>NZ_LNUT01000001.1:0-199144 GCF_001512305.1 Arthrobacter sp. EPSL27
GTCCGAAATCCCGGAACCTGCGCTTAAACGCCGCCGAGTTCGCACTTCGCGGCAGTGTTTCCGGGAAACATTGCTGTGAAGTGCGGACTCGGCGGCGTTTAAGCGCAGGTTCCGGGATTTCGGACAGCCCGACGGCGGCGCTGCTGGTTTTCCGGCCCCGGCTGGGGTGAGCTAGGACCATGGTTTCTCCTGCACCCTCCGTTGATGTCCCGCCGCAGCCCTGGACCGGGCGGTTCGACGGCGACGGCCCCGAGCACCGGCGCTGGTGGCAGGCCGTCGCCCCGTACACGCCGCCCCGTGGCCCGTCAGGATCCGCTGCCCGCCCGGCAGGCGCCCGCCCGGCCGTGATTCTCGGCTTCGGCAGCGACGCCGGGGTGCGCCGCAACAAGGGCCGCATCGGCGCCGCCGCAGCCCCCGCCGCGATCCGCGCCGCGATGGGCCCGCTCGCGTTCCATCTGGACCGGGACGTCCGCGACGCCGGTGACGTCACCGTGGCCGGCGACGCCCTGGAGGCAGGGCAGGCGCGGGCCGGGCTCGCCATTACCGGCCTGCTCGACGCCGGCCAGCTGCCCGTGGTGTTGGGCGGCGGCCACGAGACCGCGTTCGCGAGCTACCTGGGCGTGGCCGGTTCGGCCGCCGTCCGCGAGGGCCTGCGCGTGGGGGTGCTGAACCTGGACGCCCACTTCGACCTCCGGGACGAGGCGGTGCCAAGTTCCGGCACGCCGTTCCTGCAGATGGCCCGCGCGGAAGCCGCCGCGGGCAGGGAACTGCAGTACGCCGTCGTCGGCATCTCCGAGCCGAACAACACCCGGGCGCTGTTCCGGACCGCCGACGAGCTGGGGGTGGACTACCTGCTGGACGAGGACAGCTCGGCGGAAGCCGCGCGCGTGTTCGTGGCCGCGTTCCTGGCGCAGGTTGACGCGCTGTACCTGACCATCGACCTGGACGTCCTGCCGGCGTCCGTGGCGCCCGGCGTCAGCGCCCCGGCCGCGTACGGCGTGCCGCTGCCGGTCATCAGCGCCGTGTGCCGCCAGGTGGCTGAGAGCGGGAAGCTCCTGCACCTGGACATCGCCGAGCTGAACCCGGAGTTCGATATCGACGGCCGGACGGCCAGGGTCGCGGCCCGGCTGATCACCACGCTGCTGGGGTAGCCGGGGGCACCGAGGCCAGGTCAGATGGGTGTTTTCGGCGCCTTGCCCTCGTCGCCGTGCTGTTGCACGGCCTTGCGTTCGCGGAGCCGGTCCAGCCGGTTCATGACGGGAGCAGTGGTGGCCCCGTGCAGCACGATGGAGGTCGCGACCACCAGGCCGATGAACGCCCACAGTTCCTCGGCCTGGGCACCGAAGTCGCCCTTGCTGAGGGCGTACGCGAGGTAGTAGAGCGACCCAATGCCGCGGATGCCGAAGAAGGCAATGGCGATCCGTTCCCGCGGACCGGTTTTCCCTCTGGCCAGGCCGATCCAGCCGGCCAGCGGACGGACGAGCAGCAGGAACATGAGGGCGACCAGGACCTCCGCCCAGCCGATGCCGGCAAGCAGGCCCCGGGCAATCGCACCGCCCAGCAGCACCAGGATGACCACCGTCATGAGCCGTTCCAGCTGCTCGACATAGGAGTGCATCACGCGGTGGAACCCGTGCGTTCGTTCCGCCGCGCGGATGGTGACGGCGCAGACAAAGACGGCGATAAACCCATAGCCTTCCAGCATTTCCGTCACCCCGTAGGCCAGGAATGTCGCCGCCAGCGCTACGAAGCCCTCGGAGTGGCTGGACAGCCGGATGCTGTCACGGGCCGAAAAGAACAGCCGGCTCAGTGCCTTCCCCGCCAGCCAGCCGAGCAGTACGCCCATGCCGATCCGCCACAGGACATCGGTGAAGAACCAGGAAACGAACCACTCGGAGGGATCGGTGCCCACCAAGCTGATGGCGATGGCCAGATAGACGAACGGGAAGGCCAGCCCGTCGTTCAGGCCTGCTTCGGAGGTGAGGCCGAAACGGATTTCGTCTTCGCCGCGCTCGGTTTCTTCCTCATCGTCGGCGGGCTCGCCCACCTGGACTTCAGAGGCCAGCACGGGGTCGGTCGGCGCGAGCGCCGCCGCGACCAGCAGTGCGGCTCCGAGCCCGAGCCCCAGGATCCCGAGGCCCAGCAGGGTAAGGGCGACAATGCAGATCGGCATGGCCACACCCAGCATCCGCCAGGTGGTTGACCAAGCGCGCCTGCCCACGGGTCGGTCGAGCGCGAGGCCGGCGCCCATCAAAGAGATGATGACGCAGACTTCAGTCAGGTGGGTGGTGAACTCCCCGTACTGCAGCGGGTCCGGGTCCGGCAGTTCCGGGATAAACGTGAACGCCAGCATGCCGGCCGCCAGGAAGACCATCGGCATGGACAGCGGGGCCCTGCGAAGCAGCCTGGGCAAAAGGGCGGCAGCGAAGACCGCCAGGCCTGCCGCCGCGAAAATGATGCTGGGAGCCTCAAACACTGCGCATTCCTTCTGCCGGGGCCCGGAAGCCCGGGAAGGGGAAACTAAGGGGGCGCCGTTCCATTGGAACGGCGCCCCCTCTCCAAAGATACGCGCAGACGGCTCGAAACGCGGTGTGGGCTAGCTGCGGCGCACTTCCACGCCGTCGGATTTCAGGAAGAGCTCCGTCTCCGACGGCGCTGCCGGCACCAGCCAGAGCACGTTGCCGCTCAGTGAGACTTCCTCGACCTCGCCGGCAGCCAAAACCTGTGCATGCTTGAGGATCTCCACCCGGTCGCCGGCCTTGAGGCTGCGCCAGTCGGAAACCGCCGTGGCCGAGGCCAGGCGCCTGGACATAACTGTCCCGCGTGCTTTCATGAACTTCTACCCCTTTGTATATGTTCTGTATCACAACGTCTTTGGTGCGACGTTCCATTTGTACTACACTTCCGGCGCCCCCGAAGGCCGTGTTGCCCACTATTTCGGGGGCGCCGGAAATTGTTTATCCGAACTGCATTTTGTTTTCCCTCAGGCGAGATTTCCGACGGCGGATTCGGCCGCCGCCCGGACGGCACCTGATGCGACGAGCCGGTCCGCTGCCTCCAGCTCCGGGGACAGGAACCGGTCTGTGCCGGGACCCTCCACCACGTCGCGCAGCGCCGAGATCACGGCCGTGCCTGCGGGGCCCGGGGTGAGTTCCCCGCCGGAGAGCTGCGTGCGGATGTCGAGTGCCCGCGCGGAGGTCACCAGCTCCACCGCGAGGACGCGGCGCAGGTTCTCCACGGCGCGGCGGAGCTTGCGGGCCGCGTGCCAGCCCATGGAGACGTGGTCCTCCTGCATCGCGGAACTCGGAATCGAGTCCACCGACGCCGGGACGGCCAGCCGCTTGTTGTCCGAGACCAGCCCGGCCTGGGTGTACTGGGCGATCATCAGGCCGGAGTCGACGCCGGGGTCCGCGGCGAGGAAGGCCGGCAGCCCGTGCGAGCGGGCGGGGTCCAGCATCCGGTCGGTCCGCCGTTCCGCGATGGAGCTCAGGTCGGCGACGGCGATGGCCAGGAAGTCCAGCACGTAGGCCACGGGGGCGCCGTGGAAGTTGCCGTTCGAGCTGACCCGGCCGTCGGGCAGGACCACGGGGTTGTCGATCGCGGCGGCCAGTTCGCGGGACGCCACCAGGGCGGCGTGGTCCACGGTGTCGCGGACAGCGCCGGACACCTGCGGGGCGCAGCGCAGCGAGTAGGCGTCCTGGACCTTGGTGTCGTTGATCCGGTGCGAGGCCACGATCGGGGAATCGGACAGGACCCGGAGCATGTTGTCGGCGGAAGCGGCCTGGCCCGGGTGCGGGCGGAGTGCCGCGTGCAGCTCGGGCAGGAACACCTGGTCGGTGCCCAGCAGCGCCTCGACGCTGAGCGCGGCGGTGATGTCCGCCGTCGTGAGCAGCTGGCGGATGTCCGCGATGGCCATCAGCAGCATGCCCAGCATGCCCTCGGTGCCGTTGACCAGCGCCAGGCCCTCCTTTTCGGCGAGGGTGACGGGTTCGATTCCGTGGGCGGCGAGGAGCTCCGCGACGGGGCGTGTTCCGGCGGCGCCGTACAGTTCGCCGTCGGGGCCGGTAGCTTCGCCTTCGCCCATGAGGACAACGGCGCAGTGCGACAGCGGGGCGAGGTCGCCGGAGCAGCCGAGGGAGCCGAATTCGCGGACCACCGGGGTGATGCCGGCGTTGAGGACGTCCACCATGGTCTGCAGGACCACAGGGCGGACGCCGGTGCGGCCGGAGGCGAGGGTCTTGGCGCGCAGGAACATGATGCCGCGGACCACCTCGCGTTCCACGGCCGGGCCCATGCCGGCGGCGTGGCTGCGGATCAGGGACTTCTGCAGCTGGGTGCGCAGCTCCGTGGGGATGTGCCGGTTGGCCAGGGCGCCGAACCCGGTGGAGATGCCGTACGCGGGGGTCTCGCTGTGGGCCAGTCCGTCAATGTGGGCGCGGACCTTGGCGACGGTGTCGAGGGCGTCCTGGGCGATGGTCACCCGGGCGTCGTGGCGGGCGACGGCGACGACGTCCTCGGGGGTGACGCCGCTGGAGCCGAGGGTGACGGTGAGCGGTTCATGGGTTGGGGCCACGCGGCCGGGGTTCCCTGGCCGAGCTTGCGAGGTTAGGGAGGTTGTGGGGATGGTCATTGCGATCTTCCTAAATCTGAGGTTTGAGCCGGGCTCCCCCGTCGATTGCTCCGTAGCGGCCCTTTTCAAGGCTCAAAACGGCGGTTGCGGAGCAATCGACGGGGGTGGGGGCTGGGTTAGCGGGATTCCGTCATGGGGATGCGGACGCCGCGTTCCTTGGCGACCTCGAGGGCGCGGTCGTAGCCGGCGTCGGCGTGGCGGATGACGCCCATGCCGGGGTCGTTGGTGAGGAGGCGCTCGAGTTTCTGCGCCGCGAGGTCGGTGCCGTCCGCGACCGAGACCTGGCCGGCGTGGAGGGAGCGGCCGATCCCGACGCCGCCGCCGTGGTGGAGGGAGACCCACGTGGCGCCTGAGGCGGTGTTGAGCAGGGCGTTGAGCAGCGGCCAGTCGGCGATTGCGTCCGAGCCGTCGGCCATGGCCTCGGTTTCCCGGTAGGGGGACGCGACGGAGCCGGAGTCGAGGTGGTCGCGGCCGATCACGATGGGCGCTTTGACCTTGCCCTCCTTGACGAGCCGGTTGAACAGCAGCCCGGCCTTGGCTCGTTCGCCGTAGCCCAGCCAGCAGATGCGGGCGGGCAGGCCTTCGAACTCGACCCGTTCCTGCGCGGCATCGATCCAGCGGTGCAGGTGCTTGTTCTCCGGGAAGAGCTCCTTGATGGCCTCGTCGGTGACGCGGATGTCCTCGGGGTCGCCGGAGAGGGCAACCCAGCGGAACGGGCCGAGGCCCTCGCAGAAGAGCGGGCGGATGTAGGCCGGGACGAAACCGGGGAACTCGAAGGCCCGGGCATAGCCGCCCTTGCGGGCCTCGTCGCGGATGGAGTTGCCGTAGTCGAAGACCTCGGCGCCGGCGTCCTGGAACTCGACCATGGCCTGGACGTGCCGGGCCATCGAGGCCTGGGCCTTTTTGGTGAAACCGTCCGGGTCGGCGGCGGCCTCGCGGTGCCATTCCTCGACCGTGATGCCCTCGGGCAGGTAGCTCAGCGGATCGTGCGCGGACGTCTGGTCGGTGACGATGTCCACGGTGAGCTCGCCGGCGTTGTGGCGGCGCAGGATCTCGGGGAAGACCTCCGCGGCGTTGCCGACGTAGCCCACGGACCAGCCGCGGCGCTCTGCCTTGGCCGCCAGGACCTTGGCGATCGCGGCGTCGAGGTCCGTCTCAACCTCGTCGAGGTAGCGCTTGCCGGCGCGGCGGCGCAGGCGGGTCTCGTCGACGTCGACAATCAGGCAGGCGCCGTCGTTCAGGGTGACGGCGAGCGGCTGCGCGCCGCCCATGCCGCCGCAGCCGCCGGTGAGGGTCAGGGTGCCGGCGAGGGTGCCGTTCTCGTCGCCGGTGAGCTTCCGGGCGATCGCGGCGAAGGTCTCGAACGTGCCCTGCAGGATGCCCTGGGTGCCGATGTAGATCCACGACCCGGCGGTCATCTGGCCGTACATCATCAGGCCCTCGGCCTCCAGCCGGCGGAACTCGGGCCAGGTGGCCCAGTCGCCTACGAGGTTGGAGTTGGCCAGCAGCACCCGCGGGGCCCATTCGTTGGTGCGGAACACGCCCACCGGCTTGCCGGACTGGACCAGGAGGGTCTCGTCCTTGTCCATGGTTTCCAGGGTGCGGGTGATCGCATCGAACGCGGCCCAGGACCGGACGGCGCGCCCGGTGCCGCCGTAGACCACCAGGTCATCCGGGCGCTCGGCGACCTCCGGGTCCAGGTTGTTCATGAGCATGCGCAGCGGGGCTTCCGTCTGCCAGCTCTTGGCGGTGAGCTTGGTGCCGCGGGCTGCTTTGACCGGGCGGGCACCGGTGGTGAAATCGGCGGGTGCCATGGGGGCTCCTTTGTGTCGTGGTGGTTCGGAACGGCGGATCGGCGGGGATGGGGTTCTGTATCAACTAAAGCCTGTCCGGGGCGGCGGAAACAGGGCCCGCAGCCGGGTGCTGTCCGGTATTCCAGACAAGCCCGGCAGGCACGTCCGCCCGGCGTTGCCCTATCACTTTTGGGCCCCAAAACGCCCGGATGGCCCCTGTTGAGTCTCATGACTTAATGGACATTTCTGTCTCAAGACATCGTGGACAGTGTGTCTCAGGACATCGTGGACACTCTGGCCGGTTTTGCTCGGATCATGAGCAAAATGCACCCCGATATCAAGATCCGGCACTTGGTGGCGACATGGCCTGACCACGCCGAGAGGGGTGCGGTTACACAGTTCTGTCGCCGCCATAAGGTGTCCCGGGACACCTTATGGCGGCGACAGAACTGTGTAACCGCACCCCTCTCGGCGTGGTCAGGCCATGTCGCCACCAAGTGCCGGATCTTGATATCGGGGTGCATTTTGCTCATGATCCGAGCAAAACCGGCAAGAGTGTCCACGATGTCCTGAGACACACTGTCCACGATGTCTTGAGACAGAAATGTCCATTAAGTCATGAGACTCAACACCTGCTCCCAAGTGCTCAGAGGGACGTTATCTGATAGGTCAACCGCTGGTCAGCGGTGCCGGGCCCGCCGGAAGATCCAGTGCCGCAGCAGGGTGAAGCGCACGGCCGTGGCAGCGAAGCCGGAGAGTGTGGTGGTCCACAGCTCGTCGGCCACGGTGGCGGCGGGGTTGATCCAGTGCAGCACGCCCAGGCTGCCGCCGGTAATCAGGAGCGCCACCAGGATCACGATCAGCCCGTTGAGGTGGTCGCGCTTCATCCGGTGGCGTTCAGTGATTTTGAAGGTCAACCGCCGGTTCAGCGCGGTATTCATCAGCGAGGTCAGCACCAGGGCGGTCGCGTTGGCTGGCTGCGAGCCGACATACGGGCGGAGGAACGCGTACAGCGCCAGCGACGTGGCCGTGCAGACGGCGCCGACGGCGGTGAACCTCAGCAGCTGCCGGACCAGCGGGTAGCGCAGGACGCCGCGGTGCCGGCGGCGGGCCGGAACCCGCGCAGGCGCAGCGGAGGTCTGCTCGAGCTGGGCATCCATCCGTTCAGTACAGCTCGCCGGCAGGGATCTCCACGGCAAGGCGGTTGGACGGGCCCGCGAGGGGGCATGCCCACGCTTCGTTGTAGGCGCAGGACGGGTTGTAGGCGAAGTTGAAGTCCACCACGAACTCCTCCCGGGTGCCGGTGACGCCGTGATAGGCGCCCTTGATAGTGTCCAGCAGGTAGCGGCCCGCGCCGTAGCTGCCGCCCGGCTGCCCGGCCGTGGCATCCCGGAACGGCACAAAGATCCCGCCGCCGTAGCCGTGGAGCTTCCACACGGCAAGCTGACCCATCTCGGGCAGGTCGAAGGTGCCCAGCCGGACGAACCGCACCAGCCCGTCGGTCCCGGTCTCGACGTTCATCTCACGCCCCGCGCCTTCGCCCGTCAGGGGGATGTGGAAGCGGTAGATGGGATCGTAGTCCGCGGTCTTCAGCCCGCCGAAGCCGGACTTGGCCTCCGCCGTTAGCGGCGATGCGGGGTGCGTGCCGAACATGCGGTCGCGCTCCTGGCGCCAGTAGGCGTGCGCCTCGGCCGGATCGTCCGCCGCAATCTTCCGCACGTTGGCGTAGAGCGCAAAGGTCCGGAGCCGCCAGTCCGCGATGTCGACGGCGGAGATGTCCGCCACGCTGTCCTGGGCCCGGAAATCCGTGGAGCCAAAATCCTGATCCGCCATGTCCCCAGCGTATCCCGCTTTCCCCGCGGCGAATTTCGCTACGCTGGCACCATGACAGGGACGGACTCCTTCCGGCCGGCTTCGGCCCGCGGCCTCCGCGCCGCCGCTGCCCTGGCGCTCGCCGCCGCACTGGCCGGCGCGCTGGCCGGCTGCAGCAGCGGCGGCACCGGCACCCCGGCCTGGACGGCGGGCGGCAGCCCCGGGGCAACGGAATCATCGGCAGGAACAACCGCGCCGGCACCCACCGGCACCGCGGGTTCCGCCGCACCCGGTCCCACTGCCGGCACCGCGGACCCCGGCCCGACGGCGTCGGGCTGGAAGGTCTATTCGGACCCGGCCAAGACGGTCAGCTTCGAACTCCCGCAGGAATGGATTGCACAGTCGGTGGCACCGGGGGAGGGGACCCTGCCCGGCGCGCTCAAGATCGAGGTCAAGGACGCCGACGGCGGCTACCTCGCCACCCTGCAGACGGGGCTGCAGCCCCGGCCTGCCGCGGCCTGCGCCGAGGACGCCGCGAAACCCTACGTGGTGGTCAGCAGTGTCCCGGTGGAACTGCCGCACCGCGGCGGCGAGGGCACCATCGAGCCCAGGGTGGTCTTCCGGGTCATCCAGGGGTACAAGTTCTTCGGCTCCTATGGCATCACCAACGTGGTGGGCGGCACGGACGGAATGTCCTGCGCGCTGCAGAACCTGGTGCGGGGACCCGACGGCACAGGGGACTACGCTTTCGGCGACCTGACCGAGCTGAGGGCGTTCGCCACGGACCAGAAAGTCGCGCCGGCCAAGGCCTTTGACACCCTCGCGGAGGCGGCCGCCTACGTCAACGAGAGCCCGGAATTTGCCAACGTCCAGCGGATGCTAATGTCTCTGGAGATCAAAGGCCAGTAACGCCCCGCCCCACCATCCCGGGGCGGCGATGCCGGCACCACCCGCCGTACACCCACACCCCCGGAGATACATGCACCGCTCTGTAGCCGCCCGCCTGGCCTTCAAAACAGTGGCCGACACCAAGGTCGCCCTGGCGGTGTCCGTGGCACGCAATCCCGGCTACAGCAGCTTCGTGGAGTCCCTGTCGGTAACGTCAGGCGGCGAGGACGTGCCGCTGACCGAGCTCTCCGACCACCACGGCGGGCGCTTCCACTACATGGAATTCGCCGATCCCACCGAAGTGCTGGTGGAGTATTCGGCCGAGGTCTCCGGGTTCGCGGCGCCCGAGGAACCCGGGCTGATGGAACTCATCCGCTATGTCCGGCCCAGCCGCTACGCCGAGTCGGACCGGCTGCTGCCCACCGCCTACGCGGAGTTCGGCGGCCTGCAGGGCGGAGAGCTGGTGAACGCCGTGCGCAGCTGGGTCTTCAGCGAACTGCGCTACATCAGCGGATCCTCACGCGGGACCGACGGCGCCGTCGAGACGCTGCTGCACCGGCGCGGGGTCTGCCGCGACTTTGCCCATCTGGCCATCTCCCTGCTGCGCGCCAAGAACGTCCCGGCACGGCTGGCCGCTGTGTACGCCCCTGGCCTGAGCCCGATGGACTTCCACGCCGTGGCGGAGGCGCACCTCAACGGCGCTTGGCACGTCATCGATCCCACCGGCCTGGCGCCGCGGGAGGCCATGCTGCGCATCACGGCGGGCCGGGACTCCTCGGACACGGCCTTCCTGTCGACGGTGGGCGGCAGCCTGTCGCTGACCCAGCTGCAGGTCTCCGCCGTCGTCGACGGCGACCTGCCGGACGAGGACCCGGCGAAGCTCGTCACCATCCGTTAGGGAACTCCCGCCGCGCGGCGTCCGGCCCCCCTGAGGGCGACCGCGACGGCGGCTGCGCGCCTTAGACGGCGGCTGCGCGCCTCAGCGGGACGCCACGGAGGCGCGCAGCTTTTCCGTCAGGCGCAACAGCTCCTGCTGCTCGGCGGCCGTCAGTGCCGGTCCCACCAAGGCCGCAATGTCGCGGACATGCTCCCGGCCGATGTCCTTCTGCAGCTCCCGGCCGGCTTCGGTGAGCCGGACCAGGACGCCGCGGCCGTCGTCGGGCGCCGGCATCCGCTCCACGAGGCCGCGCTTTTCAAGCCGTTCCACAAGCCGGCTCAGGCTGGACTGGCTGAGCAGCACGTTGTCGTTGAGTTCGTTCTGGCGGAGCCAGCCGGACGGGCAGCGGGAGAGAGTAAACAGCACGTCGTATTCGTTGACGGCGAGGTTTTTGAACGCCGGGCCCGCGCCCAGGCGGCGCATCACCGCCACCTGGGCACGGAACAGGGACTCCCAGGCCTCCGCGGCCAGGCGCACCGGCGATTCGGTCCGGGCGGACATCACGCCCCCTTAAGGCCGGTGGGGCTGGCGGGCTGGCCGGCAGACTGCCCTGCTGCGGCGACCGACGCCGCGACGCGGCCGGCGTGGGTGGGCGGCTCGGGGATGTGGGCCGGAGTCTTCTCGGCGTATTCCTTGCGCAGGACGGGCAGCACCTCTTCGCCGAACAGGTCCAGCTGCTCCAGCACGGTCTTCAGCGGAAGTCCCGCGTGGTCGATCAGGAACAGCTGGCGCTGGTAGTCGCCGAAGTACTCCCGGAACGTCAGGGTCTTTTCGATGACTTCCTGCGGGCTGCCCACCGTGAGCGGGGTCTGCGCGGTGAAATCCTCCAGCGACGGGCCGTGGCCATAGACGGGGGCGTTGTCGAAGTACGGGCGGAACTCCTTCACGGCGTCCTGCGAGTTCTTCCGCATGAAGAACTGGCCGCCGAGGCCCACGATGGCCTGGTCCGCCGCGCCGTGGCCATAGTGCTCGTAGCGTTCGCGGTAGAGGCCGATCAGCTGCTGGTAGTGCTCCTTGGGCCAGAAGATGTTGTTCGCGAAGAACCCGTCACCGTAGTAGGCGGCCACTTCCGCGATCTGCGGGGTGCGGATGGAACCGTGCCACACAAAGGGGGCGACGCCGTCGAGCGGGCGCGGGGTGGACGTGAAGTTCTGCAGCGGCGTGCGGTGCTTGCCGGACCAGTTGACGGTGTCCTCGTCCCAGAGGCGGCGCAGCAGGGAGTAGTTCTCGATCGCGAGCTCGATCCCGTCCTGGATGTTCTTGCCGAACCAGGGGTACACGGGGGCGGTGTTGCCGCGGCCCAGCACCAGGTCCACGCGGCCGTCGGCCAGGTGCTGGAGCATCGCGAAGTCCTCGGCGATCTTCACCGGATCGTTGGTGGTGATCAGCGTGGTGGCCGTGGACAGGATGATGCGCTCGGTCTGGGCCGCGATGTACGCCAGGGTGGTGGTGGGGGAGGAGGAGAAGAACGGGCGGTTGTGGTGCTCGCCGAGGGCGTAGACGTCCATGCCGATCTCTTCGACTTTTTTGGCGATCGCCACGGACGCCTTGATCCGCTCGTGTTCGGTGGGGGTGCGGCCCGTGGTGGGGTCCGTGGTGATGTCGCTGACGCTGAATACGCCGATCTGCATGGTGTGCCTTTCCGTGGCCGGAGACTTCCGGGTGCCGTTTCTACTATAGCCGATTTACATGCATTTGCATCTATCGCCCTGTATAACGTGCGCCGTGTCCGGTTATTCCCGCCCCGAATGCGCCTCCCGCGAAGCATCTGCCGGTTGCCGTCGGTCGGGTCCACGCCCTTTCCCTTCCCCGGCGCGGACGTTATCTTCGAACCCTGGAGGGATACCCACATGATGAAAAGGCACGGACGGATCGCCGCCGCACTCTTGCTGGTCCTGTGTTTCCTGGTGTCCGGATGCACCGCCTCCCGCCTCGAACCGGCCTCCGGCGTGGACGCCCGGGCGGTGCTGGAATCCTTCAAGACCCGGAACCTGGTGGGCCATCTTGAGGCGCTGCAGCAGATCGCCGACGACAATGACGGCACCCGCGCCTCCGGGACTTCCGGGTATGAGGAGTCCGGCCGTTACGTTGAGGAGCAGCTGCGCGCGGCCGGGTACACGCCGGTCCGGCAGGCGTTTACGTTCCGGGCCGAAGGCAAGAACGGGAAAAGGGTGGAGAGCTTCAACATCCTCGCCGAGACCGGCGGCACCGCCGCCCGCACGGTGGTGGTGGGCGGCCACCTGGATTCGGTCCGTAAGGGCCCGGGCATCAACGACAACGCCAGCGGCGTCGCGGCCATCCTCGAGACGGCCAAATGGATGAAGGAAAACGGGATCACCCCGGCCAACCGGGTGGTGTTTGCGTTCTGGGGCGGCGAGGAGGACGGGCTCTACGGCTCCCAGCACTACGTCGACGAGCTCAGCAAAGCCGAGAAGAACCGCACCGCGGCGAACCTGAATGTCGACATGCTCGCCTCACCGAACGGTGTGCGGTCCATCCACGACGGCGACGGCTCGGACTTCGGCGATGCCGGCCCGTCGGGTTCGAAGGCCATCGAGCAACTGTTCTTCCGGTTCTTCGAGGAGAACTCGCTGGCCGCGGAGGCCACGGTCTTTGACGGCGGATCCGACTACGAGCCGTTCCTGCAGGCCGGCATTCCCGTCGGGGGGCTGTTCAGCGGCGACGTCGAAAAGAAGACCAAGGCCCAGGTGCAGTCCTTCGGCGGGACCAGCGGCAAGGTCCTGGATCCCTGCTACCACAAGGCCTGCGACACCATCGGCAACATCGACTCCGGGCTGTTGGTGGAAATGTCCGCCGCCCTGGCCTACGCCACCGCCTCGTACGCACTGGCTCCCGGAAACTGACCGGCGCTGCCGGGCCGGACAGCGCCCGCAGTTCCCGGTTCATGGACTACTTGACCCTGACAAGCACTTTTGTAAGTACAGCTAAGTAGAGCCTGCCGGATACGCGCCGAGATTTCGAGTACGGCCTACGGATCCGTTGGATACCGGCCTTCCATAGTTTGGAGTTATCACCGGTCACTCTTTTGAGGCGCTTTACAACGAGGTAATTCGCATGCAGTGGCCGTTTTCCGGATGTCTGAGCCGTTACTGGGCCGGGGAATAGAACGAAGGAAAGCTACTGATGGATATTTTTGAAACCCTGGAGTCAGAGGTCCGCACCTACTGCCGCAGCTGGGATACCGTTTTTGACCGCGCGGCCGGCAGCACGCTTTACAGCGAGGACGGCAAAGACTATCTGGATTTCTTCTCCGGGGCCGGGGCGCTGAACTACGGACACAACAATCCGGATCTTCTGCGGCCGCTCGTGGAATACCTTCTCTCCGGTGCGATCGTCCATTCCCTGGATATGAAAACAACCGCCAAACGGCGTTTCCTGGAAACATTCTCCGAGCTGATCCTGAAGCCCCGCAGGCTTGACTATAAAGTCATGTTCCCGGGTCCGACGGGGACCAACTCGGTGGAAGCCGCCCTGAAGCTGGCACGGAAAGTCACCGGCAGGACCCACGTCCTCGGCTTTACGAATGCATTCCACGGCATGACCCTCGGCTCACTCGCCGTGACGGGCAATTCCATGAAACGGCAGGGCGCCGGAGTTCCGCTGACCAACACCTCCAGCATTCCCTACGACGGCTTCTTCGACGGACAGACGCCGGATTTCCTCTGGCTCCGCCACGCCTTGGAGGACAGCGGTTCGGGAGTGGACCGGCCCGCCGCGGTCATTGTGGAAACGGTCCAGGGCGAGGGCGGGCTCAGGGCCGCCCGCGCATCCTGGCTCCAGGGCCTCGCCGACCTCTGCCGCCAGCACGGGATCCTGCTGATCGTGGATGACGTCCAGGCAGGCTGCGGACGCACCGGCACGTTCTTCAGTTTCGAGGAAGCCGGGATCACCCCCGATATCGTCTGCCTGTCCAAGTCCATTTCCGGATTCGGCCTGCCGTTGTCCCTGACGCTCTTCAAACCCGAACTGGATATCTGGAAGCCCGGTGAGCACAACGGGACCTTCCGCGGCCACAATCCCGCCTTCGTGACCGGTACTGCCGCCCTGGAGCACTACTGGCAGGACCGCAGCTTTGAATCGCAGGTCGCGGGGCTTGCGTCCCAGCTGCACGACGGCCTGGCCCAGATCGCAGCGCGGACCGAGGGTGCCCGCGTCCGCGGCCGGGGCCTGCTGACGGGTATCTACTACCCCGACCACGAGATGGCCGGCAGGATCGCCGCTGAATCGTTCGAGCGCGGCCTGCTGGTCGAGACCTCCGGGCCCGACGGCGAGGTCGTCAAGACCATGCCACCGCTGACCATCGAGGCGGGGGAACTGCAGAGGGGCCTCGACATATTGGCTGACGCCGCCGAGTCCGTCACCGGCGGGAAGATCGCGGAGAAGTCCATCGCCTAGGGGCCGGCGCAAAGGGAGACATCCGGCGACACGTGACCGATCAGGTATTGAGGTACGGCAAATGAGCACCCAACAGGCAACAGTGGCCCATCAGGATGGATCCGGTACAGCGTCAGCCGCAGCTTTGCGGGCTCTCGCCCGGCCCGGGACGGCGCCTGGATCTCCGGGCAGACCGCCGGAACCGCCGGCCGCGCAGCGGGGGAGCCCGTCGTGCTAGACGAGTGGGGCAGGGTGATGGCCCAGGGGAGCGTCATCGTGCAGAAGTTCGGAGGATCGTCCCTCGCGGACCCCTCCGGCATCCTGCGTGCAGCCGAACGTATCGCCACCACCCGCGAAAACGGGTTCCAGGTGGTGGCGGTGGTATCTGCCATGGGAGACACCACCGACGAGCTCTGCGACCTGGCCGCGGCCGTTTCGACCCGGCCGCGACCCAGCGACCTCGATGCCCTCCTGAGCACAGGCGAGCTGGTGTCCTCGGCGCTCCTGGCCATCGCCCTGTCGGACCGGAACCAGGCACCGGTCACCTTCACAGGCAGCATGGCGGGCCTCATTACCGACGACGTGCACGGCAAGGCGCAGATCACCGACGTCCGGCCGGACCGCATCCGCGCCGCGCTGGCCCGCGGCGAAGTCCCCATTGTCGCGGGGTTCCAGGGGAGGACGAAAAAGGGCAAGAAGGTCACCACCCTCGGGCGGGGCGGCTCCGACCTCACCGCCGTGGCGCTCGCGGCGGCACTCGGGGCGGGCATCTGCGAGATCTATACCGACGTCGACGGTGTCTATACCGCGGACCCGCGCATTGTCCCCAAGGCACGCAAAGTGGGTGTGCTCTCCAGCGAGGTCATGCTGGAGTTCGCGGCGTCCGGATGCAAGGTCCTGCACCTGCGCTGCGTGGAATATGCCCGGCGGTTCGGCATCCCGATCCATGTCCGGTCCTCGTTCGTGCCGGACCTGGGGACGCTGATCCTGCCCGGCCTTGACCGCCACCCCTTCCGCAAGCCTGTCCGGGAGCAGCCCGTGGTCACGGGCGTGGCAGGCGTCAACTCGGCCGCGAAAGTCACTGTGATCGGTGTTCCCGACCGGCCCGACAGCATCGCCCGCATGTTCCAGGTGCTCTCCCATTCGGGGGTGAGCGTCCAGACCATCGTCCAGAACGCTGCCGGCAAAGGATCGTCCCGGTACGACGTCGCCCTCATTGTCCCGGCCACGCAGGCGCCCCCGGCGCTCGCCGTGCTGGGCGACGCACAGCAAACCATCGGCTTCCAGAGCCTGCGGCACGGCGGCCAGGTGGGCAAGGTGTCCGTCACCGGCGTCGGCATGCGGTCCTCGCCGGAAGTTTTCTGCACGTTCCTGAAGACGCTGTACGAGGCCGGGATCGGCCTGGACCTGGTGGAAATTTCAGAGACCTGCGTCGCAGCCATCACCAGCGACGAGCGGCTGGCCGATGCCGAACGGGCGGTCAGGCAGGCGTTCGGCATGGCACCTGCAGCCGTCGATGAAGCACAGCAGCGCCCGGCCCCGCACCACGAGCGGGACCTGGACGGCGGCCCCCGCTGGGGGCACAAGCTCCCCGGTCTGGCCACGAGCCACGCCTCCCGCGGCGGCTGACAGCCGTGACCGCCCCAATTCCCGTGCAACAGCCGCAACGCCTGGTCCGCCACAAAAATGAGCAGCCTGGCTGCGGCGCCCCGCGTCACCCGAAGGAGACAGTATGAGCAAGAAGGTGAGGGTGCGCACCGGCGCCACCGCCCCGGCCGAACTGCGCGGCAGGATGACCTCGGACGGCGGCGCTGCCGAGGGGACAATCCTGACGTCGGAGGCTCCGGACCAGGCCGCACGCTGGCAGGAGGGCGAACGGCTGGACCAGCTCTTTGAGGACCGGTGCGACCTGCTGCGGGAACAAGGCCTGGGCGGGCAGCTTGCCGTGGACGCGGGGGACATAGCCCTGAGCTACCTGGAGCTGGATGCCCGGGCCAACCAGCTGGCGCGCCGCCTCCTGGAACGCGGCGCCCGGCCCGGGGACCGCATAGCCCTCCTGTTCGACGAGCCGTGGCGCGCGTACGTGGCGATGCTCGCGGTGCTGAAGATCCACGCCGCCTATGTGCCGCTGGACCCGGCGTTCCCCCCGGACCGCCTGAAGTACATCGTCGAGGACGCTGACGTCGCGATGGTGCTGTCACTGTCGCGGCTGACGGAACTCCTGCCCGAGGTGGCCGCCCAGACGGTCTGCCTTGACGTGGAGCAGCCGCACGTGGACGCCCAGGACCCCGGACGCGTGGACGGTGCGGACATCGGCGGGACCGTTGATGAGCTGGCCTACATCATCTATACCTCCGGTTCCACCGGCCGGCCCAAGGGTGTGGCAGTGGAGCACGCCAGCATCTGCAACTTCGTCCGGGTGGCGTCCGATATCTACGGCATCGAACAGACGGACAGGGTCTACCAGGGCATGACCATCGCCTTCGACTTCTCCGTCGAGGAAATCTGGGTCTCCTGGATGGCCGGCGCCACCCTGGTGCCCAAGCCCGGCGGCCCCAGCCTGCTCGGGGCCGACCTTGCGGAGTACCTGCAGGAAAAGAACATCTCCGCCCTGTGCTGCGTTCCGACGCTGCTGGCGACGATCGACGAGGACCTGCCGGGCCTGCGCTTCCTGCTGGTGTCCGGCGAAGCCTGCCCCCGGGACCTCGTGATGCGCTGGCACCGCCCCGGCCGGCGCTTCCTGAACGTCTACGGGCCCACGGAGGCCACAGTCACCGCGACGTGGGCACTCCTGGATCCGGACAGGCCGGTCTCGCTCGGCGTGCCCCTGCCCACCTACACGGCCGTCATCCTGGACCCCGACGGTAGCCGTGCCCTTCCCCCCGGGGAATCGGGGGAGATCGGACTGGCCGGCGTGGGGCTGGCACGCGGCTACGTGAACCGCCCCGATCTGACGGAGAAGGCCTTCATCCCGGATTTTCTCGGCATCGGCAACAACCCGTCCGGCCGGATCTACCGCACCGGCGACCTGGGCAGGTTCAACGCCGACGGTGAGATCGAGTACTTCGGCCGCATCGACACCCAGGTCAAAATCCGCGGCTACCGCATCGAACTGACCGAAATCGAATCCTTCCTTTTGCAGCTTCCCGGCATCGCCCAGGGCGTGGTGGAGAAGTTCTCGCAGGAGAACGGATCCGTGGAGCTGGCCGCGTACTACACCCTCCGCCAGGACGCGGAGAACGTGGACGCCCGCGACATCCGGGAAATGCTCCGCACCAGGCTCCCCGGGTACATGGTTCCGGCCTACTTCGAGCAGCTGGAGTCCATGCCCATGATGGCCAGCGGCAAGGTGGACCGTAAGCGGCTACCGCGGCCCACCCACCGGTTGGGCATAGCCGGCAACGGAGCCTTCACCGCCCCGGCCACTGCCACCGAGACGGCACTGGCCGAACAGCTCGGCACGGTGCTGGGCCTCGACAAGATCTCCACGGACGCGCACTTCTTCAACGACCTGGGCGCGGATTCCCTGCTGATGGCGCACTACTGCGCCCGGATCCGGAAGCAAACCGACCTGCCGCCGGCGGCCATGCAGGACATCTACAAGCACCCCACGGTCCGGCAGCTGGCCGAGTACCTCGACGCCGTCCGGCGGGACACCGTCCTGGAACCGGCAGTTCCGGCGGCAGGCCTGGCGCCCCCCGCCGAGCCGTACCGCGTCAGCTCCCTCCGGTACGCCCTCTGCGGCGCGGTCCAGCTGCTGTTTTTCCTGGGCTACACCATGTACGCCGCCTGGCTGCTGGTGTTCGGCTACGAATGGGCGGCCGGCGGGTCCAACTTCTTTGAGATGTGGCTGCGGTCGGTCGGGTTCGGCGCGGCCATGTTCCTGATCCTGTCCGTGACCCCGATCCTCTTCAAGTGGGCCGTCGCTGGACGCTGGAAGCCCGGCGACATCCGGATCTGGAGCTTTGACTACCTCCGGTTCTGGGCGGTCAAGACGCTCACACGGGCCAACCCCCTGGTGCTGTTCGCCGGCTCCCCGCTGTTCGTCCTGTACCTGAAGATGCTTGGCGCGAATATCGGCAAGGGAGTGGTGGTCTTCTCCCGGAAGGTCCCGGGATGCCCGGACCTGCTGACCATTGGGGACAACACCGTCGTCCACAAAAACGCCTCGATCCTGTGCTACCGGGCCCATTCCGGCATGATCCAGAAAGGCCCCGTGACGCTGGGCAGCAACGTGCTGGTCTCGGAGCGGACCACGCTCGACATCGGAGCATCCATGGGGGACAACAGCCAGCTCGGGCACGCCTCATCGCTCCAGTCCTGGCAGGCCGTGCCCGCCGGTGAAGTCTGGCACGGCTCCCCGGCGGTACGGGCCGCCACAAACTACCTCCGGGTGCCGGCGGCTGACTGCAGCACACGCCGTCGCGTCATCTTCAGCCTGCTCCAGCTCTTCAGCCGCCTGGTCCTGGTTCTCCCGGTCGGCATCCTCGGGCTCGCGGCGCTGCTGCCGTCCTACCTGGACACCGGACACCTGCAGCTGGACGCCGTTGCGTTCTTCCTCGACCTGATGGCCGTGACCTTTGTGCTGTTCGTCGCCGGGCTGTTCACCGGCCTCTTCTTCACCCTGTGCGTTCCGCGGGTGCTGAACCGCTTCCTCAAGCCCGATGTGGTGTATCCGCTGTACGGCTGGCACTACTCCGTGCACCGGACCATCATGCGGTTCTCGAGCCTCGGGGTGTACAAGAACCTCTTCGGCGACAGCTCGTACATCGTGCACTACCTTAAGGCCCTCGGATGGGACCTTGGCAAGGTGCAGCAGACCGGCTCGAACTTCGGCCCCACCCTGTCCCATGAGTCGCCGTTCCTCAGCGCCGTGGGAACCGGGACCATGGTGTCGGACGGCCTGAACATGATGAACGCCGACTACACCAACACCTCGTTCCGGCTCTCCAAGGTCCAGATCGCCGGGCACAACTTCCTGGGGAACAACATCACGTTCCCGATCGGGGCGCAGGCCGGAGAGAACTGCCTGCTGGCCACCAAGGTCATGATTCCCATCGATGGGCCGGTCCGCCGGGACGTGGGACTGCTGGGCTCACCGGCCTTCGAGATTCCACGGTCGGTCCAGCGCGACGCCCAGTTCGACGAGCTCAAGCAGGCCGAAGCCATGCAGCGGCTCCTCCCGTCCAAGAACCGGCACAACATTGTGAGCATGGCGCTTTACCTGGCCGTGCGCTGGTTCCTGCTGTTCGTCGCAGCGCTGGCGGGCGCGGTCGCCGTCACCGGCCACGATTTCGTTGGCGTCCTGGCCATCTCCGGCGCCATGCTGGGCTTGATGGTGTTCCGCATCCTGTTCATGGCGCTGGTGGAGCGCTCGGTCATGGGATTCCGGCGCCTGAAGCCCCAGTTCTGCTCCATCTACGATCCGTATTTCTGGCAGCACGAACGCCTCTGGAAGCTCCTGGGCGGTCCTGCCTTCAACGGCACCCCGTTTAAGCCCGTGCTCTGGCGGATCTTCGGCGTCCGGATGGGCAAGCGGGTCTACGACGGCGGGTTGAACATGCCGGAGAAAACCCTCGTGACCATCGGCGATGACTGCACGTTCAACGAGGGAGTGCACGTGCAGGGCCACTCCATGGAGGACGGCGCCTTCAAGTCGGACTACGTAGTGATCGGCAACGGCTGCACCCTTGCCGTGGATTCCTGGGTCAACTACGGGGTGGTGCTGCACGACGGCTCGTCCGTCGGAGCCGACGCCATGCTGATGAAGGGCGAGGACGTCCCCGAGGGGGCAACGTTCACCGGCAACCCGGCCCGGGAGATGACCGTCCCGGCAAACCGGGAGCAGGGTGTCCCCGCCATTGCAGGCGGTCCCCGCCACCGCAGCATCGAGGCCTCAGCCGCCGACCGGAAGCCGGCTGACGGCGGGCACCGGAAGCAGCGGGCCGTCCACCGCCAGCGCAAGTCGGCCCTGTCCGGGCGCTAGGCGGAGAGGGCTCCGCCGGCTAGCGGGATCCGGTCGGGACGCCGGCGTCCTCGGGGAGGTCGTCCGGGAAGTCGTCGGGGACGGCTCCCGGCGCCGCCCGGCGGCCGCGGGACCGCGCAGGGGCGGTGACCTGCCCGGCACCGGAGCCCTGATCGGCCTCCGCGCGTGCCAGCGCCTTCCGCTCGCGACGTCCCTCCACCAGCCGGTACAGGACCGGGACCAGCACCAGGGTCAGGGCCGTGGAGGAGATCAGGCCGCCGATCACCACGATGGCGAGCGGCTGGGAGATGAACCCGCCGCCGCCGGTCAGGCCCAGGGCCATCGGCGTCAGGGCGAACACGGTGGCCAGTGCGGTCATGAGGATTGGCCGGAGGCGCTGGCGGGCGCCGTGGGTGATGGCATCGGCCACATTCATGCCGGGCTCGCCGTTGCGCGGCTGGCGGTACTGGTTGATGAGGTCGATCAGCACAATGGCGTTGGTCACCACGATGCCCACCAGCATCAGCATGCCGATCAGGGCCGGCAGGCCCAGCGGCACACCGGTGATCAGCAGCAGCCCGATCGCGCCGGTGGCCGCGAACGGCACCGAGACCAGCAGGATCAGCGGCTGGATAAGGGATTTGAAGGTGGCCACCATGATCACGTAGACGATCGCGATGGCGGCCAGCAGGGCAAGGCCCAGCTGCCCGAAGGACTCTGCCTGCTGGGTGGTGGCGCCGCCGATCTCGGCCGTGACTCCCGCCGGCAGCTGGACGGTCTTGAGCCGGGCCTGCACCTCGGTGCTCACCGCGCCCAGGTTGGAGCCCGACGGCGTCACTGACACGCGTGCGGTCCGCTGGCCGTTGCTGGCGGTAATCGAGACCGGGACGTCCACCTGTTCGACGGCGGCGATGCTCACCAGCGGCACGGGCCCGGCCGCCGTCGGCAGCGGTGTCTGCCGGACGGCGTCGATGCTGCTGAAACGGGTTCCTTCGCCGATCCGCACGGGGTAGTCGTTGGTGTCGATGCGCACCGTCCCGGCCGGAACCGGGCTGATGGTGGAGGCAAGTACACCGGCCACCTGTTCCTCGCTCAGGCCGGCCGCGACGGCTTTCGCGCGGTCCACCTTGACCTGGACCACGGCCTGGCTGGCGGCGAGGTTGGTGGCCACCTCGGATGCGCCGGGGACGCCCTCCATGGCCTTGACCATGGTGTCGCTGGCCGTCCGGAGGTCAGCGGTGGTGGCTGCCTTCAGGGTGATGTCCACGGTGGACGAGGTGCCGAAGCCGCCCTGCTGGGAGCCCACGGTGATCTTTCCGGAACCGGGGATCCTGGCCAGTTCGTTGCGGACGGTGTCCTTGAGCTGGCCCTGGTCGGCCTTCTCCTCGGTCACCACGGTGAAGCTGGAGCTTGAGGCCCCGGACGACAGCAGCGCGGAGAACCCGGACTGGGCGTTGCCGGTGGTGACCTGGACGTCCTTGACGCCGTCGATCTCCCGCAGGACTTCCTCGACCTTGACCGCAGCGGCGCTGGTGTCGGCCAGGCTGGTGCCGGACGGGAGGGTCTGCCGCACGGTCATGCTGTTCTCACCGGAGTTGCCCAGCAGGTCGGTGGCCAGCAGCGGCGTCATGGCGGCGGTGCCGCCGAGGACCAGCAGGGCGGCGATGAGGGTCACGACCGGATGCTTCTGGGTCTTGGTCAGGACCGGCAGGTAGCCGCGCTGCAGGACGGTGCGCTGCTCGGCCTCATGGGCCTGCGCAGCAATCTCCCGGGCCGTGGCTGCCCGGCCTGCGGCATCGGTGTCTTCTCGGGCTGCCCCCGTCTCGGCGCCCGGGTTCCGCAGGAACCAGTACGCCAGGACCGGCACGATGGTGAGCGAGACAAGCAGGGACGACAGCAGGGCGATGGTGACCGTCAGGGCGAACGGCCGGAAGAGTTCGCCGGCCAGGCCGGCCACGAATGCGATCGGCAGGAAGACGGCCACGGTGGTCAGGGTGGAGGCCGTGATGGCGCCGGCGACTTCCCGGATGGACGTCTGGATGGCGGTGATCTTCGGCTCGCCGTAGCTGAGGTGGCGTTTGATGTTCTCGATCACCACGATCGAGTCGTCCACCACGCGTCCGATCGCGATGGTGAGCGCGCCGAGGGTCAGGATGTTCAGCGAGTAGCCCGTGGCCGACAGGCCGATGAAGGTGATCAGCAGGGACAGAGGGATGGAGACTGCCGTGACCAGGGTGGCCCGGACGGACATCAGGAACACCAGGATCACGCCGACGGCGAAGCCCAGGCCCAGCAGGCCCTCGGTGGTGAGGTCCTTGATGGACTTTTCAATGAACGGCGCCTGGTCGAAGATCGGGGTGAACTTCGCGTTGGAGCCGAGCTCGGCCTCAAGTTCCGGCAGGATGTCCTTCACGGCGTGGGAGATGCCCACGGTGTCGCCCTCGGGCTTTTTGGTAACGGACAGGGCCAGGGTTTCCTTGCCGTTGGTCCGTGTGATGGAGGTGCGGGCATCCTCGGCGATGCTGACGTCCGCGACGCTGCCGATGGTTGCGGCGTTCCGGGTGCCGCCCAGCGGAAGAGCCCGGATGGCGTCGAGGGAGTCCACAGGGCTGCCGATCTGCAGCGAGAGTGTTTTGCCCTGCTCTTCGATGGTGCCGGCGGGAACCAGGGCCCCGTTGTTCCGCAGGGCCTCGCTGATGGACTGGATGCCCGCGCCGGAGGCCGCCATGGCCTCGGGGCGGGGGAGGATCTTGATGTGCTGGGTGGCCCCGCCGGTCACTTCGGCGCCGCGGACGCCGTCGAGCTTCTGCAGCCGCGGAACGGTGAGCCGGGCCAGGTCGGCGTTCAGTTCGCTCAGGGGCTTGTCGGACGAGACCGCCAGGAACACGATGGGGAAATCGCTGATGCTGCCGGCGATGGCCTGGGGCTGGACGTCGTCCGGCAGCGACCGCTTGGCGTTGGAGATAGCGCGGTCGATCTGGTTCCGGGCACGGTCCAGGTTGGAGCCATAGGTGAAGACCATGCTGATCTGGGAGACGCCGTTGCGCGACGTGGAGGACGTCGATTCCAAACCCTCCACGCCGTTGAGCGCAGTCTCCAGCGGCCCGCTGACCTGCTTGTCCACCACTTCGGGGGAGGCCCCCGGCATGGACGTGATGACCGTGATCTGCGGGAACTCGATGGACGGGATGAGTTCCTGCTTGAGCGAGGACATCGTGATCACGCCGAAGACCGACGCGAAAACGGTGACCAGGGCGATCAGGGCCCGGTTGGCCAGCGACAGCTTTGCAAGCCGGAACATCTTATGGTCTCCTGACGGGTCGGCGGACGTAATTCAACGGGATCTAACCAGCGCAGGGACCAGGGTTCCGCGACCCGGGACCGGTGTCAGGGGCGGTTGGCGTTGACCGGTTCCAGCTGCAGCGCCTTGGCGGTGTCGGCCTCAAGCTGTGCGGCCAGGTCCGGGTTCTCGTTGAGCTTGACGCCATAACCGGGCATCATCTCCTTGAACTTGGACTGCCAGCCCTTGAACTGCTTCGGGAAGGACTTCTGCAGCAGTTCGATCATGATCGGCACCGCTGTGGACGCGCCCGGGGACGCCCCCAGCAGGGCGCCGATCGAGCCGTCGCGGCCGGCGATGACTTCGGTGCCGAACTGCAGCACGCCGCCCTTCCTGGGGTCCTTCTTGATGATCTGTACACGCTGGCCGGCGGTGATGAGTTCCCAGTCGCCGTCCTGCGCGGCGGGGTAGTACTCGCGCAGGGCCTCAACCTTGGCGCCGTGCCGCTTGGCGACTTCCTTGACCAGGTAGGCGGTGAGATCCATGTTGTCCTTGGCCACGGCCAGCATCGGAATGATGTTGGAGGGCCGGATGGACAGCGGCAGGTCCAGGTAGGAGCCGTTCTTCAGGAAGTTGGTGGAGAAGCCGGCGTACGGGCCGAACAGCAGGGACCGCTTGCCGTTGACATAGCGGGTGTCCAGGTGCGGAACCGACATGGGCGGGGCGCCGACGGAGGCCTGGCCGTAGACTTTGGCGCTGTGCTGGGCCGCGAGCGTCTCGTCCGTGCAGCGGAAGAACTGGCCGGAGACCGGGAAACCGCCGTAGCCCTTGCTTTCCGGGATGCCGGAGGCCTGCAGGAGGTGCAGTGCGCCGCCGCCGGCGCCGACAAAGACGAACTTGGCACGGATGGAGCCGTGCTCGCCGGACCGGGGGTGCTTGATGGCCAGATCCCAGCCGCCGCCGGGGGCGCGCTTGATGCCGGTGACGTCGTGGCCATAGTTGACCTCCACGCCGTTGTTCCCGAGGTAGGTGGTGAGCTCCCGGGTCAGGGCGCCGAAGTCGACGTCGGTCCCTTCCGCGGCGCGGGTGGCGGCGACGCGCTGCTTCGGGTCACGTCCCTTGACGATCAGCGGCGCCCACTTTGCGATCTGTGCGTGGTCCTCGGAGTATTCCATCGAGCGGAACAGCGGGTTCGGCTTGAGCGCCTCGTAGCGGGTGCGCAGGAACTTGGTGTTTTCCTCGCCGATCACAAAGCTCATGTGTGGCACGGTGTTGATGAAGCCCTTGGGGGAGCCGATCATGCCGTTCGTGACCAGGTGGGACCAGAACTGGCGGGACAGCTGGAACTGCTCGTTGATCAGGAGCGCCTTGGAGGGGTCCACGGAGCCGTCTTTGGCTGCGGGGGAGTAGTTGAGTTCGCACAGCGCGGCATGTCCGGTGCCGGCGTTGTTCCAGGGCCCGGAGCTTTCCAGGCCGGGCTCGTCCAGCTTCTCGAACAGGGAGATGGTCCAGTTCGGCTCGAGCTGCTTCAGGAAGGCTCCGAGAGTGGCGCTCATGATGCCGCCGCCAATCAGGACGACGTCGGCATGTTGGGTCTTGGAAATGAAAGTCACAATCAGTCTCCGATAGCAGCGGGTCTGGCTGTCACAGAATATCCTTCACGGGCCTCTTACTGAAATTGGCCCCGCCCGTCAAGGCTTTAGCTCCACCTTTGTGAAAACTTCGTTCAGGACGGGAGACGCCGGATACTTCAACACCCGGTCCGAGAGAGCCAGCGCCGAGATCGGGAAAGCGATGGGCACGGCCGGGACCGTGGCGGCGATCTGGGCGTTGATGGTCTGGTACTCCTCGGTCCGCTCCTTGCCGTCCGGCAGGCCGCGGGCGCGGGCGATTTTGGAAAAGACCTGCGGGTCCTGGTAGCCGAACTCGCCGGTGTTCTCGCCGAAGAGCGGGCCCACGAAGTTGTCCGGGTCGGCGTAGGAGCCGTTCCAGCCCAGCAGGTGGAGGGCGTGGTCGCCGGGGGATGTGACCTTCTGCAGGTAGCCCTCGGACCATTCGACGGGCACGGGCTTGATGTTGAGGCCGACAGCGGTCAGCTGCTTGCTGATTTCCGCGTAGACCTTTTCCGGTGTCGGCAGGTAGGGCCTGGTGACGTTCAGCGGGTAGTAGAACTTCAGCTCCTCGCCCTGGTAGCCGGCCTCGGCAAGGAGCTCCTTGGCCTTGTCCGGGTTGTGGCCAAGGGCGGGGGCGTTGTTGTTGAAGCCGCTGAGTTTGGCCGGGACGAACTGCGTGGCCTGCGCCGTGTTGTCAATGAAGAACCGGCGGATCAGGGTGTCCTTGTCCAGGGCCATTTCGATCGCCTGGCGGACCTTGAGGTCCTTCAGGATGGGCACTTCCTGGTTCATCCCCAGGTACATGACGGAGAACGGGTCGCGCTGGACAATCTGCTGCCCGCGCTTCACGAGCTGGTCGAAGTTGCCGACAGTGACGGCGTCGTAGGCGTCGATCTTGCCGTCCAGCAGGGCCTGCATCCGGGTCTGGGTGTGGTCGTACGTGACGAAGTTGATGGTGCCGATCTGGCCCTTGTCCCCCCAGTAGTCCTTGTTGCTGGAAAGGGTGATGGTGCCCGGGTCCCAGGAACTGAAGGTGTAGGGCCCGGTTCCCACCGGATGGAGCCCGTAGGCGGAGACGGCCTGGCCGTCGCGGGTCTGGTTGAGCTCGTCGGCGTTGCGGGCTGCGAGGGCCTGCGGCGAGGAAATGGCGAACGCGGGCAGCGTGAGGGCCTGCAGGAAGCCGGTGAAGGGCTGGGTCAGCTCGATGGTGACGTTGTCCGGCGCCGCGGCGGCGCATCCTTTGTAGATGGACAGGGAGGCCTGGTCGGCATGGGCCTTGAAAACGCCCTTGAAGGTGGTTCCGGGAGCCTGCTGCCGCAGCGCTTCGGAGAAGTTGAACCAGCGGTCAAAGTTGGTGCAGACCGCTGCGGCGTCGAACGCCGTCCCGTCTTGGAACGTCACGCCGTTCCGGAGTTTGAACGTGTAGGTGCGGCCGTCCTCGCTGGTGGTCCATTCGGTTGCCAGCAGCGGCGTGGGCTGTCCCGTGGTCTGGTCGACGCCGACCAGGCCCTCCAGGACCTGGCGCGTGATCCGGTAGGACTCGATGTCGGACACCACGGCCGGATCCAGCCCCAGCGGCTGGGAGGCGGTGCCGAAGTTAAAGACGGCGCTGGGGGCGGCGGAGGTGGGGCTGGCCGAGGCGGTTGCGGAGGCCGGGCCGGGTCCGGGGGTGCCGGTGCAGGCGGCGAGCGGAATCGTCAGGAGCGCGGCCAGGCCGGCCGCAATGCGGCGCACTGCGCCGGCCCGCTGGGGGCGGGGGCTCACGGCGCGGTGGGGCACTGTACTTCTGGGCACTCGGTAATCACCTCGGGGGAATGGATGGACCGCCGGCTGCGGAACAGCCCCATTCTAGATGACCGTCCCGGACGCAGGCTGTGAGCCGTGCGCGGCCTCCGGGCCGGGGTCCCCGGGGTCCCCGGGGCAAAACGAAGGCCCCCACCTGTGGTGGGGGCCTTCGCTTCTCCCTAATGGTCCAGTGAGTCAGGCTGGAGCCGGAACAGGAGGGCCGGTGGTGCCTACTTCGGCATCAGGACGGAATCGACCATGTAGACAGTGGCGTTGGCGGTCATAACGCCGCCGCAGACGACGTTGGCGTCGTCGACCTTGAGCGCATCCTTGGTGCCGGTGACCGTTACGGAACCGCCCTGGACGGTGGCGTGGGTGCCCACGATCTCGTCCGGGCTGATCTTGCCGGGGACTACGTGGTAGGTGAGGATCTTGCTGAGCAGGGCATCATCCGTCTTCAGCGTTTCGATCGTGGCGGGGTCGATCTTGGCGAACGCGTCATCCGTCGGTGCGAACACCGTGAACTCGCTGCCGTTGAGGGTGTCCACGAGGTCCACCTTCGGGTTGAGCTTGCCCGAGACCGCTGCGGTCAGGGTGGTGAGGATCGGGTTGTTGGAGGCAGCGACCGCTACCGGGTCGAGGGCCATGCCGGCGACGGAGCCGGCGCCGCTCGGGACCTGGGCGGCGTAGGCGGCGCAGCCTTCACCGACGAGGTTCGCGGCCGGATCCATGGCTGCTGCGGAGCTAGTGGACGGCGACGGTGCCATGCTCGATTCCATCGGCGTGGCGGCCGGAGCCGAGGAGGCGGGTGCCGTGGTGGTGGATCCTCCGCAGGCGGTGAGGCTGAGCATGGCTGCAGCAGCGATTCCTGCAACGGAAAGAGTCGTGCGCTTGATGGTCTGCATTTCGGTTTCTCCTTTGTTGTGCCGATCATTGCCAGCGGCGGACTATTTCCGCAGTGGCTCGTTTCCGACTTGTTGGCCACCAACCTCGGTTGGTGTCTCACTGGGTATTCGGGGGCTCAGGGGAAACGGATGGGTGGGAGATGAAAATTCTTTTTCGGCCCGTGATTTGAGCCTGCCTGTCGGCCTGCGCAGGCAGGGCACCCGCGGGTTAAACCCAAGAGTCCCGGTCCGAGGACCGGGACTCTTGGATGTGTGCGCAAGGGGGGACTTGAACCCCCACGCCCGAAGGCACAGGAACCTAAATCCTGCGTGTCTGCCAATTTCACCACTCGCGCGCGGCGCCCCGCCCAACAGTCCGTGGGACCGTAACGGGAGCATGCCAGGGTCCATTGTACAGTTCGCGGCACACGCCCTGGCGGAGGGGGATGCCGGCCACGGCGGGGCCAGAGACCGGCCGAGCGCAGTTCAAGCATGCCGCCCCCACCTGGCGCTCAACACGCGCAGGGGATGAACACGGACTGCGGGCCCCGCTGCCGGGGTTTATTGCCGGGCGTTTTTGTTGTCAGGCGTCGATTTTCAGGTCCCGGCGGAGTTTGGCGACATGCCCGGTGGCCCGGACGTTGTACTGGGCAAGGGCCACCTTCCCCTCGGGGTCGACCACTACGGTGGACCGGATCAGGCCTTCGTAAGTTTTGCCGTAGTTCTTCTTCTCGCCCCAGGCTGCGTAGGCCTCGGCGACAGTGTGGTCCGGGTCGGACAGCAGGGGGAACGTCAGTCCTTCCGCAGCTGCGAAATTGGCGAGCTTTTCCACGGGGTCGGGGGAGATACCCACCACCGCGTAGCCTGCACCCTCCAGCGATTCCAGGGAATCCCGGAAATCGCAGGCCTCCTTCGTGCAGCCCGGGGTTGAGGCCGCCGGGTAGAAGTAGACAACGGTGCTGCGACCCCGGAAGTCCGAGAGGGAGACCTCCCGCCCGTCAGAATTCTGCAGGGTGAAGGCTGGTGCCGCGTCGCCGGGGGTGAGTCGTTCGGGCATGGTGTGCTCCTTCTCAAGGCTGGTTCAGGGGGCGGAATTCCAGCCTAGTAAGGGTTGGGCCGCCCGCCGAATCGGACCATCGCTATACTCGTTGGTATGCCTGATATGGAACGTTGGCCCACTGGGCGCCTGTTGTCTACAGCAGCGCGCCTCGTCGAACACTCCTGGAACGAAAAACTGGGAGCTATTGGCCTCACGCATGCCGGGGTCATTGCGATGGAAGTGCTCTCCGCCAACGGCCCTATGACGCAGGCCCAGCTGGCCCAGCTGGTGCGTGTCCAGGCACAGACCATGGGTAAGACGCTGAGCCGGCTGGAAGCCCACGGACACATTTCCCGGCAGCGCAGTGCCTCTGACCGGCGCAGCCATGTGGTGTCGCTGACGGACCAGGGCCGCCGTGCCGTCGCCGAGGCCGCGGACATGGAACGGTCCGTGCTGGCCGCTGCCTCGATTGACCCCGATGTGCTCCGGCAGGAGCTGCAGGCGGTGGTCCTCGAACTGGCCAACAAGATCGCCTCCCCGGAGGCGAAGGCAATCGTCACCGCCAACGAACCGGGCGTGTCCGTCGAGGCCAACTAGGGCCCGAAAACCACCGGTGAGTGCGCCCTGTCGGGCTGTCCGGCGCCGCGCGGCCGCCTCGTGATCCTTGCCGTTCCGTGTCTTTCACCGGCCGGGGCACCGGCTGCGCATAGGCTCAGGGGATGGACACGGACCTGACTGCGGAGCTGGAAGGGCAGACCTCGATCAACGAGCTGCTTGACGAGCCCGTCGGCGCGTCCCCGGTCCAGCTGGCACTGCCCATCCACTTCCAGCTGGCGGTTGCCGTCCGGCGCGAAGCCTAGTCGCAGCCTCCACCTCCGCCGTCCCGGCCACCGCAGTCCCCGGAGCTGTCTCCGCCGGCGCTGTAGCCGCCGTCGCCGCCGTGACCGTGGCCGCGCTGCCCTGGATTCCTCCTGCGGGGCGTCAGGACGCCAAAGAGCAGTACGCCCGCGGCGTGCGGGTCACCTCCGGCCGCGGCAAAGGCTGCCCGCCGGTGACGCCCCAGCAGCCAGGTCACGGCCAGGAATAACGTGATGGAGAAAGCCAGGCCGTAGAGCAGGGCTGCCTCGGTGGCGGCATCCGCCGACTCCAGGCCGGAGGCTGTCGCCACCATGCCGCCCAGGAACAGCCCGGCCGGAACAGCCACCAGCAGCCGGCGCACCAGCGCCCAGCGCAGGCTCGCAACCGAGACGGGAAGCTTCCTCGGTGGCCGCCGCTTGCTGCCCTTGGTGCGGCGCACCACGATCTTCGATTTGGTCATGGCCGGCCGTCCGCCGCCAGGGACACGCGAGTGGTGTGTGAAGCCGTCAATGTTTCCCCCTCAGGCCGCTTGCTCGGTCATTGTCCAGCATCCTACGCGAGTCCGCCGGCCAGGTGGGGTTTCGGGTGAGGCACTGGAACCCTGGAAGGGGCGGGCCGCGGCTGTGTCGCTGCTGCCTGGTTTTTGGGCAAACCAAAAACCCCGCCCTGCCGGCTTGTGGCCGGTAGGACGGGGTTTTCGTTGGTGGTGCACCCCCCGGGACTCGAACCCGGAACCCATTGATTAAGAGTCAATTGCTCTGCCAGTTGAGCTAGAGGTGCATCTGTTGTTTTCGTTCTCCGCGGGGTTTTTGTTCCCGCGTTGTTCTCCGCAACGACATGAAACTCTACACGAGTTTTGACGGAGTGTGAAATCGGGTGCCCGGGCGGGGGCCGGGGCTACCCGGGCAGCTCCAAAACCAGCACAGAATCAGGGTTTTTGTTGTTGTTGAGCATCCACAACCGGCCGTCCGGAGCCAGCGCAACGTCCCGGATCCGCCCGTACTGGCGTGTGAAATAGCCCACAGGATCACCGGCGAATTCTCCGCTGAGGGGGACAACCCACAGGCGCTGCCCGCGGAGGGCGCCCAGGTAGGCCGTGTCCCCGGCGATCTCGAGACCGCTGGGGGAGGAGTCCGCCGTCGACGGCCACGTCAGCTTGGCGTCCAGGAACCCTGCCCGACGCGGCGCCCCCGTCACCTCCGGCCAGCCGTAATTTCCGCCCGGCACAATCAGGTTGAGCTCGTCGTTGACGTCGGGACCGAATTCGCTCGCCCACAGCCGGCCCGCGCTGTCCCAGGCAAGTCCCTGCACGTTGCGGTGGCCCAGGCTGTACACAGGATTCCCGCCAAAGGGATTGCCCGGTGCGGGGCTGCCGTCCGCGGTGATGCGCAGGATCTTGCCGCCCAGGGCCTCGCGGTCCTGGGACTGCTCCTGGCGCTGGGCGTCACCGGTGCCGACATAGAGATAGCCGTCGGGCCCGAACCGGATCCGGCCGCCGTTGTGCGTGCGGGCCTTGGGGATCCCCGTGAAGATGACCTCGGCGGGTCCGAGCTGGAGCTCCCCGCCCCGCTCCTCGAGGCGCAGCCGCGCGATCCGGTTGTCGCGGGCGGCGGTGAAATAGGCGTAGAGGTACCGGTCGGAGGCGAAGTCCGGCGAGAGCGCCAGTCCCAGCAGCCCGCCTTCGCCGCCGTGGACGACGTCGGGAACCGTCCCCAAGGTGCCGGTCCGCCCACCCGACCCCGGCGCGATGGTGCGGAGCCGGCCCCGGTCGCGTTCGGAGACCACGGCCGTGCCGTCCGGCAGGAAGACCGTGGCCCACGGCACCTGCAGCTCAGCGTCGATGGTCCCGGCCACCGCGGGTTCTGCCGGGGCCGGCCTGCCCGCGGCGCTTGACGCTCCGGGACCGGATGGCCCCGGACTGGATGCCCCGGACCCGGATTCCCCCGGGCCGGGCACTGCGGGGCTGGTGCCGGCCGGGGGAGCGGTGCCGCCGGACGCGTCAGGTCCGGCGGGCGTGCAGCCGCCCAACAGGATTCCGACGGCGGCTGCCCACGCCAAGCTGCGCCGCTTGCTCACAGCGCGGCCGGCCGGGCAGCGGACGACGGCGGCAGGGGTGCCCGGAGGGGCGGGCCGCACCACGGGTTACTGCCGCGTCCGCCGCGGCGGCCGGAAGCCGGCTGCTTCGGCGTGGGCTTCGGAGAGGAACCAGACCTCGGCACGGGTCTCCTCGTAGGCGGGGCTGGATTCGTCGTGGTAGATCATCGAGGACGCGTTGCCCTTGACCGTAAAGCCCTCCGGGCCGCTGCCGTCCGGGTTGGGCGCCGCGGACCCTTCGCCGTACGGCTGGTCGGCGGCCAGGTGCCCGGCGGGTTCAGCCTCGTGGCCCACGGCGGTTTCGGACGCTGCCGAGGACATTGCCGCCTGCCGGGTCTCGGCGCCGGCAAGGGGCGTTGCTGCGGTGCCGGCCGCCGGCGGAACGGCCGGGGCAGCGGTTGGCGCTTCCACTGCCTCTGCGTCGGGGCTGGTCTCCGCCGCTGCAGATTCGGCGCCCGGGAGGGTGGGCGCGTGCGGCTCCGTGTATTCGGGGTGGTGGACCGGGGCGCCGCCCGCTGCCGCGGTGGCTTCCGTGGCGCCGGCCGCGGCGGCGGCAGGTGCCCCCGGGGCGTGGCTGCCCGGGCCGGGTTCGTGGTGGGCGGCGCCGTGGGCTTCCGCCGGCGGGGTCTCGGACCACTGGGTCTCCCACTCGGGGCTCTCTCCAGCGGCCTGGGTTCCGGGGGCGTGGGTTCCAGGGGCTTGGGGCTCTTCAGGGGCTTGGGCCGTGGGGGCCGCAGTGGCTTCCGCGGCGGGGGCGGGCTGGGCCCCTGCCGCAGCGGCAGCCCGCGCTTTCGCGTGCGCGTCGGCCGCTGCTGCATCCTCGGCTGCCGCGGCCGCATCGGGCTCGGGCTCCGGTTCGGTTTCCGGTTCGGCCTGGTTGAAGCCGGCGGAGGTGGGCATCCAAGCCAGGCCTGCCGCCGACGCGGAGGCGGCGGAACCGCCGCCGGACAGGGCTCCGCGGTGGCTGGGGTCGTGGTCGGCGTCGTGGTGGTGCGGAGCCGTTTTCTCGGGGGCGGCAGCCGTCCCGGCGCCGGCTGAGCCGCGAGAGCTGTTCCGTTTCAGCAGCCACCAGACGATGGCGACAATCGCCACGATGACGACGAGCCAAATGATCCAATCCATAGCAGAGCCTTTCTGGTCCATGAGGCAAGGTTGCCGTTGCTTGACGGTACGTCCGCCCCGCGGGGGCTGTCCACCCTCCGGGCCGCCCGCCCTGTAGCCTCTGTTCATGGATTTCAAGCGACTGCGGATACTCCGGGAGCTGGCCGACCGGGGGACCGTTGGCGCCACGGCCGAGGCCATGCGGGTGACGCCCTCCGCCGTCTCGCAGCAGCTCAAGACCCTGCAGGAGGAACTGGGGGTCGCCCTGGTCGAGAAGTCCGGCAGGGGAGTGCGGCTCACCGAGGCCGGCCTCGCCATGGCGGGGGCGGCGGCCGAGGTGTCCACGGCGATGGCGCGTGCGGAGGCAACCATCGACACCTACCGCCGCGGATGGCAGACGCACGTCAAGGCGGCGTTCTTCCCGAGCGCAGCCGAGATGTTCCTGCCCGGCCTCCTGCACCGGGTCAAAGCCATCGACGGGCTCCGCTTCCAGGCGTATTTCGAGGATCCCAACGTGGCAGGCTTCGCGGGCCTGACGGCCGACTACGACATTGTGCTGGCGCACAGCGTCGACGGCCCCGATGTTTTTGCCCGCCTGGGCCTGACGGTTGTGCCGCTCCTGGACGAGCCGCTGGACGTCGCCATCCCCGAGGGGCATGCGCTCGCCGGCAAGGAGACGCTGCGGGCCGAGGACGTGACCGGCTTCCCGTGGATGGGCGTGCCCGAGGGATTCCCGTTCGACACAGTGCTCCGGCAGATTGAGGTGCAGGCCGATTCGCCCGCAGTCCGCGCCCAGATGTTCCCCGACCTGCGGGTCCTGGAGGCCCTCGTCAGCGCCGGGCACGGGCTGAGCCTGCTGCCGCGCTACACCGCCCTGAAAAACCAGGGTCGCGGCTTTGTGCTGCGTCCCCTGGCGGGAGTCAAGGCAAGCCGGAGCATCGTGGCGCTGGCCCGCCCCGACGTCGCGGCCCGGACCACCATCCAGCAGGTCCTCACCCTGCTGAAGGCCGAAGCACGCGCCGTAGCCGAGGCGCCGGAACTGCGTGACGCGGCTCACCTGAACTGAGCCTGCACGCCGCAGCAGTCCACCAGGTGAGACGAAGGTCCACCATTTGGTCGAAACATTCCCGGATTTCCGCTTAATGCTCCATTCCGGGTCGTTGGCCCCCGCGGGGGAGCCCTAGACTTTGACCCATGAGTGAGGACACCCAAACAGCGACAGCCACCACACCGGACATCAAGCCCCGCAGCCGGGTCGTCACCGACGGAATCCACGCCGCGCCCGCGCGCGGCATGTTCCGGGCGGTCGGCATGGGCGACGACGACTTCGCCAAGCCGCAGATCGGCGTCGCGAGTTCCTGGAACGAAATCACTCCCTGCAACCTCTCCCTGAACCGGCTCGCCCAGGGCGCCAAGGAAGGCGTCCACGCCGGCGGCGGGTTCCCCATGCAGTTCGGCACCATCTCGGTCTCCGACGGCATCTCCATGGGCCACGAGGGCATGCACTTCTCCCTGGTCTCCCGCGAAGTCATCGCCGACTCCGTGGAGACCGTCATGCAGGCCGAGCGGATCGACGGCTCCGTGCTCCTGGCCGGCTGCGACAAGTCCCTGCCGGGCATGCTGATGGCCGCCGCCCGCCTCGACCTTGCAAGCGTCTTCCTCTACGCCGGCTCGATCATGCCGGGCTGGGTCAAGCTTGAGGACGGCTCCGAAAAAGAGGTCACCCTCATCGACGCCTTCGAAGCCGTGGGTGCCTGCGCCGCCGGCAAGATGAGCATGGAGGACCTCACCCGCATCGAAAAGGCCATCTGCCCGGGCGAAGGCGCTTGCGGCGGCATGTACACCGCCAACACCATGGCCTGCATCGGGGAGGCCCTGGGCATGTCCCTCCCCGGCTCCGCCGCCCCGCCGTCGGCCGACCGCCGCCGTGATGACTTCGCGCGGAAGTCCGGCGAGGCCGTGGTGAACCTGCTCCGCCTCGGCATCACCGCCCGCGACATCATGACCAAGAAGGCCTTCGAGAACGCCATCGCCGTCACCATGGCGTTCGGCGGCTCCACCAATGCCGTACTGCACCTGCTGGCCATCGCCCGCGAGGCCGAGGTGGAACTGACCCTGGACGACTTCAACCGGATCGGCGACAAGATCCCGCACCTGGGCGACCTCAAGCCGTTCGGCCGCTACGTTATGACCGACGTCGACAAGATCGGCGGCGTGCCGGTGATCATGAAGGCCCTGCTCGACGCCGGCCTGCTGCACGGCGACTGCCTCACCGTGACCGGCAAGACCGTCGCGGAGAACCTGGACGCGATCAACCCGCCGGACGTCGACGGCAAGATCCTGCGCGCCCTGGACAACCCGATCCACAAGACCGGCGGCATCACCATCCTGCACGGCAGCATGGCCCCCGAGGGTGCCGTGGTGAAGAGCGCCGGCTTTGACGCCGACGTCTTCGAGGGCACCGCCCGCGTCTTCGAGCGCGAGCAGGGCGCCCTGGACGCGCTGGACAAGGGTGAAATCAAGGCCGGCGACGTCGTGGTTATCCGCTACGAGGGCCCCAAGGGCGGCCCGGGCATGCGCGAGATGCTGGCAATCACCGGTGCGATCAAGGGCGCGGGCCTGGGCAAGGACGTCCTGCTCCTCACCGACGGACGGTTCTCCGGCGGCACCACCGGCCTGTGCATCGGCCACGTCGCCCCCGAAGCGGTCGACGGCGGCCCCATCGCCTTCGTCAAGGACGGCGACCGGATCCGCGTGGACATCGCCGCCCGCTCCTTTGACCTGCTGGTCGACGAGGCCGAGCTCGACGCGCGGAAGGTCGGCTGGGAGCCCCTCCCGGCCAAATTCACCAAGGGTGTGCTCGCCAAGTACGCCAAGCTCGTCCACAGCGCCTCCACCGGCGCCTACTGCGGGTGATACCCGATCCGGGAGGCGGTCCGCGCCGCCTCCCGGATCCCAGCAGGCGGACAATGATGTCCAGATAGTGAGACACGCGCGGCCCTCGTTGACACGTGTCTCACTCAGAGGGAAAACTGAACGCATGATCGAGATCGTTACCGGCCCCGCTGCAGATGCAGTCGTCGTCGTACTTACCAAGCGCGTGGCTCCATAGCCGCTACTGGTAACGACCCGTCACGCGCAAACCCCTCGAAGAGCCGCCAGGCTGAGGGGTTTTTTTATTTCCGCAGCACCGCACCACCAGCACGCCGCAGTACCAGCAGTTCCCCGATCACTGAAGATCCCCCGTAGATCCACAAAGGAAGAGTCCGATGAGCAAAGGATCGCCGATCAGCCCCTCGCTGATGGCCACTAAGTCCGCAGGAGCCCACAAGGCTTCTGAACGCGTCGAACGTCCGGCAGACGCCGGCGTCGACACTGCTGCTGCCTCTCCTGTCCTTGGACCGAACAACGTCGTACCCCCGACGGTGATGACCGGTTCACAAGCTATCGTCCGCTCGCTCGAAGAACTCGGCGTGGAGGATATTTTTGGTTTGCCCGGTGGCGCGATCCTGCCCACCTATGACCCCTTGATGGCCTCCCGAATGAACCACGTTCTGGTCCGTCACGAACAGGGAGCCGGCCACGCCGCGCAAGGCTACGCCATGGTCACCGGACGGGTTGGCGTCTGCATCGCCACCTCGGGCCCCGGTGCCACCAACCTCGTTACCGCCATCATGGATGCCCACATGGACTCCGTGCCGATGGTGGCCATCACCGGCCAGGTCTCCAGCGGGGTCATCGGCACCGATGCGTTCCAGGAAGCGGACATCGTCGGCATCACCATGCCGATCACCAAGCACTCCTTCCTGGTGACGGACCCCGAGGACATCCCGCACGTCATGGCGGAGGCCTTCCACCTGGCCTCGACCGGCCGGCCGGGCCCCGTCCTGGTGGACGTCGCCAAGGACGCCCAGGTGGGGCAGATGACCTTCTCCTGGCCGCCGAAGATCGACCTGCCCGGGTACCACCCCGTGCTCCGCGGCCACAACAAGCAGGTCCGCGAGGCCGCCCGGCTCATCGCGGCCGCCAGCAAGCCCGTGCTCTACGTCGGCGGCGGCGTCGTCAAGGCACATGCCTCGGCGGAGCTGCTGGAACTCGCGGAACTCTCCGGCGCCCCCGTGGTCACCACCCTCATGGCACGCGGCGTCTTCCCGGACTCGCACCCGCAGCACCTCGGCATGCCCGGCATGCACGGCACGGTTTCGGCCGTGACCGCCCTGCAGCAGTCGGACCTCCTGATCACGCTGGGGGCCCGCTTCGATGACCGGGTGACGGGCGTGCTGAAGTCCTTCGCCCCGAACGCCAAGGTCATCCACGCGGATATCGACCCGGCCGAGATCTCCAAGAACCGCACCGCCGACGTCCCGATCGTGGGCTCGGTCAAGGAGATCATTCCGGAACTGACCGAGGCCCTGCGCACCCTGTTCGAGACCGCCGGCACCCCGGACTACACCAACTGGTGGGCATTCCTGAACAACCTCAAGGAAACCTACCCGCTGGGCTGGACCGAACCCGACGACGGCCTCACCGCGCCGCAGCGCGTGATCGAACGCATCGGTGCGCTCACCGGGCCCGAAGGCGTCTACGTCGCAGGCGTGGGGCAGCACCAGATGTGGGCCTCGCAGTTCATCAAGTACGAACGCCCGCACGCCTGGCTGAACTCCGGCGGGGCAGGCACCATGGGCTACGCCGTGCCGGCCGCCATGGGCGCCAAGGTGGGCAACCCGGACCGCGTGGTGTGGGCCATCGACGGCGACGGCTGCTTCCAGATGACCAACCAGGAACTGGCCACCTGCGCCATCAACAAGATCCCCATCAAGGTTGCCGTCATCAACAACTCCTCCCTGGGCATGGTGCGGCAGTGGCAGACCCTCTTCTACGAGGGCCGCTACTCCAACACCGACCTCAACACCGGCCACGACACCGTCCGCATTCCGGACTTCGTCAAGCTCGCGGACGCGTACGGCTGCGCCTCCTTACGCTGCGAACGCGACGAGGACATCGACGCCACCATCCAGAAGGCCCTGGAAATCAACGACCGCCCCGTGGTCATTGACTTCGTCGTGAGCCCCAACTCCATGGTGTGGCCGATGGTCCCCGCCGGAGTCAGCAACGACCAGATCCAGGTTGCCCGCAACATGACCCCCGAATGGGAAGAGGAGGACTGACCATGACCCGCCACACACTCTCCGTTCTGGTCGAAGACAAGCCCGGTGTGCTGACCCGCGTCGCCAGCCTCTTCGCCCGCCGGGCCTTCAACATCAACTCCCTGGCCGTCGGCCCGACGGAAGTTCCGGGCATGTCCCGGATGACCGTCGTCGTCGACGCCGACGGCGAGCTCATCGAACAGGTCACCAAGCAGCTGAACAAGCTGGTCAACGTGATCAAGATCGTGGAGCTCACCTCCGAATCTTCCGTACAGCGTGACCACATCCTGGTCAAAGTACGTGCGGATGCCGCAACACGGCTGCAGGTCACCCAGGCTGCAGACCTGTTCCGCGCATCAGTGGTCGACGTCTCCACAGAGTCGGTGGTCATTGAAGCAACAGGCCATCCGGAAAAGCTCACGGCACTGCTGTCGGTGCTGGAGCCTTTCGGCATCCGCGAAATCGTGCAGTCCGGCACCCTGGCCGTCGGGCGGGGATCCCGCTCCATGAGCGACCGGGCCCTGCGCAGCGCATAAGCAGGACCAGCGCAGCGCATCAGCACGGCCAGCGCAGCGTGACCGCAACACCCAAGACATCACCGAAAACCACTAATGAGGAGTTACGCAAAGTGACTGAAATGTTCTACGACGACGACGCAGACCTGTCGATCATCCAGGGTCGCAAGGTTGCCATTGTCGGCTACGGCTCCCAGGGCCACGCCCACGCGCTGAACCTGCGCGATTCCGGCGTCGAGGTTGCCATCGCGCTCAAGGAAGGCTCGAAGTCGATCGCCAAGGCCGAGGATGCCGGCTTCACCGTCAAGAACGTCGCCGACGCCGCCGAATGGGCCGACGTCATCATGATCCTGGCGCCGGACCAGCACCAGCGCGCGATCTACAACGACTCCATCAAGGACAAGCTGACCCCCGGCAAGGCCCTAGCCTTCGCCCACGGCTTCAACATCCGCTTCGGCTACATCAAGGCCCCGGAGGGCGTCGACGTCATCCTGATCGCCCCGAAGGCTCCCGGCCACACCGTGCGCCGCGAGTTCGAGGCCGGCCGCGGCATCCCGGACATCATCGCCGTGGAGCAGGACGCCTCCGGCGCCGCCTGGGACCTGGCCAAGTCCTACGCCAAGGCCATCGGCGGCACCCGCGCCGGCGTCATCAAGACCACCTTCACCGAAGAGACCGAGACGGACCTCTTCGGCGAGCAGGCAGTCCTCTGCGGCGGCGTCTCGCAGCTGGTCCAGTACGGCTTTGAAACCCTCACCGAGGCCGGCTACCAGCCGCAGATCGCCTACTTCGAGGTGCTCCACGAGCTCAAGCTGATCGTTGACCTCATGTGGGAGGGCGGCATCGCCAAGCAGCGCTGGAGCGTCTCCGACACCGCAGAGTACGGCGACTACGTCTCCGGCCCGCGCGTCATCACCCCCGAGGTGAAGGAAAACATGAAGGCAGTCCTGAAGGACATCCAGGACGGCGCCTTCGCGAAGCGCTTCATCGACGACCAGGACGCCGGCGCCCCGGAGTTCAAGGAACTGCGCGCCAAAGCCGAGGCACACCCGATCGAGGCCGTCGGCCGCGAGCTGCGGTCGCTCTTCGCCTGGCAGCAGCAGGACGCGGACTACGTCGAAGGCTCCGCAGCCCGCTAATTCCTGACCCGGCAAGGAAGCCGGACACCAGATCCTGGGGTCCGGCTTCCTTGCTGTAAAGCACCACCCCGCACCACATGTCGCACCAAAATCCCCACCTGAACACAAGAGAGCTAAAGAGGTCACCGGTGACAAGCACCAAACCTGTTGTACTCCTCGCTGAGGAACTTTCCCCCGCCACGATCGACGCCCTCGGCCCGGACTTTGAGATCCGGCAGACCGACGGCGCGGACCGTTCCCAGCTGCTCTCTGCGATCGCCGACGCCGACGCGATCCTGGTCCGCTCCGCCACCCAGGTGGACGCTGAAGCCATCGCCGCCGCGAAGAACCTCAAGGTGATCGCCCGCGCAGGCGTCGGCCTCGACAACGTTGACATCAAGGCCGCCACGCAGGCCGGTGTCATGGTGGTGAACGCCCCCACCTCGAACATCGTCTCCGCCGCCGAACTCACCGTGGGCCACATCCTGAGCCTCGCCCGCCATATCCCGCAGGCATCCGCCGCGCTCAAGGGCGGAGAGTGGAAGCGCTCCAAGTACACCGGCACCGAGCTCTTCGAAAAGAAGATCGGCATCATCGGCCTTGGCCGGATCGGCGCGCTCGTCGCCGCCCGCCTCAAGGGCTTCGACACCAAGATCCTCGCGTACGACCCCTACATCACGTCCGCCCGCGCCGCCCAGCTCGGCGTGCAGCTGGTGACGTTCGATGAGCTCCTGGCACAGTCTGACTTCATCAGCATCCACATGCCCAAGACCCCGGAAACCGTCGGCATGCTCGGCGCCGAGTCTTTCAAGAAGATGAAGAACACCGCCTACGTCGTCAACGTCGCCCGCGGAGGCCTCGTCGACGAAGAGGCGCTCCACGCGGCGCTCGAGGCCGGCGAGATCGCCGGAGCCGGAATCGACGTGTTCGTCAAGGAACCCAGCACCGACCTGCCCTTCTTCGGCATGGACAACGTGGTGGTCACCCCGCACCTGGGCGCGTCCACGGACGAAGCCCAGGAAAAAGCCGGCGTCTCGGTCGCCAAGTCCGTCCGCCTCGCCCTCGCCGGTGAACTCGTCCCGGATGCGGTCAACGTCGCCGGCGGCGTGATCGCCCCCGACGTCCGGCCCGGCATCGCGCTGATTGAAAAGCTGGGGCGCATCTTCACCGCCATGACCCACGCCTCGCTCACCCAGTTCGACGTCGAGGTGGCCGGCGAAATCTCCTCGCTGGACGTCAAGGTCCTCGAACTCGCGGCACTGAAGGGCATCTTCGCCGACGTCGTCACCGAGCAGGTCTCCTACGTCAACGCCCCGGTGATCGCCGAGCAGCGCGGCATCAACGTCCGACTGATCACGACGCCGGACACCGAGTCGTACCGCAACGTCCTGACCCTGCGCGGCGCCCTGAGCGACGGCTCGCAGATCTCCGTGGCCGGCACCCTGACGGGCCCCAAGCAGGTCCAGAAGCTGGTCGGGATCAACGGCTTCGAGGTGGAAATCCCCATCAGCGAACACCTCGTGGTGGTGGCCTACGCCGACCGCCCCGGCGTGATCGGCACCATCGGCCACATCCTCGGCATGAACAACATCAACATCGCCGGCATGCAGGTGGCGCGGCAGGACGAGGGCGGCCAGGTGCTCGCCCTCCTGACCATCGACAGCTCCGTCCCGCAGCAGGTCCTCGACGCCATCAAGGCCGGAATCGGGGCCGAAATGGTCCGCGAGGTCGACCTCGAGGACTGAGTTCCCCGGTAGGGGCACCGGCGGCGGCACAGGCCGCCGCCGGTGTCCCCGAAGGCATGGCCGGTCTGCGTACAATGGCTAGGTCCGAATTTCGGATCCGGCCGGCAGCCCCGGCCTTTACTTTTGCACACCCGGCAGGGGACGCCGTCATTTCCGCCTGGAATGACCACTGGTGTGCGCACGCAATCCAGCTTTCAGGAGCCCAATGAACGCCGTCCAGAGGTTCATCAGAAGCAGAGTGCTTTTGCTGACCGCGTCCATTTTGATCGCGGCAATGTGCCTGTCGGTCCTCGTCCAGGGGCAGTCGCAGGCTGCCCTGAACCGGACCGTCGACCAGAACTCGCGCGGGCTGTACGACATCCTGGTCCAGGCCAAGGCCGACGACAACGGCGGGCTCATGCAGCCGGAAATCGCCTCCGGCCAGGGCGGCATCAGCTTCGACCAGCTGGACTCCCTCCGGAAGCTCTCCGGCACCTCCGTGGCTGCCCCGATCAGCCTCGTCTCCCGCGTCACCCAGAACCTCGAGTCCCCGCGCCTGGACGCCACGGACTACCTCGGCTTCAACGCCGGACTGGCCGGCACCGCGGGGGACCCCACCGCCACCGACCCGAGCAAGTGGCCGGCCCCCGAATCCGTCCTGTCCGACACGCCCAAGCGCTACCGGCTGACGGCCAGCGCCGTCAGCTCCGACGGGCATTCCGACCAGACCCTCTTCAAGACCATGGCCGAAGGATCCCTCGGCAAGGCCCGGCTCATCGAGGAGACGGTGGCCGGCGGCAGCAACGTCCGCATCGCCGGGCCCGAGGGGGAGACCGGCATCAAGTTCCCGGCCCCCGCCGGCGGCTCCGAGCACAACCTCTTCAACCTGTCCGTCTCCCTGCCGCTCGCGCCGCAGGTGACCGAATCCGTCGTCGCCGTCGACCCCGTCTCCGAGCGTGCGCTGCTGGGGTCCGCCGGCGACTTCCTCGCCCCGCTCGAGAAGGCCCCGCCCGCCGACGCCCGCAACGCCGGCGCGATCGGCCGCCACTTCGAAAGCCTCTTCACCACCGGCATCGGCATGGACGAACTGAAGGAAGGCCCCGACTTCCTCGGCGTCAAGCTCAAGTACTGGGCACCGCTCATGAGCCAGTACCAGCAGGCCAAGCGCAACGGACAGCTGACGGAAAACTCGCAGGCGATCCCGCTGATCGTCCGCTCCGGCACGTCCCTCGACCTCAAATACTCGGTCAAGATCGAGGAGATCGACGCCTCCGGCAACGTCACCAAGGACGTCGGAACCGTCACCCGCTCACTGGACAAGGACTACCTCCCGTTCGTGTCCAAGTCCCCGTTCGCCCTGGCCTGGCCCGGGTCCAAGGACCTCAGCCAGCTGATCGGCGACACCGGCACCTTCAGCCAGGGCCTCTACAACCCCGCCACCTGGAGCACCGACTTCGCCTCCGCGCCGAAGTACACCGACGGCGAGACCGCCGGCAACGGCGCCGTCGACAAGAGCGCCGTCCCCGGCGACTGGGTCACGGTCAACCGCCTGCCCGAGAAGTCCGCCGCCGGCGCCCCCGTCGACCAGACCCAGCGCAAGCCCGTGGACGAACGGTCCTACCGCGAGAGCCTCGAGACCGGCGCCACCCCCGCCACGCCGCTGGCCATGGTGTACGGAACGTTCGACGCCGAGCAGGTCAAGGAGGCGGCCGGCGACGTCAACCGCCTGCCCCTGGGCGGCTACGACCCCACCCCGTTCACCCTCACCAAGGACGCCTCCGGCAAGGATGTCGAGAACACCGAGCTGAAGCCCTCGCTGAGCGCCACGGGCCTGGCCAGCCAGTCCGCCGGCGCCATCACCGACTACTACGGCCTCGCCGCTGCCCGCGGCTACGAGGACAACGCGGCCGTGATCGACGCCGTGCGCATCCGCGCCAAGGTGCCCGGCAGCTGGAAGGAAGCGCAGCCCGACGTCGAGAAGCTCGCCAACGAGATCCGCGACATGGGCCTGCAGGCCACCATCGTGGCCGGCTCGGCCCGCGAGGACGCGTCCATCTTCGTCCCCGGCTACTCCAAGGACGACGCCGGCAAGGAATCCCCGCTCGGCACCGTCCAGCAGTCCTGGGTCCGCCAGGACGCCGCGGACGCCGTCTCCGGTTCCCTCACCGGCACCAACCTGACCCTGCTTTTCCTCACCCTCTGCGGCGCCGCGCTGCTGACCGGCGCCTCGACCGTGAGCTACGTCCGGAAACGCCGCACCGAGGCCGGAATCCTGCGCGCCATGGGCTGGACGCAGGGCCGGATCCGGTCCTGGGTCCTGGCTGAATTCGGCGTCGGCGCGGCCCTGCTGGCCACCGCCGGAATCCTCCTCAGCCTGCTCAGCTGGAACCCCGCCACGGCGATCGTCTCGGCCTCCGTGCTGGTGCTCTATGCGGGCGCGGCCTTCTTCGCAGCCCAGCAGCTGCGCCACCGCGAGGTGGTGGACCAGGAGCCGCAGCACGACGAGCGCCTCATCACCGTCGATTCCCCGCTGACCTTCGCCAACCGCCAGCTGAGCACCAACAAGTTCAACACCATCTCCCTGGCCGTCGCCGTCGGCGTCTTCGCGGCAGCCGTCGGCGGCATGGTGGCCCTGCTGATCGACATTCCCCGCGCCGCCGGGGCGAGCGCCCTCAGCGGCCTGGCCGCCACGTCCATCGCACTGCCGAGCATCATCCTCGGCCTCTCCGGCGTCGCCGTCGGGCTGATCCTGACCATGGTGACCGGACGCTTCGAACTGCAGGCCAAACGCCAGTACCTCGGCACCCTGCAGGCCATGGGCTGGAACCCGGACATGCTGGGCCAGGTCCGCTTCTTCGAAAATGCCATGGTGGGGACGGTCGCGCTGCCCCTCGGTGTCCTGGGCGCCCTGGGCGTCGGACTCCTCCTCGCCCCCTATGCCGCGCTCTGGGCCGCTGTCGCCGGGCTCGTGGCCGTACTTTGCTGGATTCCAATTGCAACGAAAGTGGTCCGATGAACAACGACCTGAACCTTGACCGTGAGGCTCACGAGCGGATGACGGCGAGCACCCGCCGCGGTGCCCACCAGACGCGCGCCAACACGATCGTGAAGGCCACCGACCACGCCACGCCGCTGGAGCTCAGCAACATCACCATCCACTACGGCGGAGGCAAGGGTGGAGCCGAGGCCGTCAACGTCGTGGACGACTTCAACATGACGCTGCACGCCGGCGAGATGCACTGCGTCGCCGGCCGCAGCGGCTCCGGCAAGACCAGCATCCTGACCGTCGGCGCGGGCCTGACCCTGCCGACGTCGGGCCGGGTGTTCTGGGAAGGCGACTCCCTGGAGACCATGGGCGACGACGAAATCGCCGACCGCCGCCGCGCCCTGATCGGCTACGTGGACCAGGGCGGTGCACTGATCGACGGGATGAGCGCCCTGGAGAACGTTCTGCTGCCGGCCGTGCCCGACGGCGAAGTGGAGAAGCGCCGCGACATGGCCAAGGACCTCCTGGACCTGGTGGGCCTGGGCCGGCGCATGCGCCACCGCCCGGCCCAGCTCTCCGGCGGCGAACGCCAGCGCGTGGCGATCGCCCGCGCCCTGATCCTCGGCACCCGCGTGCTGGTGGTGGACGAACCCACCGCGAGCCTGGACCGGTCCGCGGCCAACCGCATCATCAGCATCCTCAAGGACACCACGTCGGACGGAATCGCCGTCCTGGTCGCTTCACATGACCACGAACTTGTCCGCCAGAGCGATACCCTCACCGAACTGATCTAGGTTAAAGCTGTGACCACTTCCGAAAAAACCCCGTTCTACATCACCACGGCCATCAGCTACCCCAACGGCGTGCCGCACATCGGCCACGCCTACGAGGTCATCGCCACCGATGCGATGGCACGCTTCAAGCGCCTGGACGGCTACGACGTGTTCTTTATGACCGGCACGGACGAGCACGGCCTCAAGATGCAGCAGACGGCGGAAAAGGAAGGCATCCCCGTCAAGGAGCTCGCGGACCGCAACTCGTCCGCGTTCCGGCAGATGAGCGATGACCTGGGCATCTCCCTGAGCCGCTTCATCCGCACCACGGACCCGGACCACTACGAGGCGGCCAAGGCCCTCTGGCAGCGGATGGAAGCCAACGGGGACATCTACCTCTCCAAGTACGCCGGCTGGTACTCGGTCCGCGACGAACGCTACTTCGTGGAGGACGAGACCGAAGTGCAGGCCGACGGCCTCCGCTACGCCTCCGAAACCGGCACCAAGGTGACCTGGACCGAGGAGGAGAGCTACTTCTTCAAGCTCTCGGCCTACCAGGACCGGCTGCTGGCGCTCTACGCCGACCACCCGTCCTTCGGCGCCCCGCACAACCGCTTCAACGAGGTCATCAGCTTCGTCAAGGGCGGCCTCGAGGACCTCTCGATCAGCCGCACCTCCTTCGACTGGGGCGTCCCGGTCCCCGGCAACCCGGAGCACGTCATGTACGTCTGGGTGGACGCGCTGACCAACTACCTGACCGGCGTCGGCTTCCCGGATACGGAATCCGAGCTGTTCACGAAGTACTGGCCCGCCGACGTGCACGTGATCGGCAAGGACATCTCCCGCTTCCACGCCGTGTACTGGCCCGCGTTCCTTATGTCCGCCGGCCTGGAACTGCCCAAGCGCGTCATGATCCACGGCTTCCTGCACAACCAGGGCGTCAAGATGTCCAAGTCGCTTGGCAACGTGGTGGCCCCGGCGGACTGGGTGGCCCAGTACGGCCTGGACCAGGTGCGCTTCTTCCTGCTCCGTGAAGTGCCGTTCGGCGCGGACGGCTCCTACAGCCACGACGCGATCGTGGGCCGGATGAACTCGGACCTGGCCAACAACTTCGGCAACCTGGCCCAGCGGTCGCTGTCCATGGTCGCGAAGAACTGCGGCGGCACCGTGCCCGTCCCCGGAGGCTTCACCGCCGAGGACGCGGCCCTGCTGGGCCAGGCTAACGGGCTGCTGGACATCTCCCGCGCCGCGTTCGAAAAGCAGGAGTTCAGCCGCGCCCTGGAGGCCATCTGGAACGTTCTGGGTGACACCAACGCCTACTTCGCCGAGCAGGCGCCGTGGGTGCTGCGGAAGACCGACGTCGAGCGCATGAACACGGTCCTGTACGTCACCCTCGAGGTGCTGCGGATTGTCGCCATCCTCGCCCAGCCGGTGATGCCGGCGGCGACGGCGGCCATCCTGGACACCCTGGGCCAGCCGGAGGGGGAGGCCCGGGAGTTCAGCGCCCTCGGCATCCCGATCGCCGCCGGCACGCTACTGCCGGCCCCGGCACCGGTGTTCCCCAAGTACGAGGAGCCCGCGGAGGCATAGCTTTCGCGTCGCCCGCCATCGAGGTGGCAGTTCACGGCAGTGTTTTCCGCAAACATTGCCGCGAACTGCCACCTCGACGCCCTTAACCCGCGCCGGTAGCCGACCTTGTTCGGATGGTGAGACGAATTGACCAGCATGTGGATGACTTGGCTACGCTGAAAACATGAGCGCATCCACAATTGATCTGGCCGTTATTCCCGGCGACGGCATTGGCCCCGAGGTGACGGCGGAGGCCGTGAAGGTCCTCGAGAAGGCTGCCGCGGCAGAGGGCATTGTGCTGCAGCAGACCTCCTACAAGCTCGGTGCCCAGCACTGGCTCGAGACGGGGGAGACGCTGCCGGACGAGACCCTCGCCGATCTCCGCACCCGCGACGCCATCCTCTTCGGCGCCGTCGGCGCCGCTCCGGGCGACACGCGGATCCCGTCCGGCATCATCGAGCGGGAACTGCTGCTCAAGCTGCGCGTCAGCCTGGACCACTTCGTCAACCTGCGGCCCTCCCGCCTCTACCCGGGAACCGCCAGCCCGCTCGCCAACCCCGGCGACGTCGACTTCATCGTGGTCCGCGAGGGCACCGAGGGCCCGTACGTGGGCAACGGCGGGACGCTGCGCGCCGGTACCCCGCACGAGGTGGCCACCGAAGTCTCGCTCAACACCGCCCACGGCGTGGAGCGCGTGGTCCGGGATGCCTTCCGCCGGGCCAACGACCGTCCGCGCAAGAAGCTCACGCTGGTGCACAAGCACAACGTGCTGGTGTTCGCCGGCCACCTGTGGAAGCGCACCGTCGAGGCCGTGGCCCAGGAGTTCCCCGAGGTCACCCACGACTACCTGCACATCGACGCCGCCACGATCTTTATGGTCACGGATCCGGCCCGTTTCGATGTGATCGTCACGGACAACCTCTTCGGCGACATCATCACCGACCTGGCTGCCGCCGTCACCGGCGGCATCGGCCTCGCGGCGTCCGGCAACATCAACATGGAGCGCACCGCGCCGTCCATGTTCGAACCCGTCCACGGCTCGGCGCCGGACATCGCCGGCCAGCAGAAGGCGGACCCGACGGCGGCCATCCTCTCCGCCGCGCTCCTGCTGGACCACCTGGGCTACGCCGCCGCCGCCCGTAAGATCGAGGCCGCAGTGGAGGCCGACGTCGCGGCCCGCGGCACCGCACCCCGCAGCACCAGCGCGATCGGCGACGCGATCGCCGCCGCCCTGTAGGCCTGCTCCCAGGCCCGCTCCGGCACGGGGCAGCCGGCCCCTTGCCGGAGCGGGCGTAAGCTTGTTTCGAATCACCAACATGCTGCCGTGGTCCGACGACGAACCAGGTTCACACCAAGGCAGCCGACCGTGGAGGAACCATGACTCAGACTGCCCATGGCGTCGAATTCACCCAGCATCCTTCGGCGACCCCGAAGTCCGCTGAAGAACGTGCTGCCATCCTGGCGAACCCGGGTTTCGGCAACCATTTCACCGACCACACCGCGATTGTCGACTACAGCGTCGACGCCGAGGGCAAGGGCGGCTGGCACGATGCCCGCGTTGAGGCCTACGGCCCCATCTCCCTGGACCCCTCCGCCGCGGTGCTCCACTACGGGCAGGAGATTTTCGAGGGCCTCAAGGCCTACCGGCACGCGGACGGCTCCATCTGGACGTTCCGCCCCGAAGCCAACGCCGCCCGCCTGAACAAGTCGGCCCGCCGCCTGGCGCTCCCCGAACTGCCGGAAGAGTACTTCCTCGGCGCCATCCGCGAACTGGTCTCCGTGGACAAGGAATGGGTCCCAGCCGGCGACGGCGAAGCCCTGTACCTGCGCCCGTTCATGATCGCCACGGAAGCGTTCCTCGGCGTCCGGGCCGCCCGCGAAGTGTCCTTCCGCGTCATCGCATCCCCGGCCGGCAACTACTTCGGCGGCGAGCTCAAGCCGGTCTCCATCTGGATCTCCCGCCACTACGCCCGCGCAGGCCGCGGCGGCACCGGCGACGCGAAGTGCGGCGGCAACTACGCCGCGTCGCTGATCGCGCAGCAGGAGGCCGAGGCGCACGGCTGCAAGCAGGTGCTCTTCCTGGACCAGTTCAACGACAACGCCGTGGAAGAGCTCGGCGGCATGAACGTGTTCTTCGTGATGAAGGACGGCTCCCTGGTCACCCCCGCCCTCAGCGGCACCATCCTGGAAGGCATCACCCGGATGTCCGTCATCCAGGTCGCCCGGGACATGGGCCGCGAGGTCACCGAGCGCAAGATCACCCTGGACGAATGGCGCGACGGCGTGGCCTCCGGCGAGATCGCCGAGGTCTTCGCCTGCGGCACGGCCGCGGTGATCACCCCGATCGGCGTGCTCAAGGACGAGACCGAGTTCATCGGCTCCGAGGATGCGGCGGCGGGGGAGACCACCATGGCCATCCGCGAACAGCTCCTGGGCATCCAGACCGGCACCGTCGAAGACACCCACGGCTGGCTGACCCGACTCGCCTGAGCGGCAGGGCACCCAACGCACGCAACGCCCGACGGCGGTCCGCACCTTCCGGTGCCGGCCGCCGTCGGACGTTAACCGCACCCGCGTCGGCCGGCAACCGCCAGGCGTGCAGGACGCCTCTGGCAGCTCGCACACCGCAGGGGCACAATAGGGCGCATGACTGGACTAATCCAGGTTCTGGGCATCATTGTCGGGACCCTGCTGATCCTCGTCGGAATCCTGGAGTCCTTCTTCTTCCGGAACCAGCGCTTTTACCGGCTGTTCCTCATCAAGCCGGAGGACACGGAGACCGTGCGGATGTGGGTCTTCAACCTCGGGTTCTACAACATGATCTGGGGCGTCGGGGCAATCATCGGCGCGGTGCTGCTGACGGGCCCGGAGCCTGCGGCCGGCAAAGCGCTGCTGCTGTTCACCAGCCTCGGCCATGTGCTCCTCGGCATCATTCTGGTGCTCTCGGAGCGGCGGCTGTGGGCCAGTGCCATCGCCGAGGCGCTGCTGCCGGCCGTGATCGCGGTGCTGCTGCTCGTGTGAGGCGGCCGATCGGTGGGAAGATGGACGTGTGATCCCGGACGACCCCCGCGCCATGGTGCGCAGCACAGAGCTGACCCGATTCAGGCTGGCCCCCAACCCCGGGCCGATGAGCCTGCACGGGACCAACTCCTACGTGATTTCCGGCCCGGGCGCGGCCGGCACAGTTGTGGTAGATCCCGGCCCGCTGGACGAACCGCACCTGCAGGAACTGGCCCAGGCCGGCGCCGTCGAGCTCATCCTCATCACCCACCGGCACGCGGACCACACCGCCGCCGCCGCGCGGTTCGCCGAACTGACCGGGGCGCCGGTCCGCGCCATGGATCCGGCCCACTGCCACGGCGGCAGCCCGCTGTCCGACGGCGAGGTCATCCACGCCGCCGGGGCGGAAATCCGGGTGCTGGCGACCCCCGGCCACACCTCGGACTCGGTCTGTTTCCACCTGCCCGCCGACGGTGCCCAGGGATCGGTCCTCACCGGCGACACCATCCTGGGCCTGGGAACCACGGTCCTGGACTATCCCGACGGCACCCTGGGGGACTACCTGGCGTCGCTGGACCGGCTGGAAAGCCTCGGCGCCGCCACCGTCCTGCCGGCGCACGGGCCCATGCTGCCGGCACTGGATGCGATCGTCCGCGCCTACCGGGACCACCGCGAGGACCGGCTCGCCCAGATCCGCTCCGCACTCGCCGACCTTGGCGCCGGCGCCGGGGTGTCCGCCGTGGCGGACGCCGTGTACGCCGCCGTCGACCCCGCCGTCCGTCCCGCGGCCGAACTCTCCGTCGCCGCCCAGCTCCAGTACCTGCGCCGGGACAGCGGCACGTCGTAATACGAGAGTGGTAGTACGAGAGTGGCAATACGGGCGTGGACCGCACGGGAGGAGGGCGCCGCCGGAGACGGTACGCTTGGAGCCATGCGTATCGCCCGGTTTGTAGTCGATTCTGATCCCCTCTACGGCATTGTGGAAGGTGAGCCCGGCAGTGAGGAAGTCACTGTCATCCACGGCGACCCCTTCTTCAACGGCGTGGAACGCACCAATGTGCGGCACAAACTCGAGGACGTGCGCCTCCTCGCCCCGATCATCCCGCGCAGCAAAGTCGTCGGCGTCGGCCGCAACTTCGTGGAACACGCCAAGGAACTCGGCAACGAGGTCCCGGCGCAGCCGCTGCTCTTCCTGAAGCCCAACACCTCCGTGGTGGGCCCGAACGATCCGGTCATCCTGCCGGAATTCTCCGAGGAAGTGTCCTTCGAGGCCGAACTCTGCGTTGTGATCGGCCGGATCTGCAAGGACGTCCCCGAGGAGCGCGTCGACGACGTCATCTTCGGCTACACCTGCGGCAACGACCTCACCGCCCGGGACGTCCAGAAGACCGACATGCAGTGGGCCCGGGCCAAAGGCTTCGACACCTCCGCGCCGCTGGGCCCGTGGATCGAAACCGAACTCGACACCGAGGACCTGCAGATCCAGGGCCGGCTCAACGGCGAACTGCGCCAGGACGGCAGCACCAGCCAGATGATCCGCGGTGTCCGCGAACTGGTCTCCATCGTCTCGCAGGCCTTCACCCTGCTGCCCGGCGACGTCATCATGACCGGCACCCCGGCAGGCGTCGGACTTGTTCAGGCCGGCGACCGGTTCGAAGTCGAGATCGAGGGCATCGGCCGGCTCTCCAACCCCATCGTCCGCCGCTAGGCCGGGCAGAGCCATGCTCATGCTTCTCCGCAGGGTGGCCGGCGCCGCTAAGGGCGACCGGCAGCGCCGTTCCTTCCTGCTCTTCGCGCTGGGGTCGGTCGGCACGTTCTCGGTCGCGGCGCGCGCCGTCCACGCGCTGGACGGCCCGCTCTGGCTGGCGCTGGCCTTCCTGGCGGCCGGGCTGGTGCTGGCCGGATACTACCTCGGCAAGGCGCTCTCCCGCCCCCGCCCCGCCCGCGGACCCCGGCGGTAGGACGCCCGGCCGCAGGCGGTAAAGTTGGAGTCACTATGACTACTCCCTCCGCGCCCGACGCCGTCTCCAGCTCCGCCTCCAGTGTGACCAGCGAAGTCACCGCCGACACCCCGGTACGTGTCCGGTTCTGCCCGTCGCCCACCGGCACCCCGCATGTCGGCCTGATCCGCACGGCCCTGTTCAACTGGGCCCACGCCCGCCACACCAAGGGCACCTTCGTGTTCCGCATCGAGGACACGGACGCGGCGCGCGACTCGGAGGAGAGCTACCAGCAGCTGCTCGAGGCCCTGAAGTGGCTCGGCATCACCTGGGAGGAAGGCGTGGAGGTCGGCGGACCGCATGAACCGTACCGCCAGTCCCAGCGCCTGGACCTCTACAAGGACGTCGTGGCCAAGCTCCTCGAGGCCGGCTACGCCTACGAGTGCTACTCCTCCCCGGAGGAAGTCGAGGCCCGCCACCGCGCGGCCGGCCGCGACCCGAAGCTGGGCTACGACAACTTCGACCGGAACCTCAGCGAGGAACAGCTCGCCGCGTTCAAAGCCGAGGGCCGCCAGCCCGTCCTCCGCGTGCGGATGCCCGACGAGGACGTCACGTTCACCGACATGGTCCGCGGCGACATCACCTTCAAGGCCGGGAGCATCCCGGACTACGTGATTGTCCGCGCCGACGGCTCCCCGCTGTACACGCTGGTCAACCCGGTGGACGACGCCCTGATGGGCATCACCCACGTCCTCCGCGGCGAAGACCTGCTGTCCTCCACGCCCCGCCAGGTGGTGCTGATCCGCGCGCTGATGGACATCGGCGTTGCCAGCTACCTCCCGGTCTTCGGCCACCTGCCCTACGTCATGGGCGAGGGCAATAAGAAGCTGTCCAAGCGCGATCCGCAGTCCAACCTCTTCCTGCTCCGCGACCGCGGCTTCATCCCGGAGGGCCTGCTCAACTACCTGTCGCTGCTGGGCTGGAGCCTCTCCGCCGATGAGGACATCTTCACGGTGGACCAGCTGATCGAGCACTTCGACGTCAACGACGTGCTGGCCAACCCGGCCCGCTTCGACATCAAGAAGGCCGAGGCCATCAACGGCACACACATCCGGATGCTCGACGCCGAGGACTTCCGCGGCCGCCTGGTCCCGTACCTGCAGTCCGCCGGGCTGGTGGGCGGGACCCTGACCGCCCGCGAGGAGGAGATCCTCGCCGAGGCGGCCCCGCTGATCCAGGAGCGCATCTCGCTGCTGGGCGAGGCTCCCGAGATGCTCGCCTTCCTCTTCAAGGCCGACGACGCCATCGACGTCGCCGACGACGCCCGCAAGGGCCTGCCGGAGAACCTCACCGAGGTGCTCGACGCCGCCCTGGCGGCGCTCGAACCACTGGCCGACTGGACCGCCGAAAGCATCCAGGCCGCCCTCAAGGAAGCCCTCGTGGAAGGTCTCGGCGTCAAGCCGCGCCTGGCCTTCGGGCCGGTCCGCACGGCCCTTTCCGGCCGCCGGATCTCCCCGCCGCTCTTCGAATCCATGGTGATCCTGGGCAAGGACTCGTCCGTGGCCCGGCTGCGCGCCTTCCGCGGCTGATGATGAGCGCACCCGGCGCTGCCGCCGGTCCACAGGCCGGCCCCGTGGCCAGTGCCCTCGCTGCCGGCCTCGGCGGAAGCGCCGTCAAAGGGGTGCTGTTCGACATCGACGACACCCTGGTGGACCTTGAGTTCTCCATGACGTCGGCCCTCCGCGATGTCAGCGAACACCTCCTGCCCGGGCTGGACCAGGCCGGGTGGGAGAAGTTCGGCCGGATCTTCACCCACGAGACCACCCACTTCTATGACCGGTACCTGGCCGGGGAGCTGACGTTCAATGAACAGCGCCTGCTCCGCGGCCGGGCCGCCCTGGGCCACTTCGGGGTGGAGCTGGAGGAGGGCGAGCAGGCCGAGCACTGGGTCAGTTCCTACGCCAGCCGGCAGCACGGCTACATCCGCGCCTTCGATGACGTCACCCCGGTGCTGGACGCCCTGGATGCCGCCGGGATCTCCTACGGCGCGGTGAGCAACAACGTCCACGACTACCAGCGGGTCAAGCTGGACGCCGCGGGCCTGGAGCGCATCAGCGTGCTGGTGGGCACGGACACGGTGGGTGCAGCGAAGCCTGATCCGGCCATCTACCTGGAGGGCGTCCGCCGCCTCGGCACGGGCGCCGGCGAAACCCTCTACGTGGGCGACAACCGCCTCCTCGACGCTGACGGCTCGACGGCGGCCGGCCTCTTGGGCGTCTGGCTGAACCGCGGCGGGGAACCGGCCCCGGGCTATGCCGGCCGCGAGATCGGTTCCCTGCTGGAGCTGCTGGCCTAGCCTTCCGCTGCGGCGCGTGTCCGGATGTTCCGGAGCCCCAGGTACGTGCCGATCGAGCCCAGGGCCAGGACGGCCACGATTCCCAGTGCCGCCGCAGCGTCCGGCACGCTCACCATGGTCGACGGCGAGACAGCCGCTGCGCTGGAGTAGAGGGTGCCGGTGCCCTCGGCAATGCGGGCGTTCCCGTCGGCGAGCCTGTCCGCACCGGTGGACAGCTGCGAGGAGCCCGAGGCCAGCTTGGTGTTGCCTGCCGAGAGCTCGGAGGCGCCGGACGCGAGGGCCAGCGATCCGCCGACCAGGCCGGGATTGGCCGGGTCCGCCGGGTCGCCCTTGATGCCGGCGTTCAGTGCCACGGTGCCGTCGGCCAGGCGGGAGGTGCCCTCCGTCATCTTGGCGGTGGCTTTGATGAGGCCCGGCCGTGCGGGGTCGCCCGGCACGCCGTCCATTCCGGTCCGGATCTTCGACGTTCCGTCAGCCAGCAGTTCGGTGCCCAGAACCACCCCGGGGTTGTTGGGGTCGCGGCTGTTGAGCTTGCCGGCCAGCGTCCCGAATCCGGCCTTGAGTTTCCCCGTTCCCGCCTGCAGCTGCCCCGCCCCTTCCTTCAGGCGGCCGGCGCCGGCCTGCAGCTGGGTTGCACCCGCATCGAGCTTCCGGGCGCCGGCCGTGATTTTGGCGATCTTGTCCTTGACCACGGACAAAGGCACCAGGCCCTGCACGGGGTCCGAGGCGGCAGCCTGCAGGAGTTCCAGCGCCTGCGCCAGCGCGGCTGTGCCGGTCCCGGCTTCGGGGTTGTTGTTGGCCCCGCGGTAGCCCTTGAGTTGGGCCGTTCCGGCCGCCAGGTCCCCGGACCCCGCCGCCAGCCTGGCCGCACCGGCGTCAAGCTGCGTGGCGCCGTCGGCCAGGTTGTTCTCGGCGTTGCCGGACGCCGTGGGGGTCAGCGCCGCGGAGAGCTGAACGGCTCCCGCTGCAAGTTTCTGCGCGCCGTCGTCCACTTTGTAGACCCCGGGGGCGAGCTTGGTGTTGACGTCGGCTTCAATCTTGGCGGCGCCCGCGGCCAGCTGGGCCGCGCCGGCCTGGAGCTTTTCGGCCCCCGGGGCCAGTTTCTGGCTGATCCCCGCATGCACCTTCTCCGCTCCGGCAGAGAGCTTCCCGGCGCCGTCGTCCGCCTGGCCGGCGCCCGTGGCGAGCTTCCCCGCACCGTCCTTCAGCTGTTCCGCGCCGGCGGAGGCCTGCCCGGCGCCTTCCTTGAGCCGGGCGGAACCATCCGTGATCCGTCCGGTGACGAGGGTGTAGAACCCCAGCAACGCCACCAGCAGCAGGGCGAGGATGGCAATGGCGATCTGTTGGGCCCGGGTGCGGGCGATACGGCTGACGGCACGGCGCTGTGTCACTGCTGGTTCCTCTCGACGGCGTTGCCGGCAGCAGCGTTACTGCCGGCCCCCTGTGATGCAGCTAACACTGGAAAAAGCCCGCGCTGCTGCCCGTAACGATGTGGGGGAGGGGTGGTTACTCATTGGTAACTTACCGAGCGTAAACTTGTCTGCCCCGGATTGGCAAGGGTTTTAGGCTCCCGGCCGGGCGGGCGGAGGCCCCGGAGGCTGTTCTGCCGGCGACCGTGGGGCCGATTTGTGCACGGCAAAACTCTCGGGTAAAGTAATTACTCGTGCTGAGGCGCCGGGAGCGAGGGTTTAGACCTTCGGAAGCGGCCCGAAAGTTCCATTGGGATATGGTGTAATTGGCAACACTACGGTTTCTGGTACCGTCATTCTAGGTTCGAGTCCTGGTATCCCAGCTCTGAAAAATCCGCGGAATTCAGCGGTTGATCAGGAGTTTTGAATCGGTCCGCCGATTTGAAACACCCGCCAAGTGTGTGAAATACTCACTTAGCGCGAACGGCAGGAATGCTGTTCTGGAAAGTACGCGGCCCCATCGTATAGCGGCCTAGTACGCTGCCCTCTCACGGCGGTAACGCGGGTTCGAATCCCGCTGGGGTCACAGATAAGACGGTCCCGGGCAACAGCCCGGGGCCGTTTCTGTTGTCCTTCTGTCCTTGGCGGTGAAGCAGGGTTATAAAACAAAAACGTGTGTAGATGCCGGGCGTGTCAGGGGCGTCCTGCCCATCCTGGGCGGGCCCAGAGGCCTTCCTCGGCAATGGTTGCTGTGCCGTATTTCTCGGGTCCGTTTGGTTGCTCGACGGGGCGTCTCTGGCAGCGACTTCACGGCATGCCTCGCGCGCCTACTCGTCCACAGGGGCCTCCCGATTCGCGGATCCTCGGTGCCTTCACCGCCCGGACGTAGTACTCGGATCGCGGGGTCCCCGGGCGCTCTACTTCGGCGGACTTCCGAACGCCGCCGCCTTTGCGACGATAATCCGCGTGATACCAAGCCGCGCCGCTGTCAATTCACCTCAGCGAGATGCATCCGACGAAACTGTTCCTGATCGTCCACAGCGATCACCCCTCCAATCGTTCGGAGCGGGTGGCCGGTGTTCAACCGTCATGATGGCTCATTTTCTAACCGTCACCCACCAATGCTCCCCTTACTGGCCGAACTTCCAGAGTCGGGGCAATCGGACCCGCCTACATGTTGTCGTAGAACGCAGCGAGGCCACCCAAGGTTTTCGCAAGTTGCTCGGCCTAGCGTCTGCTCTATTACTGGGGGCAATGCTGGGCGGGGGCAAAGATGGATATCAATGACGGACCGATCCACTACGGGCTTATTCCGAGAACGCGCAGAATGGCCCCGCGTCGTCACACCCGGCGACTTGGCCGCCGCCAATGGATCGCTCTCTTTATTGGGAGTTTCCTGATCGTGGGCTACGGGACCGTGGCCTTGCCCAAGTCCCTGGCGGCGACAACTGCGCACCGTCACGGTTCGGTCCAGGGGTTGACTCATCAGGGCGCCACTGGTGCGGCCGGACTTCACCTTCATAATGCGGCGCTGCCGGCCGCCGCGATGGAGGCCGCTGTCCTTCCCCTGTCCCGGACGGGTTGGACCGCTTCGGCCAGCGATGAAGAGGTCACGAGCCAAAACGGCAGGGCGAGCAACGTGCTGGACGGCAGTGCCGCGACTTTCTGGCACAGCCGGTGGTCCCCAGCGCCGGCGGCCCCCCTGCCGCACTTCATAACGATTGACACCAAGGCGACGCAAAGCATCGGGGGCCTGCGCTACCTGCCGCGGACAGACAACAGGAACGGGCGCGTCGGCAGCTTCGAGATCCGGGTGAGCACCGACGGCACCACCTGGAGCGCCCCGGTGGCCCGCGGAACCCTGCCGGACACCGTCACGGAGAAGACAGTTACCTTTATCGCAGTCAACGCCCGCTATGTCCGGCTGATTGCGACCTCCGAGGCGGGCAACCGAGGTCCGTGGAGCCACGCCGCAGAGATCAACCTGCTTGCTGGGCAGACGGCGCCCACAGCCGGTGTGCTGCCCCGGACCGGGTGGACCGCTGCGGCCAGCGATGAAGAGGTCACCAGCCAGAACGGCCGGGCCGCCAATGTGCTTGACGGCAGCGCCGCGACTTTCTGGCACAGCCGGTGGTCCCCGGCGCCGGCCGCGCCGCTGCCGCACTCCATCACGATCGACACCAAGGCGGCGCGAAGCATCGGGGGATTCCAATATCTCCCGCGCCCCGACAACAGGAACGGGCGGATCGGCAAATACTCGATCGCGGTCAGTTCCGACGGCACCGCCTGGAGCGTCGTCGCCACCGGAGCCTGGCCGGACACCGTCACACAAAAGACGGTGACCTTCGCCCCGGTCAGCGCCCGGTACGTCCGGCTGACCGCGACCACCGAGGCCGGCAACCGCGGTCCGTGGAGCAATGCCGCCGAAGTCAACCTCCTTGGCCCACCCCAGGGGTCATGGGGCCCGACCATCAACTTCCCGATCGTCCCAGTCGCGGCCGCGGTCCTGCCGGGCAACAAGCTGCTTACATGGTCGGCCTATTCCCCGATCGCCTACGGCGGCAGCAATGGCTACACCCAGACATCCATCCTGGACCTCAACACCGGTGCGGTGAGCCCGGCCACGGTGGTCAACACCGGTCACGACATGTTCTGCCCCGGAACGTCCGTACTGGCGGACGGAAAGATCATGATCAGCGGCGGCTCCAACAGCTCGAAGACCACCATTTACGACCCCAAGAAAAATATCTGGAGCTCGGGGCCGGACATGAAGATCGCCCGCGGCTACCAAAGCAACGTGACCACCTCCACCGGCGAAGTGTTCACGATCGGGGGATCCTGGTCGGGCGGTATCGGCGGCAAGAACGGGGAGGTTTGGTCAGCTGCCGGCGGCTGGAGGACCTTGAAGAATGTGCCCGTTGACAACATCCTGACGGCCGACGCCCGGGGCGGGTACCGTTCCGACAACCACGCTTGGCTGTTTGCCGCCTCCGGTGGCCGGGTGTTCCAGGCCGGGCCGAGCCGCCAGATGAACTGGATCACGACTGCCGGCGACGGCAGCATTACCTCGGCCGGTCTGCGTGCGGACAGCCCGGACGCGATGAACGCCGACGCCGTAATGTACGACGTCGGAAAGATCCTGACCGTGGGTGGGTCACCCGACTACGACAACTCCGTGGCTACGGCGCGGGCCTACACGATCGACATCAACAAAACTGTCACGGTGACGCGGACCGCGGACATGGCGTTCACCCGGTCGTTCGCCACCGGGGTCGCACTTCCCGACGGCCAGGTCCTCGTGCTCGGCGGCCAGCCCAACCCCGTTGTGTTCACGGACACAGGTGCCCGGATGTCTCCGGAGATATGGAATCCGGCGACCGGAAAGTGGACCACCCTGGCCCCGATGGCCATCCCCCGGACCTACCACAGCGTCGCCACGCTTCTTCCCGATGGCCGGGTATTCGTCGGCGGCGGGGGGCTGTGTAACACCTGCACCACCAATCACCTGGATGGGGAGATCTTCACACCGCCCTACTTGCTCAACGCCGACGGCAGCGCGCGGACCAGGCCGACGATTGCGGCCGCACCGGCCTCCGCCGCGGCCGGCAGCACGATTTCGGTCACCACCGGGGCGCCGGTCAGCAAATTCTCCCTGATGCGGATGAGTACCGTGACCCATAGCGTGAACACCGACCAGCGGCGAATCCCGCTGAGTGCCACGTCCGTGTCAGGCAACACCTCGACGCTAATTTTGCCGGCGGACCGCGGGGTACTGGTGCCGGGCAGCTACCTGCTGTTCGCAATGGACGGCAACGGGGTTCCCAGCGTTGCGTCCACGATTTTGATCAGCTGACCGCGACAGGCAAACGCAGAGGGTCGAAGATAGACCTTTCCCGTCGCTACAGTTGGGACCCCGTAGGCACAGCCTGCGGGGTCCGTCTGTGTCAACGCGGGGCGGCAGGACCCGGAACTGACATGATGTTCCGGTGAGCTCCGATGAAAACACCGGCGTGGCAGTTGAACTGCTGGAAGCCGTCCACCGAGACCTGGCTGCCACTGCCTTGACTCTGGCTCTGCCCGGCTCGGACGATGCCCGGCTGGACATCCGCAGCGCCCTCGCCCAGCTCGATGACTACATCCTGCCGCGGTACCGCAGCCTGGACGCGCCGCTGCTGGCCGTCGTCGGCGGCTCCACCGGCGCCGGCAAGTCCACGCTCGTCAACGGGTTCGTGGGCCACGCAGTCACCCGCGCCGGCGCCATCCGACCCACCACGCGTCAGCCCATCCTGCTGCACCACCCCGGCGACGGCCGCTGGTTCGAGGACCAGCGGGTCCTGCCCAGCCTGGCCCGGATCCGCGGCACGGTGACCGCGGACCCGGTGCCGGCCAGCCAGGCCGGGCCCACCCCGGACGCCGCCGCCATCACGTCGCTGGTGCTGGTGGCCGAGACGGCCGTCCCGCAGGGCATCGCGCTGCTGGATGCCCCCGACGTCGACTCGATCTCCGCGGACAACCGCAAGCTCGCCGGCCAGCTGCTGGCCGCCGCCGATTTGTGGGTGTTCGTCACCACCGCCAACCGCTATGCCGACGCCGTCCCCTGGCGCCTGCTGCTGGACGCGGCCTCCCGCGACATCATGGTGGCTGTTGTGCTGGACCGTGTCCCGCCGGCCGCCGAGGCCGAGGTCAGCGCCGACCTGCAGTCCATGCTCAACAGGGAGGGCCTGGGCGCGGCCCGGCTCTTTGTGGTCCCTGAGGCGCCGCTCGACGGGATGGGCATGCTCCCGCCCGCCGCCGTGGAGCCGCTGCGGACATGGCTCCAGGAGCTCGCCGCGGACGCCGCCAGCCGCGCAGACATTGCCCGGCGGACGCTCAACGGAACCGTCAAGGCACTGGGCGGCCGGGTGGAGGCCGTCGCGGTGGCCGCCGGAGCGCAGGAACGCGCCGCCGATGTCCTCGCCGGGGACGCGCGCGATGCCTACCGGGACGCCGTCGCCAGAATTCTGGCGGCCACCCGGGACGGCGCCCTCCTGCGGGGCGAGGTCCTGGCCCGCTGGCAGGACTTTGTGGGCACGGGTGAATTCTTCCGGGCCATGGAACAGAACATCGGGCGCTTCCGCGACCGGCTTGGCGCATTTTTCCGGGGCGAACCTGCGCCGGCTGTACGCGTGGAGACCGCGATTGAGACCGGCCTGCAGGCGGTTATTCTCGATGAGGCAGCGAACGCGGCCGAGGACGCCGATGCGCGCTGGCGCTCGGACCCGGCCGGCCGGCAGCTGCTGGGCGGCGACGACCTGTCCGGGACGTCCGACGGCTTCGCCGACAAGGCAGCCGCCGAGATCCGCGCCTGGCAGGGGAGCCTCATGGAACTGATCCGGACCGAGGGCCAGGGCAAGCGCACCCAGGCCCGCTGGCTGTCCTTTGGCATCAACGGCCTTGGGGCTGCCCTGATGATCGTGGTGTTCTCCATGACGGCTGGACTCACCGGCCTGGAAGTCGGCGTCGCTGGCGGAACCGCCATCGCCGGTCAGCGGCTGCTGGAGGCGGTGTTCGGTGAGGACGCCGTGCGCCGGCTCGCCCAAAAGGCCCGGGAGGATCTCCACGCCCGCTGCCAGAGCCTGCTGCAGGACGAACAAGAGCGCTTCCTGTCCCGGCTCGAGTTCCCGGGCGGCGTGGCCCCGGAAGTCCTGTCCGGCCATGCCGATGCCCTGCGCCGGCTGGCGGCCAGCGCGTGAGCCGCCATGGTGCCGCAGCCCAGGCCTCCCGGCTGGACCGCCGGCTGGAGGCCCTGAACGAGGCCCGCGAGCTGGCCGCCGGGGCGCTCCCGGAGGACGTCCTGGACGGAGTGCTGCAGGTGCTGGACCGGGCCAGCTCCCGGCGCTCCCTCTCTGCCGACCACACCGTCGTCGGGTTCTTCGGAGCCACCGGCAGCGGAAAGTCGTCCCTGTTCAACGCCGTCAGCGGCGAGGAAATCGCGACAGCTGCCGCCCGGCGGCCCACCACCTCGGAACCGCTGGCCGGTATCTGGGGTGCCGAGGGCAGCGACCAGCTGCTGGACTGGCTGGAGGTCCGCAACCGGCACCACGCCCGGCCGGTGTCCGGCTTTGCGGACGAGTCCACCGGCCTGATCCTCCTGGACCTCCCCGACTTCGACTCCACCCGCGCCGCCAACCGCGAGATCGTGGAGCGCATGGTGGGACTGGTGGACGACCTGGTCTGGGTGCTCGATCCGCAAAAATACGCCGACGCCGCGGTGCACAACGATTTCCTTACCCCGCTGGCATCCCACAACGCAGTCACCCTGGTGGTCCTGAACCAGATTGACCGGCTCCCGGAGCAGGACGTCCAGCCGGTGCTGGAATCCCTCAGGGGCATCCTGGCGCGCGACGGGCTGGGCAAGGTGCAGGTTCTGGGCGCCTCCGCGGTGGCCGGAACCGGCCTGGACAAGGTCCGTGCCGCCATCCGCCAAGTGGCGACGCAGCGCCAGGCCCAGTCGCAGCGCCTGGGGGCCGACGTCACCCGGGCCTCGGCGCAGCTGGCCGAGGCCTCCGGCCCGGGGGAGGCGGCCGGAGTCAGGGCCGCGTCCCGGGCGCGGCTGGCAGAGGAACTGGCGGTCGCGGCCAACGTCCCGGTGGTGGTGGACGCCGTGGTCCGGTCGTACCAGCTCGAATCGACCCGCCGCACCGGCTGGCCCGTCACCCGCTGGCTGGTCCGCTTCCGGCCTGACCCGCTCCGGCGGCTCAACCTGCGCCGCGAGGGGTCCCGGCCGGAGCTGAACCGCACGTCGCTGCCACCGGCCGGTGCCCCGGAGCGGGCCCGCACGGACGCCGCCGTCCGGGACTTTGCCGATGCGGCCTCCAACGGCGCACCCGGGCCGTGGCGCGCCGTCATCCGGGGCGCCGCCCGCGAAGGCCGGGAGCAGTTGCCGGACGCGCTGGACCAGGCCATTGCCTCGACCGAGCTGAAGGCCGGGAACAAGGCCTGGTGGTGGACGCCGTTCAACATTGTGCAGTGGCTGGCGCTGCTGACGGCACTCGGCGGTTTCGTCTGGCTGGGCGCGCTGGCCGTGCTGGGCTACATCAAGCTCCCCGTGCCGGAGGTGCCCCGGGTGGAGGGCTGGCCGGTGCCCACCGTCATGATCGCCGGCGGAGCGCTCTTGGGGATCGTCCTGGCCATCCTGGCGAAGTTCATCGCGGGAGCCGCCGCGCGGGCCCGGGGGGCCGCGGCCCGGAAGCGGCTCCAGACGGCCGTCGCCGCCGTCGCCGAGAAGCTGGTGGTGGAACCGGTGGAGCTGGAGGTGAGCCGGCTGGGGTCGTTCAACAAGGCTGTGCAGGCAGCGTCCCGCTGAGCATCTCGTAGAGGTGGCAGATCAGCTAAAGGAGTGCCGCGGCGTCCCGGACCTTGATCATGGTGCGCAGGTTGCGGGTGGTGGTTGAGGCCTTGTACTTCGGCTTTGCGGACAGTTTGCTGAACGGGCTTTCCAGTGTGCCGCCGGCGGGCGCCAGCCACGCCAGCGCCTCCGGACCCAGGCTGGTCAGCTCGACCCCGTCCAAGGCGGCGCCGGCCTCATACAACTCCGCCAGCACGCCGGCATCAGAGCCGAGCGTGAGGTACGTGTGGGTGGACGCGTCGTCCGCCGGGTAGGGGCAGGCAGCCACCAGTTCGCCCACCCGGTCCGCAGCCAGGACCACCACCCAGGCGTCATAGCCAAAGCGCTTCCGGAGGCAGGCCTCGAATTCTTCCTTCACTCCGGCGGGGGAGAGCCGGCTGGCCAGCACCACGTTGCCGCTGGCCAGAAGCGTCTTCACGCCCGAGAACGGGCAGGCCTTCAGGGCCTCCTTCAGGTCGGCCATTTTGATGGTGATGCCGCCGACGTTGACGCCGCGCAGGAATACCGCATAGCTACTCATGCGGCCAGCCTAAGCCGTCAGTCGCCGGTTTTGCGCAGCGCCTCGGTCAGCACGCGCGCCGCATTGCACACCACTTCGGCATGCAGCCGGCCGGGCTGGCGGGTCAGGCGCTCGATCGGGCCCGAGATGGACACCGCGGCAATCACCCGACCGGACGGCCCGCGTACCGGGGCAGAGACGGAGGCGACCCCGGGCTCACGCTCGCCGAGGCTCTGGCCCCAGCCCCGGCGTCGGACGCCGGCCAAAACGGTGGGCGTAAAGCGGGCGGACTGAAGGCCTTCGAGGAGCCGGTCGTGGTCCTCCCAGGCCAGCAGCACCTGGGCCGCGGAGCCGGCTTTCATGGACAGCTGCGTGCCGACCGGAATGGTGTCCCGCAGCCCGATGGGCCGTTCGGCGGACGCCACGCAGACGCGCCAGTCACCCTGCCGGCGGAAGATCTGGGCGCTCTCGCCGGTGGCATCGCGCAGCTGCATGAGGACAGGGCCGGCGGAGGCAATCAGGCGGTCCTCGCCGGCCGCCGATGCGAGCTCAACAAGGCGGCTGCCCAGCACGAAGCGGCCCTGGATGTCCCGGCTGACCAGCCGGTGGTGGACCAGCGCCAGTGCCAGCCGGTGCACGGTGGGCCGCGCCAGTCCCGTGGCTGCAACCAGCTGCGCCAGGGTGGTTGGGCCGGCCTCAAGTGCGTCAAGCACATGGGCCGCTTTATCGATGACACCGACTCCACTAGAATTGTCCATGGAATGATATTGCCGTCTCAATATCTGAGATGCAAGTCAGTGCACTGGCGCGTTACGCAGGCAGGCTGGTTCAGTGGTGAGAACAAACCCGCAAGGACCAAACCGCAGTGAAGGGAGAAGGCCGTGGCAAAGACACTGGCCGAGAAAGTCTGGGACGCGCACGTAGTGCGCAAAGGTGACGGCGAAGGAGTCAATGCCCAGCCCGACCTCCTCTTTATCGACCTGCATCTTGTCCACGAAGTGACGTCGCCGCAGGCCTTCGAGGGCCTCCGCCTGGCCGGGCGCCGGCTGCGCCGGCCCGACCTCACCATCGCCACCGAGGACCACAACACTCCCACGCTGGATATCGACAAGCCAATCGCCGACCTCACCAGCCGCACGCAGATCCAGACCCTGCGCAACAACTGCCAGGAGTTCGGGGTGCGGCTGCACTCCCTGGGCGACGCCGAGCAGGGGATTGTGCACGTCGTCGGCCCGCAGCTGGGCCTCACCCAGCCCGGCATGACAGTGGTCTGCGGCGACTCCCACACGTCCACGCACGGGGCGTTCGGCGCCCTGGCGATGGGCATCGGCACGTCCGAGGTGGAGCACGTCATGGCCACCCAGACCCTGTCCCTGAAGCCCTTCAAGACCATGGCCATCAACGTCGAGGGCACCCTGAAGCCGGGGGTGTCCGCCAAGGACATCATCCTGGCCGTCATCGCCAAGATCGGCACCGGCGGAGGCCAGGGCTACGTGCTGGAATACCGCGGCTCCGCGATCCGGGCGCTGTCCATGGAAGCCCGGATGACCATCTGCAACATGTCCATCGAGGCCGGCGCCCGCGCCGGCATGGTGGCCCCGGACCAGACCACCTACGACTACATGTACGGCCGTCCCCACGCTCCGCAGGGGGCCGAGTGGGACGCCGCCGTCGAGTACTGGAACACCCTCCGCTCCGAGGATGACGCGACGTTCGACGTCGAGGTGGACCTCGACGCCGACACCCTGGAACCCTTCGTGACCTGGGGGACCAACCCCGGCCAGGGCGTGTCCCTGTCCGCCAAGGTGCCGTCGCCCGAGGACTTCGCCGACGAGAACGCGAAGGCGGCCGCGGAGCGGGCCCTGCAGTACATGGGCCTGGAAGCCGGTACCCCCATGAAGGAGATCCGGGTGGACACCGTCTTCCTGGGCTCCTGCACCAACTCCCGGATGGAGGACCTGCGCGCCGCCGCGGACATCATCCGGGGCCGCACCAAGGACCCCAACATCCGCATGCTGGTGGTGCCGGGCTCCGCCCGCGTCCGGCTCGAGGCCGAGGCCGAGGGCCTGGACAAGGTCTTCAAGGACTTCGGCGCCGAATGGCGCTTTGCCGGCTGCTCCATGTGCCTGGGCATGAACCCGGACCAGCTGGAACCGGGGGAGCGGTGCGCCTCCACCTCGAACCGCAACTTCGAGGGCCGCCAGGGCAAGGGCGGCCGCACCCACCTGGTCTCCCCGGTGGTGGCTGCTGCCACGGCAATCCGCGGCACCCTGAGTTCGCCCTCGGACCTGGACCCCGCCCCGCAACCCGCCGTCCGCATCGACGCAGCCTAGGAGCCCGCCATGGAAAAGTTCACCACCCACACCGGCATCGGCGTCCCCCTGCGCCAGAGCAACGTCGACACGGACCAGATCATCCCCGCCGTCTACCTCAAGCGCATCACCCGCACCGGCTTCGAGGATGCGCTCTTCGCGGCCTGGCGCAAGGACCCGTCGTTCATCCTCAACCAGGAACCGTTCAACGCCGGCTCCGTCCTGGTGGCCGGGCCCGACTTCGGCACCGGGTCCTCCCGCGAACACGCCGTATGGGCGCTCAAGGACTACGGCTTCAAAACCGTGCTGTCCTCCCGCTTTGCCGACATCTTCCGGGGCAACTCCGGCAAGCAGGGCCTGCTCGCCGCCGAGGTGGCCCAAGACGACATCGAGCTCATCTGGAAAGAGCTGGAAAACGCCCCGGGCACCCAGGTCACCGTGGACCTCGTCTCCAAGACCGTGCAGTGCGGCACCATCGTTGCGCCGTTTGAGATCGACGACTACACCCGGTGGCGCCTGCTCGAGGGCCTGGACGACATCGGCCTGACCCTCCAGCACGAGGAAGACATCACCGCCTACGAGGCCACCCGGCCCGCTTTCAAGCCGAAGACGCTACCGGCCAAGCTCTCCTGACTGCCCTATAACGCAACCCGGCACCTTCGCCTGAGCGCGGGGTCATCTACCGCCCGTCCCGCCCACCGGGACTGGCCCTAGGTGACCCCGCGCCGCGTTGGTCTCGGGGCCGGAAAGAGCAGTCGGAACGAACGTGCGTACCGTGCCGTATTTCAGATCGGTAACGCAAGCTCCTATGCTTAGCAGGTGCCTTTGTAAGGAATTGGGGGCGAGTAATCGTGAGGAAACCGGTATATGAGTAGTGTTCTGACAATCCGCGGAGGCGTCCCGCTGACTGGCCGCGTCACCGTGCGGGGGGCCAAGAACCTCGTCCCCAAAGCCATGGTGGCCGCCCTGCTGGGCAATGAGCCGTCCGTGCTGCGCAACGTCCCTGAAATCAAGGACGTCGAGGTTGTCACCAGCCTGCTCCAGCTCCACGGCGTCACGGTCGAGAAGGACCCCCACACCGGGGACCTCACCCTCGACCCCACCAACGCCAAGACCGCCTCCCACACGGCCATCGACGCGCACGCCGGCGATTCCCGCATCCCGATCCTGCTGTGCGGCCCGTTGATCCACGCGATCGGCGAAGCCTTCATCCCGGACCTCGGCGGCTGCAAGATCGGCGACCGTCCCATCGACTACCACCTGGACGTGCTGCGGCAGTTCGGCGCCGTAGTGGAGAAGCGTCCCGGCGGCATCCATATCTCCGCCCCGGGCGGACTCAAGGGCGCCAAGATCTCCCTGCCCTACCCTTCCGTCGGCGCCACCGAACAGGTGCTGCTGAGCGCCACGCGGGCTGAGGGCATTACCGAGCTCTCCGGTGCAGCCACGGAGCCGGAAATCGTCGACCTGATCGCCGTGCTGCAGAAGATGGGCGCGATCATCAGCGTCCAGACGGACCGCACCATCCGGATCGAGGGTGTGCCGGACCTCGGCGGCTACAACCACCGTGCCCTCTCGGACCGCAACGAGTCCGCATCCTGGGCCTCCGCGGCCCTGGTTACCCGCGGCGACATCTTCGTTGAAGGGGCCACCCAGCGGGACATGATGACCTTCCTCAACACCTACCGCAAGGTGGGCGGCGGCATGGAAATCGGCGACGACGGCATCCGGTTCTACCACAAGGGCGGCAAGCTCAACCCGCTGGTCCTGGAGACGGACGTTCACCCCGGGTTCATGACCGACTGGCAGCAGCCCCTCATTGTGGCCCTCACCCAGGCCGAGGGCGTCTCGATCGTGCACGAAACGGTTTACGAGAACCGATTCGGCTTCACCGATGCGCTGATCCGGATGGGCGCCAACATCCAGGTCCACCGCGAATGCCTCGGCAGCGTGCCGTGCCGCTTCGGCCAGCGCAACTTCCTGCACTCGGCCGTCATCTCCGGGCCCGCCCAGCTGACCGGCACCGACATTGACGTCCCGGATCTCCGCGGCGGGTTCAGTCACCTGATCGCCGCCCTGGCCGCCTACGGCACCTCCCGCGTCACCGGAATCGACATCATCAACCGCGGCTACGAGCGCTTCACCGAGAAGCTCGCCGGCCTGGGTGCCGATTTCGACATCACCTCGGCCGAATAGCGGGGCACAAGTGAAGGAAACGGCCAAGAGCCACGCCACCTTTGTCACCGTCGCCGGGATCGTCCGGCCGGTCATGAACCTCCTGATGCGCAAGCAATGGATCGGACTGGAGAAACTGCCCGCGGGCGGCTTCATCGCGGCGCCCAACCACTGCACCGAAATCGATCCGCTGGTGGTGGGGCACATGCTCTACAACCAGAAGCGGATGCCGCACTTCCTGGCGAAGGCCGGGCTGTTCAAGGTTCCCGTGCTGGGCTTTGTGCTGCGCGCCACCAAGCAGATCCCGGTGGAACGCTCGACGGCGGGTGCCAACCGTTCCCTGCAGGTTGCCAAGGAAGTGGTGGACGAGGGCGGCGCGATCATCATCTACCCCGAAGGTACGCTGACGCGGGATCCCGACCTGTGGCCGATGAAAGGCCACACCGGCGCCGCACGCATGGCGCTGGAAAGCGGAATCCCGGTTGTCCCGATGGCGCACTGGGGAGCCCATGAGGTCCTTCCGCGCTATGCCAAGCGGCTCCATGTCTTCCCTCGGAAGACCTCGCGCCTGGCGGTGGGTGATCCGGTGGACCTCAGCGCGTTCGCCGGACGCCCGCTGGACAAGGCCACGCTCACGGAGGCCACCAACGTCATCATGGAGGCCATCACCGAGCTGCTGGCCACGCTGCGCAACGGACAGCCGCCGCTGGTCCGCTGGGACCCCGCTGCTCACAACCAGTCCACCCACGGGCGTTTCATAGAGGGCGGTGCGGGCGGCCGTGCTGACAGATCAAACGAGAATATTGGGGACAGCACGGAATGACATTTGATCAAATGCGGGGACGGTCGGCCACCAGGGTAGCGGTACTCGGCGCCGGTTCCTGGGGGACCACCTTCGCGAAAATCCTCGCTGACGCTGCTGCAGCGTCCGGCGTCGACCGCAACATCCGGCTGTGGGGCCGCCGCAGCGAGGTGGTGGAGCAGGTCAACCTGAAGCACCGGAACGAGCAATACCTCAAGGACATCGCGCTTCCGCCGAGTATCACGGCCTCCTCCGACGCCTCCGAGGTCCTGTCGGGTGCCGAGCTGGTGGTCCTCGCCGTACCTGCGCAGACCCTGCGCCCCCAATTGCGCCAGTGGAAGGACCTGATTGCGCCCGGCGCCATGGTGGTGTCCCTGATGAAGGGCCTCGAGCTGCACTCCGATGCCCGGATGAGCGAGGTCATCTCCGAAGAGCTGGGAATTCCAGCCAACAGGATTGCCGTGGTCTCCGGCCCCAACCTGGCGATGGAAATTGCCCGGGAAGAGCCCACGGCCTCGGTTGTGGCCTGCTCTGACCCGATTGCGGCCGGCTGGATCGCCCGCAGCTGCACGGCCCCGTACTTCCGCCCCTACACCACAGGCGATGTGGTCGGCGTGGAAATCGGCGGGATTGTCAAGAACATCATCGCGCTGGCAGTCGGCATCTGCGAGGGTAAGCAGATGGGGGACAACACCAAGGCGTCGGTCATCACCAGGGGGCTGGCGGAAACGTCGCGCCTCACGCTTGCCCTCGGCGGCCAGGCCCAGACAATGGCCGGGCTCGCTGGCCTGGGTGACCTTGTGGCTACCTGTTCCTCACCGCTCTCCCGGAACCACACGGCCGGCCGGCTGCTGGGCAAGGGCCTGAGCCTGGACGAGGTCACCGCGGAAATGACGCAGACCGCCGAGGGGATCAAGTCCGCCCAGGCCGTTCATGAGCTGGCCGGCAAGCTGGGCGTTGAAATGCCCATCACCGCCGCGGTGGTTGCCGTGCTGGCCGGAAAACTGTCCGTTGACGAACTGGGGCCGCTCCTGCTGTCCCGGGACCTGAAACCCGAAGGCGATTACTGAGCGTGTCGGAAGAAAATTTGACCACAGAAGGCCAGGCCGTCCGGCCCCGTGTGGCGGTGCTGTTCGGCGGCCGTTCCAGCGAACACGCGGTCAGCTGCGTGACGGCGGCCGGAGTGCTCGGCGCCATTGACCAGACCAAATACGAGGTGATCCCGATCGGGATCGCCAAGACCGGCCAGTGGGTCCTCGCCTCCGGCGACACCCGGGACTGGTCGTTGTCGGCGTCGTCCCTGCCCGAGGTCGCATCGTCGGCCCGGACTGTGGCGCTGACCGAAATCGGCGGCGAACACCAGCTGATTGTCGCTTCGCCGAACGAGGTGCCGCAGGAACTGGGCGCCGTTGACGTGGTGTTCCCGCTGCTGCACGGCCCGTTCGGCGAGGACGGCACCATCCAAGGGTTCCTGGAGCTGTCCGACACCCGCTACGTGGGTGCCGGCGTGCTGGCATCCGCCGTCAGCATGGACAAGCACTTCATGAAGGTGGTGTTTGAATCCGCCGGGCTCCGGGTGGGGCCGTACATCGCCGTCACGGACCGGCAGTGGCGCAACGTTCCGGAGACTGTTCGCAAACGTGTGGACCAGCTGGGCTTTCCGGTCTTCGTCAAGCCCGCCCGCGCGGGATCGTCCATGGGCATCTCCAAAGTGGATTCCCTCGAGGACCTGGACGCCGCGATTGAGGCTGCCCGCGAGCACGACCCGAAGCTGGTCATCGAAGCGGGCATTGTGGGCCGGGAAATCGAGTGCGCCGTGCTGGAGGGCCGCGGGACGGACGCTCCCCGGACGTCCATGCCCGGCGAGATCTCCGTGGCCGGCGGCGGGCACGACTTCTATGACTTCAACGCCAAGTACGTGGACGACGCCGCCGCGCTCAGCTGCCCGGCCGACCTGCCGGACGAGGCCACGGCCCGGGTCCGCGAACTGGCCGCCGTCGCGTTTGACGCGGTGGGCGCCGAGGGTCTGAGCAGGGTTGATTTCTTCTACACCCCTGAGGGCGAGCTGATCATCAACGAGATCAACACGATGCCCGGCTTCACCCCGAAGAGCATGTACCCGCAGATGTGGAAGGCGTCCGGCCTGGTTTACGCGGAGCTGATCGACGAACTGATCTACCTCGCCCTGCACCGCAAGACCGGCCTGCGCTGACGCCTACTGGCTGGGCGGCAGGTTCCGCAGGTCCGCCTGGCCCACGCAGTTCCGCACCGCCGGCACTTTAGCGGCGGCGGCGGAGAGGTCCGCCAGCACGGTGGCGGAACTGATCTTGTCCGGGTCCATCAGGATCTCCGTCGCCGGTTCGCGCCCGAACGTGGTCAGTGTCCACACCGGGTTGCCTTCCTTGATGACCCAGTCGACGCCGTTCACGCTGACGCAGCGGTCCGTCGTCGGGCCTGGAACGTTCACACCGCAGCGCAGGATCACCAGCGACGGGTCGCCCCATGCGGCGGTGGCCTGGCTGTTGGTCTTGCGCAGCTTGGCCTCCCCGATCGCATCCGGCAGCGCCACCATCATGGGGGCGCAGGCGGCGTTCGCGGCGTCCTTGGCGGGCTCGACGTCGACCACCGGGGAGCAGGCGCTCAGCAGAACCCCTGCTGCCGCCACCGCGGCGAGAACGCGGAACGGGCGTGCGGAGGCCGGGAAACGGTAGAGGCGCATGTTTCAACCCTATCCCGCCCCGGCGGCACCGAGGCGAATCCCGGGCGCCGTACTGTCGAGTAGACTAATCAGGATCGTGCAATGCTGAGGATCTGCCGACGACGACGTTACTGCCAGCCACATCGACGCACATTATATTTATTTTCGTATTCGGGGGAGGTACTGTCTGTGACGTCGCGCATCCAGTGGGTGATAGCTGCTAGGACCGGATTGGCCGCCGTGTTGGTCGCCCTTTCTGTCGTGGCTCTGGGCTCTGCAGCCCAAGCGGACGATGTAATCCTGCCTGAACCGCCGGCGGTCACTCCCGTCGTTACGCTACCCCCTGCAGAGCCGGATCCATCACCCACCGTGGCTCCGGAGGTGCCTGCCGCCGAAGCCCCCGTTGATCCGCCTCAAAGCGAGACGCCGTTTGCAACTGCACCCGCGGAGCCGGCACCCGCCGCGGTTTACCGACCAGCCCCGGCTTATCAGGGGCCGGCCCCTGCTGACGTAGCGGCACCCGCTGCCCCCCAGCTAGTACTGCCCTCTGAAGAGGAAGCCGTCGACGCCAGCCAGGCGCCCTCTGAGCCAACGACGCCGCCCACTCCTGCCCCCGAGGCCACGCCGCCGTCGGCAGCAGTCGCTGTCGCTCCGGTTGAGCCACCTGCTATGGGGCAGACACAAATCCAGTCGGCGGTGGCTGTCGCCACCGGAAGTTCCGTGGCCGTCCAGGCACTCACGGTGCTGGTGCTGCTGGCCGCGGGTTATGCCTACTTCCGCTTCCTCGGCGGCCGGGCACCGGGCGTCGCCTCCAGGACGAGGAAGTAAACATCCTGAAGCAGTTAAGCAAGAGGTGGCTCAATGCTGCCCACCCCCAGACTGACACAGCTCCGGTTCGCATTACCCTGCTGACGCATTCCTACTGGCCGGAGCACAGCCCGCCCCAGCGGCGCTGGACCGCCATGATCAAAGAGTTTTCCCGGACCGGTTGGGACGTCGACGTGATCGCCCCTGTTGCGCACTACCCGTTCGGCCGGCGCGCGCTGGCCCGGAAGTTGGCTGGCAGGCCTTTCCGGCTGCAGCCTGGGCAATTTACCGAGAAGGTGCTTCGGGTGCCCTATCTCAGGCACGGCAATTCCCGCGTGGGGCGCCTGGTAGACCAATGCTTCTCGGCAATGGTCTCCGTACCTGCCGGAATGCTTCTTCCCATGCCAGATGTTGTGATTGTCACCGCTCCTGCGCTGCCCTCCCTCCTGGCCGGCTACGCCTTGGCGAAGCTGCGCGGCGTGCCCCTGCTGGTCGAAATGCGGGATGCCTGGCCCGACCTTGCCCGTGACGCACGTCTGGTTCAAGGCAGCGTCAAAAGCTTGGTTGAACGCGTGGTCGATTTCGTCCAGCACCGGGCTGACTTGGTGGTCACGGTCACCGAAGGCTTCGCCGAGACACTTCGTTCGCGCGGGGTCCGCAACGTCGCCACTATCAGCAATGGGCTGCACCTGGACGCCATCCCGGTCCTCGACCCGCCGGCGGTGGAGCGGCCGGTCTTCGAGGCTCTGTACCTGGGCAACCACGGCGAGAGCCAGCGCCTTGAGGTGGCCATCCGCGCCAGCGCACTGGTTGGCGACTCGATGCACCTGCATATGGTGGGCCACGGAACCCGCCGTCGGGCACTCGAGAAGCTGGCCCGCGAGCTTAAGGCGCCGGTGACCTTCCACGCGCCGCTTCACGGCGAGGCCATGATGGAGCGTTACGCCTCCGCGGACACGTGCCTGGTGTCGCTCCGGGACGATTGGAAATCCTTCGAAACCACGGTTCCGTCCAAAACTTACGAAGTCCTGGCCGTTGGCCGCCACGTGACGGCCATGGTGCGCGGCGAGGCGGCACGTGTCATCGCCGACGCGGAAGCTGGGGACATTGTGGCCAGCGACCCCGAAGCGCTGGCGGCTCTATGGCGTGAGTTGGCCGCGGACCGAGGACGCCTTGTCCGCAACGGCGACAGCCGGCAGTGGGTAAAGACCCATGCCGAGTACGGGCTGCTGGCCGGCCGCTACGTGGACCTCATTGCGGGGCTCCTGGGCAAGGCGCCCGCAAGCATCCCATGATCCAGTCACTGAGAAACCTTCGCCTCGCGGCCCTGACCGCCGGGCAGCACTTGACAGACGACCCGATGCTGCTCTTCCTCCAGCTGTCCAGGAGAGTTCCTGCGTCGGCGGCCCGGAATCTCGCGCGCGTCACATCGGCGATGGCTCCGCACGGCTCCGTGAGTGTCCCTGCGGTGCTCGCATCCCTCATCCGCGGCGACGGCGACGACATATCCCGCCGCCTGCGGCTTGCCGCGGACCGGAACATCTCGGGGGAGCGGACGCGGCGCCTGGCCGACATCGCCCTCGTCGCCAACCGTCCGGACCTCACGGACGTGCTGCTGGCCGCTGCGGGAACAGCGGCCAGGCTGCGGCCAGCGCAGGCGCGGCGGCTCTGGTACGCGGGCGACCTCAGCGGAGCAGTCGCCGCCCTCGACGGCGCCGGCCGGGCCGGGCGGCGCCAGCGGGCGCGGCTGGCCGGCGAGGCAGCCCTCTACCAGGGTGCGTCGCCCACGCTGCCCCGCCAACCGTTCACACCGGTGCCCGGCCGCGTCCTGCACGTGCTGACCAACTCCCTCCCGCACACCGCCAGCGGCTACGCGCAGCGGTCCCACTCGGTTATGGCAGCCCAGCGGACGGCCGGCTGGGAGGTCCTCGCCGTCACGCGCCTGGCCTACCCGGTGCAGGTGGGGAAGCTCCTGGCCCGCGCCGAGGACACGGTGGACGGGGTCACCTACCGGCGCCTGCTCCCGTCGCATCTGGCGCCCACCATGGAGGCGCGCCTACAGCAGCAGGCCGAGGAAATGCTGAAGGTCGCGCTGGACTTCAAGCCTGCCGTCCTGCACACCACAACGCATTTTGTGAACGGGCTGGCGGTCCGGGCCGTGGCCGACGCTCTGGGAATCCCCTGGGTGTACGAGGTCCGCGGGCAGCTCGCCGACACCTGGGCGGCAACACGCGGCCCCGGGGCGCGGGACAGCGAGAAATACCGGCTCTTCCAGGAACGGGAGCGCGAAGTGATGCGGGACGCCGACCTGGTGGTGACGCTGGGCCAGGCCATGAAGGCCAACATCGCGGCCGCAGGAATACCGGAGGAGAAAATCCTCATCGCCCCCAACGCCGTGGGCGGGGCCTTCCTAGACAAGCCCCTGGAAGCGGCTGCCGCACGCCGCGCAGTGGACCTGCCGGAGGACGGACTCTATATCGGGACCGTCAGCAGCCTGGTCGACTATGAAGGCCTCGATGACCTGGTGGGCGCCTTTGCCGCCCTCGCACCGGACTTCCCGCAGCTGCGCCTGCTGGTTGTCGGCGACGGCGTTTCCCGGCCTGCCCTCGAAGAGCAGGTCGCGGCTGCAGGACTGTCCCACCGGGCTATCTTTACGGGGCGGGTGCCGCGCGGCGCAGCCCACCTTTATCACCAGGCCCTGGACGTTTTTGTGATCCCGCGCAAGGACCTTGACGTCACCCGGGCGGTGACTCCGCTCAAGCCGGTTGAGGCCCTGGCGAGTGCCCGGCCGGTGGTGGGGAGCAACCTGCCGGCACTTCGGGAGATAATAGACGACGGCGGCAACGGCCTTCTCGCCGCTGCCGAAGAGCCCCGTGAGCTTGCACAGGCGATATCAGCCCTGCTCTCGGACCCCGGCCGCAGGATGCGCCTGGGGCAGGCCGGCCGCACTGCGGTGCTGGCCGAAAGGACCTGGGCGGCGAATGCCCAGGCGCTGGCCACGCGTTACGCTGGGCTGCACCATGACCATGAGGAGAACGAGTAGTGTCCGCAGATAGTGCCATAGACCCGGAGCCGGTGGCCGTACAGCCGCTCTCCGTGGACATGCGGCGGCTGACCCGCGTCGGTTCGCGGCCATCGTTCCTTGACTACCTCGTCCGGCTCTGGGACTTCCGCCAGTTCATGTTTTACGACGCCCGGGCGCGCATCCAGAGCGGGACCCGCCGGGACCGCCTGGGCAGCGCCTGGCTGCTCCTCAACCCGGTGTTCAACGGCCTGACCTACTTCCTGATCTTCGGGCTGCTGCTCAACACCAGCCGGGGCATCGAGAACTTCGTGGGCTACTTGGTGGTGGGCATCTTTGTCTTCCAGTACAGTTCGGGTGCCATTACGTCCGGCGCGCGTTCGATCCGGAACAACAAATCCGTGGTCCAAGCCTTCAACTTCCCGCGGGCGGCGCTTCCCATCGGCGCCAACCTGCGGGAACTGCTCCGGGCGGTCCCGCTCATCCTTGCGATGCTGCTGATTGTGGTCCTGCTGCCTCCGGGTGAGGAAATCACCTGGCTTTGGATCCTGGTGGTGCCGGCGATTCTGCTGCAGGCGCTCTTCAATCTGGGGGTGGGCCTGATCCTGGCCCGCATCATCGCGCGCGTCCACGACGTGACGCACCTGCTGCCCTTCGCGCTCCGGGCGTGGATGTACGGCTCCGCCATCTTCTTCTCCTATGACCGATTTGTCACCCATCCCCAGATCCTGGCCATCATCAAGCTCAACCCCTTGTTTAACGTGATCGACATCGTCCGGAACTGCGTCCTCTACGCGACGGTTCCGCAGTGGCAGTCGTGGGCCATCCTTGCGGCCTGGGCCCTCGGGGCGCTGGGCTTGGGCCTGGTTTACTTCTGGAAGGGGGAGGAATCCTATGGACGCGGATGACCAGGAGCTCTTCATCGAAGGCCACCCCTGCGTGGTGGTGGACAGCGTCGAAATGCGTTACCGGGTGGCCTCCAGCGCCGCTTCCGACGCCGGCCCCCAGGACACGGCGCCGCGCTTCTTCCGCCGCGCCGTCAATAAATCCAACATGGTGACCGTGCACGCCCTGAACAAACTGTCCCTGGTGGTCGAACGCGGCGAGTCCGTGGGCATCATCGGCAGGAACGGCTCGGGAAAGAGCACACTGATGAAGATCATCAGCGGCCAGTCCAAGCCTTCCAAGGGTGCGGTGTACGCCTCCAGCACCCCCATCATGCTCGGCGTCAACGCCGCTTTGGTGCAGGACCTTTCCGGCGACCAGAACGTGATCCTTGGATGCCTCGCCATGGGGATGAGCCGGGCGGAGGTGGACAGGAAATTCAGCAGCATCGTGGAGCTGTCCGGACTGGAAAAGTCCATCCACCTGCCCATGAAGTCCTATTCGTCCGGCATGGCGTCCCGGCTCCGATTCGCCATCGCGGCCAGCGTCGACCCAGAGATCCTGCTCGTGGACGAGGCACTCAACACCGGCGATGCCCAGTTTGCGGACCGGAGCAAGCTGCGGATGGACGAACTCCGCGAACAGGCAGGCTGCGTGTTCCTGGTCAGCCACAGCCTGGACACCATCAAGGACATGTGCACCCGGGTGGTCTGGCTCGACAAAGGCGACCTGATCATGGACGGCGAACCGGAGACCGCCATCAAGGCCTACCAGGATTTCACCCGCCACCTCTCCAAAGGGAACAACATTTCAGCCGCCAGGATCCTCGACGAGGCCAAAGCGAACCTCGTGGCCACCGAGGTCCGCGGGCGGTCCTCGCGCCGGAGCCGGGGCTGATGGCGAACGTGCGGACCCTCCGGACCGGGCTCTGGCATCTGCGCCGGGGCGGGCCGGCGCAGTTCAGGTTATGGCGGTCCCGCCAGCGCGTTGAACGCGGCTTCGCCGCGCCCCGCAATGTCCAGGGCGTTGAGGCGGCCTGGACCGGAATGGGACACAGACGGCGGCTCTCCCTCCTGCCGGCCATCCAGCCACAGCAGGCACCGTCCCGCCCGGAGGTGCGCGCCGCCGTCATCCTGGATGATTTTTCCGCGCTGGCCTTCGGCTACGAATGGACCACCATTCCCGTCCATCCGCACACCTGGCGCAGCGACCTGGCACCCGGAGCGATCGACATCCTGTTCGTCGAATCGGCGTGGGCGGGCAACGATGGGCTGTGGCGCGGCAAACTTGCCGGCCCCGGCGGCCCCAGCACGGAGTTCCGCCAACTGGTGGCATGGTGCCGGGAGCAGGGCATTCCCACCGTGTTCTGGAATAAGGAAGACCCGCCTCACTACCTCGACTTCCTTCCCGCCGCCCGGCTCTTCGACCAGGTGTTCACCTCCGACTCCGGCAAGATTGCCCAGTACCGGGCGGACCTGGGCCACGACCGGATCAGCGCCCTTCCCTTTGCCGCCCAGCCGGCCATCCACAACCCCGTCCGGCCGGCCCACGGACGGCACGGCAGGGACGTGGCCTTCGCAGGCATGTACTTTGCGCACAAGTACCCGGAGCGCCGGGCCCAGATGGACTTCCTCCTCGGCGGCGCCCTGGACGCGTCCGCCAGGATGCGGACGGGCCTGGAGATCTTTTCGCGCCAACTGGGCGGGAACGCCGAATACCAGTTCCCGGCGCCGCTTGACTCCCGGGTGGTCGGGTCGCTGTCGTACGCCCAGACGCTCTCCGCCTACAAGGCGTACAAGGTCTTCCTCAACGTCAATTCCGTCGTCGATTCGCCCAGCATGTGCGCCCGGCGCATCTTTGAGATCACGGCCTCCGGGACGCCGGTGGTGACCGCGCCCAGCCTCGCCATGGAGCAGTTTTTCCCTCCCGCGGCGGTGCCGGTGGCTGCCACCCGCAAGCAGGCCGAGCATCTCACCCGGGCGCTGGTGGCCAACCCTGAGCTCAACGACCGCACCGCGCACCTGGCCCAGCGCATCATCTGGTCCGGCCACACCTACGCCCACCGCGCCGACACCGTGCTGCAGCACGCGCTTCCGGGGGTCGGCACCGGGGTGCGGCGGCCCACGGTCTCCGTGCTGATGCCCACCATCAGGCCCCAGAACCTGGAGCACGTCTTCCGGACCCTCGCGGTCCAAAAGGGTGTGGACCCGGAACTCGTGCTCCTCACCCACGGTTTCCAGCTCGCGGCGGAACGGCTCGCGGAACTGTCCGACATGTCCGGTCTCCGTAACGTTGTGGTGCTGGACGCGCCCCGGGAGGTGCCGCTGGGGGAGTGCCTGAACAGGTGCGTCGCAGCGTCCGGGGGCGATGTCCTCACCAAAATGGACGACGACGATCACTACGGGCCCCACTACCTCAGCGACCAGCTCCATGCTCTGGCATACTCCGGCGCGGACGTTGTGGGCAAACAGGCCCACTACATGCACCTGGCGGCGTCCAATGCCTCTATCCTGCGGTTTGCCGAGAGGGAGCACCGGTTCACCGACTTCGTGATGGGACCGACCATCATGGCCAGCCGCGGGGTCTTCCTGGACCACCCGTTCCTGCAGGTTACCGTCGGCGAGGACACAGGATTTCTCCGGGCCACACATGCTGCCGGTAAAATCATCTATTCGGCGGACCGGTTCAACTACTACCAGGTCCGCACCGGCCACGCGCACACCTGGCAGGTCGAGGACGCCGAGCTGATCGCCTCGGGCGACCTGAAATTCTACGGAAAGCTTCACGAACATGTTGACATCTAAGGCTGACACCGGCACGGCGATCGGAACGGTCGCCGTCGTCGGACTCGGCTACATCGGGCTGCCGACGGCAGCCATCCTGGCCACCAACGGCCTCGACGTCGTCGGCGTCGATGTCAACCCGGAGACGGTGGACGCCATCAACAACGGCAACGTGCCATTCGTGGAGCCGGATCTGGGCATCCACGTGGCAGGTGCGGTCAGCCGGGGGAGGCTCCGGGCCCAGCTCGAGACCCCCAGGGCTGATGCGTACATCGTGGCCGTTCCGACGCCGTTCAAAGCCGACAAATCGGCGGACATGTCCTACATAGCAGCCGCCGCCCGGGCCATCGCGCCCCAGCTGGAGGGCGGGGAACTGGTGATCCTGGAGTCGACCTCGCCGCCAGGGAGCACCCGCCGGCTCGCCGAACTCATCCTGGGCCTGCGTCCCGAGCTCAGCCTCGACGGCCGGGACGGCAGGCCCGCCGTGCTGATGGCACATTGCCCCGAACGGGTGCTGCCGGGCCGGATCATGATCGAGCTGGTCACCAACGACCGTGTGGTGGGCGGACTCACACCAGAGGCCGCTGACGCCGCGGCTGCGCTCTACGGGGTGTTCTGTAAGGGCGAGATCCACCTGACGGACGCCACCACCGCGGAGATGTCCAAACTGGTGGAAAACGCCTACCGAGACGTCAACATCGCGTTCGCCAACGAGCTCTCTGTCATCAGCGACAATCTGGACATTGATGTCTGGGAACTCATCCGATTGGCCAACCACCACCCCCGCGTCAATATTCTGCAGCCCGGACCCGGTGTCGGAGGACACTGCATTGCTGTGGATCCGTGGTTCATCGTCGCAGCCGATCCCGAAAACTCAGCGCTTATTCGGACCGCGCGGGAAGTCAATGACGGAAAGCCCGGCTACATTGTGGATCAGGTCAGGAAGGCTATCAGTGACATCGACCGACCGGTGATCGCGTGTCTGGGACTGGCCTTCAAAGCCAACATCGACGACGTCCGCGAGTCGCCCGCAATGGAGATCGTCCGGCGTGTGGCGCTGCTGCAGCCGGAGGCCGAGATACTTGTCGCGGCCCCGCACAAGAACAGCCTGCCTCACGTACTGGCTGCGCTGCCTAACATTCGTCTCGTGGAAACGGATGCAGCGATCGCGGCTGCCCACGCAGTAGTGCTACTGGTCGACCACGACAAATTCCGTGACATCGAACCCTCCAGTCTGGATGGCAAACGGCTCATTGATACCCGAGGATTCTGGCGCTGAGCGATGAAGGCAGGCGAGCGGCTGCGATGAGATCCATTCGTGTGGGAGGGCCCCACCAGCCCGGGATAGCTCCCCGGCTACGACGGGTGGCGTCCCGACTCAGCGGCGCCTTGCATCCTGCGGACAAGGGACGACTCCGACGCCTCATACGGGGCCGCCAGGCGCACCTGGGACAGCTGTCAGTGGTCGTGCCCGTGTTCAATGTCGAGCCCTATCTTGCCGACTGCCTTGCGAGCATAGTCTCGCAAAGCTACCCGTACTTGGAGATCATCGTCGTCAATGACGGGTCCACAGATGGTTCATTGGCAATTGTCGAGGATTTTGCCCGACGTGACCGAAGGATTCACATTCTTGACGTCGCCCACGCAGGTAACGGCCGTGCACGAAACGTGGGACTTGGACGGGCCACAGGAGAATTCATCACCTTCGCGGATTCTGACGATGTCGTGGCCCCTCACGCCTACAGCATCATGATCGCGAAGCTGCGGGAGACCTCATCCCAGTTCGTCGTAGGCTCGTCTGACCGGCTGCTGGGACGAAGCCGATCTAGTGTGAAGATGATGGACAAGCTTCACGCAGGCACGAAACACTCAATTCAGTTGGGGGATGCCCCCGAAATCTTGTCGGACGTCTTCCTGTGGAACAAGATGTTCCGCAGGGACTTCTGGGATTCTGCTGTCGGGACCATTCCGGAGAATGTCCTCTATGAAGATCAGGAAACGACTGCCCGGGCGTATGTAAGGGCGACGGCGTTCGACGTTATTCAGGACACTGTGTACCACTGGCGGATTCGTTCGGATGGATCTTCCATTACGCAAAACAAGAACTCGATCCGTGATTTGGCGGACCGCCTGCGCGTGGTGGATTCCGTCAGCGCGCTCCTAATGTCCGAGGCCGGATCTGACGTCCTCCTAGCGTGGTTCACGCGAGTTCTCGGATCGGACCTCGTTCCCTACTACGAGGTGGTGCCTCACGCTGGCCCGGACTACTGGGATGCACTTCACTCCGGCTTGGCTAGAATAATTTCCTCAATGCAATGTCTGGACAGCGAATTTTTGGCAACAGTGCTGAAGAATATCGGACCTCACGAGCAAACCCTCTGCACCCTCGCTGCGCAAGGAGCCCGTGGAGACTTCGAATCCGTGCTCTGCTACCGGACCGAGAATGGGACCGGGTTTGAGGTCCAAATCCGCGATAACACGTTTTTTGCCCGGCTCGATTACTTGGATGCGTTGACGACGAGCCATCCTCAAAGGATGCTGGAAATTCATTCAGCCGCTTTGATGCCGGCTTCGCACGTGCGATGCGACGGGTGGTCGAATGACGGGTCGCTCCTGCTTAGCGGGCACTTGTATGTGTTGGGTCTCGATTCGGAAGCCTTCCCCGGAGACCTCAGTGTCCGAGTAACGGGCCCCACCCGGGATCTCCCCGGCATAGAGGTCAGCCGGGTACAGGATCCGCATCTGGACATGCTTGGCAACGATGCTTATGCCAGCCATGCAGCGGCGGGCTTTACTTGCCGCGTCTGCCTAGATCATGTCGGCGAAACCACCCCAGGTTCAATCGAAGTGGTTGTCACTCTGGCTATCGCCCACGAGGTAGTTGAACGACGGCACGTTCTGAATCTGCCTCCCCGGAGTTTAGACCACAACCCCGCCGACCGCACATTGCGGCAACCGATCGTTACGGATATCACTTTCGACGCAGAGCGGGAAGAATTCAGCGTGGGCGTGCGCGTCCCGCGAACGCTGGTGAAGGACCTAGCGACTTTCGACGTCGCACTGGCAACAGCCCGGAATACCGTTCGGCCGACGTCGGCCATTACAACCGGCCAGGATGGCCGAAGATTCACTTTCGCGCTGAAACAGACCGTGTGGGGGAGGCAAGCTGCAGCTCCCCTTTCAGGCACTTACACGCTTCGTTATGGGACAGGGCTAAAACTCCCAGATCAGCTTTCGAAGCCGGTAATGACCATGTGGGGATTGTCCGCAATCCTTCCACTTGAACACGGGTTTCAACACGCCGTGGTCAGCGCAGTCCAAGCTCCGTCCGGAGCTCTTGCCGTGAGGATCATGCCCCCGCTCCAACCAGAGGAGCGCGGAACGTACAATCAACGCAGGCTTCGCGATGAGTATGCCGGAAAAGCCGCTTATCGCGCACTGACGGACGCCGTCCTCTTTGAAAGCTTCGCGGGCAAAAGCTGCACTGACAGCCCACGCGCCCTCTCGGACGCCCTGCATGCTAGGTCACCTGCGGTGCCCATTTTCTGGTCGATTTCCGATTTCTCTGTAGAGTACCCCGATTACGCTGTGCCCGTCCTGCGCGGCTCCCGTGAGTGGTTCACACGGCTGAAAACCTCGGGAACGGTGGTCAATAACAACAGTTTCCCTGCCTATTTCCAGAAATCCGAAGGTCAACGCTATGTGCAAACGTGGCACGGCACACCGCTGAAAAAACTGGCCCGGCACGCCCCCACCCGGTACCTCTCCGCGTCTTACCGAAGGCGGATGGAACGTGAAGCGCTGATGTGGGACGTCATGATTGCACAAAACGGCTTTGCCGCGGATGTACTGGCGGACGCCTTTGGCTACGGTGGTGACGTCCTGACTTTGGGCTATCCCCGCAACGACACGTTAGCAACAGAGGACCGGGTAAGCCGGGCCCAGCAAATCCGCCGGGATTTGGGCATATCACCAAATAAAATTGTCGTCCTCTATGCGCCAACTTGGCGAGACAATGTCAAGGATGCATCTCGGCGCCACGCTTTGGTGGCCCACCTGGATTTTGGCAGGGCAAGGGAGTCGCTCGGCTCGGAACACGTCTTCCTGCTTCGTGGGCATCACAACGTTGCCGGTGGCTCGGCCACCCGCGTTGGGGCCAACCTTATCGACGTGTCAATGTATCCGGAGGTCAACGATCTGATCCTTGCCTCGGATCTGTTGGTGACAGATTACTCATCGATAGCCTTCGACTACTGCGTAACCGACAAGCCAATGTACTTCCTGGTACCCGACCTCAGTGAGTATCGCGACGAGATTCGGGGCTTTTACCTCAACTGGGAGGCCGAAGCTCCCGGGCCCTTGTGCGTGGATACGGACGAGCTTTGCGACGCCATCAGGTCAGCAAGCGGGTCTCGGGCCAAAACGTATGGCCACTTCAAATCAACGTATGCAGCACTTGATGACGGTGCTGCTGCGCTCAGGGTCACAGAAGCGATCTGGCCCGCGGAACAGGTGTCGCGCTGAACCGTCATGGAACCGCGTGTTCGCCTTAGCGATCGGGCTGGCTGTGGCTGTATCGTCGGGCCCACACGGACGGCAACGTAAACTCTTGTAGTGGCCCTGCTCGGCCGCGTGTCTGCTTGGCCGTAATTCAGCATGGAGGAAATTAATGATTGGTTGGCAATTTGGCTACTGGTGTGGCCGCGAACTTGAAAAACGGGGCAACTGGAAGTCAGCCGCATCTGTCTACCAAATGCTCTGGGATCATGGGGGATCCAGGAACGCGAAAATTGCCTACAAACTCGGCCATGCCCACTTCAGTCTCGAGGACCTGGTACTTGCACAGAAGTACATCTCCGCTGCGGTAGAACTGGACCCGAAGGCCGCGAACTGGCATTACCGCCTTGGATTCATTCATGAACGTCAGAAGTCCTGGGCCGACGCCCTTCAGTCCTACGCACTTGCCACGGAGTTGGATCCCAGGCGGGCTGAGTGGTTTTACCGGAAAGCACAATGCGAACAGGCCTTGGGCGAAAAGGTGGCGGCTCAGGAGTCGCTGCGTTCTGCAGTGCATGTGGATCCCAGCAACGTTAAGTTCCACAAGGCCTTGGGCAAACAACTCGCCCAAGGTGCCGCTCGGTGGCAGGAAGTCGAGGCGTTGGAATCCGGACTATCTGTCCAACAGGACGACGCAGCATGGCTTCTTAAACTGGCTCGGGCCTATTTCGAAATGGAACGTTTCGCGGAAGCTGCGGATCTCTTCGATCGAGTGACGCAGTTGCAGCCCAAGGATGCCAGGCTGTTGTTCGAAACGGGCTTGGCGCACGCCGGCAAACGAGACCACGCCTCTGCCCAAGTATGGTTTGCGCGTGCCGTGGCCGCCGACGAAGAGCTTAACGCCGCCCAGCTCGGTCCCGGGGCCTTCTTGGAGGACCTGAGGGACTGGAACAGTGCCGCCGGAGCCTATTTGGAACAACTCAAGCACAAACCGTTGGATGCTGAGTTGCACTTTCGCCATGGATTTACCAGCGACCGAGGCTACAAGTGGTCCAATGCTGTCTCTTCGTATCGTGCTGCGGTAGCCCTGAGGCCGGAGGAAGCGTATTGGCACTATCGGTTGGCATTTGCTCAGGAGCGGCTAAGGAATCTTCAGGGGGCTGCCGAGTCTTACGCTGCAGCTATACGGGTCAGCGAAACACGAAAACCATATTGGCATTTCCGCCTAGCCTATGTTCTTCAGGAGATGGGTCGCTTCGAGGAAGCCAGTGAATCCTACATCGCGGCTGCGCGGCTGACCCCGCTGGATCAAATATTCGACGAACCGGAGTCAGCGCCAACCGAGGTCAGGGGCAGGCTTCTCGGTTTGGTGCGGCAACTCGCCGGATCCGTCAAGTGCAGCCTGGACGCAAAGTCCTTCTTCGACGTCGGCATGGATTTCGAGAGGCTTGGGGACTGGTCGGGTGCAGCTCAGCTTTACCACCAAGCGGTCTTGCGCAGCAACGACCACAGGCCTGTTTGGTACAACAGGCTCGGGCACGCACTCGCGCGGTCCGGTCAAGCCGAGAAAGCATGCGATGCTTTCCGCACGAGCCGGATTTTCGCGCGGCCATATGGTGTCAGTGAACAGGGTTACTCGAAGAGCGCAGCCGTCAAGACTGTCATTGAATACGTTGAATACTACGAAACTTTGCCCATCACGAAGAACACAGTTCTCTATGAAAGCAACCTCGGCGGATCCATCGACTGCAACCCGCTGTCCATCTACGAAAACATCGTGGATGATCCAAAATACTCGGATTACGTCCACGTCTGGACTGTTGCAGACGGCAACGTTCCGTTGCCGGATAGCCTCCTGCGACGTGAGAACGTCCGCATCGTAGTAAAGCAGTCAGATTTATATAGGCGCTATCTAGCCACCGCCCAGTACCTCATCAACAATTCAACCTTTCCCTCCTACTTCATTCGTAAAGACGGTCAGTCATATCTAAACACTTGGCACGGCACGCCCTTGAAGAAGATGGGCACCGACGTTGAAGGGGCCGCGCTTGAGCACGCGAATGTCACCCGAAATCTGCTTCAGGCCACGCATCTTCTGAGTTCGAATGCGCACACAACGGATGTGCTCACACGAGCCTTTGGCGTCGACCATCTCTTTACCGGCCGCGTTGGGCTTACGGGGTACCCCCGGATCGATAAGACGATAAATTCTTCGGCGGAGAGCAGGGAAGCAGTTTTAGACCTTCTAGGCCTTGATCCCGCGGACCACAAGCCCGTCGTATTGTATGCACCCACTTGGCGGGGCAGCATGAACGCCAAGGTACTCGACGCGGAGGCCATGGCTCGGGACATTGAAGCTCTTGCCGTTGCTCCAGACTTTCATTTGGTGGTGCGTGCACACCATTACACCGAGGACCTCCTGGTCGGAAGCGACAAATCGATCACCGTAGTGCCCCGGACGCTGACCACAAATGACCTGCTAGCTGTCGTCGACGTACTGATCACGGACTACTCAAGCGTGGTCTTCGACTACATGTCCACCGGACGCCCGATGGTGTTCTTCGTGCCGGATCTCGAAGAATACGCCGAGGAGCGGGGGCTATATTTCGATCTGGATAGCCTCCCGGGGCCCGTATGCCGCACTGTCAACGAGGTCATCGGTGGAATTAGAAGCGCTCTGACGGCAAATCACGCGCATCCGGCCTATGCTGCAAATCAGGAACGGTTCACTCCGGCGGAAGATGGACGCGCTGCCCGGCGAGCTGTGGATTTCTACTTTGAGGGTGACGCTAGCCATGAGGTCCCGCTTCCCAAGAAGCAAAGCTCCTTGCTTTTCAGGCACGGCATGAACCCGAACGGCATGACCGCTTCCCTGCTCAACCTGCTTCAGGCGCTGGATCCAGGCCGCCACGCCATGACGCTACTCATCGATGCAGCGGGCGTCTCCAACGACTCCCAAAGGCATGCCGCTTTCAAGTCTCTTCCGGAGAACGTGCGTACCGTCGGCCGGGTGGGCCGACACGTCGCCTCAGTGGAGGAGCGATGGATAATTTCGACCTTCAACAGGTTACACAGCTTTTCAACGGAAGAGCAGAAGCAGATTTACTTCAATTCTTACAGTAGAGAATTCCGGCGGCTTTTTGGCACTGCTGCTTTTGATGTGCTCGTGGAATTTGACGGTTATTCACCCTTTATGGCTTCGATCCTTCTCGGAGGCCGCGACGGTACGAGTAGGAGTGAAGTATTCCTGCACAACGACATGCTGGCGGAGTCCAGTTCCAAGTATCCTTACTTGCGCGAAATGTTTTCCCTATACCGTGAGTTTGACGGAGTGATATCGGTATCGGAGACTCTCAGCGAGGTTAATTCCTCAAAGCTGTCGGATCGATTCGGTATCCGGAATGAAAAATTCGGTTTTACGCCAAATGTCGTGCTCCCGGATCGCATTATTGCACGGGCTTCCGAGCCCGTCGACCCTGCATTGGCGGAGTGGATGTCCGGCAAGGGCGCGGTCTTCACCATGAGTGCACGCCTCTCTCCGGAAAAGGACCACGCCAAATTGCTGCGTGCGTTCAGACAAATTGTAGATGAAGCACCGGACACGCGACTTGTGCTGATTGGCGATGGGGTGCTTGCCGGGGATCTGCGGAGGCTGTCACGCGAGCTCGACCTGGAGCGGTCTGTCCTGTTTGCCGGACTGCAAGACAACCCATTCGCGATTTTGAAGGCAAGCGACTGCTTCATCCTCTCGTCGAACCATGAAGGCCAGCCAATGGTTCTGCTGGAAGCTATGGTCCTAGGAATGCCGATTGTTGCGACGGACATCGACGGTTCGAGGGGAGTCCTTGCGCATCAGGGCGAAGAACATGGACTGCTCGTGGCGAATTCTGTTGAAGGCCTTGCAGGGGGTATGCGCGCATATCTGACCGGCAATGTGCAACCTGCCCGGTTTGATGCGGATCAATATGTGGCGAGCGCTATTGCCAAGTTCGAAAGCGTCGTTGGAACGCATGGTGAACTGGTCCGATAGAGCAAATAAGGTGGCGGATGATCATCTCTTTCCCGGGCACGGCAGGCGTCGACAGGGGATTGTGTCAAGTTTTTCTTGCCCCGTAGGGGCAGTTTAAACCGGCCCCACCCTGCGAGAATGGTGACCGAATCGGGTCGCGCTGGCTGTGGGCGGTCTTCCGTCTTGGAGCTGGGTTGTGGGACTAAGGCGCCGCAACGGAGTCCGCAGATTCGAGGATGTCTCGTGAGTGGACGTCGGGCGACTCGGGAAATTCGGTCCAGGACCGAATCGGTGAGGGAACGATGGGGAGGGTGGATGCAGCGGCAACCAGCGCCCGCCCCAAGCGCGGGACTGACGCCGGGTGCCATTGCCAGGACTCCGCCGCTGATATCGGCCCCAGGCATTACACCCAGGGTGAAGATCCGGTACGTGGACATGACGCGTCCCATGAGGTCAAGCGGAACGAGCCTGGGAACGATGCCGGCCCCCGACGGACCGGACAGAATGACGACGAAGAACCAACCAAATCCCGGGAGACCAATCCATACGACCGGACCCAACCCCAGGAACGGCGCCACAGGAACGAAGGTGACGGGTCCGACGCTAGGCAGGCTCGCGGCGATCTTGGTGCCGGTGCCGGTCGACAACTGAGCCACCTGTTCCAAACGATTGGGTGGGTGATCACAGTGGAGGATTGGGCGCTTACTCGGCGGTTGCATCTTGCCGAGGGTGAATCGATGAGGTCGATATCGGCACGGCTGGGTATTTCCCGGAACACCGTTGCGAAAGCGGTCAGGGCTGACGGGCCGCCCACATATGTCCGGGCGCCGCAGGACTGCGGGATCAAGGCCGTGGAACCAGCCATTCGGACGTTTCTGATGGAGAACCCGCGGATGCCGGCGACGGTTCTGGCGGAGCGTGTGGGCTGGGCCGGATCTCCGGCCTGGTTCAGGGAGAACGTGGCCAGGTTCCGGCCGGAGTATGCCCCGGCGGATCCTGCTGATCGGAGCAGTTACGAACCCGGCGACCAGGCACAGTGCGACCTGTGGTTCCCCGAGGTGCGGATACCTATCGGTGGTGGCAAGCCCCGGCTCCTGCCGGTGTGGGTGATGGTTTCCCCGCATTCGCGATTCATCATGGCTCGGATGATCCCGTCCCGGATGACCGGGGACCTGCTGGCCGGGATGTGGGAGCTGCTCGGATCCCTCGGCGCGGTTCCGCGGCGGCTGATCTGGGACAACGAGACCGGCATCTGACGGCGGAACAGCGACACCGCCGGCGTCGCGGCGTTCGCCGGGGTCCTCGCCACCGGGATCGTGCAGGTCAAACCCTACGACCCGGAGAGCAAGGGAATGGTGGAGCGAACCAACCAGTTCCTGGAAATCTCCTTCCTGCCCGGCCGGACCTTCACCTCACCGTAGGACTTCAACGCCCAGCTCGGCCAGTGGCTGCCCAAAGCTAACTCCCGGCTGGTCCGGCCGACCGGCGCCCGACCCACCGAGCTGCCCGCTCAGGACAAACAAGCCACGCTGGCGCTCCCGCCTGTTCCGCCCGTAACCGGATTCGCCACGCGGGTCCGGCTCCCGCGGGACTACTACGTCCGGATGGGATCCAACGACTACTCCGTGCACCCGCAGGCGATTGGAAGGTTCGTCAATGTCACCGCTGTCCTGGAAACCGTCACCATCAGCCTCGAAGGGCGGTGCGTCAGAAGGCACTCCCGGTCCTGGGGCACGGGCCATACGATCACCGACCCGGACCACGTCGAGGCCACCCGGACCCTGAGGAAAGCCTTCCAGAACCCGTCACCTGCCGGGGACAATGCCGGCTGCGGGACCTGGCGGACTACGACCGGGCGTTCGGGGTCGTTCTTGATGACGGGCAGGTCGCCTGATGACCGAAGCGAAGGAAACCGCCGGCCAGATCTAGTACTACTCCCGGGCGATGAAGGCACCACGGATCCGCGAAGCCGCGGCCAGGCTTGCAGACCAGGCCCGCGACGGGGGCTGGTCCCATCAGAAATACCTCGCTGCGGTCCTCTCCCGGGAAGTCCCCGCAAGGGAACCCTCCGGAGCTGAATCCTGTGCCCGGGCCGCCGGCCTCCCCGCCCGAAAATCACTCGATGACTTCAGCGTCGACCACCAGCCCGGCCTCAAACGCGACACGATCGCGCACCTGGCCACCGGCGCGTTCCTCACCGAAGCATCCAACATCGTCCTGCTCGGCCCGACCGGTACCGGCAAAACCCACCTCGCGACCGGGCTGGTGTTAATAGCTGGGGCTGCACGCCGCCCAACTGGGCCACCGGGTCCTGTTCGCGACAGCCATCGACTGGGTCGCCCGGCTTCAAGCCGCTCACCAAAGCGGACGGCTGCCACAGGAACTGGTCCGGCTGCGCCGCAACGGGCTGATCATTTTCGACGAAGTCGGTTACATCCCGTTCGAACAAGACGCAGCGAACCTGTTCTCCCAGCTCGTCTCATCGCGCTACGAACACGCCTCGCTGATCCTGACCTCGAACCTGCCGTTCGCCCGCTGGGGAGATGTGTTCGGAGACCAAGTCGTCGCCTCGGCCATGATCGACCGCATCGTCCACCACGCCGAAGTCGTCACCCTCAAGGGCAGTAGCTACCGTCTCAAACACACCCGCACGGACTCCCTGCCCTCGACACGACCGGAAAATCAGGCAGAATGACTAACGTCAACATGGCTCACTTTTCAACCCACGAAAAGGCTCAATTTTCGACCATCGCTGACACTTGGTTAGGCCGACGCCGAAACGCAGTGTGATGCGGGTGGCTCTCATTAATGTGACCAGACCCCCTGCTGCTGACAGTGCGCCAAAGATTACGAATTAAGCCATGGGGATGTTGAGGATTTGCTGGGCGAAAAATGACTTTGCCGGCGCCGCCGAACATGCTTGCGGCTTCGACCAACGCAGCCGAGATCATCAAGAGCGAATCAAGGGATGGCTCAAGGTGTAGCTAAGGCCACGGCGTGCCTCGGTCCAGAACCTGTCCGAGGATTCTGCTCGGGGAGGGTCGATCTTGTGGGAGTCTACCGGTCGTTGCAACACTTGAGTGATTGGAGTTGCGAATGGTAGATAGGAAAAGCGCGAGGAAGAGCCGGGGCGCCCTGCGAAGAGCGTTGCATGACCTCACAATGATCAGTTGATGAAACAGGGAATGGGCCATTCTGAGGCCTATCGGATCATGGCTACCAGCCGCAGTTCCGGTATCCGATGGCGGCACGGCTACACGGTGGTTCTGAAGTCCGTGGAGATCAAGAAGTACGCTCCCATTTCCATCAAACGCTGGCCGTGATCTCCGCCCGACTTCTTTCGCAGGCGGAACGGATTACGTTCGCGGATCTGTTGCATGCCCGGCGCAGCATCCGCGGGATCGCAATTCAGCGGACCGCAACGATCGCCGGCAATCTGGAGCTGCGGGAGTTCGTTCGCGAACACTTGTAACAACGCTGGAGCCCCAGGAAGATCAGGAATCGTCTACGCGCTACGGTCTCGGGCCAACCGGAAATGCACATCTTGCCTGAGACCGCCTATCAGGCCCTGTATAGGCGCGGAAGCCAGCGAGTCACTTCGAGTGCGATACCCAACTGGCCTCTGATGCTGTGTCGACGCCAGGAAGTCGACGGCACGGTAAATAGACTTCCGGCTTGTCCGGCGTCGTGCCTCTTACTTGGTACCATGACCCAGGTGTGTTGTGCGGGTGCTCATCGTCGCGATGAGCATTGGCTGCTTTTCCATTCGGGAGGGAGGTAGAACACAACTGTCGATTGGCTGTTAAAATGGAGTTCGGAGTAAAAATGCAGACAGTTAGTTTGACTATGGTCAAGAACGAAGAAGACATCATTGAAACTTTTGTTCGATACAACCTCAAGTCAATCGACCACATGTTCATTGCTGACAACTTATCCACCGACGGTACCCTTGATATTCTGAAGGCACTAAAGGGCGAGGGGCTGCCGATCACGATTACGACCGACGATGATCCGGCGTATAAACAAAACTCAAAAATAACCGCTATGTACAGGAAATCGTTTCAGCAGAACGACTTTGAGTACGTGTTCCTGCTGGATGCCGATGAGTTCCTTGAACTTGATCGCGAAGTGATGATCTCGCTCGAGGAGTCCCACGGCAGTGGAGCAGCTTATTACGTGCCACGCATCGGGTACATGTATGCCGGTGAAGTTGAGGACAGTCCTAGAGCGTCTTTCTTTGACGTCATGTCCACAACCGACCGTGAGCCGGAGAGCGACAAAGCAATGATCTTCCATGATGCGGTGAAGTGCCGGCGATTCCGCATTGGCATCGGCAGCCACCATATTACAGACTGGTCCCAAAAAGATGGCCCCCGCGTATCAATCAAACCGGAGAAAGAGTTTGCCCTGATACGTCACTTTCCTATCCGTTCTGTCGACCAATATATGCGTAAAAGTCTGCTCGGTTGGTTTGCATTACAACTCAGAATGGCAGGGGTCAACGAGCCGAAACGTACAATAGGCTCCCACTGGAGAACGCAGTACCGTCTAATTTTGGAACAAGACTGCAAGGTGGGTCCGGCAGACGTCATCTCCAACCTGTACGGCGATCGATATGCGGAAAGGTGCGGTAAAAGGGACGCCCTCAACGTTGACTTTGAACTCAAGTATTCGCATATGATGCGCAAGCAATCGCTTGCTACTCAAATCGCACGCATGTACGAAAATTCTATTGACAAAATGTGGTCCCAGGTTCCATCATGATGTTGGATTCCTCGAACTATTAGTTCACTATGCGTCCGGTCGACACGATAGTGCTGGTCGGGCACAGTATGAATCGTTTCCCAGATGTGCGTGAATCGAATGGATATTTTTTATTGAGATGAGTCGCTTTCTCGGATGGGCTCCATCGACTGTAAAGTTGACCCTATCCAGCTCTCCAATGTCTGGAGGATTTGGATTCCCTGATGAGCGTCTTGGCGGCTTCCGGACGGCACTGGTGATGGGGATAATCGAATTTTCGAGTGATCCTGGTGCTGTTAATCGCCCTCCTCCATCTCTGAGGCTGCCCTGTGGTTATTTTCATTTTGCCGGGGCCTTGGGCTTGAAAGCGCAGAATAATAGTTCAGGGCAACGTCGTTGAATGATGCCTGGCGCGCGGTCTGATCGGTGCCCGGCGGGACTCACGCAGCCGGCAGCGGATCCGCAGCACTCCTGTAATCGGACCGATGGACGTCATCAGTTCGGGCATCGGTATTTCTGCGATGAACTATGTTGCCCGGGGAGATTATTCGGTATCACCGTCGAGGCCCTAATGGATACTGGCCCGCTCCACGCGGCGGTTGCGAGCCCGCGATCCGACCACCATCGGTCAGCCCTGCCGTGCTCCGTCTGCAGCTGACAGCGTGGAAAGCCAGCCCCGCCGCCAAGCATCTTTGTCAAAGCTGGCTGCCGTGGACGCAACCCCTTCGCGAAGGGACGATTTCAGACCGGAATCCTGCAGATACTCGATCATAGAGTTAGCGAGGCCGTCGATGTCGCCCTGGGTGATAAGCAGACCGTTGTGGCGATGCCGGACGACATCACGGGGGCCATAGATCACATCATAGGAGATGACAGGTGTTCCGCACGCGAAGCTCTCGGTGAGTACGAGCCCGAAGCCCTCATAACGGGACGTCAGTACGGAACATTCAGCAGCGGCGAACTGTCGCAGGGGTTCACGTGTCTGGCCTTCAAGTGTGACTATGTTCTCTAACTTGCAGTCGGCTATAACGCGTCGCAGTGTAGACTCGGCAGATCCGATCCCGAAAATCTTGTACCTCGCCCCTGGAAATTCCCGGTGCACTTTCTCAAAGGCCTTGATGGCTTGGTCGATTTGCTTGTCGTCGTCGAGTCGCGCCACGGTCACAAACTGTTGCTCCACGCGCTTCACTATTCGTTGCATAGCGGCCCCGGCTTCCAATGGAGCGGCGTGCGGGACGACCATCGTACGTTCAGGCCTGCAGCCCGTGTCCTTGAGAAAGTCCAGCCGCTGGGCTTCGGTAAAGAATATGAACAGGCCAACGTTGTTCATAAACTCTAGGTGATGTTTCATCCATTGTTTTAACCCGTCAGAGTTGTCCATGTTATTTTTGTAATGCGTAGTGTGGATCGAATTCACGTGAAACACATTCGGGGACGAAATAGACAATGCGAAGCTTGTGCGGGGCTGGTCTGTGAAAAGCACTGTGGGCCCGTATGTCTCAAGCTTTGACGCTAGCCAAACGCTGTTGGCGTGGCGCATGTCCGTGTGTAGCACTGGCTCAGCGGCCGTGTTCTCGACCGTGCGGTACTCGTAGCCAGCTTTGTTCACCCACGTCGAAGCGTACGGACGCTCGTCGATTCCTATGTAGACCCTATAACGGACGTGTCCTTCGTCATCATAGTAGTCTCGTCGACAAATGGATCCACCAGGCCCAGCGGTGTCCCGGTAAATGCGAAGCCACGGCCGATCTTTATCGTGCGTGTCAACGTACTCCAGTTGACCGCTGGCCCCCCTGGCCGCTAATCCTACGAAAGCTCCGGAACGGAAATATCGTTGGACACGCCGGATATCAGAACCTTCCTGCACGGACTGAAACGACGGGCTGGATTCCCAACTTAAGTGATCAAACGATACTTTCTCGTTTGGTGAACGATTTATGCTGCCCAGATCCTGGTGAAAGTTCACCAGTTCCGTGTGCGCTGGCAGTACGCCTGCTTGTTTGAGGTCGGAGAAGAGCAGTTCCACATTGGGTTCAAATGCGACTGTAACTAGAATCGCTTTTCTTTCCGCTGCGACCTCACGGAACCTGTCAAACACTGAGCGAGTGAGGCCGCCGCCGTCTTCACCCAGGCTATCGATGACTTGCACTATCGCTCGGCGGCCACCTGGCTCGCAATCCGTTGAATCTGTCATGGTGGCAATCCTATTCTCATGGGGCTCGATGTGCGGCCGGCGGCGAATGGCGACAGAGCTCTCGTGCACCAGAGCGCGAAGTCCGATCCACGATAGGATCTAGATCGAAGATTGAGGAACCGACCAAAGGCGAATTTTCCCACGATGAAAAACGAAGCAGCCCTGGCCCTTCCCGTGAGGGCAGAGCTCCGCGCAGCCAAATGGACGGGGGCTCGGACGTTCACCATAAAGTTGTGGGCGTACTTCTTGCCTGAGGCCTCTAAGTCAGCAACGACGCAACTCGAAGTCTGGCTGCAGGACGACGAAGGGCGCCGATCTCATGCGCTGGTTCGCAAGTATGCGGAGCCGTTGTCCAACGAGCGGAGCCTTAACCCCGTGCTTGACACCTCAACATGTGCCTTCGAAGCAGTGTTTGATTTTGAAGGCCATCTGCCAGATGCTACTGCTCAGGGCACCGTCGTAACCGCGTACGTCGCCATTTCGGACGGCAGCCAGAGGCAAGAGTCGACATTGACTCATCGCTACAGATGGGGTTCAGCCGGTGCATTGGATGCATGTGGACACAGCAACGGCGTGCAGGTGGTGCCAAGTTGGACCGAGAATGGGTTGGAGTTCAAGATTGCCCGCCGCATTGCTCTGGCTCATGCCGCCTCGTTCGCCGGGGACGAACTGAGGCTTTGGATCAAGAGCAACGGACGCTTCGCTCCGGACGTGGCGATCCTTAAGGATGACGCCGAGCGCGAGGTTCGCGCCTCTTTCTTTAACCGCGAGGGAACCTGGGTTGAAATCGCTTTCAATGTCGCAGACCTTCCGGACCTCGGACCAAACACTCGAGAAAGTTGGCGGGTTTATCTATTTTCCGGCGAAACCAGCAGGCTCGTCCACTGGTCAAATGTATCCATGGAGCACAGCCAACGTGAAGACGGGCTGCGCCTGACGAGCGGCCCGAGTGGTGTGATGCGTTTGGACCGCCTGCAGCACAATCTTGAGGCAAATGTCGTCGATTTCTACGCCCTTCCCATTCCTCATTTGACCATCTCGGGATCGTATTGGGGCGAAAAGTCGAGACCGACGGCTCTTTGCCTCGAGGGCGCACGAAGCTCCGTTTCCGCTGAGTTGGTTACCAGTGCGGGCGGGCAGTTTGTATTTTCAATTCCTCTCACGTCGCACTCGGGGACCGGTCCGATTTCTGTTGCGTCGGGTGGCTATCGGGTGGGCGTTTATTTCGGCGACGAGTCTTACGACCGTCTGCGGCCCGCGAAGGCTTTGGTAGGCGAACTGTACAAGGCCCATTATTCAGAAGACCTGAACATTCGTTTGGAACGCTCACCTGGTAATGAACTGTACATAAATGTTAGTCCGCCGATGGCCCCTTCTGAACTTGGTGAATACAATCAGCGCAAACTTCGGGCGTCGATTCGTAAAGCAGCCGAACCACTGAATGACTGCTTTTACTTTGAAAGCTGGTTTGGTAAGAATTTCTCCGACAGTCCGTTGGCACTCTTCCATGCGGCCAAGCGCCGGCTCCCTGCCGCCCAGCTTTTCGTGAGCGTAGCGGACCTTTCAGTCCCACTTCCGGAAGGGGCTACCCCGGTCGTCCGCAACAGCGCCAAGTCGTGGAAGGCGCTGGCTAAATCCAAGTATGTCATTACCAACTGCTGGGCGCCGAGCGAGTTCGAGCGCCACCCGGATCAGGTCTTCGTGCAAACTTGGCACGGAACCCCCTTGAAGTTGCTTGGATTGGACCGGCCGGGCTCAAGAGACAAGCCAAGTCGAGTGGCAAAGATCGAACGCGAAGCCAATGACTGGAGCCTACTGATTTCGCAAAACCCTCACAGTACTGAGGTTTTTCGGCGTGCTTATGGTTACGCCGGAGAAATCCTCGAATCAGGGTATCCGCGTAACGACGCCCTATTCGACGCTGACGTCCTCGGGGGGCAAGTCCGTGAAGCTCTCAAAATAGCCCCCGGGAAGACGGTCGTCCTCTATGCACCGACGTGGAGGGAGGATAAGACAGCAACTCCGGACCTTATCCAAGCAGGTGAAATGGCCAAGGAATTGGGCCCGGACTTCGTAGTCCTCCTTCGAGGGCACTCCGTTAGCCTGCGGCGCGGCCAGAATGTTGAGGCGGTCGGCGTCATAGACGTTACGTCGTTTAACGATACGTCTGGTCTTATGGCCGCGGCCGACGTTTTGGTTACGGACTATTCGTCTATCATGTTCGACTTTAGCGTCACCGAAAAACCAGTCATCTTTTTCGTTCCAGACTGGGATGTCTACACCGGATCCGGCCGGGGCGTGTATTTCGACTTATCGGTTAAGGCGCCCGGCCCCCTGTGTCATACACGCGATACAGTGATCGAAGCCCTCAGGGACCTCTCGGGGTGCCGCCGCCTGCACAAAGAGGCCTACGTAGCCTGGCGCAAGGAGTTCAATCCTTGGGACAATCCAAACTCCAGTGAAACGGTATTCTCGCGCCTCCTTGAACTCGGTCACAATCATGCCAAGAGCTAGCGTGTTCGCCGCCGAGGAGAAGCCCTTGCTGCAACCGTTGCCAGCGGTGACCTTCGAGATCAGCAGCTGGACCTACAGACGCAAATTAGGCCAGAACCGACACGTGATCTGGACAAGCACCGCTGCGGATTTGCGGCCGGCGGCCAGCGCTCCCGGGCGTTGGCCTCGTCCGTGAACGTCTGACAGGCCGCTAAGATCTCCGCGCAGGAAGCGTATTCGGTACGCAGGTTGGTGTGCTTGTGCACGATTTCTTCTTTGGCGAGCTTCACCGATGACTCTACGCCGCCCTTGGCCGCCGGATCGGCAGGCTGGCAGGTCAACACGGTCACCCTGTAATGGCGGGCGAAGTCCACCGTCTGTTTGTTGCGCACCGGGACCCGGCAACATGGGACACCCTCACGGTCTTCTCGTCATCGGTTAGAACGTAGGTCGGACGCCGTCCAGAATCCTGAAGCTGCGGTCCAGCGCGGAGAACACGCTCGGCGCCGTCCGGTCCCGCAACGCGACCACGGTCCTGAACCGGGACCACGCCAGCCAGGCGTCGCCATCCCCTCGATCACGGGTTCGTCTCCGAAATCGTACTGCAGCCACATGCCCCGTCCCCTGATCCACGGCCGGTGCGCCCGGACAAGGCCAAGACGCCAGCACGGACCTGGGCGACGGCCCGGCGGGTCGAAGCCCTCGAATCCGAGGCCCGGAGTTTGTAGTGGGCTCTTTTAGCCCGGATCTTTCCCCTTGAAGCCACGATCCATTCCTCGATTTGGGCAGGAACGCATCGGTGACCGACGCCGGAAGACCGGTTCGGGGATCGGCCGTCCTGCATCGCGGGCAGCGACGTGTCTAGCAACCATGTGGCGCGAGAAGCCAGTGAGTTCCGCGGCGGCGCGCATCGATCCGGTCAGGTCATACGCAGCGAATATTTCCCTGATTTCTCCGCCAAGCTCCACTAGGGCGTCTTTTCGGGCGACTTTGGTGCGAGCAGACACTGTCACCAAACCCCGAGGAGATGCTCCTGCCGCTCGAGCGGCAGGGTTCAGTAAGGAAGTGAGCAGATCTCGCGGCCACCGACAGGCAGTATTTATGGCCGCCAGTGGGCAGATTCTTGGCCGCCTACGGGCAGTTTTCCATGGCCGCTAAGTGAAGAGCCACTTCTGGTTTATTCGGGACCCTGGGTCGAGAACGTGGATCGGGTATGAGCAATTGAAGTCGACCACCGTTGATCTGCACACCGGCCAGGTTCACGGCGTCGTGATGGGCGGGACCAGAGGGGCGTCGGGCCATCGGCTGCGTTCCGCAAATCATTTGAGGATGTAGCTCCCGCCTACTGCTGTCGCGGTCGCTCACTTCTATACGGCCTCCCTAGGCCACCAGGCCATATCCGAGGCCCGCTGTTGACGCCAACCGAAAATAGGGCCAAGAATGCCAACTGAAAATGAGGCCACTGACCATTATGGAAGGTGATCACATTGGATGTTTGGGCGCAGATACGCCACCGATACGCGACGGAGAAGATCTCCAAGAGGGAGCTGGCTAAACAGCTGGGGGTGTCCCGGGGGACGGTGGATCGGGCGTTGGAGTCGGAGCGGCCGCCGAAGTATGAGCGGAAGTCGGCCGGTTCGAGTTTCGATGCTTACGCGCCGCAGGTGCGGGCCTTGTTGGCGGTGACGCCGACGATGCCAGCCTCAGTACTGGCCGAACGCGTCGGCTGGACGGGCTCCGCATCGTTGTTCCGGGACAAGGTCCGTGGACTCTGGCCCGAGTACGTGCCGGCGGATCCCGTGGACCGGCTGGTCCATGAACCGGGCCAGGCGATGCAGTGCGATTTGTGGTTCCCGCATGAGCCGCTGGCGTTGGGTCACGGGCAGGAGGGCAAGCCTCCGGTGCTGCTGATGACGAGCGCGTTCTCCGGATACATCCAGGCCAGGATGCTGCCGACCCGCACGACCTTTGATCTGCTGGGCGGGATGTGGTCGCTGCTGCAGGAGGCCGGTGCAGTCCCCAAGCAGCTGGTCTGGGACAACGAATCGGGGATCGGGCAGGGCCGGCTGACCGAGCCGGCGGCGGCGTTCGCCGGCGTGCTGGGCTGTGAGATCCGGCAGTTGCCGCCACGGGATCCGGAATCCAAGGGCATCGTGGAGCGGATGAACCGGTACTTCCGCCAGGGTTTCATGCCCGGCCGGACGTTCGCGTCCCCGCTGGATTTCAACGATCAGCTCGCGGACTGGCTGCCGCGGGCGAACGCCCGCTACTCCCGGAACCGGCACGGCCGCCCGGCCGAGCTCTTCGTCCAGGACCGGGAAGCGATGCGGCCGTTGACGCCGGTGGCGCCCGAGTTCGCCTTCCGCAGCAGCGTCCGGCTGCCACGGGACTACTACGTGCGGGTCTTCTCCAACGACTACTCGGTCGACCCGGGAGCGATCGGTCGGATCGTGGACGTCGAAGCGGACCTGGAAAAGGTCACGGTGAGTGCTGACGGCCGGCTGCTGGCCAGCCACGACCGCAGGTGGGCCCGGCACCAGATCTTCACCGACCCCGTTCACGTGGTCAAGGCCGCCTCCCTCCGGCGGATCCACCGCAGCGTCAAGGCCGGGCGGTCCACGGTCGTGGAGGAACGGGACCTGTCGATCTATGACGACCTGTTCGGCGTCGCCATCCCCGACGATGCCCGCGAGCTCTCCGGGGCCGGCCGGTGAACGGGGCCGTGAAGGACATCGATTACTACGCCCGCGCGCTGCGCGCCCCACGGATCGCCGACGGCTACCGGACCCTCGGAGACCGGGCACGGGAAGCAGGCTGGTCACACGAGGAATACCTCGCCGCTGTCCTCTCCCGCGAGGTCGCCGAACGCGAAGCCTCCGGGGCCGCACTTCGGATCAGGGCCGCGAGGTTCCCCGGACACAAGCTGCTGGAAGAGTTCAACTTCGACCACCAGCCCGCCGCGGACCGGAACCTCGTCGCGCATCTGGGCACCGGGGTCTTCCTGGAGGAAGCCAAGAACGTGGTCCTGCTCGGGCCGCCCGGCACCGGGAAAACCCACCTGGCGGTCGGGATCGGGATCCGGGCCGCACGCGCCGGGCACCGCGTCTTGTTCGACACCGCGACCGGGTGGGTATCGAGGCTGGCCGAAGCCCATGATCGCGGACGCCTGCCCCAGGAACTGGCCAAGCTCCGCCGCCACAAGCTGCTCATCGTTGACGAAGTCGGCTACATCCCGTTCGATCAGGACTCGGCCAACCTGTTCTTCCAGCTGGTCTCGTCCCGCTATGAACACGCCTCCCTGGTCCTTACCAGCAACCTGGCCTTCAGTAGGTGGGGCGAGGTCTTCAGCGACGCGACGGTGGCCTCGGCGATGATCGACAGGATCGTTCACCACGCGGAAGTCCTGAACCTCACCGGCAGCAGCTACCGGCTCCGGAACAAGACAAGAACCCAGCTTCAGGCACAATAGAACAACAACCCGTGGCCCTGTTTTCAGTCGGCAAAACTGGCCCTATTTTCGGTTGGCGTTAACACCCGCCAGCCAGGACTTGTCACGCGGCAGCTGCGGTGTGGACAAGGCCTGGCCTTGCCCACCGGAAGCTGCTCCTACGCGCACGCGACTCGGCCTCAAACCAGTCGGCCCACAGGCTGCAGGAGGTCTTAGCCGCCAAGGATGCGACCGGCAACGCACCAAGCTGCGTGGATGGTCAAAGAGGAGCTCAGGGCACTGGTAAGCACTGGGTGCCGACGCAGCAGCAGCGAGAGAGGATCTCAAGGACCGCACTGGGCCTATGCTTTCTGACTCACGATTCCGACGCTCTGCGCCGCTGGGCAATCTCAGCCTTGCGCCTAGCGATTGCCTGCTATCAGCTGAATCGTCAATAGCTATGGGAGGCTCACTCTAGCGAACTGCATATTGTGGTCCGATGGTATTGTGCCGATGTAGTTCCCGAGTGCGTCGATTTTTGCCACATTCTCGTAGTAGGGAATCCGCATTTTGGTCGTAAAGATATAGTCGATGTACGTTCCGCTGGCTCCCTCGACGCCCTGGCGAGCTAGGCGTTCGAAGCCATTCCAGCTGTTGACCCGTCGGTTCACAACCGTTTCCGCCGTCGCCTCGCCGCTGGGGTACCAGCTCCTAAATGTGTTGCCTAAGGGATCGACTAGCCCTTGGCTAGTGAACACGTCGTAGGGTCCGTTGGCGGGGTCCGTCCACTTACTGGAGTTCATATCACCAACTAGTACTACGGGCAGGTTGCTGGTGTTTTTGCTCTTGATGGTGTCCATAACCGCTTGAGCCTGCTGCTTCCGGATGTCGTTCGCCACGACGTCTTTGCCGACCGCCAAGTGAGCGTTGGCAAAGAACACGTTCTTTCCGGTGGAAAGCTGCGTCACCTCCGCCCAAGCCACGAAACGAGAGACGTCCGACACGGAAGCTGAAGGGAGAGCCTTCGATCCAGACCGGATCAACTTCATGGTACTCGCGTTGTAGAAGATCTTCGTCCCTGCCGAGGCGCCTTGATCTGCGTAGACGCAGTTCGCGGGGAGCCTTGAATCAACACAGTTGTTCCTGTCCGTATCGGTGAGCTTGTAGTTGGCACCCACGGATGCGAGTCGATCCCGGAGGTCTTCGAATTGTGTGTAGCCTCCTGGCCGGGGATCGTCAAGCCATGTCTGGGAGGCCTCCTGGACGCCGAGTATGTCCGGAACCTTCGATAGGATTGTCTGAACCACAGCGTCCCGTCGTTCCGTCCAGGGCTTTTCATCCGGCAATCCATCCATGCAGCTGAAGCATCGAACATTGAAAGAGCCAACGGACAACGGGTTCACGACTGTTGGTAGCACTGGTACAGGAGCAGTCGTTGCTTTGACAACCGGGGAATACGCAGTGATGCCCTCACCGGTGGCTGAAATGACACGGACTTGGGCGTAGTACGGCGTCGCCGGCGACAGGCCCCGCACCTCACCCGTAGTGGTCAAGGTGGTGATATAAGTAGCCGAACTCATGTCGGGTGTATTACTCAGGGCGAGCCGGTACTGAGGGGCGCTGGGAGCAGCGTCCCACGTGAATGTCAAGGTTGTCGGGCTCTGGATAATAGTTTTCAGTCCTGGTGGGGGAGGGGGCGGTGCCGTCAGGGTTTTCGCCGTCACTGCCGCCGAGTAGGCGGTGAGGTCCGTTCCGGTGGAGGTCAGGGCCTTTATCTTGACGTAGTAGGTGGTCGCGGCCGGCAGCCCGCCGTAGCCGCCGGTGGTGCCGGATGCAATATTTCGGTAGAAGGGCGCGCTCATGTCTGGTTTGGTCGAGTACATGAGTCGGTATCCGACGGCTGCCGTGACAGGGTTCCAGGTCATGTGCAGGTAGGTCGATGTGGTCTGGGCGGTCGCTTTCAGACCCGTGGGCGGTGCGGGCTGTGAGGTCAGGGTTTTCGCCGTCACTGCCGCCGAGTAGGCGGTGAGGTCCGTTCCGGTGGAGGTCAGGGCCTTTATCTTGACGTAGTAGGTGGTCGCGGCCGGCAGCCCGCCGTAGCCGCCGGTGGTGCCGGATGCAATATTTCGGTAGAAGGGCGCGCTCATGTCTGGTTTGGTCGAGTACATGAGTCGGTATCCGACGGCTGCCGTGACAGGGTTCCAGGTCATGTGCAGGTAGGTCGACGTGGTCTGGGCGGTCGCTTTCAGGCCCGTGGGCGGTGCGGATGCGGCGACCGCGCCCTGCGCGCCCATACCTAGTACAAGCACCAGTGCTAGGAGGATCGCTGAGGCACCCAATTCTGGGCGCCGAATTGTCCGCAACCACTTCAACATGTGAGACCTTCCATCGAAACAACAATGCTGCCGTGAGACGCCCATCATCCTTGCAGGGGGTTGATTTAGATTTCTCAGTGCATCAAGTAGTAGATCACATGGATGAGCGGCGTTAAGCTGCTTCAGGCGAAGGTTTTACGCAGTTTTGGGACCCTTCGTAGATGAAGTGGTCAGGGCCGTCTAAGTCTGCTGCCGTGGGGCCTCGAACTTTTCCGGCGCGGAGGGGTATGGAGGAAAGATGTCAAGCCCGCTCTAGACTGAGCGATCAACCAGCCAAAATCCAGGATCTACTGCGACTTGACTCGCTCTGCTGAGGTGCCTTACGGAACGCTGATAGCGGAATTAGTGTCGATTTTTCGAGCTGCAAGTCTGGCCCTTTGATGACCGTAGTAGACCTCGTTGCGCCGGTCCGGCCTTGACGCTGCGGTGGATCCGCCGGAGGGAGGCGGCCTTGTCCACGTGGACGGGGTCGGTGAAGATCTGGTGGCTTGCCCACCGGCCTTCGCATCGCTCTTCGGTCCCGGACGATGAGCTCGGCCGGGCGGCCCTGCCGGGTCCGGGAATAGCGGGCGTTCGCCCGCGGCAGCCAGTCCGCGAGTTGGGCGTGGAAATCCAGTGGGGACGCGAACGCCCGGCCCGGCATAAAGTGCTGCCGGAAGTACCGGTTCATCCGTTCGACCATGCCCGGGGCTTGCGGGTCCCGCGGCGGCAGCTGCCGGATTTCACAGCCCAGCACCCCTGCGAATGCAGCCGCCGGCTCGGTCAGCAGACCCTGCCCGATCCCGGACTCGTTGTCCCAAACCAGCTGGTTCGGGACCGCGCCGGCTTCCTGCAGCAGAGACCAAATGCCGCCCAGCAGATCAAAGGTCGTGCGGGTCGGAAGAATCCTGTCCTGGATGTAGCCGGAGAACGCGCTCATCATCACCGGCACCGGAGGCTTGCCCTCCTGCCCATGCCCCAGCGGCAGCGGCTCGAGCAGGAACCACAAATCGCACTGCATCGCCTGGCCCGGTTCATGGACCAGCCGGTCCACCGGATCAGCCGGCAAATACTCGGGCCGGATCGCCCGGATTACATCCCGGAAGTACGACGCGGACCCTGCCCAACCGGTCCGCTCGGCCAGCACCGAGGCCGGCATCGTCGGCGTCTGCACCAACAAGGCCCGCACCCGCGGCGTGTAAGCATCAAAACTCGACCCGGTCGGCTTCCGCTCGTACTTCGGCGGCCGGTCTGCCTCGAACGGCCGGTCAACCGTGCCCCGGGACCCCCGAGCTGTTTCGCCAGCGCCCTCTTGGAGATTTTCTCCGTCGCGTATCGGTGGCGTATCTGCGCCAAACATCCAATGTGATCACCTTCCATAATGGTCAGTGGCCCCATTTTCAGCTGGCCTTTCTGGCCCTATTTTCGGTTGGCGCCAACATTTTACGATTGACGTGCCCCCGGCTCGTGATTTTCCCGCGTTGGTGGTGTATAGATGCGCTAGCAATTCGTGCGGAGGGCGAGAACCCTTCGGCTGCGCTGTACTCCCAGCATACGTCGGCGCGTCTTGACGAGGGGGCATGTCCGTGTTGGCCGCCAGGGCACTGAAACCGATCGAGGTTTGTGTGTTCCCCGATCCGACTGCCAGATCGCCGACGGCTCTACTTGGGCTTCGCAGCCGGGTCCTTGAACCCGTTGGCGACGTGTTCGGTGCGCATGTGGCCCGCGGTCGACCAGCCGCCGCCCCTCCTAAACCGGCCGTCCATATCGGTCCGGCCAGGCCCGGCGTGATCGATGGTCGGGGGCAGGCGGCATCGGGGGCCTGCGACGTCCGCAGCAACCGGAAAGCCGGGAACTGCAAGTCGATTAACTACAGGAGAAGTGCCGTCAGGATAGCGGCCTGGTACTCATCCGGATATCCAAGTCTTCACTGACATTTAAGAACCACTAAAACACTTATATTTTGTTAAGCACCCGCCAGAACGGTGGCTTGAACCTTGTCCGTGGGGCTCGCCCCGAACTGCGATGAGCCACAATCGGAATGCCCGGACAACAAGATACTAGATCGATAGTTAGGCACGAAGCTCGCCGATCGACGTGGGGCTAATCGATCTGGTTCATTCCAGAGCGCAGCGGAACGCCATAAAGATGCATGTTCATGAGCATAGTTGCCGTATTGACTGTTCGCGGGCCCACATCGGGGTGGTCCTTGATCTGAGAATGTCGGGAATTGAAAAACGAAATGCGGTCCGTCAGCGAACTCACGAGAATGTCCGAGATGTACGGGAACTGCGGTGAGAAATCAGAGCAAATAACTGACCATCGACTGTACTCGCCTGCGTTGGGAAGGGTACCGTCAAAGACCTCGTGGATCAGACGTCGGAAAACGGTTTGCTTTGTTGAAGGAAATATGCCATTCGCTGTGAAATGAGAATCCCCATAGCGTTCCTCATAATAGACGTCGGAAACAATAGGGTCTACGGCCACGCAACGGTATCCGCCCCTGAGTGCATGGTATAAAGCGCCTGTACCACCTTTAGAAACTCCATATAGCACTACCGAATCGTGGCCTATTCTGTGTAATTTTGTCACCGACGACAGAAGTCGTTGGATTGCCATGACGTTGTCTCGCAAATAAGTAGTGTTGAGATAAAAGGAACCCGCTACGCCGCCAAGGTCCGCGATTCGGAGAACAGCAGCATCACTCGGTAAGTATTTTTGTATAGTCGGAAAGTTTTGCATGAAATGCCGCGTAAGACTGGTTGTGTACATATCTTCATGAATAGAAGAAAATACAACAATCAGACGCTTCGGCAGCGCTCCGGCCAAGGGCGGGGTATATGTGTAGACAACCCCCTCTTCAGTAACGCTGTATTCACCGTCTTTCACTTTCAACCACAAATCAGGGATAGAATCGTACCTTACGAGTCGTGTGACATTCTCCCTGGTGAGGTAAGCGTGAAATCCAGAGTTCGTGAGCCCTACTAAAGTAGACCTAGCCGCGGGGATTTTTCTCGCCAGGCGGATAAGGTTCATGTCTTCCGACGAACCTTCCGCGAGGGTCACGTGGACATACTTCGTAGTGCTACTCAGCTGGCTCGCAGTGTCTTCCCACGGATTGTTGTAGGGGATTTGGATGACGGCGTCGCTCATGATGGTTCCAATTCCTTAAGTTCAGGCTATCCCGTAGGAGTCGCCAGGGTCGACGGAGCGCTGTAGGCCGCTGATAGGCTGCGTTCGTCGCCGCTGGGAAGCGCGGACGCCAGGAACTGTGCGTGCGCTTCTTGCTGGTAGACCGATGTATGGAAGCTGCGTTGAGGGATCGAGCCGGTAAGAAACCGATGCAGCCCTGACACAAGGCCGGATACGGAATTCTCGACAAGAAGTCCGTATCCGTCCTGGAGGACATACTTTGCCCCAATAATTTCCGTGGAAATAATGGGCTTTCCGAGCGTCAGAGCTTCCAAGAGGACCATCGGTTGTCCTTCGTGGTTGGATGACAACACAAAGCAATCGGCGCGAGATAGAGCCGGAAATGGGTTGCTGCGTAAGCCAGCAAGGAAGATATGCCCCGTCAAATCGAGGTCAGCTATTAGCCGGCTCAGTGCTGGCCTGAGCGGTCCGTCTCCCAGAATCAACAGGCGACTTGTAGGGCTGTAATTGAGGAACTCGTGGAAGGCGCGTATCAGTTTCTCATGATCCTTTTCCGGAGACATCCGGCCCATGGTAATGAAGGTCTTGAAATCTGGCGAGAACCAATCCAGCAAATCTGGATCCAGGTCTTCCCCTGCCAGCTCTAAAGTTGCCTTCGGGTCTATTTGGTTCACGGCGTGCCTGAACCTTTCGTCAGGCAGAGACAGCAATGATCCTAGGTGATCGCGGTTCTCTTCGCTGATGACTTCGGAGACCGAAACAAGAGCATCGAAGGAAGGATAGGTGCGGAATATCGCCTCAAGGTGCGGAAATCTTCCCAGCCACTCACTGCGCATGTCGTTATGCAAGAACGCTACCTTGCGGGACGATTTGGGTGCGGCCGCTAGAAGCGCGGTCCAGAAAGTAGAGTAACCTTCGAATTCTATCGACGAGGTAAATTCGTGTGCCCCGAAAATCCTGACAAACTCCCTCCTAAATGCACGCCTGTAGACATTCATTTGGGCTTCGTTTGTCAGAGCCCTATGCCTGTTCATGCGGTCGACGATCCACTTTTCTTCGGGAGTGAACAGCTGCCTTCCCACTCTGCCTATGACTCGAACGCTAGCGGGCATTTCACGGAATTTTTCAAGCCTTCCGCTATTAGCAGCCGTTTCATCGACGGGAACAACGACTGTGACGTCGTATTCATCTGGATCAATGGATTTTAAGAGGTTAAGAAGTGAGGACGTGATGCCGTTGGGAATAAAGCTGTGGTGGAAAAGAAGTGACTTCTTCACTGACCTACACGGCAGTTGATGGGAGTCATCGTTGAAAAAGAAGAAATCGACAGCGCGTTTCGATGCCTGGCCGTCTTCATAGGGGCAATACTCCTCTACAAGACGAGTGTGAAGGGCGCCCTGGTGGCGGCTGGATATTTCCTGAGAAATGATCGCGATGAGCTCATCGATTGTCTTGGCGGTCGGCAGGCCCATCGAACTCGGATCTACGTAGAGGCCGCGCTCGTTTCTGTACTCCTCGAGGTCGTATGTATACATTGCCACTGGCTTTCCAGTGGGAAGAAAATCGAAGACAATGCTCGAATAGTCCGTGATAAGAACATCCACGACCGCCAGAAGCTCGTTTGTCTCTATGGAGTCCGGAGCGATCGTTACTCCAAGGTCCATTCCCGCCAAGAGCTCTTGTGTCCTGTGGTGGGCGCGGAAGACTATGTTGCAGCTGAGTTCACCCAGCCTGGCCAGATCGGATGTCAGGCGTTCCAAATCGAAATGTGTGCTAGTCAATCCGCCACGCCATGTGGGGGCATAAAGGACTACGGGCCGCGTGTCAGACTCTTTAATGCCCAACAATGTCAGCACGTTAGCTCGGGATGAAGTAGTGGCATTGAGCGTCCGGTCGACTCTTGGGTACCCGGTGAGCGCAATCTTGCCAGTCATCATCGAATCCACATCATAGCGCTGCGTAAGCACATCTGCGGTGAACCGATTCGGCGCGAGCACATGCGTTGTATGCAGCAAGTTGCGCGCCACGTTCTTGTGTTCTAAGAACCCAGTTCCAATGTCTTTGCCGAGAGTTTTTAGGGGCGTGCCATGCCAGGTGTTTAGGTAGTGTTGCCCCGGTCGAGCTGCAAAATAATCCGGGAATGTGACGTTATTGACGAGGTACTTTACAGTTGCCAGATGCCGTCGGTATGCGGCGCTATTGCGTCTAATGATTGCAACGTTTCGGTGTGTCCTGACCGCGACTGGGATGTGGGCGTCGTCATTTGCGACCCAAACGTGAAGAAAATGATCGAACTCCCGGCGCCGGCCGACCTCTTCGAAGATCGCTAACGGATTGCAGCTGATGGAATCGCCGTGGAAGCTTTCGTAGAGAATAGCATCATCTCTGAGTGGCAGGTTCTCACGCCATGACGTGTAATACATTACGTCGCGGAGCCCTTTGTCCTTTCTGTATGCAGTTGTATCGATCCCGTGTGCATCATCAAAAACTCTGCTCATGCGAAAACTTGACGCACCAAGTGCGTACTCGTTAGCGAGCGTTAGGGCCCTGCCAAGCCGGTAGTACCAATCTGCCTTCACTTCATTGCTCCGGTCGATCGCTGCCTGATAGGCGGCTGACGCTTGCCTGTAAAGGCCCAATGACTCGGCCGTCTCGGCTACGTTGAAGCTAGCGTGCGGGGAGGGATTGCGAAAGGCAGATTCCAACGCCTGGTTGATGTGTCTCTCTGCATATGCCGAATGTTCATGATGAGCACCTTGGCGCGTGCCGGCGATGGGGAGATCAGGCTGTGCCTTCAGGTGCGCTCGGCACGCTTCCTCGTAGTGTTCGGCACGCTCAAGCACGAAGCCGCAACGGTAGGCCCAGTATGGTGAAGGTTTTGCGCTGGCGTCCATGCCATATGAATAAGCCTCGGCGGCATCATGCCACCGTTCCAAACGTTCGAGAACGAAGCCGTAACGGTAGTGCCACGTAGCCTCCGTCGGGTCCATTGCCGTGGCCTGCTGGTACATTTCTGCTGACAACTCCCACTCGTAGCACCGTTCGAGCGCGAGAGCCGTTCGGTACGCCAGAGCCGCATTGTGTGGCTGTCGACTAAGTTCCTCTCGATAGGCGCTGGATGCTCCAGCCCAGTCTCCGCGTTGTTGGTAGAAGACTCCGACTCCGTGGACGGCGGCCTGGAGCTTCGTGTCCAGCTTTACGGCTGAAGCGAAAAGCTGGGATGCGGCGGCGACGTCACCAGCCTGCAACCTGCAGGCGCCTTCCCTGAAGTGAATCTCAGCGCTGGCCTGGTCAATGCGGTTAGCAGCGCAGAATGCATCCGCAGCCTTGTCGAAACGGTTCATGGCTTCAAGAGCGTCGCCCAAGCGAACGTGCCACGAGGCACTCGCGCCGTGGAGGGGGAGTCCCGCTTCCAGGACTTCGATTTCTTGCCAGCGCTGACCGGCGCGCTTGTGCTCGGCAGCAAGAGCGGAGTGATCTACCGTCGGAGTCAAGTTAAGGCCGGGCATAGGAGCGGAGATTGCAGACCCCTCAGCTATGCCGCTCGGGGTGGCGCTTATCCTCGCGGCGGCTTGACCAAAGGTTTCAGATTCAGCCCGTTGTAGCGTGGCGTTGACAAATGGGGTCCGCAGATCGGAAGGTAAGAACTCGCTGCCAGCCGGGACCGTCCCGCCGCTCCGTAATTCCGTCAGGCAGTCCTTCCAACCAATATTGTCAGGCTCAATTGTAAGGGCCTGCTCGATCAGCAGTTCAGCTTCGCGCAGCGCTCCGAGGTGAAACTGGGCAAGACCGTAGTGAAAAACGACAGCCCCGTCGTCGTCATGCCCGTTGTGATACAGGTTTCGGTAGCCTTCGAGGGCAGCTGGCCAATCGCCAACACTTTCGAAATGGCGCGCGGCAACAAACGCAGCTTCCCAAGTGCTCATTAGATACAAATCTCCGTAGCGGTTTCAGCGGTGTCAGTGGGCTGTGGATAGGTCAGGCCCGGCCCGTCCGTGTGGCCGGCTTCGCCAGCCACACGGATTTGTTCAGCTTCGCGGCAGCGTCGACGCGTTGTGTTAGTAGTGAGTCCCTCAAATGCTGGCGTTGGCCCGAATCAGATCATCAGGGAAGTCGACCTCGACCGCATAAAACTCGCTGATGTCGACCGGAGTCCACTTGACGTCATCCTGCTTGATAGTCAGTTCGATAGCAGCCTCGAAGTAGTCTTGGTCGTTGACTTCGATGAGCCGCTTGAGGAACTTCTTCTTGTCCTTCGAGCTGATGTAGTTGATGCCGACAGCCTCGCCCTGGGCCACCTCTGCGGCGATCGTCTTGGAGAGTTCGTGGATCTTCCCGTCCGTGTCAGTAGTGTATTTTACTTCCTCGTCGGAGACCGAAGATACATCAACGGTGATGAAGGACTCGTCGCGCTTGATGTAGGGGTCCAGCATAGCCAGAATATCCGGGTCGAACACCACGTCGCCGTTCATCCAAAGCACGCCGCCCTTAGCCGAATTCCTTATTGCCTTCAGGAGGCTCTTCGACGTGTTCGTTTGGTCAAAGTTCTCGTTGTATACAAACGATGCGTTGGGGACGTGCTCCAAGATCATCTCGAGTTTGAATCCTACAGCGATGGTGAGCCGCAATTTCTTGCCAAAAACCTTCTGGAGGTTCTGGACTTGCTGGTGCATAATGGTCCGGCCATCACCGAGCTCGGTCATGGGTTTCGGGTGCGGGCGCGCCAGTCGGGTTCCCATTCCGGCAGCGAGAATTACGACTTGGATTTTCATATGTGTATTTCCTCTTCGACGAGTGATCCTGGTGGCGGGAGCGGCGAGCCGTGGCATCACTCAAGTACGCCCTGGAACCGAGAGTTCGGCAAGGGGCGCTTCCCCCGCGTCCAAGCATAACGGTCCAGCAAGGAGACGCCCAACGTAGCCGGCCGGTTGCCGCAGGCCAATCCCGGGTGGCTCTGCGGTAATCGCGAACCGATCAGTGAACCAGAAAGGTCTCCGCACAACCAAATCGACATTTTGGTCCACGGCGCGTCCCAGCATCTCGTCGCGGTCAAGACCCGGCCGATTGCCCGTAAGTTCGAGGCCCAATGCAGCCAATGACCGGGCGGTCTGGGAGCCTTCAGACATCACGCTCTCCGGGACGGAATGGTCCACCAGCGTGGCAACGAGTGACAGGTGCCCGTCTCAGCTCTCGAGGAGGTCAATGATTTGAGACTGTTGCGGGTAGTCGACGAGCGATGCCGTTGTGATTTCCCAAAATCCGCTCTGGTCATGCTTCCCTTTGTATGGGGTTAGCCTGTGCCTGTAGATATGGCCATTGATCCATGCAATCACGTTGGGAAACGGCATACCAGCTCCAGTGCCGCAGAACGATTCGGCGGGGGTGGTCCGCCGTCCGGTGAAAAAGCCTCCTCGTCAAAAGAGGACAACGGGTGGTGGCTGAAAAGGAGCACTAAACGCTCCTTGACTTCTGATCTGGTGGGCCTGCCCTTCGCGTCGTAGGCCTTCCGGGAAACACGTCCCAGCTGGTCCTCCAGCCACTCCGCCTGGGCGGCGTCCAGAACAGCCTTCGTGCCTCCGCCCGCCGCCGCCCGGGTGGGTGCTCGCCCTGACGCCCTCAAGCACGCTGAGAGCCGGCGCCAACTCAGTGAACGCCTGTGCGTTTCTAAGGTCACCCGTAATCACCAAGCAGTCCGGTGCCCGTTGACTAACAGGACCACGTTTTACGGAGTTGAGTTTCCGGATCGTGGAGTCCAGCACATGGACGGTCAAGAGTTCTTGGGGCCGGAATCGCGTGGAGCTGGGAAACTCATCCGAGAAGTCTGAGTACTGCCAAGGAAAAGGCAGCCGATCCGGATTGGCTGCGTCGAACACACGGCTGTCAGTCAGGTGGCCAATAGAGGCCAACGCTGTCCGCTGGCTGTCCGGATTCCGGTTAGGGGTCCACCGTTCTTAAGAGCGTGACAGCCGCCGAACCTTCGGCGAGGCCGCGGTAGGGCAGTCTTTGAACACGCCGGGAGCCGAAAGTGACCGTTGCGTCCAGAGTTGTCAGATGCGGGCCCAGACCTGGGTTGGCTCTTGACGGTCCCGGAATCTCGGGTGGTCCCGCTCCGGTCGATCCGGACAGCCCGAGCGCGGAGAACCCTATAGCGGCAGTGCATGCCCATCGAAGAGCGTCCCGCCGTGAAACTTGCATTTCTTCTTGCTGTCGCACTTCGTGGTATGGCATGAGCTGTCGGGATGCCGGAGGGGGCGGAGGGCCGGGAAAAGTAGTCCTGAGGCGCGTCTAACCGCTAACCGCGAGTGAACTCGTCGATCCGTGCCCCGACGCCGAACAATTCCTCAACCGCTGCTACCGTCCTCGCGGCTGCATTTCCGTCTCCGTAGGGATTGACGGCGTTCGCCATGGTGGCGAAGTGATCCTGGTCCTTCAAGAGCAGGGTCACTTCGGTCACAATTCTGTCTTCATCCGTTCCGATTAGTAACACAGTGCCGGCGTCGACTGCTTCCGGACGCTCGGTGTTGTCCCGCATTACGAGAACGGGCTTGCCCAGGCTGGGCGCCTCTTCCTGCACCCCGCCAGAGTCGGTGAGTACGATGTGCGACAGGGAGAGCATCCTGGTGAACTCGCCGTACGCCAAAGGCTCTGTGACGACAACGTTCGGTTTGCCTTCGAGAGCCGGCAGCACCGCTTCGCGTACAACCGGGTTCTTGTGTGCCGGCAGCACAATCACCATGTCAGGTTCAGCGTCCGCAATCCGGGCCAGGGCGCGGCCCACGCCCCGCATGGCGTCCCCTTGGTTCTCCCGGCGGTGTGTGGTGACGAGAAGGATCCTCCTGCCACTCGCCGCGAGTTCCTCCAGCTGGGGGTCTGTAAACGGGATCTGCTTGCCGACAGTGGTCAGCAAGGCATCGATGACCGAGTTGCCGGTGACAACGATGTCCTCGGGCCTGATGCCCTCGGCCAGGAGGTTGGCGCGGCTGACGCTTGTGGGCGCAAGGTGGAGGCTGGCGATCTGGCTGGTGATCTTCCGGTTGGCCTCCTCGGGGAACGGAGAGAAGAGGTCACCGCTGCGAAGTCCCGCCTCTACGTGCACAACCGGGATCCCGTGATACAACGCCGCGATGGCGCCGGCGGTGGACGTCGTCGTGTCGCCCTGCACAATCACGGCATCCGGCTTTTTTTCGGAGAAAAGCTTGTCCAGACCGTCAATGGTCCGGGTCATGATGGCCGACAGGGACTGTCCCGGCTGCAGGATGTTGAGGTCGTGGTCCGGAACAATGCCGAAAAGCTCGTTGACCTGGTCTAGCATCTCGCGGTGCTGGCCGGTGACGGTAACAACACAGTCGAACAGCTCAGACTGGTGGAGCGCGGCAACGATCGGGGCCATCTTGATGGCCTCGGGTCGGGTTCCGAAGACCGGCATGATGCTATGCAAAGGTTTCCCCCCAAGGACGCAGACGAAAATTGATACGACAGGCCGGCTGTCTCAGCCGGCAACCAGGAGCGCAATGACGAGCGCCGGAACACTGATGACCACTACAAGCACTGAGACTAGCGCCACCAGGCGCTTGCGGCGGTAAGCGACCTCGCGGGCATCGAGGCTTGCCGCGGCCGCCCGCTTGGCTCCGCGACCGTGAAGTGCACTCGACGGGAACGGCTCCACACCCGGAACCAGCAGCTCGTCCGGAATCTCCTCGTGGAACATGCGGCGCCGCAGGTGACGCGGTGCCGCGACCAGACGGGGAGCGTCGTCAGCAGAGTTGTCCACCAGCCGGTCCTCCTCGCCGTAAAACTTTGGTACTAGGCTGAAGGTCTCAGCCAGATCACGGTCAATTCTTACATTCCGGACCCCTGAACCGTGCATTCCGGCCGCAGCGAGGCATCAATCAGGCCACCCGTTTCGATCACAAACCGGCGCAGCCACTGCGCCGGGCTGAGCACAGGATGCGAGGCAACCATCTGGACGTCCGCCGTCGTGCACTGTCCGATCAGCCGTCCGGCCCGGGTGACGTGGTAGCTGGAGGTGACCACCGTGACTGAACGCCACCCGTTGGCCGCGGCGAGGTCCGCGATGACGTCCGCCTCGCTGCGGGTATCCATGCCGCCGGGACGGAAGCAGATGAGGTCGGGGCTGGGGAAGGCAGCCGCGTTGCAGAGCTCATCCGCCGCCGCGTTGCCCGGGGTGTCGGTGTGGGACAGCGCCAGGACCGGAGCGTTTAACTCCCGCTGCAGCCGTAGCGCCACCGGCAAGCGCTCCGCGGCGGCCCCTCCCAGCATCACCACCGCGTCCGTGCGGTGCACACTCAGGGGATCCACGTTCACGAACAGCTGGGTTGCGACCACCAGCCACAGCAGCACAGCGGCCAGGACAGCGGCCAGTGCCCGGCGCGCACGCCGGGGGACGGCTGTCAGCGCGGGCAGTGGCGGGGGCATGCCTATGAGTTTCCCACGCCCGGGGCTCCACCCGGTGTCGGCGCGGGCCTGTAGCGTAGGGCTGTGCCTGAACGCTTGAACATAACGCCGCCCCTGACCGTCGCGGACCTCTCGGAATCGCAGCTTCTGGAACGCATTTTCCCGCGCCTGCACTACGGCCAGGAACACAACCCGTCCCTGATTCTGGGCCCGGGCGACGACGCCGCCATTGTGGCGGCACGCGACGGCCGCACGGTCCTCAGCATCGACACGCAGGTGGCGGACCAGGATTTCCGGCTCGAATGGAACAACGGCTACCGGACCACCGGCTACGACGTCGGCTGGAAGGCCGCCGCGCAGAACCTCAGCGACATCAATGCCATGGGTGCCCGCGCCACCTCCATGGTGGTGAGCCTCACCATGCCGCCGGAAACCCGGGTGGCCTGGGTGGAGGACTTCGCCGACGGCCTGAGCGCCGGAATCCGGGAACTCGGCGCCCATGACTGTGCCGTGGCCGGCGGCGACCTGGGTCGCGGCCGCGAACTGGCCGTCAGCGTGGCGATACTGGGCACCCTCGACGGCCGCGCCGCCGTGCTCCGCTCCGGCGCCCGGCCCGGGGACACCGTGGCGCTCGCCGGCACCGTGGGACATGCTGCGGCAGGCCTGGCCCTGCTCGAATCGGCCACTCCCGTCGATTCCCTCACCCGGGAGCAGCGCGCGCTGCTGGACCTCCAGTGCCGGCCCCGGCCGCCCATGGCGGCCGGCCCGCGGGCCCGGGACTCCGGCGCCACGGCCATGATGGACATTTCCGATGGACTGGTCCGGGACGGCGCGCGGATGGCGTCCGCCAGCCGCGCTGTCCTGAACCTGGATCCGGCCGCGCTGAAGGAACTGGCGGCACCGCTCCTGCCAGCGGCGGAGCTGCTAGGTACGGACCCCATGACCTGGGTGCTGGGCGGCGGGGAGGACCACGGCCTGCTGGCCACATTCCCTCCGGACCTTCAGCTGCCTCCCGGTTTCACTGCGATAGGCTCGGTAGAAGCCCCTGCACCAACGGACAGCACGGGCGTCAAGATCGCGGGCAGGCCCGCTGACACCGTGGGATGGGATCACTTTGCAGACTAGGATTGCCGCCAACGCGCAAGCGATGAAGCGGTGGTTGGGCAAGGCGGAAACAACCCTTGGTAACCACAGCGACCGCCTCAACGCCATCAATATCTTCCCTGTCGCCGACGGCGACACCGGCACCAACCTGTACCTGACCGTCCGCGCCGCCGCCCAAGCGCTTCAAAGCCTCGACACGGCGGCGCTCCCGCAGATCGGTGCGGAGCCCGCCGGGGAGCCGCCCGTCCATGCGGTCGGCCCGCCGGACCCGGCGATGAACGACGTCGGCGCCGTCCTGGCCCGCGCCGGGCAGGCCGCCATGGAACAGGCCCGCGGCAACTCCGGCACCCTGTTCGCCGTTTTCCTCTGCGCCGCCGCCGAGCCGCTGGCCGGCCACCACCGGCTGGGCGCCCCGCTGCTGGCCGCCGCGCTGAACCGCGCGCAGATCCGGGCCTGGTCCGCGCTGAGCGATCCCGTGCCCGGCACCATGCTTTCCGTCATGGAAGCCGCCGCCCGCGCGGCTGCTGCCGTGGACGCCGCGCACGACGGCGACGACAGCAACCACACCCTGGGCCTGGCCCTGGACGCCGCCGTGGAAGCCGCCGTCGCAGCTGTAGTGCGCACCGAAGACCAGCTCGAGGCGCTGCACAACGCCCACGTGGTGGACGCCGGCGGTGTCGGGATGCTCCTGGTCCTCGACTGCCTCCGCTCCGCCGTCCTGGGCGAGGAACTCCAGGACAAGCTGCTGGACGGCCTCCACGGCTACGACGTCCAGGACCCGCACATCCACCAGGCCATGCCCCGGGACGAGGGCGTCGAGGTCATGTGCACCATCACGCTCTCGCCGCTGGACGCCGCCATGATGCGCCAGCAGCTCGATGAAATGGGCGATTCCGTCATCATGAGCCAGGTGGGCGGCGCAGCCGACGCCGCCGGCGCGTACCGCTGGCGCATCCACGTCCACGTGCCGGACGCCGAACCCGCAGTGGCGCTGATCCGCTCCCTCGGCGACCCCTCGGACATCAGCATCAGCGAGCTGGCCGTGTCACACGGCGAACCAGCCGCCCCGGCCCTCGACGGACATGACCGCTGAAGTAAAGAGCGCCGCGCCCGGCGGCGCGGCTCCCGGCACCAATGAACTGGCCCTGGCCCTCGAACGGCGGATCGGCAAGCGTTCCGCGGCGGTCATCGAAAAGCACCTCGGGATCACCACGGTGGGCGGGCTGCTGAACTACTTCCCCCGCCGCTACATGAACCGCGGCGAGCTCACCCCCATCAGCGAGGTGCCGCTCGACGAGGAAGTGACCCTCCTGGCCCGCGTCGTCTCCAGCAGCACCCGGACCATGCGCGCCCGCAAGGGGACGCTGACCGACGTCGTGGTCACCGACGACGCCGGCACCCTGAAAGTGAGCTTCTTCAACGCTTACCGCGCCAAGGCGGAGCTGCTGCCAGGCCGCCGGGCCCTGTTCTCCGGCCGGATCAGCCGCTACAACGGGGCCTTGGGGCTCACCAACCCCGACTACCAGCTGCTGGACGAAGACCCGGACTTGGCCGGGGAGGACCCGGAAAAGCTCGCTGCCATGCCCATCCCGGTGTACCCCGCCACCGCCAAACTGACCAGCTGGTCCATCCACAATGTGGTTAAGACCCTGCTGGACACCGCCGACCTGGCCGCCCTGCCGGACCCGCTCCCGGCCGACGTCGCCGCCCGGGAAAAGTTCCTGCCCGTCGCCGACTCCTACCGCCTCATCCACACCCCGGAGACCCCCGCGGACTGGCAGCGTGCCCGGGACCGTTTCCGCTACCAGGAAGCGCTGGTCCTCCAGTCCGCCCTGGCCCGGCGCCGCGCGCAGCTGGCCGCGGAGGAAGCCACCGCCCGCCGCCCCGCCGCGGACGGGCTGCTGGCCGCCTTTGACCGGCAGCTGCCGTTCACCCTGACGGCCGGGCAGTCCGCCGTCGGCAAGACCCTGGCCGCCGAGCTGGCCCGGGACTCGCCGATGAACCGGCTGCTCCAGGGCGAAGTGGGGTCCGGCAAGACAATCGTTGCCCTGCGCGCCATGCTGCAGGTGGTGGACGCCGGGGGACAGGCGGCCCTGCTGGCCCCTACCGAGGTCCTGGCCGCGCAGCACTTCGAATCGATCCGCCGCACCCTGGGCCCGCTCTCCCGCGACGGGCTCCTGGGCGGCTTCGGCGCCGACGCCGTCCAGGTCACGCTGCTGACCGGGTCCATGCCCACCGCGGCACGGAAGCAGGCCATGCTCGACGCCGCCTCCGGAACCGCCGGGATCGTGATCGGCACGCACGCCCTGCTCAGCGACAACGTCTCCTTCTACGACCTTGGCCTGATCGTGGTGGACGAGCAGCACCGCTTCGGCGTCGAGCAGCGCGACGTGCTCCGGTCCAAGGCGAGCAAGCCCCCGCACCTGCTGGTCATGACCGCAACTCCCATCCCCAGGACTGTCGCCATGACCGTGTTCGGGGACCTTGAAACGTCCGTCCTGGACGAGCTCCCGGCCGGCCGCGCGCCGATCACCACCCACGTGGTGGGCCTCGCGGAGCACCCCGCCTGGGCCACACGCGTCTGGACCCGGTCCCGGGAAGAGGTCGACGCCGGCCACCAGGTCTATGTGGTGTGCCCCAAGATCGGCTCGGACGACGACGGCGACTTCAGTCCCGGCGAAGCCGGTCCGGCCGATACGGACCTGGAAGACTCCGGCGCGCGCGAGCTGGCGTCCGTGACCGGCGTCGTGGAGCTCCTGCGGGACGAACCGGCCCTGGCCGGGGTGCCCGTTGCCCCGCTGCACGGCCGGCAGGACCCCGTGCTGAAGTCCGAGACCATGGCCTCTTTCACCGCCAACCAGACCAAGCTCCTGGTCTCCACCACCGTGATCGAAGTCGGCGTCGACGTCCACAACGCCACGCTTATGGTGATCCTCGACGCCGACCGCTTCGGCATCTCGCAGCTCCACCAGCTCCGCGGCCGAGTGGGCCGCGGCGGCCTGCCCGGCACCTGCCTGCTGGTGACCACACTGGAGCCGGGCCACCCCAGCCGGCGGCGGCTCGACGCCGTCGCAGCCACCACCGACGGCTTCGAACTGTCCCAGGAGGACCTCAAGCTGCGCCGCGAAGGCGACATCCTGGGCGCCTCGCAGTCCGGCGGACGGTCCACGCTGAAGCTGCTTCGGGTACTCGAACACGAGGATGTGATCGCCCGGGCCCGGCAGGACGCCTGGACGGTTGTTGGCGGCGACCCGTCCCTGGGTTCGCACCCTGCCCTCGCTGCGGCGATTGATGACTACCTCAACCCGGAAAAGGAGGCGTTCCTTGAACGCGGCTGACATCCTCCACACGTCCGTGCCCAAGTTCCAGGCCGTGCGGCCATGAGCCGCATCATTGCCGGCGCGGCTGGCGGCACCACCCTGGCCAGCGTCCCGGGATCTCTGACCCGCCCCACCACGGACCGGGTCAAGGAGGCGCTCTTCTCCCGGCTGGACGCCTTCGAGGTGATCGCGGACGCCCGCGTGCTGGACCTGTACGCCGGTTCCGGCTCGCTTGGCGTCGAGAGTGCCAGCCGCGGCGCCCGGGCCGTGGACCTCGTGGAGTCCGACGGTAAGGCCAGCGAGGTCTGCCAGCGCAACGCGGACCTTATCAATACCGTGGCGCGGCGGAAGGTGGTGTCCGTGCACCGGTCCAAGGTGGAATCCTTCCTGGACCGGGCGCAGGACTCTGTCCGCTGGGATCTTGTTTTCCTCGATCCGCCCTACCCGCTCGATGAACCCGCGCTGGCCGCGGTGCTGGCCAAGCTGCTCCCGCATCTGGCCGAGGGTGCCGTGGTGGTCGTGGAGCGTTCCTCGCGGAGCGCCGAACCGTCCTGGCCGGACGGCATGGAGCGCTTCGCCGAACGCAAGTACGGCGAGACGAAGCTCTGGTTCGCCGAACCCGGCGTGGAAGAGACCGGTGAAGAAGCTGACGCGGCCAAGGACGCCGGCCCGGAGGTCAGCGGCTAGTCCGGGTCCCCGCTCCACCACGGCGGAGCCAGCCCGCTCGTCCGGGAGCCTGGACCTGCTCCGCGCCAGGATCAGCGCATGGACATAGTGCCCATATGCGCGTCCCTGTACGCGAGGAATGGGCATGTCCTCCCGGACGGAGCCGCTTTGTCCGCCCCGGGAACCTGGACCTGCTCCGCGCAAGGATCAGCGCATGGACATAGTGCCCATATGTGCGTCACTGGATGCGAGGAATGGGCATGTCCTCCCGGACGCCGGCCCGGAGGTCAGCGGCTAGTCTGCGAGGGCATCCAGGTCGACGCCGGAGAGCACTTTCGCCGGGTGCGGCCCGCGGGCGGTCAGCGCCGCGGTCCAGACCTCCGGCCAGGGGCCCTGCGTTCCGGCCAGGATGATGTTGCCCGGGTAGCGGCCGCTGAACATGCCGGCCTCGGCGCAGGCCGCGACGTCCGCCATCGCACGGCGCAGTGCAGCCACCTGGCTGCGGACCAGGGTGAGCCCCGGCTCGTCGCCCACGTTGACAATCAGCACCCCGCGGGGGCTCAGTTTCGCCGCGGCCTCACGGTAGAACTCCGTACAGGCGATGTGCTCCGGCGCCTCAGGGCCGGAGAAGATGTCCAGGATTACGACGTCGAACCTCAGCTCCGGGGGCAGCTCCGCCAGGGCGTCGCGGGCGTCGCCGATGATGGTGTGCAGCTCCGTGCCCGCAGGCAGGGGGAGCTGTTCCAGCACAAAATCCAGGAGTTCCCGCTCCAGCTCCACCGCGTACTGCACGGACCCCGGCCGGGTGGCCTGGATGTACCGCGCCAGGGTCAGCGCACCGGCGCCGAGGTGCAGGGCCGTGACAGGTTCGCCCCACGGCGCCGCGAGGTCCACCACGTGGCCGATCCGGCGCAGGTACTCGTAGAAAATGTCCGAGGGGTCGGCCAGGTCCACGTGGGACTGCTCCGCGCCGCCGATGCTGAGCACGTAGCCGCCGTCGGTGAAGGTGTCGGGTTCGATCGTGGCGTGCTGGCCGGTGGTGCGCAGGAACCGCGCCGCGGCGGGGGAGTCCGCCATCAGAGCAGCCCCCGGAGCGCCGCGAGCCGTTCGGCGGCCTCCTGCAGGACGTCGATCCGCTTGCAGAACGCGAAGCGCAGCAGGCTCCGGGTGCGTTCGGCGCCCTCCGGGTGGCAGAACACAGGCACCGGAATCGCGGCCACGCCCACCAGCGCAGGCAGCCGGCGGGCCAGGTCCAGCGCGTCGGTGATGCCCAGCGGAGCGGTGTCCACGTTGACGAAGTACGTCCCCTGCGGGGTGAACACGTCGAGGCCGGCGGCGCGGAGGCCCTCGCTGAGGATGTCCCTCTTGAGCTGGAGCGTGTCGGCGATGCCCGTGTAGAACTCGTCCGGGAGGCCCAGCCCGGCCGCGATGGCGCTCTGGAACGGGGTGCCGGAGCTGTAGCTCAGGAACTGCTTGACCGTGCGGGCGGCGGACACCAGCTGCTCCGGTCCGCAGAGCCAGCCGATTTTCCAGCCCGTGAAGGAGAAGGTCTTCCCGGCGGAGGAGATGGTCAGGGTGCGCTCCGCGGCGCCGGGCAGCGTGGCCACCGGGATGTGGCGGACACCGAAGGTGAGGTGCTCGTAGACCTCGTCGCTGATGATGACGGCGTTGTGCCGGGCGGCGAGCTCAACGACGCGTTCCAGGACCTCGCGGGGGAACACGGCGCCGGTGGGGTTGTGCGGGTTGTTGAGCACTACCACCTTGGTCCGGCTGCTGAACGCCGCCTCCAGGGCGTCCAGGTCCGGCATGAAGTCCGGGGCCAGCAGCGGGGCCGTGACGTGGCGGGCCCCGGAAAGCCCGATGATCGCGCCGTAGGAATCGTAGAAGGGCTCGAACGTGAGGACCTCATCGCCCGGGCCCACGAGCGCCAGCAGCGAGGCCGCGATGGCCTCCGTGGCGCCGGTGGTGACGATGATGTCGGTCTGCGGGTCCGGCGTCAGGCCGTAGAAGCGCTCCTGGTGCAGGGAGATGGCCTCGCGCAGCTCCAGGATGCCCTTGCCCGGGGCGTACTGGTTGGCGCCGGCGGCGATGGCGGCCTGGGCTGCGGCCTTGATCTCCACCGGCCCGTCCTCGTCCGGAAAGCCCTGGCCCAGGTTGATGGCGCCGGTCTGCAGCGCCAGCGTGGTCATTTCCTCGAAGATGGTCACGCCGAGGGTGCCATCGGGGGAGAGCAGGTTGGCGCCGGTCGCCGTCCGCTGCCAGGGCAACTGCAGCGGCCCGCTCACCGGGTGCCCGCCTTCTCGTCCCGGTTTCCGGCCCGGCCGGTGAACTTGTCCATGGTGGAGTAGATCCCGAAGACCTTGCCGCCCACGAAGTCCCAGGCGCGCACCGGCAGCAGCCCGCGCAGCACCTTCCCCAGCTGCGCGGTGGCCGGGGCAATCAGCTGCGGCTGCCCGGCGACGGCGGCCCGCCAGGCGCGGTCCACGGCGTCCTCCGGCGTCATCAGGGGCGTCAGCAGCGGCCCGCGGGCGCCGTCGAACATTCCGGTGGAGATGTAGCTGGGGCAGAACGTGGTCACTGCCAGGTGCCGGTAGCCCTGCTGCTCGAGTTCCAGCCGGAGCGAGTCGCTCCAGCCGATCACCGCCCACTTGGAGGCGGCATACACGCTCATCCTCGGGTTGGAGACGGTGCCCGCGGCGGAGGCGATGTTCAGGATCCGGCGCGGCCGGCCGGCGTCGGCCATCATGTCCGGGAGGAACGCGTGGGTGACGTACATCGGCGCCAGCGCGTTGATGTCCATGGTGAGGGCGATGTCCTGTTCCGGGCGGTGGTCCCAGAACAGCGCACCGCGGACGATTCCGGCGTTGTTCACCAGCAGTGCCAGCGGGCCCTCCGCTCTGGCTTCCGCCGCGGCCGCGGCTATCGCCGCGCGGTCGGCGAGGTCCACCTGCCGGACTACGGCGCGGGCGCCGAGAGCGGTGACCTCGGCGGCGGTCGCGGCGAGGCCACCGGCGTCGACGTCCCAGAGGATTACGACGGCGGCGCCCTCACGGGCCGCCCGCAGGGCGTAGAGGCGGCCCATGCCCATGGCGGCTCCCGTGACCAGGACCACGCCCCCGGACACAGTAAAAGGAATGCTGGTGGCTGACATTCAGCCATGGTAACCCGGTCTCCTGCCTCAGGCGGGGCTGCCCATGGGGTAGGTTCGGAGCATGAGACGCGCCGTATGCCCTGGCTCCTTCGACCCCATCCACAACGGACACCTGGAGGTCATCGCGAGGGCCTCGGGCCTCTTCGACGAGGTGATCGTGGCGGTCTCCACCAACTACGCCAAAAAGTACCGCTTTACCCTTGAGGAGCGGATCGACATGGCGCAGGAAACCCTGGCCTCCCTGCGCGGCATTGTGGTCGAACCCGTGGGGGAGGGGCTCCTGGCCGAGTACTGCCGGCAACGGGGAGTCTCCGCCATCGTCAAGGGCCTGCGCTCCTCCTCCGATTTCGACTACGAGCTGCCGATGGCGACGATGAACCGGCAGCTGACCGGCGTCGAGACCGTGTTCCTGCCCGCCGAAGGCCACTACCTGCACCTGTCCTCGACCCTGATCAAGGAAGTGTTCACCCTCGGCGGCGATGTGTCCGAATTCGTGCCCCGATCGGTGCTCAAACGCCTGCACTCCGGCGAGGCGGACCAAGGGCGGCCGCGCAGAGGGTAAGCTTGACCGGTACTCGGCGGCCTGCTGCCGGTTGCGCGGCCCAAATGCGGTCGCCCGCGGTGCGAACCGCAGGCGCGCCCCGGTTTGAGTCCGTCCGGAAGATCAGGCTAAGATGGTACGTCGGTCATATGTTCAACAGGAGTTCTCATTAAACGAGATGCTAGTTCGCCCTTGGTGTTTGACGTCAAGGACCTCGGACGCAGTCCGGGAAGCATGCGGACGCTGACAGAACATGTACCCGCACCGGGTGATCTTGGTGTGGCGCTCATTGGCGTGCAGGAAGGCTCGGATATCGGGCTGGACCTGCGGCTGGAGGCCGTACACGAAGGAATTTTGGTATCAGGTACCGCGGAAGTCGAAGTAACCGGCGAATGCGGCCGATGCCTGGATCCCCTTGCGTATGACCTTGAGGTCAATGTGCAAGAACTTTTCTTCTACGAGGACGCTGAGTTCTCGGACGAGGAAGACGAAGAAGAGCAACGTCGAGTCGAGCACGATCTAATCGATCTTGAACCGGTGTTGCGGGACGCAGTTGTCACCATGCTGCCGTTCCAGCCGGTGTGCCGGGAAGACTGCCAGGGCCTTTGCTCCGAATGTGGAGTTCGCCTGGAAGACGAGCCGGGGCATCACCACGAGGTGGTAGATCCTCGCTGGGCTGCCCTAGCTGACTTGGCTAAGCCTGACCGGCAAAACTGATTTGTAAGTGTTGGACTAGAGAGAAATGAGTTAGCCGTGGCTGTCCCGAAGCGGAAAATGTCTCGCTCGAATACCCGCGCCCGCCGCTCCCAGTGGAAGGCAACCGCCCCCCACCTGGTGAAGACCGTCGAGAACGGCCAGGTCACCTACAGCCTGCCGCACCAGGCAAAGGTCGTTACCGACTCAGCTGGCACCGCGCTGTTCCTTGAATACAAGGGCCGCAAGGTCGCAGACGTCTAATCCGCCAAACGGCTGATAAAGATGTCTTCAACTGAAGAGCTTCTGAAGCGTCTCGGTGTCTCTATTGACGCCGGGACGCTTCGTCTTGCGCTCACACACCGTTCCTACGCCTACGAAAACGGTGGCATCCCCACCAACGAGCGCCTCGAGTTCCTGGGCGACTCCATCCTGGGGTTCTCGGTCACGGACGCGCTGTACCGCGACAACCCCATGCTGCCCGAAGGCGACCTGGCCAAGCGCCGGTCCGCCGTCGTCAGCACCAAAGCCCTCGCTGGAATCGGCCGCAGCATCGGATTGGGCGACTACATCTACCTCGGACAGGGCGAAAAGCTCACCGAAGGCAAGAACAAGGCGTCCATCCTCGCGGACACCATGGAGGCGCTGATCGGCGCCACGTACGTCTCCAACGACATCGAGACGGCACGCCAGCTGGTCATGCGCCTGATCGGCCCGCTGCTGAAGGACGCTGCCGCGCTTGGCGCCGGCACCGACTGGAAGACCAGCATCCAGGAGCTGGCGGCCAGCCGTCAGCTCGGAACCATCAATTACGCCGTGGAGGGCTCCGGTCCGGACCATGCCCGGACCTTCGAAGCGGTGCTGCGCATCGGCGGCAACGACTACGGCACCGGGACCGGCAACTCCAAGAAGGAAGCCGAACAGGAAGCCGCCGCGGACGCCTGGCGCAGGCTGTCGGCGCCCTCCGAAGGCGCTTAGGCACGCACCGTGCCCGAACTGCCCGAGGTCGAAGTTGTCCGCCGCGGCCTGGTGAGCTGGGTGCGGGGCCGGACCATCACCGCTGTTGAGGTGGTGGATCCGCGCTCCGTCCGCCGGCACGCCCTGGGCCCGGAGGACTTTGCCGGCAACCTTGAGGGCGCCCGCGTCCTGGACGTGGTGCGCCGCGGGAAGTTCCTGTGGATGCCCTTGGCGGACACCGCAACCCCCGGCGCGTCCCTTCCCGCCGTTGCGCTCATGGCCCATCTGGGCATGTCCGGCCAGCTGCTGATGCAGGACTCCTCGGCCGCGGACGAGAAACACCTGAAAGTGCGGCTGCGGCTCAGTGCCGCCGACGGCATGCCCGAACAGCTCCGGTTCGTGGATCAGCGAATCTTCGGCGGACTCTTCCTCACGTCGCTGGTTCCCACGCCCGACGGCGCCCCCGGCGGACTGGCCGAAACGCCGCTGCCGCTCATCGCCGAAGAAGCCGCCCACATCGCCCGGGACCCGCTGGACCCCTACTTCTCCTTCGACGCGTTCTACCGCCGGCTGCGGGCGCGCAAGACCGGCCTGAAGCGCGCGCTGCTGGACCAGGGACTGGTCTCCGGGATCGGCAACATCTACGCGGACGAAGCCCTCTGGAAAGCCAAGCTGCACTTCGCCCGGCCCACCGACACCCTCCGGCGGGCAGACGCCGAACGTGTCCTCGACGCCGCCCGCGACGTCATGACCGACGCGCTGGCAGCCGGCGGCACCAGCTTCGACTCGCTCTACGTCAACGTCAACGGGGCCTCCGGCTACTTCGACCGGTCGCTCAACGCCTACGGGCGCGAGGGCAAGGAGTGCAAACGCTGCGCCGAAGCCGGCCGGGTCACCCTCCTCCGGCGGGACCAGTTCATGAACCGCTCCTCCTACACCTGCCCGGTCTGCCAGCCCCGGCCCCGCAACGGCCGCTGGTAGCTCACGCCCTGTAGTGCCCGGCCAGCCTTGCCAGGCCCTCGTCGAGGGACACGGCAGGGGTCCAGTCGAGGAGCCAGCGGGTTTCCCGCTGGTCGAACCAGTGGGCTGTGGAGAGCTGCTCGGCGAGGAATCGAGTCATGGGCGGCTCGTCCTGGCGGCCGAGCCGGGTCCAGGCCTTCTCCACCACCCAGCCGGCACCCCGGGCGAGCCGGCCCGGCACCGACCACGACGGCGGGCGGACGCCGCCCGCGGCGCAGATGCCCGCCAGCAGTTCGCCCACCGGGCGGGGTTCGCCGTTGCTGACCACCACCGCTTTGCCGTGGACATGCTCCATGCGGTGCAGGGCGGCGGCGATGGCCGAGGCGGCGTTGTCCACGTAGGTGGTGTCGATGAGGGCGGCCCCGGCGTCGAGCAGCGGCAGGCGGCCGCGGCCGGCCCGGTCCAGCACCCGTTCCACCAGCTGCGTGTCGCCCGGGCCCCAGACGATGTGCGGCCGCACCGCTGCGACCCGGAAACCCGGCCCGTCCGCTGCCAGCGCCAGCAGCTCGGCCGCCGCCTTGGTGCGGGAGTAGTCGCCGTGCGCGCGGGCCGGGTCCGCGCGCACGGCGCCCAGCCCGACGATCGCGGCCCCGGAGTTCGCCACGGACGGCGAGGAGACGAACACCAGGTCCCGCACGCCGGCGTCGCGGGCGGCGCGGAGCAGGCGGCGGGTGCCCTCGACATTGACCTCGTCGAACTCGGCGGGGCGGCCCGCAAACGAGACTTTCGCCGCCAGGTGGATGACACCCTCCGCGCCGGAGACGGCACGGCGGACGGCGGCGTCGTCGGTGAGGGAGCCGCAGGCGTCCGTGGCGCCCTCGACCCCGGACGGGCGGCGCTGGAAGGTGGTGACGGCATGGCCCCGCCGCACCAGCAGGGCGGCCACCTCGCGGCCCAGCAGCCCGCTGGCACCAGTGACAAGCACCCTCATGGCGTGCCCGGACGGCCGCCGGCCAGCACCGAGGAGGCCCAGCGGGCCAGCCGGGTCCTGTCGATCTTGGCGTTGTGGCGGATGTCGGTCGGCTGGGCGGGCACGGCCAGCACGGCGGAGATGCTGATGCCGGCCCGGCGGGCCGCATCGCGCACGCGCCGGGCGAGGTGCGGCGCGGCCGGGCCGGCCCGGCGGGCCGGAGGTACGGTTTCGACGACGGCCACGACGGCCTGCGTTCCGGCCGGCCCGACACCGACGACGGCGGCGAGCCCGACGTCGTCCAGGCGTTCGATGGCCTGCTCGGCGCCCACCGGGGTCACCACCGCACCCGGGGCGGTGACCACGTGCGCCAGCCGGCCCTCCACCCAGAGCCGGCCGGCGGCGTCGAAGTGCCCGACGTCGCCGGTGCGGTGCCACCCGGGCGTGCGGGCGCTCTCCCGCTGGGTCAGCCAGAGCCGGTCGTAGGCGTCCTTGACGTGCGGGGCGCTGACCAGGATCTCGCCGGTCACCCCGGTCTCTGTGACGGGGCAATCGCCGGGGGCAGTGCCGTCCCCGGCGAGCGGGACGACGGCGACGCGGGCACCGTGCACGGGCAGGCCCACACAGACGCCGTTGCCGGCCCCTGCCACGGTTCCGCCGGCGGCGTCGGCCTCCGCGGCGCGGATCTGTTCGAGGCTGATGTCGGTGACCGGCAACGCCTCGGTCATTCCGTAGGGGGTGTGCAGCGACGCCCGGGGCAGCAGCCGCTGCACCTCGGCGAGGAGGGGCTCCGGGACGGGTGCGCCGGCGGACAGCAGCAGCTCCACGCCGTCCAGGGCACGCTGCCCGGCCCCGTCCAGGCTGTCCCTGGTCGCGAGGACGTTGCGCAGCGCCGCGGGCGAGGCGAAGACCACCGTGGCGTCAATGGCGGCGGCAGCGTCCGCCAGCGCTCGGGCGGTCAGCGTGCGGGGCGCGGTGACGTCCATGGCGGGAGTCACCGACACCGCTCCGAGCGCCGGGCCCAGCAGGGCGAACGGCGCGAAGCCCGCCACCAGGCGTGCGCCGGGGCGGATCCCCAGGGTCGCAGCCACGGTGTCCCGCATGGCGGCCAGCTGCCGGTGGGTGTAGAGCACGCCCTTCGCGGGCCCGGTGGAGCCGGAGGTGAAGAGCACGGCGGCGGGGGCGTCCGGGGCGGGTGCCTGCGACGGCGGGGGCTTTCCGGCTCCCCGCCGGGACAGGGCAGCGAGGGAGGTTTCGACGGCGAGGAGGCGGCGGCGGCCGGGCGGCAGATCCCGCACACTGATGCGCCGCCCCGGCCAGCCAAGCACCGAGGCAGCTGCGAGCGCCTTGTCGATGCCGATGAGGAAGTCCGGGGTGGCGCCCTTGACCGCGCGGCTGAGGCCGCGGGTGCCCAGGCCGGCGTCGGCGACGACCACCACGGCACCGATCCTGAGGCAGGCGTAGAGGACCACGGTCAGATCCACCCCCGGCGGAACCATCAGGCTCACCCGGCTGCCGTGCTGCACCCCGGCTTCCTGCAGTCCCGCCGCGAGCGCGGCGATGTCCCGTTCCAGCTCCCGCCAGTCCAGCGCGCGGGAGACGCTGCCGTCCGGGGCCATTTCCGCGACGGCGGTGTCCCCTCCTGCGGGGCCTGCTGCCAGGTCGGTGAGCGGAGCCCAGAGGGGCGCGTTCCCGGCGGGGCCGCCGGCCCCCAGGGGTTCGGATGTGGCGTCCCCGGCGGGTGCGCTGTCATCTCCGGGCGCGCTGTCCTCGCCGGAGCCGACCGGCAGGCCTTGCCCGGCGAGCCAGGCGAAGACCGGAGCCGCAATGTCCCGGTCTTCCGGAAGCAGGTGGCCGGCTCCCTCAAACCGGTGCACGTCCGCGTGCGGCAGCCGGGCGGTGAGGTCCTTGAGGTACCGGTTGGAGAAGATCGGGTCCTGCGGGCCCCAGAGGACCAGTGCCGGAACCTTCAGCCCACGCACCCCTTCGGCGACCCGGTCCAGCGCCGGGAAGCTGGGATGGGACGGGCCCACAGGAATGTCCGCCACAAAGTTCCCCACGCCCGCGCGGCGGCCGGCCCCACGGTAGGGGGCCATAAACGCGTCCCGGACCTCCGGGGTTAGCGGCGGGCGGGCCAGGGCGTGCGTCACGCGAAGGAAGGTGTCCGACGTCGTGGTTCCCCAGCGGTGCACGGCAGGGTGCAGCGCCAGCCGCAGCGGCCGGGGGATCGGGGACCCGGCGGGCTGGTGGACGGCGGTGTTGGTCAGCACGACGGCGGCAAGCTGCTGCGGGTGGGCCACGGCCCAGCCGAGGCTGATCACGCCGCCCCAGTCGTGGCCGACCGTGACCACGGGTCCGTCCAGCCCGAGCGCGTCGGTGAGGTCGCCCAGGTCGTTGATCCGGTCCGCCAGGCGCCGGAATGTGCCGGTGCGCTCGGAGTAGCCCATGTCCAGCTGGTCCACCGCCACCACGCGCCACGGGCGGGACGGGTCGGAGCCGGCGGCCAGGAGGGTGCGCCACAGGTAGGACCACGTCGGGTTGCCGTGCACGCACAGCAGCGTGCCCGCAGGTACAAGGCCGCGGCGGGAGAGCTGGGCGCCATTGTCGAGCAGGTGCCAGCGCCGCACGGTCCCGGGCTCATCCGCGGCGGAGGTGGAGGCCACCTCGATCTCGCGTGACCATCCGGGGTCGACGCCGGGCCAGCCGGCCGCTACCACTCGATCTCCACCATCGCGGTGTTCAGGCCGGAACCGACGCCCATGCACAGCACCCTGTCACCGGGTCCGAGCGTCTGCGCCTCGGCCGCGAGGGTCATGGGAAGGGAGGCGGGCCCCACATTGCCCCAGCGGGGGAACGTGATGGGGACCTTGTCCGGATCCAGATCGAGTGCTTCGATGACCGCCTGGGTGTAGGCGTTGCTTACCTGGTGTGTGACGTACCGGTCCATGGCGGCCCAGTTCCACTCCGGCTGGGCCTCGTGCCAGGCGTCGGACACCAGTTGCAGGCCGCCGTCGAGCAGCCCCTTCGTGTCGGTGGCCATGCCGTCGATGCCGCCCACGCACAAGTCGTGGTGCTCGGTGCCGGCCCGCATCACGCCGCCCACCAGCCGGTGCGCGCCGGGGTGCTGGTCGGCCGGCCCCAGGACGGCAGCAGCGGCTCCGGAGCCCAGCGTGAGGGTGGCGAACTCGCGGTTGAAATCCTCGCGTGTGGTCTCCGGCCGCTGCAGCCGCGCCAGGGTGGCCTCCTGCGTCGCCTGGGCGTCCTCGCCGTTGACGATCAGCGCGTACTTGATCTGGCCGGAATCGATCATGTTGGCCGCCAGCGTCATGCCGTTGACGAATCCCAGGCAGGCGTTGGCCAGGTCGAAGTTCATGGCGGACGAGGGAAGGCCCAGCCCGTGGTGGATCTTCACGGCGACGGATGGTTCAAGGTTCCGCCGCGTGACGGACGTGTTGATCAGCAGCCCCACCTCGGACGTCTCGACGCCGGACTCGGCCAGGGCTTTCGCGCCGGCCTCGATGGCGGCGTCGTCGAAGGACGTCCCGGCGGCCCACCAGCGCCGGTGCGTGATGCCGGCGACGCGTTCGAGCAGCTTCGGGGGGAACTTCAGCCGGCGCAGCGTCGACGCCAGCCTGCGGTCGAATTCCGCGGAACTGACGCTGTTCGGAGCCTCGACGCTGCTCACCGAAAGCAAAGCGGTGTTGCGGTGCCGGAATGTTGCATTCCCTACCAAATTCAAGCCCCTGTTCGTGTCTGTCCTGCGCCCTGCGGATAACCGCAGTCCAAGCACAGGCCCAAGAGCTTAACTATGCCCGCTGCAGCCCGGTTCCCGCATTCCGCCCGGCAGATATTGCACGGCTCGGTCCAGGTGCGGCTGGCCTCAGCCGGCGTCGAGGACGAAGAAGAGGAAGCACAGGAACGCTGTCTTCTCGCCGCTGAGGATCCGCGGCGGGAGGAGCTCCTCCGGGGTGTCCGGGGACGGTGCCGGTTCGCTGACCGTGGCCACACGGTATCCCGCCGACGTGAAGGCGTTGATCATGGCGTGGAGCGGGCGGTGCCAGAAGGTCAGGACCGCAGGGTTGCCGTTGAACTCGTAGTCCTCCGAGTACTGCCGGACGGCGAAGTAGTCCTCCGCGGGGTAATTGACCACGCTGACCGCGGGATGGTTGACCGAGACGATCAGCCGGCCGCCGGGCTTCAGCACACGCCGCAATTCGGCCAGCGGACCGGCCCAGTCCTCCAGATAGTGCAGCACCAGGGAGGCGACGACGTCGTCGAAGGTGCCGTTGTCGAAAGGCAACGGCCCGCTGAGGTCGGCCACGTGCAGGTCGGCGGCCGTGCCCAGGCGCTGACGGGCCAGGTCGAGCATCGCAGGGCTGGAATCGAGGCCGGTCATGATCGCGCCCTTTGCGCCCAACGCCGCGGACAGGGGCCCGGAACCGCATCCCGCGTCCAGGATGCGTCGGCCGTCGACGTCGCCGGCCAGGCTGATCATCGCCGGCCGCTCGTAGTACGCGTTCAGGAGGCTGGACTCGTTTTCTGCCGCGTAGCTTTCGGCGAAACTGTCGTAGTGGTCGGCTTTCACGGATCCTCATTCCCCGAATAGGAGCCCCTGGTCAGGGCAGGCAGCCTGATCCTAACAACCCTCCGTCCGGGCCGGCCCGCACTGTCAGTCCCTGCGCCGTCCATCCGGGGCCCGGCGATTTGCCCGGCCCCGCCCGCAACGGATGCTGGTAGCGGAGGCCCGCAATTCAAGTAGTCCTACTCTTACGCCGGCGTTCCCCGCGCTGAAAGACTGGGACGATGGGTGCTAGGGGAACAACAACCATGGTCTCGCCGGGCGCTGTCTCGCCGGGCGCTGCTGCCCGGGCCAGGAACCGTCCATGAAAACCAAATGGCTGGTCGCCGCGGGAGCCGGCGTGGCGGCCCTGCTGGGCGGCACCGCCGTGGCGCTGGACCAGATGACGGCCGCTGAATCCTCGGTGTCGGGCGCGCCGCCGGCGGGCAACAGCCCGCACACTGCCGGCAGCAGCCCGGGCGATGCGGGTACTGCCGGTGTTCCGGGTGCCCCGGGCTCCGGCGGGGAAGCATCCGCCGGGAGTACAGCGGCTCCTTCCCGGGGATCCGCTGACGGAGCGGCTTCGGTCCCAGTGGGCCGTGAGGTGCTTCCCCCCGTCAGTGCCACCCCCACCGGGCTGCCCGCGCCGACCGCACCGGCAGCCCTGGTCAGCGCGCCCCTGCCCGCCGCGGCGTCGGCCCAGGGCGGGATCGTGGACGGCTATCCAACGGATATCCTCCCGTTCCCTGACGCAACGGTGCTGGTCTCGACGTCGGTCTCCCCGGCGGAGGGAACGCTGCAGGTGGCCGCCGACGCCATCGCCCCCTTGAGCCAGGACGCGGTGGCCGGGCACTACCAGCAGGTCCTGGGCGGCCTGGGTTTCTGGTCCGAACCCGTTCCTGCCGCGGACGGACAACGGGCCATCCGCTTCGGCCGGGGCACCGACTCCCTGACGTTCACGGCCTCCACCACGGGCACCGGAGGCACCCGGTTCATGCTCCTGGGAAACCTGCGCGCTGCTGACGGGGGATAGCGCCATGTACCTCTCCATGTCCGACCGCAACGGCGGCAAGAAGGACCAGCAGCCACCCGCGGGCGCGGATCCGGCCGGGCCCGCCGGGCCGCGTTTCCGGCTTTCCCCGGTGATTCTCTGGCTGGGTGTGGTCAGCATGCTCACCGATGTCTCGTCCGAGTCAGTCTCTGCGGTCCTGCCCCTCTACATCACCGCGTTCCTGGGCCTGTCCACCATTGCGTTTGGCATCCTGGACGGAATCAACCAGGGGGCCAGCGCCATTGTCCGGATCGCCGCGGGGTATGCCTCCGACCGCATCGGCCGGCCCAAACCGGTGGCCGTCGCGGGCTACGGCCTCTCCATGCTGGCCCGGATCGGGCTGCTGTTCGCGGCCGGATTCTGGGCCCTGACCGCCGTCGTGACCGCGGACCGCGTGGGCAAGGGCATCCGCACGGCCCCCCGCGATGCGCTGATCTCGGTGTCCGCCCAGCCTGAACACCAGGCGCGGCATTTCGGAGTGCACCGGATGCTGGACAGCATCGGTGCGGCCACCGGCCCGCTGCTGGCCTTCTTCGTCCTGATGCTGATCCCCAACGGCTACTCCACCGTCTTTGTGGTCTCCCTGGCGTTCGCGGCCCTGGGGGTGGCGGTGCTGGTGCTGCTGGTGCCAAACCTGAGAACACGCCCGCAGGACAGAAAGCCGGGCACAAAGGGGCAGGGGAAGACAGGCTTCCGCTGGCGCCTGCTGCGTGAACCCGGGCTGGGCCGGCTCCTGATGGCGGCCGGGATCCTGGGCCTGCTGACGGTCGGCGACGGCTTCATCTACCTGGTACTGCAGGACAGGGACGCCTTCGCCGTGCAATGGTTCCCGCTGCTCTACGTGGGCACGAACGTGGTGTTCCTGCTCCTCGCCATTCCGCTGGGCCGCCTCGCGGACCGCTGGGGCAAGGCGCGGGTCTTTATCCTGGGGCACGTGGCGCTCCTTGCCTGTTACCTGCTGGCCGCCGTACCGGTCGGGGGACTTGGGCTGACCCTGGCCTGTCTTGTCCTGCTTGGGGCCTTTTACGCCGCGACGGACGGGGTTCTCGCGGCCCTGGCCAGCCAGCTGACCCCGCCGGACAAGCTTGCCACCGGGCTTGGGACCGCGCAGACCGTCGTGGCACTGAGCCGCATGACCGCTTCGGTGGGCTTCGGTGTCCTGTGGTTCGCCGTCGGGCCTGCCGTTGCGATGGGGGTGGTCGGCGTGCTGCTGGCAGCGGGGGTGGTGGCGTCCTGGTTCCTGCTGCGCGGCGGGGTGCTGCACGGGGCCGCAGCGTGAGCGCCGCCGGGCGTACGGCGCGCTGGGGGATCCTGCTGGTGATCACCGTGCTGGTCATCGCCGCAGCCGGCGCTTACGCCGCGAACGCGTTCGGGCGCTTCCAGGAAAGCCGGACGGCGGCGTCCGCGGCACGGGTGGCCACCGGTGCCGCCGTGCTGCAGAAGGGCTCGGTCCTGTTCCGCAACACGGCGCCCGGCCAGGGCTACGGAACCATCGGCGTCGTCCCGTTGTCCGACCCCGCCGGCGAACGGTCCCTGGCGGCAGCTGCCTGCGACAGGGTCTACGGCACGCTGCAGAACATTGTCTGCCTCAGGACCAACCGGGGCCTTGTCACCAATTTCGAGGCAGCCGTGCTGGGACCGGACTGGCAGCCGGCCAGGAGCTGGGCGTTGCCGGGCATCCCCAGCCGGACACGGATCAGCCCGGACGGCTCCCTCGTGGCCACCACGGTGTTCGTTTCCGGCCACGCCTACGGAAACGGGAACTTCTCGACCGAGACCTCCATTACTGCGGTGCAGGGCGGCACCGTCGCCGGCAACCTTGAGGATTTTGCGCTGCTGGTCAACGGCACCCGCATCACCGCCGCGGACCGCAACATCTGGGGTGTCACCTTTGCCCCGGGCCAGAGGGACACGTTCTATGCGACGGCGGCATCATCGGGCCGGATCTGGCTGGTGAAAGGAAACATCCCGGCGCGCACCCTGACGGCCGTCTACGACGGCGTCGAATGCCCGTCGATCTCGCCCGACGGCACCCGGGTCGCCTACAAGAAAAACACCGGCAGCGCGCTGGCGGTGCACTGGCGGGTGGCCTACCTCGACCTGGCCAGCGGGAAGGAAACTGTGCTGTCCGAGCCGCGGAGCGTGGACGACCAGATCGAATGGCTGGACGACCGGACCTTGCTCTACGGGCTCGCCCGCGACGGTGTTGCCGGCGACAGCGACATCTGGCAGATCACCGCGGATCCGGCGTCGCGCTCTTCAGTCTTTATCGAACACGCCTGGTCGCCGTCCGTGGTGCGCTGACCGTGGTGCGCTGACAGGGAGCAGCGCCCGGCGGTCAGGGGGCGGCGGGGGCGAAGACGACATCGACGAAGTAGTTGGTGGCGTTCCACGAGTTCGACGGCACGGACCCGCCGGCCCCGTACTGGTACCGGCCGTTGTTCGGGCCCGGGGCCGTCAGGAGGCCGTTGATCCAGGGTTCGGCGAAGAACGCCGCCGTGTAGGCGTAGTTGCCGTTGGGGGCCAGGTAGGACACCACATAGCTTTGACCGGGCTCAAGCGGGACGGGGGCAGCGAACGTGGCGGTCTGCCAGCCGGTGGCTGTCTCGTCCGTGAACGTCACCTGGGCCAGCCGCTCGCCGGCGGCGGTCCACAGCGAACCGACGTGGGTGCCGGTGTTCCCTGCGCCCTTGTAGAACCGCACGCCCGTGGCGCTGCCGGCTGCGGACACTGAGAAGGCCGTGCCGAGTTCAATGGATGACGTGTCCCCGGTGGCGGCCTGCACCGCCGGAAGGAGGGGGCCGAACAGGGTCTGCCCGGGCCCGCCGGGGTTGGACGTGGTGAACTGCCAGGAGACCGGCGCCAGTTCGGCGCCCTGGTCCGAGAGGAGGCTGCCGGCGCTCGCGGTGAGCGCCGTGGCAGCGGGCAGTGCCTGGTCCGGTGTGAACGTGATGGTTTTGCCGTCCGCCGAAAGGGCGGCCGTGCCGGCGACGGCGGTGCCGCCGGCGGTCAGCCCGAACGTGTAGCCGGCCCGGACGGGCGCAGAGAACGTCACCGAGGGTTTCGAGGTCAGCGGGACGTCGGCGGAATCGGGCGCCGGCACCTGGGCTGTCACCGTGAGCGGCGGAATGGACGCCAGGAAGTCCACGTCCACGAGGTAGCTTGCCGTCGAGGAGGATGCCGGGAAGTCCCCGTTGTAGGTGTACGCGCCGGCGCCGGACGCCGTGCGGAGCGGTCCGCTGGTGACGGGTGAGCTGAGGCCGCCCGGCACCGCTGAATAGACTCCGCCGGGTGTCCGGTATGCGGCTACGTATTCGGTGTCCGCCGCGATGTCCACGGGCTGGCTGAAGGTGGCGGTCTGCCAGCCGGAGGAGGACTCACCGGTGAAGGTGACGGCAGCCAGCTGCTGGCCTCCGGCGGTGTAGAGGGCCCCGGTGTGGACGCCCGTGTTGTCCGCCGCCTTATAGAAACGGATGCCCGTGACCTTGCCCGGGGAACTGCTCGCGAAGCGCACCCCCAGCGTCAGCGGCACGCCGTCGTTGAATGCCGGGCCGCCGGGGCTGACGGAGTCCTGGTACAGCGAGCACGGGCAGACGCCCTCCTGCCGCGGGGCCGGGACCGTCGTGAACGTCCACGTGCCGCCGTCGCCGAGCTGCTGCCCCGTCGCCGAGGTGGCGGCCAGCGTGGCCGTGTACGTGGTGCCTGCCGCCAGCGGTGAGGATGGCGTGAAGGTGGCCCGGTTCGCCGCCGCGTCATAGGACGCCGTTCCCGGCACCGCGGCGGAGTCCGGACCGGCCAGGGTCAGAGTCACACCTGACGCCGGCTTGGACAAGGTGGCCGTGACTGTGGAGTCCAGGGCCACGCTTGAGGATCCGGGCAGCGGCGCCTGCGCGCTGGCCACAAACGGCGGATCCGGGTACTGGACCACCACGTCAACGAGGTAGCTGGCGGCGGAGCGGTTCCCCGGGAAGTCGTTGGTGTAGGAGTAGGCCCCGGCGTCGGAGGCGGTCCGCAGGTTCCCGACGCTCAGCCCGGGTCCGAAGCCGTTCACGGTCGCGGAGTAGGAGCCCGTGGTGCTCCTGTACGCCACGATGTATTCGGTGTTCGCCGTCATGGGAACGGGCTGGTTGAAGTACGCCGTCTGCCACCCGGAGGAACTCTCGTTGGCGAAGGTGACCGTGGCCAGCTGCTCGCCGCCTGCGGTGAACAGGGCGCCGGAGTGGGTGCCCGTATTGCCTGCTGACTTGTAGAAACGGACGCCCGTGACGGTCCCCGCCGCGGTGCTGGAGAAGCGGACCCCTAGGGTCAGCGGCACCCCGTCCCGGATCTCCTGGATTCCCGGGGCCACCGAGTCGTCAAAGAAACTGCAGGGGCAGGTTCCCGGCGCCGGCGGGGACACCACGGTGGTGAACTGCCAGGCGGCGCCGCTGGTCAGCGCGCCGCCGCCCACGTCCGTGGCGCTGAGTGCCGCTGCGTATACCGTGCCGAGTTCCAGCGCCGCCGCGGGGGTGAAGGTGACCTTCCGCGTGGCGGGATCGTAGCCGGTGGTGCCCGGGACGGCCGTGCCGTTCGCCGTCAGGGTCAGTTGCACGCTGTCCGCGGTTACGGCTTTGGACAGCACTGCCCCCACGGTGGTGGCCTGCGGGACGCTGGAGGAGCCGCCCAGCGGCCAGTGCCCGGACGCTGTCAGGGGGGAGGTGTCGACGGTGTCGAAGAGGGCATCCACGAAGTAGTTGCCGTTGATGTAGCTGGTGGACGGGAACGAACCCGGTGCCGCGTACACGCCGGCCGGGGCGCTGCCGAAGCCGCCGGCGACGGTGAGGGGCGCGTCGGTCAGGCCGAAGCTGGCCCACTGGTAGTCCTTGGTGGCGTAGCGGCCGTTCGGCGCCGTGTAGGAGGCCACGTACTTCTGCCCGGCGGTGACCGGAACGGGCTGGCTGAAGCGTACTTCCTGCCAGCCGGACGCCGTTTCGGACGTGAATGCCGCGGTGGCGAGCCGCTGGCCCGCGGCGGTCCAGAGCGAGCCGCTGTGGGCTCCGGTGTTGGCGGTGCTCTTGTAAAAGCGCACCCCGGTGACGAAGCCGTCGACGCTGGGCGTGAAGTTCAGCCCGAGTTCGTACGCACCGCCGTCCTGGGAATCCGGCACGTCCGGAACCTGCTGGCCGAACACCGAGTACGGTCCCGTCAGTTTGAGGCCGCGGGTGGCGGGGGCGCCGATGTTGGCGCTGTCGTCGATGGCGCGCACCTGGATGCTGGCCGTGGCCAGGCCCTTCTGGATGTAGGTGTAGGTCCAGTTCTGCTTGCCTTGGGCGGGGCGCCAGGTGGCCCCGCCGTCGGTGGAGACTTCGACGCCGGCCACAATGCCGGCGGCGTCGGAGGCCGTGCCGGACACGGTGACGGCTGACCCGTGCTTGACGGTGGTCCCGTCGGCGGGGGAGGTGATTGCCACTGCGGGACCGGCTGTGTCTGTGCTGGCCGTCGCCGGTGACAGTGCCGCGTCGCGGGTGGCGGGCTGGGCGCCCATGTCGGCCAGCAGGTTGATTTGGGCCTGCTGCATCCGCGGGTCCGCCGGTGCGCCGTCGCCGTCGTGCACCTGGTCCAGCCCCCACGTCCACTGGACGGTGCCCGCGGAGAAGACCAGCGCCCCGCTGGGCGCCCGGTACAGGGTGGTGCTGTGTGTGGTGGTCCCCGGCAGGACGGCGTTGCCGAAGTCCTGCAGGTACTGCGGTGCGGGGCCGGTCGTGGTGGAAAGCCGGATCAGGCCGGCGGGCCGGAACCCGTTGTCCACGTCCTCATTGGATTCATAGCCCACGGTGTGCGGCGCCAGCGCCGCGGAGCTCCCGGCGGCGAGCGCCGCCAGCGGGGTGTTGCGCCACAGCCGCGCTTTGCCCTCGGCTGCGCTGACGGTGATGGGGAGGTCCGTGTAGTTGGACATGTACATGGTCCCGGTCAGGGCGTTCTCGGGCATCCCGCCGCCGTTGGCGGGCGCTGCGTACCTTGGGTCCCGCCAGGTCCCGGTCCATCCCGTGCTGGGGTCGATCTTCCCGTTGGCCCAGGTTTCCTTGTAGGACGTGATGGTGCGGCCGGCCGCGCCGTCCACGGGCGAGGGCTCCAGCCGGGTGCGCCAGTACACCTCGTTGCCGGAGAGGAACTGCAGGTTCACACCGGCGTCGCGGGCCGCCTCGACGTTGGCGCGCTGCGCGCCGGACCAGTACTCGTCGTGGCCCACGGAGAGGAAGACCTTGTGGTTCAGGAGCTGGGCGCCGTTCCGGTCGGTGTCCACCCCGCTGATGTAGCTGACGTCGTACCCGTTCTTCTCGAGGAAACGGACCAGGGGATACTCGTTGCTGAAGTAGAAGTCGCGTCCCGCCATGGACCCGCGGGTATTGACCGGCCGGTTGTAGCTGATCTTGTAGGCCCGGCCGTTGTCGGCGCCCTGGTAGAAATCCGAGCCGCCGTAGCTGTTGTAGGCCTGCCACGAGGTATCGGAGGTCTGGAAAACGACGTCGGACCGGCTGCCGTCCGCGCGGACCACAAACGTGATGTGGCTGCGGCCGCCGGTGTCCGGCCGGGTCAGGAGGGCCACATAGACGCCGGACACGGCCGTCGCGGGGACCTGCCACGTCGCGGAGACCGCCCAGGTCCCGCAGTCGTAGAGTTCCGTGGTGGCGTCCGTGAGGCACTGCGGCTGGTTCTGCCGGAAGGCCGACGGCGTGACGTCGGCAATCTTGCGGGCGCCGAGTCCCTGGTACCAGCCGGTCCGGTAGATCCGGATCGTGTAGCTGGCCGCGGTGGTGTCCACCTTGAACCTGACGGGCTGGCCCGCGTTGACACTGATCTCGGTCGAGAACCCCTGAATGTCCGCCTCTCCGGCGCCGTCGATGTCCCACTCAGACGGCGGGCTGCCGGGTTTGGAATTCTCACACGCCACGGCGTTCAGGAGCGGGGCGCAGGGGTCCGCCGCGCTGGCCGCCGGGAGCAGGGCCGGCGCGGCCGCAACGGGAAGCAGCGCCGCCACGAGCGCCAGCACCAGCGCCAAGGGGAGGGCGACGCGCTGGAACGCTGTCAGTGTGCGGCCGGCTGCAGAAACAGACATGTGGACTCCTGAGTGAGTGCGCTGCGGCGGTATCGGGCCGGCACGCCATGCACCGGCCTGTGCCGCACCCCCCGGGGCAGCCAACCAAGGTTTTCACTTGTCCTAAACTGAGCTGCCGGCCACCCGCCCCCAAAGCGCCCCTGGCAGAACACGGACGGTCTGCATTCTGCTGTGTGCATTCTGCCGTGTGCGTTCTGCCGCGTCGGCCCGGCGTGAGCCCGCCGGCCCGAGCTGCGCCCAGCAACTCTGGCGCCAGCCTATGGTCCGGCCCGGAAACGCTCCAAAGGAATTCCTTGGGAAAAGCCTAAATCCGCTGAATTTCCGGTGGTGGCGGTAGATTTGAGGCAGGAACAGCCGTTTCCGCCAGCCAGGAGAACCGAAACACTTTGCACCTCAAAAGCCTGACCGTCCGGGGATTCAAGTCCTTCGCTTCGGCGACGACCTTCGAATTCGAGCCAGGGGTCACCGCAGTGGTTGGCCCCAACGGCTCCGGCAAGTCGAATGTGGTGGATGCCCTGGCCTGGGTGATGGGCGAGCAGGGCGCCAAGACCCTGCGCGGCGGCAAGATGGAGGACGTCATCTTCGCGGGCACGTCCGGCCGCCCGCCCCTGGGCCGCGCCCACGTCTCGCTCACCATCGACAACAGCGACGGCGCCCTGCCGATCGAGTACAGCGAAGTCACCATTTCCCGCACCCTGTTCCGCACCGGCGGCTCGGAATACGCCATCAACGGCGCCGGCTGCCGGCTGCTGGACATCCAGGAACTCCTCTCCGACTCCGGCCTGGGCCGGGAAATGCACGTGATCGTGGGGCAGGGGCAGCTGGACAAGGTGCTGCACGCCACCCCGGAGGACCGCCGCGGGTTCATTGAAGAAGCCGCGGGCATCCTCAAGCACCGCCGCCGCAAGGAAAAGACGGTCCGCAAGCTCGAGGCCATGCAGGCCAACCTCGCCCGCCTCAGCGACCTCACCGGCGAAATCCGGCGCCAGCTCACGCCGCTGGGCAAACAGGCCGAGGTGGCCCGCCGTGCCCAGACGGTCCAGTTCGAAGTCCGCGACGCCCGGTGCCGCCTCCTCGCCGACGACCTGGTCCAGCTGCAGTCCGCGCTGGCCCAGGACGTCGCGGACGAAAGCGCGCTCAAGGCCCGCCGCGCCGTCGTCGGGCAGGAACTTGACCTTGGCAGGCAGCGGCAGGCCGGCCTTGAACAGCTCGCCGCGGAAGCCACCCCCGCACTCAACGCCGCCCGGGACACCTGGTACCAGCTCTCCGCGGGCCGGGAACGGCTGCGCTCCCTGGGCGCGCTCGCCGAGGAGCGGCGCCGGCTGCTGGGAACCGCGGACACGGTCCCGGACTCCGGCCGCGACCCGGACAGGCTCGACCGGCAGGCGGCCGCCGCCCGGGCCGAACAGGCGGGGCTGGAACGCCAGATCGACGAGCGCGGCGCCGCCCTGGCCGCCGCGACGGCCGCCAAACAGGAAGCCGAAAACGCTGCCGCCGCCGAGGACAAGCGGCTCGCGGCCCTGCTCCGGGCTGCGGCGGACCGCCGTGAAGGCCTCGCCAAGCTTGCCGGACAGGTGGGTGCCGCCCGCTCCCGGGTCGAATCGGCCCAGGCCGAAGTCGGCCGCCTCCGGGAATCCCTCGCAGCGGGGGAGGAACGCCGCCGGCAGGCCCAGAGCGAGTTCACCGCGCTCGAATCCCAGGTGGCGGGTGTGGAGGACGGCGAGGAAACCCTCGACGCCGACTACGAGGACGCCAGCGCGGCCCTCGACGCCATCACCGCCGAAATCGACGCACTGGAGACCGCCGAACGCGACGGCGAACGGGAACGCGGCGCCCTCATGGCCCGCCGCGACGCCCTCCAGCTCGGCCTGAACCGCAAGGACGGCACGGGCCACGTCCTCGGCGCGGGGCTCCCAGGGGTGCTGGGATCGCTCGCAGCCATGATCTCGGTGGAACCCGGCTTTGAGGCCGCCATCGCGGCGGCCCTGGGCGCAGCCTCCGACGCCGTGGTGGTCCAGGACGCCGAGGCGGCGGCCGCCGCCGTGCAGCGGCTGAAGGACGACGACGCCGGCCGGGCGGCCCTGCTGCTGGCGCGCGCGGCTGATGGCGCGCCCGGTTCTGTTTCCGGCCCTGCCGCTGACCCCGCCACTGACTCTGCCGAGCTGCCCGCGGGCGCCCGGTGGGCCGCGGAGCTGGTCACGGCATCCGGCCCCGGCGACGCCGCCCTGCCCGGGCTGCCCCTGGACCGGCTGCTGCTGGACGCATTGTTTGAGGGAACCGCCGTCGTCGAGGACCTGGCCGGCGCCGCCGCACTGGTCGCCCGCCGCCCGGAACTGACCGCCGTCACCACAGCCGGAGACGTTGTCACCGCCCTGACCGTCAGCGGAGGGTCCGCCAAGGCGCCGTCACTGATCGAGGTGCAGGCCGCCGTCGACGACGCCGCCGCGCGGCTGGCCGCCGTCACCGCCGGGCTGGAACGCCAGCGCTTCGCACTCGCCGCCGCCCGGGCCAAGCGGGCCGAGGCGCAGGACCGTGCCGACGCGGCCCTGGACAAACTCCACGACTCGGACGCCCGGCTGGCCGCCGTCGCCGAACGCCTGGGGCACCTGAACTCGGTGCTCCGCAGCGCCGTCGGCGAAAGCGAGCGGCTCGCGGCCTCCCTCGCCAAGGCCGAAGCCAACATTGCCGGCGAACAGGAGGCGCTCACCGCCGTCGCGGCCCGGCTTGCCGCCGCCCAGGAATCCCCGGCCGAGGAGGAGCCCTCCCCGGAACACCGTGACGCCCTGGCCCTGGCCGCCTCGCTGGCCCGCAGCGCCGAAATGGACGCCCGGCTCGCCCTGCGCAGCGCCGAGGAACAGCTCACCGCCGTCCGCAACCGGGCGTCGTCACTCGAACGCGCGGCCGCCACCGAGCGGCACGCCCGCGAGGAGGCAGCGGAACGGGCCCGCCGCCGCCGGCTGCAGGCCAGGCGCGCTGCCGCCGTGTCGGCCGCCGTCGGCCAGGTGGTCGGCTTCATCGACGTCTCCGTGGAACTGGCCCGGGAGGAACGGGACCGCGCCGAGGAACGCAAGGAACAGATGGACGCCGACCTCACCGCCGTCCGCACCAGCAACGACGCCCTGGCCCGCGAGCTGGCCGAACTGACCGACTCCGTCCACCGCGACGAAATGGCGCGCGCGCAGCAGCGCCTCCGGACCGAGGCCCTGGAGCTCAGGAGCGTCGAGGAGCTGGGCCTCACCGCGGACCAGCTCGTGGCGGATTTCGGCCCGGACCAGCCGGTCCCCGTGCCAGCCGCGGAATCCGGGGACAAGTGGGCCGCGCTGCGCGCCCCCGTGGACGAGGAGGGCCGCGAGATTGTGGCAGGAAAGCCGTTCGTCCGCGAGGAACAGGAGAAGCGCCTCAAACGGGCCGAACGGGACCTGTCCGCCCTGGGCCGGGTCAACCCGCTGGCGCTGGAGGAATTCGCTGCCCTCGAGGAACGCCACCAGTTCCTCAGCACCCAGCTCGAGGACCTCAAATCCAGCCGCAAGGACCTCCTGGACATCATCAAGGAAGTGGACGACCGGGTCCAGAAGGTCTTCGCCGAGGCCTTCGAGGACACCTCCGCGCAGTTCGTCCGGATCTTCGCCCGGCTGTTCCCGGGCGGCGAGGGACGGCTGGTCCTCACCGACCCCTCCGACATGCTCACCACCGGCATCGAGGTGGAGGCCCGGCCAGCCGGGAAGAAAATCAAGCGCCTCTCGCTGCTCTCCGGCGGCGAACGGTCGCTGACCGCGGTGGCGCTCCTGGTCGCGATCTTCAAAGCCCGGCCCTCGCCCTTCTACGTTATGGACGAGGTGGAGGCTGCCCTGGATGACACCAACCTGGGCCGGCTGATCACCATCTTCGAGGAGCTGCGCGAATCCAGCCAGCTCATCATCATCACCCACCAGAAACGCACCATGGAAGTTGCCGACGCCCTGTACGGCGTCACCATGCGCGGCGACGGCGTCTCCACCGTCATCAGCCAGCGACTCGGCGCCCAGGTCTGAGGCGCACCGGGACCCGGTGGAGGGCTCCGCGACGGCGTTTCGGGGTGTGAGAAGCTAGGGGAGTGAACGACATCCTCCCTATTCTTCTGCCCATTCTCGCCGCCCTGGTGGTTCTCGGTGCGCTCCTTCCGGTCCTGATGAAGACCCGGAAGAACATCACCAACTACCCCGAAAAGCGTGACGCGAACGATCCCGTCCAGCCGGGCGGCGGAACCCTCCTCGAGGACCGCCCCGCGCCGGTGCGCGACCGCAACGCCCCCGGCGCCGTCGACGTCGGGGACCTGGAAACAGTCGAAGTCCCGGACACCGTTGCCGGCCTGGAAACGGTGCCCGTGGAGACGCCGCTGCCGGTGGCCGGCCGCCTGGTCCGCCTGCGCGAACGCCTGGTCAAGTCCAACAACATACTGGGCAAAGGCCTGCTGGCCCTCCTCTCCGCCGACAAGATCGATGAGAACGTCTGGGACGAGGTGGAGGAGACCCTCCTGCTCGCCGACCTGGGCACCGAGCCCACCCTCCAGCTGGTGGACGCGCTGCGCGAACGCGTGAAGGTGCTGGGCACCCGCTCACCGGAGCAGGTCAAGGCCCTGCTGCGGGAGGAACTCATCAAGCTCGTGGACCCCACCATGGACCGCAGCCTGAACGTCACCCGCCACGCCGACAAGCCCGCCGTCGTGCTGGTGGTCGGCGTCAACGGCGTTGGCAAGACCACCACCGTGGGCAAGCTCGCCCGCGTGCTCGTCGCTGAGGACAAGGACGTGCTGCTGGGCGCGGCGGACACCTTCCGCGCCGCTGCCGCCGAGCAGCTCGCCACCTGGGGCCAGCGCGTCGGCGTCCCCACCGTGAAGTCCGACGTCGACGGCGCGGACCCGGCGTCGGTCGCCTATGAGGCGGTCAAGGCCGGCATCGATCAGGAGGTCGACGTCGTGATGGTGGACACCGCCGGGCGGCTGCAGAACAAAGTCGGGCTGATGGACGAGCTCGGCAAGGTCAAGCGCGTCATCGAGAAGCTGGCCGAGGTGGACGAGGTGCTGCTGGTCCTGGATGCCACCACCGGGCAGAACGGCCTCAACCAGGCCCGTGTGTTCGCCGAGGTGGTCAACATCACCGGCATCGTCCTGACCAAGCTGGACGGCACGGCCAAGGGCGGCATCGTGGTGGCCATCCAGAAGTCCCTGGGTGTCCCGGTCAAGCTGATCGGCCTGGGCGAAGGCGCGGACGACCTCGCCCCCTTCGACGCCGAGAACTTCGTTGACGCCATCCTGAACTAGGCTCCCCTTAAACGCCGCTGGCTCCCAGCCGTTGCCGTCCGGACGATCCGGTTCGGGAACAGCTGGGAGCCAGCGGTGTTTGGGGCTAGTGCTTGAAGTTCAGGACGGTGACCGTTCCGGCCGTCAGCTTGAACGTCTGCTGACGGGAGCCGTACGCGAACCCCTCCACTGTGGCGCGCTCGGCCAGCGGAATCGGTTCGGACTTGGCGCCGTCGATCACGGTGCTGTCCTCGGCGGCGAAGCTGGGACCGGACATCTGGGTCATGGTCCCGGTCAGGGCGCGCTCGGGCAGATTGAGCGTGACCTCGGTCTGGGCCGCCTTCTCAGGGTCGTTCTGGTTGACCAGGACCACGCTGGTGCTGCCGTCGTCGTTCCGCAGTGCGTAGCTGTACATCAGGCCGCCGCCCTTCGAATCCAGCTTGAGGTACTTGCCGCCCTCCATTTCGGCCACCATGGAGATGCCGAAGAAGTTCGCGCGGCCGGAGAAGTTTCCGTCCGGCTTCAGGTAGGCGCCGCCGCTGCAGATGGCCGACATGGGCGGGCCGCCCTTGCAGGTCAGCATCGAGCTGTGGAACCCGATCCGGGTGATGCCCAGCTGCGCGGCGTTGAGCGCGTAGTCAGCGGTCCACAGCGCCGAGGCGTGGGTCCGGGAGGTCTCGTTCGACCCCGGGCACGCGGCGATGCCGGTCTCCGGCAGCCAGGTTTCGATTCCTGCGGCCCGGGCGGTTTCGAGGGCCGCCTGCTGGTAGTCGCTGGCGCGCTGGTGCATCAGCGGGCTCATCACGTTGGCGATGGTCGGCGAGCTCTTCGGGTCGCCGCCGTCGCAGCTGTGGAGCGGGTAGTTGTGGAAGGACAGGATCTTCTTCTGCGGGATGTCAGCATCGATGAACGGCTGCCACCATTTGCGGTCGTACGCGCCCGGGCCCGAGATGGGCACATTGGGCGCCACCGCGTTCATGGCCTTCGCGTAGGCCTTGAGTTCCTCAACGTACTGCTCCGTGCTGTAGCCGCCCGGGCGGACACCGTTGGCACCGAACCCGTTGGGCTCGTTCCCGACCGTGAAGCTCAGCAGCCGGGGGCCGAAGATTTCCGTTGCGTGCTTGGCCATGTCGGCGGCGCGCTCCGGATCGTAGTGGCCCAGGTCCACGGTGAGGCTGACGGTCGCATCCGCAGCTTCCAGCAGGGTGTTCAGCCGGGCCAGGTCCGCCGGGCCGACGGCCCGGACCGGGTGCGCCTTGTCGCCCTTGTAGCCGGTGGCCGGAACGGCCTCGTTGGTGGAGGTCCAGAAGAAGCGGCGGTCCACGGCGTTGCCGCCGAAGCGGAGCACGGGCTGGTCGGCTTCCTTGAACAGTTTCACCAGGGAGGCGTTGTCACCGCTGAGCATGGGATCGGCCAGGTCGGTGGCCTCCAGCGAGATGCCAACGAGTCCCTTGGTCAGGGACGTGCCGACCTGGTCGTTCGAGACACTGACCTGCAGCGGCTCGACGGGCTCCAGCGGGGAGCCGGCGGGCGGGCCCGCCTGCTGGTAATAGGTGACCTCCGGCGCCGGGGGCAGCGCGGCCTCGGATGTGGGGGCGGTGCCCGCGGGGGCCGCGGCGTCTCCGCCGTCGGCCGGCCGGAGGAAGAACACCAGGGACGCCACAACGGCGATGACCGCAAGGACGGACAGGACGACGGCGGGGCGCAGCTTCCGGGGCCGCGTTCCGGGCGTGTCCTCCCGTCTGGAATCGGGCGCGGGGTCGTAGTGCGGGTCTTGGGGTGGCATGACTAAGTTCTCCGGCTTCTGGGTGGGATCTCCCAACAGCCTAACGAAGTCCGCCGCCGGGCGCCCCCCGCGGGACGCCGGAACTGCTTGCCGTGTGCCCTGGCAGGGGCGTCAGGCAGCGCGGTGAACGGGGCGCTGGAATGTCTCGCGGGCCAGCAGCCAGCCGGCGGCGGCCGCGATGAGGACACCGCCGGTGACACCGAAGGCCCAGCCGTAGCCCAGCCGGTCGGCGAGGAGGCCCGCCAGCACCGGTCCGATGATCGCGCCGCTGTCCGCCGTCATCTGGAAGATGGCCAGCACCCGCCCGCCGGAGCGCTCGTTCCCGATCACGTCGGCCATGGCCGCCTGCTGGGCCGGGCCCAGCAGGCCGGACCCGACGCCGGCAACAGCCGTGGCCAGCAGGAACCAGAGCAGCTCGTGGGTGAAGCCGATGGCCGCCGTCGCGGTTCCGGTCACCAGCAGCCCGGAAATCATCAGCGGCTTCCGGCCCAGGGTGTCCGCGAGTTTGCCGGAGAACGTCAGCGCCACGGCGTTGGCCGCGGCGAATACCGCCAGCGCCCAGCCGGCGGATTCCGGCCCGGCGTTCAGGGCGGCAACGGCGAAGAGCGGCACCGTGGCCATCCGCACCCCGAAGGTGGCCCAGCCGTTGGCGAAGCTGGAGAACAACCCTGCCCGGTAGGCACTGTCCCGCAGAGCGTCGCGCAGTTCCATGGCCGGGGCCGTGCTCCCGTCCGGGCGGGAGGCGGCCGGCACGTGGCTGAGCTGGGTCTGCACCACCAGCGCGGCCAGGACCAGCGCGGCCGCGTAGACCAGGAACGGCACGCGCAGCCCGAAGCCGGCCAGCAGGCCGCCCACCACCGGGCCGCACACGTTGCCGATCAGGAACGCCGAGGCGTACGCCCCGGAAACCCGGCCCCGGCTTTCGGGCGGGGCCAGCCTAACCACCAGGGCCATGGACGCCACCGTGAACATCACTGAACCCGCGCCGCCGAGGCCGCGGAAGATCAGCAGCTGCCAGTAGTCCTGCGCAAACGCACACGCCGCCGTCGACGCCGCAACGATCAGCAGGCCGGCCACGTAGACCGGCCGTTCCCCGAGCCGCACGATCAGCGCACCGCCGGCAGGGGCGAACACCAGCCGCATAAAGGCGAAGATGCTGACGATCACCGCGGCCGCCGTCGCGCCGACGTCGAACGTGGTGGCGAACTGGGGGAGGACGGGCGCCACGAGGCCGAAACCGAGGGCGATGAGGAAGGCCGCGACCAACATCACCTTGATGTCCCGGGGCAGCACTGCCTTTCCGCTGCTGCGGGGGGATGCCAGCGGCGGGGAACCCGCGGGGCGGGGGGTCTTACTCATGGCGGTGGCTTCCTGGCGGTGCGGGCGCACTGGCGTGCGGGGAGAAGTGATGTTGGAACGGATGAAACATAACCGTAACAAGAAGGATTTGCACCATTTACTTCCGGGAGGTTCTTGTAACAACCCGGCAATCTAATTCCTCCACCGGCGAAACACTCCGCGGACAAACTTTTCTGTAGAACGCAACCAGCGTTGAGGCATGCGGAGGACACTCCGCGAAACACCCAACAGATTCGCATCCAAGCAAGGGAGGACGTGCACCATGGAACTTACCGCAGGTCACGTATGGCTGATGGTGGCGGCGGCACTCGTGCTGTTCATGACACCAGGACTCGCATTTTTCTACGGCGGCATGACACGCGCCAAGGCTGCACTGAACATGATGATGATGAGCTTCATCTCCATCGGCATGGTCGGTGTGGTCTGGGTGCTCTGGGGCGCCTCGATGAGCTCCGGCGAGGGCTTCATGCAGATGGTCGGAAACCCGTTCGCCACCTTCGGGCTGGAGGGCATCGACACCCCTGACGGTCTCATCAAGGTCGGCTACGCGGCCACCTTCGCCATCATCACCGTCGCACTGATCAGCGGCGCCATTGCCGACCGCGCCAAGTTCGGCGCCTGGTCCGTCTTCGTCCCCGTCTGGGTCACGCTGGTGTACTGCCCGCTGGCCTACATGGTCTGGGGCGGCGGGCTGTTCGGCCCGGAAGGCGCCATCGGCCAGGCCCTCGGCCCGGCGATTGACTTCGCCGGCGGTACCGTGGTCCACATCAACGCCGGCGTCGCCGCACTGATCCTCGTGCTGATCATCGGCAACCGCAAGGGCTTCGGCAAGGATCCCAACCACCGCCCGCACAACATCCCGTTCGTGATGCTCGGTGCCGCGATCCTGTGGTTCGGCTGGTTCGGCTTCAACGGCGGCGCAGCCACCACCGCGGAACAGGGCGGCCTGATCTGGGTCAACACCCTCGCAGCCCCGGCCGCGGCCATGCTCGGCTGGCTCATCACCGAACGCATCCGCGACGGCCACCCGACCTCGCTCGGTGCCGCCTCCGGTGTTGTCGCCGGCCTCGTCGCCATCACCCCGGCCTGCGCCAACGTCAGCCCGGTCGGCGCCCTCGCCCTCGGCCTGATCGCCGGTGCGGCATCCGCCCTGGCCGTGGGCCTCAAGTTCCGCTGGGGCTTCGATGACTCGCTCGACGTCGTCGGCGTCCACCTGGTCTCCGGCATCATCGGCACCGTGGCGCTGGGCTTCATCGCCCTCCCCACCGACGGCGTCGGCGGTGGCCTGTTCTACGGCGGCGGCCTCACCCAGATGTGGGCCCAGCTCGCAGCGGCCGGCATCGCCATCGCCTACTCGGCAGTGATGACCTCCATCATCGCCCTCGCCATCCACAAGACCATGGGCTTCAGGGTCTCCCAGGAGCAGGAAGTGGTGGGCGTGGACCTCAGCCTGCACGCAGAGACCGCCTACGAGTTCGGCGTCGGCGGCCACGGCGGAAGCTTCACCCCGCTGCATGAGCTCATCACCGGCAAGACGCAGGCCGTGGCAGTCCCGGCCGCCGAAACGGTGGACGCGGCATCCAACGGCAAAACGACCGCAGCAGCAGGCAAGGAAAGTGTGGAGGCATGAAACTGATCACAGCAATCGTCCGGCCGGAAAAGCTCGACACCATCCGCGAAGGCCTCGAAGCCTACGGAGTGCAGGGCCTCACCGTCAGCGCAGCCAGCGGCTACGGCCGCCAGCGCGGCTACACCGAGGTGTACCGCGGCGCCGAGTACAACGTGGACCTGCTCCCCAAGATCCGGGTAGAGGTCCTGGCCACCGACGAACAGGCGGACGACATCCTGGATGTCATCATCGCCAGCTCGAATACGGGCCGGGCCGGAGACGGCAAGGTGTGGACGATGGATGTGTTCGAGGCAGTACGGGTCCGCACCGGTGAGCGCGGATCGGCTGCCATCTAGGCAAGAACCTCACAGCTCCAAGCAACGCATCTCCATATAACGCAGCGGGCCGGGAACCTGAAAGGGTACCCGGCCCGCTGTGCTGTGCCCGCTGGCTTCCGGACCACGCCCGACGGCGGCCCGCCCGTTCCGCCACGCGAGTCGTTTTCGACGCATGAAGCGCCCGGCGACGCGCTGCGTGTCCTTCGACGCGCTAGTGGTCTGGCGAGGCGGTAAGTGCTTGGCGCTGCGGTACTCCGGTGTCGTCCGGCAATTTGCGCGTCGCTGAGCAAGAACCGCATCGCCAGGAGAGCAGGTCGGCCCGGGCTCCATGCCACCGCCGGCCTCCACGCTGCCCGAATGGTTCGGCGCGGCGTGGCGTGTCCGGCGACGCGCGAGTGGTCAGGCGACGCGTAAGGCGCCTGGCGACGTGCTCTACCTTCCCGGCGGGGCGCGGAGGTTCTGGCGGCGCGCTACCCGCCCTTCGACGCGCAAAGTGCCTGACGCGGCGGTATTCCCGTAGCGTCCGGCAATTTGCGCGTCGTGGAGCGGGAAACGCGTCGCCAGGGCGCCCGACGTCGGCCCGCACCCGCCCGCCAACCTCAGCCGCGCCACATCCGCCCGGCCCCTGCGCGGAGCGTTCCTCGACGCGCTGGGTGTACTTCGATGCGCGAAGGTTTTGGCGACGCGCGAAGTGTCTGACGCAGCGGTATGCCCGTAGCGTCAGGCTTTTTGCGCGTCGCGGAGCAGGAACCGCATCGCGACGACGCCCGCGGCGGCCCGCACCCGCCAGCCTCAGCCGCGCCACATCCGCCGGCCCTGCGCGGAGTGTTCTTCGAATCGGGTTGGGCCCGGCGACTCGCTTCGTGTCCCGCGAGACATTACGTGTCCGGCGATGCGCGAATGTTCTGGCGACGCGGAAAGTGCCTGGCGCGGCGGTATTCCCGTGTCGCCCGGCTTTTTGCGCGTCGCGGAGCGCGAATCGCGTCGCCAGGACGCCGGCGGCGGCCGGCACCTTCCGCGCCGCGCGCCGCGTCGGCACCCCAGTGGTCTATCGCCGCCCGACGGCCGCGCGCGTCAGCGGGCCGGCCAGCCTTCCGGGCCGGCGCTTCCGGCGGGGTACTCATCGAGCGGCACGCTGTCCTTGGCCCAGGCCTTCAGGACCGGCTCCAGGATCCGCCAGCAGTCCTCGGCGGTGTCGGCGCGGACGGAGAGCAGCGGATCCCCGGTGAGGACGCCTTCCAGGACTTCGCCGTACGGCAGCAGTTCGGAAGCGCTCAGCTCAGCCCTCAGTGTGGCGCGGTCCAGGCTCAGCACGTCGCCGGGGCCGTTCACATCGACGTCGAACTGCAGCGTGTCCGGCCCGAAGCCGATCCTCAGCTGGTTGGGGGAGTCCACGCCGGTGAAGCCCTTGGGCAGGTGCGGCACGGGCCGGAACGTCACCACGGCTTCCTTCCGTTTGTTGCCCAGGGCCTTGCCGGAGCGCAGCGTGAACGGGACGCCCTGCCAGCGCCAGTTGTCGATCTCCACCTGCACTTCGGCGAGCGTCTCGGTGCCGCGTGCGGCGTCCACGCCTTCCTCCTTGGCGTAGTCCGGAACCTCCCGGCCGCCCACAGTTCCCGCGGTGTACCGGGCCCGGCGGGTGTTCCTGGCGTAAGGCGCCTTGATGCTGCTCGCCCGCAGCACCGTGGCCACGGCATCCCGCAGGTCACGTTCGTCCACGGAGGCCGGCGGTTCGATCGCCATGAGGGCCATGATCTGCAGCAGGTGGCTCTGGACCATGTCGCGCAGGGCGCCGGCGCCGTCGTAGTAGCGGGCGCGCCCCTCGAGGGCGAGGTCCTCGTCGAAGACGATCTCGACACTCTCGATGTGTTCGCGGTTCCACACCGGCTCCAGGAAGGTGTTGGCGAAGCGGAGGCCCAGGATGTTCAGTACCGTCGCCTTGCCCAGGAAGTGGTCCACCCGGTGGATGTGGTCCTCCGGCACCAGGGCGGCCAGGGTCTGGTTCAGGTGCCGGGCGGACTCCTCGCTGGAACCGAACGGCTTTTCCATCACCAGCCGTGTCCCGGCAGGCACCTGCGCCGGCTCCAGTGCCTCGCAGGCCAGCTGGCTGACACGCGGCGGCAGGGCAAAGTAGATGGCCACGGGTCCCGGAAGCTGCGCCAGCAGGCCCGCCAGCTGCCCGTCCGCGGTGACGTCCAGCTGGTGGTAGCTGGTGGTCTCGCGGATCCGCTTGAGCTCCCGCTGGCCGGCGGCGTCGGCCTGGGAATTGGCGTCCGCAAAAGAGGTGTCAACACGCTCCCGCCACTGCTCCGGTGTCCAGGCGTCCGAGCCCGCGCCCACCAGGGCCAGCCCGTCGGCGCGTCCCCGGGCGACGAGCCTGGCCAGTCCCGGCAGCAGGAGCCTGCCGGTGAGGTCGCCGGACGCGCCGAGGATGAGCAGGGTTTTTACAGTTGTTTGGCTGGTCACCTAAGCCAGCATGCCATCTTGAACGCGCGTCTTGGTACCCTAGATAGTCGAGTCCCGTTGTCGAGGCGGTTCGTTCACGCGAACCTCAGTCGCGACGCTGGCGTGCCGGACCGGCCGCCATCCGAAGATCCACTGAAAGAAGTGCACGGCGCGTGTTCAATTCACTCTCTGACCGGTTGACAGCAACCTTCAAGAATCTTCGTGGCAAGGGCCGCCTGACCGAGGCGGACGTTGACGCCACAGTCCGCGAAATCCGGCGCGCCCTCCTGGACGCCGACGTCGCAGTGCCCGTGGTCCGCGAATTCACCGGCCGCGTGCGGGAGCGCGCGCTCGGCGCCGAGGTCTCCGCGGCGCTGAACCCGGGCCAGCAGATCGTGAAGATCGTCAACGAGGAGCTCGTCGAGATCCTGGGCGGAGAGACGCGCCGGATCCGCCTCGCGAAGACCGGACCCACCATCATCATGCTCGCCGGCCTCCAGGGTGCCGGTAAGACCACGCTGGCCGGCAAGCTCTCCAAGCACCTCAAGTCGCAGGGCCACAGCCCCATGCTGGTCGCCTGCGACCTGCAGCGCCCCAACGCCGTCACCCAGCTCCAGGTGGTGGGCCAGCGCGCCGGAGTGCCCGTCTTCGCCCCGCACCCGGGCGCCAGCTCCACCGAACTCGAGCACCCGGCCGGCGACCCGGTCGCCGTCGCCCGCGCCGGCGTCGAGGAAGCCCGCCGCACCCTGCACGACGTCGTGATCGTTGACACCGCCGGCCGCACCGGCGTCGACGCCGAAATGATGGAACAGGCGCGCCAGATCCGCCGCGCCATTGTTCCCAACGAAGTGCTGTTCGTGGTCGACGCCATGATCGGCCAGGACGCCGTCAACACGGCCATGGCCTTCGATGAGGGCGTCAACTTCACGGGCATCGTGCTGTCCAAGCTCGACGGCGACGCCCGCGGTGGCGCCGCGCTCTCCGTTTCTTCGGTCACCGGCAAGCCCGTGATGTTCGCGTCCACCGGCGAAGGCCTGGACGACTTCGAGCTCTTCCACCCGGACCGCATGGCCTCCCGCATCCTCGACCTCGGTGACGTGCTCACCCTGATCGAGCAGGCCGAGAAGAACTGGGACAAGGACGAAGCCGCCCGGATGGCGAAGAAATTCGCCGACCAGGAAGACTTCACCCTGGATGACTTCCTCGCCCAGATGCAGCAGATCCGCAACATGGGCTCCATGAAGAAGATGCTCATGATGATGCCCGGTGCGCAGAACATCCGGCAGCAGCTGGAGCAGTTCGACGAGCGCGAGATCGACCGGGTCGAGGCCATTGTCCGGTCCATGACCCCGCATGAGCGGGTGGCTCCGAAGATCATCAACGGGTCCCGCCGCGCCCGCATCGCCCGCGGTTCCGGCGTCCACGTCTCCGAGGTCAACGGCCTGCTGGAGCGCTTCGCACAGGCCCAGAAGATGATGAAGAAGATGGCTGCCGGCGGCGGAATGCCCGGCATGCCGGGGATGCCCGGCATGGGCGGCGGCGGGCCCCGCAAGGGCGCCAAGGCCGCACCCAAGAAGAAGGCGCGCTCCGGCAACCCGGCCAAGGCCGCGCAGGAGCGCAAGGACGCCGAGGCCCGGCGTGCCGCCGGCGCCAAAGCCCTCCCCACCGGCGCCGCGTTCGGCCAGCAGGGCGGCGATTTCGATCCGTCCCAGCTGAACCTGCCGAAGGGCTTTGACAAGTTCCTCGGCGGGGGCAAATAGGCCCTGCCGGCCGAGATGTCGCCGGCCCCTTTGCGGGGCCGGTGCCATAGGGTTAGACCATGTTCAAGCAGCGCGTAGTTTTCGTCCACGGGGCGGGCAGCTTCGGAGCTGCGGCGTGGCCGAAACAGCACGGCATGGCGCTGAACTATGACGCCCTGTTCCTGCGCCGCCACGGCTTCGACCCCGTGGCCGAACCGCTGGAAACCGACTTCGCGGCCGACGCCGCCATCGTCCTGGGCTCCCTCGCCGACGACGGCCGCGGCGCCGCCGGCGGGCACGTCGTGGCGCATTCCCAAGGTGCCATCGCGGCCATGATGGCCGCCGTCGAGCGCCCCGACCTGGTGCAGTCACTGACCCTGGTGGAACCGGCCTGCCTTTCCCTCACCGCGGAGCTGCCGGCCACCGCCGCGCACCGGGCGCTTATGCAGCCGCTCTTCGAGGTCCGCCACCATCTGGGCGACGAGGATTTCCACCGCGAGTTCGTCCGCCGCGTGTTCGCGGCCCACACGCCCGCCCAGGCCGGCCTCGGCGCTCCCGAGGACCAGCGGGAGGCGCGCCGGCTCCGCCTGCAGGCCCCGCCCTGGGACGCCCCGCTGCAGATCGTGCCGGGCGTTCCCACGCTGGTGCTGACCGGCGGCTGGGAGCCGCTCTACGAGGAAATTGCCGGCTACCTGCGCGAGACCGGCGCCCTGCACCGCACCGCGGCAGGCGGGCACCGGCCGCACGACTCCGTTGAAGGTGACCGGATCATCCGGACGTTCATCGCCGACGTCGGACGCCAGCAGCACGCCCGCGCCTCCTGAAGCAGGCACCTTACGCTTAACCCATGACCCGCATCATTGAGTTCAGCGGCACCGTCCTCACCGGCCCCGGCACGGAGCACCACGGCCTGTGGTCCGTCGACGGTCACCTGACCTTCCGCAGACCCGCAGCCGCCCCCGACCTCATCCTCGACGGCTGGGTCATCCCCGGGCTGGTGGATGCGCACTGCCACATCGGGCTCGGCCCCGGCGGGGAAGTGCCGGAAGGGCTGGCTGAAGAACAGGCCGTGACCGACCGCGACGCCGGAACCCTGCTGGTCCGCGACGCGGGCGCCGTCCACGACACCCGCTGGATCCAGCAGCGCGCCGACCTGCCGCGCCTCATCCGCTCCGGACGGCACATCGCGCGGACCCGACGCTACCTGCGGGGGTTCGCCGTCGAGGTGGAGCCTGGGGACCTGGTGGAGGCCGTGCGCAAGCAGGCCCGCGCCGGCGACGGCTGGGTGAAGCTTGTGGGGGACTGGATCGACCGCGACGCCGGCGACCTCGCCCCGAGTTTCCCGGCCCGGGCCCTGAGGGACGCCGTCCAGGCCGCGCATGACGAGGGCGCCCGGGTCACGGCCCACTGCTTCGCCGAAGACACCCTCGATGACATGCTCGACGCCGGGATCGACTGCATCGAGCACGCCACCGGCCTGCTTCCCCGCCACCTGCCGCGGTTCGTCGAACAGGGCGTGCCGATCGTCCCGACCCTGGTCAACATCGCCACGTTCCCCGATATCGCCGCCCAGGCCGACGCCAAGTTCCCCCGCTACGCGGCGCATATGCGCCAGCTCTGGGAACGCCGGGCGGAGCGCGTCCGGGAAGCCTTCGACGCCGGTGTCACCATCTACGCGGGAACGGACGCCGGCAGCGTCATCAGCCACGGACGCATCGTCGACGAACTTGAGGCGCTGCACGCCGCCGGGCTCCCGGCTGCCGCAGCGCTCGACGCCGGCGCCTGGGCCGCACGGGACTGGCTCGGGGCGGACGGCATCACCGAGGGCGCCAGCGCAGACGTCCTGGTCTTTGCCGACGACCCGCGCAGGAACCTGGCCACCCTGCACCACCTCAAAAACATCGTGCTGCGGGGTGAACCGGTCCGGTAAAAACCTGCCTGCTCCATTAGGAATAAATTGAAGCTTCAAGTAATTTATATCTATGAAGGGTCATCGAGGGACGGTGGCCGCCGAAGCATCGGAGCGATGACATGACCGCAGAAACCAGCACCCAGGACCTCCTTCCCGCCGACCTCACCATGGGCACAGTGATGCTCAAAGTCGGCGACATGAAGCTCATGACCGACTACTACCAGCGCGCCCTGGGCCTCGACATCGTGGCCGAGCAGGACGGCGGGCTCTACCTCGGGCGCAAGCAGAAGCCGCTGGTGCATCTGGCCCCGGCCCCCGGGCTGAACCTCCCCTCCCGAGGCGAGGCGGGCCTCTTCCACACCGCCCTGCTGTTCGAGGACCAGTCCGCCCTCGCGGCCACGGTCGCGTCCGCCGCGCAGTTCGAGCCGCAGTCCTTCACCGGCAGCGCCGACCACCTCGTCAGCGAGGCCTTCTACTTCAATGACCCCGAAGGCAACGGCATCGAGCTGTACTGGGACCGCCCCCGCGACGCCTGGTCCTGGGACGGCAAGAACGTCGTCATGGACAGCCTCGCCCTGCCGCCGCAGCGCTACCTTGAGCAGCACCTCACCGAGGCCTCGCTGGCGGGCCAGCGCGAGACGGATGCCGACGTCGGGCACGTCCACCTGCAGGTGGGCGACGTGCAGTCCGCGCACGACTTCTACGTCGGCACGCTCGGCTTCGAAAAGACCGCCGGATGGCACGGCCAGGCGCTCTTCGTTTCCGCCGGCGGCTACCACCACCACATGGCCATGAACGTCTGGAACAGCCGGGGCGCCGGCCCCCGCCGCGACACCCTGGGCCTCGGCGAGGTGCTGATCGAAGTGCCGTCCGGGGACGACGTCGGCTCCCTCGCCGAGCGCCTCAAGGCCGCGGGCGTCCAGTCCCACCACACCGGTTTGGAACTGCGCTTCGAGGACCCGTGGCGCAACCGGATCCGCGTCGCCGTCCGCTGACCCCAAGGGGACATGCCCATTTTTTACGCCGGTCACCGGACATGGAGGCAGTATGTCCAGTGGCTGTGGCCTTCGGAGGGCATGTCCGGTGGTGGCTGGCCAGTATGTCCAGTGGCCGCGGCCATCGGGGTGCGTGTCCCTTGGTGACACGCGGCTATGTCCAGTGGTTGCGGTGACCAGGGCGCATGTCCCTCGCGGCAGGCGTAACGGATAGGCTGGAGCGACGCTAAAAACAGCGGACCAGCGCCGCCGAACGTAAGGACGGGTTCCATGGGATTCACCGAAGTCTTTGTCGCCACCCACGATGAAGCCCTCAAGCGTGCCGCCGCCCTCGACGGCGGTGCGGCCGCTGCCGCCGGCGCCGTCCGGATCGCGGACATCACCGACTTCGAAGTCGAGCGCCTGGGCGACCTGGCCGGCTCCGCGGTGCACGCCGCCGGCGCCGACTACGAACTCGCCATGGTGGACGTCGCCAGCGACTCCCTCCTCGGCGTGCCTGCGGCCATGGTCCGCGCCCTGGCCGAGCTCCTCAGCTACGAGACCGAGGGGGAGGGCAACGTCCTCGATGAGGTCGCTGAGAGCTGGGCCGCCGAGGAGGACATGCCCTTCGGTGCGGAGCAGGCTTCACGCATCGTCCGGCAGCTCGCTGAACTGGCCGCCGGCGTCGACCCGGCCAGCAAATCCGGCCTTTACGTCTGGACCTCCTGAGCCGTGCGCTGACCCGCGCACTGACCCGTGCGCGGACCCGCGCGAGGCCTCCGGAAGGCCACGCCATGGGCCGGTTGCGGGTGTCAAGTCGATATCCCGTCGCTGATCTGGCACAATGATCAGGTACTTGATCTGCGTGGCCCCTCTCTCCGCGTCCGGATCTTGTCCTTTTAGAACCCCCTAGTATGGCCCGCCCCACGGGTGCAGAACGCCGGGCTCGACCCCGTTTCAGAAACAGGAGTGACCACAAAAGTGGCCGTAAAGATTCGCCTTAAGCGCTTCGGCAAGATGCGCGCACCGTACTACCGCATCGTCGTCATGGACGCACGCTCCAAGCGTGACGGCCGTGCCATCGAAGAGATCGGCAAGTACCACCCGACCGAAGAGCCCTCGTACATCGAGGTCGACTCGGACCGTGCCCAGTACTGGCTCGGCGTCGGCGCACAGCCGTCCGAGCAGGTTGCCGCGATCCTCAAGATCACCGGTGACTGGCAGAAGTTCAAGGGTCTCCCGGGCCAGGAGGGTACCCTCAAGACCAAGGCCGCCAAGGCTGAGTTCGTTGCCCCGGAAAAGGGTTCCGTGATCATCCCGGAAGCCATCACCAAGAAGGCCAAGAAGGACGAAGCAGCTGAGGCTCCCGCCGACGCCGAAGCAGAGACCACCGAGGCTGAGTAAATTGCTGGCAGAAGCGCTCGAGCACTTGGTCCGCGGGATTGTTGACAGCCCCGAGGACGTCAAGGTCAGTGCCAAGAACAACCGCCGCGGGGACACCCTCGAGGTGCGCGTTCATCAGGACGACCTCGGACGGGTGATCGGACGCCAGGGCCGCACCGCACGCGCTTTGCGCACTGTGGTGGCAGCACTGGCCGACGGCGAGCCGGTCAGGGTCGACGTCGTCGACACCGACCGCCGCCGGTAGCGCGACCAGCATTACTTGTCTTTAGTCCGGCCCCTCCACCAGCTTATGGTGGAGGGGCCGGACTGTTTTGCGCAGTAAAACGCACCGACAAATCCAAGACTCAAAGAGAATTCGAACAGAGGAACAGATGCAGCTCCAGGTGGCACGAATCGGCAAACCCCACGGCATCCGCGGCGAAGTGACCGTCCAGGTGCTGACCGATGCGCCCGGCGAACGCTTTGTCCCCGGAACGCAGTTCATCGTGGAGCCGGCCTCCTCGGGGCCGCTCACCGTGTTCAGTGCCCGCTGGAACAAGGACATCCTGCTGCTGGCCTTTGACGAGGTGGAGACCCGCAACGACGCCGAGGCCCTCCGCGGCGCCAAGCTGTTCATCGAAACCGAAGACATCGGCGCCGACGACGACGATGAGGGCTGGTACGAGCACGAGCTCGAGGGCCTGGAAGTCCGCGTGGGCGGCAGCGTGGTGGGCAAGGTCACCGGCCTGCACACCATGCCGGTCCAGGACCTGCTGGTGGTCACCACGAACGACGGCCAGGAAGTCCTGGTCCCGTTCGTCGAGCAGATTGTGCCCGAGGTCAACGTGGGCGAAAAGTACGTGGTGGTCACCCCGCCGCCCGGGCTCTTTGAAGTGAACGCCGAGGACACGGACAAGCCCGGCAGCGCCGGGGGTTCCGCCGACGCCGGAGAGCACGCCTAAATGCGGATCGACGTCGTCAGCATCTTCCCCGAGTACCTGGCGCCGCTGGAGCTGTCACTGATCGGCAAGGCGCGGCAGGACGGCCTGCTGGAACTGAACGTCCTCGATCTCCGGGACTTCACCACGGACCGGCATCGGACCGTGGATGACACCCCCTACGGCGGCGGCGCCGGCATGGTCATGAAGCCCGAGCCATGGGCCCAGGCGCTCACGTCCGTGGCCGGACCCGGGGCCGGTGCGGAGAAGCCGGTCCTGATTGTGCCGTCACCGGCGGGGGAGCGGTTCACCCAGGCCACGGCCCACGAACTGGCCGGGGAGGACCGCCTGGTGTTCGCCTGCGGGCGCTATGAAGGCATTGACGAGCGGGTCCTGGAATGGGCCGCCGAACATTTCACTGTGCGGCCCATGAGCCTGGGCGATTACGTCCTGAACGGCGGCGAAGTGGCCGTCCTGGCCATGGTGGAGGCCATCGGCCGCCTGCTGCCCGGCGTCGTCGGCAACCCCGAATCCCTGGTCGAGGAATCGCACTCGGACGGGCTGCTGGAGTACCCCGTCTACACCAAGCCGTCCAGCTGGCGGGACCGCAACGTCCCGGCGGTGCTGCTCAGCGGCAACCACGGCAAGATCGCCCAGTGGCGCCGGCACGAGCAGTACCGGCGCACCGCTGAACGCCGCCCCGACCTGCTGGAAGGGTTCGACGCCGGCGCGCTGCCCCGCGCGGACCGCACCGCCTTCGCGGACCTCGGGTACGACGTCGTCGACGGCCGCCTGGCGCGCCGCCCGGCCGACGGCGGAGAACCCGCCTGAGCAGATTGGCCGGACGGCCCCGGGTGTGGCAAAATTAGTCCTTGTGCCTGCTGGGTTGCGAACCTGCCACAGGGGGAGCGCCACCAACAGCACGGCACCCCGGCCCCGTCTATTCCTGACGGAGCCGGATCAACAACTTTTCGGCGGGAATTTCCGGACGCACCCGCGTCCGGGCTTGGCCGCCGTGACCCAACGTGAAGGACCTGTGGCGTTCACCAGGAGTGGATTAATGCATATCCTCGATTCCGTAGATGCAGCCTCGCTGCGCAACGATGTTCCCGAATTCCGTGCGGGTGACACCCTCAAGGTGCACGTGAACATCATCGAAGGCAAGAACTCCCGCGTCCAGGTCTTCCAGGGCTTCGTCCTGGGCCGCCAGGGCGACGGCGTCCGCGAAACCTTCACCGTCCGCAAGGTCTCCTTCGGCGTCGGCGTGGAGCGTACCTTCCCGGTACACTCCCCGATCATCGACAAGATCGAGCTCGTCTCCAAGGGTGACGTGCGCCGCGCCAAGCTTTACTACATGCGCAACCTGCGTGGTAAGGCCGCGAAGATCAAGGAAAAGCGCGACTTCCAGACCGCCAAGTAAGTCCTTCCAGACTTCCTTCGCGGGTCCGCGAACCGTGTCCGGCCAGCGCCGGAGCTTCCGCAACAGCGCTGTTCACTTCAGAAAAGCGTTATGAGGATACGGATCATGGAACACACAAAACGCCAGCCCAGGAGACTCGGCTGGCGTTTTGTGTTGCTGGCCGTTTTTCTCGCGGTCCTCATCAGCGGCCTGGTCCGCGCGCTCTGGCTCGACGTCTACTACATCCCCTCCGCCTCGATGGAACCGCTGTTCCAGGAAGGGGACAGGATCCTCGTCTCGCGGACGGACTTCCGGTCCGAACCGGTGGGCCGCGGCGACATTGTGGTCTTCGACGGCCGCGGTTCCTTCGCCCCGCTGGGCAGCGGCGCGGCTCCCGCGCTGGACTTCCTAGCCGGCGCCGGCCACTGGCTTGGCCTGGCCGGGGGCGACACCACCTATATCAAACGCGTGATCGGCGTCGCGGGCGACCATGTGGTCTGCTGCGACGACGACGGCAGGCTCACCGTCAACGGCCAGCCGGTCGAGGAACCGTACCTCTATGCGGGCGACACCCCCAGCCAGCTGAAGTTCAGCGTGCTTGTTCCCGAAGGCAGGCTCTGGCTGATGGGGGACCACCGCTCGCAGTCCGCCGATTCCCGCAGCCTCCTGGGCGCGCCCGGCGGGGGCATGGTGCCGCTGGACCGGGTCATCGGACGGCCGGTACAGATCATCTGGCCGCTTGATAGATTTACAGCAATAGCCCGGCCCCCCGAAGCCACCCCATCCACAGCAACGAACGGACAGTAAATGCCCGAGACCGGACCCCGGACTCCTGATCCGCGGGGGCAGGAACAGCCCCGGGTGACCTCCTCCGCGATCCCCGCCCCGGAGTATCCCGCGGACGGCTATGCTGCCGAGCCCGGCTACCGCCCGGAGCCCGGACACGACGCTGCTCCCGATTCTCCGGCCGGGGCATCCGGCGCCCCGGCTGCCAACGCCGCGGCCGTCAACGATTCGGGTGCCAACGCCGCGGGGGACGTTCCGGCCGCTGACGCTGCCGCCACCGCCTCAGCCCCCGCCTCCGGAGGGCCGGCGCACGCCGAAACCGCGTCGAAGCGCGCCCGCCGGGCCAAAGCCGAGGAGCGCCGCAGCCCGATGTTCCTCTGGGCCAAGGAAGTGGCCACCGTGGTGCTGGTCGCCATCGTGCTGTCCTTCCTCATCAAGACGTTCTTCTTCCGCGCCTTCTACATCCCGTCCGAATCCATGGTGAACACCCTGGATGTCAATGACCGGATCTTCGTCAACCTGCTGGTCCCGGAGCCGTTCGCCCTGGAGCGCGGCGACGTCGTGGTGTTCCGCGACACCCAGGACTGGCTGGTCCCCGTGGCGGAGAAGGACGCCGGCCCCTTCGCCTGGGTCCAGGGCGGCCTGACGTTCATCGGCCTCCTGCCGGACAACTCGGAGCAGCACCTGGTCAAGCGCGTCATCGGACTGCCGGGTGACCACGTGGTGTGCTGCGACGCCGGCGGACGGCTCACCGTCAACGGGGCAGCGCTCGACGAGCCGTACATCAATCCCGCCGAAGTGCCCCAGGTCCGCGATTTCGACGTGGTGGTCCCGGCCGGGAAGGTGTGGGTCATGGGCGACAACCGCAACCATTCCGCCGACTCCCGCGCCCATATGGACAGCAACGGCGGGTTCGTCGACATCGAAGACATCGAGGGCAAGGCCGCCGTCATCGCCTGGCCCCTGAACCGCATCACCGCGCTCGACAACTACTCCGAGGTCTTTGGCGGCGTGCCGGCCCCGGAAGGAAAGTAGCGGCGGCCGCCATGTCCGAAGCCCCCACCCTCGACTACGAGCGCCGCTTCCGCAGCTCCGGCGCCCGGCTCCTCGCCGGCATCGACGAGGTGGGCCGCGGTGCCCTCGCCGGGCCGGTCAGCGTGGGAATCGCCGTCGTGGACCTGCACCAGCAGAAACTGCTGGCCGACGTGCGGGACAGCAAACTGCTCAAGGTGGCGGACCGCGAACGGCTGGTGCCCCTGGTCCGCAGCTGGAGTGTCGCCTCCGCCGTCGGGCATGCCTCGGCGAATGACATCGACGCCCTCGGCATCGTCGCGGCCCTCCGGCTCGCCGGCACCCGTGCGTGGTTCGCCGTCCTGGACGCCGGCGTGCGGCCCGACGTCGTCCTCCTGGACGGGAGCCACAACTGGCTCTCCCCGGAGGCCCAGCCCTCCCTGTTCGACGACGGGCCGCCGGAGCCGGGCTGCGACGCGCCGGTGCATACACTGGTCAAGGCGGACATGCAGTGCCTGAGCGTCGCCGCCGCGTCCATCCTGGCGAAGGTGGAGCGCGATGCCACGATGCGCGACCTGCACCGGGAATACCCGGCCTTCGGCTGGGACGTGAACAAGGGCTACGGAACCGCCGTCCACAAGGATGCGCTCCGCGCAGCCGGGCCCACGCCGTACCACCGGGTGAGCTGGCAGCTGCTCGCAGACTGAGTCGCGTGGCGCGCGGGCGCCGCGGGATGGTGCAAGATGGAACCATGAGTGCCGAGGACCTTGAAAACTATGAGACCGACATGGAGCTGCAGCTCTACCGCGAATACCGCGACGTTGTCGGGCTGTTCAGCTACGTGGTCGAGACCGAGCGGCGTTTCTACCTGGCCAACCATGTCGACCTGCAGGCCCGCAGTGCCGACGGTGAGGTCTACTTCGACCTGACCCTGCAGGACGCCTGGGTCTGGGATGTCTACCGCTCCGCCCGCTTCGTCAAGAGTGTCCGGGTCATCACCTTCAAGGACGTCAACGTCGAAGAGCTGCCGCGCAGCGAGGAGCTCGCCCTGCCCAAGGTCGAGGACCTGGGGAACTGAGCATGTCCAGCCGGATCTCGTCCATCGCCATCGACGCCGCCGAGCCGCGCGTCATCGCCGACTTCTGGTGCCGCGTCCTCGACTGGCGCGTCATTGACGAGGAGGACGGCGTCATCAGCATCGGGCGGGCTGACGGCTCCTGGCCCACCATCGACGTCATAGCGGTGCCTGAGAAGAAAGCCGTCAAGAACCGGCTGCACCTGGACCTCCGCGCGGACGGCACCTCCACCGCTGAGGAGCTGCAGCGGCTCCTGGACCTGGGCGCGCGGCGCACGGACGTGGGCCAGGGCCCGGACGCCACGTGGGTTGTCCTCAGCGACCCCGAGGGCAACGAGTTCTGCCTGCTCTCCCGCACCGTGCAGGAAGCCCGCGCCGAAGCGTAAGTCCGGGCTTACCGGGCAGGGCCCGGAAGTTACCCACATAGCCTGATTGGCGCCTGTGCTGTTCCGGGGTTCCGGAACAGGCTTGTTCCATGAGAGCAAAGGACGTGCTGGGCCGGCGCGGGGAGGAACTCGCGGCCGGCTACCTCGAAGCCCAGGGCATGCGGATCGTGGACCGCAACTGGCGGTGCCCCGACGGTGAAATCGACATTGTCGCGCTCGACGGCGATGCGCTGGTGATCGCCGAGGTCAAGACGCGCAGGTCCCTCGCCTACGGGCATCCCTTCGAAGCCGTCGGCGTCGACAAACTGGCCCGGCTGCACCGGCTGGCCTCCGCCTGGTGCCGGGACCATGAACTCCGCATGCCGCTGCGCCGGGTCGACGTGCTCGCAGTGCTCGACGACGGCACCGGCGTCCCGTCCGTGGAGCACCTCAAGGGGGTGGGGTAGGTGGCGCTCGGCCGGACCTACTCGGTGGCCCTCGTCGGGCTGAACGGCTACATCGTTGAAGTCGAGGCCGACATCGGCCAGCCGATGTCCAACAAAAGACACATGATCGAATTGTTCCCTCTGCTGGAAGAAGTAGCCTGTAGCCATGGAGGATAGGTACGACGCCGGCAAATCAGGCGATGAGCTGTATCAGATTGTCCTGGCCGTAGAGGAACTGCTCGGGGGAGAGCTGTCCGGAGAGGAGCTGGCCGAGCTGGTCGCCGCCGCGGACAAAGATATCGACGAGAACTAACAGACTCCGGTCGCCGATGAAGGATGAAGCATTGTGGTTCCGGGCGGCCGCCCGTGGCCAGATTTGCCGCGTCCGGCTTGCGTGCAGGTCAATCCCAGCTGATCTTCGAGGCGGAAGAGCGACATGAGACACATCATCCCGTCGTTGTCGGGGCGGTCCAGTAAACTCGGAACGGAGCTAGGGAAGAAGGAATTGTGCAGGTTGTGTCGTTGTTTTCAGGGGCTGGTGGCCTCGACCTAGGTCTACTACAGGCGGGTCATAGAGTCATCTGGGCCAATGATTTTGACCAGGATTCCGTGTCTACCTACTCGGCCAACATAGGTAAGCACATCGTGCTCAAGTCGATCGAGGACGTGCCGTCGTCCGACATCCCTGATTCGGACATAGTCGTGGGCGGGTTCCCGTGCCAAGGTTTTTCTCAAGCCAACCTCAATCGGGCGTTGGATGATCCACGAAACGCTCTGTATCGTCAGTTCGTGCGAGTGCTCTCAGAAAAGCAGCCGAAATACTTCATCGCCGAGAACGTGCGCGGGCTCCTGTCTCTGGACTCGGGGCGAGCATTTGAAAGCATCACCAAGGGTTTTGAGGAAGCAGGCTACCGCGTCGCAGCCAAGGTCTTAAATGCGGCCGACTTCGGCGTGCCGCAGAATCGGCATCGCGTAATCTTCATGGGAACGCGCGTAGATCTGCCTGAGTCTGCGAACCTCACTCACCCCGAACCGACGCATTCTTCTCTGCCCTCTGCTGAAGGAAAGCTTCCTCACGTGACAGTTGGTGAGGCCCTTGCGGCCGTTCCTGACCCCATAGAGTTTCCGGACGCAGTCCCCAACCAAGCGTTTTCGCGCTACAAGTTCGTAGAGCGCAACTTCACCGGACATCGATCCACTGATCCGAACAAGCCATCCCCGACCATCCTGGCGAGAGGGAACGGCGGGGGTGGCGTCAACGCCACCCCGCACCCGAACGGCTTGCGCCGGATGAGTATCAGGGAGAGCGCAGCAATTCAGACATTTCCGCTGACGTTCAACTTCGTGGGGCGTTTGGGCTCTGCGTATAGGCAAGTAGGCAACGCGGTTCCTGTCGGACTCGGACGTGCCCTTGGGAACGCCGTGGCGAGTGCTGAAGAGACACTCCTTTCGTCTATGAGTCGTTCGGAGCGTGCAGCGTGAAGCACAAAGTAGTTTCGCTGTTCGCGGGCGCGGGCGGCTTGGACCTTGGATTCTCGATGGCCGGAGGCTATGACCTGGTCTGGGCGAACGATAGTGATCCGGACGCTGTCTCGACCTATAGAGCCAATTTCGGCAATCATGCAGTTCTCGGCGATATTCGCGAGATCCCGTCGGAAGAAATTCCTGGCTGCGACGTCGTTCTGGGGGGCTTCCCATGCCAAGGATTCTCCCTTGCCAACACGGGCCGACGCGCAGACGACGCCCGCAACGTCTTGTATATGGAAATGCTGCGGGTCGTGGCCTCCAAGCGCCCCAAGGCTTTCGTAGCTGAGAATGTCAAAGGCCTGGTATTGATGGACAAAGGCGAGGTCCTCCGCAGGATCGTCGCGGACTTTGAAGAGCTCGGCTACGACGTTAAGTGGAAGGTTCTCAACGCAGCGGACTTCGGAGTTCCGCAGAGGCGAGAGCGCGTTTTTATCGTCGGCGTCCGTCAGGACCTCGAGGTTGACTTCGACTTTCCGTCCCCGACTCACGGTCGACGCCCGGACTCGGGGAAGTTGCCTTGGGTCTCGGTAGGTCACGCACTGAGAGACATCCCAGACCCAGACTCACAACACGACTTGACGAACCACACCTATTCGAAGTACAAACTGCGGTTCAACGGTTACATCGGACACCGCGCGATCGACCCCGACTTGCCCGCCCCCACAGTCACTGGGCGGGGCGACAACAAGGGTGGAGTTGTAGTGCTTCATCACCCGTCGAATGAACGGCGAATGTCGGTCCGCGAGCTCGCTGTCGTCCAGTCGTTCCCGGTCAACTTCGACTTTGACTGCAACCAGTCCGCCGCCTACCGCCTCATTGGCAACGCCGTCGCACCAAGCATGGGTCGCGCAGTCGCTGAATCACTTCAGCACGCTCTGAAGACGGCGAAGGTCACCACAGGTGATGATTGAGCCGACGCCGACGCTCCCCTTCGCGGACTACAAATGGAAGTGGGCTAGCCTCCAGCCAACTGAGAGCCTAAACAGACCCGAGTATTTTGTCGGCGTTCTCCGCGCACTTGCGAGCAATCAGGGTAGGCGCAAGAGTGATCCGAGGTTTACTGCGGACCTAAGGCGGATCGAGAAAGAGATCGATTTCGCGAAGGGTCCATCGCTGGCACGTGGAGCGAACGAACGCAACATCATCAGAAACGCCGGACAGTACTGGAAAGTTCTGGGAGTACTAGGGCCGGAGCTTCCAATTACCCTAACGCCTCTGGGAAAGCTTTATGCTGCGAGGGATATTAGTCTCCAGGAATTCGCCGTACACACTGTGCTCAACCTGAGGCTTCCTAGTTCGGTGTATCGGCCCGAAGAAGTTGCTGAATGGAAAGCTGCTGGGATTTCTTTTCGGCCATTGCTCTTGATCCTTCAGATCGTCGCCGCCCTCGCGGATATACCTGGGACAGACCTGTACATCTCCGAGTCTGAACTCGCTGATATAGTTCAGCCCCTGTCAGCAACAACAACGGATCCCTCGCGAATTGCGATGGCAATTGCCTACCACCGCGCCGGACTGCTGGACATCTCCTCCTGGCCGACAACGGTCTCCAAGTCGAACGATCGTCGCGTGTCCGCTGAGTTTCTCCTGTTCCTAGCAAGCCACAACCTCCTTCGTGAAGTGGAATCGCCTCCGTCGAATCAGAAGTACAAGCTGGCTTTCGCTCTGCCAGACGACATTCTTGAACTAGCTGACATCGATCCGGCTCGCCTCCTGGGTGATATCGGGATCGAGGAAGTTGCGGCAGAAATTAGCGTCCGAGTGGAACGTCGTCGTGTCTCGCGTGAAGTCTACGACCGGCCCGGTCAGAAAAAATTCCGCGACGATGTGCTCGACATTTCTCAACAACGTTGCCTTTTGACCGGTACTCAGTTGCCCGCGGTTCTTCAGGCGGCCCACATCAGACCGGTGGCATCGGACGGTTCAGACCTGGTTGGTAATGGCCTGTGCCTCCGATCCGATGTTCACACGCTGTTTGACTCCAATAGAATCCGCATTCGACCGGATGGAGAGATGTCTTATTCGGGGGAGGTGCTTAGGGATCCCTCCTACTCGGACCTGCCCGGAAACGTCATCTTGCCCCAGCACGTCAACAAAGCCGAGGTTCATTGGCGTTGGTCCTTTGTGTAGTTGGTGACGCAGCCCCGCGCGTAGGCTTCGGGCGGGTATTCGGTGACGGGCTCGGCGGTCATGCCTTATTGAAAGCCGGCGTTTGCAATTACTTTCGATCCCACACCGTGTAAACACTCGTAGGCCCCCAGTAACTTACTGAGGGCCTACGAGCAGAGGCCGCACCGATCTCGCGGAGGGCGCCTTACGCTTCGAGCATTTGCTCGCCGCAGTGAGGGCAAATCGGGGCGCCGTACTCGGCGAGCCACTGGCGGGTGAGGCGGACCTTGTAGCCGGAGCCCTCGGGGCACTCGACCTTCATCATGCGGGTGGTCTGCTTCTTCGGGCCGTCGGCGCCTTCGCCGGGGCTTACGAGCGCCGCATGCGGGTACTCGCCGAGCTCGGCGGCGACCGCTTCGAGCTCGACCTTCAGTGCGTCGCCGGCCACGGTAGCGGTCATCTTGCCGGTGAGGCCGAGGGCCTTGGCGATCTTGGCGAAGCGTCCCTTGTGGCCGCTCTGGCAGTCGTCGATAGCGTGAATGAGCTCGTGGGCCAGGACGTCCAAGACGCGCACGGCGTCGTCCAGGACCGGGCTGATGAACAGCTGGGAGACGGAGTCGGCGGCGACCTTCGTCGACCAGCACTGACCGATCACGGAGTTCTTCCGGCCGTTGCCACCGGGCCAGCCGACGGAGACGCGGACGGCGGGGATGGTCTCGGCGGTGAGAGCAGAGAAGAGCGGGCGAAGGGCCTCGACGGCGGCTACGAGCCATTCCTCGCGGGTGGTGAACTTGGCGGTCATTTTGGGGCTTCCTTCCCTCGGGTGGTTGTCCTTGCCTTGTGTAAACAGCCTAAGTCACGCAAGGAGTCTTGCGCAAGTCGTGACACGGAAAGGCCCCCGACAGTTTTGCCGAGGGTCTTTCGTGAGTGGTGGTGTGTGAGGCGACTTACGCGACGGCGAGAGCTTGACGCATCTTGCCGAGTGCAGAGGACCGCCGGCGCTGGACCGTAGGGCGGGTCATGCCGAGCTTGTGGCCGATTTCTGCGTCGGCGACGGGATCGCCGTAAGTCTCGAAGCCGTAGGCCAGGCGGCATACGCGCTCTTCGGTGTCGTCGACGGCGTCGAAGGCAGCGGCCACGAGGAGGGCGTCTTCTTCGGCGGCCGAGTTGTCCCAGATCGGGCGGGCGTCAATATCGCGGGAGCCCTCGGCGGACTGGCCGCCCTTTGTGGCCGATCCGTGTTCGTCGTCAGCGCCGGTCAGGCCGTCGTAGGAGTCGACGTCGCGGACGGCCGAGAGGACCGAGAAGAACGTCTCCCGGCTCATTTCGTACTTTGGAGCCAGGGCGGCGGCCTCGTAGACGTTGTCGTTGGCCTTGCGGAGGATCGAGTAGAACCGGGTGAGGGTCCGCTGGGGGACCGTGAAGGCGATTGTCCCGTTCAGCTGAGATACGGCGTGCCAGAGGTGCTGAGATACGATTGCGGCGAGCCGATCGTGAGCTTCAGGGTCGAAGGCGTGGATCGCTTCGTAGAGGCCGGTCACGGCCAGCGAGCGGAGCTCTTCCTTCTGGTCGACCGTGGCGTTGGCGCCGCCAGCGTTGCGGAAGCGGCCGACCGTTTTGTTCAGTGTGTGAGCGTATGCGTAGAGCAGGGCGACAGTGGCCTCGGAGTCGCCAGCCTTGGCGGCAGCGATAGCCTCGCGCTCGGCCTCGGCGGAGTCGAAACGGCGTTCGATGTTGCGGTCGAAGATGTCGGAGAGAGCCTTGTCGAGGGCCATTTTTGGGCATCCTTTCGTGAGGCGTTTTACGCCATATCTGTATTGACCGATATAGATTTTTTGAATCGGTGGCATCAAGGTTAGAAGGCGCAAAACGCCTCACGCAAGTTAGGGCGAAGCTCGTTATCCATTTGTTATACGTGAGGCGTTTTGCGTGGAGGTCCGGGTTACTCTCCGTTCCAGCGGGCTACCGCTGCCTCGACGTTTACACGCGCCTGCCGTAGCTCGACGGCGTAGCGGGCGAGGGCTTCCTCCGCTGCGCTTACGGCATCCCTGACGGCCAAACGCCGGGGGTCGAGGACAATGTCGCCGGTCGGGTCGCCGTGGCCGCCCGAGGCCCGCTGTGTGGTGTCCTCGCGGGGCTGAGGAACCGGGGAGCGTTCCCACTGGACTTCGTCGGCGACGCCGAGGGCCAGGGCCAGCCGGAGGGACTCTTCGGCGACGGTGCGGACGGTGTCGGCGAGGTTGATATTGCTCATTTCGTGGTGGTCCTTTCGGAGTAGGTGAGGAGGTCGCCGGCGACGCGGTTAGCGCGTTCGTCGTCGAGGGGTAGGTCGTAGCCGGTCGAGCTCGTGAAGTTCCGGAAGGCGTCCCGGTGATAGGCGACGCTCTCGGAGATTTTGGGGTGCTCGGACTGAAGGCGGATTAGCTCCTGAGCCCATGCGTCGTAGGTCGCGTCGGGGATCAGGGAGGAGTCGAGCCTGTAGTAGAGGATCGAGTGAACCAGGACTTGACGCCGCCGCCTCTCGATCAGGGAGGCGACGACGTCGGGAGCGCTCACCAGATGCCCGCCATAGGGTCGGCGCCGTAGGCGGCTCCCCAGTTGCGGCCGGTCACTTCGCCGGTCGAGCTCAGCGGCACGCCGTAGAACATGCCGGACATGATCCGGCCGATTTCGGCAGCCACTTCGTCGGCGACGTCTGCCGGTGCCTGAGCGAGGAGTTCGTCGTGGATAGGCAAGAGCAGGTAGTCGCCGAGGCCGGCGTCGAAGAGGTCCACGATCGCCTGAGCGAGAATGTCGCGCGCGGTCGACTGGATCACGTAATTGGTCGCGGAGTAGAGCCGGTCGCGGTCGAGCGGAAGGTGACGGCCGCTGACCGTGATTACTTCCTTCTTGCCGAACTCGGCGCGGCTCTGGAGCTTTTTCGAGTAGCGCTTGATTTCCGGATAGACGCGGTCATACTCGGCGATCGCGTGCTTGACGCCGTCCATAGGGGCGCCGGTCTGCCGTGCCAGGGTTTCGGCGCCGCCACCGTAGACCTTGCCGAAGCCGGTTCCCTTCATGAGCTTGCGGTGGAACTTTGTGTAGTTCGGCCCGTAGACAAGCTCGGCGGTGTAGCCGTGAAGGTCGACGCCCGTCTCGATCGCGTGCTTCATGGCCTTCACGTCGGCGAGGGCCGCGAGCACTCGTAGCTCGATCTGGTCGTAGTCGGAACTAATCATGACGTGGCCGGGGTCGGCGACGACGGCCCGCCTGATCTTGAAGTCGCCGGAGGGCAACTGTTGGAGCGGGGGCCGGGAGACGGACATTCGAGCTGTGCGGGCTTGAAGGCCGTTGATCGAGGCGTGGAGCCGGTCGTCAGGGTCGCGGTAGTCGAGGAAAGCGTCGACATAGGAGGTCTGCCACTTGCTCGCCCGCTTGGCTCTCATGACGGCGTCGGCGAGCGGGTTCGGATCGCGGGCTTCGATCCGCTCCCATTCCCGGTCGAGGTCGGCCAGGGTGGAGAGAACGGCCTTGTCGACCTTCCACTTGCCGCCGTCGGTTTTCTCGGTGAGGGTTTCGCCCATGCCGAGGAGCGCGTCGGCGACTTGGTCGGTCGAGTTTATGTTCTCCACGCCGTAGCGCTTGGCGACCAGGGCGTAGTCCTCGTGCTCCTTCTGGAGGTCGAGCCGCAGCTGGTGAATGTAGGCGACGTCGAGCTTCATGCCTTTGCGTTGCATGACGCAGAGGAGGCCCTGAAGGTGATGCTCGAACTTCGAGAGCGGGTTCAGACCTAGATCCTTGATCGTCGGCGCGAGCTCGTAGAAGAGCCGCGTCACAAGGATTACGTCAAGGCCGGCGTAGCGGACGTAGAGCTCGTGGTCGATCTTGATGTTGGCGAAGCCGTAGGAAACGTGCGGGCGCTTGCCGCTCTTGCGAACGTGGGCGTCGACGGTCTCCTTCGAGACGGTCTTCTTCCAGTCGGCGTAGAGCTTGGAGAAGATCGAGGAAAGGCCCTCTTCGGTGTCCGGCGCCGTGTCGTCGACGTAGATTTCCGAGAGCTCCTTCAGCCTGAGGCCGGCGCCGCCTTCGGACTTCATGCGGGGGTCGAGAAGGTGGGCGAAGATTTTCGTGTCAAAGACGCGATCCGCGAGCTCCTCGATCTTCACGCCGAGGGTCCGGTCGATCACCTGAAGGTCGAAGGCGGCGTTGTGGACGACGAAATGCCGGTTTTGCCGGAGGGCCTCACAGATCACGTCGGCGAAGAGGTCCACGCGGAGTACCCACGCCTCGCGGCCGTTGCCGATCTGCACGAGGCGGCACTCGAAGCCGTCTTCGTAGATTCCGAGGCCGGTGGTTTCCGTGTCGAGGCCGAGGACTTTGTCGCCCTGAGCCAGGAAGTCACGGAAGCCCGCGAGCTCCGAACGCCGCTCCGGGAAATAGATGGTGCAAGCATCGCCCGCGATCGTGTGATTGAGGATGAGCAAGGGTTCCCTCCTTCGAGGTCGTGTAAACGGGGGATAGTGGCCGGGGGCGGCTTTGCACCGCCGACGATTTCGGGTCGCCCTGATTTGTCCCGGCCTTGGCGCCCCTCCCTCCGGAGTCCAGTCACGAGGGGAGGGGCGGTCGGTCAGCTAGACCCGGTCGCAGGGGTCGGGAGCCCCGCGCCAGTGAACGAGGTTGCACGTTCCGCAGACGTACTCGCGCTCGTCGAGTTCGAGGTCTACGTCGTCTTCGAGGTCGATCACGTTTTCTCCCTAGATGATTGAGTCGAGGTCGGCGCCGGAAATGGGGCGGACCGTTTTGGGTTCAGTAGAAGAGGGAGCCAGGGGGGCCTCTTCTGCTCGATCGGATTTCTCGGGCTCGGCGTGGTCGGGGACCGCGTCGGTGCGCCGCGCTCGCCGGATGCCGTCGAAGGCAACGCCGTTCATGGTTTTGCGCTTCGTCAGACCACGCTCTTCAAGGGCGCCGAAGAAGGTTCGCCGGGTCCAGCGCTCCTTACCGGGGAGGTTCTCTTCGTCGGCCCACTTCAGGTACTCGTCGAAGAGCACCTTGCCTTCAACGCGGCCGGCCTCGGAGTCCTGCACGAAGACGCCGGGGAGGAAGCCCGCGAGGGCGTCGGAGGTTTCCCGGTATTCCTTCGTCGAGCTCCGGATAATGTCCGGGTCTTGGAGGCCGCCCTTGTACCACTCTTGGGCGCCGCGGACGGCCCATGCGAAGATGCCTTCGGCCTCGGCGAGAAGCTTGTCGCTGAGCCGGTGGTCGCGCTCCTCAGGCTTGAAGTAGCGCTCCCAGGGGATCAGCTTCACTCGCCGCCAGAGCCCTTCGTCCTGCCCCTTGAAGCTCGGCTTGAAGTTGGTAGCCAGGTTGAGGAGGAACTGAGGCCGGAACTCGAAGAACTCCTTACGCATGAACCGGGCGGCGATCAGGTCGCGGCCGGTGACGCGCTTCAGGACCGACTCGGCCATAGGCCGCCCCTGCTCACCTTCGGCGGCCATGACCAACCGGGCGCCCTTCAGGGCCGCGAGGTCGTTCGGAATGCCGCCGCTCGCTCGATCCTCGAAGGTCGAGAAGGGCGTCGTGGTGGTGAGCTCGCGGAAGACTTCCGTCAGCGTGTCCGTGTAAACGCTCTTGCCGTTGGCGCCGGTTCCCCAGAGGACCGCGAAGCACTGCTCGGTCGTGTGGCCGGTGATGCCGTATCCCACGAGGCGCCGCATATAGGCAGGGAGGTCCGGATACGCCGGGAATACTTCGTCGAGGAAGGCTTCCCAGCGCGGGGCGCGGGCGTTCGGGTCGTAGTCCAGGTCGACGCGGCGGGTCAGCAGAAGCGCCGGGTCGTGGGGCCGGAGCTCGCCCGTCCGCAGGTCCACGACGCCGTTCCGGCACGCGAGGAGGTCTGCGTGCTTGTCGAAGTCGCCCACGGAGGCCGGGACGCCTTGGACCGCCTGAAGCTCGCGGAGCATGGCGTCGAGTCCTCGCGTGGTCTGGGCGTGCTTGGAGTAGGCGCGGAGACGTCCGGCGCGTGCCTTGTCGTCCTTCGTGGCGCCGTCCAGCTGGGCCAGCTCGCTCGCGTCGTTGGCGAGGTCTTTCAGCAAGTCGGCGACGGTCTGGGCATGGGTCCGGATCGCCTGACGGTCGTCCTTCCTCCAGACGCCTTCCTCCAGCAGGTAGAAGCCGACCTCCTCGGTGTAGCGGACGCCGGAGCCGAGCGACTCTACGAAGTCGCGGAGGTAGCGGGCGCCGCCGAGGTCCGTGAGGCTGTAGCGGTCTTCGTCCCATGCCAGCAGGGCGGCCGAGCGGCTCTTGACCGTTTCGGCCTCGGCAATGGCACGGATCGCCTCGGCGTAGAAGCGGGAGGGGTTGGCGGCCCGCCAGTCGGTAAGGTCCATCCCGTCGGGCAGGTCGAGCACCTTCACGCGGAGGTCGTGGCCGGTGAGCGCCTCGGCCAAAGTGACGGAAAACCGCCGCCCCGCCGGGTCGCCGTCTCCGGCAATGACCGCCTCGCGGCCGTCCAGCATGGCGACCAGTTCGGCGACGACGGCCGGATTCGAGGAAAGGCCGGCGCCGCGGATTCCGATGGTGTCGAAGCCGAGGGCCGAGGAGGCCGTGAGCGCGTCGCCGGGGCCCTCGGTAATCAGGACTTCGTCAAAGCCAGCAGAGCCGGGGAAGTAGCCGACCTTGGCCCATGAGGCGCCGTCGGGGCTCTTGGGGCCGAGCCAGCGAACGGCGGCGTCCCTAGCCAGGGCGCGGGCTTGGAAGCCGCGAGCGACGCCGTCGCGATCGCGGAAGGGGACCACGAGGCGAGGACCGCCGCCGAGGTCGTCAGCGAAGCCGAGCCCGATACGCTTGGCGTCCTCGGCCGTGACGCCGAAGCGGTCGGCGGCGTACTGGAAGGCGGCCTCGGCGTTCGAGTCCATCATGAGGATTTTGGCCGCGTAGCCGTCTAGCTTCACGGCGAGGGCGGCGACGTCGGCGGGGGAGGCCGGGACGTCCTGGGACGTTGCGCGGGCGGTGAAGTCGACCTCTCCGGCCGTCATCGTCGCGAGGTCGCGCATGGTCAGCCCGAGGGCCTCGACCACCTTGGGGGTTTCGCAACCGGCGCGGCACCGGAGGAGCACCTTGCCCGCGTCGCTCACGGTCAGCCGGAGGCTCTGCTTCGAGTCGTTGTGTGCGGGGCAGTGAACGAGGTAGCCGTCGGGCGTGGTTTCGACGTCGTCGAGCTTGGCGATTAGGTCAGCGAGGGTCACGTGGGCCTCCTTCGGAGAGGGGAATGTTGGTTCAGAAGAAGAGGGAGCCAGCCGGGAGCGTCTTGCTCAGACCGGGGGCAGAAGTCAGTTATATTTGTGGGCGTCATAACGAAACGCGCTACGCGAGCTATTGGCCGCGTGTGGGGGAGGCAGCATGAAATGCACGATGTAGAAGCACCGCAACGGCCCGCCGAGCACGAGGAGGGGACGTTCATCCTTCTCCCAGTGATCGGCGAGCCTGACGCACAAATGGCGGTGTTCAGCGACGGCTCGTATTCCCGGTGGCTACCGAAAACGACCGGTCAGGCGTGGAGCTTGGGAATAAGCACTTTTGCGAGCCTCGGGCTCATGGATGTGCTCAATGCCGTGCCGTGGCTCTAGCCCTTAGGAAAGGGCCTCTCGGTGTCTTCGGCGGTTCCAGAAGCGTGGACCTCGAAGGCGGCCGGGTCAGAAGCCCTCAGGCCGGCCTCAGCGCTACGAAGCCGTAGTAGGAGGCGGGCGAAAGTCGCAACATTCATAACCGCGTAGGCGTCGCCGATCGAGCGGCGCGGACGTTTCACAAAAGCCACCGCGTAGGGCTCCCCTGCGTGGTGCTTTTGTTTTTCGGCGCCGTCCAGGCCGAGGCGGATCGCCTCCTCCCAGGACTTGTACGCCTTGGCCTGAATGATGAACGGCGAGACGCCGTGGACGTCGCCGGAGTCTTTGAAGCCCTCTTGCGCGACGCGGCGCGGGGCGAGGCCGTACCGTCCGCCGAAGTAGGAGGCCAGGGCCTTTACGATCAGCGTCTCGAAGGCCGTCCCTTTGGACTTGGCGGCGCTCATTCGCTGGCGGCCTCCTTCCAGCGCTCGATGAAGAGGTCGAGGAGGTCAGGCCGGAAGCCCGTCCATTCGTCGCCGTAGGAGGTCATGACGACGGGGGCCTGAGTGTAGCCAAGGGCCTTGATGTGCTCGGCGTGGGCTTCGTTCTCGGGGAGCGTCACGTCGATTTCGCGGAAGGTCACGCCCGCCTTCCTTAGCGTGGACTTCGTCGGGCGGCACTGGACACAGCCGGGGGTCGTGTAAACGGTGATTTCTGGCATTAGATACCTCCTCGGGTAACGGTGTTCAGGTAGGCGGGGACGTCCTGCTTCTGCGCCTTGACCGAGGCGGCCAGGTGCCAGCGTTCGTCGACGGTCATTACGGCCTTCTCGCGGAGCGTCGGCTCGAACTCGGCGTAGTGGTGGGCGCAGAAGTAGAGCGGGAGGAGGCCCTCGCGGGAGACGGAGAGCATGACGGCGACATAGGCGCGGGAGGTGATCCCGCAACGGTCGCAACGGTCGGCGGCCGTGAGGGTCGCGGGCGGGAGGTTCGACTTCTTCACGAGGACTTTGGTCGGCTCGCTCGGGGCGGCTTCTACGGGGATTTTCACGAGGGGCTCCTTCCAGAGGTAAAAGGGAAAGCCCCGCTCCAGCCGGTGAGGGCCAGAGCGGGGCGGGGGTGCTACTTCTCAGCCAGGGCGCCGAGGATGAAGGCGCCGAGGAAGATCAGGCCGACCTCAGTCCAGAAGTCGAGGTCGACCGGGCCGAAGGCGACGATTGCGGCCCACACGAGGCCGGCAATGAGGCCCATTACGCGGCGCCCTTGATCTTCAGGACCGGCTTCGTGTAGCTCACGGTCTGACCGGCGCGGGGGCCATTCTTGGCAACGAAGGAGACTTCTTCGAGCTTCAGGGCTGCCTTGACCTTGCCGGTGTCGGAGTCGGCGGCGTAGTCGGCGAGCTCGCCCTCGACGTCGTTGTAGGCCAGGTCGGAGGCCATGCTCCACGAGCCGGTCTGGAACTTGAAGATGCCGAGCTCTTCGTCTTCAGCGAGCCGGAAGTAGACCTCGATCTGAGGCTCGGCGCCGATGCCGTCGCGGGCCTTGGCCTTGCGTTCCTGAAAGCTCAGGTGGGCGTCGGGGTCCGGGCCTACCTTGTCTTCCGGATAGTCGATGGTCTGACCGTCGCCGGACTGGATCAGCTTGCCCGAGCGGGACCAGAGGACCATCTTCTGACGGAGCGCCTTGGAGCCTTCCAGGATGATGTCGATTTCCTTCGAGGCGGTGAAGACTTCGAGGTTGTCCTCGCCCTTGGCGTCCCATTCCTGAGGCTGGTCGCCGCCGAAGAGCTCGTAGACGGCGTCGGCAACCTCGGGGTCGCCGGTCGTGATCCGCCATTCACTCAGGGCGGCGGGGCGGCCGTTCAGCTGGTGGCCGGAGCGGAAGCGGCCTACGACGTCGTCAGCGAAGCGCTGGCGCGGCTTCTGGGCGGTTTCGGGGTTGTCTCCAAAGATTTTCAGTGCCATTGCGTTAGTCGCCTTTCGTAATGCGTTTGTAAGTTCGGCGGGCCGTCGGCCCTTGTCGTGGTGACATGTAGAGAGGGAGCCATGAGGCCCTGATCTGCTCACGAGCTCGTCGAAAACTTTCAGGGCCTCATGGGAGGCGCTTTACGCGGCCGTCAGCGGCTTAGCGACGCCGGCGGGGCGCAGAATACGGGGGCCAGGGGTCGAGCCCGTCCCAGCCTCGATTACGGCCTTCTGCCGGAAGTGGGCGACGCCGAGGACTTCGGCGATCTTGCCGGAGCGCCGGGTGCCCATGAAGGGGAGAATCTGGCGCATGATTTCCGCGGCCTTCTCGCCGGAGAGCTCCGTGTGCCACGTCGGCTTAGCCGGGGCGGGATGGAGCGAGAGGCGGATTTTCGCGTCCATGAGAGAGGCGGCGCGTCCTACTACGTCACGGTCGGTCATGGCGAGGCGGATACGCGGGTACTTGCCCCGGTGGGCGTCGAAGGTGCCTTCGCCTTCGAGGAGTCCGGCGAGCCAGAGGAGGTCGTCGCGGTTTCCGTGGATCATTCGTGGGTTCCTTCCTGAAGAGTTGGACCGTCAGCCAGCCAGAGCGGCAGGGGACGGGCAGGGAGGCCAGCGGCGCGAGCCAGGGCTCGCTCGGCGAGGGCTCCCTTGGAGTGGCGCCAGCCGTCGAGGAGGGCGACGCCGTCGGAGGCGAGCAGGAGCTCGGCGTCACGCCGGAGGGCGGCCAGCAGGTGCTCGCGTGTAAACAGTTCGGCCGGGGCGTCGGGGTCGAAGCCCTCGGCGAGGTCGGTTTCAGCCGGGGAGATCACGTCGAAGCCCGCCGAACGGAGCGCCGAAGCGCCCCGCTCGAAGGCGTCGAAGTTCCAGCGGGGGTATCCCGTCATGGGGCCGGCGAGGTAAAGCCTCACTCGGCCGTCTTGCGGGCGCGGGGAGCGCGGCGCTTGGGGCCGGTCACTTCCGCGTCAGCAGGTCCGGAGAAGACCTCGCGGCCGACGATGGTCGACTTGATTTCCTTCTCGTAGCGGAAGACCTCGCGAAGGTGGAGGAAGACGTCGAAGAGCTCTTCGTCGCACCGGACGGGGACCAGCTTCCAGCCCTCGGGCCGGACGTGGAGCACGGCGCCACCGTCAGCCTGAGGCATGGGAATACGCCCGCCGTCGTTCCGGATGATCGAGTCGGCGAAGCGGTAGGCGGCCAGCTGGATTCCGACCTCTTCGTGAATGCCGGAGCGGGTCGTCTTGTTGTCCATCCAGAGGCGCTCGCCGCCGATGGTGGCGAAGGCGTCGAAGGAACCGGCGTACTCGTGCTTGTCACTCCACACGGTTTCTTCCATGAAGTGATACTCGGGCTTGGCGACGGTCAGGAACTCGTCGAAGTGCCGCACGAAGGGTTCGAGATCCGGATGGACGCGGCCGAGCGCTTCGCCCTTTGCCATGCGCTCGAAGAGGTCGTGCGCAGCGGTGCCCGTGTCGGCGGCCTTGCGCGTGTTGCGATCCGGCGCCTTCTTCAGGTGGTCGACGGCGGCCGAGGGGTCGTTCAAGACCATGCTCACGATTACGCCGAGCTCGTCGACGGCGGTCTGGGCGACTTCCTTAGCGGCCCAATAGCGGAGGAACTCCTTGGGGAGCATTCCGATGATGGAGGTTACGCCAGGAACCTTGATCTTGCCGTCGTCAGGGTTCACGTAGAAGCGGGCGCCGCCTCGCTTGATGGTATTTACCTTGGGTGTCGTCACGGCGGACGCTCCTCTCACTGTCGGGATGGGGACAGTAAGAGAGGGAGCCAGGGGCTGCCGGGTTGCTCAGGGCGGGGCCGGGGAAATTGAGGCATGACGTTATGACGAAAAAAACGTCATTCTGTATCCAGTGCTAAGAGAGAGAACTCTTATACATAGATGCAGAATGACGTTTCATTCGTCATTTCGTCATGGGGAGCGTCAGGAGGCGAGCTCCTCGGCGCGGGTCGCTACCCGGCGCAACGCCTCCCGCGCCGCCTTGCGGTCCTTGGCGGGCAGCTTGGCGAGCGAGTCGACGTTTACACGCGCCAGGGCCCGCTCGGTCAGAGTGCAGAGCTGGAGAATCTCCTCGACGCTTGCGAGCTCGGCGCCGCCGCCGAAGATGTTCAGGGTGCCGGAGGACCGCTCGCGCTTCTCGACGGAGCGTTCGCGGGGGCTCTCCTTGCGGAGGCCGAGCTCGTCGACCTCCTCCTCGCTGAGGCGGTCACGGAGGAGGTTGCCGGAGTGGTAGCGGATCGCGGCCTGAAGGCTGGTGACTTCGTCGCCGGGGACGTGGGCGGCGCTCATGACCTCGCGGACCCAGGTCCGGTAGGCGTAGGTGCGACCGAGCCAGTCCGGCTCACCCTCGCGGGTGAAGAAGTGAGCGCGGGCGTCGATGAAACGCCGGGCCGTCTCGCGGAGAAGCGCGGTGCGCTCGTTGTCCGAGGATGTGAGGGACTGGCTGATAGCCTCGATCGCGGCCTTCTGAATGTCAGGAAGAGAGGCGGGGGAGGCAGTCGTGTTGTTCATAGTGGTCAGCCTACTAGCGCGTAGCGCCTTTCGCTAGTCTGCCTTGTAACGCAAAAAGCCCCGGCCCTCCCACCTGGGGAAGACCGGGGCTGATTGCGTTACTTGCGTGAGGCGTAGATGAAAGTCATATCTCGGGCCACGGCGCCGGCGAGATATTCAAGCTCGTCCTGAGTGCCATTGTTCGGGACTCGAAGGTGCTCGCGGTAGTCGTCCATTGCCCGCTCGGAGGCGTGGGTGTCGCCGTCCTGAGGCAGGTCGCGGACGATCCGCACGAGGTAGCCGGTCGCGTTTCGGATTGCGTCGGCTTCGTTCGGATAGCGGACGTCGGTCACGACGACGGGGGTTCCGTTGGCGCGGAGAGCGTCGATCCGCTGGAAGGCCGTCCTGATCCAGAATTGGTCATCCAGCGACCGGATGGACTCTGTCCCGAACCGCTGGAGGGTCCGGCGAACCTCGGGGATCAAGTCCTTGGCCTTCTCCCAGCCGAGGGACTCGACGACGTCCGAGAGGCGCCACTCGCGGACGCGGGTCACGCCTTCGTCGAGAAGCGGGAAGGTGCCGACGATCGGATCGAGGGCGAGGGCGGCCTCACGGAGCGGGTCGGCCAGGGCGACTCGGGCGTAACCGTGGTCGCGGACCAGCTTGGCGGCGAAGGTGTCCTTGCCGACGCGCTTCTTACCGATCAGGCCGATTAGAGGGGCGGGAGTGGTCATTTTCGGGGCTCCTTTGGGTTGGTTGGAGTGGACACTCGGAGAGGGAGCCAGGACCGGCAGGTTTGCTCAGTTCGGCGAGAAATTGCCGGAAACGACGAAAAGCCCCTCCCTCAGGCAGAGGAAGGGGCGTTTTCGGAAGGATCGTGCCGGTTAGCCGACGGGGCCGGACTTCAGCGGCTCGGGGAGCTTGGGGTCGTCGACCGGCGTTACCTTGCCGCGAGTCCAGACCACCAGGGCGGCGGTGCCGATCAGGTCGACGGCGCCAGCGATCGCGTGCTCGGCGTCGGAGTCGATCGGCAGGGCGCCGACGACGATCAGGGCGTGGAGGAGGGCGGTCACGGCGGCAACGATCGCGCCACGGATCACGAGGGGTTCACGGTTCATTCAGGGCACCTATCGGGAGAGAATCTGCTGGAGTAGGGGAGCGGCGGCAATGGCGAGGCCGGCGGCCGAGGCGACGGTCGTCCAGAGGGCGCGGGGCGATACCGTCGGGGTGTTTTCGAGGGCGCGGAGGCGCGTCTCGTGGTCGCTGAGTTCGCGGCCATGCACGGCCAGGTCGGCGCCGTGCTGAGCCAGGGCGACGTCGACCTTGCCCTCTAGGCGTGTAAACGCAATGAGAAGGTCGGCCTCGGCCTTTGTGGGGCTAATTTCCGGAGGGGTGGGCATAGTAGATGTGAGCTCCATTTCTGGGAAAGTCAGCGGCGTCGTAGAGCGCCCGGTGAAAGGCGCCCTACGCGACGGGGCGGGTCAGGTCCAAGTGCCGGTGTGCTTCATGATCGAGACGGTCGTGTCATTGCGGCGCGAGTTCGACTGGACAATGACGCCTCGGATGTAGCTACCTGCCGTGAGGTATCGGGTGAAGGTGCCTGTCGTCTCCCATGAGGCGCCGTCCGTGAAGCTGGAGGCGTAGGTCTGCCCTGAGCCGTTCTTCAGGAGCAGCGCGGCGCGGCCAGGGGAGCCGTTCGGGAGGGACATGAAAGTGACCGAGTAGAGCCCATTTTCCAGAATGTTGATTGCACCAGAGAGGGCGCCAGCCGAGCTCGCAAACGTGTTGTTCCACGTCTTCGAGTTGTCCTGAGTGAGCGGCCCGACGTCCCAGTTCACGAGCCCGCCAGCAATGTCAAAGGAAGCGTTGAACTCGGCGTAGGCGAAGGGCAGGGTCCACTTGGAGCCGTCCCAGCGCTCGATCGCGTCCATAGTCGGCAGGGAGACGTCGAGGCGGCGGATCGACACACCGACTGCCAACGCTCCCGGCGTGATTTCGTCTCGTTCGGTCTTGTTGCGGACGGGGATCGGGGCGCCGCGGAGGGCCGTGTAGCGCCATACCTGAGTGATCGTGACCTGAGCCCCGTTGGTTGCGGTCGCCCCGCTGTTCACGAGGGCCTCGGCGAGGACGTAAGCCCCGGCCGGAAGGCTCGCGTAGGGCTTCGTCGGCGTGCCGGTAGAGGCGGTGCCCTGAAGGACAGCGAGGACGGCCGTATTGGTCGCGTCGCCTTTGTCGAGGTCGTTCTGCTTGACGTAGATCAGGTCGTAGCGCGAGCCGGTGCCGGGGGCCGCCGTAGTGGCGACGTTGGTCGTGCCGGTGAGGGTGAACATGTAGACGCCCTCATTTGTCGCCCGGTTCAGGACGGGCGTGATCGCGGCGACGTTGTAGCTCATGTTCGCCGTGCCGGTTACGGGCGTCGCGTTGCGCTGGTCGAGAAGGCCCTGACGGGGAACGCCTGGGGAGTTCTCAGCCACGAGAGAGCCCAGCACGAGGCGGCCTTCGATCGGGGTCGTGCCGACGGCGCCGTTATTGCGGACAAAGAGGCCACGGTTGGCGGTCATTCAATTACTCCTTCTGGAGGGAGGATTTCGTAAGAGACGGGGGCGGGCGGGAACTCTGGCGCCGCGCTTGCCTGACGGCGGCGGTCGAGGCCGGCTCGGCTCGGCCGGGTGTACTTCGGGAGCTTCGTGTTGAAGGCGGCCTCCAAGGCGGCGATCCGCTCGTTCTGCTCCTTGACGACGTCGAGGAGTGCCACGGAGAGGAGGTCGTAGCGGATACCGTCGATCCGCCCCTCGTACCACTGGACGATTTCGGGGACGTGCTCGGCGACCTGCTCAGCGATCAGGCCGTACTCGCCCTTGGCGCCAGGGATCAGGTTGGGCGGGCCGATCAGGCGCTCGCCCGTCTCGGGGTCTTCCGGATACACGAGCTGGTCGTTACGGTCGTAGATCACCGGCTGAAGCGCGAGGACGTCGGAGGCGTCGGAGTCGTGGCGCCTGATGTTGTTCTTGTATCGGGCCGAGGAGGTATTCCGGCCGAACTGGTTCCCGGCGCCATTCCCTACCCATACGGCGTAGAAGCTCGTGCCGGGGACGTTTTGGTTGTACGCCTGCCACGAGCCCTGAGCGAGGCTTGCTTCAGGGACGACGCCGGAAATATCGCCGCCGTTGTGGCCGTGGCCGGAGGGCGGGTAGCTGGCGGGCTTGTTCGAGATGTTGCCCCAGTCGACATTGCCGCCGCCGACCTGAACCCAAGAGCCGTTGTACTTGACCTCGACGCCGTAGGAGCCGGGTTTTGAGTTGGTCAGCGGGCCGAAGCGGGCCACGGCGTTGCCTCCGGCGTCGTAGGCGACTACGGCGCCGTCGGTGGTGTTGATCGAGACGCGGGTGCCGCCGTCGGCGTCCAGCACGCGGAGGCCGTCGCCTCCCGAGATTGAGGCGTTACGCAAGGTAGCGCCGCGCTCCAGGGAGGCGACTTGGCCCTCCAGCTTCGTGATCTTCTGCATGAGGGCGGCCAGCGGGTCGGATTCGACCGAGCGGCGGGGGATGCCGTCTAGTTCCATTTAGAGCCTCCCTTGCATTGGTGCGACTGTGAGCTTGACTGTTTCGGTGTGGTCGCCGTCGACGGCCATGATGCGGACCCGGTAGACGCCGGGCTCGATCATGGGGTGGCCGGGGCCCACGTTGATCTGAGCCCACTCGCCCGGTAGGTACTGGCCGAGGCCGGGGCGTTGATCGGCGCGGACCTGAAGGCTCCATTGGTCCCAAGGGGCCAGCGAGTCGGCGAGGAGCCGGTCGGCGACGGCGTCGAGAATGTGCTGATCCTCGACGTCCTTGGAAGCAATGTCGGTTTCGGTCCAAGGGAAGCCCGCATTTACGAGGCGAAGGTCGGTGGACCATGCGAGCTTCATGTTGCGTTCCTGCCCGTTGCCGGGAACCCAAGCGCGGGCGGCCATGCCCGTAGCGTCGCGCTTGACGCCGAGCTTGACGACGCCGGACTCGGCTACGGCGGTATCCCAGAGCCAGTCGGGGCCGGACTGGACTAGGAGCGGCTGGGCGTCGGTGCCGGTTTCCATTACCCACTCGACGATCGTTGGATCGTCGGCCTTGAAGCGGGGCCGGAACCTAATGTCAGGCCCGTTCTGGACTTCAGTCAGTTGCCGGAGGCGCTCGCCGATGTTGCCGAGGTCGTAGCCCTGATAGTTCCGTTCGTTGGTTCCGGACTCGATCGCGGGGAGGACGATGTTTAGCGACCCGGCGTTCGAGCCGTCGGGGCGTGTAAACGGGTTGTCCTGAATGCTGATCCGCACGAGCTCGCGGGCGATCGAGCCGAGCGAGAGGTTGCGGAGCTTGATTTCGACGGAGTTCGGCGGTCCCCAGTTGTACCGCCACCAGTTAGCGAGCCAGTCCTGAGCCGTCATGGCGACGGACGGGGCATTACCGGGGAGCACCTTGCGGGTGTCGAAGACGGACCAGAGGCCGGAGGCCGTGAGCGCGAGCTCTTCCCGCTCGGCGTCGTAGTCCTGAGTCCAGATCGGCCCGCATTCGAGAATCTGCCCGTTGTAGGCGATTCCGAGGCTTTGCCGGAGCGCCATAGTCGCTAGGCGGACCTCGATGTTCCGCAGCTCCTCGGAGTTGACCTTCAGCGAGGCTTGGATCGGGCCAGGGCCGTTTAGGCGCATGCCCCACGAGACTTTAGACGGGGGGAAGAAGGCCGAGATTTCCCCGGTGACGGTGTTGCATAGGAACGCCTGATAGCCGACGTTTTCTACCACCATGCGGGCCTCATTTCTAGGGTCATTTGAGCGCCGGTGTTGCCGGGTGACTCGAAGAGATAGGTGTTACGGGTCCGGCCGGGGACGCGGGTCCACTCGCGGCGGGTCAGGTAGCCCGAGCGGTCGGCGTAGCCGTCCAGCAGCACGGAGCCGTCGCCGGCGTTGATTACGAGGCGCTGGCCCTCGAGGACCGGCTCGGAGTAGATCAGGCGGGCGCCTGTCGAGACTTCCGTGATGGTGAAGCCAGGGGCGTAGCCGGTGATCGTAAAGACCGGAGCCGCGTCAGCTGTGCCGACGTTTTCCAACGTGGCCGTACCGGGGGAGCCAGCGGCGCCGAAGTCGAGGACTCCGGCCGTACCGGTCGACGCGACGGGCGGGGTCGTGCCAAGGTAGGCGTCTCCGGCCCATCCGCGCTCGCCGCCGACGGTCGTGCCGCCGATAACGTTCTCGGCGTAGAAGTAGGCCGAGTTCGCCGGGGCGACGGCAGAGTGTGTAAACGTCTGCCACGAGTTCAGCGTCGAGAAGGCCGTTACCGGGCCAGCGGAGGAGCCGATTTCGGTGCCGGAGGAGTTGAAGAACCGGAGCGTAATCTTGCCGTCGAAGCCCGCCGTGTCCACGCCCATATCGACGCTTGCGTAGGCCGTTTGACCGGGGGTGATCGGGACCAGGCCGGGGCCGACTGACGTAGGCGTGCCGGTAGAGGTTCCGGTCGTGCCCATGTTGCGGCCGTACCAGAGGTAGGAGCCGGTGCCAGACTTCGTGACGACGATCGCCGGGCGACCGTTGATGATTTCGTAGGTTCGGACGTAGGCGCCGGAGGTTCCCCAGCCGTTGCCGTCATACGGTGCCGCGTTGTTTGCGAGGTTGCCGGGTGACGTGTGGACGTAGCCGCCCGATCCGAAGAGGTCGAAGGCGAGGCCGCCGCCCGGTGCCGCCGCGAGGGTCGACGCCGTGAGCGGGAGGCCGTACTTGCGCGGGTCAGGAGCAACCATGTCGATCATGAAGAAAATGTCGAGGTTGCCGTCCCAGTTGACCGTAGGGGTGCCTTGGATAAAGACCGTCGCCTCGCGGTAGCCGAGGTCGGCGTCGTTCACGATGAACTTGCCCGCCGTGCCGTCGGCCAGGGCCGCCGCCAGCGTGTCGGTCATGCGGGCCGCGTCGCCTCGGTTTCCCGTGAAGATATGGCCGCCGAGGGTGATTACGCGCTGATCGCGCCAGCCGCGCTCCGAGAAGGAACCGTGCGCCCAAAGGCGAGCGGTCCCTTCCCGGCGCGTGCCAGCGGGGGAAAACCAGCCGTCAAGGTGGGTGAGCACCTGATTGGTTCCCGGCTGGAGCTCCAGCATTTCGCCGGTCGTCAGCGTCAGGGACGCCGCCGTGGTGGTGAAGGTTTCGAGAGCCATTAGCGCCCAACTCCTGCCCTAAGTAGCTTCCTAGCCGCGAGCTCGGCGTAAGCCTCCTCGGACATAGGAACGTTGAAGTGGTTTTCCTGATGGATAGGTGCCTGGGCGCCTCCGTTGCCCCGCGTAGCCGCGTCCACGAGAGCGCCCTGAATGCCTCCGGCCTGAACGTCCGGGCCGATGATGGAAGCCCCGGCCGGGATCGAAGCGAGGGCCGCGACCGAGCGCTCGACGTCGTGGTGCATATCCTGAATACCGAGGATCAGACCCTCGCCGATGTTCACGCCGAAGCCGCGGAATACGCGGGACGGGGAGTGAATACCGAGTAGGTCTTTGAAGACGCCCACGATCGGGCCAGGGACCAGAGAGAGGATCGCGCGGCCGATAGCGCCCATCATTGAGCCGATGCCGTTCACGAGGCCCTGAATGATGTTCTGGCCGATGCCGAAGAGGGCTGAGCCGGCGTTCCACATGGCGCCGGTAATGCGCCCGATCAGGCCGCCGAAGAAGCCGAGCACCTGCCCGATTCCGCCAGAGACGCCGGAGACGATCGAGTTCCAAGCGCCACCGAGGAAGCCGACGATGCCGTTCCAGACGGAGCCCCAGACGCCGGAGATTGCCCCGAGCACGCCGCTGATTACGGAGAGCACGACGCGGATCGCGCCGCCGATTAGGGCCGTGATCGTGTTCCAGATGCCCGCCACGATGTTTTGGATGCCGGACCAGACGCTCGACCAGTTGCCGGTGATGATGCCGGTCACGACTTGGATCACGCCCTGAGCGATCTGCATGGCATTCCGGATCACGTCGGCTACCACGCTGAAGACCGTCACGACGACGGGGAGGAGCGCGGAAATGACCGGGATCAGGAGCCCCGCGATCATCTGCACCAGCGGGCCGACCGCGCTCACTACGTTCCCGAAGATCGAGACAAGCGGAGGCATGACCGAAGTCACCAAGTTGGTAATGACCGGGGCCAGCTGAGCCATGAGAGTCGTCGCCAGCGGGACTACCGCCGTGAGGACGTTCATGATGATCGGGACAAGGAGTGTAAACGCGTTGCCGAAGGTGAAGATCATGGACGTTATGGCGGGCATGATCGCGACGAAGACGCCGGACAGGGTCTGCACGAAGGTCGACACGAGCGGGACGATCTGAGCCAGGGCCACGGTCAGCGTCCCAGCGATTCCGACGCCTAGCTGCATGATCGCGCCGAGGAGGACCGGGAGGACCGGCTCCAGCGAGCGGAAGAGGAGGCTCAGCGGGGAGAGCTGGGACGCTACGAGGAGCGCTACCTGTCCGAGAGGCTGGAGGGCGTCCCAGATAGGCCGGAGCGCGTTAGCTACCTGCTCGAAGACTCCGGCGAGGCCGGAGCTTGTCACGTCGCCGTCGTTGGCCTTCCACGCCGCGCCGAAGGCTCGGACGGCGCCGATCAGCGGCTCGAAGGCGCCACTGAGGCCGCCCTGCCCGAGCATGTTTGCCCATCCCTGGAGGGTTGGCATGACGTTGGTATTGATCCATCCGAAGGTCGACGTCAGGACCGGGAGGAAGGCCGTGCCGATTGCGGCGGTGATGTTGCCCCAGCCGGCCTTCATTCGTTCCAGCTGGCCCGCGTAGGTCGCGGACTCCTTGGCGAAGTTGCCGTGCGCGTCGGCGGTCTGCTTCGTGATGAGCGAGAGGATCGCGGCCTTCTTCGCCGTGTCCGTGTACTCACCGCCGACCTTCTGGGCGCCCATAGCGGCGGCCTCGGCCTCGATCGCGGCGGCGTTCAGGGTCACGCCGTACCGCTCGATCGGGTCCATTTCGCCCTTCAGGGCCGAGGAAAGGGCCTCGACGGCGTCGGACGTGGTCCCGCCAAACATGGAGGCCATATCGGCGCCGAGGGTAATCAGGTCGTTGGTCTTCCCGGCGAGCTCCTCCATAGGGATGCCCGCGTTCTTCAGCTGGGAGCCGATCAGCGTGCCGAGGGTGTTGTACTGATTCGCCGTCAGGCCGACGGACATAGCGGCCTGATCGGACCACGCGAGCATCTGGGAGGAGGAGCCCTTGAAGACCGTCTCAATAGCCCCGATGCTCTGCTCCAGGTCGCCAGCGGCCGAGATAGCGCCCTTGACGAAGCCGCCTATCGCGCCGACCGACGCGAAAGCCAGGGCGGGAGCTACGAGGCTCTTGAAAGCGCCAGCGAAGGCGCCGCCGGACTTCTCGCCGCCGTCCCGGCCGGCGCTCTCCATAGGGGCCGTGACCTCACCCCGAAGCGCGGTAGCGAAGCCCCTCGCGGAGGGCAGGACGGTAAGGGTTGCGTACCCGACATTTGACACGAGGGGGCCTCCTTAGGTGTCGGTGGTTCCTAGGCGCTCTCGCTGGGCCTCCAGTGCTGCGCGGAGCGTCGAGTAGCGGGTGGACTTGTTCGCCGCCTCCGGCTTCGGCCGTGCGGGATGCGGGTTGCCGGTGAAGGCGTGGTACAGATCGGAGAGGAGGTATGCGTGGACGTCCCAGCCCGCTTCGGTCTTGCTCAGTTGCCGGGCGCACGCCGACTCTGGCGGGAGGTGGTGAATGAGGACCGAGAGGCGCCGGATCGAGAGCTCGCCGCGCCAGTAGTCCGCGAAGTCGACGCCGTAGAAGCGCTGAAGGTCGGCCTCTACGACGTCGGACATTTCACGGAGAAGGGCGGCGAGCGGGATCAGTTTCCCGCGATACCGAGGGCCTTCTGGAGGTCCATAACGAAGGCGTCGACGTCGCCGACCTTGGGCTTCGTGGCCTTGAAAGCGGCGTACTGCTTATCGCCGAGGATCAGCCGGAGGAAGGTTGCGATCTTGCCGGCCTCGAAAGCTTCGATTGCCTCGAAGTCCCATTCGGAAGACGGATCGAGGAGGAAGTCGACGCCTCGGGCGGTGAAGGGGATTTTTTCGCCGAGTGCTTCAGCAGCGGCGGCGGACTTGGGTGCGGACATGGGAGCTCCTTAGCGTGGGTTGGAGGAAGTCAGGGGGTGCGTGGGAGGGTATGTAGACGGGGGAGTCGCCCCACGCGAGCGGCTCCCCCGATAGGTGCCTTACGGGGCGGCCGGGTCGTCCTCGATGGTCGTGTAGAGGGTGCCGTCGGACTCGGGGAAGACGACGACGGTGATCTCGTAGACCGTGGGATCGGTTTCGGATTCCTTGATTTCGGCGACGTTGGTCACTTCGGCGTGCTTGGCGAAGCGGCGCTTGATCTTGGCGCCGTCACGGACCTCGAAGCCGACCGAGAAGCGGGTTCCGGCAACCGGGGCCTTGATCTTCGCCGTGCGGACTCCACCGGTGACCGTGCGGGTCGAGCCAGGGTTGATAAGGGCGAACGTAGTGTCGTTGTCTTCCAGCGCTACGAACTTGAAGGTTCGCTTGTGCTTGGAGTTGGTCCGGCGATAAAGCAGACCGCCCCAGGCGTAGTGCTCGGTCGAGTCGCCCTCGCGGGCTTCGGTGATCCCGTTCTCGCCGTCCAGAAGACCGACGGCCTTCCAGTCGGCGGCCCATGCGGTGATGATGTCGGCGGGTCCGTCGGTGTTCTCGGGGGCAATGTAGACGTCAGCGCCGAGCCACAGAGCGGTATTTTCAGCGTTGCCAGCCATTCAGCACGCTCCTTTTCTTTAGGTCAGTTGGCGGGGCCGCAGCCGCGCCGTGATGGTGAAAAATGAGAGCGGGAGGCCCGTCTCTGGATCGCCCGTCGGGATCGGCCCGGTAACGGACGTGGACCCCCGCACGTCGGCGGAAGACGCCGAGAGGAGGAGGGCCTCGCATAGTGCGGCGAGAGCCTCGCCGAGTCCTTCGTCGCGGTGGTAGACCAGCACGCGGACGGTTGCCCGCCCGTCGAGCCGGGAGTCGCGGAACTTGCCGTCGGAGCGGACTTGTATGTACGGGAGCTTCCGTGAGGCGTCGTCGCCGGTCAGCCCCTTGGTCGACACGACGGCGCCTCTTGCGTAAGGCTCCGTGCGCGAGGCCAGGAGCGTTCGCAGGAGGTCGCGGACGGCCAGCTGAGCGTCTGGGAAGGCGATAGGTGTGTTCATGCCGCTACCTGCCCTGACGCTTCACCTGAAGGCCCACGGAGGAAGCCGCCTTCACGAGGGGCCCTCGCTTGGCTTCGACTGCCATTCCGGCGACGTGGGCGAGGGTTATGTCGACGGCTGGCCGGGAGCCCTTCAGCCTTCCGCCTGAGGCAATGCGGGAGCGCTTGACGACGGGGATCGGTTTGCCGGAGGCGGTGGGACTCCCGACGGCCGAGGCGACCGCCGAGCCGAGCACCTCGACTTCCGCCTTGACGGCGGCCGAGGCCAGGATTTCGCCGATTCCGGCGCTGTCGAGGCGGATTTTTGGCGCGGCCATTCGGCCTCCTTTCAGCCGGAGGAGCGGGATAGGGTTGCGGTCGTGTAAACGCGGGAGGCGAGGCCGTGGCGGACGGTCGGAGCGCCGTATACACGCCATACCTCGCCGGCGATTTCGACGCGGTCGTTTTCGGTCAGATCGGCAGCGCCGGGGACAAAGAGGGCCTTCTCGCCACGGATCACGCGGCGGACGGTGCCCTCGGTTTCCTCGGCGCGGACGTCCTGCACTGTCGCGCCGATCAGCCGGACGCGCTCGGGGGCGTCCCAGGACTCGACGGTGTCGCCGTAGGAGTCGACGCCCGCTACCGCTCGTAGCCGGTAGACGGCGGGGACTACGCGGTAGGAGGTAAGTAGCACCGGAGTTCCTCCTCAGCGATCAGGGGGAAGAGGTCGCTCTCGGGGTCGACGGGGACGCCGTCCAGAGCGGCCGGGACAGAGTAGGTTGCGGCGGCCTCGGTGGGCATTTCGGGTCCTCCTAGCGGCTCAGCGGGTCGAAGTAGGCGCTAGGGGTCCGGATCGTGCCGACGAAGCCTCCGGAGCGGCCGGTAGCGGCTCGCTTGATCTGGGCAACCTCGCGGGCCGTGAGGTAGACGCCGGAGGTATCGGTGAGGCCGACCGAGTGCTCGCCGAGCGACTCCTGATTCATGCCTCGGGGATTCTCGAACTCGCGACGGGCGGCCTTCAGGACCACGAGGGCGACCACCTTGGGGGCGTCGGTTTCCCACGCCCCCGCCTTCGGGGCGGGGACTTCGGCGAGGGCCAGGGTCGCGGCGTCGTCGAGGGCGGCGGTAGCTCGGGCGAGCTCCTCGCCTTCCAGCGAGCCCGTCGGGAGCCCCAGACGCGCCTCCAGCGAGCTAACCGGAGGAGGGAGGGGTGAAGGCAAAGGGAAACTCCTTTCAGGGGCTCAGAGGGCCGTGGAGCGCCTCGGGTGAAGCGCCCCACGGTCTTCCTTGGGCTTAGGCCGGCTCAGCGTCCGAGATGCTCATGCGCAGAGCGGCGCCACCGGGAACCTCGACCACCGAGGCGGTCTTTGCGGTGTGGTCGCGCTCGATCTTGTAGAGCGGCATTGCGGCCACGCCCGCGAAGGTGCTGACCATAGAGCGGTCGATGGTCTTCGTCACGTCGTAGTCGCGGAGGTAGCGCAGGGAGTAGCCACCCCCGCTGATGGACTGGCCGAAGGAGGCGCCAGCCGGGACGATCGGTGCCCGAACTGCCAGGGTGAAGGCGTCGCGGTGGAAGGCCACGATTTCGCCGTCGTCGACTCGGGTCGACTCGACGATGTTGAAGCCCCGAACCTTGCCCACGTTCGCGTCGCGGAGAGCGGCGGTAGAGCCGGACTCGGAGGCGTCGGTGATCGCCTTGGCGTCCAGCAGGGCCGCGTAGACGTCTGTTCCTACGACGACGTTCAGGTTGGTGGCCGGGACGCCGCGCTTGCGGAGCTCCTTGCGGATCGCGGTGAAGGTCTTCACCGGGTCGGCGTCGCTCCACTTGATAGAGGTATCCAGGGTGATCGACTTCAGGGCCTTGGCGACTTCGTCCTCGACGGACTCCACGACGGCGTCGACCTGAGGCGCGAGAACCTGCTTCGAGAAGTCTTCGAGGTTCAGGGTCAGGTCGCCCTCGGAGAGGCCGACGGCGTTGTAGATGTGCTCGCCGAGGGATACCGGAACGGTCGTCTCGGTCAGGGAGTCGAGCACGATGTTGGTCGTCACGTCGTCGATGCCGCGAGAGCGGGCGATCAGCGCGGACGGGACGCGGACGTTCACGGTGCGGCCCTTGCCGCCGCCTCCCAGCAGGTCATTCTCGAAGTTGCGGTTGACCAGGGCGCCGAGGAAGGAGTCCTGAGTCGCCATTGCCACGGCGACCTTGGCGACCTGTTCGGCGGTGTAGAAGGTGTTAGCCATTAGAGGGTGTTCCTTTCAGAGGATGGTTTACTGACGGGCCGCGAGTGCGATCGCCGTCGGGTCAAAGGGGGTGGAGTCGTCGCCGCCGTGTCCGGGGGTCAGGTTGGGGGTTGGCTTAGCCGGGAGCTCCGGCGCGTCGGGCTTCTGCTCGCCGTCCTTCTGCTCGCCTTCGGCCGGTTCCTTCGGCTTGCCGATCGCGGCGAGCCGTTCAGCCTTGGCGAAGAGCTCTTCCTCCGTCTCGCCGGTCAGCAGATCGGCGAAGTCTTCGAGCTCGGGGTGCTTGCGGAGCACCTTCTGAAGGTTCAGATCGCGAGCGGCTTCCTTGGCCTTCTGCTCGGCGGCCTGAAGACGGTCCTGAAGCTTCTGGAGCTCGCTCTTGCCTTCGTCCTCGCGGGCCTGCCGCTCGGATTCGTAAGTGCTGTTTTTCTGCTTCAGGTCTGTAACCTCGGCGCGGAGGTTCTGGACCAGCTTCCAAGCCCGCTCGGCGTCGAAGTCGGCGCCCCAGGGCGTCTTTTCGGCGTCCGGCTTGGCGTCGGTAGCGGCGGGAGTCTGGTTTTCGGTGTCAGCCATGTGTAAACGTCCTCCTTGGGACGGTTGGCGCTCGTACCTGCCGAGCGCGGGTGATTTTGGGCATGAAAAAACCCGCCGCGGCCGGAGCCAAGGCGGGTCTTTCGGGGCTAACTAGGTCAGTTGCCCCATTCTTTCCTCACGTCCGCGACGATCGCGGGGAGAAACTCTTCTGTAGGGGTCGTGTGGAGCGTGCGGCCGAGGATTTCGGTCCACAGATCGGCCGCCGGAGTGCCTCGGGCGGCGCCTTGGGCCATAAGCTCTCGGACCAGCTCGCGGATCACGTAGCCGAGCTTGTCAGGGCCGGCGTCGGAGAGGAAGGCCAGCCGGTCGGGGTCTTGCCTGACCAGCCAGCCGACCGTTTCGTCGTCCGGAACCCATATTCTCGTAACCGTCCCGAGCGCCTCCCAGTCCGGCGCCGGGTAACGCTTCGGCGCGTAGCTGAGCTCGAACGGCTCGGAGGCTCTGTCGTGAAGCATCCTTTACCTTCTCTCTCTAGTCACGTCAACTTTAGCACGCGAGGCGCCTTACGTCACTGGAAGGGCGTAGTCGCCGGAGTGGGGACGGCGGACGCGGCGAAGGATGCGGGGTCGACGTCCTTTGGGATCACTTCGGCCTCGACGACGTAGTGACTGCCTCGGCCGGACTTGTAGACGTTGTGAATGTAGAGGCTCGTCGACCGGGCGAGGAGCATTTCGCGCTCGCCTCGGAACTGGGAGAAGGGATCTACCCACGCGACCGGGTGGCCCTCGGGAACTCTGATCTTCAGCTGGACTTGGCCGCCAAAGGAGGAGTTATCGGACTGGCCGGACATAGCCGTGGACGTGTAGCCGTGCTGGGTCTGGACCGTGCCGATCAAGTCCTCGGGCGGCGGGGGCGGGATGCGGAAGGAGCGCTTGCCGTCCGGCGTCGCGAACTCGTCCCAGCCGGTGCCTCGGGTCACGATGAAGTCCTCGGGAGCGCGTGTAAACGCAGCGTCGGCGTTCTTCGTGTGCGTCTTCCACGAGCCAGGCGGGAGCGTGTCAGGGTTCGCGTGCTCGCGGAGGGCTTGGTTCCAGGGTCGGTAGGAGCCGCCTGTGTACTTGTAGAGGGCGGCCTTTCCGACGCCTTCAGACGGGGGCGGGAACTTGGCATTTGCCCACTCGACGGCCTCGCGGTTGCTCGCGAAGATCAGGGCGTCGTCCATGCCTTTGGCCGTCGACGTGATGCCGTTGACCTCGCGCCATTCCTCGATGTAGCGCTTGTAGCGCGTGAGGCGGTTCCGGTAGCTCGTGAGCTCCTTCTTGTACGCCTCGGCGGCGCCGGGGATCGGGGCGTCGGCGGCCTTCATGGCGGCGAGGGCGTCGGCGTAGAGCTGGTCGTCGACGTAGCTCATGGTCTTCAGCGCGTCGAGCGCGGCCTTGTCGTGGCCGTTGATGACCTTCTGGACGTAGTGCCAGTTGAGCGAGAGCGTGAGGTCGCTCTTGGGGTTGCCCGTCTTGGCCGCGAAGTCGGCGTAGCGCTTCTTCACGGCGGCGAGCCAGCCGTCGAACGCCGCCGGGCCGAGGGTCGAGGCCGGCTTCGGCTCGACGGGCTTTACCGGGGCGGGTTTGCCCTTCCACTTCTTGATCTTGGCGGCTTCAGCGGCGGCCTTCTTGGCTTCCTCTTCGGCGGCCTTCTTGGCGGCGGTGTCCGCGGCCTCTCGGGCGGCCTTCTCGGCGGCCTTCTGGGCGGCGACCTGCTCGGCGTAGGCCGAGACGGCGATCTTGCGGGCCTCCACGACGGCCGGGGCGCTGATGTGCTTGGCGACCTTCTCCGTGAACGTCTTGAAGACCGGGGAGCCAGGGTCGTTTACCGCCGCGCCGTAGAAGGCCCGCCACTCGGCGAGTGTCAGCGTGGCGCCTTCCTTGCGTCCGGGGAGCGGGTTGCCGTTTTCGTCGACGCCGTCCCAGAGGTTCCTGAGGGCCTTTGCGTCCGGACTCCAGCCGCCGTCGGCTTCGCCCTTGAAGAACGGGCGCACGGAGCAACCACAGCCGTTATGCGCCTTGAAGCGGGCCGTGCCTTCCTTGTAGACCGGGCCACGGCCTACGAGCATGGCGCAGAAGTGGCAGGGCTGGCCGTCGGAGACACGTGCCCATCCGAGGGCGTCCTTGTCCTTCCGGACCAGCTGGATCAGGTGTTGCCGGGGTGCTTCGAGCGTGAGGCGCTTGCCGACGCGGAGGGTCTGGGCCTTGGCGGCGTCCATTGCGGCCACGAGGCCGACGCCGGAGGCGAGTTGCTTCTTGATTGCGACCGGGCCGGTCATGAGGAGGGCCTGAGTCGCCTTGAAAATGTCCATTTCCGGCGTCGCGAGGGCGGGGATCGTCTTATCGAACCCGGCGCCCTGCTTGGCGTCGCCGTAGTAGCTCCTAGCGGTGCCGGTCGCCATTCCTCGCCCCGCCGACACAAGGGCCAGGGCGGAGCGGAGGTAAGTCGGGAATGAGGCGTCGAGGTCGGCGGGCTTTAGGCCCTTGTCGAACGCGACCGCGAGCCCGGCCTGAACAACGGCCGCGTCGCGGACCTGCTTAGCCATGTGATCGCGGGAGAGGCCCACAAGGTCAACTGCCATAGTGGGCCTCCTCGCGGTCGGTTAGGCCGCGTTGGTGCCTTGGATCGCGGCGGCGTTGGTTTCACGGGTCGTTGTCTGCCGTTGCATTTCCGCGACGATGCCTCCGAGGAGGTCGGTTTCGTCTCGGATCGACTTCCAGTAGGAGACGTCCGTCTCGGTGACGCCGGGGATTTTCTCCCAGAGGGCTTCGACGGGAACCTGAAGCATCTGGGCGATCTTGCCGAGGGCGTCGACGGTCTGGGAGAGCGAGCGGGCCTCGGTGTCGCGCCAGCGGACCTGAGCGCTCGTGTCGATCGCGGCGGCGGAGTCGCCGGCGGCCAGGGCGGCTAGGCGGAAGGCGGACTCCCAGGACTCGCCGAAGAGCGTCTCGTACTCGCCCATCTTTCGCTGGGTCGAGGCTTCCATCTGGGCCAGCGCGTCGGCGCTGAGGTTCACGAGGTCGCCGGTCAGAATGTTCGGCGATACCTGAGCTACGGCGGCGAGCGTGCGGACGCTGGACTCGTAGGACTGAAGGTGGCCGGAGACTTCGGTCTGAGCGAAGTCGCCGAACTTGGCTTCGGTCGAGTCGCTGATCCAGAGCCGGTCTACGGCGGACTGGAACGGCTCGATCGGGTTGCCGTCGTCGTCCTCGGGGATCACGAGGCCGGTCGCCCACCGCTGGCGGAAGGCGGCGTACTGAAGGGCGATCAGGAGCGAGAAGACGATCTCGTTTACACGGTCCTGAAGGTTCAGCACCGGCCGGATGATGCCCACGGCCTCGCCGTCCAGCCGGTCGCGGAACCGGATAAAGGGCGTGTAGCCGAGGCCGTGATCGTCCACGCGGGAGAGTATCCAGCGGTCGGAGTCCTTCGGCCGTGCGAACGTGTAAACGCTCTGACGGTCCAAGAGCTCGATCAGCTGGGCGCCGTCGACCGTCGTGCCGAGGCGCCGGAGGCCGATTTCGGGGAACTCGTCGTCGTCGTCCCGATACCACGCCGCAGAGCGGAGCGGGGAGAGCGGGCGCATAAGCGGGATGCGCCGGGACTGGACCGTGCCGGGAAGGATCAGCGTGTAGCTGGCGCCGTATTCCAGGGCGCCCCGGTGGGCGATACTCTGGCGGGCGTCGAGGCCGTTCTCCTGCCAGTAGCCCCACGGAACGGCGTTATCGGCGGCCTTGGCGGGCCGGTAGCCGTCCACGAAGAGGCCCTTAGCGTAGGTATCGGAGAGGAGCGGGGTCCAGTTCGTTATCGCTCGGCCCGCTAGGTGCCTGTACTCGGCCTTGGCGCCTCGCGGCATGTACGGCATATCGTGGTCGCCCGCGAGGTAGCGGCGCACCTTGCCGAGGCGTCCGTCGCGGCCGAGGTCGGTCGTCAGTTCGTCGTTCAGCCGTCCAGCGAGGGAGGCGTCAATAGCCATTACGAGCCCTCCTTTCGGGCGTCGGGGGTTAGAAGCCGATCAGTCGGCCGGGGGCGCGGCGCTTCTTCTTCAGGCCGCCCTCGGAGAGGACACGGGTGCGGGCCATGCGGGCCAGCACGAGGGAAGCGACGGCGTCGATCTTCTTCGGCGACTCGCGGGTTTCCTTGCCGAAGTAGACGCCCCAGCGATTGATGCGGCGGCGTGCGTTGTTGACGTGGCGGGTCAGGATTTCCTCGGCATTGAGCTCCTTGGCGTTCCCTGAGCCGGCGATCAGCTTGTGGGCGGTCCAAGGGAGCTCGCCGTCGGTGATCGCCCGGTGGAGTGCTTCCACGGCGCGGGTCGTGTCCATCTGATGCCCGCGCATATCCCAGCCGATCGCGTGGCGGGTCGTGGCCTTCACGAGGAGGCGCTCGCCGTAGGCGTCCCGCCATGCGTCGACGTCGGTTTCCCAGTAGGCGACGTCCGAGAAAAACGCGACGACGTCGAGGGTCGAGAAAGCGAAGTCGACCGCGTCGCGGACCTGATCCTTCGGGACTTCCCAGCCTTGCCCCTTGGGGCCTTCGGGCTTTTCCCAGATCGCCAGCAGGAAGGCGGCGCCGTCGTCGACTCGGCACGCGACCAGCGCGGTCGAGTCGTCGGTGAGCGAGCCGTCGAAGCCGAGGGTGACGGTGTCGCCCTTCTTGGTCCGTGCGTTGGGATCGCCGAAGAGGAGCGGCCGGAGGTCGTCGCGGCGGTTCTTCATCCATTCAGGCGGGGCTACCCACGAGTCGGCGGCGGCCACGATCTGATTCAGGTAGAAGCGGCGGGCTTCCTCGGGCGGCGTGTCGGGGTCGTAGACCTCGGCCAGGATTCGCTCCAGGTCTACCCAGTGAGCGTCGCCGTAGGCGGCCTTCAGGCCAGCGAGGACGGCCTTCTCGTCGGCGAGGTCGATGTCTGCCGGGGCCTCGCGGGTGTCGTAGAGGAGGCCCTTGGCGACCGTGCGGCCTTCGACCATTGCCCGCCATGCGAGGTAGCTCGCCTCGGCGACCGAGTCGTGACCGGGCTCGTGAGCGTTCGTCGTCTCGACCACGCGGGCCGAACCGTCGCGGCTCTTGGCGAGGTTACGCCGGACCACGCGGGCCAGCTTGTAGCCGCCATTGCTCACGGTCCAGTGGTGGGTTTCGTCCATGATCGCGAAGGAGGGCCGGGCGCCTTCCTGAGTCGCGGAGTTCGCCGTGATCGGGACGATTTTCCCGGTCGGCGTCAGGATTCGGGTCATGCCGACGTCGAGGCCGTAGTCGTCGACTAGGGCCGAGTCCTCGCACATTGCGCGGATCGCGTCGAAGGTGTTTTGCGTCTGAGTCTCGGAGACACCCGCAATGACGATCCAGGGCTTCGGATGCTGGACGCCGATTGGCTCGCCGAAGGAGTCCCAGCCGCCGAAGCGGACGGGGCCGCAGAGCTCGGCGAGAGCCAGGGCGCCGAGGAACGGCGACTTGCCCCAGCCCTTAGCGCGTCGGAGCACGCCACGGCGGTTCTCAAACTTGCCTCCGGCATCGAGCGAGTAGAACCAGAGGATGAAGTTGCATTGCTCGCGTGTAAACGTATAGGGCTCGCCGGCCTGATCGCCGTCGGGCTGGAGGAGGTAGCCCTCGGCCCACTCGATCAAGCCCCAGCCGAGGGTTTTGATCGAGCCGTCAAGCGGGAACTCGGGGAGCGAGGTCACGGCAGTAACGGCGGGGGCCAAAGTGCTCATTTATCGCCCCTCATGCGGGCCATGACGTCGGCGCGGGAGCTCACAGAGCGAAGCTGGACTACCTCGGCGTCGGCGGCGGACTCGCGGGAGATGTGGATTTTGGCCCGCTGGCGGTCGACGTAGGTGGCGCCGTAGCGCTCCTCGATCAGCCGGAGCTCGGAGATTGCGGCGGCTGAGGGCTTCTGTGGCGCCTTCCAGACGTAGTCGTGGAGGAGGGCGGCCCGCTTCAGTGCTTCCCAGTCGGTGTCCTCGAAGAGCTGGGCCTGAGGCGACCGGCGCCAGGTCTCCCACCACGCGAGCGTCTCGGGGTGCGGATTGAGGATGCCCTTGGGGAGCTCGGGGCCGCGGAGCTCGCCGTCAGCGGTCAGAGTGACCGCGTCAGCTTGGCGGCGCTTCGTGTCGCGCTCGCGCTGATGCTGAAGTTTGGGCGCGGGACCACGTCCAGCCATGAGCGGCCTCCTTCCGTGAGGGTCGGGAAGTTGTGTATTTGAAAACCCCCAGACCCGCGCGCACAGGGAGGCGCTATGCCCCTTCGGTCAGGGAGGAGGGGGAGTGGGGGAGGTCTACCCCAGGGCG
>NZ_LNUT01000001.1:199244-278722 GCF_001512305.1 Arthrobacter sp. EPSL27
CCCACACCCCCAAAAACCCCGCCAACACGCGGGATCCCACCACAACAACCGCCCACCCGGACCGAAAACCCCTCCACCCCGGTTCTGTGCCGTGCATCACCCCATGGGACGCCAGCCCGCCGCGCGTCAGTCCATCCCGCAGGGGCGGGCTGCCGCCGTCGGGCGTTAAACGCAGAAAGGGCCGGCAACCATAATGGTTGCCGGCCCTTTCCCTAAGCCACTGGCTTCAGGAGTACTGAATTACCAGGAAGACTTCGTGATGCCCGGGAGCTCACCGCGGTGAGCCATGTCGCGGAAGCGAACACGGGAGATACCGAACTTCTGGAAGGTACCGCGCGGGCGGCCATCGATGATGTCGCGGTTACGCAGACGTACCGGTGAGGCGTTGCGGGGCAGCTTCTGCAGGCCGAGGCGTGCGGCTTCGCGAACTTCGTCGGTCGAGTTGGGGTCAACCAGAGCCTTCTTGAGTTCGAGACGCTTCGCGGCGTAGCGCTCGACGATGACTTTACGCTGTTCGTTCTTAGCGATCATTGACTTCTTAGCCATGTGTTTAGCGCTCCTCTCGGAATTCGACGTGCTTGCGGATGCGGGGGTCGTACTTCTTCAGAACCATACGGTCCGGGTCGTTACGACGGTTCTTGCGCGTCACGTAGGTGTAACCCGTGCCCGCGGTCGACTTGAGCTTGATGATCGGACGTACGTCCTTGTCCTTTGCCACTAGAGCTTCACTCCTCGTGCAAGGATGGCGGCGACGACTACGTCGATGCCGCGTACGTCGATGGTCTTGATGCCACGTGCAGAGACCTGCAGCGTGACGTTACGGCGCAGGGACGGAACCCAGTAGCGCTTCTTCTGGATGTTCGGGTCGAACCGGCGCTTGTTGCGACGGTGCGAGTGCGAAATGCTGTGTCCAAAGCCCGGCTCGGCTCCGGTCACCTGGCAGTGTGCTGCCATGACGACTCTCCTCAAAAAATAAACGAAACGGTTGCAGAGTTCCCGCAGACCGTGCGGCAGGCGGCGTCCGCATCCAGCACCCACAGGCAGGTCCGTAACGATCGGACAGACGGCGTGAACCGGCTGCATTTCACATTTCGGCGAAGATTGTGGGCCACGGTTGCCGGGCGGCTGGACCTTTCGGAGAGCCACTGCAAAGCACCGGGATGCTGGGCGAATACAGGAGTGCACGCAACTTGAGCCCCTAACTACCGGCCTTTGGGGCTGTCATATTGCAGACAGATCCCGCCAACCGGAGCAATTGCACACGCTCCGCGCCACCTAGCGCCTACCAAGTCTACGAGCTTGACGAATTAAAGGCCAATCCGGTAACTGGGAGTCCGTTGCCGGCGCCCGCGTCCGGCACCAAGTCACATCGGCACCCCAGCCCATTCACAGCCAATTGATAGGCCACGGGCGGACGGTGGAGCCATGAACTCTTCATCCCGGCTAACCATGCCGGCCACCACCCGGCGGACGCCCGTAGAAGGGTTCCGTTCGCAGGCCCGGAGCCGCTTGCTGCGCGCGGATCTGCTGACGGTGCTCGCATGGTCCTCGGTGTCCTTGGCCGTGGCGCTCTGGCTGGCCGACGGCGGCGCCTCCGGGTTCTCGACACTCGCCGGCTCGTTCACCGCCCTCGGCATCGTGGCGGGACTGGCAGGCATGGACCTGGTGCTGCTGATGCTGCTCCTGGCGGCACGCATCCCGTTGATCGACGGCGCTGTGGGCCATGACCGGGCCCTCGGGTTCCACCGGAAACTCGGCAAACCCTCGCTGTACCTGCTGCTGGCTCACGGAATCCTGCTCGCCATCGGATACGGCATGGCCGAGGGGCTGAACCCGGTGGCTGAGCTTGTGGCCCTGTGGGTCCAGGTGCCCGATATGTGGCTCGCCATCGTGTCCCTGGGGCTGTTCGTCGCCGTCGTGGCCACGTCTCTGGTTGCCGTCCGACGGCGGCTCCCTTACGAGTTCTGGTACGCAGTCCACCTGCTCACGTACGCCGCCGTATTGACTGCGATCCCGCACCAGTTCAGCGCCGGCGGTCTCTTCGCCGAGGGCACCTGGCAGCGCTGGTACTGGCTGGCCATCTGCATTTTCACCGGTGCAGCGCTGGTCCACTACCGCGTCCTGGAGCCGCTGGTGGCCACGTTCCGGCACCAGCTGAGCGTGAGCCGCGTCGTCCCGGTGGCTCCCGGCGTCGTCAGCATTGAACTGGCCGGCCGCCACGTCGACGAACTGTCCGGACACGGCGGGAGGTTTTTCATCTGGAGGTTCCTGTCCCCGGGCGCGTGGTGGCATCCGCACCCCTTCAGCCTCTCCGCGGAACCGGCATGGTCCGACGCCTCGGGACACGGCACGCTGCGGATCACCGTGCGCAACCTCGGCCGGGGCTCGGCGCAGCTCTCGCGGCTGAAAGTTGGGACCCGGGTGGCCATCGAAGGTCCTTACGGTCTTTTCAGCACAGCAGCCCGCACCCGAAGCCGGGTTGTGATGATCGGAGCGGGGATCGGCATCACGCCCCTCCGGGCGCTGCTGGAACGCACCCCCTTTGAACCGGGCCAGGCAACAGTGCTGCTCCGCGGCCATTCCGACGCTGACCTCTACCTGGGCGACGAGATCCTGGCCCTGTGCCGGAAGCGCGGCGCCACGCTCTACCACCTCACGGGCCCCCGGAGCGCGGGTTGACTGCCGGAATCGGCGGTCCGAGCCGGGCACCGGCTCGCCAGCTTCGCGCCGGACATCGCGGACGCCGACGTCTATATCTGCGGCCCCGACGCCTGGGCGCAGAGCGTCATCAGCGAGGCCCGGGCCTCCGGCGTCCCCAAAGACCAACTCCACTACGAAAGGTTCGACTGGTGAGAACACGCGCAGCGATATCAGCAGCGCTGGCCTCGGCCGGGATTCTCCTGGCCGGCTGGCAGTCCGGCGCCCACGTCGCCGGTACGGGGAGCCCGGTAACTGCCGCAGCGTCCGGGTCCAGTTCCTCCAGCGGATCCACCGGCGCCGGCGGCGCCGCGACGACAGCCGGAGGAGGCGCCGCAGCGCAGGCGGCCGGGACCTACACCGGCACCGCCGTCCAGACCCGGTTCGGGGCGGTCCAGGTGCAGATCACCGTCAACGCCGGCACCATCACGGATGTCACTGCCCTCCGGCTGACGGACGAGGACCGCAAGTCCGTGCAGATCAGCAACCGGGCCGCGCCCCTGCTCCGGGCCGCCGTCCTGAAGGCCCAGTCCGCGGATGTCCAGACGATCAGCGGCGCCACCGTCACCAGCGACGCCTACCTCACCTCACTCCAGGCAGCTCTCGATGCAGCGAACCTCTGAATCCGCGCCCGCCGGGCAGCCGGTGCCGCGCCCTGCCACCCGGCGCAATCCCGCCCTGCGCAGCAGGACGTTCCGGTGCATGGGCACCGTCATCAGCCTCGCCCTGCCGGATCGCGGAGCACCGCGCACCGTCCCCGTGCTGGAAGGCGCCACGGCCGCCGTCGAGCGCGTGTTTACCGAACTGGATGCCATGTTCAGCCTCTACCGCCCTGATTCGGAGGCCAGCCGGCTGGCCTCCGGCGAGCTGACGCTGCGGGACGCCTCGTCGGCTTTCCGGGCCCGCTTTGCTGACGCCACCGGCTGGCGGCTGCTGACCGAGGGATTTTTCACCCCGGAGCGGCCCGACGGCGTCCTGGACCTTTCCGGAATCATCAAGGGCCACGCGATCGGCCAGGCAGCCGCGGCCCTGGAAGCGGCCGGCGTCGAGGACTGGTGCCTGAACGCCGGGGGCGACGTACTGGTGGGCGGCTCACCCGTGCCGGGGAGCGGCACCCCCTGGCTTGCCGGGATCGTGGATCCACTGGACCGAGCATCGCTGCTGTCGGCTTTCCCGCTGGGCGGCGGGGGCCGCTTCGAGGCACTGGCGACGTCCGGAACCTCGGAGCGAGGGGACCACATCTGGCGGGCCGGGGCGGGCCGCACGGAATTCCGTCGGACCGAATTCCGCCAGGCGTCGGTGGTGGCGGCGGATATTGTCACCGCGGACGTGCTGGCGACGGCCATCGTTGCCGGCGGGAGGGCCATGGTGGACTGGGCAACGGACAGCTGGGACGTCGAGGTGCTGGCCGTCCTGGGCAACGGCGAGCTCCTGGCGACGCCCGGGTTCAACGCTGCTAGAGGTGCGTAAGGCGCGGGTAGCGCGGGGCCAGCCCGTCTCCTGAGGACTTTCCTGTCACCCGGCGGACCACCCACGGGCCGGCGAACTCGCGCACCCAGCGGGCGTTGGCCCGGAGCGCCTCGGCCCGGCTGAGCTCCGGAACCGGCGTCATGGGCGGGACGTCAATCGAGTGGTCGTGTTCCAGGACCGTGAGGACGCGCTTGGCCATGTTGGCGTGGCCGGCGGCGGACATGTGCATCCGGTCGGTCGCCCACATTCCCCAGTCGTAGTACTCGCTGAAGCGCCAGTAATCCACCAGGAGGGCGCCGTGGTCTCCGGCGATGCCGCGGACCAGCTCGTTGTAGATGGCCGTCCTGCCGCGCGTCGTGCCGAAGATCTTCGAGCCGCGGGAGTCGAAGCCGGTGAACATCACAATCGTGGCGCCGGTGGCTTTGAGCTTGCGGATGCCGGCGTCGTAGTCCACCAGGAGGTCGTCGATGTCGACCTTGGGCCGGAGGATGTCGTTGGCCCCGGCGTAGATGCTCACCAGGGTGGGCTTGAGTGCGACGGCGGCATCCACCTGCTCGGCCATGATCTGGCGGATCTTCCGTCCGCGGATGGCGAGGTTCGCGTAGCCGAAGCCCGGATCGGCGGCGGAGAGCTGCTCGGCCACCCTGTCCGCCCAGCCGCGGACGCCGTTGGGGCGGGCGGGATCGTCGTCGCCGACGCCTTCCGTGAAGGAATCGCCGAGGGCAACATAGCGGGACGTGAAATCCATGGATCCAGTCTGCCAGCAGTTGCCCCAAGCAAACAAAGTGCCGCGCTCTACTCCCGGATCCGGACCGCCGACTCACGCAGGTACTGCTCCACCCGCGTGTAGGCGTCCCGCGTCAGGGCTTTCCAGAGCGCGATGGCGAGGCGCGGATCGTTCCGTTCCAGCGCCGAGATCGCGTCCGCGCTGAGCACCATCACTTCCACCGGCCCCACGGCTCGGACCGTGGTCTCCTGCCGGCTGCCGCTGCCCAGCGCCAGCTCGCCGAACGTCATGCCGGCGCTGAGGGTGTTGAGCTGGACCCGCTCCGCGCTGGGGCCGGAGGAGGTGCTGCTGACCTGCCCCGAGGTTATGAAGTAGACCCCGCCGAAGCGCAGCCCGACGCGGCGGATGACGTCGCCGTCCGCAAAGGACTTCGGCGTCATCAGCGCCTCCAGCGCCGCCGCGTCAGCTTCGTCCAGCGGCGCCAGGGCGGGCGATGCCGTGACCGGCACGTGGTCCGGCAGCAGCAGCTGTTCACCGTAGCGTTTCAGCAACCGGTTCTCGCAGTACTCGACGGCGGCGTTCCGGCTTCCGAAGGACGCCACCGGCCCCTGCTTGGACGAGCCCAGGCTCTCCGCCACCGCACCGCCGGCCTCGATCAGCACCAGTTCGCGGCCGGCGCCGGCCAGTTGCTCCCGCGACCTTTCCAGCATGCGCACCGCCACGTCGCTGACCTGGTCGGTGCGGCGCAGGTCCAGCACCACCAGTTCGACGTCGTCTTCGAGGTTGCTGAGCTCGCGGACCATGGACTCTGTGCCGGCGAACAGCAGGTCACCGTTGAGTTCGATCACCGCGGCCCGATGGCCGTGGGCGCGGAGGACGTCGGCCGCCTCGTCGTTGCGGCGGATGCCCGACGGCGTCTCGGTCACGTCGTACGCGGCGAGGATAGCCGACCGGCCGGTCCGGGCCGCACGGACGAAGTGCAGTTCCATGTCACGGGACAGCCGCTGGGCGGTGGCCACGCCGCGGACGCTGCTGCCGTGCTGGTCCAGCGGGGGTGAATAGACGGCCAGGCCCACCTGGCCCGGCAGCACGGCGATGATCCCGCCGGCCACGCCGCTCTTGCCGGGCATGCCCACGCTGCTGATCCACGCGCCGGCGTCGTCGTACATGCCGGACGTCATCATGACGGACAGGACGCGTTCCACCGGGCCGATCCCCAGGACCTGTTTGCCGCTGAGCGGGTTCCGGCCGCCGTTGGCGAGGGTCGCGGCCATGATGGACAGGTCGAAACTGTTCACCAGCACGGAGCACTGGCGGAAGTAGTCCTCCAGGACCGGTTCCGGGTCATCCTCGATGATGTTGAAGGAGCGGAGCAGGTACGCGAGCGCGGTGTTGCGGTGGCCATGCTTGAGCTCGGACTGGTAGACGTCCTCGCTGACTGAGAGCTGGCGGCCCGCGAAGGCGGAGTAGGTGCTGAGGATCCGTTTGAACCCTGTTTGTCCGCCGGAGCCGCGGATCAGCGAGGTGGCGGTGAGGGCGCCGGCGTTGATCATGGCGTTGGCAGGCCGGCCCGTTCCCTCGGCCAGGGAGATCTCGTTGAAGGAATCGCCGGACGGTTCCACGTCCACTTTTTCGTCCACCGCTTCGGGCCCGAGGTCCTCGAGGGCAAGACCGTACGTGAACGGCTTGGAAATGGACTGGATGGTGAATTCCTCGCGGGTGTCACCGATCTCGTAGACCGTGCCGTCCACGGTGGCGAGGGCAATGCCGAAGTTGTCCGGATCCACGGCGGCCATGGCCGGAATGGTGCTGTAGGGCTTGCCGTCCCTGAGCTCGGCGATCTCGGCGTGGATCTGGCGCAGGTAGCTTTCGATCGGCGATTCCATACCGCCAACACTAGGCGACAGGGCGCCGGGCCGACTGCTGTGTGAGCCGTTGTGTCAGCTCTTGGGCTGCTGGCCCTCCCGCAGGATCCAGTGGTCCTTGTCCAAGCGGCCCACGATCTTCTCGCCGATCCGGGCGAGATCGGCGACGTCCTCTTTAGTCAGGGCGTCGAGGAACAGCGACCGGACGGCCTCGACATGGGCCGGGGCGAGTTCCACGATGGTTTCCATCCCGGCGTCGGTGAGGTGCGCCGTCGTCACCCGGGCATCCCCCGGGTGCGGACGGCGCTCCACCCAGCCGCGGTTCTGCAGTTTGGTGACCACGTGGGACAGCCGGGACAGGGACGCGCTGGTGCGTGCGGCCAGCTCGCTCATGGGCAGGAAGCGGCCTTCTGCCTCGGAGAGCATCGCCAGGACGTTGTAGTCAAAGAGGGACAGCTTGCGCGCGTGGTGGAGCTGGGTGTCCAGGGCCGCCGGAAGGAGGGTGTTGATGCTCACCTGGGCCAGCCAGGCCCGGCGTTCGTCGGCGTTCAGCCAGCGCGGTTCAGTCATGCGTACAGTTTAGGAGCATTGAAGCTTGACGGTTCAACTGCGCCGGATTTCCCGCCCTAAGAATCCGGCCGGTCTGTGCCGGTCAAACTGTAGGCTGGCCCTATGTATGTAGTCTCCTTGACCTACAGGGTCCCCGAAGAGATCGTTGACTTCCATCTCCCGGCGCACGTGGCGTGGCTGCAGGACGCCTTCGACCAAGGCATCTTTTTGGTCGCGGGCCGCAAGATTCCGCGCACGGGCGCGCTGCTGCTGTCCACCGCGGACCGCGCCGCCCTGGACGCCTCGCTGGCCAAGGACCCGTTCTACGTCAATGGGGTGGCAGAGTTCGACGTCGAGGAATTCCACGCGAGCCGCGTCGCCCCGGGATACGAGAACCTGCTGGACAGCTGACGCCGGCCGCGCAGCTGCTTCCGTCTCTAGCCTGCGGGGATTTTGGCGGCCAGCTTCTTTAGCCCGGCCTTCGGCGGGACCCTGACCGGCGCAGGCCAGCGCGGGCTGAGCTGGTCCCCCAGGGTGACGCCGCGGATCTTGCGCCCAAACAGGGGCAGCACCCAGTCGTGGACCCAGCGCCGCTGGCGGCGTTCCCAGTCGCGGAACCCGGCTTTCGGCGCCGGCGCCCATTCCTTGGTCTTGACCTTGTGCGGGACCCCGAGCTGGTCCAGCACCTGGCCGGCGAGGTACTTGTGGCCCGCCGTCGACATGTGCAGACGGTCCGCGTCCCACATGCGCGGATCGTAGAAGGCATCGAAACACCAGTAATCCACCAGCACGGCCTCGTACCGTGCCGCCACCTCGCGGACCCGCCGGTTGTAGATGGCGTTGCGCCGCTTGAGCGGTTCCAGCAATGCGGAGACCCTGACGTCGAAGCCGGTGAAGAGCACCACCGTGGCGCCGCTGGCGGACAGCCGGGCCACGAGGAACTCGTAGTCCTTCATGAGGGCGTGGATGTCGGTCCCGATGTCGAGGATGTCGTTTCCGCCCGCGTACAGGGTGACCAGCGTCGGCTCCATGGCCAGCGCGGGGTCCAGCTGTTCGGCGATGATGTGCCGCAGCCTCTTGCTGCGGATTGCGAGGTTGGCGTACTCCCACCCCGGATCCGCCCTGGCCAGCTGCTCCGCCACCCGGTCCGCCCACCCGCGCACCCCGTTGGGCAGCCGCGGACTGTAATCCCCCACCCCTTCAGTGAAGGAGTCCCCCAGGGCAACATAAACCCGCCGCCCATGAGCCCCCGGAGCCAGAAGATCCTCAACCATCCGGCCACAATAAACCCGCCAAACAACGCCCCGGTTAACAACCCGCACACAACAAAAGACCACCCACAGAGCCGCCGCGGGAGACGGTCAGAGAAACAAGGCGAGGTCACCTCCAGCCCATCCCGGCGGGGACTATGGGCGGCAACTGACCCCGCGTTGCAGTCGACGAAACCGTATCCCTAAAGGTGACCTGACCACACAGACGGTGACCTAACCCCAAGGCCGGTGCCGGTGCTTTGCAAAGGAGCGCATCGCCGACCAGAGCCGAAAGAGGCCGCCCGCGGCCGAAGGAGGCGGCGGGAGGTGTCTAAGCGACGGCAAAGCAGCGGTTGCGGCCGAAACCACGGCAGGAACTGCGGAAGCGTCACAACGAAAGCGACCAAACCTGAGGGAGCGTCAGAGTTCGGCCTTTCCCTTCCTCCAATACCCCATAAAGGCAACCTGCTTCCTATCAATCCCGACGTCCCGCACCAGGTACCGGCGCATCTCCTTGACCACGCCGGCTTCCCCGGCAATCCAGGCGTAGAACGGCATCGCGCCGGCGGGCTTGTCCGGGTTCCGGCTGGCGCTGATGGCCGCGGCGTCCATCCTGGCCGGGGTTTCCCAGAGGATGTCGCGGTCCACATTGACCTCTTCCGGTTCGGGGCCGGCGGCCGGCTCCGGGGACGTGAGCCCCACCCAGCCCGGACGCGTAACGGCGGTCCGCACCGCTTCCTGCAGCAGCTGGCCGTGCGGACGCGACCGGCCGATCGCGGCGCCGCGCGCCAGCCAGGTGATCTCGACGTCGGCGGCGGTGGTGATGCCCTGGAAATCGCCGGCTTCCGGCACCTCAAGGATCGCGTGGCCGCTCACGTACGGCGGCAGGCTTTCGAGGATGGCGCTGATGGCCGGGACGGCGGTCTCGTCGCCGGCCAGCAGGACCCGCTGGGCCAGGCCGGGGCGCCATTCGATGCCGGAGTATGTTTCCGCGGTGACGCAGTGCGCGGCCCGGTTGTTGGGCCCGATCAGTGTGAGGGTGTCCCCTGGTGTGGCGTTGAGGGCCCAGTTGGCGGCGGGGCCGCCGTGGCCGTCGTCGTCGAAGTGCAGCACGAAGTCGACATCGATTTCCGGGTAGACGGCGTCGAGGCGTTCCTGCCGGACGGTGTAGGTGCGCATGGAACCGCGGGTGTGGGGGTCCATGGCCAGCCATTCGTGGTACCAGCCGCTTTCCTCCATCCGGAACTCGGGCAGCGGCAGCGCGGTGCCGTCCGCGGCCAGCGAGGGAATCATCAGTTTGATGCGCAGGTCCAGGGTGTTGCCGCTGACGCCGAAGTTCCGCAGCGAGTAGCCGCCCAGGGTGATCCGCCGGAAGTTGGGGCCCAGCTGCTGGACCGCCGTGACCTGCACCTCGAAGGCCAGGGTCATGGGTTCGGTGCCGGGGGCAGTCCTGAGGGCCGTGGTGGTTTTCTTGGCAGTCATGGGACCAGCTCCAGGGTGGTGGTTGGCGGGGCGTCGGCGTGGTGCCGGCCCAGGGGGATGATCAGGGGTGCGCCGGACACCGGGTCCGGGAGCACCCGGGACTCCAGGCCGAACACGTCGCGGACCAGCTCCTCTGTGATCACGGTCCGGGCAGCGCCCTCGGCCGCGATCTGTCCGCTTTTCATGGCGATGATGTGATCCGCGTACCGCGCGGCGAGGTTGAGGTCGTGCAGGACGATCGTCACGGTGGTGCCGCGCTGCCGGTTGAGGTCGGTGATGAGGTCCAGGACTTCCACCTGATGGGTGAGATCCAGGTAGGTGGTGGGCTCATCCAGCAGCAGCACGTCCGTTTCCTGGGCGAGGGCCATCGCGATCCAGACGCGCTGCCGCTGCCCGCCGGAGAGCTCATCCACGTTCCGTTCGGCGAGTTCCAGGGTGTCGGTGGCGGCCATCGCTTCGTGCACGGCGCGCTCATCGTCCAGGGACCCGCCCGCGGGCCGGGACCGGAAGAAGCCCTGGTGCGGGTAGCGCCCGCGGCCCACCAGGTCCCGGACAGAGAGGCCGTCCGGCGCCGTCGGATGCTGCGGGAGCAGCCCCAGGGTGCGGGCCACCTCGCGGGCCGGGCGGCTGTGGATGTCCCGCCCGTCGAGGGTGACGGTTCCGGCCACGGGCTTGAGCAGCCGGGCGAGGCCCCGCAGCAGGGTGGACTTGCCGCAGGCGTTGGCGCCCACGATCATGGTCACCTTGCCCTCGGGGATCTCCGTGCTGAGGCCCTCGATGACGGTCCGCTGGTCGTACCTCAGCCGCAGGCCGGAGGTCTGGAGTGTCGCCATCTCAGGCGTCCTTTCGGTTGGAGGTCACAAGCAGCCACAGCAGGAACGGCGCGCCCAGGGCACCGGTGATGACCCCGACCGGCAGCACGGTTCCATCCAGCAGGAGCGGCGCGATGTTGGCGGCAACGAAGTCGGCGGCCAGGACAATAAGCACCCCGGTCAGGGCCGCCGCCGGCAGGCTGGCCCTGCGGACGAAGCGGCGCGCGATCGGCCCGGCGAGGAACGCCACGAACGCCACAGGCCCTGCAGCCGCCGTCGCCGCAGCCGCCAGCCCGACGGCGGTGATCACGATGCCCAGCCGCGCCGCCCCGACCCGGACGCCGAGGCCCGCGGCGGTGTCGTCGCCAAGCTCCAGGATGCGCAGCGGGCCGGAGAGCAGCGCGGCGGCGGGAACCAGCACCAGCAGGGCGGCGCCGAGGACGCCGGCCCGGTCCCAGTTCGCGGAGTTCAGGGAACCGTTAAGCCAGACCAGGACGTCGGCGGCGGTGCGGATGTCCGTCCTGGTCAGCAGGAAGCTGACCAGGGCCTGGAGGGCGGCGGAGATGCCCACGCCGGCGAGGATCAGCCGGCTGCCCGCGGCGTCGCCGCGCTGCCCGCCGGAACCCAGCGATCCGCTGCGGGAGATGGCGTAGATGAGGGCGGCCACGCCCAGGGCCCCGGCGAAGGCGGCGCCCGACACCGCTGCCCCGGTGGCGCCGAAGACGACGATGGCGGTCACTGCCGCGGCGCTGGCGCCGTAGCTGATGCCGATCACGTCCGGACTGGCCAGCGGGTTGCGGAGCATGGTCTGGAACAGGGCGCCGGACAGCCCGAAAGCAGCGCCGATCAGGGTCCCCAGGACGGCGCGCGGCAGTTTGTGTTCCATCACGATGAAGCTGGCGCCGGGGATCTTCTCCCCACCGGTGAGGTGCGCGGCCAGGATCCTGAAGAAATCGGGGATGGTGACGGTGTAGCTGCCCAGGAGCACGCTCACGGCGAAGACCGCGACGGCGGCCAGGGCCAGCGCCGCTGTCCTGTTAAGTAGAGTCCGGTTGGGCAGCCTCCCGCGAGTTGGCAGATCACGCCAATGCGGGCGCGGATTATTGCCGCGAAGTGCCAACTCGGCGGCGGATGTCCGGGTCTGCAGGCGGGCATTCACAGTCCGGCCCCCTTGCTGCGCCGCACTAGCCACACGAATACGGGGGCGCCCACCAGCGCGGTCATGATCCCGGCGGGAACTTCACCCGGGAGGAGGATCACGCGGCCGGCCACGTCCGCGGCCAGCAGCAGGGCCGGTGCCAGCACCAGCGAGAACGGCAGGATCCAGCGGTAGTCGGGGCCCGTGAGGAAGCGGACGGCGTGCGGAATGACCAGGCCCACGAACCCGATGGGGCCGGCCAGCGCCGTGGCTGACCCGCAGAGCAGCACGATTCCCAGGGCCGTGGCGGCGCGGGCCCGTCCCACCCGCTGGCCCAGGCCTCGGGCAATGTCGTCGCCGAGGGCAAGGTTGTTGAGGATGCGTCCGGTGGCGAGCACAATCGCGGCGCCGAGCAGCAGGAACGGCAGCGCGGGGAGGATCGCGGACCAGTCGCGGCCGGCGATTCCGCCCACCTGCCAGAACCGGAAGCGGTCCAGGGTGTCCCGGCTGGACACCAGGATCACGTTCATCAGGGAAAACAGCCCCGCGCTCAGGGCCGCACCCGCTAGAGCGAGCTTCACCGGCGTCGCCCCGTCCCTGCCCAGCGACGCGATCAGGTAGACCACGGCGGCGGCGGCCGCCGAGCCGATGAACGCGAACCAGATGTACCCTGCCAGCGAGGCCACGCCAAAGACGTAGATGCCAGTGACGACGGCCAGCGCGGCACCGGCGTTGATGCCGATGATGCCCGGGTCCGCGAGGGGGTTCCGGGCCACGCCCTGCATCGCTGCACCGGCGAGTCCCAGGGCGCCCCCGGAGAGCAGCCCCAGGGCCGTGCGGGGAATGCGGGAGTGGACCACGGCGTGGTCGCCGTTGGCGGGATCGAACTGGGTCAGCGCCTGCCACACCGTGTCCAGGCCCAGGCCCCGGGCCCCGATGGCCAGCGATGCCGCGGCCACTAGCGCAAGGACGGCGACGGCGGCCAGCAGCCAGGGCGCGCGGGGACCCCGGGCGGGGGCGGCAGGACCCGCGGGTGTTGCCGGCGCGGGTGTTGCCGGCGCGGTCTGTGCGGCGGGGGCCGCCGTCGTCGTCAATGGGCTCATGGTTCTTCAGCTGCCAGCGCGGCGGCTTCTAGGCTGCCTTGTCCGCTGCCGCGGCCAGCTTCGGCAGGAAGGTGTCCAGGGACCAGGGCAGGCTGAGCGGCGAGGACGCGGAGATGGACAGCGTGAGCGTGTTGTCGGGATCGGCTACCAGGGCGCCGCTCTTGACTGCCGGGATCTGCGACATCAGCGGGTCGGCCTGGACGGCCTGGGCCGCGGCCTCGTCGGCCACCCAGGTCACGAAGATGTCCGAATCGAGCTCGTTGGCCTTCTCTGCGGACCACGGGATGAAGAACTCTTTGGATCCCTTGGAGTTGTCCTCCACCACGGACGCCTGGGTCATGCCGATGGAGCTGAGGAACCGGGGGCGGTTGTCATTGGCCGTGTAAAGGCTGATCTTGTCGGTGGCGGCGGGGTCCAGGTTGCCGTAGATGAAGGTCTTGCCGGCCAGCTGGGGGTACTCCGCGGCCTTGTCCTGCACGGCGGACTCGGTGTCGGCCACCAGCTTGGCGGCCTCGGCTTCCTTGCCGAGGGCCTTGCCGATGATGGTGGTGGAGTCCTGCCACGAGGTTCCGTACGCCACCTCGGGGTGGGCCACCACGGGGGCGATCTCGCTGAGCTTCTTGTAGTCCTCCTCGGTCAGGCCGGAGTAGGCGCCGAGGATCACGTCGGGGTTCAGCTTGGCGATTTCGGTGAAATTAACCCCGTCGGCCTCGGAGAACTGGGCGGGTGCCTTGTCCGAACCGAACCCGGCGCCGAGCTTCTCGAGGGCGGCGTCCTTCCAGGGGGTGGAGCCCTGGCTGTTGCCGCCCCATTCGTTCTTGGGAACCCCCGCCGGGACCACGCCGAGGGCGATCGCCACGTCGTCGTTGACCCAGGACACGGTGACTACCCGCTGCGGCTGCTCCGCGATGGTGGTCTCGCCGAACGCGTGCTTGAGGGTCACCGGGAAGGCGGAGCTGGCCGACTGGCTGGGGGCATCTGCCGCGGTGGAACTTGCCGGGCCGGTGGAGCAGGCGGTCAGGGAAAGTGTGACGGCGGCCAGGACGGCAGTCGCTTTGCCTGTGGCGCGGAGGAAGCGGCGCCGGGGCAGGGCGGGGCTCGGGGCAGGGAGAGGCATGGGGATTCCTTAGGTCAATGATGCGAACCTAAGTAAGGCTAGCCTATCCTTCTGATAATTACGCAAGATTTCAGTGCCGTAATTGTTCGCTGGGCCTGCAGCCCGGAAAACGGCCTCGAACTGGACACGGCGTCGAACTGGACAGGCCCTCGAATTGGACAGGGTTCAGCGGGTTTGCAAGGATGGGCCCGCCGGTGCATTGAAACCGGACGTGGAATTGGAAACCGATAGGGGAAGTGAGCATGCGCATCGCAATGATGACAGCGGCCACGGTCAACGGGGTGGCCTCATTGGCCTGCTACGCGGCCGCGCAACTGCCTGCCCTTCCCCGGCAAGACCGTCCCACCGCGGACTGAATCCCCGGGAACACCCGTTCCGAACCGGAGTCGAAGGCTGGCAGTTTCCTGCCCGCTTGCCGGACTTGGTGCGCTGCCTGCCCGCCGGTCCGGAACCATCCGATTCCGAAAGATTCCGTCATGCAAGAACTCACTGCACAGCAGATACGCTCGTCCTTCATCAACGCCAGCCGGTCAGAAGCCGCCAAACTCAACCTGCCCAAGAACTTCGACACCCTGGACTGGGAGAGCCTGGACTTCCTCGGCTGGCGCGACGGGAAGATGCCGTTGCGCGGCTATCTGGTGCTGCCCGGAGCGAACCGTCCCACCGGGATCATGCTCCGTGCCCCCGAAGGCGGCGCCAAGAAGAACCGCTCAGTCCTTTGCGAGCTGTGCCGGGACATTTTCTCCGAGGACGACGTGCTGCTCTGGGTGGCCAAGCGTGCCGGGCAGTCCGGCCGCAACGGCAACACCGTGGGTACCTTGATCTGCGCCGAGTTCGGCTGCTGCCGCAACGTGCGGGTTGAACCTCCGGTAAACGAGATCAACCCGGACCCGGCCGCCGTCGTGCTCCGCCAGATCGCCGGCCTGGCCGACCGGACCGCGCAGTTCCTGGACCGGGTCCGGGGAAGCTAGCTCAGGCAGGTCAACGCGCGAACGTCAGCGCAGGACGATGTCCACCGGGTTCGCCTCGGAGCGCCACGTGCCCTCCGGGGCGGACCCGGGGGAGATGACCGGGGCCGTCAGCACTCCGGAACGGTTGGTGCGCTTGTCGCGCAGGATCTCGGTGACGGAGCCGAGGTGCCGGGACAGGTCGATCACGTTTTCCGGAGCCGCCAGCAGCAGCTGGAAGCCGAACTCATGGAGGGCCTTGATGCCGGCGCCGGCGAATTCCTCCGAGGCCAGCACAAAGGCCTCGTCCATCATCACGGTGCCGTAGGTGGTGAAGCCCTGCTCGGCGATGCCCAGCTGGTAGCTCAGCGCCGCGGCCATGATGAACGCGGTGAACCGCTGCCGCTCGCCGCCGGACATCGAACCGGTGTCCGCGTGCATAAAGACCTCGGTTTTGACCGCGCCGGCCTTGCCGGCTCCGTTCTTGCCGGCCTGGCCGGCCTGGCCGGCCTTGGCCGATTGGACCTCGCGGTGCTCCTTGCACTGGATGAAGAGGTGCCCGCGGACGTCCAGGACTTCGGCGCGCCAGCGCCGGTCCTCCGGAGTCTGCGAACCGAGCCGCTTCACCAGCGTTTCGAGGGACTTGTAGCGGTTGGTGAGCTCGGCGTCGTCGTCCGCCTCAGCCCCGGGAGCCGGGGGGCTGGCCGTCTTGCCCGGGCGCGTGTGCCGCACCTTGAGCGCGTTCTGGATGGCGTCCTTGAACTGCTTGGCGGTGGCGGGCAGCGTCTGCTTGATGTCGAGTTCCAGGAAGCTGCCCTCATGGAAGTTCACCTCGGAGAGGATCCCGTTGAGCGGGAGGATCCGGCTGGTGATGGAGCGGCGTTCCTCGTCCAGCAGGTGCAGCAGGGTGCTGAACGACTCGTGGGTGCGCTGGTTGAAGAACTGCCGGAACTCGGCCTCCTGCGCGGGCAGGCCGTCGCTGACAATGGCGTGGTAGCGGGCTTCGAACTCCCCTGCGGCGCCGATCGAGGTGCCGTGGTCCGCGGAGATCGAGGTGCCCCACTCGCGCACAAAGCCCTCGAAAATCCGGGTGAGCCGCTCCGAGGTGGCCTGGCCGCGGGATTCGGCGGTGTGCAGCTCGGCGAGGAGCCGGGCGCGGACCTGGTTGGCCAGGTTGTCCAGCTCGTGCATTTCCGTGACGTCGCCGACGCCGCCGAAATCCGCAAAGTACTGTTCCAGCGCCGTGGCGGTGGCGTCCGACGGCGGCGACTGGGCCAGGCGGGCCCGCGCGGCGTCCAGCAGCGAGTCCGCAGCCGACAGCTGCGAGTCGAGGGCCTTGTATTCGCTCTGCAGCACGGCCGCGGCTTCGGTGCTGGACTGGTGCTTGGAACGGGCCGCCTCGATGCCGGCACGCAGCGGTTCGAGGTCCGCCTGCGCGGCGAGGGCGTCCTTGAGGCGCTGCTCGATCCGGGCCAGTTCGTCCGCGGCCACAGCGGCCGAGACCTGCTCCCAGGGCCGGTGGTCCTCGGCCACCCGGCGCAGGGCCTCCAGCTGCCGGGTCATCCCCTGGTGCGATTCCTCCCGGCTCTGGGCAAGTTCGGCGGCCTTCGCCAGTTCCTGCTGCAGGTCCTCCACCTGGGCCGCGACGAGCTCCAGCTTGGCGGCGTTGTCGAAGCCGAGGACGTAGTCCTGCCGGCTGGTGAAACGGTCGTCCTTTTCCACCGTGTGGCGGTTCCGCTTGACCACTCCGCCCAGGCTCAGGCCCTTGTCCAGGCCGGCGAGCTGGTCCGGGTCTTCGACGCACGGGTACGCGAAGTCCAGGGCGATCCGCTCCCGGATCCACTCGCCGGCGTCGGCGCTGGGCCCGGTGCTGAGGATGTCCAGTTTGGTGAGCAGGTCGCCGTCGGCCACATCCTCCACGGCCAGCGCCCCGCCGGCCAGGGGCTTGGAGACGTCCACGGCGCGCAGGGCGCCGCGCACCGAGTGGTCGTTGAGGTACCGGGTGACGGCGGCGAAGTGCTCGCCCGGGACCAGCAGTGTGGTGGCGAGGCTGCGCAGCGCGCGCTCGGCGGCCGGGCGCCACTGCTCCTGCCCCTCGGCGAGGTCGATCAGCTCGCCGCCGAACGGCATCCGTTCCTCGGGAATCCCGGTGGCCGCCGCGATGGCGCTGCGGTTTTCAATGCTCGACGGCGGCAGCAGGGACTTGCGTGTTTTCAGCGAGACGAGTTCCTGCTGGGCCGCCGCGAGCTCACGCTTCCGGGTCGCGTGGCCGTCGAAGGCCTCGAACCGCAGCTCCTTGAGGGCCTCCGAGTCGTCCTGCAGTTCGGCCGAGCGGGCGGCCGCGTGCTCGTGCGCCAGCTCCCAGCCGGCCGCGGTCCACTCCAGTTCCAGGCCGGCGTCGGAGAGCGCCTTGCGGGCGGATTCCTCCACCTGCTGGCGGAGCTTCAGCCCCACCCGGGCGTTCTCCAGCGACTGTTCGATCGCGGAGATGGCGTTGCCGCCCTGGTTGTTGTAGTCCGCCTCGAGCTGGCGCAGCTCCTTCGCCAGGCCGTCGCGGATGCCGCGCTCGGCGCCGAGCTCCCTGGCCTTGGCCTGGGCGAGGTCCTTGAACCGGGCCAGCGTCTTCTCGTGGACGGTGACCGCCAGCTGCTGCCGGTAGGCCTCGAACTCCTCGCCGGCCAGCTCCCGGAGCCGGTTCGCGTCAAGGAGGGACTGGGCATAGTCCTTGTTCAGCCCGGGAACCGGCGCCAGCTGGTCGCGCTGCTGCCGGACGTCCTCCAGGCGCTGCCGGATGGACATGAGGTTGCTGAATTCCTCGACGACGTCGTCCGCGGCGGCCAGCGTGGCGGGCGCGTCCAGGACCTGGTCGCGGAAAAAGTTGTTGACGCTGCCGCCGAGGCCCTTGCCGGCCTGGATGACGCGCAGCAGTGGAAGGGCCTGGTCCGAGTTGATGCCCAGCAGCCGCCGGAAGCGTTCCGCGAAGGCCTTGTGCACGTCAAAGACCTGCGCGTCCGGGAAAATCGCGTCCAGCGCCGCCTTGGTGAAGCGCTTCTCCGCGATGCCCTCCAGCGCCGCCAGGTCCAGCGGCTTGTTGTCGATCAGGTAGTACCGCCCGACGCTGGACTCCGTGCCGTTCTTGGGCAGGTCGAACAGCGCCGACACAGTCACCCGCGTGCCCGCGGCGTTGTCGAAGGTCAGGGCGACGGCGGACCAGGTGGCGCCGGGGCGCTGGAACGCGCTGGCCGAGCCCTCGCCCACCGCCTTGTCCCCCACCTTGCCGCGCATGTACGTGAACGTGGTGCGCTTGTCCTCCACAGCGCCGCCGGCGCGCTGGGCCGCGGCCTCGTTGGAGCGCGGCCGCGCATCGAAGACCCGCAGCATGGCGTCGAACAGCGTGGACTTGCCGACGCCGGAGTTGCCCGTCAGCAGGGTGCCGTTGCGGTCCACGTGCATCGTGTGGGCGCCGTGGAATGTGCCCCAGTTGACCACCTGGACCAGGGCGAGCCGCATCTGGCCGGGGTTGGCGAGGTCTCCCATGGGGAGCATTGAAGCGATGCTCACTTGGTGTCCTCCGCTTCCGTGGTTGCGTTCGACGCCGACGGCGATGCCGCCCCGGCGTCGTCGTCCGTGTCATCGTCAGCCGGAGTTGTCGCGTCGCCGTCGAGTTCCAGCAGGGGTTCCGTTCCTGACTGGTCGGTGGAGGCTGCGACGAGGGCTTCGATTTGGGCCGGGATGTCGCCGATGTTGTCGAAGGGCAGGGCCAAGGGAAGGGCGTTGGAGATCGTGTAGACCTCGTCCAGCCCGGTGGCGAGGAGGAGCTGGCGGGCCAGGAGCTTGGTGATGGCGCGGTTGACCACGTCGGAATCTCGCAGGGCGTCCTGGTGGCCGGCGGGCTGGTAGTGGGCCACCAGGTCGGCGATCTCCTCGCGGGTGATGGTGGGGTCGGTCTGGGCCGTGACGTGGCGGTCCAGGAGCAGCCGGAGGCGCAGCAGCACGATCGTCTCCACCCGGCTGAGCGCCCGCTGCTGGCGCAGGATGCTGGAGCGGGTGTTGCCGCCGATGGCCTCGGGGTCCACCGGGCGCAGCACTGCCACCTTGCGGTCGTGGTCCAGCTGCAGGGTCAGGAAAAGCTCGGACAGGCGGCTGCGCAGGATCAGCTGGTTGTCCAGCAGGGTGGTCCAGAGCTTTTCGTCCCGGCCGCCGTCAATGTACGGGCCCTTGAGGAGCTTCACCAGGGCCTGCCGGACTTTCATCGGGAGCACGCCGGTGTCCCCCGGGAACAGGGCTGCGCCGTCGACGAAGGTGTCCCGCGGGGTGACCGTGAACGGGTCGCTGTGGATGTGGCCGACCTGCTGGGGCCCCGCGGGCTGCGCCGCGCCGTCGGCTGCCTGGTCCGCGTCTTCCACGGTGCTCTCCGCCGTGTCGTGGGAAAGTTCAGTCATCTTCAGTCCTTCTTGAGCGTGACCACTGGCAGGTACGCGGTGCGCGTGGAGCCGTCGATCTGTTCGAACTCGACGGTGTCCCAGGCGGCGCGGTCAAAGCCGGCGCCGCCGTGCAGGGCGTGGGACAGCAGGGCCCGGATCGAGTTGATGTGGCGTTCTTCGGCCGGAAGCTGTTCCCAGGCCTCGGGCAGTGTCGTGGCGCCGGCGAGGGCCGCGCGGATGGCCTCGGGCCGGGCCTTGCCGGTCCGCGGCGAGCGCACCCGGTCCGAGTCGCTGAACGCGATCGGGTCGGCCAGTTTGGGCGGGGCCGCGAATTCGTCCGGGTCGAACAGCTTGACCATGGCCAGGGACTCGAAGCCGGCATTGAACAGGACAGGACCGCGGACCAGGCCGGGGCGTTCCCGTTCGTACGGCAGTGACCGGATGGCCTGTTCCGCCTCCCGGAGGACCTTGCGGAGCCGCACCGACTGGCGGAAGTCGTCGCTCTGGACGTAGGTGTTCAGGCTTTCGCTGAGCTTGCCGTAGATCCGCTGGATCTGGCTGTGCTGGGCGCGCAGTTCCGCCACCAAGTTCTTCAGGGTCTCGCGTTCCTCATGGCTGAGGTCGTCCGCGAACTGACGGCTCAGCACCTCGCCGATCGCCGACCGGAACCGCAGCTGCTGCTGCGGGTCTTCCAGGAACGCCGTGAAGGAACGGAAGGTCCTGCCCTCGGGGCTCTGCCGGAGGCGTTTGTCCGCGTCCAGCACCTGGGCCATTGTGGCGCCCTTGCTCAGGGATTCCTCGATGATCTGGTTCCGGAGCTCTCCCACCAGCTCCTCGATCCGGTCGCGCATCTTTTTGTAGTCCGCGGGCAGGCTGGCGGCGAGGTCCAGGATGTTTCCGGCGGCTTCGACGGCTTCCTCGTCGTCGAGCAGGCCGTCGAAATCACCGGAGCTGATGTCCTCGATCAGCTGGCGCCGCTCGCCGATTTCCTCTTCGAGTGACTCCAGCCGGGCACTCTGGTCCGGGTTGGTCTCGTTGGCCAGCTTCTCGACGTCGCCCAGCAGCGTGCCCAGGCGCGAGCCGTTGAGCGTGGAACGTTCGCTGGAGAGGCTGTCCAGGAAGGCCAGCACGCGCGCCGCCGGTTCGGTGACCTCATACACGATCTGCCCGGACTGGTTCCGTCGGGTCAGGAAGTTCTTCCGGGTCCATTCGTCACCAAACGATTTCCCGTTCGCCGAGCCGCCCAGCCCCGGGTCTTGGCGGCGGAGCTGCTCCAGGAAGGCGTCGACGTCGGCGTGGAACTGTTCCAGCGGCAGCTGCGGCCGGGTCCGGGTGAAGGACGCCTGCAGCACGGCGATCACCCAGGGCGCAGAGCGCGTCAGCGCCCAGGCGGGCCCCTTGGTGAGGAGTTCGAGGTCCCGCAGCCGGGCGCTGATGGCGTCGGCGGAGGACAGGGCGGAGCGGGACACGCACTCTCCTTCAGCTGCCGTGGGGTGTGGATGGGGCAGCGGATAGGTAAAAACTGCCAGGTACAAGGTTAACGCAGGCCCCGGGTGTCCCCGCAGTCCGGGCAGGTGAGGTTTCCGCGACCACGCCGTGACCTACGCCCCGGTAGCATTTCGATCCCATATCAAGGGGCGCGGCGCGCGTGTCCGGCGCTGGCTGGCCCAATCCCCGCACCCTACGCTCGGGCTACTGATTCAACCGAAGCGATGTTGCAGGGGGAAGAATGCAGTTCGACCTAAGCGCAGTGGAAACCGCCACGCTGGTGTTCATCGGAACGCTGGTGTTTGCCCTGGTAATCACAGTCTTTCTGATGACGGCGTCGTTCCTCGCCCTGGTGCTGGTGGGCGTCGGCCGCCTCGCCTGGATCGTGGCGTCGAATGTCCTGCTGGGGCTGGTGCACGGCATCAATTACGCGTGGGACCGGCTGGTCCACCACGCCTCGTCCGTGGAGCTTTCCGGTGACTTCGCCGGGGACATCGCGGCCGAAATTATGGGCCAACCGGCCCCTAGTACAGGCACTTACCCGCGGGTAGTATTGCGGGACAGCTGAAGGGTCCTCCACCCGCGGCGGATCCAGGGCTCGAGCCGGTAACCCCGGTCAGAGGAGATGCCCGATGAGCTCCGCCGTTGAAAACCCAGCCACCGACAACTCAGCCGGCGCCGCGTCCGGCGGCACCGCTACCGAGGTTCCCGTCCCGCCCGAGGCGCTGGGTCCCGACGCCACCGCCGCCGACGCCCGGGCCCTGAGCGAGGCAGCCCGTGAGACCAGCTGGGACCGGCCCAGCTTCGCCAAGGGCCTGTACCTTGGCAGCTTCGACCTCAGCCTGATCCACCCGTGGCCGGAAGCCCCGGCGGACGACGTCGAGCGCGGCGAGGCGTTCATGGCCCGCCTCACCGACTACTGCCGCACCTTGTCCGGGCGCACCATTGAGCGCGATGCCCGCATTCCGGATGAATACATCCGCGGGCTGGCCGCGCTGGGAGTTTTTGGGATGAAGATCCCCCGCGACTACGGCGGACTGGGCCTCTCGCTGGTGTACTACGGCCGGGCCCTGTCGCTCCTGGGTTCCGTCCACCCCAGCCTCGGCGCCCTGGTCTCCGCCCACTTGTCCATCGGAGTTCCGGAGCCGGTCAAGGTCTTTGGCACCCCCGCGCAGAAACAGGAGTACCTGCCGCGCTGCGCCGCCGGGGCCATCACCGCGTTCCTGCTGACCGAGCCCGACGTCGGCAGCGACCCCGCCCGGATGGGAGCCACCGCTGTCCCGTCCGAGGACGGCGAGTCCTATGTGCTGGACGGCGTGAAGCTCTGGACCACCAACGGTGTGATCGCCGAACTGGTGGTGGTCATGGCCGTGGTTCCGTCCCGTACGGATGCGGACGGTACGGTCCATAAGGGCGGGGTCAGCGCCTTTGTGGTTGAGATGGATTCCCCCGGCATCACCGTGGAGAACCGCAACGCCTTTATGGGCCTGCGCGGCATCGAGAACGGCGTCACCCGCTTCCACCAGGTCCGCGTGCCCGCGGCGAACCGGCTGGGCAGGGAGGGGCAGGGCCTGAAGATTGCCCTCACCACGCTCAACACCGGCCGGCTGGCGCTGCCCGCGCTCTGCGTCGGTTCCGGGCGGTGGAGCCTGAAGATCGCCCGCCAGTGGTCGAACGCCCGCACCCAGTGGGGCCGCCCTGTGGGCCGGCACGAAGCCGTGGGCAAGAAGATCGCGTTCATCGCGGCCAGCGCCTTCGCGCTGGACGCCGTGTTTGAGCTGTCCGCCGAAATGGCCGACGCCGGCCAGAAGGACGTCCGGATCGAGGCGGCCCTGGCCAAGCTGTGGTCCACCGAGATCAGTTGCCGGATCGCCGACGAACTGGTCCAGATCCGCGGCGGACGCGGCTTCGAGACGGCGGATTCGCTGGAGGCCCGCGGCGAGCGTGCCGTGCCGGCCGAACAGCAGCTCCGCGACCTGCGCATCAACCGGATTTTTGAGGGCTCCTCGGAAATCATGAAGCTGCTCATCGCCCGCGAAGCCGTGGACGCGCACCTCGCGGCCGCCGGGGACCTCGCCTCGGAGGATGCCACCCTGTCGGACAAGGCCCGGGCCGCCGTGGGCGCGTCCGGTTTCTACGCGCGGTGGCTGCCCAAGCTTGTGGCCGGGGCCGGCCTGGACCCGCGGTCCTACAGCGACTTCGGCCGGCTCGCGAAGCAGCTGCGTTTCGTTGAACGGTCCTCCCGGCGGCTGGCCCGCCAGACCTTCTACGGGATGGGGCGCTGGCAGGCGAAACTGGAGCACAAACAGGCGTTCCTGGGCAGGATTGTGGACATCGGCGCCGAACTATTCGCCATGGCCGCAGCCTGCTCCCGGGCTGAAATGCTGCTGCGCACCTCCCCCGAGCGGGGCGCCTCCGCCTACGAACTTGCTGAGGCGTTCTGCGAGCAGGCCCGCGTGCGTGTGGATGAGTACTTCGACCAGCTCTGGCGCAACACCGACGACGGCGACCATGTGCTCGCGCGCAACGTCCTGGCCGGAGACTACGAATGGCTGGAGGCCGGCGTCCTGGACCAGTCCGAGGGCACGGGCCCTTGGATTGCCGATGCCAGCCCCCGCGCCTCGGTCAAGGAGAACCTGCACCGCAAGTACCGCTGAGCAGCGCTCGGCGGGGCGCGACCAAACACATAGTAAGCATCCTTGCTACCTTGTGGTGCCCGTGGTTATGTGTACCTCATGAGCACCCCAGCAGGTCCTGAGGACCGCACCCCCCGATCCCCCGCCGGCACCAACGCCGACAGCCAGAACGCACGGATCCACGACGCCCGGCAGGACACAGCACACACCGACACGGCGCACACGGATACTGTCCGCCCGGACACCGCGCGCACCGATGCCGTCCGTACCGACACGGTCCGCACGGAACCGACGCGCAGCCAGCCGGTGACGGCCGTGCGCCATGAGGAACCGGTGCGTGAGACGGTCGTCGAGGAGGTCCCCACCCGGGAAACCGTAGTGGCCCGGGAGAAGGAGCAGTTCGGCGGCATCAAGGTCGGCTCTGCGTTCTTCGGCTGGCTCGCCGCCACCGGCATGGCCGTGCTGCTGACCGCGCTGGTCGCGGCCGCCGGCACCGCCGTCGGCCTCGCCACCAACACGGACGTCAACGAGGCTGTGAACTCCGCCGATCAGACGGTGGGAATGGCCGGGATCATCGTGCTGCTGGTCATCCTGTTCGTGTCGTACTTCTCCGGCGGTTACGTGGCGGGCCGGATGGCGCGCTTCAACGGAGCCAAACAGGGCTTTATGGTGTGGGTCTGGGCACTCATCGCCGCGGTGGTCGTCGCCATTCTCGGCCTCGTGGCCGGCCAGCAGTACAACATCCTGGCCCAGCTCAACAGCTTCCCGCGCATCCCGGTCAACGAGGGCGAGCTGACCACCACCAGCATCATCGCCGCGGTGGTGGTAGCCGCCGTCGCCCTGGTGGGCGCGGTCCTCGGCGGAACGGCGGGCATGCGCTTCCACCGCAAGGTGGACCGTGCAGGCTTCACCCCGGTGGACACTGTCGAGGAACGCTAGGCGGCTTCATCCAGGTAGTACCAGCGGCGGCTGACACGCCGGAAGCGGCTGGTCTCGTGGTGGACTCCGCGTTCGCCGTTATGCCGGAAGTGGGCTTTGAACTCCACGGTGCCCTCGGTGTCCAGCGGGCCGCCGCGCACGGTGGAAAGGATGTCCAGGCGCCGCCACTGCATGTCCGGGTCCAGTTCCAGTGAGGCCGGCCGGGTGTCCGGGTGCCAGGTGCGCAGCAGGTAGCCGGCGTCCAGCACCACGAAGGCGCTGTACCGGGACCGCATCAGCTGCTCCGCCGTCGGGGCGTCCGCTGCGCCGGAGTGGAATCGGCCGCAGCAGTCCGCGTACTGCTCCCCGGACAGGCAGGGACAGTTGCCGCGGAACGGCGGCTGGTCCGGCCGGGCATCCGGGCCGGGACCGGAAACAGATCGGGGCGTCACAATTGTCCTTTCAGCGGGCCGGGCTTCCCCGGCGGCGTTCTTCCAGACTATAGGCGCAGGGCCCGGCGGGCCGGGGCTCCGGAGCCCCGGCCCGAGGCAACATGCCCCGGCGTGGACACCCGATGGCGGCACGGCGGCGGAAAAAGTCCGTATGGTTAAGGGGTGCTGTTGCCCGCCGCTCGTGGCGGGCGGCGTCGCTGCAAGGCCGGCCAGGAGAGGTGAAATGGAAGATCCGACAACCATTGCCCTCAACCTGACCTTCTTTGGCACCCTCGCAGTGGCGCTGGTCATGTTCTTCGGTCTTTTCCTGGTCTTTGTGGCCACGCTGGTGATCGCCGGCCTCGGCCGGCTCGCCGCCGTGATCATCATGGCCGCGGGGCGTGTGCTGCTGAAGGCCACCGGCCGTTCAGCGCGGCCCGCCCGGCCCGCCCCCGTGGCGGCGACGCCCGCGCCGGCCGTGAAGGCTGCGAAGCCCGGGAAGCCGGCGAAACCCGCCAAAAAGGAGCCGGCGCTGTCCCCGGACTGGGCCGCCGCCGTCGCGCAGGCCGATGCCCGCGCCGCCGCACGGGCCAAGGCGGAGGCGGCCCCCGCCGTCAATGTGTCCGTCCGCGAACTCCCCAGCCCCACCGTTCCCGCGCGGGACGTGACCGCGGTGGCGCCCCTCGTTGAGTCGGCCACGGACCGCAACGGCCAGCTCGGAACAGTCCCGCCCGCCTTCAAAAAGGCCGCGATGCCCGCCGCACAATCCCTGCTGGACACGGGCTCGCTGGTCTCCCTTCCCGGCCGGTTGCCGCTGCCGCAGAAGCCGCACCAGACCCAGCAGCGGCCCGCAGCCCAGGCCCAGGAACGCAAAGCGGGCTGAACCCTTACCCCGGGCAAGCATGTCGGCTACGTTGGAACCCATGGAATTCAGATACCTCGGGAACAGCGGCTTCAAAATTTCGGAAATCACGTTCGGCAACTGGCTGACGCACGGCTCCCAGGTGGAGAACGACGTCGCCACCCAGTGCGTCCGGGCCGCGCTCGACGCCGGGATCAGCACCTTCGATACCGCGGACGTCTACGCCAACACTGCCGCGGAGACCGTCCTCGGCAAGGCCCTCAAGGACGAGCGGCGCGAGTCGCTGGAGATTTTCACGAAGGTCTTCGGCCCCACCGGACCCAAGGGCCACAATGACCTGGGCCTGTCCCGCAAGCACATCATGGAGGCCATCAACGGCTCACTGACCCGGCTCCAGACGGACTATGTGGACCTGTACCAGGCCCACCGCTACGACTACGAGACGCCGCTGGAGGAAACCATGCAGGCGTTCGCCGACATCGTGCGGCAGGGCAAGGCCCTCTACATCGGCGTCAGCGAATGGACCGCTGCCCAGATCCGCGACGGGCACGCCCTCGCCAAGGAACTGGGTTTCCAGCTGATCTCCAACCAGCCGCAGTACTCCATGCTGTGGCGCGTCATCGAAGCCGAAGTGGTGCCGACGTCCGAGGAGCTGGGACTCTCCCAGATTGTGTGGTCGCCCATTGCCCAGGGTGTGCTGAGCGGCAAGTACCACCCCGGCAAGCCTGCCCCGGAGGGCAGCCGGGCCACGGACGCCAAGGGCGGCTCGAAGATGATCGAGCGCTGGATGTCCGATGAGGTCCTTACCGGCGTGCAGAAGCTCAAGCCGATCGCCGACGAGGCCGGGCTCACCATGGCCCAGCTGAGCATTGCCTGGGTGCTGCAGAACCCGAACGTGGCCTCGGCCATCATGGGGGCGTCCCGGCCCGAGCAGATCGAGAAGAACGTGGCGGCCGCCGGCGTGAAGCTGGACGCCGGGATCATGGCGAAGATTGACGACGTGATCGGCCCGCTCGCGGAACGGGACCCGGCCCAGACCAAGTCTCCCGCTTCCCGGGAGGCGTAGGGCATGGCTGCGGCGCCCGCACTCGCCGTCACCGGGTCCACCGGCCATCTGGGCGGCATGGTGGCCCGGCTGCTGGTCGAGGCGGGCAGCCCGCAGCGGCTGCTGGTCCGCGACGCCGGCCGCGCGCCGGAACTGGAGGGCGCCGTCCCGGCGGTCTGCAGCTACGCCGACGCGGTGCTGGCCAAGGGGGCACTGGAGGGGGTGAAGACGCTGTTTATGGTCTCCGCTTCCGAGGCGGAGGACCGCCTGCAGCAGCACTACTCTTTTGTGGACACCGCGATGGCCGCCGGCGTGCAGCACATCGTGTACACGTCCTTCTTCGGGGCCGCGCCCGATGCCACCTTCACCCTGGCCCGGGACCATTACGCCACGGAGGAATGGATCAAGGCCTCCGGCATGGATTACACCTTCCTGCGGAACGACTTCTATCTCGATTTCCTGCCCCTGCTGGCCGGTGCGGACGGCGTCATCCGCGGGCCGGCCGGAGACGGTGTGATGGCGGCCGTCGCCCGGGAGGACATCGCCCGCTCCGCCGTGACCGTGCTGCGGGACCCCGCCCTGCACGTCGGCCGGACGTACAACCTCACCGGCCCCGAGGACCTCTCCCTGGCCACGGCCGCCGCCCTCCTCACCGCCGGGACCGGGCGGACCATCTCCTTCCACAACGAGACCGTTGAAGAGGCCTACGCCTCCCGCGCGTCGTATGGCGCCCCGCCGTGGCAGGTGGACGCCTGGGTGAGCACGTACACCGCGATCGCCGCCGGCGAACTGGCGGGGCCGACGTCGGCCGTGCACGAACTCACGGGCCGCGAACCCCTCAGTCTTGCCGAGTTCCTGGCCGCGTCGCACACCATCTAGCCCGGGCGCACACGATCCAGCCCGGGCACTGCCGGGTCTGGTGTTGACGGTTTCCGGGCCGCGGCGTAGACCTGATTAAAGGTCACACCGGTCCACCACCGGGCTGGTCCTTCAGGAGAATCGCAGTGCCATGCCCAAGCAGATGTCCCGCCACTCCACCATCCTTAAAAGCCCCCGCCACGGCCGGACACCCGCGCCGCACGCCGGGGAACCGAGCCACGGCCCGCTGACGGCGGAGGAACTCCAGCTCGCGGCGCGGAACCACTCCATGCCGCTGGAAGCGCTGCAGAGTGACACCACCCCTGCCGGGCTGCACTACCTGCTGAACCACTTCGACATCCCGTTCATCGACGCCGAGCACTGGCACCTGCGGATCGGCGGCGCCGTGCAGCGGTCCCTGGAACTGAACCTCAAGGCGCTCCGCCGGGCGCCGCGGATCAGCATCCCCGTGACCCTCGAATGCGCCGGCAACGGCCGCTCGCTGCTGCGGCCCCGGCCGCTGAGCCAGCCCTGGCGGCTGGAAGCGGTCGGCACGGCCGTGTGGACGGGGGTCCCGCTCGCCTACCTGCTGGCGCAGGCCGGGGTGGAGGACGACGCCGTCGAGGTGGTCTTCACCGGCGCGGACAGCGGGCTGCAGGGCGGCGTCCGGCAGCAGTTCGCCCGCAGCCTCCCGATCAGTGAGGCGCTGCGGCCGGACATCGTCCTGGCCTACCGGATGAACGGCAATGACCTGCCCCCGCAGCACGGCTACCCGCTGCGGCTGGTGGTCCCCGGCTGGTACGGCATGGCCAGCGTGAAGTGGCTGTCCTCCATCAACGTGCTGACCCGGCCGTTCGACGGTTTCCAGCAGGCGGTGGCCTACCGCTACCAGCGGGACGCGGACGACGCCGGCACTCCGGTCACGTGGATCAAGGTCCGCTCGCTGATGGTCCCGCCGGGCGTGCCGGACTTTTTCACGCGCAGCCGGGTGCTGCCGGCCGGGCCGGTGATGCTGACCGGCCGGGCCTGGTCCGGGGAGGGTGCCGTGGAGCGCGTCGACGTGGGGATCGACGGCCAGTGGACCCCGGCGCACGTGGAGCATCCGGCCGGACCGTTCGCCTGGTGCGCGTGGTCCCTGCCGTGGGTGGCCGACGCCGGCGAGCATGAGCTGGCCTGCCGGGCCACGGACGCCACCGGTTCCGTCCAGCCGCTGGAGCAGGCCTGGAACTACCAGGGCATGGGCAACAACGTGGTGCAGCGGATCAAGGTGACGGTGGAATAGCCCAGCTCAGCACCCCTCGAAGTCCGTGAGCACCCTGACCTTGTCCGCCGACGCCGACGCCGGGTCGAAGGTGTACCCCAGCCATTCCCGGGCGAGACGGCGGGCCAGTTCCAGTCCCACCACCCGCTGGCCCATCGTCAGGACCTGGCAGTCATTGGACAGCACCGACCGTTCCACGCTGAAGGAGTCGTGGGCGGTAGTGGCCCGGATGCCGTCCACTTTGTTGGCCGCAATGGCCACACCGATTCCCGTGCCGCAGAAGAGGATGGCCCGGTCGGCGTGGCCGTCCCGGATCAGTTCCCCGGCCGCGATGCCCACGTACGGGTAGGGCCGGGTGAACTGCTCGGGCGCGTCACTGCGGTTGACGCCGATGTCGATGATCTCGCCCACCCGCGGATCGGAGCGCAGGTCCTCGAGGATGCGGTTTTTGTAGTCGACGCCGGCCTCGTCCGCGCCGAGGACCAGGCGGATGCCGGCGCTCATGCCCGTGCCCCGGCCGGCTGGCGGACGGCGGCCAGGTGCGGGCCCACCACATCGAAAACCATCGCCAGGGACGTGGCTCCCGGATCCGGGGTCCCCAGGCTCTTTTCCGCCAGGGGACGGGCGCGTCCCTTGCGGGGGCGCAGGGCGGCGGTGCCTTCCGCCGCGGCGGCGGCCGCGGCGGCCGCCTCCGCCCACGCCTGCGCGGGCGGTGACCCGGCGGAGGCCAGCAGGCCGAAGGATTCGGCGAACGGAACCAGCGCATCCACCATGGTCTTGTCCCCCACCTCGGCCCCGCCCAGTTCGACGATCCGGGCGGCGAAAGACCGCACCCCGGCCACGAGGTCCTCCGTGCCGGGCGCGTCCTCGTCGCCGAGGGATTCTCCGAGGGCCCGCAGTCCGGCGCCCCAGAGCACGCCGGATGTTCCGCCGGCCCTGTCCGCCCAGGCGTCACCCGCCGCGGCCAGCACGGACCCGGCCCCGGCCCCGCGGGCCAGCGCGTCGGCGGCGGCCGCGTGGGCCGCATCGATTCCCCGGACCATCCCCCGGCCGTGGTCGCCGTCCCCGGCGACGGCGTCTAGGTCGCCCAGCCGCTGCTCGGCGTCGTGCAGGGCGGTGCGTGCGGCCCCCAGGGCGGCGACGCAGCTGTCCGCATAGGCGCGCGAGCCCTGCCCGGCGTCGAAAGTCGCGGCGCCGGCGTCGTCCTTCGGCGCCTGCTCGGCGGCGGTGTCCCCCGCGGGCAGGGCTGCCGTGCCGCGCCGGTAGGCCGGCGTCTCGGCCGGGGCCGTCCAAAGCGGCTCCAGCTCCTCATCCAGCCAGGTGACGGTCAGCGAAACGCCGGCCATGTCCAGGCTGGTGACCAGTTCCCCGACTTCCGGCATGACCAGCGTGTAGCCCGCCTCCCGCAGCAGCGGGGCCACGGCCAGCCACAGGACAAAGAGCTCCTCGTGCTTGGTGGAGCCGAGGCCGTTGAGGAGCACGGCGATCCGGCGGCGGGCGCCCGGCGGCGTCTCCGCGAGCACGCGGGACACCAGTTCCTGGCCCAGTTCCCGGGCCGGGGGCAGTTCGGTGTCGAAAAGCCCGGGTTCGCCGTGGATTCCCAGGCCAAGGCCCATTTTGCGGTCATCGAGGGTGAACAGCGGCGACTCTGCGCCCGGGAAGGTGCAGCCGTGGAAGGCGCTTCCGATGCTTCGGGTCAGCCCGTTCGCCTTCCGGCCGAGCCGGACGACGTCGGCCAGGCCGGCCCCCGCCTCGGCGGCGGCCCCCATGATCTTGAAGACGGTGAAGTCCCCGGCAATGCCGCGGCGTTTGGCGGATTCCGACGGCGGGGCGCTGGCGATGTCGTCCGTCACCAGGACGTTCTCCACGGCGATCCCCTCCGCGGCCAGCCGTTCGCTGGCCATGCCGAAGTTCATGACGTCACCGGCGTAGTTGCCGTAGGCGAAGACGACGCCGGCGCCGTTTTCCGCGGCCTTCGCCACGGAGTAGGCCTGCTGCGCCGAGGGCGAGGTGAAGATGTTACCCACCACGGCGCCGTCGGCCAGCCCTGCACCAATGAGCCCGGCGAAGGCCGGGTAGTGGCCCGAGCCGCCGCCGGCCAGCACGGCAACCTTGGGGCGGGCGGACCGGCGGCGGCGGACGGCCCCGCCCGGCACCTGCCGGACCAGGCCGGAGTGGAGGTCGCAGAACCCGGCGAGGGCTTCCTCGGCGAAGTCGGACGGGTCGTTGAATATTCTGGTCATGGTGGGCTCTCTCGGCTGTGGCGGGCTGCTAGTGGAGGTGGCTTCCGCCGTTGATGTCGATGGTGGTTCCGGTGAGGTACGCGGATCCCTCCGAGGACAGGAAGGCGATGACGGAGGCGATCTCCTCGGTGGTGGCGTTCCGGCCCAGCGGGATGCCGGCGTTGATGGCCGCTTCCTGCTCTTCGGTGCTGCCGACGCGGATGTTGGTGTCCACGGCGCCGGGGGTGATGGCATTGACGGTCACGCCGCTGTCGCCCAGTTCGCGGGCCAAGGCCTTGGTGAAGCCCAGGATTGCGGCCTTGGCGGCGGAGTAGGGGACCTTGCCGAAGACGCCGCCGCCGCGCTGAGCCGAAACGGAGGACATGTTAACGATCCGGCCCCAGCCGCTGGCGATCATGTCCGGGAGGAAGGCCTTGGTGACGAGGTAGGTGCCGGTGGCATTCACTGCCATCACCTTGTTCCACAGATCCAGCGTGGTTTCCAGGAACGGCACCGGCGAAGTGATCCCGGCGATATTGGCCACGGCACCCACCGGAGGAAGGTTGCCGGAGCGGACTTCGGTGGCCACGGCCTGGTAGGCGGCGTTGACGGAGTCCTCGTTCGCGACGTCCACCTCGTGGCCGAAGGCCGGGACGTTGAACTCGTTGCCGATCTCTGCGGCGACCTTGGCGGACTTCTCGCCGTCGAGGTCCAGGATCACCACCGCCCAGCCGTCATTGGCGAAGCGGCGGGCGGTGGTGATGCCGATGCCCCGGTCCGAAGTGGCTCCGGTGAGGACGGCGGTGCGCTGGATGGTGGTGCTCATGATGCTCCTAGGGTGTGCGGGGTGTGACTGTTGGCTGGTCAGATGAGGTCGGTGATGAAACTGGCGGCCTTCGCGGCCGCGGCCGGGCGTTCGTCGTGGGTGACGTCCCGGGTCTCGAGTTCGAGGGAGAAGTGTCCGGTGTAGCCCTGCGCCGCCAGGCCGCGAAGTCCCGCGGCGAAGTCCGCCTGGCCGTTGCCGATGCTGAGGTTGATGTTGCCCGGCACCGCGTCGCGCAGGTGGACGTGCGAGATCCGCCCCTCGTGCCGCCGGAGGTACTCGAGCGGGTCCTCGCCGGCGGCCACGATGTGGCTGAAGTCCATAACAATCCCGACGCCGGACCCTGCCAGCCGCCGGGCGAGCTGTTCGGCCCGCTCAAGGTTCCAGCAGAACCGGAGGAAGTGCAGCGACTCGGTCCAGACCTCGACGCCGAACTCCGCTGCCCGGGCCGCGGCGTGGATCAGTCCGGCAGCGACGGCGTCGAGGTCCTCCTCAACGCTCCGCACCGGATCGTGGTCCAGCGCGCCGCAGGGAAGGACCAAGGCTTTCGCCCCGGTGGCGGCCGTCAGGGTGAGCAGCGCGGTGAGGTGGCGTTCGCGGGCCGCCTCCGCACCGGCGTCGAGCACGGCGTTGAGGTCCCCGATGTCCCCGTTGACCGAGCGCACCCGGAGGCCCGAGGCCGCGACCTGCCCCGCCACAACATCGACGGCGGCCAGGTCCAGCTCGTACGGGACATGGTCGCAGACCCCGGGGAGGGCGCCAAGGTCTATTTCCTCGAAGCCGAGGCCGGCCATGGTGCGGAGCGCCGCGGGCAGGTCCTGGTGCCGGAAGCTGATGGATGAGCAGCCGAGCCGTGGGTTGAACATCGTCGTTGATCCTCTGGTTGCGCCTGATGCGGTAATGATGCAGTGCGGTGGTGATGCGGTGCGGTGGTGATGCACGCCACACTACTCACGTCGACTGTCAACAGTCAACCTTTGAAGTTGACTGTTGACATTGGGCTATGGCGCGGGTCACACTGGCGTATCATTTGTTAACAGTCGACAGTGATGGCGTTGCGGCGCCAGCCACTCTTCGAAAGGGATTCACATGAGCAACGAAGCTCTGAGCATGCGGGGGCCGGTGCATGGCACCAAGGACGCTAAGCGGGTCGCCATCGGCTCCGGCGTCGGCGCAGTGATCGAGACCTACGACTTTATTGGTTTCGGCACAGCTGCCGCCCTGTATTTCGGCACCGCATTCTTCCCCACGGGCGACCCCGTCACGGGCACCCTCGCCGCCTTCGCCACCCTCGGCGTCGGCTTTGCTGCCCGGCCCATCGGCGGCATCATCGGCGGCCACCTGGGTGACAAGCTCGGCCGCAAGCCCGTCCTCGTGGCATCACTGATCCTCATGGGCGTGGCCACCTTCATGATCGGTCTGCTCCCCACCTACAGCCAGGTGGGCCTGCTGGCCCCGGCGCTGCTCGTCTTCGTCCGCATCGTCCAGGGCCTGGCCTTCGGCGCGGAATGGGGCGGCGCCATCCTGATGAGCTACGAGCACGCCCCGTGGAAGGCCAAGGGCAAGTACACCGGCATCGTCCAGGCCGGCTTCCCGGTAGGGCTCCTGCTGGCCAACCTCGTGTTCCTGTTCAGCGTCCAGCTCGGCGGCGAACTTGCCTGGCGCATCCCGTTCCTGGCCAGCATCGTGCTGGTCGTCGTCGGCCTGATCATCCGCTCCAAGGTCCCCGAGTCTCCCGTTTTCGACGAGGTCAAGGACAGCGGCACCATCGTGAAGTCCCCGATCGTCGAGGTCATCAAGACCGACTGGCGGAACATCGTCAAGGGCATCGGCCTCCGCATTGCCGAGACTGCGGGCTACGCCGTCTCCATCACCTACATGATTTCCTACCTCCACACACAGGAACTGGCGGACAAGTCCCAGACCCTGATCGCGCTCTGCATCGCGTCGGCGGTCGGCATTTTTGCCACCATGGCCTGGGCCCGCCTGACGGACCGGGTGGGCCGCCGCCCCCTCTACGTCTGGTCCTGCGCCTTCGCGGCCTTGTTCGGCATCCCCATGTTCCTGCTGGTCAACACCGGACTGTTCGTCCTGATCATCGCCACGCTGGTGATCTCCTACGCCGTATGCCAGAACTCCCTCGCCGGCGCCCAGGGCGCCTGGTTCCCGGAACTGTTCCAGGCCAAGACCCGCGCATCGGGCGCCTCGCTTGCCTACCAGATTTCGGCCATGGTCTCCGGATTCACCCCCTTCATCACCACCCTGCTGTTCGTCAGCTTCGGCTGGATGGGCCCGGCCCTGCTCTTCAGCCTCTACGCCGCAATCGGCCTCTGGGCTGCGATCGCCACCCGGGAAACCTGGGGCAAGCGCGAGCGCCGGCTCGCGGACGAAGCCAGCAAGAACACCGCCGAGTCGGTGAACGTCTGATGGCAGCCACCGACGCACTGCAGACGGCCGGCCGCACCGCCGTCGAAACCTCGGCCGAGCGGAACGAGCGGGTAAGCGCCGCCGCCTACCGGATCCGGCATCACGCCCTGAACATGGGCGAGGTCCAGGGCCAGGGCTATGTGGGCCAGGCCCTGGGCGCGGCGGACATGCTGGCCGCGGTCTACGCAGACCAGCTCCGGTTCCGCGCGGCGGACCCGCACTGGGAAGCCCGTGACCGGTTCCTGCTCTCCACCGGCCACTACGCGATCGGGCACTACGCAGCCCTGGCCGAAGCCGGGATCATCCCGGTCGAGGAACTCGACACCTACGGCTCGGACGATTCCCGGCTGCCGATGTCCGGGATGTCCACCTACACCCCCGGCATGGAAATCTCCGGCGGTTCACTGGGCCACGGGCTGTCCATCGCCGTCGGCATCGCCCTGGGCCTGCGGCATCAGGGCTCCGCGGCGCGGGTCTACAACTTCCTCTCCGACGGCGAACTCGATGAGGGATCCACCTGGGAGGCCGCGATGGGCGCCCACCATCACCAACTGGGAAACCTCACCGCGATGGTGGACATCAACGCCCTGCAGGCTGATGGCAAGACCGACACCGTGCTCCGCACCGAGCCCGTCACCCAGAAGTGGGAGGCCTTTGGCTGGTACGCCCAGCGTGTGGACGGCAACGACGTCGGCGCGCTGCTGGCAGCGTTCGACAACGCCGCCGCCCAGGCCGCCGTCACCGGGAAGCCCTCGGTGATCCTGTGCGACACGAAGGTGGGCCGCGGCGTTCCGCTGCTGGAAGACCGGGAAAAGGCGCACTTCATGCGCATCGAGGAACACGAATGGCAGACCTGCCGCGAGCAGCTCACCGCCGGCTACGAAGGAAAGGCTTCAGCATGAGCACCACCACCGAGGCCCCGGACACTGCGGCGGCCGCGAAGCCGAAACTGAAGACCTCGGCCATGATCGCGTCCTTCGCGGACCCCGGCCAGAAAACCGCGTCCGCCCCGTTCGGGCACGCCCTGGTCAAGGCAGCGCAGGAGAACGACAAGATCGTGGGCCTGACCGCGGACCTGGGCAAATACACCGACATGCACATCTTCGCCCAGGCCTATCCGGAACGGTTTTTCCAGATGGGAATGGCCGAGCAGCTGCTCTTCGGCGCCGCGGCCGGCCTGGCCGAGACGGGGCTGGTGCCGTTCGCGTCCACCTATTCGGTGTTCGCCGCCCGGCGCGCCTACGACTTCCTCTGCCTGGACGCCGCCGAGCCCAACCTCAACGTCAACATCGTGGGCGGGCTCCCCGGCCTGACCACCGGCTACGGACCCAGCCACCAGGCCACCGAGGACATGGCAATCTTCCGAGGCATGCCCAACCTGACCATCGTGGACCCCTGCGACTCGCTCGACATCGAGCAGGCCGTGCCGCAGCTCGCTGCCAGCGCAGGGCCCAGCTACCTGCGCCTGCTGCGCGGCAACGTCCCCACGGTCCTGGACGAATACGACTACACGTTCGAGCTGGGCAAGGCGAAGGTGCTGCGCGGCGGCAACGACGTCGTGTTCATCTCCAGCGGCCTGATGACCATGCGGGCCTTGCAGGCCGCCACGGCCCTCGCGGCCCATCACGTGGACGTCGCCGTCGTGCACACGCCCACCATCAAACCGTTCGACGCCGAGACCGTCCTCGCTGAGATCAACACGGACCGCCTCGCCGTCACCCTGGAGAACCACTCCGTGGTGGGCGGGCTCTTCGAAACCGTTGCCTCCGCCGTCGTGGGTGCTGGCCTCGGCAAGCGGGTGGTCCCGGTCGCGCTGCCCGACGAGTTCCTGGACGCCGGCGCCCTGCCCACCCTCCACGACCGCTACGGACTCACCGTCGACAAAATCGTCGCGAAGGTCCTCGCCGAACTCGGCTAGAGCGCCCAAGGCAGAAGCGCGGCGCAGGCACCGGCCTGCGCCGCGCTTCTGCCGTAAGATCAACAGTTAACACGCCAACGGTTGACAGTAGATTGTCAACCGGAGCCCGCAATATTGAGGACACACGCCATGGCCGGACTGACAGCACCGTTGCTGGGACTCGAAAAGAAGAGTCTCCGTGAGCAGGCCTTGTCCGCGCTGCGCACCGCCATTACCAGCGGCGAACTCGAGCCCGGACGCCATCTGGTGGAGACCGAACTCTCGGACATGCTGCAGATCAGCCGCGGCACCCTGCGTGAGGCCCTGCGCCAGCTGGAGCAGGAAGGCCTCCTCGCCGCCGGTCCGCGCGGCAGGCTCTCGGTGCGCCACCTGGACGCGAAGGAAATCCGGGACATCTTTGCGGTGCGGGCCGCGCTCGAATCGCTCGCGGCCCGGTCGCTCTGCGAGCTCCCCGACCGGGCGCATGTCACCTCCTCGCTGCGCTCCGCGATCGAGGCCATGGCCGCCGCAGCCGAGGGAAGCCTGGAGGGCCGGATCGAATCCGACCTCGAGTTCCACCGGACCCTGTGCCGGCTCACCGGCAACGAGACCCTGCTGCACTCGTGGGAGTCCCTGGAAGGTTCCATCCGCATGTCCATCATGTACGCGGGCGTGGAGCGGGCCGTCAGCAACATGAGTGTCGACAGGCACTACGACATTGTGCGGGCCATCGAGTCCGGGGACGCCACCCTCGCCCGGCAGACCATCCTGGAACACATGGATGGCGCCGCCGCGAACCTGGTGGCCTAGCCCCTTTGGGTTTTCGCGTTCAGTAGTCCACGATCGCGCCGGCGGAGATGTTGACCGTGGCGTCCGTGATGGCACCGGCCTTGTCCGAGGCCACAAAACAGGCAACGTTGCCGACGTCGGCCAGCGTTGCGGTGCGGTTCAGATGGGCTGCCCGGGCGATCTCGACGACGATTTCCTCCCGCCCCTCGGCCTGCCACGGAATGGTTTCAATGATCCCCCCGGACACCAGGGTGACCACGCGGATGCCGCTTTTTCCCAGCTCCAGCGCCCACTGCCGGCGCAGCCCCTCCATGGCATCGAGGGCCACCTTGAACCCGCCAAGCCCGGGCACTGTCTGCGGGCCGGAGCCGCCGAACATCAGCACCACCCCGGAGCGTTGCTTGACCATATGCGCCGCCGCCGCCCGGGTGGTGAGGAAATGGGTGCGCGTGGCCAGGGTGATGGGCTGGGTGAAATCGTTGACATCGATCTCCATGAGCGGCTGCTGGATGTCGCCAAAGGAGATCACATTGAAGGAGATGTCGATCCGCTTCGATTTCTTGGCCACCCGGTCCACGAAGGCGTCTACCTGTTCCTCGTCCAGGGCATCAACGACGGCGGTCTCGGCCCGGCCGCCCTCCTCCTCGATGTCGCGGGCAACCTTTTCCAGCCGCGACTCCGTGCGCCCGGCGAGGTGGACAAAGGCGCCCTCCGCGGCGAAGGCCCTGGCAACGGCGCCGCCGATCGAGCCGCCCGCGCCATAGATCAGCGCCGTCTTGCCCTGCAACAGGCCGTTTCCCGGCACCTCATTGTTCAGCATGGTCGCCTGCCTCCTGCCGTGGAGTGGTGAATTCCCTCAACTATGTTCTTGCCGGGGGTTACTGGCAAGAGGCCTGGTTCGGTTCAGGAGGCATGGATCAGTTCAGGTGGCGAGGGTTCCGCGGACAATGCTCACGCTGGAGTGCGCGGGGTTGCCGTCCACCGGCTCGTCGGACACGTCCACAATCGGGTACTCGGACAGATCCAGTCCGGCCGGGAGCGCGAACGTGCCGGACTCCGAGGTCATAACGCCCAGGCTCACCAGCCGGGACAGATCCGGTGCAATCAGCCAGACCTCCTGGTAACCGCGGGCCTCGTTCTTGTCCACCTGGACCTCCAGTGTGCGCTGCCCGTCCGCGGCTTCCACGACCCGGGCCGAACCGGTGGCGGAGTGCTGGTCCACGGGAGCGAGTGCGGCCTGGGCCAGCGGGGTCACCGCAGGCTGGTTCTGCTGCACGGACCACACCACGCCTGCCGCCAGCAGGACCGTGGCCGCCGCGGCCGCCAGCCACACGCCGGGCCGCCGGATCCAGCCGGCGCCGCCGCTGCGGTCCTGCTTCTTGCGTCCCTCTTTCCAGCGCGCCCCCGCGTCCGGGGCCGGGAGTTCGGCCGGGACCCCGGAGGGCGACGGTGCCGCCGGCCGGAAGGGCGATTCCGGCGGAGGGCCCAGCGGGTCGGCGGCAACGGCGCTGCCCAGCCCCAGGGCACTGTGGATTCCGGCCCAGACGTGCGGCCCGGGCTGTGCCAGGGCAGCGTCCTCCGGTCCGGGCCGCGCCGCCACCACAACCCGGCGCAGGCCCTCAAGTTCCGCTGCGCAGTCGGCACAGGAACGGAGGTGGTCCGCGGCGTCGTCTCCGAGGTCTTCGCCAAGGGCCAGCAAGCTCAAGGACTCCTCGTCAAGATGTTGCACGGTCTACCTCCAATCGGCTTCTGAGCTGGGACAGGCTGCGGCGGATATGGCTTTTGACCGTACCCAGCGGCAAGTCCAGTTTTTGGGAAATCTGCGAATGCGTCAGGTCATCGTAAAAGGCGAGCTTCAGGATGGATCCCTGCGGCTCGCCCAGCTTCTCCAGTTCACCGTCGAGCAGCAGGCGGTCGGCCAGTTCCTCTGCGGTTGCGTGCCCGGCGGATACTTCCGGGGCCGGGGCGAGCTCGACGGCGGCCAGCACCTTCCGGGTTTCCCGCGTCGAAGCCGCCTGGGCGTCCGTGACCACGTTCCGGGTGATCCCGACGATCCACGCCGGGAGCCGCGCCTTGGCCGGGTCGAACGCGGACCGCGAGCGCCACACCCGGATGAACACCTCCTGGGTGACGTCGTCGGCCGCGGAACTGTCGCGCAGCGTGCGCAGGGCGAGCGTGTGCACCAACGGCGAGAACTGCCGGTACGCCTCTGCCAGCGCGGTTTCGTCGCCGGCCGCGAAGGACTCGTTGAGCTGCGCGTCCCACGCGGAGGAGTCCGTGAAAGGTGCCAAGCCCGGCTCCTTCCCGCTGCTGGAGGCGACGATGAGCGCTGCATCCTGCATCATGCAGGCACCGCCGTGACAATGACATTGTCGCCGTAGTCCTGCTGTTCGTCCAGCCATCGGCCGCCGCAGGTCACCAGCTTCAGCTGGGGCGGGCCGTCACGCCGGAAGAGGGACGCGCCGTCGAACGCGTCCTTGGCCATCAGTTCGACGCCGGTCACGCGGAAGGTGGCGGGACCCGCCCCTTCCCGCTGCACCGTCACCAGGGTGCCTGGCGTGAGCGATTTGAGCTGGGAAAAGGGCGCCGAATCGGACGTTGTGTCCACGTGCGCCGCGATCACGGCAGTTCCGGCAGCCGCTCCTGGCGCCGGTCCGAACCGGTACCAGCCGGCCTCCTCAAAGGGTTCCGGGATCTCCATCTGCCCGTCCGGACTGACTCCCACCTCGACAACCGGCATGTTGATGGTGGTCCCCTCCACGGTGAGGTTCCGCGGGGCGGGGTCCCGGGGTGTCGGTGCCAGCGGCGTTGCCGGCCGGACCGGGATAGAGGAGGCCCCGGCCTGGGCCGGCCGTTGCGGGGCCGCCGTGTCCTGCGGGGCGGCAACCTCCGGGCTGGAGGTGACTTGAGGTGCACTGTCCTGGGAGGCGGTGTTCTGGGGAGCGGTGTTTTGGGGGGCCGTGCAGCCTGCGACCAGCAGCGCTGTTGCCAGGGCGGCAGCGAAGCGTGCCGCGGAGCTGCTGGCGGAGCTCCGCGAGCTCGTCCGCGGACCGGCGGACGAGCACACAGGGTTCCGGCCTGCCGGCGCCGTCGTGATCTTCATGCCTGACCTCCTCCTGTGGACCAGCCCAGGGCCCGGCCGCCCGGCGGGATGCCGGGCGGCCGGGCTAGGGGTTATTGCCTAGCGGATGCGGCGGAGTGCCGGCCGCCTGCGGGACGCGGCGATCCCGCCGGCCAGGAGCAGGAGAGCCGCGGCCCCGATGCCCGCTGCGGCGGCCGTCTGGCCGTTGAGGCCGGCCCCGGCGTCAGCGGCGCCGGACCGTGCGCCGGGAACACCGGCGGGTGCGGAGTGCAGGCCCTCAATGTTCTGCACAGCCACCTGCAGGTTGTTGTCCGCGAGGCTGCCCCAGGCGTACACCACGGTGTGCGTGCCCTCGGCGACCGTCACATCGGCCGGGCCGATCACCGGGTCCGTGGTACCTGCGGCGGCAACCGCAACGGACAGGGTGCCGGGATCAAGCGTGAGCGTCTCCTCGTTGGGGTTGGCCAGGCCGGAGATGACGGGCGAACCGCCGGCGAGGACGTCCACGGCCGGAGCCGCAGCCGTGTGGCGCACGGTCAGTTTGCCCTTGCCTGCGTCAATCTGCGAAACGTCGTTGGTGAAGAAGTTGGCGGTCGGCTTGCCCTCTGCGTCGAGGTTGGCCACGGCGGTGTAGTTGCCGCTGGCCGCGAGCGTGACCGTCACCGGTCCGATCACGGGGGCCGAGGCATCTGCGGCGTCGGCGGCTGTAATGGCCAGGTCGTAGCTTCCGGCGGGCAGGGCCAGGGGGCCGGCCAGGGTGCCGGGGGTGAAGTCGTCGAGGGTGCGTTCGCCGTTGACCCAGACATCGACCGTGAGTCCGGGAACGCCATGGAGGACGGACAGTTGGGCGTCTGATTCGGCCGCTTGGGCGGGGCCGGCAAGGGCGAGGGAGGCCGCGATTGCCACGGCGCCTGCGGTGAAAAGGCTGGTACGCATTTACATCTCCTTCAACGGCCCGCCATGCGGGCGATTTTTGCTGACACCCCTACTACCGGCGGGGCATAGCATTTGGATGCAAATGCATGAAGAAAAGTTTTTTGGGTGCAGGCAGCGGGACGTTCGGGCACCCTCTGGGGGCAGCCCGGCCTTCCTGCCCGGTCAGGGTTGGATGGCTTGCGCTGCTGGTCCTAGGTGCGCGGCGGGGTATCCGGGCCCGGCGGGTTGTCCGGGCCCGGCGGGTTGTCCGGGCCCGGCGGGTTGTCCGGGCTGCCCGTGCCCGGCGCGGGCTCCTGCGCACCCTGGCCCGACGCTGCCGGCCCGCCGATCCCGTAGAAACCCGGCCGGCCGGCTTCGCCTTGCGGCGGGCTTCCGGGGAGCACAGGGTAGCCGGGACCCGGCGGTGCCAGGGCGGGACGGGCGGAGAGGTCTCCAGGGTCCTGCGGGCCCATGTCGAGGTGGAACGGCGGGTACTCGTCACGCATCAGTGCCACATAGGCGCTGACCCGATAGATCCAGCGGTTCAAGCCCATCAGGAAGTTGAAGAGGCCCCTCGAGTACACGCCGGTGAACAGCAGGATGACCCCAGCGATGAAGACCAGCAGCCCGAACAGGGACATCCCGGTGCCCACCTGCACCCATTCGTCGTCGTGGTACACCCAGGTCTGGGCGGTGCCGGTCAGCAGCGCGATGATCAGCAGGTGCGGAAAGGCCAGCAGCCAGGATTTCACCAGCACCAGGCCGTGGGAGAGCTTCTCGGGGTAGTCGACGTCGAAGTCGGCCGGGTATTCGGTGCGCTCCAGCGTAAAGGGCGGGTAGCGGTCGGTGCCGAGCGCGGCGTAGCAGTAGAACGCCACCCGCCAGCTCCAGCGCATGACCCCCACGTTGAAGTTGAACAGCGAGCGCGGGTAGTGCCCGGTGAACAGGATGGCAAACCACGCCACGATGGTGACCACGCCGAAGGCGAACCACAGGAAGAAGAGCACGATGAAGTGCGGGATGGCCAGGAACCACTTGACCAGCCACTTCCAGCGGGACAGCTCAGGGTCCAGGTAGCCGCTGAGCCGGGCCGGATACACAACACCCCCGTCCGGCGGTGCTCCCGCCACGGTGCCGGCCGCATAGGGCTGGGCAAGGGAGGTCTGCTGGCCCGGACCGGGCTGGCCTGGATAAGGCTGGGCGGGATACGGCTGGCCAGGTCCAGCCACGCCGCCGGGCCCGGCAGCGCCTGCCGGACCTTGGATGCCGGGGCCCGGCGGTCCGTAGCCCTGCGCCGGATAACCGGGTCCGGCCGGCGGCACGCCCTGCTGCTGCGCCGGGTAACCGGGCCCCGCCGGCGGTCCGCCCTTGCCGCGGCCCAGCCCGGCGGCGCCGAACACGATCAGGGGAACACCAATGACCAGGAACAGGATTCCGCCGACCAGGAGACCAATAAAAACGGGCCACAGGAGATCGGAACGGGCTCCGGCCCGCAGGTCCACGGCCACCGGCGTGGCGGGCTCGGCATTCATGATGACCACGGCCCACGAGCCCGGCCGCAGGTCCCACTGCAGTTCCTGGGTGCCCGGCCCGGTGGCCACGGCGGTCCAGAATGTCTGGTCCGCAGGCGGTGCCGGAGCCGCCGTGCCGGGAATATCCCGGTACTGCGCCCTGAACGGCGCGAATCTGACGTCGACGATCTCGGAGTGGTTGACGCCGGCGAGGTATGCCGACACCTCGGACTGCGGGGCGATCCCGATGAAGATTGCCTGCGCCGGGTCGGCTGCAGAACCTCGGATCAGGATGCTTCCGGGCACCACCACGGGGGCCGTTTCCGGGAAACTGCGTTCCGTCATGATGTCGAGTTGCGGCGAGGTGAGGGCATAGGAATCCGCGGTGAAGCGCTCCACGGGGGTGGTGAAGAATCCGTTGTCGCGCTGCTGGTAGTTTGCCCAGCCCACGGCCCCGGCACCGGCCAGCAGCCCCAGGCCAAGGAGTGCGCTGAGCGTGCCTAAGACGAGCATTACGATCCGGCCTGGTCGCATGAGCGCCGTCCTTTCACATGGTCCCGGTCAGGACCTCCGGTTCAACGTGGCCGCCGGGTCAGCGTCCCAGCGAGGTCAAAAGGCTCTGGGCCCAGCTCTCGGCCTTCTCGATTTCGCCGTCGCGTAGTGGCCCTTCGCTGCCTTTGACGTAGAACGGCATGGGTTCGGCGATGATGTCCGCGCCGCCGGCTTTGAGCGCATGGGATATCTTTTTCGCGGCGTCGCCGTGGATGAACATCCGGACGCGGGTGTCGAACGCCGCTGCGTTCACGCCCCGGAGGGAACCGCTGCCCAGGGACGAAAGCAGCGTGGTGATTTTCGGCGTCGGGCGCCAGCCGTTGATGGGGCTGCCCACCACCAGGAGGTCCCCCGCCGCGAGCGCCTCGGGTTTGAATTCGCCCACGGGCACGGGTGTCGCCTCGAGCCCGTCGAGCGAGCCGGCGATCGCTTCGGCGACGGATTTGGTGTTGCCGTAGGCCGAATCGTAGACAACCACAGCTTTCACGCCGTGATCACCACCTTGAGCGCTTTGGTCTCGGCTGCCCGGGCGAAGGTGTCGTACGCCTCCAGGAACTGGTCGAAGCTGAAGTGGTGGGTGGCGAACTTCTCCGCGGGCACCTTGTTCTGGGCCACGAGCTTGAGCAGCATCGAGGTGGTGTTGGCATTCACCAGGCCCATGCTGATGTTGATGTTCTGGATCCAGAGATTTTCCACATGCAGCTCGACGGGCTTGCCGTGCACACCCACGTTGGCCACGTTGCCGCCGGGGCGCACCACCTCCGTGCACATGCTGAAGGTCGCCGGGATGCCCACCGCCTCGATGGCCACGTCCACGCCCTGCCCGTCGGTCAGCGCCAGCACCTGGTCCTTCCAGTCGGCGTCGCTGGAGAGGACGACGTCGGTGGCCCCGAACTCGCGCGATTTCTCCAGCCGGTTCGCGTCAAGGTCGACGGCGATGATGGTGGCCGCTCCGTAGAGGCCGGCCGTGGCGATCGCGGCGAGACCCACCGGGCCTGCACCCACGACGGCGACTGTGTCACCGGGCTTTACGCGGCCGTACTGCACCCCGATCTCGAAGCCGGTGGGCAGAATGTCGGAGAGCATCACCGCCCGTTCGTCGGGAACGCCCTCGGGGAGCAGATGGAGCGAATTCTCGGCGTACGGCACCCGCACATACTCGGCCTGGGTGCCGTCTATCAGGTGGCCGAAGACCCAGCCGATGCCGGAAGCCCCTTCGTCGCCCATGCAGTGCGAGTAGAGCCCGGTCTTGCAGTTGGCACAGTGGCCGCAGGACTTGATGCAGGAGATGATGACGCGGTCGCCCACTTTCAGGCTGGTCACCGAGGAGCCGACTTCGGTAATGGTCCCGACGCCTTCATGGCCCAGGATCCGCCCCTTCGTCACGGCGGGAACATCCCCCTTGAGGATGTGGAGATCCGTGCCGCAGATGGTGGTGGTGTCCACTTTCACGATCGCGTCGCTGGGGTTTTGGATCTTCGGGTCGGGGACGTCTGTCCAGGATTTCTCTCCGGGACCGCCGTAGACGAGCGCTTTCATGCGTGCTCCTTGACTCTGAGGATGGTGGGCGGGTCTACGATGCGCAGCCGGCAGGGCGTCACGGAGGCGTCGATGCCGGAGGACATGACGGACCGGCGGGCGTGCTCGTGGAGTTCTTCGATGGCGTCCGCTGTCACGCGGGCGTGGGTTAGGTCCACTACGATTTCGTAGCCGGGCAGTTTGGCGGCCACCCGCCGGCACACGACGTAGAGGGCGCGGATGTTGGCGGGCGTGACCACTCCCCTGACGTCCACCCGGGCCTGCTCCGCCAGGGTGTCGATGCGGATGAGCACTTTGATCTTGGGATCACCGTGTGAGGGATGGGCGTAGTAGGCGCTGCTCCGGGTGCCGTGGTGTCGGTGGGTCACAGGGCATCAGAGCTCCCGTTGTGCCCGTGGGCGGCCTGTGGAGTGTACAAATCGCTGTGGACAGTCATGGTGGCTGCGGTCTCCCGCCCTGGGCCCGCAGACGCGGGCCAGCGCAGGATGCCCTTTTCCTTCCCCAAGGTTCGAGCGAGACCGTACATCTGATCAAACAGGCGATTCATCCCCCAATGGCGTGCAGGAACCGCCCCAGAATTTAGCTTGGATGGTGTGCGTTGCCGGGGCAAGGGGCGAAAGTCCCGGGTGGGGCGGCCGGCCGCTGCTCCGGCGCGTCCGGATTGGCGCTGCAGCTGCCGGCCCCTAGCCTGTTTCGTATGCCTGCGACTGATGCCGATCCTGCGAACCACCTCCTGCTCGCCTCAGTGCGGCTGCCCGGCGGGACTGCCCTGTACGACGTGCACGTGGTGGACGGCGTGGTGGCGCGGATCGCGACGGCGGGTGAGGCGGCGGGCACGGCGGCGCCGGGCGCGCAGGTGCTGGACCTTGACGGCCGGTACCTCATTCCGGGTCTGTGGGATGAGCATGTCCACATGACGCAGTGGGCCCTCGCCGCCAACCGGATCGATCTCTCCGGCGCCGGATCGGCGGGCGAGGCGGCCGCCGTCGTACATTCCCAGATGGCGGGGCGCGACGGCGGCGACGGACTGACAGTGGTGGGCGTCGGCTTCCGGGACGCTGTCTGGGCCGATGTTCCCAGCCTGGCGCTGCTCGACGGCGCCACCGGCGGGGTGCCGACGGCGCTGCTGAGCCATGACCTGCACTGCGTCTGGCTCAACAGCGCGGCCGCCTCGCGGTACGGCGTGGCAGTGGATTCCTCCGGGCTGCTGCGCGAGGAACCGGCCTTTGCTCTGACCCGGGAGCTGGGAAAACTTCCGGACGAAGTGGTGGACGAATGGGTGCAGGAGTCCGCGCAAACGGCCGCCGCCCGCGGGATCGTGGGGATTGTCGATTTCGAAATGACATGGAACCGCGACGTGTGGCTGCGCCGCGTGGCTGGCGGCTTCGAGGCCTTCCGTGTGGAGGCAGGGGTCTACCCGCAGGACCTGGACCGCGCCGTTGCGGCCGGCATGCGGACCGGTCAGGAGCTCGACGGCGGGGCGGGGCTGCTGCGGGTGGGGCCGCTCAAGGTGCTGATCGACGGCTCGCTGAACACCCGCACGGCGTATTGCGTGGACCCGTATCCGCATGGCGGCCGCGGCCTGCTCACTGTCAGTGAGGCGGACCTCCTGGAGCTGCTGGTCCGGGCCCGGGAGTCCGGCTTCGTGCCGGCGGTACATGCGATCGGCGACGCCGCCAACGAGGTGGCGCTGGATGCGTTTGCGGAGGCGGGGATCGCCGGCCGGATTGAGCATGCCCAGTTTGTCCGGAGCGAGGACTTCGCCCGTTTTGGCCAGCTGGGCCTGACCGCCAGCGTCCAGCCCGCCCACGCCCTGGACGACCGCGATGCCGCCGATTCCAATTGGGCGGGCCGCACGGACCGGGCGTTCCCGCTGCGGTCGCTGCTGGCGGCCGGGGCGACACTGGCGCTGGGCTCCGATGCGCCCGTGGCGCCGCTGGAGCCGTGGACTGCGATGTCGGCGGCCACCACCCGGTCGCGCCAGGACGGGCGCGGGCCCTGGCACCCGGAGCAGGCCCTCACCCGGCAGGAAGCCTTGACGGCGTCAACGCGCGGGCGGGGCACAGTCCGGGCGGGCGATCCGGCGGACCTCGCCGTGCTCGACGCCGACCCGCTGGCAGTTTCGGACGCACGGTTCGCGGCTATGCCGGTGGCCGCCACGCTGGTGGCGGGGCGGTTTACGTTCCGGGGCGGACTCTAAGCCGTACCTAGCTGCCTTTGATCCGCGCTTGGACAAGGTTGGCAAACGGCAGCCTGCCGTACTCCTCCACGAACGCTGCGTGGCAGCCGGCTTCGGCCGCGTTCAGCTGCTCGACGGGCAGTTCTTTCCACGCGATGACCAGCTTGTTGGCGGCGGCGAGCTGCCAGATGAGCCGGCCGTCCCAGTGGCCGGGCGGCTTGCCCTGGCCGAAGTCGACGAATTCCTGGATCTGGCGGCGGAGGCCGCGGTTGCCCTTGCTGCCCGGGCCTGCCTTGCCCACGTAGAGGATGTCGGCGCCGTCGACCCATTCAGCGGCGAGGATATCCGGCTTGAGGGTGGGATCCTTTTTCTTGAAGACGCCGGCTGTGCTCCGGGCCAGGAACTGCGGCTGGAAACCCTCGGGCTGCAGCACGGCGAAAATCCCTGGCTTCTGCGGGATCCGGTTGATCTCCAGGTCCCCGAGCGCCCGGAATCCGGTAAACCCGTCCTGTTTCAGCGACAGTCTGTTGATGGGCATGGGGTCCTTGGGTCGAGCGGAGCGTTCCTACAAAGCTTACGGAAGAACCGGTTCCGGCGGCCGCGAAAAATGTCGGTGGTGCCCGATAGTTTGAATCCATGAACGGCGAGCAGGAGCCCGGATTGGCTCCCCGAGCGGTACCAGATACGGCGATCGCGGACGTGCCGGGGGTGGCCGTCATCCGTCCGGACCCGACGGGTCCGGGAGCGGGCGAGCCAAGCGGGGTTTGGCCGGAAGACCCTCAGCTGCCGGGGCTGGAAGGGGCCCAGTCGTCCGGGGCTGGGTTGATTGCTGAGATCCGCGAACTCGAGGATGAGAAGTCTGCCCTGTCGGCCCGGCAGGCGCGGCTGTCTGTCGAGTTTGACCTGCTCCAGCGCCGCGAACAGGCCGCCGCCGGGATGCCGGCGGACGAACTCGGCGCCGGAGTCGCGGCACAGATTGCGCTGGCCCGGCGCGAATCCCCGGCCAAGGGCGGCCGGCTCCTGGGCCTGGCCAAAGCCATGGTCACCGAAATGCCCCGCACGTTGGCGGCGCTGGAGACCGGGCAGGTCAACGAATGGCGCGCCACCCTGATCGTGAAGGAAACAGCGGCGCTGACCGCGGCGGACCGGGCCGCCGTCGATGAGGAACTCGCCGCGGACACGGGCACGTTCGACGGCGCCGGTGACCGGACGATCATCGCCGCGGCCCGGGCTGCGGCGTACCGGCGGGACCCGCGCACCGTCACCCAGCGTGCCGCCCACGCCGCGACCGAACGGACCGTGACCCTCCGCCCGGCCCCGGACACCATGTGCTACCTCACCGCCCTGCTGCCCGCCGCCGCCGGGGTCGCCGTGTACGCCGCCCTGACCCGGCATGCCGACAGCGCCCGCGCCGCGGGAGACCCCCGCACCCGCGGGCAGCTCAAAGCCGACGCCCTCGTCGAACGGACCACCGGCACCCCCGGCGGGATCACCGGCATCGAAATCCAGCTCATCATGACCGACCGCACCCTCCTGAAGGGAGACGCGGAACCCGCCCGCCTCCCCGGCTACGGCATCGTCCCCGCCGGCTGGACCCGAAAACTCCTCGCCGGCGCCCAACCGGAAGCGGGACCCAACGCTGCACCCCCACCGGGAACGGAAACAGGAACCGAGGCGGGACCGGAAGCCGGAACCGACGCGGGACCGCCGACGCAAAACGGCGCGGACCTGACCCTCTGGCTCCGGCGACTCTACACCGCGCCCGGCACCGGGGAACTTGTCGCCCTCGACTCCCGGGCCCGGCTCTTCCCGCCAGGGCTCCGCCGCTTCATCACCGCCCGGGACGACACCTGCCGCACCCCCTACTGCGACGCGCCCATCCGGCACCTGGACCACATCGTCCCCTGGCACAACGGCGGCCCCACCAACGCCGGCAACGGCGCCGGACTCTGCGAAGCCTGCAACCACACCAAAGAAACCCCCCGCTGGACCGTCAGGCCACGCCCCGGCCCCAGACACACCCTTCAAGTCACCACCCCCACCGGCCACACCTACCACTCCACCGCACCACCCCTCCCCGGCACACCCCTGACCGGCACCCCACACACCGGCCCGGCCCTGCCTGACACGGCTGCGCCGATGCCAGGCACCGGAGATACGAGCCGTCACCGACGCAGACTCCGGCACCGCGCCAAGGCACGCTACCTCCCGAACCACTTCTCCGGCAGGGTCACGTCGGCCTCTAAGGCGTAGTTGCCGGCGGAGTGGCCCAGCGCCAGGCGGTAGCTGCCGGCGGAGATGTGCCATTGCCCGCGGTCCGTGTCGAAGGAAGCCGGCAGCCTCGGATCAACATCCAGCGTGACGGTCCGTGATTCGCCGGGCTCAAGGTCCACGCGTTCAAAGCCGAGCAGGCGCATCCGGGGACCGGCAGGTTCCTCAAGGAGATACAGCTGCGGAACGTCGGCCCCACGCCGTTGGCCCGCATTGGTTATGGTGAACTCAGCCCGCACCACACCCCGGTGTGTCACCGACAGGTCTGCGTACTCGAAGCGGGTGTAGCTGAGTCCGTGGCCGAACGCGAAGAGCGGCCGGTGCCCCGTCCTGGCGAACCAGCGGTAACCGACGTCGGATCCCTCGTTGTAGGTGATGGTCGTCGGAGTCCCCCACGGCGTGCCGAGCCCCGGCAGCTCCGGCCGGGGTGTCTGGTCCAGGCCTACAGGGAAGGTCAGCGGGAGTTTCCCGGACGGGTTGACGGCTCCGGTGAGGATTTCCGCGATGGCCCGCCCGCCGCACTGGCCGGGATACCAGGCCGCGAGAACGGCGCGGACCTTCGGAAGCCACGGCATCGCGACGGGATTGCCGGTCTCGAGGACCACCACGGTGGCCGGGTTGGCGTCCGCGACGGCCTCGATCACGGCATCCTGGCCCCATGGCAGGGACAGGTCCGCGTTGTCGTAGCCTTCACCCTCCAATCGGATACCGAAAACAAGGGCCACGTCGCAGCGCCGCGCCAGCAATGCTGCCTCGGCCGGGCTCATCCCGGGGTCGTATTCAATCGCGGCATCGGGCAGCAGCCGCTGCAGTTCTGCCAGCGGCGAGGACGGCAGCAGGTAGAGGTTCCGCATGCTGCCCATGATGCCCGGGCCGCCCACTGTGTGGACTTCGGCGTAGCCGCCTGGCGGCGCCACGGCACTTGATCCGGCCCCGATCGGAACTCCCAGCTGGGCATGTCCTCCGATCACCGCGATCTTGAGGGGCGCACCCCCGGCAGACGGCGGCTGCAGCGGGAGCACGCCGTCGTTCTTCAGCAAAACGATCCCCTGCCGTGCCGTCTCAAGCGCAATGTCGGCGTGGGCAGCCAGGTCGACGTCGGGCGTTCCCTCCCAGCGGTCAATGCCGACGTCGAAGATGGCGTAGAGAATGCGCCGCACCATCCCGGAGAGACGTTCCTTGGGGAATTCCCCTGCGGCGTAGGCGTCGCGCAGCGGGGAGGTGAATGGCTCCTTCCCCCACATCATGACGTCGATCTGGGCGCCGGATTCCTGGTCCTGGCCCTGCAGCGCGAAGTCCCAGCCCGGCGTCGCGCCCCAATCGGACATTACCCAGCCGGGGAAGCCCCAGGCGCCCTTCAGGATGTCCTGGAGCAGTGTCCTGTTGCCGCCGGCGTAGGTGCCGTTGACCTTGTTGTACCCCGTCATGACCGAGCCGGGCCGGGCACGCTCGATGGCGATCTCGAACGCGAGCAGGTCGGATTCCCGGTGCGCGGCGGGATCGATGACGGCGTCCAGCCAGTGCCGGTTCGTTTCGTTGCAGTTCAGGGAGAAGTGCTTGACCGTGGAGATGACCTGTTCGCCCTGGATGCCTTTGACCGACTCCGCGCCCAGCACCCCGGTGAGCCAGGGGTCCTCGGACAGGTACTCGAAATTCCGGCCGTTGCGCGGGTCGCGGTGCAGGTTGAGGCCGCCGGCCAGCTGGACGTTGAGTCCTTTGCTGCGGGCCTCCCGGCCCACCAGTCGCCCGGACCGGCGGGCGAGTTCAGGGTTGAAGGTGGCCCCAAGGGCAATCGACGCCGGGAGCGCGGTGGCGGTGTCTCCCTCCCGGTAACCGGGGTTGGTCACGCCCAGGCTCGCATCGCTCATCAGCAGCGCGGGGATGCCCAGGCGCGGGATGCCGGGCGTATAGCCGGCGCTCATCGGGACACCGTCGGGGATGCGCGGGTCCTTGTCTTTGAGGACCTCGTTGGTGCCCATGACACTGATGAGAAGCGAGAAACGCTCATCGTCCGTCAACTGGGCTTCGACAGCCCGGGCCCGTTCCATCGCTTCAGAGTTCACGCCTGGCCTGCCTTCGGGCAATTGTCCGCGCACACAAAGCCTGCAGGTACCTTCGCGATCTCGCTATGAGCTGGCCCGGACAACTGAATGTCCTGAACGACCCGAGCAAATCTGACGGCTACCTGCAGGCGCTTTAAGCGTACGCCCGGGCGGCGGACATGGGTAGGGCAAAGGTCCCGGTTTCCGGGACCTTTGCCCTACCGCGGACCTGCCGGCCCCGGCCCGATCCTGTCAGGGGGTTGCCCGGCGCAGGGTCAGGTACGAGCCCACAGCGAGCGCTGCGCAGAGGAGCGCCGTCCAGCCGCTGACGCTCAGTGGCGTCTGGGCCGCGAACCAGGCACCCACCTGCGGCCACCAGCCCTGCCAGCCAGCGAGTGCGATCAGGCCCACCAGCACTACCGCGATGATGCTCCAGGCCACCAGCATCCCCGTGGCCCGCCACCGCTTGTACACGGTGGCAAACCAGAAACCGGTCATGTAGAGGGCCAGCATCACGAGGAAATTGAACAGGATTTGGACGGCGGCCGGGCTCTCAGCCGCCCACCCCAGGAAATAGAGCTGCCCGTTCTGGCCCCAGCCGTTGGTCGCCAGTTCCACACGGCCCAGCACAAAGTAGAGCAGGCTGATGCCCAGGGCCACGACGGCGAACAGCCCGGTGGTGCCGATGAAGAACGTGCGGCGGCTGACGCTCATGGCCTGCGAGAAGGGGAACGTGTAGGTCAGCGACTGGATGCCGAGCGCCAGGAAGTACCAGACCACTGACTGCGCGGCTCCGGAAACGCGGGTGTCCGCATCGCTCGGAAGTATGAGCCAGATGGCATATGTCAGGGCAAAGCTGCCGGCGATGATCAGCGCCGGGATCCCCAGGAACGTCCACTTGTTGATCAGCTGCATGCGGGCGACACTCACGGCGCGGTTCATGGCGCCACCTCCAGTTCTGATGGCTCCGTTACTGTGCGGGGTTCGACGCCGGCTCGGCCGGCCGCCGCGGTCGTCTTCCGGACGACGAACTGCTGCAGGGACACCGGGGACAGTTCCAGTCCCAGATCCGCGGCCCGGGCACGGTCCGCGCTGCCGAGACGCGCCTCCATGGTCACGGACGCCAGCGATCCCAGCCGCTCCCGGTGCAGCACAGTCCGCCCGGCGGTGAACGCGGCCACGTTTGTCTCCTCGCCGGTGACGGTGACGGCCGAGCCGCGGATGTTCTCGGCGTCGTCGTCCAGGATGATCCGCCCCTGGTCAATCAGGAGGACGTGTTCGAGCAGGTTGGCCACCTCGTCGATGAGGTGCGAGGAAAGGATGATGGTGCGCGGGTGGCGCGAGTAGTCCTCGACCAGCCGGTCATAGAAGATCTGCCGGGCGAAGGCGTCGAGCCCCAGATATGGCTCATCGAAGAATGTCAGCTCGGCACGCGCCGCGAGTCCGATAACGACGCCGACGGCGGACAACTGCCCGCGGGAGAGCTTCTTGATGCGGCGCTTGAGCGGCAGGGCGAATTCCTCCACCAAACGGTCCGCGAAATCCTGGTCCCAGTTGGCGAAGAACAGGGACGCCGACTTGAACGCCTGGGCGGGTGTGAAGTCCCCGGGGTACTTCTGCGATTCCCTGATGAAGCACATCCGCGACAGGACGGCGTCGTTTTCGTAGGGGTGCTGGCCGAAGACCCGGACGGTGCCCGACGTCTCCGGGTCCTGGGCGGTAAGAATGGACATCAGGGTTGTCTTGCCGGCGCCGTTCCGCCCCAGCAGGCCGTAGATCTTGCCTCCGTCGATGCGGAGGGTGACTCCGTCAACGGCCTTTGTGTCTTTGTAGCGTTTGGTGACGCCCGTCAGTTCGATGACCGGCGGCAACGTTAGTGCATCCACCGTCCCGCGCTCCTTTCCGTTAGTACGGGATCTGAGTTACTGCGGTTGATCATGTCGGCCAGCGCGTCGGCGCTGATGCCGAGCCTGCGCGCTTCCCGGGTGAGCGGCTGGACGAAGTCGTGGAAGAACTCTTCCCGCCGCCGTTCCAGCAACCGGGTCCGTGCTCCTGTGGCCACGAACATGCCGATCCCCCTTTTCTTGTAAAGAATTCCCTCGTCGACGAGTTTGTTGATCCCCTTGGCCGCAGTGGCGGGGTTGATCCGGTAGAACGCGGCGAATTCGTTGGTGGACGGCGCCTGGGCCTCTTCCGCCAGGGCGCCGGCCACGATGTCACCCTCAATCAGCTCTGCGATCTGAAGAAAAATCGGACGGGAGTCGTCAAGCACCGCGGGCCGCCCTTTCGTGGATGGCCGGGCAACCCGGCCTGTTGGTTCATTACTCATGTAGCTAACCACATAAGCCAGCTGTCCGCAAGGATCCGGACCCCAGACCCAGCGCCGCAATCCGACGCCGAAAAACGCCGTCCCGGCCGGAAGCGTAGAGTGGAACGAGACGCCTGATTCTGGACGCCAAGTGCTGAGGGAGAAATCGTGACGATTGACTGGGACGAGAAGAAGACGCTGCTGCAGGAACCGAACATCGCCGCCGTAACGCAGCTTTGCGACGAACTGATGGAAAAGAAGCCGGGGTCGGTTGTTCCGTACATCGATCCCGTCCATGACGAGGACGAATGCCGGATCGTCAGCCTGCACATCGCCCCGGGCAAGGGCTGCGAGTCGGGCTTTGTCTCCCACTTCAACGAGGACGAGACTGCCCGCCGTGCCACCTCAATCTACGAGGCGGTGGAGCTGGACCCCCGCTACGTGATGCCGTGGAACGCCTACCCCTGGGTCCGCGACGCCGATCTTCCCTCCGCCCTGAACGTGCAGGAAAAGACCGACGGCCTGCGGCCCTTCCGCCAGTTCCTCAAGATCAACAAGCGGGTGTCCGCCATCATCGCCCACGGCGCCGACGCCCACTCCTTCCTCACGCTCTTCGAGAAGACGTACCACTCCTCCCTGAAGAACCGCGGCGTGAAGATCTACAAGGCCACCGCCCTGGGCGGCCGCGCTTTCGCCGTCTCCCCCGCCAAGCAGGAGGAACTCCTCGGCAAGAACGTCGAGGTCTACAAGGACGCCATGCAGCGGGCGGGCATCCAGCACCTCTGACCTGATGCACGCACGACGGCGGCTGCCAGGCCGCCATCGTGCTGTCCGGCCTGGAGCTACCCCGTAGGGTCCAACGGCCCTGCCCAAGCCCCGCTGTCCTTGGTGAGCTTGGAGCCGAGCCCGGACGTCCGCGTCCCCAGGCAGGCTCGCTCCCGAGAGGACCCGCGATGGGACGGTTGGACGGCAAGGTGGCACTGGTCAGCGGCGGTGCGCGCGGCATCGGCGCCGCCATTGCGCGGCGGTTCCTCGAAGAAGGTGCCAACGTTGTCGCCGGGGATGTACTGGACGACGACGGCCGTCAGCTGGCTGCCCGGCTCGGCGACGGAGTGCGCTACGTCCACCTCGACGTGACCAGGCCTGCGGACTGGGATGCGGCGGTGAGCGAGGCAGTCTCGGCTTTCGGCGGCCTCAGCATCCTGGTCAACAACGCCGGCATTGTGAACTTCGGCCGGATCGACGAGTTTCCGCACGAGGACTGGGCCCGGATCATCGATGTGAACCTCACCGGCGTCTTCAACGGCATCAAGGCGGCCGCGCCGGCGATGGCAAAGGCGGGCACCGCATCCATCATCAACGTCTCCTCGATCGCGGGCCTCCGCGGTTACGAGAACCTCTCCGGCTACACGGCGTCGAAATTCGGCGTCCGGGGCCTGACTAAGAGTGCCGCCCTGGACCTCGGCGGCTCCGGGATCCGGGTCAACTCGGTGCACCCCGGCGTCATCGAAACGCCTATGACCGCCGGCATGACCTTCGACACCGGACATGTCCCCCTGCACCGGACCGGACAGCCCACGGAGATCGCGGACCTGGCGGTGTACCTGGCAGCCGACGAATCCTCGTTTGTCACGGGCGCCGAGTTCGTAATTGACGGCGGCGAGACGGCCGGCTCCGTTGCCCCGCCCCCGGCCTGACAAGAAAGCACAAGCCCATGTCCCAGAATCCCGGCTCAAAACTGGCCATCGTCGGCGCCGGCAGCGTGGGCTCGTCCCTCGCCTACGCGGCCCTGATCCGCGGCTCCGCCAGCAGCGTCGCCCTCTTTGACGTCAACGCGGCCAAAGCCGAAGCGGAGGTTCTCGACCTCGCGCACGGCACCCAGTTCTCGGCCGCGGCGGCCACTGTCACCGGCGGCGGGGACATCGCCGCGACGGAAGGGGCCGACGTCGTTGTCATCACCGCCGGGGCCAAACAGGCGCCGGGCCAGACGCGCCTGGACCTTGCCGGAACCAACGTCCGCATTCTCGAGCAGCTCATGCCGCAACTGCTCAAGCACGCACCGGACGCCGTCTACGTGCTGGTGACCAACCCCTGCGACGTGCTGACCGTTGCCGCGCAGAAGATCTCCGGGCTGCCGCCGTCGCGGATTTTTTCCTCCGGCACGGTGCTCGATACGTCGCGGCTGCGCTGGCTGCTGGCGCACAGGGCAGGAGTCTCCCTCGCCAGCGTGCACGCCAGCATGGTGGGCGAGCACGGCGACACCGAGTTCCCGGTCTGGTCCGGCGCCACGATCGGCCCGGTCCCCATCCGCAACTGGACGGTGGACGGCGAGCGCGTCTTCACGCCCGAATACCTCGCCGACACCGCGCGGGAAGTGACGCAGGCGGCCTACAAGGTGATCGCCGGCAAAGGCGCCACGAATTATGCGATCGGCCTCTCCGGTGCCCGCATCGTGGAGGCGCTGCTGCGCGGTGAAAACGCGGTGCTGCCGGTTTCCACCGTGCTTGACGGACAGTACGGAATCACCGGCACAGCCCTGTCCCTCCCCAGCATCGTGGGCCACGGCGGCGTCCGGGCAGTGCTGTACACCCCCATGGACGACGGCGAACTGGCCTCCCTGCACCACTCGGCGGAGACGCTGCGGCAGAGCCTTGCGACGCTGGGCATCTAGAGGGGCTCGTGGCGCCTGCCGTTACGCGCTGATCTTGCTCAAGGCGCGCTGGACGTCGGAGGCGGTGGGCCGCCGGGCAGGGTCTGGCTCTGTCATGGAGTGGAGCAGCCGGGACCAGCGGCGCAGGACGGTGTCGGGCAGCCGCGGGGACCGGAGGGTGCGGGCTACCATGGATTCAAGAGCCGGGCCGGGGAATGCCTTGATCCCCGTCAGCATTTCGAAGATCACCAGTCCCAAGGCGTAGATGTCGCTGGAACTTGTCGTGTGGAGCCCGTGGACGGCTTCCGGGCTGAGGTAATGCGGCGTGCCGGAGGAAGCGGCGTTCGGCCGGTGCCACGAACTGGTGGCGATGCCGAAGTCGATAAGTTTCGCACTGCCGCGCGGTGAGGATTCCCCGGCCGGGCTGACGATGATGTTGGCGGGTTTGACGTCATTGTGGACGATGCCCCGGCGGTGGATGTGTGCCAACGCCGCGGTGACACCCTTCATCCAGTCGAGGCTGACCGCGCTGGTGGCCTTGCCCTCGTGGATGGCCCGGCGGAGGTCCGTCCCCGCCGCCAGCTCGGTGGCAAGGTAGTTCCGGCCTGAACCTGGTCCCCCGTCGGCGGGCATCCGCCCGCGGCCCTTCATTTTGGCCAGGTTGCCGTGGTTCAGCCATCCGCGCAGCTCGACCTCGCGGTCAAACGGCGACGACGGCGCTCCTGTCTCGGACCGAAAGACCTTGACGGCAGCGGTGCCGCCTTTCGCCAGGTCTGTCGCCTGATAGACATCGGCCTCCGCCCCGCGCCCGACCAGGGCGCCCATCACGTAGCGCCGGTCGATGATGCGGGCGTCGGAGGCAGCCCCGCACTCAAGTGTCAGATGCTGACGGATACCAGCTTTCACTGCAGGATTTCGAGAATCTCTATCGACGTCAGGCCGGTCTCCAGGCTCAGGGCCTTTGTACCGACACCTGCCGAAGCGGCGCCCCGGACGGCGGAAGCGAAGGCGGACTCAGCTGCATCCAGCTCCCACTGCAAAGATTCGAGTCGCGCCCCTGCTGCGCGAACCGCGGCCAAGGGGTCTCCCCGGAAATCTGCGTTCTGCCGGAACCCGCAGGTGCAAACCCACTCGTCTTCTCCGGTGTGGAACTGGGTGAAGGGCAAGGAGGACACGGGAACAGGTGCGGAAACCATCGAAGTCCCGCAGTGCACCGGCGCAAGGCTGCCGGCCGTGCCGCGAAGGCTCTCCCCGGTGCCAGCCCGGGGGGATTCGAGATAAGTGCCCATCTGGTTCTCGACCATGGAGCCCTGGGCGTGCAGCGCGCCGGAGGAACGGGACGTGGTGCGATCAACTACTGCTGTCATTTCCGGCTCATCTCGCTAGTTAGGTTAGTACCTAGCTAGACTACCTAGCTTTATGGAAATGTCCAGCACCTACCAGTTCCTGGGGCATGTCGATCTGGTCAACCGCGTCGCGCATGGACTGAAGGAACTCCGTGACCGCCTGGGCCTGCTCCGGCGTGAGTGACTCTGCCACCTCGATCATGCGCGCGTGCATGTTCCCAAGGGTATGGCGGACTTCCGCATCGGCGCCCGTCGTCGGCTTCAAGATCACGGCCCGGCGGTCCGTCGGGTGCGGCTCGCGGGTGATGTGGCCGGACGACACGAGGCGGTCAACGAGCGCTGTCATGGACGCCGACGTCATGCCCAGCCTCGCCGCAAGTTCCTTGGGCTGGACGGCAGCTCCGGACCTTTCGGCCTCTAGGAGGAGCCGCAGGGCGAGCAGGTCCGACTCCCCCATTTCCATGGATGAACGGGTCCGGCGCCTCATTGCAGACTCTGAGGCGCGGTACTCCCGAAGGGCATTGAGGACGCTGACCGCAGTGGCTCGGTGCTCCCGGGATGGTGGGTACCAATAGCCCTCGCCAGCACCGTGCGCGTTCATCGCCATTTCCTTCGATCGTCTAGTAGCATGCCGTTCTAAGTAGAAAATGGTAGCACTATGCTCCGCCTCCCGCCGAAGAGGGTTTCTTCGCTGCTGCGGCTGCCCCCACACCCGGAACACAGCTCCGGCGGCAGGCGTTGACTACGGGTAGCCTTAGGAATTCTGGAAACTGCCCGGACCACAGTCACGCGGAAGGAGTGCGCCTGATGCCCGCTGCCACTGCAGCCCGCCACGCCGCCCTGCTCCGCCACGCTTTCCTGCTGGCCGCAGTCCTTGCCGTCATCCTGGGATTCCTGGGGATGCATGTCCTTGCCAGCTCCCACGGGACGCATGCCTCCGCCGCGGCCGCCGTTGAAGGCAGCCACGCAGCCGAACACGGCACCCGCCCAGCCGGCCACCATCCGGCCCCGCCGGCGGACGCCCGCTCCGCCGAACACCACCAAGCAGACCACCCGGCAGAACATCCATCAGCCGCCCCGGCCGCCGCGGCCGGGAGCGGAACCGCCGTGCCGCCGTCGTGCGACTGCCAGAACGGCTGCACGGAGCAGCCCGGCGCGCACGTCGACTGCACCCCGTCGCAGGCTGGCGCTGCCCTCAGCGCCCCGCAGCCGGGGGCCACGCTGGTGACCGCCCGGCCTCACGCTGACGGGCATTCCGACCTCCTCCCCCGCTCCACGTATCTCCCGGGGACACCCACACCCGGGGACCTGTCCATCAGCCGGACGTAAGACTGGACATGTGCCGTGAAGCCGCCGGCACATCGCCCGCTCCGGCGCCGGCCGCCGCACGGTGGCCCCTGTGCGCCATCCCCAGATTCCACCCAAAGGACGCGATTTTCCATGAACAAAATCCTGACGATTTCCGCCACCGCCGTGGCCGCCGCCATTGCCCTGGCAGGCTGCTCCGCCAGTGCAGACAGCAGCATGCCCGGCATGAACCACAGCACGGGCCAGTCCATGCCCGGCACCAGCGCCGCCCCTGCGGCGGCGGACCACAACGGCTCGGACACGATGTTTGCCCAGGGCATGATTCCGCACCACGCCCAGGCCGTGGAGATGAGCGGCATCATCCTCAAGAAGCAGGGCATCGATGCCCGGGTCACCGCGCTGGCGACGCAGATCAAAGAAGCCCAGGCGCCCGAGATCGAGAAGATGACCGGCTGGCTCACGGTCTGGAACGAAGCCACCCAGGCCCCCGGCGGCCACTCCATGAGCGGCATGATGAGCGGCGACGATCTCAGTAAACTCGACGCCGCCGAGGGCGCGGAGGCTGCAAAGCTGTTCCTGAGCCAGATGATTGCGCACCACGAGGGCGCCGTCGAGATGGCGAACTCCGAGGTCCGCTCCGGCAAGAACGCCGAGGCCATCCAACTGGGCAAGGACATCGCGGCCTCCCAGACGGAAGAGATCCAGGCCATGAAGGACCTGCTCGCCGCCCTGCGGTAAGCGGAGATCACGGCCCGCTGTGACGGCGGCCTCCGCACTAGGCGTACTGGGCCATCAGGCCGCCGTCACAGTTGACACCCGGTGTGACCTCTGCCATATTTCAAATATGAACCTGTCAGACAGCCGGACAGCAGGACAGCCTCTCGCCCGCCTTAGCGCGGCCGAAGCGGTCTTCAGTGTCCTCCGCTCCGAAATCGAATCCGGCAAGCTCGCTGTCGGGGCCAAGCTGAACTCCGAGGCCACTCTCGCCCAGCAGTACGGAGTGAGCCGCTCTGTGGTCCGCGAGGCCTTGCGTTCCTGCACCGCATTGGGGCTGACCGTCACCAGGACCGGGCGGGGCACGTTCGTTGTCTCCGACCACGTGGCCAAGGACCTGGTCCTTGGCCAATACTCGGCCCGCGACCTCACCGAGGCGCGCCCCCATATCGAGGTTCCTGCCGCCGCACTGGCGGCAGAACGCCGTTCGCCCGAGGAACTGGACACCATGCGGGACATTGTTGCCGCGATGTCCGCCGAGGACGACCCCGAAGTGTGGGTAGGCCTGGACTCCAGCTTCCACGCGCTGATCGCCAGGGCCAGCCGCAACAAGGTCTTCGAAAATGTCGTCTCCGACATCCGGGAGGCCCTTGCCCACCAGTCCGAGACCCTGAATATGGTGACGGACCGGCGGCACGCGTCCAACGAGGAACACGGGCGCATCCTGGCCGCCATCGAGGCCGGCGACGCTGCAACGGCGGGCATCGCCATGAGCCAGCACCTGCATGCCGTGGGCGTTGCCCTCGATTCGATTTTCCACGCCACTGAAGGCGCTTGAATCCGGCACCGTGAAGTGCGGATTCAGCAAGGCTTGACCCGCGACAACCAACCCCACCGTCAAAGGACGCAATGATTTCTCCCGCCCTCGCGCACCTCCCCACCCCGCTGGCCCCCGAGGCGCTCCCGCAGCACGCGCCGCTCGCGGTCCAGACCCGCGACGGCCTCGTCGAGAGCGTCCACTACGGCTCCGCAATCGCCACCACGGCGGACGGCCTGACCCTGCTGGCCGCCGGCGAGCCCCTCGCCCCGTTCTACCCGCGCTCCGCCCTCAAACCCCTGCAGGCTGTCGCCATGGTCCGCGCCGGCCTGAAGCTCCCGGACCATCTCCTCTCCCTCGCATCCGCCAGCCACTCCGGGGCCGCCGCCCACCGCGACGGCGCACAGCGCATCCTGGACATGCACGGGCTGACCCCCGCCGACCTCGAGAACAGCACCGACCTGCCCTACGGCGTCCGCGAGCGCCAGGAATGGGTCGCCGGCGGCGGGAAAGCCACCCGGCTGGCGCAGAACTGCTCCGGAAAGCACGCGGCCATGGCCGCCACCTGCGTCGTCGCCGGCTGGCCGGTCCAGGGATACCTGGACCCGACTCACCCGCTCCAGCAGCTCGTGGCCCGGACGGTCGCGGACCTGACCGGCGAGGGACCGGAGCGCACGTCCACTGACGGCTGCGGCACCCCACTGTTCGCCCTTACCCTGCGAGGCATGGCCCGGGCCTTCGGCAGGCTGGCCTCGGCAACCGGGCCCGGCAGCGCGGAAGCCGCCGTCGCCGGAGCCATGCGCCGCCACCCCATGATGGCGGCCGGCGAGGACCGGGATGTCACCGCGCTGATGCGCCTGGTGCCCGGACTCCTGGCCAAGGACGGATTCGAAGGCGTCCAACTGGCGGGACTGCCGGACGGCCGTGCTGTTGCCGTGAAGATCTCGGACGGCGGAGACCGCGCCCGGATGCCTGTCACTGTGCACCTGCTGGCCGCCCTCGACGTCGATACGTCTGCATTGGCGGGCATTGCCCCGGCACCCGTGCTCGGCGGTGGCCGGCCCGTCGGGCTGCTGCAAGCCGTCGATTTCCTTGCCTCCCCCAAGCCCGCCAACTCCCCCGACGCACTCTAAGGACCGCTATGACATCCCTCGACGGACTTTCAGACTTCCGCTCCGAACACGACCTCTTGGGCGACCGGGACATCCCCGCCGACGCCTACTGGGGTGTCCACACCCTCCGGGCCGTGGAAAACTTCCCCATCACCGGCCAGCCCCTCGCCTCCAACATGTACTTGGTCCGCGGGCTGGCAGCCGTCAAAATGGCCGCCGCCCGCACCAATAACGAACTCGGGCTGCTCGACGCCGGGCGCGCCGCTGCCATCGAGGAAGCCTGCACCGACGTGATGAAAGGCAAACTCAGCGAGCAGTTCGTGGTGGACGTCATCCAGGGCGGTGCCGGGACGTCATCGAACATGAACGCCAACGAGGTCATCGCCAACCGTGCCCTGGAAATCCTCGGACACCCGAAGGGCGACTATGCGCGGCTGCACCCGAACGACCACGTCAACCTCAGCCAGTCCACCAACGACGTCTACCCCACGGCGGTTAAGCTCGGCACGATCTTCGCCGTCCGGGAACTGCTCGCTGCCCTCACCGAGCTCGAAGACGCTTTCGCCGCCAAAGCCCTCGAATTCCGCACGGTGGTGAAGATGGGTCGCACCCAACTGCAGGACGCCGTCCCCATGACCCTCGGCCAGGAATTTGGCACCTACGCCGTCACGATCGGCGAGGACCGGCTCCGCCTGGCCGAAGCCGACCTGCTGATCCACGAAATCAACCTGGGCGCCACGGCGATCGGTACCGGGCTCAACGCACCGGCAGGCTACGCCGCGGCCGCCTGCCGGCACCTGGCCGACATCACGGGCCTGCCGCTCGTCACGGCAGTAGACCTGATCGAGGCCACCCAGGACGTTGGCGCCTTCGTGCACCTCTCCGGCGTCCTCAAGCGGGTCGCCGTGAAACTGTCCAAGATCTGCAACGACCTCCGGCTGCTCTCCTCCGGCCCGCGCGCCGGCCTCGGCGAAATCAACCTCCCGGCCGTGCAGTCCGGTTCCTCGATCATGCCGGGCAAGATCAACCCCGTCATCCCCGAAGTGGTCAGCCAAGTGGCCTATGAGGTGATCGGCAACGACGTCACCATCACCATGGCGGCCGAAGCCGGGCAGCTGCAGCTCAACGCCTTCGAACCCATCATCGTCCACAGCCTCCACAAGAGCATCTCCCACCTGGAATCCGCCTGCCGCACCCTTACGGCCCGCTGCGTCCGCGGCATCACCGCCAACACCGAACACCTACGCCTCACGGTGGAACAGTCAATCGGACTTGTCACCGCACTCAACCCGCACCTGGGCTACGCCACGGCCACGGCCATCGCGCAGGAAGCCCTCGCCACCGGCAAGGGCGTCGCGGAACTCGTACTCGAACACGGGCTGCTCACCGCCGAGCAGCTCACCGACCTCCTCAGCCCGCAGCGCCTGGCCAATCTGAGCAAATAGCGCACTCCCGAACCCCGAAGGACCCTCATGACTTATCCCGAAACTGCCCGCGCCCAAAAACAGGCGGCCCAGCAGCAGCCAGCTATCTCCGACCACACCATTCCCGCGCATGCCCACGCCTCCGAGGCGGCGCTCCACGCCGAGGACCAGGGTTACCACAAGGGCCTGAAACCCCGGCAGGTGCAGATGATCGCGATCGGGGGCGCCATCGGCACTGGCCTGTTCATGGGCGCGGGCGGCCGCCTCGCCGCCGCCGGGCCCGCCCTGATCATCAGCTATGCAGTCTGCGGGTTCTTCGCCTTCATGATCCTGCGCGCCCTCGGGGAACTCGTGATGCACCGGCCGTCGTCGGGCTCGTTTGTCTCCTATGCCCGCGAGTTCTTCGGCGAGAAGGCCGCGTTCGTCACCGGCTGGCTGTACTGGCTGAACTGGGCCATGACGGCGATCGTGGACATTACCGCCGTCGCGCTGTACATGAACTTCTTCAAGAAGTACTGGGCTCCGATCGCGGACGTACCGCAGTGGGCCTGGGCGCTGGCCGCCCTGATCCTGGTACTGGGCCTCAACCTCATCAGCGTCAAAGTGTTCGGTGAGCTCGAATTCTGGTTCGCGCTGATCAAGGTTGTGGCGCTCGTATCCTTCCTGCTTATCGGCATCTACTTCGTCATCTTCGGCACCCCCGTTGCCGGCCAGGAGGTCGGCTTCACCCTCATTGCGGACAACGGCGGCATGTTCCCCAACGGTCTGCTCCCCGCAGTCGTGGTGATGCAGGGCGTCGTGTTCGCCTACGCCTCGATCGAGCTGATCGGCACCGCCGCCGGCGAGACGGAGAACCCGGAAAAGATCATGCCGCGGGCCATCAACACGGTGATCGTCCGTATCGCGGTGTTCTACGTCGGCTCGCTGGTACTGCTCTCGCTGCTGCTGCCCTATAACGCCTACAAGGCCGGCGAAAGCCCGTTCGTCACGTTCTTCGGCTCCATCGGGGTCGACGGAGTGGACGCCATCATGAACCTCGTCGTCCTGACCGCGGCACTGTCCTCGCTCAACGCCGGCCTCTACTCCACCGGCCGTATCATGCGGTCGATGTCCGTTGCTGGTTCCGCGCCCAAATTCGCCGGCCGGATGAACAGGTCCGGTGTCCCCTACGGCGGCATTGCCCTTACCGCCTGTGTCGCCGTCCTTGGCGTCATCCTGAACGCCCTGGTCCCGGCCGAGGCCTTCGAGATCGTCCTGAACGTCGCATCGCTGGGCATCATCTGCACCTGGGCCATGATCGTCCTGTGCCAGATGCAGCTGGCCCGCCTCGCAGCGCGCGGGGAACTGCTCCGGCCCGCCTTCCGGATGCCCGGCGCACCCGTCACGGGCTGGGTGACGCTGGCCTTCCTCCTGGCGGTGCTGATCCTCATGGCATTCGACTCGCCCGTGGGAACCTGGACCATCGCGTCCATTGTGGTCATCGTTCCGCTCCTGATGCTCGGCTGGCGCCTCTGCCGGCACCGCATCCTGGAAATCGCAGCTGTCCGCGACGGCTTCACCGGCCCGTATCCGCTCGTGGCCGCCAGGGAAGCCAGCGGGGATTCGGAGTAGCCGCCGTGCGTTCCTCTTCCCCGTAACGCAACGTCCCGGCAACCCCTCGAGGATACGGTTCGCATATGCTCAGCAGACAGCCTCACACTGGCTCAGCGACGAACCATCCGGGAGACACTTCATGACCAACTGGCGCATCAGGGATTTCCACTCGGCCGATCTCGACGGGATCCTGCACCTTTGGGAAACCCTCAAAGCCACGAATGTCGAGCCGGTCTACGCCCTCTCCGAGGTGCTGGCCTCCTGCGAAAAGGACCACGCCGTCGTCGCGGTGCTGGGCGACCAGGTGGTGGGTGCCGCCGTCGGCCGCGCCGCGCACGACCAGGGCTGGATCGTTTTCCTGGCCACCCTCCCGGAATACCGCGGCCGCGGCATCGGCACTTCGCTGCTGGCCGCCGTCGAGAACCGGATGGCGCCGCACGGGCTGAACAAACTGTCCGCCCTGATGCCGGAATCCGAGACCCGGGTGGAGGCGTTCCTGGGCCGCGGGTTCGTGCTGAAGAAGAACCTCCGCTACTTCGAGCGGACCATTCCCGTGCAGCGCCAGGAGCTTGAGCCCCTCAGCCTGCTGGGCGGCCGGATCCTGGCCCGCGACCTTTGGGAAAACGTCGCGGGCATGCGGAACGAGAAGGAACTGCTGGAACGCCGGCTGGTCCTGCCCCTGGCCGAAGCCGACCTCGCCGACGAGTACGGTGTGGTGCCGCCGCGCGCCGTGGTCCTCTTCGGCCCGCCCGGCACCGGGAAGACGACGTTCGCGAAGGCGATTGCGTCGCGGCTCGAGTGGCCGTTCGTGGAGGTCTTTCCCTCCCGGCTGGCCTCCGACCCGCAGGGACTGGCGGGCGCGCTGCGCGAGACGTTCCTGGAGATCGCCGAGCTGGAACACGCCGTGGTGTTCATCGACGAGGTGGAGGAGATTGCCGCCCAGCGGTCCGGCGAGCCGCCGTCGCCGCTGCAGGGCGTCACCAACGAGCTCCTGAAGATCATCCCGGCCTTCCGCGAGCAGCCGGGCCGCCTGCTGGTCTGCGCCACCAACTTCATCCGCGCCCTGGACTCGGCGTTCCTGCGCCACGGCCGCTTCGACTACGTCATCCCCATCGGCCTGCCGGACCGCCAGGCCCGGGAGGCCATGTGGCAGCGGTTCATCCCCTCCACCGTTGTGGACGGCGTGGACGTGGAGCTGCTGGTGGACCGAACCGAGGGGTTCTCCCCCGCGGACATCGAATACGCGGCCCGGAGCGCGTCCCAGCGTGCCCTGGAAAAAGCGGTGTACGACGACGGCGGGCTGGCTTCCAGCGGCGACGCCTCCGTCCGCGAAGCGGTCCGGAAGGGCCCCGCAACGCAGGATTACCTCGACGCGATTGCGGAGACCCGCACCACGGTGAGCGAGGAGGTCCACCAGCAGTTCCTCGAGGACATCGACGCCCTGGGCCGGGTCTAGCCCTTCGGGGCGTCGTCGAAGGAGAGGTTCTCGTAGTCGGTGTCGTCCGCCTCGTCGAGCCGGTCGTCGAGTTCTTCCAGCAGCCACGGGTTGATCCGGGCCAGGATCTTCCGGATCTCCTCCACCGGCACCGCGGCGTAGAGCACCGGGCGGGCCTCGTTGTAGCGCGTGACCGGCGGTTTGTCCGGCCACTTCTCGGCCAGTGCCTTCACCCGCTCCGGCAGGGAATTGTGCGCGTTGTCGGCGATCTTCACCAGCGTGGCGTCGTGGTCTTCGGCGATGTAGCGGATGCCGGCCTGGTAGTCGTCCGGGTTCTCATGGAAGCGCTTGGTGACGCGCTCGATGATGGCCACGGCGCGCTCGGAGACGCCCATGTCCAGCAGGGCCTGCCGGGTCATGGGGGTGTCCTCGGCGATGTCGTGCAGGTAGCCGGCGATCCGGATGTCGTCGTCGAAGTCCGCCAGGGCATCCCCGACGGCGATCACATGCTCCCGGTAGGGCCGCTTGAGCTTGTCCTTCTGCCGGTTGTGGGCCACCTCGGCGAGGACCTTCGCCGTTTCGACGGTAAATCTCGGCTGCGGGGCGCCCGCTTCGGTCAACTCTGGTTCTGGCATGCTTCCAGCCTACGCGCCGGGCCCGCCCATCCCGGGCCAAATCCACGGGTCCCGCGGCAGCCCGGCGGGGTCAAAGACGGCGAGTGCGCGCTCCAGCGGCCCCGCGGGCAGCCCGAGGGACGCCAGCAGCCCGTCGCGCACCTCGCCCACGGAGATCCCGACGGCGGCGAGGTCGGTGAGCGTGACCGCCCCGTCGCGCTTGGCCAGGCGGGCCCCGCCGGCATTCAGCACCAGCGGAACATGCGCATATTCCGGAACAGGCATATTCAGAAGCGAGGCCAGGTAGGCCTGCCGGGGCGTGGACGGCAGCAGGTCGTCGCCGCGGACCACCTGGTCAATGCCCTGGGCGGCGTCGTCCACCACCACGGCGAGGTTGTACGCCGTCACGCCGTCGTTGCGGCGCAGCACAAAGTCGTCAACCACCCCCGTGTAGCTCCCGTGCAGCACATCCTGCACCTCCGCCTCGGTGACGGCCGACCGGAGCCGGACCGCCGCGGGCCGGACCGCCCGCTTCGTCTCACGTTCTGCTGCAGACAGGTTCCGGCAGGTGCCGGGGTAGGCGCCCTGCGGGGCGTGCGGCGCGGAGGGGGCGTCCTGGATCTCGCGGCGGGTGCAGTAGCACTCGTAGGTGAGGCCCGCCGCTGACAGCCGCGATATCGCCTCCGCGTAAAGAGTCCCGCGGTCGGTCTGGCGCACCACGTCGCCGTCCCAGGTGATCCCGATGGCGGCGAGGTCCCGGAGCTGCTCCGCTTCCGCCCCGGCCCGGGCCCGGTCCAGGTCCTCCACGCGCATCAGGAACTGCCGGCCGGTGGAGCGGGCGAAGAGCCAGGCGAGGATGGCCGTGCGGAGGTTGCCGACATGGAGTTCGCCGGAGGGGCTGGGGGCGAAGCGGCCGGCAGATGTCATGGCACCAGCCTATGCGCAGGGAACCCGCCGGCCCTTAACAACACCAGAGCCCCTCAGCTACCGATGACTTCGGAAAAACCGACGTCGGTGGCTCAGGGGCTCTTGCGGAATGACGATGGTGTGAACAAGAGTCAATCAGCGGGCGGGTTCCTTGCGGGAAGCCTCATCCAAGCTCCGGGTGGTGTGCCGGGGTACTTGTAGCCTGTCCAGGATCCGGCGGTGGCCTTCTCCGTTGTTGCCACTATTTCAACAGAAGCCATACAGTAGGCGCAACGGACTCAGGCTGCACTGGTCAATCTGATCAAGTCGAGCCACAGCGAAGCGCAGGGAGTAGTCACATTGCAGGAACTTGACCCGACGGACCGGCGGATCCTCCTCGCCCTGGACGAAGATCCGCGGCTGCCCATCATGGTGCTGGCGCAGAAGCTCGGCCTGGCGCGCGGCACCGTGCAGTCCCGCCTGGAGCGGATGAGCGCCTCGGGTGCCCTGCGGGCCAACAGCAGCCGGGTTCTCCCTGCGGCGCTGGGCCGGGGCGTGGCGGCGTCGGTCAGCGCCGAGCTGGACCAGAGCCACCTGAACGAGGCGATCGCCGCCCTGCGGAACATCCCCGAAGTGCTCGAATGCTACGCTCCGGCCGGCGAGACCGACCTGCTGATCCGCGTGGTGGCGAAGAGCCCGGATGACCTCTACCGGGTCTCGGAAGAGATCCGCCTGTGCCCCGGGATTGTGCGGACCTCCACCAGCATGTTCCTGCGGGAAGTCATTCCGTACCGGACCACCGGGCTGCTGGGCGCCTGACCCGGGGGCGGCACCTAGACGGGCGGGCCGGTGTTGGTCTTGAGGTTCTTCATTACGAGGGTCGACGTGAGGCGTTCGACGCCGGGCAGTGAGGACAGCTCGGCGTCGTAGAAGCGCTGGTACGCGGGGAGGTCCTCGGCGATGACCTTCAGCAGGTAGTCGGGCGAACCGAACAGCCGCTGCGCTTCCACGATGTTCGGATTGTCCGCCACGCGGTTCTCGAAAATCTCCATGGTGGCGCGGTCCACCTGGCGCAGGGTCACGAACACGATCGCCTCGAACCCGAGCCCGACGGCTGCGGGGTCGATGTCCGCCCGGTAACCGCGGATGACGCCGGTGGCCTCCAGGTCCCGGAGCCGCCGGTGGCAGGGCGCCACCGTCAGGCCCACCTTGGCGGCGAGTGCCGTGGCCGTCATCCGGCCGTCCTCTTTGAGGTAGCGCAAAATAGTTCTGTCTAAATGGTCAACCACGCAATTATTTTACCCGGACCGGGGGTTTTACAGCGAAAAGAGGGAACACTTCCGGGGCACAATTTTCTAGGCTTTTCCTGTAGCCAAGCGTCAGGAGACCGCCGTGAACCCCCAGCTGTTTTTCGCCTTTCTTGCGGTGGCCGGCGCCCTCGCCTGCACCCCCGGGGTGGACTGGGCCTACTCCATCACCGCCGGGCTGAAGCAGCGCAGCTTCGTGCCCGCGGTGGCGGGTCTTTGCGGCGGCTATGTGCTGCACACGGTGCTGCTGGTGGCCGGCCTGGCGGCCCTGCTCACGGGGGTTCCCGGAGTGCTGGGCTGGCTGACGGTGGCCGGCGCGGCCTACCTGCTGTGGCTCGGACTGACCACCCTCCGTTCCTGGCGGGGCGCCAGCTTCGGCAGCGTGGACATGCAGGCACCGGCAAACCAGTTCCGGACCTTCCTGCAGGGCGTCGGCACCAGCGGCATCAACCCCAAGGGCCTCTTGTTCTACGTTGCCCTGGTGCCGCAGTTCGTCAGCCCCGAGGCGCCGTTGCCCGTGCCGGTGCAGTCTGGCCTCCTCGGCCTGACGTTCGTCCTGCTGGTCGCGGTGGTTTATACGTGCGTGGCTCTGCTGTCGCGCAGGCTGCTGCAGTCCAGGCCGGGAGCGGCGCGGAAGGTGACGCTCGCCAGCGGCATCATCATGGTGGCCCTCGGCGCCGTCCTGCTCTCCGAGCAGCTCCTGCCCCTGGTGGGCCATGCCCTGAGCCGCTGGTGAGGCCGCCGGTCATTTGCGGGGCATGTACCACTCGGTGAAGGCTGTGGCCCGGCCGTCCCCCGTGAGCTGGATGATCCAGAGGTTGTCGTAGCTGCGGCTGTCGTCGCTGTAGTCGGTGCGGCCCTGCACAAAGGCCCTCCCGCCGTCGACCCCCAGAAGCTGCCACTCGAACGTCCAGTCCCCCGGCGCGTCCCCCGCCGCGATCCAGCGTTCCACAATCTGCTCGCGGCCGATCCACGGCTCGGGATCATCCGGCCTGGTGGCGTAGACGGCGTCTTCGGTGAACAGCGCCCTGATGTCTTCCGGCTGATTTGATGTCCAGGCTGCGATGTAGTGCTGCATCCAGCGCGCTGCCGCATCTCTCATTCCTCGTTTTTACCCCTTGCTTCCGCGCGCCCGCAAGGGTGATGGGCCCGGAACGGGGCGGGTTCGCCCAGGGTTCACTCGCCGTCGGCCCGGCCGTATTCACGGTCCCAGAGCTCGTGCAGTTCCGCGTCTTTCCGCAGGGTCTTGACCGTCTGCAGTCCGGAGGGCTGGGGCTGCTGCCATTCGCGCCGGTTCAAGGCTTTCCGCCCGGTGTCCAGCAGCAGGAGCGCCCGGTCCGTCAGCGCGTCACTGCGCAGGGTGAAGTCCGTCTTCCGCCGCCGCAGGACCTCCTGCAGGGCGGCCCGGGCGGCCGCATTGGCGCCCATTTTCCGCAGCGAGCGCGCCCGGACCAGGAGCAGCGCGGCGGAGAGGTCATCCCCGTTGAGCAGCCCTTCGGTGTCGGCCACCACCTCCACGTCCCGCCCCAGCGAGGCGGCCAGGGAGCAGCGCGCCAGCGCCATGGGCAGCGACGGCGGCAGGCCGTTGAGCGCCGCGAGGGCCGCCTCGCTTTGGCCGGTTTCGCGCAGCGCGTGCGAGAGTGCCAGGAACACGGCCTCCTCGCTGAAGAGCACCGGGACCTCCACCCGCTCGGCCACGGCCACCCTGGTGACCACGCGGGAAAGGTAGGTGTACGCGTACCGGTTCGCGTCGTCGTCGTTCTTGGTCAGCAGGCCGCGCTGGAGGAGTTCGGAAGCGCGCAGGTGGCCGCCCTGGTCGTAGCTGAGGAGCCCGGCCATCAGGTAGCAGAGCCCGGCCCAACCGGGGTGGGCATGTGCCACGGCGATCAGCCGGTCCGGGTCGGAACTGCCGAAGATGGCGGCGTGGACCACCTTCGCCGCTTTGCCCGGCGCCCTGCCGTCCACCCTGCCGAGCCGGGGCGCCCCGCCCTCCACCGGCAAGGTCCCGCGGGTCCGGCCTGCCAGGACCCCGGTGACCATGCCGCCGACGCCGTCGGCCAGGCCACGGACTGGCGTCCGGATGACCGGGCGGCGGAACGGCGTGAGGTCCCGGTGGTCGCGGTACAGGGCCGGGCGGGGAGCGGATTCTCCCGGTGCGGAGCTCATGCTTCCATGCTAGTAGGCGCAGGCGGACCGGGGGCAGACTAGGAGGCGGCCGCGACCCAGACGCCAATGACCCAGGTGCTGCCGGCCAGGCAAGCGAGCCCGAACTCGACGATCATGCCCAGGCCCGTGGCCTTCAGCGCCGCCCAGCTGGACGTCACGGCGGTGCCCAGCACCCTGGTGCGGTGGAGTTCGCTCAGCAGCAGGCCGGCGGCGAAACCCACGAACAGGCCCACCACCGGAATGAGGAACATCCCCACGACGCCGAACACCAGCCCCACCATGACCGAACGGCCGGGAATGCTGTGCTGCTTGAGCTTGCGGCCGGTCAGCACGGCGCTGGCGGCCATCCCGGCGGCGACGAACAGCATGCCGATCCCGAACACCACCCAGCCGGTGGTCCCTGCGCCTCCCCAGATGGCCCACGCGAGGAGGCTCAGGCCGATCAGGATGCTGCCGGGAAGCACGGGGATGACGGTGCCGGCCACGCCGACCAGGATGGCGAGGCCGCACAGGACCGTCACAACTGTCTCGGGATTCATCGCCCCAGTCTATGGAACAGCGACGGCGGCGCCGCATCCCCCAAGGGTGCGACGCCGCCGTCGGCTGTTCAATTGCGGCTGAACAGGAGCGGCTACTCGGCTTCAACCGCCGCAGCCACGGCGGCGGATACCGCCGGCGCAACCCGCGGGTCCAGCGGGCTGGGGACGATGTAGTCGGCGGACAGGTCCTCGTCGGCCAGGTCGGCGATGGCGCGGGCCGCGGCCAGCTTCATTGCCGGCGTGATCCGGCGGGCGCCGGCGTCGAGGGCTCCGCGGAAAATTCCGGGGAAGGCGAGGACGTTGTTGATCTGGTTCGGGAAGTCGCTGCGGCCCGTGGCGACGACGGCCGCGTACCGCTGTGCGACCTCCGGCAGGACTTCGGGATCCGGGTTGGACAGGGCGAACACGATCGCGTCCTGACTCATGAGCTTGAGGTGTTCCTCGGCCAGCTTGGACGACGAGACACCAATGAACACGTCGGCATCCTGCAGGGCCTCGGCAGGGCCGCCGGAGACGGCCCGCGGGTTGCCGCTCGCGGCCAGCTGGGCCTTCTTGCTGGCGGGGTCGGCGGCGATGTCCGCACGCTCGCTGTTGAGGACACCGCGGGAGTCCAGCAGCACAACGTCGCCAATCCCTGCGGTGATCAGCATCTGGGCGACGGCGATTCCGGCTGCGCCGGCACCCGAGACCACCACACGCAGTGACTCCAGTTCGCGGCCGGTCACCTTGGCCGCACCGGTCAGGGCGGCGAGGACCACGACGGCGGTGCCGTGCTGGTCATCGTGCATCACGGGGCAGTCCAGGGCCTCGATGAGCTTGTCTTCAAGCTCGAAGCAGCGCGGCGCCGAGACATCCTCGAGGTTGACGGCGCCAAAGCTGGGGCGCAGCCGGACGAGGGTCTCCACGATCTCGTCCACGTTGGTGGTGTTGAGGACCAGCGGGATGGAGTCGAGGTCGCCGAAGGCCTTGAACAGGGCAGACTTGCCCTCCATGACGGGCAGCGAGGCGCTGGCTCCGATGTCGCCGAGGCCCAGCACGGCGGTGCCGTCACTGACCACCACCACCAGGCGCTGGGCCCAGGTGAGGGTCTTGGCGAGTTCCGGGTTGGCGGCGATGGCGCGGCTGACCTGGGCAACGCCCGGCGTGTAGGCAATGGAGAGGTCACGCTTGGTGTCGAGCGGGACGGTGCCGGAGATGGAGAGCTTGCCGCCCTGGTGGGAGGCGAATATTTCCTCGTCGCCGATTACCTCTACGGGTTCGGCGGCGGAAGTGGCGTCGGTAGGGGTCATCGTTTCAATGGACACGTCGTTGTCTCCTGGGGCTCACCGTGGGCGTACGGCTCATGGAAGCTCAAGCACAGGGATGCTCAAGATGGTCTGGGGAACGCCGGCGGGCCCGAGGTGGTGGGTCTGCGGTGACGCTCCGGTGGTGCAGGCGGCGGGGCCGCTCCGGTGTTGCCATAGTAGACAGCGGAACGCGGGCTCCAGGTGCACCGCGACACACGCCGCGCCTTGGTGAAACGTTTATCCATGGGGTTCGCTGGGCTTGAGCACCAAAAACAGGCCCCTACCGGCCAGTAAAATCTGCCCCTGGTCTAGACCAGTTACGCGGCGCGGCCGCTGGATGTCAGCAGTGCGCAGGCCTTCTTAAGGTCTTCCTCGGCCTCGAACAGCGAGAGCCGGCGGCAGCGGACGGACTGGACCAGCCCGGTAACGGCCAGCAGCAGCACCCGGGAAGTGGCGGCGTCGCCGCTGACGGCGGTGACGGCCTTCTCCGCCGCGGCATCGATCTCGCGGAGCAGCTTCGTGGTGTCGGTGCCCTTGGTGTAGACGGCCTTGTTCAGGCACTGCTCCACCGCCGGCTGCATAAGGCGCATGTGGAAGATTTCCATCACGACGCCGGCCAGTGAGTGCGCCGGAACGCCGTCCCCGCCCTTCCCGGCGGGCGGCGTTGCTGTGCTGGCGGGGTGAAGCTCCAAGAGCTGCTTGCGGTAGAGGGCCAGCATCAGCTGGGTGGCGGAGGGAAAGTAGCGGTACAGGGTGCCCAGCGGAACGTCGGCCTTGGCGGCGACTTCAGAAAGGACCACGGAGGCCAGGCCCTTCCGGGCGAAGCCTGCCGCCACGTCGAGGATCCGGGTGTAGCGGAGCCGCTGCCGGGGCAGGGTGGGCGGCGGGGCCATGGGTGGAAGTTCTGAGTGAAATTCAGGCATCAGCGGCGTTCCGGGGTCGGTTTTCTCGGCAGGCGGACATGCTCCCCACAGCCCTGCCGCGGCAATTCCCGTCCACTATACGCCACGCGCCTGATCCGATTCCGGGGTCCGGCGGCGCCCGGACACCACGGGGTGCGCGGGCCGAAAGGGCGTCCCCGGCTAGTCGACGCCCTTGATTTTGACCACGAAGAGGGCCCCCAGCAGGCCGATCACCGCCGCCGCGATGTACAGCGACACGTAGCCGCCCCACAGCGTCACGAACGGGAAGGCGATGAGCGGCGCCAGCACCTGCGGCAGGGAGTTCGCGATGTTGATGACCCCCAGGTCCCGGCCGCGGCTCAGCGCCGTCGGGAGCACCTGGGTGATGAGGGCGAAGTCCACCGCCAGGTAGCAGCCGAACCCGATTCCCAGCACCGATGCGCCCAGCAGGGCACCAGTCCAGTTCGGTGCGAAGGCCAGGATCAGCGAAGCCACCGCAATGATCACCGAGGAGATGATCACCAGCGGTTTGCGCCGTCCCATCCGGTCGCTCAGACGGCCGCCGATCACACTGGTGATGATCACCATTACCGCGTAGAGCCCGGTGAGGATCAGCACGCCGAACTCCGGCGCGATGCCCTGGGTCTCCTCGAGCCGGACCGCGTCTTTAAGGAAGAAGAGCAGGTAAAGGGTCACCATGTGGTTGCCGATGTTGACAAGGAGCCGGGTCAGCCAGGCCCAGGCGAAGTCCGGATACAGCACCGGGGAGATCCAGAAGCCCCGGGCGAAGGCGGCCAGGCTGAACGGCGGACGCGACCCGGCGGGGAGCGGGACGTCGTCGTTCTTAAAGTAGTACAGCCCGACGCCGGCCAGCAGCGCCACGGCGCAGACCAGGTAGCCGGCCGCAAAGTTCCCGGCCACGGCCGCGGCGATCACCGCGCCGGCGAGGATCCCCACCGTCTGCCCCATGGCGGCAAGGCCCCCCACGGTGCCGCGCTGGGCCACCGGCACGCGGTCCGGAATGGCCGCGGTGATGGCGGCGTAGGCTCCGTTGCAGCCGGCCTGAACCAGGCACCACAGCAGCGTCATGATGGCGACGCTTGGCGCCCCCGCGAGTGCGATCAGGGCCGCGGCCCCGAGGATGGCCCCGAACAGCACCCAGGGGACACGGCGTCCCAGCCGCGAGGTGGTGCGGTCGCTGAAGGCGCCGAACAGGGGGTTGGCCACGAGGGATACCGCCGCCCCGGCCCCGGTCACCAGGGCAAGGATGGCCTCCTTGTCGCCTTCGCTGAACGCCGCCGCCTGCTGGCCGAGGAGCACCTGCAGCGGGCCGAAGAACGCCGCATTGATTCCGACGTTGACCAGGACGACGCCGGAGATCCAGACCGGGCGGACGGGCCGGTCGGGTTCGGCGAGCGCCACCGCCGTCGGGCCTGGGGCTGCGGGGCCGTGCCGGGCAGGGTCCGGAGCTGCTCCGGGCATATCGGACAGGCTCATGGAATTCGGTTCCCCCCGGAAACGGACAGCGCAGGCTGAAGATCAGTGTGGGCCAGACTATCGTGGGGTTCACGCTCCACCCCTTCTATTACCAGCGCACAGGAGAACCAATGGCCGCATCTGCCGTGAACACCGCCGACCTCTACGACGAACGGGGCGAGGAGCTCGACTCCGTGGCCCTGCAGTTCCAGTCGCTCGGCGGCCATACGCACTTCAGCGGGCCGGTACGGACCATCCGGTGCTTCGAGGACAACGCCCTGGTCAAAGCCACCCTCGCCACACCCGGCGACGGCTCTGTCCTCGTCGTCGACGGCGGCGGCTCGCTCCGCACCGCCCTCATGGGGGACCTCATCGCGGCGAGCGCCGTCGCGAACGGCTGGGCCGGCGTCGTCATTAATGGCGCCATCCGCGACCGCACCGCCATTGCCGGGCTGCCGCTCGGGGTGAAGGCGCTGGGCAGCAACCCGCGCAAGAGTGCCAAGGAGGGGGCCGGCGAGAGCGGCGTGGACCTGGAGATCGACGGCGTCACCATCCGGACCGGCGCGATGATCTGGTGCGACCCGGACGGGATCCTGGTCGAACGCTGACAGTCCTCCCGGCGATCGCGCAACGGTATGTTTCCTCTCACTTTTTGAGGCGTGTGACAGGGGTCGCTCCGGCTCTGGTGTAAGACTTGGTAGCTGCGGCGCAGGCCGTGGAACGCGAAATGCCGAGGGAGCCACATGACAACCACCCAAGACCAGCCCGTAACCAAGATCCCCCAGCGGGTGATTTGGCTGGCCGTGGCGGGCGCCGTGGGCGGCTTCCTCTTCGGTTTCGATTCCTCGGTGGTCAACGGCGCCGTCGACGCCATCAAGGGCGAGTTTGCGCTCAGCGAGGCCGTGACCGGCTTCGCTGTGGCCGTTGCCCTCCTCGGCTGCGCGGCGGGTGCTTACTTGGCCGGCAAGGTGGCCGACCGGTACGGCCGCATCCCGGCAATGAAGATCGGCGCGCTGCTGTTCCTGGTCAGTGCGATCGGCACCGGCTTCGCCTTCAGCGTCTGGGACCTCATTTTCTGGCGCCTTGTCGGCGGCCTGGGCATCGGTCTGGCCTCCGTGATCGCCCCGGCCTATATCTCCGAGATCTCCCCGCGCCACGTGCGCGGCCGCCTCGCGTCGCTCCAGCAGCTCGCCATCACCACCGGTATCTTCGCCGCCCTGCTCTCGGACGCCCTGTTCGCGAACTTCGCCGGCGGCGCCGACCAGGACCTCTGGTTTGGCATTGAAGCCTGGCGCTGGATGTTCCTTGCGGGCGCGGTGCCCGCGGTTGTCTACGGCTGGATCGCCTACACGCTGCCCGAGTCCCCGCGGTTCCTGGTCTTCCAGGGCAAGGACGAGGAAGCGCTCAAGGTCTTCCAGTCCATCGCCCCGAATGAGGACACGGACCGCCACCTGCGCGAGATCAAGACGGCCATCGAGGAGGACAAGCTCGCCGGGCAGAAGGGTTCCCTGCGCGGCAAGGCCCTCGGCCTGCAGCCCGTGGTGTGGATCGGCATCATCCTGTCCGTGCTGCAGCAGTTCGTCGGGATCAACGTGATCTTCTACTACTCCACCACGCTGTGGAAGGCTGTCGGGTTCGAGGAGAAGGACTCCCTGACCATCTCCGTGGCGACCGCGGTGACCAACATCCTCGTCACGCTCGTGGCGATCGCCCTCGTGGACCGGATCGGCCGGCGGCCCATCATGCTGGCCGGGTCCACCGGCATGGCCCTGTCGCTGGGCACCATGGCTCTGGCCTTCGGCTCCGCCACCGGCACGGGCGACGCGATCTCGCTCCCCGGAGCCTGGGGCCCGGTGGCCCTGGTAGCCGCCAACGTCTTCGTGATCAGCTTCGGCGCCTCCTGGGGCCCGCTGGTCTGGGTGCTTTTGGGCGAGATCTTCCCGTCCCGGATCCGCGCCCGCGCGCTGGGCCTCGCCGCAGCCGCGCAGTGGATCGCCAACTTCGCCATCACCCTGAGCTTCCCGGTCATGGCCGCAGCCTCGCTGCCGCTGACCTACGCCATGTACGCGGCCTTCGCGGCGGCGTCGTTCTTCTTTGTGAAGTTCAAGGTGCCGGAGACCAACGGGATGTCGCTGGAACAGGCCGAGACCCTGTTTGTGCCGAAGGGTTCCGCGAAAGCCTGAGCCGCGCGCCGGCACAGCCCGCAACCGCCTCGCTGAGGTGACAGATAATGCCCATGTTTCCGGGAAACATGGGCATTATCTGTCACCTCGGCGGATGCCGCGGGCGGTCTCGGGCTACACCACGTGGGGCTGGTGTGCTGTGAGGTACCGGCGTCCGCCGAGGACCACGGCGATGGCCGCCGCCATGGCCAGCGCACCGGCGAAGAACGGCACCTGCGGGCCGAAGTGTTCGCCCAGCTGCGCGGCGGCGAACGGTGCCAGGGCGCCGCCCATCCACCGGACGAAGTTGTAGCCGGCGGAGGCCACCGGCCGGGGCGAATCCGACACGCCCATGGCCAGCTCCGTGTAGAGGGTGTTGTTGACGCCCAGGAGGGCACCGGAAATCACCACCAGAACCACGACGGCGGGGACCGAGTGACCGGCGGCCAGCCCCAGCCCCGCGAGGTCCAGCACTAGCAGGACCAGGGTGCCCGTGAGCACCCGGACGGCCCCGAACCGGTTCTGCAGCACGGGGGCCACAAAAACGGAGCACACGGCGACGGCGACGCCCCAGCCGAAGAACACCCCGCCGATCCCGTAGGCGTCCATGCCCAGGATGAAGGGCGTGAAGGCGAGGATCGTGAAGAAGCCGTAGTTGTAGAACAGGCCGCTGGACGCCGTCGTTCTGAGTCCCCTGTGTCCGAGGGCCAGCAGCGGGTCCCGGAGCCGGACTTTCCGTTCCGGCAGCGGCGTCTTGGGCAGCAGCGCAACGAGCGCGATGAATGCCGAGGCCATCAGCAGGGCGGTGCCGAAGAACGGGGCACGCCACTGCCAGCCGCCCAGCAGTGCCCCCAGGAGCGGGCCGAGCGAAATTCCCAGGCCGAGGGCGGCCTCGTACAGGATGATGGCCGTACCGGCTCCGCCGCTCGCGACGCCGACAATCACCGCCAGCGCTGTGGCCACAAACAGTGCGTTGCCCAGTCCCCAGCCGGCCCGGAAGCCGATCAGCTCCGCCACACTGCCGGAGGTGCCGGACAGCGAGGTGAACACGACAATAATGGCCAGGCCGATCAGCAGTGTCCGTTTGCCGCCGATCCGGGAGGAGACGTAGCCGGTGACCAGCATGGCAACGGCAGTCACCAGGAAGTAGCTCGTGAAGAGCAGGGACACCTCGCTGGGTGTGGCATCCAGGTTCTTGGCGATGGCCGGGAGGATGGGATCCACCAGCCCGATCCCCATAAAGGCGAAGACGGCGGCAAGAGCCGTGGCCCACACTGCCTTGGGTTGTTTGAGCAGTGAGGCCTTTTCGGCCTCGAGGGTGACTTCGGCTGCCGGCAGGGTGTCGGCGGGCTGGCCGTGCATGGGGGTACTCCTAATTGCTGGGGATTGGTGGTTGCGGATCAGGCCTGGAGCGTCGCGTTGATCTTGCCGATAACAGGCAGGGCGGCGGCGAGGGCGGTCCGGTCGGCGTCCGAAAGGGACGCCAGGATGCCGGCCATGACGGCGTTGCGGCGGTCATTGGCAGCTTCGACGGCGGCGTAGCCGGCCTCGCTGATCCTCACCCGGACGGCGCGGGAGTCGTCCGGGTCCGGTTCGCGGCGGGCGAGGCCGGCGCGTTCGAGCTTGATGATCTGTTCGGTGGCGCTGGGCACCTTGACGCCGAGGTTCCTGGCGATTTCGCCCACCCGCACCCCGGGGGCTGCGGAGCCGCCCGAAGCAGACCCGGTGTCCATCAGCATCTTGAGCATGCTGATCTGGGCGGCAGTCAGCTCCCCGTCCGCGTCCAGGCGACGGACCAGGTACACGCTGTGGCGAAGGGCCTCACGGAAATCCTGGGCGAGGGCGAGGATGTCAGTGTCAGCGGGGTGCTCGTCAGTCATAGTTAGGTAGCCTAACAGTTAGGGCACCTAAGATCAAGTGGCCCCGTTGCCCCATCACTTTTGGTCGTTAAAACCGGGGCAAAGTCAAGTAGTCGGAGCAACGCCAGGGTTCATGCCGCGGTTCGCAGCAGCTGGTTCAGCCGGTTGGCTGGGGTCTCGAGGTTGAGGGTGGGCCGGGGCCGGCGGTTGAGTTTCGCTGCGACC
>NZ_LNUT01000002.1:0-64517 GCF_001512305.1 Arthrobacter sp. EPSL27
GACATGAGCGGCTTCATCGCATGGGCCGGGGTCTGACATGGCCGAGTGCGTTCCCCTGGATGTCATCTGTCAGGGCGGCAATGCGGTTTCCGGGATGCTCGACGACGCCATTGGCAATTTGGCGAAGTCGATCATGGAGGGCATGAGCCAGATGGTGACGACGCTCTCCACTTTCTGGGTGTCCATGCCCACGGCCAACCTCGCATCCCAGGACGGGCTCACACCCAGTCCAGTGGTCGGGTTCGTCAACTCCGAACTGGGCTACTGGACACTGGCTTTGGCAGTTCTGTCGGTCATCCTTGGGGGCACCCGGATGATCTGGGAGCAGCGCGGAGCGCCGTTGAAAGACCTGCTCCGGTCCCTGCTGACCCTCACGCTGGTGACCGGCCTCGGACTGGCCGTGATTTCCATTCTGGTCATCGCTGCCGATGCGTTCTCGGCCTCGATCATTGACCGGGCAACCGACGGCAAGGGCTTCGCCCACGCGATGGCCATCCTGGTGATGACGAACCAGACCGGGGTCGGGGTCTTCATCCTGATCATCCTGGGCCTGGTGGGTTTGCTCGCCTCGCTGGTGCAGATCGTCCTCATGATCGTTCGTGGCGGAATGCTTGTTATCCTCGCCGGCATCCTGCCGACCACGGCTGCGTTTACCAACACCGAGATGGGACGGCAGTGGTTCCAGAAGGCCGTCGGCTGGACCATCGCTTTCATTCTTTATAAGCCTGCCGCGGCCATCGTCTACGCCGTGGCGTTCAAGCTCATGGGGTCCTCGGGCGGCAATGTCCTGCTGGGATCCATTACCGGTTTCGCGCTCATGATTGTTGCGCTGCTGGCGCTGCCGGCATTGATGCGCTTCGTCACCCCGATGGTGGGAGCTGTCGCTTCCGGTTCCGGCGGGGGAGCAGGAGCGGCGGTGGGGGCCATGGCTACCGGTGCCGTGTCGATGGGCCGCCCGGGGAGTGGACGCGGCAACGCGTCCCCAATACCGGGCAGCCAGCCCGGCCAGGCGGGCGCCAGCGCACAGGGCAGCAAGGCCGGCGGCGGCAGTAACGGCGGCAACGGCAAACCCACCCCTGGCTCAACGGGCCCCGGCGGGGCGCCCGGCAAAGGCACCACCGGAAGCGCCACCACCGCCGGGGCAGGCACCTCCAGCTCAGTCGCAGGAGACGGCGCAGGTTCCGCCGGTGCAGGCGCTGCGTCGGGAGCGGCGAAAGCCGCGGGCCCGGCCGGAATCGCCGTCGCCGCAGGAGCACAAGCAGCGTCAAAAGCCGCGTCGGTCGCACAACAAACCGCGCAGGATTCAACCGGCCAATCAGGAACAGTGGAGGGCCCCAGTGGCAGCAAGTAATACCGAATACAAGGAACCGTCCTACGGCAACTGGCGCGTTCCACGCTCCGCAGGGCTGGGAAGCCTGGGCGCGATCGGCACCGGCATTGTCATGACCGGTCTGCTGGCCGGCATCATCACCTTCGCGTTTCTTGGCCTGCTGCCGGGCCTGAGCGTTCTGGTCGTCGCGGGTTTGCTGGTGCTGCTGCTGACGCTCAAGGACAAGCATGGTCAGTCTGTCGTGGACCGGTTCGCGACGCGGATGAATTTTCGTCTCGCCCGTTCCGGCGGGACCAACCTTTACCGTTCCGGCCCGCTCGGGGTCACCGGGTGGGGGGTGTTCCAGCTTCCGGGCCTGGCCGCGAAGTCCCGGCTGTACGAGTTCAACGACTCCTACAACCGCCCGTTCGCCATGCTTCACGTCCCCACCACGAACCACTTCACTGTGGTCTTCTCCACCGAACCGGACGGGGCTTCCCTGGTGGATCCGGAACAGGTTGACGCGTGGGTCGCTAACTGGGGCGGCTGGATCGCCGGCCTCGGGGATGAAGCCGGGCTGGAGGCCGCGGCCGTGACCGTGGAGACCGCACCGGACTCCGGTTACCGGCTGCGCAACGAAGTTGAAATCAACATCCACCCCGACGCCCCGGAGGCCGCGAAGGCAATCCTCCGCGAGGTTGTCCGCACGTACCCGGAAGGCTCGGCCACCGTCCGGGCCTGGGTGTCCCTGACCTTTACCGCCGCGCTGCGCACCGGTTCCCGGAGGCGCGAACCCGAAGACGTCGCCCGGGACCTGGCATCCCGCATCCCCGGGCTCGGTGCCCGGCTGCAGGCCACCGGCGCCGGCATCGCCCGGCCGATGTCGGCGCAGGAACTCTGCGAGGTCGTCCGGATCGCCTACGACCCGCCCGCGGCCTTGATCATTGATGAAGCCCACGCCGCCGGATCCCCGGTCGCCCTCACCTGGGGCGAAGCCGGACCCTCTGCGACGCAGGCGGGCTGGGATGACTACCGGCACGACGGGGCGTTCTCTGCCTCCTGGACCATGACCGGCGCCCCGCGCGGGTCGGTAAATTCCTCGGTCCTTTCCCGGCTGCTGGCCCCGCACGGGGACATCGACCGCAAGCGCGTTTCCCTGCTCTACCGTCCGATGGATTCGGCCCGGGCCGCCGCCGTCGTCGAGCGGGATCAGAACAACGCGAACGTCCGCATCAGCTCCGGAGGCCGTCCGTCGGCCCGCGCCTTGGTCGATGCCCGCTCCGCCGCGCAAACTGCTCAGGAAGAAGCCCAAGGTGCCGGTCTGGTGAACTTCGGCATGGTCGTCACCGCCACCGTCACCGACCCCGCCCGGCTCCCCGATGCGGTCGCGGCCGTGGAGCAGACCTCCGGCACCGCCCGGGTGTTGTTGCGCCGTGCCTACGGTTCTCAGGACACCGCGTTCGCCGCGTCCCTGCCGCTCGGGCTGGTCCTGCCCAGGCACATCCTGCTGCCCACCGAGATTCGGGAGGCCCTCTAAATGGGACACTTGCTGCCGCTGGGCAAAATGACAGTAAAGACAGCAAAGACAGTAATGACTGCATTCCGGGCAGGCGGTACGCAGGTCGGGCCGAGGTATTCCAGGGTCCGCGGGCGGGTTCCCGGGTCCCGTGGCTGGGGCGGGCGCGGGGGAGGGGCTGCGGCCCTGGTCCCTGCGGTGCGTGAATACCGTGGGACCACGGTGCAGGTCTGTGGGCTGTGGCCATTCAGCTCAGGCACGTCCTCGCCCATGGTCGGTGTCCCGCTGGGCCGGCACGAGGAAACCCAGGCCACGGTTTGCTGTGATCCGATCAGCTGGTTTCAGCGCGCCCACCTGATTTCCAATCCCTCCGCGTTCGTCCTCGGCAAGCCGGGTCTGGGCAAGTCCACGCTCGTGCGCCGCATGATGCTGGGCCTGTCCGGCCAGGGTGTCCACCCGCTGGTGCTCGGGGACCTGAAGGGCGAACACGTGGACGCCATTAGGGCCATTGGCGGGCAGGTCATCGAACTCGGTCGCGGACGGGGCTACCTGAACATCCTCGATCCGGGGCAGGCCATTGAGGTCGCCCAGCTCCTCGAGGAGCGCGGTCACCACGAAGCGGCCGTCCGGGTCCGGGCCGATGCCCACGGCCGGCGCCTGAACATGGTCGTTTCCCTCATCACGATCAGCCGGAACAGCCCGCCCACGGATCAGGAACAGACCATTTTGGACCGTGCCCTGCGCGTCCTCGATGACTCCTTCGACGGTGTTCCGGTCCTGAAAGACCTGCTCGAGGTCATCATCGCCGCCCCGGGCGAGCTGCGCCAGGTCGCGCTGGATCGCGGGGACATGACGGTCTATCTGCAGGAGACCCGGGCGCTGGAGGCGACCCTGCTCGGTCTGACCGGGGGAGGGAAGCTCGGGGAGATCTTCTCCCGGCACACCACGAACCCGATGCGGCGTGACCGGGCCGTGGTCTTCGATGTCTCCAGCATTGACGAGACCGAAACGGACCTGCAGGCCGCTGTGCTGCTGGCGTGCTGGTCCTACGGTTTCGGCACGGTCAATGTCGCCAATGCCCTCGCCGACGCCGGGTTGGAACCGCGGCGGAACTACTTCGTGGTCCTGGACGAGCTCTGGCGGGCACTGCGCGCCGGCAAGGGCATGGTGGATCGGGTGGATGCCCTGACCCGTCTCAACCGTTCCGTGGGCGTCGGGCAGGTCATGATTTCCCACACCATGTCCGACCTTCTGGCGCTCCCGGCAGAAGAGGACCGGATGAAGGCCCGCGGCTTCGTTGAACGCTCCGGCATGGTCATCTGCGGCGGACTCCCGGCCTCGGAGATGCCGCTGCTGGCCGCCGCGATCCCGCTCTCGCGGCAGGAACAGCAGAAGCTCATCGGGTGGCAGGATCCGCCGGCCTGGGACTCCCGCGGCGGCGACGTCGAACCTCCCGGGCGCGGGAAGTTCCTGATCAAGGTCGGCGGCCGCCCCGGCATCCCCGTCCAGATCGGCCTCACCACGATCGAGGCCTCCCTGAATGACACCAACAAGCGCTGGCACGCTCCGGCAGAATCCCTGGCCGAAGCCACCGCTCCGGTCCAGGAAGAGGGTGCAGCATGAGTGCTCCGAATCGGAAGGGTACCGGGCTCGGGGACGGGCTGGGGATCTGGCTGGCCATCGGAGCAGCTGTCGTCATTGGGGGCGGGGCCTGGGTCTCGGCACATCTCGGATCGTCGACGGCCGGGATTGCCTCGCCTCCGGCCCACCCGATTGATCTGGTGGCCGGCCTGGTCAAGGGCCGGGTGCCTTGGCCTGTGCAGTCCACCATCGTCACCTGCGTGCTCCTCGGAATATTGGTTGCCCTGACAGTGACCGTGGTGGTGGTCCGCGCCCGTTCGGCGCATAAGCGCACCCGGGTGGATAAGGCCGCCGTCCACATGGGCCGCGGGAAAGACCTTGATCACCTGGGCACCAAGGGGGCTACGGCCACGGCCGTGCGTCTTGGCGTGGAGAACTCCACCGGGGTGCGGCTTGGCCGCAGCGTTGCCGGGAAGCGCCCGCTGTGGGCCTCCTGGGAGGACATGCTGATCCTCATCGCCGGTCCCCGCACGATGAAGACCACCTCCTACGCCGTCCCGGCAATTCTGGATGCACCCGGCGCGGTGATCGCCACCTCGAACAAGCGTGACATCGTGGACGTGACCCGCCCGATCCGGGCTGAGGCCGGCGCTGTGTGGGTCTTCGATCCGCAGGCCGTCGCCGAAGAGGACCCCACCTGGTGGTGGAATCCGCTGTCCTACGTGAAGAACGAAGCGACGGCCGGGAACCTGGCCCAGCACTTCGCCAACGGCTCCCGGGAACCCGGGACCAAACCGGACGCGTACTTCGACCCGGCCGGGCAGAACCTGCTCAAAGCCTTCCTGCTCGCCGCCTCCCTCGACTCCGCCCCGGTGACACAGGTCTACACCTGGCTGACCCGCCCGCACGATGAGGCCCCCGCAGAACTGCTGCGGGCCGCCGGCTATGACCTGCTCTCGGACATGGTGATGGGCCACATCCGCGAACCGGAAAAGCAGCGGGCCGGCGTCTACGGCACCGCCCGGCAAATGGTTTCCTGCCTGACCGACCGAGAGGTCAGCCAATGGGTCACGCCCCTGCGCGACACGACAGTGGACACCGACCCGCGGCCGCAGTTCGTCCCCGAAGACTTCGTGCGCGGCAAAGGAACGCTCTACAGCCTCTCCCGCGAAGGCGTCGGCACAGCCGGCCCCCTCGTTACCGCCCTGACCGTCGCCGTCGTGGAAGCAGCCGAAAAGTACGCCACCTCCCAGCCCGGCGGCCGGCTCGCCATCCCGCTGCTCGGGATCCTCGACGAGGCCGCGAACGTCTGCCGCTGGAAGGCCCTTCCCGACCAGTACAGCCACTACGGCTCCCGCGGGATCATCCTCATGACCATCCTGCAGTCCTGGTCCCAGGGCGTGGAAGTCTGGTCCCTGGAAGGCATGCGGAAACTCTGGTCCGCGTCGAACGTGAAAATCTACGGCGGCGGCGTCTCCGAAGTCGCCTACCTCGATGAACTCTCCCGCCTCATCGGCCAATACAGCTACATCAACGTCTCCCGCAGCCACAGCAAACACGGGTCCTCCTCCTCCCGGCAGGAAAGCAAAGACGAAATCCTCTCCGTCGCCGACCTGACGGCGCTGCCCCGGTTCCGGGCCATCCTGCTCGCCTCCGGCGCCCCGGCCACCATGATCGAAACCATCCCCTGGATGAACGGCCCCCACGCCCAGAAGGTCAAAGACTCCCTCGCCACTCCGGAGAAAGTCGTTCGCGAGCCCGCAGCCGTCCCTGCGGGCAACCCCTGGATAGACGGTCACCGGCTGTGAGTGAGGAGTTCGGGGACGCCTTCCACGACGAGGTTCAGTCCACAAGTGGTCACAGTCATGACGAGCATGAACCGAAGCTGGTGTACTCCAGCGCCGTGGAGTTCTTCGCAGATCTCCTGGCCCAGTCCTACGTGCGGGAGGTCAACGAGGGCGCGGCCTTCGTGTGGTGCGCCGAATGGTACAAACACCCCGAAGCCCTGATCAGGATGGAGGCCATCTGGCGCGCCTGGGAACACCTCCGGCTGGAACCCGCCCTCGGCGTCAGCACCTGGTGGCTGAACCACGCCGACCCGCACATGCGCGTCCTCATGGACAAAGAAGGGCCCTTCAAGAAATGCGCCTACGACGGCCATAAACCTGCACGCGCCGCGGGCCTCGCAGCGCTCCCGCACACGGAACCGGAGACCGGCATCTTCGGCTAGAGACCACCAGCGGCCACCACACAAAACCCTTCCGGGAAGCTCTTTAGGATGGAACGCATGACCGAACCGCGCGACCTCGCCCTCCCCACCGGCTACACCACTCTCCTCGGCGAGCTCAAGGACCGGGTCAGGGCTGCACGCACCACGGCACTGCGGACCGTCAACACCCAATTGATCGAGCTGTATTGGTCCATCGGCCGGACGATCCTCGAACGCCAGGACGTGGAGGACTGGGGGAGCGGAGTAATCGGCAGGCTGGCGGATGACCTGCGGGCAGAATTCCCGGAGATGAAGGGATTGTCCCGGCGCAACCTGTTCTACATGCGCGGGTTCGCGGCCGCCTGGCCGGATCTAATTGTGCAACAGCCTGTTGCACAATTGCCTTGGGGCCACGTCACCGTGCTACTGGACAAGGTTGAAACCCCGGAACAGCGTTCTTGGTATGCCTCCGCCGCCGTGGAGTACGGCTGGTCCCGGAACGTCCTCATGAACATGATCATGAGCAAAACTCTGGAACGCACCGGAGCAGCGCCCTCGAACTTTGTGCAACAGCTTGTTGCACCAGATTCAGAGCTGGCCCAGCAGGTTGCCAAGGATCCCTACAACTTCGAGTTCCTTGGTCTCTCCGGGGAAGTCGCCGAACGCGACCTCGAGAACGCTCTGACCAGCAGGATCACCGAGACGCTCCGCGAACTCGGCCCCGGATTCTCTTTCGTCGGCCGGCAGGTCCACTTCGACGTCGACGGCGACGACTTCTACGTGGATCTTCTCTTCTTCCACATCGAACAATCCCGCTACGTCGTCATCGAACTCAAGACCGGCAAGTTCCAGCCCGAATACGCCGGCAAACTCAACTTCTACGTCGCCCTCGTCGACGACGTGCTCCGACGCGGGCACCACAACGAGACCATCGGAATCCTCATCTGCGGCAGCAAGAACGACCGAAGCGTCCGGTACAGCCTCGGACGCTCCACCTCGCCCATGGCCGTCGCCGCCTACACCTACGACAAACTCCCCCCGGCCGAACAACAGGCACTCCCCGATGAAGGACACATCGTCGCCGCGCTGGAATGGGCCGAACCCGACGCGAATACCGAAACACCAGCGGGAGATGCCTAAGCCGCCGCTCCGGTAGCGCACAGCCGGCCGTGTTCCGGGCAGAAATCCGTCCTGGTTTCTGGCCAGGAACCGTGGAGGTTGGTCTGGCTTTCCGCCGCGACCGGCCCGTCCCCGTGACAGGGGAATATCAGGGGCTTGGTGTATGTTGCAGTCCCGTCAGTCAAGAACACCAGAAAAGAGAAGCGCCTTAGTGGCAACCGATTACGACGAAGTACGTTCCGACGTCAAGGAATCCCAGGACCGCTCCCTGGAGGCACTGCAGTCTGCCAACGCCCCGGATCCCCGCAGGGTCGTCCGCGAGCTGGACGAAGCCGACGCACTGGATGAGGCGATGACACCCGGCGGCGAGTTCGTCGCCGAGGAACTCATCGTCCAGGTCATCCCGCAGGCCGCGGATGAGTTCACCTGCAACTCCTGCTTCCTGGTCCGGCACCAGTCCCAGCTCGCACGTGAAAAGAACGGTCACTCCTACTGCATCGAGTGCGAGGGATAAGGCAGTGCCGCGCACACCCTGAGATGCCTCTCGCTCACCTGCCGTCGAAGTCTCCCTCCGAAATTGTCAGATTGAAATCTATGACCTTCTCAAGTCTGTGTCTGGAAACGGCGGCTTGGACCCTAATCTGACAGCCATTCGGAGGCGTGCCTGACGTCAGGTTGAGGTGTACCCCAGTCCGACCCCGGCTTTCCCCGGCGACGCAGTTTCGGTACCGCACTTAGGTGCTGCAGAAGCCGTTAGACAGCAAGAGCCGTCAGGGTGCCGAGTGACTCCGATTCTGCCTTTGATACGTCCGCTTCCTGCCCCGCAATGCCACCGCTACGTTCATGCCTGCCGGTTTCTCTGAGGTAGTTCATTCTGGCCGCGATGAAGCCTTCCCGACGGACCTGAATCACGCGTACAAGGCCTGGCCGCGGGGCAATATGCTGCAGACTCTGATCCGGGCGCAGAGGAGAGCCGGTGCCCTCGGCTGCCAGCAGCGCTGCCCCGACGGCTGGAAGGTGCGATTCTGCGCTCACCTGGATCGGGGCGCTGAACATGTCTGCGGCGAGCTGAATGAAGGCCTCACCATCGCTCACATCACCGGCCAGGAGGATTTGCTTTGCTGAATCCTGGGGAAAACTTTCCAAGATCAGCTTGTCGGCAAAAAGGACGCCTTCGACAGCCGCCCAGGCTGCTGCCACTTCGTCCGTATCAGCGTTCAGGCCCAAGAATCCTGCCTGCGGGGTGTCCATCCAGAAGGGGCCCCGTTCGGCGCGCACGTGCGGTATGAAAAAGGGCGCCCGGGCGATGGTTTCGGGTCCAGCTTCCATGGCCCGGTTCACCATGTTGGGAACGGCATCGCTTCCCGTTCCGTAGCCTAGCGTTCGAGCGGCGACAGCCAGGGCGAGACCGCCATTGCAGACTCCATGCCGCAGCCACTGGTTCGGCCGGATATAGGCACGCTGCAGATGGAGGCCGTCCTTTGTGGGCGCCGTGTCATGGTCGGTGATGACGTGGGTGGTGCCGAGGGTGAAGAGGCGGGTCTTGCCCTGGTCGATGCCAGCGGCGAAGGCGGCGCAGGCCGTGTCCCCTGCTCCAACGACCACCGGAACCCCGGACTGCAGGCACAGCGCCTCTGCGGCCTGATCCGTCAGTCTGCCGAGGGTAGACAGCGAGGCCTGGACAGGGGGCAGAACCTTGGCGGGAATTCCGATGCGCTTGGCCAGTCCTTCCTGCCACGTCCAGGCACCGACTACGTCGAACGCGCCGAAGTAGGAAGCCTGCGTGGGGTCCATGGCGAAGTTGCCTGTCAGGCGGTGCCCGATGTAGGTGCCGACCGACCCAAGAACATGGAGGTCTTGGGCTGCCACCGGCTCCTGGTCCTGCAGCAGCAGATACGCGGCAGCCATGAAGGTGGCCGGGGTCACCCTGTTTCCGAGCAACTCCGCCTCTGCCGGGGACAGCTTGGACCGGATCGTCTGGACGATCCCGGGCAGGCCGGGCGCCTCGAAGCGGTACCCGGCGCTGAGGTGGCGGCCTATTCCGTCCAGCGGCACTCCAACCGGAGAATGAACCGATATGCCTATGCCTGCGAGCTCAAGGTGCGCCGCGTCCAGCGCTCGGCACGCCTCCTGAACGCTGCCCCACCAGGAAACGGGGTCCACACGGCCGGACTCCAGCGGCAGCCCCACGATGTGGGGAGCACGGACCCGGCGCAGCGGGACGCCCGAATCGGTCAGTACGACCGCCTTCGTGGCGGTCGTACCGACGTCGATGCCGATGAAGTGCCTGGTCATGGTCCCGTTAGGACAGGTGCTTTGCGGCCACGGAGGCTGAGACGCCCTCGTGCACGATCGCGCGCAGGGCTGTGATCATCTTGGCCGGATCCTCTGCGCCCCAGACGTTGCGGCCGAAGGTGAGGCCGGCCGCGCCTGCCTGCATGACCTTCTCCGCCATCTCGAGGACCTCCAAGTCGGTGTCGGCCTTGGCGCCGCCGGCAACCATGACCAGGGCCGGGGTTCCGGCCACAACCTCGGCAAAGCTTTCAGTGGAGCCCGTGTACCAGGTTTTGACGACGTCGACACCGAGTTCCGCTGCTGCGCGGGCCGCGTAGAGCACAGATTCGGCGCTGCCTTTGCGGTCACCCCAGAGTTCCCCGCTGGGGTAGGCGTGGCAGACGGTCGGCATGCCCACTTCGGCTGCACGTTCCACTGTTGCGGCCAGCATTTCCAGCATCTGCGGCTGGACGGAGGAACCGGCGCTGATGCCGACGGCGACGGCGTCTGCGCCTAGTCGGACGGCGTCGTCCACGCTGCCGATTGTGGCGTCCAGGGTCGGGTGGAAGTCCACTGAGAACGAGGAGGCCTTAAGGATCCACGGCAGCGGCTCGGCGTCATGGCCGAGCAGGGCGGCGCCGATGCCCCGTGTGACGGTGATGGCGTTGGGGTGTCCTGCCTTGACCGCGCGGTAGGTGTCCTCGATCCGGGCAAGCTGGGGGGAAACACCCCGGGGGACTGCCTGATCCAGGGCGACCACGAGGGCTTTTCCAGTGGTTCCGAAGAGACGGCGCAGACGGATGGCACGTCCCAGTGCGCTGGTGACGCCGATGGGGTTGAAAGCGGTGTTTTCGAAGGACATCTTGGGTTCTCCTCTTGGACTAAACGGTTGCGGGGTGTGGGGTCGGACTGAGAGCGAGCTTGTTCAGCTGACTCGAGCGGAAACGCCGACCCTCAGGTCGCGGCCCGCCTTTGCTGCTTCAAGGGCGCCGACGGTGTCATCGATGCTGAGCGTGGTGGTCACGAGATCATCAACCTTCAGGGTGCCGTCGGCAACGAGTGATGCGACGTATTGGAAATCTGACAAGTGGCAGGAGGAACTGCCGACGAGGGAGTATTCGTTGTAGTGCACCTCGTTCGCCGACACCTGGAGTGTGTCATTGCCCGTTGGGAAGCCTGCGAAGAGATTAACCTTCGCACCGGGGGCCAGTGCGCCGAGGTAGGGCTCGAAAGCGTCGGCCCTGCCCACCGCGACCACCATGGCGTCCACCCCGGCATCGCCGGTGAAATCCCGGATTGCGGAGACAACGCCGTCTCCGGGCGTCAGGGTCAACTGGGCGCCGGAAGCGGCCGCCACCAGGAGCCTCTCTTCCGAGGGGTCAACGGCAACAATCTGCTCCACGCCGATGGCTTTGGCGAGCCGGATGTGCATAAGGCCCAGAGGGCCGCATCCGGTGACCAGCAAGGCCTTGGCGTTGTGCGCGTCAATAAGTTTGAGCCCGTTGTAGGCGCAGGACATCGGCTCGATGACCGCGGCGCTGTTCGGTTCCACGCCATTGACCTTGACCAAGTTCTGCAGGGCCGCTGCCGGGATGCGGACGTACTCCCCGAAACCGCCCGGAAGCTGGTAACCGAAGGCGATACGGTTCCTGCAGATGTTCGCCTTGCCTCGTGTACAAGCGACGCACTCGCCGCAGGGCACCAGTGGGTACACGGCGACGAGGTCCCCGATGGCCAGGCCGTCTGGCAGGTCCCCGTTGCTTTCGGTGATGGTGCCCGAGAACTCATGGCCCATCACCGTCGGGTAGCTGACGTTCTTCTTCTTGGTTCCTTCGTAGATGCGGATGTCTGTGCCGCATACAAGGGCTGACTCAACCCGCAGCAGGCAGTCCCCTGGCTCAAGGGCGGGTATTGGTACATCAACGATGTCCATCTGCATCGGGGCGGAAAGGATTGCTTGCTTCACAAAACGGCCTTTCAGTTCTATGGGAGGGCGCAACAAGTCACCCCTCGGCGTGCCTGTGTCTAAGAGTTGCCTGTACTTACGGGTTGGTAGTTCGGTTCACACTGTTGCCTCAGTTGCCTGTGGGCTCAGCTGGCCTTAGCGTCCTCGTCGGTGGCTTCCAGTTCCACCACGGAAAGGTCAAAGTTTCTTGCTTTTTCAAACGGCCTGAGCGCGTCCCGGCCGGCCGCGTCATCCGTGATAATGGTGCAGCGGTCCGGCAGAGGAGCCCAGTAGGTTGACCAGTCCGCGTTGAGCTTGGATGAGTCAGCCAGGACTACTGTCCGTCGTGAGTGCAGGGCCATCAGGGTTTTTAGGCTGTTCTGCTCGAGCGTTCGGGAGGACATTCCCCGGTGGGCGTCCAGGCAGTCCGTGCCAATGAAGGCTATATCGGCATGGACGCTGCGAACGACAGATTCTGCGATCGGTCCGATGGTGGACTGATTGGTGGGCCGGAGCGAACCGCCCAGCGCTATGGCGTGGATGTCTGTATCAGCTTCAGCAAAGACGTTCAGCGCGTTCAGCCCATTGGTTAGGACCGTTAGGCCCGGGATCCTGGCGAGATAGCGGCTCAGCTGGCCCGTCGTCGTTCCGGCATCGAGCAATACGGTGGCTCCCGGCTGTACGAGTTCCGCCGCCGCCCGGGCGATGGCGTCCTTGGCGGGAGCATGAGTGACCTCCCGTTCCCGCAGGGTCTGTTCTGCACGCAGGTTCCCGATGACCGCGCCTCCGTATGTACGGGTGATAAGCCCGTTCTGACTCAGATAATCGAGGTCACGCCGGACGGTTGCGACAGAGACCCCAAAGTGCCGGCTGAGGTCTTCTACCTGGATGCTCCCGCCATTGCTTCTGATCTGCTCCAGGATCAGGTCGCGGCGCTGTCCGGCGCTGCCAGCTTTCTCAATCATCATGACCCCTTTGTTGGAAGTGCTTCAATGATTACATCGCTCACCAGTTTGCGTCAACCGATCATTGTGGATGAGTGCGCGGTTTGCTCATTAATTGCTTCAAAACTTCTACAAACCTCTTGACCGCGGCGAGTCGTGAGCGGTCTAATCATCTGAGGCGTCTCGGAACTACTGAATCGCTCACCTGCAGTACGGAGTTTCAAGGAGGTAAACATGAGAGATTCGCTCAACTACTAGTGGGCCCAGCATGAGAAATGTGAAGTGGATCTCAAAAACCTCTTGTATTCGAAATACGGTATACCGCATACTCGAAGCCATGGAGTCAATGATGATGCCAATCCCAGAGCGCAAGCTGAGTTCCCACATGTACCGGGAGCTGGAAACCGCGATCGTGGAGTGCTCCTTGCCCCCCGGCACGGCCCTCAGCGACCGTGAGCTTGCGCAGCAGTTTGGAGTGTCAAGGACGCCCGTCCGGGACACTCTCCACCTTCTCGAATCGTCAGGGCTCGTGGAGCGGGGGCAGCGGACCGGCTGGGCAGTAACCCAGATCAGGCTCCAGGACGTCCTGGAGCTCTACGAGCTGCGGGCCCTGCTTGAGCCGGCCGGGCTGGGGCGGATTGTCAAATGGGAGGACGGCGCGCTTTCAAAGGTCTCTTCCATGTTCGACGATTTTGCTATCCCAATGTCCCAAGGCGACGTGGAGCGATATCTGGTCCGTGACGATGAATTTCACCAGTTGATCATCAAGGCAACAGAGAACTCGCAGCTGACCCGGGCCTATTACGTGGTGGACCGTCAACTCGCCCGTTGTAAGCGCTTTGTCTCTTACCAGGACGACTCGCGGCGGGAAGACAGCCTTCGTGAACACCGTCAGGTATGCGAGGCCCTGGGCAAGCGCGACGAGGGAGCGGCCAAGACGGCGCTTCTCGAGCACATCAGTACCGCTAAAGAGGCGCTCACCGCAGCCATCAAAGCATCCGTCCCCCTGTCCCTCTAGGGCAGGAAGCCAGCAAGAATTCAAAGGAGAATCAGATGCCCAAGCGCATCCTGGCCGCCGCAGCTGCGGCCGCCACACTTGCCGTCACCGCCGCACTCACGGGCTGCGGAGGGACAGCCGGCGCCGGAGGAGCGTCCGCCACAACCATCCGTCTCGGTGTGGGTGACCCCGCAGCCTCCTCCGTGGGCGTGACCGCGAAGCACTTCGCCGAAAAGGTGTCCGAACTCAGCGGCGGCAAGGTCAAAGTTGAGACTTACCCTGACGGCACCCTCTTCGGAGGCGACCAGAATGCCGCCGTAAACCTGCTGGGAAATGGCACGCTGGACTCCACCATCATCTCGACGTCGGTCTACGCATCCTTCGAGCCGAAGATGAACGCCATTAGCCTTCCCTATCTCTTCAAGGACGTGGACGAGGTCACCAAGTATTTGAAGGGCGAGCCTGGACAGGAACTTCTGGGATCCCTGGAAAAGCAGGGAATCAAGGGCGTCGCAATGCTGACCCGCACTCCCCGCCACACCACCAACTCGGTCCGCCCCATCACGCAGCCGGAGGACTTCAAGGACCTGAAGCTCCGCGTTCCACAGAACGACCTGTGGGTGAAGTTCTTCGGCTCCTTGGGCGCCAACCCCACGCCGATGGACTTCAAGGAGGTGTACACGGCCCTGCAGCTCGGCACCATTCATGGACAGGAAAACCCACTGGAAGTGCCGGTCAACAACAAGTTCTTTGAAGTCCAGGACTACCTCTCCCTGACGGGCCATATCTCCGACGGCTACGTCCTCGGGTTCAGCAAGAAGAAGTGGGACTCCTTCAACGAGGAAACCCGTAAGGTCCTGCAGGAAGCTGCAGACGAGACGGCTGGCTTCAAGACCAAGTACGACAACGATGAAGCCGCCAAGACCCTCGAGAAGCTGACGGCCGAAGGCGTGAAAATCAACGAACTGACGCCGGAAGCCAAGGCGAAGTTCCAGGAGGCAGCGCAGAAGGTCTACCCGGAGCTCGAAGGCAAGGTCGGCAAGGAATTTGTTGAGTCAAGCCTCAAGTTCCTCAGCCGGTAAAACGTGACGAGCCCAGTGCAGGAGACAAGTTCAATGCAGGATAAGGGAACCACCCCCGTCCAGGCTGAGTCCGGTAGGGCTGAAGATCACGGCGACCAGGAATCGGCTGAACACCAAGGGTCCGAACATGTCGTCAAAGTGGTTCCGGCGGGTGATATGCCGGAGCCACGGGAAATCATCTGGAAGATCGTTGATGCCTTCCTCTTCATCGGGATCACCGCCATGCTCCTCACCGTGGCTGCCCAAGTGGTGACCCGCCAGATGGGAGCTTCGCTGCCGTGGACCGAGGAACTGACTCGCTTCCTGTTCATGGACACCACCTTCCTGGGCATGGCCGCAGGCTTCCGGGCAGCCGCCCACCCCCGCGTCAGCTTCGCGCTGGCGTGGGGGCCGGCGTGGCTCAAGCAGGTTAGCACCCACCTCTACGCCCTCTGCGGGACGGTGTTCTTCAGCGTCCTGGTCATCAAGACCTGGGAACTGATGGTGCAGCAACTCGCCAGCGGGGAGTCCAGCCCCGCCCTTGGCCTGAAAATGTTCCTGGTGACGCTGCCCCTCGTGGTCAGCGCCGCGCTGGCCATTCTCGCGCACATTAAGACTGTCTACTTCTCCCCGTACATGCGTAAGAAAATTCTCGAAGGAGAGATGATCGCGTGAGCCTGACTCTGCTGGGCATCTTTATTCTGCTCCTGCTGCTGGGCGTTCCGCTCGCGGTGTCCTTGGGGATCGGCGTCATCGCCACGCTGCTGATCTTCGACATCCCCCTCGACTTGCTGCCGCAGTCCATGATGAGTTCGATGAACAGCTTCCTCCTGGTCGCAGTTCCGCTGTTTGTGCTGGCCGGCAACGTCATGGCCGGGGGAGGCATCTCGGACCGCATTTTCCGTGGCGCGGAAGCCATCTTCGGCCGCTTCCGCGGAGGCCTTGGCCAGGTGAATATTGCGGCGAGTGCTATCTTCGGCGGCATCTCCGGCTCTTCCGTGGCAGACGTCGTTAGCCTCGGCAAGATCGAAATCAAGGCCATGACGGACCACAAGTACCCGCGCCCCTACGCGGCCGCGATGACCATGGTGACGTCCACCCTGTCATCCCTGATGCCGCCGAGCATCCTCATTATCATCGCCGCATCGACAGCGAGCGTATCCGTTGGCGCCGCCCTCGCCGGCGGACTGGGTCCTTCAGCGGTTCTGATCATCGTCCTCATGGTCCTGAACTTCATCCTCTCGGCGCGGCGAGGCTATGGCGAGATCTCGAAGACGACGTTCAAGAAGGGCATCGCTGTCGTCCTCGCCGGCGTTCCGGCACTGGGTGGCCCGGTGGTTATCCTGGTGGGCATGTTCAGCGGGCTTTTTACGCCCACAGAAGCTGCAGCCGTCGCCGTCTTCTACAGCCTGCTGATAGGCATCTATGTCTACCGGGACATGAAGTGGCACCAGATGCCGAAGATGATCATCGACGCCGGCCTCACCACCGGAACGATCCTCCTGATCGCCATGATCGCCAACGTGGCCTCCTATATCTTCACCATTGACGGGCTGCCAGCCAAGGTCAGCAGCTGGCTCCTCGGCGTCAGCACCGACCCCATCGTCGTGATGCTGCTGATCGGTCTGATCCTGATCATCATCGGCACGGTAATGGACATTGTTGCCGCCATCCTGCTTTGCTCGCCGGTGCTGATGCCTGCGGCTACGGCGGCTGGGATTGATCCCATCCACTTCGTGGTCTATCTCGTTGCTGCGCTCTCTGTCGGCCTGGTTACCCCACCGGTAGGAGTTTCGCTGTTCGCCACCTCGTACGTTAGCGGGCTGCCTATCGAGAAGATTGTGAAAGCAGCAACGCCGCATTACGCGGTAATGGTGGTCGCTGTCGTCATGCTGGCCATCTTCCCCCAGCTCATTCTTTGGCCGGCCGATTTCCTGACCAACAAATAACTCTGCTTCCTCACTTTACTTTCCCACTAATCACAGAATCAGGATTCCTCATGTCTTCGCCCATCAGGAAAACAGTCAGCAGCTACATCGCCGGTGCGTGGACGGCTTCCCCGGACGCGGCACTCTACGAGACCATGGATCCCGGCCGCGCCGGAGTGACTGTGGCCAGCTACCAGCTGGCCACGCCGGCGGACGTCCAAAAGGCCATCACCTCGGCCCGCGAGGCGGCGCCCGCCTGGGCAGCCACCACCGCCAGCGAACGCATGGACCTTGTCTACGCCCTGCTGGAGAAATGGCCGTCCCGGCAGCGGGAGATGGCAGAAATTGCCACCCAGGAGATGGGCAAGGCGATTACCGAATCGTTGGGTGAAACGGCCCGGGCCGTCTTCGAGATGCGGTTCTGGGCGGGGGAGGCCTTGCGCGGCGGTGACAAGACGTTCACCAGCGTCCGCAAGAACACCGACGCCTACTCCATCCGCCAGCCTATCGGGCCGGTCGCTGCCATCACCCCATGGAATTTCCCAATTCTCACCCCGATCCGGAAGGTCATCCCGGCGCTGGTCTGCGGCTGTCCGGTAATCCTCAAGCCGGCGCTCCAGAGCCCCGGGGCCTCCGCTATCATTGCCGAACTCCTCGACGAGATCGGTGTTCCCGCCGGCGTCTTCAACCTGCTGATTGGAACGGGACGCGAGGTCGGGGACACGCTGGTCAACAGCCCGGACATCGCCGGAATCACCTTCACCGGCTCCACCGACGTCGGGCTCGGCATCGCCGCTGCCGCGGCCCGCCGCAACGCACGGACCCAGCTGGAAATGGGCGGCAAGAACGCAGCGGTCGTCTCCTCAATTTCCGATGTCGACCGCGCCGCCGCGGAAATCGCCGCCGCAGCCTTCACGGCAGCCGGCCAGCGCTGCACGGCGGTCAGCCGCGTGATCGTCACGAAGGACCTCCAGGCCCCGCTCGAAGAGGCGCTCACCAAGCAGGCGGCAACCTTCACGGTGGGCTACGGCCTGGATGAGAAAACCAAGATGGGCCCCCTGGTGAACACCAGCCAGTTCGAGCAGGTCCACCGGTACGTGGAACAGGCCATCCAGGACGGGGCCAAGGTGCTCGTCGGTGGCCAGCCGCTGAAGGACGAGAACCTCGGCGAAGGCAACTACTACCCGGCGACAGTGGTCACCGACGTCAAGCCCGGCACCGCGCTGGCCACCGAGGAGGTCTTCGGACCGGTCCTGGCCATCATCCCAGTAGAGGATTTCGACGAGGCCATCGCCGTTACCAACGAAACGCAGTACGGGCTCACGGCGGCGGTGTTCACGGAGGACATGGACCTGGCACACCGCTTCGTCACCGAAGCCCGCAGCGGCATGGTCCACATCAACCACGGCACCACCAGCGAAGGACACCTGCCGTTCGGCGGCGTAGCCCAGTCCGGCCAGGGCGCCTTCGGCATCGGGGACACCTCCCGGGAGTTCTTCACCACCCGCAAGGTGGTCTACCAGGTGTACGGCCAGTAAGAGCCAACCCGGACCGCTCCCACAAACTTTCAAAGAAGAAGGAATCGTGAATTACCACCAGCATTTTTCATTCGAACTGCCCACGCGGATCGAATTCGGCATCGGGCTCGTCGACACCCTGGCCGAGGAGGTCACCCGCCTGGGCGGGAAGCGTGTCCTGCTCGTCTCGGACCGGGGCCTGGTAGCTGCGGGCGTTGTCGGCCGGGTCGCCAGCATCCTCACCGCCTCCAATTTCGACGTCGTCACCTTTACCGACGTCGAACCGGAACCGGAGGCTGAGGGCGTAACTGCAGGCGCGCAGCTCTGCAACGACGAAGGCCGTGACATCATCGTCGCCGTCGGCGGCGGCAGCGCGCTGGACACCGGCAAATCCATCGCCCTGATGGCGAAGAACGCCGGCCACATCCGCGACTACGCAGGTCTCGAAGTCCCAAGCAGCCAGGGCCTGCCCGTGATCGCCATCCCCACCACCGCAGGCACCGGCAGCGAGTGCGCAGTATGGTCCGTCATCTCGGAGAAGGCCCTGAACATCAAATACGGTGTCGGCGGGCGCAACATGACCGCCACGGTGGCCTTCTGTGACCCGTCCCTGTCGGTCAGCCTTCCGGCCCGCCTCACCGTAGGCACCGGCCTGGATGCCCTGACGCACGCCCTTGAGTCCTACGTTAACAAGGCCACCCAGCCCATCTCCGAGGCCCTGTCGGAAAAGTCCATGGAACTCATTTCGCGTTCCCTGCGCACGGCGGTGTTCAACGGCGCGGACCTCCAGGCCCGCTCTGACATGCTCCTGGCCTCCACTATGGCCGCGTGCGCTTTCGCGCCGACCCGGCTCGGCCTGGCGCACGCCATGGCGATGCCGCTGGGCGCCAAGGCAAAGATTCCGCACGGAGACGTGATCTCCATCCTCCTGCCCGAGGTCATGCGCTTCAACGTCAACGCCAACCTTGAGAAGTTTGCCCGGATCGCCGCCATCTTCGGCGTCGACACGCGCTCTTTCACCCTCCGTGAAGCTGCCCATGCCGGCGTGGACGCAGTGGCTCAACTCATCAGCGACATCGGTGCGCCGACCAGTCTGGCAGCCTACGGAGTCCAGGAATCAGACCTTGAGCAACTCGCGGCCGAAAGCATGGAATCGGGCAACATCGTGGTCAACCCCCGCCCGGCCACAGCCGCCGACCTCGTGAACATCATGAGGAAGTGCCTGTAATGAACGTAAACATTCCTTCCCAGCGGCTCCAGAACTACTCCGCCGGCATCCTCTCCGCAGCAGGACTACCAGAGGAGGACGCCCGGCTCGTGGCCGAATCACTGGTGGACGCCAACCTACGCGGCGTGGATTCCCACGGCGTCAGCCGGATCCCCATCTACGTCAAGCGCCTGCAGCTGGGGCTGGTCAACACCCGGCCCAGGGTGCGGGTCGTCAAGGAAAAGGGCGGCGCACTCGTCATTGACGGTGACAACGGGATGGGGCAGGTGGTGATGGAGCGCAGCCTGGAACTGGCCAAAAAGCGCCTTCCCTCGGCTGGCACCGTCTCCGTGGCGGTCCATAACTCCAACCACTACGGCTCCGGGGCCTATTTCGCCAAGAAGGCAGTGGCGTCAAACGCCGCCATCTTCCTCTACGGCAACGCCCCGGCCACGATGTCCACCTGGGGCGGGCGCGAGCGCTTCCTCGGCACCAACCCCTACACCTTCGGTGTCCCGGCCGGCAGCAGGGAACCCATGATCCTGGACATGGCCACCAGCGTGGTCGCGCGCGGAAAGATCATCCTCGCCAACCAGGTGGGAGAACAGATTCCTGAAGGCTGGGCCGTGGACGTCAACGGCGAGCCCACGACTGACCCGGAAGCAGCCCTGGCCGGAAGTGTCCTGCCGTTCGGCGGCGCCAAGGGCTACGGCATCGCACTCATGATCGAAGTCATGGCCGCGATGTTCACCGGAGCCAACTCCGGGCCCGAGATCGGTGACCTCTATGACGACCTGGACCGGCCGCAGGGCGTCGGGGCCTTCTTCACCCTCCACGATGTCAGCTCCTTCCAGCCCCTGGCCCAGTTCGGCCGGCGGATGGAGAACCTCTTCGAGGCCATCAAGCACAGTGGATCGGAGAACCGCGAAGTGCTGATTCCGGGTGAACTTGAGGCACGCGCCGCCCGCCGAAACCGGGAACAGGGCATCGCAGTACCGCAGGCCGTCATTGCTGAACTGGAAAAGCTCTCCCCAGACTCCCACCCCCTTGCCGGCGGGAACCATGCAATGGCTGACGCAGCCACAAGGAAGTGACACCATGAACATCATCCGTCTTTACCCGCGGGCGGGTCAGATTCCCGCCGAGGTGCTGGCCCGATACAGCCAGGTCCAGACCTCCACTGTGTCGGACAGCCAGGAGCGGGTGTCCGGAGCAGTGGGCATCTCGCCCGTGGGAAACTGCCTGTCCTCGCTCGGCGGCCGTTCAATGGCCGGAACGGCTCTGACCGTCCGGACCCGCGCCGGTGACAACCTCGCTGTGCACCAGGCCCTCGAACTCGCCCGCCCCGGCGACGTCCTCGTCATCGACGCCCACGGTGAAGTCACCAACGCCATCCTCGGAGAACTCATGACCTATTACGCTGCTTCCCGCGGCGTCGCGGGGATCGTCGTCGACGGTGCCATCCGGGACCGCGATGACCTCTCCGCCGGGCCCATTCCGGTGTTTTCCAGGGGAGTGTCACACATGGGTCCTTACAAGAGCGGCCCCGGCGCCATCCACGGCGACGTCACCATCGGCGGGTCGGTGGTCCACGACGGCGACCTGGTTGTCGGGGACGGGGACGGCGTGGTGTTTGTCTCCCCTAACCGGATCGAAACCGTCCTTGCCTCGGCCGAATCCATCATGGCCAGTGAGATCAAGCAGCGTGAAGCGATAGCCCGCGGGGAATGGGATCGCAGCTGGGTGGAAGGCGCCGTCTCCCTCGTCCAGGTCGAGCAGGAGGCTTACAGTGCCTGAAGGCCACGTCTACGTCACCCGCCCCATGTCCCCAAAGGTCATGCAGCAGGCAGGAGAGCTGCCCATACCCCTGACGGTGCACGCGGACCCGGACCTGCCACCCGCCCGTGAGCAGCTCCTGGAAGACTGCCGCGGAGCAACGGCGATCATCACCATGCTCACCGAAAAAATCGACGACAAGGTGATGGAGGCGGCAGGACCCGGACTGAAAGTCATTGCCAATGTCGCCGTCGGCTACGACAACATCGACGTCGAAGCGGCCGCACGCCGCGGCATTATCGTGACCAATACTCCCGGTGTCCTGGATGAGGCCACAGCGGACCTTGCCTTCGCACTGATTCTGGCCACGGTGCGGCGGGTCGCGGAAGCCGACCGCTTCATCCGGACCGCACGACCGTGGATCTGGGGACCGCAGAGCTTCATCGGCCTGGATGTCAGCGCAGGGGCAACACTCGGGATCGTCGGGCTGGGCCGGACGGGCATGGCAGTCGCCCGCCGCGCCAACGCGTTCCGAATGAACATCATCGCAACCGGCAGCAGGGCCTCAACGCCCGAGGCTGCCGAACTCGGCGTCCAGCCCTGCAACCTTGACACCCTCCTGCGCACCAGCGACGTCGTCAGCCTGCACTGCCCCCTGACTGCCACCAACCGGCACCTGATCGGAGCGCAACAGCTAGCAGCCATGAAGGCCGGCAGCTACCTGATCAACACCGCCCGCGGCCCCCTCGTTGACGAGGAAGCCCTGGCTGATGCGGTGGAATCCGGTCACCTTGCCGGAGCAGGCCTGGACGTGCACGAATTCGAACCCCGGGTCAACAACCGGCTCCGCTCCCTGGAAAACGTGGTGTTGCTGCCCCACATCGGCAGCGCCGCAGCAGCCACCCGCGACAGCATGGGGGAACTGGCAGTGCGGAACGTGGCCGCAGTGCTGTCCGGGCAAGCTGCCTTGACGCCGGTCCTGCCCGCCGGGCTGAAGCCGGATTTGCTGCCCACCCGCGGATAGAACTCCACAATCTCTCTTCCATGCCGCTGACGCTACCCGTCGGGTGGCCTTGCGCCAACAAGGGCCCTGGCCGTCCATCCCCACGACGTTCCCAAGAGGACTGCACATGCGAGTACTGATCGCCACGGATAAATTCAAACATTCACTGACCGCCGACGAGGTCGCCAGACATCTGGCCAGCGGTCTCATGACCGAAAGACCAAACCTGACGGTGGATTGCCTTTCGATCGCCGACGGGGGAGAAGGCACAGTCGCAGCGGCAATATCCGCCGGATACACCCCTCACGTCACCACCGTGAGCGGACCGACTGGACTGCCCGTGACCGCTACCATGGCTGTCCGCGACCACATCGCTGTCATTGAAACCGCCTCAGCATCAGGCCTGGGATCCTTGCCCGGAGGGATACCCAACGCCCTAGGTGCGACAAGCTTGGGGACCGGTGAGCTCATCAATGTGGCACTCAACCACGGCTGCACGCTCATATACATCGGCGCGGGTGGCAGCGCCTGCACCGACGGCGGAGCCGGACTCCTTGCGGGGTTGGGAGCGAAATTCCTGGACTCCCGCGGGCAGCCTCTGCCCCCGGGAGGAGGCGCGCTGGAACATTTGGCAGTTGCCGACCTGAGCGGGCTGCATCCAGGACTGCGAAACGCGCGTTTCGTGCTGGCAAGCGACGTGGACAACCCGCTATTAGGGGAACAGGGAGCACCTGCCGTTTTCGGGCCGCAGAAGGGCGCCGATCCCAGTGCTGTTGAGCTCCTCAACCGGGCACTGACCCGGCTGGTTGATGTTCTTGAGGGGGAGATCGGCCCGCGGGCCAAGGCCGCTGCGACAAAGGCTGGTGCCGGCGCCGCGGGTGGTATCGGATATGCGGCCATTGCTGTTCTCGCCGCCCGCGTCGAGCCTGGTGTCACAGTTGTTGGACGGCTGCTTGACCTGGATAAAAAAATCGAGGGCGCCACACTCGTGATTACCGGAGAAGGCTGCCTGGACGAGCAGAGCTTAGGCGGTAAAGCACCGCTCGGCGTCAGCCGGGCAGCCGCAAGGGCGGGGGTACCGGTCATCGCCGTATGTGGACGGACCACCCTCCCTGACCAGACTCTCAAGGCGGCCGGCTTCAATCGAACGTTCGCGTTAGCCGATATCGAACCCGATCCCGCCATTTGTATGTCCAACGCGGGGCCGCTCCTGGAAACCGTCGGCACGACCATCGCGTCAGAAATACTGTCCCCGAACGTGCCAGGGAAGTGTCGAGATGAACGCGTCAAACAGTTTCCCGGCCAGCGCTGAGGTCATGAAGGACTCTTCGGATTACCGGATAGACCATTCCTTGGCTTTCCTGCCCGCAGCTGTACCCATCAATAACGCCAAAGTCTTACCAGACAGACGACGGAAGCCCTGATCTATGTTAGGAGCCTTGCGGCGCGCCCTCTACGAACACGCCAAGGAGATTCACCCCCGAACTGCTGAGCGACGGGGTGAAGACGAAGTGCCACTTCCGGTTTTGCCACTCCGGCAAGGTCATCCACAGGATTTACCCGACGCAGGCCTAGGAAGCCTTCCTCGAAGGCCACATCGAAGCGTTCCAGGTCCTGGGCGGCATCCCGACCAAGCACATCCGCTATGACAACCTCGCCAGCACGGTCAGCGCGGTGGTGTTCGTGCAGGGCCGGCAGCGCCAGGAAAACGGACGGCAGGTTGTTCCGCTCGCACTACGGCTTCGACCTCCTCTGCTGCCAGCCCGGCATTGCCGGGAGCATGAAAGGGCGGGTCGAAGGCGACGTGGGCTGGTTCCGCCGCACCCGGCTCTCACCGATGCCTGTCACTGACTCCCTGGATGATCTCAACGACCGGATCCGTGAATGGGAATCCCGTAACGAGGCCCAGGGGGATCACTGACCGAATCCGCACCACTGGCCAAGACCTCACCCACGAACAGCCGTTCCTGGCACCGGTGCCAGCAGAGGCGTTCTACCCGGGCCTGGTCCTGACGCCGCGGGTGGACCGGTCCTCGATGATCAGCGTGCCCATCTCTAACTTACGGAGGCCGAAATAATGCATCAGATGCAATCACAGTTCAAGCTTACATAATATCCGTTATCGGCGTTTCAAATTAGGCGGGGGAGTACCCACAAAAAGGCGAAAAGGGGCAAACTTTGCAGAGCGGGCGTCAGGACTGCTTGACCAGCGCCGCCTCGATATTGATCCTTACCTTGTCGCTGACCAGCACGCCGCCGGCTTCCAGTACCGCGTTCCACGTCAGGCCGAAGTCCTTACGGCTAATCTCGGCTTCGGCCGAGGCGCCTGCGCGCGTGGCACCGAAAGGGTCCACGGCCACACCGCTGAACTCCACTTCCAGTTCCACCGGTCTGGTGACTCCCTTGATGGTGAGATCGCCGGTCAGCGTATAGTCCTCGCCGTCGCCTTCTATGGATGTGGCTCGGAATGTCATCTCCGGATATTTTTCCACATCGAAGAATTCCGGTCCTTTCACGTGGGCGTCCCGGTTGGCGTCACCGGAATCGAAACTGGAAGTTTTGATCGTGGCATGCAGTGACGCGTCGGCCAGGGACTCTCCGATCCTGGCCTCGGCGGAAGCCTCGAGGAAGCGGCCCCGTACCTTGCTGATGCCTGCGTGCCGGACCGTGAATGCAATCTCACTGTGCGACATGTCAAGAACCCAGACCCCTGAAGTTATTCCGTGTGGCAGAGTCATTTTGCATCTCCTTAGCAGTGGAAATCGGTCAGGATGACCAACCCCCACACTGCTGCACCCGGGATTTTTTGTCCATTGCCTGCGCCCATCAGCAGGAAGCCGATGGCGCCAATGACAGTGGTTTTGGATTCCTGCGACGATCAGCGTGAAGCCGGCCTGCTTTCTTCATTCGACAGCGCCACGGGGACCCGGTCCCTCGTGATCGGGCGATTCCTCGGGAAACATCTGTTCGAGGGCCCTGTTGTTGGCCCCCAAGGTGAGCAGGTCCAGCAGTTCGCCTTCACTTAGTCCTGATGCTTCACTGACATCGGTAAGGGACCAGGACCCGCTTGCGAGCAGTGCCGACGCGGAGGCCTGCAACGCCGCGTAGGCGGTATCGAGCGCGGTCTCGGCGGTCAGGATCACGTGAGCGAGAGTCCGCAGCTGTTCAAGTTCTGCATCCATGCTGATCCTCCCCTGTCGTTCCGGCAATTAAGGGTGAGCGGCTATTGTTCGAGGACGCTGTCGATCAGATCCTTGAGGATCTCCCAAAAGTCCCGGGCGCGGAACGACGTAACGGGCCCTCTTCCCTGGGCTTGCCGCACGGCGTTCGCCACGGCAATCGCCTCAGCAAAAAGTTCGGCTGTGACGGCAGGGACACGTTCAGGTTCAAGGGCGAGGATATGTTCCACCAGGGCCCGGGAGTGCTTTGCAGACTCCCCGTCCTGGTCCCAATCGAGCCTGCTCGGTTCAAGGCGTGTCTTTGCCGTCTGGAATCCCCGGTCCACATGCGGGGCAAAACCGTCGTTCATATATTGGATAGTCATTGTCGTCACCTTCAGGCCGCCTGGCCTCAGGACAACCTGTGTCATGGGAAGCGATGCCTTGCGGACGCCGGGTGGCACCAAGCCCACCACCGCTTCGGAGGAAGGATGCCTCTGCCCTGATCCTGCCTGTGCGCCAAGAGGCGCAGTGGTGCTCCTGTAGGAGATACCGCCGGAGAGGCAGCCGTGGGCTGCAGCCTCCTTCCCGGTCAGTCAAGCGCTGATTTGCTGCTGCTCGCCGGCTCCGGACGAACCTTCGATCTTCCGGGGCCGGGCCTTCTCCGCCACCGGAATCCGGACCGTGAGGACACCGCCGTCGTAGCTTGCCTTCACCTTCTCTGTATCCAGTGCTTCACCCAAAAGCAGTTGTCGGCTGAAGACACCGCGCGGGCGCTCGGAAGCAATCAGTTCGATGCCCTCTCCAACGGTGTCCTTACGCTCGGCACGGATGGTCAGAACGTTCTGCTCGACATTCACATCGATCGACTCAGGTTCAACACCGGGTAAATCAAGCGCGACCACGAACTCCTTGCCGTCACGCCAGGCGTCCATGGCCATCGCGGTGGGGCGGGCAGCCGTGCCCAGCGCCTGCTGCGTCAACCTGTCGAGCTGCCGGAACGGATCGCATCATCAACATGACATGCCTCCTCTGATCAGCAACCGACAGGATAGATCTATATCCACTGACATAGATTTTTAGCACTGACACCTGAGATTGGAAAGAGTCTTTGGTAAGCGGAAGACCCCGGCTTCTGGCACTGATTCCTCTCGTTGGCATCGTCCTCTACCCGTCCTTCAAAAACAGTAAATGGCTCAAACTTCGGCCGTAACGCCCTCCTGGCTGGGGCTTAACAACCAACGGCAGCGCGCGTATCTTAAAGCTGTTCGATCCGATCCTGGCCTGGGGCCGTGTCGGCTGTGCGGGCTGGGCAGCAGACAGGAGGCACACGATGAGCAATCTCATGCGGTGGTCCGGCGTCGACATCGCAGATCCCATCCGGCGGTTCCTCGAAGGGGAAACAGGATCCTGGCTGAGGGTAGAGGAATACCGTGACGGCGATTCCATGGTCGTCAAAGCGGAGGTGCCTGGCATCGATCCCGGCAAGGACGTAGACATCACCCTGAGCGGGGACGATCTACGCATCAACGTCCGGCACGAGGAAAAGACCGAGCACAAGGACAAGCGCGGATACCGCTCCGAGTTCCGGTACGGCACGTTCTCCCGAAATGTGGCCCTGCCAGGGGCAGTCAAGGAAGAAGACATCCGCGCCTCCTACAACGACGGGATCCTCGAAGTCCGGATCCCGGTGCCGGAGCAGCAGGAAAGCCCGTCCCGGAAAATTCCCATCACCCGCAGCGGCGAAGCAGCCGGAACAAACCGCGGAACCAGCACCGGCGAAAGTAATGCCGGTGGCAGCGGAACAGATGCCGGAGCCAACATCTAAACCCAAGGTACCCAGTGGCTGAGGGTCCGTCCCGCTGCTGGCACCGGAAAGTCCAGTCCGCACGCACGCTGGACGGGCCCTTACCGCTGATGTTGCTCCCGGGATGTCTCCTGGTTACCACATGGAGGAGGACCAGTGGCCATTGACTATGACGAGCCCCGTACAAAGGCCGAAGATGAGGCGGCGCAGCCACTGGATGAGCTCAAGACTGACAAAGCCTCACCCGCAGCGGCGATCCTTGACGTGGATGAAGGCGACCTGGCCGACAGTTTCGAACTTCCCGGCGCTGACCTTTCCAGTGAAGAATTACTGGTCCATATCGTGCCGATCCAGCCGGACGAGTTCACGTGCAGGTCCTGCTTCCTGGTCCATCACCGCAGCCAACTCGCCAGGGAAACGGACGGAAACAAGTACTGCATCGAATGCGAAAGCTGAGCAGCCTGTGACGCTTCCCTGATTGAGACGGATTGGTTGACGTAAGCGGAACCAGTGGCTATACCATGAACACAGCTCAGACATTCGGGAGGTGGATAGTGAGCGATTCAGCCACCCGCCAGGACAGCCCTCGTGACGGGGCAGGAACACCGCTGGGGTCCTGGCCTAAAGTACCGTGGCGGACCGAAGGCCTGCCCGACGAACCCGGGCAGGGGAAGAAAAAAGGCCGGTGGTGGCGCACCCTGCTGATCGTGGTGCTGTATCTGGCAGTGTTCTCTGCCTTGTCCGTGCAGGACCAGTTGGGCAAACCCGTGTCCGTGTCCTACACCGAGTTCAAGGCGCAGGTCCGGGAGAACAACATCGCGGAAGTCTTCGCCAAGGGCCAGACCATCGACGGGACCCTCCGGACCGAAAAGCCCCTGCCCGGCAGCAATGGGAACAGTTATATCCGGTTCACGACCGAACGTCCCCTTTTCGCTGACGACAGCCTGCTGAGCGAACTGGAACAAAACAACGCCACCGTCCGCGCTACCCCGCTTGTGAGCGAACGCGGTGTCCTGGCCAACCTGCTGATCTCCGTCGCCCCCATCGTGCTCCTGGTCCTGTTTTACCTGTGGCTGTTCAAAAAGCAGTCAGGCATGCTCGGCATGGGCGGCTTCGGGGCAGGGAAAAAGTTCCAGCCCGTGGACCCCGACAAGGTCCGGGTGACCTTCAAGGATGTCGCCGGCATCGATGAGGTTGAAGCGGAAATCTCCGAAGTGGTTGATTACCTCAAAGACCCCCAAAAGTACCAGGCGATCGGAGCCAAACCACCCAAAGGCGTCCTGCTCAGCGGCCCGCCCGGGACCGGCAAAACCCTGCTCGCCCGCGCCACTGCCGGTGAAGCCGGGGTCCCGTTCTTCCACGCCAGTTCCTCCGAATTCGTTGAAATGGTGGTCGGCGTCGGCGCCAGCCGGGTCCGGGAACTCTTCCAGGCCGCCCGCAATGCCGCACCCTCCATCATCTTCATCGATGAAATCGACGCGATCGGCCGCAAGAGAAGCGGTTCCCTGACAGTGGGCGGGCACGATGAGCGGGAACAAACACTGAACCAGATCCTGACCGAGATGGACGGGTTCTCCTCATCCGAAGGGATCGTGGTCCTGGCAGCAACAAACCGGCCCGATGTCCTGGACCCGGCCCTGCTGCGGCCCGGCAGGTTTGACCGCTCCATCACCGTGCACGCCCCAGACCAGGCGGGCCGGCTGCAGATCCTGCGCGTCCACGCAGAAAACGTGCGGCTCGCCCCCGACGCTGAATTGGACGCTGTCAGCCGTATCACCCCCGGCATGACAGGAGCGGAGCTGGCCAATCTCGTCAACGAGGCCGCACTGCTGGCGGTGAAACGATCCCACCCCGCAGTCACCCAACGCGACCTGCTCGACGCTCTCGAGAAAATCCAGCTCGGTACCGCGCGGAACGTTGTTATGCCCGAGGATGAACGCAGGCGCACCGCCTACCATGAGTCCGGCCACGCCCTCCTGGGCATGCTCGAACCCGGCGCCGATCCGGTCCGGAAAATCTCCATCATCCCCCGCGGACGCGCCCTCGGCGTCACCCTCTCCACCCCCGACACCGACCGGTACGGGTACGACGAAAACTACCTCCGAGGCAGGATCGTCGGGGCACTGGGCGGCATGGCCGCCGAAGACCTCGTCTTCGGCGTCGTCACCACAGGCGCCGAAAGCGACCTGCAGACCAGCACCCACCTGGCCAGGATGATGGTAGGACGATGGGGCATGTCCAAACGCATCGGCCCCGTCCAGATCCTCCCCGAAGAAGGAGACCCCCGCGCCGCGGGCGTCTCCGAAGGCATGCTCGACACCGTGGCCGAAGAAGTACGCACCCTGGTGGAACAATGTCACCAACGCGCCCTCACGCTTCTGCAGGAAAACCGCTGGCGCCTGGACTCCCTTGCCCAGCGCGTCCTGGAAAAAGAAACCCTCGACGAGCAGGAAATTTACGAAGCCGCAGGACTTCACCGCTTCCCCGCCGCACCGGCAGAGATGAGTACCAAAGGGTAAATCAATCCTTTCTGGCAACCGGCTCGTGAAGCACGAACAAAGAGCACTTCTCGCCGTTGTACGAGGGCGCAGAAGCCGGATCCCGGTTCCCTTGGAACTGGGGGAAACCTGATGGAGCCTTTCTCCCGTTCCATACCGGACCAGTGAACACGGCATCACAAAGAAGGTCGCTGGAACCGGCACAAACCTGCCTTTTGTTTCCTGCGGGGGCTGATGGGTATGGGCGGACGTGACAGGAGATGATGACAATGTTCGGGGCCTGGGACTTCTGGGAACTCCTGAAGGATCAGGTTGACGGCGTAGCGGAGCAATAAGCGCCCATGAGCCGCCGAAATTTACACCCAACCCGACACCTCTTCAGGAAAAGGACCGGAAACCAGGTTCTGCGAACACAACTGCATGGCAAGGAGGTCAGCTAATGAACCGTGACTTTGGTCCCCTGCTCGTAGTTGTTGGGGTGCTGGTAGTCCTGGTTGGGGTACTGGCTTGGAACGGTTGGTTGTCGTGGTTCGGGCATTTGCCTGGGGATGTCCGCATCGACAGCGGGAACGTTCGGGTCTACTTCCCTTGGGTCTCGATGATCGTCGTTTCGGTGGTGGTCAGTCTGCTAATTGCTCTGATCCGCCAATGAAGCGGCCAAACGGCCACACTTTACCGTGGACGGAATAGAGTCACCACTGCCAGTTCGTCAGAGCCTAATCAGGTTGAAGGAATCTCCAATATCGGCGAGTGAGACCTGGCATATAGACCAAGGCTTTGGGGCACGCCCCAAACTGCCGACGGGAGGTATGGTACTCACAACCGCTAACAATAGGGATAGGTTGCAGGCTTCAGTGTGGAAGCCCCCGCCGTACCGCCCGCAACCGGGAAAATTCTCTTAGGTTATCCACCGCTACTGCTGCCAGGGAGCTACCCCCGCTCGCTCCCAATTTCAGCCGTGGATAACCCGAATTGACCCCAGCGATGGACGGATCAAAGTCGGCACCATTTCGGGCTGCGTGGTCAGCAGGCACAGGTTGTCCGGCCGAGGCAGGTTGACGGAAAATCAATTATTGACTCTGTGAATTGCTCTGGGGACACCCCAGAAAGGAGGCTGCGTTTGATCTATTGACTAGGGAAGAAACCCGCGCTATAACTCAACTAAGTCCTGCAGCAAGCCCCGCATCAGCTCAGGCGGAGGCCGCTGTGAGATCCCCCAACTCCCCCTACTCCCCCACAGATTTCTGCCTGCAGGAGCAGGCGCGCGCCTCACCCATGCGCCTGCGGCCCAAGCGGCTCAGCCTGGGTTAAAGCCAACACCACGTTAATGATCAGCACCTACCAGGGATCGCCCGCAGACTCCTTCAGTATTTAGGAGAAGTGCCGCAGTGGACACGCTTCCAGCAGTGCTCCTTGTCATCGGCGCAGCATTCGCCTGGACCGGCCTGACCACCACCGTCGTCTTTCATCTTCGCCGCAGGCGGAACGGGTCAACGTTGGTCGCCTCGGCCTCCCCAGGAACGAACCGCCACCGCCTGAGGCCATGGCGAGCCCGCCTTCACCGAAACCACGCCGCTATACGCCCGAGAAGGGTAAGCCTCCGACGAGCACGAGGCAGGGGCTCCACCCACCACTCCAGATAACCCTTGGGGAGCAAACGTGGATCCCGGAACGATCCTCGGATTCAGCACCGGATACCTTACCGCCCTTGTCGGCATCTTCCTCCTCTACCTGCCGTACCTCGTCCTCTTGGTGACACTGCTAATAGCGGCCGGCATCCTGCAGCTGCTGTTACTGCCGTTCGCCATCTTGATACGCAAGCTGCGCCGAACAAAGCCGCGGCCGATCCCGGACAACTCATGGATCCTGAACCCGACAAACAGCCAGCCGCCGGAACGGATCCTGCTGCCTGGGCGGACGGCGCCACAGTGAAGCGGTTTCTGCCCGGTACTACTTCCTGCCAATGCCGAAAGGAACGGCCGCAATGCCCCGGCCGAGTAACGCCGTCCCGGATCCCTTGAGGAATTGTTGTGCCAGGCGGGCCTATTCGGCAGCCGTGCGTCACAAGGTAACTTTCACCGTGTTGGTGTTGGTGTTTTGTCCGCGCTGGAGCGTGACGTCGGATTGTTGCCCTGGCTCTTTCTTCCGGCTAGCGGCCAGGAGATCGATCACGCTGGAGATCTTCTGTCCGTCGAACTCATACCGGCCCTGGGCCGCGTCCCGGACGAAGTTTGCGGGCGAAGACGCCAGGCCCGGGTGGCGACGTGGAGGTTGAGCCTTATCTCCGGGTCTGCCAGGTCGAAGCCCGTGATTTGCCGGATGGACTTCAGCCGGTACCGAAGGGTGCTGCGATGGATGGTCAGGCTCTGGGCGGTACTGTCATAATTGCCACCGTGGTCCAGGTATTGGGCCAGGGTATGCACCAGATCAGAACCGCGGCTGTCATCGGTGTGTTGGAGGGCGCCCAGCCACTCATCGATATAGCCAGCCAGATCCGGTTGGCCGCCTGCTGTGTCGAGGATGCGGTAGATGCCCAGCTGATCAAAGCGGGTGAGGCCGGAGGGCTCGATTGAATGGGTCCGAATGTGCAGCGCACGCTGGGCTTCCGCGAATGAACGCGGAATCTGCGTGACCTCCTGGCAGGGGCCGCCGACGCCTACCGCCCCGGAGGCGCCGTGCAGCAGCCTTGACATGACTTTAAAGAGCACGGCGCCGGTCGGGGCGCCGGTGGCCACGGCAATGGTCATGTCGGAGCCCTGCGAAACGAGCGAGGCCGTGCGGAGTTCCCCGAGGGCTTTCCGCAGGGCGACCACCGCAGAATCGCCCCCCGTCATCGGCTGCCACTGTGCCACAATGACATGCTGGGGGGCTCCGAGGTCATACCCGAGTGCCTGCGCACGCGAAACTGCGGCCCTCTGATCCATCCCGGCAACGAGCTCATCCACGAGATCACGGCCCAGCCGCAGTTCCACCTGGGCAAGGCTGCGCCGATGCGCCAACTCGACGTGCAGGATCCGCCTGGCATACTCCAAAGCGAAGACGTCTTCGTCAGTAAACGGCTTGTCCGTTTCCAGCATGCAGATTGCCCCCAGGACATCCCTGTCCGGCAGCACCAAAGCCACCAGCCTTCGAGGTTCCCGCACCGGGGATCCAGAGGCAAGCCAGAGTTGGGCGATCCGTGCCCGCGCGCCAGGCCCTGGCTGGGCGTAGGGACGGTCTGGACCAATGCCGGCTGCAGCGCGGATGTTGCCAAATGCGTCCTCGATACAAATCGGACGGCCCGTCAGTTCTGAAAGAACCTCCGCCACGAAGGCTTCCCTGGATTCCCTTTGCCCGAGGTCGGCAATCATTGTGCGGTCCAGGGCATTTTGGACCCTGGCACGCGCCTCAAGCTTCAGGACCGTTGCCGACAGGGACAGGAGACGCTCCTCAGTGTCCTCACTGCCGTCAGGGTAGCGCAGCTGGCCGGTTGCCTCCGGTGGGTGTCCTGCGGTTGGGTCTCCGGGGGACGCCGCCGGCGTGGGTCCACCCAGGTTCCGGAGCTGCATCAGCTGAGGCGGCCCCGGGGCGCTGGGGGCGGATAGCACCAGACACCCGTTCAGCTCGCCGCTGTCCCCAAAGATGAACAGCGCGTATCGCCATCCTCGTCCGGACTCCGGGAGCACCGCATCCCTGCCATGGAGGCGAAGGACATCCTGATCCTGGGCTTTTGCTGTGCGGTCGGGGGTGGGTCGCAATTGGCCGTTCACCCCAAGGTAAAGGTCCTCCACTTCACAGAACGGCAGCGCTGAAGCCCTCTGTGCTGCCGTGCTGAGGATTTCCTCGGCGATAAGCCGATCGAACATCTTGGATCCCTCGTCTCCGTCCATAACTTGGGCCTCATCGTAGGCGTGAAGTCCGCGCGTAGACCTCCGGCTGCTCTCTGTGGTTCGAGAATACCTCTGTGGCTTATGGACCTGCTAGGTCCATAAGAGTCGGCTGATTTAGGCATTTGGGGGCCATGCAGCCGATCCGGTCAGAGAGCAGACTCGGATGTAGGACGCCCGTGGCAAGCCTTCGGTTCCAAAATGGCAGGTCTGATTCTGCGGATCTGTCATGCGGTGTTATTAGGGCGGACACCGTACAGAGGACCGGTTGCACCTCTCTTACCGGAGTGGATCATCATGTCCAAGGCAGTAGGAATTGATCTGGGAACGACCAACTCGGTGATCAGTGCGTGTCCGAGCAGCGTCGGATCTCCGACTGTGAGCCCATAGTCGACGTGATTTCTGACCAAGGTGGAGACTGCCGAGAGGGCAGATGCGTAGTACTCAGCTTGGTTCTGTCCAGCTACGGCACCGGTAGCGAATGCTTGGTAGGTGGCGATTTCAATGAAGAAGCCACCAGGCTTCGCGGCGCCGAGGAGCGCCCTTCGCGTTTGGCGGAGCAACTTGACTGTAGGAACGTACATCCCATCGTGTGCGTCGTTCATTTGTTGGGTCAACGACGTCAGGTGATCTGGGTTCGTCTGCTGCCAGTCATTGTCCTCTCCGCGTTTCGGGATTTCCCAGGTGCTGCCGTCCGCGTGGGGGCGCGCGGGAACGGCATCCACATATAGGTCGAACTCGGGGAAATTTACTTGGAGACTGCGGTCCTGACGCTTCGTCCGCTGATGTCCTTCCGAGTCACGGCCGAATGCTGTGTGGAGGACGTCGAAGAACTTGTCCAGGATCTCCTTTGATGTGACGTTGGCGGGAAGTTCCTCAAGGCGGCAAAACACATCAACGTCTTTGACTCGTCGTATTGATACCCGCCGTTTGTAAGAACCGATCAGAACGGTGTTTATCCCGTACTCGGCGAGCGTTCCGTCCTCTTCCAGCGCGGCCCGAACCAGCTTATGGGCTTCGGGAGCATTGTCCCTATCCACTCCTGGCTCGATACGACCTAGTGCAGTCGAGAATTCCCCAATAAGCAGAGCCATCTATGTCCCCTTTGTTATGAGCCGACCCCGAGGCGGGTCTGGCTTTCAAGCGCTACTCGCGTGTCGCTATTTTCGGTATGCGACAACACACTCCCAAGCTCTGATACTACATGTAGTGCCAGTTTTGTCCATGCACCCCTAGATGTTGTGTTACAGCTATGTCATTTAATCCACAGCTAATCCACAGACCTGGGTTATCAGAATGTCCGGATTTGTTCCTTTTTAGGGATTGGATACACACCCTGTGGATCAGTTCGACACAGGTGAATCACCATCTGCTGGGGAAATGGCGTCCGGGGCAACAGCGGTCACACCGCAATGCACCGCGGGCCTCTCCATCCATGTGCTCGGGTGCCGGAAACACGCGTTGCCATCAATCATGGACGGAGACTAACACCACCCTCCGACAAGAACCGCGGTTGTGATGGCAGAGCGGAGCTGGCCGCATAGGAGTGTCCGAGGAAGGCATCTGCGACTGCGGCCGGCAGAGGCGACCGGAATTTGGCGGCAGATCCCCCATCCGGGTCCTCTAGCGTTCCAGGCCTCCGCGTTCGAGAGTCCGGCCCTTACCCGAGGCAGTCCCCATGCGAGCGATCTTGGCTGCCGTGGGCTTGGTGGCAACTGCTGCGTGGGGGTGTGTCCCTTGGTGCTTGTCGGCCAGAAGCCTAGCCTTGACCGCTTCCCTGTCACCCTTGCCTTCCAGGCTTTGGGCCAGCTGCTGGCGTCGTTCTGCAGTGTCCCAAGCCGGTTCGCTTCTGTCTGCCCGGTCCTGTCGGTTGGCGCCGGCAATGGCTGCACGGGCCACCACTTCATCGGTGCGCGCGGCCGATGATTTGGTCCGTTCACTTTCGGATTCGGTGCGGGCCTGCTGTGCCCGGGCAAGGGCCGCGGACACGGATGCCTCGTCCGCACCGGTGTTGTTCACGTCGATGCCGTAACGGCTCTGGACCTGTTCGCCGATCTTCTCGGCCGCCCGCGCAGCTTCGGGGTCGTAGGCCTTCCACGCCGTGGCCGTCTCGTGAACCCGCTCGATCATTTCGGGGCTGGCTTTGTCCCACCAGTCCTCGCGGGAGACCGGCGCCAGCTGGGCCCGGGCGGCAGCCCGCTGGGCGTCAAAGCGTTCCTGCAGCTCCCGGGCCCGTTGTTCCTCTGCTGCGGCGATGGTGCGCTGTTCCTGTTCGCGCATTCTGGCAAGCTGCTCGCCGATGCGACTGGCAACCATCAGCCCGGTACGCATCGCCCCGTCGACTGCATCTTCCATTCCGTCTGCTTCGCTCATGCTCTTCCCCTATCGCTCGATGCCTGGATTGTTCTGCCGGTGGGACTCTTCGGTCCGCGGCTGCGCTCCCTGCAGCTGCGCTGCGTCCGGTCGGGTCAGAACGGGAGGCAACGGTGAGCCGCCTCGTGAACGTTCGACCAGGAGCCTTGATTTGAGGGCTTCCTCGGACGCTTCCGGGTGCTGTTGGCGCAGCGTCTCCATCGACATCGGCTGTGCCTTGAGTGTCTGTGCGTTCGCGCTGGCCTCGACAACCTTGCTGGCCGCCCTGACGGCGGAGGAAAGTCCCCGAACCCGGCGCAAATCGTCCGTTGCCTTGTGCATGTCATGGATCGCCCGGGCCGTCTGGGCGAGCTGCCGGAACATGAGGGCGTACGCGGCGCGGTCGCTCTTGGAGGTCGCGGCCAGGAGGATCATGGTCGCCCCGCGGGCGGACGGCAGGGACACTGCCGGCCGTGCCGGGTAACGGCGCAGCTGGGCGGACTTGGCGAGTTCTCGGGCGGCGTCTGCGAGCGGTCCCGGTGTCGGTTCAATCCGTTTGGACCATGCACCGAACGCCGCGGAAGTCTCGCGGGCTGCCTGCGCCCAGGCGGCGTGATCATCGTGCGGGGTCGTGGCCAGTTTCTCCCGGAGGGAACTGACGTCATTGGCGCACTTGCTCCACAGCTCAGCCGATGGCTGCAGCGTCTCCCGGCCGGGGCTCACCGGCCGGCGGTTGCGCGCCGCGGCGTTCCATTCCGCGACAGCGGAAGTAGCCGACTCAGGGGTGCTATCCCACTCTGCCCGAAGCTTGGGCAGAGCCAGGTCACGGCCCAACGAGTTGCCGCCGAACCACACGGCGCGCTCTCCCTTGCGGGGGCGTTCGGCCACGGAGTAGCCGGTCACGACGTCGGTGCGGCCGGCCGCGTAGCGGGGCCGCACGAGCATGCCCTCCTGGCGTGCCCGCCGGACAAACTCCGCCTCATCTGTCGATGCCCCTGCGCAGACGCGCACCTTGCGGGCGAGGCTGTGGCGCTCGACTTCCGGCAGCCCCTGGCGGATGGCTTTCGACTGTTCGGCCGGGGTGAATCCGCGCTCGGCGCGTAGGGTCCCGACCTCGTTCAGTCCGTACTTCTTCTCCAGTGTCCTGGCAGCTTGCTGGGACTTGTACTTGCTCTTCCAGCCGTTCCATTTGGTGCCGTCGTCCCGGACCATCGACGCCACTATGTGGATGTGGTCGTTGCCGTTCTTGCTCAATCCGTGACGGACCGCAACCCACCGGGCGGGAGCCTTTCCCCCGTCCTCAGTGAAGTCCATTTCCTTCATGAAATCGTTCGCGATGGCACCCCAACGCTCGTCGCTGAGCTGACCTTCTTCTGCGGCCAGACTCAGCGAGCAGTGGAAGACGTGTCCACCGTCCACGTCGGTGCCGAAGAACTGCTTGGCCCGGTCGAGTGCGTTGGCAATGTCGAGGGCAACATCGCGGTTCAACTCGTTGTCGTCGTGCCAGGCCATGAGCGCCGAATCGCCCGCAACGAGGTGCGGTTCTTCGTGTTCGTTTGCCCGCCCCGGTCCAGCGAGGTAGATCATCAGACCCGCCATGCGGTCGCCCTGGGTGATGTTCGGAATCACGGTGAAACTACCGCCCGGCCATGTCGGCGAGCTGACGGTCAATCCGGATGATGACAGCGCGCGCATGGGCGATGGAAGCGGCAGCTTCCGCCGGCACTTCCCCCGTCGCATTCGCGTGACGCGCGATCTGGTTGATGTTGTTCGCCACGGTCCCGACAAGACGCTGCAACGTAGAGAGCTGCATGAACTGATTCCGCCGCTCCGACGGATTCTCTGTGCCCTCGCTGAGCGCCGCCTCGATCAAAAGCCGCGGGATCGTGACACGGTGCTTCTCCGCCAAGGCAAGGAGCTGGGCTTCCTCTTCCGGACTGACCTTAACCTCGTGACGATGCATCCGGCCGCCGTCAACATTCGCCCGACGACGACGGGACTTCCAACCGGCGAAGCCACTGCCTTCACTCACTTGTCCCGCCCTTCGAATTTGCCAGCGCAGCGAACCCGGAAACCCGGGGACCACACTGACAAGTGTGCCGCATCCGAGACGACAAGTCGAGGATCAGGCCAACTTAGCCGTGCTAAGTTACCAGCTTGCTCCGCCCAAGTGGCGGCTACACTTTTCCTCCGCTTTGTGGTAATCCGGTTCCGGAAATGGCACGCCGCTGCGCGTCGTTGCCCGAAAAGCCGCTGTCCCTGTGGTTACCGTGGATGCATGCCAGCCATCGATATCGAACAGACCCGCAACCAGGCCCGCGCCCTCCTGGACTCACGCATCGAATCCGTCACGAACCTGGTCAAGACCAGGCAGCGGATCACCGACCTGCGCGAGCAGCTCGCGGACGCCGAACGCGAAGACAAGCGCGCCTACGTGCGCGCCACTAAAGACGGGTGGAGCCCCGAGGAACTGAAGAAACTCGGGCTCGAGTCCGGCGCCGCAGCGCGACGCCGGAAGCCGGCCACCACCCGCACGGCAGAAGAAGCATCCCCATCTTCCGCCGGTGGGGATACCGGGGCTGAGTAAGCTTGCCCCTCGCCCACATGGGCACGGCAAAAGCTAAATCCTTCGGGCTTTTCCCGCACCCATGTGCACGACGGGACCCACCTGACCGGCAGCACACAGACGCCAGGGCACCACGGGCAGGAACCGCACCACCGGGACCGGCGAATGTGCACAGCCTCGAAATTGGGGACGCACCACGGACGCCTTTCCCATGGTCCAAGACTTGCGCTCCCGGGCCGCGGCCACGCGGGCGGCAATGTCTCTTTCAGCCGTAGTCGCGACAAATCTACGGGCCTCAACATAGCGCAGGGCGGCACCTTTCGAGGTGCCGGCCTTCATCTGTTTGTAGCGTCTGGTTCAGTCGGTGTCGCTGACGTGATCCTCAGGAATCTGGCCAGCGGCACTCAGCCAGATAGTCGCCACCGAGCACTTCACGCGCAGCGATTTCGAAGAGCGAGGCGTGAAGTGGACCAAGACCCGGATAGACCGGGCGCCGAGCATCAGCCTCGAATCCACGATGCCAGGCGGGCACTTGTTCTAGCTCAGCCTCGTACGGACCGGCTGGTTAGTACCGCAGGCCTCCGAGAGTTCCCACGGCTTCCTGTCACTCTGCCGCAGGAAAGGTTGGCTTTTCTACCAATGACGGCGGCATGACCACCACGTCGCCTCCGATGACGACTACCCAATCCTGCAACTTGAGGTGTAGTTCGGGACCGCTGTCGTAGAACCTCAATGTTCCAAGGGCAGGGGCACTTTGGTGGCTGACCCGAGGTCGATATTTCCTAACTAACTCCGCGACGGCCGCAACAGTCTCCGGGCCCGTGAATTGCACGCCTTCATCAGGTTTGTACCGACGGTAGTTGGGCACGCGCAGCTCCTCTATCAAAACGTCCGCGCGGAGCTAGTCCCCCGCGTATAAAGAAACCCTACTTCCATCGCAGCATCCCCTTTGAGCCCGCGGAACCTTCCCGTAAGCCGGTCCCTCACCGGGACATTCTTGGCCCTCTCCCCCGTCGCAAAATCCCTTCATGTGCTGGGATCCGAGATTCGGGTATACCCCGCCCCCAAAACTGTCCCACTGAGGTTGCTCAATGCGCGACGGAGCCGGGGCAAGCCGAAGGGCAAGCAGCCGAGGAGTTGTGAAAGGGAGCATGCGCACCGCCGAGCAGGCAGGCAGTCAGCGCGGCGGGGCCACATACCTTCATCACAAGCTGCCCGGAAGACGGAGACAGCAATGCCTAATGCGGTGATGGCCCTCTGAAAATAGTTTCGGAGGACAGGATGACCTCTCCCGTTCGGGGGTCGACGTCGAATCTGCGCAGCGTTCCACGCCCGAGTTCGGAACCGGCACGCTCGGCCAGGGTCAGGGCGTTGGTGGCGCAGACTGAGGCTCCGGAGGGATCTGGGAAGCAGCTGCTAATCGCCTGATCTGGAACGAACCTACCGCCCAAATCTTCGGATTGGCGATCATCCCACCACCGTTCCTTTGCCCGTTCGAGCACAATGGCCAGTGAGGCCTCTACATCCACGACATCGAGATCTTCGTACCCCGCATCGAAGAGCTCACCGATGTACTGCGTAACGAGGGGGTCCCAGAAGAGTGTGCCTTCAATGACGATGTTCTCCCCTGCTGCCAAAGCCAGGCCTCGAACGATGTCAACCGTCCGGGTCGACATCGAATGGATGTGACTGGATAGCTCGCGGACGCTTACAGGCTGACCGTCAGGCAGCACGTGTGAGTGCCGGTAGGCCAGTAATCCCTGCCGCTCGGCTTCTATGAGCAGCAGGTCCTTTGCAATGTCAGCGTCGATAATCCGGTACCCGCCGAGGGACATCGTTTTGCGGGCTGCCGTCTTGCCGGCTCCCGGTGGCCCCGCCGTCACTACGACCGCTTGCCCACCGGCCGAGACGTCGCTTTGCAGCTGCATGTACGCGTGCGCTGTTCGTACGATTGCCAGATCATCGAAGTATTTGGTCAACTCGTCCGGTCGCTGATTGAGGGCACCCCCGGGCGCGAAAAGGTCAGTGAGGGCGGAATGGATTTCTTCCCTTTCAGCGGCCAATGGCCGCCCTGACGCTGTTGAACTCTTCTTCACTGAGAAGACCCTGTGCTACTGCAGCTACGACCTGATCCCAACTGCCTGGGATGCGTCCTTCATGCGGATACGGTGCCTCTTCGCCAAAGGTGTAGGCAAAGGTCTTGAGTTTGGCCACGAGTTCTTCCCGCGGTGTGTCGTAGGCGAAGGCGCGGAGGATTATCTCCTCGGGATCCAGCTCGAGGTTTCCTCCCCTGCGCTCGATTGCCTTCAACATGCGGTGAACTTTGGCTTGGCTGGTTGCCAGAACCTCGGCGATCTCCCGCTGGCTGAAGTTCCGCTGGGCCACATTCTGAACCGCCCGAAGATCGTCAAGCAGATCGACGCGCTGCCGGGCCTGGCGCTGCAGTGCCTGGCGATGCATTGCGGCAAGGCCGCTGTCCATGGTGAGCATCAGCTTTCCTTTCTTCGTGGGTTCTAGTCTAGCTCCTTGATTCACTGTGAATCAAGGAGCTACGGATGTCGTTGCCGAGTGAGTTGATCCGATCGTCTCTCGAGCGGGGATGACTCCAGCTCAACCACTCCTCCGTCTCGCATCCCTAGCGATATGAGGCGAGCAATAGCTGGGGAGCCGAGTTTCGACAGGTCGCGCTGAGGGGTTCGAGTAAGCTCCCGATTGATGCGCCTTCCAAATTAGGGTCATGCGCCACGGCCAAGGGACTTAGCCGACCACCTCAAGAACCAGGATTGCTGAGGCTGTGCAGCTGACGATGTGCTCCTTCTTGGCAGGGGTCTGCCCCTTCTGGGTGGGATCGGGCCGGTTCCGCTGTGGCGTAAAGGGTGTTGAGTTGGCGGTAGAGGGTTCGGGCGATGTAGCGCTTGAGGGATCTGCGGATTTCGCGGTAGCTGCGGCCTTCTTGGGTGCGTTTGGTGACGTAGTCCCGTGTTCCGGGGTCGTGGGCCATCCGGGTCATGGTGATGGTGTGCAGGGCTCGGTTGAGGCGCCGATCACCGCCCCGGTTGAGCCTGTGCCGGACAGTGTTACCGCTTGAGGCGGGCAAGGGATTCACCCCTGCCAGTGAGGCGAAGGCAGCTTCGCTGCGGACTCTTCCTGGATGCGACCATGCTGTCAGGACGGTGGCGACTGTGACAGCCCCGGCACCCATCATCTCCAACAGCGGCGCAGCGGGGCTTTGTTGGATCAGTTCTGTCATGCGCTTGTGGTTCGCCGTCAGCTGTGTGGTTACTTCGAGAACGCGGCGCGCCAGCCGGGCTGCTTCCTCGCGTGCGATTGATAGTTCGATCGGTTCCTGTCGTTCCCGCCATCTGGTGATCGTGGCGATCTGGGCGGGAACCAATGGTTTACGAGCGTCGATTCCAAGGTCGTGTGCCCGGAGTAGGGCGATGAGTGCATTGACATTCATTGTTCGTTCCCGGGTCAACTGATCCCGTGCTGCGTTCAGGATCCTGAGTCCGGCACGGGTGCCTTCGCCCCGGCGCGGGACTCGAAGCTGGGACTCCTCTAAGGCCAGGACTGCGGTTCCGATGGCTGCGGCGTCCAGCGGGTCGGATTTGCCGATCCCCCGGCGTCCTCGGGCGTTCATTCGTGGAGCTTCGGCGACGTCGTAGCCGGCGTCGGCTACTGCCCTCGCCAAACCTGCCCCGTAGGAGCCGATACCCTCGACGGCCCATAGACAGGCCATATCGCCGTCTGTCCGTCGGCCCACCCAGGTGAGTGCGCGGGAGATCCCTGCCTGGGTGGTCGGGAACTGCTCGCACGCGACCTGTCGCTTGGTATTGGCGTCGATAATGGCGTAGGTGTGGGTGCGGGCGTGGCAGTCCACGCCGATGACGAATGGGCGGGTCTGCGCAACGATAGTCAACGCGGCCACCCTCCTTTCTTTCGAACGGGCAAGACTGGTCGCATCGCGACCGGCACTGACCTGGGAGGAGTCACTTCGAGGCAATACTGTGATGAGCCACAACCGCAGGGCTGGGCAAGCTTCTAATCAAGCCACCGTCGTGGGGACAGGTCAACGCCGGTCGCTCCACCTGGCGCGGACAAGTCGGGGGAAATGCACCCTCAAGGGGGCAATTGTTTTTTCGAGTCACGCGTCAGGCAGAACGGCCGGCATCAACACTGCCAGCTAGTCCCAGACCAGCCACTGAAAGACTCACAATGTTTTTTGCCTGCTGGCGGAGCATCGCGTAGCTGTGCCCGACGGAGCCGGGGCAACCCGCAGGGCGAGCAGTGGATGGGTTGTGGGAGGAAATAAGCGCAGCGCCGAGCACAGGCGGTCGGCTGCGCTGCCGTCCGCAGGACGGTTGAGCCGGTGGAGCGGGCACGTAGGATCCAACGGACAGCAGCAAAAAAGAAAAGAAGAATGCTTGTGCTGTCCGAGCGCAGCGAGGCCCTTGTCCTGTGAACGGGAGCGGGAACCGCGCCGCGCGTCACCTCACATAGTGCCGACGCCTCTGTTTATGCCACAATTCCAGGGGTTGAGCGCGGTAGCCTTCTGAACGGCGGGGAGAGCAGCCCAAAATGTCGACGGACTAGGCCCGAGTCGGGACGGCGGGGGAAGGCTGGCTGCCGTTGGGCGGGTTTTCTTCGGCCCTCCTGTGACGTTGTCGAGGGGCTGGCAGCGTCAGGACAAACAGGCTGCCTGCGACCAGTCCGGCACCGACCCAGGCAAGTGCCGGCAGGCGTTCACCCACGATCACCACCGCCAGGATGGCGGCCACCACTGTCTCCGCGAGGGAGATCGTCGTGGCCGTGCTGGTGCGGACACGGGCCAGGCCCCAGCCGAACAGAACGTAGCCGGCAAACATCGGAACAAGTGCCATATAGGCGCCGACGGCCAGATTCTGCCAGGCCGCGAGGAGTGGAGCTCCGGTGAGTGCCAAGACGGGCATGAGAAGTAGCCCGCCGGCGCCGAAGACGGCTCCCATTGCTGCCCTTGACGGTATGCCCGTGTTGATCAGGCGGTGGGCGGCCCAGGAGTAGAGCGCATACGTGAGACCGGCAGCCAGCCCAAGGCCGATGCCGGCGGGTGTGGACCATCCCGAAGCAGATGCTGATGCCGGATCACTGTTCGCGGCTTCAGCGCAGCAGAGCAGCACGGAACCGGATAGACCGAGCGCAGCGCCGGCCGCCCAGCGGCCTGTAAATCTTCGTTTGTCGACAATCCGTTCAATGACGGCGGAGGCGAGGGGAGCTGAACCGATGGAGACAACTGTTCCGACCGCCACCCCGGCCAGGTGCATGGACGAGTAGAAGGCCAGCGGGTACGCACCAACGGCCACCGAGCCCAATGCCACCGTGGGCCACTGACAGCGCAGGGATGTCGAGCACGCGATGATCCGTCGGGCTGCAATCGCGCCCTGGAGCAGGCCGCCGAGGCCCATCGCTACCGCCCCGATAGCGAGGGGGCTTACTTCGGGGGCGAAGGTGGCCGCGGTCCCCGTTGTGCCCCACAACACCGAGGCGGCCAGCACAAACAGCCCGCCCCACGAACTCCCTCTAAACCCTGCAGTCTTCACAGGCTGGCGATCAGGGTGGCCGCGATCTGTCGGGCTTCCTGGATGCAGCGGTCGTTGCCCTCAAGTCCGGCCCGGGCCATGGACCCTTCAAGCAGGAACGCCAGATGCCGGGCCATTAAACCCGCCTGCTCAGGTGAGTGCGGGAGGAGTTCGGCAACATGCTCCGATAACAACGCTTCGACCTGCTCCTTGTGGCGGCGGACCACCGATCTCCCGGGATCCCCGGCAGGAAGCTCGGCTGCAGCGTTCAGCAGGCCACAGCCCCGAAAGCCATGCAAGTACGCCAGATCGGCGTGATCCGCATAAGCATCAAAGACCGCAAGGACTCGCTCCCCGGAGCTACTCGCCCTCTCCAGCCGTATCCGATACAGCCCCATCCACTCCTCGTGGCGGGCGTTCAGGTACGCCGTGACCAGCTCAGCCTTCGAGGCGAAATTGTTGTAGAGGCTCTTCCTAGCCACGCCCGCCTCGGCCGTAATGGCGTCAATTCCCGTCCCGGCCAGGCCGTCTGCATAGAAACGCCGCGAGGCCGCGTCAATCAGGGCGTCGCGGGCAGGCCGCCTGGTAGAGCCGCTTCTCGGTGCCATCTGTTTCTCGGACATCAGTAAACCTCGCTGGGTGGGAATGCCTAGTAGGTAGACCAGCCTACCTACTCTTTGGTCCGGTGGCCACCACGAAAACGGGAAGAGACGCAGGAGCCTGGTGCATCGGACCCAAATGAGGGTTCGCGCAGCGCGGGGACGGCTCAGGCAGCCATCCTGGCTGCCTGAGCCGGGACCGGGGTGTAGGCGGTGCCGTCACGGAGCATGGCCCAGAGGACGTTGAGGCGGCGGCGGGCCAGGGAGAGCATGGCCTGGATGTGGGTTTTGCCTTCAGTGCGTTTTCGGTCGTAGTACGTCCGGGAGGCGGGGCAGCTCTTCAGCGCCGAGAGGCCGGAGAGATAGAAGACCCGCAGCAGCCGGCGGTCGTAGCGTCTGGGCCGGTGGTGGTTTCCGGTGATCCTGCCGGAGTCCCTGGGTGCCGGAGCGAGGCCGGCGACGCCGGCAAAGCGGTCCGCGGTTTGGAAGACGGTCAGGTCTCCGCCGGTGGCGCCGATGAACTCGGCGGCGAGGACGGGGCCGAAGCCGGGCATGCTGAGCAAGGCCCGGGCGTGCCGGTGTTCGGTAACCTTTTCGCTGATCAGCGCATCGAGGTCGGCCAGTTCCTTGTCGAGGGTGGTGATTTCCTGTGCGAGGGCGGCAACGATCTGTTCCCCGAGGTGCTGGGCGGGTACGGTGGTGTGCTGGGATTTCGCGGCGTCGACGGCGGCCTGGGCGACCGCGGCGGACGAGCGGGTGCCGTGTTTCTTCAACCAGGCGTGCAGCCGTGTCTGTCCGGTGCGGCGGATCCCGTCCGGGGTGCGGTGTTTGGTCAGCAGCAACAGGGCGGCTTTGGAGCGGCTGTAATCGAAGGCCCGCTCCAGCGCTGGGAAGTATTCCAGCAGCTGGGCCTGCAGGCGGTTGATCGCCCGCACCCGGTCCGCGGACTTGTCCGCCCGGCGGGCGGTGAGGATCCGCAAGCCCGTGCTGATCTCGTCCCCGGCCCGCAGCGGCTGGAGGTCTTTGCGCATCCTGGCCTGGTCGGCGATGACGGCGGCGTCTTTGGCGTCTGTTTTGCCTTCGCCGCGGTAGAGCTTGGAGGCGTGGTGGACGATCCGGCCCGGGATGTAGAGAATGTTTTGGCCGTGGGCGACGAGGATGGCGATCAGCAGCGCGGGTCCGCCGTGGTTCAGATCGGTCGCCCAGATGACCTCGTCCCCGTCGGCGAGTTTGAGGACGGTGGCGATGAGATCCAGCAGGGCGGGTTCATCGTTGGGGATTTTCTGCGACAGCAGACGGTGTCCGTCGGCGTCGATTACGACGCAGTGATGATGAGCTTTGCCGGCGTCGATACCGGCCCATAGGTGCACCAAAACAGCCTCCAGTCTGTCAGTTGGGTGGAACCCGGCAGATAACCGCGCCGTCGTGTCCTTATCCGGCGATCTTGTCGCGTCTCTCAATCAGCGGTCGGGTCATCGCGGAGAGTGCGGGTGGCCAATCCTTCGGAGCCGTCACGACGTGAATCGTCCGGCCACAGCAACAAAGCCATACCCGCCTCCCTGGGTAGCCACGACCCTACAACGGCCACGGAACCACCCGTCAACACCATAAGGACAGCAACCAAAAGACGTCGTAGACAAGACAGGGCCGGGGCGGGCCGGAGCTCTGCGACGGACAGCACTGGACCCAACAGCCGGCCGCGCCAGCGGACGCCCGAATGCACTGTGTGTGGACCTGGGATGCCCGCGGGCCGGGCCGAGGGTTTCCCGTTCCAATCTCGGGCCCTGGACCTTTGGGCGGGTGGATCATTCACATCGTTGTCCCCGGCAGCTGTTAGGGTCCGGGCATGGATGAACTGTTGGTGGGGGCGGATTCTTCTACTGGACGCGATCTGTCGGGCCGGTCCGGTTTCGATGCTGGCTTCCTCGGTGTGCCGGTGCCCGTTCCGACTCTGGCAGGGGTCGAGACGGTCCTTCTGCCCTACACGCATTTCTCCGTACTCATGCGCCCGGACAAACGCCTGGCCGCGGTGACGGCCCTCGGCATCGACGGGGCGAAGCTGATGAACCTGGACCGATCCGGCATCCAGTGGCGGCTCGATCCCCGGCTCGGCGAAAACCAGCAGACCGGGGAGAGGGTTTACGCCCGCAACGACATCGACCGCGGCCACCTGGTCCGCCGGGCCTCAGCCGTCTGGGGCGAAACCCGGGAAGAGGCAGCCCGGGCCAACGAGGACACCTTCCATTACACGAACGCCGCGCCCCAGGCGGCAAAGTTCAACCAGGGCCTGGGCCTCTGGCTCGGTCTGGAGTCCTACCTGCAGGAGAACGCAGCCGACAACGGCCGCCGGCTCGTCGTGTTCACCGGCCCGATCTTCAGTGACACCGACCCCGTCTACCGCGGTGTCAACATCCCGCTACGGTACTTCAAGGTCGCCGTATTCCTCCACCACGGGGACCTCGCCGCCACCGGCTACGTCGTGGACCAGACACCCGAGCTCGCGGACCTGCCCGACGTCCCGCGGCCCGGCGCCACCGACGAGGCTCCCCCGCTCGGCCCGTTCCGCACCTTCCAGGTCCCCGTCCGGGACATTGCCGCCCTGACAGGCCTGGACCTGGACCAGCTCGTGGCCGCAGACCGGATGCCGGTCGCCCGGACACTGACCACCGCCCCGGTCGCCTCCACCTGGAGACGGTTGAACTCGCCACTGGACCTCTACCTGGACTTCGACCTCAACGGCACGGACTGACATCCCCCGACCTGACCTAACCCGGCACCGGAGCCACCCGGCAAGGCAGCCTCCGACGGGTGGCAAAGCAGCAGTTTGGGCACGGCAAAAACCCTGCCGGCGACCCCCACCTGACCGGGCCACCGGCCGCGGCAGCGGGCCATCCATAATGCAGCGCCTACAGGCCGGGTGCCAGCCCGTCTTGTGGAGAGCGCCGTGGCAGGCCCATGGACAGGCGGCTGCGGCGTGCCCCGGAGGCGGAATGGGTGTTCTTTACCGTCTTTTTCGCCAGAAACATCAGCCGAGCAGTGATCAGGGGGCGGGTTCAATAAGTTCCGGGCCGTTGTTGCGCACGCTGTTCACCCGATCGGTGACCACCCGGGGCGTCAGGACCGGTTCAGGGATCGCATCGAGCATCTCCTGCACCTTTTCCTTGTCCGTCGTGTCCGGGTCCAGCCAGCCGGCATACATACTGGGTGGAATGATGACCGGAGCCCTGTCATGGACGTGGCCGAGAGAATCATGCGCCGTAGTCGTCAGGACGGTGCAGCTGAGCAGCCACCGGTGCGGGTCCCCCTCGGGAAGAGACGGGTCCGGCCAAAACTCATACAGCCCGGCGAAGGCAAGCACATTCTCTTCTTCGGAGTAGAGGTAATTCGGGATCTTTTTCCCGTCCTCGGTCTTCTGCCACTCGTAATAGCCTTCCGCCGGGATCAGGGCGCGGCGTTTGACGGCGGCCTTGCGGAACGATGGCTTGTCCAGGATCGATTCGCTGCGGGCGTTGATCAGCTTCGAACCGATCTTGATGTCCTTGGCCCAGGACGGAACAAGACCCCAGCGCGCGATCAACAACCGGCGATCCACGGAGCCCTCCTCCAGGCGCTCCGCGATGATGGGAACGTCCTGGGTCGGAGCGACGTTCCAGCTCGGCGGTGGCGGGCTGCCTTCGATCTCCTTAGCCTCAAACTGGCTGAGGAGATCCCCGGTGGCCTTGGACATCACATATCTGCCGCACATGGACTCATTGTGCCCCACGTCACCTTGAATGGAAGGCCAAACCCGGGGGGTAGCAGGACACCCGCCCCGCGGCTGGACGATGCGCGGATCATTTATTAAAGTCTCTCAGTATCGAATCAAGGCAGGCTGGACACGACGTCCGGGAAGGGGGCGCACATCACCACTGACCAACACCACCAACCCACTGTTTCATCCGCGAAAGCCCCTCCACGGAGGGGCTTTCCTATGTGCCGGAAGTCCCCCGACCGGGACCCCCAGGAGCCAACTGCCCTCCGCTGACTAACGTTTGTCGCGGTTTGCGAACTCTTCATCGAGCTCATAATGCCGGAACTCTGTCTCCCGGTTCGGCTCTCCCTCAGCAATGACCTCATGATCGAGCTGGCGCTGGACCTGACTGTCCAAGACCTGCAGCTGCAGATCTCCGACCTCGGTCAGGTCCTCGGGAAAAGATTCCTCCGGGGTGAGACGCAATTTCTCGGTCATTGTGTCCTTCATAACTCCATGCCGGTCCACTCCGGCGCCTGCGATGTCCAAATTCTATGCATAATTGACCCGAAACGCGCCCGTGAGATGCGTGATGCCAGAGTTCCAGACGGTATATTTCCCGGCGTCGGTGAGATGGAGCGACGAGCGGCGTTGAAACCTAGACGTCTCGGGCACGACTGACCCATACCCGCTCCTTTAGCCCACAGGTCTGCGTCGGGTTTGGGCGCACAAATCCAGCCCCGGGCGTGCCGGTGGCGTCCCCGGCGGCACCCGTACTGTGAGGCCCGGTCGTGGCAGGATGGGGTCCATTATGGACAGGCGGTTGCGGCGCGCTCCGGACGCGGAATGGGTGCTGATGTACCGGCTCGGACTGAGCCGGAAACGCATCGCTGAGCTCGTGCGCGCCGAACCTGCCGCCGTCGGCTACCACCTGGTGATCGCCCGCCGCCAGGACCCGGGACTCGAAGCCGAACACCGGGCCGCCGCCGGCGCCGTTCCGGTCGCTCACCCCTCCCCCGCTGACCTTGCCCGCATGGACGAGGTCATCACCTGGGTACTGGCTGAGGGCCGGCTCCCCGAGGACCGTGCCGGTGACCGGGACGAAAGGGCGATGGCACGATGGCTGTCCGAACGCCGCCGCGAAGCGGCCCAGGGCACCCTGGACCCTGCCTAAGCCAGGGCCTGGCCCAAGTGCCGCGGTGGTCCGGGAACCGCAGGGAAGCGACGGACGAGGCCAGGTGGCAGGGCCGTTTGGCCGAGCTCGTGGACTTCCGGGCCGAAGGCCACGACTGGCCGCGGCACCACGACTACGAATCAGAGCGGGAACATACCCTCGGGGTCTGGATCCACGTCCAGCGGTACAAACGGCGCCGCGGTGAACTGGACCCGGTAAAGGCCAAGGCCCTGGACGAGGCCGTTCCCGGCTGGCAGGCCGGCAGGACCCGGGGCCGGCCTCCCCGGCCGCGACTGTGACCGGAAAGACCCCGCTTCGCCGCAATCCGTGAGGGAGCGCGGGCATAGACTGGGCCTGGTTCTCCAGTCCCCCCCCAGCTTGGAGAACCGGGCGCCTCCGCGCTTGAGTCCCCCGGGATTCGCGCGGAGGCTTCCTCATAACCCGTCCGCCGGCACCAATCCCCTGCTGCTCCGGCGGAAAAACCCCGTTTCCGGGCCGGCCGAAGATGCGGGCAGCGGTGGTCCCGCCGGGTTGTGCCCATTGTGGACAGGTGGAGCCCTCCGCACAGCTCAAAGCTGTCCCCACTGGCGCGCAACCCGCCCCGGCCGCAGGCCGGAACCAAAGCCGGAGGCATTCTGTCGGACCCAGGGCTTACACTTAATCGAATATATATTCGACTAAAAGGTGTGTTGTGGGCGTTATAGTTGGCCCCCGTGTGATAGATGCGGGCGCGTCGTTGTTGTCGGTGCTGGTTTCCCCGGTCGCTGTCGCGGCCGGGTATCCCTCGCCTGCGCAGGATTACTTTGAGGGCCGGCTCGACCTGAACGCGCACCTGATCAAGGACGTCACGAGCACGTATGTGGTGCGGGTTTCCGGGGAGTCCATGGCCGGGGCCGGGATCAGTGATGGGGATGAGCTGATCGTGAACCGGGCGCTGGAACCGGTGGACGGATCCGTGGTCGTGGCGGTCCTGGACGGGGAGCTGACGGTCAAACGGCTCCGGATCACGCCCACCGGTGTTGTGCTGCAGGCAGAGAACCCGGCCTACCCGGACATTGTGGTTCCCTCACTCTCGGACCTTCTCGTGTGGGGCGTCGTCACCCGATGCTTGCACGTCGTTTAGGGCTGGCCGTGGGCGCGCCGGCGGCGATGCGGCAGCTGCCGCAGATCGCGCACGTGGACGTGAACTGCTTCTACGCTTCGGCGGAACGGGCGTTCAACCCGGCGCTGGAGGGTAGGCCCGTGGTCGTGCTGTCGAACAACGACGGTTGCGCCGTCACCCGCTCCCCCGAAGCCAAACGCCTCGGGATCGCCATGGGCGATCCGTGGTTCAAACTCGCACCGCGGGCCAAGGAATGGGGCCTCGTGGCGCTCTCAAGCAATTACGAGCTCTATGGAGACATCAGCGCCCGCGTGATGGAGCTCCTGGGTCGGTACTCGGCTTGGCTGGAGGTCTACAGCATCGACGAGGCCTTCCTCGGCGTCAAAGGCACCCCTGAAGAACTCCTGACCTTGGGCCGGGCCATGAAAACCACCGTGCGGCGCAACGTCGGGGTGCCCGTCTGCGTTGGCATCGCACCGACGAAAACCCTGGCGAAACTCGCGAACAAATGGGCCAAGAACAACCCGGCCTTCGATGGGGTCTGCCACTGGGACGCCGTACCCGCCACCGACCGGGAGACCCTGATGCGGCGGCTGTCCGTCATTGAGATCTGGGGTGTGGCAACCCGGCTGACCAAACGCCTCAACGCCCTGGGGATCCATTCGATCCTGGACCTGTCCCGGGCGGATCCGGTGATGATCCGGGACCGGTTCTCCGTGGTCATGATGCGCACCGTCCTGGAATTGCAGGGCACCCCGTGTATCTCGATGGAGGAAGAACGCATCGGCCGGGATCAGCTCATCTTCTCCCGTTCCTTCGCCACCCCCATCACCACCGCCGCCGGGATCCGGCAGGTCATGAGCGTCTACGGTCAGCAAGCCTCCGCCCGGCTGGCCAAACACGGCCTTCAAGCCAAAGTCCTCACCGCGTTCGCCGGCACCTCGCACTTCAACCCCAACGACACGTCCTACCCCACCGTCAGTGTGGCCCTGCCGATGCCCACCGCTGACCCGGTGATCCTCACCAAAGCCGCCCACGCCCTGCTCCCTCGCATCGTGGACGGCATCCGATACGCCCGGGCCGGGATCATGGTCACCGACCTGCGCCCCAGCGGCAACCAGGCGCCCTTGTCCCTGTTCGAAAACCCGCACGAGGAGCGCCACATCGGCACCCTCCTCGAGGACGTCACGAAAAAGTACGGGCGGGGCTCCATCGGTCTGGGCCACGGGGGCATCCGCGGCGGCCCCGACTGGACCATGAAACGCGACATGCTCTCACCCCGCTACACCACGCACTGGGACGAACTCCCCCTCGTCAAGGCCGCCTAAGCCACCGCACATCAGCACCACGAAAGAAGCACCGCCGAATGACCCTCGCTCCCGTTGCACCCACCCGATCCCCCGACCTCCAGGTCCGGACCGACCCGGCAGGCAAACCCCTTGCCGTCCGCCACGACGGAATTATCTGGCTCGTCGATCCCGACACGGATTCCCAGCACTGGTTCGGACGTGACGCCTGGTGGAACACCCGCCGCACGGCCGCCGTCGGCAGCGGCGACCTGGTCAGCATCGAATACTGGCGGGTGCAGGGCCGTCCCGGCGCCTCAGGCTCAGCCCTGCGGACCTTCACGCTGCGACGGAACCCGCTCTCGGCCCAGTGGCTGCTGGAAAGCATCTGCGACTAGGCCGCGATGACCCCTCAAACGATCACCGATCAGACCTGGGCCGCGATCCGGGCCGAATTCACACTCCCGGCCCTCGCGCAGGTCCACCACCGGCTCTCCGAGCTCATGGAAGACCCGGAACCGGTCATGCGCCAACTCGTGCGCGTCTTCATTGACGACGGGACCTTCTGCCCGGGCTTTCAATTCCTGCCCGGCGGGCAGCTCCAGCCCACCGTCACAGCACTCTTCCGCCGGGCCATGGAGCTGGAGATTCCGCACAACTACTTCACCCTCTGGATGAGCACCGGATCCCGGGCCCTGGGCGGGACCCGACCGGTCGATCACCTGAAGAAGGATCCCGCTCCCCTGCTCCGGGCACTGGAAACCTACCGCTGGCGCTAAAGCCGGTCCTTTACTGGACCGGCAGGGTGGTCATGCCGGGGCCATGGTCTTCGTCAGGGATACCTGACATACTGGCCGTCAGGATGTCCTGACGGAAAGGTGTGCACCATGGGCTGGGTTTCTAACGACAACGAACACGAGGGCTGGGCGGCTCCCGTCGCCCCGGATGGACGGCTCTCTGCCGCCTCAACGATCGAAGGAATGCTCGTTGAGGGCATTACCGGGCGCTACCTGCCGGACAAGATGATGCCCGACCGCGAAGCCGTGCCGGACAGAGAGATCATCGGCTGGCGCGGAGCCTGCACATGCGGCTGGCGCGGCGAGCTCTGGGAACGGGTGTCGTCCCCCGCCGACGCGGATTTCAGCCGGCGCCGGGAATACCTTGCCCCCACCGAATACGCACACGCTTCCAGCGAAGTGGAAGACGCTATCCATGACGAATGGAAAACCCACCTCGCGCCCCTTGAAGCAGTGGCCGGCGTCAAAGCCGCCGCCCGCGAATACGAGCAGGCCGGACGGCGACTAGACAAGACAGTCGCAGCCGCCAAAGCAGCCGGAGCATCCTGGGCAGACATCGGTAGGGCCGTAGGCATCAGCCGCCAGTCCGCCCACGAACGCTGGGCAGACAGGTCATGAAATATCTCCAATAAATAATTCCGTCTGGGCTGAATTATTTTGTAACGGTCGCAAAACCCTTACGGAGAAGATCCCGGAGGGGCATAAACTCCTCGCCGTCCGCACCGATCGTTAGCCCAAACCGGCCAGCCGCCCTGGGACCCGATAAGGGCAAGGCTGTCGAAACCCGTCAATGCTTTCGAATGCTGTCAATACTGTCAAAGACAGTATTGACGGCATTAGGGCTGGATTCGCCGGCCCGGGGCCAAGTTCTGCGTGCCGCCCGGAAAGTTTTCGCCGCCGTTGTGGACCCGCTCGCGGCGGGCCACCTCCATGAGGACTGCGCGGGAGATGAAGTCTGACCAGCTGCGGTCCATTTCCTGGCCGCTGGTGGCCGTGTAGGCGGCCTTGGCCCGCTTCAGGTCGTCGGCCGCCATGTAGAAGGTGATCTGTTTGGAGGCAGAGGCATGCAGAGGCTTTGTTGCCGGCGCAACAGCCTCGGGAACCACCGCTTGAGAGGGTTGGGTGGCCCTGTTCGCTTTGATCAGGTTCTGGACGGCAGGAGTGCCGGCGTTTCTGCGTGGCGGCGGACCGATGGGGTTTCGGGTGGATTCGGTCATGATGCGTTCCTTTTCTCGGCTGCTTCCAGGCGGGCGACGAGTTCATGGGTGACTTGGTAAAGGTCTTCTGCGACGTTGGCGGCTGACCGCGGTTGGTTCTGCACCGCTTGGGCGGTTCCCTTGCGCACTTCCCACCACTTGGGGGCTGCCTTGACCTGTTCTTCGAGCTCGTGGACGAGCACTCCCCTGTCCCGTGCGGCCTGGGCCGGTGCTTCTGCGTGTCGGACCATGCCCTTGAAGAGCACTGCATCATCGCCGAAGGTCTCCGTGATCGATTCCCTCGTCGTGCGATGGACGTTGGTTGCCGTAGAGGAGGTGGCGGTGATGATGACGCCCAGAAGATCGAGGTTGGGGTTGACGTCTAGGACTGCATCCAGCCGTTTCGCAACGCCGATAAGTCCTTCACGGCCGGCCTTATCCGTCTTTGTCGGCACCACGACGTAGGAGGCCGCGCCGAGCGCAGCAACCTGTAGGGGTTCATTGCCGGGCGGGCAGTCGATAAGAATAATGTCGTAGTCAGCCGCAACTGGGGCCAAGGAATGCGCCAGGGCCAGCTTCGCCTTGCTGCTGTCACGGCTCCCCTTCGAGATGAGGCCGGCCGCAGCCTGGTCAAGCTCGCTGCCACCGGGAACGACGTCCAGGTTGGCACGAACGTCCTTCAGCGGAGCCAGCGGCGCATCAAACAAGAGGCTCTGAGCGAGGGCCCTGCCGTCGTCGTCCTGGGGTTCGTGCCGGTAGCCCAGGTCAAGGCCGAGGTTTCCCTGTGGGTCCATGTCCACGAGAAGAACCTTCCAGCCGAAGCTTGCCAGAAGGGCGCCGATGTTGGCCGTGAGGGTCGTCTTGAGCACCCCACCCTTGCCGTTGACGAACCCGCAGATTCGCTCCATGCCTGTCCGATCGAACTCTGTTGGAGCTGCCATTGCCCGCCCTAATGTTGTTACTGTCTTTGCTGTCATTACTGTCACTGCACGCTTTGACTTCAATGCAGTCAAAGACTTCTTCACAGTCAACACTGTCTATGCTGTCATTGCAAGCATTACTTTCAATGCCTTCATTACTGTCAGTGACAGTATTGCTGAAGTTTCATGCTGCCATCCATAAGTGACCAGCGTAGGTTCCATCGTCTTCATCAGGGGGGAACCAGTGTGTATCCGCTTCTGCGTCGTACATCTCGTTCTCCGTCAGCTCAGGCACAAGGTGCCTGTCCAGCCATGCGTGCCAGCGTGCCCGCTGCAGGCGGTGGCGTGTGATCTGTTCCGCGGCGTCGTCGAGGGCGCCAAGTCGGCGCGCCAGAGCAATGAGACTGGTTGCGGCCACTAAAGTCCATCCGCCATGGCTGCGCTGGATCATGTTGTGGGTCGCCATTTCTGCCACGGCTTTATCTACGGCTGATCGGCTCAGGCCCGTCGAGCGGACGATGTCTGCTGTGGTGGGGGAGACGCGGCCGCGTTCGATGCATTCGTAAGTGAGCGCCGCAACGTCGCCCAGGACACGGAAGACCGGGCGGATGCCGTAGATCTTTCCGGGTCTCCAGGAGAGGTCGCGAGCAAGCTGTTCGAAGTGAGGTGGCAGCTGCACGAGGTAGGCATCCGCGTTACGGCCGCGGGCGTCCGAAACCTTCGTCAGAATGCCATCTGATGCGGCCTGGAGTGCAGGTAAGAGCCTGGCTACGGTCCCGTGGTGTTTGCCGAGCGCGCCGGCAAAGGTCCGGCATCCGACGTCGAGGAGGTCCGTTTCCATGGTTCTCATGTACCCCAAGACCGCACGGAGCAGGAGCCGAAGGCTTAGGCCCTCTCGTCCACGTTCTTTAAGGCGGTGGTCGAGAACTGCGTAAAGAACATTTTCGAGATCATTCACGAGCTGGTGCACACCAGCTTTGCTGATGTATTTGGCTGCCCCCCCTGTGGGTTTGGGTGGGCTTGTGTCGTTAATAAGGAAACTATTAGCTCCGGTCTTTGTGGGTGGCTTTTTCTGGACCCAGCCGCAGGCGTTCGTCCACTCCTGGTCCAGGAGCCGGTCGGTGTGATCCTTGCCCTTGTAGAGGGCGGCGAGGCCGGGGAACTGGCCGGCCATTTCGTTCCGGACCTGCTCCAAGGTCCAGCCACAGGAGGCGAAGTGGTTCAGAACCGCCAGGCGTGCCTCCGAGGCGCTGGCGTAGCGGTTGGCGTCGTAGAGGCCTGTACGGGCCACAACACGCAAAGGCGACTGACTGCCGCCGAAGGTGAGCGGATTGCCGCCAGGGGCCGCTGCGAGAGTTGCCAGCCTGGCGGAGCGGGCCGTCAAGTCACGGCGGCGGCGCAGCTCCGGTGCCAGCGCGCGGCGCAAGGCGTTCAGGGTTTCCGCATCGTTGCGTCGACGCAGTGTGTCGTAAGCGGTCGAAAGGGGAGTCGTTAGGATTTGGTGGCCGCCGGATTTATGCGCCGATCCTGGAACGCGGATACAGCCATCAGTGACGTTCTGGTGGGGGCCGGGGTCAAGGCTGGGGGCCAGCAGCGTCATGGCTTCCACTACCTCGCGGGCCTCGGCCGCTGTAACACGCTCCACAAGAGGGATGTAGAGGTGCCGGCCACCGCTGGGGGAGTAGTCCTCGACGTAGAGGATGCCGCAGCGTCCCAAGAGTTCTCCGAGGCGTCGGGCGTCATCGTCCACGACCCCTTGGAGTGCCTTGGAGGTATCGAGGTCAAGACAGATGGTGGCGACCGAACCGTCCGGCCCGTGAACGGGTACGGCCGCCGGCAGCTTGGGCGGTGTGGCCGTGATGCGTGCTTCCGCGCGGGGTCTTGGGTATTGAAAGCGGCCTCGAATCCAGCGGCCCAGTCGGTACGTCGGGGCCCCTGCAAGCAGTGGAGCAAGGCTCCACGCCAATTCGGGCGTGACTTGACGCGCCGACAGTGGTGCGTCAGTTATTGACGCCGCGGCAGCGGCAGGTACCATAGACAACAGCTAGTCCTCTCGGGGTATAGCGAAGGGAGCGCCCCTCACGGGGAGCTTGTTAAGTTCAGATCGTTGTCCGCCAAGATTCGGATCTGAACGTCATACTTTTTGAAGGCCCGCCAAGTGCGGGCCTTCAGTCTTTAACTCGCCTTAGCAATAGGCAGGGCCTCCTGGCCGGAAATTGTGTCGATGTCGATGGTTTTCAGGAAGTCGATAACCAGACGGGCCACTACGTCACTCTTGGAATCGCCGGTGATGTTGGAAAAGGCCTGCAGTTTCTCAGCATCTGCAGCCTGGACCCGCACTGTGATATTTCGGCGGTCGCCTTTGAAGGGCTGTGGCATGGTGTCCTCATTCCTTTGTCGTCCATGGACAGACCCCATGCAACCGGAATCAGGTTCCCTTAAGTGGGATGCTGTCGGCGTGTCGCAGGCACGTCGGGTTGACCTTGCACCGCGGCCCCGGCCGCGAAGGGCCTCGGGCAGTAACCTGGGCAAGCAGGTCGCTTCGGTCAAAGAGTGCATGACTCAAATATGTCACAAACTCACGAAATTTTAGATATGGAGCGGAAGTAGGCGCGGTTCAGCGCTTCCACGCCCGTCGAACGATAGCTTCAACGTCGGCGGCATCTGCGGACGCACGGTCGCTGGCGTTCAGGGCGCCACGGAACAGGTCCCTGGTTGCCAGGAGTGATCGGAAATATTGTCCACGTCGGTCGATTCGTCGAGCCTGCACGCCGAGATATTTAGCCGCTTCCCGTCGCTTCATTCCGGACGCCATACAGATTTTCACGGCTTCAAAGATGACCCTGTAAGCGGCTTCGTTCTCCTTGTTGACCTCAGCGAGGACGCGTTTGACGGCCAGTTGCGCCTCTTGCGGGGTGGGATTCATGAGGCAGCCTTTCTAGTCGATGGAGAGGGCCGAGCCAAGCTCGGTCTGCGGTACGCGGTTTTTCCGGGCGTAGGCGAAGAGTGCCAATCCGATGACCACGAAGGCCGTGGAGATGTAGGAAACGATCATGAAGAGGTAGGTGACATCGCCGGCCGCGCCCAACTCGACCGGGTAGGTGAAGGCGCGAATCAGTGACAGCGCAAAGCCGGCAGCGATCAGCCCGGACGCGAGCCGGCCGACCCTCAAGGGATTCTTGCGGGAGTCCTTGTAGGCGGGCTTGATGAGGGGGAAGACGATGTAGGCGACGTAGGCCAGCACGAGCCATGTATTCAGGCGCACGCTCGGCTGCGCAGCGTAGTCCAGCAGCTGCGGTGACGGGTTCGGAGCCTTGGTTGCCAGGAGGGTGCCCAGCAGGCCCGTAGCGACGATACCCAGCATGGCCGCGCCCGGCGCCCCGACAGTCCACCGGCGTGCGAACGGTGAGCCATAGGCCGTGCTGAGATGGCCACCGAGGAAAGCGACGGCGATGAGGGCGAAGTATTTGGAGATCAGGTCGGTGCCGTTGGTGAGCGGCATAAGCGATTCCATGCCCATGTAGACCGGGGGCAGGAGCAGGAGATAGGCAAGGGTGAGGAAGATGCCCGAGAGGGCGATGCTGCTGGCCTTCCCCTGCAGTGCGTGCTGGTGTCCCAGCGCGGGGGTGTTGATGCGTTTGAATGTCAGGCTGCCCAGGAGAATGAGCATCAGGCTTACCGGGACGACGGTGAGTGGGTTCATCCCAGGAGCTCCGTCATTTTCTCCGCGTATTCGCGGGCTTCCTTCCGCTGCTTCACCCGCCGCTGCAGTAGATGGATTCGGGCAGAAATGGCCTCGACCAGAACGTCGTCTGAAACTTCCAGCAGCTCGTCTTCGCGAGCCCTGATCTGCCATCCGCCTTCGGCCGGAGTGATCAATTCAGTCACCACGAGGCCGGACGCGAATGAACCTCCACCAGCTCGTGAGGCTGCAATCGCCAACGACGGATTCAGCTTGTTTTCGGTGAGCTGGGTGGCGATGTACGTAAGCGCCATGCCCGTTTCCTGGGACATTTGCTGGCGGATGTCCCCGGGGTCGATGGCGTCGATCCAAGTCCGAACTGAGCCGTCATGCGGGAAAGGGATGAGGTCGATTCCCTTGCGGAGGTCGCGGGGGTAGTGCTTTTTGGAGGTGCGGAACTGCAGCTCGGCCATGAGGTCTGCATGGTGGACCTGACTCAAGATCTCAGGAGAGGACGGTTCTATCGGCCGGGTCTTGATGACCTGGTATGGGCTAAAGACGCTGAGCGCGTCGATGACGTTCATCCCGGTTGCCCTGGCGATTGCAATCACCGTGGACTCTGCAACGTTTCCGCGCCTGAGCTGATTGTTCAGAGTGCCCCGATTTATACCGGTCAACGCGCTCAGTGCAGTCGGGGAGGGGCGGAGGGATCGCCCCTCCAACCAGTCCCGAAATTCGGTGGCTGAGACAGGCACGGACACTCCTTAGGCAAAGGGCATGAGACAAGCGCGGGCGATCAATACCTGCTAGGATTGAACCAATAATTAAACAATTCCAGATACTTTAAACCTTGTATTAATCCATCGTAGCTTCTGGGATCGAGTTTAGCCGGGGCCACCCAACGGGACGTGGCCGCAAGGAAATCCAACACACAAGCGCAGGGGGAAGCGTGAAGCCGTCCAAGATGCTCAGCACCGGAGCCGCTGTCGCGGTACCTGTGATGCTGACCGGTCTGGTCTTCTCCATACTGCTGTTGCTGGCCCCCGCCAAACCCGCGGCGGCCGACTGTGGTCCGGCCGTTTCGGTCGTCATCGACGGCACCACCAAGGTGGAGGGCTACACCCAGGAACAGCTGCAGAATGCCGCAGCCATCATGGGCGCCGGGAAAGCGCAGGACCTGTCGGTCAACGGGCAGATGATCAGCGTGATGGTGGCCCTGGGGGAATCGGGATTGCGCGTGCTCGACACCGGCGACGGCGCAGGCCCGGACTCACGCGGGTTGTTCCAGCAGCGCGACAACGGCGCATGGGGTTCCTACGCGGACCGCATGAACCCCGCCACGAGCGCAACGAAATTCATCAAAGCCCTGGAAGGCGTCCCGGGCTGGGAGCTGTTGGAACCGACGATTGCCGCTAACAAGGTCCAGCGCAACGCCGACCCATACCACTACCAGAGGTACTGGCCCGAGGCCGTGAAACTCGTCCAGGCGCTCTCGGACTCGAAGTTCTCCCTGCAAGGCAGCGACTGCGCCATCCCCGGACAATCCGGCGCGGGGGATGACTACCCGTGGCGGACCTCCCCGACCTGGCTGGACGTCGGGGCGAACTCGGCCAGCACTTCGCCGCTGGGCATGTACTACCGCGAGTGCGTCGACTTCGCGCTGTGGCGGGTGAACCAGCAGATGGGCTCCACCGGGGCGCCGTTCAAGTTCCTAAACGGCACGTTCCGCCCGGACGGGCAGGGCCTCGGCTCTGCCCTGACCTGGAAGGCCGGCTGGGATGCCAAAGGCTGGGCTGCCGGCAACACCCCCCGGGTCGGTGCTGTTGTCTGGTACGCGCCCGGCGCCGGGGGAGCGGACCCGAACTTCGGCCACGTCGGCGTGGTCAAGGAAGTCAAGAACGACGGGACCTACGTCGAAGAGGGCTACAACGGCAACCCGGCCCCGGCGGACCACAGCTACTACACCCGGACGGTGGCGAACACTGTCCCCTCAGCTTTCCTGTACCTGCCCACTCAAGAGGAGAAGAAGTGAAAAAGCCCCTGACCCTGCTCGCCGTGGCGTTGCTCTGCGTGTCCTGCGCACCGGCGGCGAACACGACGCCGGCCCCGACGGTATCCAACAGCCAGCCCACACCGTCTGCACCCGTCTCACTGAGCGTCAACAGCGGCCCCCAGGCGCCCGGGGGCACGATCCCGGCCACCATCGGCATCACCTGGGATCAAGCCAGCAAAGACGAAGCCGTGGACGTCGCAGAGAACGCCATGACCGACTTCGCCCGCCCCACGGTGGAGGAAAAGCAGTGGGCCAATGACCTGGCCCGGTGGCTGACCCCGCAGGCGACCGCCGACTACTCGGCAGTGGACCCGGCCAACATCCCGGCATCCCGCGTTACCGGCCCCGCCACCCTGAGCGTCGATGAAGCCAACGGCTTCGGCGTCATGGCCGCGGTCCCCACCAACGCCGGGACCTACACGGTGCAGCTGCTCCGCACCGGCAAAGACGCCCCGTGGAAGGTCAACCGCCTCACCCCGCCTTCGTCCTAAACGCCGCACCCTCCATCCCACACACGTAAGGAAGAAGCTCATGGGCACTACACCAACGCAAGTTATGGCCTTTCCCAACATCCGGGCCATCGTCCGGGACAACGGCACCGCCGAGGTCATCGTCGCGGGCAACTCCCGCATCGTCCCGGCCGGAGAGTCCGTGCAGGAACTGCGCAGCAACGCCCTGGCCCTCGTCGTGGGCGAAGCGCAGACCCTCCAGCGCCCCGTTCGGGTCCAGATCGAAGACCCCGAAGGACACGGCGAACTCATCGTCCACCCGGACAACAAGATCGAATCCGTTTCCTATGACCCCCGGCAGACCCGCCGCCGGGCAGAAGCCCCCGAAACCACACCCCAGACGGTCGCCCCGGCGATCATTGAGACCGGCGCCGCACCCGCACCGGAGCCTGTGGCCACTCCAACAGAGTCCGCGCCAGCTCCTTCCGCTGCAGCCCCGGTGAACCCCCAGCCGTGGCCGACCGCCCCCGCGACGGCCACCCCGGAACCGCAGACAGCTGCCGTTGTCGAAGAAGAGCCGCCAACCCGGCGCAGCCTGAAGGAAACCTCGTTCCTGGTCAGCGCCCCGGTGCTCGAACCTGCCACCCAGGGCTGGCGCGGGACACTCACCCGCCTGGGACTGCGGATGGACCCCTCCGTGGAAGAACTCACCGAACGCGAGGACATCCGCACGGTCAGCCAGCACTGGCCCGGTCCCCGGACCATTGCCGTGGTCAACCGTAAGGGAGGGGCGAACAAGACCCCGACCGTGGTCATGCTTTCGGCCATCCTCGCCCGCTACAGCGGCGCGGCCACGGTCGCGTGGGACAACAACGAGTCCCAAGGCACCCTTGGGTGGCGGACCGAAAAGGGCGCCCACGACCGCAGCGTCCTGGATCTGATCGACGCCTCCACCGAACTGCTCTCCCCGTCCACGAACGCGGCCGAAATCGCCAAGTTCGTCCACCACCAGACCGCCGACAAGTTCGATGTCCTGCGCTCGGATGAAAACGAGGAAGGCGACCACGAAGTCACCGCCGAGGAAGTCGACATCGCCCACCAGGTCCTCACCCGCTACTACCGGCTCGTGGTCATGGATTCGGGCAACACCGCCCGGGCAGCGAACTGGCGCCGGATGATCGACCACACCAACCAGCTCGTCGTCCCCGTCACCGCCATAGAGGACCGCGCCGAAGCCGCCCGGCTGACGCTGCAGACCTTGGAATCCCGGGGCGGGCACGACGCGGAACTGGCCCGCAACGCCGTCGTCATCGTCTCCGAATCCACCGACGCCAAGCGCAGCATGAGCGGGGAGGCCCTGAAGCGGGCCAAAGACGAGGCCCAGCGGATCGCTGACGGCTTCGCACCCTTCGTTCGTGCGGTCGTCCGGATTCCTTACGACCCGGCCCTGGTCAACGGACCCATCCGCTACGAAGCCCTCCAGCCCGCCACCCAGCGGGCATGGCTGGCGGCCGCGGCCGCCGTCGCCGCCGGCTTCTAAAACCACCAACCACCAGACTTCGAGAGGAGGAACGATGCAGCAGTCTCTGAACCCCTGGATCACTCGCCCGGCCACCGCCGACGGCGCGGAGACGACGACGCCCGAGGCGCACGTGCCGCCGTCGGCCGTGATCAGTGCGCCCCTGCGCGGAATGGTCGAACCCGACGCGGCAGACCGTCTGGCCAGCCGTACCGTCTCCGGCTCCGCAAAACTGTGGGTCACCGGGGCCCACGGGGGATCCGGTGAAAGCCGCACCGCTGACCTGATCGACGGGGCACGGGCAACCGGTCACTGCTGGCCTGTCCTTCAGGACGGGAGCAAGCCGCGGGTGCTGCTGGTCTGCCGCGCAGACATGCGAGGACTGACCGCCGCCCGGAGCGCACTGACCCAGTGGGTGTCAGGCGCGGCACCGGAGCTTGACCTGCTCGGCCTCGCCGTCTTGGCGGACGCGCCGGGGAAAACGCCCAAACCCCTGAGGGACTTCGCCGCCATCGTGGGCGGGGGAGCCCCCCGCTTCTGGACCCTGCCCTGGGTCGAAGCCTGGCGACACGGAGACTTCAGAACCCCGCCGCCGGCCCGTGAATACCAACGATTCATCACTGACTTAGCCGTCCTGGCTACCACCACCACACCCAGCACCACGAACTGAAAGGTCTCACCATGAACTCCTTCTCCGCACTTGCAGCGAGCGTCATCCCCAACCCCACCCCCGTCGTCCCGGAACAGGCCAAAGGCCTGCTGACTGTCCTGAACTGGGCCTCCGGCATCGGCCTGGTCCTCGGCGTCCTGGGCGTGATCATCGTCGGCATCGGCATGGTCATCCAGCTCCGCCGCGGCGAAGGCGGCGAGTCCATCGGCAAACTCGGCTGGGTCCTGGCCGGCTGCATCATCATCACCGGCGCCTCGGGCATCGTCCGCGCCTTCGTCTAACCCGACTAATACCGGAGAGGTTCATCATGAGCGAATCCACTCAAAGCAGTACCGAACGCAGCCCGTTCACCAAGCCCGGATTCATCATCTCGGCCGCCTTGATCGCCGCCCTGATCGCCGCCGTCGTCGTAATCTTCTTTCTCCCCAAGGCAGACAGCACCGGCCAACCCGCCCCCGCCGCATCGTTGGCCGCTCCCTCCTCGACGCCATCAAAGTCAGCCGACGCGGCGGGAAAGAGTGTTTGCGGACTGCCTTCAAGCACGGAGACGGCCTTGGGAACCGCACCGAAGTCCAAGTGGGAACTCGTCGGAACAATGGCAGCCCCCACTGACCCCAAGACATTCGGTCCGGGGCGAACGGACGACACCGGATTCAGGTCCTGCTTTGCTCACTCACCAACCGGCGCCGTCTACTCGGCCGTCAACCTGGTGGCCCTGGGCTCTTCCAAGTCCCAGCAAATGAATATCAAGCTGGCAGACAAGCTCATGGCTCCCGGTGCCGGGCGTGACGCAGCCAAACAGCAAGCAACGACGTTGGATCCTTCCACCGGCTCAAATGACACCGTTCAGGTACGAGGGTTCCTGCTCAAGTCGTACACGCCCACCGAAGCCAACGTTGACCTGGCCTTTCAAACCTCCGGCGGAAAATTGTTTCACGCAGTTCTTCCGCTCCAGTGGCTGGATGGGGATTGGAAAGTCAAGGTTTCCGATGCCGGACAGCTCATAAACGACGTTGCCCCGCTCGGCGACATGAGCGGCTTCATCGCATGGGCCGGGGTCTGACATGGCCGAGTGCGTTCCCCTGGATGTCATCTGTCAGGGCGGCAATGCGGTTTCCGGGATGCTCGACGACGCCATTGGCAATTTGGCGA
>NZ_LNUT01000002.1:64617-188207 GCF_001512305.1 Arthrobacter sp. EPSL27
GTCCGGAGGTGACCACGGCCCGCATCATGTCCGCCAGCGCGGATGCCTCCGCCCCCGCTGCAGTTCCCGCCACCCCGGTCACGGCGGCGGAGGCATCCGCGCTGGCGGACATGATGCGGGCCGTGGTCACCTCCGGACACACCGGTTTTCTCGCGTCCGTGCCGGGCGCCCCTGTGGCGGCCAAGACCGGAACGGCCGAGTTCGGCAGCGACAACCCGCCCAAGACCCACGCCTGGATTGTGGCCGTGCACGGGGACCTCGCCGTCGCCGTCTTTGTCGAGGAAGGCGGGCTCGGCGCCACCGTCTCCGGCCCGCTGCTGAAGGAATTCCTGACGGCGGCCGGCTGACGCATCCCCGCGGGCGGCCCTGGCCTTGGAACCGGGCCGCCGGCGCCGCCGTGGGAGGATGGAAGGGTGGCTCATATTGACGTTTCCAGCATCGATTACTTCCTTTCCGACGGCACCCAGCTGCTCAACGGCGTCACCTTCAAGGTCCCGGACGGCACCAAGACGGCGCTGATCGGACCCAACGGAACCGGCAAGACCACGCTGTTCCGGATCATCGCCGGCGACCTCGTTGCGGACGAAGGTGTTGTGGGCCGGTCCGGCAACATGGGCATCATGCGGCAGTTTGTGGGCCAGGTCCGGGACGAATCCACCGTCCGCGACCTCCTCGTCTCCGCCGCGCCGCCCGCCCTCGCCGCCGCCGCCCGCGCCGTCGACGAGGCGGAGATGGCCATGCTGGAGCACGACGACGAGCCCACCCAGATGGCCTACGCCCAGGCGATCGTGGACTGGGGCGACGCCGGCGGGTACGACGTCGAGACAGTCTGGGACGAGGTCTGCATGGCCGCCCTCGGCCTGCCCTTTGACCGCGCGCAGCACCGCCCGGCGTCGAGCCTGTCCGGCGGCGAGCAGAAGCGCCTGGTGCTTGAGGCGCTCTTCGCCGGCCCCGACGAGCTGCTGCTCCTCGACGAGCCGGACAACTACCTTGACGTTCCGGGCAAGCGCTGGCTCGAGGCGAAGCTCAACGAGTCGAAGAAGACCGTGTTCTTCATCAGCCACGACCGCGAACTGCTGAACAACGCCGCCGGCCGCATCGTCACCCTGGAACCGGGCATCAACGGCGCCGGCGCCTGGGTCCACGGCGGCGGGTTCGGCTCCTACGTGGACGCCCGGGCGGACCGGAACGCCCGGTTCGAGGAGCTCCGCAAGCGCTGGGACGAGGAGCACGTCAAGCTCAAGGAACTCGTCAACATGTACAAGAACAAGGCCGCGTTCCGGTCCGACATGGCCAACCGGTACCACGCCGCCCAGACCCGCCTGGCGAAGTTCCTCGAAGCCGGCCCTCCCGAGGCGCTGCCGATCGAGCAGAACGTGCAGATGCGGCTCAAGGGCGGCCGGACCGCCAAACGTGCCGTGGTGGCCGAGAAGCTGGAGCTCACCGGGCTGATGAAACCCTTCTCCACCGAGGTCTGGTTCGGGGACCGCGTCGGCGTACTCGGCTCCAACGGCTCCGGCAAGAGCCACTTCCTGCGCCTGCTGGCCACCGGCGGCACCGACCCGGAACGGGAACACCTCCCGGTGTCCGACGTCGACATCGCCGAGGTCCCGCACGAGGGCACCGTGAAACTCGGCGCCCGCATCCGGCCCGGCTTCTTCGCCCAGACCCACGTCCGGCCGGACCTTCTGGGCAAGACCCTGCTGGAGATCCTGCACCGCGGCGACGAGCACCGCTCGGGGCTGGCGCGCGAGGCTGCCGCCGGGGCCCTGGACGGCTACGGCCTGGCAGGGCAGTCCGAGCAGAAGTACGAATCCCTCTCCGGCGGGCAGCAGGCCCGGTTCCAGATCCTCCTGCTGCAGCTTTCCGGGGCCACCCTGCTGCTGCTCGACGAGCCCACGGATAACCTGGACCTGCACTCGGCCGAGGCGCTGGAACGGGCCATCGACCACTTCGAAGGTACCGTCCTGGCCGTCACCCACGACCGCTGGTTCGCGCGGACTTTCGACCGCTTCCTGGTATTCGGCTCGGACGGCAAGGTCTACGAATCAGCCGAGCCCGTCTGGGACGAAAAGCGCGTCGAGCGGGCCCGCTGACAAACAGCAACGCGGGGTCACTTCGCGCCCATTCCGGTGGGTTTTATGGGCGCGAAGTGACCCCGCGTCCGGGCGGCTACTGCGGGAGCAGCCCCGACGGCAGCTCGGCCTCCGGGCCGGCGGTTCCGCCCATCGCTGCGACCAGCCGCTCCCGGGCGCGGCCCAGGTGCTCGTCGAGGAGTTTTGCGGCGGCCTCGCCCTGGCCGGCTTCGATGAGCTCAAGGATTTTCTGGTGTTCGGCCTGGATCAGCGCCGTGTCCAGCAGGTGCAGCGACTGGATCCGGACCATGCAAAGCCGCACCTCGCCCACCAGTGAGCGGTACATCCGGCTGATGCGCTCATTCCCCACGGCATCAATCAGGCTGGTGTGGAAGCGCATGTCCGGCTCGACGACGTCGAGCGGGGCGCCGGTCTGCACCGCCGCGATGTCGCGGTTGGCCTGCACCGCGGCCGCCGGCACGTCCCGGGTGCCTGCGAGCCGGCGCAGCACCTCGCTTTCCAAGTACGCGCGGGCCAGGTAGATGTCGCGCACAGACTCGGGGCCCAGCTCGACCACCCGGGCCGTTTTGTGGGTCCCCCGGTCCAGCAGCCCCTCGGCCACCAGTTTTTCGATCGCGGCCTTCGCCGTCGGCCGCGCCACGTCGTAGGAGGAGGCCACCTCTGACTCCGTCAGGGCGTTCCCCGGGCCCAGCTCGCCGGCGAAGATCCGGCTCCGCAGATCCGTTGCGACCGCGTCCACAATCGAGACTGCTGCAATGCGCCCGGCCACCGGAGCTCCCTTCCCACCACGAGCTTGATATGTACTCCCAATCTTGCCAGACAAGGCATCAAAGCACTCTTGACGATCATGTGTACTTGTAAGACAATCGTAGGGCGCCACGGAGTTGTGACGCCTCACACATTCTGGAGACACATGTTTCAGCAGATCCTCGACCCCATCGCCGGGTCCCTCGTGATTTCAGCGCTCTGCGCGGCGCTTCCGCTCGTTCTGCTTTTCGTCCTTCTGGGCGTCTTTAAAGTCAGGGCCCCCATTGCCGCCCTGGCCGGCCTGGCGCTGTCGCTGGTGCTGGCCGTCGTCGGCTGGCAGATGCCGGTCAACCAGGCGCTGAGCGCCACCGCCGCCGGCATGTTCTACGGTTTGTTCCCGATCCTGTGGATCCTGGTCAATGCCCTGTGGATCTACCGGCTCACCGTGGCCACCCCGTGGTTCGAGGTCCTGGGACGCACCATCCGCTCCATTTCAAACGACCTGCGGATCCTGTCCATCCTGATCGCCTTCTGCTTCGGTGCGCTGCTGGAGTCACTGGCCGGCTTCGGCGCGCCGGTGGCGATCTCCGCCGCCATGCTGATGGCGGCCGGCATGAAGCCCCTGAAGTCCGCCGTCGTCTCCCTGCTGGCCAACACCGCTCCGGTGGCCTTCGGCGCCATGGCCGCGCCCATCATCGCCCTGAACGGTGTCACCGGCCTGCCGCTGCATGACCTGTCCTCCATGGCAGGCCGCCAGACGCCGTTCATCGCCCTGCTGGTTCCGCTGCTGCTGGTCTTCATCGTCGACGGCCGGCGCGGCGTGCGGCAGACCTGGCCGGTGGCCCTGGTGGCCGGCGTCGCCTTCGGCGCGGCCCAGTTCGTCACCTCCAACTACTTCGCCGTGGAACTCACCGACGTGGTTGCCGCCGTCGTGACCGTGGCCGCCGTGCTGCTGATGCTGAAGGTCTGGCAGCCGAAGGAAATCGTCGGAATGGAGCAGGCACCGGAGGACGCCCGCGTCGCCGTGGCCAGCGGCTCCCGCTCCGGCGGTCCCGCCGGTGGCGGCACCTCCGGTTCCGCCGGCGCCGGGAACGCCGCCGCCGGAAACACATCCGGCGCCACCGCGGACGATGCCCGGCCCGCACCCCGCCAGATCTGGATGGCGATCGCTCCCTACCTGATCATCATTGCCGTGTTCTCGGTAGCCCAGCTTCCCTCCGTCAAGACCTGGCTGGGCCAGGTGGGCAGCGTGACGTTCGCCTGGCCCGGCCTGGACATCACCGATGCCGCCGGCAAGCCGGTGGCCGCCACCAAATTTAAGCTCGACCACCTCAAGGCGACCGGCACCCTGCTGCTGTTCTCGGGCCTGCTCACCATGGCGCTGTACAAGGTCTCCGCCTCACAGGGCCTGCGCATCTACCGCGACACGATCGTCCAGCTGCGCTGGACCATCGTCACCGTCACCGCGGTCCTGGGCCTGTCCTTCGTGATGAACCTGTCCGGGCAGACCACCACCCTGGGCTTTGCACTGGCCTCCGCCGGCGGGTTCTTCGCCATCCTCTCGCCGCTGATCGGCTGGATCGGCGTCGCCCTCACCGGCTCCGACACGTCCTCCAACTCACTGTTCGGCCAGATGCAGGCCACCGCGGCCGAGCAGACGGGCCTGTCACCGGTGCTGATGGCTGCCTCCAACTCCTCCGCCGGCGTGATGGGCAAGATGCTCTCCGTGCAGAACCTGGCCGTGGCCGCCGCCGCCGTCGGCCTCGACGGCGCGGAAGGGACCCTGTTCCGCAAGCTGATTGGCTGGAGCCTGGGCCTGCTGGCGCTCATCACGGTGCTGATCTTCCTGCAGTCCACCCCCGTGCTCGCCTGGATGGTGCCCTGATGGCACCCCTGGACCTCGGGGCATTCCGGGATGCCGTGCAGCAGCCCGGCCAGGTGAAGACCCGTGCCATCGACCTGCACGCAAACGCCCACGACGCCTCGCATTTCCTCCTGATCCCGCAGGCCGTGGTCACAGCCGGCAACGCCGCCGAGGTGGGCGGGCTGCTGCGCGCCAGCGCCGCCCAGGGCGTGCCGCTGACGTTCCGCTCCGGCGGAACCAGCCTCAGCGGCCAGGCTGTCACCGACGGCGTGCTGGTGGACGTCCGCCGGAACTTCAGGGACATTGAGGTGCTCGACGGCGGCGCGCGGGTCCGCGTGCAGCCCGGCGTCACTGTGCGGGCCCTCAACGCACGGCTCGCCCGCTACGGACGGAAGTTCGGCCCCGACCCGGCGAGCGAGGCGGCGTGCACCATCGGCGGCGTTGTTGCGAACAACTCCTCCGGCATGAACTGCGGCACCGTGGACAACACCTACCGCACCCTGGAATCCCTGACGGTGGTGCTGCCCTCCGGCACGGTGGTCGACACCGGTGCGGCCGACGCCGACCAGAAACTCCGCGCCCTTGAGCCGGAACTCTATGAAGGACTGGACCGGCTGGCCGCCCGGGTCCGGAGCAACGCGGATTCGGTGCAGCGGATCCGCCAGCAGTTCTCGATGAAGAACACCATGGGTTACGGCCTGAACTCCCTGCTGGACTTCCAGTCTCCGGTGGACATCATGGCCCATCTGATTGTCGGCAGCGAAGGCACCCTGGGGTTCGTGGCCGAGGCGGTGTTCCGCACCATTCCCCGGCTGCCGCACGCGGCCGCGGGGCTGCTGGTGTTCCCCGACCTTGAGGCCGCCAACGCTGCCCTCCCGGCACTGGTGGAAACAGGCGCCGCCACCGTCGAGCTGATGGACGCGCTGTCGCTCACGGTGGGACAGACGCTCAAGGGCACACCCGCCGTCGTACGTGACCTGGCAGTCCGGGACCACGCGGCCCTGCTCGTGGAGTATTCGGCCGGAAGCGCCGGCCAGCTGGCGGAGCTTCAGGACCACGGTGAGGGCATCCTCCCCGGCCTCGGGCTGTCCGCCCCCGCCCGGTTCACCGGCGACGCCCAGGAGCGCGCCCAGCTCTGGCAGCTGCGCAAGGGCCTCTACGCCTCGGTAGCGGGGGCGCGGCCCCAGGGGACCACCGCCCTCCTGGAGGACATTGTGGTTCCCGTCCCGGTACTGGGCCGCACCTGCCGGGAACTGATCCGGCTCTTCGACAAGTACGGGTACAGCAACAGCGTGATCTTTGGCCACGCCAAGGACGGCAACGTCCACTTCATGCTCACCGACGGCTTCGCCACGGCGGCCGAACTGGACCGCTACAGCGCCTTCACCGAAGACATGGTGGACCTGGTCCTGGCCGAGGGTGGATCGCTGAAGGCCGAGCACGGCACCGGGCGGGTCATGGCCCCCTACGTCCGCCGGCAGTACGGCGATGAGCTCTACGACGTCATGCGCAGCATCAAGAGGCTCTTCGATCCCGCCGCCATGCTCAATCCCGGCGTCCTGATGGACGAGGATCCGCAGGCGCACCTGCGGCACATCAAGACGGCGCCGCCCGTCGCCGAGGAAGTGGACCGCTGCGTCTCCTGCGGCTACTGCGAACCCGTCTGCCCCAGCAAGGACCTCACGCTCACCCCGCGGCAGCGGATTGTCACGCTGCGCGCCATTGAGGCGGCGCGGCTGGCCGGGGACACGGCCCTGGTCAAGGAACTGGAAAAGGACTACGAGTTCGAGTCCGTGGACACCTGCGCCGTGGACGGGATGTGCCAGACCGCCTGCCCGGTGGATATCAACACCGGATTCCTCGTCAAGCGCCTGCGGAAGGCCGACGCCGGTCCGCTCGCCAACGGCGCCTGGAACGCGGCCGCCAAACACTGGGACGGCGTCACCCGCGGCGCGTCCCTGGCGCTGACGGTGGTCGACAGGATCCCGCCCGCCGCCGTCGCGCTGCCCAACAAAGCCGCCCGGGCGGTGCTCGGCGCGGACACGGTGCCGCTGTATTCGGCTGAGCTGCCGGGCGGGGGCACCGTGCGGAAGCGTCCGGCGCCCGCCGGCGAGGTTGACGCGGTCTACTTCCCGGCCTGCGTGGGGACCATGTTCGGGCCCGCAGGGACAGGCCAGGGCGCCGACGGGCGCGGCGTCCAGTACAGCTTCGAACAGCTGTGCGCCCGGGCCGGGCTGACCCTCCTGGTGCCGGACGGCATCGACAGCCTGTGCTGCGGCACCCCCTGGTCCTCCAAAGGCATGGCCGCCGGGCAGGAGACCATGCGGGAGAAGACCCTGGCCGCGCTCCGGACGGCAACCCGGGACGGCGAGCTGCCCATCGTCTGCGACGCGTCCTCGTGCACCGAGGGCCTGCGCCAGACCGTGGAATCGGACGTCCCCGACGCCGGCCGGCGTGCACTGCGGATTGTGGACGCGGTGGACTTCGCCGCCGAGAAGGTCCTGCCGCGGCTGCCCGGGCACGCGAAGCTCGAGTCGCTGGCACTGCACCCCACCTGCTCCTCCACGCGGATGGGCCTCAACGACGCCCTGGGTGCCGTGGCGGGCGCCGTCGCCGAGCGGGTGGAGGTGCCGGAAAACTGGGGCTGCTGCGCGTTTGCCGGCGACCGGGGCATGCTGCACCCGGAGCTGACAGCCTCGGCCACCGCCAAGCAGGCGGCGGAGGTCAAGGACATGGGTGCCGCCGCACACGCCTCGTGCAACCGCACCTGCGAACTCGGCATGACCCGGGCCACGGGAGCGCAGTACCGGCACGTGCTGGAGCTGCTGGAGGAAGTCACCCGCTAGCAGGACGCTCCCGCAGGTCCTGCCCCTTTTCCGCCGGCCCTCCCTCACCAGATGAGGGGGGTCGGCGGTTTTCGTGCACAACGCGAGGGAGCGTTCGGGGAGAGAATGATTAAATGATCACGATGCTTTAGCATTTGAGCATGAACACTGACGAGCGGCACCGGCGCATCGGCGCGATCCTGCGCGTCCGGGAGCACGTGACGGTCGATGACCTCATCGCCGAGTGCGGCGCCTCCGGCGCCACCATCCGCCGCGACCTCGACGTCCTGGAGCTGAACGGCGTCCTCCGCCGGGTCCACGGCGGCGCCAGAAGCCTGGTGCTCGGCGGCGAAAACCCCGAGTACGGCCAGCGGGAACTCGAAGACCACGCCGTCAAGGTCCGGATCGCCGCAGGCGTCGCCGGCTTGCTCAAGGACCGGAGCCACATCTGGCTGGACAGCGGCACCACAGCCACCGAGGTGGCCCGCCGGCTGGAGCAGCGGGACCTGACCCTCATGCCCATGTCCCTCCGGGCTGTCAACGTCATCTCCGGCGGCGGCCCGGCCGCCGGCCGCCGGCCCGACCTGATCCTTCCCGGCGGCAGCCTCACTCCGGGGGAGCTGTCCTTCCGCGGGCCCATGGCGGAATCCAACATCCGTTCGCTGCGCTTCGACACCGCCGTGGTGACGCCGTGCGCGCTGAATCTCCGCGACGGACTCCTGGCCCACGACCTCGACGACGCCGCCGTCAAACGCGCCGGCCTGGAGTCCGCGGCACGGGTGGTGGTCGCCTGCTCGGGAACCAAATGGAACGCCAGTGCCGTCGCGCTGGTGGCCGCCCTCGACGCCGTGGACGTCCTCGTCACCGACAAACAGTTCAGCCCTGAAGAACTCGCCCAGCTCACCCGACACTCGGTGGAAGTAGTGAACGTATGACCAAAACAGCAACCCGCCCGCAGCTCAACGCAGCCGCCGCGGCGACCTTCCTGATTTTCGGCATCAACGGACTGGTCTTCGCCAGCTGGGCCGCCCGGATCCCTGCGGTAACGGAGATCCTCAACATTTCCTCGGGGCAGATGGGAACCCTGCTGCTCTGCGTGGCGGCCGGTTCCCTGATCGCGCTGCCCACCGCCGGCCACGTGGTGGGACGGATCGGGACCGCCAACGCAGTGCGGGCGGCCGGCCTCCTCGCCGCCTTCGCCGGCGCCGGTGTGGCACTGGCGCTGCTGGCGGAGTCCGTCCCTGGCACGGCAGTTGCCCTCTTCTTCTTTGGCATGGGCATCGGGCTCTGGGACGTCTCCCAGAACATCGAAGGCGCCGACGTCGAACACCAGCTGGGGCGCACCATCATGCCGCAGTTCCACGCCGCCTTCAGCGGGGGCGCCTTCCTGGGCGCCCTGATCGGCGCCGGCCTGGCGGGGCTGGGGGTCGGCCTCCCGGCGCACCTGCTGGTGATCGCGGTGGTCGTCGCCGTGCTGACCCTGACCGCACCGCGCTACTTCCTCCCCCACGCCCCGGCGTCCGCGCCGGCCGCCGGGGAGACGGCCGAACCGAAGGGGCGCTCGGCCTGGCGGGACGGACGGACGCTGCTGATCGGCGTTGTGGTGCTGGGGGCGACACTGACCGAAGGAGCCGGCAACGACTGGATCGCCAAGGCCGCCGTGGACGGCCTGGACGCGAGCGAGACCACCGGCGCGCTGCTGTTCGCGGCCTTTGTCCTGGCGATGACGGCGGTGCGCTTCTTCGGCGGCCGGGCCATCGACGCCTACGGCCGCGTGGCCGTGCTCCGCGCCAGCATGGCCGCGGCCGCCGCCGGGCTGGCCCTCTTTGTGCTGGCCGGTGACCTCTGGCTGGCGACGGCCGGTGCGGTGCTGTGGGGGGCGGGGGCGGCCCTCGCATTCCCGATGGGCATGTCCGCCGCGGCGGACGACCCCAAGCACGCCGCGGCCCGCGTCTCGGTGGTGTCCACCATCGGGTACGTCGCGTTCCTGGCCGGCCCGCCGCTGCTGGGCTACCTCGGGGACCTGGTGGGCATCCGGGTGGCCCTGCTGGCGATCATGATTCCGATTCTTGGCGCACTGCTGCTCGCCGGCGCCGCGAAGCCCTTGCGCGCCACGTAAGCAGCCGGCGGGCATCACCGTTCTCCTGGATGCAGAGGTCCTGGTAGAACAGCCAGATCAGCAGCGCCACCGGGACGGCCAGGCACACGCTGCCGACCGTGTCCATCAGCCAGTGGGCCGACAGGTACGTGCGGCTGACCATCATCGCCACCACGCCGACCCCGGCCAGCACCCAGACCCAGGCGCGCCCGACCAGCAGGGCCACCACCACCAAGAGCACCGCCGTGCTGGCCACATGCCCCGACGGGAATGAACCGGTGTCAGTCAGGACCACCGTGTTGTCCGGCCGGTCCCGGAAGATGCCGGCCTTGAGGATTTGGGTGAAAACCAGGACGGCGACGCCAGCAGCCGTGGCGAAGGCCGCTGCCTGCGGGCGCCTCCTGAGCAGCAGCGCCACGACCAGCAGTCCGTGCAGCACCAGAGCGCCCCGGTAGCCGGCAATATTGAGGAACGCATTGATCCCGTCCCAGAACGGGTTGCGCAGGGACGTGATCCAGCGGGCCCAGCCCTCGTCCAGACCTTGGAACGGCGGCAGCCTGACGTCCGCCACCAGCAGCCCCGCCAGCACAACGCCCAGCGTGAGCAGCCCCGTGCTGACTGCGAGCACGCGTCCGGGCGGCAATCGCTGCGGGTCCAGCACTCGGGTCATCGCCCCATCCTAGCCAATCCGGGTCTCTCCGCCGCCCCGGCAGTATGGTGGCAGCATGCGAAGCATGCTGCGAAAAGCACCGCGCCGGTTCAGCCGGCTTGACCGGCGGCTGGTGCGCGCCCTGTCCCGGGTTCCCGGCGGCAGCCACGATGATTTCTTCCGCCGGTTGTCCGCCGCGGCGAACAAGGGCAAACTCTGGTTCGGAATCGCCGCCGTTCTGGCGCTGTTCCCCGGCCGGACCCGCCGCGCCGCGCTCCACGGGGTGCTGGCCCAGGCCGTCGCCTCCGCGGTCACGAACCTCGGGTTCAAGACCTTGCTGCCGCGGGCGCGCCCGCTGCCGGAGCACCTGCCGGCCTTCCGGTTCGTCCATCCCCAGCCCACCAGCTCCTCCATGCCCTCGGGCCACTCCGCCTCCGCCGTGGCGTTCGCCCTCGGCGCCGGTCTGGTGCGGCCGGGGATCGGGGCCGCGCTGGCCCCCCTCGCCGCCGGCGTCGCCTACTCGCGTGTCCACACCGGGGCCCACTGGCCCTCGGATGTGTTCTTCGGCTCCGCGATCGGCGCGGGCGCTGCCATGGTCACGCGGAAGTGGTGGCCGGTGCGGCCGCCGTTTCCCGAGGCGCGGCGGACTGCCGTGAAGGCCCCGGAACTGCCGGACGGTGACGGCCTCGGCGTCGTGGTCAACACCCTGGGCGGCTCCTACGCCGCGGAGACCGCAGCAGCCCTGGGGAAAGTATTCCCCAAGGCGTATATAAAGGAGGTCGATCCGGAGCTGAACCTCGCGGAAGAGATCGCCCGCCTTGCCGCCCGCCCCGGGATCAAGGCCCTGGGTGTGTGGGGCGGGGACGGGACAGTCGGAACGGCCGCCGCGGCCGCCGTTGAACATTCCCTCCCGCTCCTGGTCCTGCCCGGCGGGACCCTGAACCACTTCGCCCGGGACGCCGGAACCCCCACGCTCGCGGCCGCCGTCCAGGCCGCGGCCAACGGCGAAGCGGCCCGCGCGGATGTGGGCCTGGTGTCCGTGGAACGCGGACTCCCCGAAGACCCCGAGCTGCTGCACCTGACCATGCTCAACACGGCCAGCATCGGCCTGTACCCCAACCTGGTGCGTCGGCGCGAACTGCTGCAGCCGGCCCTCGGCAAGCCCCTGGCGGGGGTGGTGGCGATGTTCCGGACGTTCGCCGCCGGAACACCCACCACCCTGATCGTCAACGGCGTGCGGCACAAACTCTGGATCCTGTACATCGGCCGCGGCCGGTACTACCCTCGCGACCACGCCCCGCTGGTCCGCCCGGTACTCGACGACGGACTGTTCGACCTGCGGCTCATCACCGCGGACGAATCCTTCGCCCGGCTCCGGCTGCTGTGGGCCGTGCTGACCGGAACCGTCGCCACCTCCGGGATCACCCACCTCAGCGAGAGCAGCAGCATCCGGGTGGAACCGGGCAACTCAAGCATGGTGCTGGCGGTGGACGGGGAGGCCATGCCGGGGGTCCGCGCCGTGGAGTTCTCGATCCTGCCGGGCGCCCTGACCTACTATTCGCCGGCCTCCTGAACGCCGCTGCGTCATCCTCCCGGATGACCCTGATTCGACCCTGAATCATCCCTGAGGCCGGCGAAACCGGCCTCCCGGCTCGGTAGGTTGGGAAGTACACAACCCCCACTGCCAAGCAAAGGAACGCTTCCATGATCGAAGCACGAGGCCTGACCAAGGTGTACGGCGAAAAAACCGCCGTCGCCGGAGTCAACTTCACTGTCGAAGCCGGCCGGGTCACCGGCTTCCTGGGTCCGAACGGGGCCGGGAAATCCACCACCATGCGCATGATCATGGGGCTCGACCGGCCGACGTCGGGCACCGTCACCGTCAACGGCACCCCCTTTGCCCGGCACGCGGCGCCGCTGCGCGACGTCGGCGCGCTGCTCGACGCCAAGGCCGTCCACACCAGCCGCTCGGCCTACAACCACCTGCTGGCCATGGCCGCCACGCACAGCATCCCCAAGAAGCGGGTGCACGAGGTCATCGAGATGACGGGCCTGGCCGATGTGGCCAAGAAGAAGGTCGGCGGATTCTCGCTCGGCATGGGGCAGCGCCTCGGCATCGCGGCGGCGCTGCTCGGCGATCCGCAGACCGTCATCCTGGACGAGCCCGTCAACGGCCTGGACCCGGAAGGCGTGGTCTGGGTCCGCAACCTCGTCAAGTACCTGGCCTCCGAGGGGCGCACGGTGTTCCTCTCCAGCCACCTGATGAGCGAGATGGCCGTCACCGCGGACCACCTGATCGTGATCGGCCGCGGCCGGATCATCGCCGACGCGCCCATCCAGGACATCATCAACGGCAAGGGCCGCATCCGCACCCGCGTCCGCACCGACCAGCCGGACCAGCTGATGCGCCTGCTCGCCGGGGACGGCGTGTCCGTGGAGCTCCAGGACCACGAACTGCTGGAAGTGACCGGGCTGGACCCGCGCGGGATCGCCCGCGCCGCGCTGGAGAACCACGTCATGCTCTACGAACTCACCCCGCTCCAGGCCAGCCTCGAGGAGGCCTATATGGAACTGACCAAGGATGAGGTCGAATACCACTCGCTGATCACCACGGGCGATGCCGCCCCCGCCCAGTCCGGAGGCCACTAAGCCATGAGCTCGACCGCAATTGACCCCTCCCGCCGCGGCACCCCCGGCCCTGCAGGCACCGGCACGGCCCCCGCTGGCACCAGCACCGGCCCCGGGCCGAATTTCCTGCGGGTGCTGAACTCGGAATTCATCAAGTTCCGCACCCTCCTGTCCACCCTGATCCTGCTCGGCTCCACCGTCCTGGTGGTGGTCGGCTTCGGCGCCCTGTCCGCCTGGGGCACGGGGCAGTTCGCCGAGGCCGCGCTCAGCGACCCGGAAGCCGCCGCCGCGTTCGCCGCCCAGGGCGGGGACCTCGCCGTCGGCGTCCCCACCTCCGGCATCGCGTTCGCCCAGCTGATCCTCGGCTCGCTCGGGGTGCTGCTGATGAGCTCCGAGTTCACCACCGGCATGGCCCGGTCCACCTTCGCGGCCGTCCCGAAGCGGATCCCGGCGTTCGCCGCCAAGCTGCTGGTGGTCATGGTGACGGCGTTTACCCTCACCGCGGCCTCCGTGTACCTGGCGGGCCTGGTGTCGCTGCCCATCCTGGAGAACTACGACCTCAAACTGGATCTGGCCAGCTCGCAGTCCGTGAAGCTGCTGCTGGTCAACAGCATCTACGTCGCCGCCGTCGCCGCCATCGGCATGGCCCTCGGCGCGCTGCTGCGCAACTCCGCCGGCGGCATCATGAGCCTGGTGGGCCTGTTCTTCGTGGCGCCCATCGCCTTCCAGCTGATCCCGGGCGACTTCTTCGTCGAGGCACGCAAGTACCTGCCGGGGAACACCGTGGAACCAATGACCGCCGTGGAGCACCTCCCCGACACGCTGGAAGCCTGGCAGGCCGCCCTGGTGCTGGGCGCCTGGGTGGTCATCCCGGTGGTCCTGGCCGCGGTGCTGCTGAAACGGCGGGACGTCTAGGGAACGCCGTTTAGGCTCAGAGCATGATCGATGTTGCTGTGGTGAAGGACGCGCCGGCCGGCCAGGCCGACGCGTCCTTCGCTGAGATCACTGCCCGGCGCCGGGGCCGGATCAGGCGCTACCTGTTCCAGCACCCGCGGGCCATGGATGCCGTCGTGGTGGCGTGCTACCTGGTGCTGGTCACCCCCACCGCGGTGGAATCCGTGCTCGACGGCGTCTGGCAGGTGGCCGTCCTGCTCGCGGCGGCCGCTGTGGCGCTGCTGTTCCGGCGGAGCCGCCCGGTCCGGGTGGTGGCTGTGGTGGCGGCGCTCGAAGTGGGGGTGACCCTGCTCCACCCGTGGGGCTCCAATGTCTCCGCCGGGCTGTGGTTCGCGCTCTACTCGGTGGCGCTGGTGCGCAGCCGGCGGTTTGCGCTGCGGACCCTGGCCGCGGCCACGGCGCCGCTGGTGGTCCTCTATTTCCAGCTGGCGGTCGGGCCGCTGGACGGCCGGCTGCCGGACATGGGCGTCAGCACCCCGGAGAACTTCCAGCTCATCACCAGCATCGCGGCCGGCGTGAGCATCACCCTCACCAACGTCATCGCCACCGGGATCGGCGTTTCGGTCCGGCAGCGGCGCGAGCATGAGCAGGAGATTGCCGCCTGGGCCGCGAGGGCGGGGCGGCTGGGGCAGGTCACCGAAAGGAACCGCATCGCCCGGGAGATGCACGACGTCGTCGCGCATTCACTGACGGTGATGGTCGCCCTCTCCGACGGGGCCGCCGTCGTGGCCAGGCGGGACCCGGCACGGGCGGCGGAGGTCCTCGGGGAACTCTCGCACACCGGGCGCACCGCACTGGCGGACATGCGGCGGGTGCTGGGGGTGCTGCGCGACGACGCGTCCCCCGGGCAGGCCCCGCGGGAGCCACTGGCGGCCGGCGACAGCCTGGGCAAACTGCTGGAAGGGTTCCGCACCGCCGGGCTTCCGCTGCACTACACGCACACTGGCCCGTCGCTGCCGGACGATGCGGCGTTCCAGCTGACGGTGTACCGGATTGTGCAGGAATCCCTGACGAATGTGCTGCGCTACGGCCGCTCCCTGAGCCGGGTGGATGTGGCAATCGTCCGGGACGGTTCCACTGTCACCATCGACGTGGTGGACGACGGCAAGGGTTCCGTGGACTCCGGCGGCCGGGCCGCTGCTGCGCCGGGACCGCGGGACCCCGGCGGGCCCGTGGGCAGCGGCCAGGGCCTCGCCGGCATGCTGGAGCGGGCCCGGATCTATGCAGGCACCGTGGAGGCGGGACGGAGCGCGGACCACGGCTGGCGGGTCCACGCCGTCCTGCACTGGCACGGCGAGAACGAAAGCAGGAGCACATGAGTCATGGGGAACAGCCGGGCGGCACCGAGCCGATCCGTGTCCTGCTGGTGGATGACCAGCCGCTGCTGAGGATGGGGTTCCGCCTCATCCTCGAGGGCGAGGGGGACCTGCACGTTGTGGGGGAGGCGTCCGACGGCGCCGAGGCCGTCCGCCAGGTCCGGGACCTCGCGCCCGACGTCGTGCTGATGGACGTGCGGATGCCGGTGCTGGACGGCATCGAGGCCACGCGCGCCGTCACCACCTCCGGTGCCAGCGCCAAGGTCATCATCCTCACCACCTTCGACCTCGACGAGTACGCTTTCGCCGGGCTGCAGGCAGGGGCTTCGGCCTTCCTGCTCAAGGACGTGGCGCCGGCCGAGCTGGTCAGCGCCGTCCGGGTGGTGGCCGGCGGCGACGCGGTGGTGGCGCCGCGCGTCACGCGGAGGCTGCTGGAGACCTATGTCCGGAGCACGGACGCGGCGGCTTTCCCGGACGGCGACGGCAGCGGCGATCCCGGGAAGGGACTCCCCGCCGGGGCCCGGCCGGCCCGGGACCCGCTGCTCGAGGACCTCACCCCGCGCGAAACCGAAATGCTGGAAGCAATGGCGGAGGGTCTCTCCAACGCCGAGATCGCGCACCGGTACTTCCTCTCCGAGGCCACCGTCAAAACGCACGTCCGCCGGATCCTCACCAAACTGCACCTGCGCGACCGCGTCCAGGCCGTGGTCTACGCCTACGAGACCGGCCTGGTGGTGCCCAGCAACCCGGACTACTGACACAGTCCGGGGGCGTATCCGGCGGTGCGGGGGCACTTCGGCGCGGACACGCCGTCGTCCCGGCCGGAAATGGCCCCGCCGCGGGCCCAAAGCCGCCCCGGAGCGCCGGACCAGTGGTTTCCGGCACATTTCAGAATTGCCCAGCAGGCAACATTCCTTGCACATACGGTGGATTTTCTGGAACTGTGCCCTCCCGCGACCTGCGTCATTTGTGGGATTGCACAGAACAGAGGGCACTTCCCCCGGTCTAGGGTGAAACGTCAATGTGGTCCGCCGCACAACTTTCCACGCTTCACCCGCGGACCCGAACAATCCACGAAGGACGGCGCTTCATGCAGGCTGACCAGCAACTCTCAAAGTCCCTGAAACCCAGGCATCTGTCGATGATCGCCATCGCTGGCGTGATCGGAGCCGGCCTCTTTGTCGGCTCCGGCGCGGCAATCCAGCAGGCGGGCCCCGGCATCCTGGTGGCCTACGCGGCGGCGGGACTGGTTGTCATCCTCGTCATGCGGATGCTCGGCGAGATGGCGGCGGCCAACCCGGAGACCGGCTCGTTCTCGACCTATGCCGACAAGGCGCTGGGCCGCTGGGCCGGCTTCAGCATCGGCTGGCTGTACGCCTGGTTCTGGATCATCGTGCTGGGCATCGAGGCCACCGCCGGCGCGGCCATCATGCACCGCTGGGTGCCGGGCATCGACCAGTGGATCTGGGCGCTGCTGCTGATGGTGGTCCTGACCCTGACCAACCTGGGGTCGGTCAAGTCCTTCGGCGAGTTCGAGTTCTGGTTCGCGTCCATCAAGGTTGCCGCAATTGTGCTGTTCCTGCTCTTCGGCGTCGTGGCCATCCTGGGCCTCCTTCCGGGAGTTCCCGCCCCCCGCCTGAGCAACCTGCTGGAAAACGGCGGGTTCATGCCCAACGGTCCGGGCGCCGTGCTGGCCGGCATCCTCGTAGTGGTCTTCTCCTTCTTCGGCGCCGAGATCGCCACCATCGCCGCCGGTGAATCCGAGAACCCGGTCGACGCAGTGAAGAAGGCCGTGAAGTCCACCGTCTGGCGCATCCTCGTGTTCTACATCGGCTCCATCGCCGTGGTTGTCACCCTGCTGCCCTGGAACTCCGCCTCCGTGGCCAAGAGCCCGTACGTCGCCGTGATCGAGCTCTACGGCATCCCCGGTGCCGGCACCATCATGGACATCGTGGTGCTGACCTCCGTGCTGTCCTGTCTCAACTCCGGCCTGTACACCGCCAGCCGGATGCTGTTCTCGCTGTCCCGCCGCGGCGACGCGCCCCGGTCCTGGATGCGGATCTCCAAGCGCGGTGTCCCCGCCGCCGCCGTCCTGGCCTCCACCGTCGTCGGCTTCATCACTGTCGGCCTCAACTACATCGCCCCGGACACCGTGTTCCTGTTCCTGGTCAACACCTCGGGGGCCATCGCGCTCTTCGTGTGGCTGGTCATCGCCAGCTCGCAGCTGATCCTGCGCCGCCGGATGGGCGCCGCGGCCAAGGACCTCCAGCTGAAGATGTGGCTCTTCCCCTACCTGACGTGGGTGGCCATCATCAGCATCGTCGCGCTGCTGGTCGGCATGGTGGTCCTGGAATCCACGCGTGAATCGCTGCTGCTGTCCCTGGCCCTCGCCGCCGTGGTGGTCGGCATCGGCCTCTGGCGCTACCGCAAGGACCGCGGCAACACCCGCGTGGAGCACGACGGCGGCCCCGCGGCCCAGGATGCCGCAGAAGACGCCACCGTGGGGGCGAGCCCCGCGTCCTAGCCCCTTGGGACATGCCCCTCCCTGTTGCCGAGCAACGGACATAATGCCGCTATGTCCACCCGCCGCGGCCAGGGGAGGGCATGTCCCGTGGGGAGCTGGGGGCATGTCCAGCCATGGCGGTGAGGGGAGGGCATGTCCCGCGCCCGGCCGCTCCGGAGAGAGGCACAGCGGCCGCACAGGGAGGCTCTAGCCAGCGCATAGCGGGCAGGGGTTCGATGGGCGCATGACTTCTTCTCCGCAGCCTCCCCATGAGCCCCACCCCAACCACGACCGCGGCCTGGAGTTCGACCTCTCCACCCTGATGAGCCGCCGCTCGCTCGGCATGTTCCTCGGCGCCGGCACGGCCGCGGCCCTCGCCGCCTGCGCGCCGGGCGCGTCACCGGGTTCCGCGTCCTCCTCGACGGCGGGGGCGGCAGGGACAGCAGCCACGCCGGGCCCGACGGCGGCTGCCAGCGCGCCGTCCGCGTCGCCCACGCTGACCCGGGCCATCGCCGAATGCGGCGTTGAGATTCCGCAGGAGACCACCGGGCCCTATCCGGGGGACGGCTCCAACGGCCCCAATGTGCTGGCGGCCTCGGGCGTGGTCCGGCAGGACATCACCACCAGTTTCGGCACCTCCAACACCAGGGCCGACGGCGTTCCGCTCACCGTCACGCTCACCCTGCTCGACAACGCCAGCGGCTGCACACCCCTGGCCGGCGCCGCCGTCTACGCCTGGCACTGCGACAAGGACGGCAAATACTCCATGTACGACGCCGGGCTCAGGAACGAGAACTATCTCCGCGGCGTGCAGGAGGCCGACGCCAACGGCCAGGTGACCTTCCGGACCGTCTTCCCGGGCGCGTACAGCGGCCGCTGGCCCCACATCCACTTCGAAGTCTTCGAGTCCATGGACAACGCGACGGCGGCCGGGCAGGTCCTCGCCGTGTCCCAGATCGCGCTGACGGACGCCGCCTGCCGGGACGTCTACGCCTCCGCCGGCTACGAAGCCAGCGCCCGGAACTTCCCCCGGACCACGCTGAAATCGGACAACGTGTTCCGCGACGACGGCGGCATCCACCAGCTCGCCACGATGACCGGATCGGTGTCCGGCGGGTACACGGCCGGTCTTAACGTCACTGTCTAGCGGCGGGGCAGCGTCCCGTGAGGCCGGCGGCGCGGCGGCTAGACTCGGAGCCATGTCTTCACAGTCCCGCGCGTCCGCCCACATCCAGGACCTCGGTGCGTACGTCACCGCGTCGCCGTCGAGCTTCCACGCCGTCCACGAGGCCGCCCGCCGGCTCAATGAGGCAGGGTTCACCGCCCTCGACGAGCTGCAGCCCTGGGACGGGGCCGGCGCCGGGAAGTTCTACATGGTCCGCGACGGCGCCCTCATCGCCTGGGTGACGCCGGAGGCAGCCGGCCCCACCACCGGATTCAACATCCTGGGCGCCCACACCGATTCGCCGTCGTTCAAGCTCAAGCCCAAACCCACCACCGGCAAATTCGGCTGGCTGCAGGCCGGCGTCGAAGTCTATGGCGGCCCGCTGCTCAACTCCTGGCTGGACCGCGAACTGCAGCTCGCGGGGCGCCTGGTGATGCGGGACGGCACCCAGCACCTGACCGCCACGGGGCCGCTGCTCCGGTTCCCGCAACTGGCCATCCACCTGGACCGCGCCGTGAACGAGGGGCTGGCCCTCGACAAGCAGCAGCACATGAACCCGGTCTACGGGCAGGGGGATCCGGCCGGCGAGGACCTGCTGGGGCTGCTGGCGGACCGGGTGGCCGGCGCGGATGTGGACGCTGCGCAGATCGGCGGGTACGACGTTGTCATCGCGGACACCCAGGCCCCGGCCGTGTTCGGCGCGAAGGGTGAGTTCTTCGCGTCCGGCCGGCTGGACAACCTCTCGGCCACCCACGCCGGGCTCACCGCCCTGATCGACCACGCCAACGCAGCGCCGCCGGCGGGCGGGCCCATCGCCGTGCTGGCCGCGTTCGACCACGAGGAAATCGGCTCCGCGTCCCGGTCAGGCGCGAGCGGACCTGTCCTGGAGGACGTGCTGGTCCGGATTTCCGACGGGCTGGGGGCCTCGGCGAGCCAGCGGCGGCAGGCTTTCGCGGCGTCGTTCTGTGTGTCGGCCGACGCCGGGCACGCCGTCCACCCCAACTACGCCGAACGGCACGATCCGGCCAACCGGCCGGTGCTCAACGGCGGCCCGCTGCTGAAAATCAACGCCAACCAGCGGTACGCCACGGACGCCGCCGGTGCCGCCCTGTGGGCGCGCCTGTGCACCGACGCCGGCATCCCCTACCAGGAGTTTGTCTCCAACAACGTGATGCCCTGCGGCTCCACGATCGGCCCGCTGACCGCCACCCGCCTCGGCATCCGGACGGTCGACGTCGGCGTTCCCCTGCTCTCGATGCACTCAGCCCGCGAACTCTGCGGCGTCGAGGACCCCCACCGGCTCGCGACGGTCACCGCGCTGTTCTTCCGCACCCCCTCATAGCCGCGCGGGACACCTGCGGCGCCCGCGCTACGGTGCACAGGTGCGGGCAGCCCCGCCGATCTTGTACAGATGGACGGCGTTGCCGTCGTCGAAGGTGTCCCGGAAGACGCCGTTGCTGAGCGTCACCGTGCGGTCCTCATCCAGGACGGTTGCGGGAACGGACGCGCCTGCCAGGCACGCCAGGATCAGCTCTGCGGTTTGGGGACCCGCCTGCGCCGATCCGGCGAACACGTACAGATCGTCGCCGTGCACCTTCACGGCCGTGTCAATGCCCGGGCCGTGGGCCAGGGCACCGTCCAGGAAGGGCGCGTTGAGGACCGGGGCGAGCCCGGTGATCTGCCGGTTGACCGCCGTCACCCAGGGCCGTATATCGTCACCGCAGGGTTCCCGCAGGACGTGAAAGGACTGACACGGGCCGCCAAAGCTGTGATTGAAGTAGACAATGCCCCGCGCACCGTGGATCAGACTGCTCCACACGGCGGCTTTGAGCTGCGGGCCGGTGATGGTGGGGGCATCAGCCTCGCCGGCGGGGTGCCCGACCTCGACGAAAGCCCACACCGGTTTGCTTCCGGAAGGGTTGACCAGGGACCGGACGCGGTCGATGGTCCAGCCATAGTTGGCGGCCAGCCGGCATTCCTTGTCCGTCAGGTTACGGTCCCGGCCGAGACTTCCGCCGCCTTCGCCCAGGCCGCAGATATTGGGGTCGGTGAACCAGTAGTTATCGACCGACACGACGTCTTGGAACTCATTGACGAAGACTGACGCCTCCGTGTTGCTTTCCCAGAAGCTGACGCCTTTACCGTAGTTGGCATACTTCATTGTTCCGTCGGGTATGGGAGTTGACAGGGTCCGTTGCACCGAATAGCCGCACGGAGTATTCGCCGGATTGCATACCTCGCCCTGGCCGGGCCATTTACCGGTCCATTCGGACGACCCCGGACCGGCCCACATGTCCGGCTCATCGGCAAGGACGAGGCCGGAGGTCCAGGGCGACGGCTCGCTCGTAACCGCATGGACACCGCCGGGCTGCAACAGGGCGGTGTCGGAGTTTGCCGTGAGATTGACGTAGGTGTTGAGCCCAACGTTCTTGTCCATGGCGATGTCGCCTGGATCCAGGACGCTTTCCAGCCACACACCTATGGGAAAATACTCAAGCGCGTCCGGCAGCGGATTCGTGAACCGGCCGTAGAATCCCGGACCGCCGTCCACCTCCCGGAGCGCCGGAGCCGCAGAAGCTTCGGCCGACGGGAGAGGATTGGCGGCACTTCCCGTAAGGGCCGGTCCTGGCGGGACGCCGCTTCCACTGAGCAATAGTGCCGTCGACAGGCAAAAGGCGGACGTCAGGATGGCGCTGGCCTGTGCTGGGATGCTCTTCATGGGTTATCTCCCTCGGATCATGTCTGCCAGGATGCCGGCGCCGCGAGTGCTGTCAAACTGTCCGACTACACGGTGCCGGCCCTCGGCGCCCAAGCGGCGCGCCAGGTCCGGCGTGTGCAGCACGTTGACGAGGGTGGAGGCCAAGTGAGCGGGATCATTGGCCCGGACGAGAAGACCGCTTTGCTGGTCCTGCACCAACTCCGCAACACCCCCTGAGCCCGTGACTACCACAGGAACGGATAGCGACATCGCCTCCATGATGGCGACACCCAGCGGCTCCGCATGGCTGGCCAGGGCAAAGACGTGGGCCTCCTCCAACCGGGTTCGGACGGTTGCTTCGGAGACGGAACCCAGCAGCGTGACCCTGCCGCCCACATCCAGTTCGGTGACCAGCCGCTCAAGCTCAAGTCGGTACCCCTTGCCCCCGCGTTCGTCCTCGCCCGCTATGACGAGGCGCGCGTCGATGCCTGCATCCGCCAACATCCGGACAGCCGCGACGAGATCCCTGTGGCCTTTGCTGGGATTGAGCCTTCCGCAGCTGAATATCCTGGCGGGTCCCGTTCCCGTCCACGGTTCATACGGGGCACTCCGTACGAAGTCCGCCGTGTCGACCCCCATGGCAGCGATTCCCATCCGTTCGGGAAGGGCCGGGCCGAGCCGTTGCCTGATATCCCCGAGTAGGCCTTTGGTGATCACGACGCCAAACGATGCGTTTCGCCATTTGTCCGCTTGGTTCGGGCCGTAGTCGGCTAGGGGACCGTGCAGCGCCAGGCTGTACGGCAGTCCCGACAGCCGGTGGGCGAATAGCGCGACTTGGGCGGCGTCTGCGCAGGAATGCACATGTACGTGCACCCATCCCCTGCGGCGGGCGACCCCAACGAGTTCCGACGCGGCTAGCAGCAGGGAAACCGACCGAAGAACGCCCATGATCCGGGCGCGCCACCCGTCCGCCGCGTTCTGGTTGTCGCTGTAGCCCCGGGCCGCTCCGCGCAGGGCTGCCGCTTTGCCGTGGATGAGTCCGTGGAGGAGTGCGGAGCCGGCGCCGAACGTATCCGCCAGCCCCGGCGGCACGAGGTAATGCGTTTCCGCCTCTGCGGCGTCCGCCCACTGGTGGGGCACCCTTCCCCCCTCGGGGCGGCGGGTGGAAATGAGCTCAGGTTCCATTCCCATCGACTTCAACGCTGCCATCTCACGCCAGAAAAAACTGTGCGTTTGCCCCGGAAACTCGGGGACCAGGTATCCGAATCGAGCCATCAGGGCCCCTTCACGGGTCAAGGTCTTAGGGGATCCGGTCCGGCAAGCCGGCCCTGTGGGCCATCCTACTCAGATAGCGCCACCGGTACAGCAATAACCGAAAAGTCGTATTCGAAAAACACTGTTTCCGGAGCGCACCAGCGGCTACTGTCAGAAAAGATGGGCGCCGGTAGCGGCGGCGTCGAGATCGTTTAGGTAGGTGGGGGAAATGTATGCCCGGTACTGTCGGAATCGAGGAGGGCCGCTTCGGCGCGTCGCAGCGGCGAACACCCGCGCTTACGGACTTTGAGATAAGCCAGGCGAGGAAGGGACATCCACCCCTGATCCTTCGGATCGTTGCGTTTGGGATCTTCTTTTTTCCGTCCAGCATGGTTTTGGGCGGACTGGGCGCGGCGGGTACAGTTCCGCTCCTGCTCTCCGCTGGTCTCTTTGTTCTCTGGGCGGTGTCGTCACTTTTGGGCCTGCACGATCCCGTGGGATTCCGGCACCCCGGGAGGCTTGCCCTCGTCGCCCTAATAGTGGCATCTTGCCTGTCCTACATCGGCCTGGTGTCGGGTTGGACCGGCGGCAGCACCCCAGTTGTGCGGGCTTCGGCAGACCGATGGCTGATTCTACTTGCGGCCAGCGCAGGACTAGTTCTGGTGACCGCTGAACGCGTCAGGACCATAACAGACGCGTTGGTCCTGGTGCGGGCACTGCTGGCAGGTGGTGTGTTCTGCTGCCTGGTAGCGGTGGCCCAGTTTTATTTCCGGGTCAACCCGATGGAATGGGTGCAGTCGGCCATGCCGGGTTTTACCTACAACGGCGGCGATACGGCCTTTCAGGCACGCGGTGCACTGGTCCGGGTATCGGGGAGCACCTTCCACTCGATCGAGCTCGCCGTCGTTGCGGCCATGCTGCTGCCGCTGTCCATTTGGAGGGGGCTTTACGATCCCGCTGGACGCAAATGGGTGCATTGGCTAGGGACAGCGCTGTTGGTTTTCGCTGTTGCGTCCACGGTGTCCCGTTCCGGTGTGCTCGGCCTTGCAGTGGGTACGCTGACCCTACTGCCGTTCCTTCCCCGTGGCGCCCGGAGGTGGTTGGGGATGGTGTTTCCGGTGGTGCTGGCAGCCCTTTTCCTGACGGTCCCGGGACTGGTCAGCACGATCAGCGCCAGTGTGACAGCCGATGAATCCGACCCCTCCATCAGTAACCGGACCAACAACTACCCGCGAGTCGCCGCCATGTTCGAGGAGCGACCCATCTTCGGCACGGGACCAGGCAACTACATCCCGCAGAACGCAGTGTTCATTCTGGACAACCAGTACCTCAATACGGCGGTCACGCTCGGCATCGTCGGACTGCTCGCCGTGGTGCTTTATCTGCTGCTCCCAGGGCTGGCAGCCGTCCAGGCTGCCCGGGTGGCCCGGTCTGAGTCGCTGAAATGCCTCGCCGGTGCCATAGCGGCAGCGGGCATGGTCGCCGGGGTGTGCTCCTTGGGCTTCGATTCCCTCTCATTTCCCGTCTTTGCTCTGGTATACCCGCTAGTTGTAGGCCTAGGCGGAGCCGTATGGATTCTCGTCAAGCGCGAGTCGAAACTCCCGGCGACCGCTGGGCGCAGCGGCTCCCAGACTGACGTGTCACCAACCGACCCAACTCCGCGAAATGGAGACTACTGATGGATCCTCTGGCAGTCGTTAAAACTTTGTGGCACCACAAGTTCTTTGTCATTCCGGTGGTCCTGCTCACGCTCCTCGCCGCGGTATACGTCTATCAGTTCGGTCCGCGGTCGTATGAGGCCAGCATGAGCTATGCAGTGGTGAACCCAATTGTTCCGACGCCTGAGGAAATCGAGAAAGACCCGGAACTGGAGCTCCTCAACAAGGACAACCCCTACTTGCGGTCAGCGGACCCTGCCTTGGTCATCGACGTTCTCATCACCCGGCTGAACTCCCTGGCAACGGCCGACAAACTGCAGGAGGCCGGACTGGGGAGCGAATATGCCGTGAGCCGCGGCGTCGGCGGCAACGGCTTTGTCATAGACATCAGAGGCGTCGGCGAGACGGAGGAGCAAGCCATAGCGACGGCCTCGGCTCTAGGAAAGAACTTGGAGTCGGATCTCAAGGAGATGCAGAGCGTCAACGGGGCAGACGAGAGGTACCTGTTCACGTCCCTGACGGTCTCGACGCCGGACCGGGCCACAGAGCTGTATTCCAACCGCCTGCGGGCAGCCATCATCGTGTTCCTCGTGGGCACCATCCTCGTCTTCGCAGCGGTCTCCCTAGCCCGGGCGATCGAAGCGGCGAAGAAGAATCGGGCCGTCAGGAAGTCGGCGCCTTCAACGGCCGGTCTCCCTGCGGATGGGGCGGTGCCGGGAGGGCTACACCTCGACGCCATTCCGGACAGTAAGGCGCGTCCGGTGCCAGGAGAAGCAACCGCCACGCGCGCCGGCCGGCGCCGTTCAGCCCGGACTCCGGATGAACCGCAGGAGACCCTAACCCCCAGCAGCGAGAAGGTGGGCGCCGACAAGGGTGCGCCTTGACGGAAGCGATCGGCACCCCAACGGCACTGGTGTCCCGCTCAGCGGACGCGCCTGCTTCCCGGTTTCTTAGGCTCCCATGCAGGCAGATTCGATGTAGTCGGCCACCAGGGCCTGGGTACGGCCCCAGCCCGCCCGGACCCGGGGTGAGCCGGCGGTTTCCGCAGGCCCGGCCACCAACGCCGAGAGTGCGGACGCCAAGGCCGCGGGCGTCGGAGAAGCCCAGACCGCGCCGTGCGCGGGAAGATCGGCGCGGGCAAGGTCTGAGTCGTTAAGGACCGGCGTGCAGCCGGCAGCCAACAATTCTTCGGCTGCCAACGAGATGTTGGTAAAGGACATCACCAAGCCTGCTCTAGTGCGGTTGTAGAGCCGATTCAGATCCGCGGGAGGGAGACTTCCGTGGTTGGTCACCGGGATAGGCCAGTTGTCCACGCGGTCGCCGTAAACGTGGATCTCCTCGTCCGGGTGCATCCTGTGGAAGCGTTCCAGTGCCAGTTTCGCCAGCAGGTAGCCTCGTCGGTCTGTGTTCCTCTTCGCGTAGAACACCACGCCCCGCCGGGGCTCTGACCGGGCGGGAACCTCCAGGAGCCGGTAGACATCCGTATCACAGCCGAACGGGACGGTCACGGCCGCGACGATGCCGGATTCCTGCTGCAGCCGCGAAGCCACCATGTCGCCCAAAGCAATCATGCCCAGGCCCAGGTGGTAGGAGTGCTCCGCAAGCGTGTACAGGGAACCGCGAGGGTAGAAGTAGGGCTCATAATCCTGGACGAAATAGAAGCGGTGTGTGGCCAATGCGACCCTCGATGCCACCACGTGGGCTGTCGTCCACGAACTGGCCACCACGGCATCGACCCCGTCGATGTGGGGCGTCGCCGACCTGATGTCAGCCTTCATTCCCGGCCAGAAGCGCCGGATTACCTCCTCATGGCGGGTGACATCGTCGGAATTAACGTCGTAGAGGAACAACGTGCAGCTGTGTCCGCGTCGCTCCACCCCCTCAACCATGCGGAAGAACGTGGTGTGCCCGCCGGAGCCGGCGCCCGGCGGAGTGCAGACCCAGCCGACCCGCAGGCCGCTGTCCCGCACCGCACGGACCGCAGGGCGGCTCATCGCGGCGGGATCGGCTATGTCCTCAGGCCGGAGGGGCAGGTCCAGGTCGTCCCAGCACAGCCGCTCCCCGAGTTTTTGCGCCATGCGGCGCGTCCCCCACCGGAAAACGTCGCCGGCTCCGTCGCGCCTGAGCCGCATCGCGAGTCCGGTCAGTGCATTACCCATGGTCAACTCCGTTCCTCTTCGCCGGCGAGCGTTGCCCGGACCTCCGCTAATGCCTGGCGGCGATCAAGCAGGGCTGTCCCCGACTTAGCCGAAACCATGACAGCGAGATCGGCGGACGTGACCCCGGCCAGTAAGGCGGAGAGCGCGGCCGGATCGAGGGGGCGTTCCTCGGAATACACAACGCTTCGCATGCGGTTTGTGGTTGTTTCAGCACCGCCCAAAACCTCGTCAACGTATACGCCGTAGAGAACCATCTCCGAGAAATGCAGTTGGCTGCCTACCGCCGTGGCCCACGCCCGGCCTGTGTGGGCTTCGATTGCTGACAGCAGGCCCCGCACTACCGTTGGCTCCCAAAGGCAGGGCCAGCTGATGTAATCAGTGAGGTTTCCAGCTGGAGGGGGCGTCAGTCCCAGGAGCGACCGGGAGGATTCGTGCCACTTTCGGTGCATCGGCAGCCCCTGGTGGACGGCGCCGGGGTTGCGGTAGAACGTGGGCTTTCCATTGAGCAGGAAGGAATCGAGGGAGGTCCTTCGGATCAGCACCATATCCGAATCCATCAACAGCACGCCGTCAGTTTCAAAGGAGGCCGCGGCGGACAGCTTCACCAGCTGCTGGGCGATCCAGCCGCGGACGGGCGGCCAGAGCTGTCGCGCGTTGAACCAAAGGTTAGCGCCGGGGGCCCTTACCAGGTTGCCGGGCAGGAACTCACGAACGTCGCGGACGAACGTCCGCCTTCCCGCCAGATCGTTGAAGTACTTCCGGTCCCGGTGCGGAACGACGATGTGGTGTTCAACGTCCTCAGTCAGCTCCATGATCGAGCGGTTCAAGTCGGCGCACAACTCGGCGTCAGGTCCGTAGCTGGGCGTCAGAACGGTCAGCGCCGGACCGCCTGGGTTTACGGGCAACATCAGTACACTCCGTTTCTGTGCCAGCGCCACCATTGGAGCTCCGACCGGATCCGGGCCGCCAGACGTCGGACGAGCGGGCCGCCACTGTTCCGCAGCGGATGGGCCGTCGTGCCGGAACGCCGTGCCAGGCGGTCCCACGCGGAACGATGCACGACGCCGGGATCAAGTTCCCGGGCCAGCCCTAGGCTGGAGCGGTATACGTGGGAGGGGCCAGCGCCGCGATCCAGCTCGCCGCGCGCAGTCCTGAGCGCCTCATTGATCAGCGCGTTCCTAGCCAGACGGCGGAGCTCGCCGGCCTGGGCTACCGACCCGGCGGGGCCGGCGAAGAGAACCTCGAAGGCTTCCCGGCGTTCCAGCAGGTCAACAAGGACGTCTACCTCGCGCGCCGAGAGGCTTTCGCTGTGCTCGCGGTGCCAGGCCTGGTCAGCTCCGTGAATGTAGGCGACGTCGGAGAAGGCTGCGAAGCGGAACCAGAACTCCATGTCATGGGTGTGCTTGAGCGGTGCCTGAAAGCCGATCCTGTCCAGCACCGATCGCCGCATCAGGACCTCCGGCGAGGTGATGACATTGACGCCACTCCGGCAACGGTCACCCAGCCATTCCCGCCCCGGCCAGACGGTCCAGGCGGAGGCCTCCAGCCGGGGCCGGGGAAGGGCGCCTCCGGAGAAATGGAGGGGGTGGCCGTATACAAGGCCGACCGACGGGTGGGCGCGCGCAACCCGAACGGCGCGGTCGAGGGACCCGGGCGTGAGCAGGTCATCGGCATCGAGCCGGACAAGGAACTCACCTGTAGCGGCCTTGGCGCCGTCGTTGAAAGTTTCCACTACGCCGCAGTTGGTCTCGTGGGCCAACGTGCGAACGTTGCCATGCGCGGAAGCGAGAGACCCGGCCACAGCGCGGCTGTCATCCGTTGACGCGTCATCGACGATGATGACATCGACAGCCACGCCACGCTGGCTAACTGCGCTGAGCACTGCGTCGCGGAGGAAGCGGCCGTAGTTGTAGCAGGCGATCACCACGGTGACGGTTGCGGGTTCGCCGCCAACGTCGCGCGGGCGTGCTTTGATCTTTCGGGTGACGGGTTGCGTCATGGTGTCCCCCTGGCCGGGGAAGCCTGGGCGGCGGTGCCGGACGGCGTGGGGCTATCTTCCGGCATCCAGTCCTTGAACTCACGGATCTGCCGCCAGAACCAACGGCCCAGAAGAAGGGCGTAGACAGCAGTTCCTGCGAGGGCGCCAGCGAGTATTCCCGCAGGGGAGGGTTGGGCCCATTCGAGGGCTGCCACAGCCGCTGCGGTTGCCGGGACGGCTGCGGTGAGGGGCGGCCACATCCGCGCGGCCACGGCGCGGAGATCAGCCCCGCTGCGGTGAAGCGCCAAGGCATAGGCAGGGCAGACGACGGCAGCTGCCGTGGCCAAATGCGCCACAGCGACGCCTGTGGTTCCCCCGGTATGGATGCCAAGCAGGACAGCCGGGATAAGGCCGGCAATCCATACGATTTGAACCAGTAGCGTCGGCGTGGAAGCGCCCCTGGCCAAAAGGTAAGAAGCGCTGAGGTCAAACAGGGTGCGTAGCGCGCCGAAGATTCCAAGCCACGCGAGGATGGCAGCGGCGGGCAGCCAAACGGTGCCGTAGACGAGATCTATGACGGGGCGGGCAAGTGTGGCCAGCATGAGACCCGCCAGAAGGGACAGCGCCCAAGTTGGCCCCAGGACTACTGCGAAACTCCTGTCAGCACTTCCCCGGGCCACTCGGGCGAAGGCAGGCATCGAAATCGACCGGACAACCTGCCCCAGCGCGCTCATTGGCCAGTTCGAGACATTAAACGCCAGGAAATAGAAGCCGAGCGCCACAGGCCCGGCCAAACGGGATATTGCCACATTGTCCACATTCAACAGGACCCATGAGAGCATGTTGGCGCCAGCGACAGGAAGGCCGAACGAGAGCACTTCAGGCGCTACTGACCGGTCGAAACCATATCGCATCCGTTCCCCTGAGAAAACAAACTGTAGGACGAGGGCCACTGCTTGCGAAACTAGCCGTCCGACTGCGAGGCCCATGACACCCCACCCGGAGAGGATGAGAACGATCGTCAATGCGGTTCCGATCAAGAAGTCCGCGACGGCAATTCCAAAGAGCTGCTTCTGCGCGAACCGGCGCTGGAGCATGGCGTAAGGGACCACCCCGGCCCCCGCCAGCAACAGCGAGAACGCCATGACCGAGATCACCGGACCGGAGGCAGGGCTGCCGAGGAGCTCACCGATGCCTTGTCCCGAGAACGCTACGGTGATAGCCAGAAGGGCACCCGAGGCGAGCCCCAGGCTCGCTACAGTCGGTGCTTTTCGCCCAGGATCGGCGGACCGGACCAAGTCTGCGCTCATGCCCAGGTCCGCGATTGTCATCAAGACAGCCTGAACTGTCAGTGCGACGGCAAACACCCCAAACTGCTCGGGTGCAAGCAGGCGGGCGAGGACAATGCCCACGGCAAGACTGCCCACCCGCAGCACCAGGCTGTTAACGCTGCTCCAAGCGAGGCCGCGGCCAATTTGCCTGCCGAGCCCGGGTTGAGTTGAGCTCATAGTGCAGGCCTCCGAGGCCATCGGAAACTTTCAGGATTCCTCAGGTGCATCACAGCCCGGAACTTCGTGACCTCGTACCCGGTGCGGAGCAAGGAGCGGCTGAGTCGTCCGGCCATCGGTTTCTGCAGAAGGGACCGGTATGTGGACTCCAGACTCCGGGCCGCCATGACAAGGCTGAACCTGTCCTCAACCAGTTCCCTACCAAAGGAGCCGAGACGTGACCGCAGATCCTCATCGTCCAGCAGGCCGCCGAGTATCTTCTGCAGTTCGCCTGCTCCACCGCCACCGTGTCCGAACCACCCATCCCGGAGGAACTGGGGAGCGGTTTCGGGACTGGCCAGCTTCCAGAAGCCGGCTGTCCCCTGAACTATCAGGGGTTTGGCGTAGGCCATCCCGCGCAGCGCCGAACTGCCCATCCCGAGAACGACGTCCGCGGCCTCGTAAAAAGGCCTGGGATCGCTGGCATTGCCGTGAACGCGGACCACGTCCCGGCCCCGCCGCTCGTTCACCGCCGTCGCCGCCGCGCGCACGGCGGCGAAGCCCTCGCCGTCGCCCGCCACAAGCAGCACCACGGCGCGATTCGCTGAAAGGCTGTCGATCACCCGGATGGCTGCCTCCACGCCCTGCAGTTTCTCCAGATCTGTCGTGAGGCGGCCCACCACGGCGACGGCCAGGTGCTCTGGCGGAATGCGAAGGTGCCGGCGTGCGGCGGCGATTCCAGAGGGCTTGTTGCGGTCGGTGTCGACTGGCGGCTCCATCACTTGGACGTGAGAGCGCCGCATGGCCTCCGCGGCAGCGAGGGCATGGGTTCCGACAATGAGGGGAAAATGTCGTGGCAGGAAGTCCGGAATGTCCATCGACAGCACCGTCATGACCGCAGGGGTCCTGTAACGCAGCGCGGGGCCGAATGCTGTATCGATGCTGGGTGCCCATTCATAGGGATGGACAATGTCAATGCCACGTGTGCGGACTGTCGACGTGAGCTTGCGGATCGTCGCGGAATCCACGCTGTACCGCCGTGGCGGGGCCTCGACGAAGTCCAGTCCGAGTTGATTGATCTTGTCGATCAGGACGCCGGGAGTCGCGAAGACCGTCACATGATGCCCCAGGTCACGGACCGCCCCGGCAAGCTCCAGCGCATTGATCTGGCTGCCGCCGGTGGCCAGTTCGTGCGGATAGACCAGCACCCGCATGGCACCATCGACGCTCGTCTGGCTCCGGCGCGCGTTAGCCATGAGGTCCCCGTCCTTCGAAGGAGGCCATATCCCTGCTGATCAGGGATATGGTGCTCCTGTCCCGGTGCTCACCAAGGCGGCCGCCGCAGGCGCAGTGATACGCCTTGCGTAATACCAGCGGAACCGGCCCTTGGTGACATTGACAGCAAATATAGCCGGGGGCGTTGGCAGGAACTAGGCCAAACGGATAGTCAAGTAGGACCGCGCTGGAAGACGAGTAATTTTTCCCCGGGTACTTTGTTTTTGATCCTGAAGCCCCCGTGTCGGAGGAACATGGCACAGGGTTGTCCACATGGAGGCCCGTTGCGCTTCCGCCCCACTCCCGGGAGTGCGTACGCTGGGCGGGCGCGGAATCGTGGAATCCGGTCCCGATGCACTAAGCTATTGAAGTCTGTGCTGCGTCCTGCCCCCGATCCTGGGGGCCTGCCGGCACATGGCACCGCAAATGAACCTCCTGTTACGGAAATGCCGTAACCGCTTAGCCCAAAGGAGGTGGGTTCACATATGCGTCCTTACGAATTGATGGTAATCATCGACCCCGAGGTCGAAGAGCGTACCGTTGAGCCAACGCTTCAGAAGTTCCTGAACGTCATCACGACCGATGGTGGAACCATCGAAAAGGTTGACATCTGGGGCCGTCGTCGCCTGGCTTACGAAATCCAGAAGAAGTCTGAAGGTATCTACGCCGTGGTGAACTTCACCGCTGAGCCGGCTACCGCCAAGGAACTTGATCGCCAGCTGAGCCTCAATGAGACCATCATGCGCACCAAGATCACCCGCCCCGAAGAGCAGAAGGTCGTTGCTGAGTAATTCAGCTCCCGATTTTCACTCTTCACCCCCGCAGGAACGAACAAGGAGGCAGTAGATGGCAGGCGAAACCACTATTACGGTCATCGGTAATCTCACCAATGACCCCGAACTGAGGTTCACACCGTCCGGTTCGGCAGTAGCGAATTTCACCATCGCGTCCACTCCCCGCACCTTCGACCGCCAGTCCAATGAGTGGAAGGACGGGGAAACCCTGTTCCTCCGCGCGTCGGTTTGGCGTGAAGCCGCCGAAAACGTCGCCGAATCCCTGACCAAGGGCATGCGTGTGATCGTTTCCGGCCGGTTGAAGAGCCGTTCCTACGAAACCAAAGAAGGCGAGAAGCGCACCGTTATCGAGCTTGAGGTCGATGAAATCGGCCCCAGCCTGCGCTACGCCAACGCCAAGGTCAACCGCACCCAGCGCTCCGGCGGTGGGGGTGCCGGAAACGGTGCCCAGGGTGGCTTCGGCGGCGGCTTCGGTGGCGGTTCTGGTGGAAACCAGGGCGGCAATTCGGGCGGGAACTGGGGCGGCAACCAGTCCGCGCAGCAGGATGACCCTTGGGCCACGCCCGGTGTCAGCAATGCAGGCGGCGGCTGGGGCAACGGCCCCGATTCCGAACCTCCCTTCTAAACAACATCTAAGCTTCGACGGCGTGAACGCCGTTCCGCCGCAAGGCGGACGGGCACGCAGCGCCGTCGGATCACCACCATCCCGTGGATCAATGTCCACGGGCTCCATCGAATAGGAGCTCCACGATGGCTAAGGCTGAACTCCGTAAGCCCAAACCAAAGTCCAACCCCTTGAAGGCCGCTGACATCACTGTCATCGACTACAAGGACGTAGCATTGCTGCGCAAGTTCATCTCCGACCGCGGAAAGATCCGCGCCCGTCGCGTCACCGGCGTCACGGTGCAGGAACAGCGCAAGATCGCACAGGCAATCAAGAACGCCCGCGAAGTTGCTCTGCTGCCTTACTCCGGCGCTGGCCGCGGCTAAGGAAGGGATTAACTAACATGGCAAAGCTCATTCTGACCCACGAAGTAACCGGTCTCGGTGCTGCTGGCGACGTTGTCGAGGTCAAGGACGGTTACGCACGTAACTACCTGCTGCCCCGCAACTTCGCCCTGACCTGGTCCAAGGGTGGCGAGAAGCAGGTTGAGTCCATCAAGGCTGCCCGCGCTGCCCGCGAGCACGCTTCCCTGGAAGATGCTCAGAAGCAGGCTGCTGCACTGCAGGCCAAGCCGGTCAAGCTCGTTGTCAAGGCTGGCGAGACCGGACGCCTGTTCGGCACCGTCAAGCAGGCCGACGTGGCTGACGCCGTTGAAGCTGCAGGCCTCGGCCGCATCGACAAGCGCAAGGTTGAACTGCCGGCTCACATCAAGTCGACCGGTTCCTACCAGGCAAACGTCCGTCTGCACGACGACGTTTCCGCTGTGATCGAACTCGACGTCGTAGCAAGCAAGTAGTCCTTAGGGCGGCCTGCTGCCCTGAACTGCTGGAAGGCCCCCGTGGCCGGATTCCTCCCGAGGAACCGGACGCGGGGGTCTTCTGCTTAACCCAGGCTTCGCTCGGGCGGAGGGTTCAGCCGTGGTGCAGCTCCGTCATCACGTGCCGGTAGCCGGAGCGCACTAGCTCCGCCAGCACCGCCTGGTCGACGTCCTCCAGCTTGTTGATGTACAGGCAGCCTGCCCCGGTCCTGTGCTTCCCCAGCCGGCCGAGAAGCTCCGCCGCCCCGGGGCCGTAGGTCAGCCCGTAAAGGGAAAGGCTGGTTTTCCGCGGCGAGAACCCGACGGCGGCCGCGTCGCCCTCCCGGCCGGACTCGTACTTGTAGTGGTAGCGGCCGAAGCCGACGATGGTGGGGCCCCACATCTGCGGGGGCTCGCCCGTGATCCCGGACATCAGTTCCAGCAGCCGGCGGCCGTCTTCCCTGCGCACGGGATGTTCGACGCCGGCCAGGAACTCCTCCACGGAGGCGCCGGTGGCCACAGTTTTGTTGCCGGTCTTGTTCGCTGCCATGGGGGCAGTCTCGCAGACCCAGGCGCCCTTGTCAGCCGGAACGGCGGCGGTGGTAGCCTGCTCCGGTGACTCCGACTACGCCAACAGTCCCCCGTCTGAGGCCCTTCGGGCAGGTGGACGTCTTTTCCGCCGAACCCTACCGCGGCAATCCGCTGGCCGTCGTCGTCGACGCCGAGGGGCTTTCTTCCGCCGTCATGCAGCAGTTCGCGAACTGGACCAACCTGTCCGAGACCACGTTCCTGCTGCCGCCCACAGACCCCGGGGCCGACTACCGGGTGAGGATCTTCACCGGCAGCGAGGAGTTCCCCTTTGCCGGCCATCCCACGCTCGGCTCGGCGCACGCCTGGCTCGAGGCGGGCGGCGTCCCCCGGCAGGACGGCATGCTGGTCCAGGAGTGCGGGGCGGGGCTTGTCCGGGTCAGGCACGACGGCGGGCGGCTGGCTTTCGCCGCCCCGCCGCTGACACGTTCCGGGCCGGTGGCCGGCAAGGACCTCGCCCGCATCGCCGCCGGCCTGGGCCTGCCCCGGGAGGCGCTGCTGGACGCTTCCTGGCTTGTCAACGGACCGGAGTGGATCGGCGTGCTCCTGGCGTCCGCAGAGCTGGTCCTGTCCATCAGGCCCGACTACGCGGCCATGGCCGGGCTCAAAGTCGGTGTGATCGGCCCGCATTCTGCCGGATCCGAAACGGACTTTGAGGTGCGCACGTTCATCCCCGGCGATGCGGCGGCGGAAGACCCGGTGACGGGCAGCTTCAACGCCGGCGCGGCCCAGTGGCTGATCCGCAGCGGCCGGGCCCCCGAGTCCTACGTCGCGGCGCAGGGGACGGTGCTGGGCCGGGCGGGCCGGGTCCACATCCAGGCGGCGGGGGACGACATCTGGGTCGGCGGCAGCGCAGTGAGCTGCATCGAGGGCTTCGTGCTGCTCTGAGGGGGAATAAACGGAGGTTGACGCGCCTTCTATGGATAGATGCAAACGCATATACTGAATCTGTCCTACTTCACCCCAGGAGCACTCCGTGGAAACCCGACGCATCACCGTTCTCTCCGCCGGACTCGGCGTCCCGTCGTCGAGCCGGCTGCTGGCCGACCAGCTGGCCGCCGCGGCGGAACGCCAACTCGCGGCAGCGGGGTACGGCGCGGACATCGAGGTCATTGAACTGCGGGACCTGGCGGTGGACATCGCGAACAACTTCGTGACCGGCTACCCGGCACCCAAGCTGGCCGCCGTGATTGCCGGCGTCGAGGCCTCGGACGGCATCATTGCGGTCACCCCCGTCTTCAGCGCCTCCTACAGCGGACTTTTCAAATCCTTCATCGACGTCCTGGACCCCAAATCCCTAGAGGGCAAGGCCGTCCTGCTCGGTGCCACCGCCGGGACGGACCGGCACCAGCTGGTCCTGGACTACGCCATGCGGCCCCTGTTCACCTACCTGCGTACCCGCATCGCCAGCACTGCCGTCTTTGCCGGCCCCCAGGACTGGGGAAACAACGACGGCGACGGCGCGGCGCTCTCCACCCGGATCGACCGGGCGGCGGGGGAGTTTGCCGGGCTGCTGCAGGGCCCACAGCCCCGGCAGAAGCCGGGCGCCGCTGAATCGCTGCCGTTCGAACAGCTGCTGGCGGGCATTTCCGGCGGTCAGTGATCCCCCGCCGCCGCGGACCGCAGCTGCGGAAAGTCCGTCGTAGGAGCGGCGCCCGGGGGTCAGTCCTCCAGCAGGGCGATGAATTCGCGGGCCTGTTTGAGCGAAATGTCCGAGTGGCGGGTCAGGGCCTGGGCCGCGGCTTCCGTGTCGCCGCTCCTGGCGAGGGTGCGGATCCTGCCGTAGATCTCGTCGTTGAGCATGTTGCTGCTGACCTCGCGCGTGACGTCGCCCTTGCTGGCGATGGCGCGGTAGCGGTACGCGAAGCGCTGGGGGGCGTCGTCCTCGTCCTCGCTGTTCGCCTGCTCCGGGGCCTCGGGCCGGAAAGGCTGCGGGTGGGCGGCCAGGGCCCCCACAGCGTCCCGGGAGGCGCGCAGGCCGTCACCGGTGGCCTCGAAGTAAAGCTTGACCGCGGCCATGGCCTGCCCCTGGGCGATCAGTGCATAGAGCCGCCGGTGCTGTTCCTCGGTGAGCCGGGCCGCGGAGGCGCGTGCCAGCTCGACGGGATCGGGTGCGGGCTGGGGGGCAGCGCCCGGCCGGAGGTGGCCCTTCCGGCGGCCGAGGGCCCGGGCGGTGAACAGCACGCCGACGCCGACGAGCGCCAGGATCAGGAGGGGGACAAGCAGGGATTCCATGGAACTACAGCCGATCTGCAAAATTCGGGGCGGTCAAAAAATCTAAGAGGGGTGCCTGCGGGCGTGGTCTGCCTGCTGGGACTTCTGCTGTTCATTCTGGCTGGGCCGCGTGACGGCGTCCACGCGCGCACGGGCGGCCGTGGCGGCCTGGACCTGCGCGGCGTAGTGGGCCTGCGAACGGGCAGCCAGTTCATGCTGGTAGCGCTCCGCTTCCGACATGCCGAAGTCGCGCGGCTTGAGGGCCGTGGCAACGGCCCAAAGGACCGCCGCCAGGATGAGGGCAGGCAGTATGACCAGCAGTACATCGCCCATATGAAGAGCTTATGCCAGATCACAGTTATCCACAGCACATTCCGGAACGGGCATGCCTGCGGGGCGCGGCGCAGCCCGCGTCCCGGGCGGTTCTGTGGGCACCATCACTTAATGTGCATATTTCGGCCGAAGTATGGCCTCATGGCCCGCCGGGTATCCCCAGCCGTCCCGGCGGGCTGTGGATGACCCGCTGCGAAAATTCTTTTGTGTCCACACAGCAAATGCAGTGTTTCCGCAGGTCAAAGCCCTGTTTCTCCGGGAACATTTTTTTAATCCACAGTTGTTCCCACAGGCTGTGCACAAGCAGTGGGCGGTAGTGCACAGGTTATCCACAGGGGCGGCGGCCGGCCGGGTTGGTGCCTGCCGGATGGGGCGATACCGTTGCTGGAGATCGGATCCTGGACGCGGAAACTGCTGCAGAAACAGGGGGCCGGCTGCGCGCGGAGCCCGCTCGGGTGCGGACGAACAGCACTGGCACCAGCCTGTGGACAACCGGCCGTTCCGCGAGCCGGCCAAAGTGTCGGAGCCGGCTGATAGGAATGAGTCCGTCGGGCATCCCGCGGGGACGACGGCACCGGGCACTTACGCCCATGGCACACACGCCGCCGGCGCACGGACACAGCCGCGGCACACAACGGAGGACGGCAGTTTTGTCAGTAACGCATCTGGACTCAGTCGAGGGGACCCGGGGAGCCGAAGGCAGCCGCAAGCCGCCACAGGACATTCCCGCCGAGCAGTCGGTGCTGGGCGGCATGATGCTGTCGAAGGACGCCATCGCGGACGTCGTCGAAATCCTGCGCGGGGTCGACTTCTACCGGCCGGCGCACGAGACGATCTACGAGGCCATCATTGACCTCTATGGACGCGGCGAGCCCGCGGACGCCGTCACCGTCTCGGATGAACTGACCAAACGGGGCGAGGTCAACCGGATCGGCGGCCCTGCCTACCTGCACGAGCTCATCCAGACCGTCCCCACCGCCGCGAACGCGGGCTACTATGCCGAAATCGTGGCCGAACGCGCGGTCCTGCGCCGCCTCGTCAATGCCGGCACCAAGATCGTCCAGCTGGGCTACGGCCAGGACGGCGAAGTGGAAGACCTGGTCAACCAGGCGCAGGCCGAAATCTATGCCGTGGCGGAGCGCCGCACCGCCGAGGACTACGTGGTCCTCAAGGACGTGATGGAATCCACCGTGGACGAAATCGAAGCGTCCGGACACCGCGAAGAGGGAATGACGGGCGTTCCGACGGGCTTCTACGAACTCGACGAGCTCACCCACGGCCTGCACCCGGGCCAGATGATTGTCATCGCGGCGCGGCCCGCAGTCGGCAAGTCCACCTTTGCGCTGGACTTCGCCCGCTCCGCGGCCATCAAGAACAACCTCGCCACGGTCATGTTCTCGCTCGAAATGGGCCGGAACGAGATCGCCATGCGCCTGCTGTCCGCGGAGGCGACCATCGGCCTGCAGGACCTGCGCAAGGGCACCATCAAGGACGAGCAGTGGTCCAAGATCGCCACCACGATGGGCCGGATGAATGAGGCTCCGCTCTTCATCGACGACAGCCCCAACATGTCTTTGATGGAGATCCGGGCCAAGTGTCGCCGCCTGAAGCAGCAGCACGATCTCAAGCTCGTTATCCTGGACTACCTCCAGCTGATGAGCTCGGGCAAAAAGGTGGAGTCCCGGCAGCAGGAAGTTTCCGAGTTCTCCCGTGCATTGAAGCTGCTGGCCAAGGAACTCCAGGTCCCGGTCATTGCCCTGTCACAGCTGAACCGCGGCTCCGAGCAGCGCCAGGACAAGCGTCCCATGGTCTCGGACCTGCGTGAATCCGGCTCCATCGAGCAGGACGCCGACATGGTCATCCTCCTGCACCGCGAGGACGTCTACGACAAGGAATCCCCGCGTGCCGGGGAGGCGGACATCCTCATCGCCAAGCACCGCAACGGCCCCACCAAGGACATTGTGGTTGCCTTCCAGGGCCACTACTCGCGGTTCGCCAACATGGCAGCCGACGCCGGGGGCGGCGGCTTCTAGCTGTCCCGGCCGGTTTCCGCCGGCCGCAGCAGGTGGTTGGGCAGCCGGTTTCCCGGCGCCCGGCCCCGGATCTCCAGCAGCTCGCGGGCGTGGGCGTGTAGCCGCTTGTCCTCCTCCGAGACCGGCACCCACTGCGGGACCGGGACGGACGTGCCGTGCTCGTCGCGTGCCACCATGACGGTCAGGCAGTAGGTGGTGAGCTCCAGCTCGCGTCCCTTCGGATCACCGGAGCGGACATGGACCGCGATGTGCATGCCCTTGGTCCCGGTGTAGACCAGCCGGGCTTCCACTTCCACCACGTGGCCGATCAGCAGCGGCCGGTAGAAGCGCACTCCGCCGGAAAAGACGGCCACCGTGTCCATCCCGCAGTACCTCGACGCGCAGACGTACGCCGCCTCGTCGATCCACTTCATCACGATGCCGCCGTGCACCTTGCCGCCCCAGTTCACGTCCGTGGGGGCCGCCATAAAGCGCAGGACCACGTTCTCGGCCGTTCCGGCCGCGGTGTACTCCTGCCCGCTCATCGCCTGGACAATGTCCTCGCGGACCTTGATCCGCGCCAGTGCATGGTCGCGCTGCTCAATCTCCTCCGGCGTCCGCGGCTCGAACTGCGGCACCGGAACAGGTTTGCCGTCTTCGCCCACGGCCACAAAGATCACCATGCACTGGCTGCGCATCGTGGCCGGGCCGCCCTTCGGATCGCCGGAGGACACCACCGTGCGGATGTGCATGGAGGACCGTCCGGTGTAGACGATGGTCGCCTCGACCTCCACCATGTCCCCGCTGTTGACCGGATCCGCGAAGTGGATGTTCCCCACGTACGCCGTTACGCAGTAGGACTTGGCCCAGCCCACCGCGGCGGCGTACGCGGCCTTGTCCACCCACTCGAGCACGGTGCCGGCGTCGACCGACCCGCTGTGCCCGACGTCGGTGGGGGCTGCCAGGAAGCGCAGGGTCACGGAGTTGGCGGCTTTCTCACTCATGCTCAGAGTTTACTGACCTGCCGCCGCCTGGTCGCCGCCTGGCCCTTAGGCCAGTACGTGGAGCCGGCTGCCGCTGCGGCCGAAGAGGGCCTTGTCCACAGAGACTTTGCCGGCGCCCACCAGGGCGACTGCCGCAGCCGCGGCGGCCAGGATCAGCACCAGTTCATAGCCGCCCGTGGCGGCAAATATTCCCGCCGGGGCATGGACGAGGAACAGGGCGCCGAGCATGTTCACCACGAGGAGCGCAGCGAACACGCGGGTGAGGACGCCAAGGATTAGGGCGACGCCACCGACCAGTTCCAGGGTGGCGATGACCGGGGCGGCGACGTTGGCGGCCGGAACCCCCATCTGTGTAAAGGCGGCCTGGGTTCCCGCGATGGTGAACTCGTTGAACTTCTGCCAGCCGTGGGCGGCGAAGAGGAATCCGGTGACGACGCGCAGGATGGTGCGGGCCGTGGTGGTGAGGGTGGACTGGTTCATGGGTGTGCCTTTCAGGGCGCGGGAGGCGGCAGTACAGCCTGCTGCGAATTTACTTGAACTTTCAACTACAAGTGTTCCGCTGGATAGTTGAAAAGTCAACTAATGCGAAGCTGTACGACGCCCCGCGTGACGCTAGGGTGGTGCCGTGCCCGCCTCCGCCCCGACTCCCGCAGCCCTCCCGACAAAAGCTGGCCAGCGGCGTGAAATCCTCCGCCTCGCGGTGCCGGCTTTCGGGGCGCTGATCGCCGAACCGCTGTTCCTCCTCGCCGACGCGGCCATCGTGGGGCACCTCGGGGTGGCCCAGCTCGCCGGCGTCGGGCTGGCGTCCGCCGTGCTGCACACGGTGGTGGGTCTGATGGTGTTCCTTGCCTACTCCACCACTCCGGCTGTGGCGCGGGCCATCGGCAACGGCCAGCTCGCCAAGGCCCTCGCGGCCGGGCGCGACGGCGTCTGGCTGGCGCTGCTGCTCGGCACGGTCCTGGCCACCGCAGGGTTCTTCGCCGCGGGGCCACTGGTGGACCTGATGGGTGCCACCGGGGAGGTGCGGACCTTCGCCGTGGAGTATTTGCGCTGGTCCATGCCGGGGCTTGTCGCGATGCTCCTCATTTTCGCGGGCACGGGGGTGCTGCGCGGCCTGCAGGACACGCGGACCCCGCTCCTAGTGGCCGCTGCCGGCTTCACCCTCAACGTGGTGCTCAACCTCTTCCTGGTCTACGGGCTGCAGTGGTCCGTCGCGGGCTCGGCGATCGGCACCAGCATCGCCCAGTGGGCCATGGCCCTGGTCTATGTGGTGATGGTCCAGCGCAACGCCCGCAACCACGGCGTGTCCGTGCTGCCGGACTGGAAGGGCATCCGCGCCCTGGGCGGCGTGGGCTCCTGGCTTATGCTGCGGACGCTCAGCCTGCGCATCGCGATTCTCGCCACGGTTCTGGTGGTCACGGCCCAGGGCCCGGTCAATCTGGCGGCCCACCAGCTCGCCATGACAATCTTCACCTTCCTGGCGTTCGCCCTTGATGCTCTCGCGATTGCCGCGCAGGCGCTGGTCGGGAAGGAGCTTGGCGCGTCGCGTCCGCTGGCCGTGCGGGAGCTCACCGGGACCATGGTCCGGTGGGGTGTCGGCTTCGGCGTGCTGACGGGCGTGCTCCTGGCCGCCGTTGCGCCGTGGGCGGGGTTGCTCTTCACGTCCGACGGCGACGTGCAGGCTGCGCTCACGCTGGCGCTGTGGGTGCTTGCTGCCGGCCAGCCGCTGGCCGGCTACGTGTTTGTCCTGGACGGGGTGCTGATCGGCGCGGGCGATGTGCGGTACCTGGCGATTGCCGGGGTGGCCAACCTGGTGGTCTATCTTCCGCTCCTGCTGGCCGTCGCGGGATCCGCGGCCACCGGCGCCGCGGGGCTGCTCTGGCTGTGGGTGGCGTTCTCGCTGGGCTACATGGCCGCCCGGGCGGTGACGCTGGGCCTCCGGGCCCGGACGGACCGGTGGATGGTTCTCGGCCCGCAGTGACGCACTAAACTAATCGGGTGACTCTCCCCGCAGCCCCCGCCGACCCCGCATCCCTGCCGGCCGCAGCAGACCTTTGGAAACCTGTGCTGGTCCGTGCGGCGGTCGCGCTCGGATTCGGTGCCCTGACCGTGTTCTGGGCCGCACCCTCGGAGGCCGGCATGGCCTGGGCGGGCGGCCTCTACCTGCTGGCCACCGGCGTCGTGCTGCTCTGGAGCGTGAACAGGACTGGCCTGGCTGCCGGTTCCCGCCCCAGCAAGATCCTCTCTGCCGCCGGCGCCGTGCTGACCGGCACCGGCGCTGCGGTGGCTTTCCTTCCCAGCAGCCTGGTCTTTGGTGTGCTTGTAGCCCTTGGCCTTGGCCTGGCCGGCGCCGCGGAGCTGTACCTTGGCGTCACCCACCGGGGCCGGTCGGTGCTCGCCCGCGACTGGATGGCGTCCGGCGCCGTCGCGCTGGGTACAGCCGGCCTGCTGCCCTTCTTTATCGACCTCGGCCCGCACGCCCTCCTCGGGGTGGCCGGCGGAGGCGCCATCATCACCGGGGTGCTGTGGGCGCTTGCCGGGCTGACCCTGCGGCACGATGCACGGGCAGATTCCCCGGAGGCCGTAAACTAGTAGCGACAGGTTCTACCACGCGTAGAACGATTGCGGCACCACAACTGCCACGCCGGGCGGCGTCGGCTGCAGGAGGAAACACCTTGGCACAGCAGAAATCCGGAGAACCGCGCAACCTGCGGACCTCGGTCAAGGGCCCGCTGATGTTCTCCGCCTTTTGGGCTGTTGTGGCCTTCTTCGCCACACTGATCTTTGCCTCCGGCGGCTCCGCCAAGGTTCCCCGCTTCGATCTGGCCTTCATTGCCGCGGGCATCGCGTTCATCGTGATCCTGGTGGTGCTCGCGATGCTGTCGATGGGCCACAAGCCCAACGCCGAACATCTCGGCAAGGGCTCCGGCGTCAACCTGAGCTCCCGTAACCCCGGCCACGGCGGCCACCAGGGTGCTTCCAGCCCGGAAGCCGGCGCTCCGGAGTCCAGGACCGGGGACACCCCCGGCGAGAACCTCCGCTAGAAACCCTGCTCAAACCCCGCTGGAGCCCAGGGCGTCAGGATGCCGCCTTGCGGGCCCGGTACGCTGCCACGTGGGCGCGGTTCGCGCAGTTGCCGGTATCGCAGTAGCGCTTGGAACGGTTCCGGCTCAGGTCCAGGACCACGGCGTCGCAGTCCTCGGCGGCGCACACCAGCATCCGGTCCATTTCCTTGCTGCGGATGACGTCAACCAGGGCCATCGCCGCCTCGGTGCTCATCCGGTCCGCAAGCGGCGCTTCCGGTGTGGTGGCGTGGAGATGCCAGTCCCACTGATCGTGCTTGACGAGGTGGGGGAGTGCCCGGGCCTCCCGCAGCAGCCGGTTGACGGTGTCCACCGCGGCGGATTCGTCCGCCAGCCAGAGGGTGGCGAGCTCCCCGCGGAGCCGGTGCACGCTGGCCAGTTCGGCCGCGTCCCGGGTCCGCGAGCCGGTGAACCCCTCGGCCGCCAGGAACCGGTCCAGGTCCTCGGTGGTGGCGAGCTGCTCGTCCCCGTTGGCCGCAGAGTTGATCAGGTTGACCACGGTCCGCAGGGCCACCTCTGTGTCAGGGGCAAAAACCATCTTGACTCCTTACGTCGGCGTGGCGTACTGTCATGAGCATAACCCCACTTTACTCCTGACAGGAGGCAGTCCGTGTCTGCCGCACGCCGCACCGCCGAAGCACCGGCCACTACTGTGTCGGGCACGCCTGCCCCCGGACGGGCCGGCACCGGCGGCCACGCCGCGGGATCGGCCTTTGTGGCATCGGGCCTGGGGGTCGCCCTGTTTTCCTCCGCCGTGTTCGGGCTGTCCGGGTCTTTCGCCAAGGCGCTGCTGGAAACCGGGTGGACCCCCGGCGCGGCCGTCACGGCCCGGCTCACCGGCGCGGCTCTCATCCTGGCCGTCCCGGGCATCATGGCGCTCCGCGGCCGCTGGCACCAGCTCCGGGACAACTGGCTCACCGTCCTGCTCTTCGGCCTGATCGGCGTGGCCGCCTGCCAGCTGTTCTACTTCAACGCGGTGGCCAGGCTGTCGGTCGGGGTTGCCCTGCTGCTGGAATACCTCGCACCCGTCATCATTGTGCTGTGGCTCTGGGCCGCCAGCCGCAGGCGCCCGCGGGTCCTGACAATTGCCGGAACCCTGCTGTCCCTGGGCGGGCTGGTCCTGGTCCTGGACCTCACGGGCGCCGTCAAGATCGATGTGGTCGGCGTGCTGTGGGGCCTCGCGGCCGCGGTCTGCCTCGCCATCTACTTCTTCATCACGGCGAAGGAGAACGACACCCTTCCGCCGATCGTCCTCGCCTCCGGCGGGCTCCTGGTCGGTGCGGCCACCATGTGGATCGCCGCGGCAACGGGCCTGCTGCCCATGGCCTTCAGCGCCGCCGACACCCGTCTTGGACCGTGGGTAACCCCCTGGTGGGTGGCCCTGGGCGGCCTCGTGGTGCTGGCCACCGTGCTGGCGTACGTCTCCGGCATCGTCGCGGCGCGGGCACTCGGATCCAAAGTGGCATCCTTCATTTCGCTGACCGAAGTGCTCTTCGCCGTCATCTGGGCGTGGCTGCTGCTCGGTGAACTGCCGGGGCCCATCCAGCTCGTGGGCGGGCTGCTGATTGTCGGCGGCGTCCTCCTGGTCCGGCTGGACGAGCTGCGGGCGCCGTCCGGCGCGGCCCTGCCGGCGGCGCTGGACCACGCGAACGACGTCGAGCCCGTCCCGTAAGCCAGCGCTGACGCCAACCGGCCCGGACGCTGCTGCGTCCGGGCCGGCTGTGTGTCTGCGGGTTTTTGCCTAGCGCGAGGCGTTTTCCTGCTCGGTGGCGTTGCGGCTGGCCTGCTTGCCGGCCTCCTGCAGCGCCTGGGAGACCTTCGCGAGGGCCGCCACGTGCTGGCCGTTCCACTCGCTGCGGAACTTGTCGGCGTCCGGGCCCTTCCAGTCGGTGCCCTCGAGCACCTTGGTCAGCAGCGACTTCTGCTTGTCGATCTCGGACGAACCGGCCTGCAGCTTCGTCCCAAGAGTCTTGAGCTGAGCAATGTCTGCACCCCAAATAGCCATTCGAAAATCTCCTCAAGTGATAGAAGCGGACGCGGACCCTCGATCCGGGAGGCCCGGGCGCCTAGCATGGAGGCATGTGCCGAAACATCCGGACCCTCCACAATTTCGAGCCCCACGCCACCGACGCCGAGGTGGAAGCCGCCGCGCTGCAGTATGTGCGGAAGATCAGCGGCAGCACCAAACCGTCCAAGGCCAACGAGGAAGCCTTCAACCGTGCCGTGCACGAGATCGCCCATGCCACCCAGCACCTGCTGGATGCCCTGGTGACGCACGCCCCGGCCAAGGACCGCGCGGAGGAGGCTGCGAAGGCGAAGGCCCGGGCGGCTGTCCGCTACGGCACCGCCTGAGCAGTCGTCCGTTGCGGCACCGCCGCAGCTGCCTACCGGCCGAAGCGCCGCAGCCGCAGCGAGTTGGCCACCACCAGCACCGAACTGGCGGCCATGGCCGCGCCCGCGATCATGGGGTTGAGCAGGCCCAGGGCCGCCACCGGGATCCCCACGGCGTTGTAGAAGAACGCCCAGAAGAGGTTCGTCTTGATGGTGGCCAGAGTGCGGCGGGACAGCTCGATGGCCTGGGCCACCTGCCCGAGGTCGTTGCCCATGACCGTCAGGTCGGCAGCCTCAATCGCCACGTCAGTCCCGGAGCCCATGGCAATGCCCAGGTCCGCCTGCGCCAGGGCGGCCGCATCATTGACGCCGTCGCCGGCCATGGCCACGGTGGCGCCGCCGGCCTGAAGCTTCCGCACCGCCTCGACCTTGCCCTCGGGCAGGACCCCGGCGAACACATCGTCGGCGGCGATTCCGACGGCGGCCGCCACCTGTGCGGCCACGGAGGCGTTGTCACCGGTGAGGAGGATCGGCCGGAGGCCGAGGCTGCGCAGCCGGGAGATCGCGGCGGCCGAGCCGGGCTTGACGGTGTCCCGCAGGCTGATGATCCCGGCCGGCTCCCCGTCCACGGCGAGCCAGATCGCGGTGGCGCCGGCGGCTTCGGCGCTGCTGAAGACCTCCAGCTGCGCCGCCGTGGGCGTGATGGCGTTCTCCTCCAGCCACGCGGTGCGGCCGGCCGTGACCAGCCTGCCCCCGACCGTTCCCTGGACCCCGCCGCCGGGTGCGGAGCGGAAGCCGTCGACGGCGGGCAGCGCACCGGCGCCGCGGGTCCCCTCCCCGCGCTCCGCCGCAAGTGCCGCGGCGGCCACGGCGCGGCCGATCGGGTGTTCGGAAGCGGCCTCCACCGCCCCGGCCAGCCGCAGGACCTCGGCCGGGCCGGCGGTTCCGAACGACTCGGCGCCGTCCACCTCGAGGTGGCCGGTGGTCACGGTGCCCGTCTTGTCCAGCAGGATGGTGTCCACCGTGCGGGTGTCCTCCAGGACCTGCGGGCCCTTGATGAGGATGCCCAGCTGCGCACCTCGGCCGGTTCCTGTCAGCAGCCCCACGGGGGTGGCCAGGCCCAGGGCGCACGGGCAGGCGATGACCAGCACGGCGACCGCGGCAGTAAAGGCGGCCCGGAGCTCAGCGTCGCTGATGTCCGGGGCGGCCGCCAGCAGCCAGCCCGCAAAGGTGGCCACGGCGATGGCGAGGACCACCGGCACGAACACGGAGCTGATCCGGTCCGCGAGCCGGGCAATGGGCGCTTTGCCGGTCTGCGCCTGGGAGACCAGCCGGCCCATCTGGGCCAGGGTCGTTTCGGCGCCGACACGGGTGGCCCGGACCAGCAGCCGGCCCGAGGTGTTGATGGTGGCCCCGGTGACCGGGCTGTCAGGGCCGACTTCCACCGGCACGGACTCGCCCGTCACCAGGGAGGCGTCGACGGCGGAGGTGCCGTCGATCACGACGCCGTCGGTGGCGATCTTCTCGCCGGGGCGGACCACCATCACGTCCCCGACGGCCAGCTGGTCCGCCGGGAGTTGCTCCTCACGGCCGTCCCGAAGGACGGTGGCGTCCTTGGCGCCCAGGCTCAGCAGGGCCTTAAGGGCATCCCCCGCCTTCTGCTTGGCGCGGGCCTCCAGGAACCGGCCCAGCAGCAGGAAGGTGGTGACCACCGCGGCGACCTCGAAGTAGAGGCCGCCGGAGGCCATCTCCTCCATACCGTCCATACTCCCCATACCCTGCGGGGAATCCGTCATCCACGGGTCCGCAATGAGCTGCCACGCCGAGAACGCATAGGCGGCGGTCACGCCGATGGACACCAGCGTGTCCATGGTGGATCCGAAATGCCGGGCGTTGACCAGGGCGGCCCGGTGGAACGGCCATGCCGCCCAGGTGACCACGGGCAGGGCAAGGAACCCCACCACCCAGCCCCAGTGCGGGAACTGGAGGGCCGGGACCATCGACACCAGGAACACGGGCACTGTCAGGACCGCAGCCACGATGAGGCGTGGCCGGAGCGCGGCTGCCGGATGGTCGGGGGTGCGCGCGGCCGGGGCGCGGACGGTGGCCTTGTAGCCTGCCGCCGCGACCGTCTCGGTGATCTGGGCGTCGGTGATGGCGGCGGGCACCGTGACGCGGGCCGATTCCAGCGGCAGGTTGACGGATGCGGTGACGCCGTCGAGCTTTCCGAGCTTGCGCTCGACGCGGCCGACGCAGGACGCGCAGGTCATGCCCTCGATATCGAGTTCAATCACCCGGCTTCCGGGCTGGTCCAGCAGTTGCTCTCTACTCACGGTGTTCCTCGTCTGTCCGGGTGCTGTGCGCTGTGGTGCCGTGTTCTGGTGGTGCCGTGTTCTGGGTGTGCCGGGTTCTGGGAGTGCCGGGTGCCCCGGCGGGGGGTGATCAGGCCTCGTTGGCCACCACCAGGTATCCCGCTTCAGCGACCGCCTCGCCGATCTCGGTGGTGGAGAGGGCTCCGGTGGACGTGATGGTGACGGTCGAAATCCCGCCGGAGTTAAGGTCGACGTCGACCGTCTCCACGCCGGCGAGGGCTTCGAGCTCCTCGCTGACGGAGGACACGCAGTGGCCGCAGGTCATGCCGGAAACGTTGACGGTGGTGGATACGTGGCTCATGGCGTGCTCCTTATTCATGGGCTGCCGGTCCGGCTGCCCGATGGTGTGGTGGGTGGTGGGTGGTGGTGGTGCCGCTACCGCAGCAGGCGCCCGATGGCATCGGTGGCCTCCTTGACCTTCAGGTCGATGGCCTCGGAGCGCAGCTGGGCGTCAGGTTCCGATGCGGCCCCGACGACGCAGTGGCCGATGTGTTCCTCGACCAGGCCGAGGCTGACGGCGTGCAGGGCCTTGGTCACGGCGGCAACCTGGGTGAGGATGTCGATGCAGTACTTGTCCTCATCCACCATCCGGGCAATGCCGCGCACCTGGCCCTCGATCCGCTTGAGCCGCAGGAGGTAGGCCGCCTTGTTGGCGGAGTAGCCGTGCTGCTGGTGCGCCCCGGCGTCGGCCGTGTCCGGGCCTGAGTCCAGGCCGGGGTCCAGGGCGGAGTCTAGGGCGGTGGAGGGGGTAACAGGTTCGCTCATACGGCCAACATATACCCCAAGGGGGTATCGCGCAAGTACCCTCTGGGGGTATCGGTTCACCCAGAGCCGGAGGGGTCCGGACACAAAAAAGCTCCGGAGTGCGTTATTGGGGGATACGCACTCCGGAGCAGATTTTGGTAGGACTTCGATCTCTCGCGCCTACGGATTCAAGCTTACTTGGCAGTAGATGGGGAACGCCAGCACCCCGAATAACTACTTTCGCTTTATTTTCCGGGCCGCCCCGCCCACCGGAACGATGAGGATGGGCCGGTCCTGATGGTGGCTCAGCCACGCTGCCACCGACCCGTTGAGGGCCGCGGCAAGACGGTGGCCCAGGCCGGGCTCCGGTGTGCCGACGATGATCATCGCCGCCCCGGTCTCGGCGGCGAGCCGGCCCAGCGCCCGGGCGGGGTCCCCGGCCAGGGACCGCAGGGACCAGTCGATGCCCAGCGGACCGCAGGCTGACTCGATACTGGCCCGCAGTTCCTGGGTCACAGCCCGGATTTCGGCATTGTCCGTGTCCGGATGGAGGGACAGCCGGTGCGCCGAGCGCGCGGGGTCCCATTCCACAAGGTAGCTTGCCTCGTCCACATAGGCGCAGATCAGCCGGGTGGCGAGGCTCCGGGCCAGGGCGCCGGCGATCTGCAGCACCTCGGGGCTCTGGGCCGGGAGCACGCCGACCACCAAGGGCGGCGGGCCGGTGGCGCTCTCGTCGGACATACTTCATTGTGGCCCCGGCGTCGGGGCCACAACAGGGGCTTTCTTCCCGGACCGGCCCGGGGCCCGGCGGCTCTTGAAGACCTCCCGGCCGGGGCCTACCGTTGAAGCACTGACGAAAGGTGACCGCCGTGGAAATCTTCATGTGGTGGCTGGATCTGGATCTGGCGAGCAAGGAGTGGCTGCGGGAAAACCTCCGTGCCGCGGAACTGCCGCTGCCCGTGCTGCAGGGCATCGCCGAGGCCGGCGGGCCGCACCCGGACAACGTGTCCGGAGTGCTGACCGAAGCGGACTGGGACTTCATCGAGACGCAGTCCGAATTCGTCGACTGAAACCATTGCGGGCACCCTGACGGGGTGGTTGCATGGGGGGCATGTCTACCGCAGAGAGTTACCTCCTGGCAATCGGCACCAAAAAAGGCCTCTGGCTCGCGACCAGCCCGGACCGCAAGGAATGGTCCCTTTCCGGTCCACATTTCCTGATGAGCGAAGTCCCCAGCATCGGCATCGACACGCGTGGGGGCCGGACGCGGATCCTGGTCGGCGTCCGTTCCGAGCACTGGGGTCCCACCGTCTTCCACTCCGATGACCTGGGCGAGACGTGGAACGAACCCGAACACGGCGCCATCCGTTTCCCCGAGGACGCCGACGCCGCGCTGGAGCGCGTCTGGCAGATCCATCCCGACGCCGACTCCCGCCCCGGGGTGGTCTGGGCCGGGTGCGAGCCGATCTCGGTCTGGAAGTCCACCGACGGCGGCGAACACTTCGAGCTCAACCGCGGCCTGTGGGACCACCCCCACCGCGGCGAATGGGGTGCCGGGTACGGCGGCGCCGCCGCGCACTCGATTGTCATCGACCCCTCAGGCGAGAAAGTCCACGTCGCCATGAGCACCGGCGGCGTCTACCGCTCGCTCGACGGCGGCAGCTCCTGGGAGCCCCGCAACAACGGGATCTCCGCCTACTTCATGCCCGATCCCAACCCCGAATTCGGCCAGTGCGTGCACAAGATCGCTGCCGATGCGGCCGTGGACGGCCGGCTCTACGCGCAGAACCACCACGGCGTCTACCGCAGCGACGACGGCGCCGAGAGCTGGGAATCGATCGCGGACGGGCTGCCGGCGGACTTCGGCTTCGTCATGCTGACCCATCCCCGCCGGGCCGGAACCGCCTGGGTCATCCCGCTCAAGGCTGACGGCGAGCGGATTCCGCCGGAGGGAAAGCTGGCCGTCCACCGCACCGACGACGCCGGGGCAACGTGGAAGCGCCTGGACGACGGCCTCCCAGCGGCCGAGTTCAACTCGGTGCTGCGGGATGCCGCCTGCGTCGACGCGGCGGAGCCTGCCGGCGTGTACTTCGGAACCCGCGGCGGCACTGTCTACGCCAGCGCCGACGAGGGCGAACACTTCAGCGAGGTGGCCTCGCACCTGCCGGATGTGCTGTGCGTGCGCGCCTCGGCCGTGTCCGCCGCGGGCGTTGCCGGTTCCGCGAGCCTCGGCGCCGCTGTGAATGCGTAAGGTCCCATGGCCGGAATCAGTGTGATGCTGCCCAGTGTCCTCCAGCCGCTCGCCGGCGGGCAGTCCTTGCTGACTGCGCCCGCGGAGACGGCGGTGACGGTGGAAGGAGTGCTGGACGCGGTGACCGGGGAGTACCCGGCCCTGTCGAGGCGGTTACGGGACGAGACCGGGGCTGTCCGACGTTACGTGAATATATACGTCAACGGGAATGAGATCCGGCGTCTTCAAGGCCTGGCCACCGAGGTAGCCCCCGGCGGGGAGGTCCTGATCATCCAGTCCGTCGCGGGAGGCTAGCGGCCTCAGGCGACCCGCCACAGGCTGCATTCGTCGGTGTTGATGGCTTTCCGGGTTCCGGACAGCCGGTCCAGGATCCACACGACCCCGATCCCGGGCGCCGTTTCCTGGACGCAGCCGCGGCGGATCACCACGTCGTCGTAATTGGGGCCGACCTTGAGGCGGGCCTCGATCTCGTCGCCGCGGTGCAGCTGATCCAGGGCGCGGATACGGGTGACAGGGGCGTTGGCTTCCTTCAACATGGCGGGGCCTCCTGGACTGGAGAATGATGCCTGCTCTTGCCGGCACTTCCAGTGTCCTGCGCCAATGTTGCCGCTGCGTTTCAGCCCGGTAAGGGCCGGGTAAGCGTTCAGCGCCGCCGCCGTTACCGGGCCGGCACCGCGGCCGGAGGCCTCAGGGGATATGGCGCTGGCCCGGCCGCTGGACCCGGAACCAGCGGTGGCCGTAGCGGTCCAGCTCCAGTTCGAACCCTCCGTCCTCTGCCAGTGCCACATCCTCACCGTCCAGCAGGTCCCGCAGGTAAGCCCCCTCAAACCCGGATTCCGGGTCCCCGGCCGCGGCCAGGCTGGCAACCACAGAGGCCGGCTCGGCCCCGAAATTGTGGGCCAGGACCACCGTGGAGCCTTCCCAGGTGCACCGGTGCAGGAGCACCTTCGCGTCCGGTTGCTTGATCAGCTCAAAGTCGCCCCAGCCCAGTTCTGGACTCTCCCGGTAACGCTGGATCAAGGTGGCCATGAAGTTCCACAACGACGCCGGATCCCTCTTCGCCGCTGCCGCGTTGACGTTTTTCGGCCCGAAGTATCCGTCCACGACCTGCGCCACCAGGTCTTTCGCGGGAGCCGTGGAGAACCCGCCGTTGTCGCCGTCGGTCCACTGCATCGGGGACCGCACAGCCGAGCGGCCCTTCGCCGACAGGTCCTCGCCCATGCCGATTTCCTCGCCATAGAACAGCACGGGGGTCCCGGGCAGGGCGAACATCAGCGAGTAGACCATCCGGATCCGGGCGGGGTCGCCCTTGAGCATGGTGGGCAGCCGGCGGCGCAGGCCGCGGCCGTACATCTGCATGTCCTCATCCGGGCCGAACGCCGCAAAGACCTCCTCGCGCTCACTGTCGCTGAGCTTGTCGAGGGTCAGCTCGTCGTGGTTCCGGACAAACATGGCCCACTGGTTGTCCGGGTGGATCTTCGGCCGCGAGGCCAGCGATTTTGCCAGCGGCCGGGCTTCCTCGCGGGCCAGGGACAGGTACAGGTTCTGCATGGACAGGAAATCGAACTGCATGTTCAGCTCGTTTCCCGCCGCCCCGCCGAAGTACTTCAGCTGGTCCTTGTAGGGGACATTGACCTCGCCCAGGAGCATCCCGCTGCCGTTGCGGCGGTTGAGGAAACTGCGGAGCGCGCTGAGGTAGTCGTGCGGGTCGACCGTTGCCGAATCTTCCTTTGACGTGCCCTGCAGCTCAAGGAAGAACGGGACGGCATCCAGCCGGAAGCCGTCCAGACCCAGCTGCAGCCAGAACCCCATGGACTTGGCGATCTCATCCCGCACCCGCGGGTTGGCGACGTTCAGGTCCGGCTGGTGCTTCGCGAACATGTGCAGGTACCACTCACCGGTGGCCTTGTCCTGGGTCCAGATGGACGTCTCCTCGCCGGGAAACACCACCTGGTCCGAGGTGTCCGGGGGTGTCTCCTTGCGCCAGACGTAGTAGTCGCGGAACGGGTTGTCCACCGATTTGCGGGACTCCACGAACCAGGGGTGCTTGTCCGAGGTGTGGTTAAGGACGAAGTCCGCGATCACGCGCATGCCCCGGTCCTTGGCGGTCCGGATGAACTCCACCACGTCGCCCAGGTTCCCCAGCCGCGGGTCCACGCTGTAGAGATCCGTGACGTCGTAGCCGTCGTCCTTGTCCGGGGTGGGGTAGAACGGCATCAGCCAGATGCACGTCACACCCAGGGCCGCGAGGTAGTCCACGCGCTGGATCAGGCCGCCGAAGTCCCCGGTGCCGTCGCCGTCGTCGTCGAAGAACGTTTCCGGGTCCAGGCAGTAGATGACGGCGTTCTTCCACCAGAGGTCAGAGGTCTCGGCAATCCTCACAGGGCTGCCGCCCGGTCCCGGCGCGGAGTTCCGGACCCGCGGAGCTGGGGCAGCACGTGTTCGGCGAAGGCCCGGATGAACGGCGCCTGTTCCTGGCCGACGAAGTGCAGGTACAGCTCGTCGAAGCCGAGATCGAGATATTCGGCGAGCCACTGGGCGTGCTGTCCGGTGTCGGCGGAGATGTTCACGACGTTCCGCACCTGGTCCTCGCCGACGTCGGCGCTGACGACGTCGAAGTGTCCCGCCGTCGGCAGGTCCCACGGGACCGGCGGGGCAAAGACGTTGCTGCGCCATTGGTCCATGGCCACCGCCACGGCTTCCCGCTCCGTGGGCGCCCAGGACAGGTGGACCTGCAGCACGGCATTTCCCTTGCCGCCGGCGTCGCGGTAGGCGGCGAGCATGTCCTTCAGCTTGGCGTGCGGCTGGTTCACGGTGACCAGGCCGTCCGCCCACGCGGCCCCGCGGCGGGCCGTCTCCACGCTGATGGCCGGGGCGATCAGCGGCGGCTTGATCTCCGGAACGTCCCAGATCCGGGCCTGCTGGACGGTGACCAGGCCGTCCCGGGTGACCTCCTTGCCGTCGTGGAGGTCCCGGATGATCCGGACCGCTTCCTCGAGGCGCTGCTGGCGGGTGGCCTTGTCCGGCCAGGCCTGGCCGGTGACGTGCTCGTTCATGTATTCGCCGCTGCCCGGCGCCATCCAGAAGCGGCCGGGAAACATGTCCGCCAGCGTGGCCGACGCATGCGCGATGATGGCGGGGTGGTAGCGCTGGCCCGGTGCCGTCACGGTGCCGAAGCGCAGCCCGGTGGTGGCCAGGGCCGCCCCCAGCCACGACCAGGCGAATCCGGAATGCCCTTGCCGGGCGGACCACGGCTCAATGTGGTCCGAGCACATGGCGGCATCGAAGCCCGCCTGCTCCGCCAGCTGGACGTCCTTCAGGAGCTGGCCGGGACTGATCTGTTCATGGGATGCGTGGAAACCGAGGGTAGCCATCGTCCATCTTTACCGCCGCCCCTGCCGGTTGTCGAGGAAAACACTTGTGCGTCTTCCGCCGCCCCTCCTCTGGCGGGCGGCGGAACGGCAGGCCAGAATGGGGCCTATGCGACTGCCGCTGATGCCCCCGATAGCGCCCATGCTGGCGAAGTCCGTCAGTGCCCTGCCCGAGGGGCCGGTGATGTTCGAGCCGAAGTGGGACGGGTTCCGGTCCATCATCTTCCGCGACGGTGACGACGTGGAGATCGGCAGCCGCAACGGTAAGCCGCTGACCCGCTACTTTCCGGAGCTCGTCGAGGCGCTGAAGGCCAACCTTCCTCCGCGCTGCGTGCTCGACGGCGAGATCATCCTGGTCGGCGCCGCGGGCGACCGTCTCGACTTCGACATGCTGCAGCAACGGATCCACCCGGCCGCGAGCAGGGTCCGGCTGCTGGCCGAACAGACTCCCGCACGGTTCGTCGCGTTCGATCTGCTGGCCCTCGACGACGAGGACTACACGGCGCGCCCCTTCACCGAGCGGCGCGCGGCGCTGGAACGCGTGCTTGCCGGCAGTGCTGCGCCCGTCCACCTCACCGCCGCGACCCGGGACAGGGCCACCGCCGAGGAGTGGTTCCACCAGTTCGAGGGGGCCGGCCTCGACGGGATCGTGGCCAAACCCCTGGACGGGCAGTACCTGCCGGACAAGCGCTCCATGTTCAAGGTCAAACATGTCCGCACCGCAGACTGCGTCGTCGCCGGGTACCGTGTGCACACGTCCGGGCCGGGCCGCATCGGTTCCCTCCTGCTGGGCCTCTATGACGATGACGGCGCACTCGCGAACGTCGGCGTCGTGGGGGCCTTCCCGATGCGGCGCCGCGAGGAGCTCTTCGAGGAGCTCCAGCCGCTGGTGACCGGGTTTGAGGACCACCCCTGGGCCTGGGCGCGCCAGGAGGAAGGCAGCCGGACGCCGCGCAATGCGCAGGGGAGCCGGTGGAGCGGCGGCAAGGATCTGTCCTTCACCCCGCTCCGGCCGGACCGCGTGCTGGAAGTGAAGTATGACCACATGGAGGGCGAGAGGTTCCGGCACACGACGCAGTTCGTCCGCTGGCGCCCGGACCGGGACCCGAAGTCGTGCACCTACGGGCAGCTCGAGGAACCGGTCAAATACGATCTTGGCGCCGTGCTGGGGACCGGAAAAGCCTGACGGCAGGGCCGGCCGGCTGCCTTTCCTGCGGACGCGGCACGGAAAAAGCCCGGCGCGTCCTGCGGACACGCCGGGCTTTTGCGGCACTGCGGCCCGGAACAACCGGGCCGGGCGCCCCGTTACTTCAGCCCGAGCTGCTTGGTGGGGACCTTGAAGGATTCCTTGGCAGTCAGGGCCGAGACCGCCGAGATGAGGCAGATGACGGCGGTGAAGATGCTGATCTGGACCCACCCGCCGGGCTTGATGCCGCCCATGGCTGCGACGATCGCCGGGGCGAACCCCGCCATCAGGAAGCCGAGCTGGGTGCCGATGGCCAGGCCGGAGAAACGGACCTTGGTGCTGAACATTTCGGCGTAGAAGGCGGGCCAGACGGAGTTGGCGGCCGCGTAGCCGAAGGAGAAGAAGCCGATGGCGGCCAGGAACATCAGCGGGGTGCTGCCGGACTCCAGGCTGAGCAGGAACACCGGCGTCAGGACCGCGCTGGCCACGGCGCCGTAGACGAAGACCGGCTTGCGGCCGATCCGGTCCGCGAGCATGCCGAAGAGCGGCTGGGTGCCAAGGGCCAGGAAGTTCGCGCCGACGACGAGCCACAGGGTGGTGGTGCCGTCCACGCCGGCGACGGTCTTCGCGTAGGCGATGGCCAGGGTGCCGAACACGGTGGAGACGGCGGCGATAAAGGCACAGGCGATGACACGGAGGACGTCGCGCCAGTGGTGCTTGAGCAGGTCCGCGACGGGCAGCCTGGAGATCTGGGCGGACTTCTGGGCTTCCTCGAACGCCGGGGGTTCGTGCAGGGTGCGCCGGATGAAGAACGCCACAATCACCACGACGGCGCTGAGCCAGAACGGAATGCGCCAGCCGATGCCGTACTTGATCTCGTCCGGCAGGGCCAGGACGGGGATGAAGACGAGGGCGGCGAGGATCTGGCCGCCCTGGGTGCCGGTCAAGGTCCAGGAGGTGAAGAAGGCGCGGCGGTTGTCCGGGGCGTGCTCCAGCGTCATGGAGGAGGCGCCCGCCTGCTCGCCGGCCGCCGAGAGGCCCTGGCAGAGGCGCGCCAGCACCAGCAGGGCCGGAGCCCACCAGCCGATCGTGTTGAAGTCCGGCAGGCAGCCGATGGCAAACGTCGATGCGCCCATCAGCAGGAGCGTGAACATCAGGACCTTGCGCCGGCCCACCCGGTCACCGAAGTGCCCCAGGATCACTGCGCCCACCGGCCGGGCGACGTACGCGAAACCGAAGGTCGCGAAGGACATGATCGCCGCGTTGGCGCCGGCGTCCGGGAAGAAGACCGTGGGGAAGATCAGCGCGGCGGCGGATCCGAAGATAAAGAAGTCGTAGTACTCGACGGCACTGCCCAGGAAACTGGCGAGTGCTGCCTTCTTCGGCGTCCCGGCCGGCGCATTGGTGCCCGGAGTCGTAGACGGGAGTGTCTGGCTCATGGTGTTCCTTTGTGTGACGACATTGTCGCGGATGGATCAGGAAGGTCTCCGCCGCCGCTGGCCATAAGTGTGCGGCGGCGGAAGGTTCATGGAAAGACCTGGACGAGTAGCCGCATGGTGGGAGCTACTTGTGCGATGTAGCAATCATGGCTGTGAGCGCGATCACTTGTCAACAAAAATAATCACCATCTAGAAATAGCTCTCACCATGTGAGAGCATTGAGCCATGAGTGTGAACCAAGACACAAAGCCGGCGGCCGATGACGCCGCCGCTGATGCCGCCTCCGCGCCAAGCTCCACCTCTCCGGGATCCAAGGGCCCCAAGGGCGCCAGGGAGGATTCCCGGACGGACATGGTGGGGAAGGCCCTGGGCCTGCTGGTGCTGCTCGGCGACGAGCCGCGCGGCGCGAGTGCCGCCGAGCTGTCACGCCGGGCGGAACTGCCCTTCAGCACCACATACCGACTGCTGGGATCCCTGACGCGGGACGGTTTTGTGGACTACGAGCCGGACGGCCGCCGCTACCACCTTGGCCTGCGGATCTTCCAGCTGGGGCAGCGGGTGTCCAACCACCACGGCTTTGCCGGGACAGCGCTCCCCATCCTGCGGCGGGTGACGGAGGAGACGGGCGAGGCCACCATCCTCTCCGTCCGCGACGGGAACCACCACCTCACCGTCAACAAGGTGGACGGGCCGCAGACCTTCCGCGTCACCAGCGACCCGGGCCACCTGGGCGCGCTGCACACCACCTCGGTGGGCAAGGCGCTGGTGGCGTTCGCCGATGACGCCACCCGCCACCAGCTGGTCGAAGAGCTGGAACTGGAGCCGCTGACCGACTTCTCCATTACCGACCGCGAGGCGTTCCGGGCCGAGATCGACCTGGTCCGCAAGCGCGGCTACGCGCTGATGGACCAGGAAAACGAGATGGGCATGCGGGCCGTCGCCGTTCCCGTGTTCAACACCCAGGGCCACGCCTTTGCCTCCCTGGCCACGGCGGTCCCGGTCTTCCGGATGACCGTCGAAGCCCTGGAGGCCCTGGTCCCGCTCCTCCAGTCGGCGGCGGCGGAGCTGTCCGCCCGGCTGCCCCAGCAATAAAACCCATGCGCAGCCTGTATTTGTTCGCTAGTAGAACAACAGTGCAACATGTGAACAAATGCGGTACTGTAATCCCCAGCACACGGTCCGCGGGCGCCCAGCGCGTCCCCGCCGGCCGGGCGCCGTTGTCAAAGGAGCTATACGGATGAGCAACCGAGCAGAGTCCTTCCTCGTGGGCCTGATAGGCGATGGCGTGATGCCGTCCCTCACGCCCCCCATGCATGAACGCGAAGGTGATGTGCAGGGCCTCCGGTACCTCTACCGCCCCATCGACCTCACCGAGCTGGGGCTTTCCGGCCGGAGCGTCGGGGAGCTCCTGACGGGCGCCTACCGCCTGGGCTTCAACGGGCTGAACATCACGCATCCGTGCAAGCAGCTGGTCCTGGAACACCTCGACGAGGTCACCCCGGACGCCCGGCGCCTCGGAGCCGTCAACACGGTGACCATCCGGGACGGCCGCTTCATCGGCCACAACACCGACTTCTCCGGGTTCGCCGCGGCGCTGGCCGCCGGCCTGCCGGGAGCCAAGCTGCACCGCGTGGTGCAGCTGGGGGCCGGGGGTGCCGGCTCCGCCGTCGCCTACGCCCTGCTCACCGCCGGAGTCCGCGAACTGGACCTGGTGGACACCGACCCTGCCCGCTGCGCGGCGCGCGCCGCCGAACTGGCCGGCTTCTTCCCGGACCAGCTGGTCACCGCGCGGACGACGGCGGAGCTGCCGCAGCTGATGCCGATGGCCGACGGCCTCGTGCACTGCACGCCGGTGGGCATGGCCGCCCACCCCGGCGTCCCGCTGGACATGTCCCTTGTGTCCGCACGCCACTGGGTCGCTGACATCGTGTACCGGCCGATCGAGACCGAGCTGGTCCGCGAAGCCCGGGCCAAGGGCTGCGACGTGCTCGACGGCGGCCGCATGGCCGTGGGGCAGGCCGCTGACGCCTTCCGGATTTTCACCGGCCGCGAGGCCGACGCGGACCGGATGCGCGCCCACTTCCTGGAGCTCGTCGCCGCCGAAGAGGTGGCCGCCTGATGCGCACCGGAATCGCCACCGTCTGCCTCTCCGGCACCCTGCGCGAGAAGATGCAGGCCTGCGCCGCCGCGGGCTTCGACGGGATCGAAATCTTCGAACAGGACCTCGTCACCTCCGCGCTCACCCCGGAGGAAATCCGCGCGATGGCCGCGGACCTGGGCCTGGGCCTGGATCTGTACCAGCCGTTCCGGGACTTCGACAGCGTCCCCGGGGACCTGCTCGCCGCCAACCTGCGCCGCGCGGACGCCAAGTTCCGGCTGATGTCCCGGCTCGGCATGGACACGGTGCTGGTCTGCTCCAACGTGGCCACCGCCAGCATCGACGACGACGGGCTCCGGGCCGAGCAGCTTGCCGCCCTCGCCGCCCTGGCCCAGGACCACGGCGTCAGGGTGGCCTATGAGGCACTGGCCTGGGGCAAATACGTCAACGACTACGAGCACGCCCACCGGCTGGTCACAGCCGTGGACCACCCCAGCCTGGGCACCTGCCTGGACTCGTTCCACATCCTCTCCCGCGACTGGGACACCGCCCCGATCGAGTCCTTCGCCCCGGAGAAGATCTTCTTCGTCCAGGTGGCAGACGCCCCCCGGCTGTCCATGGACGTGCTGTCCTGGAGCCGGCACTACCGGGTGTTCCCGGGTGAAGGGCAGTTCGAACTCGCCAAGTTCCTGGGCCACGTGGTCCGGGCCGGCTACACCGGCCCGGTGTCCCTCGAAGTCTTCAACGACGTCTTCCGCCAGTCCGACGTCGACCGCACCGCCGTGGATGCGATGCGGTCGCTGATCTGGCTCGAGGAACAGGGCGCCCAGTGGCTGGACGCGCAGCCGGCCGCCGCGCCGGCCGACGCCGCCAGGGCCGGAGCATTTCCGGCCCGCCGCCGGTACCCGATGGAACTGGCCACGCTCCCGCAGGTGGCCGAGCCCGCCGGCTTCAACTTCGCCGAGGTGGCGGCCGCGGAGACCGCCGGCCTGGAAACCCTGCTGGGCCAGCTGGGGTTCGCGTTCAACGGGCGCCACCGGACCAAGGACGTGCAGCTGTGGACCATGGGCCAGGCCCGCGTGATCATCAACGAGGTGCCGGCCCCCGGCTCCGGCGCCCCGGCCGCCCCCGCCATCTCCGCCCTCGGTTTCGACGTCGATTCCCCCGTGGTTGCCGCGGCCCGGGCCCAGCAGCTCAAGGCCCCGTCGGTGCCGCGCAAGAGCCAGGCCGATGAGGAAATCTTCCAGGGCTTCGCCGCCCCCGATTCCACCGAGATCTTCCTGTGCCAGGGCAGCCCCGACGGCACCGCCGTGTGGACCCGCGAATTCGGCGAAGGGCTGGACCACCCGGCTAACGCCGGGGCAGGGGCGCCGGGAGCCGTGATCGACCACGTCAACCTCGCCCAGCCCTGGCAGCACTTCGACGAGGCCGTGCTCTTCTATACGAGCGCGCTGGCCCTGGAAGCCCAGCCGTACGCGGAAGTGGCCAGCCCCACCGGGCTGGTCCGGTCACAGGTGATGGCCACCGGGGACCGCGGCGTCCGCCTGGTGCTGAACCTGGCACCCCTGGTCCAGCGCGACGGCGGGGCTCCGGAGGACGCGACGGCCGGCCCGGAGTGCACCGGCCGGCGCCGCACCTACCAGGAACACATTGCCTTCGCCGTGGACGACCTCGTGGCGACGGCGCGGGCCGCCAAAGCCCGGGGCCTGGAGTTCCTGCAGATCCCGGACAACTACTACGAGGACCTGGACGCCCGGTTCGCCCTGGACCCCGCCTTCCTGGCAACCCTCCGGGAGCTCAACCTCCTCTACGACCGCGACGCCGACGGCGAATTCCTGCACTTCTACACCGCCACCGTAGGCAGCGTGTTTTTCGAGATGGTGGAACGCCGCGGCACCTACGACGGTTACGGGGCCCCGAACGCCCCGGTGCGGCACGCCGTCCAGTACGACCACCTGCACCAGCTCGCCACCACCTGACCAACCCCGCCCACCACCCCACCCCCCGCCCCATCCAACGAAAGGAGGCTGCTGTGCCTGAAGAACTGAACCTGGAAACCTACAACGCGGACCCGCTCACCGAGGACGTGTCCGACGACGCCGCGGGGGCCGCACCGACGACGCCTGCGCCCGCCCGCCCCGCCCTGGACACCGCCGCAGAGTCGCAGGCGGACCTCAGCGCCGAGATGAAGGCCCTCGGCGATGCCTACGCCCAGGCGCTCAGCAACGGCGCCCCGGCAGAAACCCAGCCACGCCTGGACTACGCACCGTACCGCAGCAGCGTCCTGCGCCACCCCACCAAGGACCTGCACCACGCGGACCCGGAAACCATCGAGCTGCACTCCCCGGCCTTCGGGCACATGGACGTGCACGCCCTGGAAGCCGACCTCACCATCGCGCACAACGGTGAACCGCTGGGCGAACGCATCATCGTGTCCGGCCGGGTCCTCGACGGGGACGGCCGCCCCGTCGCCGGCCAGCTCGTGGAAATCTGGCAGGCGAACTCCGCCGGCCGCTACATCCACAAGCGCGACCAGCACCCCGCCCCGCTGGACCCCAACTTCACCGGCGTCGGCCGCTGCATCACCGGCGCCGACGGCTCCTACAGCTTCACCACCATCAAGCCCGGCGCCTACCCGTGGAAGAACCACCTGAACGCCTGGCGCCCGGCCCACATCCACTTCTCCCTGTTCGGCCAGGAATTCACCCAGCGGATCGTCACCCAGATGTACTTTCCCGGGGACCAGCTTTTCCCGCTGGACCCGATCTACCAGTCGATCGTGGACCAGGACGCCCGCGACCGGCTCGTCGCCACGTACAACCACGAGCAGACCAAACCCGAATGGGCGCTGGCGTACACCTGGGACATCGTCCTGACCGGGTCCAAGCGGACCTGGACCGAAAACGAGGCCATAGGCACAGAAGGAGACCACGATGAATAGGGCCAGCAGGGGTAAGCTCACCCCCACCCCCGGCCAGACCGTGGGCCCTTTCTACGGCTACGCCCTGCCCTACGCCCAGGACCGTGAACTCCTGGCCCCCGGCTCCCCGGGCTCCATCCGGCTGCAGGGCACCGTGTACGACGGCGCCGGGCACCCCATCCCGGACGCGATCCTGGAAATCTGGCAGGCCGACGCGGACGGCAATGTGCCGCACCGCACCGGCTCCCTGGTCCGCGACAGCTACACCTTCACCGGCTTCGGCCGCAGCGCCGTGGGCAACACGGGCGTCTTCACCTTCACCACCGTGAACCCCGGCCCCACCGAGGACGGCGCGGCCCCGTTCATCGCCGTCGCGATCTTCGCCCGCGGCCTCATGAACCGGCTCTTCACCCGGATCTACCTGCCGGAAAACGAGAAGGCCCTCGCCACCGACCCGCTGCTGTCCTCCCTGGACCCGGAACGCCGCAGCACCCTGATCGCCCGCCGCGATCCCGACGGCGGCCTGACCTGGGACGTCCGGCTGCGGGGCGACCGCGAAACCGTGTTCCTTGATTTTGAAGGTGCCGACCCCGAGGGCGCCTCGACGTGACCTCCCGTGAAACTGGCAGCGTTACTGACGGTGACGTCGGGCTGCTGAGCCCCGTCTCGGCGTCGCCCCTCGTCGCGGAGCTCACCGGCGACCGGGCCGTGCTGGCCGCCATCCTCCGGGTTGAGGCCGCCTGGGCCGCGGTCCTGGAAGGCGCCTCCCTGGCGCCCGCCGGGTCCGCCGCGGTGGTGGCCGCGGCCGCCGACGTGGACAGCTACGACCTTGCCGGTGTGGCCGTGCGCGCCCAGGGCGGCGCCAACCCGGTCATCCCGCTGCTGGCCGACCTCCGTGGCCAGGTTGCGGCCCTCGATACGGCCGGCATCGGCGCCGCGAAAGCCGTCCACACCTCGCTGACCAGCCAGGACGTGCTCGATTCCGCGCTGGTCCTGCTGGCCAGGGACGCTGTCCGCGGGCTCCTCACCGAGCTGAAAGCAACGACGGCGGCGCTGGCCGCCCTCGCGGAGCAGCATGCCGGCACCCTCTGCGTGGGTCGCAGCCTCACCCAGCACTCCCTGCCGTACAGCTTCGGACTCAAGGCGGCCCAGTGGTTCCACGGGCTCGCCGCCGCGGCACGCCGGCTCGAGTCCCTGGACTTCCCGGTACAGACCGGGGGAGCGGCCGGAACCCTCGCCGCCGGCCTGGTGCTCACGGACGGCTCCGGCGTCAGCGCCTTTGAGCTCTCCGACCGGCTGGCCGCCGAACTCGGCCTGGCACCCGTCCCGGCACCGTGGCACACCAACCGGCTGGCGGTAACGTCCCTCGGCGACGCGCTGGCCGCCGTGACCGACGCGGCGGGCAAGATCGCCTCCGACGTGCTGTTCCTCTGCCGCCCGGAGGTGGCCGAACTCGCCGAACCCCGAGCAGCGGGACGGGGCGGGTCCTCCGCCATGCCGCACAAGCAGAACCCGGTGCTGTCCGTGCTGGTCCGCAGCGCGGCCCTGCAGGCACCCGGCCAGGCCGCCCAGCTGCACCTGGCCGCCGCCACCTTCAACGACGAACGCCCCGACGGCGCCTGGCACAGCGAATGGCCGGCGCTCCGCCAGCTCCTCCGGCTGGGGCTCGGCGCCGCCGAGCAGCTCCGGGAACTGGCCACCGGCCTGCAGGTCTTTCCCGACGCCATGCGCCGCAACCTGGACCTGTCCGGGCCGCTGCTGCTCAGCGAAGCCGTCGCGGCCGCCGTCGCGCCGCTCCTGCCCGGAGCCGACGGCCGGAGCCGGCTGCAGGCCGCTGTGGACCGGACGCTCCAGGTCCCCGCCGCGGAGCAGGCCGCCACGTACCGGCGGCTGCTCCGGGAGGCCGTCCCGGCGGACCTCCTGCCGGATGCCCGGCTGGAGGAACTGCTCGATCCGGCCAACTACCTCGGCCACGCCGCCGACATCTCCCGACGCATCCTGGCGGCCTACCCGGAATACGCCGCACCCGCCTCATCACCCACCCCCGACCTGAACGGAGCCTCCCGTGGCTAGACCAACAGTGAAGGCAGTACTGCTCTCGCCCCAGCGTCCGCTGGGCGACAAACCCCTCCTCGTGGCCGGCCCGTCCCTGGGCACCTCCACGCTGCTCTGGAGCCAGGCCGCCGCCGTGCTCGGCGACGACGTCGACGTCGTCGCCTGGGACCTCCCCGGCCACGGCATCTCCCCGGCCGCAGCCGGGCCGTTCACCGTCGCGGAACTGGCCGACGCCGTCGTCGACCTTGTCGACTCGATCGCCCCGTACGCCCGCTTCCACTACGCCGGCGTCTCCCTGGGCGGCGCCACCGGGCTGCAGCTGGGCATTAAGCACGGCGAACGGCTCAAGAGCCTGTCCGTGCAGTGCACCGGCGCCAAGCTGGGCACCCCGGAGGGCTGGCTGGAACGCGCGGAGACCGTCCGCAGCCAGGGAACCCCGGTGATGATCCAGGGCTCGGCGGAGCGCTGGTTCGCCCCCGGCTTTATGGAGCACCAGCCCGAGCTCAGCAGCCGGCTGCTGCACAGCCTGCGCGACGCCGACCGCTTCAGCTACGCCTACTGCTGCGAGGCCCTCGCCGGCTACGATGTGCGGCACGAACTGGGCAGCATCACCGTCCCCACCCAGGCGATCGCCGGAGCCCTGGACGGCGTGGCCCCGCCGTCGCTGGCCGCCGAGATCGTCGCAGGAATCACGGCCGGTGGCGGCACCGCCAGTGCGGCCACCCTCGAGGGGGTGGCCCACCTGGCGCCGTTCGAGGCGCCCGGCCACGTCGCCGGACTGATGCGCAGCCTCATCACCTGGGCGGAATCTGCCGGAGCAGCACAGTGAGCGGCGCCGATCCCAGCGGCGCAGATCCCAGCAGCGCAGGGCGGAATGGGGTAGTCCAGCCGGATGCCACCAGCCAGGACATCTACGACGGCGGCATGAAGGTCCGCCGCGAGGTGCTCGGCGACGCCCACGTGGACCGGGCCAACGCCGCCAAGGATTCCTTCACCGAGGACTTCCAGGACATGATCACCCGGATCGCCTGGGGCGGCATCTGGACCCGCCCGGGCCTAACCCGGCAGATGCGCTCCGCCGTCACCATCACCGCGATGGTGGCCCACGGGCACTGGGAAGAGCTGGCGATGCACCTGCGCGCCGCCATCACCAACGGCCTGAGCCGCGACGAGATCAAGGAAATCCTGCTCCAGACCGCCATCTACTGCGGGGTTCCCGCCGCCAACACCGCCTTCAAGACCGCCCAGCAGGTCTTCCATTCCATGGACAACGCAGGAACGGACAAGCCAGCCATGGACAACGCAGGAACGGAAACTACCGGAACGGACAAGACAGCATGAACCAGGCCTACCTGTACGACGCCGTCAGGACCCCGTTCGGGAAGTTCGGCGGCGGACTCGCCGCCGTCCGCCCGGACGACCTCGCCGCCCACGTGATCCGGGAGGCCGTCCGGCGGGCCCCGGCCCTCGACGCCGGGCGGATCGACGAGGTGGTGTTCGGCAACGCCAACGGCGCCGGCGAGGAAAACCGCAACGTGGCCCGGATGGGCACCCTGCTGGCGGGGCTGCCGGTCTCGGTCCCGGGCACCACGGTCAACCGGCTCTGCGGATCCTCGCTGGACGCCGCCATCATCGCCTCCCGGGAGATCAACACCGGCGACGCCGACCTCATGCTGGTGGGCGGGGCCGAATCGATGTCCCGCGCGCCGTGGGTGCTGCCCAAGACCGAGAAGCCGTACCCGGCCGGGGACATGTCCCTGGTGTCCACCACGCTGGGCTGGCGGCTGGTCAATCCGGCCATGCCCCCGGAGTGGGCCGTGTCCCTCGGCGAGGCCACGGAACGGCTCCGCGAGAAGTACGGGATCACCCGCGAGGCGCAGGACGCCTTCTCCGCGGACTCCCACAACCTGGCCGCCGCGGCCTGGGACGAGGGCTTCTACGACAATCTGGTCACTCCGGTTCCGGGCACCGGCCTGGTCCGGGACGAGGGCATCCGCCCCGGGTCCTCCGCGGAAAAACTCGCCGGCCTCAAGACCGTGTTCCGGGCAGAGAACGGCACAGTCACCGCAGGGAACGCGTCCCCGCTGTCCGACGGCGCCTCCGCGGCCTGGCTCGGCAGCGAGGCCGCCGCCGGGCTGCTGGGCCTCGACCCGCTGGCCCGCATCGCCGGCCGCGGTGCGCACGCCAACGATCCGCAGTACTTCGGCTACGCCCCCGTGGAGGCGGCGAACAAGGCCCTCGCCAAAGCCGGCATCGGCTGGGACCAGGTGGGCGCCGTCGAACTCAACGAGGCGTTCGCCGCGCAGTCCCTGGCGTGCATCAACGCCTGGGGCATCGAGCCGGGCATCGTGAACCGGCACGGCGGGGCGATCGCCATGGGCCACCCGCTGGGCGCCTCCGGCGGGCGCATCCTCGGCACTCTCGCCCGGTCCCTGCAGGCCTCCGGCGAACGCTGGGGCGTCGCCGCGATCTGCATCGGCGTCGGCCAGGGCCTGGCCGTCGTCCTCGAAAACGTCACTGCTTCCTCCGGAACCGCAACAGGAAAGGCGTAAGCGATGCTGAACTTCGCAGACAGCGTCGGCGAGGCCGTCGCCGGCATCAAGGACGGCTCCACCGTCATGATCGGCGGTTTCGGCAACGCCGGCCAGCCGTTCGAACTCATCGACGCGCTGCTGGACTGCGGCGCCACCGGCCTCACCGTGGTCAACAACAACGCCGGCCAGGGCGACCAGGGCCTCGCCCTGCTGATCAAGGAGGGCCGGGTGAAGAAGATGATCTGTTCCTTCCCGCGGCAGTCCGACTCCTGGCACTTCGACGCCAAGTTCCGGGCCGGAGAAGTCGAACTGGAACTCGTCCCGCAGGGCAACCTGGCCGAGCGGATCCGCGCCGCCGGCGCCGGGATCGGCGGGTTCTTCACCCCCACCGGCTACGGCACCATGCTGGCCGAGGGCAAGGAAACCCGCATCCTCGACGGCCGCGGCCAGGTCTTCGAGACCCCCATCCATGCCGACGTGGCGCTGATCAAGGCGCTCACGGCCGACACCAAGGGCAACCTGGTCTACCGCAAAACGGCCCGGAACTTCGGCCCCATCATGGCCGCGGCGGCTAAGCACACCGTGGTCCAGGTGTCCGGGATCGTCCCCGCCGGCAGCCTCGACCCGGAGAACGTCGTCACCCCCGGCATCTACGTCAACAGCATTGTGAAGGTGGCCTGAGATGAGCATCCAGACCGGTATCCAGACCTCCCGGACACCGCTCGGCCGCGATGACCTGGCCCGCCTGGTGGCCCGGGACATCCAGGCGGGATCCTTCGTGAATCTCGGCATCGGCCAGCCCACCCTGGTCTCCAACTACCTCAAGCCGGAGCAGAACATCACGCTGCACACCGAAAACGGCATGCTGGGCATGGGACCCGTTGCCACCGGGGACCAGATCGACGGCGACCTCATCAACGCCGGGAAGATCCCGGTGACCGAACTGCCCGGAGCCTCCTACTTCCACCACGCCGATTCCTTCGCGATCATGCGCGGCGGGCACCTGGACATCTGCGTGCTGGGCGCGTTCCAGGTCTCCGCCACCGGGGACCTCGCCAACTGGCACACCGGCGGGCCGGACGCGATCCCCGCCGTCGGCGGCGCCATGGACCTCGCCACCGGGGCCAAGGACGTGTTTGTGATGATGACGCTCCTGACCCGGGAGGGTGTGTCCAAGCTGGTCGGGACGTGCACCTACCCGCTGACCGGCGTCGGCTGCGTCACCCGGATCTACACGGACAAGGCCGTCTTCCTGACCGGGCCCGGCGGCGTCCAGGTCCGGGAGACCTTCGGCTGCACGCTCGACGAGCTCCAGGACCTGGTGCCGGTGCCGCTCACCGCCGCGACCGGGGCCTGACGCGGGCAACCCGCACTCGCGGACAGGGGGACCCGGATAAAGACAGGGGGACGCGGATAAAGTGGTGCGGGACCGAGAGGCAGGGCAATGATTGACGCAGCAAAGGACGCGGTGACCGGCGCCCCCGCGGCCAGCGACCAGTACGTGCAGTCGCTGGCGCGCGGGCTGGCCGTGATCCGCGCCTTCGACACCGACCACCCGAAGATGACACTGACCGAGGTGGCGGCCCGGACGGACCTTACCCGGGCCACCGCGCGGCGGTTCCTGTACACGCTGGTGGAGCTGGGCTACGTCCGGACGGACGGGAAGATCTTCGCCCTGACCGCCAAGGTGCTGCAGCTCGGCTACGCCTACCTGTCCGGGCTGTCGCTGCCGCAGCTGGCGCAGCCGCACCTTGAGGAGCTCTCCCTCCAACTGGGGGAGTCGACGTCGGCCGCTGTGCTGGAAGGCGCGGACATCGCCTACGTCGCCCGGGTGGCGGCACGCCGGATCATGACCGTCGGCATCACGGTGGGCACCCGCTTCCCGGCGTACGCCACCTCCATGGGCCGGGTGCTGCTGGCCGCCCTGCCGCCCGCCGATCTGGAGGAGTACCTGGCGGGCGCCGAGATCCGGCCCCTGACCCCCGGGGCGATCGGAACGCGGAAGGAACTGCTGGAGGAACTGGCCGCCGTCCGGGCGCAGGGCTGGTGCCTGCTTGACCAGGAACTCGAAGTCGGGCTGATGTCCGTCGCCGCCCCCGTCCGGGACGGAGCCCGCGTGGTCGCCGCCATCAACGTGTCACTGCAGGCCCAGTCGGTCGCCAGCCGGCCGGACCCTGAGGCCTACCTCGATTCGGTCCGGGCAGCCGCCGTGGCCACGGCCGCGCTCATCTCCGCGGACCTGTCAGCCGGGCGCTGAGGCGGCCCGGCCCTCGGTTCCTTGCCTGAGCGGCCTAGCCTTCGTCGCCCGGAACCGGTGCGGTGGAGACGGTGATGGTGACTCCCGCGTCGGCGTCGCGGATTTTGAGGTGCAGGTCCTTGCCCACCAGCGAGGCGTGGATGTCCTCGCTGTCCGCGGGGGCAAGCTGTTCCGCCAGCCGGGTGACCGCCAGCGCCATGGCCCGGCCCCAGTCGTGGGGATCCATGCTGGACGCGTCGGCCTCGGCCGAGTGGTTCTGCTGTGGTTCGGACATGTGCTCCTGCTTCCCGCCCGGCACCCGGGCACGGCCAGTCTAGTGACACCGCCGCACGAACGTCCACGGGTCGCACCCCGGCTGCGCCGGTTGGGCCCGGAACCCCGCTAGGATTTCAATCCGGGACACCCCACGCCCGCCTGCCTCAGAAGGATGCCATGACAGAGAACAATCACGCGCCTGAGGTCACCCCCCGGCTCCGGCGCGCCGCCGTCGTTATCAACCCGGCCAAATCAGTGGGCGAGGCGCTCAAGGGTGCCATTTTCCGGCTCTGCGAAACGCAGGGCTGGGCGGAGCCGCTGTGGCTGGAAACCACTGTCGAAGACCCGGGCACCGGCCAGGCGCGCGAGGCGCTGAAGGCCGGCGTCGACGTGGTGATTGCTGCCGGCGGCGACGGCACCGTGCGCTGCGTCGCGGAGGTGCTGGCCGGCACCGGAACGCCCATGGGCCTGGTGCCCCTGGGCACCGGCAACCTGCTGGCCCGCAACCTCGGAGTGGACATCACCGATCCGGTGTCCGCCTGCTACGACGTGCTTAACGGCAGTGAAGAGGCCATCGACGTCGTGAAGTCAAGGCTCGACCGCGCGGACGAGGAGCAGGTGTTCCTCGTGATGGCCGGTCTGGGCTACGACGCCGCCATCATGGCGGACACCGTCGACGTCCTGAAGGACCGCATGGGCTGGCTCGCCTACGTGGAGGCCGGCATCCGCAAACTGCCCGGCAAACCGGTGAAGGCGAGCATCAGCGTCGACGGCAAGGAACCCGTCCGCCGCCGCATCCGGAGCGTCATGATCGGCAACTGCGGCCGGATCATGGGCGGCATTGAGATCTTCCCGGACGCCAAGATCGACGACGGTGTGCTGGACCTGCTGGTCCTGGCCCCGCGCGGCCGGCTCGGCTGGCTGGGAGTGGTGGCCGGCATCTTTGGCCGGAACAAGAACGAGACCGAATCAGTGGAGTACTTCCAGGGCAAATCCGCGGAGATCACGCTGGAACGCGAACAGGAGTTCCAGCTCGACGGCGACCACCTTGGCACCGGAACGCACCTTGAGGTGACGGTCGACCGCGGGGCGTTGAAGGTCCTGATGACCGCCTCCGCCGTGTAGCGTCCCCTCCCCGCGGGCCGGCGCTACTTGTCAGCCGGGCTTCCCGCGTAGGCTCTGGGTCGGCGGTCCGGGGGGTGAGTACTACCCGGACCGCCCCGCCGGCGATGGTTTGCAAAGGCAAGTATCGGTTCGGGTATGAACCACTCGTGACCGGCGCGCTCCCACCAACTTGGATTGGCTAAGGCATCAATCGATGCAGCCAATTGCCTTTGGGAGGGAGTCGCAGTGGCCCGCGCGTTCCTTGTCGCCCCGGATGTCCGTTCCGCCAGCCGGGCACCCGTTTTCTATGCGGACCAGGCGGCTCCGGTCCGGCCACCGCTCTCCGGCCGCGAGTGGGCGCGGTTCCTGCGCCGCGTGCTGCACGCCTCGGATACCCTGCTGGTCCTGCTCACCGTCCTGGCGGGCTTCCTCGTGCACTACGAGGGTGACCGGCCCCTCGCGGGGAGCACCACGGACGCCAACGGTGCCCTGATCGGAGCCGTCCTCGGCGGAATGTGGATCACGGCCCTGTCCCTCTACCGCACCAGGGACCCCAAGATCCTGGGCGCCGGGAGCAGCGAGTACAAGCGCGTGGCCTCCGCCAGCGGTGCGGTCTTCGGACTGCTCGCGGTGCTGCTGGTGGCCTTCCGCGTGCAGCCGGCCTCCGCGTTCTACCTGGTGTCCCTTCCGCTGGGGCTGGTGGTCCTGCCCGCCAGCCGCTGGGCGGCCCGCCGCTGGTACAACGGGCGCCAGGCCCACGGGCAATACCTCGTCAAGGCGGTGGTGATCGGGCAGCCCGAGGACGTCCGGTACGTGCTCAAGCGCATCGCCCGGAAATCCGGGGCCGTCTACGAGATTCTTGGCGTGTCGCTGCCCGGCGGGCGGCGGGGCACCTGGTTCGACGCCGACGGGCGCCGGATGCCGGTGCTCTCCTCCACCGATGACGTGGTCCGGACGGTGGGCACCTGCGGGGCGGAGGCTGTCATCGTGGCCGGCCCCGTGCCGGGCGGCAACCAGTACATCCGCGAACTGGGCTGGGGGCTGGAGGAGCACCGGGCGGAGCTGGTGCTGGCCTCCTCCCTGACCAACGTTGCGGGCCCCCGGATCCACTGGCGTCCGGTGGAGGGGCTGCCGCTGATGCACGTGGACGTGCCCCGCTACAGCGGCGCCAAACATGCCTGCAAGCGGCTGCTCGACATCGTGGTTGCCGGCACGGCGCTGGTCCTGCTCTCGCCCGTTCTGCTAACCCTGGCCCTGATCGTCAAACACGACAGCCCGGGGCCCGTCCTCTTCCGCCAGGAGCGGGTGGGCAAGGCCGGCCAACCGTTCCGGATGCTCAAATTCCGCTCGATGGTGGTCAACGCCGAGGCCGCACTGGACGGCCTGGGGGCGCACAACCAGGGCGCCGGGGTCCTCTTCAAAATGCACAACGATCCCCGGGTTACCCGCTGCGGACGCTGGATGCGCCGGTTCTCGCTGGACGAGCTGCCCCAGTTCTGGAACGTCCTCACCGGCGAAATGAGCCTGGTGGGGCCCCGCCCGCCGCTGGCGCGGGAGGTGGGCCGGTACGAGCGCCACACGCGCCGGCGGCTTCTGATCAAACCCGGGATTACCGGGCTGTGGCAGATCAACGGCAGGTCCGACCTGCCGTGGGACGAGGCCGTGCGCCTCGATCTCTATTACGTCGAGAACTGGTCGATTATGGGTGACGTCATCATCATGTGGCGCACCTTCCGAGCTATGTGCGCGCCAGCCGGCGCCTACTGACGGAGTGAGGAACACACAATGGATGAATCACGTTCGGGGTACTTCCGCGGCCTGGAACCCTGCCTTGCCGGCGGACCGCTCAGGGTCGCCGTCGTCGGCGCCGGCTACTGGGGGCCCAACCTGGCACGGAATTTCACTGCCAGCCCTGACTGGGACCTGGCCGGGATCGTGGACCTGGACCGGCCCAGGGCTGCCAGGCTCGCGTCCGCCCAGGGCGGCGTTCCGGTCTTCGCCTCCATCGACGAACTCCTGGACCTGGCGGACGTGGACGCCGTGGCCATCGCGACGCCGGCCCACACCCATCACGGCATCGCGCTGACGGCCCTCAAAGCGGGGAAGCATGTGCTGGTCGAGAAGCCCCTCGCGGACAGCCGGGTCAAGGGACTCGAAATGGTTGAGGAGGCGGAGGAACGCGGACTGGTCCTGATGGCGGACCACACCTACTGCTACACCCCGGCCGTGCTGAAGATCCGCGAGCTGATCGCGGACGGGTCGCTGGGTGAAATCCTGTTCATCGACTCGGTCCGGATCAACCTGGGGCTCGTGCAGCCGGACGTGGACGTCTTTTGGGACCTCGCCCCGCATGACCTGTCCATCCTCGATTTCATCCTCCCCGACGGGCTGCGGCCGGCGGAAGTGTCAGCGCACGGCGCGGATCCGCTCGGAACGGGCCAGGCCTGCGTCGGGCACCTCAACTTCGCGCTCGCGAACGACGCCATGGCCCACGTCCACGTCAACTGGCTGAGCCCGACCAAGATCCGCCAGCTGGTGGTTGGCGGCTCCCGGCGGACCCTGGTCTGGGACGACCTGAACCCCCAGCAACGGCTCAGCGTCTACGACCGGGGAGTCAGCCTCGACCGGCAATCACCGTCCGCGGCGGACCGGAAGGCCTCCGCCATTTCCTACCGGCTGGGCGACACATGGTCCCCGGCCCTGCCCGAACACGAGGCCCTCGGACAGATGGTGGCCGAGTTCGCCGCCAGCATCCGCCAGCAGCGCCCCGCCCGGACCAGCGGCGCCTCCGGCCTCCGCGTGCTGTCCGTCCTGGAGGCCGTCAGCGACAGCCTCAGAGCGGACGGGAAAGCCAGCGTCGTGGTCGGCACCGAGACGCGGCTGGAGGCAACGCGATGAGCATCCTGCAGGGCGCACAGGTCCTGGTGACGGGCGGCGCGGGCACCATCGGTTCCACGGTGGTGGACCACCTGCTCGACGCCGGCGCCGGCCGGGTGGACGTGCTCGACAACCTGGTGCGCGGCCGGCGCGCCAACCTCGATCCGGCGCTGGCCAGCGGGCGGGTGGAACTCATCGAAGGCGACCTCCGGGACCGGGACCTGGTCCACGACCTCAGCCGCGGCAAGGACATCGTCTTCCACCAGGCGGCCATCCGGATCACCCAGTGCGCCGAGGAACCCCGGCTCGCCCTCGAAGTGCTGGTGGACGGGACCTTCAACGTGCTCGAAGCGGCGTCCGCGCAGCGGGTCGGCAAGCTGGTTGCCGCCTCGAGCGCGTCGGTCTATGGCATGGCGGAGACGTTCCCCACGCCGGAACGCCACCACCACTACAACAACGACACCTTTTACGGCGCGGCAAAGTCGTTCAACGAGGCCATGGCCCGCAGCTTCCGCGCCATGTCCGGGCTGGACTACGTACTGCTGCGCTACTTCAACGTGTACGGCCCCCGGATGGACGTCCACGGCCTCTATACCGAGGTGCTGGTGCGCTGGATGGAGCGCATCGACGACGGGCTTCCGCCGCTGATCTTCGGCGACGGCCGGCAGACCATGGACTTCGTCCATGCGAGGGACGTGGCCCGGGCCAACATCCTGGCCGCGGGCAGCACGGCGGTGGACGGGGTCTACAACGTCGCCAGCGGCACCGAGACCAGCCTGCTGGAACTGGCCGAGGCGCTGCTGCGGGCCATGGATTCGGACCTCCACGTCGAACACGGCCCCGAACGCGCCGTCAACGGCGTGGTCAGACGGCAGGCGGATACGGCTGAGGCATGGCGGGACCTGGGGTTCAGGGCGGAAACCGGCCTCGAGGAGGGCCTGCGGGAACTGGTGGACTGGTGGCGGCCCCTGCGCGCAGAAATCGCCGACGCCAGGGTCGGCGGTGCGCGGTGATCCTCGACCAGGACCGGTCCCTGAGCCGGATCAATGTCATGAAGCCGTGGCTCGGGGCGGAGGAAGCCGCGGCCGTGGCCGAAGTGATCGCCTCCGGCTGGGTGGCGCAGGGTCCCCGCGTTGCGCGCTTCGAGGAAGCATTTGCCGCCGCGCAGCAGGCCAGCCACGCCGTCGCCGTCTCCAACTGCACCACGGCGCTGCACCTGGCGCTGAAAGTGGCCGGCGTCGGGCCCGGGGATGACGTGGTGGTCCCCTCCCTGTCCTTCATCGCCACCGCCAACGCGGCCACGTACGTCGGCGCCCGGCCTGTCTTCGCCGACGTCGAGGCGGACACCGGGAACGTCTCCGTGCAGACCCTCGCCGCCGCCCTCACCCCGGCCACCCGGGCCGTGATTGTGGTGGACCAGGGCGGCATGCCGGTGGACCTCGATCCGATCCGCGCCCTCTGCGACGGCCTCGGCATCACCGTCATCGAGGACGCTGCCTGCGCGGCGGGCAGCACCTACCGGGGCCGTCCGGCCGGAGCGGGCGCCGAGATCGCCGCCTGGTCGTTCCACCCGCGCAAGATCCTCACCACCGGGGAGGGCGGGATGCTGACGCTGCGCAACGCCGGCTGGGCCGGCCGCGCCCGGAAGCTCCGCGAACACGCCATGAGCGTCTCCGCGAACGATCGGCATGCCTCGGTGCTGGCGCCCGCGGAGGAATACGGGGAGATCGGGTTCAACTACCGGATGACCGACATGCAGGCCGCCGTCGGGCTGGTGCAGCTGGACCGGCTGGGCGAGGCCGTGTCCCGGCGCCGGGCCATCGCCGCGGCCTACCGGAAGGCGCTCGCCGGCGTCGAGGGCCTGCGGTTCAGCGAGGACCCCCTCCACGGCACCAGCAACTTCCAGTCGTTCTGGGTGGAGGTCCTGCCGGAGTTCGCCCTGGACCGGGACGAACTGCTGGAACGGCTGGCGCTGGACGGCATTTCCGCCCGGCGCGGCATCATGGCCTCGCACCGGCAGCCCGCCTACGCCGGAATGGACACCGGCCGGGCGGACCTGTCCGTGACGGAGCGGCTCACGGACCACACCGTGATCCTGCCCGTCTACCACCAGCTGACCCTGGACGAGCAGTCCCGGGTCATCCGTTCGATCCTGAAGGCTGCGGGGGAATTCCATGACTGAGTTGCTGCTGATGGGTGCCAGCGGCCTGGCCCGGGAGGTGCTGGCCTGCGTCCGCGAGGAGGGCCAGTTCGACGTCGTCGGAGTGCTTGACGACGACGAATCCAAGGCGGGGACGGACCTGGACGGCGCCCCGATCCTGGGACCCGCCAGCCTCGCCCTCCGGTACCCGGGGGCCCGGGCGGTTGTCTGCATCGGGCCGGGCGCCGGGCGGGAGCGGGTGGTTGCCCGGCTGGCCGGGCTGGGATTCCCGGCCCACCGCTTCGCGACCGTGGTGGACCGCTCTGTCCGTGTCCCGTACTGCTGCGACGTCGGCCCTGGAAGCATCCTGCTGGGCAATGTCACCCTTACCGCCGGCATCACGGTCGGCAGCCATGTGGTGATGATGCCCGGCGTGACGCTGACCCACGACGTGGTGGTGGAGGACTTCGCCACCCTCGCCGCCGGCGTCTCCCTCGGCGGCGGCGTGCGGGTCGGGCGTGCCGCGTACCTCGGCATGAATTCGTCGGTGCGTGAAGCCCGGACGGTGGGCGCCGGCAGCCGGGTGGGAATGGGGGCCGCCGTCCTGGTCGATGTGCCGGACGGGGAGATCTGGGCCGGAGTTCCGGCCAGGGTGCTCGAACCCTCAGCGGCCGCCGCAGGAGGCGTGCGGTGACCGGGCCGGGGGGCATCAGCGTCCCCATGGTTGACCTGGCCGCCCAGCAGGACGAGATCGCCGATGAAGTCGCCGCCGGGCTGAAGGACATCTTCACCCAGGCATCGTTCATCGGGGGACCCGCGGTCGCGGAATTCGAGCAGGCCTACGCCCGGTTCCTCGGCGCCGGGCACTGCGTGGGCGTGGCCAACGGCACCGACGCGCTGGAGCTGGCACTGCGTGCGTCCGGGGTGACGGCCGGGGGCGAAGTCATCCTGCCCGCCAACACGTTTATCGCCACTGCCGAGGCGGTGAGCCGGATCGGCGCGGTGCCGGTACTTGTCGACGTCGACCCGGTGCATCTCCTGATCGATCCGGACCAGGTGGCCGCTGCGGTGACGTCCCGGACCCAGGCGATCATGCCGGTCCACCTGTTCGGCCAGACAGCGTTTGTGGAGCGGCTGGCCCCCGTGGCGGCGGCCTGCGGCGCCGCCATTGTCGAAGACGCCGCCCAGTCCCAGGGGGCGTCCCGCCACGGCCGGTCCGCCGGGACGCTGGGGCACGCGGCCGGCACCAGCTTCTATCCGGGCAAGAACCTCGGCGCCGCCGGGGACGCAGGGGCCGTGCTGACGGACGACGACGGCACTGCCGCCCGGGTGCGGATGCTCGGCGCCCACGGCAGCGAACGCAAGTACCAGCACGATGCGATCGGCATGAACTCGCGCCTCGACACCATCCAGGCGGTGGTGCTCCGCGCCAAGCTGCGCCGGCTGGCCGGGTGGAACGAACGACGGCGGCGGGCCGCGGACCGCTACCAGGAACTCCTTGCGGGCCTGCCGGGCGTGATCCTTCCGCGCTCGGCCGAGGGAAACATCGACGTCTGGCATCTGTATGTCATCCGGGTCGCGGAACGGGACCGGGTCCTTGCCGCGCTGAACGGCGCAGGAATCGGCGCCGGCATCCACTACCCGGTGCCGGTGCACCTCAGCCGCGCCTACCGGGAGCTGGGCTACGGCCCCGGCGATTTCCCCGTCGCGGAGCGGGCTGCCGGCGGCATCCTGTCGCTGCCGATCTTTCCGCACATCAGCGAGGCGCAGCAGGAGTATGTGGCGGACCAGCTGCAGGCCGCCCTGGGCCGGCCATGAAGATGTGGATTTGGGCCGCCCTGGCCCGGGATGATTCCGCTGCTGCGGGCACAGCCGGACGCCGGATGGTTCTTTCCTGCCTTTCGGCGCTGTACCTGACCGGGTTGGCGATTAGGCCATCTGGCCGACGCCGGTTGACCGACCGCTGGCCGGCTTTCTTGCGCAAATCCTCAATGCCCTGCGGGAATTTCCCTTCGCAGGCGGTGCCGGGTACGGGCACATCGAGGGAGGCGCCAACGTCCTACTCTTTGTCCCGTTCGGTGTCCTTGCGGCCCTCATCCTGCCGGTCAGGCGGTGGTGGCTGGCGGTGGCATGTGGAGCCCTCACCTCGGGCGCGATCGAAATCATCCAGTTTGTCTCGCTGAGCCAGCGCCATGCCAGCCTGGCGGACGTTGTGAACAACACCCTCGGTGCCCTGCTCGGTGCCGCTGCAGTCCGCATCATCCAAAAGCCCCCGGACCGGGGCAAGGCTCCAGGCACGGCCTCCAAACCGATACGAAAATCCAATGAAGGAGGTGTGCCATGCGAGCCATCGCAGACACAGCAGACGTAGCAGACGGCGCCGCCATTGGCGACGGGACCCGGATCTGGCATCTCGCGCAGGTCCGTGAGGATGCCATCGTGGGGAACAACTGCACGATTGGCCGCGGCGCCTACGTGGGACCGGGAGTGGTCGTCGGGTCGAACTGCAAGCTGCAGAATTACGCCTTAGTCTACGAACCGGCCCGGCTTGCCGACGGTGTTTTCGTCGGCCCGGCGGCGGTGCTCACCAACGACTTACACCCCCGGGCGGTGACTCCCGACGGCGTGCTGAAAAGCTCTGAGGACTGGGACGCCGTAGGCGTGACTGTGGGCGAGGGTGCCTCTATTGGTGCCCGGGCCGTCTGCGTCGCCCCCGTAGCCATCGGCCGGTGGGCCACCGTCGCGGCTGGGGCGGTGGTCACCAAGGACGTCCCGGACTATGCGGTGGTGGTGGGTGTGCCGGCGCGCCAGGCGGGCTGGGTGGGCGAGGCCGGGCGTCCGCTGAAACAAGACAGCGCCGGCCGCTGGCTTTGTCCACACACGGGCCGCCGGTACGTCGAGAGCAACGGTCACCTTGCGCCCGACGCGGCGTGCTGAAAAGGGGAGTCATGGAAACGCAGGCCAGCAGCAAGGTGGTCCTCGGCGGAACGCCCGTCGACCTGATGGGCCACGGGCCAGCCTTGGACCTAATCCTGCGGCGGGCGGCACACCGTGGATCCAGGCCCCTTGCCGTGGCGTCGGTTAATCTCGACCACCTCCACCACTTTGGTGCGGGAAGCCGCTGGTCAGGAACAATGCACGCCGATCCGGGCAGCGCCGTGGAGTGGATCCAGCTGATCGACGGCGCCCCGCTGGTGTCCGAGTCGCAGCGCCTGACCGGACGTCACTGGCCCCGGCTCGCCGGCAGCGACCTAGCAGCCCCACTACTGTCCCGGGCAGAGGAGTTGGGCCTGGCAGTCGGCTTCCTGGGCGGTTCGGAGGACAACCAGCGGCTCCTGGCCACGAAAATTGCCGCCGAATGCCCGCGGCTTCGAGTTGCGGGCATGTGGTCCCCGGCCAGAAGCGAACTGTCCACGGCCACAGCCTCCGAGAGAATCGCCCGGGAGATCGCAGGTTCCGGCGCACAAATCCTCTTTGTGGGCCTGGGCAAGCCGCGCCAGGAGCTCTGGATAGACCGCTACGCGGCCCTGACGGGGGCCGGGGTCGTGCTGGCTTTTGGCGCCGCCGTTGACTTCCTGGCCGGCCGGGTTCCCCGCGCCCCCGGGTGGGCAAGACGGCACGGGCTGGAGTGGGGGTACCGGCTGGCCCTGGAGCCGAAGCGGCTCGCGGGACGGTACTTGCTGGCGGGCCCGCCAGCCTATGTGAAGCTCAGGACCTGTTCGCACACCGTTCCGCCGGACCCGCCGAAGGTGCCGGCGCTACCCGTCCCCGCACCACGAACCCCGGGGCGGTTCACCGGACCGGACGGCCCCGCGGATACCGCTGTCATCATCGTCACGCACAACAACGCCGGCGACGTCGACGCCTTGCTGCAGTGCCTGCGCGCAGAGACAGCCGACCTCGCGCTGCGGGTGCTGTTGGCCGACAACTCCTCCCGGGACGGCACCATAGGGCAGGTCCGTGCCCTGCATCCGGATGTAATCGCTTTCGCAACCGGCGGCAACCTGGGGTACGCCGCCGGTATCAACGCCTCCCTGCGGAGAGCGGGAAATGCCGAAACCATCATGATCCTCAACCCGGACCTTACGTTGGAGCGCGGCTGCCTCAAAGCGATGCTGCACCGCATGGTCACCTCGGGCGCAGGCGCTGTGGTGCCCCGGATCCTGGATTCGACGGGTGCCACCAGCCCCACGCTCCACCGTGAACCGGGCGTCAGCCGGGCCCTCGGAGACGCCGTCCTGGGGCGGCGGGCGCCCGGCAGGCCCGGCTGGCTCGCATCGACGGATTTCCATGCGGAAAGCTACGCCTACGCGCACACCGTCGAGTGGGCCAGCGGCGCGGCGCTGATGGTCAGCCGCGTCGTGGCCGATTGCGTGGCCTGGGACGAATCCTTCTTCCTCTACTCGGAAGAGACTGATTTCTTCCGCAGGCTTCGGGAGCGAGGAGAAAAAGTCTGGTTTGAGCCGTCCGCCACCGTGACCCACGACGGCGGCGGCTCCGGCTCCTCGCCGCGGCTGAATGCGCTGATGGCGGTCAACCGGATCCGCTATATCCGGAAATACCATTCCCCGGCGTACGCTGCCGCCTTTCATGGGGCCGCGGCCCTCTCGGAGCTCCTGCGCTGCTGGAAGCGGGACCGCGAGGGTGTGCTGCGCACGGTCCTCGATGAGGAAAGCTGGCAATCTCTGCCGGGCCCCAGCAAAGATGCGGCCGACCACGCAGCGTTCCCGCCGGGCTCGGTGATTATTCCGGCGCACGACGAAGAGTCCGTCATTGCTCGGACCCTCGCCCCGCTGGCGGAGCTGGCTGCGGCGGGGCAGCTGGAGGTTATCGTTGCCTGCAACGGCTGTTCCGACAACACGGCCGGGGTCGCCCGCGGTTTCGCCGGCGTAGCCGTCCTGGAGCTGGATCAAGCGTCCAAGGCCGCCGCCCTCAACGCGGGGGACGCCGCCGCGTCGCGGTGGCCGCGGCTTTACCTTGACGCGGATGTGGAGGCCAGCCCGGCCGCAGTGAGGTCCGTTTTTGCCGCGCTCAATTCAGGTCAGGTGCTGGCCGCGCGACCGGCGGCCCGTTTTGAGCTGCAGGACGCTCACCCCCTGGTCCGCTCCTACTACCGTACCCGTCTCCGCCTTCCGTCCGCCCGCGGCGGACTGTGGGGAGGCGGCGCCTACGGGCTCTCCCAAGAGGGACGGCAGCGCTTTGGGCCGTTCCCCGCCCTGACCGCGGACGACCTGTTTGTGGACCGGCTCTTCGAACCCGCGGAAAAAGCCGTCCTCGATGTGGATCCCGTCGTGGTGCGGCCGCCCAGGACGCCGGGGGGTCAGATCGCGGTGCTGCACCGCGTCTACCGCGGCAACGCTGAGCAAAACGGCCGTAACAGCCAGGCCCCTGCCGTGCCGTCCGTCGCCTGCCCGAGCGGCCGGCGCGGCACGGCCGGCCGGACGCTGTCGGAGGTGGCCCTGTCCGTCCGCGGTCCGATATCCGCCGCACATGCCCTGGTTTACGTGGGGTTCGCCCTGGCAGGCCGGCGGGGGAGCGGGCGTCCGGTGGTATGGGAACGCGACGCCACCACCCGGCAGCCGGCCGCCGTTACCCCGCGCTGACCTTACCCGACCGGTGGTCCGTCAGCGGTCCGCGGGCGGCCAGACCGTCCGCCCTGGTGTGATCCGGGCCGGCGACCTGGGCCAGAAGGTCGCGGATCTCCGCCAGCAGCGCCGTGTCGGCCGGTAGCGGCTTCTCTTCCGGCTCCGCCGTGGCGAGGCGCTTCTTGACCAGCTGGTTGATGCGGTTCATCGGAGCCACGAAGATGAAGTACACCACGGCGGCCGTGATCATAAACGTGATGAACGCCGTAATGACGGCCCCGATGTTGACGAACGTCTTGTCATTGCCCGGCCAGATCCGGAAGCCCAGCCCGCCGGTCTCCACACCGCCGGCCGCCGCAATGATGGGGTTCACGATGTTTGAGGTGAAGGCGCTGACCAGGGAGGTGAACGCGGTGCCCACCACCACAGCGATGGACAGTTCGATCACGTTGCCGCGCAGGATAAAGTCCTTGAATCCTTTGAGCATGGGGTCCTCCGGGTGCCTCGATGTACTCTGTATGCCGCCCCGGAAACGGGGAATCAACCGCTAGACGCTATCACTTCCGGCGTAGACTCGGGGGTGGATGCCAGCGCCGCCGTCGAGATGATCCGACCGCAAGAAAGGCGCCCCGTGAAGCTGCTGGCCGAAATGTTCACCATGGCTCCGGGCAACAAAGACCACCATCCTGCCCTCCGCTGCGCCGTCAGCGTTTTTGTCCCGCTGATTACGCTCGTGCTGCTGGACCGGCTGGACCTGGCCATCTTCGCCTCCTTCGGGGCGTTCACCGGAATCTACGGCCGCAACGAGCCGCACGCCCGGCGCTTCGGCCAACAGGTCCGCGCCGGCTCGCTGATGGTGGCCGTGATGCTGCTCGCCGCCCTGACCGCCCGTGCCGGGGCCGCCTTTTCGCTCACGCCCGCGGAGACCGTCTGGCTCCAGGTCGCCGCAACCACCCTGGTGGCCGGCTGCTGCTCGCTGATTGTTGCCCGGTGGCGCCTCCGCCCGGCGGGTTCGCTGTTCCACATCTTTGCGTTCGCCGCGATTGCGTCCATCCCCAACCAGCCGCCGCTGTGGCAGTGCATGCTGGTTGCCGTCGCGACCGCCGTCTTCGCCCTGCTGGTGGGCATGTCCTCCCGCCTGGCCCGGAGCCGCCGCACGCCCTGGGTGCATCCCGCCGCCGCGCCGCTGTCCCCGGCGGAAAAACGCACGGCCCTGCTCGAGAGCACCGGCTACCTCGTCGCTGCCGGCGCGGCCGGTGTCCTCGCCACACTCGCCGGGCAGCAGCTGGGCTTCGGCCACAACTACTGGGCGATGGTGGCCGCCGTCGTGCCGCTGGTGGGCCACACCACCCGGCACCGGGTGAGCCGGGGGCTGCAAAGGATCCTGGGCACAGCGGCGGGCCTGGTACTGCTCGCCGGGATCCTGCTCCTCCAGCCTGCCCCCTGGCAGACCGTCCTCATCATCGCGGCCTGCCAGTTCGGCGCGGAGATGTTCATTGCCCGCCAATACCTCCTGGCCCAGGTCTTCGTCACGCCCCTGGCGCTGATTTCCACCCTGCTGGTGGTGCCCGCGGCACCGGGCCTCCTGCTGCGCGACCGGATCGTGGACACCGTCATCGGAGCCGCCGTCGGCATCGCCGTCGTGCTCGCCCCGACGGCCTGGCGCCGCCTTCGCGCCGCGCGCAGCCTCCCCGCCTAGCGCCTAGCGCCCAGCGGACACGGCATCGTGGACACGGCACAGCGGACACGGCGCAGTGGACACGGCATTGGGCCAAAGGCCCCTGTCCCGCGGCCGGCAGGGCCCCGAGGCTAGTCTGGACACGTCGGGGCAGCAGAGGCATCGGGGGGATTGCTGGTGGAAGCAGTGCAGGTACAAACCAGGGACGTGCTGGACGTCAGCGGGCTCGTCCGCCGCTTCGGTGACCTGACCGCCGTCGACGGCGTGTCCTTCCAGATCCGTGCCGGGGAAACGTACGGGCTGCTGGGCCCCAACGGCGCCGGCAAGACCACCATCATTTCCATGGTCGCCGGCCTGATCCCGGCCGACGAGGGCACCGTCCGGGTGGCCGGCCGGGACATGACCCCGGCCGAGACGGACGCCAAACGGGCCATCGGCCTGGTCCCGCAGGAACTGGCCATCTACCCGGACCTGACCGCGCGGGAGAACCTGAAGTTCTTCGGCCGGCTGCAGGGGCTCGCCGGCAAGGACCTCACCCGGCGCACCAACGAGGTGCTCGAACTGATCGGCCTCAGCGACCGCGCCGGGGACCAGACCAAGAAGTACTCCGGCGGCATGAAGCGCCGGCTGAACATCGGCATCGGCCTGCTGCACCGGCCCACGCTGCTGATCCTGGACGAACCGACCGTGGGGGTGGACCCGCAGTCCCGCAACTCCATCCTTGAATCCGTGGAAAGGCTCTCGGTCGAAGGCATGGCCGTCCTCTACACCACGCACTACATGGAGGAAGCGGAGCGGCTCTGCGACCGGATCGCAATCATCGACGAGGGCCGGATTCAAGCCGAGGGCACCCGCGATGAGCTGATCACCCTCACGGGCGGGGTGGACCGGATCAACCTCCGCGGCGGCGGCAGCACGGCCCGGGCCGCGGACGCCCTGCGCGGGCTGCCCGCCGTCCAGCACGTCGACAACGACGGCGCCGGGCTGATGCTCACGGTCAGTGACGGGCCCACCGCCCTGGCCGGGATCGTCACCGGCGCCGGTGCCGCCGGCATGTCGGTGACATCCGTGGAGATCGTCCGGCCCGACCTGGAGTCCGTCTTCCTGCACCTCACAGGGAAAGCGCTGAGGGACTGACATGCACGGACTGTGGACCATGGTCGCGAATGACCTGCGCCAGCGCATCCGGGACAAGTCGGTGTTCATCTTCTCCCTCATCGTCCCGCTCGCCCTCATGGGCGTGCTGAGCCTCGTCTTCGGCGGCCTCGGTGACGACTCCGTGGACCTGAAGCCGGCCACCGTCATCGCCAGCGCGGACGACGCCGGGCCGCTGGGCGCCGCCCTGCTCGGCGCCGTCGATTCACTGGAGATCATGGACGTGACCGTCAGGAAGGTCCCGGCCGGGGAGGTCCGCAGCGAGACCCAGGCCAGCGGCGCAGCGCTCGGCATCATCATCCCCGCCGGTTTCAGCGACGCTGCGCTGTCCGGGCAGCCAGCAGCAGTCCAGCTGGTCGAGGGCAACGGCGCCGCACTGGAGACCGGTGTGCTGGTCTCCGTGGTGCAGGGAATCGTGGACCAGTTCGCCGCGGGAACGGTCACCGCCGCTGCCGGCGGCGCGGCCGGGCTGCCGGACGAGCAGCTCGCAGCACTGGCCCGGGAAGCCGCCGCCGGGCCGCCCCTGCTGACCCTAACCGAGGGGCAGGCCGCCGCCGAGCAGCTCTCCCTCCGCGGCACCCTCGTCGCCGGCCAGGCCGGGCTGTTCCTGATGTTCACGGTCGGTTTCGGTGTGCTGGGCCTGCTGGCCGAACGGGAACAGGGGACCCTGGCCCGCCTGCGGTCGATGCCGGTCACCGGCGGGGCGGTGGTCGCCGCCAAGGCCTGCACCGGTTTCATCCTGGGCGCCGTCGCCACCACCGTTCTGCTCACCGCCGGGTCCCGGCTGTTCGGTGTCTCCTTCGGTTCTCCGCCGGTGGTGGCCGTCCTGGTCCTCAGCGTCGTCACCGCCGCGACGAGCCTTACGTTTGTGGTCGCGCGGCTGGTCCGCACCGCGGAACAGGCCAACGTGGCGCAGTCCATCCTGGCGATGGTGCTGGGCATCGCGGGTGGCGCCTTCTTCCCGGTCCAGGGCACCGGATTCGCCGCAACGCTGCTGGACCTCAACCCGATCGGGGCGTTCATTCGGGGCCTCGGGATCTCCGCCGGCGGCGGAAGCCTGGGGGATGTAGCGGGACCGGTCGCGGTGATGCTGGGCTTCGCGGCGGCCGGCCTGGTCCTGTCCCGGGTCCTACCGAACCGGGGGGCGCAGGCATGAGCGCCGTGGCCGCGATCGCGTTCGTGGAACTGCGGCGGTTCCTGCGCGACAAATCCAACCTCTTTTTCGTCTTCGTCTTCCCCCTGGTGCTGATCCTGCTGCTTGGTTCGCAGTTCGGTGCCGGCAGCGGGCAGGCCAAGGTGGCCATTGCGGGTCCCGGCTCCGCGCTGGCCCAGGCGCTGACCGCGGAACTGGAGTCCGCCGGCATTGAGGTCACCGCCACCGGCGCGGATGCCGCCCAGGCGGACCTCAGCCGCGGACGCACCGACGTCGGATTGTTCCTTGATGACGCCGACGCCAGGGCTTACGACGCCGGTGAGCCGGCGCAGCTCGACGTCGTGATGGCCCCGCAGTCCTCCGGCCAGGCCGTGCTGCAGCAGGTCCGCACCGCCGTGCAGGCGGTGGGGCTGGACCGGAGCCAGCTGGCCGCACTCACCGGCGCCGGGGTCCCTGACGCCCAGGCCGGCGCCGCCCTGGCACAGGCCGCCGCGCAGGTGGCGGTGCCCACCGTGCAGGTGGTGGACACCGACGACGTCGTCCAGGACTTCCAGGGGCTGGGCAAGTTCGACCTCGGCGCGTCCCAGCAGCTGCTGCTTTTCGTCTTCCTGAGCTCGCTCACCGGCGCGGCCACGCTGATCCAGGCCCGGCGCTTCGGTGTGATCGGACGGGTCATGTCCGCCCCGGTGTCCAGCGGCCAGGTGGTGGCCGGGCAGGCGCTGGGCCGGTTCGCCATCGCCTTCGTCCAGGGCGGCTTCATCATGGTGGGCACTGCGCTGCTGTTTGGCGTGGACTGGGGCACCCTGTGGCTGTCGGCCCTGGTTCTGGTGCTGTTCTGCGCCGTCTCCGCCGCCGCGGCGATGATGGTCGGTGCCGTGATGGACAACGACACCGCCGCGTCCGGCGTCGGCGTGGGCGGCGGCCTGGTGCTGGGCGGGCTGGGCGGCTGCATGGTGCCGCCCGAGTTCTTTCCGGCCACCCTGGCCGCAGTCTCCTACGCCACCCCGCACCGCTGGGCCTACGACGCGCTCGCCGACATCCAGCGGCACGGCGGCACCCTGGCCGACATCCTGCCCCAGCTCGGGGTGCTCGCGGGCATGGCCGCAGGGCTGCTCCTGCTGGGGGCCTGGCTCCTGCGGCGGAGCCTCGGCCGGGCCCTGTAACGGCGGTTAGGGGACGCGGACGGATTCGGCCGGCGCCGCTTCCACCAGCGCCGGCGGCGGGTTGTCCTTGGAGATGCCGCCGGCAGCGGCCGGCTTGGACTTCTTCCGGCCCGCCCGGCCGTAGACCAGGTACATCGTCACGCCCGTGATGACCATCAGCAGCACCGTGTAGACAAAGGTGTTGGAGACCCCGTCCACGCCCTCGGCGCCGTCCGTGTTCGCCTTGATCACCAGGCCGAGGGGCTGGAACAGCGGATGGGCCAGGAAGATGGCGGTGTCGTAGTCGTCCAGCATGCTGTTGAAGTTGAGCGCCGTGATGGCCGCCGCGGCCGGCAGGACGATCGGCAGCAGGATCCGGCGGAACACGTACAGCGTCTTGGCACCCATAATCCCGGCAGCTTCTTCCAGCGAGGAGTTGACCGAGGCGAAGGAGGCCTTGAGCATCCGCAGGGTGAAGGGGATCTTGACGGTCACGAAGGCGATCAGCAGGATCACCGTGGTGCCGGTCAGGACGGCGCCGCCCACCAGGGGGTTCGGGTGGTCGTAGCTGAGGATCAGGCCCAGGGCGAGCAGGGCGGAGGGAAGGATCCATGGGATGTGGAGCAGGTACTCCACCGCCGACGTGACCCAGTTGCGGTGCTTCTGCAGGAGCCGGGCCACAAAAAGCAGGCCTCCGACGGCGATCAGCGCGGCCAGCGCGCTGTAGACGATGCTGATGATGAACGGCCGCAGGCCTGAGGGCTGGGTGAGGACACGGACGTAGTTGTCGAGCGTCAGGGCCCCGGGTGAGAGCCGGCCGGTCTGGATCGCGGCGCCGTCGGCAAAGGAATACAGCACGATCAGCACCACGGGCAGCGTGTAGATCGCGAACAGCAGGTACGCCGCGATGTGCACGGCGGCGTTGGCCACCGGGTTGCGGATCTGCTGTTTCTGCAGCCCGGCGGAGACTTTGGACACCGAGAAGTATGTCCCGCCCTTTTCCAGCCTGGTCATTCCCGCCAGCATCAGGATGGTGGCCACGCCGAGGATCACGGCGAGCAGGGCCGCGAGGTCCCTCGACGTCGGGCTGTTGCTGAAGGTGAGAATCATAGGGGTGATGGTCTGAAAGTCCCGGCCGCCCAGGACCTGCGGCGCGCTGAGGGCTCCCAGCCCGGTCAGGAACGAGAGGACGGTGACGGCGAAGAGCGTGGGCTTGAGCATCGGCAGGACAATGCGCCGGAGGATGGTCCAGGTGGACGCCCCCATGTTCCGTGCCGCTTCGATGGTCTGGTAATCCACGCCCTTCAGGGCATTGGTGAGGAACAGCATGTGGTTCGTGGTGGTCGCGAACGTCATGACGGCCAGGACGGCGAAGAAGCCGGAAAACCAGCCGGGATCCATGCCGGGGAACAGGCCCACCAGGAACCCGGTCACGATGCCCTTGTCCCCGTAGATGAACTTGTAGCCCGCCGCCAGCACAATGCCGCCGTAGATGAAGGTGGTGGCGTAACCGAGGAACAGGATCCGTGAGCCGCGGATCCTGAAGTACTGGGTCACCAGCACAATGAAGATCCCCACCACGTTGACGGTGATGGACAAGGCGACGGCCAGGAGGAAACTGTTGCCCAGGGACTTCATGGCCCGCGGGGAGGAGAAGAGCTTTTCGGCGGCGCGGCCGGAGAAGTTTCCGTCCGGGAAGAACGTCTGGATCAGCACATTCGCGTTGGGCCAGACGAGGAACGCCGCGATGAACCAGGTCAGCACGACGCCGGCGACCAGCACCGCGGGGGACCGGAACATGCTCCGGATGCTCCGGCCGTTCGAGCCGGCCGCCGTGCTCACAGGCTGGTCGCTTCCTGCAGCCGGTTGCCGAGCGAGGCGCCTGTTTCCGGGTGGTACTGCAGGACGTGGGAGGGCTTGACGTACACCGTGGCCTGGCTGCCCGTGGCGGGGTGGGTTCCGCCGTCCTCCTTGACCAGCAGCCGGATGTCGGCGCCGTGGCAGCGGACCACGTACCGGCTGTGCAGGCCGTGGTACGTCTTCGAGATGACAGTTCCCTGCACGGGCACGGCCGCGCCGCCCCCGCCCGCGGGGTCCAGGGACGCCTTTTCCACCCGGAGGTAGGAGTTGGCCGCGGGGTCGAGGCCGGAACCGGACTGCCGGTTCAGTTCCTCGACGAATCCGGCGCTCAGCCGTGAACTGTCCCCGATGAAATTGCACACGAACTCAGTGGCCGACTCGTCGTAGATGCTCTGCGGCGTGCCGACCTGCTCCACCACGCCCTTGTTGAAGACGGCCACCCGGTCGCTCATGGCCAGGGCCTCATCCTGGTCATGGGTGACGTAGACCGTGGTGATGCCGAATTCGCTTTGCAGGTCTTTGAGCTGCGCCCGGAGCTGGTGGCGCAGTTTCGCGTCCAGGTTCGAGAGCGGCTCGTCGAGCAGCAGGATCTTGGGCTGCAGCACCAGCGCCCGGGCGACGGCGACGCGCTGCTGCTGCCCGCCGGAGAGTTCCGCCACGTTCTTGCGCAGCTGTTCGTCGGACAGGTCAACCCGGCGGGCGATCTCGCGGACGAGGCGGTCGGTGTCGGCCGCCTTCTCCTTGCGGACGCGGAGGCCGAACGCGATGTTCTCCCACACGCTCATGCTGGGGAACAGCGCGTAGTTCTGGAACACCATGCCCACCTGGCGCTTGTCGCTGGGAAGCCGGGTGACGGCCTTCCCGTCGACGTAGACCTCGCCGGCGGAGGGCTCGATAAAGCCCGCCAGTGTGCGCAGGGCGGTGGTCTTGCCGCAGCCCGATGGCCCCAGCAGCGTAAAGAATTCTCCCGGCTCCACCTGCAAGTCGAGGCCGGGGATGGCGGTGAAATCGCCGAACGTGACCTCGATGTTCTCGAAACGGATCATGGCGGTCAGCTCATGTATTCAAGTTCGATTTTTTCGACCCAGGCGCCCATGTTCTTCTGCACGAAGTTCCAGTCGATGTCCTGTTGCTTGAGCGTGTTGAAGAATTCCACCACCTCGGGCTTGGCCGAGGCCACGGCGGCCTTGTTGACCGGCATCGAGTTGAACTGCTGGGACCATTCACCCTGGACCTGTGCGCTGCCGAACCAGTCGATGAACTTGAGGGCCTCGTCCTGCTTTTTCGTTCCATTGACCAGGGCAACCTGCTCGATGGCCAGCGGCACCCCTACGGACGGCATCACGGTCTCAACATCGACGTTGAACGACTTCTCACGTTCGGGGATGACCGAGGAGGCCATCTGTCCCATGTCCGTCTCGCCCGAGGCGATGCGGGCGAAGAGATCGGTCTTGGCCACGGCGGGGGTGCCGTTCTTGAAGTACTCTTCGATCTGCTTCCAGCCCTCGTCCGAGACGCCCAGATCGCCGCTCTCGTCCTTGTAGCGCGTCAGGATCCCGGCGAAGACCAGCTGTGCGGTTGCCGTGCCGAGGCCGGTGACCCGCTCGTAGCGGGATTTGAACTCGTCCTTGGTCCAGAGGTCGGTCCAGTCCTTGGGGGCCTGGTCCGCGCTGAACTTCTCGGTGTTGTAGCCGAGCAGGATTGCCTGCTGGACCAGCGGCCAGTAGGCCTTGCTGTCGGACTGGTCACCCTTGGCGGTATCGACCTCCGCGGCCCAGGCGGGGGTGAAGGGTGCAATGGCGCCGGCAGCCTTGATCTGCTCGAAGTACATGTTGTTGAGCCCGAAGGCGACGTCCGCGATCGGGTTGTTCTTCTCCGCGATCAGTTTGTTGGTCGCGTCCGCGCCGCCGGCGCCGACGATCTCGATCTTAAAGCCGGCCTCCGCCGCCTTCTTCGTCAGCCATTCCCCACGGCCTTCACCGTTGGAGTTGGTGTACACGACAAGAGTTTCGCCGGAGGGCGGTCCGGACGGGGCGACGGCGGCGGGCCCGGTCACTGCTCCGGACGGTGCGGGGGCTGCGGCGCTTGCGCCGCAGCCGGAAAGGAGGGCGACAGCGACGGCGCCGGCAATCAAAGTTTTCAATCTGCGCACGAGTGGGACTCATTTCTGAACGGGGCCAGGTGGCATTTGTCCGGCCAGCCTATAGCGGACGACACCGGAATCGGCTCTTATGGCTATCAAATTGATAAAATAGCGGTCCTTGGCTCTCGAGTCTGGTGTGTCCGGGTAAACGTTGTGCGCTCCGGGTCCAAACACGGTGTGAACATGGCGGTCCCTGTTCGGTCGGGCCCAGGGACCGGGCGCCGGCCGTAGACTCGGGCCATGGAGGATGTATCGGTTGTCGGCGGCGGCATCGCCGGCCTGGCGCTCGCCGCATGCCTTGACCCGGAGCGCTTTCGGGTGGTCGTCCACGAGCGGCGGGAGGAGCCGCCGCCGGTGGAGACGTCCCTGGCCATGTGGCCGGAAGCCCAGCGCGCACTGGCTCGGGCGGGTATTCTCCCCGGGATCCGGCAGGCCGGCTCAGGGTTTGGCGGCATGGCACTGCGGAACGAGGCCGGCGACGTCCTGCTCTCGGCCCGGCCATCGGGCGTCATTGGCGTGTCCCGCGCGGACCTGCTCAAGCAGCTGGCCGCCGCGCTGCCCGCCGCGGTGGTCCGGGCCTACGGCCCGGTGGCGTCGCTGCCGCTGCCGGGCCTGGTGGTCGGCGCCGACGGGGTGCACAGCATTGTCCGCCGGAGTGTCTGGGGCGGACGCACCAATGCCCGGCTCACGCCCTATCTTGCGCTGCGCGGCGTCATCGACGGGACGGTCCCGCCTGGCGGAGGCGGTGAGTACTGGGGGCACGGTCAATTGTTCGGCATAGCGCCGGCGTCCCGTGGCCGGACCTACTGGTATGCCTCCTACCGGTCGGACCTGGGGCCCGCCGGCGTCGACGTCGACCAGGCACTGGCCATCACCCGTGCGCGATTTTCCCGCCACACTGACGCCATCGACCGTGTCCTGACGGCCGCGGCGCCGGAACAGACGCTGGCCCAAAGGGTCTGGACAGTGCCATATCCGGGCAGCTACCAGCGGGACGGTGCGGTGTTGGTGGGGGATGCGGCACACGGCATGACACCGAATCTGGGGCGCGGTGCCTGCGAGGCGCTGGTCGACGCGGTAACACTCGCCGATCTCCTCAATACCCGGCCGCTCCCGGACGCCCTCCGGTCCTACAACCGGCGGAGACTGCTGCGCAGCCAGGTATTGCGCGTGGCTTCGTCCGCCATGGCGCGGCTGGCGCTCGCGGAAAAGGGCCAGCCGCTGCGCGACGGCATACTGCGGCTGGCCCACAAGCCAGGGGCCGCTGCCGCCGCCGAACGCTGATGCAGCTCAGGCCATGGCGGTGTGCGCGGCGCTGTGCGAGTCGATGGACTTCGCGTAGCAGTAGGAGTGTTCCAGCCCGATGTACGGTCCAAAGTTCGGCACCGGCGTGAAGCCGGAGTTCTGGTAGAACTGCCGGCCGTCCGTCTGCACCGAGCCGGCCTCCGCCGTGATGGACGTGATGCCCATGGCATGGGCGTGCCCCTCCAGGGCCGCGAGGATGAAACTGGCCACCCCGGAGCCGCGCATGTACGGGAGCACGTAGAGCCGTTTGATCTCGGCGGTCTTGGCATCAAGGAGGCGCAGGCCGCCGCAACCCACGGGCTGCCCGGACGCCTTGTCATGCGCCACGAGGAACACCGCCGTGTCAGCTCCCGACGGCGGGGTCCCGGGTTCATGGTCGCTGGTGCCAAAGCGGGCGTCGAGTTCGGCCTGCTGGGCGGCGCGGAGGTCCGCGCCCACAGGGTTGGCCCAGGTGACCTGACGGATGTTGAGCCGCGGGTTGGTCTGCATGGCTGCCTCGCTTCGCCGAAGGGTTATGCGGATTAAGGCTAGGCAGCGCCGGTTTCGGCTGTGTTTCCTGCGCGTAAGGGTTCGGAGAACTCGGCTACGCCGTGCCGCCGGTGGGGTCCTCCGCCGTCGGATCCGCCAGCGCCAGGCCGCCCACGGGACTGCCGTCCCAGTGGATAAGCCGCCAGCCGGCGTCGGGATCCCCTTCCAGCGCCACGATCCCGGTGTTGGCGAGGACGTGGCGTGCCGCGAAGTCCGCTTCCACGTTGCCGGCCCGCAGCCCCGTCCAGACGCGGATCGCGGCCCCGTGGCTGACCACAGCCACCGTCCCGGCGTTCCCGGCGGCGGCGGCGATCCGCGCGATCGATGCGTCGTAGCGCTCGAAGAAGTCGTGCCCGCTGGGCCCGGCCGGCATCCTGCGGTGCAGCTCCCCGGCCGCCCAGCCGAACACCGTGCCGAGGTAGCGGAGGTGCGATTCCTTGTCAGTGAGCTTCTCCAGCGAGCCGGCTTCGATCTCGTGCAGGCCCTCCAGCACCTCGACCGTCAGGCTGCGCGCGGAGGCCAGCGGCGCGGCCGTGATCTGCGTGCGGATCAGGGTGGACGCGTAGAGGAGGTCGACCTGCTCATTCGCCAGCGACCGTGCCAGCGCGGCGGCCTGCCGCTCACCGAGTTCGGTCAGTCCGGGGCCCGGGTGCGCGGTGTCCAGCTGGCCAAGGACGTTGCCCGGCGTCTGGCCGTGGCGGATGAGCAGGAGCCTCATGCGAGGTGGTCCACCAGCTTGTCCGCGATGCCGGTGTACGTGCCGGGGGTCAGCGCCAGCAGGCGGGTCTCGGCGGCCGGGGACAGGCCCAGGCTCTGGACGAACTCCTGCATCCTGGCCGCGTCGACGCGCTGCCCGCGGGTCAGGTCCTTGAGCCGCTCGTACGGGTTTTCCATGCCCTCGACGCCGGCGATCGCCTCCGCGCGCATCACCATCTGGATGGCTTCGCCCAGGACTTCCCAGTTGGTGTCCAGGTCCCCGGCGAGCACGTCTTCGGCCACCTTCAGGCGCTCCAGGCCCTTCGCGACGTTGGAGATGGCGAGCAGCGAGTGGCCGAAGGCGACGCCGATGTTGCGCTGTGAGGAGGAATCGGTGAGGTCGCGCTGCCAGCGGGAGGTGACCAGGGTGGAGCCCAGGACGTCCAGGAGCCCGGAGGAGATCTCCAGGTTGGCCTCGGCGTTTTCGAAGCGGATGGGGTTGACCTTGTGCGGCATGGTGGAGGAGCCGGTGGCGCCGGCGACCGGGATCTGCACGAAATAGCCGATCGAGATGTAGCTCCAGATGTCCGTGCAGACGTTGTGCAGGATCCGGTTGAACCGCGCGACGTCGGCGTACAGCTCGGCCTGCCAGTCGTGGCTTTCGATCTGAGTGGTCAGCGGGTTCCACGTGAGTCCCAGGCCCTCCACGAAGCTCTGGGAGACCTGCTGCCAGTCAGCGCCGGGGACGGAGGCCACGTGGGCGGCGTAGGTGCCGGTGGCGCCGTTGATCTTGCCGAGGTATTCGGTCCGGGCGATGCGGTCCAGCTGGCGGCCCAGGCGGTGCGCGATCACGGCCAGTTCCTTGCCGAGGGTGGTGGGCGTAGCCGGCTGGCCGTGCGTGCGGGAGAGCATGGGCACGGCCCGGTTTGCCTCCGCCATGGCGCTGATCTGCGCGACGAGCTTGCGGGCGGCAGGGAGCCAGACGTCCTCCACGGCGCCCTTGATGCCCAGGGCGTAGGAGAGGTTGTTAATGTCCTCGGAGGTGCAGCCGAAGTGCACCATGGCGGTCAGGCGCTCAATGCCGATGCCGGGCAGGCGCCTGCCGATGTAGTACTCGACGGCTTTGACGTCGTGGACCGTGACGGCTTCGATGTCCGCCAGCTCGGCCACCGAGGCGGCGTCGAACTCGGTGACGATGGCGCGCAGCTTGTCCTGCTGCTCGGCGGTGAGCGGTCCGGCTCCGGGCAGCACGTTGTTGCCGGTCAGGTGGATCAGCCATTCAACCTCGACGGCGACCCGGTCGCGGTTGAGCGCGGCCTCCGAGAGGTAATCGACCAGCGGCGCGACGGCGGACTGGTACCGGCCGTCCAGCGGGCCGAGCGCGATCTGTTGCGGGGACGCGGCAAGGGCCAGGCGTCCGGACGGCGTGCGGGTATCAGCTGTGGCGGCAGTTTCAGGCATGTTCCTGATTCTTTCACGAAGTCCCGCCCGGCCTTAAGTGCGCCGATCCATGTGACTGCTGCCGGCCACAACGCCGGGATTGTCCACATGGGAGCACGGGGAGCTTCAGCGCGGCCCGCGCGGTGCCTAGCGTCGGGGGTATGAGCGGCAGCATCAGCTCCAGCCCTACCAATGGCAACCCGACCAATGGCAGCCCGTCCGCCGGCGTCCTCTGGGCGGGCGACGCCGCGGCCTGTGCCTCGCGCGGCTACGAGGTCCAGCAGCTGGCCGCCCGGGTGGCTTCCTCCGCCGACCAGGCCGACGCCGCACTGGCCCGGCTGTCCGGCGTGGAGATGGGGACCTGGGAGTCCCCGGCAGGCAGGGCCTACCGGACGGCGCTGTCCCTCCAGGCCGCCTCCCTGCGGCGCAGCCGGACAGCCCTGCAGGAGGCAACCGCCGCCGTGCTCAGGCACGCCCAGGCCGTGATGCTGTCCGCCGGGCGGACGGGCTGATGGCGGAAGCGGCGCCGTCCAGCTCCGGGGCAGCTCCCGTCCCGGCCGCGCCCGAGGACGGGATGCTGCGGGTCCGCGGCGGGGTGGGCGGGCTCAGCTTCCAGTTCGAGGAGCTGCTGGCCGGAGCGGCGGCCCTCGACGGGATCGTGCGGGACCTCGAGTCGGTGGAAGCGGAAGCAGAAGCGGTGCGCATCGCCCTGGTGTCCTACCTGCACGACTCCTACGCCAGCGGCAGCACCGCGATCACGGCCGTCGGGGAGGCTGCCCGGGACCTCCGCCGGGTCCGGACGGAGCTGGAGCGCCTCGGCAGCGACGTCCGGGCGAGCCACCGGGAGTACCAGTCCGCGGAGGCCCGGAACACCCTCCTCCTGCGGATAGGCCTGACCGGCCCGGCCTACGGACCCCTGTGGGGGCTGCTCGGCCTGCCGCCGGTGACCCTGCGCGACACCGTGGAGGACATGGCCGGCTCGGTGCCGGCAGCGCTGGCGCTGCTCCTTGGCCTGCCCGTCGGCCGTCTCCCGGGCGGGGAACCGGCCGTCGGGGCGCGCGACACAGTCCGCGGACTGGCGGACGCACCCGGCCTCGAGTTCCTGCGGCCCCGGCCGGTCCGGATCGCCGGCAGGGACACCCGGGTGGAGGAGGCCGACGTCTCACCGGCGGGGCTGCTGCTGCGGGCCGAAGCCCTCGGCGCGAACCCCGGGTCCGTTGAGGTTCTCCGGCTGGGGGAGCCCGGCAGTCGGGCCTGGGTGGTGGTGGTCCCCGGAACGCAGCTGGACGGGCTCCCGCAGGGCACAAACCCTTTTGACGCCGGCGGCATTGCCGAGGGCCTGGGGTTCGGGTCGGCCGAGACCGCCGCCGCCATACGGCAGGCGCTGGTGGAAGCCGGCGCCGAGGCGGGCGACCAGGTGGCCGCCGTCGGGTACAGCCAGGGCGGCATCCACGCGATGAACCTGGCCCGCGACAAGGCGTTCCTGGCCGACTACAGGCTGAAGTTCGTGCTCACCGCCGGCTCTCCGGTGGGGTCGATCGAGCCCGCGGGCGGCATCCGCAGCCTGCATCTGGAGCATGAAGCGGACTGGGTGCCCGGTGCGGACGGGGCGCCCGGGCCCGACACCAAGGACCGCGTGACCGTCACGTTGACCGGTCCCATCCCGGGGCCGGAGTGGCTGGAGCCGGGCCTGGGCCCGGGCCACGCCATGACCCGCTACGCCGCCGGCGCCCGCGACGTCGCCGCCAGCCGGGATCCGTCGCTGGAGGCATCCACCGCAGCGCTCGCAGCCGTGGTCGGCGCCGGCGGGACAGCGACGGTGACCCGGTTCTCCTTGCGCAGGGACCCCCTGCCGCCCCAGCGAATGGCTTCGGCGCAGGGGCCGGCGGTCAGCGGTCCAGGGCGGGAAGGAAGCTCGCGACGAGGGACACGGCGCTGATGATCAGGGCGGCGAAGACCGCAGTCCAGAAAAAGCTGTCGATGGTGAACTGGACGGTGGTGTAGCTGCTGATCCAGGACGTCAGGTACAGCATTCCGGCATTGATCACAATCGTAAACAGCCCCAGGGTGAGGATGGTGATCGGCAGGGACAGCAGCATGACGATCGGCTTGACGAAGGCATTGACGAGGCCGAAGACCAGGCCGATGAAGAGATACCCCAGGATCAGGCTGAGAGTGCCGTTGTCCGACGTGGTGATATCCAGGCCGGTAAGGATCCAGCACGCGATGGCCAGGGCCAGCGCGTTGACGATGACTCGTACGATGAATGAGCGCATGGGCCCATGCTGTCACAGGGCCGGGGGCCGGCGGCAGGGACCATATCCCCCTCTTGGGGCGGACTCCTGCGGCGGGACCCGAAGTAGGCTGGTGGGCATGACTTCATCAGAGAACCCGGCCGGAGGTATCAGGCCCCGCCCGGTGGTAGACCTCCTTCCCCGTTACGCGGCCGGCAAACCGCCGGTCCCCGTCGAGGGGCTGGCCAGCTACAAGCTTTCCTCCAATGAAAACCCGCTCCCGCCGATCCCTGCAGTGCAGCAGGCCATCGCGGCGCAGACCGACTTCAACCGCTACCCGGACCCGCTCAGCAGCAAGCTGCGGGAAAAGCTGGCCGGCTTCCTGGACGTGCCCGCCGAGGACATCGTCACCGGTGCCGGCAGCCTGGGCGCACTCAACCAGCTGCTCACCACGTTCGCGGGGCAGAACGACGACGGCAAGCCCGACGAGGTCATCTACGCGTGGCGCTCCTTCGAGGCGTACCCGATCTGCGTCGGCCTGGCCGGCGCCGAGAGCGTCCGGATCCCGCTGACCGCCGAGGGTCGCCACGACCTCGACGCCATGGCCCAGGCGGTGAGCGCGCGCACCCGGATGATCCTCCTGTGCACGCCCAACAACCCCACCGGCCCGATCCTCACCACCGAGGAAACCGAGCGCTTCATCCAGCAGGTACCGGCGGATGTCGTGGTGGTCATCGATGAGGCCTACCAGGAGTTCGTCCGCGACGAGCACGCCGTCGACGGCATCGAGATGTACCGGAAGTACCCGAACGTGGTGGTGCTGCGCACCTTCTCCAAGGCCCATGGCCTCGCCGGCCTGCGGGTCGGCTACAGCGTGTCGCGCCCCGAGCTCACGCAGCACCTGCGGGTCGCCGCAACCCCCTTCGCCGTCTCGCAGATCGCCGAAACCGCCGCAGTGGCATCGCTGGAGCATTTTGACGATGTTGTAGAAAGGGTACAAAGCCTGGTGGACGAACGGGAGCGGGTCATGGCTGGGCTCCGGGAGCTCGGCTGGTTCGTTCCGGAGGCGCAGGGCAACTTCGTCTGGCTCGATCTGGGCGCCAACAGCACGGAATTCGCCGCCCTGGCAGCGGAGCGGGCCCTCTCCGTACGGGCATTCGCCAACGAGGGCGTGCGGGTGAGCATCGGAGAAGTGGAGGCCAACACCCGCTTCCTGGAACTCTGTGCAATCTATACAAAACCCCCGCAGCGTTCCTAGCGCTTAACATGACGGCCGCGGCCGACCTGCTGCCGCTAGAGTAATGACGAGTAAGCCACCAACATATGCCGGACCCGGAATGTATTCCTGGTCCGGCATATGTCCCAGCGATCGCGGCGCATTCGGATGCGGCAGGCAAGGAGACGGTATGGGCGCCACACATCTGCCCTCTACCGAGTTCGACGGAACCGGCATTGAAGACCGGCTCGAGGCGGAAGCCGAAGCGCGCCTGGGCGATCCTGCCGACCCCATGGTCCAGCTTCTTGCGCCGGACGGGACTCTCGGCTCCGATCCGGTGTTCTCGGAATACGCCGAACGGCTCGACGCGGACAAACTCCGCGGCTTCTACGCCGACATGGCGAAAATCCGACGGTTCGACGTCGAGGCAACAGCCCTGCAGCGGCAGGGCCAGCTGGCACTGTGGGTACCCCTCACCGGGCAAGAGGCCGCCCAGATCGGCTCCGGCCGGGCCAGCCAGCCGCAGGACTACATTTTCCCCACCTACCGCGAGCACGGTGTGGCGCTGACCCGCAACGTGGACCTTGCCGAGCTGCTGCGCCAGTTCCGCGGCGTCTCCAACGGCGGCTGGAACCCCAAAGACACCAACTTCCACCTGTACACGCTGGTCCTCGCCGCCCAGACCCCGCATGCGGTGGGCTACGCGATGGGCATCCAGCGCGACCAGAAGTTGGCGGCCTCAGCCGCCGCCGCGGCGGGAAACACCGGGCCGGCAGCGGAGCCCCAGGCTGCCGTGATGGTCTACTTCGGCGACGGCGCCAGCTCCGAAGGCGACGTGCACGAGTCCATGGTGTTCGCCTCCTCCTACAAGGCGCCGGTGGTGTTCTTCTGCCAGAACAACCACTGGGCCATCTCGGTCCCCACCGCCGTGCAGACCCGTATCCCGCTGGCCAACCGGGCCAAGGGCTACGGCTTCCCGGGCATCCGGGTGGACGGCAACGACGTGATCGCTGTCCATGCCGTCACCGAGTGGGCCCTGGAACGCGCCCGCCGGGGCGAGGGCCCCGTGCTGATCGAGGCCTTCACCTACCGGGTGGGGGCGCATACCACCGCCGACGATCCCACGAAGTACCGGGAGTCCAGCGAGGAAGAGCACTGGCGGGCCAAGGATCCGCTGGTGCGCCTGGAGACCTACCTGCGCGCCCAGGGGCTGGCCGACGATGCCTTCTTCGAGCAGGTCAGGGCCGACGGCGACGAACTGGCCGCCTACGTCCGCAAGACCACCCACGACCTGGAGACGCCGGACATCCGGACGGCCTTCGCCAACACCTACGTGGAGGCCCACCCGCTGGTGGCCGAGGAGCTGGCCTGGTTCGAGGAATACAGTGCGGGATTCGCCGACGAGGCAGAAGGTGCGGCCAACTGATGACCACCATGACCATTGCCAAGGCCATCAACGAGGGCCTGCGCGCCACACTGGCCAACAACCCGCGCTCACTGCTGATGGGCGAGGACATCGGGCCCCTCGGCGGCGTCTACCGGGTCACCGACGGACTCTTCGCCGAATTCGGCGCTGACCGCGTGGTGGACACCCCGCTGGCGGAGTCCGGCATCATCGGCACCGCAATCGGCCTGTCCCTGCGCGGCTACCTCCCGATCTGCGAGATCCAGTTCGACGGCTTCGTGTTCCCGGGCTTCAACCAGATCACCACGCAGCTGGCCAAGATGCACTCCCGCAGCAACGGCAACCTGACCGTCCCGGTGGTCATCCGCATCCCGTACGGCGGCGGCATCGGCTCGATCGAGCACCACTCGGAATCCCCGGAGGCGCTGTTCGCCCACACGGCCGGGCTGCGCATCATTACCCCGTCCAATCCGCACGACGCCTACTGGATGATCCAGCAGGCCGTGGAGTGCCAGGACCCTGTGATCGTCTTCGAACCGAAGCGCCGCTACTGGCTCAAGGGCGACGTGGACACCGCAGCCCCCGGGCCTTCCGCTGACCCGTTCAAGGCACACGTGCTCCGCGAGGGAACGGACGCCACCGTGGTGGTTTACGGTCCGCTGGTGCCGGTGGCCCTGGCGGCCGCCAACGCCGCCGCCGAGGACGGCCACAGCGTCGAGGTGATTGACCTGCGGTCCATCTCGCCGATCGACTTCGACACCGTCACGGAATCCGTCACGAAGACGGGCCGGCTGGTGGTGGCCCACGAGGCCCCCACCTTCGGCGGCATCGGCGGCGAGATCGCTGCCCGGATCAGCGAGCGGGCGTTCCACTCGCTCGAGGCCCCCGTCATCCGCGTCGGCGGCTTCCACATGCCCTACCCGGTGGCCAAGGTGGAGGAAGACTACCTCCCGGACATCGACCGCATCCTCGAGGCGCTGGACCGCGCCTTCTCCTACTAGCGAGGACACCATGACTCTCCACAAGTTCAACCTCCCGGACGTGGGCGAAGGGCTGACCGAGGCCGAGATCGTTGCCTGGAACGTCAAGCCCGGAGACACCGTGGCCATCAACGATGTCCTGTGCGAAATCGAGACCGCCAAATCCCTCGTGGAGCTGCCGTCCCCGTTCGCCGGAACCGTCACCGAACTGCTCGTCCCGGTGGGCCGGACGGTCGACGTCGGGACCCCCATCATCAGCGTGAGCGACACCGCCGGCCCAGAGACAGCTCCCGAGGCAGCCCCTGCGGCTGCCCCGGCGGCGCCGATGTACGGAAAGCTGGAGCACGGAAAGCTGGAGCACGGAAATCTGGCGGAGGAAGCCTCCGACGCCGGAGAGCCGGCCGGACGCCCGGCCGGCGGTCCCCTGGTGGGCTCCGGTCCCAAGGCCGACGCCGTCAAACGCCGCCGGCGCGTGGCCGCTTCGGCGGCAAGGCCGCCGGAGGCAGCTGGCACGGCGGCAGCAAGCCCGGCGGCAGCAAGCCCTGCGGCAGCAACCCCCGCCGCGGCGCCCGCAGCCGGGCAGGAGGCGGTGGAGGCCCACGACATCTGGATCAGCCCGGACGCCGTCGCCCACGCGGACCGCCCGTCCGCCCCGGCGGCCGGTCCCGCCGTCGACCAGCGGCCCACCCTCGGCGGCGCCATCAGCGGCCTGGTCAGCAAGGTCCTGGCCAAGCCCCCGGTACGCAAGATCGCGCGGGACCTCGGCATTGACCTTGCCGACGTCACCCCCACCGGGGCCCGCGGCGAAGTGACCCGCGAGGACCTCGTCAGCTACCAGGCGCAGCGCGATGCCGAGGTGGACAAGGCGGACACCTTCTGGGGCAAGACCGGCCGGCCGCAGGAGCAGCGGATCGAGCGGATCCCGGTCAAGGGCGTCCGCAAGGCCACAGCCCGGGCCATGGTGGAGTCGGCTTTTGCGGCCCCGCACGTGAGCATCTTCGTCGACGTCGACGCCAGCCGGACCATGGAGTTTGTCAAGCGGCTCAAGGCCTCCCGCGACTTCGAGGGCATCAAGGTCTCCCCGCTGCTGATCCTGGCCAAGGCCGTCATCTGGGCCGCGGCCCGCAACCCCAGCGTCAACGCCACCTGGGTGGACAACCCGGACGGCAGCGACACCGCCGAGATCCATATCAAGCACTTCATGAACCTCGGCATCGCCGCCGCCACGCCGCGTGGCCTGATGGTCCCGAACATCAAGAACGCCCAGGACCTCTCGCTCAAGGAGCTGGCCCTGGCCCTGAATGACCTGGCCACCACCGCCCGCGCCGGCAAGACCCAGCCTGCGCAGATGCAGGGCGGCACGCTGACCGTCACCAACATCGGCGCCCTCGGGATCGACACCGGCACGCCGATCATCAACCCCGGCGAGGTCGCGATCGTGGCCTTTGGCACCATCAAGCAGAAGCCCTGGGTCCTCGACGGCGAAGTGATTCCCCGCTGGATCACCACCCTGGGCGGGTCCTTCGACCACCGGGTGGTGGACGGTGACCTCTCGGCGCGCTTTATGGCCGACGTCGCCTCGATCCTGGAAGAGCCGGCGCTGCTCCTGGACTGAGGCGGGATGCTGCCCGGCCAGGGCGGAGCGCGGGTCCGGCCGGTCCGGCGGCCAGATCCCGGAGTGGCCTAGATCCCGAAGTAGGCCTATGTCCCGGAGTAAGCAGAGAGCAGCTGCGTCATGCCCGGTTCTCCGCTGAGCCCGGCCAGGGCGACGGCGGCGGCGACCATCACGCCGGCGAAGCCGGTGGTGCAGGCGGTCGCCACGGCAAAGAACTTCCAGTCCTCGCGCAGGACGCTCCGCACGGTTGCGGGCATGGGGAGCCCGGGGGTGATCAGGTTGGGCGCGCTGTCCACGGAGCCGTCGTCGAGATACGCGACGACGCGGCCGGCCTGGCGGTCGACGCGCATGGTGCTGATGTGGTTGCCGTGCCGGGCGAGCAGAATGTCGTGGCCTACGAGCTGGCGGCGCTGAAGAGTGAGCATCAAGGTCCCCTGGGGTGTCGAGAATGGCGGTGTCGAAAATGGCGGAGCCGACGCCGTTGGGGGCACCTCAATTTTATCGCCGGGGCAGGCGCCGGCCGGGCCGGAATCCCCGTGAGGCTGCCCACGGGGCGGGGTGACGCGCGTCAAGGCCGGTCCTGTCCAGGACGGGCGGGCAGCACTAGAGTGGCACCAGCCGCCGCCGGTTTGGCGGACGCGGATCAAAGGAGATGTTGCGTGTTTTCCAGCCCGTACCCCGATGTGGACATTCCCGATGCCAGCCTCTACGACTACCTCTTTGGCGACCTGGCGGAGGCGGACCTGGACCGGACCGCCGTCGTCGACGGCACCAGCGGAGCCGAAACCAGCTACCGGACGCTGGTGCAGCAGATCGACGCCGTGGCCGGTGCCGTCGCGGCGCAAGGGCTGGGCGTCGGCAGCGTGGCGGCGCTCCTGTGCCCCAACATCCCGGCCTTCGCGGTGGTGTTCCACGGGCTGCTGCGGGCCGGAGCCACCGTCACCACCGTCAACTCGCTGTACACGGCGGACGAGGTTGCCCACCAGCTCGCCGACGCCGGCGCGGAGTGGATGTTCACCGTCTCCGCCCTGCTCCCCGCTGCCCGGCAGGCCGCAGCCGACGCCGGGATCCCGGCCGGCCGGCTGGTGGTCCTCGACGGCGCCGACGGCCATCCCTCGCTGCGGGACCTGCTCAGCGCGGGCGCCCCGGCGCCGCACGTCAGCTTCGATCCGGCCACCCACGTGGCCGTCCTGCCCTACTCCTCCGGGACCACCGGCCGGCCCAAGGGCGTCCGGCTCAGCCACCGGAACCTCGTGGCGAACGCAGAGCAGTCCCGCGGGCTGCTCCAGGTGTCGGCCGAGGACCGGCTGCTGGCACTGCTGCCGTTCTTCCACATCTACGGCCTGACGGTGCTGCTGAACCTCGCCCTGCGCCAGCGGGCCTGCCTCGTCACCATGCCGAAGTTCGACCTGGCCGAGTTCCTGCGCATCATCCAGGACCACAAGTGCAGCTACCTGTTCATTGCCCCGCCGGTGGCAGTGGCCCTGACCAAGCACCCGATGGTGGCCGACTACGACCTCAGCTCCGTGCACACCACCCTGTCCGGAGCAGCGCCGCTCGACGGCGAACTGGGGAACAGGCTTGCCGAGCGCCTCGGCTGCCGGGTCCTGCAGGGCTACGGCATGACCGAGATGAGTCCCGTGTCCCACCTGATCCCGGTGGACGCCACGGGCGTTCCGGTGAGCTCTGTGGGCTACACGGTCCCGAACATGGAGTGCCGGCTGCTGGATCCCGCCACCGGGGACGACATCGAGGTCCCGGCCGAGGGCACCAGCGCCCCCGGCCACCTGCTCTGCCGGGGGCCGAACGTGATGCTGGGTTACCTCAACCGGCCCGAGGAGACGGCGGACACCCTGGACGCCGACGGGTTCCTGCACACCGGCGACATCGCCACCGTGACCGCCGACGGCGTCGTCACGATCGTGGACCGGCTCAAGGAGCTGATCAAGTACAAGGGCTACCAGATTGCCCCCGCGGAGCTGGAGGCGCTGCTCCTGACGCATCCCGGCATCGCGGATGCGGCAGTGATCGGAACGCCCGACGCCGACGGCCAGGAAGTGCCGATGGCGTTTGTGGTGCGACAGCCCGGGGACGACGGCGACCGGCTGGACGAGGCCGCGGTGATGGACTACGTGGCGGCCCGGGTGGCGCCGTTCAAGAAGATCCGCCGGGTGGAGTTCCTGGAGGCCGTGCCGAAGTCCTCTTCCGGCAAGATCCTCCGGAGGAAGCTGAAGACGGCAGGGGCGGCCGCGGGGTAGACGCGTCACCGGTGCGCCCCGCGGGGCGCACCGGTGACGGTGCCGTCTGATGCGTTTTAGTCGGCCGCGTCAGTCTTGGCGATGTACACGTCGCAAGGGGCGCTGTGGGCCACGGAATTGGCAACGCTGCCCAGCACCCGCCCCAGCCCCTGCATCCGCCGGTTCCCGACAACGATCAGTTGGGCGCCGGACCGCGTCGCCTCAGCCACGAGGGCCTCCGCCGGCTTGCCGCGGGCGGCGGCGTAGGTGACATTCAGCGACGACGTGCGCAGGCTGTCCGCGACGCTCCGCGCAACCTTCTCCGCGTTCCCCGCATCGGAAACAATCCACTTGTCACTGCCGCTGCCGAAGACCTCGGTCCGGTCGCTGTCGAACGCGCTGACCACGTGCAGCGTGGCTCCGAGCGACACCGCCAGGTCACGGGCGGTCTCTGCCGCTTTCAGGGCGGTCCCGCTGCCGTCAACGCCGACAACAATAATTCCGGTCATAAAATGCTCCTTCGAATCAACGGACTGCTGGCCATGCCAATGACTCAGGCTACAGCGCGTCGATGGCTTCCCGCAGGACCGGCGCCAGCCGCCGGACACCCTCGCGGATGGACTCCGGCGGGACGGCGCTGAACGCCAGCCGGATCTTGTTCGAAGGATCATCGGAGTGCGTGAACGCCGCACCGGGGATGAAGACCACCCCGGCCTCGATGGCCTTCTTCAGCAGCGGGTAGGTGTCCACGCCCTCGGGGAGGGTGACCCAGACGAAGAAGCCGCCCTCCGGCCGGGTCCACTCCAGGCCCGGCGGCATGTACTCCTCAAGGGCGGCCAGCATGGCGTCGCAGCGTTCCTTGTACAGGCCCCGGTAGGTCGCGATCTGGCCCTTCCAGTCGTAGTCGCGGAGGTAGGCCGAGACCAGCATCTGGTTGAGCGTCGGCGGGCACAGGGTCACGGCCTCGGACGCCAGGTAGTAGCGGCGCTGGAGGTGCGCCGGGACCAGTGCCCAGCCGATCCGCAGACCGGGCGCAAAGATCTTGGAGAAGGACCCCATGTAGATCACATCGTCCGGATTGTCGGCCCGGAGCGGGGTCAGCGGCTTTCCGTCGAAGCGGAGCAGCCCGTACGGGTTGTCCTCCAGCACCAGAATATTCGCCCGGCGGCATATATCCACGACCTGCTGCCGGCGCTCCACGGACAGCGTGATGCCGGAGGGGTTGTTGAAGCTGGGGATGGTGTACAGGAACTTGATGTTCTTTCCTGCGGTCTGCAGGGCGGCGATCCGGGCCTCGAGCAGGTCGGGGACGATGCCGTCGCCGTCCATGGGTACGGTTTCGACCTCCACCTGGTAGGCCTCGAAGGTGTTGAGGGCCCCGACGTAGGTGGGATCCTCGACGAGCACCACGTCGCCCGGGTTGCAGAAGACCTTGGTGGCCACGTCCTGCGCGGACTGCGAGCCCGCCGTGATGATCACGTTCTCCGGCTTGGCGTCGAGGATGCCCTCCGCGGCCATCACTTCGCAGATCTGGGTGCGGAGTTCCTCGGTACCCTGCCCTCCGCCATACTGCAGGGCCGTCATGCCCTGCTCGGCGATGATCCTGGCGGCGGTCTGGCCGAGCCGTTCCAGCGGCAGGGACTGGAGGTACGGGCTGCCCCCGGCCAGCGAGATGAGGCCCGGGCGCATCGAGATGTCGAAGACATCGCGGACTGCCGACTGCTTGATATTTGCTGCGCGCTCCGAGAACAGGTCCTCGTGGCGGTGGGCGGACGTAGCCGCACGTTCGATTGCGTCAATTGCCTCGGCCGGAAGTACTTCTGCGGCGGCATCAAGTGTTTCGTGGGTCACATCTCCCAGAATACAGCCCGTGTTGCCGCATAGGAAACGTTTGTTTTCAATTGATCGAAGGGCCACGCGGCACAACGCCCCCGCCGCAAAGCGGCGGGGGCGTTCGGGGAACCTGTGTGCGGCGGCCGGTCAGGCCGCTGCTGCGCGGGAGCCTTCGAGTGCGTCGAAGACGCCCTTGATCTGCTCCACTACCTCGGCGTCGTCCTTCGGGTGGGTCTCGGCGAAGCGGACCATGGAGCCCGGGACGGCCAGCTTGACGTCCTCCAGGACCTGGGCGCCGGCGATCCCGACGGCCTTGCGGGCCTCATCCTGGGCCCACACTCCGCCGAACTGGCCAAAGGCGGTGCCGACGACGGCGGTCGGCTTGCCGTTCAGGGCGCCTGCGCCGAAGGGGCGGGACAGCCAGTCGATGGCGTTCTTGAGCGCGGCGGGAACGGTGCCGTTGTGCTCCGGGGTGACCAGGAGCAGCGTGTCGGCGTTCTCGGCCGCGGTGCGCAGGGCGGCTGCGGCGGCCGGAACCTGGCCCTCGACGTCGATGTCCTCGTTGTAGAACGGGATGTTGCCGAGGCTGTCGTGGATGACCACGTCGACGTGCTCCGGGGCGTTGAGCTGGATGGCCTCGGCGAGCTGGGCGTTGGTGGAGCCGGTGCGCAGGCTGCCGACGAGGGTCAGTACGGTGTTCTTGGTCATTGGGGACTCCTGGGGGTCGTGCCGCAGGGGCTCCTGCGGCGGGCGGTGCATGGCGGCTTTGCCAGCCTTCAGGAGTGTAAACGGACTGCGGTCCGCTTCTATTCCCCCGTTCCATTTCCCCGCGTCTAGACTGGGCGGTGTGAGCCTGATCCCCATCCGCACGGGCCTGGAGCCTGAACGCCGCGACGCCGCCCGGAACCGCGAGCTGCTGCTCCGCGCGGCCCGTGACCTCATTGAGGAATGCGGGGCGGACGGCCTCACCATGGGCGCCCTGGCGCAGCGGGCCGGCGTCGGCAAGGGCACGGTCTTCCGGCGCTTCGGCAGCCGTGCAGGCCTGATGATGGCGCTGCTGAGCGATGCCGAGGCGGAATTCCAGGGCCGCTTTATGTTCGGCCCGCCCCCGCTGGGCCCGGGCGCGCCCGCGCTGGAGCGGCTGATCGCTTTTGGGGTGGAGCGCATTGCCTGGGTGCTGGAGTTCGGCGAGCTGGCGCGGGCCGCGGACGTATCGGCCTACAACCGCTATGACGTGCCGGCGGCCGTGCTCTGGCACCGCCACCTGGAGATGCTGCTGCGGCAAGCGGGTGTCACGGCCGACCCCTGGCTGATGGCCACCTCGCTGAGCGCCGTCCTCGAGCCCGAGCGGATCCTGCATGCCGTCCGCGTGCACCAGATCGACCCGGAGCGCCTCTGCGCCTCCTGGCGCGAGCTCGTCTCGCGCGTTGCGCGCGGAGCGTAGGCCGCCGCCCGCGGCGCCCCGTCCGGCCTAGTCCATTCCCCTGATTTATTCATAACGATCTGATACCTGACTCGCGGAATGCCCACCTTGGGGGCATTCCGCGGGCCAAAGCATGTGATAGTTTCCTCTGGAATGTGACCCGCAACATAGTCCACAAGGACTTGCCGACAGGCCCGCGGGGGGCCAGATACCCGCTGGCGCAGATCCCGGATCGGCAACGGTAACCCCCTGCCGCACGGGGACTACGGAAGGATCAAGTCGTGAATCTTGTCAATAATCCTGCGCGCGGCGGGGATGGAAAGACCTGTCCGGCAGCGGCAGGCCCCGCGCAGGCACCGGCAATCCGGAACTAGGCCTCCCCAATGCTCCGATACCTCGCCAAGCGTGCCGCCACGTATGCGTTCATGATCTTCCTGACCACCACCGCCGGGTACTTCCTGGCCGTCAACACCCTGAAGCCGGCGCTGCTGGAACAGGAGCGGATCCCGCGGCCCACCCCCGAGCAGGTGGCAAACTCCTTCCGCCTCAAAGGCCTCGACCCCGAGCTCAGCCCGTGGGAACGCTACGTCGAATGGCTCACCGCGATCGTCACCCGCTGGGACTGGGGGCGCAGCCCCAACGGAGCCTTCATCAACGCCGAGTTCGGCGACCGGGTCTGGATCTCCACCCGGCTGTTCCTGGCCTCCATCATCCTGACCCTGATCATCGGCGTCGCCCTGGGTGTCTACACCGCGGCCCGGCAGTACAAGGCCTCGGACCGGGTCATCACCTCCTACAGCTACCTCGTCTACATCGTGCCCGCCCCGATTGCGTACTTCCTGGTCCAGCTTGGCGCCATCAACATCAACGAAACGGTCGGCGAACGCATCTTCTTCGTCACCGGCATCTCCACCCCGGGGCTGGAAGGCGACGGCTGGGCACAGTTCGTCGACATGCTGGCCCACTACGCCGTGCCCACCTTCGCCATCACCATTGTGGGCTGGGGCGCCTACCAGATCGCCCAGCGCCAGTACCTGCTGGACAACGTCAATGCCGACTTTGTCCGGACCGCACGGGCCAAGGGGCTCACCCGCAACCAGGCGATCAGCCGGCACGCGCTGCGCGTGTCCTTCATCCCGGTGGCGCAGAGCATCGCCTTCACCATCCCCGCCATCTTCGCCGGCGGTTTCTTCGCCGAGAAAATCTTCGCCTGGCACGGCGTCGGCTCCTGGAGCATCGACGCGATCGCCCTGCAGGACGTCAATGCCGCGACGGCGACCCTCGCCTACGGCTCCGTGATCTTCGCGATCGGTGCGATCCTCGCGGACTTTGCCACCACGCTGGTCGACCCGAGAGTGCGGGTGCAGTAGCCATGACAAACCTCAACACCGTTGACCCGGCCACCGTCGCCGAGGCGAAACTCGAGACCAACGACGTCGTCATCGCGAAGTCCTCGATCATCCTGCGGCGCTTCCTGCGCAACAAGACAGCCGTCGTCGGGCTGGTCATCTTCCTGGCCCTGACCGTCTTCTCCTTTGTGGGCGGGTTCTTCACCAGCTGGGACAAGGAGACCATCGACCCGTTCAACATCGGCATGCCGCCGTCGGCCGAGCACCTCCTGGGCACCTCCCAGGCCGGCATCGACCTCTACGCGCTGACGGTGGAGGGCACCCGCATCTCCATCCTGATCGGCCTTGTGGTCGGCCTCGTCTCCGTGCTGATCGCCGCGGTGTACGGCTGCACCATGGCCTACTTCGGCGGGAAGGTGGACAAGGTCATGCTGTTCATCCTCGAGGCCCTGATCATGATGCCGGCCCTGCTGGTGGTCGCCGTGGCCACGAGCGGCGGCGGCAACGGGCTCCAGGAGACCCTGCCCAGCTGGCTGCTGCTGATCATCGTCCTGCTCGTCTTCAGCTGGATGGGCACCGCCCGCCTCATCCGCTCGCTCTCGATGTCCCTGATGTCGCGCGATTTCGTCAAAGCAGCCCAGTACATGGGAATCCCGCCGCGGCGCATCGTCTGGCGGCACCTGGTGCCGAACATCGGCTCGCTGCTGGTCCTGGACATCACCCGCGGCGTCACCGGCGCGATCCTGGCGGAGGTGGCGTTCTCCTTCATCGGCATCGGCATCAAGGTCCCGGACGTCAGCCTCGGCGTGCTGATCGGGCAGGCCACCTCCCAGGTGTCCACCTTCCCGTGGATGTTCTGGGTCCCGCTGGCCGTCATGTTCCTCCTCACCGGCTCGCTGGCCATGATGAACGACGGCCTGCGTGACGCGTTCGACCCCAACTCCAGCTCTGTCGGCAGCGCCAGGAAGAGCGGCACCAAGACGGGCCGGACCCGCAAGACACAGGAGAAGGCCGTATGAGCCAGGAAATGACCGCCAGCGCCGCCTCCGCGGGGCTGCCCGCCACCGATCTTTCCCCCGCCGAGCGCCTGCACGTCGCCGGCCTGCACACCGCCGGCAGGCACTACACAGACGCCGCCACGGACGCCGTTCTCTCCGTGCGGGACCTGAACGTCCGCTTCAACACCGAGAACGGTGTGGTCCACGCCGTCCGCGGCATCGACTTCGACCTCCGCGCCGGCAAAACGCTCGGGATCGTGGGCGAGTCCGGCTCCGGAAAGTCCGTCACCTCCATGGCCATCCTAGGCCTGCTGCCCCCGACGGCGGAGATCTCCGGGTCGGTCCTGCTCCAGGGCAAGGAACTCCTGGGGCTCAACGACAAGGCCATGTGCCAGCACCGCGGCAACGATATCGCCATGGTCTTCCAGGACCCGCTGTCCTCCCTGACCCCGGTCTACACGGTGGGTACCCAGATCATCGAGGCACTCACGGTGCACAACCCCACTATGAGCAAGCAGGCCAAGGAGGCGCGCGCCGTCGAGCTCCTCGGCATGGTGGGGATCCCCAGCCCGAAGGACCGGCTCAAAGCCTTCCCGCACGAGTTCTCCGGCGGCATGCGCCAGCGCGTCATGATCGCCATCGCGATTGCCAACAACCCCCGGGTGCTGATCGCGGACGAACCCACGACGGCGCTCGATGTCACCATCCAGGCGCAGGTCCTGGAGGTGCTGCACACCGCGCAGGAGGAAACCGGCGCCGCCGTCGTCATGATCACCCACGACCTGGGCGTCGTGGCCGGCATGGCGGACGACATCATGGTGATGTACGCCGGCAAGCCGGTGGAGACCGGCAGCGTCGATGACATCTACTACAACCCGCGGATGCCCTACACCATGGGCCTGCTGGGCGCGGTCCCGCGCGTCGACGTGGCGGAAAAGTCCTCGCTGGTGCCGATCGAGGGCATCCCGCCGAACCTCATCCACACCCCTACCGGCTGCTCCTTCGCGCCGCGCTGCCCGCTGGCCAGCGACGCCTGCCTGCAGGGCGAGCCGGAGCTGTGGCCCGTCCCCGGCGGCGCCCCTGGGGGCACCACCGTCGGCACCACCGGCGGCGGCCTGCCGCACCAGGCCGCGTGCATCAAGACCGATTCCCTCGGCCTGGAAGTGGACGTCCGCGAGGTCTTCAAGGCCCCGGCGGTGCCGGAGTCGCGCTTTGACGCGATCCCGCGGGCGGAGCGCCGCACCGTGCTGGAGCTCAGGGACGTCAGGAAGCACTTCCCGCTCATGAAGGGCGCCCTCATCAAACGCCGGATCGGCACGGTCAAGGCCGTGGACGGCCTGAGCTTCGACATCCGCGAGGGCGAATGCTTCTCGATCGTCGGCGAGTCCGGGTGCGGCAAAACCACCACCCTGCTGGAAATCATGGAGTTCCACAAGGACCAGGACGGCGAGGTGGTCATCGGCGGCCTCAGCAACAAGCAGGCCGCGGACGCCAAAACCAAGGGCGCCATGCGCAAGGAACTCCAGATGGTGTTCCAGGACCCCACCGGCGCCCTCGACCCGCGCTTCACCGTCTTTGAAGTGCTGTCCGAGCCGCTTGAGAACGCCGGCATGTTCAAGGCGCAGATCCGGCAGCGGATCCTGGAGCTGATGGAGCTGGTGGGCCTCCAGCCCGACCACGTGAACCGCTTCCCCAACCAGTTCTCCGGCGGCCAGCGGCAGCGCATCGGCATTGCCCGCGCCCTTGCCGTGAATCCCAAGCTGGTGGTCCTGGACGAGCCGGTCTCCGCCCTGGACGTCTCCGTCCAGGCCGGCGTCATCAACCTTCTGGACCAGCTCCGCGCGGAGCTCGGGCTCAGCTACCTGATGGTGGCCCACGACCTGTCCGTGGTGCGGCACATCTCCAACCGGGTGGCCGTGATGTACCTGGGCAAGATCGTGGAGATCGGGGACGTGGACAGCGTGTTCGACAATCCGCGCCACCCGTACACCCGGGCCCTGCTCTCCGCCATCCCGGTCCCGGACCCGGTGCAGGAGCGCACCCGCGAACGCATCATCCTGCAGGGCGACCTGCCCTCGCCGCTGGAGGCGCCTAAGGGCTGCAACTTCGCCACGCGCTGCCCGGTGTTCGCGGCGCTCCCGCCCGCGAAGCAGGAGAAATGCCTCACCCTCGAGCCGGAACTGGCAGCAGCTCCGGCCCCCACAGACCAGCAATTCGCTTGTTTCTACCCGGACGGCGAACTGGACGAGGACATGTTAGTTGTCCACGACACCCACTGACCCACCGGTCTCACGCAGTACAACCCGCACCACAGTAAATGAAGGGGAACTCATGAAGAATCTGACCAAGCTCGGCGGCGTCACCGCCGTCGTGGCGGCGCTCACGCTCACCGCCTGCGGCGGTGGCGGCGGCGCTGCGACAGGTCCCGAAGCTGCCAAGGGCCAGGAAGCGGGCAGCGACCTGGCCAAGCTCGTCAGCATCAACGCCAAGGAGGCCAAGGACCTGCAGCCGGGCGGCACCGTCACCCTGCCGCTGGGCAACATCGGCCCGGACTTCAACGGCTTCTCCAACAACGGCAACAGCGCGGACAACACCGCCCTGCACCGCCCGATCGACCAGGCCGGCACCTGGGGCTGCTGGAACTTCGACTTCGACGGCACCGCCACGCCGAACAAGGATTTCTGCGAAGACGTCAAGAGCGAGATCAAGGACGGCAAGCAGACCATCACCATCAAGGTGAACGAAAAGGCCACCTACAACGACGGCACGCCGATCGACGTCAAGGCCTTCGAGAACACCTGGAACATGCTCAAGGGTGAAAACAAGGACATCGACATCGTCAGCGCCGGCGCGTACGAGTTCGTCGATTCCGTCAAGGCCGGCGCCAGCGACAAGGAAGTCGTTGTCACCACCACCCAGCCGGTCTACCCGCTGGATTCGCTCTTCACCGGCCTGATCCACCCGGCCGTCAACACCCCGGAGATCTTCAACGAAGGCTTCACCGGCGACATGCACCCGGAATGGATGGCCGGCCCGTTCAAGCTGGACCAGTACGACAGCGCCGCCAAGACCGTAACGCTCGCCCAGAACGACAAGTGGTGGGGCAACAAGCCGGTCCTGGAAAAGGTGGTGTTCCGCCAGCTCGAGAGCAGCGCAGCCATCGCCGCCTTCAAGAACGGTGAAATCGACGGCGTTTCCGCCAACACCATCACCCCGTACAAGCAGCTCGACGGCACCAAGGACTCCGAGATCCGCCGCGGCCAGCGCCTCTTCGCCGGCGGCCTGAACCTCAACGCCCAGAAGGCCCCGCTGACCGACGTCGCGATCCGCAAGGCGATCTTCACCGCCGTCGACCGCGAAGCGCTGCGCAAGGTGCGCTTCAACGGCCTGAACTGGGAAGAGGAGAGCTCAGGATCCATGATGCTGCTGCCGTTCTCCAAGTACTACCAGGACAACTACCCGGTCAAGGAGACCGGCGCTGAGGCCGCCAAGAAGGTCCTTACCGACGCCGGCTACACGGCCAACGCCGCAGGCATCATGGAGAAGGACGGCGTCCCCGCCGCCTTCAAGATCAGCAACTTCGGTGACGATCCCACCACCCTGGCGTTCGCCCAGACCCTGCAGAACCAGCTGAAGGCCGGCGGCATGGACGTTGGCATCGACCAGCGCGCCTCTGCCGACTTCGGCAAGGTCCTGGGCAGCCGCGACTTCTTCATGAGCGTCTCCGGCTACACCGTGGGCGCCGACGCGACCGACGCCGTCAAGCAGTTCTACGATTCCAAGACGAACGAGAACGAACTGGGCGACGCCGAGCTGGACGCCGAAATCAAGAAGCTCTCCACCATTGCCGACAACGCCGAGCGCAACAAGGCAGCCATGGAAGTTGAAAAGAAGCACATGGAGAAGTACTTCTCCATGGGTGTTGTGATGAACGGTCCGCAGATCTCGTTCGTGCGCACCGGCCTGGCCAACTACGGCCCGTCCCTGTTCAAGAGCCTGTCCCAGGTTCCGGACTGGACCACCATCGGCTGGGAAAAGAAGTAACACCCCTCCCGACGCTCCCTCATAAGTAGCGGCATTCCAGGCGACGCTCCCTCACCAGGTGGGGGAGCGTCGCCTTGTTTGTTGGAAGACCTGAGGGAGCGTCTGATGGCGGTGCGGGAGTAGCGTGGGGGCCATGACACAGAACCCCCGGCCCATCCGCACGGCCGTGGCGGGCTTTGGCCTCTCGGGCAAGGTCTTCCACGCCCCGCTCATCGCAGCCAGCCCCGCCTATTCCCTCGACGTGATCGCAACCTCCGACGCCGGCCGGCAGTCCGACGCGTCCGCCCGGCACCCCGGCGCCCGGATCGTGGACACCCCGGCGGACATCCTCGAACTCGCGGACGGCCTGGACCTGCTGGTCCTGGGCACCCCGCCGGCCACGCACTACCCGCTGGCGAAGGCCGCGCTGGAAGCCGGGCTCGACGTCGTCGTCGACAAGCCGTTCACGGTGCGCAGCGCCGAAGGTGAGGAGCTGATCGCCCTCGCGGCGCGGCTGGGACGGGTGCTCACGGTCTTCCAGAACCGGCGCTGGGACGGTGACTACCTCACGGTCCGGGGGCTGCTGGACAGCGGCGCCCTCGGCGCCGTCACACGGTTCGAATCCCGCTTTGAACGCTGGTCCCCGACGGTGGCCAAGGCGTGGAAAGCGGACGCGACGGCGGACGACGGCGGCGGGGTGCTGTTCGACCTCGGCACCCACCTGCTGGACCAGGCCGTGCAGCTCTTCGGGCCCGCCACGGTGGTCCACGCGGAACTGGCGGCCCGCCGGCCGGGCGAAAAGTCCGACGACGACGTGTTCCTCGCGCTGCGCCACGAATCAGGCGTCACGAGCCATCTCTGGATGAACATGCTCTGCGCCCAGCAGGGGCCGCGCTTCCGGCTGCTGGGCAGCGGGGGCGCCTTCACCAAGCACGGGGTGGACCCGCAGGAGCCGTTCATCGCGGCCGGCGGCAGCCCGCTGGACGCCGACTACGGCGTGGAGGACCGGGACTGGGCGGGGCTTCTCGGCCGCGACGGGCACCTCGACCGGCTGCCCACCGAACGCGGCGCCTACCCGGAGTTCTACCGGATCCTGGCGGAGAAGATCAGCGGCGGCGGCGCGGCGTCGGCCCTGCCGGTCCCCGTGGATCCCGCCGGCCCGGTGGAGGTGCTGCGGCTCATCGAACAGGCCCGGGAACTGGCGACACAGCGGACTTAACGTTTGAACGGCAGCCATCCAGAAAGCGTGCGTCAAAGCGACGAAGGAGCAGCACGCGTTGGATGACTGCCGTTCAAACGGCTACAGACCTACGCGGAGACCAGCTCGTGCCAGTCGGCCACGAGGGGCAGGTTGTGCGCCTCGGAGACCGAACGGTGCGCCACCTTGCCGCCTGCGATGTTGAGCCCGGCGGCCAGGGCGGCGTCGCGCTCAAAGGCGGCCTTGACGCCCAGGTTGGCCAGGGACACGGCGTAGCGCAGCGTGACGTTGGTCAGTGCGTACGTGGACGTGTTCGGAACGGCGCCCGGCATGTTGGCCACGCAGTAGAAGATGGTGTTGTGGACCTTGTACGTGGGTTCCTGGTGCGTGGTGGGGTGCGTGTCCTCGAAGCAGCCGCCCTGGTCCACGGCGATGTCCACCAGCACCGAGCCGGGCTTCATCCGGGAGACCAGCTCGTTCGTGACCAGCTTCGGGGCCTTGGCGCCCGGGATCAGCACGGAACCGATCACCAGGTCGGCGTCGACCACCGACTTCTCGATCTCGTAGGAGTTGGAGGCCACCGTCTTCAGGCGGCCCTGGTACTGGGCATCCAGTTCGCGCAGGCGGTTGATGTTGATGTCCAGGATGGTAACGTCGGCGCCCAGGCCAAGGGCCATGGCGGCGGCGTTGGTGCCGGCGACACCGGCGCCGAGCACAACAACCTTCGCGGGGCGGACGCCCGGCACGCCGCCGAGCAGCACACCCTTGCCGCCGGCCGGGGCCATCAGCGAGGTGGCGCCCACCTGGACGGACAGGCGGCCGGCAACCTCGGACATCGGGGCCAGCAGCGGCAGTGTGCGGCCCTCCTGGACGGTCTCGTAGGCGATGGCGGTGACGCCGCTGTTGATCAGCGCCTGGGTCAGCTCCGGCTCGGCCGCGAGGTGCAGGTAGGTGAAGAGGATCAGGCCCTTGCGGAAACGGTGGTACTCGGCCTTGACCGGTTCCTTGACCTTCAGCACCATGTCGGCGCGGGACCAGACGTCGTCGGCCTCGGTCACGATCTCGGCGCCGGCGATGGCGTATTCCTCGTCCGTGATGCCCGAGCCCAGGCCTGCGCCGCGCTCCACCAGGACCGAGTGGCCGTGGGTGCGGAATTCGTGGACCCCGGCGGCCGTGATGGCGACGCGGAATTCGTTGTTCTTGATCTCTTTAGGGACACCGATGATCATGTGGGACTCCAAATGCTGGCGGCTTTGTGGGCCTGGGGAGGTGGGGGATTCAGTACTTCCAGAATAAATCCGGCTGTGAGGCAAGCGACATGCCCGGGTGCAGGCAGCTGCTGGAAATCCGCGGAATTCCGCCGATTTCGTTTTTCCCGGCTGGACAATTGTCGAACCGCCAAACGTCAGGTGTCGCCTGCTGTCCGTTGGGCGCATTGCGCCGCGGCGTTCCCGGCGCCGGAGCAATCGGCAGTAATGTGGCACCATGCAGCAGCAGGACGTCGAACAGCTCGTCGAGCAGGTGGCACTGAAACTTGGCCGCGGCCTCTCCCTCGAGGATCTGGACGGGCTGCTGCTTGCCTACAGTTCCAACCAGTCGCACGCTGACCGGGTCCGGGTGAACTTCCTGCTGAGCAAGCGCGTCCCGGTGGACGTCAGCGCCTGGCAGCTCTCGCACGGGATCGCGACGGCGGTGCGTCCCGTGGTGGTGCCGGCCAATGAGGAACTGGGAATGCTCGGCCGCGTCTGCGTTCCCCTCCTGCTGCGGGGTTTCCGCGTGGGCTACCTCTGGGTCCAGCTCGACGCCGACGAACCGAGCGCGACGGCGGTCCTGGGCCAGCTGCCCGAGGTGTCCCGCGAGCTCGAACAGCTCTCTGCCCTGCTGCTGGAATCCAACACCGCGGAGTCCGAGTTCCGCCGCCGCCGCGAGCAGGAATTCCTGGCCGCCTGCCGGGGCGAGTCGAACGCCGTCGCGGCCGTGGGCGGCTGGAAAGAGGTCCAAGGGCGCGGGCCGTGGCAGCTTGTCACCGTGCTGGATGCCGACGGCTGGGCCGAAGGGTCGGATCCGATCGCATCCACCCTGATCCACCGGTCCGCCGCGCTGCAGGCCACCATCGGGGTGGACGCCGCCCTGTTCAGCGCCGGCACGGAAACCCACTCGGTGGTGCTGTTTAAGGAGTCCACCGGCCGGGCGGACCACGCCCAGGTGCTGGTCCACTACCAGCTGGAGCTTGCCAAGCGCTCAGGCAGGCCCGTGCACCGGATCATCCTCGGAACCTCCGAGGGGTTCACGCGGCCGCGGGAACTGGCCGACGCGTACCGGCAGTCCCGGCAGGCCGCGCAGGCGGCGGCGGTGGATCCCCAGCTGGGCGAACTCGTGGACTGCCGGGCCACCGGAATCTACCAGCTCCTGGCATCGGCCGGCGGCGGCGCGGGGGCGTGGGCGGATGCCGGCTCGGTCTACTTCCGCCTCCTGGAGGACCATGACCGGAACCACGAGCTCTTGCCCGTGCTGGAGCTGTTTTATGACAACGACAGTTCGGTCCAGGGGGTGGCGGACAAGCTCCACCTGCACCGGAGCAGCATCTACAACCGGCTGGGCAGGATCAGGCAGCTGCTCGGCGTCGATCCGCTGAAGGGGATGGTCCGGCTGGAACTGCATGCCGCGCTGAAGGCCCGCCGCTGGGCCGGGCGCCCCAGGATTTAGCCGGCCCGCGGCCGGTCCGCAATCAGGGGCGGCGGTCGTCGTCGCAGTCTGACGCCCGGACGGCGTCGCGCGCGGATTCCGGGTCCTGCGCCGCCCCCCGCGCCGTCTCCCGCGCTGTAACTCGCCTCCGGCGGGCGATCCGGCTGTCCGTCCACAAGGAAACAGCCACAAACGCAACACAGCTGGCCATAAAGGTAGCTGTGTTGCTCAACCCCATCGCGGTTCCGAGGAAGCCGGTGAGCACCATGGCGGCAATGCCCGCCACGATGTGCCACCCTCTGAACTTACCCACAATTCAAGCGTAACCCCGGCCCTCTCCGCGTTTCCGCGCAGGGCCGGGATCGTTGTTTGATCCTTATCACGCTGTCACGAACCATCGGCCGGGGCGTCATTTGTGTGGCCGGCCGCGGCGGCGGCGGTACTGTTCTTCCTTTGCTTCTCCAGCCACGCCATGACGTCGGCAAGCCGGATCCTCCGGTGCGTGCCCCGGTATTCCACCGGAATTTCGCCGCGGTCCGTCATGTTCCGCAGATACGTGTGGGAGATGCCGGCGAGCTCGGCGGCCCGGGACGTGGTCAGCATCTCCTCGACACTGCTGACCGTCACCGCCTCGCCCCGGCTGAAGCGTGACAGCAGGTCAACCACGGCGTCCCGCGCCTGGTCCGGCAGCCGGTGGACGGTCCCGTCAACAAAAACGGTGATGTCGTCACTGCCGTTGAGCGCGAACCGGAGTTTCTGCGCGTCCTCGGCCGGAAGGGCGGCCGCCACCCGGGGTGCTATCTGTGTCATGGAGTGCATCCTAGCGCCCCGCGGCACAGCAGCAGGCAGAGCTTGCCCGCTGCCGCCGCCTGCTGCGGCCTTACAGGCCCAGCTCCTCGAGGACCGGCAGTTTGGCCCGCACCCAGGCGCGGGCTTCCGTGGCGCTCGGTGCGGAGAGCGCCAGCTTGGCCAGCTCCTGCGCCTCGGCCAGGGTGACCGTCTTCAGCACCGCGGCCACGGCCGCGAGGGACCGGGCCGTCATGGACAGGGTGGTCACGCCGAGTCCGGTCAGCACGACGGCGAGGGCCGGGTCGGCGGCCGCCTCGCCGCAGACGCCCACCGGCTTGTGGTGGCCTTCCGCCGCGGACCCCTCCACGGTCAGGCCCACCAGCCGCAGGACGGCCGGCTGCCACGGGGTGTTGAGGGCGGCGAGCGGGCCGAGCTGGCGGTCGGCGGCCATGGCGTACTGCGTGAGGTCGTTGGTTCCCAGGCTCGCGAACGCCACCTCGCGGAGGATGGACTCGGCAGTGAGCGCCGCCGAGGGCACTTCCACCATGACGCCGGGGGTCTTGATCCCGGCCTCGGCGCAGAGGGCGGCGAAGCGGGCAGCCTCCTCCGCGGTGGAGATCATGGGCGCCATCACCCAGACATCCGCCGAGGATTCCTGCTCCGCCCGGGCGATGGCCTGCAGCTGGCGCTCCAGCACACCCGGCGTCGTGAAATCGGTGCGGTACCCGCGGACACCCAGGGCCGGGTTCGGTTCCGTGGCGTCGGTGAGGAACGGCAGCGGCTTGTCCGCGCCCGCATCGAGGGTCCGGAGCACCACCTTCTTGCCCGGGAATGCGTCAAAGACACCCTTGTACGCGGCGGCCTGTTCTTCCACCGTGGGTTCGGTGTCGCGCTCCAGGAAGCAGAATTCGGTCCGGAAGAGCCCCACGCCCTGCGCGTTCAGCTTCGCGGCGGCCGCGGCGTCCTTGGCTCCGCCCACGTTGGCGAGCAGCGGCACCAGGTGCCCGTCCGCCGTCGCGCCGGTGCCGTCAAAGTCGGCCAGCAGCGATGCCGTGGCCGCCCAGTGCTCGGCGGCGGCGCGCTGGGAGTCATCCGGGTCCACCGTAATCAGGCCGGCCGCGCCGTCAACGTAGACTTCGGTGCCGTCCGGCAGCTGGTCCACGCCGGTGGCTGCGACGACGGCGGGCAGGCCCAGCGAGCGGGCGATGATGGCGGTGTGGGACTGGGGCCCGCCGCCGGCCGTGAGCAGCGCCAGCACCTTCTCCGGGTCCAGGGTGGCGGTGTCCGCCGGGGCCAGGTCCTCGGCGATCAGGATGAACGGTTCGGGGGAGGACGGGATGCCCGGGGCCGGGACGCCCCGCAGTTCGGCCACGATGCGGGCCCGGACGTCCAGGACGTCGGTGGCGCGCTCCGCCATGTACCCGCCCAGGTTGTGCAGCATTTCCGAGACCGAGGCGCCTGCTTCCCAGATGGCCCGCTGCCCGGAGGTGCCGCGGCCGATCAGCTTGGCGGCCGACTTCAGGAGCATGGTGTCCGTGGCCATCAGCGCCGTGGCCTCCAGGACCGCCTTGCCGTCGCCCGTGACCGTCTCGGCACGGGCCTTCAGCTCGTCGTGGACAGCCTTCGCCGCGGCCTTCAGTGCCGCGGTCGCTTCCTCGGCCGTGACGCCGGCCGGCAGCTGTTCGCCCGCGGGCGGCTCGCTGACGGGTTTGGGCATCTGGCGGATGGTTCCGATGATGCGGCCGGGGCTGACGCCTACTCCTGGGAAGTTCTGCACTGAAGGTCCTCATTCTCTGCCGTGGGCGGCTAAGCCAGTAAGTCAGGGAGTGCCGGCGGCCGTCCGGGCCGCGTGGGAGGTTCCCCCGGACCGTCCGGCGGGCCTGCCGGCGGCTACGTCGGCGGGCCCCATCCGGCACCTGAAAAAATTGTATGTGATGCACTTCATATAGCGTTGCTATAGGTGCTAGGGTAGCGGTTATGAGTTTCGATGGCCAGCTCCCGCCTAAGACGCGGCTGCTCCGTGCAGCCGCCGAGCTGCTGGCCAATTCCGCCGGAAGCGCCGTTTCCACCCGCCAGATCACGCAGCTGGCCGGCGTCACCGCACCCACCCTCTATCACCACTTCGGTGACAAAGAAGGCTTGTTTGACGCGGTGGTCGCGGCGGGCTTTGAAGATTATGTGGCGGGCGAACGCGACTTCGCGCCGTCGGGACAGCCGCTGGAGGATATCCGGCGGATGTGGGACAACCATGTGCAGTTCGGGCTCAACCAGCCGGAACTGTATCTGGTCATGTTTGGCAACATTCGCCCGGAAAGCCGCCCGTCCGTCGTCGCCGACGCCGAGGGCTTGCTGGAGGAAATGCTGAACAAGGCCGCCGTCGCCGGCCAACTGAACGTCCCGCCCCGGGAAGCTGCCAGGAGCATCCTGGCCGCCAACGTGGGCGTGACGCTGATGCTGATCGCGGAGAAGGTGCCCGAGCGCAACCTCGAACTCTCCACCATGACCCGGGACGCCATGATCTTCGCGGTGTCCTCCGACCAAGCCAAGAACGGCAGTCCCGAAGCCGCCGGGAAATCCTCGGTGGTTGTCGCGGCGATCGCCCTGAACGCCGCGCTGCAGGCCTCCCACTCGGACCAGCTCTCCAGCTCCGAACTCAAGCTTTTTCTCGAATGGCTCCACCGGATCTCTACCAGCTCCACCAGCTAGCTTTCGCGAAACCAACGGACCATCCTGCGGTGCAGCAGGAACAACGGTTAGGAAATCACATGGCAACAGAGACAGTTGCGAAACCCCGCACCAGCGCGCGCGTGCATGTCCAGAAGTTCGGTACGTTCCTTTCCGGAATGATCATGCCGAACATGGGTGCGTTCATCGCCTGGGGCTTCATTACGGCGCTCTTCATCCCGGCAGGCTTCTTCCCCAATGAAGAGCTCGGCAAGTTGGTCGGCCCGATGATCACGTACCTGCTCCCGCTGCTGATCGGTTACACCGGCGGCCGGATAGTCCACGGCGTGCGCGGCGGCGTAGTGGGTGCGGTGGCCACCATGGGCGTCATCGTCGGAACCGACATCCCCATGTTCATCGGCGCCATGATCCTCGGGCCGCTCACGGCCTGGCTCATGATGAAACTGGACAAAATCTGGGAAGGCCGGGTCAAGCCGGGCTTCGAAATGCTCATCGACAACTTTTCGGCCGGCATCCTGGCCGCCGTCATGGCGGTCGTCGGCATGCTGGTGGTCGGCCCCGTGGTGAAGGCCTTCAGCAACGGCGCCAGCGCCGTCGTCGAATTCCTGGTTCTGAACGGGCTGCTGCCGTTCACCAGCATCTTCATCGAGCCCGCCAAGGTCCTGTTTCTGAACAACGCCGTCAACCACGGCATCCTCACCCCGCTGGGCACGCAGCAGGCCCTTGAGGAGGGCAAGTCCATCCTGTTCCTGCTCGAGGCCAACCCCGGCCCCGGCTTCGGCATCCTGCTGGCCTACTCCATCTTCGGCACAGGGCTGGCCAAGGCGTCCGCCCCGGGCGCAGCCGTCATCCAGTTCGTCGGCGGCATCCACGAGATCTACTTCCCGTACGTGCTGATGAAGCCCATCATGATCCTCGCCGCGATCGGCGGCGGCATGACCGGCATCTTCACCCTGGTGGTCACCGGCGCCGGACTCCGCTCACCGGCAGCCCCGGGCAGCATCATCGCGGTCTACGCGGCGACCGCACGCGACAGCTACGTCGGCGTGACGCTCTCCGTGCTGTTCGCCACCATCGTGTCCTTCCTGATCGCCTCGGTGATCCTGAAGGCCAGCAAGGCCCCCGCGGAAGACGACCTGGACGAGGCCACGCACCGGATGGAAGCCCTGAAAGGCAAAAAGAGCTCCATCTCCTCCGCCCTGACCGGCACGGGCATGAACGCCGGAGGCGTCGCCGTCCTCGCCGGACCGGTCAAGAACATCGTCTTCGCGTGCGACGCCGGCATGGGCTCCAGCGCCATGGGCGCCTCGGTGCTGCGGAACAAGATCAAGGCCGCCGGCTTCCCGGACGTCAAGGTCACCAATTCCGCGATCGCCAACCTCACGGACACGTACGACGTCGTCATCACGCACCAGGACCTGACGGAACGGGCCAAGCCAGCGACTGCCAGCGCCGTGCACGTGTCGGTGGACAACTTCATGAACAGCCCGCGCTACGACGAGATTGTGGAGCTCGTCCAGGCCAGCAACACGGACGGGGGAACCGACGCCGCCCCGGCGGCCGCCGCCGTCGCCTCTGAGTCGGAAACGCCCGCACCGGAAGCGCCTGCGCCGCAAGCGCCAGGGGAGGCCGGTCCTGCCGGCATCCTGGTGGCCGAAAGCGTGGTCCTCAACGGCACCGCAACCTCGCGGGACGCCGCCATCGACGAGGCCGGCCGGCTGCTCATGGACCGCGGCGCCGTCGACGCCGGGTACCTGGACGCCATGCACGAACGCGAGGAATCCGTGTCCACCTACATGGGCAGCTTCCTCGCCATCCCGCACGGCACCAACGCCGCGAAGGACCACATCATGAAGTCCGCGGTCTCCGTGGTCCGCTACCCGGAGGGCATCGACTGGAACGGCAAGGAAGTGAAGTTCGTGGTGGGCGTCGCCGGCATCAACAACGAACACCTGCAGATCCTGTCCTCGATCGCCAAGGTCTTCACCAACAAGGCGCAGGTGGCACAGCTCGAGGCGGCCACCTCGGTGGACGAAGTGCTGGCCCTGTTCGGAAAGGTCAACTCCTAGTGAAGTCTGTTCATTTCGGAGCCGGGAACATCGGCCGCGGATTCGTGGGCCTGCTGCTGCACGAGGCCGGGTATGAGGTGGTGTTCGCCGACGTCGCGGACGCCCTCATCACCCAGCTGGCAGCGGCCGACTCCTACCGCGTCCACGAAGTGGGGGACAACCCCGCCGTCCGTACCGTGGAGAACTTCAGGGCGCTGAACTCCGGCACCCAGGAGGCGGACGTCGTCGCGGAGATCGCGACGGCGGACATCGTCACCACCGCCGTGGGGCCGCACATCCTCAAGTTCGTGGCGCCCGTGATCGCCAAGGGGATCGCGGCCCGCGCGGCCGGGCTGGCGCCGCTGCAGGTCATGGCCTGCGAGAACGCCATCAACGCGACGGACATCCTCAAATCCGAGGTGGCCGCCCAGTGGGACCCGGCCGCTGGGTCCCTGGACTCCGCCGCAGTGTTCGCCAACACGGCGGTGGACCGGATCGTGCCCAACCAGGAGGCCGGGCAGGGCCTGGATGTAACGGTGGAGACCTTCTACGAGTGGGTGATCGACCGGACCCCGTTCGCGGGCAAGGAGCCGGTGATCCCGGGCGCCACGTTCGTGGATGACCTGGCACCGTACATCGAGCGGAAGCTGTTCACAGTGAACACCGGGCATGCCGCGGCGGCCTATTTCGGCTTCGAGGCCGGCCTGGGCAAGATCTCCGAGGCCATGGCCGACCAGGATGTGGCCGCGGACGTGCGCGCTGTCCTGGACGAAACCAAGGAGCTCCTGGTGGCCAAGCACGGGTTCAACCGTGACGAGCAGGAGGCCTACGTGCAGAAGATCCTGGGCCGCTTCTCCAACCCGCACCTGCCGGACACCGTGCACCGGGTGGGCCGGGCGCCGCTGCGCAAGCTCAGCCGGCACGAACGGTTCATCGGCCCGGCTGCGGAGCTGGCCGAACGCGGGATCGTCCCGGAGGCACTGCTCGGTGCCATCGCCGCGGCCCTGCGTTTCAACGACCCGGCGGACGAGGAAGCGGTGGAGCTTGGCAAGATCCTGGCCTCCTTGAGCCCCGCCGACGCGACAGCGAAAATCACGGGCCTGGCCCCGGACCATCCGCTGTTCCCGGCCGTCGCCGCCCTGGTCGAGGAGGCCAAGGCCCCCGTCTAGCCCCTGCAATAACGCCGAGCACTAACCGCCGACGCCGGAACTCACCTGAGTTCCGGCGTCGGCGTGTTTAAGCCCCCACTCGCCCGTTGCGCTATCACTTATGGCTGCCATTCCCCGGGCAAATTCATATGGTCGTTGCAACGCTCTGAAAGATGGAGCGTTTGATGGGCAGCTTTTCCTTGGAGGCCCGTACCGAGTTCTTTGATCTGGTCTGCGGCGGGATGTCGATTTTTGCGGCGGCC
>NZ_LNUT01000003.1:0-318122 GCF_001512305.1 Arthrobacter sp. EPSL27
GTCCGCGGCAGCAGGCGGGGCCGTGGACCCGGACGGCGCAGCCGAGGTTGCCGGGGCCGAGGCGGAGGGGGTGGCCGCCCCGCCTGCTGCCGCGGACTCGTCGGCGCCGGGGTTGAGCACCAGCTGCGGGGACACGGGAGAGCCCTTGGCCACGGAGCCGGCCATCACGGCGGCGGCCAGCGGGGACATCAGCACCTTGCCCTGGCCGATCATCGAGGCGGCGTGCTCGGTGCCGGTGGCATCGCCGGGCACTGAGCCCAGGAACGCGCTGGCCCCCAGCGCGGGGGCCTCCACGGCCACACCCAGGGACGTGGCGGCGGCCTCCAGCTGGCCCTGGCTGACGGTGTCGCGGGCGTTGATGAATGCCGTGTTGCAGGAGTGCGCGAACGCGTCCCGCAGCGTCACGGAGCCCAGCGACGAGGCCGGGTAGCCCTCGGCGTTCTTGAAGGTCCGCCCGTCGACGGTCAGGGTGGCGGGGCACTCCACCGTGGAATCCGGGGACATGCCGTTGCGGATCATGGCCAGGGAATCCACGATCTTGAAAATGGACCCGGGAGCGTACTGCCCCAGCAGCGCGGTGTCGTAGCCGTTGCTGCCCGGCCCCGAGGCGGCGGCCAGGACGGCGCCGCTGGACGGGCGGAGCGCCACAATGGCCGACGCCGGGCCCACCTTCGCCAGGACGTCCTCGGCCAGCTGCTGGATCTTCGGGTCCAGGGTGGTCCTGAGCGGCGTGCCCACCTTCATCGTGGCCTCGAACAGGAGCCGGCGGCCGCCGTTGAGCAGGGACTGGCGTTCCTCGGCCGTGAGACCGCCCTTTTCGGCGAAGACCTGGATTCCGTGGCTGCCGCGCAGCTGCGCGTCGTATTGCTGCTGCAGCCCGCCGCTGCCCGTGGTGTCCCCCGCTTGCAGCTCCCCGCCGGATTTCTCGATCTGTTCGGCGTTCGCTTCGGCGGCGGTGCCCAGCAGGGCGCGGGCAAAGGTGCGGGTGGGGGCCAAGGGAAGATAGTCGCGGATCGCGCGGGCGCCGGGAATCTCGCCGATCTGGTTGTCGGAAATGGTCCGGCCGTCCTCACGCAGCGTGATGGCGGTGACAAAGGCCTCGGGGCCTGCGGCCTGGACCTGCTGGACGTAGGCCGCCGGGTCAACGCCCACCAGTTCGGCGAGCTGCGTGGCGGACGCCGCCGGATCGGTCGATGCCAGCAGGGGTTTGTCGATGCCGACGTTCACGACGGACCGGTAGGTCACCAGCGGAACGTCGCCCGCACCCAGGATGTCGGCCCGCGCCGGGGACTGGGATGAGGTGCCGAGCACTTCGCCTTCCGCCAGGTGCGCCAGCAGCCCCGGCGTCCACACGGTCAGCCACTTGTCACCGGACTTCTTCAGCTGGGCGGTCACCATGTACTTCCACTCGCCGGAGCCGATCTTCCAGCTGTAGTTCAACGGGACCGTGGCGGTGTCCTTGTCCAGTTTGAGTTCGCCGCTCTGGACCGCCGGCTTGGCCGGGTCCAGCTCCTTGAAGACCTCGTGGAGCTGCTCGTTGGCCGCGGCGGAGTCCTTGCCTTCAAAGGGCACGGCGCCGACGTCGAGCGCGGCAAGTGCGGACGCCAGCTGTTTCGCCGCGTCCTGCGCACCGGTGCGGCCATCGTCGCAGGACACCAGCGAGGCGCCAAGAATGAGCCCAATCAGGGCAGCTGAAAGTTTTGATGATTTCCCCATTCGCGCCATTATGCCCCCTGCCGCGGACAAAGCGGCTGTCATGAAGGCCCGGAACCGGGAACCGGGTTCAGAAGCGGCGGATGATCCGGCGCTGCGTGGCCACGGAAATGGCGGCGGTGCGGTTGTCCACCCCGAGCTTGCCGTAGATGTGCACCAGGTGCGTTTTGACTGTTGCCTCCGAGATAAACAGCTGCCTGGCGATGGCCCGGTTGCCCAGGCCGGTGGCGACCAGTTCCAGCAGCTGGATCTCGCGGGCGGACAGGGCCGGTTCCGGATTGCGGATCCGGCCCAGCAGGCGGGCGGCCACCTCCGGGGCCAGCGCGGTCTGGCCTGCCGCGGCGGCCACCACCGCCTGCCGGATCTGTTCCGGCGGCGCGTCTTTGAGCATGTAGCCGCTGGCGCCCGCTTCCACCGCGGCGAGAATGTCGGCGTCGGAGTCGTAGGTGGTGAGGATGAGCACCGGCGGGGCAGGCTGCCCGGCGTCGCCCGCCTTGATCCTGCCGGTCGCCGTGACGCCGTCCATGCCCGCGCCCATCTGCAGGTCCATCAGCACGACGTCGGCCGGCTCGCCGAGGGTGTGGAGCCGGGACAGCTCGGCCAGGGCCGCGCCGCCGTCCGCCGCTTCCGCGGCCACGGTGATGCCCTCGAAGTCGCTCAGCATTGCCCGCAGCCCGGCCCGGACCACGGGGTGGTCATCGACCAGAAGCACGCGGATGTCGTTCACGGTTCGTTCCTGTCAGCGGCGTTCCGGGCAGCAGAGTCGGCAACAGGGGAGGTCCCAACGGAGGTGTTGGCAAGCGGCAGCCGGATGGCCACCACCGTTCCCTCGCCGGGGGCCGATTCGATGTCCAGGCTGCCGGCCAGCGCCGCCACGCGTTCCCGGAGCGATTTCAGCCCGTATCCGGAGCCGTCGGGCCGCCCGGCGGGATCGACGGCCGCCGCGGGGTCAAAGCCGGCACCGTCGTCGTAGATGTCCATCGCCACTTCGCTGCCCAGGAAGGACAGGGTCACGACGGCGGTCTCCGCTTTGGCGTGCACCCACACGTTCGCAAGGCTTGCCTGCGCGGCCCGCAGCAGGGTGGTGCGGTACGGGTTGGGCAGCTCCACCGGGGTTCCTTCCAGGTCGAAGCGGCACCGCAGGCGGGTGCCGCGGGCGGCTGCCTCGGTTTCGGTCTTCTCGCAGAGCCGGCGCAGGCTGTTGACCAGGGGGTCCTCCGCTGCTGCCGCCTCGGGGTTCCCGGCGTTTTCCGAAAGGTCCGGCGGCTGGAGGCCGCGGACGAAGTTCCGGGCCTCAGCCAGGTTGGCCGACGCGGTTTCCTGGACGGTGCGGAGACGGTCGCGGGCCGCGTCAGTGTCCCCGCCGTCGAGGGCCTTTTCCGCCGAGCGGCCCATCAGCACGATGCTGGAAAAGCCCTGGGCCAGGGTGTCGTGGATTTCGCGGGCCAGCCGTGCCCGTTCCGCCAGTGTGCCGGCGTCGTGCTGGCTGCGGGCAAGTTCGGCGCGGGTGCGGCGGAGCTCCTCGGCGGCGAGGCGCTGGTTTTCCGCCTCCAGATAGAGCGCCCGGTACGCCAGCCCGGTCACCACGGCAAAGGCCGCCCCGAACATCGGTCCCAGGACCATGGGCAACTGAAGCGCACCCCCTGCGGCCCCGGCGTTATGGAACCACAGCGCCACCACCACCAGCACCGTGCTCAAGGCGATCGCCGGCAAAGCCAGCCTCCGCGGCAGGATGTGCAGCTGCAGGAAGAAGAGCGGGAACGCCAGCCACACGAAGTCGGCGCTGGCCCAGATCAGCAGCAGCCACAGCAGGCAGACAGCCCCCAGCCACAGCCGGGAATAGGGCCGGGGATCGAACTGCGACGGGTCCGTGGAGTGCCGTTTTTCGAGCACGGTGCCCAGGACGTAGACGGTGGCGAGGACCAGCGCCAGGCACGCGGCGATCCAGTCCGTGCCCTCGAGGCCTGCTCCCACCAGCCGCACCACGGCGACCACCAGGAGGACGGCGAACCCGCTGTGCAGGCACACGCGGAGGATGCGCAGGATCACGGCGGCATCAGTGGTGCCGGCCGAAGAGGCCCCTCCCGGTGCTGTGCGAGCCCTTCCGTCCATCCCTTCAGCGTAGTGCCGGACCGGGCGCGATCCACCCGAAATCCCGGCCGCCCGGCCACGATCAACCTTTTGGTTGATGCCCGGGTCAACCGCCCGGACCGGCACAGCCAACCCCGCGGGCGATGTCCGGACAGCAGGGCCGCGGAAAGCTGGTAAACACAGCAACCATCCCCTCGAAAAGGACCCCCATGTACCTCGCTCTCCGCGATCTCCGCTTCGCCAAAGGACGCTTTCTCCTGATGGGCGGAGTCGTCGCGCTCATCACCCTGCTCCTGGTGCTGCTCTCGGGCCTCACCGCGGGCCTGGGAAACCAGTCGACATCGGCCCTCGCCGCCCTGCCGGCGGACCGGATTGTCTTCGGCGCCCCCGCCGGGGAGACCGCCAAGGCGTCCTTCACCGAGTCGGAAGTCAGCCGCGGCCAACTGACGGAGTGGGCCGCACGTGAAGGGGTGGCCCGTGCCGGCCTCCTGGGCATCAGCCAGGGCCGGTTCCAGGCGATGGGCGCCGGCGGAGCCCCGTCCGGAACGGCCAGTGTTGCCGTCTTCGGGAGCGAAGGCGGCGGTGCCGGCATGCTGTCTCCCGTCCCGGTGGCCGAGGGCACGGTGGTGGTCGGAAGCACCCTGGCCCGGGAACTCGACCTGCAGCCCGGCAGCAGCGCCGCCGTGGGCGGCACCGATCTGACCGTGTCCGCCGTCGTTCCGGACCAGTGGTACGCCCACACCGGCGTTGTCTGGACCACCCTCGGCGACTGGCGGAAGCTGGCGCACCTTCCCGGCGGTGACGCCGCAGCGACCGTCATCGCCGTCACCGCCGAGGAGGGGGCCGGGCCCGACGCCGCTGCCGCCGATTCCGCGGCCGGAACCACCAGCACCACCCGGGACGGCTCGTTCCAGGCCCTGGGTTCCTACAAAAGCGAAAACGGTTCCCTCCTCCTGATGCAGGCCTTCCTGTACGGGATCTCCGCCCTGGTGATCGTGGCCTTCCTGACGGTGTGGACCGTGCAGCGCACCCGGGACGTCGCCGTCCTCAGGGCCCTCGGCGGTTCCCCCGCTTACATCCTGAGGGACGCCATGGTCCAGGCCGGCGTTGTGCTCCTCGCGGGCGCTGCGGCCGGCGGCCGGGCCGCCGCGGCCGGAGGCGCCCTGGCCGCCGGGGCCGTCCCGTTCCTGCTGACAGCCCAAACCACCCTGGTGCCCGTGGCCGGCGTGGTTGTCCTGGGCCTTGCCGGGGCGGCGCTGGCCGTCCGGGGCATTGCCAGGGTGGATCCGCTCCTGGCCCTCGGCGGCAACTAGCCCGCTTCCCGACCGAATATTCCTAGAAAGGCACATATCGTGAACACCGCACTGGACCTCGTCAATGTCACGCTCGAATACCCGGACGGCGACAGCACCCTCAAAGCGCTCGACGCCGTCAACCTCAGCATCGGAGCGGGGGAATTCCTGTCCCTCGTCGGCCCCTCCGGATCGGGGAAGTCGTCCCTGCTGGCCGTTGCCGCCACGCTGGTCAGCCCCACGGCGGGCCGCGTGCTGGTCGGAGGGGTGGATGCGGGGGAGCTGTCCGAGGCGGACCGCACCGCCCTGCGCCGGGACAGGATCGGCATCGTGTTCCAGCAGCCCAACCTCCTGCCGTCGCTGACGGCGTTGGAGCAACTGGTGATCGGGGACCACCTGCGCGGCAAACCGGCCGGCCCGGCCGCCCGGCGCGCCGCCGGGCTGCTGGACCTCGTCGGCCTCGCCCCCGCAGCGGGCAAACGGCCCCACCAGCTCTCCGGCGGCCAGCGTCAGCGGGTCAACATTGCCCGGGCCCTGATGGGGGACCCCGCCGTCCTCCTGGTGGACGAGCCCACGGCCGCCCTGGACCAGGAACGGAGCGCGGCCATCGTGGGGCTGTTGCGGCAGGTCACCGACGAGTTCGGGGTGGCGACGGTCATGGTCACCCACGACACGGGGTTTGTGCCGCTGACGGATTCAGTGGCCACCATGCGCGACGGCAGGCTCTCGGCCAGGGAAACCGTCGGGGCCGCGGCGGCCTGAGCCCCGGCGGCTAGCCGTCGATCCCGAGCTCTGGCACGGCCAGGCCGAATATGTCCTTCAAGGCATATTTTGCTGCGTGGAACCCGGGCATCCCGGTCACTCCGGGGCCCGGCGGGGTCGAGGAGGAGCACAGGTATACACCGGGCAGGGGAGTCCGCCAGGGGACCGGACCCGCCACGGGCCGGCGGAGCATCCCGCGCAGGTCCATGAGGCCCGCACTGAAGTCCCCGCCGACGTAGTTCTCGTTGTAGTCCGCCAGGCCGGCGGCGGTGGTCACCTGGTGGCTGACCACCAGGTCGCGGAACCCCGGGGCGAAGCGCTCCAGCTGGGCGATCACCGCCCCGGCCATGTCCACGCTGGAGCCGGACGGCACGTGGCAGTAGGTCCACAGGACGTGCCGGCCCCCGGGGGCGCGGCCCGAGTCGAAGCGGGACGGCTGGGAGACCAGGACGTAGGGGCGTTCCGGATGGCGCCCTGCGGCGACCACGTTTTCCGCCTCGGCCATCTCCGCGCGGGTTCCGCCCACGTGGACCGTGCCGGCGTCGGCCAGCCCGGGCGCCGCCCACGGGACCGGGCCGGAAAGAATGAAGTCGACTTTGCAGGCCGCGTCTCCGAAGCGGAACGCCCCAAGCGCGCTGCGGTACCGGTCGGGGAGCTTTCCCTCCGCCAGGGCCAGCAGTCCGGGCGGGGCCACATCCAGCAGCGTGGCCTTAACCGGGGGCAGCTCGGCCAGGGAGCCGATCCGTGCGCCGGTCTCCACCGCCCCGCCGTGCGCTTCGATGTCCGCCACCATGGCCTCCGCGATCGCCGCGGAGCCGCCCGCCGGGACGGGCCAGCCCACCGTGTGGGCCAGCATTCCCAGCATGAGGCCGGCGCCGGCCGCGGCCGGTGCCGGGAGCCGGGCGACGGCATGCGCGGCGACGCCGGTCAGCAGCGCCGGCGCCAGGTCCTCGCGGAACCGCAGCCCCCACAGCGGCGACCCCTGCTCCAGAACCCGGGCGCCGAACAGGGCGGCCGCCACGGGGTCGCGCGGTATCCGCAGGAGCTGGTTCAGCGTCAGGTCCGCCACGCCGTCCGCGCGCTGGACCAGGGGTGCCATCAGGCGCCCGAACGCGGCTCCGTCGCGCCCCAGCCCGGCAACCGTCCGCTCCAGTGAGTGGTAGGCCAGGGCCGCCCGGCCGCCGTCGAGCGGGGTGCCGTAGGAGACCTCGGGAACCTCCAGCCGGACCCGCCGGGACAGCTCGAACTCCCGGAAGAACGGGGAGGCCAGGGCCATCGGATGCACCGCCGAGCAGATATCGTGCCAGTGCCCGGGCTCCATGAGTTCGGCCGTGCGCAGCCCGCCGCCGGCCGTGGGCGCCGCCTCGTAGACGTGCACCTTCAGTCCGGCCCGGGCGAGGGTTACCGCCGCGGCGAGCCCGTTCGGTCCTGAGCCGACCACTGCGACGTCAGGCATCCGCCGGCACCTTGCGCCAGGGCAGCACGGAGGCCGACGGGCGGAGCAGGTCCACCCGGAACTTATCCGGTGCGCCGTCGAACGGGCCGCCCTGCGGATCGTCCGTGCCGTGCCGGCGCACCACGTCGTCACGGGGCTCCCAGATGTCCCACGCCACCCGCACCATCAGGTAACCGGTGGCCATCATGTGGAACACCACGGCGAGCACGTAGTAGGGCATATCAATATTGTGCTGCGCCACCCCGCCGCTGGTCACCTGCCCGAGGTACATCCAGACCGCCGCCCAGTGCAGCGCCTCGAACGTCTGCCAGACCAGGAAGTCCCGCCACCGCGGCCGGGCCAGTGCCAGCAGCGGGATGAGCCAGATGACGAACTGGGGGGAGTAGACCTTGTTGGTCAGGATGAACGCGGCAACAATCAGGAAGGCGAGCTGCGCCATCCGGGGCCGCCTCGGTGCGGTGAGGGCCAGGACCCCGATCAGCACACAGGCCAGCACAAAGAGGTTCAAGGCCGCGCCGTTGATGAATTCAGGCTGCAACGGCGCCCAGCCCAGCCGGCCGGCCACCAGGTTGTAGGCGAACCAGGGCGAGCTGTAGCCCGCGGGCCGGTCCTGGGTGAACTGGTAGAAGTATTTCCAGCCCTCGGTGTTGGACACGGCCACAGGCAGGTTGACGGCCAGCCACGCTGCGGCGGCGGCACCGGCGGTGACGAGGATGGCCCGGATCTTCCCCGTCCGCAACGCCAGGAGCAGCACTGCACCCAGGATCAGCACGGGGTAGAGCTTGGTTGCGGTGCCCAGGCCGATGAAGATTCCGGCCAGCAGGGGCTTGTTGCGGGAGAAGCAGTACATGCCGACGGCGAGCAGCCCCACGGCCCACATGTCCCAGTTGATGGCTCCGGCGAGGATGATGCCCGGTGCCACCGCCACCATTGCCGCGTCCCACATCCGGCGGCGCGCCATCCGCGCCGTGGCAAGCACGGTGACCACCCAGACCGCGGCGATAAGGGCGGCGTTGAGATCGAAGTAGGCCAGGATACGGGCAGCCGACACGCCCTCCCCGGGAACCAGCAAAGCCGTGACGCCGGCGATCCACCCCATCAGGACGGGATACTCAAAGAACGTTCCCGGCGTGATGAAAGGGAAGGCGCCGTCCCCGAGGCCCCGGTTCTTGAACAGTTCCGGGAAGTCCGAGTAGCAGGTCGCGTAGAACTGGCCCGGCGTTTCCCACCCGTTGACGCGGCAGTAGGACTTGAGGACTATTCCGGTCACGGCGGCCAGGACGGTGAGCAGGATCAGGACACGTTCCACCGTGAAAAACCCGGGGGACACAATGCCGGGGGCTGAACGGCGACCCAAGGGACCGCCCACCAGTTCCGTGAAATTCCTCAGCAGGTGGTCGCTGCGGCTCGGGATGACCAGTCGCACACGACGGCGGTGCTCCGGCGGCTTTGTCTCCTGCATGCCCCTGAGCTTACCGGGGCGGTTGCGCCGCGCCGCGCCGCGCCGGGCGGGAGGCTCAACGGTGGGGGAAATACAGGGTTAAACGGGGGAGCCCACGCGTCGCCGCGTGGGCTCCTTGCGGATCAATTCCAGGGTCAGTCATCCGTTCCTCCTTCTACGGCAGGGCCGTGGCTCAGCGGATGAGTCCCATCTGGTGCATAACGACATAGGCGTCTTCACGCTTCTGGTCCAGGAGTTGTCCGTTGAACAGCGTCGTGTGCCGTGGAGCCGGCTGGAGGGCCAGGCGCAGGAGGAGCTGGAGTCTCTGCTTCATGGTGGTCACCTCCCTTCGGCGGCTGGTGCTGCGTGGGCGGGTGGTGGTGCTGGCGATAGTCACGGTGGACCTTTCGGTGGTGATAATGGAAACGGGGAAAATTGGGCATGCCAATTAAGGCCTCTGTGAATTCAGGAAGAAAAGGCCGCAATTGGGCATAGAAATGCCCGGTACTTAATAAGGGGTTTCGCGGAGGCGCGAATTGGCCTCTGGACGGAATATTCCTGCGAAGGGAGCGCGGCACACCCAACAGGAAGCCTGGTTCCGATCTTTGGGGTGCTGTGCAACCGCGTGGTTCCGCCTGGACGGCCCGCCGCCACGCCACTTCCGGAGAGGAAGGTGCCGGCGAAGCCCTGGCTCCGCGTCCTAATTCAAGGAGTTCGGTTCATCGAACCGGTTCCCACGAACAAGCCTCAAGGAACAAAGCCGCAAACGCAGGGCTCAGGGGGCAGTGAGGCCGAAAAACGGGCGCGGTCCAGCGGCAGAGGCCGGGGCGGCGACAAAGTACATCCATCCGCTAGTCAAAGTAATCATTTTCCCAACCTCCTTTTCTGTTATGCCGTGGCTCCGGCTGACTGGCCGGGCGACGCGCGCCTCGACCCCGGCAAGACGCTCTGGGGTCAGGAATAAAAATACCCTATAAATGCAGCGGTTGACTACTGAATTTATAAACCTTCTTGGAATTGTTTTTGAAGGCCTGGCCTAGAGGCCCCAGCGGACAACTGCCGGGGTCCGCTTGTCCCAGCCAAGGGTGCAGACTTTCGCGGTTCCCAGAATGAAGTGCCGGCCTTCGTGCGGGTCGAGGCCCAGCCACCGTGCGGTGAGGATCCGGGAGAAGTGACCGTGCGCAACCACCAGCACGTTGTCCAGACCGGATTCCAGCACGCGCGCCACAATCTTGTCCGCGCGGGCCGCCACATCATCGAGGGATTCGCCGTTCGGCACGCCGTGGGTCCAGATCAGGTACTCCGGGTTGTCCTTGCGGATGAGGTCCGAGCTGATGCCCTCGTAATCGCCGTAGTCCCACTCGACGGCGAGCGGCTCCAGCTGGGCGTCGGGGAAACCCGCCAGTTCGGCCGTCCGGCGGGCACGCCGCAGCGGGGACGTCAGCACCAGGTCAAAGTCGACGGCGTCGAGCACCTTGCGTGCCTCCACGGACTGCTGTTCACCCTCCACGGTAAGAGGCAGGTCGGTGAGGCCGGTGTACTGGCCGCTCTTGGACCATTCGGTTTCTCCGTGCCGCAGGATCCACAGCTGCGGGCGGGGGCCGTTCGAAGGTGCGGTCACTTAGGGCTCCTCGGTTGAGAGTGCGGCGGCGGACTCGGGCTGCGCCGCCCACCATGCGTGCAGTTTGGCTTCGGCCTCGGCGGGATCCAGCGGTCCGTGCTCCATCCGTTCCTCCAGCAGGAACTTGTACGCACGCCCCACTACGGGCCCGGGTTTGAGTCCCAGGAGTTCCATGATCCGGCCTCCGTCCAGGTCGGGCCGGACGGCGTCGAGGGATTCCTGCTCCCGAAGGGCTGCGATCCGGGCCTCGAGATCATCGTAGGCGAAGGCCAGCCGCTCGGCCTTGCGCTGGTTGCGGGTGGTCACATCCGACCGGGTCAGGCGGTGCAGCCGGTCCAGGAGCGGGCCCGCGTCGGTGACATAGCGCCGCACCGCCGAATCGCTCCAGCCCGCATCGCCGTAGCCGTAGAAGCGCATGTGCAGCTCCACCAGCTTGGCCACGGCCTTGATGGTGTCGTTGTCGAAGCGCAGCGCCTTCATCCGTTTGGTGGTCAGTTTGGCGCCCACCATGTCGTGGTGCCGGAAGCTCACGGCGCCGCCGGGCTCGAAGCGGCGCGTGGCCGGTTTTCCGACGTCGTGCATCAACGCCGCGAACCGCAGCACGAAGTCCGGGCCGGGCACGGCGCCGTCGGCATCCGTTTCGAGGGCGGCAGCCTGCTCCAGGACCTGGAGCGAGTGCTGGTAGACGTCCTTGTGGCGGTGGTGCTCGTCCGATTCGAGCCGCAGCGCGCTGACCTCGGGCAGCACGAAGTCGGCCAGCCCGGTGTCCACCAGCAGGTCCACGCCGGCCCGCGGGTGGGCCGCACAGATGAGCTTGACCAGCTCCTCGCGGACCCGTTCGGCGGAAATCATGGTGATCCGCTCCGCCATCCGGGTCATGGCGGCACGGACGTCCGGGTGCACCGTGATGCCCAGCTGCGCGGCGAACCGCGCGGCCCGCATCATGCGCAGCGGATCGTCGGAAAAGGAGGATTCCGGGGCGCCCGGCGTCGCGAGGACGGACGCGTGCAGGTCACGGACGCCGCCGAACGGATCCACGAGCTCCAGCGAGGGCAGCCGCAGGGCCATCGCGTTGATGGTGAAGTCGCGGCGCAGCAGGTCATCCATCAACGAGCTTCCGAACGCCACCGCGGGTTTGCGGGAGTCGGGATCATACGCCTCGGCGCGGTAGGTGGTGATCTCAATCTGGAACCCGGCCTTCCGCATTCCGATGGTTCCGAAGGCGCGCCCGATCTCCCAGTAGGTGTCGGCCCACTTCTTGATCAGGGCCAGCGTCTGGTCCGGTGTGGCATCCGTGGTGAAGTCGAGGTCGGGGGACACCCTGCCCAGGAAAAGGTCACGCACCGGCCCGCCCACAAGGGAAAGCTGGTGGCCGGCGTCGACAAACCGCTGCCCAAGCTCCAGAACCACCGGGTCCACCTGGAAATCAACAGTGTGCGAGTCAGTCTCGTGATGTGCGTGCGCCATAGTTACTTAAGCTTGTCAGAAATCCCCGCCAGCACCACACCGGATCCCCGTAAGACCGGCGGCGAAGAGCCGGACACAGGGCCGGGGCGGGCGACCCACTTTCCCGGCCGTCCACTTTCCTGCCATGTTTAGGTCATCAAGAGCGGACAAGAGTCGTTAGAGTGGACTTCATGGCCCATCCCGTACCGAGCGCTCCCGGCAGGAGGACAAACGCACCGTTGCCTTCGGCAATCGGTGCCAACGTCGCGCCGGTGCAGCACTCCGGGCAGGCTTCGCTTCCCACGGTGGAGGAAATATCCGCCGGCGGCGTTGTGGTGGACACGTCCGACGCCGAACTCCGGGTCGCGATCATTGCCCGCCTCAACCGCGGCGGACGGCTCGAATGGTGCCTGCCGAAGGGCCATCCGGAAGGCCGGGAGAGCAACGAGGAAGCAGCCGTCCGTGAGATCGCGGAAGAAACCGGCATCGAAGGCAAGATCCTCGCACCGCTGGGAAGCATCGACTACTGGTTCACGGTCAGCGGGCACCGGGTCCACAAAACCGTCCACCACTACCTGCTCCAGGCCACGGGCGGGGAACTGACCATCGAGAATGACCCGGACAAGGAAGCCGTGGACGTCGCCTGGGTGCCCATCCACGAGCTGGCCCGGAAGCTGTCCTTCCCGAACGAGCGCCGCATCGCCGACCTCGCCAAGGAAGTCCTGCCGGAGCACCGCTAGGGCTCCGCGGCCCCGCAATGGCCCCGATAACGCCTTAAGGCGTGCCCGGGTGAGACGATGAAGACGATGTCATCAGCCAAACCCACCCCAGCACACTCCGGCCCCGCCGACTCCGGCGCCGCCAATTCCTCAGCGGTCCAGTCCGGAGAAGTCCGTTCCAGCGCCATCATGGCCGCGGGAACGCTGGTCTCGCGTTTCCTCGGATTCGCCAAGACCTGGATGCTGGCGGCCGCCCTGGGACTGGGCTCCACCGTCAATGACACGTTCATTAACGCGAACAACCTCCCCAACCTGATCTTCCTGCTCGTGGCGGGCGGGGTGTTCAACGCCGTCCTGGTGCCCCAGATCATCAAGGCGAGCAAGGCCCCGGACAAGGGATCGGACTACATCAGCCGGCTGCTGACGCTGGCGGTGCTGGTGCTCCTGGCGCTCACCCTGGCGGTGACGCTGCTGGCGCCGTGGGTCATCGAACTGACCACCCAGGGATATTCGCCGCAGCAGAAGGCCCTGGCGGTGTCCTTCGCGTTCTGGTGCCTGCCCCAGATCTTCTTTTACGGCCTCTACGCGCTGCTGACCCAGGTGCTCAACGCCCACGGCGCCTTTGGGCCCGCAATGTGGGCCCCGATCCTGAACAACATTGTCGCGATCGCCGGACTGGGGATGTTCATCTGGGCTTTCGGCGCGAACGCGGCCAACCCGCACACCCTTGACACGTGGAACTCCACCCAGACGCTCCTGGTGGCCGGATTCTCGACCATCGGTGTGATCTCGCAGACCGCCATCCTGCTGATCCCGGTGTTCCGGCTCCGGCTCGGCCTGCGTCCCCGCTTCGGGTGGCGCGGAGTGGGGCTGGGCCACGCTGCGCGGCTGAGCGTCTGGACCCTGGCGACGGCCGCCGTCGGGCAGCTGGCGTTTCTCTACGTCATGCGTATCGCCACCATCCCGGGTACGGAACGGCTCCGCCTGGAACAGGCCGGCGACCCGGCCGCGGACACGATGCCGGGCAACGCCGTGCTGGAGGTGGCAAGCCAGCTCTACCTGCTGCCACACTCGATCATTGCGCTCTCGCTCGCCACGGTGCTGTTCAACCGGATGACCCGGGCCTCGCAGGACGGGGACGTCGCCGGCCTGCGGAACGCACTCTCGCACGGGCTGCGGACCATGGCCGTGGCAACCGTGTTCGGGGCACTGGCCCTCTTCGCGCTGGCCGGGCCGCTGGGCATGTTCTTCTCCGGCGGGGTGCCCCAGGACGGCGTGATGCTGGCCCAGACCCTGACCATCCTGGCCCTCAGCACGCCCTTCATGAGCGCCAATTTCATGATGTCCCGCGTGTTCTACGCCAACGAGGACGCCCGGACACCGTTCTTCATCCAGCTGGTCCTGGCCCTGGTGAACGTGGTGGCGGCCTTCTCCATCCAGTTCCTGCCGTTCGACCAGATCATCTTCGCCATCGCCATCCTCTACACGGGCGGCAACATCCTGTCGGTGATCGTCAGTGCGGTGTTCCTGCGGCGGCGGCTGGGACACCTGGACGGTCCCCGGATCGCCAACTCCTACATCCGGATGGGCTACGCCGCACTTGGTTCCGCCCTCGCCGGCGCCGGTGCCCTGTGGCTGATGGGCAGCTACAGCCGGGACGGATTCGCCTGGAGCACCCCCATGGCCGCGCTGGTGACGATCATCGTCGTCGGACCCATCATGCTGGCGGCGTACCTGCTCCTGCTGAAGCTGTTCCGGGTGACCGAGCTGAGCGACCTCCTGCAGCCGCTGCTGGGCCGCCTTCGCCGGAAGCCGGCCCCCCAGCCCGCAGCCGGGGAGCCTGCTGAAGGCAGCGCTGCACCCCGGACCAGGCCGGAACGTGCCACGGTCTCAGTGGACACCGGCCTCATTCCGAGGATCTCCGGGGAGTTCGACGCGGCGTCCTTCCGGGCCGGCCCGGACCTGGACGAAGAGGACGAACGGGCCCGGCGCGTAGGGCCCGAGGGCGGCTACCTTCCCGCCGAGGATGTGCCGAGTTCCGCAGAGGGCGGCCTGGGCCGCGGCGACGAACCGCTGCCGGGCCGGCGCACCTACCAGGGCCCCGCCGGGCACAACCCGCACTTCCCGTTCGGCGGCAAGAAGAAAAAATAGTATCCGTCCTGGTAACAGCGCCGTGCTTCCGCGGCCGGGACACTGCATCGGCTAGGATCGAAGACTAACAAGGGGAGTTGCAGACCAGGGGTCCACCGGCTTACCGGAGGACCTGCGGTCACTGACGAAGTGATCAGTTCGGCAGCTCCCGGACAGTCTAGGAGGAGCCCGTGTCCCACCCGATCGATGTCGGATCAGTACTAGGTGGCCGTTACAAGGTCACTGCCACAGTACTGACCTCACATGACCAGGATCTGGTGCTGGACGGTGTTGACCAGGTGCTCAACCGTGCTGTGAGCATCCTTGTGGCCGGCCCGGACAATGCGGACCAGGTGGCACAGAGTGCGCGCGAAGTTGCCACCGGCGAACGCCCGGGCAACGTGCAGATCCTCGACCTCGGGGTCAGCGAAGCCACCACCTACCTCATCACCAACCACACGTCCGCCGCTGATCTGCTGGACCTCGTGGTGTCCTCCAACCCGCCCTACGTTGAGCCGTTCTTCACTGACACCCTGGGCAGTGAAATCTTCGGCCAGCCGCGGTCCCACGAACCCGAAACGTATGACGGCCTCTACGACGAAGACGAGGTCGACGCCGGCTACATCACCTACGGGCAGAACCACCGGACCGCGCCCGCGGCAGGGGCTGCCCCCGCCGCGCCGCCCGTGTCGCCGCCCGTTTCGCAGCCGCTTTCGCAGCCGGTTTCGCCGGCACGCAAGCCGCAGCGTCCGGTCGTGGCCCCCGCCGCGGGCGCAGGTGCTACAGCAGGTGCCGCTGCAGGTGCAGGTGCCGCCGCAGCCCGTGCCAAGGCTCCTGAGGTGAAGTCCACCGAAGAAAAGTCCCCGGAGACCGCACCCCAGGATGCCGCTCCGCACGCAACGGCGCCGCAGCCCGTGCAGGGCGCTGGTGCTCCGGTCTCCAAGCCGGCGGCGCCCGCCGAAAAGCCCAAGGTTTCCCTGTGGTCCGACGACGACTACGGCCGCCCTGCCGAGGACGAGCCGGCGAAGCGCCAGGGCGCAGCACCGGAATACGCGGCCGCAGCAACAGCCGGACGTGCGTCCGCGGACCGCGCGCCCGGTTTCTTCCCCGGGTCGGCGCGGAGCAACAGCACCGCCGCAGACGAGGAGTACTACGGCAAGGACGAGGAACCCCAGCGCGGTCCCCGCTCCATGCGCTGGCTGGTGGGCGGCCTGCTGGCGGCGGTCCTCGTCGTGGGCCTGGTCCTTGCTGTCACCAACCTCGGCAGCCTCTTCAAGTCCACACCGCCGCCCGCCGCTGACGGCGGTGCCAGCACCAGTGCGCCCGGTACGGCATCGGCCGAACCGTCCGCCACGGGCAGCCCTGCGCCGGCTGCCGGGCCGCCCGCCATTGAAGACGTCACACGGCTGGGCGACTTCGATTTCGCCGGAACCTACGACGGCGACCTGGTCAAGACGTTTGACGGCAACGCCGCGAGCTACTGGTCGGACATGGAATTCGCCACGGACAACTGGGGCGGCCTCGCCACGGAGGTCCCGCTGGTGGTCAAGCTGGAGAACCCGGCCAAGGTGTCCTCGGTGACGCTGAGCCAGCTGGGCGCTTCCGGGGGCAACATCAGCATCTTCACCAATAACCGCCCGTCCCTGGACGGCGCCAAGCAGGTGGGCACCAACAGCTTCACTTCCCCGGACCTGACCATGCCGCTGCAGGAACCCACCACGGCGCAGTACGTCATTGTCTCGATCAAGACGCTCCCGAAGCTGGCAGCACCGAAAACCCGCTACGGATTCGGCCTGCGCCTGGCCGAGATCAAGGTCCAGTAGCGGACCCCTCGGCAGGTAACCATCACCGCCCCGGCGCCACCGGGACGGTACCCTGAGTATTGGCGTTCTCCCGTGCGGGCAAGTCCCGCCGGAATATTCAGCGCCAGCAGGTAGTTGTGCCATGTGGCCGGCCACCCAGGCGGGCGCATCGACAAAGGAAGAGGTTCACCGTTCAGTGAGCAACGCAGAAAACACCGCGTCAGACGTACGTGATGTCATCATCGTCGGCTCCGGCCCCGCGGGCTACACGGCTGCTGTTTACACGGCACGGGCCAACCTGAAGCCGCTGCTCCTGGCCGGTTCGGTCACCGCCGGCGGCGAGCTCATGAACACGACCGACGTCGAGAACTACCCGGGATTCCCGGAAGGCATCATGGGTCCGGACCTGATGGAGAACTTCGAAAAGCAGGCTGCCCGCTTCGGCACCGAGATCCAGTTCGAGGATGTCACCGACCTCGACCTCGAGGGTGACATCAAGACCGTGACCATCGGCTCCGGAGAAACCTTCCGCGCCCGGTCCATCATTCTGTCGACCGGCTCGGCCTACCGTGAACTCGGACTGCCCAACGAGAAGCGCCTCTCCGGACACGGAGTGAGCTGGTGTGCAACCTGCGACGGTTTCTTCTTCAAGGACCAGGACATCGCCGTGATCGGCGGCGGGGACTCCGCAATGGAAGAAGCCCTGTTCCTGACCAAGTTCGCGAAGTCCGTTACGGTGGTCCACCGGCGCGACACACTCCGCGCATCCAAGATCATGGCCGACCGTGCCATGGCCCACGAGAAGATCAACTTCATCTGGAACACCGGCGTCGAGGACGTCCTCGGACAGGACAAGGTCACCGGCCTGATGCTGAAGAACCTCGTGGACGGTACCGAGACGGAGCTTGCCGTAACGGGCGTCTTCGTGGCCATCGGCAACGATCCGCGCACGGATCTAGTCAAGGGCAAGCTCGACCTGACCGCCGAGGGCACCATCGCTGTTGAAGGCCGCACCTCGAAGACCAGCCTGCAGGGTGTCTTCGCTGCCGGAGACGTGATCGACCCGACCTACCGGCAGGCCATCACCGCTTCCGGGTCCGGTTGCGTGGCGGCCCTCGACGTTGAGCACTACCTCGCAGACCTCCCGGCCTAGACCGGCGCGCAGCAACCCATCCAAGAGAGAGACAGGGCTATGAGCAACGCAAAAGACGTAACAGACGCTAGCTTCAGCACCGATGTACTGGCTTCGGCCAAGCCGGTCATTGTGGACTTCTGGGCTGAGTGGTGCGGCCCGTGCCGCAAACTCGGACCGATCCTGGACGAGATCTCGGTCGAGTACAGCGAGAAGGTTGAGGTCGTTAAGTTGAACGTCGACGACAACCCCGCGATCGCTGCCCAGTACGGCATCACGTCCATCCCAGCCGTTTACCTGTTCCAGGACGGCGAAGTGAAGGGCACCGTCATCGGAGCCCGTCCCAAGCAGTTCTTCGAAAAGGAATTCGCGGACGTCCTGTCCTAAATTCCCCAGGCGCCGGCACGCTGCTGCCGGCAGGCCCGCAAGGTGGCCCCACGACCGTAACTGGTTGTGGGGCCATCTTTTTGCTGTGCGGGTGGTACATGGTGCTTCATCTCAGGAGTCACGGCCGCCGGGGGAGGGCACTTTCACCGGACCAACACTGGGCCTGCACCCCGCGACCTACTCATGGCTGAGGTATCAACGCAAATAAATAGAATAATGGCCTAGAATCCTCCTCATCGGGCGGAGGGGCGGCGGACATATGCGCGGCGAAATCCTTAAGAGGCTCCACTCGGATTTAGGGAAAGCCAAGCGGCGAATCAGTGAAGTCACGTGTGGCCGCCCCTGAACGTGAGCCGCTGCCACTCGGATTTCCACCCCGTAAGTCCACGGCAAACACAAAATGAGAAAGTTGCCAGTCGCGAAGCCTCACGCGACCGACAGGCATGCCTTTCCGTACACCTTGAGACCGACATCGACACGCGTTTTGTCCGACCTTGCAGGCCGGGCAGCCGCATCCTCTCCCACCAGGCAGGCAGGTATGCCTGCCTCGTTTCACGTGAAACATTGCCACCCCCTGAGGCGGTCCCTCCGGCCACGTAGAAGCACCCAAATATTGAAACTCGAGCGGCCTAGTGGCTTTGGAGCTTTTCAGGCGAAAGTTGAAGAGGAAATGAGGATGTTCGCAAGTTCATTTACGAGTGAGTCGGCATTTCGGTCCAGCTCTATCGTCCCGAACCATTTACCACCGGGAACTAAAACAGCAACGCAGAGCTCGCAAACGCCAGCTTTAGAGAAGGAGGCATCGGGACCGCCCGCACAATCCGTGATTTCTCCCGCCGCTGACGTGGATGCCAAATGTGAACCCAGGTGCAGGACTGGAAGCCGAGGTTCGGCTGAAGACGATGTTTCACGTGAAACGATCCGCACCTGGGCCTCGGCCGTTCAACTGCACGCCGCCTCCAGGGGCGTTCCTCCACCCACGATTGGCGGAATAGCTCTTTCATAAATACATCGCGCGTCGATATTGGATCATCAGCTGCGCAGGGGAGAGCTTGGGGTGCAGGGCGGCAGCTACTGGAGCGCGAAGCAATGTTTCACGTGAAACGGAGCGATCCCAACCGGCGGCCGATGCATAGTCTTCTATCTCTTGGCGATACTCGAGCACCCAAGCGGCGGTGGAACGCTGAGTATGATAACAATAGCTAGCTCTCGCTTAGTGTCACGCGAGTCCAGGTCCCCGCTCTCGCTCTACCAAATCACCTCACGTGGCGATGATCTGTCTGCCAATGACTGCACAAGAGCCTTCCATTGCGCGCTCCCTGCTGGTAACGGGGGTCCGAGGTGGAACAACAGGGGCTGCCCCAACAGCTCCGGAGGCCCCACGCACGCGCCCTTCGGGACGGTGGCACACCCTTCCGATGTGCATAACAAAGCGCGCAGTAAGACTGTGCTCCTAACCACCGGTACTAATCCCACCAGAAGTATTCGCAGTCCGATCATGTTTCACGTGAAACGCGGTCAGCAGTCGGATGGCTGCCAAAGCCAGGAGGTCAGGCCGGGAATCAGATCGGATCGCGCTCGACGACCCCCACCAGCCGTGTAGCAGCCTAATGACCACAGGCTGCGTGGCCGCGCGTAGAAGGCGCGGGACACCGGGAGATAGGCATCTGCTGCCTCTTGGTCCGTGTAGGGAGCAAGAATCTCAGACAAGGTCGGATGTCGGCTGGCCCGCAGTACACGGCCCACACCCACACCCACATACTCTGCCACCTCGCCAACGCCAGGAAGACACCCGTTGGCGCGTCTACATGCTGCCCTTCCGGCACCCAGTGGCGTCGGAGGGCAGCGCGCCACCACGAGTCACACCTGCTCGAGCCCGCCCTGAATGTCGGTCACCGCTCACGAGGGGAAATCAAGCTGACTCCATCTCGCAACGGGAGACCTCGACATCAACGGGAAGAGGCATCCACGGCAATATCCGACAACGGACTACCTAGAACGGTCGTGGGCCTGGACCGGCCGAGCGGGACGGAGCCAATCTTTACGGAAAGGCCAATGCTCTGGGACAACTGGCAGAGAAGTGCCTGCGGTACATCTGCCCTTGTCAGGCCGCCCTTGGGTCATCACATCGCTTATCTATACAACGAACCCGGAAGCGCTACGCACTCCGCCCGGCCCTGGCGCCACCCCTAGACCTCATTGCTCTCCTCTGCTGGTTCTGGCCAGGAATGAATCGTTCCGCGTACCGGAGGCCGGCCGCGGGGGATGGGCTTGCCCAGCCATAGGCAGTCGGTAAGGGTTCTGGAAGCGAAGGCCAGGTGCCCCGACGACGATCCAGCATTCCCGTTTCTGCCGCTTCGCCGTCCTGCAAAGCCGAGCAAGTCTGGAGGAACACCGCACTCCCTGTGAGGCGAAACCCACCTCATCCACAGTCTTCTCCACAGTAGTTATTCACATAGTTATCCACAGGCGCTGAGACGATTCTCACAGCCCACACGAACCTCATATATTGCATCCACGCTTTTCTCGATAAGTGACTCTCCACGACAATCACCGAAAGTCACTCCCGCAAGGCGCAACGTCCGGTCATCCGGCCCCAGCGTCGCCATGCGCCCTTCGGTCACAACATCCTTCAATTAGGCGGAAAATTAACCAGCTCTATGCGATTTATCGGTCGCTTCCACCTGTGAACTGCTTCACCCAGAGCAGCATCGATCTCGTTTCACGTGAAACATCTCAGCGCTGTACGGGTCGGTGCAAGATCGGCGCCGAAGCGCCCGACTCGGAGAACACTTGCAGGCGGAGGATGGAGACAAGGCCTCAGAACTAATCCACAAAGTTATCCACAGCAATATCCACCGTCTTGTCCACCACCCGACACAGACTCCTTAGGCCTGGATTGCTGTCACATCTGGTCCTCGGAAACGTCCCCGATGACAAACCTGCATCGGCATCCGAAACGGAAGGTCTCGCTGGTCAGCAACTGCAGCAGTCGGTTGGGTGGTTACTGGAATCTCTAAAGACAGTCCCGGGCGGGCAGCCAAGAAGCAACAAGCCTGCGGGTGGCCGCAATGCGATCATCCGTTGGGGAGCACGACCCGAGGCTCCACACTGAGGATTCAAGTGACTCCGATGGGGCGGTCGGATACAAACGGTTCGGTCTATCCCGCAGCAGCTCGTCACGGTTCCTTTCATGCGAGTCTGATCCCTGCATCCCTCACTAGGAGGAGGGATTTCTGGGCTCACCATGACGGGTACTCGTCCCGTACCGGCGGACCAGAAGCCTCCGGTAGATCCCCACCCTGAGGTGCTGCCACTATGTCACACACCAGCCGGCCCGCGGCTTTCCCGTCCTGGGGCCCGCTCTCTGACTGCTCTACCGTCGTACGGGTGATAACAGTGTGCACGTGGAGCCGACTAGGGAACCGAGCCGTGGGGCGACAGCTGAGGACAGGGAGCATGGCCGCCGCCAGAGGAACGGGAAGTAGTGCCCTGTGGAAGTCTCTGGGAGCGCCATGGGCCAGGTATGCGGGATCGCATCCACGGAGCCAGGGCTGATATCCGGCAGCATGCAGGAGAATCGGCGTTCCAGGAGAGTGGTCTGCGTGAAGCCACGCTCCCGCCAGGGATCGTCCTAGATTCCCTCGTAATCCTTCCAAGTGCCCTGACCTGATCGTCCTGCGCTAGACCGCCGCAGCCGGCGTTGGTCGACGTCGATGCGAACGTGAGGCCCCGGCCACCAGGATAACCCCATGCACTTCTGAGGCGCTCCTAGGGGAGCCTCAGGCGCACCTGGGGCAGGCGGACGAATCTGGTATGTCGTAGCCAGCTCCATGGCACGCCAGAATCCAGCGGGTTTCCCGACACACCGCAATCTGCCTTTTGAAGTGGGGGAGCCCGCGAGCCCTGAGGCCACCAAGAAGGCAATCCTGGGGCTGTAGGCCCCCTACCGGAGCGTCACGCGTCGGTCTGTGGCGCAGGTAGGACCTTAAGCCTCTAGCGACCCGAGAGGGGCTTGTAGGGCCGCTGAGGGTTTCTGTTCCGTGGCCCGGACAGCCCGCGGCGATACGTTCCTGTCCTGATCGCCGCGCACAAGCACCCCTCTGCTCGGAGGATTCAGTCATCGTTTCACGTGAAACCGCCGCCCGCAGGGGAGCGGGACTAGCGCGGCACTAGCCGGTGAGAATGCCTGCAGACTCTAGATGACGCGACAGTCCGGTACCGCAACGAAATACGCCTGGAGGTCTGTACCCACGAAACCGCGGCAGCCTGTAGACGACGTTTCACGTGAAACACGACTACCCGCCGCGCTGCATCTCGTCCAATACCGGCGAAAGATGGTGAATCGGCAACTCGTGGCGGCATTCCTGCTACGTAACTATGCCCGATTTATCGCTTCAGCCAGCCGGGGGCGGCGGCAAAATCGATTCTACGAGGGTACATCTCCGGAGACACTCAGCTTTCCCACGCCGGCTCCGGGCCTGATGGCATGCGGTACGGCATGCAAAGAACGGGCGGGCAGTGGACAGGGGACAGCTGAGACGCAAAGCCCCTGAATTCACGCTCCCAGCGGCGGTGCTCGCCGCGCACTGACGGGCCGGAGCCCACTCTACGAATGATGCAGTTCTGGACGCAACAGGAACACCTTGCCTGGGCTGCTTCACGGAACTTAGGCAACAGCGGAGAGAGGACCCGCCGCGCGGAGCACCTGATGCAAATCTTCTGAAGAGCCGGGAACCGCACCACAAGAAGGACGTCGCGCCAACAAAGAAGGGACCCGTTTCACGTGAAACGGATCCCTTCAGGGTCTCAAATGCGAGGCTAGCTCTGCGATCCCGGCGTGAGAACGTCCATGATCCGGTTGAGGTCCTCTACGCTGGCAAATTCAATGCTGACGCGGCCCTTGCGGGCACCCAGGGAGATCTTGACGTTGGTATCCAGGCGATCGGAAAGGGATGACGCCAGGTAATCCAGGCGCTCGTGCCGTGCTCCGGGACGCGGAATGTTGTTCTTCGGGGTCGAAGCAGGATTCTGGTAGAGGGTCACTGCCTCTTCGGTTGCACGGACGGACATCCCCTCGGCAACGATCTTCTGAGCCAGGCGTTCCATTGCGGCTGCGTCCGGCAGAGCCAACAGGGCGCGAGCGTGCCCGGCGGAGATGACGTTGGCGGCCACACGGCGCTGTACCAGCGGCGGGAGCTTCAGCAGCCGCAGCGTGTTGGAGACCTGCGGCCGTGAGCGGCCGATGCGGTCTGCCAGTTGTTCGTGCGTGGTCCCGAAGTCTTCCAGCAGCTGCTGGTACGCGGCTGCCTCCTCGAGGGGATTCAGCTGGCTGCGGTGCAGATTCTCCAGCAGGGCGTCCCGGAGGAGGTCGTCATCGGTCGTGTCCCGGACGATGGCCGGGATGGTTTCGAGGCCAGCGGCCTGTACTGCCCGCCACCGGCGCTCACCCATGACCAGTTCGTACGGTTCTCCGCCTTCTTCGGTTGAAGTACGGACAACAATTGGCTGGAGGACCCCGATTTCGCGAACGGAATGCACAAGCTCTGCCATGTCGTCCTCATCGAAGACAGAGCGCGGCTGTTTGCGGTTGGGGTGGATGTCCGTGACCGGAATTTCGGCAAAACGGACACCCGGCACCTCAACGAGCTCCGGCCCCTGGTCCTCAGTGACGGGCTCGGCAGCAGGAGTCGCCGGAACGGTCGCGGACGGTGAGTCGTCCTCTGCAGCCTTTCCGGCATCGGACTGCTCAGCCGCTTTGGACGTCGCTGCTTTGGACGTCGCTGCTTTCGGGGTCGCAGCCTTGACGGCAGGCGCTTTGCGAGCCGGCGCTTTCTTCGCGGTGGCCGGACTCTTCGGTTCAGCGGTGTCGGCCGCCTTCGCGGGAGCGGGCGACGGGGAGTCAGCCTGCACTTCTGCAGTCACGTCCTCCTCGGGCGCCACCACATCTTCGTCGGCTGCCGGGACCGCGGCAAGCGGCGTCCTCTTCCGGGCTTCAGGGAAAAACAGATCCACGGGGCGGGACGGCGCTGAACCGCTTCCGGATGCCGCAGCGGAACTTGGAATGAGTGCTCCAAGTCCACGGCCAAGGCCGCGTCGCTTATCGCTCATGGATAAATCCCTCCATTGGAAGAGCCGGGCGTCACCGGGCTCTAGTTAGTGCAATTCTCGAGAAGATTCTAACGTTCCGCGATTTCGGCTGCGGCTTCCAGGTAGGACAGTGCCCCGCTGGATGAGGGATCGTACGTCATGACAGTCTGCTGGTAGCTGGGGGCCTCGGAAATACGCACCGACCGGGGCACGACGGCGCCCAATACCTGTTCGGGGAAATGCTCGCGTACTTCGGCGGCCACCTGGGCGGCAAGATTCGTGCGGCCATCGTACATGGTCAAAAGAATGGTCGAGACTACCAGCTCAGCATTCAGGTGCTTCTGGATCATCTCGATGTTTTTGAGCAGCTGGCTCAGGCCCTCCAGCGCGTAGTACTCGCACTGGATGGGGATAAGGACCTCGCTGGCAGCACAGAACGCGTTGACCGTGAGGAGGCCCAGGCTGGGCGGGCAGTCGATGAAGATGTAGTCCAGGCGCTCTTCACCGTTCTTGGCGCGCTCCTTGGCATACACATCAATGGCACGGCGCAGACGCTGTTCGCGGGCCACCAGGCTGACGAGCTCAATTTCGGCGCCGGCGAGGTGGATGGTGGCCGGGGCGCAGATGAGCTTGGCAATGTCGGGGCACGGGGCCACCACGTCCTGCAACGGAACGTCTTTGATAAGCACGTCGTAAATGCTGTCAACGTCAGCGTGGTGTTCAATACCGAGGGCTGTCGAGGCGTTGCCCTGCGGATCAATATCGATCACCAGTACATTCAGGCCGGCAGCAGCCAGGGCGGCAGCGATGTTGACCGTAGTGGTGGTCTTGCCCACCCCGCCCTTCTGGTTGGACACGGTGAAGATGCGCGTCTTCTCCGGTTTGGGGAGTTCGCGGCCCAGCAGCCGCTCACGCCGCTTGTTTTCATGGGCGAGCTCGCGGGCGATGGGGCTGGAGTCATCAATGGAGTCCAGCACGTTCCGGCCGGCGGCCGCGGTTTCACGTGAAACACCGGCCATTCCGGTGACTTTTGCAACTGAAGCCGTGTGATTTACGGAATGATCCCGAGCGATTGCGGGCGCAACGAAAGCCCGCGCCGACCCCAAAGACACAAACGGGGGTATCCGTTGCGTGGAGGCTTCGCTACTGGTCACTGTGACACACTCACTCTCGTTCGGCTCTAGCTGCCGGTTACTAGCCTAACCTCTTACCCTGCGACTCCGCGGGCACCGGGCTGGTGCTAGGAAATCTTTTGAGGCCTATTCACAACGATTCGGACAACCGTGGTGGGTTCCTCGAGGAGGTCCTCGCCCACAACAACGACGGACGTCTCGGTGCCGCCCAGTTTGCGGATTACCTTCGCTGCCTTCTCGATTTCCTCACCGGCACTGCGGCCCTTGATCGCGACGACCTCACCCTTGCCCGCCAGAAGCGGAATGGTCAGTCCGGCGAGGTTGGAGAGTGCCGAAACGGCGCGGGCCGTCACGACGTCGGCGTTGACCATCCCCACGGCGAGTTCCGCACGGGTCCGCATGATGGTCACGTTGTCGAGTCCGAGGTCGTCCACGACTTCCTGGAGCCAGATCACCCGGCGCTCCAGCGGTTCGATGAGGGTCAATTCCAGATCGGGGCGGGCAATCGCCAGGCAGAGCCCCGGCAGGCCGGCGCCGCTTCCGACGTCGGCCACATGGCTTCCCTGGGCAATCTGGTTCTCGATCACGGCGCAGTTCAGGACGTGCCGGCTCCAGAGCCGCGGGATTTCCCGGGGGCCGATGAGTCCCCGTTCCGTTCCCGACGTCGCCAGGTGCTCCACATAACGCTTTGCCAGGTCCAGGCGGTCGCCAAAGATTTTCTGGGCTGCCGTCAGCTCGGCAGCGGTAATCTCAACCATCAAACTAGTCCGAGGCTTCAGTCTGCGGAGACGACGATGTGGCGGTCGGCGCCTTCGCCTTCGGACTCGCTGACGAGGCCCAGATCGGCGACGGCGTCGTGCACAATTTTGCGCTCGTAGGCGCTCATCGGCGCCAGGGCCACGGTGTCACCGGATTCCTTGACGGACGCGACGGCGTCTTCCGCAATCTTCTGCAGCTCGCCCGCCCGTTCTGAGCGGTAGCCGTTGATGTCCAGCACCAGGCGGGAGCGGTTCTCGGTCGCAGACAGCACCGCGAGGCGGGTCAGCTCCTGCAGCGCTTCAAGGACCTCTCCGTCCTCGCCTACCAGGCTCTCCAAGCCGGCCGATTCTTCTTCAGCGACGATCGAGATGTAGGTGCGCCCGTTGCGGACTTCAATGTCGATGTCGCCGTCGATGTCGGCGATGTCGAGCAGTTCCTCGAGGTAGTCGGCGGCGACGTCACCCTCTTCTTCCAGGCGGCTGGCTGAAGTGCCCTTGCCTTCCGAAACCTCGGCGCCCTCTTCAGGAGCCGATCCGGCGTCCTTGACCGCACTCAGGGCCGCGTCCTGGCTCCTGTTCTCGTCCCCGACGGTTTCAGTGGAAATAGCGTTTTCGGTGCTCTCGGCGGACATTACTTCCTCTTCCTGTTCTTACGTTGTGGCTGGACGCGCTGGCTCTTGGCCACGAGGGCGGCAGCGGCAGCAGCTTCGGCGGCCTCGGCTTCGGCCTTCTTGGCACCCGTCAGGGGCAGGGCCGGCAGGCCCTTCGCAGCACGGCGCTCGGCCAGGGCCTTGGCGGCGGGAGATCCCGGCGTCGGCATCCGGCGGATAACGAAGAACTGCTGGGCCATGGTCCAGAGGTTGGTGGTGGTCCAGTAGATCAGGACGCCGATGGGGAAGTTGATGCCGCCCACGCCGAAGACGATCGGCAGGATATAGAGCATCATTTTCTGCTGGCGCATGAACGGGCTGGCCATGGCCTCTTCGGACATGTTCTTGGCCATGATCTGCTTCTGCGTAATGAACTGTGAGGCCGTCATGGCCAGGATCATCACTATGGAAAGGATCCACACGGCCACCACGTTGCCGCCCGGGGGCGTGCCGTGCAGCAGGGTCGCGGAGAGCGGGGCGCCGAAGATGCTCGACTCGTCGAACTGCACCACCTGCTCATGGCTCATGGCACCAATGCCCTTGCCGGCGTCGGCCGCCGACGTAATGCCGGACAGCACGGTGAAGAGCGCGAAGAAGAACGGCATCTGGATCAGCATGGGGAGGCAGGCTGAGAACGGGTTGGTGCCGTGCTTCTTGTACATGGCCATCTGTTCCTGCGCCATGGCCTGGCGGGACAGCTGGTCGGTCTTGCCCTTGTACTTGTCCTGCAGCTTCTTCAGATCCGGCTGCAGCAGCTGCATGCCCCGCTGGGCCTTGATCTGCTTGACGAACACGGGAATCAGGGCGGCACGGATCACCAGCACCAGCCCGATGATGGACAGGGTCCACGTCCAGCCGGACGCCTCGGGCATGCCGATGGCACTCAGGCCATCGTGGAAGACCACCATAATGGCGGACACAAGCCACTTGAACGGAAACATGATTGTTTCAAAGAAGTCCATACGATATCCCTATTCGTCAGGCCGCAGAGCGGCCTTCTCCATCAGTCTGAGCAGCCAGGTACTTGTCCGGATTGTTCAGCACAACAATTGTGGGGGTGCGGTCAGCGGGCCATTCGCATTTGCCGGCGGGGACGTGGTCCACACCGCCGGCGTTCCAAGGATGGCAGCGCAAAAGCCGCCGGGCCGCGAGCCAGCTTCCTTTGACGGCTCCGTGCACCGTCACCGCCTCCAGCGCATAGGCCGAGCAGCTGGGAAAGAAGCGGCATACCTGGCCGTACAGCGGTGAGACCACCTTGCGGTACGCCAGGAGCAACAGGATGAGGATATTGCGGGGAAGGTTCCAGACCGCCCGGCCCAGCCATCCTGCTGCGGATTTTACGTGAGGGACGACGGCGGCAGTTGAGTTACGCACGCGGGGTCCCTTCCTGTGTTGTCTCGGTGGAAACTGGCGAAGCGGCCTTGGGAGGACGGCTGCCCAGCCGTTTCACAGTGCTTTCCAACGCGGCATCGTAATCCGAACGCAGCTGCTCCCAGCTGGCCCCGGCCGCGGCGGGCAGGGCCCGGACCACGATTGCGAACCCGTTGGCATGCGTCTGCAAAGACAAAGCGCCGACTTCTCTCAGTCTCCTCTTAACGAGGTTCCTGACAACAGCGTTCCCGACACTCTTGGAAACGATGAATCCGATCCGGCTTGGTTCGTCGGCAGCAAGAGCTGCCGTATATAACACTACGTTCCGGCGTCCATTGCGGACACCGGAACGTACGGTTGTGGAAAAATCGGTTGATGTCCTCAGACGGTTTCGGGTGGCCAGCACCTTTACACTCGCACAGGGATGGGGACCGACGAGTCAGTTATTTAAGCCGACAGCTCGGTGCGGCCCTTGCCACGACGTGCTGCCAGGATGGCACGGCCGGCACGGGTACGCATACGAAGGCGGAAGCCGTGCTTCTTGGCTCGACGGCGGTTATTCGGCTGAAAAGTCCGCTTGCTCACGTTAGTTACTCCAGTGGGATCAAAGGTGCGCCCACCCGATCAAGGGGAAGAACTGGTCGACGCTAAGTTTTTGTATGTGCCGCTTCGCCCTGACCCGCACGACGCGGGGCGTCGAAAAGATTCAAATAAGGCGAAAAGCGTACACATGGGACTTCACAACGTTAGGGCTTGCCGCCCTCCCGAGTCAAACCGGCGGCCCCCTCGGCGGCTATCCCCAGCTGTGGCTAACCCTGGCCGCAACCTGTGGATGAAGTGCGTCACGCACCCCGGAAACGAACTACAACGGTGTGATTATCCACAGGACAGATCCCAGCTATCTTCTGGCGTTTTCATCACCTAGAGTGTCTCAGTAGCCGATTATCCACGGGATGTGCATAACCCTGTGGATTAAGCCGGGCCAACTCGCTGGTTCAGGACTTGTGGCTGCACGCAATGCAGGCAAGCAAGTTTGAGGAACTGATTGATGACAGTAGACGAAGCCAACCAAGCCAACACTGTCGGAAGTTCCTGGCGGCGGGTAGTGAGCCTGCTTGAGAACGACCACCGGGTCTCACCCCGGCAGCGCGGCTTCGTCATCCTCGCCCAGGCCCAGGGCCTCATCGGTTCGACCCTCCTGGTGGCAGTTCCGAACGAACTCACCCGCGAAGTGCTGCAGACGCAGGTCAAGGAAGCCCTCGACGACGCACTCCGGAGCGTGTTCTCCGACGAAATCCGCTGCGCGATCGACGTGGACACCGATCTGGTGCCGCTCCACACAGAGCCGGAACCCGCCGTCGAGCTGTCCCTTGTGGCCGATCCGTCCGTGGAACTGAAGCCGCAGCCGATGCTGCCCAGCACATCCCACGAATTTGGCCGCCTCAATCCGAAGTACGTTTTCGACACCTTCGTGATCGGTTCCTCCAACCGCTTCGCCCATGCCGCAGCTGTGGCTGTAGCGGAAGCGCCCGCCAAGGCCTACAACCCTCTGTTCATCTACGGCGATTCCGGGCTGGGCAAGACCCACCTGCTCCACGCGATTGGCCACTACGCCCGCAGGCTCTACAGCGGCATCCGGGTCCGCTACGTGAATTCCGAGGAGTTCACCAACGACTTCATCAACTCCATCCGGGACGATGAGGGCACCAGCTTCAAAACGACGTACCGCAACGTGGACGTGCTCCTGATCGATGACATCCAGTTCCTGGCCGGCAAAGACCGGACGCTGGAGGAGTTCTTCCACACCTTCAACGCCCTGCACAACAACAACAAGCAGGTGGTCATCACCTCCGACCAGCCGCCGAAGCTGCTGGCCGGCTTCGAGGACCGCATGAAGTCCCGCTTCGAGTGGGGCCTGCTGACCGACATCCAGCCGCCGGAACTCGAGACCCGAATCGCGATCCTCCGCAAAAAGGCCCTCAGCGAGGGGCTCTCCGCCCCGGACGATGCCTTGGAGTACATCGCTTCGAAGATCTCCAGCAACATCCGAGAGCTTGAGGGCGCACTGATCCGCGTCACCGCCTTCGCCAGCCTCAACCGCCAGCCGGTGGACGTTGCCCTCGCCGAGATGGTGCTCAAGGACCTCATCACCGACGACGGCGCCCAGGAGATCACCTCGGCACAGATCCTGACCCAGACGGCCGACTACTTCAAGCTCAGCATGGAAGAGCTTTGCAGCAAGTCTCGGACCCGCACCCTGGTGACCGCCCGCCAGATCGCCATGTACCTGTGCCGCGAACTCACGGACATGTCCCTTCCCAAGATCGGGCAGGAGCTCGGCGGCCGCGACCACACCACGGTGATCCACGCTGACCGCAAGATCCGTGAACTCATGGCGGAGCGCCGGGTCATCTACAACCAGGTGACCGAGCTGACCAACCGGATCAAGCAGCAGCAGCGCAATGCCTGAGGCGATTCCCGCCTGAGCGGCCGCGCACTCTTACCTTATTAACAGGCGCCTGTGGACAAGCCTGTGGATAGTTAAGGGGACAACCGCGGTTAATGGGCTTAAAACCCTTAAGGCGTCTGTGGATCAGCTAAACGGCCGAAAATCTTATCCCCATCCACAGCCTGTTTAAAACCTGCTCCGCCCACAGCCCATGAACAGGGCTTAACCGCGGAATCGCACCGCGAAACAGGGTTATCCACAGTATCCACAGCAGTTATTAACACTACTAATCCCTTGAAAATGAAATCCCTCAAATAACAACTTCCTGCTGGACCCCCGCCCTGCCCTGGACCGTCCCGGCCCCCGGCCGGAAACGGATACCAGGCCGGGCATCCCGAACCACACGGATGTAACCCGGGGATGGGAGAATCACACTTCTTGCGGCTAAGCTGTCTGCAGTGTGTCCGTCCTGGACATCTTTTGTAATTCCCTGCCGGGCCGGTGGCCCGGCTACGAGCGATGACAGCAGCAATGAAAGGCGGCACCCTTCCGTGAAGTTCAGAGTCGAACGGGACGTCTTGGCAGAAGCCGTCACCTGGACCGCGCGCTCGTTGTCTCCGCGGCCCCCGGTGCCAGTGCTGTCCGGCCTGCTGCTCAAGGCTGAATCCGGAACCGTGAGCCTCTCGAGCTTTGACTACGAGACCTCCGCACGGCTTGAAATCCCCGCCGACATCAGCACCGAAGGAACCATCCTGGTGTCCGGGCGCCTGCTGGCCGACATCTGCCGCAGCCTGCCGTCCGCCCCTGTCGACATCGAGACCGACGGCAACAAGGTCACGCTGTCCTGCCGCAGGAGCAGCTTCCACCTGGCCACCATGCCGGAAGCGGAATACCCGCCGCTTCCCGCCTTGCCGGCCATCAGCGGCACCGTCCCGGGAGATTCCTTTGCCCAGGCTGTTTCCCAGGTGATCATCGCCGCCAGCAAAGACGACACGCTGCCGATCCTCACCGGCGTCCGCATGGAGATCGAGGACGACCTCATCACCCTGCTGGCCACCGACCGCTACCGCCTCGCAATGCGTGAGGTCCCGTGGAAGCCTGTCACCCCCGGCATCTCCACCAGCGCGCTCGTCAAAGCCAGAACCCTCAACGAAGTGGCCAAGACCTTGGGCGGCAGCGGCGACATCAACCTTGCCCTTGCCGACGACGACAGCCGGCTCATCGGTTTCGAGAGCGGCGGCCGCACCACCACGTCCCTCCTGGTGGACGGCGACTACCCCAAGATCCGCTCCCTGTTCCCGGAATCCACCCCGATCCACGCAACCGTGCAGACTTCCGAGCTCGTGGAAGCCGTGCGGCGCGTCTCCCTGGTGGCTGAACGCAACACCCCGGTCCGCCTCGCCTTCACCGAGGGCCAGCTGCACCTCGACGCCGGCACCGGCGAAGATGCCCAGGCCTCGGAAGAACTCGAGGCCCAGCTCACGGGCGAAGACATCACTGTGGCATTCAACCCGCACTATCTGATCGAGGGCCTCAGCGTCATCGAGACCAAGTTCGTGCGGTTCTCCTTCACCAGCGCGCCCAAACCGGCCATGATCACGGCCCAGAAAGACGCGGACGGGGAAGACCAGGCTGACTACCGCTACCTGGTCATGCCGGTCCGGCTGCCCAACTAGTCCCACCGCCACCCTCGCCTCGCAAGTCCCCATCGGCTCCCAGCCTTCGCAAGCTCAGGCAGGGACCCTCGCCGATGGGGCCCCACGGCCAGGGAACCCTGGCGGCGTGGGCCCACGCCGTTGGCCACCACCCGAAACACCCCAGCGCAGAAAAGAGATCATCTCAGTGCACATCGGACTGATCGGCCTTGGAAAAATGGGTTTCAACATGCGCGAACGGATGCGCAAGGGTGGAATCGAAGTCACCGGCTACGACCGCAACCCGGACGTCACCGACGTCGCGAGCGTGGACGAACTCATTGCCGCCGTCCCGGCGCCGCGGCTGATCTGGGTGATGGTCCCCTCCGGCGAGATCACCGACGCCGTCATCACCGAGCTCAGCACCAAGCTCGACGCCGGCGACCTGGTAATTGACGGCGGCAACTCCCGTTTCACGGAGGACCAGAAGCACGGTGCCGCACTGGCTGAAAAGGACATCCGCTTCGCCGATTGCGGTGTTTCCGGCGGGGTCTGGGGCCTGCAGAACGGTTATGGCCTGATGGCCGGCGGCGACGCCGCCGATATCGAACGCGCCATGCCCGTCTTCGATGCGCTCCGTCCCGAGGGCGACCGTGCTGACAGCTTCGTCCACGTCGGCGGGGTCGGCGCAGGCCACTACGCCAAGATGGTCCACAACGGCATCGAATACGGTCTGATGCAGGCGTACGCCGAAGGCTACGAACTCCTGGCCGCCAAGGACATCGTCACCGATCTTCCCGGCACCTTCCGCGCCTGGCAGAAGGGAACCGTGGTCCGGTCCTGGCTCCTGGACCTTATGGTCAAGGCGCTGGACGAGGACCCGGGCCTGGAATCGATCGACGACTACGTCGAGGACTCCGGCGAAGGCCGGTGGACCGTTGAAGAGGCCATCGCCAACGCTGTGCCCGCTCCGGCCATCACGGCGGCACTTTTTGCCCGCTTCTCCTCCCGCGAGGATAATTCCCCGGCGATGAGGATGGTTTCCGCGCTGCGCCACCAGTTCGGCGGGCATGCGACCCGGCCCGCAAAATAGTCCTGCCCTGAGATCCTGAACCCGGCGTGTACCTAGAACAACTTTCGCTCACAGATTTCCGCAGTTATGCCCAGGTGGATCTGACTTTCGAGCCCGGCGTCACCGTGCTGGTCGGTTCCAACGGCATCGGCAAGACCAACCTGATGGAAGCCATCGGCTACCTGGCCTCCCTGAGCTCCCACCGGGTCAGCTCCGATGCCCCGCTGCTGCGCTTCGGCAGCGAACGCGCCCTGATCCGCGCGAAACTGGTCCGCGGCGAGCAGTCCACGGTGCTGGAACTCGAGATCAACAGCTCGCGCGCCAACCGCGCCCGGATCAACCGCAGCAATCCGGTCCGCGCCCGGGACATTCTTGGCATCTGCCAGACAGTCCTGTTTGCTCCGGAGGACCTGGCCCTCGTCAAGGGCGATCCGTCCAGCCGCCGCCGGTTCCTCGACGAGCTCCTGGTCAGCCTTATTCCGCGGCATGCGGCCACCCGCAGCGACTATGACAGGGTGCTGAAGCAGCGCAATGCGCTGTTGAAATCTGCCCGGGCCGGCAAATTCACCAGCGGCCACGAGGCCACCCTGGACGTTTGGGACCAGCACATGGCGCGGGCGGGCGCCCAGCTGCTGCATGCGCGGCTGGAACTGGTGGAGCGGCTGCGTCCGCACCTCAACAATGCCTATGCCCAGCTCACCGACGGGTCCAAGGAAGCGGGCGCCATCTACCGCTCCACGCTGCAGGGTGCGCTGGAGGACGACGGCGCCGCACCGGCTGGACCAGGTTCCGGCGACGGGCCGGCGGAGGACCTGCGCCAGCTCTCCGTGGACGAACTTACGGAGCGCTATGTCCAGGCTTTCGCGGCATCACGGCGCAAGGAACTGGAACGTGGAATCTCCCTTGTCGGCCCGCACCGTGACGAGCTGGAACTTATCCTCGGTTCGGCGCCCGCAAAGGGTTACGCCTCCCATGGCGAAACCTGGTCCATGTGCTTGTCCCTGCGCCTTGCCTCGTACTACGTGATGCTTGATGACGCACGGACCGGCGGCTCTGCGCCCATCCTGATCCTGGACGACGTTTTTGCCGAGCTCGACGTCCAGCGGCGGCGTAAACTGGCGGCAATAGTATCCGGCGCCGAGCAAGTGCTCGTGACTGCCGCCGTCGAGGATGACATCCCGGCGGAACTGGCCGGGCGGCGGGTGAAAGTTATCCCCGGAGGGATCGGCGAGGAATCGATGAGCGGGAAGGTCGATGAATAAGGACACCGACGGCGGCCTGCAGCCGGGCCGCGACCCTGATGACATCGATGCTGCCCAGTCGGCGCTGAACAGAATGCGTGAGGCGGCCGCATCGCGCGGCGAAATCCGGCGCAAAGCCCCGCCGCGTCCCGGCTCCACGCCGCAGAAGGCCGGTCGGAGCGCCGGCAGCACCCGCGGCTTCGGACAGTTTCACGGCACCGGCCGGGATCCCATGGGGCTCGGAAAAGTGGTGGGCCGGCTCGTCGCCGAACGCGGCTGGACTTCCCCTGTGGCAGTGGGCTCGGTCATGGCGGAGTGGCCGGCGCTCGTGGGTCCGGAGATTTCCGCCCACTGCACCCCGGAGAGTTTCACCGACACCACCCTGCATGTCCGCTGCGATTCCACCGCCTGGGCCACCCAGCTCCGCCTGCTCAGCATCAGCCTGCTGGAGAAGTTCCGCACCGAACTCGGCGACGGCGTCGTGACCAAAATCCAGGTCCTCGGGCCCGCAGCGCCAAGCTGGCGCAAGGGCGGCCGGACCGTCAACGGCCGCGGCCCGCGGGACACCTACGGGTAACCCCGTCCGGGTCTGCCTGCCTGAAGCCCGCGGAGCATCCGGGCGGTGCGCACAGGTCCCGGCACGCCGGTATGAAGCACTTCTTGCAAAAGTATTGAAAAATCCGCAAACGGCGTGTAGGACGCTCAGACGCCCCGGAGCTGTATAGGAACCCCAGTCCTGCACCCCTAGAGCCTTGCAGGTGGAAGCCGTGGCCTCCCAGCGGCACTTTCCTCTCCGTTTGGGCCTCTGGAATGCGGGATTCGCCCCCATAGCACGGTAGAATCGTGGTAGATAACTGGGCGCCGGTGAAACGTTGACTGAGTCCGTTTCCGACGCTATTCCACGCGTGCGTAAACGGATCCTCACTCCAGCAAGAAACCGGCGCTGCCAGTGACGTGCCCGTTGGCAGTAGCTGTTTCCTCCGGGAAGGGGCACGGCCGGCCTTCAACGAAAAAGAGGAGTCGAAAGCGCCTGTGGCTAACGACAATGCAGAGATCCCGGCAGTGGAAAATGCCGCGAAAGCGGCAGAAACAGCGGTAGGAGAGGGAACGGCGGGCACCCCGCCGGAGGCCGACACCCGCCACGGCTACGGCGCCAGCGACATCACGGTGCTCGAAGGCCTGGAAGCTGTCCGGAAACGTCCCGGCATGTACATCGGTTCCACTGGTCCGCGTGGGTTGCACCACCTGGTTTACGAAGTGGTGGACAACTCCGTCGATGAGGCCCTGGCCGGCTACTGCACGCACATCGAGATCGTGCTGCAGGCCGACGGCGGAGTGAAAGTGGTGGACAACGGCCGCGGCATTCCGGTCGACATGCACCCCACGGAGCACAAACCCACCGTGGAAGTTGTCATGACCATCCTCCACGCCGGCGGCAAGTTCGGCGGCGGCGGCTACGCCGTGTCCGGCGGACTGCACGGCGTGGGCATCTCCGTGGTCAACGCGCTCTCCAGCCGGGTCGACACCGAGGTCCGCCGGCAGGGCCACGTCTGGCGGATGTCCTTCGCCGACGGCGGCAAGCCGCAGGGCAGCCTGGTCAAGGGTGAGGAGACCCCCGAGACGGGCACCACCCAGACCTTCTACCCCGATCCCGCCATCTTCGAAACCACGGATTTCGACTTCGAAACCCTCCGCGCCCGCTTCCAGCAGATGGCCTTCCTGAACAAGGGCCTGCGCATCACGCTCACCGATGAACGGCAGGCAGCAGAGGAACCGTCCGAGGACGGGGACCTCGACCTCGACGCCGTCGCGACCGAAGGCGAAGTCCCCGCCGAGTTCCACACCGTGGTGTACCAGTACGACAACGGACTGCTGGACTACGTGAAGCACCTGAACTCCGGCAAGAAGGTGGATGTGGTCCACGAGGACGTCATCGCCTTCGAAACCGAGGACACGGACCGGCACATCGCGCTGGAAATGGCGATGCAGTGGACCAACGCGTACTCCGAGAGCGTCCACACGTACGCCAACACCATCAACACCCATGAGGGCGGCACCCACGAAGAGGGTTTCCGCGCCGCGATGACCTCGCTCATCAACCGCTACGCGCGGGAGAAGAGCATCATCAAGGAAAAGGACGACAACCTCACCGGCGACGACATCCGTGAAGGCCTGACCGCCGTCATTTCGGTCAAGCTGTCCGAACCTCAGTTCGAGGGCCAGACCAAGACCAAGCTCGGCAACTCCGAGGTCAAGGGTTTTGTCCAGCGCGTGGTGACGGACGGGCTGGGCGACTGGCTGGAACGGAACCCCGGGCCCGCCCGTGACGTGATCCGGAAGGCCATCTCCGCGGCCCAGGCCCGCATGGCCGCCCGCAAGGCCCGTGACAACGCACGCCGCAAGAGCCCCCTGGAATCCTTCGGCATGCCGGGCAAGCTGTCCGACTGCTCCTCCAAGGACCCGCAGAAGTGCGAGGTCTACCTCGTGGAGGGCGACTCCGCCGGCGGTTCCGCCAAGCGCGGACGCAACCCCGAGACCCAGGCAATCCTGCCGCTGCGCGGCAAGATCCTGAACGTCGAGCGTGCCCGGCTCGACAAGGCCCTGGGCAACGCCGAGGTCCAGTCCATGATCACCGCGTTCGGCACGGGCATCGGCGAGGACTTCGACCTTGCCAAGCTCCGGTACCACAAGATCGTCCTCATGGCCGATGCCGACGTCGACGGCCAGCACATCACGACGCTGCTGATGACGCTGCTCTTCCGCTACATGCGCCCGCTGATTGAGAACGGCTACGTCTATCTGGCCCAGCCGCCGCTGTACCGGATCAAGTGGTCGAACGCTCCGCACGACTACGTCTACAGCGACCGCGAACGGGACGCGAAGCTGCTCTCCGGCCAGGCCGCGGGCCGTCGTATACCGAAGGACAACGGCATCCAGCGCTACAAGGGCCTCGGCGAGATGGACTACACGGAACTCTGGGACACCACCATGGACCCGGACCACCGCACCCTCCTGCAGGTCACCATGGACGACGCCCTGGCGGCCGACCAGACCTTCTCGGTCCTGATGGGCGAAGACGTCGAATCCCGCCGAAACTTCATTCAGCAGAACGCCAAGGACGTTCGGTTCCTCGATATTTAGCGGTTGTAGAAACCCTGAGTATTCCCGGACTGATATATACCTGAAACGGAAAATATAGACGATGAGTGACGAAACACCCGAAGTTCCGGCCGGACCGGCCGATGGCGAGACCGTAGTCGAGGGCACCGTCCTCGACACCGACGTGCTGATTGACCGGGTTGAACAGGTCGACCTGCAGACGGAAATGCAGCGCTCCTACCTCGACTATGCGATGGCCGTGATCGTCGGGCGCGCGCTGCCGGATGTCCGTGACGGCCTCAAGCCCGTCCACCGCCGCGTGCTGTACGCCATGTTCGACGGCGGCTACCGCCCCGACCGCTCGTTCAACAAGTGCGCGCGCGTGGTCGGCGAGGTCATGGGCCAGTACCACCCGCATGGCGACACCGCGATCTACGACGCCCTGGTCCGCCTGATCCAGGACTGGACCATGCGCTACCCGCTGGCACTGGGCCAGGGCAACTTCGGCTCACCCGGCAACGACGGCGCAGCCGCCCCGCGTTACACCGAAACCAAGATGGCCCCGCTGGCCATGGAAATGGTCCGGGACATCGACGAGGAAACCGTCGATTTCCAGGACAACTACGACGGCAAGAACCAGGAACCCACCATCCTGCCGGCGCGTTTCCCGAACCTGCTGGTCAATGGCTCCTCCGGCATCGCCGTCGGCATGGCCACCAACATCCCGCCGCACAACCTCCGCGAGGTTGCCGACGGCGTGCAGTGGTACCTGGCCAATCCGACCGCCAGCCGCGAAGAGCTGCTCGAGGAACTGATCCAGCGCATCAAGGGACCGGACTTCCCGACCGGCGCTACGATCCTGGGCCACAAGGGCATCGAGGACGCCTACCGCACCGGCCGCGGCTCCATCACGATGCGCGCCGTCGTGAACGTCGAGGAACTCCAGGGCCGGACCTGCCTGGTGGTCACCGAACTGCCCTACCAGGCCAACCCGGACAACCTGGCGATCAAGATCGCCGAACTGGTCAAGGACGGCAAGATCTCCGGCATCGCCGACCTCCGGGACGAGACCTCGGGCCGCACCGGCCAGCGCCTGGTGATCGTGCTCAAGCGCGACGCCGTCGCCAAGGTGGTGCTGAACAACCTCTACAAGCACACCCAACTGCAGGACAACTTCGCCGCGAACATGCTGGCCATCGTCGACGGCGTGCCCCGCACGCTCAGCCTCGACGCCTTCATCCGTCACTGGGTCACCCACCAGATGGATGTCATCGCCCGGCGTACCCGGTACCGCCTGCGCAAGGCCGAGGAGGAAGCCCACATCCTGCGCGCCCTCCTCAAGGCACTGGACGCGCTCGATGAGGTCATCGCCCTGATCCGCGCCTCCAGCACCACTGAGGCTGCGCGCGACGGACTGATGCAGCTCCTGGACATCGACGAACTCCAGGCCCGCGCCATCCTCGACATGCAGCTGCGCCGGCTCGCCGCCCTGGAACGCCAGAAGATCCAGGACCGCCACGCCGAACTCGAGGCCCTGATCGCCGAATACAACGCGATCCTCGCCTCCGAGGAGCGCCAGCGCGAGATCATCAGCACCGAGCTGGCCGAAATTGTGGCCAAGCACGGCGACGACCGCAAGACCAAGATCCTGATGGGCTACGACGGCGACATGTCGATCGAGGACCTCATTCCCGAAGAGGAAATGGTCGTCACCATCACCCGGGGCGGCTACGTCAAGCGCACCCGCAGCGACAACTACCGCTCCCAGCAGCGCGGCGGCAAGGGCATCAAGGGAGCCCAGCTGCGCGGCGACGACGTCGTCGAGCACTTCTTCGTCACCACCACCCACCACTGGCTGCTGTTCTTCACCAACCTTGGCCGGGTGTACCGCGCCAAGGCGTACGAGCTGGTCGAAGCGGCCCGCGACGCCAAGGGACAGCACGTGGCGAACCTCCTGGCTTTCCAGCCGGACGAGCACATCGCCCAGGTTCTGGACCTGCGGGATTACCAGCAGTCGCCGTACCTGGTGCTGGCCACCAAACGCGGCCTGGTCAAGAAGACCCGCCTGGAGGACTACGACACCAACCGCTCCGCGGGCGTCATCGCGATCAACCTGCGCGACGGCGACGAACTGGTCTCGGCCCAGCTGGTCTCCGAAACGGATGACCTCATGCTGGTCTCCCGCATGGGCCAGTCCATCCGGTTCACGGCCACCGATGAGGCCCTGCGACCCATGGGCAGGGCCACCTCCGGCGTCACGGGCATGAAGTTCCGTGAAGACGACGAACTGCTGGCCGCCGACGTCGTCACTGACGGGTCCTTCGTCTTTATCGTCACCGAGGGCGGCTACGCCAAGCGCACCGCCGTCGAGGAATACCGGCTTCAGGGCCGCGGCGGGCTCGGCATCAAGGTCGGCAAGTACCAGGAAGAGCGCGGACACCTGGTGGGTGCGCTGATCGTCCAGGAAGAAGATGAAGTCCTGGTGGTCATGGAGGGCGGCAAGGTGGTCCGGTCCTCCGTGGCAGGCGTCCCGGCCAAGGGCCGCGACACCATGGGCGTTATCTTCGCCAAGCCGGACAAGAATGACCGCATCATCGCCGTCGCACGCAACAGCGAACGCGGCCTCGAAACCGAGGACGGCGCCGACGCCGACGGTGCGGACGAAAATGCGGCCGAGGCCGGCGAAAGCCAGTCATCGGCGGCGGATGACGTAACGTTGGCTGAAGATACCGGATCCCGCGAGGGGTCCGCAGCGGAAGAATCAGCACCGGCCCCGGAATCAGATGAGTCATCAGGCGATGCCGAGCTGGACGAAGACAACACCGGAGGTAACGAGTGAGTAATTCCGACTCATATCCCAAGCCGAACAGCGGCGTTCCCGGCGGAGTGCGGCAGCCCGCCTCCGCCCCGCGGGTCAGCGCCCCGTCCCGGCCCGAGCAGCGGCCGGCAGCGGCCGGCGTCGCCGGTGCACCGGTGCAGCGTCCCCCGCAGGGCTCCGGGACGCCGGGACAGCGTCCCGCGCAGGGTCCCGCCGTGCCGGGCCAGCGTCCGGGACAGGCACGCCCGGGGCAGGGCACCAACGGCCTGATCAAGCCCGCGCCCAAGGCCAAGGTCCGCCGCGCCCGCCTGCTGGTCAGCAAGGTGGACCCGTGGTCCGTCCTCAAGATGGCCTTCCTGCTGTCCGTGGCCCTAGGCATCGTGACCGTCGTGGCCGCCATTGTGCTGTGGACGGTCCTGGACCTGACCGGCATCTTCGACCAGGTGGATGGACTGCTGGGGACTCTCGCAGGGTCCGAGGGCGGCGGCTTCGAACTGAAGAAGGTGGCCTCGCTGGGACAGGTGGCCTCATTTGCCACCATCATCGCGGTCATCAACGTGGTCCTGTTGACAGCCCTCTCGATGCTTTCGGCGGTGCTGTACAACATCTCGGCCACCCTTGTGGGCGGCATCGGCGTCACCCTCACGGACGACTAGATCCCATAGTTTTCCCGGAATTTTCCCGGGGAAATGCCTCGATTTGAGATCGGGCCGGGATGTGCTGTAAAGTCATGTCTCGGCCCGATGAGGCATCGGGGCGTATAGCTCAGGCGGTTAGAGCGCTTCGCTGATAACGAAGAGGTCCCAGGTTCAAGTCCTGGTACGCCCACGGAATCTGTACAGATTCAAGTGGAGGTCCGGTTGATATTTGTTTATCACCGAACCGGAACGGGGTGCATGTGAAGAAGTTGCTGGTTGTTGCAGCTACGATCGCAGGCGTCCTGCTCTACAAGAAAGTGCAGGAATCCGAAGCCCGGAAAACTGTCTGGAGCGAATCAACCGATACGGTTGACTAGCCCGGATTCCCCGGCCCGGGAGCTGGAAATCAGCTCGCCGAACTAGGGTATGATTGACGGGTTGCTTCTTATGGGGGCATGGCGCAATTGGTAGCGCACCTGCTTTGCAAGCAGGGGGTTCGGGGTTCGAGTCCCCGTGCCTCCACCATAGGAAAGGCCCCGGACCGCAGAAATGCGGTCCGGGGCCTTTTGCATTCCCGGCGTGGACTGCCGGGCAGCGGCTGCTCATTCTTTGGGCTTGGCGTAGTCGTCCATTCCCTGCCAGTCGATGAAGACGTAGGGCTCGTCACCGACAACCCAGGCATCATGCCCCGGAGGGATGACGCCGTAGTCGCCGGGGCCGTACTCTGTCTCCTCGCCGTCGTCCATTACGACCTTAAGGCGTCCCGAAATCGTGTAGCCCTTGTGCGCCACCATGCAGCTGTCCGTCTGGGCAATCGGCTTGACGTGCTGCGACCATTTCCAGCCCGGCAGGAACGTCGCGCGGGCCACGGCGCCGCCATCGAGATTGACGAGCTCTACCTGGCCCATTCCGTCCTTCACGGGGCGGGTTTCCTCGGGATGGTCCAGGCTCTTGCGGATGGTTGAACCCATGTTGGTCTCCTTGAATAGGTGATGGTGAGACCGGATTTAAGACTGGCACCGCCCTATTTCGCCGTCAAGAACCCGCATGCCCGTGGAGGGCCCCACCGCCCCGCTACTGTTGGACCGTGAACTTCTTCCTCGCCGCGATCGGGGTCCTTGGCGTGGCCTCCTCCGGGCCGCTTATCGCCGCCACCTTGGGGGCAACATCGGTCAGCGCCCTGGCCATCGCTTTCTGGCGCAACGCGATCGGATCGGTGGTGATGGCCGGACCGGTACTCGTCCGGGACCCCCGCCAGTTCGGCCGGGTCACCGGTAGCGAATTCCGCTGGTCGCTCGCAGCGGCCGTGGCCCTGGCGTTGCACTTTGCCTGCTTCATTACCTCGCTGCAGTTGACCTCCGTTGCCGCGGCAACCGCGCTGGTCTGCCTGCAGTCCGGCTGGATTGCCGTCTTCCAGCTCTTCCGGGGAGTGAAGCACCGCTGGCCGGTGCTGGTCGGGCTGGGGATCTCCTTTGGCGGCGTCATCGCGATCACCGGCTTCGACATGGGGACTTCCTCGGAGGCACTGCTGGGCGACCTGCTGGCGCTGGCGGGCGGCGCGCTGGCGGGCATCTACACCCTGGCCGGAGGCAAGGCGCGCCAGACCATGGGCACGGGCGTGTACACCACCCTCTGCTACGGGATGTGTGCTGCCGTTGTCGCGGTGCTGGCGCTCTTTGCCCGGCAGCCACTTGCGGGCTTTGAAGCGGCCGGCTGGCTGGGCATCCTGGCCATCACGGTGTGCGCCCAGCTGATCGGGCACACCGCCTTCAACCACCTGCTCGCCACCATGAGCCCGCTGCTGGTCTCGATGATCATCCTGCTGGAGATTCCGGGCGCCGCACTGCTGGCCGCCGCGTTCCTCTCCGAAACGCTTCCGGCCGGTACCTACGCCGGACTGGCGATGATCCTGGTGGGGCTCGCCGTCGTGGTTGTGGGGCAGCGGGGCTCCCGCCAGGTGCGCCGCGGCGCGGCCCCGCTGGCGGAGCTGGGAGCGGACTGACTCGGGGGCTACTGGCCGCCGCGGCGGGCAGGCTGGGCGGTATTCACCGTGTGGATGGCGCGCAGCAGCTTGGCCGGGAAGTACACCGAGAAGAAGACCACCATGGGGGCCTTGAGTGCCATCTTCTTGACGTTGTGCGCCTTGTAGGTGCGGTCAAAGCGCGTCACGTAGTACCGGTAGTCGCGGGGCGAGTCTTCCAGCCGGCGCGCGGACATCCCCGAGACCATCTGCGGCCAGTACTGGATCCGGAGGTCATGGTCGGCCAGGTGGAGGGACAGATCGATGTCCTCATGCATCTCGTCCTTTTCATCCCGGCACGCCTCGCCCCGGATGACCTCCCAGGCGGACCGGCGGAGCGCCATGTTGGACCCGAAAAGGAAATGGTACTGGTGCTTGGCGAGCCTGAGCATCAGCTGACGCATTTTGTCATCGGCCTTCAGGCCAAAGCGCCGCATGGGCATGTCGTAGTAGACCACCGGGCCGGTCGCGGCGTGCACGGACTTGTCCCGGAAGGCTTTCTGCACCTGCTCCACCCAGTCCGGCTCCAGCACGGAGTCGGCGTCGATCCGCCCGAGGATGTCTCCGGTGGCGTGGTCGAGGCCGAAGTTGCGGGTAGGGATCAGTCCCTGGTCCTTGTCCTGGCTAAGCAGGATGATGGGGCTCTCGACGTATTCCAGCTGCATCTGCCGGACGATCTCGGCGGTGCGGTCGGTCGACATGTTGTCGACGACGATGATCTCGTGGGCCGGGACGGACTGGTACACGGCGGCGATGAGGCACTGCCGGATGACACTTTCCTCGTTGTACGCAGGGATGACAATGGACACCGCCGGCGTCTGCACGGCATCGTGTGAGGCGTCCTCTGAGGATTTTTCGGGTGACATCCCCACAAATTTAGCATCACCGCGAATTTCCCTGCCCGGTGCCGGGCAGGGCCACGGCTACGAACTGGTAACCATCTGAGCCCAAAAAAGGGAGGGATCCCGCCAGTGGCGGAATCCCTCCCTCAACGGCCGCCGAAGGCAGCCGGGCGCACTAGGCGCCGGTGTTCTTGTCCGAACCGTTGTTCAGGCTCGCAGCAATGTTCTTGACTGCCGTCTTCGCATCGGTGGCAACCTTCGCGGAGGCGTCAGTGATGTCCTCAGCGGCGTCCTTGGCTGCGTGCTTGGCGGCATCGGCGGCGTCGTCGGTGGACTTGGCAGCGTCCGCCGAGGCATCCGCGACGGCGTCCGCAGCTGCAACCGTGGCTGCGCCGGCCTGGCCGGCTGCATCCTGGGCAGCTTCCTTGACGTCCTTGACCGTGGTGGCCGGGGCTGGGGCCGGCGTTACCGGGGCCGGGGTCTTCCAGGGGTCCTCGACCGGCTTGGACGCCTTCCATGCGGCGGCAGCGGCGGCCGCAGCCGCAGCGATGATGCCGAAGATCAGCCAGCCGCGGTGCTTGGATTTCTGCGGCTTTGCTGCCTCGATGTTGACAGCCTTGCCGGCCTTCTTGGCAGCGACCTTGACGTGGCCGCCTGCGGTCTTGGCCTGCTCCTGGACGGCGTGGATGATTCCCGCCTCGCTGAGCTTCTGGGCAACCGCGTCAACGTGCGCCGGGGCGGCGTCAAGCGTGCGGTGCACGGCGTCGGATGCGTGGCCGATCTGGTCGGAAAGCCTCGGCAGGTACTCGACCACAACCCGGTCGCGGGCGTTGGCGATCACCGGAGTGGCCTTGTCCACAGCCTCGTGAAGGCGAGGGGTGGCGCCTTCGACGGCGTCACTGATCTTCGGTGCGAGCTGGGCCAGGCCGTCCTGGAGGCGCGGCGTCACCGTTGCAACACCGCCGGCAAGGTTGTGCGCTGCCGACTTGAGACCCTCCTGGATCTTGGGAGAAGCGGTGTCCAGACCCTGCTGCAGACGCGGAACGGCCCAGCTGACTGCTGCTTCCACCCGCGGGGCTGCCCAGTCCTTGGCGGTTTCTACCCCGGTGCTGACTGACTGCTCCAGCTCACGGGCAATACGATCCGTTTTCTTCACAACTACCTCCCGATTAATGTGACGGTTCTGCTGTTAGCCTACGTGGCCCGGACCTCACCGGCTATTCTTCGGCCCGATTTTGGGCGGATTTCACCCAGCGCGGAACTGGCGGACCGGCCCTTGGTCCAAATGCCGGTCATGGAAGAATAGGGGTTATGACTGCCATCGCAACCGCAAAAGCAACCATCCACACGAGCATGGGCGACATCGTCGTCAACCTCTTCGGCAACCACGCCCCCAAGACGGTCGACAACTTCGTCGGACTGGCCACGGGCGAGAAGGCCTGGACCCACCCGGAGACCGGTGAGGACAAGACCGGGACGCCGCTCTACAACGGCACCATCTTCCACCGAATCATCAAGGACTTCATGATCCAGGCCGGCGATCCGCTGGGCCGCGGCGTCGGCGGACCGGGCTACAAGTTCGATGACGAGATCCACCCGGAACTGACGTTCAACGAGCCCTACAAGCTGGCCATGGCGAACGCCGGCATCCAGATGGGCCGCGGCACCAACGGTTCGCAGTTCTTCATCACCACCATCCCCACCGGCTGGCTGCAGGGCAAGCACAGCATCTTTGGCGAAGTGGCCGACGAGGACTCCAAGAAGGTTGTCGACTCCATCGAGGGTGTCCGTACCGGCATGGGTGACCGCCCGGTCGAGGACGTCACCATCAACAGCATTGATGTCGAAAAGCTCTAAAGCCAGCGCATGAGCTACGGAATTCCGGCGGCAGAGCCGTCCGCGCAGGTCCCGGTGTGCCCCCGGCACCCGGACCGCCCCGCCTATGTGCGCTGCCAGCGGTGCGGGCGCCCTGCGTGCCCCGACTGCCAGCGGGCGGCCGCCGTCGGATTCCAGTGCGTTGACTGTGTCAACGAAACAAAACGTTCGACGCCGGACGTCAAGACCGTCTACGGCGGCGCCGTGACCACCGGCAGGCCCGTGGTCACGCTTTCCCTCATTGCCCTGTGTGGCGTGCTGTACGTGCTGCAGTGGATCGTCCCCAACGACGCGATCTACCGGAACCTGGCGTTCGCCACGGTCTACGCCAGCCCGGAATACGGGGTCTTCGAACCTTGGCGGATGCTGACCTCCGCTTTCCTTCATTCCCAGGGCTTTATCCTCCACATCGCGCTCAACATGTACATGCTGTGGGTGTTCGGACAGGCACTCGAGCCGCTCCTGGGAAGGATCCGCTTCCTCGCGGTGTACCTGCTCTCTGCCCTCGGCGGCTCCGTCGGGTACCTCCTGCTGACTCCCGGCTACGTCCCCGGCCAGCCCCTCAGTGCAGTGGTGGGCGCCTCGGGCGCCATATTCGGTCTCTTCGGCGCCATGCTGGTGGTCCAGCGCCGCCGCGGCGGCGACACGAGGCAGCTCTGGGTGCTGATCCTTATCAACGGCGCCATCGGCTTCGTGGTCCCCTCGATCGCCTGGCAGGCCCACCTTGGCGGAGCGGTCACTGGTGCCCTCTGCGCCGCCGTGCTGGCGTACACGCCCCGCGGCCCGCGGCAGGGCCTGCTGCAGGCCGGCGGCCTCCTGCTGGTCCTGGTCCTGCTGATTGCCGTCTCGGCCGTCCGGGTAGCCAGCTAACCGCGCCTGCCTCGCATTCACCGCCGCCCGCCGACCCGGGCCGCCAGACCCGCCTGCCGCGCATTCCCCGGCCGCCCGCCGACCCGGGCCGCCAGACTCGCCCCCGCGCATTCCCCGGCCGCCCGCTGCCGGTGACGACGCTCCAGCCCAGTTACCTCGGGCCTGACCGGGCCGCGGTGTGCAGGAACCCCCTGTTTCCGGGGCGGAGCCGGCGTCGAGGGCGGAGTAACTGGGCAGGAACGTCGCGCCTCCGCACTTCCCGGCACCCCCGAGATCCGTCCGACGGGCCTAGAGATCCCAGAACCACCTCACTGGCGAGCGTTTCCCACAGAGCCCTCACGTTATCCACAGCCACGCGCTGCCCCACACCCACGTGAGCTTTGCAGTGCGGGGTGGATTGCACGTCACCCCGCCAGGTTCGGCGGGCCACTCACTCTCGCGAACACTCAACTTGTCCACAGGGGTTATCCACACTGTTGGTAACTTACAAGGCTGTAGTTCAAAGCCCGGAGCCGGATCTGAGGGCCACAACGGGCGATTTTCTCCCCGCTGGCTTCATAATGTCCACATCTGTGGATAACTTCTGTGGGAACTCCTGTGGTTAAGTGGACAACCCGGCGGCATAGCGCGGAAATGCCCCTCCCGAGGCCCCAAGAACCGGAACTCCAGCCCCGTGGTACACCTCCTGACGGTCCGCAAGGCCGGATTACATCAGATTTCAACAGCGTTATTCACAGTGTTAATAACGCTGCCCCAAGGGCGAATCGGGGCGAAGTTCGCGCCAGGCGGCGCGAGGACGACTCGAACCGGGGCCGCAACTGAAACTTATCCCCACCTGTGGATAAGTTGTGGGTACTGAAGTGTTATTAAGTGGATAACCGGCCCCTGCAGCGGTCGGGGGCAGGAAGATCCTCAAATGCGGGGGAACCCGGACTCAGGATCATTGCCGCCGCCCGGATGGGAACCAAGGTTCCGGCTTATCCACAGCCAATCCACACTGTTAATAACTCACTTGCTTGTACTTCCGGTGAGTTCCCCGGACAGATCCCGGATCTGAGGGCCACAGTGCACGGATGGCGGCGCGGATTTGGCTGGAACCGCGGCCAAGTTATCAACATTGTGGATAACTTAACGGAACTTGTGCACAGCGGTTCCGTCAGCGGGGCCAGATGCCCGAGGATCCGCGGCGGTGGCTGTCGAGCAGGTGGGTGTCGATCATGCCGATAGCTTCCATCAGCGCAGACATCGTGGTGGGACCCACGAACGCGAAGCCGCGCTTCCGCAGGGCCTTGGACAGCGCGACCGATTCTGCCGACGTGGTGGGGATATCCTCATGGCGCGCCGGTTCCGGAGTGGCATCAGGCTGGAAGCCCCAGACAAAGTCGACCAGGCCGCCGTCGTCGCGCAACGCGATGGTGGCCTGTGCGTTGGTGATGGCAGCCCGGATCTTGAGCCGGTTACGGACGATTCCGGCGTCTAGGAGGAGACGCTCCACATCCGCCTCCGTAAAGGCAGCCACCGTATCGGGGTGAAAATCGTGGAACGCGGCCCTGAACGCCGGGCGCTTCCTGAGAATAGTGGCCCAGGAGAGCCCGGCCTGGAAGGCCTCAAGGCTGATCCGCTCGTAGAGTCCCTGTTCGTCGCGGACCGGCAGTCCCCACTCGGTGTCGTAGTACTCGCGGAGCATCGGATCGACGGACGCCCACGGGGGCCGGGCCAGTCCGTCGTCGCCGATCACTGTGCCGGTTACTGCCGGGGTCATGGCTGTTCCTTCGCTAGGCGCGTCCGTTGTCCCAGCATTATCGGTCCCCCGGCCGCCATCACGCCAACGCAGGAAAGACCGGCACACAGGGTGTACCGGTCTTTCTGTCGTGAGGGAGGCGTCAGGAGCGCCAGCGGGTGGTCATGAGGAACCCGATGATGGCAATCCCAAAGCCGGCGATGATGTTCGCGGACCCCCAGGCGGCCACCGGGTAGGCGCCTTCGCTGATGTAGAACGTGATGATCCACAGGAGCCCGATGATCATCAGCCCGAACATCACCGGCTTGAACCAGACCGGATTGGGCTTGTAGGCCTGCGCGGCCGAGGTCTGCGGCGTCTCGTGGTTCGTCTTTTTACGTCGCTTTGACTCGGGCACGGGTCCTCCTAGGCGGCGGGAACAGGAGCGCGACCCCGGCTTGATATCCTGCAAGGAGGAATACACCGGGCGGTCAGCACGCTCTTGGTCTTGTTTAAGTTCATATTCGGAGCCAATTCTAGCTGTAGTTCAGGCCACAGTGGTTTTGGCTGCCCGCGTGCTGATATGGATGGTTCAGTCCCTTTTCCGCGGCGGGACAACTGGCCCCGTTCACTGATTCAACGATTGGTTCAGCAAGGCACCCATGAGTACAACCAAGATCCTAGTCGTCGACAACTACGACAGTTTTGTCTACACCCTGGTGGGCTACCTTCAGGAGCTCGGTGCCGAGACGACTGTGGTCCGCAACGACGACGTCACCCTGGCCGAAGCGATCGAGCTGGCGGAGGCGCGCGACGGTGTCCTCATCTCCCCGGGCCCCGGCAATCCCGCCGGCGCAGGAGTCTGCATCGAGCTGATCAAATGGTGCGGCAGCCACAACAAGCCCATGCTGGGAGTCTGCCTCGGGCACCAGGCCCTGGCTGAAGCCTACGGGGGCACCGTGACTCACGCCCCGGAACTGATGCATGGCAAGACATCCCTTGTGGAGCACCACGGCACCAGTGTCTTTGCCGGTCTGCCTTCTCCCTTCACGGCCACCCGCTACCACTCCCTCGCCGCCGTCCGGGCGAGCATCCCCGAGGTCCTCGAGATCACTGCAGAAACTGCGACCGGGGTGGTTATGGGCCTCCAGCACCGCACCGCGCCACTGTGCGGTGTGCAGTTCCACCCGGAGTCCGTGCTCACCGAAGGCGGGTACCAGATGCTGGGCAACTGGCTCGAGTCCCTGGGCATGGCCGGAGCCGCCCAGCGGGCGGCGGCACTGAGCCCGCTCATCCAGCACTAGCGGACCGCCCTGCAGGGGCGGATCAGTCCTTGCTGCCCTTGGTGGATGTGGGGGTCGGAGTGGGCGTGGGGCTCGGCGACGGCGGCGGTGGCGGGGCTTTGGCTACGGTGACGGTGACCGTCTTGCCCTGTTCCACGAGGGATTCCGCCGCGTCCGCCTGACCGGTGACCTTCCCCGGTTCCACCTGCGAGTTTTCGACTTCCGTGGCGTTGATGCCGAGGCCAAGGGCCTTCAGTGCTGCTTCAGCCTCTGCGAGGGGAAGGCCGACAAGTTGCGGCACCGCCACCTTGCCCGTGGACACGATGATTTCCACCGTGCTGCCCGCCGCGACGTTCTGCCCCGGCGCCGGGTTGGTGGTGATCACAATCCCGGCCGGAACCGTGGCGCTGTTGGCCATGGTGGTCCCCGGCGCCCCGACGAGGCCCTTCTGGCGCAGCACGTCCCGGGCCGCCGCCTCCGTCCGCCCGGGCAGGTCCGCCGGGATGGTGATGACGCTGGGTCCTTCGGAAATATTCAGGGTGATGTCCGAGTCCGGGTCCAGTGAGCTTCCCGTGGCCGGCACAGTGCCGATCGCGATGCCCTTGGCAATGGTCTCGTGCTGCATCCTGCTGAGCTGCGGCTTGAGCCCGGCGTTGTACAGCTTCTGGAGTGCCTCGGTTTCGGTCAACGACGTCACCGAGGGGACCAGGATCTTCGCCACCGGAGGCGGCGGCTGGTTCATCATGTTGTAGAGCCACAGACCGCCTCCCGCCAGCACCAGCAATGTGAGCATCACGAGCGTGGCGATCCACGTGCGGCGGCGGGACTTCTGGCGCGGAGTGTGTTCGCGTTCGGGGGGCAGGACCAGCGGCAGGCTGCCGGTGTCGGCCTCGTCGTAGGCCCTCTGCGCCATCGCGGCGTCGTCGTCCGCCGTCTCGAGCGGGCGGAGCCTGCCGGTAGGAGCATCGTCAAGGAACTTCGCACCCGTCATGGAGAATGCCGCGGTGGGAATGCCGTCCGACGCCGGAACAGTGTTTTGGGGGTCCGTCGCCGCCTCGCTGGCAGCCGGCGGGGTGACCCCAACGCCGCTTCGCGCGGCACGGAGGGCGCGGCGGAAGGCTGCCGCGTCCTGGAAGCGGTCCGCACGGTTCTTCTGCAGCGCCTTCATCAGCACGCTGTCGAGCGCCTCGGAAACGTCCGGATTCAGGCTGCTGGCCAGTTCAGGAATTTCGCGCACATGCTGGTATGCGACGGACACCGGGCTGTCGCCGATGAACGGCGGCCGGCCCGCCAGCATCTCGTACAGCAGGCAGCCGGCGGAATAGAGGTCGCTGCGGGCGTCCACCGTTTCGCCGCGGGCCTGCTCCGGGGACAGGTACTGCGCCGTCCCCACCACGGCCTGGGTTTGGGTCATGGTCGCTGCCGAATCGGCCATGGCGCGGGCAATGCCGAAGTCCATGACCTTGACGCTGTTGGCATCGGGGCAGAACATCACGTTGGCCGGTTTGATGTCGCGGTGGACGATCCCGGCCTTGTGGCTGTAGTCCAGTGCGGCGAGGACGCCCAGCGTGAAGTCGATGGCCTGGTCGATGGTGACCTCTTTGGCCCGGATCAGGTCACGGATGGTTTTGCCGGAGACGAACTCCATCACGATGTACGGAACCCGGACGGTGTCCTCGTGGTCGCCGGGGACGGCGTGGTCACCGGTGTCGTAGATGGCAACGATCGAGGGGTGGTTCAGGGCGGCGACAGCCTGGGCCTCGCGTTTGAACCTGGCCTGGAACTGGGGGTCCCTGGCCAGGTCCGGGCGCAGCAGTTTGATGGCCACGGTGCGTCCCAGGCGGGTGTCGATGCCCCGGAAGACGTCGGCCATGCCGCCGCGGCCGATCAGCTCACCCAGCTCATAACGCCCGCTGAGGATGCGCTGCGTGTTCACTGGGCCGCTATCCTCCCGGTGTGATGGAGTGCGGGGTGGATTGGACATGGCTTACGTTCCCGTGGGACTCGGGGTGGAAGTTGCGGCCGGGGCCTTCGCCAGGTGGTAGGTCACAACCGAACCGGCCGGAACCTTGCTGCCGGAGGCGGGCTCTGAGCTCACGAAGGTGCCGGTTTTTTCGTCCTTGCTGGTGGGGCTGACGTCGGCACCCTTCGCCCAGCGCAGGCCGGCATTCTGGATGGCCTGCTGGACCGCGGCCTCGCTCGCCCCGGACTGGAGCGACGGGACCGTGACGGACTCGGGGCCCTTCGAGTAGCTCACCGTGATGGTGGTACCCGGCTGGACCCGCCCGGACGGATTGATGTCGACGACGGTTCCGGGGGCGGAATCGTCGAAGACCTCGTTACCGTCAACAGTCAGCCCCAGTGCGCCCAGTTCGCTGCGGACCTCGTTGTACTGCCGGCCCAGGTAGCTTTCCGGAATCAGGTTGATCGCGGCAGGCGTGGACTGCGTGGGCGTCGCGGAGCTGCTGGTGGGGCTGGGACTCGACGACGTGGGCGACGCACTGGTGGTGGTCGGTGAGGCGCTGGTGGTGGTGGCGGCGGCGCTGCTGCTCGCCGGCGTCTCAGGGAACAGGATTCCCGCCTGGGTCAGCATGACGCCCACCAACGAGAACAGCACCAGCAGAATCAGGGCAATGAGCGGCCAGGTCCACGGGCTGCGGCCGCGGCGCTTCGGCTCCTCGACCGGCTCGTCGTAGTCGTCATCTTCATCCTCTTGGACCCAGTTGCGTTCCGCGGCGAGGGCATCGGCGCGCGAGAGCGTGTTCCGGGCACCGTACGCACTGGCGGCGGCTGCGCCGGCAGCGACACCTGCCGCGGCCCCCGCGCCGGCAGCGCCCACCACAGGCAGTGCCGAGGTGGCCGACGTCGTCCGGTCTGCAGTGCCGATGACGCCCGTTGCCGCCGTCGGAAGGTCCACCGGCGCCGTGATGGGGCCGGTTGCCGCCTCGAAGAGGAGCATGCCCGGAACGGCGGCGTGCGCCTTGGCGATATCGCCGTTCCGGATGGCTTCGGCGGCTTCGGAGAGCTTGAGCGCGTCCGCCGGGCGGTTCTTGGGATCCTTGGCAAGCATGGACATCAGCAGGGCACGGACCGGCTTGGGCAAGGTTTCCGGCAGCGGCGGCGGGGCGTCGTTGACCTGGGCCAGCGCGATCGCGATCTGCGATTCGCCGGAGAACGGGCGGTGGCCGGTGAGGCATTCGTAGCCGATCACGCCGAGGGCGTAGATGTCTGATGCGCCGGTGGCGACCTGGCCCGTGGCCTGCTCCGGGGCCAGGTACTGGGCGGTGCCCATCACCTGCCCGGTCTGGGTCAGCGGAACCTGGTCCGCCAGCCGGGCGATGCCGAAGTCGGTGACCTTGACGCGGCCGTCCGGGGTGATCAGCAGGTTCCCCGGCTTGATGTCGCGGTGCACCAGGCCCTGGGCGTGCGCCACGGAGAGCGCCCGCGCCGTCTGGGCGATCATGGACAGGGTGCGGTCCGGCGAGAGCACCTGCTCGTGCTCGATGATGCTGCTCAGCGGCTGGCCCGGCACCAGCTCCATGACAAGGTAGGCGGAGCCTTCCTCCTCGCCGTAGTCGAAGACGTTGGCAATGCCCACGTGGTTCAGGAGCGCGGTGTGGCGTGCCTCGGCGCGGAACCGCTGGAGGAAGCCAGGATCGCCTGTGTACTCCTCCTTGAGCACCTTAATGGCGACGATGCGGCCAAGGATCAGGTCTTTGGCTTTCCAGACTTCTCCCATGCCGCCGATTGCAATCCGCGTGGTCAGCTGGAACCTGCCGCCGAGGGTGATTCCTGATGAAGGCCTCACTTTTTCAACACCGCCTCAAAAATCTTCTTCGCGTTCGGACTGGTTAGCTTTGCGCCGGTGGTGATGTCTACGCCTTCCATGACGATAGTGACAGCCACCTGCGGGTCATTCGCCGGGGCGAACCCGGTAAACCATGAGTTGTTCAGGCCGTTGCCGAGCTCGGCGGTGCCGGTCTTTCCCGCCACCCGGACACCGGGGACGGCCGCCCCGCGGCCGATGCCCTCGCTGACGACGCTGACCATCCATTCGTTGATCTGCCGGGCGATGTCCGGCGTGGTGGAGGTCCGCAGGGGCTGGGGCTTCGGTTCGCTGATGGGACGGAGGTCCGGGGACCGCACGGCCTTGATCAGGTTGGGCTGCATCTGCACCCCGCCGTTGGCGATGGCGGCCGTCATCTGGTTGATCTGCAGCGGCGTCGCACGGACATCGCGCTGGCCGATCGACGACTGGGCCAGGCTGGCGTCATCCAGTTTCTCGGTGTCCTCGCCCGGGAAGAAGCTCGGGGCAGAGTCCAGCTTCAGCTGGTCGCCGAACTCCTGCCCGAAGCCGAACTTCTCCGCCTCATCCGCGATGGCCTGCTGCCCCAGGTCCAGGGCGATGCTGGCAAAGGGGGTGTTGCAGGACTGCTGCAGGGCGAAGGCAAACGTGGCAGTGTCCCGGGTGTAGCAGTTGCCGCCGGCGTAGTTGGGAAGTGTGTACTGGATGCCGGGGAAGGACATCTCTGCCGGGTTGGGCAGGAGACTGTCCTTGTTGTACTTCCCCGATTTCAGCGCCGCGGACGTATCGATGAGCTTGAACACCGACCCCGGGGCCAGCAGCTCCCCGGTGGGTCCGCTGACGTTCTGGTTCAGGTTGATCCCCGGGATCTTGTTCAGTTCCGCGAAGTTGGCGGCTTCCGCCACCGGGTCCTGGGTGGCGATGAGGTTGGGGTCGTAGGACGGCTTGGACACCATGGCGATGATCGCCCCGGTCTTCGGGTTGGTGACCACGATGGACCCGCGCTGGCCGTCCGGGATGAGGTCGTACGCGAGCTTCTGGATCTCGGGGTCCAGGGTGAGTTCCACGGAGGCGCCCTTGGGCTGGTTGCCGAGGAAGAGCTGTCCCACACGGTCCAGGAACTGCTGGTCCGAGCTGCCTGCGAGTTCCTTGTTCATGGTGCTCTCCAGCCCCGTGACGCCGAAGCTGCGGGAGAAGTAGCCGGTGATTCCGGCGTACGGTTCCGGCTGGGTGTAGGTGCGCTGGAACATGCAGCTTTCGGAGGCAGGCACGGACTCCGCCACAGGGGCGCCGCCGACGATGATGGCGCCGCGGTCGTTGCAGTAGTTCTGCAGGAGGGTGCGCTTGTTCCAGGCGTTGGCCTCGAGGTCGTCCGCGCCGATCACCTGGACGTAGCTGAGCGCGCCGAAGATCAGCACGAACATGGCGATGGAGGCGATCCACGCGTTGCGGATGGCTTGGTTCACAGCTTCACCGCCTCGGTGGGAGCGTCCGGACTGTTCCGTCCGGTGCCGGGAACGGCGGCCGGCTTCGAGGGCATGGCAGGCGTGGCTTTCTGTGCGTCGGGTTCTTCACCGGGAGCCAGCGGGGTGGTGTCCACCGGGCCGCGCGCCGAGTGCGAGATCATCAGCAGCAGCCCCACAATGATCCAGTTGGCCAGCAGCGAGGAGCCGCCCGCGGCCAGGAACGGCGTGGTGAGGCCGGTGAGGGGGATAAGCCGGGTGACGCCGCCGATCACGACGAAGCACTGCAGCGCTATGGCGAAGGAAAGGCCCGTGGCCAGCAGCTTCCCGAACGCGTCGCGGGTGCCGAGCGCCGCGCGGAAACCGCGGGTGAACAGCAGCAGGTACATCAGGACGATCGCGAAGAGGCCGATCAGGCCAAGTTCCTCGCCGAAGGACGCGATGATCATGTCGCTGTTGGCAAAGGGAACCAGGTTGGGGCGCCCCTGGCCGAGTCCGGTGCCGACGAGTCCGCCGTTGGCCATGCCGAACAGGCCCTCGACGATCTGCAGGCTGCCGCCGAACTCGCGGCCGTAAACCTCGTCGGTGAACGCGTTGATCCAGCCGTCAATCCGCAGGGCGACGTGGGAGAACACCCGGGAGGCGACGAACCCGCCGGCCGCAATGAGCCCGACGCCGATGATAACCCAGCTGATGCGGCTGGTGGCCACGTAGATCATGACCAGGAACAGGCCGAAGAACAGGATCGAGGAGCCCAGGTCGCGCTGGAAGATCAGAACGCCGATGCTGACGAGCCACGCGGCGATCATGGGTCCCATGTCCTTGAACCGGGGGAACTGGATGGGACCGACCTTCCTGCCGGCGAGCAGGATGAGGTCCCGGTTGGAGGAAAGATACCCGGCGAAGAATATGGCGAGCGTGATCTTGGCGATTTCACCGGGCTGGAAGGTCATGGACCCGAACCTGATCCAGACGCGGGCGCCGAGGATCTCACCGGCCGAGATGCCGGGAACCAAGGGCAGGATCAGCAGGCCGGCGCTGACGGCGAGGGAGATATACGTGAAACGTCGCAGGATCCGGTGGTCCTTGAGGAACCAGATGACAGCGATTGAAACCGCCATCGCCACCAGCGTCCAGCGCAGCTGGTTGTTGCCGGTGTCTTCCCCGACCCGGTCCAGCCGGTGGATCATGGCGAGCCCGAGGCCGTTGAGGGCCACCACCAGGGGAAGTATTACCGGATCGGCATATTTAGCCCGGAAGCGCAGCACCAAGTGGAATGCCAGGGCGGCGACGGCCAGCAGGCTGGACTGGAACCAGAAGTCGGTGTCGAACGCCTTCTGCTGGTCTACGCCAACCAAGGCGTTCGCGCCGATGCCGACCGCGAGGGCCAGTACCAGCAGGACCAGTTCAACGTTCCGCCGCGGCCTGGGCGTGGGATCAATGGGTGTCACTGGCCCACCTCACAAATCGGGGCCGTGGGGGACGGCGTGGCGGTGCCTGCGGCCCCGGGACTTGCCGTGGCATCAGGGCTCGCGGTGGCCTCCGGTGCCGCGGGTGCCGCCGGAGCGGAAGCATCGGGAGTCGGCGTCGGGGACGCCGACGGGGTGATGCACTCGTCCGCGGGGGCGGTGGTGCCGGTGCGTTCGAGGTTCTTGACGATCCGCTGGGCGTCGTAAAGGTCCCGTGCCGGGACTGTCTGGCGGACGCGCTGCTGGGAGAACTCGGGCAGGTCCGACATCCGGATCTCAGTCTCCGCTTCGAGGGTGGAAAGCTGGAGGGGCCCCAGGCGCTGGGAAACACCGTTGAAAATTGCCACGTGCTGGTTGTGCTCCCCGATGTAGTAGCGCGTCTGGGTCCAGGCGTAGCCGAGCCACAGGCCGACGGTGAGAAGTGCCACGATGGCTGCGGCAATGGAGACCGTCACCCAGCGGCGCGGCCGGCCCGCCGGCTTGTAGTCCTCGGCCTCTTCGCGGGCCTGTTCCGACTTGTGGGTCAGGACGGTGGCCGCCCGGCGGGCCATGGTGCGTCCCGCGATGGTGGGGATGGACCCGGTTTCGGCGGCAGTGGCGGCAGCGCCGACCAGTTCGTGGGGGCGTCCGGCGAGTTCCTCGCGGAGCACTTCGGCGGAAAGGTGCTCACCGAGGTGCGGATCCGTGGAGGTGCCGGGTTCGCCGGTCCCGGACGCGTCGCCGTCGGGTTTGTCAGCCGCTGCTTCGGCGGGCTTTTCCCCAAGCCCTTCCGCCTTGGCCGTGCCGAACGTGCTTCCGGTCCGCCGCGATTCGCTCTCCGACAGGGTTGCGGTGACCGTGGAGGCCGGTGTGGGCGGGACAATCTCGACGGCGGCAGTGCGGACATCGTCCGTGGTCTGTTCGGCGATCTCGAGCATCACGATGGTGACATTGTCGGGGGCGCCGGCCTCGAGGGTGAGGTCCACCAGGAGTTCCACGCACTCGCGCAGGTCCTTTGTTTCCCGGACCGTGCGCTCCACCACGTGGCCGGCTACGTAGTTCAGGCCGTCGGAGCACAGCAGCCACCGCTCGCCGGGTTCCACGTCCAGGGTCTGGAGGTCCAGTTCAGGGCTGGCGTCGACGTCGCCGAGGACACGCATCAGGACATTCTTGTGCGGATGGGTCTCCGCTTCTTCCGGACGGAGCCGGCCTTCGTCGATGAGGCGCTGGACGAACGTGTGATCGACGCTGACCTGCTCGAATTCACCGTTCCGCAGGCGGTACGCGCGCGAATCGCCAATGTGGGCGAAGTGCAGTTTCCCCTCCGCAAGGAGGAGGGCCGTCACCGTGGTGCCCATGCCCGCCAGCTTGGGGTTCATGTGCACCAGCTCGGAGAGCAGCGAATTGGCGGTCTGGATTTCGTCCGCCAGGACGGTGCCCGCGTCGCCGTCGTAGTCGTCCTTGTCCAGATGGATCATGTCGAGCACCGTGGCGGCCGAGGCGACATCGCCTCCGGCGTGCCCGCCCATGCCGTCGGCGACAACGGCGAGGTGGCGGCCGACGTACGCCGAGTCGTCGTTCTTCGCGCGCACCCGGCCGACGTCGGAGCGCGCGGCAAAGCGCATGATGAGCGGCCGCAGCGGGGCAGCCGTGGTGCCTTCGGCCCTGTCTGCGGGGCGATCCGGGGCGGTCACGGCTACGGCCTCAATTCGATGACCGTCTTGCCGATCCTGACGGGGACGCCGAGTTCAACGGGCAGGGCCCGGGTGAGCTGCTGATCGGCCAGATAGGTGCCGTTCGTCGAGCCCAGATCCTCGATGAACCAGCGGCTGCCCTGCGGGAAGAGGCGGGCGTGGCGTCCCGAGGCGTAGTCGTCCTCCAGCACCAGGGTGGCCTCCTGGGCGCGGCCGAGCAGGATGGGGCTCGCTGCCAGCGGGATGGTGGTGCCCTTGAGCGGGCCTTCGATGACCACCAGCTGGCGCGGCTGCTGCTTGACCGGGGCCGGGGATTCGGCGAGGGAGGGGTTCTTCCGCACCTGCCGGGCCGTGGGCGCACCGGCTGCGGCCTTGCGGCCGATCATCAGGTCGCGGCGCATGGCGGCAACGATGCTGAAGATGAGGACCCAAAGGAGCAGCAGGAAGCCGAAGCGCAGCGCGGTAATGGTCAGTTCGCTCACTGGCGGCCGCCTGGGTTGGCGGGCAAAAGGCGGTAAATGATCTTGGTCCGTCCCATCGTGATCGTGGAGCCGTCGGTCAGTTCCGAGGAGCCCTCGACCTTGTGGCCGTTGACGTAGCTGCCGTTCGTGGAACCGAGATCGACGGCCTGGGCGGTGCCCGGGCCGGTACGGATTTCCAGGTGGCGGCGGGACACGCCGGTGTCATCAATAAGAATGTCTGCTTCGGACGAACGCCCCAGGACGATCGACGGCGCATTCAGCGAGTACCGCTGGCCGTCAATGTCGAGAACGGGCTGCATCCGGGAGGGCTGGCGCGTCGGTGCGGCGGGCATGCCGCCGTGTGCCGGCTGCGCGGGGCCGGAAGAGGGGGACTTTTCAGTCCGGGACTTGATGTCGAAGTCGCCGGCGCGGCGCTCCTCGTCCCGGCGGAAGCTGATCCGGACGGGGCCCTGGAGCGTGTAGCCCTGGCTGCGCACGTGGTTGATCACCACGTCACACAATTCCTCGGCGAGGGGAGTGCCCCATTCCTGGGCCCGCTGGAAGTCGTCGTCACTGAGGAGGACGTCAAAGACGTTGGGCGCGAGGGTCCTGCCGGCAGCGATGGTGAGGGCCTTGTTGTCCACCTCGCGGCGGAGGTGGCTTGCGATCTCGACCGGCTCAACCTGGGCACGAGAACCGGTGGAGAAGACTCCGCGGACGGCCTTTTCGATGCCGCGCTCGACTTTGTCCAGCAATCCCATGGTCCTTCTCCTTTCGTGACGGCTGCGCAGGCAGCATTCGTTCCGGAACTCGGTTTCCCACATCTGCGGGAGCCCGCCGGTAGCGGGCACTCCTACATCAGATACTACTGGGCGAGTCTGGGAATGGCCTTAATGCGCGTCGCTCCTCCGTGCCGAAAATTTGCGCCGGGGCGGCTCTGACGTGCGCTGACGTCGGCCCGCTCCGGCCGGCGGAGACCGCTTCACGGGGGCCTGGCGGGGCACCGGCCCGGACGGCCCCGGAGGCCGATTAGTGTTTTTCCGCAATCGTCCGTTATGCTTGATCTCGCTGCTTTTACGAGGTTCACGGCCGGATTCCGGACGGGGAAACGTGGAAGAAGTTGCGCGCGAGTGGCGGAACGGCAGACGCGCTGGCTTCAGGTGCCAGTGTCCGAAAGGGCGTGGGGGTTCAAATCCCCCCTCGCGCACGCAAATGTAAAGAACCCCGGTCTTCGGACCGGGGTTCTTTTCGTTTAAGCGCGGAGCGCCCCGAACGCCGCGATCATGGCCTCCAGGCCGAGGTTGAAGGCGACGTCGGCGGGCTGTGCGTAGCCTTCCAGGTCCTGGTGTGCGACGGCCGCGGTGAAATTCGGAGTCGACTCCGCCATGCTGCCCGAGTCGAAGATGTCCGCCGGCGCCGTGACGTCGTAGGCGGACCCGAAGATAAAGGACTCCAGCGCCACGATCGCGGAGACGATCCGGCCCTGCGGGAAACCCGCCCGGCTGAACCCGGCGCTGACGGCCTCATACATGGCCAGCGTTTTGGGCGCGTCCGCCACCGGAAGCACGGCGATCACGGTGATCAGCGGGGTGTGCTTGGAGAACACGTCGCGGTAGCTCCACGCCCAGCTGCGCACCGCCCGGTCCCACGGCTCGGCGTCGAAAGCGGAGACATCAACCAGCGACGTCAGGTGGTCCTGGACCAGCACCAGCACGTCCCGTTTCGACGCGACGTGGTTGTACAGCGCCGACGGCGCCACATTCAGCGTCCGGGCCAGGGCCGCCATGGTGAACCCCTCATAGCCGCTTTTGCCGATGAGCTGCAGCGCCGCCGCGGTGATGCCGTCCTGGTCGAGGACGGCTGCCGCCGGCCGGCCCACCCGGCGGCGCGGCTTGGCGTCCTGGCGGTGGGGTTCTGCAGGGGCGCTGGGTAATGCCGGCATTGCAGGCCTTTCTGCTGTCGCTGTCCTGGGTGCTCCCATTGTGCCCCCACTTTACGGCCACTCTGCCGGGGAAATTTTGTTGCTCCGGAGGTCTTCCCTGATGCCTTGGAAAGGTCTATAGTCAATCCTAAATGAACGGCATTCATTTAGTGGCCAGCATCACCTTGGGCGGCCACGGAGAGGACATCATGCTGGAACTTGACCGCGACGTCGTCATCGTCGGAGCAGGCCCTGCCGGGCTGACCGCCGCCCGCGAACTGAAGAAGGCGGGACTGAGCGTCGCAGTCCTGGAGGCGCGCGACCGCGTCGGCGGCCGGACCTGGACCGACACCGTGGACGGCGCCATGCTGGAAATCGGCGGCCAGTGGGTTTCCCCGGACCAGACCGAACTCCTGGCGCTCCTCAATGACCTTGGCCTCGACACCTACTCCCGCTACCGCGACGGCGAATCCGTATATATCGGAGCCGACGGCAAGCGCACCCGCTACACGGGCGACACTTTCCCGGTCAGCGAAACCACCAAAGCGGAAATGGACAAGCTCACCGCCCTCCTGGACGGCCTCGCCGCCGAGATCGGCCCCACCGAGCCGTGGGCCCACCCCAAGGCCCGCGAGCTGGACACCATTTCCTTCCACCACTGGCTGCGCCAGAACTCCTCGGATGAGGAAGCGTGCAACAACATCGGCCTCTTTATTGCCGGCGGCATGCTGACCAAACCCGCCCACGCCTTCTCCGCCCTGCAGGCGGTACTGATGGCCGCCTCCGCCGGATCCTTCTCGCACCTCACCGACGAGGACTTCATCCTGGACAAGCGCGTCATCGGCGGCATGCAGCAGGTTTCCCTGCTGCTCGCCGCGGAACTGGGCGACGACGTCGTGCTGGACAGCCCGGTGCGCACCATCCACTGGGGTGAGGCGTCCGACGGCGGAGGCGTCACCGCCGTCTCGGATCGCGCCACGGTGACGGCCCGCTACGCCATCATGGCCGTGCCGCCGAACCTGTACTCCCGGGTCTCCTTCAACCCGCCGCTGCCGCGCCGCCAGCACCAGATGCACCAGCACCAGTCCCTGGGCCTGGTCATCAAGGTCCACGCCGTCTACGGCACCCCGTTCTGGCGCGAGGACGGCCTCTCCGGTACCTGCTTCGGTGCCGATGCCCTGGTCCAGGAGGTCTACGACAACACCAACCACGAGGATCCGCGCGGCACCCTGGTCGGCTTCGTCTCGGACGAGAAGGCCGATGCCATGTTCGAACTCAGCGCCGAGGAACGCCGCCGCGCCATCCTCGAATCGATCGCCGGGTTCCTGGGGGACAAGGCCCTCGAACCGGAGGTCTACTTCGAGTCCGACTGGGGCTCCGAAGAGTGGACCCGGGGCGCCTACGCCGCCAGCTATGACCTTGGCGGCCTGCACCGCTACGGAAAAGACCAGCTGGCCCCGGTGGGCCCCATCTACTGGTCCTCCTCCGACCTTGCAGCGGAGGGCTACCAGCATGTTGACGGCGCGGTCCGGATGGGGCGCCACACGGCGGCCCAGATCGTCGCGGCAGCAGACCGCACTTCCGTGGCGTCCAACTAACCCACCAACCCACCAACCCGCCCAGCAGCTCAGAAAGGATCGGCCAGATGCGTTATGTAGTGGGGTATTCAGCCAATGCCAGAGGCCATGATGCCGTCAATCTGGCCGTTTCGATGGCACGCGGCCGCGGCGCCAGCCTGGACCTCGTGCTGGTGGTTCCCGAGGTCCAGCAGTTCGGCGCCCACGCGCCCAAGGCCGGTTTCGAGAGCCTCCTGAACGAGCAGGCCCGCGCGTGGCTCGACGAGGCCCTCGCCCTCGTCCCTGCCGACGTCCCGGCAGAGGCGCACATCCGCAGCGGCGACTCCGACGCGCAGGCCCTGATCGATGCGGCCGAGGAGTTCGGGGCGGACGTGCTGGTGATTGGGGCCAGCAGCACCGGCCTGTTCAAGCGGTTCACTATCGGTTCGGTGGCCAGCGCTCTGCTCCATGCCTCCACGGTTCCCGTGGCGCTGGCCCCCCACGGCTACCACCGCAAGGACGCGCTGACCCGGATCAGCTGCGGTCTCGGAACCAGGGCGGGCGCCGAGAAGTTGCTGGACTTCGCCATCGGCATGGCGGCGAACCGGAAAGTGCCGCTGCGGGTGGTGTCCCTGCTTGCCCTCGACGGCGAGGACGCCGCCGGCGCTGCAGAGGCCGCCCGCGAATACGCCGAGAAGACCGTCGCGGCCGCCGCGCCCGTCAACCACGCCGGCGTCGAACTAGCGGCCAAAACGGAAGTCGTGGTCGCGCAGGGCCGGAGCATCGAAGAGGCCGTGGACGGCCTCGACTGGGAGGACGGCGAGGTACTGGTGATCGGCTCCAGCCGTCTCGCCCAGGCCCGGTCCATCTTCCTGGGCAGCACCGCCAACCGGATCCTGCGCGCCCTGCCCGTGCCCATGCTCGTGGTCCCCAGCGGCTATGAACTGAAGCACCAGAACGATACAACCTCGAATGACACCTCCCGAGAGGCACACCAATGAGCACTGAACACGTGACGGCCAAGACCTCTCACGACACACACGCAGGATTAAGCGCCAAAGGCCTCAAAGCCGGATCGGTGGGCCTGATCGGCGCCGTCGTGATCGGCGTGTCCTGTATTGCCCCCGCCTACACCCTGACTGCTGCCCTCGGCCCCACCGTGTCCGAGGTCGGGGTCCAGTTGCCCGCCATCTTCCTGGTGGGCTTCATCCCGATGCTGCTCGTCGCGTTCGGCTACCGCGAACTGAACAACGCGATGCCCGACGCCGGCACCTCCTTCACGTGGGCCTCGCGGGCGTTCGGCCCCTGGCTCGGCTGGATGGGCGGCTGGGGGCTGATCGCGGCGACGATCATTGTGCTCTCCAACCTGGCGGCCGTGGCGGTGGACTTCTTCTACCTCATGCTGGCCCAGCTGTTCGGCAACCCGGAGCTGGCCGACCTGACCCTGAACCTGCCACTGAACATTGCCACCACGCTGGTGTTCATCGCGCTGGCCTGCTGGATCTCCTACCGCGGCATGGAAACCACCAAGGGCGTGCAGTACGTGCTGGTGGCGTTCCAGCTCCTGGTGCTCGGCTGGTTCGCCGTCGCGGCGTTCAGCCATGTCGCCAACGGCACGGCGTTCGATGCCACCGCGATCACCCCGGAATGGTTCAACCCGTTTGCGGTCGAGTCCTTCTCGGCCTTCGCCGCCGGCGTCTCGCTCTCCATCTTCATTTACTGGGGCTGGGACGTCACCCTGACCATGAACGAGGAAACCCGCAACCCGGAAAAGACCCCGGGCCGCGCCGCCACCGTCACCGTGCTGGTCATCGTGATCATCTACATGACCGTCGCACTGTCCACCCTGGCCTACGCAGGCATCGGCCAGGAAGGCCTGGGCGCCGGAAACCCGGAGAACCAGGGCAGCATCTTCGCCGTCCTCGCCGGCCCGGTCATGGGCCCGTTCGCCATCCTGATGTCCCTCGCGATCCTTAGCAGCTCGGCCGCGTCGCTGCAGTCCACGTTCGTCTCACCGGCCCGGACGCTGCTGTCCATGGGCCACTACAAGGCGCTGCCGGCCAAGTTCGACCGGATCAGCCCCACGTACAAGTCGCCGAGCTACGCCACGATCGCAGCCGCCATCGCCGCCGCCGCGTTCTACGTCATCACCCGGACCACCTCCGAGAACGCCCTGTGGGACACCATTACGGCACTCGGCATGATGATCTGCTTCTACTACGGCATCACCGCCCTGGCCTGCGTCTGGTTCTTCCGGGCCGAGGCATTCAGCGGAGCCCGGGCGTTCTTCTTCAAGTTCCTGTCGCCGCTCCTGGGCGGCGTGATCCTGCTGGTGATGTTCTTCAAGACCGCCTACGACTCCATGGACCCGGCCTACGGCTCCGGCTCCTCCGTCGGCGGGATCGGCCTGGTGTTCATCCTCGGCATGGGCGTGATCCTGCTGGGCGTGGTGCTCATGCTGGTCATGTACAAGATCCGGCCGGAATTCTTCAAGGGAAAGGTGCTGCCGAAGGGCTACTGAGTCCCCGACCCTGCCCGGAAGGTCCTCCTCCCGCCCGCCATTGGAAAGTAAGCACACTTACCAATATGCTGGCGGGAGGGGGACCTTCCCCCGTTCGGAACCAGAATGAGGTCGCACCATGTCGGATGCAGAAAACATCAGCAAAGTAACGGACATCATCAACAGTTCGCGCATCGGAATGTTCACCACCGTTAACGAAGACGGCGCCCTGGTGAGCCGGCCGCTGGCCGTCCAGGATGTCAAGGACGACGGCGACATGTGGTTCTTCACGTCCTCCACCACCTCACAGGTGGCCCAGGTCCGGGCGGACTCCCGCGTGAATGTCTCCTTCGGCAAGGGCACGGAATGGGTGTCCGTTGCCGGAACGGCGGAGGTTGTCACCGACCGCCAGAAGATCCACGAGCTGTGGAACCCCGCGGTGGAAGCCTGGTTCCCGGACGGTCCCGACACACCGGTGGCCGTGCTCCTGCACGTGGATTCCGACTCCGCCGAATACTGGACCAGCCCCGGCGGGACCGCCGCGACGGTGCTGCAGTGGGTCAAGTCCAAGGTCACGCACAGCCGGGTGAGTGTCGGCGAAAGCGGAACCGTAGAGCTTTAGCTGTACTAACCCGGCTGGTCGACGATTTTCAGCCCGGTGCCCCAGTTGAAGGCGTCGTAGGCGGGGTTGACCTGCAGTGCCATCACCAGGAGCTGGAAGCCCTCCAGTTCCCGCGCGTGCTTCAGCCCGCCCACCCGCAGCGGCCGCAACCCTGCGGCCGCTGCGAACGACGCGACCTTGCTGGCCGCCTCGTCGGAGTCCGAGGCGATAAAAACGTCCAGCGGCATCCCGCCGGCTGCGCCCGCCGCCAGTGTGCCGGCGAACGTGGTGTTGAACGCCTTGACCACGTCGGCCCCCGGGAGCAGTGCGGAGATTTCCTCGGCGGCTGACGAGCCCGGCGGGACGGTCAGGGAATCATAGGTGTCCGTATCCACCGGGTTGCTGATGTCCACCACGGTTTTTCCGCTCAAGGTGTCGCCGTAGTGCGTGGCGACCTCGCGGGCCGGACCGAAATACAGGGCCAGCACCACAATGTCCCCGTCAGGGACGTCGCCCAGCCCTCCGGACGTGGTGCCGCCGCCCAGCTCGGCGGCCAAAGCGGCCGCGTGCTCCGCTGAACGGCTGAGGATCTGGACCGAGCGGCCGGCTGCCACAGCCCGGGTCCCGATCGCCCGGGCCATGTTGCCGCTGCCGATGATGGTGATGTCAGCCATGGGATTCCTTCTGTAGGGTGCCGTATTTATGGGGGCCCAGGGGCCTGTCGGCGCCTCAGCCGCGGGCCGGACCGTTCGCCAGGCGTCCGGCGCTGCGGGCCGGAGGAACCTGACCGCGGCCGGCGGTACGGTCCGCGCCGGCCGCCCGTTCGGCGTCGGCAAGGGCCTGTTCCAGCCGCGCCACAGCAGGTGCGTAGCCGGCGTCGGTTCCGCCGCGGAGCCTCTCCGCGTCCTTCATGGCCCGGATCAGGGCCGCCGTCTCGGGCTGCCGGGCGTCGGTCATGGCCGGGAAATCGATGGTGTGGGCGGGGTCCAGTTCGTAGCGCTGCCAGCGGGCCAGGGCTGCGCGGTGGCGGGCCTCAGCCGCCTCGTTGCTCGCTGCAATCGTCCGGGCAAGGCGCCGGGCTTCCTGCCGGTGCAGGATCCGGGGTGTGTAGAAATAGGAGGCCACGGCGGCGGCCACCGCCAGGCCGCCGAGCAGCAGGCCGGCCCACGGTGCAGCCAAAGCGGGCAGGATCACGGCCGGTGCCACTATGGCGAGTCCGCCGAAAACGTCCCAGAACACGGCATCCGGCACGCCGTCGTCGTCCGCGGCCAGATGCTTCCGGACGAGGTAGACCGAGCCCGCCGCAGCGCACATGACAATCACGGCCAGGGCCGGCAACTGCCACAGCATCATCGGGGCGGACTCAAAAAGGGACGGCATTCGAACACCTCCAGGGATCCAGCCCGGGGCGGGCGCGGTTCCGCTGATTCCATTGCAGTCCATCGGCGGCGGGCAGTCAATGGCTGGCAGGAGGGGGCGGGACGTGCGGGGTAGGCCGGTTCACAGCCGGGACGTGCCGGGCGTAGCCTGAAGCCCATGCGACTGAAAATGTGCAGTATCCACGTCAAGGACCCCGCCGCCTTCGAGTTCTACACCGGAATTCTGGGCTTTGAGAGCCTCCTGGCCATGCCCGAGCACAACCTGTACATCGTGAAGGACCCGGCGGGATCCGGCGGGGGATCGGTGGGTCTCCTGCTGGAGCCCAGCGACAACCCGCTGGGCGCCGCCTATATGAACGGATGCCACGACGCCGGGCTGCCCGCGATCGTGATGGGGGTGCCCGACGTGAGGGCGGAATACAAGCGCCTCACGGCCAAGGGCGTGATGTTCCAGGGCGAGCCCTCCGACGGTCCCGGCGGCACCACGGCGGTCTTCGACGACGGCTGCGGGAACTTCGTCCAGCTGCACCAGGACTGAGCGGCGCTTTCGCGGCGGGGCGCCCCGGCTCCGGCTACTGGGAGGCGGAGCGTGCCTTCTTGGCGTCCTTCTTCGCGGCCTCGTCCTTGACCCGCTGGGCTTCGGCGCGGACAGCGGCGTGCGTGGCTCGCTCGGCCACGAGCCACGCCGGGGGAGCCTGCAGCAGCGCGGTGATTTCCGCCGTCGTCAGCGCTTCCTCAACGCCGCCGCGGGCCAGGCCGCTGATGGAGACGTTCAGCTTCTGCGCCACCACCGGGCGGGGGTGCGGGCCGTTGCGCCGCAGTTCCGCCAGCCACTCCGGCGGGTTGGCCTGGAGCTCGGCGAACTCGGCGCGGGTGATGACCGAATCCTGGAACTCCTGGGGTGTTGCGGGCAGGTAGATGCCAAGCTTCTTGGCAACGGTGGCCGGCTTCATGGACTGGGAGTTCGCAGAGGTCATGCTTCAAGGGTATCCGGCCCCGGGCCGCGGCACTGCACCGCGGGGGTCCTGTTTCCGGCCCCGGCAGCCGGTCCGTGCCGGGGCCGGGCGGTACTGTGAACAGGTGGCCGCAGCAGAAGAAGCACCCCAGACCCCCGATGAATCCGCCGTCCCGGCCGAAGCGGCCGTGCGGGAGCTGCGGTTCGCCTACGTCGCCGGTGTGACCCCCGGCAAGTGGATCCGGCGCTGGGAAGAGCGGATGCCGGACGTTCCGCTGCACTCCTTTATGTCCGACGACGGCGCCCAGCTGACGATGCTGCGCGACGGGTCCGCGGACCTCAGCTTCGTCCGGCTGCCCGTGGAGCGCGTGGGCCTGAGCGTCATTCCGCTGTACGAGGAGCAGCCCGTGGTGGTGGCGCCCAAAGGGCACGAGATCGCGGTGTTCGAGGAAGTGGACCTGGCGGACCTTGCCCAGGAGACGTTCCTGGACGTGCAGGAACTCGGCGGCCCGGCGATGGCCCTGCAGGTGGTGGCCTCCGGCGCCGGGCTGGTGATTCTGCCCATGTCCGTGGCGCGGCACTTCAACGTCAAGGACACCGTGGCGCGGAAGCTGACCGGGGCACCCATGACGGAGATCGCCCTGGCGTGGCCCAGCGACGCCACGGACGAGGTGGTCGAGGAATTCATCGGGATTGTCCGCGGGCGCACCGCGGCCAGCTCCCGGCAGCCGTCGGCGCAGCAGGAGAAGCCCAAGCGGGCGCCCAAGCCGGACCGGCGCGGAACCGGAACGGCCGCCAAGAAGCCCAAGGTGGCGCAGCGTTACGCGCCGAACCCGGACAAGGGCCGCGGCAAGGGATCCCGGAAAAAGGGCAAGCGCTAAAGCGCAGCCGGCCCGGAGGCTAGGAAGCGCAGGCGTCCTGCAGGGCCTTGACGGACTCGGCCGGGACCTGGTCGCCGGACTCGGCGATCTGCCGCAGCGGCGTGGTGATTTCCGCGGGAACCCCCGCGGCTGCCGCTCCCGCCACCAGGCCGCCCAGCAGCTCCTTGTCCTGGACACTGACCAGGCCGTCCTCAACGAGGGCGCAGGCCTGCTTCTTGACTTCACCGCCGGCCGCCGTCGCAACCTGGGACGCGCCGTCGCTGACAGCCTTGTTGGCGGCGTCCTGGACCTGGCCGCAGCCGGTCAGGGCCACCATCAGGGCGGCAGCGGAAACGGCGGTACCGGACAGGGATGTGAAGCGGAGTTTCATGCCGCCACCCTAGCAAGCGAGCCTGAAAGCCAGCTGACTCCCGGCGGAAACCTGCAGGAAACGTTCCTTGTCTACGCTGGCAACACCGCGGCGCCGAACGGCGCGTGACCGCCGGCGTTTGAAGGGATTCCGCCATGCATCTGCTGCCCCGCGAGCAGGAAAAGCTCATGATCGTGGTCGCGGCCGACCTCGCCCGCCGGCGCCAGGCGCGCGGGCTGAAGCTGAACTTCCCGGAGGCGGTCGCCGTCATCAGTTACGAGCTGATCGAGGGGGCCCGGGACGGAAAGACCGTGGCGGAACTGATGAGCTACGGCACCACACTCCTGGCCCGTGAGGACGTGATGGAGGGTGTCCCGGAGATGATCCACGACGTCCAGATCGAAGCAACGTTTCCGGACGGCACCAAGCTCGTCACCGTCCACGACCCCATCCGATAGGGCAGACATATGGTTCCCGGAGAATACATTCTGGCCGCCGAGCCCATCGTGGTGAACGCCGGACGTGAGGCCGCCGACGTCGTGGTGACCAACACCGGCGACCGGCCGGTTCAGGTGGGCTCACATTTCCACTTTGCCGAGGCCAACGCGGCGCTGGTGTTCGACCGGCGGGCCGCCTACGGCCGGCGGCTGGACATCCCTGCGGGCACGGCGGCCCGCTTTGAGCCGGGGGACAGCAAGACCGTCCGGCTGATCGAACTCGCCGGCCGCCGCGAGGTGTACGGCCTGAGCAACAGGATCAACGGAACACTGGAAGGCCGCAGATGAGCTTCGAATTGCCGCGCCGGCAGTATGCCGACCTGTACGGCCCGACGACGGGTGACGCCATCCGCCTTGCCGACACCGACCTTTTCCTGGAGATCGAAAAGGACCTCACCGTCTACGGCGAGGAAGTGGTGTTCGGCGGCGGCAAGGTGATCCGCGACGGCATGGGCCAGAACGGCCAGGTGACCCGGGACGGGGACGGCGCTAACGGGGGCCTCGGTTCCGGCGGCGGAGTGCCCGACACCGTGATCACCAACGTCGTGGTGCTCGACTACACCGGGATCTACAAGGCCGACGTCGCGCTCCGGGACGGCCACATCTTCCGGATCGGCAAGGCCGGCAACCCGCAGATCACCGACGGCGTGGACATCGTGATCGGCGCGAGCACCGAGATCATTGCCGGGGAGCGGAAGATTCTCACCGCCGGCGGGGTGGACTCCCACATCCATTTCATCTCACCGGACCAGGTTCCCGCCGCCCTGTGCAGCGGGGTGACCACCATGGTGGGCGGCGGCACCGGCCCCGCTGAAGGGACCAAGGCCACCACTGTCACCCCCGGCCCCTGGCACATCCAGCGCATGCTGCAGGCGGCCGAGGGGCTCCCGATCAACATCGGCCTGTTCGGCAAGGGGCATGCCTCCGCCGTCGAGCCCCTCGCCGAGCAGATCCGCGCCGGCGCGATCGGGCTGAAAGTCCATGAGGACTGGGGTTCCACCACGTCCTCCATCGACACGTCGCTGAAAGTCGCGGACCGCTTCGACGTCCAGGTGGCCATCCACACCGACACCCTGAACGAGTGCGGCTTCGTGGAGGACACCATCCGGGCCATCGACGGCCGCGTGATCCACACCTTCCACACCGAGGGTGCCGGGGGCGGGCACGCGCCGGACATCATCAAGATCGCCGGGCTGCCCAACGTCCTGCCGGCCTCCACCAACCCCACGCTGCCGTACACCCGCAACACCATCGAAGAGCACCTGGACATGCTGATGGTCTGCCACCACCTCAACCCGGACATCCCGGAGGACGTGGCCTTCGCGGACTCGCGCATCCGCGCCGAGACCATCGCTGCCGAGGACGTGCTGCAGGACCTGGGCATTTTCGCGATCACGTCCTCGGACTCGCAGGCCATGGGCCGGGTGGGCGAGGTGGTCATCCGCACCTGGCAGGTGGCGGACAAGATGAAAAAGCAGCGCGGCGTGCTCAAGGACCCGAAGGGGGGCATCCACGGCGCCACCTCCGGCCTGGGGGCGGAGAGCGACAACTTCCGGCTGAAACGGTACGTGGCGAAATACACCATCAACCCGGCCATCGCGCAGGGCATGGCGGACTCCATCGGATCGGTGGAGGCCGGCAAGTTCGCGGACCTGGTCCTCTGGGACCCGGCGTTTTTCGGCGTCAAGCCGGACCTGGTGCTCAAGGGCGGTCAGATCGCCTACGCGCTGATGGGGGACGCCAACGCCTCCATCCCCAGCCCGCAGCCGCGCACCATGCGGCCCATGTTCGCCGCGTACGGCAAGGCCTTGCAGAAGTCCTCCATCACCTTCCTATCCCAGGCCGCCATCGACGCGGGGGTTCCGGCGGAACTCGGGCTGGAGAAGGTCATCCGGCCGGTGTCCGGCATCCGGAACCTCAGTAAGTCCGACCTCAAGCACAACGACGCCACCCCGGACATCGACGTCGACCCCGAAACGTACCGGGTGACGGTGGACGGCGAGGATGTCACGTGCGAACCGTCGGACGTGCTGCCCATGGCGCAGCGCTACTTCCTTTTCTAGGCCCCGGAGGCACCCAACCATGATTATCGACAAGGTCCTCGGCAACACCCACCAGCTTCCGCCCGGGCCGGACCCGTACGCCGGCCTGCACCGGGAAAAGGTGGTGCTGCCCAGCTCCCAGCTGGTCAAACGCATCCAGCGTGTCACCACCGACCATGGCAAGGAACTGGGTATCCGGCTCCCGTCCGGGGCCGGGGACCTGCGCGACGGCGACATCCTGCACATCGCCGGGGGCAACATGATCGTGGTGTCGGTGCTGCCCACTGACGTCCTGGTGATTGCGCCGCGCTCCATCCACGAGATGGGGGTGGTGGCGCATTCCCTGGGCAACCGGCACCTGCAGGCCCAGTTTTTCGACGGCGGCTCCGAGTACCGGGCCGAGGTGATGGTCTGCCAGTACGACCACACCGTGGAGGACTACCTGGACCGTGCCGGGGTGCCCTACCAGCGCCAGGAACGCGTGATGCCCGTCCCCTTCCGCCATGCCGAACACAGCCACTAGCGCCGCGTCCCGTCAGCTGGCCCTCCAGCAGCTGTGCGACTCGGCGCTGCCCACCGGGGCGTTTGCGCACTCGCTGGGGTTCGAAACCTACATCGACCGCGGGCTGGTCCACGACGAGGAGACGTTCGGGGTGTGGCTGGCCGCGTTCATCGCGCAGCAGCTGACCTACTCGGACGCCCTGGCCATCCGGTTCCTGTACGAGGGCGCCCCCGTGGCCGAGCTCGATGCGCTGCTCACCGCCCAGCTGCTTTCCCGGCAGCTGCGCGAGGCCAGCATCAAGATGGGCGCCCGGCTGCTTGAGATCGGCACCGAGATTTTTCCCTCTTTGGAACTGGCGGACTACCGGTCGCTGGTGGGCTCGGGCCGTGCCGCCGGGCACCAGCCGCTGGCGTTCGCCGTCGTGGCGCGTTCCCTGGGTGTCCCGCTGCCCGAATCCCTCACCGCCTACCTGTTCGCCACGGCCACGTCGCTGACCCAGAACGCCGTCCGGGCGATCCCCCTGGGCCAGAATGCCGGCCAGCGGCTGCTCCGTTTGGCGGCCCGCGACGTGGCGGCCGCGGCACTCCGCGCCGGCAGCCTGGACCGGTCCGACTTCGGCGCCGTCAGCCCCGGACTGGAGATTTCACAGATGCGGCACGAGCGCCAGCGTGCCCGCATGTTCATGAGCTAACCGACCCGCAAGAGAAATATGTCTGGAGAAGAATATGTCTGAACCCGTCAAAATCGGCATCGGCGGCCCGGTGGGTGCCGGCAAGACCCAGCTCGTGGAGCGCCTCACCCGGCACATGAGCCGCGAGATCTCCATGGCCGCCATCACCAACGACATCTACACCATCGAGGACGCCAAGATCCTGGCGGCCAACGGCATCCTCCCGGTCGACCGGATCATCGGCGTGGAAACGGGCGGGTGCCCGCACACCGCCATCCGCGAGGACACGTCCATGAACACCGCCGCCATCGAGGAGCTCACCCGGCGGCACCCGGACCTGCAGGTGATCTTCGTGGAATCCGGCGGCGACAACCTCTCCGCCACGTTCAGTCCGGAACTGGTGGACTTCTCCATCTACATCATCGACGTGGCCCAGGGCGAGAAGATCCCGCGCAAGGCCGGCCAGGGCATGATCAAGTCCGATCTGTTCATCATCAACAAGACCGACCTCGCACTCCACGTCGGCGCGGACCTGGCCGTGATGGAGCGGGACTCCAAGGAATTCCGCGGCGAGAAGCCGTTCTGCTTTACGAACCTCAAGACCGACGAAGGGCTGGATCGTGTCATCGACTGGGTGCGGCGCGACGTCCTGATGCTCGACCTGGCGCCGTGAGCACGACGGCGGCCGTTGCGCCTACGGCTGCGGCCGCGCCGATGGGGGAGCTGGCCCTGCGCATCGCAGAGCGGCGCGGCCGCTCGGTGGCCGTGCACCAGTTCCACCAGGGCGCCCTGCGGGTCCTGCGGCCGCACTACCTGGATGATTCCGGGCAGGTTTGCTACGTGGTGGTCAACCCCGGCGGCGCCTATCTGGGGGCCGACCTCTATGTCCTGGACGTGGAGGTGGAGGCCGGGGCGAAGCTCCTGCTGACCACCCAGTCCGCCACCAAGGTCTACCGCACACCGGGCTCCTTCGCCGAGCAGCGGATGCGGCTGCGGCTGGGCGAGGGAGCGCAGCTGGAGCTCGCCCCGGACCAGCTGATCGCCTACCGGGAGGCCAGCTACCGGCAGAACACCCACATCACGGTGCACTCGACGTCGAGCGTGGTTATCTCCGAGGTGGTCACCCCCGGCTGGTCACCCGACGGCGCCTCCTTCCGGTACGAGGAGTTGCGGCTCCGCACGGAAATCCACGTCGAGTCCGGGGAGCGCAGCGGGCTGCTGGCCCTCGACAACCTGCTGATCCGGCCCCCGCAGCACGACGTCACCGGCCTGGGGTTCATGGAGGGCTTCAGCCACGTGGGATCCCTGATCGCAGTGGACCGGCGCGTGGACCAGGACCTCGCGGACGAACTGCATCTCCTGGCCGGCGGCCACGATGCCTTCACAGGGGTGTCGCTGACTGCCACAGTGGACGGCATCAGCGGCCTGGTGCTCCGGGCCCTGTCGAACAGCACCGATGAGCTCAACAGGCTGCTGGGTGCCTGCAGCGCCTTGCTTCGCCGGCGGTGGCACGGCACGCCGCCCCTGGACCTAAGGAAATACTGATGACCACGTTGACCGGCGTCGCATCCCTGTACCGGCGCCGGGAGCAGCTCCCGTTCCGGACGCGGCTTATTGCCACCTTCGGTGCCGTGGCAGCGCTGCACGCCGCCGCCGTCGGGCTCCTTCTGGCCGGCCAGCTGACGGGCGGCGAGCCGCTGGCGCTCGGCCTGGTGCTGACCGCCTATGCGGCCGGCATCAAGCACAGCTACGACTGGGACCATCTCGCCGCGATCGATAATTCGACCCGGAAGTTCGTGGCACAGCGGCAGGATCCTGTGAGTGTCGGCTTCGCATTCAGCCTGGGCCACAGCTCCGTGGTGATCCTCGCGGGCGTGCTCCTGGTGGGCGGCGCTGCGGTGGTGGGCCAGTTTATGGAGGACGGCACGTCCGGCAACCTGGTGCTGGGGCTGATTGGCAGCGGCGTCTCGGGGATCTTCCTGCTGGCTCTGGGGCTGTTCAACGGGTCCGCATTCATCCGGGCGGCGAGGGCCTACCGGAGCGCGCGGGCCGGCGGCGACGTGCGTGCCGAGGATCTTGAAGCCCAGGGGCTCATGGCCCGGCTGCTGGCGAAGCCCCTGGCCCGGGTCCGGCGGCCGCGGAACATCTACGTCATCGGGTTCCTGTTCGGCCTGGGCTTCGATACCGCCACCACCATCGGGCTGCTGGTGATGGCGACGGCGGCGTCCCTGGCCGGGGTGTCCCCGCTGGCGCTCCTGGCGCTGCCGCTGGCCTTCACCGCCGCCATGACACTGTGCGACACCGCCAACGGCGTTGCCATGATGCGCATGTACAGCTCCGCCCTCCACCACCCCCGGAAGCGGCTGGGCTTCAACGCGGCGGTCACGGGCATCTCGGCCGTCTCGGCCCTGTTCATCTCGCTGATCACCCTTGGCGGGTTCTGCCACGCCGCCTTCGGCCTCGAGGATCCCGTCACCACGTGGCTGGGGGAGATCGACCTGGGCGAAGCGGGCCTGCTGCTCGTGGCCTGCCTGCTGGCGGTCTGGGGAACCGCCGCGGTGCGCGGGCGCCGGCACGCTGCACCCGGCGGGACCTAGACGGAGCCCTGGCCGCGCCGGCGTCGCGCGGTTGCGATGCGGGTTTGTCTCCCCGACGCGCTTTGTGCCCGGCGCGCCGGTAGACGGGCCGCGTCAGGTCGTTAGCGCAGCGCAGGGCACGAACCGCGTCGCAAAGTGCTGGGGTGAGGGGGTGATGCAGCGGCAGGCCTCGCCCGTCGGGACCTAGCCGCTGGTCCGACGGCGGGCGGTTGCGACGCGGGGACACTGGGGGACCTCGACGGAGGCCTGGCTGGTCCGGCGTCGGGCGGTTGCGACGCGGGTTTGTCCCCCCGACGCGCTTTATGCCCGGCGCGCCGGTAGACGGGCCGCGTCAGGTTTTTCGCGCAGCGCACGACACGAACCGCGTCGCAGAGCGCAGGGGGTGCCGGGGGTGATGCAGAGGAAACGCTCGCCCGGTGGACCTCGACGGAGCCGCCGAGTCCCGACCGGGCCGGCCTCGGGCGGTTGCGACGCGGGTTTGTCCCCCCCGACGCGCTTTATGCTCGGCGCGCCGGTAGACGGGCCGCGTCAGGTCTTTAGCGCAGCGCACGACACGAACCGCGTCGCAAGATGGCGGGGAAGGGGGATGGCGGTGACGCGCTGGCACCCTGCGCGGGGCGGAACCTCGACGGAGTCGCGGCGTCCCGGCATGGCCGACGTCGGGCGGTTGCGACGCGGGTTCGTCCCCCCGACGCGCTTTGTGCCCGGCGCGCCGGTAGACGGGCCGCGTCAGGTTTTAGCGCAGCGCACGACACGAACCGCGTCGCAGGCTGGCGGGGCCGGGGCTGGGAAATTTGGGGGTGACGCGCCGGCACCCTGCTCCGCGGACGGGGCAGGGCGCCGGCTGCCGACGTCGGGTTAGCCGAAGCTCTCGACGTAGCTGGGGATGCCGACGACGTCGGTCGAGACCGGAGCGCCGGTGTCGTTGACGACGTGGTCCAGGGTGCCGGCGCCGAGGTTGACCGTCAGCAGGCCGTGGAGCTTCACTCCGGGCGTGACCGGGACTTCAAAGCCCCGGGTGGCGTGGATGGTGGGGTCGACGTTGTTGTAGACGTAGCTGCCACCGCCCCAGAGCTCGTGCGTCTTGACCGAATCGGCGATCTTGTAGCCGGCCCAGCCCAGGACCCCGTCATGCTGCCAGGCGGCCTGGTTCGGGGCGTCGTAGGGCAGCTCATTCTGGAAGAAGATGGTCTTGCCGTTCTCGCCGTTCCAGATGACGTTGTACTCCTGGTAGTGCTCCACGAACAGGCCGGTGGCGGTGACGTTGTCGCCGTTGATGATGACGCCGTTTTCACCGGTGTTGGTGGTCCAGCCCACGCCCTTGCCGTGGTCCGCGCGCCAGGCCCAGATGTGGTCCAGGAGCACGTTGTCGCTGTTGACCTCCAGGCTGAGCGAGGCCTTCCCGACGTGCGGTCCGCCGATGCGGAAGAAGACGTCGTGGAGCGTGGTGGGGTTGGCCGGATCGCTGTGGTTGAGCGAGTTGGACGGTCCGCCGGCCTCGGAGTTGCGGGCCTTGCCGATCCGCATCAGCGTCGGGGAGTTCACTTCGCCGGCATCGATGGTGACGGCGGCAATGTCGACGCCGGGAACGTCCGCGACGGTCAGCGGCACGGAGCCGTTGACGGCGGTGAGGGTGGCCATGCCGAGGCCAAGGACCACGGTGTTGGCACGCTTGACTTCGATGCTCTGGTCAACGTCGTAAATGCCCGGGGTCAGCAGCAGGTTCTTGCCGCGCGCCAGCTGGGAGTTGATGGTCTTGACCGAATCGCCGGGGCTGGCGACGTAGAAGTCGGACAGCGGGATGCTGCGGCCGGCCGTGGGGCCGTTCTCCCAGGTGGTCCCTGCGGAGTCCGTGCGGACCGCCGGAACGAACACGCTGTACTGGCCGTCGGCGTCGAAGGTGAGGTACGGCTTCTCACGGCTGATCGGCGTGCTCGGCAGGTTGGTGTACGGCGGGTTCGGGAAGGACTGTGCCGGGGCGCCGTCCACACCGGAGAACACCTGGTTCCAGACACCGTTGGACCAGTCGCCGATGCTGCTGTCGCGCACGAAGTACTGCTGCTGGGAGCCGTTGATGACGTTGCCGGTCTTCGAGTCGGAAATGAAGCCGCCGCTGGCGTACTGCGGACCGGCCGTGCAGTAGTCCATCAGGGAGAGGTTGCCGCCGGTGATGTTGACCCGCCGCATGGGGGAGGCCTGGGAGGCGGCCCAGAAGTTGGCCGAACTCCGGCAGTCGGCGAGGCCGGTGACGTTGATGGTGAGGTTGGACAATGAGCGCCAGAAGTTGTTCAGGGCGATGCAGTTGTCCGCGGTCAGGCACCGGTTGTAGACGTCGATGTGCCCGTTGATGGTGACATCCGTGGGCGAGGCACCGAGGCCGGCGACCTCCGTCGAGTAGCCGACCTGGACGACCAGCGGCTCCTCGGCGCTGCCGTAGGTGCCGGGCTTGAACAGCAGGGAGTACCGGTTGGTACCCATTTCGTCGTCGACCTGGGTGGCCGCAATGGCGTCCACCTCGGCCTGGATCTCGGCCACAGGCATGCTGGGGTCGAAGATGCGGACGTTGGGACCGAACTCCGGCGCAGGCGCTGTCGTGGCTTTCGCGGGCTGCGGCTGGGCCGGGGCCGGCTTCGCCGGGGCGGCGGGCACGGCCGCCGTTGCGGCACCGGCGCCGGTGGCGAGCACGCCCAGCAGGACGGCGACGCTGCCGGCGAACAGCCGGCTGTGGAGACGCAGCGGCCTCCTGAGGCGGGGCTGCGGCGCCCCTGGTCGGAGACGGAAGTGGGCTAGCGGCATTGCTGGTCCTGCTCTCTGTTGGGGCGGATTTCCCTTCGGCCGCACACGGGGCTGCCGGGGAACTGGAGCCCTGCTCCCGGTGACCGCGGAGGTGTGGGAGCGCTCCCGCCGGGAAGCGTAACACCGCATCCAGCGCCGGGCAAGGGTTCGAAATACGCAGGTACGCCGCTGTTGACAACTCGACGTGATGTGCGACACCATGCTTGTGAGAGCGCTCCCATGGTCGATCTGGGAGCGCTCTCATGTACCGAAACGGGGCGGCCGGCCCCTTATCCCTCCGGTCCCCACACCCTGACAAAGGAGTCCCCGCGTGAAATTCCCCCGCAAACTTGCCGCCCTGTCGGCATCGGCCGCCTGCCTCACACTCGCCCTGAGCGGCTGCGGCGCGGATGCCCCCAAGAACGCCGGGCCCACCGGCGAAACAGGCAAGGAACCGGTCACCCTCAGCCTCGCGACGTTCAACGAGTTCGGCTACGAGGACCTGCTCAAGGAATACGAGACCCTCAACCCGAACGTGACGATCCAGCACAAGAAGGCCGCCACCACCAACGAAGCGCGCGACAACCTGACCACGCGCCTGGCGGCCGGATCCGGCCTCTCGGACGTTGAGGCCATCGAGGTCGACTGGCTGTCCGAACTCAAGGAGTACCCGGACCAGTTCGTGGATCTGAAGGACCCTGCCGTGGAAGGCCGGTGGCTGGACTGGAAGACCGAGGCAGCCACCACCCAGGACGGGCACCTGATCGGCTACGGCACGGACTCCGGACCTGAGGCTGTCTGCTACAACGGGGCACTGCTGGAAGCCGCCGGGATGCCGTCGGACCGCGAGTCTGTCGAGAAGATGCTCGGCACCACCTGGGACAGCTACTTCGACGCCGGCAAGAAGTTCGTCGCCGCAGGGACCGGCCCGGCATGGTTTGATTCCGCCGGGGCCATCTACCAGGGCATGAGCAACCAGATGTCGAAGGCCTACGAGAACGAGGACGGCACGGTCATCGCCGCCGACAACCCGGAGGTCAAGGAGGTCTACACCAAGGTTCTGAACGCCTCGACGCAGGACAACCTCTCGGCGCACCTGGGCCAGTGGAGCAACGACTGGGTAGCCGGCTTCCAGTCCCAGAAGTTCGCCACGACCCTCTGCCCGGGCTGGATGCTCGGTGTTATTGAAGGCAACGCTGCCGGCGTCGAGGGCTGGGACGTCGCCAACGTCTTCCCGGGCGGCGGCGGCAACTGGGGTGGTTCCTACCTGACCGTCCCGTCGCAGGGCAAGAACCAAGCCGAGGCCAAGAAGCTCGCAGCCTGGCTGACCGCCCCGGAGCAGCAGATCAAGGCATTCACGGCGAAGGGCACCTTCCCGAGCCAGGTTGAGGCGCTGACCAGCGAGGAACTGCTGGGCCAGACCAACGCGTTCTTCAACGACGCCCCCACCGGCAAGATCTTCGCAGAGCGTGCCAAGGCCGTCGGCGACTCCCCGTTCAAGGGACCGAAGTTCTTTGCCATCAATGACGCCATGCAGCAGGCCCTCACCCGTGTTGACGTGGACAAGTCGGACGACGCCGAGTCCTCCTGGGCGAAGTTCCTCACGGCTGTGAAGTCGCTTTAAGCCATGTCAGTAACGGACCGGGTCAGGCCCCAAGGCCAATCAATTGACGAGGAAAAACCCGGCAACAGGGACGTCCGGCGGCTCGCGTTTTCGCAGCAGGTGTCGAAGTGGGACGTCAAACTGTCGCCCTACCTCTACATCTCGCCGTTCTTCCTGCTGTTTGCACTCACGGGACTGTTTCCGCTGCTCTACACAGGCTGGGTGTCACTGCACAACTGGAACCTGATCGGCGGCCAGGGCAAGTTCATCGGTTTCGAGAACTTCGGTTTTGTCCTCGGGCAGCCGTACTTCTGGAACGCGGTGGGCAACACGCTGAGCATCTTCCTGCTCTCCTCCGTGCCGCAGGTGGTGCTGGCACTGCTGATCGCAGCGGTGCTGGACGCCAACCTGCGGGCCAAGACGTTCTGGCGGATGGGGGTGCTGGTGCCCTTCGTTGTGGCGCCCGTGGCGGTGGGACTGATCTTCAACAACCTGTTTGCCGACCAGTTCGGCCTCGTCAATGAATTCCTTGGCCTCCTGGGCCTCGACCCGGTCCGCTGGCATTCCGACCAGTTTGCCAGCCACGTCGCCATCGCCACGATGGTGAACTTCCGCTGGATCGGCTACAACGCACTGATCTTCCTCGCGGCGATGCAGGCCATCCCGCGCGATGTCTTCGAGGCGGCCACCATCGACGGCGCCGGCCGCGTCCGGCAATTCCTGTCAGTGACGGTTCCGATGCTCCGGCCCACCGTGATCTTCGTGGCCATCACGTCCACCATTGGCGGGCTGCAGATCTTCGACGAGCCGCGGGTCTTTGACCAGTCCGGCCTCGGCGGTGCCGACCGGCAGTGGCAGACGCTGACCATGTACATCTGGGAGCTTGGCTGGGGCCAGCGCAACTTTGGCAGGGCATCCGCGGTGGCGTGGCTGCTGTTCCTGATGATTGTGCTGATCGCCCTCGTGAACTTCCTTCTTACCCGGCGCATCGCCAACCAGGGAGGCCGCAAATGAGCTCCATCCCCATGATCCGACAGACCGCCGGGAAAGGGGCCGCGAAGGCAGCCGCCAAGCGCCCCAACCCCCGGGCGGGGCGGCCCCGGAACCGCGGCGGCGCCGGGGATATCCGGCGTCCCGGACCCCTGACCTACGGTGCCCTGGGCGCCGTCCTGCTGGCCTCCCTGTTCCCGCTGTACTGGTCCTTCCTGGTGGGCAGCCACGACAGCACTGCGTTGAGCCGGGGCATCCCGCTCCTTCCGGGCGGGAACTTCCTTGAAAACGCGGCCAAGGTCTTTGACAGCATTCCTTTCTGGAAGGCCATGGGCAACAGCATCCTGGTCTCCACCGTCACCTCCGCCTCCGTGGTGATCTTCTCCACCCTCGCCGGGTTCGCGTTCGCCAAGCTCCGCTTCCGCGGCAGCAAGGGACTGCTGGTCTTCGTGATCGCCACCATGGCGGTGCCCACGCAGCTCGGCGTGGTGCCGCTGTTCATCGTGATGGCCAAGCTGGGCTGGACCGGAACCCTCTGGGCCGTCATCATCCCCGGAATTGTCACGGCCTTCGGCGTGTTCTGGATGACCCAGTACCTCCGCGACGCCCTCCCGGATGAACTCATCGAGGCTGTCCGGATGGACGGCGCCTCCATGATCCAGGCCTTCTGGTACGTGGGATTCCCCGCGGCGCGGCCGGCCGCGGCCATGCTGGCGCTCTTCACGTTCGTCGCCACCTGGACCAACTTCTTCTGGCCCTTCATTGTGCTGGATCCCTCAAATCCGACTCTGCCAGTAGCGCTCCAGCTGCTGCAGGCCGCACACTTTGTGGACTACTCGGTGGTGCTGGCCGGTGCCGTACTGGCCACCATCCCGCTGCTGCTGCTCTTCATCGCGGCAGGGCGCCAACTCGTTTCAGGAATCATGCAAGGAGCAGTAAAAGGATGAGCACCACCCCGATCACATTCCCCGAGGGTTTCCTCTGGGGCGCGGCCACCGCTGCCTACCAGATCGAAGGAGCCGCCCACACCGGCGGGCGGAAGGACTCGATCTGGGACACCTTCGCCCGGGTCCCGGGCGCCGTCGCGGACGGCCACAACGGCGACGTGGCCTGCGACCACTACCACCGCTCGGGCCAGGACGTCGAGCTCATGAAATCGCTGAACCTCAAGGCGTACCGCTTCTCGACGTCGTGGGCGCGCTGCATGCCTGACGGCAGGACGCCCAACCCCGAGGGGATCGCCTTCTACTCCCGTCTGGTGGACGAGCTCCTTGCCGCGGGCATCACCCCCTGGCTGACGCTGTACCACTGGGACCTGCCGCAGGCACTGGAGGATGAGGGCGGCTGGGCCAACCGCGAAACGGCGACGCTGTTCGCGGCCTATGCGGCCGTCATGCACGAGGCCCTCGGTGACCGGGTCCGCATCTGGACCACCCTCAATGAGCCCTGGTGCTCGGCGTTCCTCGGCTACGCCGCGGGCGTCCACGCCCCGGGCCGGCAGGAGCCGGCGGCAGCCCTTGCGGCCGCCCACCACCTCCTCCTGGGCCACGGGTTGGCTGCCGCGGAACTGCGCCGGCTGGACCCGGAGGCGAGTATCGGCATCACCTTGAACCTCACCGTTGCCGATCCGGCCGACCCCGCCTCGGCGGACGACCAGGACGCGGCCCGGCGGATCGACGGGATGCACAACCGCATCTTCCTCGACCCGCTCTTCCGCGGCGAGTACCCCGCAGATGTGCTGGCGGACATCGCCGGTCTCGGCTTCGAGTCCGTGGTCCACGACGGCGACCTGGCCGTTATCTCGACGCCCATGGACCTGCTCGGCGTCAACTACTACCAAGGCGAGGCCCTGACCAAGACGGCGGCCCGGGCGGAAGAGCAGGCCAAGCCGGAAACCGTGACCACCACGGCGCAGGCGGCGCCTGAGTCGGCCGAGCGGCTGGCGCCCACCCCGTTTGTCTCCGCCGAAGGCGTGCACTCGGTGCCGCGCGGGCTCCCGGTGACCGGCATGGGCTGGGAGGTCCAGCCCGAAGGCCTGTTCCGCCTGCTCACACGGCTCCAGCGGGAGTACACGGGCCCTGCCGGCATCCCGCTCTACATGACGGAAAACGGCGCCGCTTACCCCGACGTTCCCGACGCCGACGGGTTCGTCGACGACCAGGACCGGCTCGCCTTCTTCGACGTGCACCTGCGCGCGGTGCGGGACGCGATCGACGCCGGAGCGGACGTCCGCGGCTACCTCGCCTGGTCCCTGCTGGACAATTTCGAGTGGGCCTACGGCTACCACCAGCGCTTCGGGATGGTCCGGGTGGACTACGACACGCTGGAGCGCATCCCCAAGGCGAGCGGCCTCTGGTACGCGAAGGTGGCGGCGTCGAACGCCCTGCCGTCCAGCCAGGCGGTCGCGCACGTGGCATGAGCGGTGATGTCGTATTCTCAAAGTGATGAACGAACAGATCCACCGGGGTCTCCGGGCCGCACCGGCCAGACCCACCCCCACCCTTGAAGACCTCGCGACGGCGGCTGGAGTGTCCCGCTCCACCGCCTCGCGGGCCATCAACGGCGGGTCCCGGGTCAGCCCGGAAGCCCAGGCGGCGGTTGACGCGGCGGTGCTGTCCCTCGGCTACACCCCGAACCGGGCCGCGCGCAGCCTCGTCACCCGCCGGACCTCGTCAATCGCCCTGGTGATCAACGAACCCGATGCCCGGGTCATGATGGACCCGTTCTTCGCGGCCGTCATCACCGGGGTGACGGAGGCACTGCGCGAGACGGATATGCAGCTGGTCCTGCTGATGTCCCGCGCCGGCGGCGATCCCTCCCGGACGGTGCGCTACCTGCGCGGCGGCCACGTGGACGGCGCCATTGTGGTGTCGCACCACAAAGCTGACGGCTGGACCGAAGAGCTCGCCGCCTCGGGCCTGCCCACCGTCTTCATCGGACGGCCCTGGGATACCGGGCTCGGCATCCACTACGTCGATGTGGACAGCTTCGAGGGCGGCCGGCTGGCCGCGCTGCATCTCGCAGCGGCCGGACGGACACGGCTGGCCACCATCACCGGCCCGCTCGACATGACGGCGGCAGAGGACCGGCTCGACGGCTGGCAGGCCGGCCTCAAGGAAGCAGGCCTGCCGGCAGGCCTGGTTGCCCACGGGGATTTCACCCCCGCCGGGGGCACCGAGGCAGCCGAACGCCTCCTGGCCGAGGACAGCGGAGTCGACGGCATCTTCGCGGCCTCCGACCTCATGGCCCGCGGAGCCATCACTGCTTTGAAGGCCGCCGGACGGTCGGTGCCCGGGGACGTCGCCGTCGTCGGCTTTGATGACCATCTGACGGTGCCCGGCGAGCTGCCGCTGACCACCATCAACCAGCCAACCGTGGAAATGGCCGAAAAGGCTGCCCGCCTCCTCCTCGCGGACATCGAAGACCCGGGGGCGGCCCGGGAACCGGTGATCTACCCCGCGCGGCTGGTTGTCCGGGAGAGCAGCGAGCCGCAGGCAGGGTAGGGGCCGAGTGCCGCGGGGCGGCAGGCCGCGCTGTACGCTGCCGGCGGCGCAAGTGGCGCAGGGAGTGTGCGCTTCTTCGGTAGATTGAATCCATGCCGATGAACGCCGCGCTTGAAGGGATCTCCGACGAGGTCCAGGCCACCCACGCCCACACCGGATCGTGGGTGGCTGCTGTGTTGCGTGCCCGTATTTCGGCCGGCCAGCTCGCCCCGGGAACCAAACTCTCCGAGCAGAAGCTTTCCGAGGTGCTGGGTGTTTCCCGCAACACGCTGCGGGAGGCCTTCACCGTCCTGGCCGGCGAGTCCGTGGTGCAGCGGATTCCCAACCGAGGCGTGTTCGTGTCCGCGCCCCAGGCCGAGGACGTCCGCGAGATCTACCGGGTCCGCCGGCTGATCGAGCCGGCGGCCGTGCTGTGGGGCGACTACCGTACCGGGGACCTGGACGTGCTGGACGGCATCATCGACCGGGCCCGCGCCGCCCTGGCGGTCGGGGCGGTCACCGACATGGCGGACGCCAACCAGGACCTGCACAAGGCGCTGGTGGCTCTGTCCGGGAGCGCCTCGATGGGCGAACTCATGGACAAGGTCCTCGCACAGATGCGGCTGGTCTTCCATGCCATGGCCACCACCTCGGACTTCCACAGCCACTACGTGGAACGCAACGCCGCCCTGGTGGCTCAGCTGCGGGCCGGCCGCAGGGACGACGCCGCGGCGGAGCTGCGCCGGTACCTGGATGCCGCCGAGCACGAACTCCTGGTGCACATCGGGGCCTTCCCGCAGAAGTGATGCCCCGCGGCTACGGGACCTGGTAGGACGAGTCGCGAGCGTCCGTAATGAGCATGTGCCCCGGGGCGTGGCCGATGGCCAGCGCCGGGCGGGATTCCATGACGGCGGCCTGGGGCGTCACGCCGCACGCCCAGAAGACCGGCACATGCCCGTCCGGGATCCGCACCGGGTCGCCGAAGTCCGGGCGGCCCAGATCAGCGATGCCCAGCTCCGCCGGGTTGCCCACGTGGACCGGGGCGCCGTGCACGGCCGGATAGCGGGACGTGATGCGGACGGCGTCGGCCACCTGCGACGCCGGGATGGGGCGCATGGAGACCACCAAGGGGCCCGCCATCCCTCCGGCCGGCTCGCAGCGGACGGCGGTGCGGTACATCGGCACGTTCACGCCCTGGTCGATGTGGGCCACCCGGATCCCGTTGGCCTGGAGGGCGGACTCGAAGGTGAAGCTGCAGCCCACGATGAACGTCACGAGGTCATCGCGCCAGTGCTCCGTGATGTCCGTAGGTTCATCGACCTTCCGGCCGTCCTGGTACACCACGTACTTGGGCACATCGGTGCGGATGTCCCCGCCGGCCAGCAGCGTCCCTGAGGTTTCGCCGGCGTCGAGCACCCCCAGGACAGGGCAGGGCTTGGGGTTGCGCTGGGCGAACAGCAGGACGTCGAAGGCCTGCGCCTTGGGCACGATGATCAGGTTGGCCTGCGCGTAGCCGCTGCTCCAGCCGGAGGTCGGCGTCACGAGGCCGGCCCGGAACAGGGCCCGCGCCTCGGCCGGGAGCAGCGCTGCCGGGTCTGCGGGGGAGCGGACGGCGGACGGCACGTTCAGCATTGGGGCATCCATTGGTTAGGCCCAGAGCTTGGCCAGGCTGGCCAGCGAGCTGTAGCCGAGGAACAGGGTCAGCAGCCAGGCCACGATGCCGATGACGAGCAGTCCCTTGGGGTAGACGTAGCCGTGCATCAGGTCCCGGCGGCGCCAGGCCACCCACAGGAGCACGCCGAAGCCGACGGGGAGGATGAGGCCGTTGAAGGCGCCCGCGAAGATGAGCAGCTGCTGCGGGGCCTGGCCGATCAGCAGGTAGGCCACGCTGCAGAAGGCGATGAAGCCGACGGTGATCAGGTTGCGGGTGCGCTCCCTGGTGGTCGGTTTCGTCACGAAGGAGACCGAGGTGTAGGCGGCGCCGATCACGGAGGTGATGGAGGCGGCCCACAGGATCACGCCGAAGACGCGCATGCCGATCTCTCCCGCGGCGGCCTGGAAGGCGGAGGCGGCAAGGTTGTCGCCGGTCAGGGCCACGCCGCCGGCGACGACGCCGAAGATGGCCAGGAACAGCAGGATGCGCATGACGCAGGTGACCAGGATGCCCACGATGGAGCTCTGGGTGATCTGCTTGACGTGCTTGACGCCGGTGACGCCGGTGTCCAGCATGCGGTGGGCGCCGGCGTAGGTGATGTAGCCGCCGATGGTGCCGCCGATCAGGGTGGTGATGACCAGGAAGTCGATCTTCTCCGGCATCACGGTGTTCTTGAGCGCCTCGCCCACCGGTGGGGCAGACACGATGGCCACGTACAGTGTCATGAGGATCATCAGGGCGCCGAGGATCACCACGATCCGGTCAAGGGCCACTCCCGCCCGCTTGCTGAGGAAGATCAGGATGGCCAGGACGGCGGAGAGGGCGCCGCCGATCTTGGGGTCCACGCCCATCATCGCGTTGACGCCGAGGCCGGTTCCGGCGATGTTGCCGATGTTGAAGACCAGGCCGCCCAGGAAGACCAGTGCGGCGAGGAACCAGCCCACCCCGGGGAGGACCTTGTTGCCGAGCTCCTGGGCCCGCAAGCCGGAGACGCCGATGATCCGCCAGACGTTCGCCTGCACGGCGATGTCTACCAGGATGGACACCAGGATCGCGAACGCGAACGCGGCACCGAGCTGGACTGTGAAGGCCGTGGTCTGGGTGATGAACCCCGGGCCGATGGCGCTGGTAGCCATGAGGAACATGGCGCCCAGGAGGGCCGAACGCCGGGCGGCCGGCTTGAGGGCGGCCTTGACAGTGGTGTTTTCCATGGGGAGGTCCAAACAGTTGGGTGACCTGGGTCACAACGGTTGTCTTCTGCCACTGTACAGGTTGTTCAACAATCCACGCAAGGAATTGTTCAACAATGACCGGCCGGGAGTTTACTCGCCGTGGACGGCACGCTGCCTTTCTTCCGACCGGTTCAGGTAGGCCAGGAGCAGCTCGCCGGCACGCTCCAGCTGCCCGGCCTCCAGGGCCCGGCAGATTTCATCGTTGTCCGCGAGGTAGCCGCGGTAGAAGTGCGCGTCCACCGTGGCCTTGTGGAAAAACAGCCGCATCTCGGCCAGGACCTGCGCCATGATCGTGTCGAGGCGCCGGCTCTCCGCCAGTGCCACGATGGCCCGGTGGAAATGCTGGTTGGCGGTGCCGAGGGCTTCCTCGTCGTCCGCTGCCGCCGCGGCGCGGCCTTCATCCACGGCCGCGCGGACGGCGGCGATCCGGGCGGGGCTCCCGCCGCCGCGGATGGCGCTCACCTCGATGAACCGGCGCACGGTATAGACGTCATGGATGTCGCCCGGGCCCAGGCTGGCGACGAATACCCCGCGGTTGGGGTGCCGGACCACCAGCCGCTCGGACGCGAGTTCCGCGAAGGCCTCGCGGACGGTGTTGCGGGAAACCCCAAGCTCCTCGGAGATGGTGGATTCGGTCAGCCGCGCGCCCGGCAGCAGCAGCCCTTCGGCCAGCTGCAGCCGCAGCTCGGCCGCGACCCGGTCCGCCACGGAGGGGGTGGCCACGCGCATCCGGGCCGCAGACGCCAGGGCCGTGCCGGCCGGGCCGCCCGCCTTGGTCCCGACTGGAGTAGCCCCGCCGGGGGCGGCCGGACCGGCAGTGCCACGAAATTCCGGGTGGGCGCTGGTCATACCTCAGAATGTACACCCCTGCCTTATCGTCGAATCTTAGGATTGTTGAACAATCCGGGATTTTGGTGCATCCTAGATAAGGAACACCAATGAGACGAGGATCACAAAGTGGCAACCATTGACTTGAACAGCGACGTCGGCGAGTCCTACGGGCGCTGGAGCCTGGGGGACGACACGGCGATGTTCCGCTCGGTTTCGAGCGCAAACGTGGCCTGCGGCTTCCACGCCGGCGACCCCAGCGTGATCCGGAAGACCTGCCGCGAGGCAGTGGCTGCCGGCGTCGTGATCGGCGCCCATGTCGGATACCGCGACCTTGCCGGCTTCGGCCGCCGCTTCCTGGACATCGACCCGATCGAACTCGCGGACGACGTCGTCTACCAGATCGGCGCGCTGCAGGCGTTGGCGGCCGCGGAAGGCGGCACGGTCACCTACGTCAAGCCCCACGGCGGCCTCTACAACGCGATCGTGGCGCACACCGCCCAGGCGAAAGCCGTCGTCGACGCCGTCAAGTCCGTTGACCCGAACCTGCCCATCCTGGGTCTGCCGGGATCCGAAGTGCTCCGGCTGGCCGAGGCCGCCGGCCTGCGCGCCGTCACCGAAGCGTTCGCGGACCGGGCCTACAACCCGGACGGCACCTTGGTCTCCCGCACGCTGCCCGGCGCCGTGCTGCATGACCACGCGGAGGTGACGGAGCATGTCCTCCGGATGGCCACCGACTCGGCCGTCCGCACCATCGACGGCTCCATCCTCAAGATCCGCGCCGAGAGCATCTGCGTGCACGGCGACTCCCCGGGCGCCGTCGCCATGGCGGGCGCCGTCCGCGAGGCCCTGACCGCCGCCGGCATCAGCACGGCAGCATTCGCCCACGCCTGAGCGGCGCGGATCCCATCCGAGGCACCGGCAACCATGAAGGCAACTGATGATTGAGACAGCGGGCGACACCCTGGCAGTACAGCAGGCGGCAGGTTCCAAAGTGAGCTCCGTGCGGGCGGTGGGAACCCGCGCGGTGCTCGCCGAGCTCGCCGGAACGGGCGAGGTGCTGGCCCTCCAGGCGCTGCTCCTGGAGCAGCCGCTGCCCGGCCAGCTGGACGTTCTCGCCGCGGCCCAGACGGTGCTGGTCACCGCGGATTCCCCGGTCGCTGCCCGGCGGATCGCCGCCCGGCTGCTCCAGCTCGACCTCACCGCCCCTGTGCACCGGGACGGCGGGCTGGTGGTCATCGACACCGTGTACGACGGCGAGGACCTCGCCGAGGTGGGGGAGCTGACCGGCCTGGGAAGCGACGGCGTAATCGCCGCCCACACCGGGCAGGTCTGGACCGTGGCCTTTGCCGGCTTCGCGCCGGGCTTTGGCTACATGGTGGGGGAGAACCAGGCCCTCGAAGTGCCGCGCCGCAGCTCGCCGCGCACCGCCGTGCCCGCGGGTTCCGTGGCGCTGGCCGGCAACTACTCGGCCGTGTACCCGCGCCGCTCGCCCGGCGGCTGGCAGCTGATCGGCCGCACCGGCGCGAAAATGTGGGACCTGGACCGGGAACAGCCCGCCCTGGCCGCGCCCGGGCAGCGGGTGCAGTTCCGCGCCGTGCGGGCCACCGTGACCCTGGCAGCAAAACAGCCGGCCCACACCCCCGCCCCGGAGGTTACCTCCGGCCTGCGGATCGTCTCACCGGGCCTGCAGAGCCTGATCCAGGACCTCGGCCGCTTTGGCCATTCGGGCCTGGGCGTTTCCGCCGCCGGCGCGCTGGACCGGGCCTCCCTGCGCCGGGCCAACCGCCTGGTGGGGAACGCGCCGTCGGCCGCCGCCGTGGAGACCGTCGCCGGAGGCCTCACCGTCCAGGCCGTCGGGGACCAGGTCCTCGCCGTCACCGGAGCGCCCGCGGAGCTGACCATCGAAACGCCGGGCGGGGACGACTCCGGTCCGGCAGAGCGGACCGTGCCCATGGCCACCCCCTTCGCCCTGCTGGACGGCGAGACCCTGGCCATCGGCGCCCCGCACAGCGGTTTCCGCAGCTACCTCGCCGTCCGCGGCGGCGTGGACACCCCGCCGGTGCTCGGCAGCCGCTCCACGGACACCATGTCCGGGATCGGCCCCGCCCCGCTGGCCGCCGGCCAGCACCTCGCCGCCGGCGGGGAAGCCGAATCCGGCGTCGTGGGGCACCCCGAGCTGCAGCCTGACTTCCCGTACGCCGGGGTCACCGTGCTCGACGTCGTCCCCGGCCCCCGCGCCGACTGGTTCGACGCTGATGCGCTGGCGTCCTTCTGCAGCCAGGACTGGGACGTCAAGCCGCAGTCCAACCGGGTGGGAATGCGCCTGCAGGGAACCCCGCTGCAGCGCACCCGCCAGGGTGAACTCGCCTCCGAGGGCACCGTCGCCGGTGCCGTGCAGGTCCCGCCGGAAGGACTGCCCGTGCTGTTCCTGGCCGACCACCCGATCACCGGCGGCTACCCGGTGATCGCCGTGGTGGTCGACTCCCAGCTGGACCGCGCCGCCCAGGTCCCGATCGGCGGCAAAATCCGCTTCCGCTGGGTCCCGGACGAGATAACCGCCGCCGCCGCGGCCCCCGAACACGCCACCCCCGAACAAGAAGCGAGTAACTGATGCGCAAGGTCCTGATCGCCAACCGCGGAGAAATCGCCGTCCGGATCGCCCGGGCCTGCGACGACGCGCAGCTGGCCTCCGTCGCCGTCTACGCGGACATCGACGCCGACGCCCTGCACGTATCCGCCGCGGACGAGGCCTACGCCCTGGGCGGCAACTCGCCGGCCGACACCTACCTCAACGTCCCCAAGCTGCTCGCCGCAGCGGCCGCCTCCGGTGCCGACGCCGTGCACCCCGGCTACGGGTTCCTCTCCGAAAACGCCGAGTTCGCCCAGGCTGTCCTCGACGCCGGACTCACCTGGATCGGCCCCTCGCCGGACGCCATCCGGCTGCTCGGCAACAAGATCACCGCCCGCGAGACCGCCGTCGAGGCCGGCGCCCCGCTGGTCGCCGGCAGCGACGGCCCGGTGGAAACCGCCGCCGAGGCCCGGGCTTTCGCCGAACAGCACGGCCTGCCGATCGCCATCAAGGCGGCCTTCGGCGGCGGTGGCCGCGGCATGAAGGTGGTCCGCGCCCTGGACGAGGTGGAGGAGGCCTTTGACTCCGCCGTCCGCGAGGCCGTGGTGGCCTTCGGCCGCGGCGAATGCTTCGTGGAGCGCTACCTCGACCGGCCCCGGCACGTCGAGGCGCAGGTCCTCGCGGACACACACGGCAACGTGGTGGTGGTCGGAACCCGCGACTGCTCGCTCCAGCGCAGGCACCAGAAACTGGTGGAGGAGGCGCCCGCGCCGTTCCTCACCGCGGACCAGACCCGCCAGATCTACGCCGGCGCCAAGGCAGTCTGCCGCGCCGCCGGCTACTCCGGCGCCGGCACCGTGGAATTCCTGGTGGCCGCGGACGGCACTGTGGCGTTCCTTGAGGTCAACACCCGCCTGCAGGTGGAGCACCCCATCACGGAGGAAACCACCGGGATCGACCTCGTGCAGGAGCAGTTCCGCATCGCCGCGGGCGAACCGCTGCGCATCACCGAGGACCCGGCGCCGCGCGGTCACTCGTTTGAATTCCGGCTCAACGCCGAGGACGTGGGGCGCGGCTTCCTGCCCTCGCCCGGCACCGTGGACCAGTTCGCCGGCCCCACCGGCCCCGGCATCCGGCTGGACACCGGGGTGCGCTCCGGCTCCTTCGTCCCGCCGCAGTTCGACTCACTGCTGGCCAAGCTGATCGTCACCGGGGCGGACCGGCAGCAGGCGCTGCGCCGCGCCCGCCGTGCCCTCGCGGAAATCAGCATCACCGGCGTTTCCACCGTGCTGCCGTTCCACCGTGCCGTGCTCGAATCGCCGGACTTCACGTCCGAGACCGGCCTCGGCATCCACACCCGCTGGATCGAGACCGACTTCGCGGAAAGCATTCCGGCCGACCCGGACTACAGCACCACAGCGCCCGACGGCGAACGCCGCACCATCACGGTCGAGGTGGACGGCCGCCGGATGGCCGTCGGACTGCCGGCGGACCTCCTGGACGGCTGGGCGCGCTCCGGCGGACCGCTGCCCGCCGGCGTGTCCGTGGACGGCGCCGCGCACGGAGACTCCGACGGCGGCCCGTCCGGGGGTCGCGGTGCCGCCGCGGACCCGGGGGAGCTCCGCGCGGGCATGGCCGGCACCGTGGTCAAGTGGCTCGTCGAACCGGGCGCCACAGTCTCGGCGGGGGATCCCGTCGTCGTGCTCGAGGCGATGAAGATGGAGACCCAGGTCTCCGCCCACCGCGACGGGACGGTGACCGGAGTCCGTGCGGCGGCCGGCGGCGTCGTGGCGGCCGGCGCGGTGCTGGCGCTCATCGGGTAGCCGGCAGCTGCGGCGCTAAGGGGTGCCCTGCCAGTACCCCTATCAGCAGGGACTCCCGCACCGGCGGCCCGATGGTGTTTGATGGAAGATGCCCCCGACGACGTCCGGGCCAGCAGGCCGCACCCACCCCGTGCGGGACGCCGGGGGTGACCCCCAGAACCAACAACAAGCAGGAGACCCATGCTTACCGTTAACGCTTACGCCGCTCCGTCCGCGGAAGAGCCCCTCGCGCCGACCACCATCGAGCGCCGGGACGTCGGCCCGCACGATGTCCTGATCGACATCAAGTTCGCCGGTATCTGCCACTCCGACATCCACACTGTCCGCGGCGACTGGGGCCCGCAGCAGTACCCGCTCGCACCGGGCCACGAAATCGCCGGCATCGTCACCGAGGTCGGCTCGGCCGTCACCAAGCACAGCGTCGGCGACCGCGTCGGCGTCGGCTGCATGGTCAACTCGTGCCGCGAATGCGTCAACTGCCAGAAGGGCGAGGAGCAGTACTGCCTCGCCGGAAACACGGGCACTTACGGTGCCGTGGACCGCGACGGCACCATCACCCAGGGCGGCTACTCCACGCACGTGGTGGTGACCGAGGACTTCGTGGTGCAGATCCCCGAGGGCATTGAGCTCGACGTCGCCGCGCCGCTGCTCTGCGCCGGCATCACCACCTTCTCGCCGCTGCGCCACTGGGGCGCCGGCCCCGGCAAGAAGGTCGCCGTCGTCGGGCTTGGCGGACTGGGCCACATGGCCGTCAAGCTCGCCCACGCCATGGGCGCCGAGGTCACGGTCCTCTCGCAGTCGCTGAAGAAGCAGGAAGACGGCCTGCGCCTCGGCGCGGACCACTACTACGCCACCAGTGATGAGAACACGTTCGCCGACCTTGCGGGCTCCTTCGACCTGATCATCAACACGGTGAGCGCCTCGATCGACATCAGCTCCTACCTGCAGCTGCTGAGCCTCGACGGCGCCCTGGTGAACGTGGGCGCCCCGGCCGAACCGCTGCCGGTGAACGCATTTGCCCTGATCGGCGGACGCCGGTCCTTCGCCGGCTCCATGATCGGCGGCATCCGGGAAACGCAGGAAATGCTCGACTTCTGCGCGGAGCACCACCTCGGCGCCGAGATCGAGGTCATCCCGGCCGAGAAGATCAACGAGGCGTACGAGCGGGTGCTCGCCTCCGACGTGCGGTACCGCTTCGTGATCGACACCTCCACGCTGTAGTTCACACGAGGGGCCCTTCCGGCCCGGACCGAGAGTCCGGGCCGGAAGGGCCCCTTTTGCGCGTCTGGCGGGCATCGTCCCAGCTCAGGCCTACAATGAACTCGATGATGCCGGAACGAGCAGTCGCCGCTGAGGGGAAGAACTCCTTAAGCGTGCGCGCAGGCATCATTGAATCCGTCTGGCGGCCGGGATCATTCGTCGACGTCGACGACGCCAGGGACGCCATGCGCGCCGTCGAGCAGATCAGCGGCGGCATCCCGCTGCCGATGCTCTCGGAAATGACCGACGTCGAGATCACCGCCGCGGCCCGGTACGAGTTCGCCCGGACCACCGGGGTGCTCGCCATCGCCGTTCTCGGATCCAGCGCCGTGGACCGGGTGGTCGCCGCCGCCATGAGCCGGCACACCCACTACCCGCACGCCTTCTTCACCTCCCGGAATGACGCCCTCACCTGGCTGACGGACGTCACAAAGAGCACCAACTAGAGTGGGCAGTACCGGGCCGCTGCGGGCCCCCGGTCCCGCCCGACAGATGGAGAGTGGACACGTATGGCCTCGACGACGGACAGCCAGGCGCCTGCGGTGCATGTTGCTGACAGCCACGACCTCCTGCGGGTGCAGGGCGCCCGGGAGAACAACCTCAAAGACATCAGCATTGAGATCCCCAAACGCCGCCTGACGGTGTTCACGGGTGTATCCGGTTCCGGCAAGAGTTCGCTGGTGTTCGCCACCATCGCCGCCGAATCGCAGCGGATGATCAACGAGACGTACAGCGCGTTCGTGCAGGGGTTCATGCCCACCCTGGCGCGGCCCGACGTCGACCATCTCGAGGGACTCACGACGGCGATCATCGTCGACCAGGAGCGGATGGGCGCCAACCCGCGCTCCACTGTCGGCACCGCCACGGACGCCAACGCGATGCTCCGCATCCTCTTCAGCCGGCTGGGAACGCCGCACGTCGGGCCCCCGACGGCGTTCTCCTTCAACGTCCCGACGCGCAAGGCCAGCGGGGTGATGAGCACCGAAAAGGCCGGCGGCAGGGTGGAGAAGAGCGTGGTGCAGAACGCTGTGTACCTGGGCGGCATGTGCCCGCGCTGCGAGGGCATGGGGTCGGTGTCCGACTTCGACCTGACGGCGCTCTACGACGAGACCAAATCGCTTGCCGGAGGCGCGCTGACCGTGCCCGGCTACAGCATGGACGGCTGGTACGGGCGCATCTTCAGCGGCGCCGGCTTCGACATGGACAAGCCGATCGCGAAGTTCACCAAGAAGGAACTGAACGACCTGCTCTACAAGGAGCCCACCAAGATCAAGGTCGAGGGCATCAACCTCACCTACGAGGGGTTGATCCCGAAAATCCAGAAGTCGATGCTCTCCAAGGACGTCGACGCGATGCAGCCCCACATCCGGGCGTTTGTGGAACGGGCCATCACGTTCCAGCCCTGCCCCGAATGCGAGGGCACACGGCTCAGCCCGGAGGCCCGGAGCGCAAGGATCGAGGGCAAGAACATCGCGGACCTGTGCGACATGCAGATCAGCGACCTCGCCGCGTGGGTCCGGAGGCTCGACGAACCGTCGGTGGCGCCGCTGCTGGCGGGTCTGCAGCACCTGCTCGACTCGTTCGCCGAAATCGGGCTGGGCTACCTCTCCCTGGCCCGGCCGGCGGGCACACTTTCCGGGGGCGAGGCGCAGCGCACCAAGATGATCCGGCACCTGGGCTCCTCCCTGACGGACATCACGTACGTCTTTGACGAGCCGACCATCGGCCTGCACCCGCATGACATCGAGCGGATGAACCAGCTGCTGCTGCAGCTGCGGGACAAGGGCAACACCGTGCTGGTCGTCGAGCACAAACCGGAGACCATCGCCATCGCCGACCACGTGGTTGACCTGGGCCCCGGCGCCGGCACCGGGGGCGGCGAGGTCTGCTTCGAGGGAAGCGTGGAGGGGCTGCGGGCGAGTGACACCATAACCGGCCGCCACCTCGACGACCGGGCCAAGGTCAAGGACGCGGTGCGGACGCCGTCGGGCGCGATGGAGGTGCGGGGCGCCTCGACGCACAACCTCAAGGACGTCGACGTCGACGTTCCGCTCGGGGTGCTGTGCGTGGTCACGGGGGTCGCCGGGTCCGGGAAAAGCTCGCTGATCCACGGCTCGGTGGCGGGCCGCGACGGTGTGGTGGTGATCGACCAGGGCGCCATCAAGGGCTCCCGCCGCAGCAACCCGGCCACCTACACGGGCCTGCTGGAGCCGATCCGCAAGGCCTTCGCGAAGGCCAACGGCGTGAAGCCGGCACTCTTCAGCTCCAACTCCGAGGGCGCCTGCCCCACCTGCAACGGCGCGGGCGTCATCTTCACCGAACTGGGTGTTATGGCCACGGTGGAGTCCACCTGCGAGGACTGCGAGGGCCGGAGGTTCCAGGCGTCGGTCCTGGAGTACACGCTGGGCGGCCGCAACATCGCCGACGTCCTGGCCATGTCCATGACCGGGGCCGAGGAGTTCTTCGGTGCCGGCGAGGCGAAAACACCGGCGGCGCACAAGATCCTTGACCGGCTGGTGGACGTCGGGCTCGGCTACCTCACGCTCGGCCAGCCGCTCACCACGCTGTCCGGCGGCGAACGCCAGCGCGTCAAACTGGCCACCCAGATGGCGGAGAAGGGTGACGTGTACGTCCTCGACGAGCCCACCACCGGCCTGCACCTGGCCGACGTGCAGAACCTGCTGGGCCTCCTGGACCGGCTGGTGGAATCCGGCAAGTCGGTCATTGTGATCGAGCACCACCAGGCGGTCATGGCGCATGCCGACTGGATCATCGACTTGGGTCCCGGTGCCGGGCACGAGGGCGGCCAGGTGGTCTTCGAGGGCACCCCGGCCGATCTGGTGGCCGCCCGGTCCACCCTCACCGGGGAACACCTCGCCGCCTACGTGGGCGGGTGACGCGGCCGCGTCGCCCGGGGAACTAGGATCGCCGTATGGCGCAGGCTGAGGATGTGTTCGAGGGGGAGCCCGGCGGGCTGCCGGAGCCGATGCCCCGCGGCAGGGCGCTCTACCGCGAAGCCGAGGCCCCGACGTCGGCCGTCCGGCACGTGGGAGGCTACGCCCCGTTCGTTGACTTCTGTGAAGCCCACGGCGTGCGGGCCGGAGACCTGGCATCGGATCCGGAACGGCTCATCTCGTTCCTGCATGAGCACGGTGCCCGGCTTGCGGCCGACGGCGCGCTCGGCGCGGCGGCGGCCGTCTTCGCCGGAAACACCATCGCTTGGCTGCGGCCGGACGCGCGGTGGACCGCCTACGAAGGGGCCCCGCCGCTGGTGGGCAACCGGGAGAGGCAGTTCGAGACGGGCCGCCTGCTTGAGGCCTGCGCAGCGCCGACGACGAATCCATCCGGGGCCTCGTTGCCATGCTGGCGGACTGGGCCCGTGCCGAACCGGAGGAGACCCGGACGATCCGGCTGCGGGACGTGCCCGGGGGATGGAAGCCTTGGCCGCTGCGCCGCCGGTGAAGTTGACGGCGCGGCCGGGCCCGCCGAAAGTCCAGGCCGCGACTTGCCCTCGGCTAGGCTCGAGGGCACCAGAGCCTGAGGGGGCAGCGCAATGATGCAGCGTGCACGGAAGCAAAGAACGGCCGACGAGCGTCGGTCCATTAAGGCCGGGGCGTTGATCGGGATCGGGATCGCCGTGCTTGTCATGGTCCCTGCGGTGTACCGGCTGCTGGCCGAACCCTTCCGTTGGGTTGATGCCGCACTGGTCGCTGCTGGCGTCGGCCTGGTCACCGTCCACATCGTCCGGCTGGTCCGGCTGAGAACGGCACCTTGAACGCGGCCATCGCCGCACGCTGGCTGGCTTGGGCGCCTGCTTCGGACCCCGGCGTAGCGTTCCTGCCCAGTTACCCGGTGCCGGCACAGCCGCCGCCGCAGACGATCCCCGGAAACCCGCGGAACTGCCCGGCTTTCGGGGACTGCGGGCCGGAGTAACTGGGCAGGAACGTCAGCCGGTGCCCTGGACTGACCTCGCGAGGCCGTCGAGGACCAGGTCCAGCCCGAACTCGAACTCCGCGCCGTAGTTATAGCCGGGCTTCATCACGTGCTCGATCGAGAACTCGGCGAGGTGCGGGTAGTCCCCGGAGGCATAGAGGCTCAGCATGCGCCCGGCAACCTCGGCCACAGTTTCCGGGCCGTTGACCGGCAGGGTGGCTTCCGAGAGGGCGAAGCCGTACACGTACGCGTCGATCACCGCGTAGGCGTGGGCGGTCATTTCCAGCGAGAAGCCCGCCGCACGCAGGGTGCCGATGACGGCGTCGTGGTGCTTCAGCGTCGCCGGGCCGGGGCTGGTCCGCGTCTCCACGAGGCCGATCGCCCAGGGGTGGCGCCGCATCGCCTCACGGGCGGACGTGGCCCGCCGTCGCATCTCGGTGTGCCAGTCGCCGCCGATCACCGGAAGGTCGATCTCGCTGAAAACGATGTCAACGATCCCGTCCAGGACTTCATCCTTGTTAGCCACGTGGTGGTAGAGCGACATCGGCTTGACCTCCAGCGCGTCCGCGAGAGAACGCATGGTCAGGGCGCCAATGCCGCCGGAATCGGCAACCGCGACGGCGCCGCGCAGCACCAGCTCCCGGCTGAGCCGGGGGCGGCTGGGGAGGTCTCCTGCAGGCATTCCACACTCCGGTTTCCTGATGCCATAGACGGTTTCGTACTTAGTACGATACATTAACCGTACTAAGTACGAAAACACCCTGGAAGGAACCCGGAATGACAGACCAGACCAGTGCCGCGGCCGCAGAGAACACGGTTGCCGCGGACGACACCATGCGGGCGATCGTGCAGGAAGCGTACGGTTCCGTCGACGTCCTCCGGCCCGGCCGGACTGCACGGCCGAACATTGCCGACAACGAGGTGCTGGTCCGCGTCCACGCAGCGGGCATGGATCGCGGAACATGGCACCTGATGACCGGCCGCCCCTACCTCATGCGCATCATCGGGTTCGGGTTCCGCAGGCCGAAGAGCAGCGTGCCGGGAATCGACGTCGCCGGCACCGTCGCCGCCGTCGGCTCCGCGGTGACCCGGTTCGCTGTGGGGGACAAGGTCTACGGGATGTCTCGGGGGTCGTTCGCCGAGTACGCCGCCGCGCTGGAGGACAAGCTGGCCCCCATGCCCTCAAATCTCTCGTTCGAGCAGGCCGCGGCGGTGCCGATCTCAGCGGGCACCGCCCTCCAGGCCCTCGACGCCGGTCGGGTGGAGCGCGGTGCGAAGGTGTTGGTCCTGGGCGCCTCAGGCGGCGTCGGGAGCTATGCCGTGCAGCTGGCGAAGTACCTGGGGGCTGAGGTCACCGGCGTGGGCAGCGCCACAAAGGCCGGACTGATGCGGTCCCTTGGGGCGGAGCATGTCCTGGACTATGCGGCGGACGACTTCGCCGACGGTGCACGCCGCTACGATGTGATCCTCGATATCGGCGGCAACCCGAAGCTTTCCCGGCTGCGCCGCGCACTGGCTCCCACGGGGACGGCCGTCGTTGTCGGCGGGGAGGAGGGCGGCAAGTGGACGGGAGGCTTCGGCCGGTCCATGCGCGCACCCCTCGTGTCCCTGTTTGTACGCCAGCGCCTGGCCATGCTGGCTTCCAAGGAACGCGCCAGCGACCTCGAACGGCTCACGCCTCTGCTTGAGGCCGGCCACGTCATACCGAGCCGTGACAGGACGTACCCGCTCGATGAGGTGCCGGAGGCCATGCGCCGGCTCGAATCCGGGGACGTGCGCGGCAAGATCGCCATCACGGTTATCGCCGACGAAACTGGCTCGTAAGCGGGCCGCCGCAGTGCGGCCCCGTACGCAGGTCCCTGCCCGTTGCCTCCGAGGAGTGTCCAAACCGGGGGCAGTCCCCCGCGCTGACGCCGGGGTTGATCGTTTCCATGGGTTGTCTCTGCCGGTGGGGTCTTAGATTCCCGCGGTGGCGGCGGCCACGAGGACCAGGCTGAATGTGACCCAGTCGTTGAGTATGTGAGCGCCTGTGGAGACGAGGATGTTTTTTGTTCGTAGGAAGGCCAGAGTGAGCACGATTCGTGCTGTGCCGATGACCAAGAGGGATTGGGCGACGTTCCATCCATAGGTTGGGAGGTGGGCGGCGCCGAACCAGATTGCTGTGATCAACCAGGCCAGGAGCATGGACGTTGTGCGGTTCAGCCGTGCCTTGGTGTAGAGCCAATACATGACCGCCAAGAGCGGCAGGATCGTGAAGACTTCCTCACCGAGCAATTGGATGCCGGTTCCAACGTAGAACGCGACTACCTCGCCGGGGCCGCGTTCCAGGACCCCGTCTGTGGCTTTGTTGGCGTTTGCGCCGAAGATCGACGAGACGATCAAGCCCACCACGAAGCTCACGGCCAGGTTGAGGAGCCAAAAGATGACCATGTCACGGTAGTCCGCGCCGGTCGGCTTGTAGAAGATTGACTTCCAGAACGGCCCTGTCAGCCCGATAAACACGGCCATGGGAATAGCGACGAACAAGAACCGGGGAAGGAGTGCCAAAACATTTGTTTCCTGGGGAAGGAATATCAGCGCAGCGAAACCAACCACGCACGAAGCGATGATAAGGAGCCATTTCCAGGTGGCGACTTCCACGGGGGAGCCGTCGTAGAAGGGCACATCGCGGCCGTCGTTGCGTTCGATGAGGCGACCGAACCGCTTCTTTCGGGGATCTATGGCTGGAGCGCTGATCGAATCTTCCACTCGAATTACCTCGTTTGCAGTGAGCTGAACAAAAGCCGCATCAAACCAGAATTCCCTAGTTGAGAGAACCATATCCTTGCTGGATTGACGGCGAAAGAGGCGCACCAAACACCTGGGCAGCCCCTCACCGTAGATGACCCTGAAGGTTGGCCGCCGTGGAGTCGGGCCAGTGACCCACTCGCTGGCCTTCAACGCCTTCAGCTACGTTCTTGCGTTTGGCTTTGGAATCTTTGCCAATTCCAGTTCGGGCGCGAGGCTTCCGCCCAGTAAGCAACCGCCAGGGACCGTCTTCGGATCAAGGCCCGGACGCCGTTAGCAAGGCGCTCAAGGCCGCAGCAGCCCGCCCGAGCCCGGGGGAGGAGCAGTTGGGAGGTCTGGTCTATAACTTGAGGTCTCGGGAGCGTCTGTAGAACGTCGCACGGGACATCCCGAGGTCCCGTGCAACCTGGGCCGCGGGTACGCCGCCTTCTACCAGGCGAACGGCGCTTCGGATCTGACTATCGGTGATTCGGCGGGGCCGACCGCCCAGGTTGAGCCCGGCTTCCCGCCGTTTCCTGATGGAGTCGGTGACGCGTTCCCGTTTGATCTCGTGTTCCATTTGGGCGAGAGCGGCCATAACCGTGAACACCATCGACCCCATCGGTGTTGAGGTGTCGACATCGCCCCCGCCGAGATTCAGGACTCTGAGCCCGGCGCCCCGGGTGCGGAGGGTGTCGGCGAAGGCGAGCATGTTCTGGGTGGATCGTCCGAGCCTGTCCAAGGTTGTGATGACGAGGGTGTCTCCCTCCTCCAGTGCGTCCAGGGCCCGGTCGAACTGCGGCCGCGATGACCGTGCCCCGGATACCCCGTGGTCGATGTAGAGGTCATCCCGGCGCACGCCTGCTGCCAACAGATCTACTTGTTGCCGGTCGGTGGACTGTTGCCGCGTTGAAACGCGTGCGTAGCCGATTAGTTTCGTCATGTCCGCCTCTGGATGTCTCATAACTGACCTTGAATACGTCCATTTAACCAGATGGTTTCGAGCCGTAGTTATGAGAACCGCCGACGCCGGAAAGTCGATCGGGATCTGGCGAAATTCAGGCGGGGTACGTGACCGCCTCGACACCGCCGGTGAGACCTCTCAGATCCCAAGGGTTCCGAGACATTCTAGAGGGTTCTAGAGAAAAACCAATTTGTCAGTGGAACTTGCTATTTTTGACTCATGCAGCTCGAACTGAACCCCTCAACCCTGGCTCCGGCGCACAACCCATGCACCTCGCAAACTTGTACGCAATGAGCTAGCCGTTGGTGTTCCCAACCCGCAGCGATTCGTTGATGAGTTCCTAGATTTCAATGACTCGGCTCCAACTCCGGGCCAAACTTATTAGAGGAGATCTCCCGATGGCATTCTCATTCAGCGCGAAGAAGCGCCGAGCGACTAACCGACAGATAGCTGAGGTGCAGCAGATGCTTGCCACTGCTGAAACCTACGATTTCAACCGTGGGGAGAGCTATGAGGCAGATAAACTGGGCGACTTCGTCTCACAATTCAGTGCAGAAATTCTGGGTTCACCACTTCCCAACTCGCGCGAACTGGGGCGTCAACTAGCAGCTGAAACCGTCAACAGCCGGTTCCCCGATGCTGTCAATGCAGCCTGGCTTGTCGCTGTAGAGCTTCCCAGCAGCAAAATAACGGAGCTGAGCAACATGCTCGGCCCCATGGGGGTTACTAACGGGGCTACATTCTTCACTGATGAGTTCCCAGACAGAGTCAAGGAGCCGATTCTGGGTCGGAAGCTCAATCTCTGGCGCGGTCCTGCTGCCATAGCGACAACAATTCTTGCAACCCACGCTGCGCAGATGGGCTATGTGTGGTCTGGCAGGGAGCTCTCATAGGCGTTAGCGTCGACCCTGCTCAAACTCGTCCACACCAACAGCATCAAACACTCCAGCCCAAGCTCCCTTGATTGGGCCCCCGTTAGCTATCGCATAGACGCTGGACTGCTAACGGGGCCCAATCAGTCTGAACATCGTCTCGGCTGGGCAATCAGTCTTTGTAGGACACGGCCAGTGGGAATGCGGAAACAAGAGCAATGATCGGTTCTCACAGTGTCGCGAAACCTTGCCGTCTCGAATTCCTAGCGTTTCGAGGCAGTCTGAGTCATAGCGTTTAGGGAACGGCGGATTCAGGCGGTCATTGCAACAGGAGTCCTTCGATCATTTCGATCGGTTTTCTGAACTCTAGTCTTTTGCGTGGCCGGTCGTTGAGTTCCTGGGCGACCCAGTCGAGGTCTTCGGCGCTGTGGATGCTCAGGTCGGTGCCTTTCGGGAAGTACTGCCGCAGCAGGCCATTCGTGTTTTCGTTGATGCCGCGCTGCCAGGGTGAGTGCGGATCGCAGAAGTAAATGTCGATACCGGCGTCGATTTTCACGGTTTTCCAGTCCTGCATTTCGATGCCCTGGTCCCACGTGAGTGAATGCCTCAGCGCCTCGGGGAGCGTCTTGATCTTCGCGGCCAGGGCGTCGCGCATTGGTTCTGCTTTGTATCCGTCCGGCAGATGCACGAGCATCGTGTAGTTGGTGGTTCTCTCCACGAGGGTCCCGATCGCGGACTGGTTGCCCTTGCCGATAATCAGGTCACCCTCCCAATGCCCTGGCACCGCACGGTCCTGAACCTCGGCGGGTCGCTCGGAGATATTGATCATCCCCGGGATCCGGTTTTTCCGCTGGCCGGCCTTCCTGCAGGGCTGCCTGAGCGCACGTCCGGTTCGTAAACACGCGGCCAGATCATGGTTGAGCGCTCCGCGGGACTGAACGTAGAGCGACTGGTAAATGGTCTCAGGTGACACCCGCATCTCCGGCTCATCGGGAAACTCAACCCGCAGGCGTCCAGCGATCTGCTCAGGCGAGTACTTCTTTTTCAGGTCCTCTTCCACCTTCGCACGCAACACCGTGTTGGTGTGCAGTTTCGCCGGTTTCGGCCGCGAAGCCCGCTCATACGCCAGAGCGTGAGCCGACGTCGCCCGGTAAGGCAACCCGGCCACCGAATTGCGCCGCAGCTCCCTGGACACCGTCGAGGCCGACCTGCCGACCACGGCCCCGATCCGGCGCAGCGAATGTCCCTGGGCGCGCAGCACCGCGATCTCCTCACGCTGGGCGAAGGTCAGGCACCTGCCCTTCAGACCCCGGCCGCGGCGTGGTCGGACACCGCCGGCCTCGGCCAGGACCCGGCGCCCGGTCCGCCTGCTCGTATTGATCGGCGCAACAGCGTCCGTGATGAAATCACCGGCCTGCATCCCGGCCCAAAAGAGCTGCAGAAGATCCGGCCTTACGTAAATCGAGTACCTCGCCACGACAACACCCATCCGCTAAGTGTTGCAATCACCGCAAGAACCCAAGGAACCTCCAGCGGGCATTATTGCTGATGCTGCCGTTTAGCCATCATTGCGGAGCGCCTGGACGAAGGTACCGCGGTCCGGGCAGCGGTCCTGCCCACTGGAAGTGGTGGTAGTCGGGCCGGTCCCAGGATCCGCCCCATTCGAAGCCCAGCTCGATGAATGCCGCTGTCAGTGGGTGGTCCGAGGTGAAGACTCCTGGCCGTGTGACGCGCTCGATGTGAGTCGCCTCCGGATACCAGACCCCGTCATGGGCCAGATATGGGTTGAGCACCGGATTGATGTCCACGGCCAGTCCCAGCGCGTGCATGGAGACGGTGTCCGTGCCGGCGATGGTGCGGTAGTTGAAGCCGGAGGAGTTGTCGGCCGCCATCGAGGCCTCATCGTCCCCACGGAAGGCTGCGTCATCGATCGGGACTGCCTGCCGGATCGGGAAACCCAAGTCACGGGCGGCAGCCATCGCCTCCAGGAAAGCTCCGGCGATCGCCTGGTGGACGATGATGCGGCCCTCGTGCTGGGCGCCGTTGAAGCCGAGATGGTCGAAGGTTACCTCCGCCAGATCCCGGACGGCCACGGGGCAACCGGGGCGGAACGTATAAGGCAGCTGCTGGGCCGAGACAGTCTCGATTCTGTTCACGACGGGTCCTTCCAGTACCTGTTGGTTGCCCCGGTGGAGGGTGCCAGTGTGTAACCCTCTTATTCCTCTTGGCGCGTCCGATCGTCCCGTTCGGAATCACCGCGGCCTGGCGCACCATCAGTTGACATCGACACAGCATAACTACGGTTGAGAGCAATCCACCCACAAAGTGGGCTCAAATGAGGCCGACAGTCTCAGCCTTCACTGACGTGGAATACGACCAATAGCGGCCTCCGCCACCACAGGTGTCCCGTACTGGCAGGGTCTAGGGGGCACTACCGCGGCTCCACTGTCTCTCCTATAGTCTGTTTCGACTGTGAAAACGGTTGGGCACTTGCCCGTGAGGACGCGTTGGCTGGAGGCCCTTGCGCCTTTCCTCTATCGGAGGATCAGATGTGGTCGAAGCTTGAGACGTATCTCTTTCCGTTACAGCCCGGAGCGACGTGTCCGTCGGGAACCTTCGAATTCCATATCCCCACGCGCACGATGGAGTGGTCCGAGGGTATGTTCGGCATGCACGGGCTGCACCCGGGGGAGGTGGTGCCTACCTTCGAACTCTTCATGGCCCACAAACATCTGTTGGACCGTGGGCAGGTGCTCGCGGTTTGGGCTGAGCTCCTGAAAGGTGGGGGACAGGGGGCGTTGTTGCATCGGATCAACGACATCCGTGGCAAGGAGAGACGAGTTTTTTCGGCGCTTCAGGCCGAAGCCGGGCCCACCGGCCAGGTGGATCACGTGCGTGGGTTCATGGTGGACGTGACTCAAAGCCTGCGCATTGAATCCCAGGACGCCGCCCAAGAGGCTATCGAGCGCGTGTATGCGCATAGGGACCTCATCGAGCAGGCGAAGGGAATCGTCATGGCGCTGAGGGGAATTGACGGTCCTGCGGCATTTGACGTCTTGGCCGCTGCGAGCCAGCAGACCAACGCCAAGCTTCATGTGGTCGCGGAAAACCTGGTGGAAGCTGCGGCACGCGGTACGGCCGCCGAACACCTGGCGGGGTTGCTCAATCTCCACTGACCCGTAAACCGCTGGGCGGCGTTCAGCAATGGTGACCCGTCCTGAGGGGCGCAGTCCACGAATCCCTTGCGTAGGGTCCGGCCCCGGGCGTGGACCGGCATAGCTGGGAGGGGTGTTCATGGAGGAAAACGATCAGCAGGCTTTGACCGGGGCCGTAGTGCAGGAGCTGGGCATCAACCCGTTCGTCCTGTGGATACACTTCATCAGCCTTGGCGGGAACGCTGAGCTCGAATCGGTCCGGATGTACTTATCGGGGACGGGTTCTTTACCGGAATGGGACCGGGACGTGCTCTCTGCCGCCGCCAATGACCTGACGTTGCAGCCCCCGGGCAGAGCACGGGCGCCTCGTTCAAACGAGGACTGAGCGCCATGCGCAATGGAAGGACCGATGCTTTGTTTCTTCTGCGGCTTTAGGCTGGGCAACACAACAATTCTGCTTGGGGGTAGAAATGACGAAACGCAGGCGTTTGCTAGAAGCTGCCGTAATAACGGTTTTGGCTGCAGTCCCGCTGACGGGGTGCGCGCCCCAGGGCCAACCGCGAGGCGAGAACTGAACGGTAAATACGCCAGCGTCGGCACATAGCGGGGAGCCTCGCACACGCTTGCAGGTGCATCCCAATCTCTTTCGCCAAATTGTTCAGCGCGTCGGGAGTCTCGACATGCTGATTCCACGCAGGTCGCCCAGCCGCAGAGCAGGGACATGAAAGGAAAAGCAATGGAGATCAAGCTGCCCACCGGCTGCGGCAATGCCCCTCGAGTCGGGATCGTGGGAGATTTCACCGTCAACTGGGCTGCAGGCGACGAAGCAGCCATGTCCGACTGGCTCGCCAGCGACGCCAGGTGGTCGATCGTCGGAACAGCCATCCACAGCGGCCCGGAGGCGGCAGGGAAAGCCAAGCCTCCCTTCGAGCCCGAGCGCGTCGAAATCACCTCAGTCATCACCCACGGCCGCCTTGCGTCCTGCGACGGCTACCTGGAAGCGGGAGGCAAGCGCGTGGCCTTCAGCCATGCCTTCCGCTTCGCCGGCGCGTCGAAGACGGCAAAAATTGCGGAACTCCGAAGCTACTGCATCGAAACTTGAGATAACCAACCCCTCCGCCATCAGCAGGCAGGCGGTTGCCGCCCTGCCTGCCCTGAGGATGGGGGTCAAGCTCGTTGGCTTTTCAGGTCCGGATGAACTCCTGGCGCTGGCGTCCAAGGCCCGCCACTTCTATCTCCACAACGTCTCCGGCCTTGAGATAGGGGAAGCGGCCGGACATGGCCACGCCCTCAGGGGTCCCGGTGCAGATCAGGTCGCCCGGTTCCAGCACCATGTACTGGCTAAGGTCGTGGATGATGGTGGCGACGTCGAAGATCATGTCCCGCGTGGAGGAATCCTGGCGCGGTTCACCGTTGACCCAGCTGCGCAGCCGGAGGTCTCCGGCGTCGACCTCCTCAGGCGTGACCAGGTAGGGGCCGGTGGGGCAAAAGCCGGCGCAGCTCTTGCCTTTGGACCACTGACCACCGGGACCCTCCAGCTGAAAGGTTCGCTCCGACAGGTCGTTAACCGTGACGAAACCGGCGATGTGGCTGAGCGCCTCCGAGGGTGAATCGAGATAGGACGCGCGGGTACCGATAACAACACCCAGCTCGGCTTCCCAGTCGGTTTTGGTCGAACCGCGCGGGATCGCAACAGGGTCATTAGGGCCGACGACGGTGTTGCCCGCCTTCTGGAACAGGATCGGTGCCGCTGGTGGTTCCGACCCCGACTCGGCGGCGTGTGCGGCGTAGTTCAATCCGATACCGAGCACGGAAGCAGGCCGGGCAATGGGTGCGCCGATCCGGAGGCCCGTGGCATCCATTTCCGGCAGTTCCCCGGCCGCCAGGGCCGCCGCCGCGCGGGCGGGACCGCCCGAGGACCAGAAGGCCCCGTCCAGGTCCGGGGTGATTCCGGCCAGTGAATAGAACGTGCCACCGTCCACGATGGCAGGAGTCTCGGCACCGACGGCACCTAGTCGCGCGAATTTCACGATTCTGCTTTCCTCTCGAGGTTGGAGATCAGTTGTGCATTTGCGTACGTATCGCCCGCGGCAAGGCCCGCGGCGGCACACCCCTGGGCCAGGCGAGAGCTGCAGCGGTCACGAGGAGCGCCCCGATCGCCCCGGCGGTCACCAGCGCCACTCCCTGACCGCGGGGCCAGTGCCCGCTCAGCCCCATGAGCGCCGGGACCGTCGCCGTTACTTGACTCGTCAGCACAAGCGCCCAGCCAGTGAACGGTGCTAGAGCCTCGTATCCGAGAACCATCCGGAGGAAGAACAATGTCCACAAGAATGCCCAGCCCAGCCATAGGACGCTCAGCAGCGGGTCGTCGCGGGACCACTCGGCTGCGAAAAAGATTCCCAGCGCTCCGACCAGGCCGCTGAACCAGCCCAGCCCTTTTGAACCGAGCTGGAGCAGCCCGTCCAATCCGGCGTATAAATACGTCAATCCGAAAAGGAACATTCCGGACGCGCCAAGAACGAACTGTGGGCCACCGCCGGCTGACGTGCCGAGATATGTGACGCCCAGCGCCAGCTGGGCGGTGCCTATCAGCGCGGAGAACACGGCAGAGTCCCGCTGGGGAACCCGGCCCAGGAGGGCCATGCCGTTAATTAGCAGCGCGGCTCCTGACAGGAGCAGGCAGAGGTAAGGCATGGTGAGCTACCCTCTCATTTTGCTGTCTGACAGAGAATCACTAGATGCCACCCAGCCTATGTTTCATGATGCGGAATATAAATACCGCTCAGTGAAATCCTAGGAGTGTGGTGTGTTGGCGTCAACCGAGACTGGTTTGTTCAGGGTTTGTGACTGCCGGGAATGCCTGGTCCTGCTCCGACTCGATCAGCAGCGGTTCAGACAGTCCGGCCGGAGGCGCGCCGCCGTGCGCGCACCCCTTCGGCCAGGAGCAGCGCCACAAACAGCGTGATGCCCGCTGCGCCGAGCACCACCCGCGTCCAGGCCGGCAGGCCCCACAACCTGTGGGCCGGGGACAGCAGCCCGAACACTCCGGAGATCAACAGCAGTGTTCCTCCGGATGCCAGGGTCACCGAGGAGGCGATGAGGATCCAGAACCGGACCATCCGGGACCTGGGCGCGAAGTTGTCTGCGTACTTGCCGGGGGTTCCGAACGCGGCAACGGGGTCCTCCCCGGACTCTGCGAGGCGGCTTTCAACGCCGCGCACGATCCGGGCCACCTCCGGGGCGGGGACGTCCCGGAGTTCAAGAATCTCCGCCAGTTCCGTGGCGTAGTCTTCGTTTGCTGCCTGGTTCACTCGGGTGACCCCTTCCTCCAGGCCCCGGGACTGCTGGGGGCTCCCCGCGGCGGCGGTCGTGGGCACTGCACCAGGCGGAGGTTGCCCCCGCGTCCACCTGTCCGGCCCAGTCTAGACACCTGCCCCGCCCGACGGCGGTCTTGCGGTTACCGCCGCACATGCAAAGTCCGGGCACACCCCGCGGATGTGCCCGGACTTGCTTGCGAAATTTCTAGTGCGTCAGGTCCTTGCCCTTGGTCTCCGGAATGGTGAAGACGAACAGCGCACTGACCAGCAGCAGCCCCACGGCGTAGACGTTGAACACGTTGGCCAGGCCGATGGTCCCGAGCCAGGTCTGCAGGTACGGGGCGGTCCCGCCGAACACGGCCACACAGATGGAGTACGGCACGCCCACACCGATGGTCCGGATGCTGGTGGGGAACAGCTCCGCGTAAACGGCGGGGACGATCGCTGCGCTGGCGGCGATGAAGATCAGCATGACGGACATGCCCACGGCCAGCTGCCAGGCCGAATCCTTCAGCAGCCAGGTCATGGGGAAGTGCATGACGGCGCCTCCGGCCGCGCCGGCCCACAGCACCTTCTTGCGGCCGATCCGGTCGGACAGCTTGCCCCAGAAGGGCAGGGCGGCGATGAACACGATGTTGGCGACCACACTGGCCCAGAGCGCCTCGCCGCGGTCGATCTTCAGTGTGGTGGCCGCGTAGCTCGGGGCCACCACACCCCAGATGTAGTAGATCACCGTCAGGCCCACCGTCAGCCCGATGACCTGGAGCGCCTGCTTGCGGTGCCGCACGATCTGCGGCCAGATCGCGGCACGCTTCTCTGACGCCGTCTCGCCCTCGAACGCCTCGGTCTCGTGCAGCTTGGAGCGCATGATCAGGGCGTACAGGCCCATGGCGGCGCCCACCAGGAACGGAATGCGCCACCCCCAGTCGTTCATGGCCTCGGTGCTCAGGGTCATGTTCAGGACCGCGCCCAGCAGGGTGCCGGCCAGGATTCCCACCGTGCCCGAGGTGTAGATCAGGGTGGCCCACAGGCCGCGCTTCTCCTTCGGGGCCACCTCGGAGAGGTACGTCTGCGACGACGGCAGCTCGCCGCCGTGGGCCAGGCCCTGGACCAGCCGGGCCACCAGCAGCAGCAGCGACGCCCAGGCGCCGATGGTTGCGAAGGACGGCGCGATGCCGATCAGGAGGCTGCCCAGCGAGGCGAGGCCCACGGCGAGGGTCATCGACGTCTTGCGGCCGACGCGGTCGCCGATCCAGCCGAACAGGAACCCGCCGAGCGGCCGGGCCACGAACCCGACGGCGAAGATCGCCAGGGTGGCCAGCACGGCCGAGGCGGGGTCCGCCTTGCTGAACAGCTGGCTGGCGATGAACGGGGTGAACGTGGCGTAGATGGCCCAGTCGTACCATTCGACGGCGTTGCCGATGCCGGTGCCGAAGATGGTCTTGCGCGTGGCGGCCCGGCGGGCCAGCTGCGGGTCAGTCATGGTGGTCATGGTGTCTCCGAAGGAAGTGGGCTAGGAAGCGGGGGAAGCCGGGGCGGCAGCGGCCAGGGCTGCGATCCGGGCAATGGCGAGCTCCGCGTACAGCGCCGCGCCGTCGGCGAGGACGCCGTCGTCGAACGTGGCATAGGGGGAGTGGTTGAACGGGGTGGCGGTGTGGTCCGCTCCGGGTGCGACGGCGCTGAGCCCGATGAAGGTGCCGGGCACCTCGTCCATCACCCGGGAGAAGTCCTCGGATCCGCTGAGCGGCGTGGCCCAGCGGGTCACCCTGGAGTCGCCGAACAGGTTCCGGATGGTGTGTTCCGCGGTGGCGGTCTCGTTCTCGTCCGTGATGCTCAGCGGGTATTCGGGGCGGTATTCGACGTCGACCTCCAGCCCGTGGGCGTGGGCGATGCCCTGCAGGAGCGTGGGGACGGCGGTCATCATCCGTTCGCGGGAGGCATGCGAGAACGTCCGGACGGTGGCCTCGATGCGGGCGGTTTCGGGGATGACGTTGCGGGTGGTGCCCGCCTGCAGGACGCCGACGGTCAGCACCACGGGATCGAACATGTTGAACTGCCGCGTGATCATGACCTGCAGAGCGGTCACCATCTCGGCGGCCGCCGTCACGGGGTCTTTGGCTGCGTGCGGGGCGGAGCCGTGGCCGCCGGCGCCCAGGATGGTGACAAAGAGCCCGTCCGAGGCGCTGAGCATGACGCCCGGCTTGGTGGCGAACTGGCCGTGCGGCTCCAGCGAGGAGAACACGTGCATGCCGTAGGCGGCGTCCGCGCGGCGGCCCGCGGCGTCCAGCACGCCCTCGCGGATCATGTGGCCCGCGCCGTCGTAGCCCTCCTCGCCCGGCTGGAACATCAGGACGACGTCGCCGGCGAGCTGCCCGCGGCGTTCGGCCAGGAGGGTGGCGGCTCCGGCCAGCATCGAGGTGTGGAGGTCGTGGCCGCAGGCGTGCATGGCGCCGTCGAGCCGGGAGGAGTAGTCGACGCCGGTGCGCTCCTGGACGGGGAGACCGTCCATGTCCGCCCGCAGCAGGACCACCGGCTTGCTGGCCGGCGCGTGCGGTGCGCCGCCGCGCAGGACGGCGGTGACCGACGTCGTGCTCTGCCCGAGGGTGATCTCGTACGGCAGACCGTCGAGGGCTTTGAGCACTTTCTCCTGGGTGCGCGGGAGGGACAGTCCGATCTCCGGTTCCTGGTGCAGCTGGTGGCGCAGCCGGGTGATGTCGCTGTGCAGTTCCTTGGCATCGGCGGTGACCGACATATGTTCCCTCTTCCCGAACGGTTGGTAGGTTTCTACGAACCATTGTGGAGTGACAGGAGTCACGTGCACCCAAATGACTGGAAAAATGCAAACATGGTGGTGTCAGGGCAGGAATCGTTCACCCGGGGAGGCGTCAGGTGGAACTCAGCGAGGAGGACCTCCAGCTGATCAACGCGCTGCAGATTGCGCCGCGGATCAGCTGGACGGATGCCGGCCGGATCCTTGGGGTGCACGCCACCACCCTGGCCGCCCGCTGGGAGCGGCTCAAGGAGACCGGCGCCGCCTGGAGCACGGCCCACCTCATGGGCGACCCGAAACAGATGTGCCTGGCGCTGGTGGATGTGGACTGCGAGATGGCGGCCCGGACGCAGGTCACCGCGGCGCTGGCGGCCATCCCGGAGGTGGTCACGGTGGAGGAGGCCGCGAGCAACCGCGACCTGATGCTGACCGTCATCACGCCCACCCTGGCCCAGTTCAGCAGCATGGTGGTGGGGCAGCTCCAGCAGATCCCCGGCCTGGTCAAGTACCAGGTAGCGCTGTGCACCCGGCTCCACTCGGGCGGTTACGCCTGGCGGCTGAACGTCCTGGACAAAGCCCGCTTGGCCGCCCTCCAGGCGCTGGCCGGGCCCGAGGCGTCGGGGCCGGCACCCGCCAAGCAGGGTGCGCCGCTGCCGCAGAGCCACCTGGACCTCATCCCGTTCCTGGCCCGGGACGGGCGGGCAGCTGCGGCGGATATCGCCCGGTCGCTGGGACGCAGCCCGGCCACGGTCCAGCGCCAGCTGAACCGGCTGCTGGCCAGCCAGGTCTTGTCGTTCCGGTGTGAAATCGCGCAGAAGTACTCGGGATATCCGGTCAGCTGCCAGTGGTTCGCCAACGTCCCGCCCGGCCAGCACGAGGCGGCAGCGGCCGAGCTGCGCGGCGTCCGCAACATCCGGCTGACCGCCTCCACCACCGGCCGGACCAACTTCGTGATCATCATGTGGCTGCATTCCCTGGCCGACGTGATGAACGCGGAACAGGCACTGCAGCTGAGGATCCCCGGAATTGAGCTCGTGGAAAGCGTGGTGGTGCTCAACACGGCCAAGCGGGTGGGCTGGATGCTGAACCCGGATTCCACCGCCACCGGCACGGTGGTGGTTCCCGCTGCCGACCTGGCACCCGCGGTGTGAGGCTGGCCAGGGGCGGCGGGGCGCCGCCGTCCGGCTCTATTTCCAGCGCCGCGGCCACCTGAGGTTCAGCAGCAGCAGGCCCAGCAGGAGCGCGTCGATGGTCATGATGGCCCCCAGCAGGTAGGCCCAGCCGATCATCACCGGGTGCTCACCGCCAGCCGGCGGGACAGAGTGCGGGGGTGCCTCGGAATGCCCATGACAATCTCCTGACCTGGCCCCCCGGACGCTCGATAGTCGTCCTAGTGTGCCACGGAGGCGCCCCCGCAGGGAACGGTGCAGGCTACTTCAGGACTACCGTCCTGTTGCCCTGCAGGATTACGCGGCCCTCGCAGTGCCAGCGGACGGCGTTGGAGAGTGCCTTGCATTCGGTGTCCCGGCCGGCAGCCACCAGGTCCTCCGGGCCGTAGGTGTGGTCCACTTCCACCACCTGCTGGGAAATGATGGGTCCCTCGTCCAGTTCCGCGTTGACGTAGTGGGCGGTGGCCCCCACGGTCTTCACGCCGCGGGCGTAGGCCTGGTGGTACGGCTTGGCGCCCTTGAAACTGGGCAGGAAGGAGTGGTGGATGTTGATGGCCTTGCCGTCCAGCTTGCGGGTGAGCCCGTCGCTGAGGACCTGCATGTAGCGGGCCAGGACCACCAGTTCGACGTCGAACTCATCGATGAGCTCCAGCAGCCGGCCCTCCGCCTGCGGCTTGGTGTCCGCGGTGACGGGCACGTGGAAGAAAGGGATGCCGTGCCATTCCACCAGCGCCTGGTGGTCCGTGTGGTTGGAGACCACGGCCACCACGTCGACGGGAAGTTCGCCGATCCGGGCACGGAACAGCAGGTCGTTGAGGCAGTGCCCGAACTTGGACACCATGATCAGCACCCGGCGCTTGGACCCGTGCGGTTCCAGCCGCCAGCTCATCCCGAAGCGCGCTGCCACCGGGGCGAAAGCGGTCCGCAGGGTGTCCGCGGTGGAGGCATCGCCGTCGGACGCAAAATGCACCCGCATGAAGAAGTGCCCCTCGGAGCGTTCGCCGAACTGCTGGTTGTCGATGATGTCGCAGCCGTGCTCGAGGAGGAAGCCGGAGACGGCGTGGACGATGCCGGGGGACTCCCGGCAGTCCAGCGTCAGGACATGCTCCACGGTGGTGTCCGGCCGGTCAAGGGGGATTTCAGCTTCGATGGCAGTCATGGCTCAGCACTCGATCACGTTCACGGCGAGGCCCCCGCGGGAGGTCTCCTTGTATTTGGTCTTCATGTCCGCTCCTGTCTCACGCATGGTTTTGATGGCCTTATCCAGCGACACCTTGTGGCTGCCGTCGCCGTGCAGCGCCAGCCGCGCGGCGTTGATGGCCTTGACGCTGGCGATCGCGTTCCGTTCGATGCAGGGGATCTGCACCAGGCCGCCCACGGGGTCGCAGGTCAGGCCGAGGTTGTGTTCGATCCCCACCTCGGCGGCGTTCTCCACCTGTTCGGGGGTGCCGCCCAGCACCTCGCACAGCCCGGCGGCGGCCATGGAGCAGGCGGAACCCACCTCGCCCTGGCAGCCGACCTCCGCGCCGGAGATGGACGCGTTGATCTTGAACAGGATCCCGACGGCGGCTGCCGCCAGCAGGAAGCGCACCACGCCGTCGTCGTCGGCGCCGGGAACGAATTTGACGTAATAGTGCAGCACTGCGGGCACAATGCCGGCCGCGCCGTTGGTCGGCGCGGTGACGATCCGCCCGCCGGCGGCGTTTTCCTCGTTGACCGCGAGGGCAAAGAGGTTCACCCACTCCATGGCCCGGAGCGGATCGCTGACGCCGGTGTCCGCCGTCAGGGTCTGGAAGAGCGACGGCGCCCGCCGCCTCACGTTCAGCCCGCCGGGCAGGATTCCTTCTGCGGCGCAGCCGTTGTCCACGCACTGGCGCATGACCGCCCAGAGGCCCAGCAGCTTCTCGCGGAGTTCCGCTTCGCTGCGCCAGACCAGTTCGTTGGCCAGCATGACGTCGGAGATCGACATGCCTTCGCGCTTGCAGATCGCCAGGAGTTCGTCCGCGGTGGTGAACGGGTAGGGCAGGACGGTGGCGTCGGCCACCACCCGGTCACCGGCGTCGGCGTCCCCGTCCACCACGAAGCCGCCGCCGATGGAGTAAAAGCTCCGTTCGCTGAGGACTGCCCCGGCGTGGTCCAGGGCGCGGAAGGTCATGCCGTTGGGGTGCGCCGGAAGGGCCTTGCGGCGGTGCAGCACCACGTCCTCGTCCCAGTTGAAGTCCACGCGGTGGTCGCCGCCGATCCATAGTTCGGCGTCGAGGGCCGCGGCGGCCACCTGGTCATCGGCTGTGAAGGTGTCCACGGTCTCCGGGTCCAGCCCCTTGAGGCCCAGGACCACGGCCTTGTCTGAGCCGTGGCCCCGGCCGGTGGCACCGAGTGAGCCGAACAGCTCTGCCTGCACGCGCCTGGTAGAGCTTAGGTGTCCGTCGCCCTTGAGTCCGTCGGCGAACAGCTTTGCTGCCCGCATCGGGCCGACCGTGTGTGACGACGACGGCCCGATGCCAACGGAGAACAAGTCCAGGACGCTGAGGGCCATGTCAGGGGACCTCTGGGGAGGCGTACTCCCGCATCGCGTCCAGAAGCCAGCGGCCCAGGAAGTCGGCGAAGGAGGCGCGGGGGAAGAGCCGGAAGGACTCCTCGCCGGTCTTCCAGAGCACCACCGGGATGTTGCCGATTTCCGTGGACAGTGCCGTGCCGGCCTTCAACGTCCGCGGGTGCAGGTCCAGGGCGCAGCCCTTTTCCAGGACGGCGCGGGCGCGGGGGCCGGACAGCTCGAACGTGGTGCGGTTGGCTGACAGGTCCACCACCTGGCCCGGGGCGTCACCCAGCGCGTGCGTGAGGGAACCGATGAGGTTGCCGCCCAGGGAATCGTGGTCCTCCTCCGGCGCCACCACCAGGAATTCCGAGGGTCCCAGCCAAAGAACGCTGACGCCCTCAGTTCCGGTCACGTCACCGCAGCGTGCCGGCAGGCCGCCGGTAACGGCGGCGATCCGCGAAGCGCCCTCCGAACCGGGATCCACGCGGACCCCGGCCATGGTCTGGAAGGGGCCTTCCGCCAGGACAACCTTGCCCTGGACGGAGCCGGCCTCCAATGCCGACGCCAAATGTGAGGCGGGGCTGCGGCGGATGTCCCGGAGTCCATTGATGCCTTCGAGTGCTGCTGAATTAGCCATCTTTGCGGGTCCCTTCGGGGTCAAACAGTACGGTTTCTGCGACAACAACATCGACGAGCTGGTCCCCGGCGACGGCCACCAGGTTCTCGCCAATGCGGTTGCGGCCATTCTTGATCAGTGCCAGGCCAAACGAGCGGCCCAGGGCGGCGCTGTGGTAGCTCGATGTCACGAAGCCCTGCATGGGGACGGGGCCGTAGGCGGGGTTGGTGCTGATGCCCTGCTCCACCAGCTGGGTTCCTTCCGGCAACCGGATGGAACCGTCCACCGGCAGGACGCTGACCAGGTGCTTGCGGTCCTCGCGCTGCCCTTCGGCCCGGGCGTAGGAGCGCTTGCCGATGAATTCCTTCGCCTTGGAGACGATCCATTCCATCCCCGCGTCCTGCGGGGTGACGGTGCCGTCGGTGTCCTGCCCGACGATCGGGTAGCCCTTCTCGGCGCGGAGCACGTGCATGGTTTCGGTGCCGTAGGGGGTGATGTTGAATTCTGCCCCGGCAGCGGCCACGGCTTCCCAGGTGTTCAGCCCGTACCAGGACGGCACGTTGATTTCGTAAGCCAGTTCGCCGGAGAAAGAGATCCGGCAGATCCGGGCCCGCACGCCGGAGGCGAGGGTGGTTTCGCGGAAGGTCATGAACGGGAAGGCGTCTGCTTCCAGCCCGCCGTCCGCTGCCAGTTCCGGTGCCACCTTGGCAAGCACCGCGCGGGATTTAGGCCCGACGACGGCAATCGTGCTCCACTGTTCGGTCACCGAGGTGCAGTGCACGTCGAGTTCCGGCCATTCGGTCTGGAGCCATTCCTCCAGCCAGTCCAGGACCTTCGCGGCGCCACCGGTGGTGGTGGTCATGAAGTAGCGGTCGTCATCGAGGCGCAGGGTCACGCCGTCGTCGAAGATCATGCCGTCCGCCATGCACATCACGCCGTAGCGGGCGGAACCCGGGGCGAGCTTCTTGAACGCGTTGGTGTAGATCCGGTTGAGGAACTCACCGGCGTCCTTGCCGCGGATTTCGATCTTGCCGAGGGTGGTGGCATCCATGAAGCCCACGGACTCGCGGACGGCGGCGCATTCGCGCAGCACGGCAGCGTCCATGTCCTCGCCCGCCTGGGGGTAGTACCAGGGGCGCTTCCACTGTCCGACGTCTTCGAACAGCGCGCCCTTGGCCTCGTGCCACGGGTGGATGGAGGTCTTGCGGGCGGGGTCGAACAGTTCGCCGCGCTGGCGTCCGGCCAGTGCTGCGAACGCCACCGGCGTGAACGGCGCCCGGTAGGTGGTGGTGCCGATGTCGCCGATGCCCCTGGACGCTTCGCCGGCCGTGCGGAGTGCGGCGGCGATGACGCCGATCGCGTTGACGCCGGAGGTCTTGCCCTGGTCATTGGCGGTGCTGATGGAGGTGTAACGCTTGATGTGCTCCACCGAGCGCATGCCTGCTCCCGTGGACCGCAGCACGTCAGCCACTGACTGGTCGCGCTGGAAGTCCACGAAGTGGTGGTGCCAGTCATCCGGCGTGCCTTCCTGGCCCGGGACCAGCCAGAGCTGGCGGGTGGGGGCGGCAGCCTTCGGCTCCCCGAGCGGGGACGGCTTGGTTTCTGAGGCGAAGCCTGCCGCGATGGCAGCGGCTGCTCCGGCGGAGATGCCCTCGGCCAGCACGTCTTCGAGTTCGAAGCTGCCGCGGCCGGAACCGATGGTCTGCTGGTTCGGGACCACGGTGCTCGGCACAAAGGCGGCGAGCTCGTCGTCCCAACGCAGCTTGCCCTGGCGCTGGGAGTGCAGGTGCACCAGCGGGCTCCAGCCGCCGGAAACTGCCAGCAGGTCGCAGGCTATTTCCTCGACGCCGGAGGTGAGTTCGCCGTCGTCGTTGATGCTGCGTACGGTGACGCTCTCAACCCGGCCGTCGGCGCTGCCGGAAGCGGTGTTTGCCACGGCGCTGCCGATCAGCACGCGGGTGCCGGCTTCGATGGCGGCGGCCGCCACCTTCGAGATCTGGGGGCGGGCATCCACGACGGCCGCAAGCTTGACGCCGGCAGCCCGCAGGTCCGCGGCGAGGGCGTAGGCGCTGTCGTTGGTGGTGCTGATGACCACGCGCTGCCCGGCGGCCACGGCGTAGCGGTTGAGGTAGCTGCGGACGGCGGAGGCCAGGATGATGCCGGGGCGGTCATTGTTCTCGAACACCAGCGGGCGTTCGTGCGCACCGGGGGCCAGGATCACCTGATTAGCACGGACGTGCCAAATCCGCTGGCGCGAGATGCCGGGGGCGGCCGGGCTGGACAGGTGGTCGGTGCGGTTCTGGACTGCGATGACGTAGTTGGCGTCGTAGGCACCGAAGGCCGTGGTGCGGTTCAAGACCGTGGACTCGGCGCCGGAAACCAGCTCGGCTTCCACATCCGCAACCCATTCCAGGGCCGGCTTGCCTTCGATGGTCTCGGCCAGTTCCGGGGCCGTGGAGCCGGACAGGAGGGAACCGCCCAGTTCGGGCTGGTCGTCCATGAGGATGACGCGGGCGCCGGTGCGGACAGCCTCACGGGCCGCGGCCAGGCCGGCGGGGCCGCCGCCGATGACCAGGACGTCCGTGTGGACGTACTTCTTGTCGTATTCCGCCCGGTCTTCTTCCGGGTCCAGCTTGCCAAGGCCGTTGAGCAGTTCCGCCTTCAGGCCGTCCACCAGGGACACCGTGGTGGCGGGGAGCATGGACTCGGCAACGTCGCCGGGGAAGCGCGGCGCGATTTTGACCATTGCATTGGATTCCTCCACACCGGCGGACATGATGCCCCGGGCACGGTCCTCATAGAGCGAGTTGCCGGCGGTGATGCGGCCGTTGGCGATCAGGGCCGAGGCGAGGGTGTCGCCGGGGTGGCCTGTGAATTCCTCGCCATCCACGGTGAAACGCCAGGAGATGGTCCGGTCGATGCGTCCGCCGGCGGCGAGGCGGGCGTTCTGGGAAGTCACTTGGTTGCTCCCTTCGGGGCGGTGGTGCTGGGGGCTGGATCGGCCGGGGCGATGCTGGTGCCTGAGATGCTGGGCGCTGCCGTGCCGGTGGTGGTGCTGTCAGCGGCAAGGCTCGCAGTGCCGGTTTCGGCGGTTAGCGTTCCGGCGGCGTCCGGGCGGGGCGTGCCCATCGGGTACACGGCCTTGATGTCGTACGTGACGGTGTCGCGGAGCATGTTGAACCACTGGCGGCAGCCGGTGCTGTGAAGCCAGCGCTCGGCGAAGATGCCCTTGGTGTTTTCCCGGTAGAACAGGAAGTGGGCCCATTCCTTGTCGTTCAGCTCGTTGGGGTTTTCCGGGTAGGGCACGTGGGCCTGGCCGCCGTAGTGGAACTCGGTCTCGTCGCGCGAGCCGCAGTTGGGGCAGGAGATAAGCAGCATGTGCGTCTTCTTTCTGGGGGACGGCGGCTAGTGGGCGACGGCGGCTGCGCCGTGTTCGTCGATGAGGGCTCCGGTTTCGAAGCGTTCCAGCGCAAAGGGCTGGTTCAGCCTGTGCGGCGTGCCGGTGGCGATGTTGTGGGCGAAGGTCATGCCGGCAGCCGGGGTGGCCTTGAAGCCGCCGGTGCCCCAGCCGCAGTTCACGAACATGTTCTCCACCGGGGTGTTGCCGACAATGGGGGAGGCGTCCAGGGTGGTGTCCACGATGCCGCCCCAGGTCCGGAGCACGTGGGCCCGGGCAAAGATGGGGAAAAGCTCGACGGCGGCAGCCATCTGGTGCTCGATCACGTGGAAGGAACCGCGCTGGCCGTAGCCGTTGTAGGAGTCCACGCCGGCGCCCATGACCAGTTCGCCCTTGTGGGCCTGGGAGACGTAGACGTGCACGTGGTTGGACATGACCACCGTGGGGTGGACCGGCTCGTGCAGTTCGGAGACCAGCGCTTGAAGCGGGTGGGACTGGATGGGCAGCTCGAAGCCTGCCATTTCGGCCAGCACGGAGCTGTGCCCGGCTGCGGCGAGGCCCACTTTTTCGGTGTTGATGGTGCCGCGGTTGGTCTTGACGCCGGTGACCCGGTTGCCGTCCTTGACGAAACCGGTGACTTCGCAGTTTTGGATGATGTCCACGCCCATTTCATCGCATTTGCGGGCGAAGGCCCACGCCACGTGGTCGTGCTTGGCGATGCCGGCGCGCGGCTGGTACGTGGCGCCCATGACGGGGTAGCGGATGTTGTCGCTGATGTTCAGGATGGGGCAGAGTTCCTTGACCTGCTTCGGATCCAGCCATTCAGCGTCCACCCCGTTGAGCTGGTTCGCCCCCACGCGCCGCATGCTTTCGCGGACGTCGCCCAGGGTGTGGGCGAGGTTCATGACGCCGCGCTGGCTGAAGAGGAAGTCGTATTCGAGTTCCTCGGGGAGGATCTCCCAGAGCTTGAGGGCGTGCTCGTAAATGGCCGCGCTCTCGTCCCAGAGGTAATTGGAGCGGATGATGGTGGTGTTCCGGGCCATGTTGCCGCCGGCCAGCCAGCCCTTTTCCAGGACGGCGATGTTGGTCATGCCATGGTTCTTGGCCAGGAAGTAGGCTGTCGCCAGGCCGTGCCCGCCGCCGCCCACAATTACGGCGTCGTAGCTTTTCTTGGGGTCCGGGTTGCGCCAAAGGAAATCCGGGTGCTCCGGGAGCTGTTGGGTGCTCACTGGGCTGCTCCAATCAGGTCAGATTCGAATGCGGCAATGTCGGTGCCGCCATTGAGGTGGGCGTAGAGGGGGAACTGCTCTGCCAGGGCAGCGACGCGGGCGCGGAGCTCGACGACGGTGCTTTCCTCGAGGGAGGCGCTACCCGGGGTTCCGGCTGCGGCAGTTCCGGTTGCGGCAGCGGCGATCAACGCCGTCGCGATGATGTCCGCGACCTCCGTGAACTCGACGGCGCCGAAGCCGCGGGTGGCGAGGGCAGGCGTTCCGATCCGGAGTCCGGAGGACACCATCGGCGGGCGCGGGTCGAAGGGGACCGCGTTGCGGTTCACCGTGATGCCGATGCGGTGCAGGGCGTCTTCGGCCTGCTGTCCGTCCAGTTCGGAGTGGCGGAGGTCCACCAGGACCAGGTGCACGTCGGTGCCGCCGTTGACCACGGAGATGCCTGCGGCGGCAACGTCGTCGCGCAGGAGCCGTTCGGCCAGGAGTTTGGAGCCCTGCAGCACGCGTTCCTGGCGTTCCTTAAATTCGGGGGAGCCGGCGAGCTTGAAGGCCACGGCCTTGGCGGCAATGACGTGTTCCAGGGGACCGCCCTGCTGGCCGGGGAACACGGCGCTGTTGATCTTCTTGGCGTACTGCTCCTTGGCGAGAATGACTCCGCCGCGGGGTCCGCCGAGGGTTTTGTGCGTGGTGGTAGTGACGACGTCGGCGTACGGCACCGGGTTGGGGTGCAGCCCTGCGGCCACCAGGCCGGCGAAGTGCGCCATGTCCACCATGAGGTAGGCGCCCACCAGATCGGCGATGCGGCGGAATTCGGCGAAATCAAGCTGGCGGGAGTAGGCGGACCAGCCGGCCACGATCAGCTTGGGCCGGTGCTCCAGCGCCAGTGCTTCAACCTCGGCCATGTCGATCCGGAGGTCGGATTCGCGCACGTTGTAAGGGACCACGTTGTAGAGCTTGCCGGAGAAGTTGATCTTCATGCCGTGCGTGAGGTGGCCGCCATGTGCCAGGCTCAGGCCCATGATGGTGTCGCCCGGGTTCAGCAGGGCGAACATGGCGGCAGCGTTGGCCTGGGCGCCGGAGTGCGGCTGGACGTTGGCGAACTCCGCGCCGAAGAGGGCCTTAACACGGTCAATGGCGAGCTGCTCGATCACGTCGACGTGCTCGCAGCCGCCGTAGTAGCGCTTGCCCGGGTACCCCTCGGCGTACTTGTTCGTCAGGACCGACCCCTGCGCTTCCATGACGGCGGACGGGGCGAAGTTCTCGGAGGCGATCATCTCCAGGGTGGACTGCTGGCGGCCCAGCTCGTCGGTGATGGCCCGGTGGACCTCGGGATCGACTGCGGAAAGTCGGTCGTTCAACTGCTCAACCACGGATGCTCCTTTGAAATACCACTTGCTGTCTAACTGATATATCAGTGTGGGATCAATGGTATGATTGGGATCACAGCAGAGTCAATAGCTGCTTGAAAGTGGCACAGCACTTCCGGTTGGAGGCGTGGTCACTGCATGGAAGAGTCAGCACGGAGAACGGAGCGGCACTGTGAATGCACTTCTTGCCCTGCCTCGGACTGAGGACGAGGCGCCATCCCAGGCGGAGGCCGCTTACCGGCAGCTGCGGGACAAGCTCATCATGCTGGAGATCCGTCCTGGCGAGCCCATAAACGAGGGCCAGCTCGCGGCCGAACTGGGGTTCGGGCGCACTCCCGTGCGGGAGGCCATCAAACGCCTGGAAGTGGACCATCTGGCCGTTTCTTATCCGCGCCGCGGGACTTTCGCCACAAATGTGGACTTCACCGAACTGGCCGATGTCTCGGAGATCCGCGAACTGCTGGAGCCGCTGGCCGCCCGCCGGGCGGCGAAGAGGGCCAGTGAAGGCATGCGCCGCGAACTGCTGCAGGTGGCCGATGCCATCGCGGAGCTGGGTCCCGGCCAGGCCGAATCGCGCGAACTCATGCGGTACGACCTCATGGTGCACCGGCTGATCTACAAGGCGGCAGCGAACCCGCACCTGGAGAGCACCCTCATCCGCTACGACAACCTGGCCACCCGCATCTGGTGCGTGGTGCTGGACAAGGTGCCGTCCGTCAGCGGCCACATCACCGAGCATGTGGACCTGCTCCAGGCGGTTGCCGCGGGCGACGCCGAGAAGGCCGCCGAGCTGGCCCTGCACCACGTCACCAGCTTCGAGGAAACCATCCGCAAGGTGCTGTAGCCCCTCACTCTTGAAAGGATGGAACACGCCACGATGCCCGTTGCCACCCGGAACGCACAGGACCGCACTGTCAGGTTCGGCTTCGCCTTCATCGGCGTCCTGCTCATTGCAGTCAACCTCCGGGTGTCATTTGTCACCGTGGGACCGGTCCTCGCGGACATCAGCTCCGACCTTGCTTTGTCCAGCGCTGCAGCGGGGCTCCTGACGGGCCTTCCGCTCATTGCTTTCGCAGTCTTTTCACCCATGGCGCCCGGCTTCGCCACCCGTCTGGGCCTCGACCGTGCTCTGTGGATGTCGTTGCTGTTCCTGGCCTCCGGAATTGCGCTCCGCTCCTTGCCCGTTCCCGGATTCATCTGGGTGGGCACAGCACTGATCGGCTTCGCGATCGCGTTCCTCAATGTCCTGGTCCCGTCGCTGGTGAAGCGGGACTTTCCCACGCGGGTCAGCCAGCTCACCGGAAGCTACACCGCCACCCAGGCCGCCTTCGCTGCCATGGGGGCCGCCGTCGTCGTACCCGTTGCCCAGACTTCCACTGAGGGGTGGCGGCTTGCCCTCGGTATGTGGGTGGGGCTTGCCCTCATCGCCGCGGCGGTACTCCTGCCCTGGCTGCGCCGGCACGGCTCCGGCGCCATGTACGCCGCCACGCCGGAAGTCTCCCACCAATCGCCTTGGACTTCGGCTTTGGGCTGGCAGGTGACCATTTTCATGGGGCTGCAGTCGATCGCCTTCTACGTCCTGATGGCATGGCTGCCTACAATCGAACAAAGCCGCGGGGTCCCGGCTACTACCGCCGGCATCCACCTGTCCGTTTTCCTGCTGGTCAGCGTCTTCGCCAGCCTCGCAGCAGGGGGCATCCTTCACCGCGGGTCGGACCAGCGGCTCGTTTCCTTCACCAGCGGCGCGCTGATGGTTGTGACGTTCCTGGGCCTGGCCCTCGCACCGGACCTCATCCTGCTGTGGGTCCTCCTGGGGGCGGCCGGGTGCGGAAGCCTCATTGTCATTGCCCTGTCGCTGTTCAGCCTCCGGACCGTGAACTACCCGCAGGCGGCATCATTGTCCGGCATGGCGCAGTCGGTGGGCTACGGCCTGGCTGCTGTGGGGCCGGTGATGTTCGGAGCTCTTCGCGATCTGAGCGGAGACTGGAGGCTTCCGCTGCTGGTCACCGCGGGCGTCATGGCGGTCCTTGCCGTGACGGGTGTGCTCGCGGGGCGGAACCGGGTGATCAGCGCTTCAGCATGACCACCGGCCGTCGTGCTTTTCTCCAGGTCAGGCCCGGGCCTGGGTCTTCACCGAGGTCCGTTCCACCGCAGGGCAATGGATTTTCGCAATCCCGCCTGTGCCGGTTTCCGGCGCCCCGTCAAGCCCGAGCAGCATCCTCACACCCGCCGCACCCAGCTCGTAGTGGGGGAGGGACACCGTGGACAGCGGGGGCCGCAGATGGGCGGCAATGACTTCCTGGTTGTCGAACCCCACCACGGCCATGTCGTCGGGGATGGAGAGGCCGTGCTCGCGCAGGCCGTCGTAGAGGCCCATGGCCATCCGGTCGTTGTAGCAGTAAACAGCGGTCGCACCACGCTTGAGGAGTTCCTCCGTGGCCCGGTAGCCGCCCTCCTGGTCCGGATACGCCTCCAGGACCAGGGAAGGGTCGAAGGGAACGCCTGCGTTCTCGAGTGCCTCACGGTACCCCTGGAGTCGCCCGTCCTTGGCCGGGGCGGGGATGGTGGCGTTGATGAAGGCGATCTTTCGGTGCCCGTGCCCCAGCAGGATGTCCGTGGCTGAGCGGCCACCCTGGACCTCGTCGGGTACCACCGCCCGGGTCCCGGGCTCGTTGGAGAAGCAGTTGACCAGGACGAAGTCGGCTTCGCGCAGCGGCGCCGGAATGTCCGTGTGGCGGTGGAACCAGGTGGAGTAGAGGATGCCGCGCACTTTGTATTCGAGCATCATCTGGATGGCGTCCTGCTCGAGTTCGTTGTTGCCCTCCGTGTTGGCGATGAGGAGGGCGTACCCGTGCTTCCACGCCTCGTCCTGCGCGCCATGAATGATCTGGCCGGCGAAGGGCGTGGTGGCAACGCCGTCGGCCACCAGTCCGATGAACCGGGACGTACCGCTGACCAGGGTCTTGGCCATCGCGTTGGGCCGGTAACCCAGGGTACGGATGGCGTCCTGCACCCGCCGGCGGGTTTCCTCGGCGATCCGGGCGGCCTTTTTCTTGTTGACCACCAGCGACACTGTTGCCGTGGAAACGCCGGCCGCTTCTGCCACGTCGCGGAGGGTGACGGGGTGCGTGCGCTCCGGGGTTTTCGGCGTCGAGGCGCCAGGGACCGGCGCCTCCGCACCATTCTCCATTGAACTCATCTGCCCTCCTTGAGGAGTATATCCATCCGCCGTTGCCGTCATCCCTTCGTCGCCCCGTTCTCGAGTCCCTGGATCATGGCCTTGTTGAGCACCAGGAACACCAGCAGCAGCGGGGTGATGGTCACGCAGACCGCGGCGAACGTTGCCGTCCAGTCCACCTTGCCCATGGCGCCGATGTAATTCTGCAGGCCCAGTGGAATGGTCTTCAGGTCCTCGGACAGAACGAACGTGTTGGCGAAGATGAAGTCGTTCCAGATGAAGATGCTGTTTACCAGGACCACGGTCACCACGGTGTTGAGGGACAGCGGCATGGTGATCAGCCCGAAGATCCGGTACGGTCCGGCGCCGTCCAAGGACGCTGCCTCGTACGTTTCCTTGGGGATGTACTCGTAGAAGGAGCAGAACAGGTAGATGGACATGGGCAGCGAGAACCCGGCCAGCGGGATGATCATGGACAGGTAGGTGTCCAGCAGGTTCACCGCCGAGTAGTCGATGAACAGCGGGACCAGGGCGATCTGTACCGGGACGATGATGCCGATCAGGAACAGCCCGCGGACCAGTTTGCTGAGCCGGAACCCCAGCACTTGGATGGCGTAGGCGGCCATCATGCCCAGCAGGACGATCAGGATGTTCGCCCCCATGGTGACAATGAAGCTGTTGAGGATGTTCCGTCCCAGGTCGCCGGTGTCAAAGGCCCGTGCATAGTTCTCCCATGTCAGGGAGCTGGGCAGAGCGAAGGGATCGCCGGTGGCAAAGTCCTGTTCCGTACGGAGGCTGGTCAGGAACAGCCACGCCAGCGGGTACACCTGCACGATCACGATGAGCATGATCAGCACGCGGGACAGCGTCCGGAACAGGTCGGGCCTCCGCCTGCGGCGCTTGACGGGCGGCCGTGAAGGCAGGACGGCGGCGGGCGGGGTGGGAGGGGCTGTCTGGGTGATCATGAGTCTGCCTTCCGCTTCAGTACGAACAGGATGAGGCCGACGGCGACGAGGCACTCAACCACGATGAACACGGAGATGGTGCTGGCGTAGCCGAAGTCCGTGCTGGTGAACGCTGCCTTGTACATGTAGGTGGTGAGCAGTTCCGAGGACTGCCCCGGACCGCCGTTGGTCATCAGGTAGGGGATGTCGAAGCCGCGGAGCCCGTAGGTGGTGGCCATGATGGTGGTGGTGATCCATACCGGACGGATATACGGGAAGCGGATCTTGGTGAACAGCGTCCACCGGGAGGCACCATCCAAGACTGCGGCCTCCTCAAGCTCCTTGGGCACCGCGAGCAGGGCCGCGTAGATGATGAGCATGTACAGGCCGGTGAAACGCCAGCCCTCCGGTGCGGACACGGCTGCCAGGACCGTGTTGACGTCCGAGAGCCAGGGCCGCTCCAGGTGGTCCAGGCCAACCCATTGGAACAGCTGGTTGAGGAGGCCCACGGGCTCCAGGGAGTAGATCCGGATGAAGAGGAATGCGATGGCCACCGTTGAGATGACGGCCGGCAGCAGGTAGAGGGTCTTGATCAGCTCGCGTCCGCGGCGGAGCGAGGTAAGGAGGCTGGCCACCACCAGGGCGCCGCCAAGCTGTAGGACCAGGCAGATGGCCAGGTAGATAAGGGCGTTCATGAACGCCCGCCAGAAGATGTCGTCGGCAACGAACATGCGGACGTAGTTGTCCAGGCCCACGAACTCCATATCGCTGATGCCGTTCCAGGAAAAGAAACTCAGGAACAGGGACTGGAGGATGGGAAAGAGGACTGCTGCGGCGTAGAGGAGCAGCGGAGGAAGCAGGAAGACCAGGACGGAGGTCCGTGACCTGTTGGGCAGCATCCGGTTGGGTTGCATGGCGGGGCCTTTCGGGGCCTTGCGGGCGGGGGACGCTGGGTTCCCCCGCCGCGTTGGGTACGTGAAGAAGCAGTGCCGGTGTGAAAAAGCGGTTTCTACTTGAAGAACTTCGGTGCGTTCTGCGCGATGGTCTTGTCCATGGTTTCGGTGAACTGTTCCGGCGAGATGTTGCCCTGGACCAGCAGCACCAGCTCCTGCTGCAGCCGGCCGTTGGTGGTCGGGTCCAGCTGGGTGTCCCACGGCATGGCCTGCTTGGAACCGAGGCTGTTGGCCTGGTCGAGGGCCTTCTGGTACAGCGGCGTGGCATTGCCCGGGACAACGGTTTCGACGTCGGTGGTGGGGGACAGTGCCCCGGTGGCGGCGTATTCAGCGGGGTACTTTGCCAGGGCGAACTTCAGGAAGTCACTCACCAGGGGATCGTAGGTCTTGGCGTTGACCGCCATGCCGATGCCGGACGGGGACACGAACTCGTTGGCGCCCGTCACGGATCCTGCGGTGGTGGGAAGGGTGAAGAAGTCGATGTCGTTGCGGACTGAGGGATCCAGCTTGTCCGTGGCCAGGCTGGGCAGCTCCCAGGTGCCGATGTTGTACATGGCAGCCTGGCCGGACGTGAACTGGTTCTGCGCGTCCGAGTAGCCCTGGGCGGAGAATCCGTCCTGGAAGCACTTGGCCTTGCCCAGTTCCGCCATCCAGTTCACGGTCTTCTGGCCGGCCGGATCGCTGAACTTCGCTTCGCCCTTCTTCAGTTTCTGGACGAACTCGGGGCCTGCTTCGCGGAACGGCTGGTAGGCGATGTAACGCTCCAGCGGCCACTGGTCCTGGCCGTCGATGGCGATGGGGGTGATGCCGGCGCTGCGCAGGGTGGTGCACATGGCCGGGATGTCGTCGAGCGAGGTGGGTACCGCCACGCCTGCTTTCTCCAGGAGCGCCTTGTTGTACCAGATGAATTCCAGCTCAAACTGGAAAGGGATCATGTACAGGGACCCGTCGTCGAAGCGCTGGTAGTCCAGGGCCCCCGGACGGTAGTTCCCGTAGATGCCCAGTGACTCCAGCAGCTGCTCGGCGTCCATCATCTTCCCCTGCTTGGCCAGCTGCTGGGCGAAGGGCGTGGCGTCCGTGTCGAACAGTTCGGGCAGCTTGTTGGCTGCCGCCAGGGTCTCGAGCTTCTGGATATAGGACGGTCGGTCGGGTGTGGTGATCAGGTTGAGCTCAAAGCCCGGGTGCTCCTTGGCGTAGTCCGCGGCAAGCTTCTTCATGATGTTGATGACAGCGCCGTCGGCAGGGCGGGAGAGCAGCCACGAGATCTCGCGGGCCTTGATCTCGCCGGTGGGACTGACGTTGGACGGGTCGGTGGAGCTTGTGCCTCCGCAGGCGGTGAGTGCCAGGGCGGTAACCGCTGCAGCTGCGGCAGCGCGGAGCATTTTCTTCATTGGGTCAATCTCCCTTGATTGGAACGGAGGTAGGGGTTTGGCTGTATTCAGTTGTCGGTACGCTTGCGTACTTCGAAGTCCGTGACGGTCACGGTGCCCTCGCCGGCGAACACGCCTATGCCGCCGGCGGGAAGGTCATAGATCCGGGTGCTGAGGGCCACCTGGCGGTCCACGACGGCGACGCAGAGGTCGCCATCTACGACCACCTCCAGCGTGTGGCTGCCGGGGGAGAGGTCGCACGGGCGTTCCAGTTCGATGGCGTAGGGAACGTCCCCGGAGACGTGCCATTGGGCCTCGCCGGTGATGCACCGGGGCCACTGGTCGAACACCAGGCGCCCGCGCTTCGGCTCGAGGCGGAGGACGTAGGAGTGGTCGCCGTCAGGGCTGGAACGCAGCAGGATTCCGCATTCCGTGGTGCCGGCCTGGATGTCCAGCACCGCCCTGGCATAGAACTGCGTGGGCAGGTCGTTCGCTGTGACGGCGGCGCTGTAGGAGTCCGGTACGTCCAGCCGGAGGGGCAGCGGGCGCTCCAGCTTAAGCGGGATCCTTTCCCAAAAACTGTCCACCAGCTCGTCCGCGAGGCCGAAGGCCAGCGTCCCGTCGGCGTTCTGCCGTGCCTCCAGGACGGACATGGTGCCCGCCCACTGCCAGGCGCCGTCGTCGCGATTGCCTTCCTTGCTGGCAATCCAGCCGAAGAAGAACCGCCGGCCGTCCCGCTCCGCCGTCTTGGAGGCGTAGAAGGCGCGGCCATCGATGCTGTCCAGGTCCGGGACCGTCCACGGGCCCGTGGGGCTCTTGGCCATCCGGTACCGGGTGGTGAACGTTTCGGAGAACTCGGAGTAGACCATGTACCACCAGCCGCCCCACTCGAATACGTCGGGGCATTCATGGGTGATGTACCTGCGAGGATCCCAGAAGGGCTCGGTGTGCTGCCAGGTCATCAGGTCCTTGGAGACGCACTGGGCGATGACCCCGCGGCGGCGTTCGGCGCCCTCGGAGTGCCGGGCTGCCAGGAGCATCCGCCACAGGCCGGCGGCCTCGTCGCGGAAGACGAAGGGGTCCCGCCAGTCCGCGGACTCGAACCCGTCCGGAGCGCCGAAGGTGAGCTCCGGGTGCTTGACCCAGGTGCCCATGCCGTCCGTGCTGGTGGCATGCATGACCAGCTGCAGGGGCAGGCCGTCCGTTCCCAGGTTGTTCGGGTTCTGACCTGTATAGAACAGGTGGTGGATGCCTGAGTCGTCAACAATGATGCTGCCTGTGTAGCAGTTGAAGTCCAGGTCGTCTGTGGTGCCGTGGGGGAGGGCCACACCGTGGTCCTGGAACTGGGTGAGGTCCTTGGTGGTCACCAGGTTCCAGGCCGTGCCGGGCTTCGGGGCGGAGCGGACCTCGTGAAGGTAGAAGAGCCAAAACTCCCCGTCCTTCTGGAACGGGATAAGGTCTCCAACCCAGGCATCGGCGGGCTGGAAGAAAACTGGGTAGCTCATCGGCGGTGATGTCCATTTCTGCTAAAGCGTTTGATCACCCGAAGCTAATGCGAAACCGAGAAATGATCAAGCGTTTTAGCAAAATTTGTTATTGACCGTGGCCTTGGCCGCTCGTTGGCTGCTTTTCCTGGAGGTCCTTTTTGCTTAAACGCTTGACCGCCGCATTGCCGCTCGGTATCTTCTTCTGCTAAAGCGCTTAAGCACCGGATGATCCGGATGCGTGAACCACCGAAGGTTCCATCCCCCCAGCGCCCGGCGGAGCAGCCGCCTTCGAAAGGAAGTCAACGATGACACATGCCTTTTCCCGTCGCCGCGTCCTGCAAGGCACCGGGGCAGGAGCGCTCGCCCTGATCATGGGCGGGGGCGCAGCCGCCGTTCCCGCCCGGGCCGCGCAGGCCTCCCAGCGGGCCGTCTACCATATGACGCCACCGTCGGGGTGGCTGTGCGACCCGCAGCGGCCGGTGTTGCTGGACGGCAAATACCACCTCTACTACCTGCATTCCACGCAAAACAACGGCCAGGGCGGCTGGGACCATGCCACCACGGCGGACGGGGTGGCGTTCACCCATCACGGTGATGCGCTGCCGCTGCAGCCCGATTTCCCCGTGTGGTCCGGATCCGCAGTGGTGGACACGGCCAACACGGCCGGCTTCGGCGCAGGGGCCGTCGTCGTCCTTGCCACCCAGCCCACCGGCGGCATCCGGAAGTACCAGGAGCAGTACCTCTACTGGTCCACCGACGGCGGCTACACGTTCACCGCGCTCTCCGAGCCGGTCATCGTGAACACCGATGGCAGGGCTGCGGTCACGCAGGCGGAAATCGACAACGCCGAATGGTTCCGGGACCCGAAAATCCACTGGGATGCGGCGCGCAACGAATGGGTCTGCGTGATCGGCCGGGCACGGTACGCGGCCTTCTATACGTCTTCGAACCTGCGCGACTGGCAGCTGAAGCGCAACTTCGACTTCCCCAACCCCGCGCTCGGCGGAATCGAGTGTCCCGACCTGTTCGAGATGACAGCCGACGACGGCACCAGCCATTGGGTGCTCGGCGCCAGCATGGACGCCCACAGCATTGGGCTGCCCATGACCTACGCCTACTGGACGGGCACGTGGGACGGGGAGCAGTTCCTGGCCGACGACGTCGCCAACCCGCAGTGGCTGGACTGGGGCTGGGACTGGTACGGCGCCGTCTCCTGGCCGGCCGTTGAGGCGCCCGCGACGCGGCGGTACGCGATCGGCTGGATGAACAACTGGAAGTACGCAGCCCGGGACGTTCCCACCGACCCCTCCGACGGGTACAACGGGCAGAACTCCGTCGTGCGGGAGCTGCGCCTGGAACGCCAGGGAGGCGGCTGGTACAGCCTGCTCAGCAGCCCCGTCACAGCGCTTTCGAACTACGTCAGCTCCTCCACCTCGTTCCCGGACCTGGCTGTGGACGGCAGCTACGTCCTGCCCTGGAACGGCCGGGCCTACGAGCTGGAACTCGACATCTCGTGGGATGCCGCCACGAACATTGGGGTCTCTGTGGGCCGCTCCGCCAACGGCGCCCGGCATACCAACATCGGCAAGTACGGCAATGAGCTGTACGTGGACCGTGCGCCCTCGGACCTTGCCGGCTACTCGCTGGTCCCATATACCCGGGCCGCGGCGCCCATCGACGCCGCCGCACGCTCAGTGCATTTGCGCATCTTCGTGGATACGCAAAGCGTCGAAGTGTTCATCAACGCAGGCCATACGGTGATCTCGCAGCAGGTGCATTTCGCGGACGGAGACACCGGGATTTCCTTCTACTCGGACGGCGGGCCGGCATCCTTCTCCGGCATCAGGATCCGGTCCTTCCAGTAGCCGGCCCCGCGAACGGCGGCCCCACGCCTCGGTGGGGGCCGCCGTCGCTATTCCGTCGCCGACAGCGCTCAGAGGTCCTCTTCAAGCCGGGCGGTGAGGATGCGGTTGGCGTTGGCCTGCAGGATGTCGATCGACTCTTGGATCAGGGGTGAGGCGAGGCTGCCCCTGCGCGCTGCCACCACAATGCGGCGCGTGGGTCGCGCCTTACCGGTGATGCGTAGCCGAACCACGTTCTCGGCACCATGCAAAGGCGCCAGCCGGGGCAGCAGGCCAATGCCCAGCCCCGCGCCCACGAACGCGATGTGGGTTTCCCATTCGACGGCCTCATGGGCAATCCGCGGCGTCAGCCCCACCGCCGTGAACGCCGCGGTGAAGAGGGAATGGTAGGTGGAACCGGCGGCCTCGGTGATCCAGGGCTCGGATGCCAGCTCTTCAAGCGTCGCCGTTTCCCGTGATGCCAGCGGATGGTCAGCGGGAACGATCACATCCAGGGGATCGTCGAGCAGGACTCTCTGCTCGAAGCGCGGATCGTCCTCGCCATAAGTGTCGGACTGCATGGCGACGATGACGGCAAGGTCGATTCGTTCCGCCACCAGCAGGTCGAAGCAGCGTGCCGGGTCAGCCTCAAGGACTTGCACCTCCAGCTGGGGGCGGGTTGAACGCAGGGTGGCGGCCAACGGCGCCAGCAACTGGGCGGCTGCAGAGGAAAATCCGCCGAGGCCAAGACGGGGCTGCACCTGGTCGCCGGCCTCCATAGCCACGGCGCGCAGGCTCTCCCACTGCGCGATGAGGGCATCCGATCCCGCTACGAGGAAGCGTCCGGTGGCGGTAAGCCGCACGCCCCGGCCGTCTTTTGTCAGCAACTGCATTCCAAGCACACGCTGGAGTTCCCGCAACTGCGCGGAGACGGCAGAGGGAGAATAACCCGTGAGCTCCGCGGTTGCGCCGATGGTGCCGCACCGGGCGAACACGCGCAGGGTGATGAGCCTAGCGTCGATCATGCACTAATTCTGCAGGGTTATCTTCAAAATTTGGCGCTTTTGTTGCAGCAGATGTGTCCCTAATCTCATCATTACAAGCTCTTCGACCATCCCCTTAGCACCCGCGCCCCGTGGTCACCCCGCACCACCCGCAACCCAGGCCTCCCGGGAGGAAACCCTTGACTGCTTCAGTGAACGTGCCCCTTAATTCACGCGGAAAACTCGCTGCGTCATTGCCTGCCGGGCAGCTGGCAGAAATTTCCGCGTTGTTTGAGTTCCGGCGCACCGGCTACTCCCTCGATGCCCCCTTCTACACCGATCGCACCATCTTCAACATCGACATGGAGGCCATCTTCGGCCGGCACTGGATCTTTGCCGCCAGCACCGCTGAACTGCCGGAGCCCGGAGACTACGTCACCGTTGACTACGGGCCCTACTCCCTGATCGTGCTGCGGAACGACGACGGCGGCGTGAACGTCCTTCATAACGTCTGCCGCCACCGCGGTGCCCGCGTTCTCACCGAGGCTGCCGGGTCAACCGGAAACCTGGTCTGCGGCTACCACTCCTGGACGTACTCCCCGGAGGGCAACCTCATCCATGCCTCCGCACCGGGGGAAACGAAGTTCGACAAGAGCTGCTTCGGCCTCAAGCGTGCCCACGGCCGTGAGGTTGCCGGACTCATCTTCGTCTGTATTGCGGATGAACCGCCCACGGACTTCGACGAAACGGCAAAGATCTTTGAGCCGTACCTGGCGCCCCATGATCTCGCGAAGACGAAAATCGCCTACCAGCAGAACATCATCGAAGAGGGCAACTGGAAGCTCGTCATGGAGAACAACCGTGAGTGCTACCACTGCGACGGACACCCTGAGCTCGCCTGCTCCCTCTTCCCCACCTGGGGCCTGACCGAAGGCCTGATCCCGCCCCACCTGGAGGAAGTGTGGGACCGCAACAAAGAGGCCCAGTCCTCCCTCGAAGAGCGGTGCCGCCGCTACGGCCTTCCCTACGAGGTAGTCGAGGAGCTGGACACCCGCGTCGCGGGAATCCGCATCTCACGGGAATCACTCGACGGAGAAGGCGAATCATTCTCCGCCGACGGGCGCAGGCTTTCCAAGAAGCTGCTCGGTGACCTGCGCGACTTCCGCCTTGGCCGCTGCTCGATGCACCTGCAGCCCAACAGCTGGTTCCATTTCCTCGGCGACCACGTCATCACGTTCGGTGTTTTTCCCATCAACGAACACCAGAGCCTCGTCCGCACCACGTGGCTTGTGGCTGACGACGCCGTGGAGGGCGTGGACTACGACCTGGAGAAGCTCACCTACACCTGGAAGCAGACGAACCTGCAGGACAAGGCGTTCGTGGAGCTGTGCCAGCAGGGTGCCGGCAGCCCCGCCTACGAGCCCGGCCCCTACATGAAGAGCGAATACCAGGTCGAGGCATTCATCAACTGGTACGTGCAGCGCGTGCAGGAGTACTTGGCATGACTGAACTCCTCACCGAAACGGCAATCCAAGAACCACAGCGTATTCGCGGTCTTGAGATGCCGTGGAACAGGGTGATGGGAAGCGCCGAGACGCCCGCCCGGGCAGCCCGTGCATTGGGCCCATGGCATCCGCAGGAGTTCACGGCCGAATGCGTCGAGACCGTCGCCGAGGCCGGCGCCATGATGACCTTTGTGTTCCGCCGCTGCGACGGTGCGCCCCTGGCGTTCCGCGCGGGCCAGTACGTGAACGTCGCATTTCCCGTAAATGGCCAGGACCAGGAACCGGTGGACCGCAGCTACTCGCTGTCCAGTTCGCCCACCGAGCCCTGGACCTTCAGCATCACCGTCAAGTGCGACTCCACGGGACTGGTCTCGCCATATGCGCACGAGAACGTCAAGCCCGGCACCGTCCTTGAAATGCTGGGGCCCGTTGGAGCGTTCCACCTGCCCGACGCCGACCGGCGGGCGCGGTTCCTCCTGCTTGCAGCCGGCGCAGGCATCACTCCGATCATGTCCATGGTCCGGACAATCCACTCCCTGCCCGGCCACGCCGATGTTGCAGTGCTCTACCACGGCTCGGACGCCGGAGGCTTTGCCTTTCACCGGGAACTGGCCTATATCGCCTCGGTGGACTCGCGCATCACGGTCCACTACTCCCTGGGTGACCGCAGCGTCCCGGAGGGATGGGACGGGCTCCGTGGAAGGCTGACGGCAGGCATGCTCGAGGAAGTGGCCCCCGACGCCAACGGCCGCCAGGTGTACGCATGCGGTCCCGAAGGTTACCTGAACACCGCCGCCGAGCTCCTCAAGGGGGTCGGGGTGGACGACACTTCCATTCATATGGAGTTCTTCTCGGGAGACCGCCAGACGCTCCTGGAATATCAGGCGGAGGTGGCGCTTGCAGCCGACGTCGCGGAGGAAATTGCCGAGGAGATCGCCGAGTCCGCCGAGAACTACTACGAAGGCCAGCCTGCCGCGTTTGGGCTCTACGAGCCTGGCTACGACGCCGACGGAACCTTGGAGGCCTCGGGGCTGCCGCTGGAAATCATCGACCCGGAGGCGCCCGGCCCGGACCCCTCCGCCGACGGCCCGGCCACGGAGCCGGATGCCGGCTCCCCTGACGCCTTGAGCTTTGACACGGTGGGAACAGGCACCCTCACCATGACCTTCATGCGCACCGGCCTTAACGTGCGGATCGACCCCAGCGAACGCATCCTCGAGGCGGCCCAGCGTGCGGGCGTCAGGATTGGCGCGAACTGCAAGGAGGGCATGTGCGGCTCCTGCAAGGTCGTCAAGCTTTCAGGGGAGATCGAGATGAACCACCAGGGTGGAATCCGGGCGCGGGAAATCTCGGCGGGCAAGTTCCTGCCCTGCTGCTCAGTCGCGCAGACCGATCTGGTGATCGATGCCTGACCCCCTGTTCCACGATCGAAGCAGAGCTGATCGTAACCACTGAATGAGAGGAAGCACCGATCTTCCACCGGCCCGGGGACGCCGGAGTACAGCGCCAGCCCATGAATTCTTACCAAAGGACCTGACATGGCTTTGAACAGCGACATCCGCCCGGATACCCAATCCCCCCTTGACCTGGAGGAGCCCACACCCGTTACTGCACCGGATAGCTCTTCTTCCTCCCACGAGTCACAGGACGCGGAGGATACCGAACAGATCATGCAGGAACTCCGCCAGACCAAGGCCGAACAGGCTGTGGCTGAACGGCGGAACCGCAAGCTCACCCTCGATAAGGCCACCTTCGGCATCACCGGCGTCCTTGCCCTGGCCTTCGTGGCCTGGGGCTTCCTGGGCCGGGACAGCCTGGCCACTACCTCGACACTCGCCCTGGACTGGGTTATGGAGTACACCGGCTGGCTCTTTATGGTCCTGGCCTCGTTATTCGTTGTTTTCGTCCTCTGGCTGGCCCTGGGCAAGTGGGGCAACATTCCCCTCGGCAAGGACGGTGAAAAGCCCGAGTTCCGCACCGTTTCATGGGTTGCCATGATGTTCGCGGCCGGAATGGGCATCGGCCTGATGTTCTACGGTGTTGCCGAACCGCTCTACCACTACATTTCGCCGCCGCCCGGCACCGTGGACGGACGGACCCCCGCAGCCATCCAGACGGCCATGGCCACCTCCATCTTCCATTGGACCCTGCACCCGTGGGCGATGTACGCCGTCGTTGGCATCGCCATGGCCTACGGCACATACCGCCTGGGCCGGCGCCAGCTAATCTCGGCAGCGTTTACGTCCCTTTTCGGCATCAGGACAGTCGAGGGACCGCTGGGAAAGTTCATCAACATCCTGGCGATTTTCGCCACGCTTTTCGGCACGGCGGCTTCCCTGGGCCTCGGCGCCCTGCAGATCGGCAGCGGGCTGAGCTCGAACGGCTGGATGGGCGAGGTGGGTACGCCAGTGCTCGTGGCCATTGTCGCCGTCCTGACCGCCTGCTTTGTGGCCTCGGCGGTGTCCGGTATCAGCCGCGGCATCCAGTGGCTGTCCAATATCAACATGGTCCTGGCCGTTGTCCTGGCGCTCATCGTCTTCATCGCCGGCCCCACGCTCTTCATCCTCAACCTCATCCCTGCCGCGGTGGGGGACTACGCCCGGGACCTGGCCGAGATGGCTTCCCGCACTGAAGCCGTCGGTGACGAGGCCCTGCGCACCTGGATGTCCGGCTGGACCATCTTCTACTGGGCCTGGTGGGTGTCCTGGACGCCTTTCGTGGGCATGTTCATCGCCCGGATCAGCCGCGGCCGCACCATCCGGCAGTTCGTCACCGGCGTCCTGCTGGTACCCAGCATCGTCAGCGTCATCTGGTTTGGCATCTTCGGCGGAACGGCGTTCAAGATCCAAGAGGACGCGGACAGGGAAGGCACAGCCGGCCTTGTGTCCATGGCCAGCGGGTCACCGTCCATCGATTTTGACGGAGCCCTGTTCGACCTGGTGAAGAACATGTCCATGCCGGCCTGGCTGACCGCGGCGGTGATCGTCCTCGCGATGGCCCTGGTGGCCATCTTCTTCATTACGGGAGCCGACTCGGCGTCGATCATCATGGGGTCATTGAGCTCCAACGGATCCTCGGACCCGAAGCGCGGCGTGGTGATCTTCTGGGGCACCCTCACGGGTGCGGTAGCGGCCGTCATGTTGCTCGCCGGCGGCGATGAACCGTCCGAGGCGCTTTCCGGGCTGCAGCGCATCACCATCGTGGCGGCCCTGCCCTTCGTCCTGGTCATGCTGCTGCTCTGCTTCGCCCTGGTCAAGGACCTTCGCCGGGACCCGCTGTCGCTCCGTCGCCGGCTGGCGGACTCCGTCGTGGAACGCGCCATTCGGAGCGGTGTGGACCAGCACGGCGGCGTCCAGTTCGATCTCGTAACCAAGCACGAATGTGACCAGCGCTGTTCGGATGACGGCCCCTGCTCGGCATCCCCCGCTCACACCCAAGCATCCGCAAAGAACCAGGAGTAGACCATGACCACAGTCCTCGAAGGCCGCCCCACCGCCATTGCGACGGCGGAAGCCGGCGCCGTCCCCAGCATCCGCAGTACCGGGACCGCACAGTACGTCCTCACGCTTGCGTGCCCGGAGCGCCCTGGGATCGTCCGGGCGATCACCGCATTCCTCGCTGACCGCGGCTTCGACATTGTTGAACACCAGCAGTTCGACGACCATATGAGCGGCAAGCTCTACCTGCGCACGGCCTTCACCCCGGGAGACAATGAGGTCTCTGCGGAAGGCCTCAGCGCAGAGTTTGCCGCCACTGCCGATGAGTTCGGCATGGAGTTCGCCATCCACGACGGCCGCCCCCAGCGCGTGCTGGTGATGGTCTCGAAGTTCGGCCACTGCCTCAATGACCTCATCTTCCGCTGGCGCGCCGGCAGCCTGGGTGCGGAGATCGCCGTCGTGGTCTCCAACCACGAGGACCTCCGCCCCATGGCGGAAGCCGCCGGCCTGCCGTTCATCCATGTCCCGGTCACCGCCGAAACCAAGCCGCAGGCCGAGGCGCGCCTGCTGGAACTGGTCGAGGAGTACCAGGCAGACCTGGTGGTCCTGGCCCGCTACATGCAGGTACTCTCGGACGGCCTCAGCAAGACCCTCCGCGGCCGGGCCATCAACATCCACCATTCCTTCCTCCCCGGGTTCAAGGGGGCCAAGCCCTACCACCAGGCCTACGACAGGGGCGTGAAGCTCATCGGAGCCACCGCGCACTACGTCACCGCAGACCTGGACGAGGGCCCGATCATCGAGCAGGAAGTGTTCCGGGTGGACCACAGCCTGGACCCGAATGCGCTGGTCACTGTTGGCAGGGACGCCGAATCGCAGGCATTGTCCCGCGCAGTCAGGTGGCACTGCCAGCACCGGGTCCTGCTCAACAACACCCGCACCGTCGTCTTCCGCTAACGCCTACGCCCGCCACGCACAACAGGAGAAACAAACCCATGAGCGCATCACCACGCGTTGTTATCATCGGCGCCGGCATTGTCGGAACCAACCTTGCCGACGAACTCACCACCCGGGGCTGGACCAACATCACGGTGGTGGAACAGGGACCGCTGGAACTTGCCGGAGGCTCCACCTCGCACGCGCCGGGCCTGGTCTTCCAGAACAACCCGTCGCGGACCATGACCGAATTCGCCACCTACACGGTGAACAAGCTGCTGGCTCTGAGCAAGGACGGCGAATCCTGCTTCAACCAGGTGGGTGGCCTGGAGCTGGCAACCACCCCCGAGCGCCTCGCCGACCTCAAGCGCAAGATGGGCGTGATGACCTCCTGGGGCGTCGAAAGCAGGATCGTCGACGCCGACGAGTGCGAAAAGATCTACCCACTCCTGAATACCGGCAAGCTCACCGGCGGCCGCGAAGTCCTGGGCGGCCTGCTTATCCCCACTGACGGCCTGGCCCTGGCGGCCCGTGCGGTGCAGCTGCTGATCGAGCGCTCCAGCGAGCGTGGCGTGACCTTCCTCGGCTCCACCGCGGTGACCGGCATCGCCCAGGAGGGCGGCAAGGTGACCGGCGTCGAGACAGACAACGGACTGATCCCGGCGGACATCGTGGTGTCCTGCGCAGGTTTCTGGGGCCGTGAACTCGGCAAGTTGGTTGGCCTGGAAGTCCCGCTGCTGCCGCTCGCCCACCAGTACGCGATCAGCACCCCGCTGCCCGAACTCGAAGGCGACAACGAGCTTCCGAAGGGCGCCAGCAAGCCCATCCTGCGCTACCAGGACAGGGACCTGTACTACCGCGAATGGGGCGACCGCATCGGCATCGGCAGCTACGCCCACCGGCCCATGCCGGTGGACATGTCCGCGCTGCCGAAGGTCTCCGCAGAGGAAATGTCGGACCACCGCATGCCCTCGCGCCTGGAGTTCACCCTGGAAGACTTCCTGCCCGCTTGGGAGGACAGCCAGGACCTGCTGCCGGCGCTGCGCGGTTCCGAAATTCAGGACGGCTTCAACGGCATCTTCTCCTTTACCCCCGACGGCGGCCCGCTCATGGGCGAGGCGCCGGACCTCCAAGGGCTCTTTGTGGCTGAGGCCGTGTGGGTGACGCATTCGGCCGGTGTGGCCAAGGCAATGGCTGAGCTGCTGGTGGAGGGCCGGTCGCGCACGGACCTCCACGGCTGCGAGCTCACCCGCTTTGAAAAGGTGCAGACCTCCGACGCCTATGTCAGCGAGACGTCGCAGCAGAACTTCGTGGAGATCTACGACGTAATGCACCCGCTGCAGCCCAGGGAATCCCCGCGGGACCTGCGAGTCAGCCCGTTCAACGTCCGGCAGAAGGAGCTCGGCGCCTTCTTCCTGGAGTCCGCCGGCTGGGAGCGCCCGCATTGGTTCGAGGCCAACCGCGGCCTCCTGGAGGAGCTGCCGGCAGAATGGCAGGCGCCGGAACGGGACGGGTGGTCCGCCATGTTCTCTTCCCCGATCTCCGCCGCGGAAGCGTGGAAGACGCGCACCGCCGTCGGACTTTTCGACATGACGCCGCTGAAGCGGCTGTCCGTGGTGGGCCCGGGCGCGCAGGCGCTGCTGCACCGGCTCAGCACGGGCAACATTGCCAAGAAGCCTGGTGCCGTAACGTACTGCCTGCTGCTGGAGCACGACGGCGGCATCCGCAGTGACGTGACGGTGGCACGGCTGGCGGAGGAAGACTTCCAGCTGGGAGTCAACAGCAACGTGGACTTTGACTACCTGCGGGTGGAAGCCCGGAAGCAGTCGGCAGCGGATCCGGCCCAGTGGGTGCACGTCTCGGACATCACCGGCAGCACCTGCTGCATCGGATTGTGGGGCCCGCTGGCGCGCGAAGTGATCGGCAAGGTCAGCTCCGACGACCTGACCAACGACGGCCTGAAGTACTTCCGCACCAAGGAAATCTCCGTTGGGGGCATCCCGGTCACTGCCATGCGGCTCTCCTACGTGGGCGAGCTGGGCTGGGAGCTGTACACCACCGCCGAATACGGGCTAAAGCTCTGGGACCTGCTGTTTGAGGCCGGCAGGGAGCACGGCATCATCGCGGCCGGCCGCGGCGCGTTCAACAGCATGCGGCTCGAAAAGGGCTACCGGCTGTGGGGCACGGATATGACCTCCGAGCACCACCCATACGAGTCCGGCCTGGGCTTCTCGGTGGCCAAGGACAAGACGGGCTTTGTGGGTTGTGAGGCCCTGGCCGGGCGCAGGGAGCAGCCGGCCACCCGGGCGCTGCGGTGCCTGACGGTCGACGACGGCACGTCCATTGTGCTGGGCAAGGAACCTGTGTACGTGGGCGGCTCCGCAGTGGGTTACGTCACAAGCGCCGCCTACGGCTACTCCGTCCGAAAGCCGATCGCCTACGCGTGGCTGCCGACGTCGGTGTCCGAGGGCGACCCGGTGGAGATCGAGTACTTCGGGAAGCGCGTCGCGGCAACGGTCTCTGCCGAGCCGCTGTTCGATCCGGGCATGGAGCGCCTCCGCGGATAGTCCACCACCTGCCCGGGCTTGCGTCGGAAACCGGGGGTCGCTGAAGAGGCGGCCTCCGGTTTTCACGCGTGACCGACCCTTTCCCGCCTTAATGTCAGACCCCATTGCGATGATGTGTGCATGGGCACCGAAGCGGTGGCGAAGGCGTTTGCTGACATCAAGGCCGCCGTTGACGTGCTCAACGCGGAGGTGGATGCTGCCGGTGTCGACGCTTCTGCCGGTCCTGATCCGCTGGCCATGCTGGCGGACACCAACCTGGACATCCTCTCCGGCGCAGCGGCCGTAGAGGCCGGCGTGGCAGGGTTGAAGGCCCGCGCTGCCATGAAGTACGCGGAAACCGCCCGCGCTCTCGCCCCTCCAGGGGCGCCGGTGCGGGCGCAGGAGATGGCCGTCGACGCCGAGATCGCCGCCGTGCTGGCCATCGGGCCGCGGGCTGCAGCTTCGTTCCTGGCCGCATCCCATATGATGACCACCGCCTTGCCGCTGACCTTGTCCGCCCTGCAGGCCGGAGCACCAGATCCGGGCCGACAATTTTGCCTCAGCGATCCTCACCAGCAGAACCAGCAGCAGTGGCGGGGCGAGTGCCGGTGGCGCAGACGCAGGAACGGCTGCCGGGTCGTCTTCGTCAGTGCGGGCCCAGGTGCTGGTCACCGTGCCGGTACTTGCCCTGATGGGCCTCACCGACGAACCAGCCATGCTGGACGGTTTCGGCCCCATCCCACCGTCCATGGCGAGGAATCTGGTCGCGAATGGGGCTGATTCGTTCCACCGGGTTCTGGTTGACCCGAGGGACGGGGCGCCACTGGAAATCGGGCGGACCAGTTACAGGGTCACCAAAGCCATGCGGAACTGGCTCCGGCTTCGGGACGGCAAATGCCCCTTCCCCTGCTGCAACAACAATTCACTGGACAACGAGGCAGACCACCTCCTCGCCTGGCACCAGGGTGGCGCCACCGGCATCAGCAACTTGGGACAACCCTGCCCTAAGCACCATCGTCTCAGACACACCACCGGCTGGACCCCAACACCAGCCACCAAAAACGAACCCCCTGGCTGGACCTCACCGTCCGGCCGCCACTACAAAAGCGAACACCAGGACTGGGAACCGCCCCACTGGCCGGACGAAGTGCTGCCGGAAATCAAGCGCCTCACCGGATCAACCCTCGGGTTTACAGACTTCGCTTACATGGGATTGTCCCCGGGAGAAGAGGACCTGGCGCGGTTCCTGACCGCCCCACGCGCTTGATTAGCAGAAGGCGGATGAAGCCAATTGCGGCATCAATGCAACTTTATTGCATGTGGAACAACACTGCGAGCCCATGCTACCCCGCTCCAACGCATGCCGCACCGGCCTTGAGTCGCTGAAGTTGCTGCCCATATCCCGCAAATAAGAAAAATGCCTTTTCACAACCATTGACCGTGGCGGCCATCACACCATAGTCTGTTGCAACAGCGTTGCGCTGAATGCAACCACGAACACTTTGGTGGAAACATGAGTAACGAAACTTCCTCCCCATCCCGCCGCAGCTCCCCGGGCGGCACCCTGAGTGATCCACGCCCCGCCCCTGCCGACAACGCCGTCAGCAAGGAAACCAGGCGCCGGGTCATCGCTGCCAGCTTCATCGGCAACTTCGTTGAATGGTTCGACTACGCCGTCTATGGCTATCTGGCCGTCACCATCGCAACGGTCTTCTTCCCGGAATCCGATCCGCAAACCGGGCTGCTGCTGACCTTCGCCCTCTTTGCCATCTCCTTTCTGGTCCGCCCGCTCGGCGGATTCGTCTGGGGCCACATCGGCGACAGGGTGGGCCGGCGGACAGCCCTCTCCCTGTCGATCCTCATCATGTCCGGAGCGACGTTCTGCATAGCACTGATCCCCGGCTACGACACGATCGGCATCTGGGCGCCTGTCCTGCTCCTGATCATCAGGGTGGTCCAGGGCTTCTCCGCCTCCGGCGAGTACGCCGGAGCCTCGGCTTTCCTGGTGGAGTACGCCCCCGCCAACCGGCGTGGCCTATACGCCGCGGTGGTCCCCGCCAGCACCGCGGCCGGCCTGCTGCTCGGTTCGCTGATGGCCGGCCTGCTGACTACCTTGCTCTCCACCGACGCCATGCAGAGCTGGGGCTGGCGGCTGCCCTTCCTGCTGGCGGCACCCATGGGACTGATCGGCCGGTACATCCGGACCAAGCTCGAGGACACGCCCGTGTTCCGGGAGCTGGCCGCCGAGGACCACGCCGTCAAGGCCCCCGTGTCCAGCCTCTTCCGCAACCACTGGCGGCAGTTGCTGCAGGCCGTCGGCGCCGTGCTGCTCAACGCCGTCGGCTTCTACGTGATCCTCAGCTACATGCCCACGTACCTGTCCTCGGAACTGGGCCTCGGCGAAACTGAATCATTCCTGGCCACCACCGTCGCCCTGATCACCTACATCGGCTTCATCTTCCTCACCGGCATGCTCTCGGACCGGTTCGGGCGCAAGAAGGTGCTGATCAGCGCCTCGGTTGCCTTTATCGTCCTGACCGTCCCGGCCTTCGCACTGCTCGGCACCGGCAACTTCCTGGTCATCGTCCTGGTCCAGATCCTGCTGGGCGCCATGCTTAGCCTCAACGACGGCACGCTCCCCAGCTTCCTGGCGGAAATGTTCCCCACCCGGGTCCGCTACAGCGGCTTTGCGGTCAGCTTCAACCTTTCCAACGCCCTGTTCGGCGGCACCGCCCCGTTCATGGCAACGCTCCTCATCGCCGCAACCGCAAGCGACCTGGCGCCGGCCTGGTACCTGGTGGCTGCCGCCGTCGTCTCCCTCATCGCAGTGTCCCTCTCCAGGGAAACCTGCAAAGAGCCCCTGCGGCACGAATAGCTTCCCTCTCAAGCCAACCAACCAACCGCAACTCAAGAAATGCACTAGAGAAAGGCATCGCCACGATGACCATCACCACCGACAACGCTTCGTCCATCGCCGAACTGGAGCGCCTCAAGGTTCTGAACAACGGCTCAAAGGTGAGCCTCACGTTCTCCGATACCGAGTTCGAGCGCCGCCTGGCCGGCCTGCGCCGCATCATGGCAGAGAAGGACCTGGACGCCGTCGTCCTGACCAGCTACCACTCCATCAAGTACTACTCCGACTTCCTGTTCACCTACTTCGGCCGCTCCTACGCCATGGTGGTCACCAAGGACGACACCGTGACCGTCACGGCCAACATCGACGCCGGCATGCCGTGGCGGCGGAGCTACGGCGACAACCTGGTCTACACGGACTGGCGCCGCGACAACTACATCTTTGCCATCCAGGAAGTCCTGCGCACCCGCGGCATCAACCCACGCCGCCTCGGCGTCGAGGACGACTCGCTGCCGCTGGACAACCGCAACAAGATCCAGGCGGCCTTCGCGTCGGCCACCCTGGTGGACGTGGCCCAGGCGGCCATGCGCCAGCGGATGATCAAGTCGGCGGAAGAGATCGAGGTCATCAAGCACGGCGCCCGCATCGGCGACCTGGGTGGCGAGGCCATCCGCAACGCCATCACCGCGGGGATCACCGAATACGAGGTTGCGCTGATCGGCACCGAGGCCATGGTCCACGAGATCGCCCGGACCTTCCCGGACTCGGAAATCCGGGACACTTGGGTCTGGTTCCAGTCCGGTATCAACACCGACGGCGCGCACAACTGGGCGACCACACGCAAGATCCAGGAACACGACATCCTGTCCCTGAACTGCTTCCCCATGACCTCCGGCTACTACACCGCCCTGGAACGCACGCTGTTCTACGGCGAGCCCGACGCCCGCTCCCTGGAGCTGTGGAACATCAACGTCGAAGTCCACAAGCGCGGCCTGGAACTCATCAAGCCGGGTGCGGTCTGCAAGGACATCGCCGCTGAACTGAACGAGATCTACGTGGGTCACGGGCTGCTGGCGAACCGGACCTTCGGCTACGGGCACTCCTTCGGCGTCCTGAGCCACTACTACGGCCGCGAGGCCGGCCTGGAGCTCCGCGAGGACATCGATACCGTGCTGGAACCCGGCATGGTGGTCTCCATGGAACCGATGATCACCGTCCTGGACGGCCAGCCGGGCGCCGGCGGCTACCGCGAGCACGACATCCTGGTGGTGGGCGAGGACGGCGCGGAGAACATCACCAAGTTCCCGTTCGGCCCGGAGTACAACATCATCGGCGCCTAGTTTCCTCCCTGGCGTCAACGAACACCCGGAAGCGGCGCCATCCCGTGGCGCCGCTTCTGGCTCTCCCTTAGGGAATGATAGGTAACACCATGACTGCAACAGAACCCGAGACCACAGGCAACGGCGACAGCAAGGGCGCTTCCGTCATCGTCAACGCGATCGCGGTCCTGCGCACTTTCACAGCGGACGAGCCCCTGCTCGGTGTCACCGAGATCGCCAACCGGGTAGGGCTGCACAAGAGCACGGTCTCGAGGATCCTTGCCACCTTCGAGCAGGAGCACCTGGTGGAGCGGGACGCTGAAACGCGGCGGTTCCGGCTTGGGCTGGGACTGATAGCCGTTGCCGGGCCGCTCCTCGCCGAGCTTGAGGAACGCCGGGTTGCCTATCCCGTACTGCGCGAGCTGTCGGAACAGACCGGCGAGACAAGCGCCCTCATGGTGTGGAGCGGTGATGAATCCATTTGCGTGGAGCAGATCGCCAGCCACCACCAGATCAAGCACACCACCCCGCTGGGGGCCCGGTACAACGACGCCCTCAGCGCCTCCGTTCAGGTCTTCCTGGCCCGCGAACCCGAACCCCGGGTCCGCTCCCTCCTCACCAGCGGTGCCATCAGCTGCCCGGGACTGGACGACTCCAGCCTTGACGCTTACCTGGTACGGCTGAAGGACGACATCCGGCGCGGCTGGGCCGTCAACTACGGGGAAACCTCCCTTGATGAGGTTGGCCTGGCAGCTCCCGTCTTTGACCACCGGGGCGAGGTGGTGGCCGCCGTCCTGATCCCGGCTCCCCGGTTCCGGGTGTCCCAGGACAGGCTGCAGGCGTTGGGGGAGGCCTGCGCCGCGGCCGCAGCGAAGGTCACCGCCCGGCTGGGCGGACGCCCGCCCGCAGCCCCCGGGCCCGGCCTGCGCCAAGGGGCCGGCTGACCCGTCAGGCCAGCCGGGCCAGCCGCGTGGCCAGATGCAGTGCCGCCAGCCGGCCGGAATCCCGGGGGTCGCCGCCGCACAGCTCGAAGATCCGCCGGAGACGCTGGTGCATCGACTGCCGCTCCACATGAAGCTCACGGGCTGCGTGGGCGGTGTTGCATCCGCAGTCCAGCCAGGTTGCCAGGGTTTCAAGCAGCCGGGAATTCCGCTGGGCATCCTGGTCCAGGAGTGCGCCCAGCTGCTGCCGCACGAAGTTCCGGCGCTGGTACGGGTCCAGCGCCTGTACGGTGAGGCGCTCGACGGCGAAAGCCTCGGCGTCGATGACGGTGCGGTGCCGACCCCCGCTTACGGCTCCCTGCTGCGGGGAAGACGCCAATTCCAGCGTGAGCTTGGCTTCTGACAGCGACCAGGGGGCATCCGAAATTCCGGACACCAGGGGACCTGCGGCCGCGAGTGTTCCGGCCATGGCCGGAAGCTCCAACAGGCCCGCAAGGAGCTCCTGCCGGCTTCCTTCCGTAGCGTCGCCGGGCAGGCTGGCCACCGCCAGAAGCTCCGCGTTGTCAACGTACGTGGCGTGGGACTGCGCCGCCCGGGACAGGTGTTGCTCCAGTGCCGTCCGCAGCTGCTGGGAGATATCCGAGCGCACCACCACAGCCACCAGCGGGGACGCAGCCGGGATGCCGGCCGCTGACGCCAACTGCTGCAGCCGCCACGGCTGGCTGCCCGAATCGATCGCGCGCATCAGCGCGGCTCCGGCAACCTCCCGCAATCCCGGGGACATCCGCTGCAGCATGGCCAGGGCCAGGATGTCCACCGAGCGCTTCCCTGCCGTCCGGGCAAGGTTTTCGTCCTCGTCCGCCGGAACGCGGAGCACCAGCTGCGCCGCGAGGATGCCGCGCACCGGCACGTCGATATGGATCAGGCGCACATGGTCGTCCGGCGCTTCCGGGGATGCGGGCTCGTCCCCGGCCGCAGTGCCGGCGGCATCAGTGCCAGCCGCGTTCGCGGATGGGTCGCCGGTCTCCGCGTGCCCCGGCGTCGCGCTGGCCAGGGGAGCGCCGGTAAGGGACGCCAGGGTCACCTCGCTGCCGGTGATGCCAGCCAGGACGGCCAGGATCCGGTCCAGGCTGCCGCCGTGGGCCAGTTCCACGGCCATCGCGTGGCTGGCCTCATCCGCCCGGCGCAACTGCGAGACCGACTCGCTGACCAGCGAGGAGTTGATGGCCTGCATCACGCTGACGAACGGCACCACTTTCCGCAGCTCGATCAGCGGAAGGCCGGCGTCCTCGGCGGCCGCCACCATTGAGGACGGCAGGGAGGGGAGGGCCGCGCCGGTCTCGATGGCCAGGGCCGCCACCCCCCGCTCGGCCAGCTGGCGGATGTAGGTGACCCGCCGTTCCTCCGAGGCCAGGGCCAGGGCCTCCCCGCCTGTCAGCAGCAGCTCCCCGCCGTCGAGCAGCGGGGCGATGTCCAGGATCTCGCTGGAGTGGATCCAGCGGAGCTGCGTCCGGGCGGCGCTGCCTGCCGCGGCCCGGACCACCGGATCGGCGACCGCCAGGGTGGGATGGTCCAGGACATCCTGAAGACGTATTGACATGACACTCCGTCGCGTGAAGCAAATATTAACTAGACACATCATATATAGGCGGATGTGGCATATGCCACATAATCTGGAAGGACCCCACTCACTCACGGAGGCTCCAATGCGTGAAGAACCCCCTATGATTTTGGCTAGCCACTCTCCTGCCACCGACAATGACGTCGAGGCCTGGCTCCAGCCCATCCCTGAATCCCAGCGAACCCACAAAGTGTCCGGCCAGTTCTGGATCTGGGCCGGCGCCAACCTTGCCCCGATCAACTGGGTGCTCGGCGCCCTCGGCATCCATCTTGGCCTCGGCTTCGCCGACACCGTCACGGTCCTGGTTTTGGGGAACCTGATCGGGATGCTGCTCTTCGGCTGCTTCGTCCTGCTGGGCCAGAAGACAGGCGCCACCGGCATGGTCCTCGCCCGGGCCGCCTTCGGCCGGCGCGGCAACTACCTTCCCGCCGCCATCCAGGCCCTGCTGGTCATCGGCTGGTGCGCCGTCAACACCTGGATCATCCTGGACCTGGTGATGGCCCTCTTCGGCACCCTCGGCTGGGTTGACCCGACGGCCCAGAACTACGCCTGGAAGATCGGCGTCGCCACGGCCATCATGGCCGCGCAGGTCGCCATCGCCTGGTTCGGCTACAAGGCCATCGCGGCCTTCGAAAAGTGGACCGTGCCGCCCACCATCATCATTCTCGCGGTGATGTCCGCCGTCGCCTGGTTCGGCATGAAGATCAACTGGTCCTACGCCGGACCGGCCGGCAACATCCTCGAAGGCTCGGAGCGCATCGCCGCGATGAGCGCCGTCATGACCGCCATCGGCATCGGCTGGGGCATCACCTGGTTCACCTACGCCGCCGACTACTCCCGCTTCGTCAGCACCGAAGTGCCCAAGCGCAAGGTTTACCTGGCCTCGGTCCTGGGCCAGTTCATCCCCGTCGTCTGGCTCGGCATCCTGGGCGCAAGCCTGGCTACCAACAGCGGCGAGATCGACCCCGGCAAGCTGATCGTCCAGAACTTCGGTGTCCTGGCGCTGCCGGTACTCCTGATGGTCCTGCACGGCCCCATCGCCACCAACATCCTGAACATCTACACCTTCTCGGTCGCGACGCAGGCCCTCGACATCACCATCAGCCGCCGCAAGCTCAACCTGTTCGTCGGCGTCTTCTCGCTGGCCGCCGTCATCTTCTTCATCTTCCAGGAGGACTTCGCCGCAGTCCTGGACGCGTGGCTGATCGGGCTCGTCGCCTGGGTGGCTGCGTGGGGCGGCGTCATGCTGGTGCACTACTTCTGGATTGAAAAGCGCTGGCCCGGAGACCCTGCCCGGCTCTTCGACGCCGTCGGCACCAAACGCCTCCCGGGGGTCAACCCGGCCGGCATCGCTTCGCTGCTGATCGGCATCTTCTCCACCTGGCTGTTTATGTACGGCCTGGTGCCGGCAATGCAGGGCCCGGTAGCCGTTGCACTCGGCGGATGGGACCTGTCCTGGCTGGCCGGCGGCCTGTCCAGCGCCACGGCCTACGCCCTGATGGGGCCGCACTTCCACCGGAAGTTCATCCTGGCGCCCGGCACCGTTGCCACCACGGTGGCAGCCGAACCGCGGATCAGCGACCTTCCCGTCACCACCACCGCCCCGGCCGGGCTCTAGCCCCGACACGCAACACCATCACCGCCGGGCCCGGTGGCGGCCGACGCCGCCACCGGGCCCGCAACTCAACGAGGAGCACCACCAGCATGGACCGATCAGTATTTCTGGAAGACCTGGACGCCTTTGCCTACCGCGACGCAGTGGCATCCGGGGAGGCAATCGTCCTCATTCCCGTCGGGTCGCTGGAGCAGCACGGCCCCCACCTTCCCCTGGGAACGGACACCGTCCTGGCCTCCCACTTCGCGGAGGGTGTGGCCCGGCGGCTGGGCGCACTGGTTGCCCAGCCCATCGCCTACGGCTACAAGTCGCAGCAGAAGTCCGGCGGCGGCAACCACCTCCCGGGGACGGTCAGCCTCGACGGCGCCGCCCTCATCGGGGTCGCGCGCAACCTGGTGAAGTCCTTCCTCAGCCAGGGCGTCCGGCACGTGGTCTTCATCAACGGCCACTTCGAGAACTACCAGTTCCTGTACGAGGGAATCGACCTGGCGCTGGGCGAGCTCGGAATCGAGCCCGGGGCAGGGCAGAGCGTGCTCCTGCTGTCGTACTGGGACTTTGTCAGCCAGGACACCCTGGCGCAGGTCTACCCGGGCGGCTTCCCGGGCTGGGACATCGAGCACGGCGGGGTGCTGGAAACCTCGCTGATGCTCCACCTCGAACCGGCCCGGGTCGGCATGGACCGCCTGGTGGACGGGCCTGCCGCGGTGCTGCCGCGGTTCGACCGGCTGCCGGTGGTGCCGGAGCGGACACCCGCCACCGGCTGCCTGTCCTCGGCCGCGGGTTCCAGCGCCGCCAAGGGCGGTCTGCTGTACGGGCAGGTGGTCGAGGACCTGGCCGCCGACCTCGCGGACGAACTGGTCCGCCAACCCGCGCCCGCGCCCCAGGCTGTTGCGGTGTAGGGCACTACCTACAGAGCGAAAGCAGCGCTCCTGCCCAGTTACTTCGGCACGGCGGGGACCGACACCGGCGTGTCCCCGCCGCCCGGCCCGTTTCGGCCCGGTAACTGGTCAGGAGCGGTCGCTGGCAGCTTCAGTACAGGAACACCGGCAGCCAGTCGCGGTTGTGGGCGTGCACCAGCGCCAGGAACAACACGAAATCGAAGGTCAGGTGCACGGCGACCACGTAGCTCAGGGACTTGGTGAGCTTGAAGGTATAGCCCTGCAGCAGCGCGAACGGGAACGTCAGCAGCGGACCCCACGCCTGGTAGCCGATCTCCCACAGGAATGACGAGAAGACCACGGCCTGCAGGATGTTGGCCTGCCAGTCCGGGAAGTGCTGCCGCAGCAGCGTGAACATGGTGCAGATGAAGAACAGCTCGTCCCAGATGCCCACGGCATTCACGCCGAGGAAGAGCCGCGAGAAAATGGTCGGGTCGGAGGCGTCCGGCCAGTTCTGGTACACCCCGGTGCGGATCAGGTACGCGGGCAGAATGAAGTAGCCCAGCAGGACGACGCCGGCCAGGTAGAGTTTCGCGGCCAGCGGCCATTTACGGCCGGTGTTCACCGGAAACCGGATGATCCTCTCGCCGTACGCGTACCGCGACACCACCCACGGCACCAGCACGGCCAGGGCGAGGGCGCTGCCCATGAGGACCATGTGCTGGAGGCTCAGGTCGGCGTGCAGCGGGACCAGGCTGATGATCACCATGCCGGCCGCGAGCAGCGCCAGGTGCCGCAGCAGCCCGCGGTCAATCAGGGCCGCCGTAACCAGGCCCGCGGCCAGCACCCCGTAGCCGAGGTCATTCTCGACGCCGAACAGCAGCACCCCGGAGACTGACACCAGCGACGCGGGCAGCAGCTTCCAGCTGAGCGCGGTGCGCGGAGTTTCCGTCGAGGTCGATTGCACCCCACCAGCATGTCAGGGACGACGGCGGCACGCACCGTCTGCAGGAAACCGCAGGTGCGTGCCGCCGTCGTACGTCCCGGTCCCGGCTGGCTGGCGCCGGCCGGAGGAGGGGCCTGCTACTCCTCGTGCCCCTGGTCGCGGCTCATCTGGTCCTCCGCGGGCGGGGTTTCTCCGGGAGGAACCCCGCCGCCGGGCTCCAGCCCGGTGATCTTCCCGTCCAGCGGGTCAGGGTTGGCCGAGGCTGCGGGATCGGCCGCCCCTGCCCCGGACGGGTCCTGCTGCGCCGCGCGGCCGGCCGGCGTGGGCCGGTCCGGATTGGCGGGGTCATTTTCCGGGTGGTAGGTGCTCATGATTCTGCCTTTCTCAGTGCGGGCGCGGTCTTGCGCTAGGGCTTCAGGACGACTTTGATGCAGCCGTCTTCCTTCTTCTGGAAGATCTCGTAGGCGGCTGCGGCGCCGTCTAGGGACACCTCATGGGTCTTCAGGTCCATCACGCCGAGCGGATCTGCAGGGTCCTCCACGAGCGGCAGCAGATCGTCCGTCCAGCGGCGGACGTTGCACTGGCCCATCCGGAACTGGATCTGCTTGTCGAACATGGTCATCAGCGGCATCGGGCTGGCAGTGCCGCCGTAGACGCCGCTCAGCGAGACCGTCCCGCCTCGGCGCACGGAATCGATGGCGGTATGCAGGACCGACATCCTGTCCACGCCGGCCGTCTCCATGGCCTTCTTGGCCAGCGCGTCGGGCAGGAGCCCCACCGCGTTCTGCGCGAACGCGCCGACCGGGGAGTTGTGCGCCTCCATACCGACGGCGTCCACCACCGCATCAGGGCCCCTGCCCTCGGTCAGGTCGCGCAGATGCTCCGCGACGTCCTTGGTGAAGTCGATGGTCTCCACGCCGTGGCGCTCGGCCATGCTCCGGCGCTCCGCAACCGGCTCCACAGCGATCACCCGGTGGCCCAGGTGGCGGCCGATCCGGCTGGCGAACTGCCCCACCGGCCCCAAACCGAAGACGGCCAGTGTCCCGCCGGCCGGGACGTCGGCGTACTTAACGCCCTGCCAGGCGGTGGGAAGGATGTCGGAGAGATAGAGGTACCGCTCGTCGGGCAGTTCCTGGCCCACCTTGATCGGCCCGTAGTCCGCGTGGGGCACCCGCAGGAGTTCCGCCTGGCCGCCCGGGACTGACCCGTACAGCTCGGAGAATCCGAACAGGCTGGCCCCGGTGTTGTGGGAGTGGACCTGCGTGGTCTCGCACTGGGACTGCAGCCCCCGCTTGCACATCCAGCAATGGCCGCAGGAGATGTTGAAGGGGATGACCACCCGGTCGCCCGGCTGGAGGTTCGTGACCCCGGGCCCCACCTCCTGGACAATGCCCATGGGCTCGTGGCCCAAAATGTCGCCGGCCTTCATGTACGGCCCGAGGACCTCGTACAGGTGGAGGTCGGAGCCGCAGATCGCCGAAGACGTGATCCTGACAATGGCGTCCGTCGGTTCCTGGATGACCGGATCCGGAACTTCTTCCACCCGGACTGACCGCTTTCCCTGCCACGTAAGTGCCCTCATGCCTGCTCCTTCAGTCGTCATTCAAATTGATAAGTATGCTGACCAATTCGATTATTGCCTGTTCTCGCCTCGATGGAAAGGCAGCCCGGCGGAATGCCCCCGGCACGGAACACGGAAAAGCCCCCTCGGTGAGGGGGCTTTTCCGCGGGGATCATGGGGTGCTTGCGTGGTGCCTACGGGGTGTGGCGGCTCAGATCCACTTCGGTGCGGCCGGAACCGTACCGCCGGCGGCGCCGGGCCCGGTGGCCGTGACGCCGGAGCTGCCGCGGCCTGCGGCCCACTCGACGACGCCGGCCAGCGGTCCGGAAACCACGGTGAGGGAGTCCGACGCCGTGTCCCCGAGTGTCAGGCCACGGTCTGTAACGCTGACGATCAGGTCCTTGTCTGTGCCGCGGGTTTTCCAGGCGCCGGTGATGTCCGCCAGGAGCCGTTCCAGGACGGGGCCCGGGATGTCCCGGAACGCTGCGCCGTTGGCCAGGTCCACGGCGGCGGGTCCAGCCCGGCAGCAGCGAGTCGCCGTCGAGCTCCGCGTCGGACAGCTCATTGAGCTTGCGGGCGAAGAACGCCGTGCCCCGGCGCGCCTGCAGCAGGGCCGCAAGCAGCTCCGGGTCCGTCGTCTGGTCGTGGCGGGCAACCATCAGGCTTCCTTGACCACGCGGTTCTTCAGCTGTCCCAGGCCCTCGATGCTGGTGACCAGGATCTGGCCTTCCTGCAGGTAGCGCTTGGGGTCCTGGGCGTGGCCCACACCGCCGGGGGTGCCGGTGGCGATCACATCGCCCGGGTTCAGCGTGATGATGGTGGAGATGTAGGAGACCAGGAACTCGGGGGTGAAGACGACGTCGTTCGTGGGCGTCTGCTGCTGGATCTCGCCGTCCACCGCGGTGGTCATGAGGCCGCCGCTGAACTCGTCCTTGGTGACCAGGGCCGGGCCGAACGGGGTGGACTTCTCCCAGGTCTTGCCCTGCAGCCACTGGACGGTGCGGAACTGGTAGTCGCGCATGGACACGTCGTTGAGCACGGCGTAGCCGGCGATGTGGTCCGCGGCGTCGGCTTCGCTGATCCGGCGGCCCTTCTTGCCGATCACGACGGCGAGCTCGGACTCCCAGTCCACCGTGTCCGATTCCTGCGGCAGGGCGAGGTCGTCATTCGGGCCGATCAGGGATTCCTGGTACTTGGCGAACAGGGTGGGGAACTCGGGGACTTCCCGGCCCATTTCCTTGATGTGATTGCGGTAGTTGTGGCCCACGCAGATGATCTTCCCGGGGGAGGGGACCACGGCGTCGAGGTCCGCGCCCTCGAGCGGGTGGGTGGCGCCGGCCGCGTTCTGGGCGGTCGCTTCCCAGCCTTCGGAGCGGAGCAGCGCCCCGACGTCGGCGAATCCGTCGATCTCGGTCAGGGTGTCGCCGTCCTGGCGCACTGCCTGGGTGGTGCCGGCTGCGGTGCGGAGGGTAAGGAGTCTCATTACTTGGTGCGTCCTTCGATGTAGGTGCGGTTGAAGTTCAGCCGTTCGAAAATGGGGGCGTCGCTGAAGCGGAAAAGGTCGAACCCGCTCTCCGCCTGCAGTGACCAGGCGGCCCACGACGGGACGACGAAGAGGTCGCCCTTCGCCAGCTTCCGGGTTTCGCCGTTGAGGACCACGGAGCCGGAGCCCTCAAAGACCTGCCAGACGCTGGAGCCGACCTCGCGGACGGCTTCGGTGGAAGCTCCGGCGCGGAGCCGGTGGAATTCGGCCCGGATGGTCGGCATCACGTCGCCGCCGGTGGTGGGGTTGGAGAACCGGACGGCGGCGTGGCCCTGGGACACGGTGGCCGGGTGGCCCTCGTCCTCGAGCAGCAGCTGCTCCCGCAGGGCCCGGTCGGTGTACTCCCAGCGGTACGCCGCGATGGGGGAGCTGGTGGTGTCGTCCAGGCCGGAGAGCGGGCGCAGGCCCGGGTGGGCCCAGAGCCGCTCGGACCGGGAGATGTCCGGGGTGGCCTCGTCGGTGACGCGTTCGGTGCCGAACTCGAAGAAGCCGGCGTCGGCGTAGTGCACGAACGGGATGTCCAGGCCGTCAATCCAGGCCATCGGCTCATCGGTGTCGTTGTGGTGGCCGTGGAAGTTCCAGCCCGGGGTGAGCAGGAAGTCCCCGCGGGACATCCGGACCGGATCCCCGTTCACGACGGTCCAGACACCCTCGCCCTCGACCACAAAGCGGAAGGCGTTCTGGGAGTGGCGGTGCTCGGGGGCGGTCTCGCGGGCCCCCAGGTACTGGATTGCCGCCCACAGTGTGGGGGTGGCGTACGGGGTGTTCCCCAGGCCGGGGTTGGCCAGGGCGATTGCGCGGCGCTCGCCGCCCCGGCCCACCGGGACCAGATCGCCGGCACGGGCGGCCAGAGGGTACAGGTCGCTCCACCGCCAGACGTGCGGCACGGCTTTGGGGGACGGGACCATGGGCATCAGGTCCGCGATCTCGGTCCAGAGGGGAATCAGGTTCTCCCGGTCAAAGTCCCGGTACAGCTCCTCCAGCTGGGCAGCCTCTTCCGGCGTCGGCTCCGGAGCTACGTGCCCCGCAGCCACTGATTCATGGGTCGTGTTCTCGGCGCTGATGGACACGGGGGCCTCCTCGGCAGGTCAGAAGTGGTGGTTGGCGTACTTCGACTCTACGGACGCGCCAGTGTGACCCCCAACATATTCTGCTGGTCAGAATTGGCGGGCGCGCTGTCAGTCCGGGTCGGCCGGGTTGGCGGCGATGTCGATCTCCAGCTGCCGGCAGGTTTCCCGCAGGGCGGGGACCAGGCCGGCGTCGAACACCTTGCGGAAGCGGGTGGCGGGCGTGGACACGCTGAGTGCGCCCACCACCTGGCCGTGGCGGTTGTGCAGGGCAATCCCGAGCGCGCTCACGCCGTCCTCGGTGCCTTCGAAGTTGGCGGCGAAGCGGTTGCTGCGGATTGACTCCAGTTCACGCAGGAACGCCGGGTACTCCTCCGCCGGAATCGTGTCCCCGCCGATCTCCGCATTGTTGCTGCGGAAGAGCTGGTCGATCATCTGGGGTTCCAGTTCGGCGAGCATGGCCTTGCCCCCGGAGGTTTTGTTGGCGGGCATCACCGTTCCCTGCCGGTCACCCACGCGCAACACGTTGTTTCCCTCCACCGAGGACAGGAAGCGGACCTTCGTCCCCACCCGCACCATGAGGTTGACGGTCTCGTTCAGCTGCGCGGAGAGCAGCTCCATGTGCGGCTGGGCGAGCGAGCGGAGCAACCGCGTCCAGCTGAGCCCGGCCGGCCCGACGCCCATGGCCGGCCCGGGCACGTAGCGGCGCGTTTCGTCCTGCACGGCAAAGCCCCGGTAGACCAGCATCGCCAGGAGGCGGTGGGCTGTGGACGGGGCCACGCCCAGCTCATCCGCGGCGTCCTTGAGCCGCAGCGCCCCGCCGTCGCGGAGTAACTGCAAGAGCTGCAGCGCGTTGTCCACGGCCTCGATGGAATACGTCGGCCGCTTCTGGACAGGCTTCCGGGCCGAAGCGGACGCGGGCTTGTTCTGCACATCAGAATTCTATTGTGGTTCACTTGGCGCGGCTAGGACAGTTAGTGGCATGAATCACACACCTTCCGCTGCAGCGCCGCACCGGTCCGAACCGGGGGCAGCCACCCCCGCGGCCGCTGACGGGCCTGCATCCAAATTCTCCAAAGGCTCGGCAGCCGCCGTGCTGGTCTGCTGGCTGTTGGTGGTCTTCGACGGCTACGACCTCATCGTCTACGGCACAGTCCAGTCCTCCCTCATCACCGAGACCGGCTGGGGCCTGAACAAGGCCACCGCAGGAACCGTCGGATCCATGGCCTTCGTCGGCATGATGATCGGCGCCATCTTCGCCGGCCGGATGGCCGACTCGTGGGGCCGCCGCCGCACCATCCTGGGCTGCGCCGTCGTCTTTTCGGTGTTCACCGTCCTGTGCGCCTTCGCTCCCAGCGCCGCCGTCTTCGGCGTCCTGCGGCTCCTCGCCGGCATCGGCCTGGGCGGCTTGGTGCCGTCGGCGAATGCCCTCGTGGCCGAGCTTGTCCCCACGAAGTGGCGGTCCACCATCGCCACCCTGATGATGTCCGGTGTGCCGATCGGCGGGTCCATTGCCGCCCTGGTCGGCATCCAATTGATCCCCGCCTTCGGCTGGGAGTCCATGTTCCTCGTGGCCGGCCTGGCCCTGGTGATCGTGGTGCCGCTGGGCCTCAAGTACCTCCCGGAGACGCTGGCCCCCGCCGGTGCCGCCGGCTCGGCGCCCGGCAGGGGGCAGCAGCTCAAGGAGCCGGCCGGGTTCTCCTCCCTGCTCCGCGCACCGTACCTCGGCGCCAGCATGCTGTTCGCCCTGGCGACCATCGCCACGCTCTTCGCCTGGTACGGGCTGGGCACCTGGCTGCCCAACCTGATGCAGCTGGCCGGCTACAACCTGGGGTCCGCCCTGACCTTCGCCCTCGCCCTGAACCTCGGCGCCGTGGCCGGGTCGGTCCTCACGGCCTGGGCCGGGACCCGGTTCGGTCCCATGCCCACGGCCATCGCCGCGGCCGCCGTCGCAGCCGGGGCCCTGGTGGTCCTGGTCACGGGCCCGCCGGTCGCCGTCGTGTATTTCATGCTGGTCCTCGCCGGCGTCGGAACGCACGGCACGCAGTGCCTCATCATCGCCGCCGTCGCGAGCCACTATCCGGGCCACCTGCGCGGCACCGCGCTGGGCTGGGCGCTGGGGACGGGCCGCATCGGCGCCGTCGCCGCACCCCAGGTGGGCGGCCTGCTGCTGGCCGCCGGGCTCGGCGTCAATTCCAACTTCCTCGCCTTCGCCGGGGCAGCCGCGATCGCCGCGGTCCTGCTGGCCGCCGTCTGGCTCAAACTCAAGTCCAAGTCCTCAATCTCACCCTCGTCAACAGGAGCAAGCAATGTCTGAGCACGTCCAGTCCACCGGAGCGGAATCCACCGATGTCCTCGTCATCGGAGGGGGCATGGCCGGGCTGGCCGGGGCCCTTGCGCTGCGTGAGAACGGCGCCAACGTCACCCTCGTCGAACGCGCCCCCGAATTCGGCGAGGTGGGCGCCGGCCTGCAGATGGCCCCCAACGCCTCCCGCGTCCTGAAGCGCTGGGGCCTGCTGGAAAAGGCCCTTGAGATCGGGGTCCAGCCGAAGCACCTGGTCTTCCGCGACGCCATCACCGGCGAGGAGCTCACCCGCCAGAGCCTGGGCGGGGAATTCGAGGAACGCTACGGCGCACCCTACGTCGTTATCCACCGCAGCGACCTGCACCGGGTCCTGCTCGAAGGCTGCGAGGCGGCCGGCGTCACGCTGGTCAACGACGTCATGGTCGAAAGCGTGGAAACCGTCAACGGCCGGGGCGTGGCGCACACCGCCGCCGGCGTGGACTATGAGGCCGACGTCGTGATCGGCGCCGACGGCCTCCGGTCCACCCTGCGTCCGCTGGTGACCAACGACGAGCCCGTCTCCTCCGCCTACGTCGCCTACCGCGGCACCGTCCCGATCACCGCGGACACGCCCAAGGCCGACCTCGAGGACGTCATTGTCTACCTCGGCCCGGACTGCCACCTGGTGCAGTACCCGCTGCGCAAGGGCAAGCTGCTGAACACCGTGGCCGTCTTCAAGTCCCCCTCTTTTGAGCGCGGCGAAGAGCAGTACGGCGGCGTGGACGAGCTGGAGGCGGCGTACAAGGACTGCGTCCCGGCCGTCCAGGAAGCCCTCAAGAACCTGGCCACCGGCATCCGCTGGCCCATGTACGACCGCGACCCGATCGAAAACTGGGTTGCCGGGCGCATGGTGCTGATGGGCGACGCCGCCCACCCGATGCTCCAGTACCTCGCCCAGGGCGCCTGCCAGGCGCTGGAGGACGCCGCCGTGCTCCAGGACGCCACGGTGGGGACCGTCTTCACCGACGACGGCATCAACCCGGACGCCTGGGACGGTGCCATCAAGGACTTCAACAGCATCCGCGCCGGCCGCACCGCGCGGGTCCAGCGCACCGCCCGCGTCTGGGGCGAGTCCTGGCACGTCTCCGGCCTGGCCCGGACGCTGCGCAACCTGCTCTTCAAGAGCCGCAACGACAACGATTTCCGCTACAACGACTGGCTGTACGGCCAGGACGGCGACGGCGTCCCGGCAGTCCGCGAGGCCCGTCCCGCCCTGGCGGACCGGGTTCCCGCCTGATCTGAGCCAGCCACCACAACGCGGGGTCACTCCGCGCCCATCCCGAGGCCCGGGACGGGCGTGGAGTGACCCCGCGTTGCTTCGTTGAGGGCCCCGGCGGCCGGTTCAGGCGGGGACGGGCTCAGCCGGGCCGGGCAGGATGCGGCCGTTGCGCAGCACCGTCACCAGCTCGAAGTCCGGGCCCACGGCAACGACGTCGGCGCGCATCCCGGCCCGGACACTTCCGATTTCTGCTTCCTGGCCCAGGACCCTGGCCGGAACCAGCGTTGCCGCCAGGACCGCATCGGCTGGGGCTACGCCGGCGGCCACCGTGGTCCGGACCACCTCCAGCAGGGTGGCCGTGCCGCCGGCGAGGGCGCCGTTGCTGCCCAGGGTGGCCACTCCGTCGTCCACCACCACCTCCGACGAGCCCAAGGTGTAGTCGCCGTCGGGAAGCCCGGCGGCCGCCATGGAGTCCGAGACCAGCGCGATGTTCCCGGCTCCGGCCAGGTCAAACACCATCCGGACCGTTTCCGAGTCGAGGTGGACGCCGTCGCCGATGAGTTCGACTACGGCGGTGCCTGCTGCCGCCAGCCGCAGGCAGGCCGCGGCCGGCCCGGGTTCCCGGTGGTGCAGCGGCGGCATGCCGTTAAACAGGTGCGTCACCGTTGGGCGGGCGTGCGGCCCGAAGCCCTGCCCGGCGCCGATGAGCTCCGCGGCCTCCGCCAGCGAGGCCGCAGCCCTGCGCGCATCCGCGGCGGTGTGGCCCAGCGAGGGCGTGACGCCGTGCTGCGTGAGCATCCGGAGCAGCTCGGGGGTGCCCGGCAGTTCCGGGGCGTAGGTCATGGTCCGCAGCGCACCGCCGGCGGACTCCAGCAGGTCCTGCAGCAGTTCCGGATCGGGGTCGCGGAGCCAGCGCGGGTCCTGCGCGCCGCAGCGGGCGCGGGAGAGGAAGGGGCCCTCGGCGTGGATTCCCGCGATGAGTCCCTCGGCGGCCAGGGTCCGGAGGACGCCGAGTGCCCGCAGCAGCTCAGCGGCCGGGGCGGTGACGAGGCTGGCCAGCAGCGTGGTGGTCCCGTTGCGGTGCAGAAAGTCCACCGCCTGCCGGCAGGCCCGGGCGTCTCCGGTCGGGAAACCGCCGCCGGCCGCGCCGTGGCAGTGGAGGTCCACCAGGCCGGGCAGCAGCGAGCTGCCGGGCGGCAGGGGGATCTCCTGCGCGCCGGGGAACTGCGCCGCGTCATAGCCGCCGGCGGGCCCGGCATAGGCGATCCGGCCGCCGGTCACCGCCACGGCGGCGTCCGCGGTGCGGGCGCCGTCGGTGAGGAGGGCGCCGCGCAGGATGTACGCGGGCGAATCGCTGGGGTCGGGCATCGGGAGTGTCCTCAGGCCATCAGCGTGAGCACGGCGATCCGGTACCCCTCGGCTGACTCGATGAGCTGGTAGCAGAAGCGCTCGGGCTGCCGGGCGGCGTAGGACCAGGTGACGTCGGCCCAGACGGTGCCCGGCGCCTCGCCCATGATGACGACCTGCCGGCCGACGTCGTCCACTCCGGCGTACTGGCTGAAGGCGGAAGTGAAGAACTCCTCGGTCTGGCGGGAGTCGCTGACAGGGATCGAGGTGCCGGGGAACAGGATGAGCGACGGCACCGCGTACATGCCGGCGATCGCCCGGGCATCGCGGGCCAGCAATGCAGCGGCGTAGTCATTGAAGAACTCTTCTACCTTGGCATTGGTCACAGTCATGGCCCCAGACTACAAACCCTGCCGTTCCCGCGCACCGGGCTGGAAATCCGGCGGGGACGATTGGCCCTACCGGCCGGCGGGAGGCCGGGCCGATAATCGGCCGTATCCACCCCTGTTCAAACTATGGAGGCGATTGTCGTGTCGGTTTATACGCTGGGAATCTGGCTGGTGCATCCGGGCCGCGAGAACGACTTCGTGCAGGCCTGGCGGGATCTGGCCCGCAAGACCCAGGAAGACTTCCCGCATACGCAGGCCGTGCTGATGCACGACCGCGACGTCCGGAACCGGTTCATCAGCACCGGCCCGTGGGAGTCCCTGGAGCAGGTCGAACAGTGGCGGGCCTCCGAGACGTACCGGCACGGCCTCGAGGTGATGAAAGAGATGCTGGAGCATTTTGAGCCGCACACCCTGGACGAGGCCGCCGACGTCGGCAGGGACTAAGCGCTGCTGACCGGCTGGCCAACCGAGTCGCCTGCCGCCCATTCTGGCCTCTGACTGGCGACGGCGGTGCCGGTCGGATCAGCCGCGGGGCCGCGGCTTGGCGGGGAACAGCGGGCGGCAGTCGGTGCAGACGCCGACGTCGGAATCCGGCGATCCGTCGCGGCCCAGTGTCACTTTGCGTTCCAGCTCAAGGCGGCCGTGCAGGACCCACGCCATCACGGCTAGGGACAGCACCCCGACGGCGGCTTGGAGGGACGGAGGGGCGTCCCGTGCCGAGGTCGCCCACACGGCGCCAAACAGGCCCAGCGTGGGCCAGCGCAGATCGCAGAGCGTGGCGGCCGCGCCGATCGGGGCGTTTACGTAGCTGCCTGCAAGGAATCCGGCGAGGACCGATGCCGCAGCCACCAAGCCGTAGCCCGGCCAGCCGGTGCCTGCGCCGGCAACCATGCCGTTGGCAGCCATCAGGAAGGAGGCGGCGAGGCCGGCCGCGGCCATGGTTACGGCCATGCGGGCCCGGGACCAGCGGCGAAGCACCTGCGGGAGTTGCCGCAGGCGGTCAAGGTGCGAGGGTCCATCGGCTGTGCCCGGGCCGGTGTCCTGCCGGGCTTTGCTTGTGACTGTCAAGGCTGTTCCTGGTCCGGTCTCAAAACTTGGTGGTTTCGGTGGATGTCGATCCTTGGGCTGCAGGTGCGGAGCTTGCAGCCGTGATTCTAAATATACCCTATGGGGTATTATTTCTGGTATCAGGTGCGGCATCCGCGGCACCCCGGGCGTTGGGAGTTCATATGTGCGCTGCAGTTCGTTGTAATCGTTGTGGAAAGATCACCTGGGCCGGCTGCGGCGAGCACGTCGATTCGGTCTTGGCAGACGTGCCCCAGGATCAGCGCTGCACCTGCGACGACTAATCGGCGCAGTAACCCCTCCGGGCTTTATGGGGGAAGCCCGCAGTGACCTCTAAAGTGGTCCGAATTCCCGGGAGCCCACGGGATCCGTCCACACCGGTGACATCGCCTCAAGGGCGCTGCGGAGCTCCGCGTCCGCCAGGATCGCCGCACGGAAGTCCTTGCGGGCGTGCTGCATAAAGTAGGCCGGAAGGGCGAAAATGCTGGTGGTCGCCACCAGGAAGAGGGCATACATGGCCACGACGGCGGCCATTCCTCCCGCCCCGGCCTCGAGGCTGATCGCCGCCGGGAGCAACAGCACTCCCAGCACCGCGGACAGGAACAGCGTGAGCCCGATGCCTGAGCTCAGCTTCCCTGGGGCCCGCGACGCCATGGCCGGCCGCACGCTGGGCACGCGGTGTTTCACCCGCCGCCGCAGCAGCACGCCGGTGCCGACGAGGACCATTCCCGCAATGAGCAGGCCCAAGAGGACCCCCACGGCGGCCGGGCTGGCGAGCAGCGTCAGTGCTGCCCCGCCGAGGCAGGCAGCCCCGACGCCAAGGCACGCGGCCGCGAGGCCCCGGACCTGGCCGAAGTTCCAGGCCATCTCGCGCAGGGCGCTCGGCGCCAGGGCCTGCGCCGACGGCTGGATCTCTTGGGAAATCCAGTAGCTGAGCGGAAACTGCCGGGGGGCGGACGGGCGGGCGTGCGGCTGGGTTGTCATTCCGGCTGGGCTTTCTGGTGTGCGATCGGGCAGGCCTTCCGCGGACGGGTCCGCGGCAGAATCAGAACGTGAGGGCGGACTCGAAGCGGCGGAACGCATCGGCGGCGTCGATCGCCTCGGCTTTATCCGCTCCGTCGTCGCCGGTGGCGAGGGTCCAGGACTGGTCCGCCTCCACCTTGAGGTGTGCGGTCAGCGGAGGCCCGGACAGCCGGTGGTGCTTGATCATGGCCGCGGCAGGGTAGCCCTCGGCTCCGGTTTCAAGGTAGTGCCGGGCAATCTGCAGCCCGAGCTGGAGCATTCCGGCGCCGGGGTCCACCGGCTGGACCTCGTGGACGCCGTACCGGTTGAGGTTGAGCAGGAGCGCGCCGTCCTTGGACCCGGCGGTGAACAGGACGTGGTCCGTCTGCGGGGTGACCAGGGCGAGTTCAAGCCACTCGTCGGCCGTGGAGACCACAGCGGCCACGATGGCGCCCTTGTCCACGGGCACGATGTCATCGCCGGAGACTTCCGCCAGTCCGCGGACCAGCAGGGTGGTGATGCCGGCCTGTTCCAGCAGCTCGTTGTCCGCAACAGGGGAGAGGCGGAACACTGTCCGGGTGGTTTCTGCCGACGGCGTCGGGTTTACGGCAAGAAGGGCCAGGAGTTCGTGATCCGTCAGGCGGAGCGGGGTCTCGTCGTTCATTTCTTCCTCACGTTGTGTGCTCATCATTCCTAAGCCCGGCATGGAGCCGGGCTTAGCCGCCCAGCCAGCCCCACACCTTCTTGGCCCCGTCCGCGACGGCGTTGGCACCGTCCGCTATGACATTACCGACCTTCTTGGCGCCATCCACCACCATCTCGGACGTGGAGCCGTAGCCAAGGTTCTTGGAGAGCAGGCCCATGCCCGCCCAGGCGAGGCTCGCCCCGGCAAAGAAGGGCCCCACGACGGGGACGAAGCTGCCGGCGGCCAGCACGGTGGAGACGCCGCCGTCCCACATGGCATTGGAATCGCCGCTGAGCATCCCGTCAGCGAACTGGGCAGTCCCGCCGATGATGCTCAGGACGCCGGCGGCCCGGCCCACCATGGACAGACCGTTCAAGAGCTGGGTGCCCTTGAGGTACCCCAGTCCCGGTGCCTGGCCGTACTGGGCGCCGAGCACGGTCCACGGCATCCTGGTCAGCAGGCCGCCCTTGTACATCTGGTTCAACAGGACATCTGCCCCGAACCCGGCGCCCGAGGCTGCGGTGTTGGCCACCTGGTACACCGGATTTCCGTTGGCGTCCAGCACTGGGTCCAGGATGGGGTCCAGCGGCGAACCGGAGGCCGGTCCGCCACTTGGTGCCGCAGAGCCGCCACCGCCGGAGGACGCGTTGCTGGCCTTTTCCTGTTCATCCGCATGCAACAGAAGGCTCTTCGCCTGGTCCCGCAGCGAGTCGCTCGAGTGACGGAGCATGGGGCGCAGGGTGGAGGACCATTCGCTGCGGAACCGCTCGCCGTCGGCGCCCTTCCAGACAGCTGACCCGACCACGCTGTTGACGGTGGCCTCGATCCTTTGAAGGGCACTGCCGGACTGCCCGATGGACTTCGAGAGCGATCTCAGCTGCGCCACGTCAGCGCCGTAGATGCCAGGAGCCATGCGTTTCCCCCAATGGATGTAAAGACTCGTTTCCCCGAACACTATCGGCAAACGAATTTCCGGGCGATGGAGAGTCCTGCCCATGGGCCGCCCGGGCCCGCGGCGTCCGCCATGGACCGTTCCCCGCTTCGGGCTAGAGTTCAGCGTGGGGGTAACCCCGCGACGAAGTTTCCAGCAGCGCCGCACGTCCGCGGCGGAGAAGTCCCCGGGAGTCACCAGTGCGGCACGGAGCCAAGCCCACCATCCGCGACGTCGCGGAGGCCGCAGGAGTGTCCCTGACCACGGTCTCCTATGTCCTGTCCGGCCGCACCGGCGGCAACACACGCATCAGCCAGCCGACGCAGGACCGCGTGCATGCCGCGGCCGGCGAGCTTGGCTACGTGCCCAACCAGGCGGCCCGCGGGATGCGGCGGGGCCGCACCGATGTGGTGGCGCTGGCCATCACGGATCTCGAGGATTCCCGCGACCGGGAGCTGGCCACCGCCGCGGCGCGGATCCTGCCCCGGCACGGCTACCAGCCGGTGATCCTCGTCGGCGACAGCTGGCGGCAGTTCATGCTCTCCGGCGGAGCCGACGGCGTCATCCTCGGCTCCGTGCCGGCGTCCCGCACCGCCGTCGACCTTGAGGCCATGGCGGAACTTGCCGACCGCGGAGTGGCCCTGATGCTCCTCACGGACTCAACGCCGCCGGACGGTGTCGGCGTGCTGGCGCCGGACGCCGGCGCGGCACCGGAGGCCCTGGCCGAAGAAGCGGTCGTCCGGCTGCTATCCCGTCTGAAGGGCTAAGCGCCCGGCCAGGTGGGAAGAGCTACGCTTCCCGCAGGGGGCGCCGCGCCAGCCAGGCCGCGACGATGGCACCGGAAATATTGTGCCAGAGCGAGAACACCGCGGACGGCAGCGCGGTCAGCGGACTGAAATGCGCCGTCGCCAGGGTGGCGGCGAGGCCCGAGTTCTGCATGCCGACCTCAAAGGCCAGGGCCCGCCGGGCCTTGTCATCCAGACGCCCCAGCTTGCCTGCAAGGTAGCCCAGGCCCAACCCGAAACCGTTGTGCAGCACCACCGCGAGGAACACGATCCCGCCGGCGGCGACGATCTTGCTGGCGCTGCCGGCCACCACGATCGCGACGATCAGGGAAATGACGACGGCGGAGGCCCAGGGCAGGGCCGGCAGCACCTTGGCCACGGCCTTCTTCAGGAAGAGGCGGGCCAGCAGGCCGGCGATGACCGGCAGGAGAACCGTCTTGACGATGTCCAAAACCATGCCGCCGGCGTCGATCTGCAGGTAGGACCCCGCCAGGAAGAGGACCAGCAGCGGCGTCACCACCGGGGCGATCAGCGTCGACACGGAGGCGACGGCGACGGACAGGGCAACATCGCCCTTGGCCAGGAACGCCATCACGTTGGACGCGGTGCCCGAGGGCGCACAGCCGACGAGGATCAGCCCCACCGCCAGTTCCGGGGGGAGGTTAAGGGCGACGGCGATCAGCCAGCCGGCGCCGGGCATGATCACGTAGTGCGCCACAATGCCGAGGACCACGGCCCAGGGGCGCTTGGCCACGGACGCGAAGTCGGGCGGGGTCAGTGTCAGGCCCATGCAGAACATGATGATGCCCAGCAGGTACGGCACGGCGGGGCCGAGCGGCTTGAATGCGTCCGGCAGCAGGTAGCCGGCCACGCCCGCGATGACCACCAGCAGCGGGAAGACGGTCACCGCGATCCGGGCAATCTTCGCCTCGGCGGCGAGGGCGGGGTTGGCCGGCACTGTGCCGGTCTCCGGGATGGACTCAGGTGATTTAGTTGCCTCAAGCATCCAAAAAGGGTGCCAGTCCGGCCGCCCGCGGGCCAGTTCATGACCCTTGGGGGACAAATATGTCGGATTTTCAGGCTGGCCGGGCTGGTTTTGCGCCAGCGGGCCCCTTACGGAGCTGTGCTCAGGCGGTTTGGCCGCGGAGCATGGCGATGAAGTCGTCCGCCTGCGCGAGGTTGCGGGCCATCTTGGCACGCTGGAGCGCCGCCTGTTCCAGGATTTCCGCGAGCCGGCCGGTACGCTCCGGGCCGCCCGGTTCTTCCGCGAGGAGTCCCAGGATCTCTGCCATTTCCTCGAGCGAGAACCCCAGGGGCTTCATCTGCTTGATGACCATCAGCCGATCGAAATCATCCTCCGAGTACACCCGGAAGCCGCCGTCCGTCCGCGCGCTGGCAGGCAGGAGGCCGACGTCGTCGTAGTGCCGGATGGTCCGCAGGGACAGTCCGGTGCGGTCTGCCAGTTCGCCGATGTGCATGGTGCTGGCGCCGGTGGTCTTGGCCGTCACAGGGTCTCCTCTATGTGCTCGGAGTTAAACTCTACCATCACGTTAGGGTAGGGTTGAGGGGCGGGGTTGAGACGCTTCCAGCATGTTTCCCCTGTCCGCGGGCGCGGCGCTGCGCCCCCACATTCATTTGCCCCACGAAGCCTGACGTATGTCTTCCCGACCATGAACGGAGCCAGCAATGGCCGCCACCAAAACAGAACATCCCCCGGCGTTCACCCCTGAACAGCTCCAGTCCGTGCGGGGAACCCTGAGGTCGCCGCGGCGGCTGAAGACCGAGGTCCTGGGCGGGCTGGTAGTCGCGCTGGCGCTTATCCCGGAGGCCATCGCCTTCTCGGTCATTGCCGGCGTCGACCCGCGGATCGGGCTGTTCGCGTCCTTCACGATGGCGGTCACCATCGCCTTCGTCGGCGGCCGCCCGGCCATGATTTCGGCCGCCACCGGCGCCGTCGCCCTGGTGATCGCCCCGCTGGTGAAGTCGCACGGCCTGGACTACCTCGTTGCCGCCGTGATCCTGGCCGGCATCTTCCAGATCATCCTGGGCCTGTCCGGGGTAGCGAAACTGATGCGGTTCATTCCGCGCTCGGTGATGGTGGGCTTCGTCAACGCGCTCGCGATCCTGATCTTTATGTCCCAGGTCCCCGAGCTGCTGGGAGTTCCGTGGCTGGTCTACCCGCTCACCGCCGGCGGACTCCTGATCGTGTTCGGGCTGCCGAAGCTCACCCGGGCCGTGCCCCCACCGCTCGTCGCGATCGTGGTCCTGACCCTCATCACCGTGGTCGCCGCCGTCGCGGTCCCGACCGTGGGGGACAAGGGCGCCCTGCCGGACTCCCTGCCCTCCCTGTTCATCCCGGACGTCTCCTTCAGCCTGGAGACCCTCCAGATCATCTTCCCGTTCGCCCTGGCCATGGCGTTCGTGGGACTGCTGGAATCCCTCATGACCGCCAAGCTCGTGGACGACATCACGGACACCCGCTCGCCCAAGACCCGCGAGGCCTGGGGCCAGGGCGTGGCAAACATAGTCACCGGATTCACCGGCGGCATGGGCGGCTGCGCGATGATCGGCCAGACCATGATCAACGTCAAGGCCTCCGGCGCCCGCACCCGGATCTCCACCTTCCTGGCCGGTGTTTTCCTCCTCATCCTGGTGGTGGCCCTGGGCGACATCGTCTCGCTGATCCCGATGGCGGCCCTGGTGGCCGTGATGATCTTTGTTTCCGTGGCCACGTTCGACTGGCACAGCATCCGCCCGTCAACCCTGCGGGCGCTGCCCAAGAGTGAAACTCTCGTGATGGTCTCCACCGTGATCGTCACCGTGGCCACGCACAACCTGGCGATCGGCGTCGGGGTCGGCGTCCTGGTGGCCATGGTCCTGTTCGCCCGGCGGGTGGCCCACTTCGTCACCGTGGACCGCACCGTGGCAGAGGTCGACGGCGTCCCGGTCGCCACGTACAAGGTGGACGGCGAGCTCTTCTTCGCCTCCTCGAACGACCTCTACACCCAGTTCGACTACGCCCTGGACCCGGAGCGCGTGGTCATCGACATGCACGGCAGCCACCTGTGGGACGCGTCCACCATCGCCTCGCTCGATGCCATCACCGAAAAATACCGGCACCACGGCAAGGACGCGACCATCATCGGGCTCAACGACGCCAGCGTCCTGATGCGCGAACGGCTGGCCGGAAAGCTCGACGCCGGCCACTAGCCAGCACGGTGCGGGCTGCCGGCGGAAGGACTACGCTCGTGGTCATGACGCAGACCTGGGATCCGGGCCAGCCGGGAGTCCTGGAGCTCCCGTCCGGGCGGCTCATCCGGGGCCGCGGACTGCTACGGCCCCTTCCGGCCGGCCCGCGGCCCGAGTTTGGCCTGTACTTGCTGGGAAGCCGCCCGGCGCCGGTGGCGTGGGATTCGCGGTGGGTCCGCTGGCGGGACCTGCGCCTGCCGGCCGACGACGCCGACGCCCTGGACGCCCTGACGGAGGCCTGGCGCCGGTCCGAAACCGAGCGGGTCGAGGTGGCCTGCTGGGGCGGCCGCGGCCGGACCGGTACCGCCTTGGCCTGCCTTGCCGTCCTCGACGGCGTTCCGCCCGCGGAGGCCGTCGACTTTGTCCGGGCACGTTACCGCCGCGGCGCCGTCGAAACCCCGTGGCAGCGCAAATACGTGGCACGGTTCCGGAGCCCGGAAGGATAGCGGGCCGTGCCGGCCGGTATCAGGGCGCCGGTATTAGGGCACACTATTGGGTCTTTTTGTTTGCCGGGGACGGGCCTACCGTGGACGGACGGAGCCGCCCGGCCCGGGCGGCCGGTTTCCCTGGAGGAATACCCCATGACGACGCACGTAGCCGACTGCAGCGTGACCAACTGTTCGTTCAATGACCACTCCAACTGCAACGCCGCCGCCATCACCGTCGGCGGCGCCGAGGACCACGCCTCCTGCGCCACCTTCATCGACATCGGCGTGCACGGCGGCCTGCCCAAGGTGCTGGCCGACGTCGGCGCCTGCCAGCGGACGGAGTGCGCGCACAACGACCATCTGATGTGCAAGGCCGCCGAGGTGCACGTGGGTCCGGGCGTCGACAACGCCGACTGCCTCACCTACGCCCACAGATAACGGCCCGCACCCCAGCGACCATGGAACCGGCGCCGGCGTTGCAAAGGTGGGGAGACTCCGCGCGCTACCCCTGCGTGAGGCGGTAGCGCTCAATCTGCTTAAGCCGCCGCAGGAGGCTGTCGCGCCGCGGGTGCGGGACGGCGTCGGCCGGTTCCGCGGTGAGGTCGATGTGCCTGGTGCCGTACTGCCAGAGCAGCAGGTCATCGAGGAGCCGGTCCGGGCCGGGTGAGTAGCGGTGGTCCAGTGCGCGGCGGACCTCGGTGATTTGGTTGGCGCTGAGCAGCCCGGCCAGCTGCACCGTCTGGTTAAGGCCGTGGGCGGCCATCAGTTCGGCGGCCCAGCCCCAGTCGTCGTCGACCTTCCGGTCCACGTGCGGCAGGAGGGTGCGCCAGACGTCGCGGATCCGGTTGGGGGTGAGCTGCGCGGCGCCTTCGCCGTCCATGTCCCAGTAGCTGCGGACCTCCTCGTAGCGCTCATTGAGGTCGGCGAACGCCCCCTCCACCGTTTCCAGCATGGCGGCCGTGGCCGTGAACTGGCGGTCGAAGTGCGGGGTCCAGGCGCGCGGATCCTCGGCCTTGAAGCGGATGTCGTGCTCGATCTCGCTCCAGGCGTGTGCGAACACGGTGCGGATCTGGCATTCGAAGAAGTAGCTGCCGTTCGGCGGAACGTCAGGGTTGAAGACCTGCTGGTACTCCTTCACGGCCTCGTTCTGGATGGTCCGCAGGATCAGGTGGCGGCTGGAATAGCCGTACGTGCCGGACTCGATGGAACCGATGTCCTTTTCGCGGTCCCCGCGGCAGTCGAACAGCTGGCGCTGGCGTTTGATCAGGTTGGCCACCACCGCGTTCTCCGCCGGCAGCTTCGTGATCACGCGGACGCCCACCATGTCGTTCAGGGTGCGGAACGGGTCCGGGAATTTCAGCACCGGCGGGCCGCCCGGCTCCAGCGGCTTCTCCGTCCGGGAGATCTTCTCGCGGAAGGATTCGACCGTTTTGGTCCGGCCGGTAACGAACAGCGGCGTCACCTCGGTTCCCTTGAGCATGCTCCGCAGTGTCAGCAGGACCTCGCGGGTGACCAGCTTCAGGGCAGGGCGCACCCGCTCGTACAGTTCCACGTTCTCCTGCACGGATTCGCGCAGGCCCACGTCCAGCCGGTCCCAGTTGCTCGCCATGCGTCCAGCTTACGGCGGAGGTACGACGGCGGAAGGGCGGACACCCGGGTGGTGGGCCGGCCCGGCGCCGCCAACAGCCGCGCCGCGCGGCGCTCGGGTAGGCTCGGCACATGGCTGATGTGCGGCGTCGGGCTCTTATCGCGGCCGCAGCGACGGTGAGTTTGGGGGCATTCACCGCCGCCTGTTCACCGGGCCCCAAGGAGGACACTGTGAAGCGGCAAAAGTACAGTTACGGCGATGACCCCAGCCAGTGGGGGGAGCTTTTCCTGCCGGACACTGCCGTCACAAAGGGCGTGGTGGTGGTCATCCACGGCGGGTACTGGCGCTCGCAGTACGGCGCGGAGCTCGGCGAGCCGCTGGCCAAGGACCTCGCGGCGCACGGCATGGCCGCCTGGAACCTGGAATACCGCCGCGCCGGCAACGGCGGGGGCTGGCCCAACACCTTCTCCGACGTCCTTGCCGGCATCGACAAGCTGGCCGACATTGCCGGTGACCACGGCCTCTCGCTGGACCGCGTGGTGGCCCTGGGACACTCCGCCGGCGGGCACCTCGCGGTCTGGGCGGCGGGCCGGAGGCGGCTGTCCCAGCTGGGCGCCCCCGACGCGGACCGCCTGCTGGTGCGCAAGGACGACGCCGGAGCGGTGCACCTGACCGGGGTGGTCAGCCAGTCCGGGGTGCTGAACCTCGCGGAGGCCGAGCGGCTGAATCTCAGCAACGGCGCGGTCAGCAACCTGCTGGGCGGCTCCTCCGATAGATACCCCAAGCGGCATAAGTATGCGGACCCGATGAGTGCGGTGCCGCTGCAAATCCCGATCTATGCCGTCCACGGCACGGACGACGACACCGTCCCGCTGAGCCAGTCGGACTCCTACGCGGCGGCCGCCAAGGCCGTGGGGGACCCGGTCCAGCTGCTGCGGGTCCCGGGTGACCACTTCGCCCTGATCGACCCGAAGGCGCCCGCCTACGGGAAATGCCGCGAGCTGGTGCAACTTCTGCTCGGCTGAACCGGTGCGCCGCGCCCGCCGCCCGGTGGTAGCGTGACCCCTATGCACGTCGAAGTTCCCGCGGTTCCGCGCGCCCTGGCTGCGGGCTTCACCCGGTTTACGCACGCGTTCGCGCCGCGGCACCCGGCCCAGGTGATCGTCCTGGGCTTTGCTGCCGCCGTCGCGGCCGGCACCGGGCTGCTGCTGCTCCCCGTGGCGAAAGCCGGCGGGGGCGGGGCCAGCCTGCTGGAGGCGCTCTTCACCGCCACGTCCGCCGTCTGCGTGACGGGCCTGATCACCGTGGACACCCCTGTGTTCTGGAGCGGCTTCGGCCAGGTGGTCATCCTGGTCCTCATCCAGATCGGCGGCTTCGGCGTGATGTCCTTCGGCACGCTGCTGGGGGTCCTGACCGCGCGCCGGCTGGGCCTGAAATCCCGGATCTCCGCCGCCGCCGAGACCAAAAGCAGCGGCTTCGGCGACGTCCGCCGCGTGCTGGTCGGTGTCCTGCGAATCAGCGCGGCCGTGGAAGCGTCCCTGGCGCTGATCCTCACCATCCGCTTCATGGCCGGCTACGGCTATCCGCTGGGAGAGGCGGTGTGGCACGGGGTGTTCCACTCCATCTCGTCCTTCAACAACGCCGGCTTCGCCCTCTATTCGGACAACCTCATGGGCTTCGTCGGGGATCCGTGGATCTGCCTGCCGATTGCTGCCGCCGTGATCATCGGCGGGCTCGGGTTCCCGGTCCTGTTCGAACTGGGGCGGCAGTACCGCCGCCCCATCCACTGGAGCATGAACACGAAGCTTGTCCTCGTCGGCTCGGGCGCCCTCCTGGCCGGCGGCACCGTGTTCCTCACCGCCGTCGAATGGACCAACAAGGCCACCCTGGGCGGACTCCACCCGGCCGAGCGGCTGCTCGCCGGGTTCTTCCAGTCCGTCATCACCCGCACCGCGGGCTTCAACAGCATCGACATCGCCCAGATGCACCCGGTGTCGTGGCTCGGCATGGACATCCTGATGTTCATCGGCGGCGGCCCGGCCGGCACCGCCGGCGGCCTGAAAATCACCACCTTCGCCGTGCTGTTCTTCATCCTCAGCACCGAACTGCAGGGCGGAACGGCCGTGAACGTCTTCGGCAAGCGGCTTTCCCGCGCAGTCCACCGCCAGGCCATCACCGTAGTGCTCCTGGCGATCGCCCTGGTCATCGGATCCACGATGTTCCTGATGCTCATCACCGACTTCGGGCAGGAACGGATCCTGTTCGAAGTCATCTCGGCCTTCGCCACGGTGGGACTCTCCACCGGGATTACGGCCGGCATGCCCCCGGCGGGACAGCTGGTGCTGATCATGCTGATGTTCGTGGGGAGGCTGGGCCCGGTCACGCTGGGCGCGGCCCTGGCCCTGCGTGAACGACCCCTGCTTTACGAATACCCCAAGGAAAGGCCCCTCATTGGCTAGGAACATCTTCTCGTCCCACTCCGCCGGCGCCGGTGACAAGGCGTCCTCCGTGGTGGTCATCGGGCTGGGCCGCTTCGGGGGCTCACTGGCCCTGGAGCTGGAGGCGCAGGGCACAGAGGTGCTCGGCATCGACGCCAGCGAGGACATCGTCCAGTCATACAACGGGCGCCTCACCCACGTGGTGCGGGCCGACTCCACCAAGGAAGAGGCGCTGCGCCAGCTCTCGGTGCACGAGTTCGACCGGGCCGTGGTGGGGATCGGCTCGGACATCGAAGCCAGCATCCTGACCACATCCCGGATTCTGAAATTCCAGCGGCCCCAGATCTGGGCGAAGGCCATCAGCGAACCGCACGCGGAGATCCTGGGCCAGCTCGGCGTCGAGCACGTCATCCGGCCCGAACACGACATGGGCAGGCGCGTGGCGCACCTGGTCCTGGGCTCGATCCTCGACTACGTGGAGTTCGAGGACGACTTCGTGATGGTCCGCACCAGCCCGCCCGCCGCCGCCCGCGACCGGCCGCTCGGCGTGCTGGGGCTCCGGGACAAGTTCGGCATCACCATCGTGGCCGTCAAACGGCCCGGCGGCGTCTGGGGCCACACGACGGCCCAGACGGTGCTCTACGACGACGACCAGATCATCGTCCAGGGCAGCAAAACCAAGGCCGAGCGGTTCAGCACCATGGCATAACCCACTAGACTGGAGGGCAGGTGCGCCGGGAAGTCTGGTCGGCATGGATCTGTCGACCCAACTTTTAGGAATTCCCGTATGAGCACCACACCACCCCCCGCCAAGCCCCGGCTGACCATCTTCGGCCGCGGGAGCTACGCCGAGTCCCTGCGGATCGGCGAGATCCTCCGCAAAGAAACCGTGGGCGGCGCGCTCCTGGTGGCCGCCGCCGTGATCGCCCTGATCTGGGCCAACTCCCCGGCCTCCGAGAGCTACTTCGCGCTGCGCGACTTCAAGTTCGGCTACGAACCCTGGCACCTCGAACTGAGCCTGGGCGCCTGGGCTGCCGACGGGCTGCTGGCAATCTTCTTCTTCCTGGTGGGCCTTGAACTCAAACGCGAATTCGTCGCCGGAGACCTGCGGCAGCTGAACAAGTCCATTGTCCCGGTCGCCGCGGCCGCGGGCGGCGTCCTCGTCCCGGCCGTGATCTACACGATCGTCAACCTCACCAGCCCGGAGACCCTGCGCGGCTGGGCGATCCCCACCGCCACCGACATCGCCTTCGCCGTGGCCGTGCTGGCCATCATCGGCTCGCACCTGCCCAGCGCCCTGCGGATCTTCCTGCTCACCCTGGCCGTGGTGGACGACCTGATCGCCATCACCATCATCGCCGTCTTCTACACCAGCGACCTCCAGGTGGTCCCGCTGCTGCTGGCCCTGATTCCGCTGGCCCTCTACGCCTTCCTGGCGCACCGGTACCGCCGCTTCTTCGGGATGAAGGCGGCAGCCGCCTGGTTCATCCTGCTCCCCATCGGCGCGGTCACGTGGGCACTGGTCCACGCCTCCGGCATCCACGCCACGGTGGCAGGCGTGCTCCTCGGCTTCGCCGTCCCGGTGCTGCGCTCCCAGGCCAGCGGCGGCCCCGAGGCCGGCCCGGGCCTCGCGGAAATCTTCGAGCACCGGTTCCGCCCCATCTCCGCCGGCATCGCCGTCCCGATCTTTGCGTTCTTCTCTGCCGGCGTGGCGGTAGGCGGCTGGGACGGTCTGGTCTCGGCCCTGACCGACCCCGTGGCCGTGGGCATCATCCTGGCGCTGGTCCTCGGCAAGCCGATCGGCATCATGGGCACCACCTGGCTGCTCACCAAGCTCTCCAAGGCCCGGCTGGACACCAGCTTCAAGTGGATCGACGTCTTTGGCGTGTCCCTGCTGGCCGGCATCGGCTTCACCGTCTCGCTCCTGGTGGCCGAGCTGAGCTTCGGCCTCGGCAGCCCCCACGACGACCATGCCAAGGTGGGCATCCTGACGGCCTCCGTGCTGGCGGCCCTGCTGGCGACGGTGGTGCTGAAGACCAGGAACCGGCAGTACCGGAAGGTTGAGGAAGCGGAGGCCGTCGACGCCGACATGGACGGGATCCCGGACGTCTACCAGCAGGACGGCCCCGCCCGGTAGCAGCACCCCTTGCGCTCATACCCCAGGGGGTTTGATCATGGAGAGTGCGCGGCCGGACGGCCCCGCCGCGAGCCATGCCCAGCCCACCTCGGACCAGCCAGGAGCGCATGATGGACGTCGTTGTCATTGAGACCACCCAACTCGGGGACCGGAGTTACCTGGTCCATGACGGCTCCGTGGCGCTGGTCATCGACCCGCAGCGGGACACCGACCGGGTGGACGCGGCGGCCCGCGAGGCCGGGGTGAGAATCACGCATGTGGCCGAGACCCACATCCACAACGACTACCTCACCGGCGGGCTCGAGCTCGCGCGGACGCACGGCGCCAGCTACCTGGTGAACGCGGCGGACCCGGTGAAGTTCGAGCGGCAGCCGATCAGGGACGGGGAAACCGTCCGCGTCGGTGCGCTGACGGTCAAAGCCGTCGCCACCCCCGGGCACACCCACACCCACCTGTCCTTCATCGTGGACGACGGAGGGCAGCAGGCCGTGTTCTCCGGTGGAAGCCTGCTCTACGGCTCGGTGGGCCGCACGGACCTCGTCGGCGCGGGGGACACACTTGGCCTGACCCATGACCAGTACTCCTCGGTGCGCCGGCTCGCCGGGGAGGCCGAGCCTGGTGCCGCCCTGTTCCCGACCCACGGGTTCGGTTCCTTCTGCTCCTCCGGCCCGGCCAGCGGTGCCGGGTCCTCGACCATCGGGGAACAGCTGGCCAGCAACCACGCCCTGACGGACCCGGACGAGGACCACTTCGTCCGGGAGCTGATCGCCAACCTCACGGCGTACCCTTCCTACTACGCGCACATGGGTGTCACCAACACGGCCGGCCCCGGCCCGGCGGACCTTGCCGTGCCGGAATCGCTCGACGCCGACGAACTCGCCCGCCGGCTTGAAGCGGGCGAGTGGGTGGTGGACCTGCGCCGCCGTGTGGCCTTCGCCAGCAGCCATCTCCGGGGCAGCGCCAGCTTCGAATACGGCACCAACTTCAGCACCTACCTGGGCTGGATCCTGCCCTGGGGCGAGCAACTGACCCTAGTGGGATCCCGCGACGACGTCGAACGCGCCATCCGGGATCTGTCCCGGATCGGCATCGATGCCCCGGACGCCGCCCTCGGCACGGACCCGCACTCCCTGGCGCCCCGTGCCGCCCTCGCCTCCTATCCCCGGGTGGGCTGGGACGGGGTCCTGGCCGGCCGGGATCCGCAGGACACCGTCGTGGACGTGCGGCGCGCCGATGAGTACGCCGCCTCAAGAGTGGCCGGCGCCGTCAACGTGCCCGTCCACGAACTGCTCCAGCGCCTGGCCGATCTCCCCGCCGGGAAACTGTGGGTGCACTGCACCACCGGCTACCGGGCCGGCATCGCGGCGAGCCTGCTGCAGCGCGCAGGACGCGACGTGGTCCACATCGACGCGAAATTCGACGACGCCGGTGCCGCAGGCATCCCGGTGGACAGAATTCCGGTGGACAGCACCCCGGCCCCGGCGGCGCCGGACGCCTGAACGTCCGCGGACCGAAACACTGCGGCACCTGCCCTGGTTCTCTGGCAGAGTATGAGCATGCTCACAGTTATTGGCGAAGGCCTGGTTGATGTGGTCCAGCGATCCTCCGGCATCCAGGCCCACGTCGGCGGAAGCCCCCTCAACGTTGCCGTGGGACTGGCCCGCCTGGACCATCCGGTGCAGTTCATCGGCCGGTACGGCCGCGACGCCTACGGCGACTCGGTGGCCGCCCACCTGAAGTCCAGTTCCGTGCTGCTCCCGCTGGCGCCGGACAGTCTCCCGACGTCCGTCGCCACCGCCCTGATCGACGACGACGGCGCCGCCAGCTACACGTTCGAGCTCGCCTGGGAGCTTCCCGGCCTCGCGGACCGGCTGCCGTTCATGCTGCAGGCGACCACGCTGCTGCACACCGGCTCCATTGCCACCATGCTGGCTCCCGGGGCCGCCGAGGTGCTCTCCGCCGTCGAGCATGCCCATCCTTCGGCAACCATCAGCTTCGACCCCAACTGCCGGCCCAGCATCATCTCCGACGTGGACTACGCCCGGCAGCAGACGGAGAAGTTCGTGGCGCTGGCGGACGTGGTGAAGGCCTCGGACGAGGACCTCGAGTGGCTGTACCCCGGTGAGGACCCGCTGGATTCGGCCCGGCGCTGGCTGACCCTCGGCGGTTCGGAAGGCCCCGCCATGGTGGTGGTCACCCGCGGCGCCGAAGGGCCCTGGGGCGTCAATGCCGCCGGCGAGGCGCACGTCCCGGCGCCGTCCGTGAAGGTAGCGGACACCGTGGGCGCGGGGGATTCCTTCATGGCGGCCCTGCTGTCCGGCATCGTGGACCTGGGCCTTGACGGCGCGCAGAACCGCAAGGACCTGAGGGAACTCTCCGCCGAAAGCCTCCGGGAACTCCTGGACCGCGCCGCACGGGCCGCCGCCGTCACCGTGTCCCGGGCCGGCGCCAACCCGCCAACCCGGGCGGAACTGAACTGAAAGGCGCCATGGCACATCACCAGCAAGACCCTGCCCCGTCCTTCCACGTCAGCAGTGCGTCATTCCTGGACGGACAGACCCTCCCGCCGGCCCAGCGCGGCGCCTCCACCGGCGCCGGCGCCAAGGACGAGTCGCCGCAGCTGAGCTGGAGCGGCGCACCGGCCGGTACGCAGGGCTACGCCGTCACCATGTTCGACCCCGACGCCCCGGGCCGCGGCGGCTTCTGGCACTGGGCCGTGCTGGACCTCCCCGCGGCCACCACCTCCCTGCCCGCCGGGGCAGGCTCGCGCCAGGGCGGGCACCTTCCGCCCGGGGCGTTCCAGCTGAAGAACGACGGCGGCAGCACCGGATACATGGGGGCCGCCCCGCCCAGGGGCCACGGGCCGCACCGGTACATCGTCACGGTCCACGCCCTCGACGTCGCGCACTCCGGGCTCGGCGCCGGCACCCACCCCTCAGCGCTGGAGTCGAAACTCGGCCCGCACACGCTGGCCCGGGCAACCCTGACCGGACTCTACGAGCGCTGACCCCGCGCTGACCCCAGCCCGCCGAATCCGCCGGAAGCCTGCGGGGTCGACGTAACGTTCCGGCGTCCAGGCACGTTTCCGTCGAGTTCGACGCCGGACCCCGGCCAATCCGGCGCCCCGCCGCCCCGTAGACTTGCGGTATGCGGCTGGTAGCAAGTGACATTGACGGAACGATCCTCGGCCACGACGGAGAAATCAGTGACCGGACCGTCCGGGCGTTCCACGCGTGCCGGGAGGCCGGCGTCGAACTGGTCTTCGTCACGGGGCGCCCGCCGCGCTGGCTCCACCCGCTGCAGGACCGGCTGGGACACGCCGGAACCGTGATCTGCTCCAACGGCGCGGTGGTCTGGGATCTCGAGGTGGACCGCCTGGTGTCGGCCCGCGGCCTGGAGCTCGACGCCGTGTTCGAAACGCGCCGCATCATCCAGCGGCTGCGGCCCTCCGCCGTCTTTGCCGCCGAGACCCTGGGCGGCTTCCACCTCGAACCGGGATTCCTTAACTCCGGCAGCAGCGCGCTGCTCGCAGAGGTCACCCCCGCGCCGCTGCACAACACCCTGACCGACGAAGACACCGTGGTGAAGCTGATGGCCATTGTCCGCGAGGGCACGGCCGACGAGTTCCTGGCCGAGGTGACCCCGGCGGTGGCCCATCTGGCCGCGGCGACGCATTCGGCGCCGAACATGGCCCTGCTGGAACTGTCCCTGCCGGGTGTGAACAAGGCCGTGACCCTCGCCGAGTACGCGGCGTCCCTCGGCATCGGCGCCGCGGACGTGGTGGCCTTTGGGGACATGCCCAACGACATCGAGATGCTGCGCTGGGCCGGCGACGGCTACGCGATGGCCAGCGGGCATCCCGAAGCCATCCTCGCCGCCGGGCAGCAGGCGCCGCACTTCGACGAGGACGGCGTCGCCCAAATCCTCGAGGCGAAGCTTGCAGCCCTGGGCGTCCGGCTGCGCTGAGCCGGTCCCTCCGGCCCCGCGGTCACCGGACTCCCAGCTTCCGGTCAACTGGCGTTCACCTTGGCGACTTACGGTGGAATCTCACGACGGATCAGCTCAGTGACGGTGGGACATCATGGCCAGGTACCGCATGAAGAACATAGACGATATGCCCCTGCGCCCGGCGGCGCCCGACGCGCACTGGAAGAGCCTCCAGCAGGGTGACCGGGTCAGCGTCCGCCTGGCACCCGGCTACGAAACCGACGGGCGGGTGGACGCCGTGACGGCGGACCACACCGCCGTGTGGGTGGACCTCGACGGCGGCCGCGGCCGCACGCTGCTGCACTGCAGCGACGGCGTGGAGATCCGCCCGCAAACGAACTGAGCTGGCCCGCAGGCGGGGGCCGTACAGCCCCGCAGGGCTCCGCTAGGCTTCAGGAGTGAGCACCCCGCACCCGTTCTTCGCCTCCGGCCCCGCCGCCGGGAACGGCCCGGACCTGCCCGTGGCCATGGCCCACCGCGGCTTCTCCCGGGACGGCCTGGAGAACTCCATGGCGGCGTTCCGCGCCGCCGTCGAGCTGGGGTTCCGGCACCTGGAGACGGACGTGCATACCACCGCCGACGGCGTCCTGCTGCTGTTCCACGACGAAACCCTGGACCGGGTGACGGACGGCAGCGGCAGGATCTCGGACCTCCCGGCGGAGGTCGTGGCCCGGGCACGGATCGGCGGCGCGGAACCCATCCCGCTGTTCGAGGAGTTGGCCACGGCGTTCCCGGACGTCCGGCTCAACCTCGACGTCAAGGACTGGAACTCGGTGGATACCCTGGCGGCGGCGATCGAACGCTACGGCCTCCATGATCGGGTGCTGATTGCCAGCTTCTCCGACCGCCGGCGGCGTGCCGTCCTCCGGCAGCTGAGCCGCCCCGCCGCGGCGTCGGCCGGAATCGTGTCCAACGCCCTCTTCGTCCTGCTGGGCCCCGTGCTTCCCGCACCCCTGCTGGGCCTGGCCGTGGGGCGGGCGCTGCGTGGCGTGCACGCCCTGCAGGTCCCGGTCAGCTACGGCGCCGTGACGGTGGTGACCCCCGGCTTCGTCCGGCGCGCACACCGGCACGGGCTCCAGGTGCACGTCTGGACCATCAACGAGCCTGCGGAGATACACCGGTTGCTGGACCTCGGGGTGGACGGGATCGTCACCGACCGCGCGGACCTGTTGAAGGAAGTTCTCGAGGCGCGCGGCGACTGGCGCGGCGGACCGGCGCGCAGCGGCTGAGCGGCCCCGGCTGACCGGGCAGAGGCCCGGCAGAGACCCGGCGCAGGCCCGGTCAGGAACCGAGTTCCATCATCAGCGGAGGCAGTTCCTCCGTGAGTTCGCGGGCCAGGTAGCCCAGGCTGCCCAGCCGGCTCGCCAGCCGGTCCCCGGCGCTCGCATGCAGATGCGTGCCCCAGCAGGCCGCCTGCGCATCCGTGGTTCCCCGCGCCCGCAGCCCGGCGATGGTCCCGGAGAGCACATCGCCCGAGCCGGAGGTGCCCAGCCCGCCGTGCCCGGTGGTGATCTCCCACAGCGACGCGCCGGAACCGGCGCCCCCGGCCGGCTGCGCGATCACCCCCTGGCAGGTCACCACGGCGCCGTACTTCTCCGCCAGTTCGGGAATGTCCCGGTCCAGCCGATCTGCGTCGCGCCCCAGCAGGATGCCTGCCTCGGTGACGTTCGGGGTCAGGATCAGCCGGCCCCGCCAGGGGTCCAGCTCGCCGGCCAAGTCGGGCAGGCTGCCCAGGGCGAACGCGTCGAGGATCACGGCCGGCCCCTTGGTCCCCGACGTCGCGAGCAGTCCGCGGAGCAACGCGGTGGCCTGGTCCTTGTCATCCAGGCCCGGCCCGATCAGCACGGCGTCAGCCGAGCCGGCCGCGGAGGCGGCGGCCTCGGCGGCGGCCGTCCCCTCCACGGAGCCGGTCGAGGTTTCCGGCAAGGCCAGCACGCCTGCCTCGGGCAACGCAACCGCCAGGTGCACGGCGGCCGATTCCGCGACGGCGAGGGTGAGCCGCCCGGCGCCGGAGCGCAGCGCGGCCACCCCGGCCAGCAGCGCGGCGCCCGGCGTCATCCGCGCCCCGCCGACCACCAGCACGGAACCGCGGTCGTCTTTGCCGGAGCCGCCGCCGGGCAGCGGCCACGCCCGCAGCAAGGTGGGGGTCACTGGCTCAGGGGCCGGGCCGGTCCCGGCGCCCGCGTCACGTCGGGTGGACATTGGCATCCCCTGCATGTTCGGTCACGGGAACCCCTTCGCTCATCAGGTGATCGGCCATGTTGAAGCTCTCCAGCGTCCACGGTCCGGTGCCGTCCGGCCGGACGAAGCGGCTCACGGAGGCGTTGAGGATGGCGGTTGAGGCGGCGATGTCCAGCAGCTCGGGCTCCGTCAGCCCCTCCAGAATGTAGCGGATCAGCAGGATGACGGCGTCGTGGCAGACCAGGAGCACCCGCTGCCCGGGGTGCAGGCGGTCCAGGTCTGCGATCAGGGACCGCAGCCGGAGGACGACGTCGGCCCATGATTCGCCGCCGGGCGGCCGGTAGTAGAACTTGCCCAGCCAGCGCCGCCGCTCCGCTTCCTGCGGCAGCCTGGCCTCCACACCGGCCGAGGTGAGCATGTCCAGGATGCCGAGCTCGCGGTCGCGCAGCCGCTCGTCGAGCGTCACCGGGGTGTTCCAGCCTCCGGTGTGGACGGCCAGCTCCGCGGTCTGCCGCGCCCGCAGGTACGGGGAGGACCAGACGGCGGCCCGCCCGTCCTCCGGGAACCCGGCGAACAGCCGGCCCAGCGCCAGCGCCTGCTCGCGGCCGGTGTCCGAGAGTTCGACGTCGGCGTCGCGGGCCGGGACGCTGATGACGTGCGCGCCGGACTGGTGCGCCAGCGTGGCGGCCACGTTGCCCTGGCTCTCGCCGTGCCGGACCAGCAGGAGTTCGGCCATGCCGGGCTGGCCGGGCTGGCGAGGCACATGCCCGCGGATTTTTCCGTTTTCGTTCACTGATGCCCCCTGGGTGCAGGTCGCTTTGTGTGGCTGCCACGATACTCCCGGACTGGCAGGATAGGGGGATGCGCATCCTGATCGCCCCGGACAAGTTCAAAGGCTCCCTCACCGCCGCCGAGGCGGCCGCCGCCATCGCTGAGGGCGCCCTGCGCGTCTACCCGGACGCCGAGGCCATCCAGTTTCCCGTGGCCGACGGCGGCGAGGGAACCCTGGAGGCGGCCGTCGCGGCCGGGTATGAGGAACGGCTGAACGCCGTCGTGGGACCCATCCTGGCGCCGGTGGGCGCGGCCTGGGCCATCCGGAAGGACGCGTTCGGCGGGGCCACCGCCGTCATCGAAACCGCGCAGGCCTCCGGGCTGGCGCACATGGAACCCACCCCGGCCAACGCCCTGCGCGCCCACAGTTACGGCTGCGGCCAGCTGATCGCCGCCGCCCTCGACGCCGGCGCCACGGAAATCGTGCTGGGCCTGGGCGGCTCGGCCATGAGCGACGGCGGCAGCGGCGCCCTGCGCGCGCTGGGCCTCAAGCCGCTGGACGCCGCCGGAAACGTGGTGCCGCTCGGCGGCGGGTCGCTCGCGGACGTCGTACGCGTCGACGCCGGCGGCCTCGACCCGCGGCTGGGCGCGGTTACGTTCCGGATCGCCGTGGACGTGCAGAACCCGCTGGTGGGGCCCGACGGTGCCGCCCACGTGTTTGGCCCGCAGAAGGGTGCCGACGGGGATGCCGTGGAACTGCTCGACGCCGGGCTCCGCAACTGGGCCTCGATACTGCGCGAATCCACCGGCCGGGACGTCAACATCCCGGGCGCCGGCCAGGCCGGCGGCTTCCCGGCGTCGTTCCTGGCGTTCAGCAACGCCGCACTGGAAGGCGGCTTCGAGCTGGTGGCCGGACTCACCGGACTGGCGGACAAGCTGGCGCAGGCTGATCTGGTGATCACCGGTGAGGGCTCGCTGGATTCGCAGTCGCTGACCGGCAAAGCGCCGATTGCGCTCGCCGACGCCGCCATGCGCCTCGGCATTCCGGTCCTGGTGGTGGCGGGACGGATCCTGGTCACCCCGGAGGACCTCGCCAAGCACGGTGTGGTGGCCGCCGCCCAGCTGCTCGACGTGGCCGGAAGCCCGGACGACGCCGTCGCCAACGCCGCGAAGTACCTCACCTGGGCCACCAGGTCGGTGCTCGAGGGCGCCTGAGCGCTCAGGCGCCCGTCTCGTAGTGCGGCTCCGCGACCGGCTTGGACTCCGGGGAGCCGCGCTCGCGCAGGTACACCGACGCGCCCACCAGCACGGCGACCGCCAGGAACTCGCTCTGCCAGTTCTGGAAGGACTCGAACCAGAAGCGGCTGGTGGCCAGGTACTCGAGGACGGTTACGGGTGCCTCCCCGTGGCTCTGCTGCTCACTGCTGTACTCGTCCGCCCCGCCCACGGCGTGGAGGGTGAAGGACGCCAGGAACAGCAGGAAGAACATAACAGACAGGGAATGTTCATACAGCTTCAGGACCCAGCCGCCGCGCCGCACGGGCCACGGGGTGGCCGCTTTCACCTTCGCGTTCCGGGGGTCCTCATCCTGCGGGGCCGCCCGGTCCACCGGTTTGGACTCGGACGATCCTTTCTGGAACAGGAAGACCGTCAGGATGACGTACATGCCCATCTGCAGGAACTCGGACTCCCAGTTCTCAAACGTGGCCTCCAGGAATGCGCCGGTGCCGAGGTAGCCCAGCGGCGTCACGGCCGGTTCGCCGTGGGCCAGCTGGTCGGCGCTGTAGTCCGCCGCCCCGCTGAGGATCATGCCGCCGAAGAACACCACAAACAGTCCGATGTTGGCCAGCAGCAGGCCGTGGTCCTTCACCCAGCTCCGCCCGGCCCGTGTGTTCCCGGTGCCGCGCCGGTCCGTCATCTCAGGCCCCTTCCGCGTGCCGGCGGAGGCGGCTGGGTACGTAGACCAGCAGGACCAGCAGCACCGCCATCAGCGCCGCTCCGGCCACCAGCCCGGCCGTCCGGCCCGCGGTGACATCAAAAACCAGCGCCGAGGTGCCCACGCTGAGCAGCCCGACGCCGGCAAGGGCCACCTTGGCGATCCGGTCGGCGCTGGACACCAGGGCCGCCCGGAGGTGCAGCCGGAACAGACGCCGGTGCACGCTCACGGGGAGCAGGATCAGGGCGGTGGTGAGGGCCGCCAGCGCCACGTTGGCCAGGTACAGGGTGGTCTGGTAATCGTCCAGCGTCTCAAACCTGGACTGGAAGGGCAGCGTCAGGAGGAAACCCGCCAGGATCTGCACCCCGGTCTGCAGCACCCGGAGCTCCTGCAGCAGTTCCATCCAGTTGCGGTCGAGTTTCTCGATGGCGGACTCATTGCGCCCGCCCGGCCCGGAACCTTGCGTGCTGCCCGCGGGGGACTGGTTCGGATTGGACACCGGCTCTGGCTCGGACACTTCGCCTCCACATCGCTGAGGATCTGCCTGCGGCGGCAGTTAACTCTCAACCTAGGCTTGAGCATTACGGAATTCAAGCCGGTACTAAGCGTGCTGATCATTTTGCGGGTAGGGTGGAAAATGTTTACTTCGCGGGCAGCGTCGCAGCTGCGGGCCATTGCCCGCTTCCGGCGCCGCCGCCCTTGGAAACCGACACGTTGGGTAGGTGGACTATGAGCGATTCAGACAAACAGCAGGACCAGCCGCGCGACCCCCGGAGCGGTTACTACTCCGGGTCGTTCCCGGAGCAGGTGCAGGAACAGCCGGGCCTCACCGCGCCCATGGACCCCCAGCCGGACCATGGCGAGGAGAGCTACGAAGGCAGCGGTGCGCTGACCGGTAAGGCCGCGCTGATCACCGGCGGGGACTCCGGAATCGGTAAAGCGGTGGCCATCGCGTTCGCCCGCGAGGGGGCCGACGTCGCCATCTCCTATCTGCCGGAAGAGGAAGCCGACGCCCAGGACACCGCCGCGTGGATCCGGAAAGCCGGACGCAGGGCGCTGCTGATCGCCGGGGACGGGCGCAACGAGGACTTCGCGACCAGGATCGTGGACGACGCGCTCGCCGAATTCGGCCGTCTCGACGTCGTGGTGCTGAACGCGGCGTACCAGAAGAACCGCGACAGCTTTGAGTCGCTTCCCACCGAGGAGTTCGACCGGGTCTTCCAGACCAACCTGTACTCGCTGATCTGGACCGCCCGGGCGGCGGTGCCGCACCTGAAGGCGGGTGCGTCGATCATCACGACGGCGTCGATCCAGGCGTTCAACCCCTCGCCGCAGCTGATCGATTACGCCATGACCAAGGCTGCGCAGGTCGCCTTCACCAAGGCCCTGGCCCAGCAGCTCGGCCCCAAGGGAATCCGCGTCAACGCCGTGGCCCCGGGACCCATCTGGACGCCGCTGATCCCGGCGACCGAGTGGCCGGACAAGCTGCCGTCGTTCGGCCAGGACACCCCGCTGCAGCGGGCCGGACAGCCGGCGGAACTCGCGCCGGCGTACGTGCTCCTGGCCTCCGACCACGGCTCCTACATCTCCGGCGCCGTCCTGCCGGTCACCGGCGGCAAAGGCCTCTGACGCCAGTTCCGCCGTATCCGGCAGACCGAGAAAACCACGCAGTTCACGTTTCCACCACGGGAGGAACAGCATGACCGAGGAAAAGCAGCAGGAACCGATCGAGGAAGTCGGCGGCTACGGAACGCCGACGGCGGAGCAGGAGCTCCCCGGGGCAGACACCAAAAAGTTCGCCCAGCCCCGCGAGGAAGAAGCGTTTGACGCCGCGGGCCTCAGCCAGGACAGCCCGGACGGCGAGACCTACCCCGCCGGCGTCCCGGACCTGAGCCAGTTCGGCGCCGAAGACCAGGACAGTGCAGGAGAACCCGGGGCAGGACGCTTCGGAGGAACGGAGGAACAGATGAGTTCGGAAAACGCGAGCACCACACCCGGCTACGACGCGGATGCCACGGAGAATTCCGAGGCGGCCGTGCCGTCCGCGGACGCGGAGATGGATGCGGCCAATACCGAAGAGCCCGACGCCGGACGGCCGTTCTCCTCGGAGCCCGGCCAGGATGCGGCCGGCCTCCCGGACGGATCCGGAACTGACCTGCCCGAATCGAAGTCGGCCAAGGACGACGGCGACGACGAGGAAACCTTCGACGCCGGCTAAAACTGCCCGCTGAAGCCTTAACCCGCGTAAGCGGCGCAGCAAAGGCCGGGGCCCGTTCACCATGAGGTGTCCGGGCCCCGGCCTTCGTCTGTTGCCGGCGGGGGCGGATATGGCCTGCCCGCCCCTGGGTGCAGCCTAGGGTCGCTTCTTCCCCGGACGTTTCACGGCGGCGGTGGCTGCGGCCACAACGCCTTCCGTTTCCGGCTCGGCCACCGTGCCGCGGACCTTCGCGATCGCCGTCATGCCGTGGTAGATCACCAGGGCCGCGGCAGAGCCGAGGGCGATGCCGGTGAACACCAGTTCGCCGATGGTCCAGGTGTAGTCGGCGATGCCCACGATCAGGGCGACGGCCGCCGTGGTCAGGTTGATCGGGTTGGAGAAGTTCACCTTGTTCTGCACCCAGATCTTGACGCCCAGGACACCGATCATGCCGTAGAGCATGGTGGCCGCGCCGCCCAGCACGCCGGCGGGGACGGTGGCGATGAGTTCACCGAACTTGGGCGAGAAGCTCAGCGCGACGGCGAAAACACCGGCAACCCAGTAGGCCGCCGTCGAATAGACCTTGGTGGCGGCCATGACGCCGATGTTCTCCGCGTAGGTGGTGGTGCCGGAGCCGCCGCCCATGCCGGCCAGCACGGTGGCCGCGCCGTCGGCCATCAGCGCCCGTCCGGAGACGCCGTCGAGGTTCTGGCCGGTCATGGCGGACACAGACTTCACGTGGCCGATGTTCTCCGCCACGAGGACCAGGACCACGGGCACAAACAGGCCGACGACGCCGATGTGGAATTCGGGAGTCTGAAAGAACGGCAGCCCCACCCAGGCCGCCGCGTCCATCTTGGCGAAGTCCACCTCGCCGCGGATCATCGCCACGAGGTAGCCCACCACCACGCCCACCAGGATGCTCAGCCGGCCCAGGATGCCGCGGAAGAAGACGCTGACCACAATGATGGTGGCCAAGGTGATGAGCGCCGTGATCGGGGCTGCGTCGAAGTTGTTCTTGGCTGCCGGGGCGAGGTTGAGGCCGATCAGGCCCACAATGGCTCCCGTGACGATCGGCGGCATCAGCCGGTTGATCCAGCCGGCGCCGAACTTCTGCACCACGGCGCCGATGACCGCGAGCCCGACGCCGGCCAGCACCACGCCGCCGAGCGCACCGGCGACGCCGTACTGCTGCTGCGAGGCCATGATCGGGGCGATGAAGGCGAAGCTGGACCCGAGGTAGCTCGGCACCTGGCCCTTGGTGATGACCAGGAACAGCAGGGTGCCGATGCCCGAGAAGAACAGGGTGGTGGCCGGCGGCATGCCCGTGATGATCGGGACCAGGAAGGTGGCGCCGAACATGGCGACAACGTGCTGCATCCCGACGCCGATGGTCAGCGGCCAGGCAAGGCGCTCATCCGGCTTCACGACCTCACCGGGGCGGATGGACTTGCCGTTGCCGTGGATCTTCCATTTGGTGCCGAGCATGCTCATTGCAGCGAGCCTTTCAAGAATGTGTGGCGGGACCGGGAAGGAATCTTCCGGGTGCAACTTTACCGCGCCGGTGTTTCCGGCATGCTTCGCCGGAGGCGGCTGCCGCGCCCGCCGGGGCCACTGTGCGGGACGTCACGGGGCGATCCGGGAAGCACTGGCGTGTAGTTGAAGTTGCAACTATAGACAGCAACCAGAGGCCGCCGCCCGGCGGGCACCCAGCGAAAGAGGCACTTGTGACCATCGCCCATGACGAAGCAGTAATCGACGCCGCCGCAGTGGACGCCATCTTTGCCGAGGCCCGCACTGCCAACACCTTCACCGGCGAAGTCACCGACGAGCAGGCCCGGGCCATCTACGAACTCACCAAGTTCGGCCCCACCGCCTTCAACTCCCAGCCCCTGCGCGTCACCTACGTCCGGTCCGAGGAAGCCCGCGCCACGCTGGTGGGAGCCCTCGCCAACGGCAACCGCGCCAAGACCGAATCCGCGCCGCTGGTCGCCATCCTCAGCTACGACACGTCCTGGCAGGACCAGTGGGACACCTTCCTGCCCGGCTACAACGCGCCCAAGGCCATGTACGACGCCGCCCCGGAGCTCGCCGCCGCCACCGGCAACAACAACGCCCACCTGCAGGCCGGCTACTTCATCCTCGCCGTCCGGTCCCTCGGCTTCTCCGCCGGGCCCATGACGGGAGCGGACTTCTCCGCGATCGACAACGCGTTCTTCCCCGACGGCGGCCAGAAGAGCTTCCTGGTGGTCAACATCGGCCGGCCCGCAGCCGACGCGTGGGGCGCGGCTAAGCCGAAGTTCGCCTACGAGGATGTCGTCCGCACGGTCTGACGTACCAGGTGCCTCCGGCACTGGGATGACGCGGAGGTGCCTCCGGCACCATGGGGGACAGGCCGGAGGCACTCGGGACGCAATTCTGCGGTTGAGCGCTAGGCCGCATCCGGGGCCGGTTCCAGTTTAGTCCGCCTTGCCCCCGGAACACAGGGGCGCAGGGCCCTTTCGCGGCGCCGGCGCGGCCCGCCCGCGTCATGTCCGAGACCGAGGTCACACTTGGCCGCCGCGGGGTGCCATACTAGGGTCACCTGCGGCGCGAAGTCGGCGCAAATCGGGCTATTGCGAGCGGACCGGGGGGCCCTACATGATGCTTGACACCGCGACCTTGCGCGTCGCCTTGGCGGTGGTCGACCTGACGCTGCTGCTTTTGTTCTACTTCATCACCTTCCGCCGGACGCGTTCGGCCTACAGCGGCTGGTGGTGCCTGGCCCTGCTGCTGTTCCTCGCCGGCAATGCCGCCTACCTGCTGGACGGCACACCCCACCAGATCTGGTCCAACCCGCTCGGGAACGTGCTCCTGGTGGCGGGAGCCGCCGGCATCTGGGCGGGAGCCCGGTCGTTGCGGACCACGGTGCCCAGGCTTTGGTACCTCGCCGCCGGGCCCGCCGTCACGGGCGTGGCCTCGATGCTGGACCAGCCGGCCACCAATGTCTGGTCGGGCGGGCCCGCTTATCTGGGATTCATGTGCCTGCTGATCGGCCTCGGCTGCCGCGAGCTGTTCCTGCTGGACCGGCAATTTTCGCGCGTGCACCTCACCCTGGCCGTGGGCTCCGGCGTCCTGGCCGCCTTCTATCTGGGCCGCTTCGCCGCGTTTGTCCTGGACGGCCCGGACGGCGCCGTGTTCCAAACCCTCTTCGGATCCGTACCCATGACCATCTGTTCGGCGGTGATCATGGTGGTGGCGTCCTTTACCATGGCGGAGCTGAGCTATGAACAACAGACCCAGGACCTGCGCGCCCGCGCCACTGTGGACGGGCTCACCGGGCTCCTGAACCGGACCGCGTTCCTGGACCTCGCCGAGAATGAACTGCGCCGCCTCAACCGGGCCAGGACTTCGGCGTCGCTCATCCTGGCCGACCTGGACCACTTCAAGGGCATTAACGACGAGTACGGTCACTCGGCCGGGGACACCGCGTTGCAGGCCTTCGCGGACGCCTGCACGTCCACGGTCCGCTCCACCGACCTCGTGGGGCGCTACGGCGGAGAGGAGTTCATCATGCTCCTGCCGGGCGTCACGCCGGAACGGGCCGGGGAAATCGCCGCGGACATCAGCGCCAGGCTGCAGGCCTCGACGTCGGCCGTGATCCCGCGGCTCCCCACCTCCAGCTACGGGATCGCGAACACCGCGCCGGGCCGCGTGGACCTTGACGCGCTGATTGCCGCCGCGGACGCTGCCCTCTACCGGGCCAAGACCCTGGGCCGGAACCGGTCCGTGCTCGCCGGGAGCGTCGAGGCGGGACCGGCCTGAGCGGGCCCTAGGAGATGACGCCGTCCACCAGCGCCTTCGCCTCGGCCTGGACCTGCTTGAGGTGCTCTGCCCCCTTGAAGGACTCGGCGTAGATCTTGTAGACGTCTTCCGTGCCGGATGGCCTGGCCGCGAACCACGCGTTCTCGGTGACCACCTTGAGGCCGCCGATGGCAGCCCCGTTGCCCGGCGCTTCCGTCAGTTTGGCCGTGATGGTCTCACCCGCGAGCTCGGTGGCGGTGACGTCGGAGGACGAGAGCTTCCCCAGGGCAGCCTTCTGCTCCCGGGTGGCCGCCGCGTCGATCCGCGCGTACACCGGGTCGCCGAACTGGTCCGTGAGGCCCTTGTACAGCTGCGACGGCGACTTGCCGGTGACCGCCGTGATCTCGGATGCCAGCAGGGCCAGGAGGATGCCGTCCTTGTCGGTGGTCCAGACGCTGCCGTCCTTCTTATTGAAGGAGGCGCCGGCGGATTCCTCGCCGCCAAAGGCGCCTTCGCCGGAGAGCAGCCCCGGAACGAACCACTTGAAGCCCACCGGCACCTCGACCAGTTTCCGGCCCAGGCTTTCGGCGACGCGGTCGATGATCGAGGAGGACACCAGAGTCTTCCCGATCACGGACTGCGGGTTCCACCCGGTGCGGTGGCGGTAGAGGTAGTCGATCGCGACGGCGAGGTAGTGGTTCGGGTTCATCAGCCCGCCGTCCGGGGTCACAATGCCGTGCCGGTCCGCGTCGGCGTCGTTGCCGGTCGCGATGTCGAAGGGGGTGGACCCGTCCGGCCCCACAGCCATCCGCTGGATCAGCGAGGCCATTGCCGACGGCGAGGAGCAGTCCATGCGGATCTTCTCGTCCCAGTCCAGTGTCATAAACGCCCACTGCGGATCGACCGTGGGGTTGACCACCGTGAGGTTCAGGTGGTGGCGTTCGGCGATTTCGCCCCAGTAGTCCACCGACGCCCCGCCCATCGGGTCGGCGCCGATCCGGACCCCGGCCTCGCGGATGGCGTTGAGGTCCAGGACGGAGGGCAAATCGTCCACGTAGCTGCTCAGGAAGTCGAACTTGCCGGTGGTGTCGGCGCCGAGGGCGTCGGCAATGGGGATCCGTTTGACCCCGCGCAGCCCGTTCTCAAGGAGTTCGTTGGCACGGTTCGCGATCCAGCCGGTGGCGTCCGAGTCGGCGGGCCCGCCGTGCGGCGGGTTGTACTTGAAGCCGCCGTCGCCGGGCGGGTTGTGGCTCGGCGTCACCACGATGCCGTCCGCCTGCGGTGCCCCGGCGGGGGAGTTGTTGTTGTGCGTCAGGATCGCGTGGCTCAGTGACGGGGTGGGGGTGTAGCCGTGGCGGGCGTCGATCAGCACGTTGATGCCGTTGGCGGCGAGCACTTCCAGGGCCGAGTTCTGGGCCGGTTCGCTGAGGGCATGGGTGTCTTTGGCGAGGTACAGGGGACCCGTGATGCCCTGGCCTGCCCGGTACTCCACGATCGCCTGGGTGATGGCGAGGATGTGGGGTTCGTTGAAGGAGGCTTTCAGGCTGGAACCCCGGTGCCCGGACGTGCCGAAGACAACCCGCTGCCCGGGGTCGCCCAGATCAGGGGAAACGTCGTAGTACGCATCCAGAAGCGCAGTGAGGTCAACAAGGTCTTGGGGTTGGGCAACAGTGCCCGCGCGGCTAGCCATGGCACCAGCATGCCAGACGGGCGCGGAACCGGACATGATTACGCTCCCTGTGACGTAAGAAATGTCCTCCTCGGCGAACCGCCGCGGAGGTAGGCTGGAGCCAGCGACTTCACGAGGGGAAAACCATGACTGACCAGCCGAAACCGGATAAAGACGAGGCCCCGGAGGGCTACCGGCCGCCGTCGTACAGCCCGTCGCCGGAATCGGACGTTCCGCCGACGTCGCGGTTCGATCAGCCGGGCTACGGGCAGCAGCAGCCCTACGGGGCCCAGGGCCAGCCGGAGAGCCAGTACGGCCAGGGCGCCGCAGGCTACAGCCAGCCCACCGAACCGTTCGGCACGCCCTCGCAATATGGCCAGCAACAGTACGGGCAGCAGCCCTATAGTCAGCAGCCGTACGGCCAGCAGCCGTACGGTGCGCCCGCGCAGTATGGCCAGTCCAGCGGGCCGTTCAACACCTACGGGCAGCCGTCGTATTACGGGGTTCCGCCGGAGCCCAAAGGCCTGAGCATCGCCAGCATGTGCTGCGGCATCGCCGCGTTCGTGGGTCTGGGGTTCTTCCTGCTGCCGCAGCTGGCCGCGGTCATCTTGGGCCACATGGCCCTGAAGCGCGAGCCGGCGGGCCGGGGCATGGCCATTGCCGGACTGGTGATGGGCTACGCGGGGATTGCGCTGGCCATCCTGGTGTTCGTGCTCATCGCGGTGGGCCTGGCCGTCGGCAGCTCCACCTACCGGATGTACGGGGCCTAGGGCCTTCCTTCGGCCGTGAGCGCGGCCACGATCGCCCCGGCGTTGGCCGCCAGCCAGTCGCCGCGGCGGCGGATCATGCCGCCCACGCCGTCGTCCCACATCCGCGCCCAGCCGCCGCCAAGGGCCCGGGCGTTGTGCTGCATCCGCTCGTAGCTCACCGCCGCCGCCTCGACCCCGAAGACCGGCAGCCGCCGTCGTTCGTCCTCATCCCAGCCGTAGGCGTCGGCGAAGATTCGGAGCCGCCGGAACGGGTCCGCCCCCTCCCAGCCGGCCCAGGCGTCGGCCGGGTCCCGGAGCGGCACCCAGTGCATCGCAGTGTTGAAGGAATCCTTGAACGCCGTGGTGGGCCCGGCCAGGTCGAAGTCCACCAGCCCGGCGGCACGGCCGTCCCGGACCACCACGTTCTGCGGTGTCACGTCCAGGTGGCAGACGAGCCCTGCGGCATCCGCCGCTTTCTGCCGGCCCGGCCGGGGCGGGAACGGGTGGGCGGCCGGCACGAAGCCGGCCGACGCCGTGTGCAGGCGGCGGAGCAGCTGCGCCACGGAGACCAGCAGCTCCTCCGACTGTGCCCACGCTTCCGGGACGGGACCTGCGCACCGTCCGGGCAGGAAGGTCAGGACATCCCGCCCCTCCGGGTCCCTGCCCAGGAACCGCGGGGCGGCGTCGAACCCGGCGTCCTCCAGCCAGTCGAGGAACGCGGCAACCGCCAGGGACTGCGGCTGGTGCGGGCGGCGGATGGTTCCGCCCACCCGCACCACACCGTCGGTGACATCGCCCGCCGGCATGAGTTCGACGTCGGACGCCTCGCCGGGGGCGGGGACGTACCGCCGGGACTCAACCGGCGTGCGGTGCCTGGAGCTCATCGGCTCAGCGTACGCCGCCCATGAGCTTCTTGATCGCCGGCGAGGCCGCGGCCAGGCCAACGGCCAGCAGCATGGCCGTGCCGCCGATGCCGATGAAGTACGGCAGCTCGTCCTCCGGGTTGTACAGGCCCGAAAGCATGCCGGCCAGCGTGGTGCCCAGCGACACCGACAGGAAGAACAGCGCCACCATCTGGGTGCGGAAGGCCTCCGGCGCCAGCTTGGTGGTCACGGACAGGCCGATGGGGGACAGGAACAGTTCCGCGAGCGTGAACAGGAACAGGATGCCCACCAGTGCCAGCAGCGGGGTCTTGCCCTCGCCGGCCAGCGGGATGAACGCGAGGAAGGCCAGGCCCATCACAAAGAGGCCGATCGAGAACTTCAGCGCGGAACCGGGCTGTTTGCGGCCCAGGCGGGTCCAGAGGGCAGCCATGACGCCGGCGAAGATGATGATGAACACCGGGTTGATGGACTGGACCCAGGCGGCCGGCATTTCCCAGCCGAACAGATTGCGGTCCAGCTTCTCCTCCGAGTACACGGCGATGAAGGTGAACTGCTGCTGGAACAGGGCCCAGAACGCGGCCGATGCGACGTACAGCGGGATGAACGCGCCCACGCGGCGGCGTTCGGTGCCGTTGACCTTCTTGCTGCTGAAGATCAGGGCGAAGTAGAGTACGGACGCACCGATCGCTGCGTAGGCCATGGACATGGCCAGGTTGTCGGCGTTCACGATGCCGGTGGCCAGCAGGACGGCGATCACGGCGGCGATGGCGCCGAAGCGCAGGCCGTACTTGGTGCGCTCGTCGGCGGGCAGCGGGTTGTGCACCCGGTGCGCCTCTTCCGGCAGGTTCTTGCGGCCCAGTGCGTAGATGACCAGGCCCACGCCCATGCCGACGGCGGCGGCGCCGAAGCCCCAGTGGAAGCCCTGGCTTTCCTGCAGCCAGCCGGTGACCAGCGGGCCGATCAGGGCGCCGGCATTAATGCCCATGTAGAAGATGGAGAATCCGGCGTCGCGCCGTTCGTCCTTCTCCCGGTAGAGGCTGCCCACCAGGGCTGTGGCGTTGGCCTTCAGGCCGCCGGAGCCGATGCCCACCAGCACCAGGCCGGTGACCAGGCCGGGGATGCCGGGGATCAGGGCGAGGCCGATGTGCCCGGCCATGATCAGGATGGCGGAGCCGAACAGCACCTTTTCCGAACCCAGGAGCCGGTCCGCGAGCCAGGCGCCCAGGATGGTGGAGAGGTAGACCCCGCCGCCGTATGCGCCGACCAGGCCGGCGGCCAGGGCCTTATTGATCCCGAGGCCGCCTTCAGCGGCCGTGAAGTACATGTAGTACAGCAGGATGCCCTGCATGCCGTAGAAGGAGAAGCGCTCCCACATCTCTACGGAGAAGAGGCTGGCCAGCATCTTTGGGTGGCCGAAAAAGGACGTATCGCCCGGCGTTGTAGCGGGGGGATTGGATAAATGAGTTGTGCTCATTTACTTAATGCTGACAGTGTGACGCGGGGTTGTCACATTCGTGGAGCCTCGGGGCAAGTCAATCGCCGGGTGTTTCGCCTTGATGTCCCGCACGTTGCTCTGGCGGATAACGCGGCTATCCGGGCGGAATGGCTGCGATATCTGCCAGAGCAACGGGGGCGGGTGCGGGCGGGGGAGCTACCCGGCGTCGAACATGATGACCTGGCGCACGGCCTTCCCGTCGGCCAGCTGGTCCATGGCGTGGTTGATGTCCGCCAGGGCGATCCGCGAGGAGATCAGCTCCTCGACCGGCAGTTTGCCCTCCCGCCACAGCTGGGCGTACTTGGGGATGTCCCGGGACGGCACCGCGGAGCCAAGGTAGCTGCCGACGACGGTCCGGGCTTCGGCGGTGACGGTCAGCGGGGAGATCTGGGCGCGGGCGTCCGGGTGCGGCAGACCCGCAGTGACGGTGGTGCCGCCCGCCGCGGTGGCGGCGAAGGCCGTCTCGAAGGCCCGCGGGTTCCCGGCGCACTCGATCACGTACCTGGCCTTGATGCCCTCCGCGAGGACCTCCTGCGGGGTGTAGGTTTCGTGGGCGCCCAGGCGGCGGGCGTGCTCCAGCTTGTCGGCGAGGGTGTCCACGGCCACGATCCGGGACACGCCCTGCGAGATCGCCGTGATCAGCGCGGCCATGCCCACGCCGCCGAGTCCCACGATCATGATGCTGTCCTGCGGCCGGGGCCGGGCCGCGTTCAGGACGGCGCCGCCTCCGGTGAGGACGGCGCAGCCCAGGACGGCGGCGATGTCCGCCGGGATGTCGTCGTCCACCGCGACGGCCGAGGCGCGGTCCACCACGGCGTGCGTGGCGAAGCCGGAGACGCCCAGGTGATGGAAGATCTTCTCGCCGCCGCGGTCCAGGTGCATCGATCCGTGCAGGAGGGTGCCCTCGTTGTTGCTTTTCGAGCCCGTGGTGCAGGGGAGCCGGCCGTCTTCGGCGCAGTTCTCGCACTGCTCGCAGCGCGGCAGGAACGACATCACCACGCGTTGGCCCGGCGCCAGGTCCGTCACTCCGGAACCCACCTCGACCACGCGCCCTGCCGCCTCGTGGCCCAGCAGCATCGGCACCGGCCGCACCCGGTTGCCGTCGACCACGCTCAGGTCCGAGTGGCAGATCCCGGCCGCCTCGATCCTGACCAGGACCTCGGTGGGGCCGGGGCCTTCCAGGTCCAGTTCGGAGACGGTGATGGGCCGGGAGTCCGCGAACGGGCGGGGGCGGCCGATTTCCTCAAGTACTGCACCGGTGATCTTCATCGATCCCTCTCGTGTGGTGTCCAGGCTGGTCATGTTCGTGGCGCTGTTCAGCTAAACCGTATCGGCACCGGGCGGTGAATTCATGCTCCGGGGCCTGCCCGCGCCGGACGGCGGGTCAGCAGCCCAGCTGCGCGGCCAGCTGGAGCAGGAGGGCCTCGGACCCCATCGGCCCGATCAGCTGCACACCCATCGGCAGCCCGGCGCCCGCGGCCCCGCCGGTCCAGTGCACCGGAATGCTGATCGCCGGCAGCCCGCACACGTTCACCATGGAGGACCAGGGCGCGTACTCGCACTGCTTGCGGTAGTCGCCGTCGGCGTCCCCGGTCCATTCGGCGGCCGGCCAGTACCCGTCGCCGTGGGCGGCGCCGGTGAACCAGCCCACCGGGCGGGGGGTCTGGGCCAGCGCCGGCATCAGCATCACGTCCCAGGCGGCGTACTGGGTGATGGTGTCCCGCCGGAACTGGCACAGGAAGCCGAGGGCCTCGGCGAGTTTCGCGGGCCCGCGCTGCTGGGCGCGGCGCCGGAACGTCCGTGTCAGCGGGGTGAGGAGCGCCTCGCGCTGCGGGGCGATCCGGGCCTCCCCGACGGCGGCGGTCCAGGCCGTGGTGAAGGCCGCCGGGTAGCGGTTGTCGTAGCGGACGGCGGCTTCCGAGATCTGGTGGCCGGCAGCCTCCAGCCGGCGGACCGCTTCGGCGAGGGCGTCCAGGGCCTCGGTGGCCGGGGTGAAGGGGAAGATCGTCTGCCAGGGACTGTCCAGGCTCACCCCGATGCGGAGCCGGGGCGGGTCCTGCGCGGCGAGGTCCAGGTAACCGGCGGCCGGCCCGGAAGCCCCCGGAGGGCGGGGCACCATGGCGTCCAGCAGGAGCGCCGCGTCCCCAGCGGAGCGGGCCAGCGGACCGGAGACCACCAGCCCGGCGGGGTCGCCGGTGCTTTCACCTGCCGGCACCAGCCCGCGCCCGGGTTTCAGGCCCACCAGTCCGCAGGCCGCTGCCGGGATGCGGACCGATCCGCCGCCGTCGGATCCCGGCGCGAAGGGCACCAGTCCGGCGGCCACGGCTGCGGCGCTGCCGCCGGAGGAGCCTCCCGAGCTGCGGCTAGGGGCGTGCGGGTTCCGGGAGGGCGGCGCGATCCGGTTCTCGCTGTACGCGGTCAGGCCAAACTCCGGAACCTGGGTCTTGCCCAGCGAGATGACCCCGGCGGTCTTGAGCACGGTGACCAGCGCCCCGTCGGTTAAAGCGGGTTTGTGCTCCAGGGCGGCGCTGCCGTGGGTGGTCACGACGCCGGCGACGTCCGTCAGGTCCTTGAACGCCACCGGCATCCCGTGCAGCGGCGCCAGGGGTGTCCCGTCCCGGGCGCTCCGGGCGTGGGCCTGGTCCGCTGCGGCCGCGTCCTGCAGGGCCTGCTCGGCGGTAACGGTGATGAAGGTGCCGAGGTGCCGGTTTTCGGCGTCGATGCGGTCCAGGTAATGCTGCGTGGCCTGCCGCGCGGACACGGCGCCCGAGTGCAGCGCATCCCGCAGCTCGACGGCGGTCAGCTCATGGATCTCAGCCACGGGACCGCAGCTCCCCGGTTTGACCGGGCCAGGCCCTCCCCGCGGGGGGACATGTCCAGTGGTGGGGCGTGCGGGTGCGCATAGTGGCATTGTGTCCGGTGGCGGGCGCAGGCGGAGGGCATGTCCCGCGGGCGGGGGCGTGGTGCTCCGGGGGACATGTCCAGTGCTGGGGCGCGCGGGTGCGCAGAGTGGCATTGTGTCCGGTGGCGGGCGCAGGCGGAGGGCATGTCCCGCGGTGCGGGGCTGCTGCGGGTCTCCTTTGCGCCATCCCAGAAGCGTAACCTGCTGCCGGGGAGGGCTCCGGCAGCGGCGGCTGGCGATACGCTGGAGGCAGACCATGCATTCTGCGGAAGGACGACCATGAGCGATTTCGATACCGTGACCGTGTCCGACATCCCCGACGGGGCCAGGATCCTCGACGTCCGCGAGGACTACGAATGGGCCGCCGGGCACGCCGCCGGAGCGCTGCATATTCCCCTGGACCAGCTCCCGGCCCGGCTGGACGAGCTGGACCCGGACGAGGACGTCTACGTCATCTGCCGCACCGGCGGCCGTTCGTTCCGCGCCGCCCAGTGGCTTTCCGGGCAGGGGTACTCCGCCCTGAACGTGGCCGGCGGCATGGACCAGTGGCTGGAAACCGGAATGCCGCTGGTGTCCGACAACGGACTCAAGCCCGTCATCCTGTAGTTGAAGAAAGAAGCGCCGATGTCCGCACTGCCTGTCACCTACACCTTCCTCGGGCCTGCGGGCACCTTTACCGAGGCGGCCCTGATGCAGGTTCCCGACGCGGCGGACGCCGTGCGGATCCCGTCGTCGAACGTCAACACGGCGCTGGACAAGGTCCGGGACGGCTCGGCGGATGCCGCGATGGTCCCGATCGAGAATTCCGTGGAGGGCGGCGTCACTGCCACCCTGGACGCCATCGCCACAGGACAGGAACTGCGCATCCTGCGCGAGGCCCTGGTGCCCATCAGCTTCGTCCTGGTGGCCCGGCCCGGGACCCGGATTGAGGACATCCGCAGGATCTCGACGCACAGCCACGCCTGGGCGCAGTGCCGGCTCTGGGCCGACAAAAATATTCCGGATGCGGAATACATCCCCGGATCGTCCACTGCCGCCGCGGCCATGGGGCTGCTGGAGGGCGACGTGCACTACGACGCGGCCATCTGCGCCCCGATCGTTGCGGCGGAGCAGCCGGGACTCACGGTGCTGGCGGAGAACATCGGCGACAACCCAGGGGCGGTGACCCGCTTTGTGCTCGTTGGCCGGCCCGGCTCGCTGCCGGAACCCACCGGCGCCGATAAGACCACGGTGGTGGTCCCGCTGCCGGAGGACCGACCCGGCGCCCTGATGGAGATCCTCGACCAGTTCGCCACGCGCGGGGTGAACCTCAGCCGGATCGAGTCCCGGCCCACCGGGCAGTACCTGGGCCACTATTTCTTCAGCATCGACGCCGACGGCCACGTGGCCGACGCGAGGGTGGCGGATGCCCTGGCAGGACTCCACCGGATCAGCCCGGCCACCCGCTTCCTGGGCTCCTACGGCCGGGCCGACGGCCACCGGACGGTGGTGGAACCGCACACCTCGGACCAGGCATTCCGCGCCGCCCATGCATGGGTCAAAGACATACTGTCCGGGGCATCCGTGGTGCCGGAATATACGTCCGGGGCTTCGCCCACAGCGTAGACAAATGCCACATCAGGCACTTCCGCCCCTATGAAACTGTGCGTATGCTTGCCTGATCCATATTGGGGAAGTCCTCTACGAGGGAGCAGGTCATGGCAGGCACCAGCCTTGAAAATGACGGCCAGGGAATGATTGTCAATCCCAAGCCGACCGCTGACAACCAGGACTGGGACGGCGACGACGCCGACCGTGCGGACCGGCTGCGCTTCGAAGAGGAGCAGGCGATGATCCGCGAGCAGTCCGAGGCGCGCGCCGCCAAGGCCGCCGCTGACGCGAAGAAATCCGCTGAGGAAAAGACAGCAGCCGACAAGGACGCCGCGAAGCCGGACGCCCCGGAAGAAGCAAGCGCCTAGTCCTCCCCCGAACCGTCCTTGACCCGGATGAGAAGTGAGCCGGGGGCAATCTGCACGGTGACCTTGGTGGCCTCGCCGGACGGATCGCCGTCCACCTGTGTAGCCATTGGTTCCGCGCAGCGGAGGGTGATCTTGCCGGAGCGGTAATACGTCATCACCGGCAGGTTCCTCTTGTGCTTGAGCACAATCTTCCAGTACATCGCCAGCCAGCCGATGGCGCTGCGCGGGCTCATGACCACCACGTCGAGCATCCCGTCGTCAATCATGGCCTGGGGGATGAAGTCGATCCCGCCGGGGATCAGCCCGCAGTTCGCGAACAGCACGCTGCGGATCTTCCGGGTCTGCTCCGGCTGGTCATCCAGCGAGATGGAGACCTTCTTGCGGCGGCCCGGGAGGTGCCGCACACCCGCCTCGGTGTACGCCAGCCAGCCCACGGCCTTCTTCAGCCCGTCGTTGGTGTCGCCCACCACCTCGGCATCCATGCCGATGCCGGCAATGACCAGGAACGTGTGCACGGCCGACTCGTTGGTGCGGGAGTTCTCCACGGTCATCGTGGCCGTATCGATAAAGCGCTGGTGCCCGAAGAGCGCCGTCTGGACGCTTCCGTGCAGGTCGCCCACGTCGAGGTGGATATTGCGGGCCAGGAGGTTTCCGGTGCCCAGCGGGATCAGGCCCATAGCGGTGTCCGTGCCGGCCAGGACGTCCGCCACCACACGCACCGTGCCGTCGCCGCCGCCCACCACGACGACGTCGGCGCCGTACTCGACGGCGGCCCGCGCCTGCCCGAATCCGGGGTCCTCGGCGGTGGTGTCGAAAAAGCGCGGCGGCACCCAGCCGGCCGCGGCGCACGCATTCTCGATGAGGATGCGGGCCTCGGCGGACCGGGCCTTGATGGGGTTCATCACCACGGCCACCTTTTGCTGGCCCAGCTCCGGGCTGTGGGTTTCCTCCCAGGCGGCGCTCCGTGTGTGCTTGGCCTTGAGCCGGCGCACTCCCCACCAGCTGGAGACGGCAAACGCCAGGACTCCGGCGATGATGAGGTAGAGCAGCCAGTCGCGCATTGTGCTCCAACACTATCCCGCCGGTGGCCGCGGGCCGGATTGCCCGGGGATTGCCCTGTAATGGTGGCCGGATTGGATAGTCTAGTTCCGTGATCGACGTAAAAGACCTCAGCGAAAATCCGGACAAGTTCCGGGCCAGCCAGCGCGCCCGCGGCGCCGATGAGTCCGTGGTGGACGCGATCATCGCCGCAGACTCGGCCCGCCGTGCTGCCCTGATCCGCTTTGAGAACCTGCGGGCCGAGCAGAACGCGTTCGGCAAGAAGGTGGCGCAGGCCAAGGGCGAGGAGAAGCAGGCCCTGCTGGCCGAGGTCAAGGTCCTCGCCGGCGAGGTAAAGGCCGCCTCCGCCGAGGCCGACGTCGCACAGGCCGCCCAGGAGGAACTGCTGCGCGGCATCCCCAACCTCATTGAGGACGGCGTCCCCGAAGGCGGCGAAGACGATTACATCGTGGTCAAGACCGTGGGCACCCCCCGGGAATTCCCCGACTTCGAGCCCAAGGACCACCTGGAGATCGGCGAGCTGATCGGCGCCATCGACATGGAGCGTGGCGCCAAGGTGTCCGGGTCTCGGTTCTACTTCCTGCGCGGCGTGGGGGCCCGGCTGGAAATGGCCCTCCTGCAGATGGCCATGGAGCAGGCCATCGGCGCCGGGTTCGTCCCCATGATCACCCCCACGCTGGTGCGCCCGGAAACCATGCAGGGCACCGGTTTCGACGTCAAGCACGACGCCGAGATCTACCGCCTCGCCGAGGACGACCTCTACCTTGTGGGCACGTCCGAGGTGGCCCTCGCCGGCTACCACGCCGACGAGATCCTGGACCTGTCCGCCGGGCCGATCCGGTACGCCGGACAGAGCTCCTGCTACCGCAGGGAGGCCGGTTCACACGGCAAGGACACCCGCGGCATCATCCGCGTCCACCAGTTCAACAAGGTGGAGATGTTCATCTACACCACCGTTGAGGAGGCCGCTGCCGAGCACGCCCGGCTGCTGGCCTGGGAAGAGGAGATGCTGGCCAAGTGCGAGCTGCCCTACCGGGTGATCGACACCGCCGCCGGCGACCTCGGCAACTCCGCCGCCCGGAAGTTCGACTGCGAGGCCTGGGTCCCGACGCAGGGCGCCTACCGCGAGCTGACCTCCACGTCCAACTGCACCACCTTCCAGGCACGCCGGCTGAACATCCGCGAGCGTGTGCTCGGCGAGGACGGGGCTCCCAAGGGAACCCGCGCCGTCGCCACGCTGAACGGCACCCTGGCCACCACCCGCTGGATCGTGGCCATCCTGGAGCACCACCAGAACCCGGACGGCTCCGTCAACATCCCGGCGGCCCTGCAGAAGTACCTCGGCGGGATGACGGTCTTCCCCGTCCTCTAAGCCGCCGCCGGCCCGTCGGCAACTGTTCACGCCGGGTTCACGGCGTGCTGTGGCCTGGATCCTAGCGGCTGTCGGAGGTGTCTGCTCTACTTGTGGGATGACAACAATGACTGAATCCTCAGTCGCCGGCAACGATGACCGGCGCGAGAACAACCAGAAGAACCAGAACAACATCGAGAACAATCAGAAAACTGCAACGGCCGCAGCGCACAAGCTGATGGTCGCGCTTGACGTCGACGGCACCCTCGTGGACCACGACGGCCACATGTCCGTGCCCGTCCGCGAAGCCGCCCAGGACGTCGTCGCCGCCGGGCACCACGTCACCATCGCCACCGGCCGCTCCCTCAACGCCACGCTGCCCATCATCGAGCACATCGGCATCGAGAACGGCTACGCGGTGTGCTCGAACGGCGGCGTCACGCTGCGGCTGGATTCCAGCCTCAGCGACGGCTACGAGATCCTGCACAAGGCCACGTTCGATCCCGGCCCCGTGCTGCGCGCCCTGCGCCGCAGGCTGCCCACGGCCAAGTACGCCCTTGAGGACGCGGACGGAAACTTCCTGTCCACCGAGCGCTTCCAGGACGCCAGCTTCGGGGTGGAGGCGATCGGCGTCGACTTCCAGACCATGCTGGAAGCCACCGCGGTCCGGGTGGTGGTCTTCAGCGCCGAGAACACGCCGGAGGACTTCAACGCCGCGATCCACCACATCGGGCTTTCCGGCGTGACCTACTCGGTGGGCTGGACGGCCTGGCTGGACATCGCCGCGGAGGGCGTCACCAAGGCCAGCGCACTGGAGCACCTCCGGGGGCGGCTGAGCATCGAGACGCACCGCACGGTGGCCGTCGGCGACGGCCGCAACGACATCGAGATGCTCACGTGGGCCGCCCGCGGCGTGGCCATGGGCCAGGCGCCCGAGGAAGTGATCGCCGCCGCGGACGAGGTCACGCACTCCGTGTTCGACGACGGCGCCGCGCACGTGCTGCGCAGCCTCCTGCTGTAGCAGCCCGCTTCGGCGGGGCCCGGTACCGGGGTCAGCGCACGTCGAGGATCAGGCCGAGCAGCCTGGCCGCGGCGGGACGCGCCGCGTGTTCCTCGTTCCACTGCGCGCGGGCCACGGCCTTGCTGACCGCCTGCGTGGTGATGCCGAGCTCCTCGGCCACGGCTTTCTGCTGCCCGCGGACCCCCGGGGTCATCAGGTCCAGGACCCGCCATTCCGCCGGGCTCCGGTCATGGACGATGTGCCCCAGCAGCCGCAGCACGGCTTCGGACTCCGCAGCAAGGTCGGCCAGCGGGCCCTCCACGGCCACCGGGATCCGGTCCTTGCCGTTGCGCAGCCGGTCCACGGCCCGGCGGGCATAAACCAGCCCGTGTCCGGAGGCGTCCTTGATCTGGTTCGGCAGGGGCTCGTTGACGGGCCCGACGCCGATGCCCACGTACCAGCTGCCCGTGCGCAGGGCCACCATCGCCGCGTCGACGGCCTGGTGCGGAAAGTCCACAATGCCCTGGACTTCGTCCTCCACCGAACGGTCGAAGTCGAGGCGCGCCGGGATGTGCCGCAGGTCCCTGAGGAGCTGCGGCACGCGGTCGCCGTCGCGCCGGCTGTCGGTCTGGTTAATGGTCAGCGTGAACATTCTGGCACCACACTACCCGGTGGTACTTTCGTGGCAAATGTCCCTGCTCCGCCCCGTCACATGCCCGGCGCCGGCCATCGGAACGCCGGCAAAACCCCGGAAGAACGCCGGTAAAGCACCGCGTGGATCTGCTCCCGGGCCTGCCGTGTCGGGGTTGCCCCGGCTGCCCGAAGATGGTGCGATGGACGCTGCGCCGCCAACGGAGGCCCTAGTGAAACGAGGACTGCAGTGAGTAGTGACGCACATGGTGCCCGGCCCGCTGAGGCTGAACTGGACCTCGTGGACCGCTGGTGGCGGGCCGCGAACTACCTGTCCGTAGGGCAGATCTACCTGAGGTCCAATCCGCTGCTGCGCGAACCCCTGGACGCCGGCCACACCAAGTCGAGGCTGCTGGGCCACTGGGGCACCACGCCCGGACTGAACTTCGTCTACGCCCACCTGAACCGGGTGATCCGCCGCGACAGCCAGGAGATGCTGTTCATTGCCGGTCCCGGCCACGGCGGCCCCGCCGTCGTGGCGAACGCCTGGCTGGAGGGCACCTACTCAGAGGTCTACAGCAACGTCGGCGACGACGAACAGGGCCTGGCTGAGCTCTTCCGCCAGTTCTCCTACCCCGGCGGGATCCCCAGCCACGCGGCCCCGGAAACCCCGGGCTCCATCAGCGAGGGCGGGGAGCTGGGCTATTCCCTGGCGCACGCCTACGGCTCCGTCTTCGACAACCCGGACCTGGTCACCGCCGTCGTGATCGGCGACGGCGAGGCTGAAACCGGGCCGCTGGCGGCAAGCTGGCACTCCCACAACTTCCTGGACCCGGTGAACGACGGCGCCGTGCTGCCCATCCTGCACCTGAACGGCTACAAGATCGCCAACCCCACGGTCCTGGCCCGCATGCCCGAGGCCCAGCTGGAGCAGCTTCTGCGCGGCTACGGCCACGAGCCGCACTTTGTGACCGTGGCGGACCCGGACGACACGGAGTCCGCGCACCGCGATTTCGCTGCCGTCCTGGACCGCTGCCTTACCGAAATCCGGGCCATCCAGGCGGCCCGCCGCAGCGGGGACGCACCGGGCGACGCCCACGAAACCGGCGCGGCCGCCGGGGATGCTCCCGCCGCGCGCTGGCCGGTGATCGTGCTGCGCTCGCCGAAGGGCTGGACCGGGCCCCGGATGGTGGACGGGCTCCAGGTCGAGGGGACGTGGCGGAGCCACCAGGTGCCCCTGTCCGGGGTGCGCACCAACCCGGAACACCTGGCGCAGCTGGGGGAGTGGCTCGAATCGTACCGGCCCGGCGAGCTCTTCGACAACGCCGGCCGGCTCCGCCCCGACGTCGCGGCGAACGCGCCCCAGGGCACGCTTCGGATGAGCGCCACCCCGTACGCCAACGGCGGCGTCCTGCTGCGCGACCTCAAGCTGCCGGAGTACGCGGACCACGCCGTCCCGGTGGCGCAGCCCGGCGTCGAACGGGTCAGCGCCATGGTGACGCTGGGCTCTTGGCTGCGGGACGTCATCAGCCTGAACCCCGAGACGTTCCGGCTGTTCGGCCCGGACGAGACGGCCTCCAACCGGCTGCAGGACGTCTACGAGGTCACGGACAAGGTGTGGCAGTACCGCATCGAAGAACTCGACGAGCACCTGGCCCGCGCCGGACGCGTCATGGAAGTCCTCAGCGAACACCTGTGCCAGGGCTGGCTGGAGGGGTACCTGCTCACCGGCCGGCACGGCGTCTTCAGCTGCTACGAGGCGTTCATCCACATCGTCGACTCCATGTTCAACCAGCACGCCAAGTGGCTCAAGGTGCACCGCGAACTGGCCTGGCGGCAGCCGGTGGCCTCGCTCAACTACCTGCTGTCCTCCCACGTCTGGCAGCAGGACCACAACGGCTTCTCCCACCAGGACCCCGGGTTCATCGACCATGCCGTGAACAAAAAGGCCGAGGTCATCCGGGTCTACCTGCCCCCGGACGCGAACACCCTGCTGTCCGTGATGGAGCACTGCCTCGCGTCACGGGACTACGTGAACATCGTGGTCAGCGGCAAGCAGCCCTCGCCCACCTGGCTCGGGCCCGCCGAGGCCGCGCACCACTGCCAGCGCGGGCTCGGGATCTGGGAGTTCGCCGGGTCCGAAGTTCCCGGCGAGGAACCCGACGTCGTGCTGGCCTGCGCCGGTGACGTGCCCACCGTGGAGACGGTGGCCGCGGCGGAACTGCTGAAGGCCGGTGCCCCGGGCCTGAAGATCCGCGTGGTCAACGTGGTGGACCTGATGCGGCTCCAGGACGCCAGCGAGCACCCGCACGGCCTGACCTCCCGGGATTTCGACGGGATTTTCACCGCGGACAAGCCCATCATCTTCGCATACCACGGCTATCCGTCCCTGATCCACCGGCTGGCGTACCGGCGGACCAACCAGGAGGGGCTGCACGTCCGCGGCTACAAGGAAGAGGGCACCACCACCACAGCGTTCGACATGGCCATGCTCAACGGGATTGACCGCTTCCAGCTCGCCATTGACGCGATCGACCGCGTGCCCGGCCTGGCGGAGAAGCATTCGCTGCTGCGGCAGGCGCTGCAGGACAGCCGGATCAGGGCCCACAACCACACCCGGGACCACGGCGAGGATGCGGAGGACATCAGCGGCTGGACCCTTGGCGAGGTTCCGGGCCAGGGTCTGCCCCGGTAGCCGGACCGCCGGCCGGGTTACTGTCGGAGCCCGTCCAGCCCGGCGGCGGGCAGATGGATCCAGCCCTCGGTCCGGGCCGGGCCGGCGTGGGCGGGATCCGGGCGGAGGGTCGCGCCGAGGGCCACGGCCCGAGCGGTGAGCGAGGCGATCAGCGCGTCGAACATGTCGTCGGAGCCCGCCAGCAGGTCCTCATGGCCGGCCAGGTCCAGCCAGGGGGCCGCCTGCTGCAGTGCGCCGACCAGTTCGCCCAGCCGCTGCGCCTCGGTCCCGCCGCGGCCCTTGTAGCCGCGGGCCAGCAGGCCCCAGGACTTCAGGGACGCCGCCGGGTAGACCTCCGCCAGCCGGCCGCTGCCGTCCCTGGCCTGGGCCCCGAACTCCGCGGCGACCTTGGCCTGGATGACGGCACACCGCATGGCCGGGTGGGCCAGCCGGTCGGCCGAGACGCTCAGCGGAATCAGGCCGGTCCTGGCCGTGACGAACCGGTCGGTGTCGCGGTAGGCGAGCAGCCGCCGGCCCTCGATGCCGTCGTAGCCCAGCACGGGGCCCGCGTCCCCGGTGAGGTGCCCGGCGATGAAGGGCAGGAACGCGTCCGGCCAGCCCACGGGGCAGTCGATCCCGGTCATCTCGCAGGTGCCGAAAAGGCGCACGATCTCCGCGTCGTCGACGCCGAGGTCCAGGTGCGTGAGGCGGGCGCCGCCGTCGGCCCATTCGACGACGGCGGCCGCGGTCTTCTTTGTCGCCGCGGCCAGGTCCACCCCCAGGGTCCGCATGGTTCAGACCGCGCGGTAGCGGAGGGCGCTGGGGATCCCGTCGTCGTGATCCAGCCCCTCGCCGGACGCGAAGCGGGCCCACAGGGCGCGCAACGCCTTGCCGGGGACATTGACGTCCTCCCAGCTTGCCCCCTCCAGCAGCCCCGCCCCGGACCAGGTCTGCTCGTCACCGAACAGCAGCGGCAGGTCCACGGTGTGCGCGGCGCCGTAGACGTTGCCGGGCGCCGCCCAGGAGAGCACGTAGCTGTAGGCCGTGCCGCCGGCCCGGGCGTGCCGCCGCGCGAATTTCCGGGCGGCCCTGCCGTACACGGCCTCGGTCACGGCCCAGTTGATGGCTTTGACGGCGGCTTCCCCGGCCACCGGGACCCGGGTCAGGCGGCCCACGACGCGGTTCCGCGGCAGGAACAGCCGGGCCTCCTCCGTGGTGTGCCCGATCAGGACCTCGATCTCCGGGGCCGTGGCGTTCCAGGCGTCCTCGATGCCGGATTCCGGCGGCAGCGGGGCGTGCCCGTACTGGGTGCCGAACGGCATGGCCGCGACCAGCCCGTACTTCCGGGCCACGCGCGAGACGTGCTCCTCGATCTCCACGACCTCCATCGCCGGGGTGTCCTCGGTGACGTGTTCCGCGGCGATGCCCATCGCGGTGCTCATCTTTTCCCGGCCCCGCGTGATGCCGAGCGGCGCGCTCTGGATGATGGCGCGCTGGAACAGGGCGGGGGCCTCGGGGAACGCCATGAGGTGCGCGACGGCGTCGCCCCCGGCGGACTGCCCGAAGGCCGTGACGCGGCCCGGGTCGCCGCCGAAGGCGCCGATGTTCCGCTGGACCCAGCGGAACGCCTCGAGCTGGTCCAGGAGCCCGAGGTTCGCGGGCCGGCCGGTGCCGGTCGCGAGGTAGCCGAACAGGCCCAGCCGGTACGTCACGGAGACCACAATCACGCGGTTTTCGGCCACCAGGGCGCGGGGGTCGAAGATGGCGAGGTCGCCGGAGCCGGACGTGTAGGACCCGCCGTGGAGCCACACCATCACCGGGACCTGCTCGCCCGCGCGCAGGTCCTCCGGCAGGGTGACCGAGAGCCGCTGGCAGTCTTCGCTGCCCGGAAGCTCCCCGTAGCGGGTGCCCAGGATGTCATCCAGGAACGGCACCGGGCCCTGGGGGCATGCCGGCGCCAGGGACGTTGCCGGGAAGGGGTCCGTCCAGTCGGGGGCGGCCGACGGCGGCCGGAACCGCGCCGCCGTCGCGTACGGGATGCCGGTGGCCCGGACCACGTTGCCGTCCCGCCATCCGGTCACCGGTCCGCAGGGAGGATCAAAGGCAGGGGCGGAGTTCATGGACCAACGATTTCACAGATTCCTGACACACCACTGGGAGCAGCCGGCGCCCCATCCCCACCGCACCGCCGCCGTCGGGCAGTATCTGGGGCAGCAGGCGGTGGCGCAAACACAAACGCGGGGCCACTTCGCGCCCATGTCCGCGGGGCGGATGGGCGGAAAGTGACCCCGCGTTGGAGGTGTGGAACGTTAGTGCGTGTGCGGAACGTAGCGCTTGATGGAGGCTTCGAGCTCGGCCTCGGCGGCGGCGCGGTCGCCCCAGCCCTCGGCCTTGACCCACTTGCCCGGCTCCAGGTCCTTGTAACGGGTGAAGAAGTGCTCGATTTCCTTGATCAGGAATTCGCTGACGTCGCTGATCTCATTGATGTGGTCGAAGCGCGCGTCGGCCGGAACACACAGCACCTTGGCGTCTCCGCCGCCGTCGTCGGTCATGTTGAACACGCCGATGGGGCGGGATTCGACGATGACGCCGGGGTGCAGGTCGAAGTCCTGCAGCAGCACCAGGGCGTCCAGCGGATCGCCGTCCTCACCCAGGGTGTTCTCGAAGAAACCGTAGTGCGTCGGGTACTGCATGGAGGTGAACAGGACGCGGTCCAGGCGGACGCGGCCCGTTTCGTGGTCGACTTCGTACTTGACGCGGGATCCCTTAGGGATCTCGATGGTCACGTCGTGCTTCATGGACTGCTCCTTGACGAATTCAGGGGGTTCGCGGCACCCGTGACATCCACCAAAAGGAGGGCCGGGGCCGCCGACTACTATTGAGGATATAGCGAGAGGCCCTGGTTTCAGGAACTAGTGGGGACATTTCAGGACTAAAGGACCAGCAGCAGCATGAAACGCAGAACCAGCCGCGCAGGCACGGAACCGGCCGCCGGGCCGCTGCGGCGGAGCCTCCCGCTGCTGCTCCAGACCCTGCTGGTCGCCGCGCTCGCCCTTCCCGCAGGTTTTGCCGTGGCACCTGCCTTCCTGGGACCCCGGACCCCCGCCAGCGCGGCACAGACCGTCCCGCCCTGGCACCAGGTCCCCGGCGCCCTTACCCCGTACGGGACCGGCGGCGACGGGACAGGCGACGGCGTCGAACCGCTCTCCGCCACCGCCCCGGTCCCCGTCCCGGCCACCCTCGCGGCCCGGCTGGACGAGACCCTGAAGACCGACGGCGCCGGCAGCTTCACCGGCGTCGTGCAGGACGCCGCCACCGGGGAGGTCCTTTTCGACCGTTCCGGCGACGCGGCCCGGGTCCCCGCCTCCAACATGAAACTGCTCACGGCGGCAGCGGCGCTGAGCACCTTGGGCCCGGAACACCGCTTCAGCACCAGTGCCGTGGCCGGCGCCGCCCCCGGTTCCGTGGTCCTCACCGGCGGCGGCGACGTGCTGCTGGGCGCCGGCGAATCCGTCCCCGGTGCGGTCTTGGGCCATGCCGGGCTGGCCAGCCTGGCGCAGGCCACCATCCGCGCCCTGCAGGACGACGGCGTCTCCGTCCCCGTGACGGTCCTGCTGGATGACTCCCTCTTCACCGGCCCCGCCCTGAACCCGGCCTGGAGCCTTGAAGACGTCGCCGCCGGCGAGATGGCACCGCTGTTCCCGCTCGCCCTGAATTCGGCCCGCTACGATCCCGCCCAGACCACCGGGCCCCGCCCGCAGGACGCCGCGATGACCGCCGCCGAGGCGTTCTCGGCCCAGCTCGCGGCGGCCGCCGCCACGGCCGGACTGACGGTGGCGCCGGGCGTCACGCGGGTTCCCGCCGAAACGGCCGGCGCCGGAACGGAGACAGGCGCCCCGCGGGTCCTGGCCGAGGTCCAGTCCGCCACCGTCGGCCAGCAGGTGGACCTGATGCTGCGCACCTCCGACAACTACCTCACGGAAGTGATCGGCCGCCTCGCCGCCGTCGCGGACGGCAAGCCCGGCAGCAACGACGGCGCAATCGCGGTGGTGCGGCAGCAACTCCAGGCGCTGGGAATTGTTGACCTGGAGATCCCGTCCGCCACGATGCGCACGGCCGACGTGTCCGGGCTGGCGCTGGCCAACCAGGTCTCCGCCCGGCAGCTCGCCGACGTGGTGCGGGCCATCACCTCGGGCCCGGACACCCGGCTGCGGGCCGCACTGCCGGGATTCCCGGTGGCCGGGCTGACCGGAACCCTGGGGGACCGCTACCTCGACGCGGCCTCAGCCCGCGGCGCGGGACTGGTCCGGGCCAAGACCGGCACCCTGAACACCGTGATTTCCCTCAGCGGCTACGTAGTGGACGCCGACGGCCGGCTCCTGGTGTTTTCCTTTATTGGCAACGGCCTGACCCCGAGTGCGGCGAACAAGGCCGCGCTGGACCGCACCGCCTCCGTCCTCGCCGCCTGCGGCTGCCGCTGACGGGACCAGCGGGCGTGGCCGGTGGCGCTAGGCCTGCCGGCGTTCGCCGCCCGGCGAATTTAAGGCGCAATGCCGGGCCGCTGTGATCTGATGGGACCTATGGAGCCCTCAGCCCGCGAGACATCAGCCCAAGCCCAAGCCCTCATCAACTGGGAGCTCGCAGCTTCCACCGCCGCGCGCCTTACGCCGGCCGGGCCCACCCTGGGCGCGGCAGAGATCGGCGCCGCCGTGGACAACCTGCGGCTCATGGCGGACATTTCCGTCCCGCACGTTCACGACATCACCGGGCTGGAAGCCGCCCGCGACCTGCGGGACTCCTCGGTCCTGGTGGTGGACCGCGCCTCCTGGTCCAAGGCCAACACCCAGAGCTTCGCCGTGATGCTCCAGCCGGCCATGGAGAAAATGCTGGAGGGCCGCCGCGGCACCGTGAACCCCGGCGCGGCCAGCGTCAGCGGCGCCATCACGGGCAGCCAGCTCGGCGCAATCCTGGCGTTCCTCTCCAGCAAGGTCCTGGGCCAGTACGATCCCTTCTCCGCGCTCGCCGAGAACTCCACCGCCCCCGCCGCCGGGCGCCTGCTGCTCGTGGCGCCGAACATCATCTCCGTGGAACGTGAAATCAACGTCGAACCCGAAGACTTCCGGCTCTGGGTCTGCCTGCACGAGCAGACCCACAGGGTCCAGTTCGCCGCAGCGCCCTGGCTGCGGCACCACATGCTGGACGAGATCGAAAACCTCAGCGGACAGCTCCTCGGCAACGTCGACTCCCTCATGGAGCGGGCCTCCGCCGCCGCGAAATCCCTGAGGGACCGCACCGGCTCCGGCGCCGCGCCCAGCCGCGGCGCCATCATCGACCTCCTGCAGAACCCCGAGGAAAAGGCGGCCATCTCGCGGCTCACCGCCCTGATGAGCCTGCTCGAGGGGCACGCCAACGTGGTGATGGACGCCGTCGACGCCAGCATCGTCCCGTCCGTCAAGACCATCCGGCAGCGCTTCAACTCCCGCGCCAAGGACCGCGGCGTGGTTGAGAAGTTCATCCGCAACCTGCTCGGGCTGGACGCCAAGATGCGCCAGTACAGCGACGGCTCCAAGTTTGTCCGCGAAGTGGTGGACGTGGCCGGCATGGAGGGCTTCAACAAGGTCTGGGAGTCCGCGGACCACCTGCCGAGCGAGGCCGAGATCCACAACTCCAAACTCTGGCTTGAACGGATGGGGCACTAGCTCCCGTGACGTCTTCCCCCGCCTCCAGCGGACAGTCCAGCGGACGACGCCGGCCCGGCAGGCTGGCACCCGTCGTTGGCACTGCGCGCAAGATGCTGCAGGACGCGCTGGCCGGAGCCGGCTATCCGGAGCGGGTCCTGGTGGCCTGCAGCGGCGGTCCCGACTCGCTGGCGCTCGCCGCCGTCGCCGCCTACTTCGCCCGCCGCGGGCACGTGGACGGCCGGCCCGTCTCCGTGGGCGCCGTGGTGGTGGACCACCAGCTCCAGCCCGGCTCCGCCGAGGTCGCCGCCGCCACCGCCGTCACTCTGCAGGAACTCGGGCTCTCGCCCGTGCAGGTCCGCACGGTGGACGTTGCCGCCACGGGGATGGGCCCGGAAGCGGCAGCCCGGGACGCCCGGCACGCCGCCCTGGAAGCCGCCGCCGACGACACCGGCGCCGGCGCCATCCTGCTCGGCCACACCCTGGACGACCAGGCCGAACAGGTGCTGCTGGGGCTGGCCCGCGGCTCGGGTACCCGCTCCCTGGCCGGAATGCGGCCCGTCCGGGGCCGCCTGCTGCGTCCGTTCCTGGGCCTGCGGCGAGCCGACACCCTGGCCATCTGCGACGCCGAGGACCTGGTTCCCTGGCACGACCCCAGCAACACCGATCCCTCATTTGCGCGGTCCCGCACCCGGGTGGAGGTGCTGCCCATGCTGGAAGAAAAACTGGGCCCCGGCGTTGCCGAGTCCCTGGCCCGCACCGCCGCCATCCTGCAACTGGACGCCGACTACCTCGACGATGTGGCGAACCGCACCTACCTTTCGCTGCGGGACCAGGACGGCGACGCCGTCAGCCTTCCGGAGGAAGCCTTGCGGGACCTGGCGCCGGCCGTGAGGTTCCGTGTCATCGCCAAGGCCGCGGCCGCGGTCGGAGGCCAGCAGCCCAGCTACCAGCGCCTGCTGGCGGCGGAAGCACTGCTCCGCCGGCAGGGGTCGGCCGGTCCCGTGGAACTCCCCGGCGGGGTCAGCGCCTACCGGATCCCGCTCGCGCAGCTCTTCGCCGAGGGGCAGTCCGGCGCCGACGGGGTTCCCCGTGAAGCGGCCCGCTGTGGGAAGCTAGTATTCCGGCCTCAAAAACCGTCCAACATATAGTTGCCCCCGCATCTACACAGGAGTTATTGGTGGATTCAAACGACGTCCAGGCAGATCTCAAGCACGTTCTGTACACCAAGGAGCAGATCCAGTCACGGATCACCGAACTAGCCGCGGAGATCGACAAGGACTACGAAGGCCGCGACCTGCTGATCGTCGGCGTGCTCAAGGGCGCTGTTATGGTCATGGCCGACCTCGCCCGTGCGCTGCACAGCCACGTGTCCATGGACTGGATGGCCGTCTCGTCCTACGGCTCCGGTACGCAGTCCTCCGGCGTGGTCCGCATCCTCAAGGACCTCGACACCGACCTCATGGGCAAGGATGTGCTGATCGTCGAGGACATTATCGACTCCGGCCTGACCCTGTCCTGGCTCAAGACCAACCTCGAATCCCGCGGCACCGCGTCGGTGGAAATCTGCACCGCGTTCCGCAAGCCCACGGCCGCGAAGGTCCAGATCGACGTCAAGTACGTCGGCTACGACATCCCCAACGAGTTCGTGGTGGGCTACGGCCTGGACTACGCCGAGAAGTACCGCAACCTGGACTTCGTCGGCACCCTGGCGCCGCACGTCTACGAGTAACCGGCCGCCGATCCCGGCAGAACAGCGCCCGGCAAACAGCCCAAGGCAGGACCGGCCCGGGCGGGGCGGGCCCCGGCCTGCCCAGCCGGCCCCGGCGCGCTACGCCCTCAGGGAACTTTTGCGCTACATCGTGCGTGACTTTACTGCGACGGTGTATAGCTAGAACCTGACGCAGCACCACACGCGCGCAGATCGGTCGCCGTGCAGCACTACCAGGAGGGACGGGGCCTGCCCCGAACAGATGAAAGCTAAGAGTTTCTTCAAGGGCCCGGGCATCTGGATTGTCGTTGTCATCGGCATGCTCCTGCTGGCCTTTGCCACCCTCACCCCGGGCGGCTCGACCCGGATCGACACCGACAAGGGTCTCGCGCTGCTGACCGACGGCGGCAAGGTTGAACAGGCCAAGATCTTCGATGCGGAAAACCGCGTGGACCTGGTCCTGAAGGAAAACCTGCAGGTTGACGGCCAGGACAAGGGCAAGAACATCCAGTTCTACTACGTCAACGCCCGCGCCGACGATGTGGTCAAGGCCGTCACCGACTCCCGGCCGCCCAGCGGCTACACCGACCAGCCGGTCGAGAACAACTGGTTCGCCGGGCTGTTCTCCCTCCTGATCCCGGTCCTCCTCCTGGGTGTCCTCTTCTGGTTCCTGCTCTCCCGGATGCAGGGCGGCGGCTCCAAGGTCATGCAGTTCGGCAAGTCCAAGGCCAAGATGGTCAGCAAGGACATGCCGCAGGTCACGTTCAGCGACGTCGCCGGCGCGGACGAGGCCGTCGAGGAACTCGAAGAAATCAAGGAATTCCTCCAGGAACCCGCTAAGTTCCAGGCCGTCGGGGCCAAGATCCCCAAGGGTGTGCTGCTGTACGGCCCTCCCGGCACCGGCAAGACCCTCCTGGCCCGCGCCGTGGCCGGCGAAGCCGGCGTCCCCTTCTTCTCCATCTCCGGTTCCGACTTCGTGGAAATGTTCGTCGGCGTCGGCGCCTCCCGCGTCCGCGACCTGTTCGAGCAGGCCAAGGCCAACTCGCCCGCCATCATCTTCGTCGACGAGATCGACGCCGTCGGCCGCCACCGCGGCGCCGGCATCGGCGGCGGCAACGACGAACGCGAGCAGACCCTCAACCAGCTGCTGGTTGAAATGGACGGCTTCGACGTCAAGACCAACGTCATCCTGATCGCCGCCACCAACCGTCCCGACGTCCTCGACCCCGCGCTGCTGCGCCCGGGCCGCTTCGACCGGCAGATCGGCGTCGAGGCCCCCGACCTGATCGGCCGCGACCAGATCCTCAAGGTCCATGCCAAGGGCAAGCCGATGGCCCCCGACGTCGACCTGAAGGCCGTGGCGAAGAAGACCCCCGGCTACACCGGTGCGGACCTCGCCAACGTCCTCAACGAGGCCGCCCTCCTGACCGCGCGCTCCAACGCGAACCTGATCGACGACCGCGCGCTCGACGAAGCCATTGACCGCGTCATGGCCGGGCCGCAGAAGCGCAGCCGCGTCATGAAGGAACACGAACGCAAAGTCACCGCCTACCACGAGGGCGGACACGCCCTGGTGGCCGCGGCGCTGCGCAACTCGGCACCGGTCACCAAGATCACCATCCTGCCCCGCGGCCGCGCCCTGGGCTACACCATGGTGGTCCCGGAGAACGACAAGTACTCCGTCACCCGCAACGAACTGCTCGACCAGATGGCCTACGCCATGGGCGGGCGCGTCGCCGAGGAACTGGTATTCCATGACCCGTCCACCGGTGCGTCCAACGACATCGAAAAGGCCACCGGGATCGCGCGCAAGATGGTCACCGAGTTCGGCATGAGCGAACGGGTCGGCGCCGTCCGGCTCGGCCAGGGCGGCGGGGAGCCGTTCCTGGGCCGCGACGCCGGCCACGAGCGGAACTACTCCGACCAGATCGCCTACATCGTCGACGAGGAAGTGCGCCGTCTCATCGAGGGCGCCCACGACGAGGCCTACGCGATCCTGACCGAAAACCGCGACGTCCTGGACCAGCTGGCCCTTGAGCTGCTGGAACGCGAAACGCTGAACCAGGCGGAGATCGCGCAGGTCTTCACCAACATCCGCAAGCGCGATTTCCGCGAGATCTGGCTCTCCAAGGAGACCCGCCCCATCCAGAACGTGGGTCCGGTGGAATCGCGCCAGGAGAAGGCCGAACGCGAAGCGCAGGAAGAAGCCAAGGAAGCACGCCTCGAAGAGCCGCTGGACACGTTCCCGCCGCACGCGCAGGGCGTTCCCGGGCAGGAGCCGTTCCAGGGCGGTGTAACCGATCTCGGGCCTGACGGCCATCCCGGCTAGGCTTCTTTCGTGACTTCTTTCTTCAATGACGACGACGACGCTCCCGCCGGCCAGGCCCTGACGGCGGGAGGGCCGGTCCCCGGCGCCACCCCCGTGGACCAGGCCCGGATCGAGGCCGCCGTCCGCGAGATCCTGCTGGCCATCGGCGAGGACCCGGACCGCGGCGGCCTCCTGGACACCCCCAAGCGGGTGGCCAAGGCGTACACCGAGATGTTCGCCGGCCTCCACCACGACCCCGCCGAAATCCTCGCCACCACCTTCGACCTGGACCACGAGGAACTGGTCCTGGTCAAGGACATCCCGTTCTACTCCACCTGCGAGCACCACCTGGTGCCGTTCCACGGGATGGCCCACGTTGGCTACATTCCCTCGCACGACGGCAAGGTCACCGGGCTGAGCAAACTGGCACGGCTGGTGGACATGTTCGCCCGCCGGCCCCAGGTGCAGGAACGCCTCACCACCCAGATCGTCGAAGCCCTCGTCACCCACCTCCAGCCGCGCGGCGCAATTGTCGTCGTCGAATGCGAACACCTCTGCATGTCCATGCGCGGCATCCGCAAGCCCGGCGCCAAGACCGTCACCAGCGCGGTCCGCGGGCAACTCCATGACCCGGCCACCCGCGCCGAAGCCATGAGCCTCATCATCGGAAGGTAAGAACACAGACTATGGACTCCCTCGCCGCCGCCCCGGGCACCGGACCCGCGACCTCGCCCCTGCCCGTGCTGCGCAAGGCACGCCCGGCCGCCAAGTTCGCCGATCTCCCCACGGACCGCACGCTGGTCATGGGGATCCTCAACGTCACCCCGGACTCCTTCAGCGACGGCGGCCAGCATGCCACGGCGGACACGGCCATCGCCGCCGGCCTGCGGATGTTCTACGCCGGAGCGGACATTATCGACGTCGGCGGCGAATCCACCCGCCCGGGCGCGGCGGAAGTCAGCGTCGAGGAAGAGCAGCGGCGGGTCCTGCCGGTCATCGAGGCGCTGGTGAAGGCCGGCGCCCTGGTCAGCATCGACACGACGCACGCCGCCACCGCCGCTGCGGCCCTGGACGCCGGCGCCGCGATCATCAACGACGTCTCCGGACTGACCATCGAACCGGAAATGGCCGAACTCGTGGCCCGCAGCAAGGCCCCCTACATCCTCACGCACCGCCGCGGCAACGCCAGCACCATGGACTCCCTGGCCGAGTACGGGAACGTCGCGGACGAGGTGGCCGCCGAACTCGCCGGTGTCCGCGACAAGCTCTACGCCGCCGGCGCCGCCCCGGAACAGATCATCGTGGACCCGGGCCTGGGCTTCTCCAAGAACGAGGAGCACAACTGGGAGCTCCTTCGGCGCCTCGACGTGCTCCAGGCCATGGGCCACAGGGTGCTGGTGGCCGCCTCCCGCAAACGCTTCCTCGGCAGCCTCCTGACCGTGGCGGGCAAGGCCGCGCCGCCCGCCGAACGTGACGCGGCCACCGCCGCCGTGACCGCCATCAGCGCCTCCCAAGGCGTCTGGGCGGTCCGCGTGCACGACGTCGGGTCCAGCCTTGATGCCGTCAAGGTCGCCGCCCGCATGGCTCCAGCCGCCGCCGGCCACAGCTGAACCGCCCCCGCCCATGGACCAGATCACGCTGAGCGGCGTCACCGCCGTCGGCCATCACGGAGTATTCGATTTCGAACGGCGCAACGGTCAGCCGTTCGTCGTCGACGCCGTCCTGCACCTGGACTTCAGCCGCGCCGCCGCCTCCGACGACGTGCTGGACACCGCGCACTACGGTGAAGTGGCCGAATGCATCCGCGGCTGGATCACGGGGGAGCCGCTGAACCTGATTGAAGCACTGGCCGTGCGGATCGCCGAGGACGTGCTGCAGAAATTTCCCGTCGCCGCCGTGGACATCACCGTGCACAAACCAAAGGCCCCCATCGAGGTCGAGTTCGGCGACGTCTCCGTCAGCGTCCGCCGGGCCCGGCAGGGACAGTCATGAACTACACCCGGTCCATCCTGGCCCTCGGCAGCAACCTGGGGGAGCGCAGCGACACGCTCTCCGCGGCCGTCGCGGACCTCGTCGACCCGCCCGAGGTCCGCCTCCTGGCGATCTCGCCGATTGTGCACACCAAAGCCGTCGGCGGCCCGGCCGGCCAGCCCGACTTCCTCAACATGGTGATCGCCGTCGAGACCTCGCTGACGCCCCGTGAACTGCTGGCGCACTGCCACGCCGTGGAGCAGAAGCACCTCCGGGTCCGCGAGGTGCACTGGGGGCCGCGCACCCTCGACGTCGACATCATCACCTACGGGGACGTGGCCAGCTCCGACCCGGAACTGACCCTTCCCCACCCGCGGGCAGCCCAGCGGGCGTTCGTCCTGTACCCGTGGTCGCTGATCGACCCCGCCGCCGAGCTGGACGGTGAGCGCGTCGGCGACCTCGCCGCCCGGGCGGACGACTTTGCCGATCTGGTCCCCTTTGACGGGTTCGAGAACCTCCACGGCGTGGCCGAGGCGGCGGAATGATGAAGCTGACCAGCCCCTGGGTGCTGCTGGCGATCAGCGGGGCCGTCGGGGTGCTCGGCTGGCTCGCCGCCGTGCTGGCTACCCGCTACAGCCTCAACACCCCGGTGCTGCCGCTCAACGGGCTCATCACGATGGGCATCATCGTGGTGCTCACGCTCATCCTGGGTCTCAGGGTGCGCCGCTGGCGCAACGGCGACAAGAAGAAAATGCTCAACCCCATCCTTGCGGCCTGGACCCTGGTCCTCGCCCAGGCCTGCGCCTACACGGGCAGCGTGCTGCTCGGTTGGCACGCCGGGATCTTCCTTGACCAGCTGCAGCTTTGGAACCTGCGCAGCGACCAGACCCTCGCCTGGACGGCCCTGGCCATGGCCGGCGGCGGCCTGGTGATGGTGGGCGTCGGCCTGATGGTGGAGCGGTTCTGCCGGATACCCCCCGAGGACGGCGACGGCGAGGCGGCCCCGGGGCGGCCGGAGCCACGCAAGCCCAAGTCGGAAGGCGAGTATGCGTACCGAGGCGATTGATCCTCCGGGCATCACGTGGCTGCGCGTCTCACCCAAGTACGTCACGGTGCGGGTGGTGGGCTGGGCGGTGGCCACCGTGCTGGTCGTGGCGCTGCTGTGCCTGCCGCTGATCCTGGTCCTGGGCGGCTGGTGGAAGTCCTACCCGCTCTGGCTGGCCGTGGCCCTTCCGGCCGCCATGCTGGTCCTGTCCCTGTGGCGGCTGGTGCTCATTCCCCGCCAGGTGCGGGCCATCGGCTACGCCGAGCGGGAGGACGATCTGCTCATCCGCCGCGGCATCTTCTTCCAGCGCACGCTGGTGGTCCCGTACGGCCGCATGCAGTATGTGGACATCGGCGCCGGGCCGGTGGAACGCGGCCTGGGGCTGTGCACCCTGAAACTGCACACGGCCTCCGCCGGGACCAACGCGGAAATCCCGGGCCTGCCCGCCGCGGAAGGGGCCCGGCTCAGGGAGCAGCTCTCCGCCCGCGGCGAAGCCCGGCTGGCCGGACTGTGACGGATGCGCCGTGAGGCCGTCCAGTGAAGGCGTTCCGGTGAGCCCGGATGCCGTCCCGGAGGCAGCGCCCGGGCCCGTTCCGGGAGCCCCCGACGCCGCGTGGCTGCGCGTGCACCCCGCCTCGCCGTTCGTGCGCGGCTGGGTGGCGTTGGCCGCCATTGCCTTCTTTTTCTTCCGGGACACGTTCGAGCGCGTGCTCGCCGGCGGGCCCCTGGTCGACGAGCAGCTTGCCGGCCGGGCGCCGTGGCTGGTGCTGGGCGGCGGCGCGGTGCTGCTGCTCACCGTCCTCGGCTACGTCCTGAGCTGGTACTTCACCCGTTACCAGGTGGCAGACGGCTACGTCCGGCTGAACACGGGCTTCCTCTTCAGGCAGCAGCGTCAGGCCCGGCTGGACCGCGTGCAGGCCATTGACATTGTGCAGCCGCTGCTGGCCAGGATCTTCGGGCTGGCTGAGCTGAAGTTCGAGGTGGCCGACGCCGGGGAGTCGGCCGTGCGGCTCTCCTACCTCCGCATGGAGGAGGCCCGCCGGCTCCGGGCGGCGATCCTTGCCAGCGCCGCCGGGCTGGTCCCGGACCCCGAACGCGCCGGGGAGGCGCCTCCCGAGGCGCCCGAGCACGCCGTCCTGACAGTCCCGCCGCGGCGCCTCATCGGGTCCCTGGTGCTGAGCGAACAAAGCCTGGTCCTTGTCCTCGGCGGCGCGGTCTCCGTGGCACTGTCCGCCCTGACCGAGAACCGCAGCTTCTACCTCTTCCTGATCCCGGCCGTGCTGGGCATCGCGGCCGGCTACTGGAACTCCATCAACCGCGGCTACAACTTCACCGCCGCCATTTCCCCGGACGGCATCCGGCTGCGCTACGGGCTGCTCGACACACAGGCCCAGACCCTCCCGCCGGGCCGGATCCAGGCGCTGCGCATCAGCCAGCCGCCCCTCTGGCGTGCTTTCGGCTGGTACCGCATCCAGGTCAACGTGGCGGGCTACGGCGCGGCCGGAAGCGACGGCGAGGGCAGCTCCCGCACCACGCTCCTGCCGGTGGGGACCTTCCCCGACGTGCTCACCATGCTCTCCCTGGTCCTGCCCGATCCCGGCACCCCGGACCCGGTGGCCACCTTCCGCGCAGGCATCAGCGGCCTTGCCGGCCCGGCCGCGGCACCGGGACTTCGGGCGGCGCGAATCCCCGAGGCGGACGACGGCGGATTCGTCACCACCCCGCGGCGTGCCCGGCTCCTTGCCCCGCTGGGCTGGCGGCGCAACGGCTTCACCGCCACAGGCACCGCCCTGCTGATCCGCTCGGGCCGGTGGTGGCGCCACCTGGTGGTGGTTCCGCACCAGCGCACCCAGTCCATGGCTTTGGAGCAGGGGCCCCTGGCACGGCGCTTCCGCGTGGCGGACTTGGTGCTGCACACCACCGCCGGGCCGGTCACCCCGCGGCTGGTCCAAGCCGGGCTGGACGAAGGCCGTGCGCTGCTGGACGCGCAGGCGGCCCGGGCCCGCGCCGCGCGCAAACGCCAGACCAGCGAACACTGGCTGGCCCAGGTCCGGACGCTGGCCGCGGACCCCGGGTCCCCGGCGTTCCCCGCACCCCCGGCTGAGCCGGCCCGCCCCGAAGCACCCGTCCACCCCGAAGCACCCATCCATCCCGAAGCAATGGCCCGCCCCGAAACACCGGTCCATCCCGAAACACCCGACAGGCAGGAAAACCGCCCCCATGGCTAAACCAGGACGACTCGGCATCGGAATCGTCGGCGCAGGCAAAGTCGGCGCCGTCCTGGGGGCGGCGCTGCGCGGCGCGGAGCACGCCATCATCGGAGTTTCCGCGGTGTCGGACGCAAGCCGCGAACGCGCGGAGGCCCTGCTGCCCGGCGTCCCGGTCCTCGACGTGCAGGACATCGTCGAGCGCGCCGAACTGGTGCTCCTCGCCGTCCCCGACGATGCCCTCGGCCCGCTGGTCGAGGGGCTGGCGAAGCTGGGCGCCTGGCAGCCCGGACAGCTTGTGGCCCACACGTCCGGCCGCTTCGGCGTCGGAATCCTGCACCCCGCGCGCGCCGCGGGCGCCGTTCCGCTGGCCCTGCACCCGGCCATGACCTTCACCGGCATGAGCCTGGACCTCACCCGGCTGCTGGACTGCACCTTTGGCGTCACCGCCGACGCCGCGATGCTGCCCATCGCGCAGGCGCTGGTCGTGGAGATGGGGGCGGAGCCGGTGGTCATCGCCGAGGCGGACCGCACGCTCTACCACGCGGCCCTTGCCCACGGCTCCAACCACCTCGTCACCCTGGTGGCGCAGGCGTCGCAGCTGCTCCGGGAGGTGGGCGTCGAGGCCCCCGAACGTATGCTGGGCCCGCTGCTGCGCGCCACCCTGGAGAACGCCCTCGCCTCGGGTGAATCGGCCCTGACCGGCCCGGTGGCCCGCGGCGACATCGGCACCGTGGCCGCGCACGCCGAGTCGCTGCGGGAACAGGACGGCGGCTCCCGCGGCGATATTCTGGAGGCCTACCTGGCCATGGCCCGGGCCACGGCCCACCGGGCGGAACACCGCGGACTGCTCAAGCCCGAGCAGCTCAAGGACATCGAGCGGGCGCTCGAGGGCCCGGACCACAACTCCCCGCAACCTTAAGGAAGGCCCTGACTTTGGCGATCCAACTCGTGACCACCGCGGCCCGGCTCCGGACCGAAAGCGCCCGGCTGCTCAAAGAGAAGGGCGGCTCCTCCCAGGCCCTGGTGCCCACCATGGGCGCCCTGCATGAGGGGCATGCCGAACTCGCGCGCACCGCCGTCGGGCAGAACGACGTGGTGGTGGCCAGCATCTTCGTGAACCCCCTGCAGTTCGGCGAGGCCGTGGACCTGGAGCGCTACCCCCGCACGCTGGAGGCTGATCTGGCGCTGCTGGATGCGGCAGGGGTGGACCTGGTGTTCGCCCCGGACGTGGACGAGGTCTACCCGGGCGGGGAACCCCGGGTCCGGATCAGCGCCGGGCCGATGGCGGACAAGTGGGAGGGCGCGTCCCGGCCCGGACACTTCGACGGCGCCCTGACCGTGGTGGCCAAGTTGCTGCACTACGGGATGCCCGGCGCGGCCGCAGGCACCGGAGTGCCGGCGTACCGGGCGTACTTCGGCCAGAAGGATGCCCAGCAGCTGGCCCTCGTCCAGCGCATGGTGGCGGACCTGAACTTCCCGGTGGAGATTGTTCCGGTGCCCACCGTGCGTTCCGCGGACGGACTGGCGCTGTCCAGCCGTAACCGGTTCCTCTCCGCGGAGCAACGCGAGGCGGCGCTGGTCCTCTCGCGGGCGCTCCGGCTCATCGAGGAACGGGCCAACGCCCGGCAGCCGCTGGACCTCGATTCCGCCCGGGCGCTGGTCGAGTCCCAGCCGCTGGTGGACCTGGACTACTTCGAGGTGGTGGATCCCCGCACCCTTGAACCGCTCGCGGAGAACTGCCGCGAGACACCCTTCCGCGGCGAAGCCCTGGCGCTCATTGCGGCCAGGGTCGGCCCGGTGCGGCTGATCGACAACGTCCCGCTGGACTCCTGACCCCGGGGTAACCGCCCCCTTCAAGCAACGCGGGGTCACCTACGGCCCATAAAGAGGCCCTCCATGGACCGTAGCTGACCCCGCGTTGTTTTCCAGCGGAGGGAATTACCGCGGCGCCTCGCTGGTTGGCACCTGTTGTGTAGCGACGACGCTCGCCGTCCCCACTTCAAAAACTCCCCGAGGGAACCCCTATGTCTACAGACGTCTCTTCAAAGTCCCCCGGCGATCCCGCCCAGGCCGGGTCTGCCCAGGCCGCCGCCGGGGCGGCCGCGCCGCCGGCGAAGATGTCCCGGGAGTCGGTCACGGTCATCGCCACCCTGCTGGTGGCCACGTTCGTGGTGATCCTGAACGAAACCATCATGAACGTTGCGCTGCAGCGGCTGATGGTGGACCTCGGCGTCACGGCGCCCACCGTGCAGTGGCTGTCCACCGGATTCATGCTCACCATGGCGGTGGTGATCCCGACGACGGGCTTCATCCTGCAGCGGCTGACCACCCGCGCTGTCTTTATGCTGGCCATGGGCCTGTTCTCCGGCGGCACGCTGCTCGCGGCGCTGGCCCCGGGCTTCGAGGTCCTCCTCCTCGCCCGGATCGTCCAGGCCGGCGGCACGGCCATCATGCTGCCTCTGCTGATGACCACCATTCTGACGCTGGTCCCCGTGACCCGGCGCGGCTTTGTGATGGGCAACGTGAGCATCGCCATCTCGGTGGCGCCGGCCATGGGCCCCACTGTGTCCGGGCTGATCCTTGAGCACTTCTCCTGGCGCTTCCTGTTCGTTTTTGTCCTGCCCATCGCGGCGGCCGCCTTCGCCATCGGCGCCCGGTACCTGACCAACATCGGCGAAAAGGAAAAAACCCGGCTCGACGCCCTGTCCGTGGTGCTGACCGTTCCGGCGTTCGGCGGCATTGTCTACGGCCTGAGCCAGATCGGCGAGGGCGAGGGCGGCCCCGGTGCTCCCGCGGTGGCGGCCCTGGCCGTCGGCGCGATTTCCATGGTGGCGTTTGTCCTGCGCCAGCTGCGGCTGCAGAAGTCCGAGGCACCCCTGCTGGACCTGCGGGCCTTCACGTACCGGATGTTCACGGTCTCCGTCCTCCTCCTGGTGGTGGCCATGATCGCCCTGTTCGGCACCGTGATCCTCCTGCCGCTGTACCTTCAGGAGATCCGCGGCCTGACGTCCCTGGAGACGGGCCTGACCCTGCTCCCCGGCGGCCTCGCGATGGGGCTGCTGGGCCCCTTCATCGGGCGCCTTTTCGACAAGGTGGGCCCCCTTCCGCTGACGGTCACCGGCTCAGCCATGCTGGCGCTGGCCCTGTTCCAGTTCTCCCGGCTGGACGAGAGCACCCCCGTCGCCTGGATCGTCACGCTGCACGTGGGCCTCAGCCTGGGCCTGGCCCTGATCTTCACCCCGGCGTTCACCACCGGGCTGAACCCGCTGCCGCCGCACCTGTATTCGCACGGCTCCGCCATCATGAGCACGCTGCAGCAGGTGGCCGGCGCCGCCGGCACGGCGCTGCTCGTCTCGATCTACGCGGCCGTGGCCGCAGGCTCGGGAATGGTCGCGGGGATGCACGCCGCGTTCCTCACGGCCTCCGTCATCGCCGTCGCGGCCATCGTGCTGGCATCCCTGATGCGCAAAACAGCCGCGGTGGAGCAGCCGGCCGGTCCCGCACCCCACTGAGCATTAAACAAAACAACGAAACAAAGCAACGCGGGGTCAGTTGGCGCCCATCCCGGACCTCCGGATGGGCGGTAACTGACCCCGCGTTGTTTGCGGGGCGGCTAGCTGGCGAAGAACTCGCTGAGGGCGGAGATGAGCTTGTCCGGCGCCTTGTTGACGCCGTCGTGCCCCATGCCCGGCAGGATGGTGTAGCTCGAGCCGGAGAGCACCTCGTGGATCTGGGCGCAGGCCACGCCGAAGTAGGCCGGGCTCTTCTCGCCGACAATGATCAGCGTCTCCAGCGGCAGTTCCAGGAACGGCTCGGCCGGCATGTCGGCGGCGATAATCGCCTTGATTTCCCGGACGCCGGTGGTCATCAGCTCGCGCATCTGCTTGCCCAGCGGGGTGCCGGCGGACAGCTTGTTCGCCAGGGTCAGCATGGACAGCGGCATGCGGGACAGGGCGCTGCCCGTTTCCAGGCCCCGGAGCAGGACGGCGAGGGCGCGGTCGTCGTCCCCGGCCGCCGTCGCCTTCTCATAGTCCGTGGTCCAGTCCGCGGTGACGCTGTGGTTCACGGAGACGGCGGGGTCGTATACGGCCAGGCGCTCCACCGGGAGGGTGCGGGCGGCGTGCAGCGCCACGGCGCCGCCGAAGCTGTGCCCGAAAACGTCCGTGCTGGACGTGTGCTTCATGACCGCGTCCAGGTCCTTGATGTCCACGTCCAGGGTGTAGTCCTCCGGCTGCGGGGACGAGGAGCCGCGGCCGCGCCGGTTGAACGTGTGCACCGGGCGCCCCAGGGACGCGCTGAGTTTCTGGGCGAACCGGGTGTAGTCGGCGGCGGTCACCATGGAGGCCGCAACGACGACGACGCCGGAGCCCGCCGAGGCCAGCTCGGCACCCGTGCTGAAAAGCTCTATCGTTCCACCGTCGGGGGTTCTGATGTTCTCGCGGGTCATGCCCCGAGCCTAGCCGAGGCGGCAGCTACGGCGTAGTAGGAATCCGGGCGCCCGTGGGCGGTCAGCCGCCCAGCCGCCCGCCGGAGACCTCGAGGTAGCAGGAGCCGCACAGCGACTCGTACCAGACGTCCTGGCCGTCGATGGCGACCTGGTCGCCGTCGAACACCACCGCGTCGCCCGACCGGCGGGTGTTGAAGATGGCCTTGCGGCCGCAGCGGCAGATGGTCTTGAGCTCTTCGAGGGTGTGCGCGATCTCCAGCAGCCGCATCGAACCGGGGAACGCCCGGGTGCGGAAATCCGTGCGGATGCCGTAGGCCAGCACCGGAACGTTGTCCAGCACGGCGATCCGGAACAGGTCGTCCACCTGGGCCGGCTCAAGGAACTGCGCCTCATCCACCAGCAGGCACGCCACTGGCTGGGTGTCGACGTGTTCCAGCAGGGCATCGGGGTCATCCCCATGGGCCTGGGCCGTGAACAGGTCCCGGGCGGAGGCCCCCGCCGGGATCAGGAAATCCACCGAACGGGTCATGCCCAGGCGTGACACGACGTCCGCGTCGCCCTTGGTGTCCACGTCCGGCTTGGCCAGCAAGACCCGCTGGCCGCGTTCCTCATAGTTGAAGGCGGCCTGCAGGAGGCCCGTCGACTTGCCGGAGTTCATCGCGCCGTAGCGGAAGTAGAGCTTGGCCAAGGGGGTCCTTTCGAAAGGGTCGCCCACCGATTGTAAAGGCGCGCCCTTCAGCGGCCCAGCTTCAGCCGGTGCCTGCGCGCCGGGAGCGGGCGCAGGGTCCCTTCCCCGGCGAGGAGGAACCGGGCTGCGGCCCGGGGCAGCCGGATCCCGGGCCGGAGCGGGCTCTCGTGGAGCTGCCCCGGGAGGACCGCGAACTCGATGGACGGGACAGCGGCGGCGAGCTGCCGGCCGGTTTCGGCGAAGTGCTCGGGACTCCACCCGCCGCTCAGCATCAGCGTGGGGGTGGTCACGGACGCAAAGTCGGCGAGGTCGGCGTCGGCGTCCAGCACGGCCCGCATCTCCGCGACGGCGGTGGGCAGCAGCTCACGCATTTCGGCGCCGACGCTGGTGCGCGCCGAGACGATGCTGAGCATCCGCAGCGCGCCCAGCGGAAGTTTGGACACGGGCCCGGCCGTCTCAAGGCCCTGGACCAGGTGCGCCCAGGCCTCATCGAGCTGGCCCGCGGCCACCGAACGCTCCAGCTCGGGCCGCCAGCGCCGGGTGAGGTTGCCGGAGAGGGACACGGCCGCGTCGTAGGTCACCATCCGGCGGATCGGCACCGTCCGGGCCGCCTGCAGGGCCACAAAGCCGCCATAACTGTGGGCCACCACGTCGGTCGACCCTGTTTCCCGCAGCACGGCGGCGAGGTCACTGACCTCCGCGGCCGCCGAATAGCCGGCCGGCTGCGGGGAGGACCCGGCCCGTCCGCGCCGGTTGTAGCAGTGCACCGGGCGGTTCAGGAGGCGGCTGATCTTCCGCGCAAACGGGCGGTACAGCGCGTCGGTGACCAGGGTTCCATGCACGACGCGATCCCGGGCGCCTCCGCTGCCCGCGCCCGGGGCGGGGACTGTGGCGGTGCAGTGTCACGGGCAGGGCCGGCCGCCGGGCCAGCAGCAGGGCGGAAGGAGTGCAGCTCCAGGTGCCCCTCGCCGTCGTCGGTGCTGATGGTCCGCGTCTCCACAGCCTTGAGTCTATTCCGCCGCGCCAGGTTCCTGGTGCCGGGTTCGTGGGAGTCAGGGCGGGCGGGACCTGCCCCGGGGGAATCCCCGGTAAACTTGGGGATTGTGACTTCCCAAAACACCTCCGCCCCGCACACCGCCGCCGACTCCCACGACGCCAGCGAACAGACGCGCATCCGCATGGAAAAGCGCGCCAAGCTGATCGAGCGCGGCGTCGAGGCGTATCCGGTGGGTGTTGAACGCACACACTCCCTCAGCGAAATCCGCGAAAAGTACGCGCACCTGCAGGCTGACGAAACCACCGGCGCCGTCGTCGGCGTGACCGGCCGCATCGTCTTCATCCGCAACACCGGCAAGCTGTGCTTCGCCACCCTCCAGGAGGGCGGTGTCGACGGCAAGGCCGTCCGGCTCCAGGTCATGCTCAGCCTGGCCAACGTCGGCGAGGAAGCGCTCGCCGACTGGAAGGCTTTGGTGGACCTGGGCGACCACGTCTTCATCAAGGGCGAGGTCATCTCCTCCCGCCGCGGTGAACTGTCCGTCATGGCCGAGTCCTGGTCCATGGCGTCCAAGGCGCTGCGGCCGCTGCCGGTGCTGCATGCCGGGCTCAATGAGGAGACCCGCGTCCGCCAGCGCTACGTGGACCTGATCGTCCGCGACGAAGCCCGCGAAATGGTGTACACCCGCGCCGCCATCACACGGTCCATCCGCGAGACCCTGCACCGCCAGGGCTACGTGGAGGTGGAGACCCCCATGCTGCAGCTGGTCCACGGCGGCGCCACGGCCCGCCCCTTCGAGACGCACATGAACGCGTTTGACCAGAAGATGACCCTGCGGATCGCCACCGAGCTGTACCTCAAGCGCACCGTCGTCGGCGGCATCGACCGTGTCTACGACATGGGCCGCGTTTTCCGCAATGAGGGCGTGGACTCCACGCACAGCCCGGAATTCACCACCCTGGAAAGCTATGAGGCCTGGGCCGACCAGTTCGTGATGGCCGACCGGATCAAGGAGATCATCCTCGACGCTGCGGACGCAGCCGGCGTGGGCCGCGTGCTGCAGACCGAAGCCGGGGAGATCAACCTCGACGGCGACTGGGCCTGGATGGCGGTTTACCCGGGCCTGTCCGACTTTGTGGGCCAGGAAGTCACACCGGACACCCCCGCCGAGGAGCTGCTGGCGCTGGCCGCCAAGCACGAGGTGAAGGTGGACGCCGGCTGGGACGCCGAGAAGCTTGCGGTGGAACTCTTCGGCGAGCTCGTGGAGCCGACCCTGCTGAACCCCACCTTCGTCTACGACTACCCGCCCTCCGCGCAGCCGCTGGCGCGCCAGCACCGCGAGGACGGCCGGCTGATCGAGGCCTGGGACCTGATCATTGGCGGTATGGAGCGGGGCACGGCGTTCTCCGAACTTATTGACCCGGTGATCCAGCGTGAGCGGCTCACCGAGCAGTCCCGGCGCTCCGCCGCGGGCGACGTCGAGGCCATGCAGCTGGACGAGGACTTCCTCCGTGCCCTCGAATACGGCGCCCCGCCCATGGGCGGGATCGGCTTGGGCATCGACCGGCTGGTCATGCTGTTCACCGGCGCCGGCATCCGCGAAACCATCCTCTTCCCGCTGCTGAAGCCCGAGGGGCACTGACCATGGAGTACATCGCGGTATTGCTGCCCTCCGTCGTGGTGGGCCTGATCTTCTGGTTCGCCATGAAATCGATATTCAACGCCGACAAATCGGAGCGCCAGGCCGAGGCGCGCGCCCAGGCGGAAGCCGAAGGAAATGCCCCCGCGGCGGAAACTCCCCGCCGCGACGGCCATTCCAACGGCCAGAACTAATAGCGGACTATTCCGCCTTGGGTTTTCCTTTGGAAACTCTTTTTCGCTTTGACTCGTTGCCATAAAGCAGAGGATACTTTTAACCAGATACATCCTGCTTTTCCCAAAAAACTCATCCATTTGGAAAGAGAGTCTTTAATGGCACAGAAAGTAAAAATCATCCTCGTCGATGATCTGGATGGGGGAACCGCGGACGAGACCGTCCGGTTCGGCCTTGACGGCGTCAGCTACGAAATCGACCTGTCATCGGGGAACGCAGCGGAACTCCGCTCCGCCGTCGAGCGTTTTGTCGCCCACGCGCGCAAGACGTCCAGCGGCCGCGCGACGCGCACCAAGATTTCCTCCGGCCGGAATCAGGACTCCGCCCAGATCCGGCAGTGGGCCCGCGATAACGGGTACGCAGTAAACAGCCGCGGCCGCATTCAGGCCGAAATTCAGGAAGCCTACCAAAAGGCCAATTCCTAGCCTGCGCGCCAGGAGTGCCGCGTCCGGGACGCGGCCCCCGAACGCAATGACACTCAATGCCCCCGCTGCCCGGCGGGGGCATTGTCATGGGCGCCTGGAGTGTTTCCGGCGGCCGCCCGCCGGGATGCCGCCCGGGGTTCCAGCGGTCCGTATCCGGACACCGCCGCCGGGCCGCCGCACGCGCGGCCGGGACGCTGACGGAACGCCCGCAAGGGGTGCCGGTTTCCCCTGTGGCGAACAAGCCCCAAATCTGGAACCCGGCCACGTAGCATTCAAAGTACGTCGTAGCTAGGAGTGTGGCGAAATGTTTGAGCGATTTACGGACCGTGCCCGTCGCGTAGTTGTGCTTGCCCAAGAAGAGGCACGCATGCTGAACCACAATTACATTGGTACCGAACACATCCTCTTGGGTCTGATCCATGAAGGTGAAGGTGTTGCGGCCAAAGCCCTTGAGTCCTTGAGCATTTCGCTCGACGGCGTCCGCGAACAGGTGCAGGAGATCATCGGCCAGGGCCAGCAGGCCCCGTCCGGGCACATCCCCTTCACCCCGCGCGCCAAGAAGGTTCTGGAGCTCTCGCTCCGCGAGGCCCTGCAGCTGGGACACAACTACATCGGCACGGAGCACATCCTGCTCGGCCTCATCCGCGAGGGTGAAGGTGTAGCCGCCCAGGTACTGGTCAAGCTCGGCGCTGACCTCAACCGTGTCCGCCAGCAGGTCATCCAGCTGCTTTCGGGCTACCAGGGCAAGGAAACTTCCGGAGCAGGCGTGGGCGCCGGCCAGGCCGAAGGCACTCCTGCCGGTTCCGTCGTCCTGGACCAGTTCGGCCGCAACCTGACCCAGGCCGCGCGCGAGAACAAGCTGGACCCCGTCATCGGACGCGAATCCGAGATGGAACGCGTCATGCAGGTCCTGTCCCGCCGCACCAAGAACAACCCCGTGCTGATCGGCGAGCCCGGCGTTGGCAAGACCGCCGTCGTCGAAGGCCTCGCCCAGGCGATTGTCCGCGGCGACGTTCCGGAAACCATCAAGGACAAGCAGCTGTACACGCTGGACCTCGGGTCCCTCGTGGCAGGCTCCCGCTACCGCGGTGACTTCGAAGAGCGCCTCAAGAAAGTCCTCAAGGAGATCCGCACCCGCGGCGACATCATCCTGTTCATCGATGAGATCCACACCCTGGTGGGTGCCGGTGCCGCCGAAGGTGCAATCGACGCCGCGTCGATCCTGAAGCCCATGCTGGCCCGCGGCGAGCTCCAGACCATTGGCGCCACCACGCTGGACGAGTACCGCAAGCACATCGAGAAGGATGCTGCCCTGGAACGCCGTTTCCAGCCGATCCAGGTCAAGGAGCCCTCCGTCGCCCACGCGATTGAGATCCTCAAGGGCCTCCGCGACCGGTACGAGGCGCACCACCGCGTCACCATCACCGACGGCGCCCTCGCCTCGGCGGCCAGCCTCTCCGAACGCTACATCTCGGACCGCTTCCTGCCGGACAAGGCGATCGACCTGATCGATGAGGCCGGCGCACGGCTGCGCATCCGCCGGATGACCGCCCCGCCGGAGCTCAAGGTCATGGACGAGAAGATCGCCGCCATGAAGCTGGAGAAGGAATCCGCGATTGACGCGCAGGACTTCGAAGGTGCCGCCTCGCTGCGCGACAAGGAGCAGAAGCTCATTGCCGAGCGTGCCGAGAAGGAACGCCAGTGGAAGACCGGCGGCATGGACGACATCTCCGAGGTTGACGAGGACCTGATCGCCGAAGTGTTGGCGAACTCCACCGGCATCCCGGTCTTCAAGCTGACCGAGGAAGAATCCTCGCGCCTGCTGAAGATGGAAGACGAGCTGCACAAGCGCGTCGTCGGCCAGGACGAGGCCATCAAGTCCCTGTCCCAGGCGATCCGCCGCACCCGTGCCGGCCTGAAGGACCCCAAGCGTCCGGGCGGTTCGTTCATCTTCGCGGGCCCCACCGGCGTCGGCAAGACCGAACTCGCCAAGGCGCTGGCCGAATTCCTCTTCGGTGAGGAAGACGCCCTGATCACCCTGGACATGTCCGAGTATTCGGAGAAGCACACGGTGTCGCGGCTCTTCGGTGCCCCTCCGGGCTACGTGGGCTACGAGGAAGGCGGGCAGCTGACCGAGAAGGTCCGCCGCCGTCCGTTCTCCGTGGTCCTGTTCGACGAAGTGGAGAAGGCGCACGCCGACCTCTTCAACTCGCTGCTGCAGATCCTGGAAGACGGCCGACTGACCGACTCCCAGGGCCGCGTGGTGGACTTCAAGAACACCGTGATCATCATGACCACCAACCTCGGCACCCGGGACATCTCCAAGAGTGTTGCCACCGGCTTCCAGTCCGGCACGGACACGCAGACCGGCTACAACCGGATGCGGGCCCGCGTCACGGAGGAGCTCAAGCAGCACTTCCGCCCCGAGTTCCTGAACCGTGTTGACGACGTTGTGGTCTTCCCGCAGCTGACCCAGGACGAGATCATCGAGATCGTGGACATGTTCGTGGCCCGCCTGGAGAAGCGCCTCAAGGACAAGGACATGGGCATCGAGCTCACGCCCGCGGCCAAGGTTCTCCTGGCGACCCGCGGCTACGACCCCGCCATGGGTGCCCGGCCGCTGCGCCGGACCATCCAGCGCGAGATCGAGGACCAGCTCTCCGAGAAGATCCTCTTCGGCGAACTCCACGCCGGCGACATTGTTGTGGTGGATGTGGACGGCGAAGGCGACGACGCCAAGTTCACCTTCGCCGGCAACGCGAAGCCGCGCATCCCGGAGATCGCCCCGAGCGTCTAAGTTCTGCCGCAAGGCCCCGTCTTCCCGGAAGGGAAGGCGGGGCCTTTGCTGTGCGGCCGCCGCCAACAGTGTGAAAGCAGTGTTTCACTGTCGGTGAAATCGGTGTGATCCACTGCACAGGAGGTGTTGAATCGGTGCATGTCTTCCACCGATTCAGAGACCTTGAGCGAAAACCCAGAAACACCCTTCCACGACCTGGACCACTACCTCGCCATCCCGCGTGTCAGCGGCCTGGCGCTGAGTCCCGACGGCAGGCGGCTGGTCACCACGGTGGCCACCCTCAACGCCAAAGGCACCGAGTACGGCACCGCCCTGTGGGAGCTGGACCCGGAAGGGCACAAACAGGCCCGGCGGATTACCCGCAGCGCGAAAGGCGAGGCGGGTGCTTTGTTCGCCGCCAACGGCGACCTGTACTTCACCTCCGCCCGCCCCGACCCGGAAACCTCCGACGCGGACCCCGTGAACGCGTTGTGGATGCTGCCCGCGGACGGCGGCGAGGCACGCGTGGTGCTCACCCGCGCCGGCGGAGTCAGCGGGCTCCTGGCCGCCAAGGACACCGGCGCCCTCTTCGTCAACGCCTCGGTGCTGGCGGGATCGACGGACGAGGACAGCGACGAGGAACGCCGCAAGGCGCGCAAGGACAACAAAGTCGCCGCCATCCTGCACAGCGGCTACCCCGTCCGCTACTGGGACGCTGACCTGGGCCCCGCCCAGCCGAGGCTCTTCGCCGTCGAGCCGGGACCGGAGCCGGAACCCGGCAAGCCCGCAACCGTGGACGCCGCGGCGCCGCTCGCGCTCCGCAACCTCACGCCCGACGCCGGCAGCGGGCTCCGCGACGCGGACGCCGTGGTCAGCCCGGACGGGGCCACCATCTACACCAGCTTCAGCAAGCCGCTGGCCCGCGCCGATTCCCGGTCCGTCCTGGTCGCGATCGACGTCGCCACCGGCACCCGCAGGGTCCTGCTGGACACCGACGGCATGAGCTACTTCCCCGGCCCCGTCAGCCCGGACAACCGGACCCTGGTGGTTATGAGCGAGAGCGACACCGCCCCGGCGGCCGCACCGCAGGTCAAGCTGCACCTGCTGGACGTGTCCGGTAACGTGCCCGCCAGCGGCTCCGCCCTGACGCCCCTCGCGCACGACTGGGACCGCTGGCCGCGGCCTGCCGCGTGGCTCCCGGACGGCTCGGCCGTGCTGGTCACCGCCGACGAGGACGGCGCCTCCCCGGTCTTCCGGATCAGCGTGGGCGCAGACGCGGCAACCGGCGCAGACGGGGCAACCGGCGCAGACGGGGGAACCGGGCAGGTGGTCCGGCTGACCCCGGACGCCGCCGCCTACACCGACGTGGTGGTCGCCCCGGACGGAAAAACCGCCTACGCGCTGCGCAGCTCCTACGAGTTCCCAGCCGAAGCGGTGCGGATCGACCTCGCCGGCGGCGGCGTGGTCCGGCTCCCCGCCCCCGCAGAGCGTCCCCGCTACCAGGGCTCACTGGAGCGGGTGGAGACGGCGGCGGCCGACGGGACCCGCGTGCCGGCCTACCTGGCACTGCCCGAAGGTGCCTCCGCAGGAAACCCGGCACCGCTGCTGCTCTGGATCCACGGCGGCCCCTTGGGCTCGTGGAACGCCTGGACGTGGCGCTGGAACCCGTGGCTGCTGGTGGCCCGCGGCTACGCCGTGCTGCTGCCGGACCCGGCACTGTCCACCGGCTACGGCCAGCACCACATCCAGCGCGGCTGGGGCGAATGGGGCAAAGCCCCCTTCACAGACCTTATGGCCATCACCGACGCCGTGGTGCAGCGGCCGGACATCGACGAGACCCGCACGGCTGCCATGGGCGGCTCGTTCGGCGGCTACATGGCCAACTGGGTGGCCGGCCAGACCGGCCGGTTCAAGGCAATCGTCACCCACGCCAGCCTGTGGGCCCTGGACCAGTTCGGCCCCACCACGGACGCCGCGCAGTACTGGCTCAAGGAAATGACGGCGGACATGGCGCTGGCGAACTCCCCGCACCTGCACGTGGAGAACATCAGCACCCCCATGCTCGTCATCCACGGCGACAAGGACTACCGCGTGCCGATCGGCGAGGGCCTGCGCCTCTGGTACGAACTCCTATCCAAGTCGCAGCTGGCCGCGGACGAAAACGGTGAGACCGAGCACCGCTTCCTCTACTTCCCGGACGAGAACCACTGGATCCTGCAGCCCCAGCACGCCAAGGTCTGGTACGGCGTCGTGGAGCACTTCCTCGCCAGGAACCTGCTCGACAAGGACCTGCCGGTCCCGGCGGAACTGGGTCTCTAGGTTCGCCTTCGGCTCGGAGGCTGGGACATTTACCGCGTGCTCGCTCGTTCCTCGCTTAGACGCACGCTACGTAAATGTCCCAGCCTCCTCCGCCTTGTGCGTCAGTCACCCCGCCCAATCCTCATTCGGAGGGACGACCGGCCCCCACTAGGATTGGGCTGTGACTGAGACAATCCGCATCCGCCCCGCCCGCACCAGCGACGTCGGGGCGATCAAAACCCTGGTGGCGCCCCTGGCCGACCAGCGGATTCTCATGGCCAAGGAAACAGTGGCCTACTACGAAAGCCTGCAGGAGTTCCGGATCGCCGAGTCACCCGAGGGTGAAGTGATCGGCTGCGGAGCGCTGCACGTTATGTGGGAGGACCTCGCCGAAGTGCGCACGCTCGCGGCGTCGGACGCCTGGCGCGGGAAGGGCGTGGGCCACCTGCTGGTGGAGCGGCTGTTGGAGGAAGCCCGCGCCCTGGGCGTCTCCCGCGTGTTCTGCCTGACGTTTGAGGTGGACTTTTTCAAGAAGCACGGGTTTGAGGTCATGGCCGACCAGACCGCCGTCGACCCTGTGGTCTATTCGGAACTCCTTCGCTCCCATGACGAAGGCGTGGCCGAATTCCTGGACCTGGCCCGGGTCAAACCCAACACCCTCGGCAATACCCGGATGATCAAGGTCCTCTGAGGGGTGCCCCTGATAGGGCAACCCGGGCCTTCCCATCAATAAACTTGATGGATAAACTGGCTCCGGTCCAGGGGGTGGACCGCCCAACGTCCGGAGGCAAGAAATTGCACGATCACGCGATTTTTCCAGATTTCTCTGCATTCCAAATGACCGTTGCAGCACCGGCTGCTGGCACCCGGGTGCCCGGTGACCGGATAGAACCGCCGGCAGGCCCGGCGCCGGTCCATCAGCCCCATCCGGGCCCGGGGGCCGGAACCAGCCCGGGCCGCCTCGACGCCCCGCCGTTCTCCTGGCTGGGCAGCGACGCCTGGCCGAGCTTCCCGCCGGGCGGATAAACACGCTGAGGGGCGCCGGACCAGGGGTCGATGGCGGTCCGAGGGAACCCCAAGTTCGGCGTGAGAGGTTGGAAAACCGGAGCCTACCGCTGGCAGGGCCCCGGTAGTAGGGTCTAAGCAAGCAGCCAGGACACCATCCAGGGAGCACAGCCATGAAGAAACTCATCAATGATCCCCGCGCCGTGGTCGACGAGTCAGTGGAGGGTTTCGGGCTTGCCCATGCCGACCTCGTGACCGTCTCTGCGGACCCCGCCTACATCGTGCGCAAAGACGCGCCGGTGGCCGGGAAGGTCGGGCTCGTCTCCGGCGGCGGCAGCGGCCACGAGCCGCTGCACGGCGGCTACGTCGGTATGGGAATGCTCGACGCCGCGGTGCCGGGCGCTGTCTTCACCTCGCCCACGCCGGACCAGATCCTTCCGGCCACCCTCGCCGTCAACTCAGGCGCCGGCGTCGTACATATCGTGAAGAACTACACCGGCGACGTGCTCAACTTCGAGACCGCCGCGGAGCTTGCCCAGGCCGAAGGCGTGGAGGTCCGCACCGTGCTGGTCAACGACGACGTCGCCGTGGAGGATTCGCTGTACACCGCCGGGCGCCGGGGCGTCGGCGGAACGGTTCTGGTGGAGAAGATCGCCGGCGCCGCCGCCGAACGCGGGGACAGCCTGGACGCCGTGGCCGCCGTCGGCGACCGGGTCAACCAGAACGTGCGCAGCATGGGCGTCGCGCTGACGGCCTGCACCGTCCCGCACGCCGGGGCGCCAAGCTTTGTCCTTGAGGAAAACGAAATTGAGATCGGGATCGGCATCCACGGCGAGCCCGGCCGGCACCGCATTGCCATGGAGAACGCGGACGGCATCACCGACCGCCTGCTGGAGCCGGTGGTCAGTGACCTGGGCCTGGCCTCCGGGGACAAGGTGCTCCTGTTCGTCAACGGCATGGGCGGCACCCCGCAGAGCGAGCTCTACATCGTTTACCGCCGGGCGGCGCAGCAGCTGGCCGGGAAGGGCATCACCGTGGCGCGCTCGCTGGTGGGCAACTACATCACCTCCCTCGAAATGCAGGGCTGCTCCATCACCGTCCTGCGCCTCGATGATGAGATGACGGCGCTCTGGGATGCGCCGGTCCACACCCCGGCCCTCCGCTGGGGCGTCTGACCGTGGGGCTGGATGTCCAGTGGGCACTGCGGTGGCTGGCTCTCTCCGCCGAGGCCATGGCGGAGCACCGCGAAGAGCTCATCGAACTGGACCGGCCGATCGGCGACTCGGACCACGGCGAGAACATGGACCGCGGCTTCAAGGCCGTGATGGTCAAGATTGCGGAGGCGCCGCCGGAGACGGCGGGCGCGGCGCTCAAAATGACCGCGATGACCCTGATGTCCAAGGTCGGCGGGGCCGCCGGCCCGCTCTACGGCACCGCGTTCCTCAGGGCTGCCACGGCGCTGGGCGACGCGGATGACATCGACGCCGCCACCCTCGCCGCGGCGTTCCAGGCCGCCAGGGACGGCATTGTGGCCCGCGGCAAGGCGGAATCCGGCGACAAAACGATGGTTGACGCCTGGACGCCGGCCGTCGACGCGGCTGTTGCCGCCGCCGGGAACAGCGATGTGCACAAGGTCCTGGCCGCCGCCGCGGAGGCTGCGGAGGCCGGTGCTGTTTCCACGGACCCCATGCTCGCCCGAAAGGGACGCGCCAGTTATCTGGGGGAGCGGAGCATCGGCCACCGGGATCCCGGTGCGGTGTCCACTGCGCTGATCCTGCGGGCCGCCGTCGGGGCAGCCGGATGACGGTCAAGCTCGTCGTCGTCTCCCATAGTGAAAAAATCGCCGACGGCGCCGTCGAGCTGGCGGCCCAGATGGCCCCCGACGTCCTGATCCTCGCGGCGGGCGGCACCGACGACGGCCGGATCGGCACCAGCCTCGAGCGGGTCATGGCGGCGCTGGAACAGGCGGGGGACGCCAACGCGGACGGCACCGTGGTCCTGACGGACCTGGGGTCGGCCGTGATGACGGCCGAATCCGCCGTGGAATTCCTGGCGGACCCCGCCTCCGTGCTGCTCGCCGATGCGCCCCTCATCGAAGGGCTGGTTGCGGCGGCCGTGGCCGCCCAGACCGGTGCGGACGCCGCGGCCGTCAAGGAAGCGGCGGAGGCTGTTTACCGGCCGCCGGCCGCGCCCGCCCACCCGCACGGGCACCTGGCCGCGGAGGCCACGGGGGACTTCGAGCTCGTCAACCAGGCCGGCATGCACGCCCGCCCGGCAGCGAAAATCGCCGGCGGGCTGTCCGGGATGGACGCCGAGGTGACCATCAACGGCGCCGACGGCGCGTCGATGACGGAGCTGATGATGCTCGGCGCAGTCAAGGGCACGGTGCTGCACGTTGAGGCGAGCGGCCCGGACGCCGCAAAGGCTGTGGACTATTTGCGCGGACTGATCACGGGGGGCTTCGGCGAACCGTAGGCCCGCACCCGCCCCAAAGCGGCAGGATCAGGCGGGAAGCCGGAACCCTGCGGGGTGCAGCTCCGCCAGCCCGTCGCCCAGCAGGCCCGCCAACGCCCGCTCCAGCTGTTCCGGAGCGGGGTTGAGCCGGTGCAGGGCGGCCAGCGGAATGCCGATCCCGGCCGGTTCGAAGCCAAGGTCCGTTGCCGGCTGCCGGAACAGCTCCGCGGCCACCGGCGACTCGGCCTCCCGGAGCACCGCCATGACGGCACCGCGCACCTGGCGGTCCGTGCCGTGCCAGGACTGCCCCTTCGGCGTGTACGTGGGCGGCGGCTCGCCGGCTGCCAGCCAGGCGCAGGAGGCGCTGACCGGGCATTCCCGGCACTTCGGCGATCGCGCCGTGCAGACCAGGGCGCCGAGTTCCATGACGGCGGCGTTCCACCGGACCGACGGGCCGGGCCCGGCAGGCAGCGACTCCGCGGCCAGGCGCATCTCCGCAGCCGTCAGCGCCGGCGACGGGAGGGCGGCGCCGGAGAACAGGCGTGCGTGCACCCGGCGGATATTGGTGTCCACCACCGTTTCCCGGCGTCCGAAGGCGAAGGCGGCGACAGCGGCCGCGGTGTAGCTCCCCACTCCCGGCAGCTCCAGCAGTTCCGCGTACGTTCCGGGGACGTTCCCGCCGTGGTCCGCGCAGATGGCGCCGGCGGCCGCGTGCAGCCGGAGCGCGCGCCGGGGATACCCCAGCCGGCCCCAGGCGCGGACGGCCTCACCGGCGGGCTCCCGGGCCAGGTCGGACGGCTCCGGCCAGCGCCGCAGCCACTCCTCCCAGACGGGCTGGACGCGCACCACCGGTGTCTGCTGCAGCATGACCTCGCTCACCAGCACGCCCCACGGCGTGCAGTCGGCATCCCGCCACGGGAGATCGCGGGCGTTCGCGGCAAACCAGTCGGCCAGGGCCTCGTGGATGGCGGGCAGCGGCAGGGGAGCGGGCTGGTCCGCCGGGCGGCGCGCGGCAGCGGCGGGGGAAGGGGAAGCGGGGGCAACGGCGGGAGCTTTGATGGATTCAGCCTAATAGATGAGGGCCACAGTCCGCCTGCGGCGTGGGAGGGCCGCATACCCGGCCCGGTTCTCTAGCCTAGAAGGATGGGCACGCATGAGAATTCAGGATCCCGCGGGTCGAGGGCATCCGGCAGCGGGTCCGCCGCAGGCCGCAGCCCCTCCGGCCCGTCGGCAGGCAAGCCCCCGCGCAAGCCGGCGCCCCAGCCTGCCCGCAAGCCGGCCCGCAAACCTTTCCGGAAGCCGGTGAGCCCCGTCTACCGCCGCCGCCGGCTGTTCGTGGGCGCCGCCCTGCTCCTGGTCATCGCCGTAGCCATCGGCGGATTCGCCGCCGTCTCCAGCGTCCTCAACGGCGGCCAGTCCGGCTCGGGCGGGGTAACGTCACCCGCCGGGCAGGAATCGGGACCCGCCGTCGGCCCGCAACCCACAGCATCCCCTTCGGCCACCCCGTCGGCCACGCCGGAGGGCAACGGCTGCGAGCGGAACCTCGTGACCGTGACCGCAGCGACGGACAAGACTGTCTATGCGGCCGGTGAGAATCCCCTCCTCACGCTGAAGGTGACCAACGGCAACCGGGTCCCGTGCGAGATCAATATGGGGACGTCGCAGATGGAATTCCTGGTCACCAGCGGCTCGGACCGGATCTTTTCCTCCACGGACTGCCAGGCGGACGCCACCGACCTGGTAAAGACCATCGCACCGGGCCAGAGTGAAACCGCAAACTTCCCGTGGCAGCGCAACCGCACGGTCCAGGGCTGCACCCCGATCGACGCCAAGCCCGGGGCGGGCGGGGCGTACTACGTGTTCACCGCACGGCTGGCGGACAAGACCAGCCCCAAGGCCGTCTTCCAGCTCGACTGACCGGCAATTAACTGACAGGGAATCAGAGGAAGCGGTCCAGCAGGCTTGCCTCGGCCATCCGGCTCAGGCCCTCCCGGACCGTCCTGGCGCGCTGGTCGCCGATGCCGTCGACCGTCATGAGGTCATCGATCGTGGCGGCCATTAGGAACTGGAGCCCGCCGAAGTGGTCCACCAGGCGGTCGGCGACGGCCTTCGGCACCGCCTTCAGGCCGGAAAGCAGCCGGTAGCCGCGCGGCTGGACCACAGCGTCCAGGTTGGCCTCGCCCCCGGCGAAGCCGACGATCCCTGCGATCTTGCCGAGGTCGATAAGCTCCGTGGGGCCGAGGTTCACCAGTGCTTTCACTGCACGGTCAATGTCCTCGGCGGAAGCATCCGGGCCGGAGTAGTCGCGGATGATCACGTCGCTGCCGGGGCCCCGGCCGACGGTCAGCTCGTCGAGCTGGAGGGAAAGCAGCCGGCCGTCCTCGCCGAGCTCCAGCACATACTGCGAGATTTCCTCGGAAATCCGCCGGACCATCTCCTGGCGCTGCAGGGTCACGGCTACATCGCGGACCGTCACCATGGCCTCGATTTCCAGCGCGGACAGGGAACTGGTCACCTGGTCGAGGCGGGAGCGGTAGCGTTCCAGGGTGGCCAGGGCCTGGTTGGCGCGGGCCAGGACCTTCTCCGAGCCCTCCAGGACGTGCCGCAGCCCGTTCACGTAGAGGGCGATGATCTGCATGGACTGGCTGACCGAAATCACCGGGACGCCGGTCTGGATGGCCACCCGCTCGGCCGTGCGGTGCCGGGTGCCGGATTCCTGGGTTTCGATGCTGGAGTCGGGCACCAGCTGGACGGCCGCGCGCAGGATGTTGCTCGCGTCCTTGTCGCAGATGATGGCGCCGTCCATTTTGGCCAGTTCGCGCAGCCGGGTGGGAGAGAAATCGATCCCGATCTCGAAGCCGCCGGAGCAGATGGATTCGATGGTCCGGTCCATGCCCAGCACGATCAGCGCGCCCGTCCGCCCGCGGAGGATGCGCTCCAGGCCGTCGCGGAGGGCGGTACCCGGTGCCACCCGGCCCAGAGTCGCCTTGAGTGCGTCTTCAGGGCTCCGAGCCATAGACATTCCCTTCAAAGGTGCGGGCATCAGCCTGCAAGTGCACCGGTTGCCAGTGGTCTTCCGGTGTTTTACCCGTGTTTTACCAGTGGTGCCGGCAGGATCAAAAGTACTCGGTTCCCCGCTCTCACCATAGTAGAGGTAAAGCAGGCCAACTTCCGCACGGACAAGCCCCAAAGTGGCCCACTGCGACGTTCCACCGGACGCTTCCGGACTGCTCCCGCGGGGCCGTTCCCAAACCGCACTTTTGCCCCCATGATTCCGCCGGCCCGGCCCGGCCCGGCCCGGCCCGGCCCGGCCCGGCCCGGCCCGGCCCGGTCCGGTACGGCTGCAACCGTGCGCTGCGGGTAGTCGAAGGCCCGGGTCAGACCCTGACGCTGCCGGCGCAGGCTCATGGCCGCGAAAAGACAACTGATCCCGGCGGTCCTGACGCCGAATTATGAATCCGGGTTGAATGGACACAGCCTAATCACGCTGCGGTGTTGTGGTGTTGGGGGTGGAAGTAGTGGTTGCGGCGGGGTGTTTGGTGGGGGTCGATGTGGGGTGGCGGTTTGCGGGCGTAAGTGTTGCCGGCTTTGGTGATGGGTCCTTGGTGGCGGGATTGGCCGGAGGAGTTCTCGCTGGGGACCAGCCCGAGGTAGGAGCCGATCGATGAACCGGTGAAGCGGGTCCAGTCCCCGATTTCCGCCGCGAGACCGAACGCGGTCGTGATGCGGATGCCACGCAGGCACATCAATGCCTCAATCACGGAGGTGTAGCGGCAGGCCGCGGCCGTGGCGGCGACCTGCCTATCGATCCTCTTAAGGTGTCCGGCGAGGAGTTCAGCCTGCTCGACGTCGGTCTCGTAGGTGAATTGCAGTGCCGGTTCGGTGAAGCGTTGGCGGTGCAGCCAGAGGCCGTGTTCCTTTGTCCACCTGGTCTCGTTGGGGTAGCGGATGCCGTGGCGCAGCAGGATGGCGTTCACGTGCTGGCGGGCGTGCGCGAGGTCCTTGGCCGTGCCCGAGCGGAGCCTGGACAGGTCCCTGAGGGCCTCTTCCTCCGGGTCCGGGATCCGAACCTCGGTGACTGAACCGACCGCGAGCATTTCGGCCAGCGCCCGGGCGTCACGCCGGTCGGTCTTGATCCGGTCCCCGGGTGCGCGGAGCAGTTTCGAGGACGCCGCGATCACGCAGTCGATTCCCGCGGCCCGCAGGTACCGGGCCAGGACGAACCCGGTGGGGCCGGATTCGTAGACGACCTTGACCGGCGCCTCTAACCGGCGAATCCACTCCAGCACCATGGCCGGGTCAGCGCCCATGGTGTGCTTGTTGATTTCTCCGGTGTCCGGGTTCAGCGCGTGGCCTACGACGTTGACCGCGTGAACATCCAGACCAATGAAAGTATGCTCAAACATAGCCGGGACCTCCCAAACTTCGCATGTGGCACTACCATTGCATCCCCAAGAAGCCGCAAGGCCAAGGGATCCGTCAATGGCAACCCACGGACCCTGTGAAACAGAAGGCCCCGGCCTCTTGCCGTCATCTCGCCCCGTCCGGGACACAGGACATCACCGCCGGGATCAAGGCCCGCAGCGCCGCCCACGCAGACGGGCCACCGAATAGACCAAAGCCGGCGCTGCAGGGACCGCCCGGCGATAATGGCCGGTCCCGAACGCGGCAGGGCCCTGACCCCTCACGTCATATCGTCTAGCTGTACTGCCCAGGGACGTTGGTTCGGTGAATGTGATGACTCGCTGGAGTCGTTGACCTAAAGGTGAGGACCTCCGGTTGCACAGTGGAGTTGCTTAGACAACCGCTGAGGCGACCAGGAGGTCCTCAATGTCCCACGCTAATGCTGCATTGACTCCACGCCAACGTTTACGCGTTGCGCGTTTGATCGTTGACCACGGCTGGCCGGTTACGCGGGCTGCCGAACAGTTCAACTGTTCCTGGCCGACGGCCAAACGATGGGCTGCCCGCTACGCCGCGATGGGTGAGGCCGGCATGGCGGATAGATCCTCGCGCCCTCACCGGGTGACGAACCGGACGCCGCAGCAGCTCGTGCGCAAGGTCGTGCACTTACGCTGGAAGCAACGGCTGGGGCCGGTCGCGATCGGAGCGAAGCTGGCCATGCCGGCATCGACCGTTCACGCCGTCCTGGTCCGGTGCCGGCTGAACCGCCTACATCATGTGGACAAGCGCACCGGGGAAGTCATCCGCCGCTACGAGCATGAGATTCCCGGAGCGATGATCCACGTCGATGTGAAGAAACTCGGCAACATCCCGAACGGGGGCGGCTGGCGCTACGTCGGCAAGCAACTGGGCCACCGGAACCGTGCAACGACACCAGCCAGAACGGGCAGCCGCAGCCACCCGGTCATCGGCACGGCCTACGTCCACACGGTCATCGACGACCACTCCCGGGTCGCCTATGCAGAGATCCACGGCGACGAAACAGCGGCCACCGCAGTCGGAGTGCTGAGGCGTGCAGTGTCCTGGTTTGCCGCCCGCGGCGTCACCGTCGAGCGGGTTCTCTCCGACAACGGATCGGCCTACAAATCCCACCTCTGGCGTGACACCTGCCGCGAGCTGGACATCAAGGCAAAGAAGACCCGGCCCTATCGCCCGCAGACCAACGGAAAGATCGAACGCTTCCACCGAACCCTCGCCGACGGGTGGGCATTCAAGCGCTTCTACGCCTCGGAATCAGCCCGCAGAAACGCCCTTCCGGCATGGCTTCACCACTACAATCACCACAGGCCCCACACCGCAATCGGAGGCCACCCGCCCATCAGCCGCTTAACCAACCTGCCTGGGCAGTACAGCTAGCTGTTGATACGGGTTCTCGGCTCGAGCCGCTAGGGATCCCTGCCGGCTGCCGGCTTGCGTATAGTGCAGGTTTTCGGCTGAGCCTTGTGGGTGGAGCTGGTTATCCGGCTGCTGGTTCGGGTTCTTGGCTGGACTCTCCTGGTGGTCCGTCGCCTGTTGATGCGGTTCTCGACTGACCCTCGGGGGCGGATCCGGCAAGCCGGCCACTGGTTCAGGTTCCCGACTGGACTGTCCCGAGCCGCTCATTCCGCCCGGTTGTTGACGCTGTTCCCCGCTGCGCCTCGCCCGCGAGACATGCTGCTTGCCCTCTGATGCGGTTCATCGCTGCCCCCTTGGCGGTTCCTACCCGCGGGCTTCTGGTGCGGTTTTCAGCTGGCCCCGAATGATCTGCGCCTCCGAGCAAATTTCTGCTAGTCATCCGGGGGCAGACTCCACCCGTGAAGTCTGCCCCCGCGGAGATGAACCAACCGGACTGGCTGGACACGGCCTTGTTCAGGCTGCGGTGCCGAGATCTACGGGGTGGAAGTAGTGGTTGCGGCGGGGTTTTTGGTGGGGGTCGATGTGGGGTGGCGGGATGAACCAGGGGATGCCGGTGTGGAGTTGGATGGTCCATTGTTCTTTGTGGATCAGGTGGTGGTGGCGTGAGCAGAGCATGACGCCGTTGTCGGTGCCGGTGGTGCCGCCGCGGGACCAGTAGGTGATGTGGTGGGCCTCGCACCAGGTGGCGGGGATGGTGCAGCCGGGGAACGCGCAGCCGAGGTCGCGGGCGGTAAGGGCTTTGCGGATGTGGGGCGGGAAGATCCGGGAGGTGCGGCCGATGTCGAGGATCCGGCCGGTTCCGCCGAGAAGGACCGGGATGATGTCAGCGTCGCAGGCGATTTTCCGGACCGTGGAGGCGGTCACGGGGCCAGTGAACAGCATGGTCCCGGTGTTCCCGGTGTTCCCGAGGCTTTCGAGGCGGGCGAGGAGGTCCCGGTAGTCGATGGTGACCATGACCTGGGGCCGGAGCCCGCCGGTCGCGGGCAGCCCGCCGGCGGCCAGCCCGGCTTTGCAGCCGCCGACGAGGCCGTCGAGGCGTTTCTGCGGCTGGGTGCGGAGGTCGAGCGGGACACCGTCACCGGCACCCCCGTCCGCGGCATCGGCTCCCGTGCCGGTGGCGCGGGGGTTGGTGCCGGTGTTCATGACGGTCAGGAGCTGTTCGAACTGTTCGGGAGTTGCGAAGATCTCCAGATGGTGCAGGCCGTGGCGGGGTTTGCGGATGAAGGCGCCTTGGAGTTGGCGGAGGAGTTCCTCGGACGGTTCGGCCCCGTCCTGATCGAGCGCATCAACCCATTTCCGCGCCACCCGGGCCAGGAAATCCGCATCGTCCTCCACCGCGACCCGGGTCAGGGCGTGCTCCATCCGGTCCGCGGCCTCCGGAGAGCACGTATGCCGGACCCGGTCCAGGGCCAGGGTGATGATGGTCGCGGACCGGGAGCCGACCTCCCCGGCCGCGACGGCGGCACCGAGTTCCCCGCGCACCGCAGGCAACACTTCACCCGTGAAGCCCTGCCGCGGCAACAGACTCTCGGACAGGGCCAGCCGGCGGCGGGCCTCCGCGGCGCTGATCCGCAACCGCGCCCGCAAGAACTCTGTGGTGTTCCGATACCCGTCATCCACCACCGCAGCCGCAGCCTCATCGTCCGCGGACATGGAAGCCCCAGCAACGGTCCCGGCGTCGGACCCGGACTTCGCGGGCAAATCACCGGAACCCTCTACCGCTGACGGGGTCCCATAGCCCGAATCATCACGCCAGCCGGCCGGCGCACCGGGTGCAGCATCCGTCATCGCGGGCGTCGTCCGGCTACCCGGATCGTCGCGCCAGCCCGTGGTCCACGAGGTATTGGCCTTCGCTGCGGCGGCCTGCTTCCTGGTCCGCTCCACGGCCCCGGCCGCGGCGATCTGCAAATGCTCGATGTGCCGCGACGCCTCCTCCACCCGCCCGGCGACATCCGACGCCTCCCGGAACCCCCACGACGCGGAATCCCCTGCCGCCCGCGACCCCGCATCCCGCAGGAGCTCCAAGGCCGCATCCACCGCCTCCGCGACGCTCAAGCGGCCCGCACCGGAGTCCCCGGCCGGAAGGTCACTCCGGCCTGCGTCTTCAACGGTGTTGAAATCAATGGTGATGAAATCCTGGGAGGCTTTCATGGAACCATTCCATCAAGGACCACTGACATTCTTTGCGGTCCCGCGAAACATCCCAGAACACCGGGGCGGCTACTCGCACGGCCAGCGAAATCCGCGCCGGCGCCGCTGTCCACGCCGCTGTCCACGCCGGAGGTCCTGCCCGGAGCGCGCCCCAGCCCGCGCTTCGCAGCGCCGGCACGGGCTGCGATAAACTTGGAGTCTGTGGGTCCACCGGCCGCCCGGCGCCCCACCCCGGCCCTTCACCCCACCAACCACTCCAATGCAGCAGCGAAAGTAGCCCCGTGTCTCAAGAAGTCCTTAGCCCCGCCCGAGTCCAGGAGATTCACAAGCAGGCGGCCCGGCGTCGGACTTTCGCGGTCATTTCGCACCCCGACGCCGGCAAGTCCACCCTGACCGAGGCGCTCGCGCTGCACGCGAAGGTGATCGGCACCGCCGGCGCCTCCAGCGGCAAGGCCAACCGCAAGGAAACGGTCTCGGACTGGATGCAGATGGAGAAGGACCGCGGCATCTCGATCAGCTCCGCGGCCCTGCAGTTCGCCTACCGGGACACGGTCATCAACCTGCTGGACACCCCCGGCCACGCCGACTTCTCCGAGGACACCTACCGGGTGCTGGCCGCCGTCGACTGTGCCGTGATGCTGGTCGACGCCGCCAAGGGCCTGGAAACCCAGACCATGAAGCTCTTCGAGGTCTGCAAACAGCGCAACCTGCCCATCATCACCGTGATCAACAAGTGGGACCGCCCGGGCCTCGACGCGCTGGCCCTCATGGACGAGATCACCGAACGCACCGGCCTCCAACCGATGCCGCTGACCTGGGCTGTTGGCATTTCCGGCGACTTCCGCGGCGTCTGGGACCTGCGCAACGACCGGTTCGCCCAGTTCAAGCGCAACAACGCCGGCGCCAACATTGCCCTCACCGAGTACTTCACCCCGGAGGAAGCCGCGGCCAGCCAGGGCGACGACTGGTCAAACGCCGTGGACGAGGCCGGGCTGGTCATCGAGTCCAACCTGGCGTTCGACGTCGACGCCTTCCACGCCGGCAAAGCCACTCCCATCCTCTTCAGCTCCGCCGCATTGAACTTCGGGGTGAAGGAAATCCTGGACGCCCTGGTGGACTTCGCGCCGCCCGCCGCCCCGCGGCCCGACGTCGACGGTGACCCGCGGCCCGTCGACGCGCCCTTCGCCGGGTTCGTATTCAAGGTCCAGGCCGGTATGAACAAGGCGCACCGGGACCATGTCGCCTTCATCCGGGTCTGCTCCGGCGTCTTCGAGCGCGGCATGGTGGTCACCCAGTCCCGGACCGGAAAGTCGTTCGCCACCAAATACGCCCAGCAGGTCTTCGGCCGGGAACGCGAGGTCATTGACGAGGCCTTCCCCGGCGACGTCGTGGGCCTGGTGAACGCCTCCTCGCTGCGGGTGGGCGACAGCCTGTTCCTGGAACAGCCGGTGGAATTCCCCGCCATCCCGCTGTTCGCCCCGGAGCACTTCCAGGTGGCGCGCTCCAAGGACCCCAGCCGCTTCAAGCAATTCCGCCGCGGCATCGAGCAACTGGAGCACGAGGGTGTTATCCAGGTCCTCCGCTCGGACGTCCGCGGCGACCAGGCCCCGGTGCTGGCCGCCGTCGGGCCCATGCAGTTCGAAGTGGTGGAAGACCGGATGGCGCACGATTTCAGTGCGCCGATGCGGCTGGAACGTCTGCCCTACTCCATCGCCAGGATCTCGACGGCGGAAGCCATGCCTGCGCTGGCCAATGTGCCTGGCGCCGAGGTGCTGCTGCGGTCCGACGGCGAGTACCTGGCCCTGTTCAACGACGTCTGGGCCCTGCGCCGGATCGAGAAGAACCACCCGGACCTGACCCTGCTGCCGATCGGCACGCACAACCCCGCCAAGTAACGGCCGGGCTCCCGCCCGGCCGGGGGAGCCGGCCGGGGAAACGAACTTCCTGAATCCGCTTTCCGCGGTACCATAAGTAGCCTTGCTACTTTGGGGGCGCCGGCCGACTGTGCCGGCTTGAAGGACTGATCTGTCCGATTCCACGTGCGGACCCGTAACAAGGGAACAAGACAACTCGTTGACGACGACACCTATGGAATCCGGCTTTCTGCTCAGCGGACGGTACCGGATCGGAGCTTCCATTGGCAGGGGAAGCCAATCAACGGTTTACAGCGCCTACGACGAGCTGCTGCAGCGCGACGTGGCGGTCAAACTCTTCCGCAGTGACGCCGGCGATCTCGACCACACCCGGCGGCAGGGCCAGGAAGTGCGGATTCTCGCCGGAATGAGCCACCACGCCCTGGTGACGCTGTTCGACGCCGGGGCCGACCTCAGCGATCCCGAGTCGCGGCGGACTTACCTCGTGATGGAACTCGTGCGCGGGCAGGACCTGCGCCACCGGGCCGTCCAAGGCCCGCTGTCCGCAGCGCACATGGCCCATATCGGCTATGACCTCGCTGACGGGCTCTCCTACATCCACCACCACGGGATTGTGCACCGCGACATCAAACCGGCGAACATCCTGCTGGTGGACTACAGCAGCGACGACCGGCGCCCCCGGGCCAAGCTCACCGACTTCGGCGTCGCGGCCATTATGGGACACAACCGCTCGGACGACGACGGCGGCACATCGGGGACGCCCGCCTACCTGAGTCCGGAGCAGGCCAGCGGCGGACCTGCCGGCCCGGCCAGCGACATCTACTCGCTCGGGCTGGTGCTGCTCGAAGGACTGACCGGAAAGATGGCCTACCCGGGCGCACCGATCCAGTCGGCAGTCGCGCGGCTGCTGCACGATCCCCAGATCCCGGAGGAGCTGGCACCCATGTGGGTGGCGCTGCTGTCCTCCATGCTGTCCCGCGACCCGGCCGCCCGGCCGCAGGCGCGGGAGGTGTCCCTCGCCCTGCGCCAGGAAGTCATCAACGGCGCCGGCCGCCACCGGCAGCACCCTGCGGCGCCGGCCGACGAAGCAGGCCGGATGCGCGCCGTCGAGCGCTACCGGATCCTCGACACCCCCGCAGACGGCGCCTTCGACCGGATCGCGGCGCTCGCCGCCCGCGTCTTCTCGGTGCCGGTTGCGATCGTCAGCGTGGTGGACCACGACCGGATCTGGTTCAAGGCCCACCACGGCACGGACGTTGCCCAGATCGGCAGGGATCCGGGACTCTGCGCCTCGGCGATCCTGCAGGACGGGCCCTGGATTATCGAGGACGCCGCGCGGGACGCGCGGACGCTCGCCAACCCGCTCGTGGCCGGCGAGTTCGGACTGCAGTTCTATGCCGGGGTACCGCTGCGCACCCCGGACGGCCACAACCTCGGCACGTTCTGCATCCTGGACCGGGAGCCGCGGGAATTCAGCCCGGAGGACACTAAGACGCTCGAGGACCTGGCCGCCATTGTCATGAACGACCTGGAGATGCGCCTGCAGAGCCGCCAGGCAATCGCCAGCTGAGTCCGCCGCCGCGGTCCGCTTAACGCTTACTCTGTTTAACGCCTGCTCTGTTCAACGCTTTCCAGCGTGGAGGGCCAGTTCCAGCTCGAACCGCGCCCTGGGATCCTCCAGGGCGTCGCCGAACAACTCCCGCAGCTGCGTGGCCCGGTAACCCACTGTCTGCGGGTGGATCCCGAGCTCCGCGGCCACCGGCGCGCGCTGGCCCCAGTGGCGCAGCCAGGACAGCAGCGTCTCCGCCAGGCGTTCCCGCTGGGCCGGACGCAGGCCTTCCAGGGGTGCCAGCCGGCGGTTGGCCAGTTCGGTGATGGCGGACGGTTCCGAGCCCAGGACCACCTCGGCCAGGTGCTCGTCGGCCCAGACGGGCGGATCGTCCGGGCCTTCGCGGGGTGGCAGCACCGAGGCCGCGAGCACCGCCAGGCGCAGCGAATCAGGAACCTTCTCCCAGCCTCCGGCCGGGCCCACGGCGGCCCCGCGGCCGCGCAGCGCCTTATCCAGGTCCGCCCGCGCGGACTTGGTCTTCCGGGCCGGGACCAGGGCCACAACGTCGGTTTCGCGTTCGATGACCAGCGTGCCCGGCCCCAGCCGGAGCCGCAGCCCCGCGGACCGGTCCACCGGCAGCGTCACCACCGCCATGCGCTGCGGCAGGGACCAGTCCGCCATCGCCGCCTTCTGCCGCAGGGCCGCTTCGTCCGCCTGGCCGCGCAGGAGCAGGTCCAGCAGTTCGGTGCGGCGGCGGTCCACCGCGCCGGCGCGTTCGGACTGTTCAAAGGCATACGCCTCGGCGCTCACGGCGGACAGTTCGTCGATGTAGGCCAGGATGGATTCGCCCAGATCCACCACCACGCTTTGTCCCAGATGGTGCTCCACTGAGACCCTGGACATCTCGCGGAACGTCACCCGGGCGCCCATCCGGTAGGCGCTCAGCAGCGCATCCATGCTGCGGCCCTGGCGGAATTCGCCGCTACCGAGTCCCGCCACGAGCTGCCGGCTCTCCTCGGAAAGCGCCGGCAGCCGGGTGGCCGGCAGCTGCAGGAAGCGGTCCAGGGCGGCTGCCACGCCGCGGCGCAGCCCCCGCCCAAAACGGCCTTCGATGGGCCTGGCATAGGCCGGCACCAGCTGCGGGACGGCGTCGATGATGGCCTCGACGATCCCGGGCATCATCGGCCGGAGCACGTCGCTGACCTCACGGGGGAGGGCCAGCCACGGGGGATCGTAGGCGGGGGAGTCCGGGGTGCTGCTCGGGGTGGCGTTCATGGGCTGGTTCCAAAAAGTTGTTGTTGGGCGATAGTTTCTTCTACTCGATCGTATGCCCTGAGTGAAGAACTATGACCCCCACTGACATAAGATTAATGAATGATCCGGCTCCGTAAGCTGGCGCGCGCCGCATCTCTACTGACCACCCCCCTAGCTCCAGAAGACATTCTGTCGCTGTTCAACCCTGTGTTTTCTGCCCGCCAGCTGCGCGGCGTAGTGACTCGGGTGGTTCCAGAAACGGCCGATTCCGCCACCATCTTTTTCCGTCCCGGCCGCGGCTGGCAAGCACACCTTGCCGGCCAGTGGGCCCGTATTGGCGTCGAGCTCGACGGCGTCCGCCACTGGCGGTCGTACTCGCTCAGCGCCCCCGCCGGGAAGGACCCGGCCATCACTGTCAGTGACATGGGTGCCGTCTCCGGAACCCTGGTGCGCAACACCAAACCCGGCGATGTGCTTTTCCTGGCGCCCCCGCAGGGCGATTTTGTCCTCCCGGAGCATCCGCGTCCCCTGCTGATGCTGACTGCCGGCAGCGGCATCACCCCCGTCATGTCGATGATCCGTACGCTGGTCCCGCACCGCCCGGATTCCGACGTCGTCCTGATCCACACGGCCCGGACCCCCGCGGACGCCATTTTCCGCGAGGAACTGGCCGAGCTGGCGGACCAGTTTCCCAACTTCCGCGTGATCCACTGGTTCACCGGCGAACGCGGGCGGCTGGACTTCAGTACGGTGGCCGGGCTGGAACAGCTCTGCCCGGACTGGCGCCAGCGCGCCGCCTACGCCTGTGGGCCCGAAAGCTTCCTGGACGACGCCGAGGCGCTCTGGGAGAAGGAGACCGCAGACGCGGAGCCATCGCTCACCATTGAACGCTTCAGCACCAAGCTCGCCGGCGGGGAAGGGCACGACGGCGGCCTGGTCACGTTCGAGGCCTCGGACCGCGAAGTGGAAGCCGACGGCGACACCCCGCTTCTCGACGTCGGCGAAGACGCCGGCATCCTGATGCCCAGCGGCTGCCGCATGGGCATCTGCCACAGCTGCCTTATCCCCCTCCGGGCTGGCCAGGTCCGTGACCTGCGCACGGACGAAGTCCACGGCGAGCCCGGCCAATTAATCCAGACGTGCGTTTCGGCAGCCGCCGGACCCGTGAACCTCGACCTCTGAGGAGTACCACCGCATGACGATTGTTTCCGACAAGCCTGAAGTTTCCGAAGAAACACCCCAGGTGCCCGCTGCCGTGAAGACGCGGCGCGGTGCCCTGGCCGAGACCGGCAGCCCCGCCGTCCGGCCGCCGGCCGCCGCGCACCTCTCCGACGAGCAGGTCGCGGAGCTGGGCCGTGAACTGGACGCCATCAAGGACGGTGTCCTCGCCAAGCGCGGCTCAGCCGACGCCGACTACATCCGCCGGATGATCAAGATCCAGCGCGGATTGGAAATTTCGGGCCGTGCCGCGCTGCTGGTCAGCAAGAACAAGGCCGCCTGGGCCACCGGCACCACGTTGCTCAGCCTCGCCAAGATCCTGGAAAACATGGAGCTGGGGCACAACATCCTGCACGGCCAGTGGGACTGGATGCGCGACCCGGACATCCACTCCACCACCTGGGAGTGGGACTTCGTGACCCCGGCGCGCTCCTGGCAGCACACCCACAACGATCTGCACCACCGCTGGACGAACGTCGTCGGCAAGGACAACGACGTCGGATACAACCTGCTGCGGATGGATCCCCAGCAGGAGTGGAAGCCGTTCAACCTGGGCAACCCGCTCTACAACGCCCTCCTGGCCCCGGTCTTCGAGTGGGGCATCGCGATCTACGACCTTGAACTCACCGAGTTCAGGGAGGGAAAGAAGTCCAAGGAAGCCCTCGTCAAGGACCTCAAGGCCCTCGGCAAGAAGGCCCTCACGCAGTTCACCAAGGACTACGCCGCCACTCCCGCCGTCGCCATGCTGACCGGCTCCGGCAAGCAGGCGCTCTACGGAACGCTGACCGCCAACGCGATCCGCAACGTGTGGGCGCACGCCGTGATCTTCTGCGGCCACTTCCCCGAGGGCACGGACACCTTCACCGAGGAAATGGTGGAAGGCGAGACCCGCGGCGACTGGTACGTCCGGCAGATGATCGGCTCTGCAAACATCTCCGGCTCCAAGTTCATGCACCTGATGACCGGCAACCTGTCGCACCAGATCGAGCACCACCTCTTCCCGGACATCCCGTCCAACCGCTACGCCGAGGTGGCTCCCAAGGTGCAGGAAATCTGCAAGCGCTACGGCCTGCCGTACACCACCGGTCCCATGTGGAAGCAGGTCGGCTCCACCTGGGCCAAGGTCTTCAAGCTGGCGCTCCCGCCGAAGAAGGCCTAGCAGCCGCCTGCCCGCGATAAAAAAAGGGGCGCCCGCCAGTGCGGCGGGCGCCCCTTTTGCGTGCCGGGACCCGGCCCGGTCAGCTTTTGCAGGCGGTGCCCAGGACGTGGGCCAGCCGCGGGTTGCCGGGGAGGGCCGAAAAGCCGAAACGCTCCAGGGCCTGCACGGTGAGTCCGGCCTGGGCGATCACGGAGGCGGTGTCGCGGTTCGGGTGGCACCCGCCGGCCATCCGGCTCCAGAGCGGGGCGATCAGGTCCTCGGCGGCCCCGAGGAACCGGTGTTCCGAACGGACGTGCTCGTAGAACAGCAGCTGTCCGCCCGGCCGCAGCACCCGCACCACTTCCTTCAGGACGGCGCGCTGGTCCGCCACACTGCACAGCACCAGGCTGGACACCACCACGTCCACCGAGGCGTCCGCCACGGGCAGCGCCTCCGCCGCTCCGTCTTCCACCGTGACGGGTACCGCCGCTTTGGCTGCGGCGGCCCGCGCCAGTTCGCGGAGCGTGGGGTCCGGTTCGAGGGCCAGGACCTCCGTCACCGCGGCAGGGTAGAGCGGAAACGTGGCCCCGTAGCCTGCCCCGATTTCCACGACGGCGCCGTGCGCCGATTCCAGGAGGCGCCGCCGGTGGGCGGTGGCGCCGCGGGCATCCATCTGCGGCCCCACGCGTGCGAAGGATTTCCCGAAGGATGAATTGCGCTGGCTGTTCTCCGGCACGGCGTTTCCTTCCGGTCAGGCGACCGCAGCCGGGTTGAGCTTCAGGCGCCGCAGCAGCTGGGCGTTGAGGGCCACAACGATCGTCGAGGCGGACATCAGCACGGCTCCGGCGGCGGGGGACAGGACGATTCCGGCGAAGGCCAGGACCCCGGCGGCCAGCGGCACCGCAATGACGTTGTAGCCGGTGGCCCACACGAGGTTCTGCCACATCTTCCGGTAGCTCGCCCGGGACAGGTCCACCATGGACAGGACAGCCCGGGGGTCGTCCCCGGCCAGGACCACGCCGGCGGACTCCATGGCGACGTCGGTCCCGCCGCCGATCGCGATCCCCACCTCGGCCCGGGCCAGCGCGGGGGAGTCGTTGACGCCGTCACCCACCATGGCCACGCTGAGTCCGCGGGCCTGGAGCTCGGCCACCTTCTTGTCCTTGTCCGCGGGAAGGACCTCGGCGAAGACCTCGTCGATCTTCAGGTCCTCCGCCACCGCCTGGGCCACCTGCCCGGCGTCGCCCGTGACCATGGCGACCTTGACGCCGCGGTGCTGCAGGGCTTCGACAGCCTGGCGGGACTCCGGCCGGACCGCGTCCTCAAGGCTTACGGCACCCAGGACGGTGGTGCCGTCCACCACGTGGAGCACCGCCGCGCCCCGGCTCCGCCAGGCCGCCGTTGCCGCGGCCAGGTCCGCAGGCTCCTCGACGCCCAGCTCCCGGAGCAGGGCCGGGCCGCCCACCTGGACCGTCCGGCCGCCAACCGTGGCGCGGACGCCGCGGCCGGTCAGGGATGTGAACCCGGCCGCCTGCGGGATCTGCAGCCCCTGCTGCCGGGCGGCTGCCACAATCGCGCGGGCCACTGGGTGTTCGCTGTCCGATTCCACCGCGGCGGCCAGGGCCAGCAGCCCGTCCCGGCCGCCACCGTCGACGGCGGCAACATCCTTGAGTTCGGGCTGGCCCTTGGTCAGGGTCCCCGTCTTGTCGAAGAGCACGACGTCGATGGTCCGCATGCGTTCAAGGGCCATCCGGTCCTTGATCAGCACACCGGCCCGGGCCGCCCGCTCGGTGGAGATCGCGATGACCAGGGGGATGGCCAGGCCAAGGGCATGCGGGCAGGCGATCACCAGCACCGTCACGGTGCGCTCAACGGCGTCGGACACGCTGCCCAGCAGCGTCCAGGCGATGAATGTGATGACGCCGGTTCCGGCGGCGAAGTAGAAGAGGAAGGCGGCGGCGCGGTCGGCGAGGGCCTGGGCCCGCGAGGAGGAGGCCTGGGCTTCGGCCACCAGCCGCTGGATCCCGGCGAGGGCGGTGTCCTCGCCAATGGCCGTGACCTGGACACGGACGCTGTTGTCCGTGGCGACTGTTCCCGCGACGACGGGGTCGCCGGTTGAGCGCAGGACGGTCTTGGACTCGCCCGTGATCATGGACTCGTCGAATTCTGCCTGCCCCTCGATCACTGTCCCGTCCGCCGGCATCCGGGCTCCGGAGCGCACCAGGATCGTGTCGCCGGTCCTGAGGGCGGACACCGGAACAGTCTCCGTCCCGGATTCGGTGATGCGTTCCGCCTCGTCCGGGAGCAGGGCGGCGAGGGCGTCCAGGGCGCCCTGGGCCGAGCCGAGCGCGCGCATTTCAAGCCAGTGGCCCAGCAGCATGATGACCACCAGCAGGGCCAGTTCCCACCAGAAATCCAGGTCAAAACCGCCGATTCCCAAAGTGGTGGCCCACGAGGCGATGAACGCAACCGTGATGGCCATGGCGATCAGGAGCATCATTCCCGGTTTCCGGGTCTTGAGCTCATTGAGGCCGCCCTTGAGGAACGGCTGGCCGCCATAGAAGAAGATGACCGTTCCCAGCACCGGGGGAATCCACTGCGAGCCGGGGAACACCGGCGGCATGTAGCCCAGCAGGTCTCCGAACATAGGGCTGAAGTACACCACCGGGACGGCCAGTGCCAGGGACAGCCAGAACCTGTTCTTGAACATCGCCACGCTGTGCCCGGCGTGCTGGCCGTGGCTGTGGACGATGTGCTCGTCGTCCGGGGCGGCGGGCTGCGGGCTCTCGACCGCGTGGCTGCTGTGCGAGTGATCCATGATGCGCGCTCCTAAGGAGATTCATCGTTTGCTGAAGATGCGCCCACCATACCCCTGGGGGGTATCAATAGCAAGTGGTTCCGGATCGTCAGCGGACCTCGATCACGCCCATCATGCCCAGGTCCTCGTGGTCCAGGATGTGGCAGTGGTAGACCGAGCGGCCGGCGAAGTCGCGGAACGCGATCCTGACGGTGACGCGGCCGTTGGCCCGTAGGTTCACCACGTCCCGCACCACCACGGATCCCGGCGCCCGTCCGTTGTCGTCAATGAGCTGCATCGGCCACACGTGCAGGTGGAAAGGATGGTCCATGGGGCTGGTGTTGACCAGGGTCCACTCCTCGACGGTCCCGGACGCCACAGTGGTATCCGTGCGGGCCTCGTCGTAACCGCGTCCGTTGATGGTGAACTGCATCATGGGGCCCATGCCGCCGCCCCGTCCGCCGGGGCCGCCGCCCATGGACAGGACCAGCTGCCGGCGGGCGGCGACGGTTGCAGTGCGCAGGTCCTCCGGGGGCGGCCGGGACGCCACGGCAGCGGCCGTGGCCGCGGCTTCGCCGTCCGCCCGGAGCGTCGCGAGGGCAACCGGCCCGCCGGCCTGGGGCCGCCCCCGCCCCATCATTGCCGGCATTGCCCCGCGGTCGTAGGGGAGGGCCTGCAGGACTGCTTCACCCGCGGCGGCGGTGACCAGCAGGTCCGCGCGGTTCCCCGGCGCCAGCAGAAGTTCGTCCACGGGCTCCGGATCCGCTGACCGGCCGGAGTCCATGCCCAGCAGCTGCATTTGCTGGCCGTCCAGCCGGAGCCGCAGGAAGCGCGCCACGCAGGCGTTGACGATCCGCCACCGCTCACGGTCGCCGGGACGGGCGGTGAGGGTGGGGTTGCTCTGCCCGTTGAGGAGGAGCAGTTCACCTTCCCGGCCCGCCATGCGCTCCATCAGGGACACTCCGGCGATGTTCCCGGAGCCGTCCAGGGTGGTGTCCGAGACCAGCAGCACCCGCTCAGTGCTGACCGGGACGGATTCGGCATCTTCGACGATGATCGCGCCGTAAAGCCCGGCAAAGATCTGCCCCGCCACCATGCCGTGGTGGTGCGGGTGGTACCAGTACACGCCCGGCGGGTGGTCCGCGGGCAGCCGGTAGCGGTAGTCGAAGCCTTGCCCCGGCAGGACGGCCACAAAAGGATTGTCGGCGTTGCCTTGCGGGGATACGTGCAGGCCGTGGACGTGGAGGTTGGTCGGTTCGCCGAGGTTGTTGATGAGCCTGATGCTGAGCTCATCGCCGGGCCGCAGGCGGAGGGTTGGGCCCGGGAGGGTGCCGTTGTAGCAGAGCGCGCCGGCCTGCCGGCCGCCCAGCTCCACCCGTCCGGGGGCTGCCTCCAGGGTCAATTCCAGCCGGCCGTCGGCACTGCGGACTTCCGCGGGGCTGCGGAAGTCCGGGGAGCTGGCCGGCCCCGCAGGCTGCCCCGGCCCGGCGCCTTGCGGCGGACCGGACGCGAGGGACCACCACAACCCGGCGCCGCCGGCCACGGTGGCCGTTGCGCCGAGGCCGCCCAGGAGCAGGGCATTGCGGCGGCTGATCGGCCGCATCAGGGCTCCTCGCCGAGCACTTTCACGTTCTCGCGGTATTGCTCCGCGGTGAGTTCGCCCCTCGCGAAGCGTTCATCCAGGATCAGGCGCGCCTGGCTCTTGCCGCCGGGAAATCCGGCGCCGCCCGGGGGAGGCCCCGGCTGGCCGTAGGGCGGGGCGCCGTAGGACCCGTAGTGCTCGGGCCGGCCGCGGTTGGTTCCCCCCGAAAAGAGGCGGACCGCCAGCAGCACCAGCACCGCGATCCCCACCAGCAGCAGAAAACCCCAGAGCCACATCCAGCCAAAGCCGTTGCCGTAGTAGCCCATCATGGCCAGTTCCCTTCACCCGTGTGGTCTGTGGAAACCATGATCCGCCGGTACCGCGGGGCGGTCTAGGGTCATTGGTCGCGGGTCGGTGAGGCCGGCCGGCCCGGAGGCAAGGGCGGCCGGCGCATCAGTTATTGACGGCAGCAAACAGGTTCAGGCTCGCGGAGAACACCAGCCAGGAAACGTAGGGCAGCATCAGAAGCCCTGCAGTCCTGCTGATCGGCCCGAAGTGGAGGACAGCCAGGGTTGCCGTCACGGCGTGGGCGCCGAGCACAGCAAGGGCCAGCCAGAGCGCCGCGGTTCCCAGCATCGGGTACAGGCCGAAGAACATCAGCGGCCACGCCAGGTTCAGCAGCAGGAGAGCGCCGTATACCGTGAGCGCGGACCTGCGCGGGAAGTCCCGCTGCCGCCACACCAACCACACGGCCACGGCCACGGCCGCGTATAGCACCAGCCACACCAAGCTGAACATCCACCCGGGCGGTGTCCACGGTGCCTTGTCGGCCAAGGCGTACCACGTGCCATTCAGCCGGATCGGCAGGGAGCTCAGCAGCGACACCAGCCAGGAGACCGCCACGAAGGCAAGCAATGCCATGCTCTGGCGCCGCCAGGGCCGATCGCCCAGCAGCGCGGGGAGCGGCGGGACTTCTTCAACGTTGGCCAGCACTGACTTACTGTGAACAATCAAGGGCCAGTACGTCAAACCGGCGCCACGCAGGGGGGTGCTGAGCGTGCCTTTGCCGCCCACGAAGTTCGGGGACGAACTGTGGCCCCGGGTCGTTGTGGCAGGTGGAGCCCCCCGACCCACCTGCCCGAAGGATTTCAAGTCATGACCATGCCTCTGCTGATGCCCGCAGCCTCCGCTACCGAGGATCTGGGCGGCATCGTCGGGTTCGCGGCCAAAGCGATCGACGCCCTGGGGGAGTGGGGTGTGGGGCTGTTCACCCTCGTGGAGACAATCTTCCCCCCGATCCCCAGCGAAGTCATCCTGCCGCTGGCCGGCTACCTGGCCCGGCAGGGGGACATGAATCTGGCGCTCGTCTTCTTTACCAGCACGCTGGGAGCCTATCTGGGTGCGCTGCTGCTGTACTGGCTGGGCGCGCGGCTGGGGCTGGAACGTTCCATCCGCTGGTTGTCCAAAGTGCCCCTGATGGAACGGGAAGACTTCGAGAAGGCAGCGAGGTGGTTTGAGCGCCACGGTAAGCCTGCGATCTTCTTCGGCAGGCTGATCCCCGGCGTGCGAAGCCTCATCAGCCTGCCTGCGGGTGCGGAAAAGATGAACCTGCTCAGCTTCAGCATTTTCACCCTCTGCGGCAGCGGTCTCTGGAACGGGCTGCTGCTGGGATTCGGCGCTCTGCTCGGAACCCAGTACAAGGTCATCGAGCAGTATTCCCGGTACCTCAACTACGCCGTCTATGCCGCGGTGGCGGTGCTGGCGGTGTGGGTCATCGCCAGGGCTGTCCGGCGTCGTAAATCAGCGCGCGCCACTTCCAGCCTCAACTGATCAGCAGCCCCAGCGCTTCGGCCAGGTGCCCGACCTCCCGCACCGAAAAGCCGGCGGGCACCGGTCCCGTGCCGTTGGGGCTCGCCGGCACCACGGCGTGGGTGAAGCCCAGGCGGTGGGCCTCCTGGATCCGCTGGTTGATGCCGGGCACCGGGCGGACTTCCCCGGCCAGGCCCACTTCGCCGAAGGCGATGAGCCGCTGCGGGAGGGGCTTCTTGGACTTTGCCGAGGCCACTGCCAGCGCCACGGCCAGGTCGGTGGCGGGCTCGCTGAGCTTCACGCCGCCCACGGTTGCCACGTAGGAATCGTCCTTGTTCAGCAGGCAGCCGGCCCGTTGCTGCAGGACGGCCAGCAGCATGGCCACCCGGGAACTGTCCAGCCCGCTGGTGGCCCGGCGCGGCTGGGAACTGGCGCTTTCGGCCAGCAGCGCCTGCACCTCGGCCAGCAGCGGCCGGCGGCCTTCCAGGGTCACCGTGATGCAGGTTCCGGAGACGGGCTCCTTGGTCCGGGACACGAACAGCCCGCTCGGATCGGCCAGGCCCACGATCCCGTCCTCGTTCAGGTCGAAGCAGCCGACGTCGTCCGTGGGGCCGTACCGGTTCTTAACCGCCCGCAGCAGCCGCAGCCGGGAGTGGCGCTCGCCCTCGAACTGGCACACCACGTCCACGAGGTGCTCCAGGAGCCGGGGCCCGGCGATGGAGCCGTCCTTGGTCACATGGCCCACCAACAGGGTGGTCATATTGCGGCGTTTGGCCGCGGCGATAAGGGATGCCGTCACCTCACGGACCTGCGAGACGCCGCCGGCGCTGCCTTCGACGTCGGCGCTGCTCAGCGTCTGCACGGAGTCCACGATCAGCAGGCGCGGCTCGAGCTCCTCCACCTGGCCCAGGGCCTGGCCCAGGTCCGTTTCGGCGGAGAGGTACAGGGACTCGGCGACGGCGTCGATCCGGTCCGCGCGCATCTTGACCTGCGCGGCGGACTCCTCGCCCGTGATGTAAAGGACGTCCTGCGCGGTGCGGGCAAACTTGGCCGCGACGTCCAGCAGCAGGGTCGACTTGCCGACGCCGGGTTCGCCGGCCAGCAGGATCACGGCGCCGGGAACCAGCCCGCCGCCGAGCACCCGGTCCAGTTCGTCCACGCCGGTGGGCAGGAATGCCGCGGTGGTCGCGTCCACCTCGGCGATCCGGCGGGCCGGCTCCAGCACGGTGGTGGCCGCCGTCGTACGGGCGACGGTGCCGCCGGTCTCCTCCACGCTGCCCCAGGCCTGGCACTCGCCGCAGCGGCCCACCCACTTGGCCGTGGTCCAGCCGCATTCCGCGCATTTATAGCCCGGCGCCTTTGCGGCCCGGGAAGTCTTGGTAGCCATTGCTCCACACTATCCGCGCCGTACGACACCACACGCCAGCAGGGCGGCGGCGCAGCTACAGCGGCGGCAGAATGTCCCGCGCCTCGCGGGAATCCACACCCGCGGCCTCGAGCAGGTCCACCATCAGCGGGCGGAACAGCATCACCACCGTCTCGCCCTCCAGCCGCTGCACGTCCAGCAGCCGCGGGTGCAGCCGGCCGGCAATTTCCCGCAGGTCGGCCCGGGCCGTCCGCAGGTGGGCGCGCCGGACGCCGTCGTGCACTTCCGCCAGTCCCAGGGACAGTTCCTCCACGGCGTCGGCAGTGTCCTGCAGGACGTCGGCGATGTTCTGGGTGGCCTCGTCCGAGAGCGCCGCATGGTTGATGGCGCTGGTCAGCCGGCGGGCGAAGACGCGGCTGTTGCGCAGCGCCAGGTCGATGTAGTCCAGCGACTGCTCCATCTGGTCCAGCTCCTCCCGGTGCCGGCGGTAGGCGGGCGCCAGCGTGGCCACCTCCCCGGAGGCCCGGAGGGACTGCCGCATGGCGTCGACCAGCGGCTGGCAGTTCCGCCCCCGGATCAGCGCGTGCCACGCCTGGGTCGAGTCGCTGTAGCTGAGCGCGGAGGCGCATTCGCGGAGAACCTCGGCGAGCTCGTGCAGGAGCTTCTTGACGTCGTTGCGGGGTTCCCGGCGCGGGTCCTTCGGGATCAGGATGGTCACCAGCAGGGCGAACACCCCGCCCACGATCGCGTCGATGCTGCGAGTGAACGGCCCCCCGGCCGGGGCCGGCAGCAGCACCACGAGGAGGGACTGCAGGCCCAGCTGGGTGGTGAAGATGGTGCCGCTGTCCAGGAACCGGGCCAGCAGGATCGAGAACAGCAGGACGACGGCGGCCTGCCAGATTCCGGCGCCCAGCCAGTGCAGCAGCAGGTCGCCGACCACAATCCCGATGGTGCAGCCCAGCGCCACCTCGATGACGCGGCGCAGCCGGGGGTCACGGGAAAAGCCCAGCGAAATGAGGGACGACGTGGCGGCGAACAGCGGACCGCTGTGGCCCAACACGTATTCGGCGAACGCATAGGCGCCCACGGCGCAGGCGGTCATCTGGAGGGCCGGCACCAGTGAGTTCCGGCTGCGGACCAAGCCGGTGCGGACCCGGCCGCGGAGGAACCGGGCGCTTGCTGAGAGTCCAGGGGCGGGGGCCATGCGCTCCAGTCTATTTGCTGGCACGCCCTGTCCCGGCTGCGCCACAACGCCTACGGACGTGACGCAGCCAACGCAAGGGGGAACCGGCGGTTGTAAGCCAATGTCCCGGCGTCGTTAACCCTTCGTTCACCTTGGTCGGCCATTCTCTTCACCTGGGGCACCTACCTTCAGTAAAGGTACAAACCGTACGCATCCCTGCCCGGTCTTCTCCGGCCCGGCACGCAGAGAAATCCCTGGAAGGGGTACATCTAGTGAAGGCACTCCGCTTCGGCCGCCACGCGGCAACCGCTGTCATCGCAGCCGGCGCTCTCGCGCTTACCGCCTGTGGTTCCGACAACGCAACGGGCACCGCCCCCGCCCCCGCAGCCTCCGGCCCGTCGGTCACCGGCACGCTGACCGGCATCGGCTCCTCCGCTCAGGGTGCAGCCATGGACGCGTGGAAGACCAGCTTCGCCGCGGCCAACCAGGGCGCCACCGTGCAGTACTCGCCCGACGGCTCCGGCGCAGGCCGCAAGGCGCTCCTCGACGGATCCGCCCAGTTCGGCGGCTCCGACGCATACCTCAAGGACGAGGAGTACGCCTCCTCCACCGCCCAGTGCGGTCCCGACGGCGCCCTCGCCATCCCGGTCTACATCTCCCCGATCGCCGTGGCCTTCAACCTGCCCGACGTCAAGGAACTGAACCTCGACGCCGCCACCGTCGCCAAGATCTTCCGCGGCGAAATCGCCACCTGGAACGATCCGGCCATCGCCGCGCTGAACCCCGACGCCACCCTGCCTGACCTCAAGGTCACCCCGGTAAACCGCTCGGACGACTCCGGCACCACTACCAACTTCACCGAGTACCTGGCCGCCGCGGCTCCGGAAGCCTGGACCGACAAGGCCTCCGGCGTCTGGCCGGCGTCCCTGCAGGGCGAGAACGCCAAGGGCACCTCCGGTGTGGTCAAGACCGTCACCGACACCCCCGGCGCCGTCACCTACGCCGACGACTCCGCTGTGAGCGGCAAGCTGGGCGTTGCCCAGATCAAGGTCGGCGAGACCTTCACCAAGATCTCCGCCGAAGCCGCCGCCAAGGCCGTCGACGCCGGCAAGCCGGTGGAAGGCCGCAACGCCAACGACCTCTCCATCAAGCTGGACCGCACCACCACCATCGAGGGCGCGTACCCGATCGTGCTCGTGTCCTTCCACATTGTCTGCTCCAGCTACGACAAGCAGGAGACCGTGGACCTGGTCAAGGCCTTCGAGAACTACGTGGTGTCCGAGGCCGGCCAGCAGGCAGCTGCTGACGCCGCCAAGTCCGCCCCGCTCTCCAAGGAGCTGCAGGACAAGGCCGCGAAGTCCATCGAGTCCATCAAGGTCAAGTCCTAGGGATGTCCTTGCGCCACCAGGCTTAGTGGAAACACCAGCCTGATCCAGGTTCCCTGTTCCGGTTCGACGGTCACCGGCCGTCGTCACGGGGCAGGGAACCTGGGCGTTTGTCCGAAGTACCAGAAGATTCAAAGCCGAAGGATCATGAAGTGACCACCACCTCCCTGACCTCGTCCCGGGGCGCAGGCCGCGCCGGAGACAAAGTCTTTTCCGGAGCCACCTTGGCTGCGGGGTGCCTCATCCTGGCCGTGCTCTTCGGAGTGGCGCTCTTCCTCGTTGTCCAGGCGTTTCCCGCCCTCACGGCCTCCCCGGACCTGATCAAGGGCGGCGAAGGCTTCTTCGCGTACATCTGGCCGATCGTGATCGGCACGCTGATCGCGGCCACCATCGCCCTGGTGATCGCCACCCCGATTGCGATCGGCGTCGCGATGTTCATCTCGCACTTCGCCCCGCGCCAGCTCGCCTCGGGGCTGGGCTACGTGGTGGACCTGCTGGCCGCCATCCCTTCCGTGGTCTACGGCGCCTGGGGTGCCGCGTTCCTCGCCAAGGAAATCTCGCCGGCGTACAACTGGCTGGCCAGCAACATGGGCTGGCTGCCCATCTTCCAGGGCCCGGCCTCCGCCACCGGCAAGACCATCCTGACCGCGGGAATCGTGCTCGCCGTCATGATCCTGCCCATCATCACGTCCCTGACCCGCGAAATCTTCCTGCAGACCCCCAAGCTGCACGAGGAAGCCTCCCTGGCGCTCGGCGCCACGCGGTGGGAAATGATCAAAATGGCCGTGCTGCCGTTCGCCCGTCCCGGAATCATCAGCGCCGTTATGCTGGGCCTGGGCCGCGCGCTGGGCGAGACCATGGCCGTGGCGCTGGTGCTGTCCTCCGGCGCCCTCACCGCCAGCCTGATCCAGACCGGCAACCAGACCATCGCCGCCGAAATTGCGCTGAACTTCCCCGAGGCCAGCGGGCTTCAGGTCAGCACCCTCATCGCAGCAGGCCTGGTCCTGTTTGTCATCACCCTCGGCGTGAACATGATTGCCCGGTGGATCATCGGCCGGCACAAAGAATTCTCGGGAGCCAACTAAATGACTGCCACCATGACCCCCGTCAAGAAGCGCTCGGCCCTCACCAAGGGCCAGCTGCCCAAGTGGGCGCCCTACGTTGTCCTGGGCCTTGCCCTCATCCTCTCCGCCGCCATCATGGCCCTGATCGGCTTCAACGCCTTCGGCTGGGGGATTCTCACCGCCATCCTGTTCACGGCCGGACTGGTCGGCTGGAGCGCCGCTGCCGAAGGCGGCCGCAAGGCCAAGGACAAACTGGCCACCTGCCTGGTGGTGGGTTCGTTCCTGGTGGCGCTGCTGCCGCTGATCTCCGTCATCTGGACAGTGCTGGTGAACGGGCTTCCCGGCCTCACCGACCCCGGCTTCCTCAGCACGTCGATGAACGGCGTCACCGGCGCCTTCGACAACAAGACCGTCGAGGAAGGCGCGCCGGTGGTCGGCGGCATCTACCACGCCCTGATCGGCACCCTGCTGATCACCGCCGTCGCGACCGTCATTTCGGTGCCTGTGGGCCTGCTGACCGCCATCTACCTGGTGGAGTACGGCAACGACCGCCCGCTGGCCCGCTCCATCACGTTCTTCGTTGACGTGATGACCGGCATCCCGTCGATTGTGGCCGGCCTGTTCGCGGCGGCGTTCTTCTTCGCCGTCGTAGGCCCGGGCACCAAGACCGGTGCCGTCGCCGCCGTCGCGCTGTCCGTCCTGATGATCCCCGTGGTGGTCCGCTCCAGCGAGGAAATGCTGAAGATCGTCCCCAACGAACTCCGCGAGGCCGCCTACGCCCTGGGCGTCCGCAAATGGCGGACCATCCTTAAGGTGGTCATCCCGACGGCGATCTCCGGCATCGCCTCGGGCGTCACCCTGGCCATCGCCCGCGTGATCGGCGAGACCGCCCCGATCCTGGTCACCGCCGGCTTCGCGACGTCAATCAACTACAACGTGTTCAGCGGCTGGATGGCCTCGCTGCCGACCTTCATCTACACCCAGATCCTCAACCCGACGTCGCCGTCCAACCCGGACCCGTCGTCCATGCGCGCCTGGGGCGCGGCCCTGGTCCTCATCATCCTGGTGATGCTGCTGAACCTGATCGCCCGCCTCATCGCCCGCATGTTCGCCCCCAAGACCGGCCGCTAGCCCGCCGCCGGCAACTCCCCAGCCCGTATCTCCAGCAAGTGAAGGAACAGCATGTCTAAGCGCATCGACGTCAAGGACCTGAACGTCTACTACGGCAAATTCCTGGCCGTGGAGGACGTCAACATCAACATCGACGCCAAGTCCGTCACCGCGTTCATCGGTCCCTCGGGCTGCGGCAAGTCCACGTTCCTGCGGACCCTGAACCGCATGCACGAGGTCATTCCCGGCGCCCGCGTGGAAGGCGAGGTGCTGCTCGACGGCGACAACCTGTACGGTCCCGGCGTGGACCCGGTGACGGTCCGCTCGCAGATCGGCATGGTGTTCCAGCGCCCCAACCCGTTCCCCACCATGTCCATCCGCGACAACGTGCTGGCCGGCGTGAAGCTCAACAACCAGAAGATCTCCAAGGGCGAGGCGGACGCCCTCGTGGAGCGTTCCCTGCGGGGCGCCAACCTGTGGAACGAGGTCAAGGACCGCCTGGCGAAGCCCGGTTCCGGCCTGTCCGGCGGCCAGCAGCAGCGGCTCTGCATCGCCCGGGCCATCGCCGTGGAGCCGCAGGTGATCCTGATGGACGAGCCCTGCTCCGCCCTGGACCCCATCTCCACGCTGGCCATCGAGGACCTCATCAATGAGCTCAAGGACCAGTACACCGTGGTGATCGTGACGCACAATATGCAGCAGGCCGCCCGCGTCTCGGAGAAGACCGCGTTCTTCAACATCGCCGGGACCGGCAAGCCCGGCAAGCTCATCGAGTACGGCGACACGCACACCATCTTCAGCAACCCCACCGAGAAGGCCACCGAGGACTACGTCTCCGGCCGCTTCGGATAAATCCCGGCCGCGGCGGGCCGCGGCCCGCCGGCGCGGCCCTAGGGCTGTGTCAGCGGTGACAGCGCCAGGGCCAGCACGAACGCCGCTGCCGCGGTGGCGAGCGGGGTGGCCACCCAGAACGCCAGCACCCGGATCACCACCCGCCTGTTGGTGGTGGGGAACCGCTGGTTGGACCCGGAGCCCAGCACGGCCGAGGTGACCGTGTGCGTGGTGGAGAGCGGCAGGTGCAGCCCGATCGCGCCCACCAGCAGCATGGCCGAGCTGAGCAGCTGCGCCACCGAGCCGCGCAGTGGGTCCGTCCGGATCAGCCGGTAGCCGATGGTGTAGGAGATGCGCCAGCCCCCGGCCAGGGTTCCGGCGGTCAGCAGGATCGCGGTGAACAGGGCCACCCAGACCGGCATCTCTCCGCCGCCGGACAGCCCCGAGGCCAGGAGCGCCAGAATCAGCACCGCGCTGGTGCGCTGCCCGTCCTGCAGGCCGTGGGCGAACGCCACGGCGCCCGCAGCGACGCTCTGGGCGCCGCGGGAGCGGCCGTTGACCACGTTCGGCGGTGTGTACCGGGCTGCCCAGATCGCGGGCCAGACCAGCAGGTAGGCGCCCGCGAAGGCAAGCACCGGCGAAAGCAGCAGCGGCAGCACCACCTGAACCAGCAGGGACGTGTCCACGCCGCCCACGGCGTTCCCGCCGACGGCGACGCTGGCGACGCCCGCGCCGGCCAGCCCGCCCACCAGCGCGTGGGTCGAGGACGACGGAATGCCCCGCCACCACGTGTAGAGCCCCCACAGCACGGCGCTGACCAGGCCCGCCACCAGGATGGCCAGCCCGTTCTCCCCGCTGGGGAGCTGCACCCACGTCCGGCTGACGGCGAGGGCCAGGGCGGCGCTGAGCCCGGCGCCGATGAAGTTGAAGAAACCGGCCAGCAGCACCGCAACGGTGGGTGTGAGGGCGCGGGTCCGCACGGCCAGCGCCACCGACGCCGAGGCGTCCCGGAAGCCGTTCAGGAAGGCGAATGCCCCGGCGAAGACCACCGCCAGGGCAAACAGGACTTGTGCCACGTCAGGATTCCTTGACGATGATGCTGCCCACCTGCGTTGCGACGCGGCGCATGTCCCGGGTGACGCCCACCAGCTGTTCCGCGATGTCCCGGGTCCGCGCGTACCGCGTCGGCTTCATCTCATTGAGCATGTCCGCCACCCAGATCCGGTGGGACCGTTCCGCACGCTTGGCGAGGCGGAGGACCTCGATCCAGTAGTCCTCGAGCTCGTCCAGATTTTCCAGCTTGCGCATGGCGTCGACGGTGAGCTCCGCCTGCCGGCTGATGATCTCCAGCTGGTCGGCGGCGCGCTTGGGCAGCCGGTCCAGCTTGTAGAGCGACACCAGCTCCGCAGCGGCGTCGAGCTTTTCCATCGCCTCGTTGAGGAACCGGGAGAGTGCGTACATGTCCTCGCGGGGCAGCGGGCTGACGAACGTGGTCCGCATGTGCGTCAGCAGGGCGAAATGCAGTTCTGTGCACTTGGCCTCGTGGTTGTGCATGTCCTCCACCAGCCGCTCGTTCTCACTGGCCGGGGCACCCAGGATCTCCGAGAGGGTGCCCGTGGCGAGCACAATCTGGCGCGCCAGTTGGGCGAGGAGGTTCAGCCCGGCGGGCTCCTGGGGGAAAAGGCGCAGCTTCACGTGGGGTTACCGGTCTTCGGGAGGAGGGCCTGGGGTGGTATCTGCGGGGCGTGGTGCGTAGCGATCACCCGCGCATGGGAATTACTTTACCGCCCGCCCGGAAAACGCCGGGAAACCGCGGAAAAGGTCCGTTGGTATGTGACGGCGGGCGGCCCTGTTCTGCATCGACAATGGTCGATATGCTGGCGGAATGAAATTCCTCGAAAACGTTCCGCGGTTCGTGTTCTTCACGGGCAAGGGTGGCGTGGGCAAAACGTCTGTCGCCTGCGCGACATCCCTGGCCCTGGCAGAGGCGGGCAAGCGCGTGCTTCTGGTCAGCACGGACCCGGCATCCAATGTGGGGCAGGTCTTCGGCGTGACTATCGGGAATACCGTGACTGCCATCCCGGACGTGCCGGGTCTCTCTGCCTTGGAAATCGATCCCGAGCAAGCCGTAGAAGCCTACCGGGAGCGGATCATGGCGCCCGTCCGCGGACTGCTTCCGGAGGCGGAGCTGGCGGGAATCGCTGAGAGTCTCTCCGGTTCCTGCACCACCGAGATCGCCTCCTTCGACGAGTTCACCAACCTGCTCGCCGACGACGGCTCCTACGGCGAATATGACCACATCGTTTTCGATACCGCCCCTACGGGCCACACGATCCGGCTGCTGCAGCTGCCAGGCTCCTGGACCGACTTCCTCGAGGCCGGCAAGGGAGACCCCTCCTGCCTGGGCCCGCTTTCCGGGCTGGAGAAGCACAAGCAGGTATACGCCCGGGCGGTCCAGGCACTTACGGACCCGGCCCGGACCCGGCTTGTCCTGGTCAGCCGCCCGCAGACATCTTCGCTGAGCGAAATCGAGCGGACCTACCTCGAGCTGAACCAGATCGGGATCGGCGGAGGATATGTCGTCATCAACGGCGTCCTGCCGGAAGCCGGGGGCGACGAGGACCTGGCGCGCGCTTTGCGGGCGAGGGAGGCTGCCGCCATCGCGGCCATGCCAGGGGTGATCGCCGGTCTTCCCCGCGATGTCCTGGACCTGAAGCCGGGCAACATGGTCGGCATTCCGGCGCTTAAATCGCTGTTCGCCGCCACTTCTGACGCCGATATTCCGGCTGACGCCGCGCTGGTGCCGGAGCTTGAGGACGCCCCGCTGGCTGCCCTGGTAAACGAAGTGGAAGTCCAGGGCCACGGCCTCGTGATGTGCATGGGCAAGGGCGGGGTCGGGAAAACCACAGTCGCTGCCGCCGTCGCCGTCGCTTTGGCCAAACGCGGGCATGTGGTCCACCTCACCACAACAGATCCTGCAGCCCACCTCACCGAAACACTCCAGGGTTCGACGCCGGGCTTGAAGGTTTCCCGGATCGATCCGGAAGCGGCCATCCAGGAGTACCGAAGCCATGTGATGGAGACCAAGGGCCGGAGCCTGGACGATGAAGGGCGGGCCGCGCTGGCGGAGGACCTGTTGTCTCCGTGTACGGACGAGGTGGCTGTGTTCCGGCAGTTCTCGAAGGTGGTCCAGGAGTCCCGCCGGCACTTCGTGGTGATCGACACGGCACCCACCGGCCACACCCTGCTGCTCCTGGACGCCACCGGCTCATACCACCGGGAGATTGCCCGCCAGGTCGGCGACACGATGGGATTCGTGACGCCCCTGATGCGGCTTCAGGACCCGGCGCAGACCAGGGTCGTCCTGGTCACGCTGGCCGAAACGACGCCTGTGCTGGAAGCCGAAGAGTTGCAGCGTGACCTGGAAAGGGCCGGAATCCACCCGTGGGCCTGGGTGATCAATAACTCGATCGCTTCTGCACACCCGCAGACGCCCTTTCTCCGCGCCCGCGCCGCTAGCGAAATCGAACAAATTACGAAGGTGCGCACCCTGGCGGACCGGGTGGCCCTCATTCCGCTGCTGCCCGAGGAGCCCATCGGCGAAGAGAAGTTGTCGGCCCTGACCGCTCTGAGCTCTTTGATTGTCTGACGCTTATCCCGGTCGGGACTACAGGGACGTCAGGAGGCCGGCCGTCTTCTCGATGGCGCCGGGAACCAGGGAGTAGTACGCCCAGGTGCCGCGCTTCTCGCGGTGGAGCAGGCCGGCGTCGACCAGAATCTTCAGGTGGTGGGACACTGTGGGCTGCCCCAGGTCCAGGGGCTCGGTGAGGTCGCACACGCAGGACTCACCGGAGGCATCCGCTTTGACGATCGACAGCAGGCGCAATCTGTTGGGATCAGACAGGGCCTTGAATACCAGGGCTTTCTGCTGGGCCTCCTCGGCGCTGAGGACAGGCTGACCGGACGGTGCGCAGCAGGCCTGGTCGAGGGCCGGCTCAACAGTTTGCAGAGAATTCATACGTCTATTATCCATAGAGATTGACATCTGTCGATATAGTCGAGAATACTTCATATCGACAAGCATCAATCTAAAGCCGAGCAGCGCAGGAGTTCCGTGAGTATCCAGACCGATCCATCGCCCACCCTGAGGGGCGAGGCTGCCGTCGTCGGCAAACTCTCCACCCTGGACCGTTTCCTGCCGGTATGGATTATCGCCGCCATGGCTTTGGGCCTGCTCCTGGGCAGTTTCATTCCGGGCCTGAACACTGCCCTCGAGGCGGTCAAGATCGGCGAAGTCTCGCTGCCAATCGCCATAGGGCTGCTGGTGATGATGTATCCGGTGCTGGCCAAGGTCCGCTACGACCAGGCGCACCGCATGGTGGGGGACCGCAAGCTGATGGTCACCTCGCTGGTCCTGAACTGGGTCCTTGCGCCGGCGTTCATGTTTGCCCTGGCCTGGATCTTCATCCCGGACCTGCCTGAATACCGCACGGGCCTGATTATCGTGGGCCTGGCCCGCTGCATCGCCATGGTGATGATCTGGAACGACCTCGCTTGCGGTGACCGTGAAGCGGCAGCTGTGCTGGTGGCCATCAACTCCGTTTTCCAGGTCATCGCGTTCGGAGCGCTCGGCTGGTTCTACCTGCAGCTCCTGCCATCCTGGCTGGGCCTGCCCACCACCAGCGCAGACTTCTCCTTTTGGGCGATCACCGCCTCGGTACTGATATTCCTGGGCATCCCCCTGCTGGCGGGATTCCTCACCCGCACCATTGGCGAGAAGGCCAAAGGCCGAGACTGGTACGAAGGCACGTTCCTGCCGAAGCTCGGTCCGTGGGCGCTCTACGGCCTGCTCTTCACCATCACCCTGCTCTTCGCCCTGCAGGGCGGCACCATCACCTCCCGGCCGCTCGACGTCGTCCGGATCGCCCTGCCGCTGCTGGTCTACTTCCTCGTGGTCTTCGGCGCCGGGATGCTGATCGGCAAGTGGCTTGACCTCGGCTACGCCAAGACCACCACCTTGGCCTTCACGGCCGCCGGCAACAACTTTGAGCTTGCCATTGCCGTGGCGATCGGCACCTTCGGCGTTACATCCGGGCAGGCGCTAGCTGGCGTCGTCGGGCCCTTGATCGAAGTCCCCGTCCTTGTTGCACTGGTTTACGTGGCCCTCTGGGCGCGAAAACGCTACTTCACGTCCAACACTCATTCCGTCTGACCCCACACACTCCAGGAGAGCACCATGAACCACGAAACCGCCAGGAAGCCGTCCGTCCTGTTCGTCTGCGTCCACAACGCCGGACGCTCCCAGATGGCCGCCGCCTTCCTCACCACCCTCTCCAACGGCGCCATCGAGGTCCGCTCCGCCGGATCCGCGCCCGCGGACAAGGTCAACCCCGCCGCCGTCGAAGCCATGGCCGAACTCGGCATCGACATGTCCGCGGAGATCCCGAAGGTCCTCACCACCGAAGCCGTCAAGGAATCCGACGTCGTGATCACCATGGGCTGCGGCGACACCTGCCCCATCTTCCCGGGCAAACGCTACGAGGACTGGGAACTCGAAGACCCGGCAGGCCAGGGAGTCGAGTCGGTCCGCCCGATCCGCGACGAGATCAAGACCCGCATCGAAGGCCTCATCGCCTCCCTCACCCCCGCCGCCAAGTAACCGGAACCAGGAGCCTTTCGTGAGCACCCAGCAGCTGATCATCATCGGATCCGGCCCTGCCGGCTACACCGCGGCGATCTACGCCGCCCGCGCCGGGCTGGCCCCGCTCGTCATCGCCGGGGCCGTCACCGCGGGAGGAGCCCTGATGAACACCACCGAGGTGGAAAACTTCCCCGGCTTCCCGGCCGGCGTCCAGGGCCCGGAACTGATGGACGGGCTCCAGCAGCAGGCCGAGAAATTCGGCGCGCAGGTGGTGTTCGACGACGTCACCGAAGTCACGCTCACCGGGCACCTCAAGCGCGTGGTCACGGGAGCCGGGGAGACCCACGAGGCACCCGCCGTCATTCTGGCCACCGGCTCCGCCTACAAGGAGCTCGGCCTGCCGGAGGAAAAGAAGTTCAGCGGCCACGGACTCTCCTGGTGCGCCACGTGCGACGGCTTCTTCTTCCGCGACCAGGACATCATCGTCGTCGGCGGCGGCGACTCGGCCATGGAGGAGGCGATGTTCCTGACCCGGTTCGGCAAGACCGTGACCGTCGTCGTGCGCAAGAACGAGCTGCGGGCCTCCCGGATCATGGCCCAGCGCGCCAAGGACAACCCCAAGATCCGTTTCGCCTGGAACTCGGCAGTGATCGCGATCCACGGCGAGTCCAAGGTCACCGGCGTCACCCTGACCGACACCGTTACCGGTGAGACCCGTGAACAGGCCGCCACCGGCATCTTCGTAGCGATCGGTCACGTCCCGCGGACCGAGCTGCTCACCGGGCAGGTGGACCTCGACGCCGAGGGCTACATCAAGGTCGATTCCCCGACCACCGTCACCAACCTCTCGGGCGTCTTCGCCTGCGGGGATGCCGTAGACCACCGTTACCGCCAGGCCATCACCGCCGCAGGGACCGGCTGCTCCGCCGCCCTCGATGTCGAACGCTACCTCGCGGCCCTGGACGACGCGGACAGCATCGCGACCGCCCTGGTCGAGGAACCCACCCACGCCTGAACTATGGCTCCGCCGCCTGCCGATCCCACGAGGACCGGCAGGCCCCCAGAAAAACCGACCACCCCACCGGATGAAACAGAGGACACCATGGCTGCAACCAACACCCTGCCCGTAGCTGTCATCGGAGCCGGGCCCATCGGCCTCGCCGCGGCGGCACACCTGCTCGAACGCGGCCTGGAGCCGCTGATCCTCGAGGCTGGCCCGGCCCCGGCCGCCGCGATCGAACAGTGGCGCCACATCCGGCTGTTCTCCCCCTGGCAGTACAACACCGACGCCGCCGCGGCACGCCTGCTCGTCGCGACCGGCTGGGAATCACCCGAGCCGTCCGCGCTGCCCACCGGCGGCGACCTGATCGACCGGTACCTCACCCCGCTCGCATCGCTTCCCGAGATCGCGTCCCGACTGCACACCGGGGCCCGCGTTATCGCCGTAACCCGCCTCGGGATGGACAAGACCCACAGCCGGAACCGCGACACGACCCCGTTCGTGGTCCGTGTCGAGCACGCCGACGGCGAAGTCCGCGACTACCAGGCCGCCGCCGTCATCGACGCGTCCGGGACCTGGTCCACCCGCAACCCGCTCGGCACCTCCGGCCTGCCCGCCGCTGGCGAAGCCGCCGCGTCGGCACACATTGCATCGCCCCTGCCGGACGTCCTGGGACGTGACCGGGCAGCCTTCGCCGGCCGTACCGCCGTCGTCATCGGCGCGGGCCATTCCGCAGCCAACACCCTGATCAACCTCGCCGAACTGGCAGCCCAGGTTCCCGGAACGAAGATCGTCTGGGCGATCCGCGGAGCCTCGGCGGCCAAGGTCTACGGCGGTGGCGACGCCGACGGTCTCGCCGCCCGCGGCCAGCTCGGCAGCAGGCTCCGCGCCCTTGTGGAGGACGGCACGGTGGAACTGCACACCGGTTTGGGGATCGCGGCCCTCGTTACCGCCGGCGGCGCCGTCACGCTGACCTCCACTGACGGCCGCACCCTGGGTGCCGACATCGTGGTTCCGGCTACCGGGTTCCGTCCGAACCTGGACATGCTCCGGGAACTCCGGCTGGAACTGGACCCCGGCGTGGAAGCACCCCGCGAGCTCGGCCCGCTGATTGACCCCGAGTTCCACTCCTGCGGCACCGTCGAACCGCACGGCGCGAAGATGCTGGCCCACCCGGAGCAGGACTTCTACATCGTCGGGATGAAGTCCTACGGCCGGGCTCCGACCTTCCTGCTGGCCACCGGCTACGAACAGGTCCGCTCCGTCGCCGCGGCCCTCGCCGGAGACCGGGAAGCCGCCGACACCGTCCAGCTCGAACTCCCCGAAACGGGCGTCTGCTCCTCCGACATCGGCACCAGCTGCGACGTCCCGGCCCCGGCCACCGCGGGATTCGTGGCCGAAACCTCCGGCGGCTGCTGCGGCACGCAAGAGCCCGTCCTGGTCGGATTTCCTACCGGGTTGGCCCACGGCCGCTCCGGCGGGAACTGAGCACGTCGGCGCCCCCGCCGCCGAACCACCTGGCAGACCGGTTGCCGGCGTGCGGGTCAAGGCACTGGCCGCATCGCTGCGCACCACCACCCCCCCCACACAGATCCGGAGGAATCGAACCCATGACCGAGAGTACGAGGACGCCAAGCGTCCTGTTCGTCTGCAGCAAGAACGGGGGAAAGTCCCAGCTGGCCGCCGGACTGATGAACCAGCTCGCGAACGGGACCGTCACCGTCCATTCCGCCGGGACCAAGCCCGGTACATCGTTGAACCCCCAGGCCGTGGAGTCCCTGGCCGAACTCGGCATCGACATCACCGGCGAACATCCCAAGGCCGTCACCGACGATGTCCTGAATGAGGTCGACGTCGTCATCGTCCTCGGCAACGAGGCAAAAGTCGACGCCCGCGACGGTAAGCGGATTGAGGTCTGGGACACGGACGAGCCCTCCGAACGCGGCATCGAAGGCATGGACCGTATGCGCCTGGTCCGGGACGACATCAAGGCCCGGGTCGAGGCATTGTATGCGGAGCTCGACGGGGACTGACCGTGTCCGCATCCGCTCCCACTCGAATCCTCGCAGCGGAGGGTGCGCCGCGCGGCGGCCTCGCCGCGCTGTGCATCACCCAGACCACGGGGTGGGGCGTGCTCTACTACGCGTTGATCGCGGCGGTCGGGCCCATCACGGAGGACACCGGCTGGGACCCGGTCCTGGTGACGGGCGCCTTTTCCGTTGGCCTGCTGGTCTCTGCGGTGGCGGGCATCTTCGTGGGCAGGGTCCTCGACACGACGGGGCCGCGCACTCTGATGATCGGCGGCTCCCTGGCGGGGGTGCTGGCCCTGACCGGAGTGGCGATGGCCCCAAACCTGCCCGTCTTCTTTGCGGCCTGGATGCTGGCCGGCACGGCGCAAGCTGCGGTGCTCTACCAGCCGGCCTTCACCGTGGTCAGTCGGTGGTACGGGCCCGCCCGCATCCGGCCGCTGACCGTCTTGACCCTCGTCGCCGGATTCGCCTCCACCATCTTTGCCCCCGTGACCGCAGCCCTCTGCGGCTGGCTCGGATGGAGGGTCACGTTTTTTGGTCCTCGCGGCACTGTTCGGCCTGATTGCCGTGCCGTTGCATGCCCGCTTCCTCAACAGCTCGTGGAGCCGGATCCCGCACAATGAGCCGGCGGCCGCGGCCCGGGAGCGTGTCCGCGCCACCCGCCGCAGCCCGGAGTTCCTGGGCCTGCAGGCCCTTATGGTCCTGCTCTGCCTCGGCCTCTACACAGTGACGCTGAACGTCATTCCGCTGCTGATCGAAAAAGGCGCCGACTACGCCACCGCCGCGCTTGGGCTGGCTCTGGTGGGCGCAGGCCAGGTCGGCGGCAGGCTGTTGTTCGGCTCTCTCCCAACCGGGACCCGGCTGGCGGTCATCACCGGGACCGGGGCCACCGCCGTCCTAATGCTGGCTGCCGTGCCCGGACCGGCGCCGGTATTGATCGCCGCGGGGGTGCTGGCCGGCGCCGTCCGGGGCTGCCAGACCCTGCTGCAGGCCACCATCGTGGGAGACCAGTGGGGAAGCCGGGACCTGGGCGCCCTCCAGGGAGTTTTTGCGGCCCCGCTGACAGCCACCACTGCCATCGCCCCGGCCGCAGGTCCGCTGCTGGCCGCGTGGCTCGGCACCTACACCGCAATGGCGTACGCGATGGCAGCCGCCGCCGGAACCGCGGCAATCGTCGCCGCCGCCCGCTTCACGACGCGCCCGCAGCATTCACTCTGATGTCCAATGGGGAACGGCCCGGCCGTTGGATCGTGCTCCGCCAATGAGGGCATGAAAATGGTGCCGAACCGGATACGCCTCTCGGCGGTAGGCCGCTCTAGGCGGCTAAATGTTGAAGCCCGGGGGTTTCGCGGTTCGGCACCGCCTTTAGTTTTCTACGTGCCCGGGGACAAGTCAACATTGACAGCCCGGGGGAGGCATGCGTGCCGGACGCCCGGCGCAGGTACCGGCCGCAGGCAACAGCGTCAGTCCAGTTCGCCCAGGCGCCACGCGTTGGCGGCGTGCTCAAGGTCCTCGGCGGTCTTGACCAGAAGGTGCGAATTGCGGGTGAGTTTGCTCGCGTGGACCTCGTTTCCGTGCTCGGCGCCGTCGGCCAGGGTAGCCTGGCCGAGCGCCACCACGCGGCAGAACGCGGCGGAGCGTTCCAGCGCGACGTCGAACTCGCCGTCGAACGCGCCTGACAGGATGGCGTCCGCCATGGACTTCATTTCGTCCGCTCCCGGCGGCTCTGCGGCGCCGGCGACGACGTGCGAGACCTGGGCGGTGTCCTTGCCGGCCTTGAAGTACACGGAGATCCGCTCCGGGTCCTGGATGGTGGCCGCGCGGATGGCGTACAGCCGCCAGAGTGCGCCCGGGAGGGAGCGGGCCGGGCTCTCGGCCCACATTTCGGCGATGGCATCCAGCCCCTGTTCGTCGGCGAGCTTGACCAGGCGTTTGGTCACCACGGGATCGTCGCTGTCCCGGCCGCGGCGCACCAGGGCCTGGGCGGCGAGATGGGCGGCCTCGGAGATGCGGGCCGGATCGGCGCCGCCCGCGAAGGGCTCAAAGTCGGCGGGGGCGAAGGGCTTCGGCTTGTGGTGCCGGGGCGGTCCGGGGGTGCTGGATCCTGCTTGCTCGCTCATGCCCCCACGCTACTCCAGTGCTGTCGGGGAATCGAGCGTGCGGAGCAGGGCCGCCGGGCGCTGCTCCCGGCGCTCGTCCAGCGTCCGACGGCGGGGTCCCCGCCCCTGCCCAAAACAGGCCGGGGTCTGAGGTACAGTGTTAACGTCCAGAAATGGACTGGGCTGATCAGCCTTGGAACAGCGGACTTGTCCGCAGCTCCGGGGCCTTTGGCTGGGGCCTTTAGCTCAGTTGGTAGAGCATCGGACTTTTAATCCGTGGGTCGTGGGTTCGAGCCCCACAGGGCCCACTCTTTTAGCGAAGAGTGACAAAACCCCGGCATCCTGAGGACAGGATGCCGGGGTTTTTTGTCGTCCCGCGCACGCCTAAGCAAAAACCATGATTATCTAGTAATCAGTTGGGCTAGGATTGCCGGATGAACTCGCACAGCCCCTCCGGCTCCGGTTACTGGTATGAACCTGACGACAGGGTCGACCCGCCCGGGGCGGTGCTTCAGGCCCTTCGCGAGTACCGCAACGCGGAGGTCGCCCGGCGCCGGTCCACCAGGGACTCCATGGGTATGGGGGAAACGGACCTCCTGGCGCTGCGGTACCTGCTGCGCGCCCAGTCCGCGGGCGAACAGGTAGGGCCCAAGGACCTAAGCCGCGTCCTGGGCATCACCACCGCCTCCACCACCTCGCTGATCGACCGGCTGGTGGGCAGCGGGCATGTGCGCCGCGAGCCGCACCCCACCGACCGGCGCTCGCTGGTGATCGTCCCCACGGGCGCTACCGACACAGAGGTCCGGGCCACGCTGGGGGGTATGCACCAGCGGATGATGGCCGTGGCGGAGGAGCTCACCCACGAAGAAGCGCGGACTGTGATCAAGTTCCTGCGGCGGATGAGTGAGGCCCTTGCCGAGCCGCCGGAACTCCACTGAAGACGCAACTTTACTGAAGCCGGGCCGCCCGGCAACTAGCTAGTTTGCCTAGTTATATGTATGCTTACGAACTATGTCTGAGATTCGTATTTCCGGCGGCGTGGCCGAGATGGCGCACACTGCCGCTCCCACCGCACAGTCCCTGGCCGCACCGAGCCACTGCGGGACGCCGATGGAGTGGAAGGCCCCGGCCTCGGCCACCATGTCCGTGTACTCCTTCACCCCGGCTGACGCTGCGGAAGAGTTGCCGCCGGTCTGGCGCTGCGGCTGCGGGTTCCAGCTGGACGGGATTGTGCACACGTCCGGCATCCTGTCCGAGCTCAGCCGGTGACCCCGTGACCCCGCCCCCGGCCGCGGCGCTGGCGGAACGCCCCGCTGCTGCCGCCACCAACCTGGCCGCCACCGGGCTCGATGCCAAGGTGCTGTCCCTTCCGGACGCCCCCGCGGGACGCTTCCTGGTCCATGAACTTTTGGGCCGCGGCGCCACCGCCACGGTGTTCCGCGGAACCGACCTGCTGGACAACCGCCCCGTCGCCATCAAGGTGGCCGAGGGCCCCGAGGAGCGTCAAACGCAACGGATCCACGCCGAGGCTCGCGTCCTGGCATCCCTGGATCACCCCGCAATTGTCACCTTCATTGCCGAAGGTGTGGTTCCGGACGGTGACCCGTGGGCAGGACGCCCGTTCCTCGTCGAGGAATACGTCTACGGCGGAAGCCTCGCCGAGCGGATCCGCCGCGGCCCCTCCGGCGGCGCCGAAGTGGCGCGCTGGGCCGCCGCAGCACTGCCCGGGCTGGAGCACGTCCACTCGCGTGGGCTCGTCCACCGGGACATCAAACCCGCCAACATCCTCCTCAGCGAGCTGCGGCGCTCAGCGGTGCGGATCGCCGACTTCGGCATCGCCACCCCCGCCGGCGCCGAGCTGGAGCCGGGCGATTCCTCCGGCACGGTGCACTACATGAGCCCGGAGCAGGCCGCCGGCGGACCTCCCGGCCAGCCCAGCGACATTTATGCCTTGGGTCTCGTCCTTCTCGAATGCCTCACCGGAACCAAGGCGTTTCCCGGAACCCTCGTGGAGTCCCTGGTGGCGCGGACCCTGCGCAACCCGGAAATTCCGGCCGGCTTGGGCGCCGGCTGGGTTGCGCTGCTGACGGACATGACGGCGATGGACCCCGCCGCCAGGCCCTCCGCCGCTGCGGCGGCAGCGCGGGCCGCAAAGCTAACCACAGCGCCCTGAACGTCATGCCCTGAACCTACCGTCGCTGGTCCGCGGACTCCCTGCCGGCGGCGGGGGACCCGATGACCGCCCGGTTCCGGCCGGCCGCCTTCGCCTCATAAAGTGCCCGGTCCGCCTCCCGGAGGAGCCGCTGCAGCCCCGCGGCCCGGTCGCGTGAATCCACCACGCCAAAACTCGCCGTCGGGGCGCCCGCGCCCCCTGGCAGGACGGCGTACTCGGCCAGGGCCGCGTTGATCCGGTCCGCGATCCGGACGCCCTCCTCCGCGGCGGCGCCCTCCAGCAGCAGGGAAAACTCCTCGCCGCCGTACCGGCCCACCAGGTCCCCGCTTCGCGCCACCGAGCGGCAGGCATCGGCGAAAGCCCGGATGACGCCGTCGCCCGCGTCATGGCCGAACCGGTCATTGATCTCCTTGAAGCGGTCCAGGTCTGCCATCACCACCGCGGTACTGACCCCGGCCTCGGCGTTGGCCCTGAGCCGGCGGTGGGCCTGGTGCATAAATTCCCCGCGGTTCAGCAGTCCGGTGAGCCCGTCACGGGAGGCCAGCTCCTGCAGATCCTCGGTGCGGCGGGCATAGTTCAGCGAGGTGATGCTGGAGGAGACCACCACCAGCAGGACGATGGCCATCAGCAAGGTCACGCCGGTGCCGAACAGGACCTGGAACAGCGGATCCGCCGGCCCCAGCAGCGCCAGCCCGGCCATCCTGCTCAGGTAATAGGCGGCGCAGAACGCCGTCGCGACGGCGAGGGACCGGACCAGGTGCCAGGAGTGTGCGCGCTCGCGCCACAGTTCCACGGACGCGAGGCCCACCGCCGTTCCCATCAGGGCCAGCAGGGCAATGTTGCCGATCCGGGCGTGCTCCGTGTAGCGGACCGCCGCGTCAATGGCGTTGGCGGCGATAGCCGGGATTCCCAGCAGCCAGGGCCGCACCCGCCGTCCGGCCACCGATCGGGTGCCGGCCCAGACGCATCCTGAGCCCAGCACCATGACCCCGTTTCCCGCACTCCCGGACCAGCCGACGTCCTGCACCTCGGCCAGGAAGTAGAACACGGCGGCGAAGAAGAACGAGGCGACGGCGACGCACCACCAGCCGGCAAAAGGCGCCCGGCTCTTGCGGTAGGTGTCGAAGTAGAAGAGGACCAGCATGGTCAGCGTCGTCACGGCGAAAACCACCATGAGCGTTGACCGGTCGAGCAGCACCATATGTTGACGATTCCCAGCTGCCGTCCCGGCCTCCCCATGGACCCTCGGCGTAGTTCCCCGCCGGATCAACCCCCGGCGGGACAAGTCTCTCAGAACGGGACCCCCGCCGCCCGCAGCGGCGCGGCAGGAGCGTCCCCGGCGCCCGCTGCGCGGAAGGGGGTGCAAGATAGTGCCATGGAAGCCGTCGACGCCCTCAACGAGATTGCCTTCTGGCTCGAACGCGAGCTCGCGCCCACGTTCAAGGTCCAGGCGTTCCGCAAAGCCGCCGGGATCATCGCCGGCCTCGACGCGGAGGAACTGGCGGCCCGGGCTGCCGACGGGCGGCTGAAGCGGACCAAGGGGATCGGCGACCGGACGTTTCAGGTCATCCGGGAAGCGCTCGACGGCGGGGTGCCGGAGTACCTGGCCGGGCTGCGGACCCGGGGCGCCGGGCCCCTGGTGCCGGGCGGCCATGAACTGCATGCCGCGCTGCGCGGTGACCTGCACAGCCACAGCGACTGGTCCGACGGCGGATCCCCGGTCCAGGCCATGGCGGACGCAGCCCGGCTGCTGGGCCGCGAGTACCTTGCGCTGACCGACCACTCACCGAACCTCAAGATCGCCAACGGGCTGAGCGCCGAACGGCTCGCGGAGCAACTCGACATCGTTGCGGAGATCAACGCCGACGGCGGGGGCTTCCGGCTGCTGACAGGCATCGAGGCCGACATCCTGGAGGACGGCACGGTGGACCAGGCCCCGGAGATGCTGGACCGGCTGGATATCGTCGTGGCCAGCGTGCATTCGAAGCTCCGGTCCGACAAGCGCACCATGACCCGGCGGATGCTCGGTGCCATCGCGGATCCGCACACCAACGTGCTCGGCCACTGCACCGGCCGGCTGATCCAGGGCGGCCGGGGGACGCGGCCGGCGTCGGAGTTCGACGCCGGTGCGGTGTTCGCGGCCTGCGCTGAAAACAACGTCGCCGTCGAGATCAATTCCCGGCCCGAACGCCAGGACCCGCCGGGGGAGCTCATCAAGCTGGCCCTCGACGCGGGCTGCCTCTTCAGCATCGACAGCGATGCCCACGCCCCGGGCCAGCTGGATTTCCTGCAGTACGGTGCCGAGCGCGCCGAGCGTAACGGTGTGCCCGCGGAACGGATCGTCACCACCTGGCCCCTGGACCGCCTGCTGGAGTGGGCCGGGTCGAGGCGCTGACGCCCGGCCCGCCGCACGGGACATGCCCTCCCGCGAACTCCAGGACCGGACATAGTGCTGCCATGTCCGGTCCTGGGCACGGGGAATGGGCATGTCCCGCGGGCAGGGGTGCTCAGCCGGCGGTGATGAGGTGGCTGAAGTGGTCGTACCGGAAGGTGATCTGCCCGCCGTCGTGCGTAACGCTGACGTTGCCGCCGCCGGGAGCGCCCCCGGCCCCGTAGTTCTCGGACCAGCCGCGGTTGAGGGCCGCCTTGAACCCGTAGCTGCCGGCGGGCACCGTGGTGGTCAGCTTCCAGACGAGGTCGGCGGGGTCCAGGACCAGCTGGGCCGCGTCACAGTCCGGCATCCAGTCGCCCGCGCACCCGAACTCCGAGTTCATGTCACCGGCGGCCGCGACGGCCCCCGGCTGCTGCGACGCGTACACGGCGCTCAGCAGGTGCGTGGTGTTGTCGTAGCGGAAGGTCACCGGGCCGCCGGGGTGCTCCAGCGTGATGTTGTTGCCGTTGAGCGCTCCGCCCGCGCCGTAGTTCTCGTCCCACGACCCGTTGAGGGCGGCCTTGAACTCGTAGCTTCCAGCGGGCAGGTCGGTGGTGAGGCGCCAGATCTTATCTGCCGGATCCAGGGTCATAAAGGCGGCCCGGCATTCCGGCTGCCAGTCGCCCGGGCAGCCCATCTCCGAGTTGAGGCTCCCGGCGACGGTGACCGACGAGGGCTGGGGAAGCTCCCCGGCCACCACGGCGCGGATGGCGCTGGCCACCTCGCCCACGCCCGGAACGTCCATCAGGGCCCGGTAACGCAGCGGGATGCCGTCTGCCAGGTCCAGTGAGGCCAGGTCATCCACAGCGGTGTAGGCGGGGGAGGAGCTGTCCCGGCCGACTTCGGCCCAGGCTTCGCCGTTGACGCTGCGCTCGAACCGCACGGTGTAGCCGGGCTTGTCCGGGCTGGCGGCTGCACTGAGTTCGACCTTGCCGTTGACGCTGCTGCCCTCCTTGGGGGACACCAGCGTCAGGACGGGCGCCGGTACGGTGCTGCTGCGGGGCTGGCTCACGGAGGTGTGCCCGCCGTTGTCCAGCACCATGGCACGGTACTCGACCGGGGCGCCGGCCTGCAGCGCGGAGACGTCGTGGAACACCTGGTACGGCGCGGTGTCGTCCGTGCCGATGGAGGCCCATGCGCCGCCGCCGGTGCGTGCCTGGAAGGTGACCTCGTAGAAGGAGCTGCCGTCGACGTCGGCTGCCACCCGGACGCGGCTGTTGTCCTCGGCTGAGGTTGCCGGTTCCTGCAGCGCCACGGCGGGGGCCGCCTTGGAGTGGGGGATCCGGCCGGCGGACTGGTAGACGACGGCGGACAGCGGCGGCACCGTGACCGTCAGCTTCCCGTCCGCCGCGGTCTTGACCTCGGCGCTCGCGTCGCCGTAGATCCGGCTGAACATGCGCTTGCCCACGTAGGTCGGCACGGCGGCGGTCTGCGGCTGTTCGCTGTTGTTGATGGAGACCACGTACTCGCGCTGGTCCTTGGCGTCGGTCCGGGAGAAGGCGTAGATGCCCGGGCCGTCGGAGGCGTAGCGGTTCTGGTGCGCGCCGTTCCGCAGGGCAGGGTGCTCTGTGGTCAGGGCGGCGAGCTCGCTGATCCCGCGGTAGAGGGGGTGGCCGGGGTTGAAGTTGTCCTCCGCGTGGGTGGCGGCGGTTCCGAGCAGATCATCGTCGAGGTAGTCCGGGACCTGGCTGGCGAACAGGGTCTGGCGCGCGTCCTGGTCACCTCCGGGTCCGGTGAAGCCCTGTTCGTCGCCGTAGTAGACCACCGGGTTGCCGCGGGAGAAGTACATCAGCTCATGGGCGAGCCGGTCGCGGGCCACGCGTTCGGCGTCGTCCGCGTCCGGGTTGTCCGCGGTGATGAAGCTGCCGATCCGGCCCATGTCGTGGTTGCCCAGGAAGGTGGGCAGCTCGTAGACGTTGGAGTCCGCGTCCGTGTACCAGTCGTCCCCGTCGAAGAAGGACGCCAGGTTCTGGGCGCCCTGGCCGCGCGAGGCGAAGTTGCGGGCGGCGTCCTGGAACGGGAAGTCCAGCACAGCCTGCATCTTGTTGCGGGTGGTGAACTGCGAGGTGAAGCTCTTGGAGGTGTCGAAGACCTCGCCGAACATAAAGAACTCGTCCTTGCCGTGCGCTTTGGCGTAGTCGAGGACCTGCGGGCCGAACTTCTGCCAGAACTCGTCATTGACGTGTTTCATGGTGTCGATCCGGAAGCCGTCCACGCCAAAGTCGCCGATCCACTTCGTGTAGACGTCGATCATTCCGTTGACCACCGTGGGGTGTTCGGTGAAGAGGTCGTCCAGGCCGAAGAAATCGCCGTAGAAGGAGTTTTCCCCTTCAAAGGTGGTGTCGCCGCGGTTGTGGTAGAGCGTGGGGTCGTTGAGCCAGGCGGGGACTTTGAGGTTCTCCTCCCCGGCCTCCAGCACCGGGGTGTAGGGGAAGGACGTCGCCGCGTCCAGCTCCGGGAAGTCCCCCGTGCCCGCGTAGTCGCGGTCATCGAACGGGTCCCCGGCGGCGGTCAGGTAGGGCGCGGCGTCCTTGGACTTGTAGGCGGCGCGGTTGCCTTCCTCGTACCCGATCACGTCGGCGGTGTGGTTGGTGATGATGTCGAAGTAAACCTTCATGCCGCGGGCGTGGGCCTCGTCGATGAGGGACTCGAGCTCATCGTTGGTGCCCAGGTGCGGATCGATCTGGGTAAAGTCGGTGACCCAGTAGCCGTGGTAGCCGGCGGACTTGTCCTCCGGCTGGACCGCTTTGTTCTTGAAGCTCGGGGTCAGCCAGATCGAGGTGGTGCCCAGGCCCTGGATGTAGTCGATCTTCTCCCGCAGGCCCTTGAGGTCCCCGCCGTTGAAGAAGCCCTTCTTGGTCGGGTCGAAGCCGGACACCATCGGGTCCGGGCCCAGGCCGCCGTCGTCGTTGGCGGTGCTGCCGTTGTTGAAGCGGTCCGCCATCACGAAGTAGAACCGTTCGTCCGTCACCGGGCCGCGGAGCGAATGGACGGCCGACGGATCGTCCGGGGCAGGGACGGCCTGGGCCGTCGGCATGGGGAGCACGACGGCGGCTGCCGCGGTAACGACCGCCGCCGCGGCGGCGGTTCCCGTGCGGAACAGGGCGGAACGCCACTGCCGGTGGCTGGGCGCGGGCTTTTTGGCCGCGCTGGTACTGCGGAGTAACACGATGGGGGACCTTCCGGTAAGCGACGTTGCCTCGACGAAGGACGGATGCGGGGAGACCGGCTACTGAGAGCCAAGTCACAACTGTAAGCGCTTGCACCGGGGTTTTTCCAGCGAGTGGCCATTTTTCCGCCTGGCCACGGGGCTGGCACCGCGGTCCGGCGGCCGGACATGCCCTCCGGCTGCGGACACGGCTGGACATGGTGCCGCTATGCGCAGTCCACGGCGCGAAGAATGGGCATGTCCCCCCGGTCAGGGCTGCGCGGCAGGAACCAGCGCCGTGGGGGAGGCCACCTCCACCCTGCCCAGGGCTTCCCCGGGTAGGCCGCTCTCCGGGTCCAGCGGGTAGGTCACCACATCCCCGGACCGCTCGTGCGCCACATGCAGCCGGCCGTCGCGGAGCAGGTGGTGCCGCGGCCAGTCGCCGCCGCTAAGGAAGTCGGCCACGGGCCGCACGGTGTCGCCGTCCACCTCAAGCACGCTGATCCGGTTGGAACCCCGCACCCCCACGTAGGCGTGCCTCCCGTCCTCGGACAGGGCAATCTCCGCGGCCGAGTCCCCGGCCGCCGCGCCCGCCCGGGTTGCCGGGAAGACCCCGGCCAGGCTGAATGCCCCGGACTCGGAGGAACGCCGCGCCACGGCAACCTCGATCGAGTATTCGGTCACCACCAGCACATCGCCGCCCGGGTGCTGGGCGAGGTGCCGGGGGCCGCTGTCCCGGGGGAGTGCCACTTCGTGGTCGAGCTGCAGGCCCTGGCCGGGCACGTAGTTCCAGATCCGCAGCAGGTCGTGGCCGAGGTCCGTGGTCATCACCCTGCCGTCGTCGAGCATCAGGCTGGTGTGGGCCCGGCTGGGCCGCCCCGCCTGCGTCGAGGCGGCCGCCGCGAACCGTGCCGAGATGCCGCCGTCGCCGTCCAGCTCGTACAGCAGTACCTGGCCGTCGCCCCAGCAGGCCACCACCAGGAAGCGGCCCTGCGGGTCGACGGCGACATGGCAGGCGGCATCGCCGGCCGGCCAGGCCGGGCCGGTGCGTTCCAGCCCAAAGCCGCCGCGCCGGCGGTACGCGGTGACCGTCCCGGCCGCCTCGCCCACGGCATAGACCATGCCAAGGACGGGGTGCGCGGCGAGGAACGACGGCGAGTCCGCCGCGGCGGCGACGCCCAGCCAGTCCAGTGTTCCGCCGGCGGCGGCACGCAGCGCCCCGATCCCGGTTCCCTGGCCCCCGCTGTCCGCGGTGTAACAGCCGGTCCAGATCAGCTCGTCCGAGGGGACTGCGGCCGCCGGAAGTGGCTGGGATGACGGGTCGGCATTTCGTTGGGTGGCCATGGTGCCATCCTGCCACTTGGATAGCATGGGGTTCCGGCACCATGAACAAAAAAGGGTGATCTGGCATGGCAGCTCCTCCTCCGCCCCGGGCCGCATTTGCCGCGCGGGCCGCCGTCACCGAACGGCTCCGGGCGGCCGGCTGCGTCTTCGCGGAGGACGAAGCCCGGCTCCTGGAGCGCGCCGCCGCCACGCCTGAACAGCTCGAGGCGCTCGTGGCGCAGCGGGTAACCGGAGTGCCGCTGGAACATATCTTGGGCTGGGCCGAGTTCTGCGGGCACCGGATCGCCGTGGAGGCCGGCGTCTTTGTGCCCCGCCGCCGCACCGGGTTCCTCGTCCGGCAGGCCGCGCAGCTGCTGGCAGGGGCCCGGGCAGGGCGGACTCCGGTGGTGGTTGACCTGTGCTGCGGGTCGGGGGCCGTGGGAGCCGTGCTCGCGGCGCAGGCCGGCCCCCTGGAGCTCCACGCCTCGGACATCGATCCCCGCGCCGTGCGGTGCGCAGCCCGGAACCTTGTTCCGTTCGGCGGGTGCGTCCACGAGGGGGACCTCTACGCGCCGCTCCCGGAGCGGCTGCGCGGGCGGGTGGACATTCTTGCCGTCAACGCCCCGTATGTCCCGTCGGCGGACATCGGCACCATGCCGCAAGAAGCCCGCCTGCACGAGCCGCGGGTTTCCCTCGACGGCGGAGCAGACGGGCTTCAGGTGCAGGAGCGGGTGGCCGCCGGAGCGCTGCACTGGCTGGCTCCGGGCGGCCACCTGCTGATTGAGACGAGCCGGCGGCAGGCGGCGCGGACCGCCGGACTATTCGTCCGCCACGGGCTCACCGCCCGGGTGGCCAGCTCCCGGGAGCTGGACGCCACCGTAGTGATCGGAACAGCGGCGGCCCCGCCGGGAGGTCGCCCCTAGCTGCGGAGCCTGTCCGGGTCCACGTTGGTGGCGGCTCCGGCCGGCGTGGCCCCGCCCTCGTCGGACCAGTCCTGCCCGTGCTGGTCGTTCAGCGCCGGGTCGGACTCGACGTCGGCAGCAGTGGAAGCGGCTTCCGCGGCCGACGTCCCGAGGTTCACGGTCTCCGGATGCGTGCTGTGCGCGGGGATGCCGGCGGCAGCCGCGTCATCGCCCGGCTTGTCAGCGTTCGCGGCGGGGGAGCTGTCGCGGCGGACTGCGGAACCGATGACCGTCCCGGCGCGGCGGGCGGCCTCGCCGAGGTGTTCAGACACCTCGGGGGCCTTTTCCTTCACGGCGTCGGTTGCTGCGGCGACTTTGTCCTGGACGGGCTGGCTTTCCCAGAGGGCTGCCGCGCGGGCCTTCAGCTTCTCGTAGGCGGCCCGCCCGGACCGTGACCCGAGAACGTAGCCTGCTGCGATTCCTGCTCCGAAAACAAGTTTGTTTTTCATGCTGTGCTCCTGTTGGTGCTCACTCAGACGATATTTGGGCTGTGTGCCAAAAAACCGGCCCCGGGAAAATTCCCAGGACCGGTTTCCGGTCGCACCGGCTTTAGCGGGCCGAGCGCTTGGTGATCATGCCGTAAACGAGCAGGACGATGATCGCGCCGCCGATGGCCAGGAGCCAGGTCGACAGCGAGAAGAACTCGTTGATGCCCGTACCGAACAGCAGTCCGCCAATCCAGCCGCCAAGGATGGCGCCGACGACGCCGAGCAGCAGCGTAATGAGAATGCCACCGCCCTGCTTGCCGGGGAGGATTGCCTTAGCGATTGCACCGGCGATAAGGCCCAGAATCAGAAATGCGAAAAAACCCATTTTTATCGTTCCTTCTTCTTCATTGAGGAGGCACCCGGGTTGCCGGGTGCGCTACATCCTTCTTCCCTAATACTAATCATGCTTAGTATCAAAGAGCCATTCGGGAGGATGGAAATTATCCTCGCCGGGGCTGCAGCGGGGTTCACTGCGCCTATTTGTGGCTGGCTATAGTTCGCCTCCCTCCGCGCCCGGCCGCCCGCCGGGCTCGCTAAATGCGGGGGTCACCACGCGTATTCCTCCGGTGCCGTCCGGTACCCCGGGAAGATCTCGTCGAGCCGTTGGAGCGCGCCGGCGTCAAGGGCGTAGTCCATGGCGCGGAGGGCGGCGTCCAGCTGGTCCTTGGTGCGGGGGCCCACTACCGGCGCGGTCACCGCGGGCTGGTTCAGCAGCCAGGCCAAGGCAATGTCCCCGGGTTCCTGGCCCAGCTCGCGGGCGAAATCCTCGTACTGGCGGATCTGGTTGTGGTGCTTCTTCAGGGCTTCGACGGGTCGTGCCTCGGTGCGGCGCTCCCCGGTGCGGCCGTGGCCCAGCACGCCTCCCAGCAGGCCTCCCTGCAGGGGTGACCAGGGGATCAGCCCCAGCCCGTAGTGCTGCACAGCCGGAATGACCTCCAGCTCCACGTTGCGGGTCAGCAGGTTGTAGATGGACTGCTCGCTGACCAGTCCGAACGTGTGCCGGCGGGCGGCCGCCTCCTGCGCCTGTGCGATGTGCCAGGCGGCGAAGTTGCTGCTGCCCGCGTACAGGATCTTGCCCTGCTGGAGCGCGACGTCGATCGCCTGCCAGATTTCCTCCCACGGCGTGGTCCGGTCGACGTGGTGGAACTGGTAGAGGTCGATGTAGTCCGTCCGGAGCCGTTGCAGGCTCGCGTCCAGGGCCCGCCTGATATTCAGCGCCGACAGCCTCGAGTCGTTGGGCCGGTCCGTCATGGTGCCGTAGAGCTTCGTCGCCAGCACCGTGCGCTCCCGGCGCTGGCCGCCGCCGGCGAACCACCGGCCGAGGATTTCCTCGGTCCGGCCCCGGTGGCCGCTGCCGCCATAGACGTTGGCCGTGTCAACGAAATTGATGCCCGACTCCAGCGCCGCGTCCAGAATGGCGCCGGCCGCCTCCTCCCCGGTGTGCGTGCCGAAGTTCATCGTGCCGAGGCAGAGACGGGAGACTTTTAGGCCCGAGCGGCCCAGATTCGTGTACTGCACGCGGCGGTCCTTCGACGGCGGAACGTGCGGCCGGCGTCGGAGGTTACCGCCGGGTCTTACCGCTCAAGGCGGAACCCGAGCTTGATGGTCACTTGCCAGTCGGCGATCTCGCCGTTTTCGAGGTGCCCGCGGATTTCCTTGACCTCGAACCAGTCGAGGTGCCGCAGTGTTTTGGCCGCCTCGGCGATGCCGTTGCGGACGGCCGCGTCCACGCCCTCGTTCGAGGTGCCGACAATTTCAGAAATGCTGTAGGTGTGGTTAGACAACTTCGCTCCTCATGATCGCCATCGATACCCGGCAGTGGGCCGTTCCGTCACACTAGCGGACAGACCGCCGCGGGACTAGGGGAGCGAGGCTGCTCCGGCGGACCCGTGCACCGGCCCCGGTTCGGGACGCTTGGGCGATTGCGGCGGCACGTCAGCGCGTTTCCGGACCCGGCTCACCATCCAGGGAAGCAGGTAGTTGGTGAACCACGCGAGGTCGCCCGCTTTGCTGTCCCGCCAGGTTCCGGCGGGCAGGGGCTTGGGTTCCAGCGGCACCAGCGTGTGCGGGGCACCGAGGGATTCCAGCACCATGGCGGCGATGGTGTGGTGCCCCAGCGGCGAGAAGTGCAGACGGTCGGGATCCCACATCTGGGGGTCCGAGAGCTGCCGCAGCGTCCAGAGGTCGGCAATGACGCCGTGATGGCGGGCGGCGATGGTCCGGATGTTCTCGTTATAGACCGCCACCCTGCCCCGGTTGTGGCCCAGCAAGGGCGTGTGGCGCCAGTCGGGACCGGTGAACAAAACGATGGTTGCGCCGGTGGCGCTGAGCTGGCCCACGGCGGTGTCGAGGGTGGCCGCCAGCCGGTCGGGGTCGCTGCGGTGGAAGACGATGTCGTTCCCCCCGGCCGAGAGCGTCACCAGGTCCGGCTGCAGCGCGATGGCGGGCGCGAGTTGCCGGTCCAGGATCTCACGCATGACGAGGCCGCTGACGGCGAGGTTGGCATAACGGAAGTCCGGCCGCACGCCGCTGAGCTCCTCGGCGATCCGGTCGGCCCAGCCCCGCATGCCGCCCGGGCTCAGCGGTTCCGGGTCCCCCAGGCCCGCCGTAAACGAATCCCCCATCGCGACGTAGCGGCCCCACGCCCCGGCGGTCCGGAGCCCGCCAGCCGGGCCTGCACCCCGGCGCAAACCCGGGTCCGCCCCCAGCCGCAGGCCGGGAACCCTGGCGCCGGCCCCGCCGGCGCCGGAATCCAGGAAACCGGCGGCGTTCACACTCCCAGCAATACGCCGGAAATGCCGGATTCACTAGGTACTTAGGTCCCTTGCGGGGAGCGGGCCCCGAAGAGGCACGGACGCGAGCAAGATCATAGCCGGCCCAGGAGAAACCGATACTTAGGGGGGTATATCATGGAATGAAGCCCTGTCGCTACCGGAGGAACCCATGGAACTCGATCCCACTGACATGAAGCCCGTCATCAATCGACTTCGCCGCGCCCAAGGGCAGCTGGCCGCCGTCACCCGGATGATCGAAGAGGGCCGCGACTGCAAGAGCGTGGTCACCCAGCTGGCTGCCGTTTCCAGCGCCCTCGACAAGGCCGGGTTCTCGATCATCGCCACCGGCCTGCAGCAGTGCATGCAGCAGGAGGACCCCAGCCTGGACCGGGCCGAGCTCGAGAAGCTCTTCCTCTCCCTCGCCTGAGCCCTCACCCTCGCCGAAAAAGGGCTCCGCCCCGAACGCGCCCCCGAGGCAAGCTCCCCGGACCGCAGCTGCGGCGGGGCCGGCCCGTCAGGCCGGACGGTCCGCCAGGACGTAGGTCTTCAGGTCATCCAGGGTCTGCTGCATGTGGGCGTCCATGGCGTCCCGCGCCTGGTGCGGATCCCGGGTTGCCAGCGCATCCACGATTTTCTGGTGGTGTTCGATCGCGTGCGCCTGGATCTCGCGCACCTCTGAGGTCTGGGTCCGCCGCTTTTCCAGCACCCGGTGCAGCGGCGCGAACAGGACCGCCACAAAAACGTTCTCCGAGGCGCGCAGGATGAGGTCGTGGAACGCCAGGTCCGCCGCCACGAACGCGGCCACGTCGTGCTTGTTGTGCGCCGCGCGCATCGATTCCAGCTGGCCGTAAAGGGTCTCCAGATCGGCGTCGCTGATCCGGAGCGCCGCCAGTTCGCATGCGCCCGACTCCAGCATCCGGCGCAGCTCGATCAGCTGCACGGCGGCGGCGGCATCGTTCTTTCCCTCTGAGGCGGCCCGGAGCACTGCTTCCAGGGACGCCCACCGGCTCAGCGGGTTCACGAAGGTGCCCCGGCCGCGTTCCACGCTCAGGATCTGCTGCGCCTCAAGGGTCTTCATCGCCTCGCGGACCGTCATGCGGCTTACCTCGTGGCGGGCGCTGAGTTCCAGTTCGCCGGGGACGGCTGCGCCGGGCGGAAATTCGCCGGCGATGATGCGGTTCAGCAGCTCGTCAGCCACAACGCCGACCAACGATTTCCTAGCCAATTTTCCCCAATCGGTGTTCCCGGGATTTCTGATGACCCAGTCTACTTGCGCGTCCTTGTGCCGTATGCCACACTAGCATTCAAATGTTAGATGTCAGACATCTTACAAATCACCACCCACGCAGCAGTGTTCCCCACAATGGAGTGCAAGTGTCTTTTGAATCAGACCTGTTTGAAGCAGATGTGCTGGCCGCCTTCCCCGCAGAGGTCCAGATTCCCGCCCGTACGGTGGCTGCCGCCGTCGAGGCCTCGTCCGAGTCGTCCCCCCGGATCCTCGTGGTGCTCGACGACGACCCGACCGGAACGCAGTCCGTCGCGGACCTGCCCGTCCTGACCCGCTGGGATGTCGCCGACTTCACCTGGGCCTTCTCCCACCGCATCAACGGCCGCCGGCCGGACGCCGTCTACGTCCTGACCAACTCCCGTAGCCTGGACCCGGCCGAAGCCGCCGCACGCAACGAGGAAGTGGTCCGCAACGCCCTCGCCGCGGCCGCCCTCGAAACTTCCGGTCCTAAGCTGCGCCTCGGTTTCGTCAGCCGCAGCGACTCCACCCTCCGCGGCCACTACCCGCTGGAGCCGGACACCATCGCCGCGACCGTCACGGCCGTCAGCGGCGAGGCGACGGACGGCGTCGTGATCGTCCCGGCCTTCCCCGACGCCGGACGCGTCACGATCGGCGGCGTGCACTACATGCGCGGCACCGGCGACGCCGCCGGCCGGCTCACCCCCGTTGCCGAGACCGAATTCGCCCGGGACGCGAGCTTCGGCTTCGCCAACTCCGAACTGGCGAAATACGTCGAGGAGAAGTCCGGCGGACGCTTCCCGGCGGACACCGTGATTGTGCTGGACCTGGCCACCATCCGCGCCGCCGGCCCGGACGGCGACCCCCAGATCTCGGCGAAGGCCATCGCGGACGCCATCGGCCCCGCCACCGACTCCACCCCGATCGTGGCCGACATCGTGACCGAGAACGATTTCCGTGCCCTCGCGCTGGGCCTCGAGGAAGCCGAACGCCGCGGCAAGAAGCTCCTCTACCGGGTTGGCCCGCCGTTCGTCCGCGGCCGCATCGGCCAGGAAATCCGCACCGAACTCAGCGGCGCGGAAGCCTACGCGGGGAACACCCCCTCCGACGCCGGCGGACTGATCGTGGTCGGCTCGCACGTCGGGGTCACCACCCGCCAGCTCAAGGCCCTCGTCGACCAGCACAGCTCCGCGCGCATCGTGGAGATCGACGTCGAGAAGCTGCTGGACGGCAACCCCGAGGAGTACCTGGCCGGGATCGTCCGGGACGTCGTGGAGGCCCTGCACAGCGCCGACGTCATCCTCCACACCAGCCGGCTGCTCATCAAAACGGACGACGCCGCCGAAAGCCTGCGGATCGCACGCACGGTGTCCGCCGCCGTCGTCGCCGTGGTGAACCGGACCCTGAAGACTTTCCCGCCGCGGTTCGTCATCGCCAAGGGAGGCATCACCTCCTCGGACGTGGCCGCCCACGGCCTGGAAATTCGCCACGCGATCGTCCGCGGCCCCATGCTGCCGGGCATCGTCAGCCTGTGGGAACCGGTGGACGGGCCCGCGAAGGGCATCCCGTACATCGTGTTCGCCGGCAACGTGGGCGACGACCAGTCCCTGGCCCAGGTCACCCGCAAACTCAGCAACACCTTTTAACCCCTCATTTCAACGGAGAAAACCATGACCTACAAAGTCACCGTCCTCGGCCTCGGCGCCATGGGACTGCCCATGGCCGCCCGCCTCGCCACCGAGCTGACCGTCCACGGCTTCGACATCGCCGAACCCCGGCTGAAACTGGCCGAAGACGCCGGAATCCGCACCTTTTCCTCGGCCCGCGACGCCGCTGAGGGCGCGGACGCCCTCCTGCTGGCCGTGCGCAACGGCGAGCAGCTGGACGATGTCCTGTTCGGCGAAAACGGCGTCGCCTCCGTACTGAAGCCGGGCGCCGTCGTGATCCTCGGCAGCACCGTGGGCACGGACGCCATCCCGGCCACGGTCGCCCGCCTCGCGGAGTTCGGCGTGGCCCTCGTCGACGCCCCGCTCTCCGGCGGACCGAAGCGCGCCGGCGAAGGCGACCTGCTGATCGTTGTCGGCGCCGAGCCGCAGGCGCTGGAAACGGCCCGCCCGGTGCTGGAACTGCTCGCCTCCACCCTCACGGTGGTCGGCGACAAGCCCGGCGACGGGCAGGCGCTCAAGACCGTCAACCAGCTGCTCTGCGGCATCCACATCGCCGCGGCGGCCGAGGCCATGGCCCTCGCCGACGCCCTCGGCCTGGACCAGGCCAAGACCCTCGCGGCCCTGGAAGCCGGCGCCGCCGGGTCCTTTATGCTGTCCAACCGCGGGCCCCGGATCCTCGAGGCCTACACCGAAGACGGCGCGGAGGTCCTCAGCCGGCTGGACATTTTCGTCAAGGACATGGGCATCGTGGGCAAGGCCACCCGCGCCGCGGGACTCGCCGCCCCGGTGGCCGCAGCCGCCGAACAGCTGTACCTCCTTGGCCAGGCCCAAGGCCTCGGCGCAGCGGACGATTCCGCCGTCATCAAGGTGGTCGCCCCCACCAAGCGCACGGCCTAGTCGCTGCCCCGGGCTTCACCTATAGTTCCCCAAAACCCGGCGACGGCGGCTCCCCCCTCCGCCGTCGCCGCTGAACCCACACCGCCGGTCCCCGCCGACCGGCTCGTCAAAGGAGACACCCGATGAGCGCTCTCGCTCTCCTGGCCATAGCGGCAGCAGGCGTTGCACTGCTGCTGCTGGCCGTCATCAAGTTCAAGATCCCGGCCTTCCTGGCGCTGCTGGTTGTCAGCGTCCTGGTGGCCCTGGTCGCCGGGATCCCGCTCCCGGACATCGTCAAGACCGTCACGGAAGGCATGGGCGGTACGCTCGGCTCGGTCGCGATCCTGGTCGGCCTCGGCGCCATGCTCGGCAAAATGATCGAAGTTTCCGGCGGCGCCCAGGCCCTCGCCGGGAAGTTCACCCAGCTGCTCGGCCCGCGCCGGGTCATCGCAGCCCTCACGGCGGCGGCGTTCCTGCTGGCCATCCCGGTCTTCTTCGACGTCGGGTTCATCATCCTGATCCCCATCATCTACGGCTTCTCCAAGGCCGCCGGCGTCAACCCGGTCAAGATCGGCCTGCCCGTCGGTGCCATCATGCTCGCCATCCACGTCGTCGTCCCGCCGCACCCCGGCGTCGTCGGCGGTGCCGGCATCCTGAAGGCCGACATCGGCTGGACCACCATCATCGGCCTCCTGATCTGCATCCCCGTCGGCGTCCTCGGCTACTTCGTCGCGAAGCGCCTCAACCGCCGCGATTACCCCATGCTGGCGGGCACCGCCGAACAGTTCCGCCTCTTCGGCACCGGCAAGTCCGACGTCGAGCAGGAATCCGGCACCGGCACCGGCACCGGCGGCGGCGTCGCCGTCAAGACCACCGCCAAGACCGCTCCCAGCCCCGCGATGATCATCACCCTGATCGTGCTCCCCATCCTGATGATCATGGTGGGAACCGTGGGCGCCGTGATGCTGCCCAAGGGCACCCCCGCCGCCGACATCGCCGCCTTCATCGGCGCACCCCTGATCGCCCTCCTGACCGCACTCGGCCTGGCGTACTACTTCCTGGGCATCCGCCGCGGCTGGTCCTCCCAGCACACCGGCGAGGTCATGGACTCCGCCCTCGCCCCGACCGCCATCGTGATCCTCGTGACCGGCGCCGGCGGTGTCTTCGGAAAGGTCCTGACCGTTTCCGGGATCGGCAAGGCTCTCGCCGAGGGCCTGCAGAGCATCGGCCTCCCGCTGATCCTCATGGCCTTCATCCTGGCCGCCGTGCTCCGCGCCTCCCAGGGATCGGCCACGGTCGCGATCATCACCACCGCCGGCCTGCTCGCCGCATCCGTCGCCGACGGCGGCTACTCCCCGGTGCAGACCGCCCTGATCCTGGTGTCGATCGGCTTCGGCGCCTTCGGCCTGAGCCACATCAACGACTCCGGCTTCTGGATCGTCACCAGGTACCTGGGACTGTCCGTGGCTGACGGCCTCAGGACCTGGACCGTCCTCACCACCATCCTCGGTGTGGCCGGCTTCGCCCTGACGTTCCTCGTCTGGATCATGGTGGGAGGCCTGAGCGTCTGATGCGTGCCCGCCTGGATCACCTGGTCGCCTCCGCCCTCCAGCAGGGCTCGGCCGTTCCGGCCTTCACCTGCTACGACTTCACCACGGCGCTCGCCGTGGTGGCGGCGGCGGAGGACGCCGGCCGCGGCGTTATCCTGCTGGTTTCGCCCAGCACCGCGGCCACCGCCAACGGCCTCCGGCTGATCGCGGCCCTGCGCGGCCTCGCGGATGCGGCGGCCGTCCCGGTCGCCGTGCAGCTGGACCACGCAGCAGACCTCTCCGTGATCGCCGGTGCCGTCGCCGCCGGGGCGGATTCCGTCCTGGTGGACGGATCGTCGCTGCCGTACGAGGACAACATCGCCCTGGTCCGGGCGGCCCGCGGCATGCTCGACGACGGCGGCTCGGCGGAGACCGTCATCGAAGCCGAACTCGGCGGCCTGGCCGGGAACGAGGACCGCGCCTTCGGAACGGACTCCGCAGGCAGCGCCCCCGCCGCCGGGCTCACCGACTCCGCGCAGGTGGAGGACTTCGTGGCCCGTACCGGAGCCCAGCTGCTGGCCGTGGCCGTAGGCAACGTCCACGGCCGGTACAAGGGCGAACCGGAGCTGCGGTGGGACGTGCTGCAGGACATCGCCGTGCGGACCCACATCCCCCTGGTGCTGCACGGCGCCTCGGGAATCCCCGCGGCCGAGCTGGTCAAGGCCGCCGCCATGAACGTGGGCAAGGTGAACTTCAACACCGAGCTGCGCACCGGCGTCCTCGAAACCCTCGAGGCGCGCACGGGCGCGCACCGCAGCGACGGCGAGAACCTGCAGGGACTGCTGGCCGAATGGGACACCTCGGCCGGGACCTTCGCGGCCACGGCGCTGGCCACCCTCTCGCGCTGACACCACGCCGGGTTTCCGGAAAGTCAGGGCTCCAAAAAGGGGAGGCCGGGATCAGGACACTGATTCCGGCCTCCCCTTTTTGGGCTTTCCGGCACTGGCCGTGGACCGGGCGAAGGCCGACAATGGAGCCACAGAAGCGCAGGGACCCGGCAGCCCACACAGGCGGGCCGGCGGGTTCCTTTCGGGCCCGGCATCCTCGGGGGTTCAGTGGTTCCACGGCAGCGGGACGGCGGCGGAAGGGCATCAGCCCCCGACCGTGACCTGGTGATCGACCTCGCCAGGTTCTTCTGCCTTGCCATCGTGGTGGTGGCGCACACCATGATGGTCAGCCCCGTGCTGCACCCCGACGGCACCGTCACCTCCGACAACACCCTCGGCAACCAGCGCTGGTTCGAGCCGGTGGTCTGGGTCCTGCAGGTCATGCCCCTCTTCTTCGTCGCCGGCGGCATGACCGGGCTGCAGTCCTGGCGCCGGCTCAGCGCCCGGGGCGGCTCCACCTTCGATTTCATGCAGGCGCGGATGCTGAGGCTGATCCGCCCGGCCGCCGTCCTGCTGGCCGTCATGTTCACCTGCCTCTGGGCGGCGCAGCTGTCCGGGGTGGACCCGGAGGTGGTCCAGCTGCTGGTCACCGGGGCCGGCATGCCGCTGTGGTTCCTGGCCGCTTACCTGGCCGCGCAGCTGAACCTTCCGCTCCTGGCCCGCCTGCATGCCCGGGCGCCCCTGCTGACCCTGGCCGGGCTCACATCGCTGGTGGTGGCCGTGGACTGCCTGCGGGGGATGCTGCCGGCGCTGGCGTACCTCAACATGGTCTTTGTCTGGTGCGCGGTGCAGCAGATCGGGTTCTTCCTCGCCGACGGCGGCCCGCTGCCCGGGCGCCCGGCCCTGGCGGCCATCATCCTGGCCAGCAACCTGGTCCTGGGGTTCCTGGTGTGGCTGGGCCTGTACTCCGGGAACATGCTGGTCAACCTCAACCCGCCCAACCTGACCCTGGTGCTGCTCGGAATCTCGCAGGCCGCGGCCCTGCAGCTCTTCCGGCCCGCGCTCGCCAGGATCGCCGCCCTGGGCTGGCTGCGGCGCTTCATCGGGCTGGCCGGACGGCGGTCGATGACCGTCTACCTGTGGCACCTGCCGCTGCTGGCGGCGATGTCCGGGCTGCTGCTGCTGACGGACTTTCCCCAGCCGGACGGAGGAACCCCCGGCTGGTGGTGGGGGCGGCCGCTGGTGCTGCTCGCCGTGATCGGACTGCTCCTTCCCGTTCTGGCGCTCTTCGGCCGGCTCGAAGAGCGTCCGACGGCGCCCGTCACCGCCGGCTCCCGCCCGGCGGCCGCGGTGGTGACGGCCGCCGTCGTCGTCTTTATCCCTGTCATCGACGCCGCGCTGGGCGGGCTGACGCTGGGGCTGCTCGGCGGGGGAGCCGCGTGCTTCGCGCTCGCCGTGCTGCTGCTGGGCCGGATTCCGGCGAGGCTCCTGTCCGACCCGGGCCCGGGGGGATCGAACCCGCCATTGCCACACCCGCCGTTAAGTGCCAATGTCGAACCATGACGGAGAACTCTGCAGCCATGGAAGACACGTTCAGTCCGAACGTCTCCACAACCCGGAACGATGAGCTGCACCGCTATGAGCTGCATGTCGGCGGAAAGCTGGCTGTGGAGATCCGTTTCCTCGATGAGCCCGGGCACGTGGATTTCATCCACACGGACACGGCCGAACCATTCCAGGGCCAGGGACTCGCCAAGGTGCTGGCCCACTTCGCGCTGGACGACGTGGTGGCGTCCGGCAAGCGGATCATCCCCAACTGCCCCTTCATGTACCGGTACCTGCGCCGGCACGATGCCTACAACCAGTACATCGACTGGCCGGAGCGCCCCCCGGCGGGAGCCTGACTCCGTACCGGCCCGCGCCCCGCCGCGTGCCGGCATACGGCTTGTGGGCCGGGCACGACCGTCGTAGAGTTCAGTGCAGAGTTATGCAGTCGGCTCTTGGACGTGTCCCTTTGGAGAACCCCGTGAACCACAAACTGCGTGTGCTTGTCCGTGTGGATGTTGACCCCGGACGCGTGACCCTCGAAGTCACAGGTTGCCTCACCCCCTCAGATTTCCCCGCACTTCTGCACATCACACGGCGGGCGGGCCGCCTCGGTGCCGGCAATGACGTCGTCATCGACCTGCTCCAAGCGTCCCACCTGGACCCGGAGGTCCTCCTGGAACTGAGGTCCCTCGCCGAGGCCGGCTCGGCCGCGCTCGAACCGGCCTCCGGGACAGCAGATGGGGCCCCCGCCGGAAAACAGCCCTTCAGCCTCACCGTCGAGGAACCCGCCGACCTGCCGATCTGCCTGCTGCATGCAGGCCCCGACGGTGAAGTCCTCGCCGGCCTCGACGGCGAGCTTGCGGCGCTGCCGCTGCTGGACACCGGGCTGGAATCCCCGGCTGACGGCCCCGCGGACCTGTCCGCGGCCGGTCTGGTGGCACCGCCCGCAGGAGGACTGCTGGACCCGGGGCTGGACGCGGCCAACAGCCCGATTTCAGCCGAGCTCAACACCTTCAACGGGATGGAGCTCACGGAGTATTTCGAGGGAACCCTGGACCCTGCCGCCGCCGTCCGGGCGCTGTCCGACGTGGCACTGGGCCAGCTGGCCGACGCCCTGTACCGGCACCTTGACACCAACAACCCGTCGTTCGGCGCGCACACCTGGTACGAGCTGGCCACGGAGGAGCTGCAGAACCGCCACCTGGACGACGCCGACGAAGCCGCCGTCCCCGCAGGGCCGGCGGAAGACGAACTGGCCGCCGGGCTGGCCTGAGGCCCGGACAGGCTAGGCTGGCGCCATGACTGCCCCCGCCGCACCGCCGGCCCACACCACCGCCCTGGTCACCGGACCCACCGCCGGGATCGGGGCGGAGTTCGCCCGCCAGCTCGCCGAACAGGGCCACAACCTGGTGCTGGTGGCCCGCGACGCCGCCCGGCTGCAGGAGAAGGCAGCAGAGCTGGAAAACCGGTACGGGATCCGTGCCGAGGTGCTCGCCGCCGACCTGACGGACGACGCCGGGGTGGCCGACGTCGTCGCCCGGCTCACCGACCCGGCACGTCCGGTGGACATCCTGGTCAACAACGCCGGAATGGGCCTGCTGCGCCCGTTCGAGGACAACGACATCGCCGAGGAAACCCGGCACCTGAAGCTGCACGTCGAGAGCGCCATGCAGCTGACGCACGCCGCCCTGCAGGGCATGCTCGGCCGGCAGTCCGGACGGATCATCAACGTGGCGAGCGTGGCCGCGTTCCTTCCCCGCGGCAGCTATTCGGCGGCGAAGGCGTGGCTGGTGAGCTTTTCCCGGTGGGCCAACCTGGCGTACTCCAAGCGCGGCGTCAACGTGACCGCGGTCTGTCCGGGTTTCACGCACACCGAGTTCCACGACCGGATGGGCATGGACAAAACGGTGGCCCCGCGGTGGATGTGGCTGCAGGCCGAGCGCGTGGTGCGGGAAGCCCTGGCCGATAACGCGCACGGCCGGGCCGTTTCCATTCCGACCAGGCGCTACAAGATACTGACTGCCGCCACGCGGATCCTCCCGGACCGGCTGGTCGCCGGGCCGCCCCGGCGCGCCAAGGAGGGATCAACCAAGTAGGGATCAACCAAGTAGGGATAAACGGGCGGAGGCTCTACCGCCGTCGGCGGATCAGGACGACCACAAGGATGCCCAGCGACGCCCCGAGGATGGTCTCCGCGGCCCGCTCGGTCACCAGCACCACAGGGTCGGCGGGCGAGGCCAGCTGTGTCATCAACAGGATCACCGGTGTGAAGGACACCATGGCCAGGCCGTAGTGCCTGGTCATAAAAAGCTCGGTGGTGAACTGCAGGACAATCACCAGGAAGGCCATCACGGCCGTCTCATGGCCGGGGAAGGCACGGAGCGGCGAGTAGTCCCACGGGAACAGCACACCGGCCACCACCACCAGGCCCATCAGGGTGCCGACGATCCGGTGCAGCCCGCGGTGGACGCTGCTGGGCATGTCGGCGCCCGCCAGCGGGACAGCGGCGGCGGCCATGGCCCAATGCGGGTGGCCGCTTCCGCTCAGGACACCGACGGCGCCGGCCGCGCCGACGGCGGTGAGATACCGGGCGGCATGGATCCCGGCCGCCCGGCCCAACGCCCCGCGCAGCGCGGGGATGTCCCGGGCGGCATCAGGATCCCAGGCCCGGCCCCGAAGCCAGCCGCCAAAACCCACGGCCATCGAGAAGGCAGCCGACAGCGCACCGATCAGGACTGCCGTATGCCAGTGCACAGTGGTGGGGACGGATGCGCAGGCGCCCAGGGCAAGAATGCCGAAAAACGGTCCGGCCGGTTTCAGCCCGGCCTTGTCGGCGAACAGGGACGCCGCCGCTGCAGCAACTGTTTCGGTGGCCACCAGCGCCCAGGAATGCAGCTGGTTGACCGAGAGGAACACGCCAACGGACAACCCGCCGACCAGCAGGACGGCGGCCTGGCCCTGGTGCTTGAGCCGCAGCTGGTGCGGCTCCGTCCGGCCGTACATGCCGGTCAGGGCGCCGAATACCGCGTAGATCATCAGGTCCGGGCGCCCCACAGCAAGGAGAACCAGCGACGGGACAGCCACGCTGAACGCCACCCGCGCAGCGGAGACGTTGTCCTTGTTGGCCGGGGCCAGGCTGTGGAGGGTGCGGAGATGCGCCTTCAGCGACTGCATGGGTGCCTCCCTTCGGGCGGGACGGATTCGCGGACAATGGGTAGCCCTGCCCGGCCGGGCACGCCTAAGGCCTGCTGTGCGTGAATCCCCCAATGGGTAATCACGCACAGCAGGCCTTGAAGGGCGGGGCTTCTAGCTACCTGGGTGAGCCGGCCGGCTCAGGATGAACCATGCCGGGCTGCCACAGCGGGCAAACTCAGGCTTTGGCAGGCACCTTTTCGGTGTCCCGCGGTGCCGCCGGATCAGCATCGGTCGTGAAGGGCATGTCCATCTCGGCGAGGTCAATCAGCGGGTTCTCGTCCTGGGTCGCGACGATTTCCTTGGCTTCGGCCTCGGAATCCACGCTGGGCATGGACCCGGGCAGGGGGCGCTGGGCCGATTCCTTGAGGAAGTAGATTGCCACGGCGCCGATCGCCGAGGTGGCCATCAGGTAGTACGCCGGCATCATGTCGTTGCCGGTGGCGCCGATGAGGGCGGCGACGATGAACGGCGTGGTGCCGCCGAAGATGGCCACGGAGAAGTTGTACGAAATGCCCATGGCGCCGTAACGGCTCGCCGTCGGGAACTGCGCCGGCAGGGCCGAGGCCAGGTTAGCCACGTAGAACGTCACCGGGAAGGCGATCAGGCCGAGGCCCATAAGGGTAGACCACACCGCGCCGATGCCGATCAGCATAAACGCCGGGATGGCCAGGACCACGGTGCTGAGTGCACCGATCCACAGCACGGGACGGCGGCCGATCCGGTCGGACAGCTTGCCGGTGAGCGGGATGCAGAGGCTCATGATGACCAGCACGGGGATGGTCAGCAGCGTTCCATGCACGGGGTCGTAGCCCTTGGAATCGGTGAGGTACGTCGGCATGTAGGAGGTCAGGGCGTAGCCTGCGGTGTTGGCTGCAGCCACCAGGATCATGGCGACAATGAGGGAACGCCAGTAGGCCTTGACGATGCCCACGGGGCCCTTCGACGCGGCGGCGTCGGAAGCAGCAGCGTCCTTGGCCTGGCTCTCCTGGGCGTCCAGGGTGGCCTGGAACTGGGGGGATTCCTCGATCTTGCTGCGGAAGTAGACCGCGATCAGGCCCAGCGGGCCGGCGACCAGGAACGGGATCCGCCAGCCCCAGTCCTCCATGGTGGCCTGGCCGAGCGTCAGCTGCAGGCCGGAGACCAGGGCGGCACCGAGGGCGAAGCCGAGGTAGCTGCCCATGTCGAGGAAGCTGGCGAAGAAGCCACGGCGCTTGTCCGGGGAGTATTCGCTCACGAAGGTTGTGGCGCCGGCGTACTCGCCGCCGGTGGAGAAGCCCTGGACGAGCTTCAGCAGGACCAGCAGGGCGGCAGCCCACATGCCGATCTGGGCGTACCCGGGCAGCAGGCCGACGGCGAAGGTGCTTGCAGCCATCAGCATCAGGGTCCAGGCGAGGACCTTCTGGCGGCCGACCTTATCGCCGAGCCAGCCGAAGATGACGCCGCCGAGGGGGCGGGCAATGAAGGTGGCGGCGAAGGTTCCGAGCAGGAACAGGGTCTGCACGCTCTTGTCCGCCTCGGGCAGGAACACCGGCCCCATGGTGGTGATCAGGTAGCCGAACACGCCGACGTCGTACCACTCCATGGTGTTACCCACGATGGTGCCGCCGAGTGCCTTTTTGAGCATCGGCTTGTCAACGACGTTGACGTCAGACTCTTTGAGTCGACGGCGCATGCGCAGTTTTGGCTTCTTGGCACCCGGGGGTGCAACTTGGTTGGTTCCGCCGGCGTTCATAACGCCTGCTGAAGAGTCGGTCGTGCTTCGGTCTGTGGGCATTTGGGCCGCTCCTATGGAGGTCATTTGCTTGCGACTTGTAGCTGCCCCGCTCTGGGCAGGCCTTCAATTTTACGTGACTTCCATGGTGTTTCCGAGTTTTGTGCCGTATGATCCGGCATTTCGGCCTCGATCGGGGCCCGGTTTGGGGGTTTCTTTTGCGGCGTTTTACCGCGCCAATACTGGGAAACACCGGCTGCCTCGGCGGCCCGCGTAAAAATTTTCCCGAAAGTGCTGTCCGCGCCCCGTTTTCGGGGCGGAAACGGGCCCCTGCGGCGCACAGGGATACCCACGGATCCGGGCAGCGCTTAAGGTGGAATCCACAGCGCACCGCTGATCACAAAGGCCAAACAAGGAGCAGAATCCATGACTGGCAACGAGACCGAAAACAGCAGCCCCGGCGGAGACCCGGCAGAGAAGCCGGAAGCACCAAAAGGGCAGGCGCCGACGGGGCAGGGTAGAGGCATCAAGTCGCGCCTCACCGACGCCCAGAAGGAAATGCTGGCCAGCAAGTCCCGCGGCGGCACCACCTCACAGAGCGTCGGCCACAGCCACAAGCCCACCCACGCCAGCGGCAAGCAGGGCCCGACGGAGAAGAAGGTCCGCTGGTAGCCCTACAGACATCACCGGCGGGCCGACCTACGATGGTTGGACACTTCATTTCACAGCGTATTTCGACGGCGCAATTCGACAGCGGAAGGAAGAGCAATGGCGGAACACCAGCCCGGAGACGACATTAATCCCGAGGTCGCCAGTCACCTGGCGGAGTCCATGGATGAGGCGCCCGGTCCCGAAACGAAACGCCCCGCCCCGCCGTCCACGGCCGGAGGCCAGCAGTGGCCGGACGGCAACGGCAAGCACCGCCACCCCAAGGAGCACGACGTCAAGCACGGCAGGCTGGCCCAGGGGGCCGCGGTGAACGCGGTCCACCGGATCACCCCGCCGGACACCCCGCACTCGGCCTGAACCACAGCGCCCGTTCGCGCCCGAGTCTCGGGCAGATTGACGCGGGAGAGGGGCACCGTTTCGATCGAACCGGTGCCCCTCTCCTGTCTCTGCTGGCAGGGCCCGCTACGGTGCCCTGCCAGTGCACCTCTTGTCAGGGACTTCCACAGCTTTTCCTCGTGGGTTCTGCTGGTGATATGACCGATTCTTTGTCCTTCCTTGATCAGAAGGTCCGATCCGGCCCGTGGCTCGCGGCCCTGCTGCTCATGCTGACCGTCTTCGGACCCATTTCCATGGATCTGTACCTTCCGGCACTTCCGGCCCTGACAGCCGAGCTTGGGGCGGAGACGTCCATGGCCCAGCTGACGGTGACCGCGTGCCTGCTGGGTCTGGCAGGGGGCCAGCTCATCGCCGGGCCAGTGTCCGACCGGTTCGGAAGGCGCAGACCGCTTCTGTTTGGGGTGGCGGCCTACGTCGTGGTGTCGGCCCTGTGCGCGGCTAGTCCAAGCGTGGAGCTGCTGATTCTTGCCCGCCTGGTCCAAGGGCTGGCCGGGGGAGTCGGCATCGTCATCGCCCAAGCAGCGGGCCGGGATGTCTACAACGGCGGCCAGCTTATTCGTTTCTACGGCCGGTTGACCGTCGTAGGCGGCTTCGCCGCCATCGTGGGGCCCCTGATCGGCGGTGCGCTCTCGGCGGTGTTGCACTGGCGCGGCCTGTTCCTTGTTCTGGCCCTCATTGGTGCGCTCATTCTCGGCAGCGTCGTTTTCGGGTTCCGCGAGACGCTACCCAAAGTGTCACGCAGTTCGGGCGGCTTTGAGCAGGTGAGGCACGACATCCGGGTATTACTCGGGGACCGCACATTCGTCGGGGCGGTTTTGGTTCAGGGATTCGTTTACGCGGCCTTGTTCGCCTACCTCAGCGGCGCCACCTACGTTCTTCAAGGCGTGTACGGTCTATCCCCCCAGCAGTACGCCATGGCATTCGGCCTGAACTCGGCCGGGTTCATGGTCTTCGGCTACCTTGCCGGGCGGTCCAGCGAAAAGTGGAGCATCAAAGGGACCCTTACGATCGGACTCGCCATGTGCGCTGTCGGAGCAGCAGGTATGCTCCTTGCCGGCCTCACGCACGTGCCCCTCGCCGTCGTGATGGCATCCTTGCTGGTGCTGGTAAGCGGCACTGCGGTCACCAGCCCGCCCTCCACCACACTGGCGCTGGCCGGTTACCCGAACATCGCCGGAGCAGCGTCATCGTTCCTGGGTGCCGCACGCTTCGCCTTCGGGGGAGTTGCCGCCCCTTTGGTCGGCCTCGCCGGAGCGCTCAGCATCCTTCCGCTCGGCTTGGTCATGGCCGTGTCGGTCATCCTCGCGGCAGTGACGGGGTTTGCTGTCCTACCGCGTTCAACACGTCGGGCGCCGTCCTCCGCCGACTCCGCAGAACCCTCGCGGGAACGAGTCGGCGCTCCCGTTGACTGACGAGAGGAATCACGCTCAGGGAACCTTGGAGCCGGGCCTGTACCCGGGCGGCGGCTACCGGCCGCCCGGGTTTTTCACTGCCCGGGGCTGGCCTTTGGCCCCACATTCTCCAGCTCCGCATTTTCCAGCACCACGTCCTTCGGTGCCTTGTCCAGGCGCCATCCGCGCCAGACGGGGTGCCGGAGCTTTCCGCTTCCGGTCCATTCCCCGAAGGTCACCTCCCCGACCAGCCGTGGCGTCACCCAGTGCGCGTCCGCGGCGTCGGCAGCCGGGACCTCCGCGAAGGGCGACGTTTTCCGCGGCAGGGCATCGAGCTGCTGGCGCAGTTCCGCCAGTTCCCGGGCGCTGAAACCGCTGCCCACCCGCCCCACGTAGCGCAGCCGGGAACCGTCCGGGATCCCCAGCAGGAGGGAACCCACGGATTGCCCGCGCCCGCCCTTACCCGGACGCCAGCCGCCCACCACCACTTCCTGCGTGCGCTCGAACTTGAGCTTGAGCCAGGACCGGCTGCGCTGCCCGACGTAGCGGCCGTCCGTGCGTTTGGCCATCACGCCCTCAAGCCCCAGCTCCTCGGCGCTTTCCAGGATGTGCCGGACGTCGCCGTCGATCACGCCCGAGAGTTCCACCGGGCAGCCGGACGGGGTGAAGAACGCCTCCAGCCGGTCCCGGCGGGTGCTGAGCGGAAGCCGGCGGAGGTCCTTGCCGCGGTCGGACAGGAGATCGAACAGCATGAGCCGCACCGGCGTCGATGCCTGCGCCTTGGCGACGTCGGCAGCCTTGGTCAGCTTCATCCGGCCCTGCAGAAGCCCGAAGTCCGGCCGTCCGGAGGGCCCGACGGCGACGATCTCGCCGTCGGCGATGAAGTCCTGGTCGGGCCAGCAGGACCGGTCCGTCAGCTCCGGGTAGGTTGCCGACATGTCCAGGCCGTTGCGGCTGACCAGGCGGACCCGCCCGGCGTCCCCGAAGACCAGGGCCCGCACTCCGTCCCATTTGAGTTCAAACTGCCAGTCCTTGTCCGGCAGGTCCGCTACCGTGCCGGCAGTGGCCAGCATCGGAGTGACGCCGGCCGGGTCCGGGGCGGCAGGCTGGCCCTCGGCGGAGGCTGCCCCGTCCGGCTCCGGGGCGGCAGGCTGGCCCTCCGCGGAGGCTGCCCCGTCCGGCTCCGGGGCGGCTGCCGGTTTTTCCTTCGGCGGCGCGGCCGGGCGGCCCTTCCCTGCGCCCTGCGGGTCCATCAGGTGGATGAGCCACTGGTCATCGGCGCGGCCGGTATGGATCAGGGCGAACCTGCGGGGGCCGGCCAGGCCGCCGTCGTCCCGGCCGGTGAGGGTGGCGATGACCTCCTTGCCCGCGATCCACTTCTCGCATTCGTAGTAGCCGCTGTCCCAGATGCTCATGGTCCCGGCGCCGTACTGGCCCTTGGGGATGGTGCCTTCGAAGTCCAGGTAGTCCAGCGGATGGTCCTCGGTCTGGACCGCGAGGTGGTTTTTGGCCTTGCTGGTGGGGACTCCCTTGGGCAGCGCCCACGACACCAGCACACCGTCGCGCTCCAGCCGGAGGTCGAAGTGCAGGCGGCTGGCGTGGTGTTCCTGGATGACGAATCTCTCGCGGAGTGGAGTGCCGCCGGTGCCGCCGCCGGCGTCCAGGCCGTGCCGCTCCGCCGTGAAAGGCTCAGGGGTGGCGGACGCGTCCCGCTTGGCGCGGTACGTCTCGAGCCGCGGGTCGGTGGCGCCGCCGTCGCCGGCTGTTTCCGCCGCTGCGCCGCCCGGGTGGCTCTCCGGCCCGGCCCCCGCCCCGCCCCTGCGGGAAATGGCAGCGAATGGATCCTTGCCCGCCTTCACCCGCTGCATGACCTCCCGGTAGTCCAGCTGGTGCAGGGACGGCGAGCTCAGTTCCCGCCAGGTCCGGGGCGCCGCGACCGTCGGCCGGAGCCGCCCGCGCAGGGAATAGGGGACGATGGTGGTTTTCGCGGCACTGTTCTGGCTCCAGTCCACCAGCACCTTGCCGGCCCGCAGGGACTTCTTCATGTCGCTGACGGCCAGGTCCGGATGGTCGGCCTCCAACGCGCGCGCCAGTTCGTGGGCGAACTCGGAAATCTGCTCGGAGCTCTGCGTGCCGTCCAAAGCGGCGTAAAGGTGGATGCCCTTGCTGCCGCTGGTCACGGGCACGGGCTCCAGCCCCACGTCCTGCAGGATGGTGCGGGCTAGCTTCGCAACCTCCACGCATTCGGCCAGCCCGGCACCCTCGCCGGGGTCCAGGTCCAGCACCAGCCGGTCCGGAGGCATCTGCTCCCCGTGGGAATCCACGCGCCACTGCGGCACATGGATCTCCAGGGACGCGATCTGCGCCAGCCAGGTGAGTGTGGCCGGATCGTTGACCAAGGGGTACTGGATGGTCCGTTCCTTGTGCGTGATGGATGCCCGCGGCACCCAGCCGGGCGTGGAATGGTCCAGGTTCTTCTGGAAAAACATCTCGCCGGGGGCCTCGGCCGTCCCTACCCCGTGCACCCAGCGTTTGCGGGTGGCCGGGCGGTTCGCGGCGGCCGGGATCAGGACCGGCGCCACCGCGGCGTAGTAGGCCAGCACGTCGGCTTTGGTGGTTCCCGTTTCCGGGTACAGGACCTTGTCCAGGTTGGTGACCACCAGTTCGCGGCCTCCGACCCGGACCCGCTCCCGTCCGCTGCCCGGTGTGGTTTCAGCCAAAAAGCTTCACCTCCCCGCAACTGTGCGGTTCACTAGATCCATGAGAGCCATCTGGAAAGGCGCGATCGCATTCGGGCTGGTCAACGTGCCCGTCAAGGTCTACAGCGCGACTGAGGACCACGACATCAGCCTGCACCAGGTCCACAACGCCGACGGCGGCCGGATCCGGTACCAGCGGCGCTGCGAGGTCTGCAGCAAGATCGTGGACTACGAGGACATCGACAAGGCCTACGAGGACGACGGCCGCACGGTGGTCCTCAGCCGCGAGGAGCTCAAATCCATTCCGGCGGAAAACAGCCATGAGATCGATGTGGTGCAGTTTGTCCCGGCCGAACAGCTCGATCCGATGATGTTCGAGAAGAGCTACTACCTTGAGCCGGACTCCAAGTCTCCCAAGGCTTACGTCCTGCTGCGCCGGGCGCTGGAGGACACCGACCGGGTGGCGATCGTCCAGTTCGCCCTGCGGGACAAGACCCGGCTGGGCGCCCTGCGGATCCGCGGGGACGTGCTGGTGCTGCAGGCGCTGCTGTGGGCGGACGAGGTGCGGGAAGCCAGCTTCCCGGCGCTGGAGACGAGCATCCGGATTTCCGCGCAGGAACGTGAGATGTCCGCGGCGCTGGTCGACTCGATGGCGGCGGATTTCGAACCGGACCAGTTCACCGACGACTACCAGCACCAGCTGCGCCAGCTCATCGAGGCGAAGCTGGAGAAGGGGGAGTCGCTGGACACGGAGGAGACCTTCGGTGCTCCGGCTGCCGAGGCAGGCAGCGGCGAGGTGATCGACCTGATGGAGGCCCTCAAGCGAAGCCTGGAGAAAAAGCGCGGGGGAGGGGCGGCGTCGGGGGAGGACGAAGCCGCACCGTCCGGAAAGACGGCCGCGACGAAGTCGACGGCAGCCAAGGCCGCTCCCAAAACCGCCAGCAAGACTGCCACCAAGACCGCTACCAAGACTCCCAGTAAGACGGCGGCGAAGTCCACTGGCACCAAGGCCCCTGCGAGGAGCGCGCGGAAGCAGGCCTGAGCAGCTCCGGGTCCGGCCGGCGGCCACCGTGATCAGGAGTTCCTGAGCGCGGAGATGAGCTCGCTTTTCTTTTTCGCCGAGTACCCCTTGAGGCCGACCTCCTTGGCGCGTTCCTTCAACTGGGCCACAGTCCAGTCCTCGTAGTCGCCGGATTTGCCGCCCTTCCGGCCCACAGCGGAGCGGCCCTTCTTGGCGGCGGCGTTGGCGATGCGGGCGGCCTTCTGTTTTGACGCGCCGTCCTCCAGGAGTGCCTCGTAGACCTCCGGGTCCTTGATGCTGGGGTTTTCGGAACCCCGCGGGGCGTTCTTCTTCGCAGGCATGGCTACCGCGGCAACGGGCCGTCGGAGCCGGCGTCGTCCACTTCGCCCTGGGCGACGGAGGCCCGCCATTCGCCCGTCTCGATCCCGCGGGATTCGATGAACTCCTTGAACCGGCCCAGGTCGGCCGTGACCTGTCGGCTGTCCGCGCCGACTGCCGAGCCGGCCTTTTCCACCAGTCCCTCGGGTTCCCATTCGAGTTCCACGTTGACCCGGGCCCGTTCGGCGCCGAGCGGTTCGAACGTCACGGTGCCGGCGTTGCGGGGCTTGTCCGTGCTGACCCAGGCGATCTTCCGGTCGGGCGTCTGCTCGGTGATCTGGGCGAGGTATTCACGCCGGACGCCGGCGATGTCGGTGCGGAACTGCAGCGAGGTCTCGTCGATCTGTTCCACCGACTCAACGCCCTTCATGAACTCGGGAAAGGTCTCAAACTGTGTCCACTGGTTGTACGCAGTGGACACCGGAACGTCGACTTCAATGCTGTGCTGCACGGTTGCCACGGGGCGTCTCCTCTGTTCGGAACTGGTCCTGCGGCAGGCCACTGGCGGTGGTGCCGCGGTGTCCAAACTATCGGCGCCGCCGGGCCGTGACAAGCATTTACTAAGTTTGCTGACAAATTCCGGGAGTGCCCGGGTTTTGACCGGACGCAAAAGCCCGGCCGCCCCTTTGCAGGGTGCGGCCGGGCTTTTTGTGCCGGCGGCAGGGCCGGGGGCGGTGACGCTATTCGGCGTCGTGGTCCGTTTCGAGGATCTGGACCAGGCGCTCCAGGGCGGCGTCGGCGCCGTCGCCCTCGGCGCGCAGCACCACGACCTCGCCGTGGGAGGCGCCCAGGCTCATGAGGGACAGGATGCTGGCGGCGTCCATGGCCTCGTCGACCGGTTCGCCCAGCCGGGCAATGGTGATCTCGAGATCGAACTCGCCCGCAGCCTCGGCGAAGATGGCGGCCGGGCGGGCGTGCAGCCCGACGCGGCTGGCAATAGTGGCGTTACGTTCGGTCATTGTTGCTCCTTGGTTGTGCGTGGGGACTGTCAGCTGGGGACGGTTTTGCGGACGGCTCAGGCGGCTACGGGAACCTGCTCCACCGTATCAACCGGCTTCCTGACTGCGTAGCGCTTGAGGCCGATGACGGCGAAGGCGGTGACGACGGTTCCGGCCGCGATGGCCACAACGAACATCAGGAAGTTGTCGATGGCGAAGAAGACGAAGATGCCGCCATGCGGGGCCTTCGATCCCACTCCGGCTGCCATCGAGATGGCGCCCGTCACGGCTCCGCCGAGCATGCTGGCGGGAATGACGCGCAGCGGGTCGGCTGCGGCGAACGGGATGGCGCCTTCGGAGATGAAGGAGGCTCCCAGCAGCCAGGCGGCCTTGCCGTTTTCCTGCTCCGCCAGGCTGAAGAGCCGCTTGTTCAGCACGGTGGAGGCGAGGGCCATGGCCAGCGGCGGAACCATGCCTGCGGCCATAACGGCCGCCATGATCTGCCACGGGGCCTGGTTTTCGATCGTTGCTGCTCCGAGGCCGGCGACGGCGAAGGCGTAGGCAACCTTGTTGACCGGTCCGCCGAGGTCGAAGCACATCATCAGGCCGAGGATAACGCCGAGGGCGATGGCGCTGGCGCCGGTGAGGCTGTTCAGCCAGTCGTTGAGGCCCACGGTGATGGCGGCGATCGGGCCGCCCAGGACGAGGAACATCAGGCCGGATGCGACGAGGGATGCCACGAGCGGGATGATGACCACCGGCATCAGGCCGCGCAGCCAGCGGGGGACGCTGAGCTGGCCGATGGCGTGTGCCGTGTAGCCGGCCAGCAGGCCGCCGACGATGCCGCCGAGGAAGCCGGCGCCCATGAATCCGGCCACGGCGCCGGTGACGAAGCCGGGGGCGATGCCCGGCCGGTCAGCCAGGGCGAACGCGATGTAGCCGGACAGTGCCGGGACGAGGAAGCCGAGCGACAGTGCGCCGATCTTGAACATCACGGCACCCAGGTACGCGCCCAGCGGGCCCCAGGCCAGTTCAGGGTACTCGGTAGGCAGATTGGTGAGCGTGTTCTCCGTCAGGATCTTGTCCGCAAAGGCAGTGATGTCGTAACCGCCCAACAGGAAGCCGAGGGCGATCAGCAGACCGCCGCCTGCCACGAACGGGATCATGTAGCTGACACCCGTGAGCAGCGCCTTCTTCAGCCTGGTGCCGAAGTGCTCGCCTTTTTCCTCGGCCGCCTGCTGGGCCTGGTCCTCGCCGAAGTGCGGGACGCGGCGGGCGTTGGGATTGTCCGCCGCGGCGAGGGCCTCCTGGACCATCTTGTCCGGTTCGTCGATGCCGCGCTTGACCGGTGCGTTGATGACCGGCATGCCGGCGAAACGCTCTTTGCCGCGCACGTCGACGTCCACAGCGAAGATCACGGCGTCGGCCGCCGCGATTACGGCCGGGTCCAGCGCCTTGGCGCCGGAGGACCCCTGCGTCTCGACCTGCAGGTCGACGCCGGCTTCCTTGGCTGCGGCCACCAGCGAATCCGCGGCCATGTAGGTGTGGGCGATGCCGGTGGGGCAGGCGGTCACGGCGACGAGGCGCTTGGGACGGGCTGCCGCGGCCGACTCGGCCCCGGCCGGGGCGGCAGCCGCCGCGCCGGCTGCGGCTGTTGCTGTGGCCGCTGCAGGAGCTGCCGCGGCAGGCTTGTCCGCGAGGGCGCCCTCGACCAGTTCAACGACCTCGGCCTCCGAGCCGGCGGCGCGGAGCGCGGCGGTGAAGTCCTTTTTGATCAGCGAACGGGCCAGCTTGGAGAGCAGCTTCAGGTGCTCCTGGTCCGCGCCTTCGGGGGCCGCGATGAAGAAGATCAGGTCCGCGGGGCCGTCCTTGGCGCCGAAGTCCACCGGCTGGGACAGCCGGGCCATCGCGAGCGTCGGTTCGGTCACCGCCGTCGAGCGGCAGTGCGGGATGGCGATGCCGCCGGGAACGCCGGTGGCGGTCTTGGACTCCCGGGCGAACGCGTCGGCGAACAGGCCCTCGACTTCGGTGGCGCGTCCGTTGGCCGCAACCCTGCCTGCCAGGTGCCGGATTACGTCCTCGGGCGAGCTGCCCAGGTTCTGGTCGAGCTCGACCAGTTCGGTAGTTATGAGCTGAGACACTGTCAATCCTTCCGGAGGGCCGTGATGGTTACGGCATCAGGGGTGGTTTGGTGGACTGCCGGGACTGTGGAGCCCGGCAGCGAAGCGGCGGCGGCACCGTGGGCCACAGCCTGGCGGAGGCAATCGGCCGGGGCGGCGCCCTGGCTGGAGGCGAGCAGGTAGCCGGCCAGCGACGAATCGCCGGCGCCTACCGTGCTCACCGCAGTGACCGGCGGGTGCGTGGCCAGCCACGCGCCGTCGGCCGTCACAAGCACCGCACCCTTGGAGCCGAGCGTGGCCAGCACGGCCCCCACTCCGGAACGCACGACGGCGGCGGCGGCCGCTGCGGCAGCCTCCGGATCCGCTTCGAGTTCCTCGGCGGATTTGTGCGTGGCGAATCCGGCTGCGGCAGCCAGTTCCACCAGTTCCTCGGCGTTGGGTTTGATGAGGTCCGGCGTCCCCTGCGTTCCGCCGGCAACCGCGGCGGCGAGGGGTTCGCCGGAGGAGTCGACGGCGATGAGGGGAGCCTCGTTGCCGTGATCCATGGTGCGCAGCCGCCGGGTGACGGTGGCGTAGAAGTCGGCCGGGACCCCGGGTGGGAGCGATCCGGCCAGCACAACCCAGCTGGCGCCGCGGGAGCGGTCCAGCAGCAGCCCGATCAGGGCTTCCTGCTGCTCCGCGCTCAGCACCGGGCCGGGTTCGTTGATCTTGGTGGTGACACCGCCGGGCTCGGTGAGGGCCACGTTGCTGCGCAGCGGCTCACCGATCGGAAGGGCGGAGAACGGGACGTCGCCGGCGCGGAGCCCGGCGAGGACGGGGTCCGCTTCGGCTCCGGGGAGCACGGCCACCGTGGTCAGGCCGGAGGCGACCAGTGCGCGGGAGACGTTGACTCCCTTGCCGCCGGATTCCTGCCGGACAGAGACGGCCCGCTGGACCTCGCCGCGGAGCAGAGGCCCGGGCAGAGCCACGGTGCGGTCCAGGCTCGGGTTGGCGGTCAGGGTGACGATCATGCGACCACCACCTCAACGCCGGCGTCCGCGAGGGCGTCGGCCAGGTCCTGGCTGGGTTTCGTGTCAGTGATCAAGGCGTCCAGATCTTTCAACGAGGCGAACTGGACCAGGGTTTCGGTGTCCAGCTTGGAGGCATCAGCCAGCACCACAATGCGGCGCGCTGATTGGACGAAGGCAGCCTTGACAGCGGCTTCTTCAGGATCGGGAGTGCTCAGCCCGAAGGCTGCGTGGATGCCGTTGGTGCCGATAAAGGCGATGTCCGGGCGGATCCGGCGGGCGGCCTCCACGGTGGACTGGCCGACGGCGGCCTGCGTGATGCCGCGGACTTTGCCGCCCAGCATGTGCAGGGCGATGCCGGGTTCGCCGGAGAGCCGCACCGCGACGGGCAGGGAGTGGGTGATGACCACGAGCTCGGAGGCTGGCCCCGAGGCGGGGGTGGCGGCGGCCGTCCGGGCGGCCAGGAGTTCAGCCAGGGCCTCAGTGGTGGAGCCGGCGTCGACCAGGATGCTGCCGGTGCCGTCCTGCGGGATGAGTGCGAGGGCGGCCTGGGCGATCCGGGTTTTTTCCGGCTGCCGCTGGTCGGTGCGGACCAGGATGCTTTCCTCGGTGGTGCTGAAGCGGTCCGGGGACACTGCTCCGCCGTGGACCCGGCGGACGCTGCCGGCGGCTTCAAGGGCGGCAAGGTCCCGGCGGACGGTTTCCGTAGTGATGCTGAAACGCTCGGCGAGGTCCGTGACGCTGGCGCGGCCACTGGCAGTAACGAGCCCAACAATCAGCTGTTGGCGTTCCTCGGCGAACACTGGCTCTCCTTTGTGTCAGTCCTGCGGGCCTTTCGCCACCTCCGTGATAGCCATCACATGAAGTGGAGTTGATTGACTTTATCTTTGAATCTGTGGCTTTGTCAATGAAAAACAACATGAACGCAGAAACCTCACCGCACCCCCAGGGGGACATGCCCATTTTTCGCGCCGTGCAATGCGCATGTTGGCACTATGTCCGTGGGTGGCTGCGCAGGCTGGACATGTGCCGCGGGCCGGGAGGTGAGCCTGTGGACATGTCCAGTCTTTGTGTTGGGCGGTGCGCATGTTGGCGGCGCTGTGTCCGCGCGTGGCCGCGAAGGCTGGACATGCGCCGCGGAGCCGGTGGTGAGCCGGAGGACATGTCCATTTTTCAAGCAGGCCTGGCTCCGGGAGCGGAGGGCATGTCCAGTCTTTGTGCTGGGCATTGCGCATGTTGGCACTATGTCCGCAGGTGGCTGCGGAGGCTGGGCATGTGCCGCGGGCCGGGGTGGAAATGGAGAGGAAACGCCGCACGCCGGGCCAGACGTGATGTCCGGCCCGGCGTGCGGGTCGTTGCTGCGGCGTTTCGTGGAGCATTGCCGCGCTGGGGGACTAGATGCCGGCGTCGCGGCTCTCGTTCCGGGTGATGGTCTCGCCGGTGTTGGGGTCCACGACGGAGCGGGTCTCGCTGACCCGGCGCGTGCGGCTGCGTCCGGGGGAGGCCAGGACCAGGGAAGCGATGAGTCCGATCACGCCCACCACCATCAGGATGTAGCCGACCATGGTCTGGTCCACGTTGGGGATCAGCCCGGGGGCAATGGCCCAGGCCAGAATGGCGCCGAGGGCGATGAGGAAGATGGAGGAACCGATTCTCATGACTTGCTCCTTGTGTCCGATGGACGGATAGGTATTGCTAAGCATGCTGTCCAGCGTCACGCTACAGCCCGGTGCGGGTTGTTTCAACGATTTAAGCGGCGCCACTCCGGCCAGTTTTCGCACGTCAAACTGTTTTTCGCGGCGGTTCCGGACAGCCGCGGACCGGATCAGGGGTGCGGGTGTCCGTTTCCGCAGCGGATCCCCGACGTCGGACCCGGTCGGCGCGGCGGAAACGGGCGGCACGTACTCTTGAAAGGGAGCGCCGCGTCAGCCCGGTGCCTGCCGTTTAACCCCACCCCACAGCCCCGCCCGCACCGCCCGCCAGTTCCGCCCTGAACCCGACCGCACACCCGCCGCGGGCCCCGGGCCACACGGCGGACCACACAGAAATACCGGTACCCATGCCTGAAGCTTCCCCGAGAGTTGTTGTCACCGGACTGGGCGCGGTGACCCCCGTCGGCGGAACCGCGGCGGAAACCTGGGCCTCCATGCTGGCCGGGCGCTCCGGAATCGCAGCGCTCGACGCGGACTGGGCGCAGGACCTGCCCGTCCGCATGGCCGGCCGGGTACTCGCCGACGTCGCCTCGCAGCTCACCACCCCCGAGTTCAAGCGGATGGACCGCTGCGGGCACCTGGCGCTGGTGGCCGCGCGGGAAGCGTGGGCCCAGGCCGGCCGCCCGCAGGCCGACCCGGAGCGCCTCGCCGTGGTGATCGGCTCCGGCTACGGCGGCCTGGACACCACCCTGGAGCAGACCCGGACGCTGGACGCCAGCGGCCCCCGCCGGGTCTCCCCGCACACCCTCACCCGGATCATGGCCAACGCCCCCGCGGCCTGGGTGTCGATCGACGTCGGGGCCCGGGGCGGGGCACGGACCCCGGTCAGCGCCTGCGCCTCGGGCGCGGAAGCCATCTCCCAGGCCGCCGACATGATCCGGGCCGGCGCCGCGGACGTGGTGATCGCGGGCGGCGTGGATTCCTGCATCAACGGCCTCATCCTCAGCGGATTCGCGCAGATCCGGGCCCTGTCCACACGCAACACCGACCCGCAGTCCGCCTCGCGGCCCTTCGACCGGGACCGGGACGGATTCGTGCTGGCCGAGGGCGCCGCGGTGCTGGTCCTCGAACGTGAAGACCACGCACTGGCCCGCGGGGCCGACATCCTCGGCGTGGTGGCCGGCACCGCCGTGACGTCCGACGCCGTCGACATCGTCGCCGCCGACCCGGCCATGCAGCGCCGGGTCATGGAAAAAGCGATCGCGGCCGCGGGCCTGGAACCGCACGACATCGGCCTGGTCCACGCCCACGCGACGTCCACCCCGGTGGGTGACCGCCTGGAGGCGGAGGCCATCAACGCCGTGCTCGGCAACCAGGTTCCGGTCACGTCCACCAAATCCCTCACCGGCCATCTTCTGGGCGGCGCGGGCGCGCTCGGCGCCGTCGTTATGGTCCAGGCCCTGCGGACCGGGGCGCTTCCCGGAACCACCAACCTTGACGAACCCGGCGAGGGAATCGACCTCAACCTCGTCCGGACAACAGCCACAGGCCTGCCCGCGACGGCGGGCATCGCCAACGCGTTCGGGTTCGGCGGGCACAGCACCGCGCTGGTGATCACCGGAAGCTAGGCTGTTCCGATGGAGACTGTGGTCTGGTCCAAGCCGGAACATGAACGCGCCGGCACCCCGCTGCTGGTCATGATGCACGGCTACGGCCGGGATGAATCCCGGATGGCGCAGCTGTTCGACGCCGTGCCGCCGGAGTTCACCTGCGCAGCCGTCCGCGGCCCCAAGGTCATTGGCGACGGTTACGGCTGGTTCCTGCTGGACTACTTCCTGACCCATGACTTCGCCGACGTCATCTCCTCCAGCAACGCGGTTTTCGCTTGGATCGAATCGGTCAAGGCCCAGCACAGCAGCGTCAGCCTGTTCGGCTACTCGCAGGGCATGGCCATGGCCACCACCCTGCTGCGGCTGCGGCCCGCCCAGTTCCGCGCCGCCGTAGGGCTGTCCGGCTTTGTCCTGGAGAACGAACTGCTGGCCATGAGCGAAACGTTTGAGTCCCGGCCGCCCTTCTTCTGGGGCCGCGACCGGGACGACGTGGTGATCAACGACGCCGCCACGGAGCACACCGAGGAGTGGCTCCACGAGCACACGCAGCTCACGGCGAGGACCTATCCCGGGATGGGCCACGCCATTTCCAAGGCAGAAATGGTCGACGTCGGCGCGTTCCTCCGCCACTACGTCCTGCGCCCGGACAACTGACCTCGGACAACTGACCCGGTCCGCCAGGGCCAAACGGCCTGATCCCGTTTTGTCCACTTGCGCGCGAATTTTGTAAGCGTTTACACTCAACGTGGCCATCATTCCGGCCCGCGACTACAGGGGGAAGAAAGGGCTGGGCCCGTGCAGCAGGCCAAGGCGCCGCGCGCCACCATCCAGGACGTCGCCGCGCTCTCCGGGCTCTCCGGGCTCTCCATCTGCACCGTCTCGCGGGCTCTCCGCAATCTTCCGAACGTCTCCGCCGCCGCCCGGGCCAAAGTCAGTGACGCCGCGGACAAACTCGGGTACCGCGCCTCCCCGGCCGCCTCCCGGCTGGCCGGCGGCAGCACCGGCTCCGTGGCCATCATCACCCCCACCGCCACTGCCTGGTTTTTCGCCCAGGCCGTGGAAGCGGCGGAGGAAGTGCTGGCCGACGGCGGCTACGACACGGTCCTGATCTCCCTCCGGAACCGGCCCAGCGTGCGCAGCAAACTCTTCGGTGACCTCGCCGGGCTTTCCCAGCGCGTGGACGGGGTCCTGCTGCTCAATATCGCCCTGAGCGAACCCGAAATGGACGCTCTCGCGGGTCGGGGCTGGCCGTGGCCAGCGTCGGCATGCAGGGGGTGCCCTGGGACAACGTCGGCATCAACGACGCCGGCGCGGCGCGCGCGGCCACGGAACACCTGCTGGGCCTGGGCCACTGGGACCTGGCCATGCTCGCCGACACTGAAACGGGCGAGCCGACCCTGGTCACGGCCACGGAGCGGCTGCGGGGTTTTGAGGAAACGCTCGCCGCCCATGACCTGACGGTTGATCCGGATCTGGTGCTGCGGGCCGGGTCCAGCATCGAGGGCGGCCGCCGGGCCATGATCGAGCTCCTCGACAACCGCCGGATGCCCTCCGCGATCCTCGCCGGCTGCGACGAAACAGCCTTCGGCGCCCTCATGGCCATGCGGGATCTCGGTTTGTCTGCGCCCAAAAACGTGTCCATCATAGGAATAGACGATCATCAGATGAGCTGTTTCCTGGGATTGAGCACCATCTCCCAGCCAGTGGCCGACCAGGGCGCGTTCGCGGCCAACCTGCTAATTGACCGGCTCCACCGCCCGGGACCTCCGCATCCCCCGTCCCGCCACGAGCTGGAGACCAAGCTGATCGAGCGCAAGAGCACCCGCCGCCGGCGCTGACCGGCGCCCGGTGCGGACCGCCGCCGCAACCCAGCCCCGCCGGAGTGGCGCCGCCGCCCGCCCCCCAAAATTTGCCAAGCC
>NZ_LNUT01000003.1:318222-374008 GCF_001512305.1 Arthrobacter sp. EPSL27
CACGAAAGGACCCCCGATCCATGACTGAGACTGCCAACAGCGCCGCGCCGAGCTGGACCACCGCTTCCGCCATCCTCTTTGACCTCGACGGCGTCCTGACGCCCACCGCGGTGGTGCACGAACGCGCCTGGCAGGAACTTTTCGACGGGTTCCTCGCGACCGTCCCCGGGGCCCCCGGGTACCGCGAAAGCGACTATTTCGACCACATCGACGGCAAGCCGCGGTTCGACGGCGTCCGGGACTTCCTGGCCTCCCGCAACATCGTGCTGCCGGAGGGCCCGCTGGACGACGACCCGGCGCACAACACCGTCCACGGCCTGGGCAACCGCAAGAACAAGGTGTTCAACGACATCGTGGCCGCCGGCGGCGTCAAGCCCTACGAGGGCTCCGTGCGCTTCATCGACGCCGCGCTGGCCCGAGGGCTCCAGGTCGCCGTCGTCTCCTCCTCCCGCAATGCCCCCGCCGTGCTCAAGGCCGCCGGGCTCTCGGACTACTTCCCGGTGGTGGTCGACGGCGTCGTCGCGGTCACCGAGGGGCTGCCCGGCAAGCCCAGCCCGGCAACCTACGAGTACGCCGCCCGGCTGCTGGGACTGCCCGCCAGCGAGTGCGTCGTGGTTGAGGACGCCGTCTCCGGGGTCCAGGCCGGAAGTGCCGGAGCCTTCCACTCCGTGGTGGGCGTGGACCGCGGCGCCGGCCGGCAGACGCTGCTGGCCGCCGGCGCCACCCTGGTGGTCAACGACCTCGACGAACTCCTCTAGCGCCCCGGCCCGGCCGGGCCCCACAATCACCACCGCAGACCTTTCACCGCCGCCCTCGAAGGAAATCCCACCATGGCACTCATCACCTCGGACCGCGCCCGGTTCCCCAATGACCCCTGGCAGCTGGTCGAGACCGTCCACCTCCCCGGCAACGCCGGCACCCTGGAAACGCTCTTCAGCCTGGGCAACGGGCACCTGGGCATCCGCGGCGCCCACTGGGCCGCTGCCGACGTCGACCTGCCCGGCAGCTTCATCAACGGCTTCCACGAGACCTGGGACATCAAGCACGCGGAGAACGCCTACGGCTTCGCGCGCACCGGCCAGCGGATCCTCTACATCCCGGACGCCAACAACTTCACCGTGATCATCGACGGCGAACCCCTCACCCTGGCCGAGTCCACCGTGCTGGACTACCGCCGCAGCGTCGACTTCGTCACCGGCATCTATGAGTGCCGGATCGTCTGGCAGTGCCGCTCCGGAGCCACCGTGACCACCACCGAACGCCGCGCCGTCGGCTACGAATCCCGCGGCGCCCTCGGTATTTCGCTGGAGGTTGCCGCGGACCGGGACATCTCCGCCGACGTGACCTCCTCCGTCATCAACCGCCAGGACCAGCCGGTGGAGGACCACTCGGCCCACGATCCGCGGCGCTCCGGCCGCCATGCCGGCCGGGTCCTGCTGCCCGTGCGCCTCGACGGCGGCGACGGCTCGCTGCGCCTGTCGTGGGAGACCGCGGAGTCGAAGCAGCGCATCGGCATGGCCGTGGACCACTGGACCAGCGCCGGCGTGCAGCCGTTCGACACCCAGATCCATGAGGACGACAGCAGCGTCCGCTACGTCCTGGCCGTCGGCGCGGACTCGCCGTTCGTGCTGGAGAAGAGCGTCAGCTACGCCGTCGGGCAGGACTCCGCAGACCTGGCCGACGACGCCGAGGCGGGCCTCAAGCCGCTCGGCGAGATCTTCGCCGAAAGCGCGGCCCACTACCGCAGCTACTGGGCCACGGGCGACATCGTCCTCGCCGGGCAGGACGAACTCCAGCAGGCTGTCCGCTGGAACCTCTTCCAGCTGGCCCAGGCCACGGCCTGCGCCGACGTCGCCGGCATTCCGGCCAAGGGCGTCACCGGCTCGGGTTACGACGGGCACTACTTCTGGGACCAGGAGGTGTACCTCATGCCCTACCTGACGTACACCAGCCCGGGCAACGCCCGCCAGGTCCTCGAGTTCCGCCACGCCATGCTCCCTGACGCCAGGAACCGCGCCAAGGAGCTCAGCGTGGACGGCGCCCTGTTCCCGTGGCGCACCATCAACGGGCTGGAGGCCAGCGCGTACTACGCCGCCGGCACGGCCCAGTTCCACATCGCCGCCGCGATCGCCTTTGCCGCGAACCGCTACATGTGGGCCACCGGCGACGAGCCGTTCCAGGAGACCCTGGGCGCCGAACTGCTGATCGAAACCGCCCGGATGTGGGCGTCGCTGGGCTTCTTCGGCAAGGACGGGCTGTTCCACATCCACGGCGTCACGGGCCCGGACGAGTACACCGCCGTGGTCAACGACAACCTGTACACCAACGTCATGGCCCGGTTTAACCTGCGCGCCGCCGCGGCACTGGACCACCCGGAGATTGACGACGCCGAACGCGAGTTCTGGGAACAGGCCGCCACCCGGATGCACCTGCCGTACGACGAGGACCTCCAGGTGCACTCGCAGGACAACGACTTCATGACCCTGGAGCCGTGGGACTGGAGCACGCCGCGGTCCAAGTACCCGCTGCTGCTGAACTTCCACCCCCTGGTGATCTACCGGCACCAGGTGCTCAAGCAGGCGGACAGTGTGCTGGCGATGTTCCTGCAGTGGCAGGACTTCACCGCCGAGGAGAAGCGCCGGGCCTTCGACTTCTACGATCCGATCACCACCGGCGATTCCACCCTGTCCGCCTGCGTGCAGGGCATCATGGCGGCCGAGGTGGGGTACGGCCAGGCCGCGCTGGACCACTTCACCCACGCCGCGTTCATCGACCTGGACGACACCCACGGCAACACGATCGACGGTGTGCACATCGCCTCCACCGGCGGCGTGTGGAGCTCGCTGGTCAGCGGCTTCGCGGGCCTGCGCGACCAGGGCACGGTGCCGTACTTCGACCCCCGGCTGCCCGCCGACTGGGACGGACTGACCTTCCACCTGAAGATTCAGGGCCGGCTGCTGCACCTGGAGCTGGAAAAGGACGCCCTCACCCTGACCGTGCGGGAGGGCGAGCCGCTCGAGGTGGATGTGCGCGGCGAGCTGGTCACGGCCGACGGCGACCCGGTCCGGGTTCCGCTGGCGCCGGTTGCGGCTCCCGAGCCCACCATCTTCCCCAGCGGACTTCCGACGGCTTCGATCCCCGTGGTGCGCGCGGCCGTTTGATGCACCACCCCGGCGGGGGTCACCTGGCGCCGATGATCCCTCCGGACACCGGCGCTAGGTGGCCCCGTGCTGCTCTGCGGCGTCCGTCTGGGCTTCCTCGCGGCCGTCAGCCAGGGGATGGGCGCGTTCATCGGACCGCATGCGCGCGGCGACCATGGCGACGGCGGCCATGACCGGGCACACGGTTCCGGCCACCAGGAAAATGAGCTCCACCGGCACCACCTCGGCGACCGGCCCGGCGAGGGCCATGGAGACGGGCATGAGGGCCAGTGAGACGAAAAAGTCCAGGCTGGAGACCCGGCCCAGCAGGTGTGGGGGCACGCGGCGCTGCAGCAGGGTTCCCCAGATCACCATGCCCATCCCGCCTGTGGCGCCGAAAATGAACAGGGCGGCCGCCAGCGCCCAGAAGCTGTCCATGATGCCGACGGCGGCGAGCGGCAGGGTGCCGGCGCCCCAGCTCACCATCATCACGGTGAGGTAGCGGCGCGGCAGCGGGAAAGAGGCTGTGGCCAGCGAGGCCGCGGCGCCGCCGACGCCCAGGACCGCGAGCAGGAAGCCGAACATCCGGGAATCCCCGCCAAGCTGGTCGCGGACCACGAACGGCAGGAGCACCTCGATGGGCCCGATCAGGAACAGCACGGAAATGCAGGCCCACAGCAGCGTCCAGAGCAGCCAGGGCGTGCGGGCCGTATAGCTGACCCCCTCACGGAGGTCGTGCAGCACGGACGTTTTGGCGCGCGGGCCCGCATCACCGGCGGCGGCTCCCGCCGCGCCGTCACCGACTGCCGTGCCGTCACCGACTGCAGCGGCCGGCAGCGGCCCCCGCCGGAGCAGGTTGAGGATGCAGAACGCCAGAAGGTGGCAGGCCGCCACCCCGGACACGGCGTGGGCGGGGGACAGCGAGGCCACCAGGATGCCCGCGACGGCAGGGCCCGCGGCCTGTTGCAGGATGGGCCGCATGGTCCCCTCCATGCCGTTGGCCGCAAGCAGGTCTTCCGGCGGCAGGATCCGGGGGAGGATCGCGGAGTAGGCGGGGAAGAAGAACGCGGCCCCGACGCCGAGCACAAACGCTCCCGCGGCCAGGTGCCAGAGCTGCAGCCAGCCCAGAATGGCCAGCCCGCTGATGGCGGCAATAACGGTGAGGTTCGCCGCCTCGACCGCGATGATCAGCAGCCGCTGCGGGAACCGGTCCGCCGCGATGCCCCCGGCCAGCACAAACGCCACGAGGCCCACGCTTCCGGCCGCCGCCACGAGGGAGAGCTCCAGGGGACCCCCGCCCAAGTGGATCACCTCGTAGACCATCGCCACGGCCCACATCCCCGAGCCGAAAATGGAGATGGCCAGGGCCGCAATCAACACACGGTATTCCCGGTGCGCAAACGGACGGAGGGCCCTCAGGGAACGCATGGATTCAGTCTAAACGCGCTCCCGCGGCAGGGCCGGTCCCTCCAACGAACCTGCAGGTCCGGGAAGCCGGAGGGAATAGCCGGCGGGGAACCGGGGTTGCCGCCTACCGGGACGGGCGATCCCTCCGGACCGCCCGTTCCGACGCACAGGGCCTGCCCGGCCGCGACCACGCGGCGGCCACAGGCCCCACCGAGCAGGACTATTCAGAAACGGAGATGGTGGATCAATGACTGCCTACAAGACAGTGAACCCCGCGACCGGAGAAACATTGAAGGAATTCCCGCTCGCCACTGCGGCCGAGGTTGAGCACGCGCTTGCCGCCTCAAAGGCTGCCTTTGACGACTGGCAGGCAGCGCCGGTGGAGGCCCGCACCAAGGTGATTGCCCGCGTGGCCGAACTGTACCGGGAACGCCGGGACGAGCTGGCCCGGCTGATTGCCACGGAGATGGGCAAACCTCTGGCCCAATCCCGCGGCGAGGTAGGTCTCGTGGCTGACATCTACGACTACTACGCGGAAGAAGGCCCGGCCTTCCTGAAGGACGAGGTCCTGGACGTCAAGGGCGGCGGCGAGGCGGTTGTCCGGTCCGCGCCGGTGGGACCTCTGCTGGGCATCATGCCGTGGAACTACCCCTACTACCAGGTGGCGCGGTTCGCCGCCCCCAACCTGGTCCTCGGCAACACCATCCTCCTCAAGCACGCAGGCAGCTGCCCCCAGTCCGCCCTCGCCATTGAGCAGATCTTCAAGGATGCCGGGCTGCCCGAAGGGGCCTACATCAACCTGTTCCTGAGCAACGACCAGGTTGCCGAGGTGATCGCTGATGACCGCGTCCAGGGTGTCTCGCTCACCGGCAGCGAGCGGGCCGGCTCGGCTGTGGCCGAGGTAGCCGGCAGGAACCTGAAGAAGTATGTACTGGAACTGGGCGGCAGTGACCCCTTCATCGTCCTCGACAGCGACGACCTCGACGCCACGGTTAAGGCAGCGGTCAGCGGACGGATGGGGAATGCCGGGCAGGCCTGCACGGCCTCGAAGCGTTTCATCGTCGTTGAAGACCTGTACGAGGCGTTCGTGGAGAAATTCACCGCCAGGATGTCCGCGATCAAGCCCGGCGACCCCCTCCTCGCCGAGACCCGGTTCGGCCCGCTCTCCTCGCAGAGCGCCGCCGACGGGCTGATCGAGCAGATCCAGGACGCCGTGGACAAGGGCGCCACCCTGCGGACCGGCGGACACCACGTCGAGGGCCCCGGCGCCTACGTCGAGCCCACGGTGCTGACCAATGTGACGCCCGGGATGCGGGCGTTCTCCGAAGAGCTCTTCGGCCCGGCGGCGGTCATCTACAAGGTCGCCGGTGTGGAGGAGGCAATCGAACTGGCCAACGGATCGCCCTACGGTCTCGGCGGTGCGGTCTTCAGCGCCGACGCCGAAAAGGCCAAGGACGTGGCGGACCGTTTGGACACCGGCATGGTGTTCATCAATTCCGTGGCTGAAACGCAGGCGGATCTGCCGTTCGGCGGAGTGAAGCGCTCCGGCGTCGGGCGCGAACTGGCACGGTTCGGCATGGATGAGTTCGTCAACAAGAAACTCATCCGGACCCCCGCCAAGTAGGACCCTTTCCGGACACGGCTGCGGTCTGCGGACCAGACCCTCAGGCCGCAACCGCCGCCGTTTGGATAGGCTCGAGTCATGAACACAACGGCCACCGCGACGGCGCGGCGCAGCCTGGCATTCATCGGCACCAACGCAGGACTCGCGCTGCACCCGGTGGACACTGACGGAACGCTGCGCCCCGGCGAACCGGCGAGCTGCTTCGCGTCCTTCTGGATGGCCGAGTGGTCGCGCTGGGGCACCGGCCACGCCCTCCTGGTCGCCACCCTCCAGGGGTGGCGGAGCTACGGCACCAGCGGGCCGTTCGCCGCGGCGCTGGCCACCGGGCTGACCCGCCATTTTCCGGAGGCCGCCCGCTTCCCGCTGGGAACCATCAGCCACACCCATGACGAGTTCGACGTCGACATCGACGCCGGGCGCGGACTCCGCGCCACCGGACGGAAAGCCGAGCTGGATATCAGCGGGGTCCTGGACCGCCGGCAGTTCGCCGCCCCCAACTTCCAGCTCGGCGACGCCAGCGCCGCGCTCAGCAACGTGTACCTGCCGTGCAGCACCGGCCGGCTCGCGGAATTCGGGGTTGAATGGCCGGGCGCCGCGGCCGCGTACGCGGGGCCGCTGGGCCCGGCGTCGTCCGCATTTGTGGCGGTGGCTGAATCGTGGGCGCTCTGACGCCGCTGCCGACGGCGAACAAGGTGCCGCCGGGCGGGGCGCAGGCGGGGAGGTGGCCTAGTGTTAACGCAGGACAAAACTCAGCTCACTTATGGTTCACGGAAGAGGCGACGATGGCCAAGCGCAGCAACCCGGCAATGAAGATGGCGCAGAAATCGGCACACAACGCGATGTTCGACGCCGAGGGCAAGCCCAAGCCCGGGGTCCACAACGTGCTCCTGCGGGCCGTCGAAGTCCAGCGCCCGCTGGTCCTTGCCAACCTTCGCCGGCTCCAGCGGAAGCACCCGCACGCCACCGCGGCGCAGCTCGCCGCGGCGCTGGAACGCGACTACCTCCTGGCCGTCACCGGCGGCGGCGCGCTGGTGGGCGGCGCCGCGGTGGTCCCCGGTGTGGGAACTGCTGCCGCGCTGGGCCTCTCGGCCGCCGCCACCGTGGGTTTCCTCGAAGCGACGGCGCTTTTCTCCACCTCGCTGGCCGAACTGCACGGGGTGCGGCTGGTGGATCCCGAAAAGGCCAGCACCCTGGTCATGGCGATCATGCTGGGCGAGGAGGGGACCGCACTGCTGAGCTCCCTGAGCGGCCAGGCTGCGGGGCAGGGCAAGGGCCCCACCCAGGCCTGGGGATCCCTCTTCTCCCGCAAGGTCCCGCTCACCGGATTCGGGACGGTCCGGGAGCGGATCCAGACGATGTTCCTCCGGACCCTGCTGAAGCAGCAGGGCACGGCCTGGCTGGGCCGGGCGCTGCCGTTCGGCATCGGCGCCGTCGTTGGCGGGGTGGGCAACCGGGTGATGGGCCGCGCCGTCGTCGCGAACGCCAAAGAAGCCTTCGGCCCGCTGCCGCTCGTCATCCCGGGCGAGCTCGGGGGCCCCGGGGAAATTCCCCGCGCGGAACCGGTGCAGGGCACGAAAGCCCCGGCTGCCGGCAGCAACGGCACACGCCCCGGCACCAAGGACGAATCACAGCAGGAAGGCGGCACGTTTTGGATCTGAACGCTGATCTGGGCGAGTCATACGGGACATGGACCATGGGCGACGACGCCGCGATGCTCCCGCTGGTCACGAGCACCAGCGTGGCCTGCGGGCTGCACGCCGGGGACCCCGTGACCATGCTGGACACGTGCCGGGCGGCCTACGAGCTGGACGTCCGGGTGGGCGCCCACCTGGGCTACCCGGACCTGGCCGGCTTCGGGCTCCGCGCCATGGACATCACGTTCGATGACCTCTTCGGCGCCGTGCTGTACCAGCTGGGTGCCCTGGACGGGGTGGCCCATGCCGTGGGCGCTTCGGTGGACTACGTCAAACTGCACGGGGCGCTCTACGACCGGACAGTGCGCGACGCCGAGCAGGCCTCCGCCGTGGTGGCCGCCATCCAGGCCTACGATCCGGGCCTTCCTGTCCTGGGACTGGAGGGCTCCGCCCTGCTGGGGATCGCCCGGGAAGCGGGCAGCCCGGTGTTCCACGAAGCCTTCGCCGACCGCGCGTACCTGCCGGACGGCACGCTGGTGCCGCGCGGGGACGAGGAATCCGTCATTGACGATCCCGAGGAGGTCGTGGAGCGGGCGCTGCGCCTGGCCCTCAAGGGCGAAGTCGTGGCGGTCGACGGCACGGTGCTCACACTGACACCGCATTCCCTCTGCCTGCACGGTGACACCCCGGGCTCGGTGGCGGTGGCCGCCGCCGTCCGCAACGCCCTGGAGAAGGCCGGCGTCGAACTGGAGTCCTTCGCCTAAGGTGTCCCGGCTCCGGCCGACCGGCGGCCGGCCAGTGCCGTAAGGCCCTATCCGGCCCCCGGGGCGGCCCATAGCTTGGGGGTCATGACTGCCGGAGGCTCCGCGGGGTTGGACGGACCCGCCTCGGATGCAATGTTGAAGCTGGGCCGATTCTTCACGAAATGGGACCAGACCGACGACGGCAGGGCGGTGTTCCGGGAAGGCGGCCGCAAGGGCGACATCTTCTACCGGGACCGCTGGAGCCACGACAAGGTGGTCCGCTCCACACACGGGGTGAACTGCACCGGCTCCTGCTCCTGGAAGGTGTACGTCAAGGACGGCATCATCACCTGGGAATCCCAACAGACCGACTACCCCTCGGTGGGTCCGGACAGCCCGGAATACGAACCCCGGGGCTGCCCGCGCGGGGCGGCCTTCTCCTGGTACACCTATTCACCCACCCGGGTCCGGTTCCCGTACGTGCGCGGCGTCCTGGTCGAGATGTACCGGGAGGCGAAGGCCCGGCTGGGCGACCCGGTGCTGGCCTTCGCCGACGTCGCGGGGGACCCGGAGCGGCGCCGCCGCTACCAGCGGGCCCGCGGCAAGGGCGGGCTGGTCCGTGTCTCCTGGCAGGAGGCGATCGAGATCGCCGCCGCCGCGCACGTCAACACGATCAAGAACTACGGGCCGGACCGCTGTGCCGGTTTCTCGCCGATCCCGGCGATGTCCATGGTCTCGCACGCCGTCGGAACCCGCTTCATGCAGCTGATCGGCGGGGTGATGACGTCCTTCTACGACTGGTACGCCGACCTTCCCGTGGCCAGCCCGCAGGTGTTCGGGGACCAGACCGACGTCCCGGAATCCGGGGACTGGTGGGACGCCCGGTACCTCATGATGTGGGGCTCCAACGTCCCCGTCACCCGCACCCCGGACGCGCACTGGATGGCCGAGGTGCGGTACCGGGGAACCAAGGTGGTCACGGTCAGCCCGGACTACGCGGACAACACCAAATTCGCCGACGAGTGGCTCCCCGCGCAGGCCGGCACCGACGCCGCGCTGGCCATGGCCATGGGGCACGTCATGCTCAAGGAATTCTTCGTCGACCGCGAGGTGCCGTTCTTCACCGGCTACGTCCGCCAGTACACGGACCTGCCGTTCCTGGTCCGGCTGGAACGGCGCGACGACGGCTCGCTCACCCCGGCGAAGTTCCTCACCGCCAAGGACCTGCGCGCCGAAACCGGGGCGGAGGACGCGGCGTTCCGCACCGTCCTGTTCGACAAGGCGGCAGGCCGCCCGGTGGTCCCCAACGGTTCCCTGGGCTTCCGGTACTCCGGCAGCGGCGAGGGCAAATGGAACCTGGACCTCGAGGGGATCGACCCCGCACTGTCACTGCGCGAGGTGTCCGCGGAGAGCGCCGAGATCCTGCTGCCGTGCTTTGAGGACGCCGGCGGGGACGGCAGCGTGCTCCGGCGCGGCGTGCCGGTCCTGGACGTCGAGGGCCAGCTGGTCACCACCGTGTTCGACTTGATGCTGGCCCAGTACGGCGTGGGCCGCGACGGGCTCCCGGGGGAGTGGGCCGCCGGCTACGATGACGCCGCCACGCCCTACACCCCGGCCTGGCAGGAGGAAATCACCTCCGTCCCGGCCAAGGCCTGCATCCGGGTGGCGCGTGAATTCGCCCGCAACGCCGAGCAGTCCCAGGGCCGGTCCATGATCATTATGGGCGCCGGGATCTGCCAGTGGTTCCACGGGGACACCACGTACCGGGCGGTGCTGGCGCTGGTGATGCTGACCGGCTGCCTGGGCCGCAACGGCGGCGGCTGGGCGCACTATGTGGGCCAGGAAAAGACCCGGCCTGTCACCGGCTGGCTGTCGCTGGCCAACGCCCTGGACTGGTCCCGGCCGCCCCGGACCATGATCGGCACCGGCTACTGGTACATGCACACGGACCAGTGGCGGCAGGACGGCTACTCCGCCGATGCGCTGAAATCCCCGCTCTCCACCGGCAACCTGGACGGCATGCACACCGCGGACGCCCTCGCCCAGTCCGCCCGGCTCGGCTGGATGCCCTTCTACCCGCAGTTCGACCGCAACCCGCTGGACCTCGCCGACGAGGCGGAAGCCGCCGTCGCCGCCGGCACCGCGAAGGACACCCCCGGCTACATCGCGGAGGCACTGAAGAACCGGACCCTGAACCCGGCGATCGAGGACGTCGACGCCCCGGAAAACTGGCCGCGGACTCTGGTGCTGTGGCGCTCCAACCTGTTCGGCTCATCGGCCAAGGGCAACGAGTACTTCCTGAGGAACCTGCTGGGCACCCACAACAACGTCCTCGGCGAGGACCACGCCGCGGGGCTCAAACCGCGGGACGTGAAGTGGCACGAGCGGGCGCCGGAAGGAAAGCTGGACCTGCTGGTCTCCGCGGACTTCCGGATGACGTCCACCACCCTGCTGTCCGACGTCGTGTTTCCGGCCGCCACCTGGTACGAGAAGCACGACCTGTCCTCCACCGACATGCACCCCTTTGTGCACGCCTTCACCCCGGCGATCGACCCGCCGTGGGAGACCAAAACGGACTTCGAGATGTTCCACCTCCTCGCCCAGGAGGTCTCCCGGATGGCCAAGACCCACCTGGGGGTCCGCCGGGACCTGGTCAGCGTGCCGCTGCAGCACGACACCCCCGGGCAGCTGGCCCAGCCCGGCGGGACGGTGCGCGACTGGCGGGACACGTCCATTCCCGCGGTTCCGGGCCAGAACATGCCCGTCTTTTCCGTCGTGGAGCGGGACTACACCGCCATCGCGGACAAGCTGGCCGCCGTCGGGCCGCTGGCCGACAAACTCGGCTTCACCGTCAAGAACGTCACCTACAAACTGGCCGGAGCGCTGGACCGGCTGAGCCGCGCCAACGGGGTGATGCTGGGCGGCGCCGCGGACGGCCGGCCCGCGATCGACACCGACGCGAAAATGGCCGAGGCCATTCTGGCCTTCTCCGGCACCACCAACGGCGCGCTGTCCGTGCAGGGCTTCAAGGACCTGGAGGTCCGCACCGGGAGGAAGCTGGCCGACCTGTCCGAGGGGTCGGAGGAAAAGTTCATCACCTTCGCGCAGACCCAGGCCGCCCCGGTTCCCGTCATCACCTCGCCGGAATGGTCCGGGTCCGAGACCGGCGGCCGGCGCTACGCGCCCTTCACCATCAACATCGAGCGGCTGAAGCCCTTCCACACACTGACCGGGCGGATGCACTTCTTCCTCGACCACGACTGGATGCGGGACATCGGCGAGGCCCTGCCCATCTACCGGCCGCCGCTGGACATGCACCGGCTCTTCGGCGAACCCAAACTCGGCCGGGACGGGGCCATGGAGGTGGTGGTCCGCTACCTGACCCCGCACTCCAAATGGTCCATCCACTCCGAATACCAGGACAATCTGCTGATGCTCTCGCTCTCCCGCGGCGGCCCGACGGTCTGGATGAGCCCCGCCGACGCCGACGCCATCCAGGTCCGGGACAACGACTGGGTGGAGTGCACGAACATCAACGGCGTCCTGGTGGCACGGGCGATTGTCAGCCACCGGATGCCGGCCGGCGTGGTCTACGTCCACCACGCGCAGGAACGCACCATCGACGTGCCCAAATCCGAGGCCACCGGCCGGCGCGGCGGCATCCACAACTCCGTGACCCGGCTGCTGGTCAAACCCTCGCACCTGATCGGCGGGTACGCGCAGCTGGCCTACGCATTCAACTACCTTGGCCCCACCGGAAACCAGCGCGACATGGTGGCCACCGTCCGGCGTCGTTCCCAGGAGGTGCAGTACTGATGCGAGTGATGGCTCAGATGGGCATGGTCATGAACCTGGACAAATGCATCGGCTGCCACACCTGTTCCGTGACCTGCAAGCAGGCCTGGACCAACCGTGCGGGCACCGAATATGTCTGGTTCAACAACGTGGAAACCCGCCCCGGCCAGGGGTATCCGCGCCGCTACGAGGACCAGGAGAAGTGGCGGGGCGGCTGGGTGCTGAACAAGCGCGGAAAGCTGGTGCTCAAAGGCGGCGGCCGGGTCAGGAAGATGCTCGGGATCTTCGCCAGCCCGGTCCAGCCCGAGCTCAAGGACTACTACGAGCCGTGGACCTACGACTACAAAACCCTTGTGGACGCGCCGCTGGGCGATGATTTCCCGGTGGCGCGGCCGAAGTCTCTGATCACGGGCGAGGACACGAAGATCACGTGGTCCGCGAACTGGGACGACGACCTGGGCGGTTCCGCCGAGCACGGCCACCTGGACCCGCTGGTGGAAAAGGTCCGGCGCGAGTCCGAGGACAAGATCAAGTTCGCCTACGAGCAGACCTTTATGTTCTACCTGCCGCGGATCTGCGAGCACTGCCTGAACCCGTCCTGCATGGCCTCCTGCCCCTCCGGGGCCATCTACAAGCGGGTGGAGGACGGGATTGTGCTGGTGGACCAGGACCGGTGCCGCGGCTGGCGGCAGTGCGTCACCGGCTGCCCCTACAAGAAGATCTACTTCAACCACAAGACCGGCAAGGCCGAGAAGTGCACGTTCTGCTACCCGCGGGTGGAGGTGGGGCTCCCGACGGTCTGCTCGGAGACGTGCGTGGGCCGGCTGCGGTACCTCGGACTGTTCCTGTACGACGCCGACGCCGTCACCGCGGCCGCGGCGGTCACCGACCCGCAGGAGCTCTACGACGCCCAGATGGACGTGCTGCTGGACCCGGCCGACCCCGCCGTGCAGGCCGAGGCGCGGGCGCAGGGCATCCCGGAGGACTGGATCGACGCCGCCCGGCGATCGCCGGTCTACGCCCTGGCCAAGGTCTACAAGGTGGCGCTGCCGCTGCACCCCGAATACCGCACCATGCCCATGGTCTGGTACGTGCCGCCGCTGTCCCCGGTGGTGGACCTGCTGCGGGACCAAGGGCACGACGGCGAGGACGCCGGCAACCTGTTCGGCGCGATCGACGCGCTCCGCATCCCGGTGGAATACCTGGCCGAACTCTTCACCGCCGGGGACGCCGGCCGGGTCACGGCGGTGCTGCGGAAGCTTGCGGCGATGCGCTCCTTCATGCGCGGCATCAGCCTCGGCAACGACCCCGACGAGTCCATCCCCGAGGCGGTCGGGATGGACGGCCAGAGCATGTACGAGATGTACCGGCTGATGGCGATCGCAAAATACGAGGAACGCTACGTCATCCCGAAGGCTCACGTGGAACAGGCCCACGACCTGGAGGAAATGGGCTGCTCCCTGGACTTCGACGGCGGGCCCGGCATGCAGGATTCCGCACCGTTCGGTGAGGCCAGCGGGAGGCCCGTCCCGGTGGCGGTGGAGACTTTCAACGCGCTGCGCGACCGGCAGACGTCCGGCTCCGCACCGGGGGAGGCCACCCTCCGCGGCCGGGTGAACCTGCTGAACTGGGACGGGACGGGGTCCCCTCCCGGGTTGTTCCCGGAGAAAGCGCTGTTTCCGGAGAAAGGGCCGGAACCGGACACCCTGGCGGCGGCGGAGGACCAGCCATGAGCCGCCGCGAACAGGTGGTGTACCTCGCCGCCGCGTGGTGCCTGTCCTACCCGGACGAAGACCTGCTGGGCAGGGTGCCGCTGATGCGGTCCGCGCTCGCGGAGTTCCCCCACGCCGCCGCCGACTTCGAGGAGGTGCTGGACGCGTTGGAGACTAAGCCGCTGATGGACAGCCAGGCCGGCTACGTGCGCGAGTTCGACCTCGGCAAGCGCCACGCCCTGCACCTGTCCTACTGGACCGACGGGGACACCCGGCGCCGCGGCGAAGTCCTGGGCAACTTCAAGAAGACCTACCGGCAAAGCGACGCCCTGGTGGACACCCGCGGGGAGCTGCCGGACTACCTGCCCATGGTGCTGGAATTTGCCGCCCTGGTGGACCTTGCCGCCGGCCGCGGGCTGCTGGCCAGTTTCCGGGCCAGCCTGGAGATGCTCCGTTTCGGACTGCTCCGGGACAAACTTCCGCACGCCAAAATCCTGCAGGCCGTCTGCGCCACCCTGCCGGGGAAATCGCCCGCGGACGAGCAGGCCGTGATGCGGATGGCCGGCTACGGCCCGCCCACCGAAGCGGTGGGCCTGGACCCCTACGACCCCCGGCTGCTGCCGGTGCAGGGGGCATGACCATGCCGGCCTTCGCAGCAGAGCCCGGAGCCGCCGTCGAGCTCAGCGCCCTGGACATCGTGCTCTGGGGCGTGCTGCCCTACGTCATGGTGGTGGTGCTGGTGGGCGGCCTGGTCTGGCGCTACAAATACGACCAGTTCGGCTGGACCACCCGCTCCTCCCAGCTGTACGAATCCCGGCTGCTCAGGATCGCCTCGCCCTTGTTCCACTTTGGGCTGCTCGCCGTGATCGCGGGCCACTTCTTCGGCCTGGTCATTCCGATGGCCTGGACCCAGGCGGTGGGAATGAGCCAGGACTTCTACCATTTCAACGCCCTCTTCGTCGGCGGCATTGCCGGGATCGGCACCCTGGGCGGGATCATCCTGCTGATCTACCGCCGCCGCACCACCGGCCCGGTCTTTATGGCCACCACCGGCAATGACAAGACCATGTACGTGGTGCTGACCGGGGCGATTGTGCTCGGGTTGTGGACCACCCTGGCGAGTGTGTTCGAAGGCGAACACGGGCACAATTACCGCGAAACCGTGGCGCCGTGGTTCCGCTCCCTGTTCATCTTCCAGCCCGACCTCGCCGCCATGGCAGCCGCGCCGTTCTCCTTCCACCTGCACACGCTGGTGGGCATGGCACTCTTCGTGATCTGGCCCTTCACCCGGCTGGTCCATGCCTTCACCGCGCCGCTGCATTACCTGTTCCGCCCCTACATCGTTTACCGCTCCCGGGACCGGGACCGCGCGGGCGGCAGGCCCGGCGCCCCTGCCGGCCGCGCGTCGAACGTCCCTGCCCGCCGCGGCTGGTCCGCCGTCGGGACCCGCGACCGGGACACCCGGAACCGCTGAGCGACACTGCGACCGCTCTGTCGAGCCGACGCCGAACCGAGAGGAAGACCAGTGGCCGGATCCGAGCCCGTTCGTTCAACCGCCCCCGCCGGGCGGACGCTCAACCTGGTGCTCGCCACCTCGGCCTCGGTGGCCGGGTTCTGGGCCTGGAACTCGGTGGCCACCCTTGGCGCCTTCTATACGCAGAACCTCGAGCTGACGCCGGCCGCCACCGGGGTGCTGGTGGCGATGCCGGTGTTCGTCGGGTCGCTGGGCCGGATCGTGGTGGGCGCCTTGACCGACAAACATGGCGGCCGGGCGATGTTCACTTTCGTGCTGCTGGCATCCATCCTGCCGATCCTGCTCGTGGCGGTCGGCGGGCTGCTGAGTTCCTTCGCCCTCGTGCTGGGTGCGGGGCTGCTGCTGGGCGTCGCCGGAACGGTCTTCGCCGTCGGGATCCCCTTTGTCAGCGCCTGGTACGAGCCGTCACGGCGCGGTTTCGCCACCGGCGTCTTCGGCGCCGGTATGGGCGGGACCGCGCTGGCGGCCTTCCTGAATCCCCGGCTGGTGGCCGGGATCGGCTACTTCCCGACGCACCTGCTGATCGCCGGGATACTCGCTGTCATGGCGCCGCTGGTCTGGTTCCTGATGAAGGAGGCCCCTGGCTGGACCCGCAACAAGCAGCCGGTCCTGCCCAAGCTGCTGGACGCCGCCAAGACGCCCGTCACCTGGAAAATGTGCTTCCTGTACGCCGTGGTCTTCGGCGGGTTCGTCTCCTTCGCGACCTACCTGCCCACCTACCTCCGCGACGTCTACACCTTCGATCCGAGCGGCGCCGGGGCGCGCACCGCCGGTTTCGCGCTGGCCGCCGTGCTGGCACGGCCCCTGGGCGGAGTGCTGGCGGACAAGTTCGGGCCCAAGCCGATCGTCATCGCCTCGCTGGCCGGCGTCGCCGTCCTGGCCTGGGTGGTGAACCTGCAGCCCGACGGCGAAGTCCCCGCCGGCCTGACGTTCGTCACCATGGCAGCGGCGCTGGGCCTCGGGACGGGCGGCGTGTTCGCGTGGGTGGGAGTGCTCGCCCCGCCAGGGAAAGTCGGCAGCATCAGCGGAGTGGTCAGCGCGGCCGGCGGCCTGGGCGGCTACTTCCCGCCGCTGATCATGGGAGCGACCTACGACGCCGCGTCGCGCAGCTACTCGATCGGGCTGCTGCTGCTGGTGGTCACGGCGCTGGCCGCGCTGGCCTTCACCATCTTCGCCGTCCCGGGCAGGACAAAGGCGAAGGTCACGGCATGACGGCCGGGGCCTCCGCCGTACCGGGCGCGATGCTCTCGCTCTTACTGCTGGGGGCCTGCTCCTGCGGTGCGCCGGCCGGGCCGGCACCCTCGTCCAGCCCCGGCTCTCCGGCCGCTGCAACGAGCGGAACGCCGACGGCGGCGCCTTCGACGTCGTCCGCGCCACCCAGCCCGGCCGGGGGCCCCGCAAGCAGCCCCCCGGCGTCGGAGAACTGGACCACGTACACCACGGCGGCCGGCGACCTGACGTTCGATCTTCCGTCCACCTGGCGGGTCCGCGACCCGGCAGGGGAACTGGCCGAAGGCGGCGGTGCGTTCGCGGAGGTGACCACCGGGGACGGCCGGCTTATGGCGACGCTCCGCACCAACATGGCAACGGGTTCCACGTGCATCGAAAAGTACCCCTACGCCGTGCTGGATTCACAGGAGATGCCGCAGTTGGCGCAGCCCGGGTGGGTGCCGCGGTACATGTTCGAAACCCGCGGCAACGCCATTGCTCCCGGGCCGCCGGACACCCCGGCGGCGGCCTACGGCATTACGGCATTACCCCTGCCAGAAGGGGATTCAACCTGCTACATGTTCCACTTCTTCCTGTGGCCGCCCAACTCCGCCATGTTCGGGGCGTTCTACGACCCGGAAAACAATCTCACGCCTGGTGACCCGTCACTGCCGTACCTGGAGAAAGCGCGGTTGTACGCCGGCACCGCCGAGTACAGTGCCATCAAGCGGATGATTACATCGCTGCGGCCGGCGGGCTAGCGGAGAGCTGTTGGTCCGGGCGGGCACCGTCAGCCGAAGACCAGATGCGCCACCGTGAAGATCCCCAGCCCGGCGAGGGCGCCCACCACGGTGCCGTTGATGCGGATGAACTGCAGGTCCTTGCCGATCTGCAGCTCGATCTTCTGCGAGGTTTCCTCGGCGTCCCAGCGGGCCACGGTATCGGTGATCACCCCGGCGATGTCGGACCGGTACGTCCGGACGAGGTACCCCGCGGCGTCCCCGATCCAGGTGTTCACCTTGCCGGCGAGCTCGGCGTCGGACACCAGCCGTGCGCCGAAATCGCGGACCGCGGCTTTGAACCGCACCGTGAGTTCGCTCTGCGGGTCGTCGACGGCGGAGAGCAGGGCGGCCTTGATGGTGCCCCACGTGCGGGACGCCAGTTCCCGGATCTCGGGATCGCCGAGGAGCTGGGCCTTGATGCCCTCGGCCCGGGCGATCATCACCGGATCATGCTGCAGGTCCTGGGCGAGGTCCTTGAGGTACTTGTCGATCGACAGGCGGACCTGGTGCTGCGGATCGGCCTGCACGGCGCGGGTGAACTTCAGGATCTCGATATAGACCTTGTCGCCCACCAGTCCGTCCACGAACGACGGCACCCACGTGGGGGAGCGGTCCGTGACTAGCCGGTTGACGGTCTCCTGGTTGTCCCGCACCCAGTCCACCGTGCGGTCCACCAGCACGTCCACCAGTGCGTGGTGGTGGCCGTCGTCGAAGATCCGCTGGGCCACCCGGCCCACCGGGGGTCCCCACGGCGGGGCGAGCAGGTGCCGGCGCACCATGCCCTCGATCACCGCTTGGACATCGTCGTCGTTGAGCACCGTGAAAGCGCCGCGGATGACGGCCGCGCCTTCCTTGGCGACGCGTTCGGCGCCGCCGGGCCCGGAGAGCCAGGCCCCGGCCTTGCGGGCGATGTCGACGGACGCGAGCTTTTCGTGGACTACTTCCTCGGAGAGGAAATTGGTTTCCACGAATTCCCCGAGCGAGGCGCCGATCTGGTCCTTGCGCTGCGGGATGATGGCTGTGTGCGGGATCTTCACACCCATGGGGTATTTGAACAGGGCTGTCACTGCGAACCAGTCGGCGAGGGCGCCCACCATCCCGCCCTCGGCAGCGGCGCGGACGTACTGGAGCCACGGGTACTGGTCCTGCAGGGCAAAGGCGATCACAAAAATCACCGCCATCAGGATCAGGAGGGACAGCGCCAGCAGCTTCATCCTCCGCAGCGCGGACGCCTTCTCGGCGTCGGCCGCGGCCATCCGCTGGCGTCGGGACGCGGCCCCGGCAGCACGGTCCGCGGCGCCGCCGGGGCCTTCCGGACGGGTACTTGGCTCAGTATTCACCTGCATGTGCCCAGCCTAGCCCCGCATCGGGCAGGGCTGTCCGCTAACGTGGCAGCATGACGACTGACGAGTCCGCCACAGCCCGTCCGCTGGTCTACGCCCACCGCGGTGCAAGCGGTGCCTTCGCCGAGCACACCCGGGCCGCCTACCTGCGGGCCATTGCCGACGGCGCCGACGGCGTCGAGTGCGACATCCACCTGACCCGGGACCAGCACGCGGTGCTCCTGCACGACGCCACCCTGGACCGCACGTCCGACGGCACCGGCCCGGTGGCGGACCGCACGCTGCACGAGCTCCGGCAGCTGGACTTCTCCTCCTGGAAGGGCGCCCGGATTCCGGATGCGTACGGTGCCAAATCCACCCAGTTGCTGACCCTCCCGGAGTTGCTGGTCCTGCTGCAGGCCGCGGGCCGGGAGATCGGGCTGGCCATTGAGCTCAAGCATCCCAGCCCGTTCCAGCTCAAGCTGGAGGACCGGGTCCTGGAGGTTCTCCGGTCCCAGGGCTGGGACCCGGCGACATCCCGGCTGGGGAACATCAAGGTGTCCTTTATGAGCTTCAGCCCGGACTCGGTGAAGCACCTGCTGAAGTCCGTCCCCGCTTCCGCCGTGTGCCAGCTCGTGGACGACGTCGACGTCGAGGAGATCCGTGAGGAGCTTGGCCTGGGCGCGCTGACCGGCGGGGCGCTGGCGAACCTGATGCGGGCCGCCCAGGTGGAGGCCGAGCGGATCCTGGACGACTGCGAGACCGGGCTGGCCGGACCTGGCATCGACTACGTCCGGAGCCATTCCCGGACCGTCCGGCGCTGGCTCAATTCAGGCCGCCGCTTCCGGGTGTGGACCGTGGACTCCGAGGACGACGTCGCACTCTGCCAGGAACTCGGGGTCCACGAGATCACCACCAACCGGCCCGCCCAGGTCCTCGCCCAGCTGTCCGCCGGCTCCCGGAGCCGCTAGCCCGGACCGTCAGTTCCAGCTTTTCCAAGGGCCGCCCCGGGAGCATGCGCTCACGGAACAGGCGGGAAATAAGTGGGGGAGCTATGCATCGGACCGGTACAACCTTGATCTGCGCCTTGCTGGCGGGGCTGCTGGTCTCCTGCAGCCCGCCGCAGGCAGACCCCACACCCCCGGAGGCGGCGCTGGTCCTCAAAGCGCCGGCAGATGCTGTGCCCGCCGTCGACCCCGCGGTTCACCAACGCGTAAAGAACCTCTGTATTGAACAGCTCCAGGTGCAGGCCTCCGGCAAGGCCCCCGGGCCCACACAACTGCGCCCGCAAAAAATCAGGCTGGTCAAGGTGGCCCTTCTCGGCGGGACCCGGCAGATCACGCTTCCCGGCGGCGCAACCGGCTACGAGCTTGGCATCGAATACATGTACAAAATGGGCAACGACGATGCGAAACCGGGGCGGAAATTGTGCCGGGCGAATCTGGCTGACTCAACCGTGGAGTGGCAAGGGCTGACGGGCCGCTAGCCTGGCGTCGGGCAGCCTTACTTAGGCCACTTTCACTGGGACCACCCGCGGCTACGCCGTCAGGTCGCGGCGGCGCCAGCCGGCAAAACCAAGCGCCGCGAGGGCCGCAGCGGCCACCGTGAGGGCAGCCAGCGCCGGCACCGCGCCGGAGTCCACCGGCAGCAGCGGGGAATGCCGGAACGGCGAGAGTTCCATGAGCCACTCCGGTGCGTTCCAGAGCACCCCGAATTCGCCCAGGGCCACCAGTGCCAGCAGGAAAACCCACACCATCCCGGCCAGCCGCGGCGCCCAGCCAAACACCGCCAGGGCCACACCGGCCAGCACCCAGGCGGCGGGGACCTGGGCCAGCGCGGCCACGGTACTGCGGCCCACGAGGGCGGCATCGCCGACGGCGGAGGCGGCGCCGGCGCCGATCGAAACCCCGGCCAGCAGGAGCAGCACGGTGACCCCGGCCAGGGCGAACGCGAAGTGGCTGGCAGCCCAGCGGATGCGCGTGGTGGCCGTGCCCAGCAGGGCTTCCGTGTGGCCCGAGGCCTCCTCGCTGCGCAGATGGTTGGCGGCAGAGACCCCGTAGGCGGCCGCCAGCACCCCCATGATGCTGATCTCCGCGGCCAGGAAGGCATCCGTCAGGGCCGCCTGGCCGCCGATCCGCCTGATCAGGTCCTGGGCGTTCGGCGAATTCAGCAGTTCGCCCACGTTGCTGACCAGGGAACCGATCACCACGCCGAACAGGACAAACGCGACAGACCACGCCAGCAGCAACCGGTACTGCAGGCGCACGGCCAGGTCCCAGACCCCGGCGAGCGAACCGGCGGACGGCCCGGGCCGCTCCGCACGGAGCCCGGCGCCAAGATCGCGCGCGGCCCGGAGCGCGAAGGCGGCCGGAACCAGGACCAGGCACAGGGCTGCCGGCAGCGCCAGCACCCACCAGCGGTCCCCGGCGAAGGCCCGGATCTGCTGGTTCCACCCGATGGGTGACAGCCAGGACAGGACCGAGGGGCCCGGTTCGGCCAGGTCGCCCACCGCACGCAGCGCATAGGTGACGGCTATAAAACCGATGCTGAATCCGGTGGCGGCCCGTGCGCTGGCGGTCACCTGGGCCGCCACTCCTGCCACGGCACTGAACGCCATCCCCGTGGCGGCCCAGCCCAGCCCGAATGCGAGGGAGCCGCTGGACGGCAGTCCGCCGGCCGTCAGTGCTGCCGCCGACAGGAGCCCCAGGGCCAGGTTGGCGCCGAGACTGATGGTGAGGGCGGACGCCAGCGGCGCGTCACGGCCCAGCCTGCCGCCGCCCAGCAGTTCCAGGCGTCCGCTCTCCTCGTCGGCGCGGGTGTGCCGGACGACGAGGATGGCCATCAGCACGGCGAGGATGGCGGTCATGAACGCGGTGTATTTGATCAGCGACAGCGCACCTATGGAGGTGGGATCGTAGATCCGCCCGAAGAGGGCCACCATCGACGCGGTCGCGTTCAGCGCGGTGGCGGCCTCGACGCGGCTGCCCAGCTCCGGATACAGCTCGGCGCCGGCCACCGCCGTCGAATAGGAAATCAGGGCGAACCCGGCGATCCAGAACGGCAGCAGCCACCGGTCCCGCCGCAGACCGAGCCGGATCATGACGCCTGTGCCGGCCAGGGTCTCACGCATCGCGGGACCGCCGCCCGCCGTCCCCCGGGAGTCCGGGCCGTGGAACGCCGGACCGTCCGGTGGTGGTTCCGACGGCCGCGGCGGCGTCTCCGGCGGAGATGTCCCCGTAGTGCCGCAGGAACAGGTCCTCCAGGGTCGGGGGCTGGCTGGTCAGCGACTGCAGGCCGGCGGAGGTCAGCGCGTCCAGGAACGGACCCAGGCCGGCGGGCTCCACCTGGGCGGTGACCCGGTGGTTCGTCACCACCACATCGTGGACCCCGGGCAGCACGTCCAGCCCGGGCGGGACAGCTGCAAGATCGGCGGTGACGGAGGTGCGGGTCAGGTGCCGCAGCTGCTCCAGCGGCCCGGTCTCCACCACTTTCCCGGCGCGGATAATGCTGACCCGGTCGGAGAGGGCCTCGGCTTCGCTGAGGATATGGCTGCTGAGCACCACCGTCCGCCCCTGCGCGCGGAGCTCCCGCACGCAGCCACGGAACGCGTCCTCCATCAGCGGGTCAAGGCCGCTGGTCGGTTCGTCCAGCAGGAAGAGCTCGGCGTCCGTGGCCAGGGCTGCGACGAGGGCCACCTTCTGCCGGTTCCCCTTCGAATATGTCCGGGACTTCTTGCTGGGGTCCAGCTCAAACAGTTCCAGCAGACGGTCCCGGCGGGCGCGGTCGTGGACGCCCTGCAGCCGTCCCAGGAGGTCGATCACTTCGCCGCCGGTGAGGTTTGGCCACAGCGCCACGTCCCCGGGAACGTAGGCCAGGCGGCGGTGCAGGGCCGCCACATCATGCCAGGGGTCCAGCCCCAGTACCCGGATGGAACCTGCGCTGCTGCGCAGGAGGCCCAGCAGGAGCCGCAGGGTGGTGGACTTGCCCGACCCGTTGGGTCCGAGGAAGCCATGCACCTCGCCGGCGGCCACCTCGAAATCCAGGCCGTCCAGGGCCGTCACGGCCCCGAAACGCTTCACCACCCCGGTCATCTCCACCACGCTGTCCATGGTCAACAAGTTACGCCGGATTTCCGCGCCGGGACCCCTGCGGAAAGTCCTGCTTTCCGGGCCCGGGCCGCGGTTTAGCGAGGGGGCCGCGGCTGTGGTTGAGTGGTGCCATGCCATCTCGCTGGTCCGGCCGGGACACCCAGACACTTTCCGCCCTGGCCATGAGCGCGCTGCTGTTCACCAGCGCCGGGAAGCACTTCAGCGACCCGGCGTTCTTCGGCCCGGTGGTGCCGGACCTGATCTGCCGTGACGACTCCGGCGAACGGTCCAACGCCCCGCTCGCCGTGCTGTCCCGGGATGAGTGGGTGGCCCTGAGCGGACTGCTGGAGGCGGGCGCCGCCGTCGGGCTGCTCATTCCGGCAACCCGCCGCGCCGCCGCGGGCGGGATCGCAGCCATGTTCACCCTCTTCCTGGCCGGGCATCTCGACGCCCTGCGCAAGGCCTACGGCCCGGACGGGACGCCCGGCCAGCGCCGGGTGCACACCCTGCGGCTGCCGTTGCAGGCGCCGCTGATCGCCTGGGCCTGGAGCCTGCGGAACCCGGTCCGGGCGTGAAGCTCCTGCAGTCGCCGGCGGTCCGGGTGGGGGTCTCCATCAGCATCGCCACCGGGCTCTACGGCGTGTCTTTCGGGGCCCTGTCGGTCACCTCCGGACTCGACTTCTGGCAGACGATGGCCCTGAGCCTGCTGCTATTCAGCGGCGGCTCGCAGTTTGCCTTCATCGGGGTGGTGGCCGGGGGCGGATCGGGCATCGCCGCGATGGGGGCAGCCACGCTGCTGGGCATGCGCAACGGAATCTACGGAATGCAGATCAACGCCCTGCTGCAGCCGCGCGGCTGGCGGCGCTTCGCCGCCGCCCACGTCACTATCGACGAATCGACCGCCACCAGCACCGGGCAGACGGATCCGCTGGAGCAGCAACGCGGCTTCTGGACCGCCGGGGTGGGCATCTTCATCCTCTGGAACCTTTTCACCGCCGTGGGGGCGCTGGCGGGCGCGTCCCTCGGGGATCCCAAGCAGTGGGGCCTCGACGGCGCGGCGGTGGCGGCATTCCTGGGCCTGCTCTGGCCCCGGCTCAAGGGCCGCGAACCCGTGGCGATCGCCGTCGTCTGCGCCTTGGCCACGGTGCTGGCTGTCCCGTTTGTGCCCGCCGGGGTGCCCATCCTGGTTGCCGCGGTGGTCGCGGCGGCCATCGGCTGGTTCAGCCACGGCCGCAGCGACGAAGGCCTGGAACCGGACGTCGATCCGTATGCCGAACACCCGCACCCGCGTCCGTCGGGGGATGCCGCATGAACCTGTGGATGTGGCTGCTGGTCTCCTGCGCGCTGGCCTACGCGTGGAAGCTGCTGGGGTACCTCATTCCGGCCAGCGCGCTCCGCGACCCCCGGATGTCCCGGATCGCCGGGACCATGACCATCGGCCTGCTGGCTTCCCTGACCATCCTCAACACGGTGGCCTCGGGGCAGGCGCTGGCGTTGGACGCGCGCCTCGGGGCGCTGGCGGCGGCGGGCGTTGCCCTGCTGTTCCGGGCGCCCTTCCTGGTGGTGGTCATTGCCGGAGCAGCCGCGGCTGCCGGGCTGCGCATGCTGGGCTGGAGCTAGCGGGGCCACAACGGTCTTTAGTCCCTACTTGGGCCCGGTGCCCCGTGAAAGCATTCGGATATGAGCGACAAGGACGATCCTGAGGCTGCTGCGCCCGGAAAGGGCCAGCATCCCAAACAGCATGAGCCGTTCGTCCCGCCGGGACCCGAGTCCACCAGGGAACTGCGCGATGTAGCGCGCCGTCGCCGGGAGGCAGAGGAAAAACTGCAGCACCACCTGCAGGAGGCCAAAGAGAAGCCAGCGGAGGATTGATGCCCGGGACGCGGCTCTCGGAGCGCCTGCAGGACCTCCTGATCGAAACTGACCAGCTGGAGGATTTCCTCCACCAACTAGCCGTGTTTGCCGCCGAGTTCGCCACGGCCGTCACCGGACGCACGGTCCTGTGCTCGGTGTGCCTGTCCCGCCAGCGCCGGCCCGCGGTACTCGCGGCCAGCGGTCCCGGGGCGCCGGTGCCGGACGGGGCTCAGGATGCGGCCCAGCCCGGAAGCGGCAGTATTCTCACCCTTCCCCTGCTGGAGGACCGGGACTCAGCCGCCACCCTGACCCTCTTCTCGTCGTCGCCCGGGGCGTTCGACGGCGGCGCTGTCGCAGCCTGTGAGGCGCTCGCTGCCCGGGCGGCCCGGACGGTGCGGCTGGCAGTCCGGATCGATTCCACCCAGGGCGCGAACCGGGACCTGCTCCAGGCCATGCGCTCGCGGTCCGTGATCAACCTGGCCACCGGCATCCTTATGGCCCAGAGCCGGTGCTCGCAGTCGGAGGCATTCGAGCTGCTGACCAAGGTGTCGAACAACCGGAACGTGAAGCTCCGGATCGTCGCCGGGGAAATCCTCCGGCGCTTCGAGGGCAGTCCGGCCGGACCGGCCGTCAGCGGCTGAGCTCCTAGCGGCGCGCTTCCAGGCCTGCGAGCCTGAGGACGATTTCCAGCCCGGCAGGTGTTCCCGGCCAGTGCCGGCGCACCGCGTCCACGCCCGCGCGGGCCACCACCGAGCGGAGCACGAGGGCAACAATGATCACGTCGTCCGCGTAGCCGATCACGGGCAGGAAATCCGGCACAAGGTCGATCGGCGAGAGCAGGTACACCACCAGCAGGGCCACCCGGACCCGGACCCCGGCGCCCACGCTCTTGTCGGCCAGCAGCCGGCGCAGGAGCCGCAGCAGGTCCGGCAGCAGCCGGAGCGCATCCTTCATCGCGACCGTTTCCGGGTGACGGCGTGCGTAGCCCCAGAGGAGCAGCAGCAGGAGCGCATAGACCAGCAGCACGCCGCCGACGGCGCCTGCCACAGTTTCCCAGGACACCCGGGTTAGCCGAGGACGGAGTCGAAAGCGGTGCCCGGCAGGGGTGCCTGCGGCGGCAGCGGCCGGTCCGGGCGCTCCGTGCGGATGGCGTCCTCCACGAGGGCCACCGGACGGCGCCAGGCGTCGGACCCGGCCTCCATGGTGTCCACCACGCCGATCAGCATGGCCAGCAGGCGGATCATGTCCGTCATCGAGATGTCGCTGCGCAGGGTTCCCTGGCCCTGGCCGCGGCCCAGAAGCACGGCCACGGACTCGATCAGGTCGCCGGTGATGCCGGTCAGCAGACCGCGGCGGCCGGCCACGGCCCCCAAAAGGTTGGCCTCCTCGCTGGCGACCCCCATCAGCGCCTCGATGACCCGGAAGAGGCCGTCGGCGGCGTCGGGCCCGGCGAGGGCCTCTTCGATGACGGGATCCACCAGCAGGCCCAGCTGCCGGTGCAGCGCCGCGAGGACCAACTCTTCCTTGTCCGCGAAGTTTCTGAACAGTGTGGCGGGGCCGACGCCGGCGGTCACGGCGATGGTTTGCAGCGGGACCTCCGGCCCGTGCTCCCGGAAGCACTGGCGGGCGGCGGTGATGATCTTATCCACGTTCCGCGCGGCATCGGCTCGGAGCGGCCTGCGGTCTGCTACCCGGTTCATTTGCTCAGATTAGCAACGCGGGGCCGTAGCCGGGAGGTTACTACCGGGTATTGATTTATGTGACGGTTCCGGCCCCGGAATCCGGGGTCCCGGGCGGAAAAATCCGGACTCCGGCCGCGCCGCCGCCCCGCCGGATCGCATGGCAGACTGGTGCCATGCTGCTTGCCTTCTCCGTCGCTCCCTCGGGCCGCCCCGCGGCCGCCGCCAACGACTCATCCGCCGGGGCCGCCGGCGTCCCCGCGGACGAAGCCTCCGTCCACGACGCCGTCGCCGAAGCGGTGCGGATCGTCAGGGACTCCGGCCTGCCGAACCATACCGACTCCATGTTCACCACGATCGAAGGCGAATGGGATGAGGTCTTCGACGTCGTCAAACGCGCCACCGAGGCCGTGGGCCGCTACGGCAGCAGGGTCTCCCTGGTCATCAAAGCGGACATCCGGCCGGGCTATGCGGGCGAACTCACCAGGAAGCTGGACCGCCTGGAGCAGGCGCTCGGCGACGGGCGGTCCGCGGGCTAGCCGTACTCAGCCGGCACCCGGCCCGGAGCCTACCGCCGGGACGGGCCAGCTGGAATACTCGGGGGATGTTCGAGCATCAGCCCACCGGCCGCTGGATCGCCGTCGAAGAGTTCCTGTCCGAGACCGTGGTGCGCCCGGACGCCTCCCTCCGGCGCGCCGTGGCCACCGCGCTGGAAGCGGGCATGCCGCCCATTGAGGTCGCCCCGAACGCCGGCAAGCTCCTGAAACTGCTCGTCCAGCTTTCCGGCGCGCGGCGTGTGCTGGAGATCGGGACCCTGGCGGGGTTCAGCACCATCTGGATGGCCCAGGGGCTGCCCGACGGCGGACGGCTGGTCACGTGCGAATACCTCCCCAAGCACGCCCGCGTGGCCCGCGCCAACCTGGACGCCGCCGGGCTGGGCCACCTTGTGGAGATCCGGGTGGGTGCCGCACTGGAGACGTTGCCGGCGCTCGCCGGCGAGGGGGCCGAACCCTTCGATTTTGTGTTCATCGACGCGGACAAGGAAAACAACCCGCAGTACCTTGACTGGGCCATCCGCCTTGGCCGCCCCGGCACCGCCGTCGTGATGGACAACGTGGTCTGGGAAGGGGCGGTGCTGGACCCGTCGGTGGACACTGTCAATGCCCCCGGCATCATCAGCGCCCTGCAGATGCTGGGCGAGGATCCCAGACTGGACGGCACCGTGATCCAGACCGTGGGCTCCAAAGGCTGGGACGGGTTCGCGCTGGCGCGGGTGGTCTGAACCGGTGGCAGGAGACGGAACGCGGACCCGGCCCCGCGCCGGCGCCACGGCCGGGGGCACAAAGTGCTAAGTGTGCTTAGATTTACTGTGCGGCAAGCGCCGGGCGGCAGCCCGCCGGCCCGGTATGGATGCCGGGCGCAACAGACGCACTTCGAAGGAGAACAGGCCACCGAATGAACCGGACCCCCGATTCCCCGCGGCCCCTCCCCGTGCGGATCAGCTCTGCCCCGGAGGACCTGGCCGGGCTCAGCCCGCTGCTGGAATCCGCCTGCTCCGCTGTCGGTGATGTGCCGGCTCTCCTGGAGCTCGCCAAGGCCGCGGGCGGGGCCGCCCCCAAACCCGGCGAGGGCCGGACGGCCCTGCTGTGGGAGATCCTGGCGTCCGTCACCGCCGTCGACGTCGCCGCCGGCCGGGCCATCGAACCGCACCTGGATGCCGCAGCGATCCTGTCCCAGGCCGCCGGCCATGCGGTGCTGGAAGGCGGGGACTGCCCGGACTTTGGCGGGGTCCACTTCGACGGCGCGTGGGGTGTGTTCGCTGCCGAAGCCGCCGGACTGCGCCTCGAGGCCAAACCGGTGGACGGCTGCTTCGAGCTGCACGGTTCCAAGCCCTGGTGCTCGCTCGCTTCCCAGCTGGACCACGCTGTCGTAACCGCCCATCTGGCCGACGGCGGCCGGGCGGCCTTTGCCGTCGACCTCCACGCCCCCGGGGTGGCCTTCGCGGACCCGGAATGGACCAGCCGCGGCCTCACGGAAATCCCCAGCGGCACCGTGCACTTCGACGCTGTTCCGGCCGTGCCCCTTGGCGACGCCGGCTGGTACTACCGCCGGCCCGGTTTCGCCTGGGGCGGCATGGGCGTGGCCGCCTGCTGGCTGGGCGGCGCCGTCGCGGTGGCCCGCGGATTCAGGGACTCCCTGGCCAAAGCGGCCGACGGCGGGCGGGAACCGGACCAGCTGGCCCTCGCCCACCTTGGCGAAATCGACCGCACCCTCACCGCCCTGACCGGCTACCTCGCCCGGACCGCCGCGCGGATCGACGCCGGGGAACTCTCGGGCCCTGGCGCCTGGCGCGAGGCGCTGCGCGTCCGCGGCAACGTCGCCCCCGCCGTCGAACGCATCCAGGCGCTGGTCAGCCAGAACCTCGGGCCCGCCCCGCTGGCCTTCGACCCCGTCTACGGAAAGCGCATGGCAGACCTCTCCCTGTACATCCGCCAGCATCACGGCATGCGCGACGACGCCCAGCTCGGCGCCCTCACGCTCAAGGGTGAGCACCCATGGTGAGCTTCACGCACCAGGACGCCGGAACCAGCGAGGACGCGTGGGCGGCCAGCGGGCTCGCCGCGCTTCCCGAGCTGCCGCTCGACGCGGGGGAGCTCGCCGGCCAGGCGTTCATCGTCCTGGCCGCCCACCCGGACGACGAATCCCTCGGCGCCGGCGGGCTGATGGCCCGGCTGCGGCGGCTGGGCGCCCGCGTGACGGTGCTGCTGTGCACGGCGGGGGAGGCCTCCCACCCGGATTCGCCCACCACAACGCCGGAACAGCTCGCCGCCGTCCGGCTTGAGGAGTTCGGCGGTGCCCTCGCCCATTTGCTGGCGGCCCCGGACTGGCACTTCCTCACGCTGCCGGACGGCCGGCTCGCCCAGCACCGGGCGGATATCGCCGCGGCCCTGCACCGCGCCGTCGCCGGCCTCGCCGCCGAAGGGCTGCCGGCGGAGCGGATCACACTGGTGGCGCCTTACCGGCACGACGGGCACACGGACCACGAGGCCCTCGGCGCCGCCGCGGCGGATGTTGCCGGCGCGGGCGGTCACGGGCTGCTGGAGTACCCCATCTGGTACTGGCTCTGGGCGGACGCCGGTGACGCGGCCTGGCGCACGTGGCTGCGCCTGCCCCTGGACCCCGCCGACCGGCAGGCCAAAGCGGAGGCCATGGCCTCCCACACCTCGCAGGTGCGGCCCCTCTCCGACCGGCCCGGCGACGAGGTGCTGCTCCCGCAGCACGTCCTGGCGCACTTCGAACGGCCGTTCGAGACGTTCGCGTGGCAGCGGCCCGCGGCGGCGGGCACGTCCGGCTCCTACGCCGCGGCCGACGCCGAGGGCGTTTTCGACGCCGTCCACGCGGACACCGACGACCCCTGGCAGTACACCACCAGCTGGTACGAGCGCCGCAAACGCTCCCTCACCCTCGCAGCCCTGCCCGGCCTGGAGTACTCCGCCGGGCTCGAGATCGGCTGCTCGATCGGGACGCTCAGCGCGGAGCTTGCGCAACGCTGCGGAACCTTCCTCGCCGTCGACGCCAGCAGCGCCGCGCTGGCCCACGCGTCCCGCCGCCTGGCCCACCTGCCCGCGGCCCGGACCCGGCACCTGACCGTCCCGCAGGACTGGCCCGACGGGCAGTTCGACCTGGTGGTGGTCTCCGAGGTGGGCTATTACCTCGCCCCGGACGAACTGGCCCGGCTGTTCGAACGGGTCGAGTCCGCACTCCTGCCCGGCGGCACCCTGGCCCTGTGCCACTGGCGGCACCCCATCGACGGGTGGGAACTCGACGGCGACTCGGTCCACGCAGCCGCGCGCCGCCAGCTCGGCTGGGCCGACGCCGGGCTCTACCGGGACCGGGACTTCCTCCTGGAGATCCTGGTCGCCCCCGACGCCGGCCCGGACCAGCCGCCGGCTGCGACGGGCCCGGTGCTCTGAATGGCCGCCCTCGCCCTGCCGCTGCCCCGCGGACACAGTATCGACCGGGTGGCCGTCGTCATCCCCGCCCACAACGAGGACGCGCACCTGGACCGCGCCCTGCTGGCGGTGCAGCGCGCCGCCGACGCCCTGCACCGGCACCAGGGCGCAGTGGACGTCCACGTGACCGTGGTACTGGACAGCTGCACCGACGGTTCGGCGGGCATCGCAGCCCGCTACGCCGCCGCGGACCGGCGGTTCCACGTCCTCGAAACAGGGTTCCGCAACGCCGGCGCCAGCCGGGAAGCCGGGATCCGCGCCGCCGGCATCGGCGCAGCGAGGCTGCGGCCGCCCGGCAAGCGCTGGACGCCCCCGCCGTGGGCGGGCCGGACCTGGCTGGCCAACACCGACGCGGATTCGCAGGTGCCGCAAAACTGGCTGATCCGCCAGCTGGAATTCGCGGCGGCCGGAGCCGATGCCGTCCTGGGCTCCGTGGAGCCGGACCCGGACGGCATGGACCCGGAACTGCTCCGCCGCTGGCTGGAACGCCACCCGTTCGAGGAGGACCACCCGCACATCTACGGCGCCAACTTCGGCGTGCGGGCCTCGGCGTACCTTGCCGCTGGCGGCTTCCCCAAACTCGCCTCGCACGAGGACCGGACCCTGGTGCAGAACCTCCGCAGCCGGGCCTTCACCGTCACGGCGACGGACAGCATCCGCGTGCTGACCTCGGGCCGGACCCATGCCCGGGCACCGCACGGCTTCGGCGCCTACCTGCGGACGCTGGGCCGGCACCGCGCACCCGCAGTCGACTGACCCGCACCGGGCGGCCACGAATTCATCCGGCCGCTTCACCCGGCCGCCGCGCCGGTCACCGGAACTGCGACAGGGACGTCAATGCGGCGTCGAAGGAACGGGTTTCCCAGGGCCGCTGGTCACGCCGTGGCAGGTCGTCGGGCCGGAGAGCCTCCCCGGGCAAGGGGTCCTTCGAGCGGGTTTTGCGGCGGTTTCTCATAGTCCTGCTTTCGAGTGATACGGAATCTGTCAGACCCCACTGAACAACCTCAAGTCGACTTGAGGTCAAATCGCCGGCGTGGCAGACTGCTCCGGTGCCACACACCTCCCACTCCCTGCTGACCGTCGGCGAAGCCGCCTCCCGGGCTGGAATCACCGTGCCGACTCTGCGCTACTACGAGGAACGCGGCCTGGTGCATTCGCAGCGCACCGCCGGCAACCAGCGCCGGTACCAGCGGCTGGCCCTGCGCCGGCTGGCCATCGTCGCCGCTGGCCAGCGGGTGGGCCTGTCGCTGGACCAGATCAAGGCGGCCCTGGACGAGCTCCCCGCGGACCGGGCGCCGTCCCAGGCCGACTGGAGCGCCATGAGCCGGCGGTGGGCCGGGCTTGTGGCCCGGCGGATCCGCGAACTGCAGGTCCTGGAGAGTTCCCTTGAGAGCTGCATCGGATGCGGGTGCCTGTCCCTCGGCCGGTGCTCCCTGATCAACCCCGACGACGCCGCCGCGGAAGAGGGCGCCGGATCGCGCTGGGCCCGCCGCGCGCGGGACGCCGGCACGTGAGCGCGCCCGGCCTGGCCGGCGGCGCGCCGCTGTGACCTTTGGCCCTAACCGGCGGCCGCAGCCGGGGCGCACCCTCGATCCATGAGCTACCTGACCGGGGCCGGTCTGCGGTGCTGCGCCTGAGCGGCCCCAGGCAGTTGTGACGCCGGGGCCGGCCGGCGGCCCGCCCGCCGCGGCAGCAGCCGCGCCGCCGGGCCTGAGCTCGGCGGTAGCGGCGCGCAGGCTGCAGCAAGTCGGGCCGAACACGCTGCCCACCAGCCGCCCGGTCCCGGGCTGGCGCAAGCTCCTCGCCGAACTGACGCACTTTTTCGCCCTCATGCTCTGGGGTGCCGCGGTGCTGGCCTACGTGGCCGGCATGCCGCAGCTGGCCGTGGCAATCGTCGTCGTGATCCTGGTCAACGGGTTGTTCGCCTACATCCAGCAGGAGCGCGCCCAGCATGCCGCCTCCCGTCTCCGCGAGCTGCTCCCCGCCATGGTCTCGGTCCGCCGCGACGGCAGGATCGTCAAAGTCCACACCACCGAACTGGTCCCGGGCGACGCCGTGGTGCTGCTGGCCGGCGACCGGGTCCCGGCGGATCTCCGCCTGGAACTGGCCGCGGGCTGCTCGGTGGACGAATCAATGCTCACCGGCGAGAGCGAGGCCGTGGCCAAGGCGCCCGGGGACACCGTGTTCGGCGGCACCTTCCTGGTCAACGGCGAGGGGGAGGGGATTGTCGCCGTCACCGGCGGCGGCACCAGGCTCGCTGAGATCGCGGCGCTGTCCGGCCGGGTGAAGGCGCCGCCCAGCCCGCTGGCGCGGGAACTCCAGCGCATTGTCCGGGTGATCGCGGCAGTGGCACTGGGCATCGGTGTGTTGTTTTTTGTCCTCTCGCTGCTGGTCGGCATTTCCTGGCGGGATGCCTTCCTCTTTGCGATCGGGGTGGCCGTGGCGCTGGTGCCCGAAGGCCTGTTGCCCACCGTCACGCTGTCCCTGGCGGTCGGGGCGCAGCGGATGGCCCAGCGCAACGCCCTCGTCCGGAACCTGGAGGCGGTGGAAACCCTCGGTTCCACCACGTTCATCTGCACCGACAAGACCGGCACCCTCACGCAGAACCGCATGAACGCCGTCGAGGTCTGGACTCCGGCCGGGGTGGTGAGCGTCATCGGCGCGGGCTACGCGCCCGAGGCCGAGGTCACGGGGGCGGGGACCGCGGAGGCGCGGCATCTCAGCATTGCCGCGCTGGCCGCGTCGAAGGGCCGCGCGGTGCTGCACGAGGGGCAGTGGATCGCCGACGGCGACCCGATGGAGGCCGCCATCGATGCACTCGCCGCAAGGCTGGCGGTTCCGGGGGAGGAGCCCGGCGAGCCGGAGCCGTCCCAGCGCTTCGCCTTCGACCCGCGCAGGCTGCGGGAATCGGCGATCGTGGGCAGCATCCTCTACGTCAAGGGAGCCCCCGAATCCGTGATTCCGCTGTGTACCTACGGCGCGGACGGGACCCCCGGCGCGGAGGACGGCGGCACGGCCGCCGGGGCCACCCGGGCGCGGCAGCAGGTGGACCAGATGGCATCGCACGGGCTCCGGGTCCTGGCCGTCGCGCAGCGCCGGCTGCCCGCGCCGCCGGAACCCGGGGCCAGGCTGGAAGACCTCGAGAGCGGCTTGATCCTCCTGGGCCTGATCGGCCTGCACGACCCACCCCGCGCCGAGGTCCGGGTGGCGCTTGCGGCGGCCCGGGAAGCGGGCATCAAGGTGGCCATGGTCACCGGCGACCACGCGTTCACCGCGGCCGCCATCGCCCGGGAGACCGGGCTGGTCGGCTCGCCCGAACTGGTCCTGGAGGGGCACAGCCTGCCCGAGGACGACGCCGTTCTCGCCGCTCTCCTGGACCGCGACGGCGTCGTGATCAGCCGCGTCACCCCCGAACAGAAACTCCGGGTGGCCCGCCTGCTGCAGCGCCGCGGCCACGTCGTGGCGATGACCGGCGACGGCGTCAACGACGGCCCGGCCCTCCAGCAGGCCGACATCGGCGTGGCCATGGGCCTCAGCGGCACGGACGTGGCCCGCGAGGCGGCGGACCTGGTGCTGCTGGATGACGACTTCGCCACCATCATCGCCGCGGTGGAGCAGGGCCGCGCCACCTACGCCAACATCCGTCGGTTCCTGACCTACCACCTGACGGACAACGTCGCCGAGCTCACCCCGTTCGTCATCTGGGCGCTCTCCGGCGGGCGTTTCCCCCTGGCGCTGAGCGTGCTGCAGATCCTGGCGCTCGACATCGGCACGGACCTGCTGCCCGCGCTGGCGCTGGGCAGCGAGGCCCCCAGTAAGGGAACGCTGAAGCGGCCGCCGGAGCGCAGGCACCTGATGGACAAGGCGCTGATGTTCCGGGTGTTCGGGCTGCTGGGCCCCGTGGAGGCACTCTTCGAAATGACGGCGTACACGGCGGTGCTCCTCGGCGCCGGCTGGACCCCCGGGGCTGAACTCCCGGCGGCGGACGTGCTCATGGCCGCCTCCGGCGCCGCCTTCACCACAGTGGTGCTGGCGCAGCTGGCCAACGCGTTCGCCTGCCGCAGCGCCACCGTGCCGCCGTGGCGCCTGGGCTGGTTCAGCAACCGGCTGCTGGTCTGGGCCGTGCTGGCCGAGCTCGGGCTGCTGTTGGTGTTCCTGTTCCTCGGGCCGCTGGCCACCCTGCTGGGCCACGCCCCGCCGTCGCCCGGCGGCCTGGCCGTGGCGCTCGCCGCCATTCCCGCCGTCCTGGCCGCCGACTGGCTGTACAAAACGGTCCGGCACCGCCGGGCCGGAACGGCCGCAGCGGCCACAAAGGTCCAAAGACTCTGACACCGGACGGCCCGCCGCCCAAGGATGGGGTCCATGACTGACTCCCCGGTGCTGTGGTTCGACCAGATCGGCATGGGCGACGTCCCGCAGGTAGGCGGCAAGAACGCTTCCCTCGGCGAGCTCATCCAGTCCCTCATAGCCAAGGGCGTGCGCGTGCCGGACGGCTTCGCCACCACCGCCGGTGCCTACCGCCGCTTCCTCGAAGCCAACGGCATCGAGGAAGCCATGCGCGCGCGGATCGAAGCGTACCGCTCCGGGGCGGCCACGCTGCGCGCCACCGGAGAGGCCATCCGCGACATGTTCCTTGAGAGCGAGTTCCCCGCGGACATCGGCGAGTCCATCCGGGCCCACTACCGGGAGCTGGGCCGGCGCGCCGGGCAGGACCGGCTTTCGGTCGCGGTCCGCAGCAGCGCCACCGCCGAGGACCTGCCCGACGCGAGCTTCGCCGGGCAGCAGGAGACGTTCCTGAACATCGCGGGGGAACGGGAACTGCTGGACGCCTGCCGCCGCTGCTACGCCTCGCTGTTCACCGACCGGGCCATCAGCTACCGCGAGGTCAAAGGCTTTGACCACCTCGACGTCGCCCTCTCCATTGGCGTCCAGCGGATGGTGCGTTCCGACGTCGGCGCCTCCGGGGTGATGTTCTCGATCGACACCGATTCCGGGTTCCCCCGGGTGGCCGTGGTCAGCGCCGCGTGGGGCCTGGGCGAAACCGTGGTCCAGGGCACCATCAACCCGGACAAATACCTTGTGTTCAAGCCGCTCCTGGCGCCGGCCGGGGAAGCGGACGAGTTCAGCCCCATCATCGAGAAGACCCTCGGCTCCAAGGAACGCAAGATGGTCTACAGCCGGGGCGGGCATGCGCGGACCAAGATGGTGGACACCTCCGACGCCGAACGCCGCGCCTTTGTGCTGGCCGACGCCGAGATCCTGGCGCTGGCGCGCTGGGCGGTGAGCGTCGAGGAGCACTACGCCCGGCCGATGGACATGGAATGGGCCCGGGACGGCGTCACCGGGGAGCTGTTTATGGTCCAGGCGCGGCCGGAGACCGTCCAGTCGCAGAAATCGGGCTCCCGGTTCACCCTCCACCACCTGCGGCAAACCGGCACCGTGCTGGCCGCCGGCGCCGCGATCGGCGACTCGATCGCGCAGGGCACCGCCTGCGTGATCCGGAGCGCGGGGGACATCGAGAACTTCCGCGACGGCGCCATCCTGGTCACCGAAATGACCGACCCGGACTGGGTTCCGATCATGAAACGGGCCGCCGGCATCGTCACGGACCACGGCGGCCCCACCAGCCACGCGGCGATTGTAAGCCGCGAACTCGGGGTCCCCGCCGTCGTCGGCACCGGCAACGCCACCGCGGTCCTGGCCGAAGGCCTGGCCGTGACCCTGTCCTGCGCCGAGGGCGATGAAGGCCGGGTGTACGAGGGGACCCTCGCGTTCGACACCGAGGAAGTGGACCTCGGCGACCTGCCGGAGACGCGCACCAAAGTCATGGTCAACATCGCCAGCCCCGCGGCGGCCTTCCAGTGGTGGCGCCTGCCCGCCGACGGCGTCGGGCTCGCCCGGATGGAATTCATCATCAGCAGCCTGATCCGCGTCCACCCGATGGCGCTGGTCCACCCCGACCGGGTCACCGACCCCGCGGAAGCCGGACAGATCCGGGACCTCACCCGCGGCTACCCGGACCCGAAAGACTACTTCGTCGACGCCCTGGCGCTGGGCATCGCCAAGATCGCCGCGCCCTACTACCCCCGGCCCGTGATTGTCCGGCTCAGCGACTTCAAGACCAACGAGTACGCGCACCTAATCGGCGGTTCCGCCTTCGAGGAGCCGGAGGAAAACCCGATGCTCGGTTTCCGCGGCGCCTCCCGCTACTACGACGACCGCTACCGTGCGGGGTTCGCCCTCGAATGCGCCGCCCTCAAACGGGTCCGCGAACAGCTTGGGTTCACCAACGTCATTGTGATGGTGCCCTTCTGCCGCACTCCACACGAAGCGGACCGGGTGCTGGCCGTCATGGCCGAGCACGGCCTGGTCCGCGGCCAGGACGGCCTGCACGTCTACATGATGTGCGAGATCCCGTCCAACGTGGTCCTTGCCGCCAAGTTCGCCACGCGCTTCGACGGCTTCTCCATCGGCTCCAATGACCTCACCCAGCTGGTCCTGGGGGTGGACCGGGACTCGGCGCAGCTGGCGGCGCTCTTCGACGAACGGGACGAAGCCGTGATGGCCATGATCAGCGAGGCGATCCGGCAGGCCCACGCCGCCGGGATCAAGATCGGGATCTGCGGGCAGGGCCCCAGCAACCACCCCGAGTTCGCGGCGTTCCTGGTCGGGGAGGGGATCGATTCGATCTCCCTGAACCCGGACAGCTACCTCAGGACTGTTCCGCGGATCGCGGAAGCCGAGAACCAGCGACCGTCCCGGTAGCGCTCCCGGCCGCCGGCAGGCCGGGGCCTCCAACGCCGGTGCCCGTCGCCCCGGCCCCTTTTGTTCCGGCACCCTTTCTTCCGGCACGCTTTCTTCCGGCACTGTTTCTTCCGGCACGCGTGCCGGTGTTGTCCTTGCCCGCGCTGAGCGCCCGCAGCGCGTTGAGGATGGTGGCCAGGTCCACCAGCTCCTGGGACAGGGCGCCGGCGATGGCCGGGATGTAGCCGGCGGCCGCGGCAACCATCAGGGCCACACTCAGCGCGATGCCGATCCAGATGCTCTGCAGCGCCACCTTGACGGTGCGCTGTCCGATCCGCACGGCGGTGGCGGCCTTGGACAGGTCATCGAGGATGATCACGACGTCGGCCGACTCGCCGGCCGCCGTCGAGCCGCGGGCGCCCATCGCGATTCCCACGTCGGCGACCGCCAGGACAGGGGCGTCATTGACGCCGTCGCCCACCATCATCACCGGGCGGAGCGGCAGGGACCGGACGGCCTCCACCTTGTCCGGCGGAAGGCACTCGGCCCGGACGTCGGTAAGCCCCGCCTCGGCCGCGATGTGTTCGGCGGTGGCAAGGGCGTCGCCGGTCAGCATGACCGTCTGCGTGACCCCAAGCTCCTTGAGCTCGGCCAGCGTGCGGTGGGCCTCCCCGCGGAGCGGGTCGCTCATCACCAGGGCGCCGGCGAACTTCCCGGCCACGCCCACGTAGATGGCGAGTTCACCGCTGGCCAGGTCCGTTTCCACGACGCCGGCGGCTGATTCGGCCACGAAATTGGGCTTCCCCACCACCACGTCGCGGCCGTCGAAGCGGGCCCGGACGCCGTGCGTGGCGTATTCAGTCGCCTCCGTGGCGGGCTCGAACACCAGCCCGCGGGTGCGCGCGGCATCCATCACCGAGGCGGCGAGCACATGGGAGGAGTACTGCTCGGCCGAGGCCGCCAGGCCGAGCACCTCGTCCTCGGAAAACGCGCCCGACGTCCGGACGCCCACCAGGGCGGGCCGGCCGTAGGTCAGGGTGCCCGTCTTGTCGAACGCCGCCGTCTTGATCCGGCTCAGCTGTTCCAGGACGCCGGCGTATTTGACGATCACACCGGAACGGGCGGCCCGGCTCATGCCGCCCAGGAACGCCACGGGCGCGGCAATCAGCAACGGGCAGGGGGTGGCCACCACCAGCACTTCCGCGAACCGGGCCGGGTCCCCGCTGATGATCCAGCCCGCCGCGCCCAAGGTGTAGGCGAGGGCGGTAAACGGGATGGCGTACCGGTCGGCGAGCCGGACCATGGGCGCCTTGCTCTCCGAGGCCTCTTTGACGAGGGCCACGATGCGGCTGTACTGCGAATCCTCCATCCGGGCCGTCACCCGCATCCGGACTGCCGCCTCGCCGTTGAGGGAACCGCTCATCAGCGGCTCCCCGGCGGACCGTTCCACCGGAAGGCTTTCGCCCGTCAGGGAGGATTCGTCGAAGGTGCCGGAGTCCGAGAGCAGGATGCCGTCCAGCGGCACCACCTCTCCCGGGCGCACCAGCAGGATATCCCCGATCCCGACGTCGGTGGCGGGCACATCTTCATGCTGGCCGTCGGTGTCGGCTGTCTTTGTTCCGGCGGCGGGTGTTCCGGCGGCGGAGCTGCTGCCCCGCTCGCGGTGGGCCGTCTGGGGGACGCGTTCCAGCAGGGACGTCAGTTCCTTCTTGGCCCGGCCGGCGGCGTAGTCCTCCAGGGCGGTTCCGCCGGCCATCATGAGGACGATGATCATGGAGGCGATGTATTCGCCTACCAGTACCGTGCTGACAATCGCGGTGACCGCCAGGATGTCGATGCCCCACTGGCCACCCATCAGGCGGCGGGCCATGCCGACGGCAAGGTAGGCCGCCACGGCCAGGGCGTAGATACTGGCCGAGACCTGCGCAACCACCGGCTGCCCGGACAGCAGCAGGACAATCACCGCCAGGAGGGCCGCAAGTGTGCCCGCCACGAGCGGGTACCGGAGCATTAGTTTCACGGCGGGCCGCCTCAGTCTCGGCGTCGGGATGACAGATTGGGTTAGTTGCATCCTACTGCTGGCGGCTCCCGCACAGGCCCGTGGGGATCCAGGTTACGGAGCGCCGCACCGCGGACGACGCGGACAAGGCAACGCGGGGTCACTTGGCGCCCATCCCGGGGGCAATCATGGGCGCGAAGTGACCCCGCGTTGCCTTGCCGGGCACTTCAGCCCTAGCCCGGCTGTGGCCGGTGGTGCCACAGTGAGGCATGTGGTCCATCATGTCCGGCCGGCGCCGCTGGCTGGCGGCCGGGGTCGCGGTGTTGCTGCTGGCCGCCGGGGTGGTGCTGGCAGTTTTCCTGGCCACCGGCCCGCCGTCGGCTGGGCCCACACCGTCACCGTCGGTTCCGGCCGCGAGCGGCACACCTGGCAGTTCCGGGCCAGGCAGTTCGACGCCGGGCACGCCTGGCAGCTCGACACCTGAGAGTTCGACACCGGGTGAGCCGGACAGCCCGGTTCCCGCTCCCAGCGGAACGGCTCCGGACGGGCCCGCCCCACTGCCCACCGCCCCGGTCCCGCCACCGCCGGCCCCTCCGGCTCCTGAACCCCCGGCCCCTGAACCGCCTGCCCCGGCTGCCACGTTTCCCGCCGCGCTCGCCGGCCGCGACCTCGAGGTGATCCCGGGCGCCGGCGCAGTGGTCGCCCTGACGTTCGACGCCGGCGCCAACTCCGCGGGACTGGCGCCTATCCTGCAGACCCTCGCCGCCACCGGCGTGCGCGGCACGTTCTTCCTCACCGGAAACTGGGCCGCCGCCAACCCGTCCGGGGTCGCCCAGATCGTTGCAGGCGGGCACCGGTTGGGCAACCACTCGATGACCCACCCCGGCTTCACCGGCCTGCCGGACGCCGCAATCGTGCAGGAGCTGTCCGGCGCCGAGCAAGCCATCCGGGCCGGCGGAGGGGACCCGCGGCCGCTCTTCCGCTTCCCCTTCGGCGAGCGCGACGCCCGCACCATCGCCACGGTCAACGCGAACGGCTACCTGCCCGTCCGCTGGACCGTGGACACGCTCGGCTGGAAAGGCAGCAGCGGCGGGATCACGGCGCAGATCGTGGCGGACCGGGTGCTGGCCCGGCTCCAGCCCGGGGAGATCGTGCTGATGCACATCGGCTCCAATCCCGACGACGGGACCACCCTCGATGCCGACGCCCTGCCGGGGATGATCGCGCGGATCCGCGCGGCAGGCTACGGCTTCACCACCCTCGATGCGCTGCTGGGTTGACGCAGGCCGCGAAGTCCGCGCCCGCCCCGGCATTGCGGCAGTCCGCCCCTGTCGCCGCAGCCCTCCGGCTGGTACGACTGGGGCATGACGGAGTCGCCCACCCTGGCCGCAGCGCTGGCGCCCGTCGACGCCGTAATTTTTGACCTCGACGGGGTGGTCACTGACACGGCGGAACTCCGTGCTGCGGCCTGGAAACAGCTCTTCGACGACGTCCTGCAGGACCCGCGCCTTCCCGCCGGGACCCGCCGGGACGCGTTCAGCTCCGCCGACTACCTGGATGTGGCGGCGGGCCGGACCAGCGAGGACGCGGTGGGCGCCGTCCTGCGCTCCCGCGGCGCGCGCATCCCGGACGGCGCGCCCACGGACGGCCCCGCCGAGTGGACCGCCTTCGGCCTCGCGGCGCGCCAGAACGACCTGTTCGACACACTGCTCCGAACCACGCCCGTGCGGGCTTACCCCGGCACCACGGACCTGCTCGGACGGCTGAAGGCCGGGCGCGTTCCCGTGGTGCTCGCCACCTCCGCCCGGAATGCCGCCACACTGCTGGCCGCCGTCGGGCTCGGGGACGCCTTCGACCACGTGATCGACGGCCAGACGGCCCTGGACCGCGGCGTCGCGGGAAAACCTGCCCCGGCGCTGCCCCTGGAAGCGGTGCGCCGGCTTGAGATCCCTCCTGCCAGGGCGATGGTCATCGAGGCCTCGGAGGTCGGGGTGGAGGCGGGGCGCCGCGGCGGCTTCGGGCTGGTGGTCGGCATCGACCGGGACGGGCGGCGGGAGCGGCTGGAAGCGGCGGGCGCCGACGCCGTCGTCGAGGACGTCAGCCAGCTGGACATCGGCCTGGTCATCACCCATCCGTGGCTGCTGGTCTACGAGGGGTTCGACCCGGCGCATGAAGGCCACCGTGAAGCCCTCACCACCCTGGGCAACGGTTATTTCGCCACGCGCGGGGCCGCCCCGGAACACCGCGCCGGGGCTGTGCACTATCCCGGCAGCTATCTGGCCGGGGTCTACAACAGCCTGCACAGTGTGGTCCTGGACCAGGAATCCGACGACGAGCACATGGTCAACATCCCGGACTGGCTGCCCCTGGACATCCGGATCGCCGACGGCGGCTGGTGGTCCGAGGGCGGGCTGTCCCTCCGCAGCGAGCGGCGGACCCTGGACCTCAAGCGGGCGGTGCTGAGCCGTGAGGCGCTCCTGGAGGATGACGCCGGGCGGCAGCTCCGCGTGCTGCAGCGCCGCCTGGTGTCCATGGCCACCCCGAACCTCGCCGCCCTGGAAACCGTCATCACCGCCGTCGGCTGGAGTGGGGCCATCAGTGTGCGCAGCGGCTGCGACACGGACGTCACCAACGCCAATGTCCCCGAGGACGCCTCGCTCTCCAACCGGCACCTGGAGTCCGTCACGGCTGCCGCCACCGGGGCCGGTCCTGGCACGGCCGGGCTCACGGTGGAGGTCCGGACCGTCACCAGCGGCATCGGGATCGCCCTGGCGTTCCGGACTGAGGTGCGCGGGGCCGGCGGGCCGGCCGGCACGGCCATCCCCGAACAGGTGGGCGGGCTGCACACGCACCGTTTCGAGCTTGCCGTGGACGCGGGGGAGCCGGTGACCGTGCTCAAAACCGTGGCCGTGGCGTCCTCCCGTGACCACGCCATCGCCTCGCCGCTGACGGCCGCCAAAGCAGCGCTGGCCCGCGCCCCGGGCAGCTTCGACGCCCTGCAGGCCGAACACGAGGCCGCCTGGGAGATCCTGCTGGCCCCCTTCATCATCGAGTTTGACGCGAGCTCGCAGGCGCAGCTCATCCTCAACCTGCACGTCTTCCACCTGCTGCAGACGCTTACCACCCACACCGCTGAACTCGACGCCGGGGTACCGGCGCGCGGACTGCACGGCGAGGGCTACCGGGGGCACATCTTCTGGGATGAGCTCTTCGTCCTGCCGGTGCTCAACTCGCGGCTGCCGTCGCTCGCACGGGAGCTGCTCGACTACCGGTGGCGGCGCCTCGGTACGGCCCGGGACGCGGCGCGCGCCGCGGGCCTGAAGGGCGCACTGTTCCCCTGGCAAAGCGGCAGCGACGGCACGGAACAGACGCCGAAGCTGCTGTTCAACCGGCGGTCCCGGCACTGGATGAAGGACTACTCCCGGCTCCAGCGGCACGTGGGCCTCGCCGTTGCCTACAACGCGTGGCAGTACTTCGAGGCGACCCAGGACCGCGGCTGGCTGACCGAGCACGGAGCGGAAATCATCGTCGACGTCGCCCGCCTGTTCGCGTCCATGGCGGAGTTCGACCCGGCCGAGGACCGCTTCCACCTCCGCGGCGTGATGGGGCCGGACGAGTACCACACGGGGAACCCCGGCGACTCCGGCGGCGGGCTGAACGACAACGCCTACACCAACATCATGGCGGCGTGGGTGTTCGACCAGGCCGTCTGGATCATGCATTCGGTCCGCGGGTTCGACATGGACGAGCTGCGCGCCCGGCTGCTGGTGACCGGCGTTGAAATCGAGACGTGGGAGCACCTGAGCCGGCGTATGTTCGTTCCGTTCCACGGCGACGGCGTCATCAGCCAGTTCGACGGCTACAGCGCGCTGCGGGAACTGGACTGGAAGCACTACCGCCGCACCTACGGGCTGATCGAGCGCCTGGACCTGATCCTCGAGGCGGAGGGGGACAGCACCAACCACTACCGGCTGGCCAAGCAGGCCGACGTCCTGATGCTGCTGTACGTCCTGGGCGAGGACCAGCTCCTCCGATTCCTGGCCCGGCTGGGGTACACGGTCACCCCGGCGCAGATGGCCGCCACCGTGGACTTCTATTTGGCCCGCACGGCGCACGGGTCCACGCTCAGCCGGGTGGCGCACGCGTCGGTGCTGGCCCAGCGGGACCCCGAACGGGCGTGGGCGGTGTTCCGGGAAGCCCTCGATGCGGACCTTGACGACACCCAGGGCGGAACCACCAGCTCCGGCATCCACCTGGGCGCCATGGCCGGGACCATCGACGTCGTCCAGCGCAGCTTCGCCGGGCTGCGGATCACGCGCGATGCCCTCGACTTCGCGCCCCGGCTGCCGGTTGAGCTTGGCCGCTTGAATTTTCATGTCCGCTACCGGGACCAGATGCTCAATGTCCAGCTCGAACGCGACCGGCTGACGGTCTCGGCGGCCCCGGGCGACGCGGCCCCGGTGCTGGTGCGCGTGGGAAGCCAGCGCGTGCTTCTCCGGGCCGGGCAGGTGCACGAGTTCCTGCGCAGGGACGGCTGGCCCGCCGCTGCCCAGACGGCGCAGACGCCGGTTACGGGGAATCCATCCGCAGGACGGCCGCGCCGGTGACCCGGTCCTCCGACAGGTCCAGCAGCGCCTGGTCCGCGGCGGAGAACGGGTAGGCCACGGTGGTGGGCCGCAGCGGAACCTCCGCGGCGATCCTGAAGAACTCCTCGCCGTCGGCCCGGGTGTTGGCCGTGACGCTGCGCAGCTGGCGCTCCTGGAACAGGTCCGTCGCGTAGTGCAGCGGGGGAATGTCGCTCAGGTGGATCCCGGCGACGGCGAGGGTCCCGCCACGGTCCAGGGCACGCAGGGCCACCGGAACCAGACCGCCCACGGGGGCAAACAGGATGGCCGAGTCCAGCGGGTCCGGGGGCTGCTCGTCCGCCCCGCCGGCGAAGGTGGCTCCCAGCTCGAGGGCCAGGCTGCGGGCTTCCGCCGACCGCGTCATCACGTACACGCGGGCGCCCCGGTACAGGGCGATCTGGGCTGCCAGGTGGGCGGATCCGCCGAAGCCGTAGATCCCCAGCCGCCCGCCGATGGGCAGCTCCGCGCGGGCAAGGGCCCGGTAGCCGATAATCCCGGCGCAGAGCAGGGGCGCTGCCTCCTCGTCGGAGAAGCCGGCCGGGAGCCGGTAGGCGAAGTCCTCGGCCACCGTGATGAGCTCCGCGTAGCCGCCGTCGCGGTCCCAGCCGGTGAACACCGGGGCGAGGCACAGGTTTTCCTCCCCGCGGAGGCAGAAGCGGCAGGAGCCGCAGGTCCCGCCGAGCCAGGCGACCCCCACCCGGTCGCCGGGGGAGAACCGTGTGGCGCGGGTGCCGCTCCCCACGACTTCACCCACCACTTCGTGGCCCGGAATGGTGCCGGGGTGCCGCGGTGCGAGGTCGCCCTCGGCCAGGTGCAGATCGGTGCGGCACACGCCGCATGTCCGGACCCGCACCAGCACCTCCCGGGGGCCGGGCCGTGGATCGGGGCATTCATCCTCCACCAAGGGGCCGCTTCTCATCGGCCCGGGCTGTACTACCCGCCAGGCTCGCACGGGCGCCTCCTCTGCTAGAACCTTCAGCTCCCCTCTGAAGGCGGTGGTCCGGTGGATGGGTCAGCGCGTGATCAGGACGTTGCACCGCGCCTTGTTCAGGACGGCCGTGACGGTGTTCCCGGGCCCGCCCTCACGGTTGTGGGCGCCGATCACCAGGACATCAGCGTCCGCGGCGGCTGCCAGGAGTTCTTTGGAGGCCGCATGGCCTTCGCGGAGGGAGCCGGAGACCGGCACCTCCGGGGCCAGTGCTTTGGCTTCCGCCACGGCGTGGTCCAGCAGGTCCTGGCCGTGCAGGGCGTGCTTGCCGTGCCCGGCGTGGGCCCTGCCGCGCGTCTTGTCGATATGGACCACCTGCAGGGGCGCCCCGAACATCGCCGCCAGCCGTGTCGCGGCAGCCAGCGCTGCGGAGCTCCGGGACGTCCCGTCCACGCCCACCACCACGGGGCCCGCCGATTCGCCGGGGCCGCGGGGGCGGTGGATGACCATCAGAGGGCACGGCGAGGAGCCGGCCAGGGCGAGGCAGGCCGATCCGGCAACGTGCCCCAGCAGGCCACCGAGCCCGCGGCTGCTCACCACCAGCAGGGCGGCGTCGCCGGCAGCACCGCGCAGCACCGGAGCCGGGAGCCCGGCTTCCATGACACCCTCGACGTCGAATACCGCTCCGCCGCCCGCCCCGGCGGGGCCGGCTGTCCCGCCGGTATCGCCTGCAGGGGCCGTGCCGCCGGCTGCGGCGTCCGGTTCCCCGGGGCCCGGGGCCGCTTTTCTGGCCGCGGCGTGGGCCGTACGCGCCAGCTCGACGCCCTCGGCCAGGATCGCTTCTGCGGCGTGCCGCAACCCGCTGCCCTCGACGCCCCGCACCGGCCCGAGCTTCTTCGTGAACAGGGGCCACACCCAGGCGTGCACCACCCGGAGCCGGTACTTTCCCGCCGTGGCGTATTCCGCAGCCCACCTGACGGCACCCTGCGCGGCCTCGGACCCGTCATAGCCGACTGCAACCATGGTGCGTCCGTGCCCTGCAACCGGTGCAGTCATCTGTCCTCCCGGTCAGCCGTGCCCGCGTCCGGGCGGTACTTTGCCCCCAGTAGAACGCCCGTTGCCGGAAAGGGCTAGGGGCTTTGGTCCCGCGGGTTGCGGGGCTCCTGCTCAGCTCCGCGGTCGCCGTGCGGGGCGGCCTCAGGGCCGCTGCTGTACTGTTCGCGGAGTTCACGGCCGCGCTGGATGTCTTCTTCCTCGCGGGCCTGCAGCTTGTCGCTTTGCTTGGTATCGCGGGGCGGCAACTGGAGGGTTTCCTCGGCTTCGATGCCGGCCTGGAGCTGGCGGCCCCGCTCCATCTCGGCGTCGAACTCGGCCCCGAACAGCAGCGACATGTTGAGGATCCAGAGCCACAGGAGCGAGACGATGACACCGCCGATCGCACCGTAGGTCTTGTCGTAGCTGCCGAAGTTGGCGACGTAGAACCCAAACGCCAGGGAGGCCAGCAGGAAGATCACCAGCGCAATCGCGGAGCCCAGGCTCATCCAGCGGAACTTGGGCTGCTTCACGTTCGGGGTGGCGTAGTAAAGGATGGCGATCGTAAGGATGACGAGCAGCAGGATCACGGGCCACTTGAGGATGTTCCACGCCGTCAGGAAGGCCCCGCCCAAGCCGATCGCGTTGCCGACGGACTCCGCCACGGGACCGCTCAGGACGAGCATGGCCGAGAGCGCGAGAACGATCAGCACGGTGGCGATGGTGACGGCCAGCATCGTGCCGCGGAGTTTGATGAAGGGACGGCCCTCGTCCACTTCATAAATCCGGTTCATGGCCCGGCCGAACGCCCCGACATAACCGGACGCGGACCAGAGCGCGGTGAGGATTCCGAAGATCAGCGCAAATCCGGCGGCGGAGTTGCTGCTGAGCTGCTCGACTGGCTGCCTGATGGCGTCGACCGTGTCAGCAGGCGCGAACCCGGCGACGATCTCCAGAAGCGCGGACGTGGTCTTCTCAGCCTGCCCAAAGATGCCCAGCAGGGACACCAGGGCCAGCAGCGCCGGGAAGATGGACAAGACCGAGTAGTACGTCAGTGCCGCGGCAAGGTCCTGGCACTGGTCCTTGGTGAATTCCCGCAACGTCTTCTTGACTATGTACTTCCACGAGGGTTTGGTGACGTCGGCGGGGCTGTCGGGCTTGCGGGCATCATCCGGCGCGGGGGCCGTGCGGTCCTTGGCGGTGCTGCTCTCCGGGGTCTCGGCGTCGGTCATAGTGTCATTTTCTGCCTTGGCAGGATTCTGGGCCATGGAAGATCTTCCTTTATCGGGTTAAGCGCATCGGCCGGCCGCCCGGGCGCGTGTGCGCTGGGCGGCCGGCCGGATCAAGCAGGCTTACGCCTGCTGGACGTTGTCCTTGGCTTCGGCGGTGCGGTCCTTGACGTCGGCCACGGCGCCCTGGCCTTCGCTCTTGACGTGTTCGGTGGCTTCGGAGGCGGTGGCTTTGACGTTCTCCATTGCTTCCTGGGCCGGTTCCTTCAGCCCTTCGGCGACGTGCTTCGCGGCCTCGGTCAGTTCCGTGGTGAGCGGTTCGGCGGCGGACTTCAGGGCGTCGGCTGCCTCGCGTTCCTTCTGGCTGGCCGGGATCAGGGAGGACACCAGCAGCCCGGCGCCGAACGCGATCAGGCCCGCAGCCAGCGGGTTGCCCTGGGTCTTGGTTTTGGCCATGGCCGGGGCGTCTCCGATTGCGGCGCCGGCGTCGCTCAGGTGTGCCCCGGCGCTGTCGGTGGCGGAGTGGACATTGCCGGCGGTGTGGTCGGCAGCTCCCATGACCTTCTCCTTGACTCCGAAAACGGCGTCTTTTACGTTTTCTTTGACGCGGTCGGTCTGCCGCTGCACGATGTGGGACGGGGTGACCTTGTCCGCCACGGCATCGACGTTGGTGCCCAACCGTGCGCGGGTGGCTTCAATATCTGCTCGGATGACATCAGGGTTTTCACTCATCGTTGTTCCTCGCTGGATCTAGGTGGTGGGTTTGAGCGTGGGCGGGATTTCCTGCAGCGTCTCCGCCGTCTGGGGCATGCCCTTGATCGCTTTGAGTTCCTTGCGGCCGATCGAGGCCAGGACCGCGGCGACAATGCCCCACAGGACGGCGACGACGACGGCGGACCAGCCCAGCCCCATTACGGTGCCGAGCGCCCACCAAAGGGCCAAGGACAGGAAGAGGAGCACAAAGTGGCCGGCCACTCCTGCGCCGGCGAGCATTCCACTGCCCTTCCCGGCCCGGGTTGCGGACTGTTTGAGCTCGACCTTCGCCAGCTCGACTTCCTGCCGCATCAGAGTGGACATGTCCCGCGTGACATCAGCCAGGAGGTCGCCCAAGGACGAGGTCTCGGCTTTGGCGTGGGCTGCGGTGGGAGGCATTTCGCTGGTCATCGACGGCCACCGTCAAAGGGGTCGTCGCGGAGCGGATCGGTGCTGCGAAGCGGGTCCGTGCTGCCGAGCGGCTCTGCGGCGCGGTATGTGTCCTGCCGGAGCGGGTCGGTTCCTGCGGGAGCAGCGTCCCAGCGGTCCTCGTCGCCGAGCGGGCTGGGCGGGTAGGTGTCCGCGACGCCCGCCGTCGTGGTTTCCGGAGCCGGCATCTGCACGGGCGGCGGCGGGACGGCCATTCCCGTGTCAGCGACGCGGGCGGGCGTGCCCGGCCCGGTGGCGGCGGCCGCGGATTCCGGGGCGCCTGCGCTGAGGCTGCGGCTGAGCCGCCCGGCCAAGACACCGGCGCCGGCGGCGAGCAACAGGAACGTGCCGGGACGCTGGCGCGCGAATGACTTGACCTCCGTCAGGAGGGAACCGGGATCGCGTCCGTCCAGCCACGATGCCACGGCGGAGGAGCGCTCCGCCGCTTGGCGCACAAGATCGGTTGCCATGCCGGGCTGCTCGGAGGCGGATGCCATGGAGCTCAGTTCGGTCGAAATCGAGCGGAGGCCCTCGGCCACCTTCTGCTGCTGCATCCCGGCCTGGTCGGTCAGGTCGGACTTGGCCTGGTACAGGAGGTCCTTGGCGTTGGACTTGGCCTCGGCCGCAACGTTAGCGGCCTCGGTCTTGGCGGTCTCCGCCACACTGTGTGCGGAATCCGCCGCCTGGCGCTTCACTTCCGCGGCCTCATCCTTGGCTGCGTCGGTCCTGGAGGCGCCGCTGCCGTTGACGGATCCGGAGGTGCTGCCGTTCGGCACGGGGGGGAACGTGGTTTCCGGCCGGAGGGGAGTCTGCTGGGTGGCCGCGGGCGTACCGTAGCTGCCGTCCTGGGGCCATTGGTTCTCTGTCATCTTCGCTCTCTTTCAAGATCGGCTGCTGATCACGAACCAGCACTAACTGGAGAATAAATAGTAAGCATGATTACTAACAAATAGTAAGTACCCTTCCCTTATTTTTTCTCAGCCGGGCAGATCAGTGCGGTGAACTAGGCTGGGACGATGGGCATAACGGTGGACGGCTGATGGCGAAGCGGGGCAGGGCCGCCGGCCGGAGCGGCGCGGACAAAGCCGCAGGGGTGGTGGAGATTCCGAAGGGCAGCCGGCCCGAGGGGCCCGTGGAGGGCATCTACTACATCGATACCGGCGACTGCGAGCTGATCGCGGACCAGGACAACTCCACCGGCTGGCTGTTGCGGATCAACGGCGTGATGAGTTCACACATCGACCTCGCGGATCCGCTGTTCCTCGACTTTGAATACATGCGCTGGATCTCGGCACTGGTGGAGTCGCGCTGGCCCCCGGAATCCCGTCCGAAGCTGCGCGCCCTGCACCTCGGCGGCGGGGCATGCTCCCTGGCCCGGTACTTCCATGCCGCCTACCCCGACGCGCGCCAGGTGGTGGTGGAACTGGACGGCAAGCTGGCCGAGTACGTCCGCGGCTGGTTCGACCTGCCCAAGGCGCCGCTCCTGCGCCTGCGCGTGGGGGAGGCCCGCGAGGTGACGGAAAGCCTGACGCCGCAGACCAGGGACCTGATCATCCGCGACGTCTTTGCCGGTTCGCTCACCCCGCGGCCGCTCTCCACCCTGGACTTCAACCGGCACATCCAGCGTGTCCTGGCCCCGGGCGGCATGTACGTCGTGAATTCCGGCGACGCGCCGGACCTGAAGAACGCCCGCGAGGACGCCGCGACCATCGCGGCGGCGTTCCGGCACACCGTCATCATCGCGGACCCGGCCATGCTCAAGGGACGGCGCTACGGAAACATGATTATTGCCGGCAGTGATGTCCCGTTCGACGACGACCCCGGGCTGGCGCGGCGCCTGCTGGGCGGCGCGGTACCCGCCCACATCTGGGACGACGCCCGGGTGCGGGCCTTCGCCGCGGGCGCCCCGGTGCGGCGCGACCCGAAAACGGTGGACCCGGCGTCGCCGGCTGCTCCCTAACTGCCCTTTTGGCGCCCCATAAAGGCGCCTACGACGCAGTCGATGGGCCGCCCCGGCCCATCAGCGCCGCCCGGTGGGCCTTCGTCTGATCCCGCAGCGCCTGCACCACCGCCGCGACGGCGGGGCGGCGCATCGAATCGGAGCGCAGCACCATCCAGTAGGGCAGCAGCTCGGCGAACTCCTCGGGCAGCAGCCGGACCAGGTCGGGGTGCAGGTCCGCGGCGAAGCACGGCAGGAAGCCGATCCCGGCCCCGGCGCGCGTCGCCTCCACGTGGACAAACACGTTCGTGGAACTCAGTCCGTCGCGCATGGTGGGCACCAGCCGCCGCGGTGCATCCAGGTCGTCCACCTGCAGCATGGAATCCACGAAGTAGACCAGCGAATGGGTGGTCAGTTCCTCGATGGTGGCGGGGGTGCCGTACTCGGCCAGATAGTCGCGGGAGGCGTACATGCCAAGCATGTACTCGCCCAGCCGGGCCGCCGCGGCCCGGTGCACCTGGGGCTCGCCCACCACCACCTCGATGTCCAGTCCGGAACGCTGCTGGAGCGCGCGCCGCGTGACGGTGATGATCTCGACGCTCAGCCCGGGGTGGTCCCTGCGCAGCCGGGCCACCGCCGGGGCCGCAATGTACGCGCTGAAGCCGTCCGTTGCGGTCATGCGGACGACGCCGGTGATCGGGTCCGGGGTCCTGCCCGGCTGTTCGAGGCTGCGGACCGCGGCCTCCACCCGCTCGGCTACCTGCACCGCTTCGGCGCCCAGGTCGGTGAGCTCCCAGCCGCCTGCTGCACGGGAGAGCACGCGCCCGCCGAGCGCTTTTTCCAGCGCCGCGATCCGGCGGGACACCGTGGTGTGGTTCAGCCCGAGGGACTGCGCTGCAGTGGTGAACTTCGCGGAGCGGGAGACGGCCAGAAGCACCAGCAGGTCATCGGGGTTTGCCTTCATATCTGCAATTCTGCACATAAGGGGTGCCGGTTTGACCATTGAATCGCCCAGTTTGTGCGGCAATACTCAGTGAAACTGCCCGGCGTCGTGCATCGCATTTCCCCGGGCTGCAGTGGACAGCGAACTGAGGAGTGCACATGGAGAGCAGCTTGAACGGGCGCAAGGCCCTGGTGACCGGCGGTGCTGGCGGGATTGGCGCTGCCAGCGTCCGTGCTCTCGCGGCCCGGGGCGCCAAGGTGGTCATCGCGGATGTGGACGAGGCCGCGGCCTCGGCCCTCGCCGACGAAGTCGGCGGCACCTCCTGGGCGGTGAACCTGCTCGACGTCGACGCGCTCCAGGCCGTCAGCCTGGACTGCGACATCCTGGTCAACAACGCCGGCATCCAGCGGATCAGCCCCATCGAGGACTTCGATCCGGCCGATTTCCGCCGCCTGATCACCCTCATGCTCGAGGCGCCGTTCCTGTTGATCCGCGCCGCGCTGCCGCACATGTACGCCAACAACTTCGGCCGCATCATCAACCTGTCATCCGTGCACGGGCTGCGCGCGTCGCCGTTCAAGAGCGCCTACGTCTCGGCCAAACACGGCCTGGAGGGCCTGAGCAAGGTGACGGCGCTGGAGGGCGGCGCGCACGGTGTCACGTCCAACTGCATCAACCCGGGCTACGTCCGCACCCCGCTGGTCGAGTCCCAGATCGCGGACCAGGCCAAGGTACACGGCATCCCGGAAGCAGAGGTCCTCAGCAAGATCATGCTGACCGAAGCCGCCGTCAAACGGCTGGTCGAGCCGGAAGAGGTCGCCTCGCTGGTGGCCTGGCTGGCCTCCGACGACGCCGGCATGGTGACCGGCGCGAGCTACACCATGGACGGCGGCTGGTCCGCGCGGTAGTAGGCCGTCCCATCCCTGCGCACAGCAACGAAGGGTCACATCGCGCCCGTCCAACCCCTTGGCATGGGCGCGATGTGACCCCGCGTTGCTCGGGCCGGTGCTGGTTAGGCTCCGGCCCGCAGTGCCTTAACTGGCGCTACCGCCGTCGTCCTGGTCCTTCGTGGCCGGTTCGGTGGAGCGGCGGATGTAGTCGTTGACAGCTTCTTCTGGGACCCGGAACGAACGGCCCACCCGGACCGCGGCGATGGCGTGCGCCTTGACCAGGCGGTACACGGTCATTTTGGAGACCCGCATCGCCGCGGCGACTTCCGCGATGGTCAGGAAGTGGGAGGATACGTTCGCTGCGCCCATGTCGTCTTTCTCTTCCACTAGTCGGGGTACCGGAGTTGCCGGTAGTCGTAGAAGATGACGTTGCCGGGTGCGGGTTCTGCTGTCCGGAGGCCGACGTAGGGCGCCTCGATCACGGCCACCGTCCCCAGCCGGCGGCCGTTGAACGGATCATCCCCGATAAGGACCTGCCCCACCCTGAACGGGATCCGCGGCGTCCTGGCGCGGCTCATCCGGTCCGACCAGAGTGAGGCCACTCGGCGTCGTTGACGTTGCGCCTGTGGAGGTGCTGGGAACTCCATCGGAACCACTCCTTCGGGATGAGCGTCACACGGAATAATGGCGGTTCCGGACCAGCTGTGGAAGGACTCCCCAGCCAGTGCCCTGGCTGGTCCGATACCCCGTGAACACACGGTAGCCGTCAGCCCCACTCGTCACACGAGTAACTTCTACCCCTGTCACGCGGGCCACCACCTAGGCCCCGGGGAGGACTACTTGCCGGCCGGCGGCCGCCAAGCGGCCCGCCCGAGCAGTCCCCGCCGTCGTCTCCCCCGGTAGTCCCTCCGGTAGTCCCTCCGCGGGCCTCATCCACCCGCCGGAAGGCGGGCGCCCGGAGCCGTCTCATCCGCCAGTTCTGCCCGGACCCGGCCGTGGCCGCGGACCCAGAGCCGGTACCCCACCACCAGCAGTCCAAGCCAGGCAGCGCCGACGTAGAGGGCCACACGGGTGTCCTCGAAGGCGCCGAGGATGGCGATTACGAGGGCCATGAACACGATGGTGGCCACCGACGCGGCCGGCCACCACGGCGACGGGAATTCCGACGCCGGCAGGCCTTTGCGGGCAATCTCGCGCTTCATCGCGACGTGCGAGGCCAGGATCATCACCCACACCCAAACGGTGGCGAAGGTCGCGATCGAGGCGATCAGGAGGAACACGTCCTCCGGGATGACGGCGTTCAGGACCACGCCCACCAGCAGGATGCCGGCCATCATCACCACGGTCATCCACGGCACGCCGTGCCGGGAGACCTTGCCGAAGCTCGCGGGGGCATGCCCCTGCCGGGACAGCCCAAAGAGGATCCGGCCTGCGCCGAAGATGTCGCTGTTGATCGCGGAGAGCGCGGCGGTGATGACCACCGCGTTAAGGATGTGGGGCGCGGCCGGAATGCCCAGGCCGCTGAAGATCTGCACAAACGGGCTGCCGTTGGTGCCGATCTCGTTCCACGGGAACAGGCTCATCAGGACGCCCAGGGTCAGCACGTAGAACAGCAGCACCCGCACCGGGACCGTGTTCACGGCCTTCGGAATGACCTTCTTCGGGTCCGCTGCCTCACCGGCGGTGATCCCCAGGGTCTCGATGCCGCCGAAGGCAAACATCACGACGGCGAACGAGGCAAGGAGGCCCTCGAAGCCGTGGGGGAACAGTCCGCCGTGCTCCACGAGGTTTCCGACGCCGGGCGCCACCGTGGCGCCGCCGGCCTGGAAGCCGAAGATGATGATCGCGACGCCGCCGGCGATCATGGCGATGATGGCCACCACCTTGATGAGCGAGAACCAGAATTCGAGTTCGCCGAAGACCTTGACGCTGAGCAGGTTCAGCGCGGCGAGGAAGAAGATGATCGCCAGGACCCAGATCCAGCGGTCCACCTCGGGGAACCAGAAGCCCATGTAGATGCTGAACGCGGTGACGTCCGCGATGGCCACGATCGCCATCTCGAACACGTAGGTCCAGCCCGTCACAAAGCCTGCCAGCGGGCCAAGGTAGCGGCTGGCGTACTGGCCAAACGACCCGGAGACCGGGTGGCGGACGGCCATTTCACCCAGGGCCCGCATCACCATGAATACGGCGGCGCCGCCGATCATGTACGCGAGCAGCACGGCGGGGCCGGCCTTCTGGATCGCGGAGGCCGAGCCGTAGAACAGGCCGGTGCCGATCGCGGAACCCAGCGCCATAAAACGGATGTGGCGGACGTTGAGTCCGCGGTTCAGCACGGTGCCGACGGCGGCGGAGACCGCGCCGGCGCCGCCGCCAGGTCCCGGAGGAGGTGTTGGCTTGATGTCCGAGGGGGAGAGTTGCATGCGAATACCTTCTCGTCATTGGGAGGGGGACCGCTATCCAGCAGACCATGCAGGGCGAAGCTGTGATGAGACTCACGGGCAAGCGGTGTCTTTCATTTCAGACATCCCCGACGGCGGCCCGCCCCTGCAGCGGGCGCAGCAGCTGTCCGGGATCCCAGATACTTCGACACCCCCGGACTGTCCTGGACCCCGGCCGGGCGGGCATGCTTAAGTACGGGATACCGGACACCAAGCACAGAAGAGGTTCCATGCCAGCCACCAGCAACCCCGCACCCGCCGCGGCGCCGCAGGCCGCCCCGGCAAAGACGGCCTCCAAGGTGCCGGCGGCAGAAAACACCCTGCGCATCCTCAAGCTGCTGGCCTCCAAGCGGGGGCCGATGGCGGCGTCGAACATTGCCACCGCGCTGGGGCTGCCGCGCTCCAGCGTCTACCACCTGCTGGGCGTGATGGAGGCCAACGGGTTCGTGCTGCACCTCCATGAGGAGCAGCGCTACGGGCTGGGGATCAGCGCGTTCGAGCTCAGCTCGGCCTATTCCCGGCAGGAGCCGCTGTCCCGCTTGGGTCGGCCGCTGCTCGCCTCCTTGGTGGACGTGATTGGGGAGAGCGCCCACCTAGCCGTCCTGCACGGCCGCGACGTGCTCTACATCGTGGAGGAGCGGGCCAAGAACCGGCCCTCCCTGGTGACCGACGTCGGGGTGCGGCTGCCCAGCCACCTCACCGCCAGCGGGCGGGCCATCCTGGCCGCGCTGCCCAAGTCGCAGGTCCGGGCGCTGTATCCCAATGCGGCCGCCTTCACCGCCCGGCACGAGACCGAGTTTCCCATCATGAAGTACTCGGCGCTGTCCTCGCACCTCGACCAGGTCCGGCAGCGCGGCTACGCCACCGAGCACGGGGAAGTGACCCCGGGCTTCGGATCCATCGCCGCCGCCGTCACGGACCACGTCGGCTGGCCCACCGCCGCCGTCGCCGTGACCTTCCTGGAGGAGAAGCTGCCGGCCGAGGAGTGGCCCGCCCTGGCTGCCCGGGTGCGGAAGGTCGCGGACGATCTCTCGGCCCGGATCCACGGCCGCCCGCAGCCCGGCTGACCACCTGTTGCGCTATCACTTTGAGGGGCCATCCGGGCGTGTGATGTCTCACCTGATCGTTGACACTTCATGTCTCACCTGATCGTTGACACTTCATGTCTCAGCTGATCGTGGACATTTCATGTCTCAGGACTTCGTGGACGGTTGCTTGCCCGGGCCGTTGAGGCCGATGTAGACGGTTCCTTTGGGCGGGCGTGGGTGGCTGATGATTTCCGTTCCCCGGGCGTCGAA
>NZ_LNUT01000003.1:374108-617373 GCF_001512305.1 Arthrobacter sp. EPSL27
CCTCGCGGATGAAGGCAGGCAGGATGAGCTCCGCACCACCCCGGCCATGCGCCGGCTGACGGCCGAACACCGTCTCTCCGCCGCGGAGCTCATCCTGCCTGCCTTCATCCGCGAGGGGCTCACCGAACCGAACCCCATTGCCTCGATGCCGGGCGTGCAGCAGCACACCACGGACACTCTGAAGCGCGCCGCCGCCGAGGCCGTGGAGCTCGGCGTCGGCGGCATTATGCTCTTTGGCATCCCCGCCGTCCGCGACGCAGCCGGCACCGCCTCGCTGGACCCCGACGGTGTGCTGAACAAGGCCATCCGGGACGTCCGCGCCGAGGTCGGGGACGACCTGGTGGTGATGAGCGACGTCTGCCTGGACGAATTCACGGACCACGGGCACTGCGGTGTGCTCGACGCGCACGGTTACGTGGACAACGACGCCACCCTGGAGATCTACGGCCGCATGGCCGTGGCCCAGGCGGAAGCCGGCGCACACGTGCTCGGCCCGTCCGGGATGATGGACGGCCAGATCGGCGTGATCCGGCAGGCGCTCGAGGACGCTGGGCACGCCAACACCGCCGTCGTCGCCTACGCCGCGAAATACGCCTCGGCCTTCTACGGCCCGTTCCGCGAGGCCGTCGACTCCCAGCTCCAGGGCGACCGCCGCACCTACCAGATGGACGCCGCGAACCGCCGCGAGGCGCTCCTCGAAGTGGAACTGGACCTCGAAGAAGGCGCCGACATGGTCATGGTCAAGCCGGCCATGAGCTACCTCGACATCCTCGCCGACGTCGCCGCCATGAGCCCCGTCCCGGTGGCCGCCTACCAGATCTCCGGCGAGTACTCGATGATCGAGGCGGCCGCCGCCAATGGCTGGATCGACCGCCGGGCCGCCATCACGGAATCCGTGCTGGGCATCAAGCGCGCCGGCGCCAACATGGTCCTGACCTACTGGGCCAGCGAACTCGCCGGCTGGCTGAAGGAGGCCCGATGAACGCCGCGGCCGCACCCGACCCCGCTTCACGGGCGAACCCCACGGCCCCCGTCGGCCCGGGGCGCATCCTGCTGGGACTGAACACCTTCGGCGACGTCGGGGTCTTCCCGGACGGGCACCCCGTCCCGCACGCCCAGGTGCTGCGCCAGCTGCTGGAGCAGGCCGAACTCGCAGACGAGGTCGGCCTCCACGCGTTCGGTGTGGGGGAGCACCACCGCCAGGACTACGCCGTCTCGGCACCCGAGGTGTTCCTCGCCGCGGCGGCCGCCCGGACCAAACGCATCCGGCTCGGCTCGGCCGTGACCGTCCTGAGCTCCGACGACCCCATCCGGGTTTTCCAGCGCTTCTCCACCGTTGACGCCATCTCCAACGGCAGGGCCGAGGTCATGCTGGGCCGCGGCTCCTTCATTGAGTCGTTTCCGCTCTTCGGCCTGGACCTGGCCGACTATGAGGTCCTGTTCGAGGAGAAGCTGGAGCTCTTCGACAAGGCCCGCGCCCAGAAGCCCATCCGCTGGGAAGGCCGCACCCGCCCGGCGATCAACGGGCTGAGCGTCTACCCGCCGCTGGAGCACCACCTGCTGCCGGCCTGGATCGGTGTGGGCGGAACCCCTGAGTCCGTGCTGCGCTGCGCCGAATACGGGTACCCCATCATCTTCGCGATCATCGGCGGGGAACCCCGGTCGTTCGCGCCGCTGGCCAACCTCTACCGCGAGGCCATGGGCCGGTACGGGCACCCGATGCAGCAGGTCGCCACCCACTCGCCGGGCCATATCGCCGAAACGGACGAAGAAGCCCGCGAGGAGTTCTTCCCGCACTGGCTGGGCCTGCGGAACCGGCTGGGCGCCGAACGCGGCTGGGGCCCGGGCAGCAGGGGCGAATTCGATGCGATGTGCACCCCGGAGGGGGCCCTGTACGTCGGGTCCCCGGAAACCGTGGCGCAGAAGATCCTCCTGCTCAAGCGGAACCTGGGCGTGGACCGCTTCGACCTCAAATACAGCAGCGGCTCGCTGCCGCACAAGGCCATGATGCGCTCCATCGAGCTGTTCGGCACGGTGGTGGCGCCCCGGGTGGCCAGCCTGCTGGCCGCGGACCCCAACGACTGACGGAACTGAAAGAATAGGAACCATGACTTCCAGCCACCCTCGCAACGAGGAACTCTTCGACCGCGCCCGCCACCTGATGCCGGGCGGCGTCAACTCCCCGGTCCGGGCGTTCGGCTCCGTCGGCGGAACCCCGCGCTTTATGGTCTCCGCCAAGGGCCCGTACCTGACCGACGCCGACGGCGCCGAGTACGTGGACCTGGTGTGCTCCTGGGGCCCGGCTCTGCTGGGCCATGCCCACCCGGAGGTCCTCGCCGCGGTGCATGCCGCCGTCGACCGCGGGCTGTCCTTCGGCGCCTCCACGCCGGACGAGGCCAACCTGGCCGCGATCGTGCAGGAGCGCGTTCCCGCTGCCGAGCGTGTCCGGATGGTGTCCACCGGCACCGAGGCGACCATGACGGCGGTCCGGCTGGCCCGCGGGTTCACCGGCCGGAACCTCATCATCAAGTTCGCCGGCTGCTACCACGGGCACCTCGACGGCCTCCTCGCCGCCGCCGGCTCCGGCCTGGCGACCCTGGCGCTGCCCGGCTCCGCCGGCGTCACCGCCGCCACCGCCGCCGAGACACTGGTGCTGCCCTACAACGACCTCGCCGCAGTCGAAGCGGCCTTCGAGGCGCACGGGCCCAACATCGCCGCCGTCATCACGGAGGCCGCGCCGGCCAATATGGGCGTGGTCACCCCGGGTGAGGGCTTCAACGCCGGGCTGGCCCGGATCACGCGCGAGCACGGCGCCCTGCTGATCCTCGACGAGGTCCTCACCGGCTTCCGTACCGGCTACGCGGGCTACTGGGGACTGACCGGCGGGGCGGCCGGCGCCGCCGAGCCGTGGACCCCGGACCTGCTGACCTTCGGCAAGGTCATCGGCGGCGGCATGCCGACGGCGGCCCTCGGCGGCCGCGCCGACGTCATGGACTATCTCGCCCCGGTGGGCCCGGTCTACCAGGCGGGCACGCTGTCCGGGAACCCGGTGGCCATGGCCGCCGGTGTCGCGACCCTGACGCACGCCACCCCCGAGGTGTACTCGTTCGTCGACGCCCGCTCGCTGGAGCTGTCCTCCGCCCTGTCCTCCGCCCTGGACGCGGCTGGCGTGGACCACTCGATCCAGCATGCCGGGAACCTGTTCTCCGTGGCGTTCGGCACCTCCGCCCGGGGCGTGCACAACTACGACGACGCCCAGGGCCAGGAGGCGTTCCGCTACGCGCCGTTCTTCCACTCGATGCTGGACTCCGGCGTCTACCTGCCGCCGTCGGTCTTCGAGGCCTGGTTCCTCTCCGCCGCGCACGACGACGCCGCGATGAACCGGATCTTCGACGCCCTGCCCGCCGCTGCCAAGGCCGCGGCCGCCGCGAAGTCCTGACGCAGTCGGACACAGGCGCCGGTCCCGGCGTCGCCGTTAAACACTTAGGGCACCCGCCGCGGCGGGTGCCCTAAGTGTTTAAGCCGATGGTGCGGCGGGGATTAGAACGCCACGGTCACGTCGCCGTTGGGCCATTCCTTCTCGATGAAGGCCTTGACCTCGGGGGAGTGCAGCAGCTCATCGAGCTTCTTGATGCGGACGTCGTCCTTGGAGTCCTCGCGCCAGGCCAGGAAGTTGGCGTAGGGGTTGTTCTCCACGGACTCCACCGCGAGGGCGTCCTTGGTGCTCAGGCCGGCCTTGAGGATGAAGTTGCCGTTGATCAGGGCCAGGTCAACCGACGGGTCCTTGAGGTCGTTGATCAGCAGTTCCGGCTGGTTCTCGGAGAACTTCAGCTTCTTCGGGTTCTGCTCGTCGGTCAGGGTCAGCACGGAGGAATCGTCCTGGATGTCCTTGACCAGGCCGGCGACCTGGAGCACCTTGAGGGCCCGGACCTGGTTGGACGGGTCGTTCGTGATGGCAACCTTGGCGCCGTCCTGGATGTCCTGGATGTCCTGGACCTTCTCGGAGAACGCGGCGTACGGCTCGATGTGGACGCCCTCGCCGTGGCCGAACTTGTAGCCCTTGGTCTGCACCTGGTCCTCGAACCACGGCAGGTGCTGGTAGTAGTTGGCATCCAGGGAGCCGTCGCTGAGGGCCGTGTTGGGGGTCTGGTAATCCTCGATTTCCTTGATGTCCAGCTTCAGGCCGGCCTTCGGGGCCAGGTCCTGGTTGATGAACTCAAGGATCTTCGCCTGCGGCACCGGGCTTGCGCCGACGGTGAGCGTGGCGGGCTTTGCCGGGTCCAGAGTGGTGACCTGGGCGCTGGGGGTGGACGAACCACCGCAAGCCGTCAGCGCCAGGGCAGTGACAATGCCGGTGGCCAGGAGGGAGAGTGACTTACGCATTGGATGCGTTCCTTTCGAAATAGCAGGATTCACGGCCAGGGGCGTGATCCGCGCAAATGCAGAGGGCGGCTACCCGCTGCAGGGTCGTTGGTATGTGGCGGTCCGCCTGGCCGGGGTGCGGGCCCGGGCGGCCGGTGTTGTGGGTGGCTGGCGCCGGGCCCGTCAGCGGTGGTCGAGGCTGCGGGAGATCCGCTCGCCCACCAGCTGGATGACCTGGACCAGCACAATGATCAGCACGATGGTGACGAGCATGACCGTGACGTCGAAGCGCTGGAAACCGTAGTTGTAGGCCAGCTTCCCGAGGCCGCCGCCGCCCACCAGGCCGGCCATGGCCGAGTAGCCCACGAGGGTGACCACCGTGGTGGTGGCGGCCGCGACGAGGGCGGGCAGGGATTCGCGCAGCATCACCTTGTTGATGACCTGCATCTTGGTGGATCCCATGACCTGGGCGGCGTCGATCTTGCCGTGGTGCACGTCGCGCAGGCAGTTTTCCACGAGGCGGGCGAAGAACGGGATGGTGCCGATGGACAGCGAGACGGACGCCGCCACCGGACCCAGGCTGGTGCCGGTAAGGGCGCGGGCCACGGGGATGAGCGCCACCATCAGGATGGCGAACGGGATAGAGCGGGTGATGTTGACCACCACGTCGCTGAGCACGCGGTTGGTGACCGGCATCGGGCGCAGCCCGCCTGGTGCGGAGACGTGCAGGAACACGCCCAGCGGCAGCCCGATCAGCACCGTGAAGAAGGACGAGATCCCCACCATCTGGAGGGTTTCGAGGATGGCTTCGGGCAGCGCCTTGGCCAGGACGGGGTTGCTGAAAATGTCGTTCATGAGTTACCTCCCTGGTCGCCGCTGGCGGGGACGGGGGCTGTGGGCGCGGAATGCGCGAAGTCGGGGTCCGGGGCTGCGGCGGTGGACGTGCGTTTCGCGCCGATGCCGCGCTGGTGCAGGTAGTCCAGCACCGCGTCGGCGTCGGCGTCTTCGGCCAGCTGCACGCGCAGGTGGCCGAACTGCTCGCCGCCGAGGGTTTCGACGCTGCCGGCCAGGACGTTGAGGTCAATGTCGAAATGCCGGGCAACGCCGGTGAGGACGGGTTCCTTGGCGCTCTCGCCGGAGAAGAGGATCTCCAGCACCGGGCCGCGCTGCAGGGCACCTGCCAGCGGCTCCGACGCCGGCAGCGGCAGCAGCGCCCGGGCCAGCTTGCTGTCCAGGTCGCCGGCCACGTCCTGCAGGGCGCCGTGTTCGACGATGCGGCCCTTGGCCAGCAGCGAGACGGATCCGCAGACCCGCTTCACGACGTTCATCTCGTGCGTGATGATCAGGACAGTGAGCTGCAGGCGCCTGGTGAGGTCCTGGATCAGGTCCAGGATCTCATCCGTGGTGGCCGGGTCCAGGGCCGAGGTGGGCTCGTCGCACAGCAGCACGTCCGGGTCCGCCGCCAGGGCGCGGGCGATGCCGACGCGCTGGCGCTGGCCGCCGGACAGCTGCGACGGGTAGGCGTTCTCGAAACCTTCCAGGCCCACGAGCTTCAGGAGCTCGGCAACCTTGGCCCGGATCTGCTCCTTGGGAGTCTTAACGAGTTCCAGGGGGTGCGCCACGTTCCCGGCCGCGGTCCGGGAATCCATCAGGTTCGCGTGCTGGAAAACCATGCCGATGCGCCGCCGTGCGGCACGGATTTCGGAATCCTTCACGGAGCTCAGCTCGGTGCCGTCGATGCTGACGGAGCCCGACGTCGGACGGTCCAGCAGCGTCAGGCAGCGGACGAGGGTCGACTTGCCCGCGCCCGAGTGGCCGATGATGCCGTGAATCGAACCTTTCGGCACGGAGAGGGTGACGCCGTCGAGGGCCACCACTTCCTTTTTGCCCTGCTGGTAGACCTTGCGCAGGTCAGTAACTGTGATCATTGATCCCTTGGCGGTTGGGTGCCAAGGCGGCATAACACACGCCCGGCTCTGAACTAAATTATGTCAGGGGGGCAATTTGGCGGCCACTTGCGCATCATGTTCGTAACAAAGGGATTTCCGGCACGGGATATTCGGTACAAGCCGCGGCCCGGTGGGCAGGGGACGGGTCAGGCCCGCGCTGGCGGAATCCACGCCAGCCGGCGCTGCCCGCAGCGTGCCGGACGGCGGTGTGATTTCCCTCCCAAAGACGCCGCGGCAGCCGGGGGCTGGGGTATGCGGCGGCCGGGTGCTGCGCTATGCGGCGCGAGGGGGCAGTGCGTCCCGGCTAGAAGTCCCCGCGGCTGGCGTCCACGGGCGGCAGCACGGGCCAGTCACCCTCGATCACGGCAGCAGGCTTGGTTTTACGCAGGTAGTTCTGGAAATCGGTAGCCTGCGCGGAGGCCCATTCGACCTGCAGCTGGTGCAGGTGGCTCGCCGGCATCCGCAGCTTGGGGAACTTTCCTGCCATGGCATCGAGCATCCGCAGGGTGGCCAGGGCATCCGCCGCCGAAGTGTGGGCGTTGTCCAGGTCCACGCCGTATTCCTCGCAGAGCGCCGTCAGGGTTCGCTTGCCCTTGCGGTAGCGGTCCACCTGCTTGTTCATGACGTACGGATCCAGCACCGGGAAGCGGGTCAGCTGCGGCACACCGTACCGGGCGGACTCCGCGGCGAGCACGGTGAAGTCGTAGCTGGCGTTGAAGGCAATAACCGGCACCCCGGTGTCAAAGAGCTCCTGGAGCACCGCGGCGACCTCCCGCGTGACGTCCGCGGCCGGGCGGCCCTCGCTGCGCGCCCGTTCGGTGGTGACGCCGTGGATATCGCTGGCCTCCGTCGGAATGTCCACCCCGGGATCGGCGAGCCATTCGTGTTCCTTGATGATCCCGCCGTCGGAATCCACCACGGTGATGGACGCCGTCACAATCCGCGCGGCGCGGGAGTTCCGCCCCGTTGTTTCCAGGTCGAACGCGGCGCGGGGGAGGGTGTTCCAGGTGCTCATGCTTCAACGCTACCTGCTGCCACCGACACTAAAGTTCCGCCACCCCGCCAGCTAGGCTTGTCCCATGCGGATGGAGTACGTGGAGGCGGTGCTGGAGGTCGTCGCGCTGGTTCCCGCGGGCGCCGCGGTGGCATACGGCGACGTCGCCGAGCTCCTGGGCTCCGGGGGCGCCCGGCAGGTGGGTGCCGTGATGAGCCACCACGGGAGCGCGGTGCCCTGGTGGCGGGTCCTGAAGGCCAGCGGGGACGCACCTCCCGGACACGAACACGAGGCTTTGACGCGGTACATCCTGGAGCGGACGCCCCTGCTGGGACGTTACGAGGACTACCTCCGCACCGGCGAAGGCCGCTGGCGCGTGGACCTGATGGCCGCCCGCTGGGCCCCGAGCGACGGCGAATTCGACCGGATCGACGCCGTGGCCGAGCGGCTGGAGCGGGCCTTGCATAAACTGTCGGTCCCCGATGATGAAATGACTGAGTGAGCATTCCGAGCAAGAACCCCCAGCCACAGGACAACCAGCCACAAAACAACCAGCCACAGGGCGAGCGGCCACAAAACAACCAGCCACAAAACAACCAGCCACAGGACGACCAGCCCCGCGCACCCCAGACACCAGCACAGCAGCCGCCGGCCGGCCGGCCGGCGAATGCGGGGAAGGGCGCTTCGGGTTCCGGGCTCCGGCTGCTGCCGCCCCGCCGGGTGCACAGCGCCGCGCCCGCGCTGTCGGCAGACCAGCTGGCCGTCGTCGACGTCCCGCACGGTTCCGGCCCCGTTCTGGTCCCCGGAGCGCCGGGAACCGGCAAATCAACGGCGCTCGTGGAAGCCGCCGTCCGGCGCGCGCAGCGGGACGGCCTCGATCCGGAGCGGATGCTGATCCTCGCCCCCGGGCGCCTCGCCGCCGATGCGCTCCGCGACCGCTTCACCGCGCGGCTGGACCGCAGCCTGAGCACGACGCCGGCCCGCACCTGGGCGTCGTACGCCTTCGACCTGATCCGGCGGGCCAAAGCGGAAGGAATCCTGCCGCTGCCCCGCCCGCCGAAACTCCTGTCCGGCCCGGAGCAGGACCTGATCATCAAGGAACTGCTGGAGGGGCACGCGCAGCCGGGGCTGGAGCTGCCCTGGCCCGAGGACCTGGGCGCGGCCCTGCAGACCCGCGGTTTCCGCCAGGAAGTCCGCCAGCTCTTCGACCGGATCATTGAATCCGGACGGACCGCCGAGGACCTTGTGGTGCTCGCCCGGCGCTGCCACCGGCCCGACTGGGTGGCCGCGGCGGCGCTGTATGCGGAGTACCGCGACGTGCTGGATCTCCGGATGCCCGAGTCCTTCGACCCGGCCGGAATCATCACCGCGGCCCGCCAGATTTTCCAGGACGAGCCGGACTTCCTGGCTGCGGAGCGCGACAGGCTCCAGCTGGTCCTGGTGGACGACATGCAGGAAGCCAACCCGGCCGTGTTCGAGCTGCTGGCCGACATCGCCGCGGGCAAGGACGCCTTCATCACCTCGTCGCCGGACACCGTGGTCCAGGGCTTCCGCGGCGCCCGTCCGGACCTCGTGGCGGAGCTGCCCCGGCTGCTGGGCACCGGAGGGGCCGTCCTGGAGCGGCCCCTCTGGACCGCCCACCGCCACACTCCGGCCGTCGCCGACGCCTGGCTTTCCGTGGCCGGGCGGATCTCCCGCCGGGCGGGCGGGCAGTCGGCCCGCCGGCTCGAACTGCCGGAGGCGCCGGCCGCCGGCGGCACCGTCGAGGCGCACCTGCTGCCCTCGCCGGTGCACGAACTGCGCTATGTGGCGCAACGGATCCTGGAAGCCCAGCTCAACGACGGCCGCGAACTCGGGGACATCGCCGTGATTGTCCGCAACGGCGGCCAGCTCAGCCAGCTGCAGCGCTACCTCGCCGGCCAGGGCATTCCGGTCCGGATCCCGGTGGCCGAATCGGCGGTCCGGGACGAGGTCGCCGTCCGGCCCCTGCTCGATGCCTACGCCGTGGCGCTCGATCCGGCCGCGCTGGGCCCCGAGGCGGCCGTGGCGCTGCTGACCTCACGGATCGGCGGGGCCACCGCGATCGAACTGCGCCGCCTGCGCCAGTCCCTCCGCCGGGAGGAGCTGCTTGGCGGCGGCGGGCGCACCAGCGATGCGCTGCTGGTCGAGGCGCTCCTGGAGCCGGGAGCCCTGGCCAGCCTCGGCATCGAGGGGCACTCCGCCCGCCGGATAGCGCGGATGATCCAGGCCGGCCGGGAGGCTGCCCTTGCTCCCGGCGGCAACGCCGAAACGGTGCTGTGGGCGCTCTGGAACTCCACCGGCCTCGCGTCGCGTTGGACCGAGGCCGCGCTGGCCGGGGGAGCGGCCGGGGCCCGGGCGGACCGGGACCTCGACGCCATGATGGCACTGTTCCACACCGCCGAACGGTTCGTGGACCAGCTGCCCGGATCCGGGCCGGAGCAGTTCCTGGAGTACCTCCTGAGCCAGGAGCTCCCGATGGACACCCTGGCGGCGCGGGCGCAGCTCGAGGACGCCGTGGAGCTCATGACGCCGGCCAGCGCCGCCGGACGGGAATGGCCGGTGGTCATTGTGCCCGGGCTGCAGGAGGGCGTGTGGCCCAACACCCGGCTCCGCGGCGAGCTGCTCGGCAGCACGCTGTTCGCCGACGCCGTCGAACACGGCGTGGAGTACGCCCTGCAGCTGGACCCGCAAAGCCGGCTGCGCGAGATCCGCTACGACGAACTGCGGAGTTTCTCCACCGCGGTGTCGCGGGCGCAGGAGGTGCTGGTCTGCACCGCCGTGTCCTCGGAGGATGACCAGCCGTCCTCCTTCCTGGACTACGTGGCACCGCTGGAACCCGGCCAGGACCGGCGCGGCTTCACCCCGGTGGAGCGTCCGCTCACCCTGCGCGCCCTCGTCGCCGAGCTGCGCCAATACGCCCAGCTCGACGCCGGGAGCGCCGAGGCGCGGGAGGCCAGCACCGTCCTCGGAGCCCTGGCCGCCGCCGAGCCGCCCGTGCCCGGCGCGCATCCCTCGAGCTGGTGGGGCCTTGCCCCGTTGTCCTCCGCCGAACCGGTGGTTCCGCCCGGCGGCACGGTCTACGTTTCGCCGTCGAAAGTGGAGACCGTGCAGAAGTCCCCGCTGGACTGGTTTGTCCAGGCCGCGGGCGGAGAAGCTGCCACCGACTTCGCCCGCAGCCTGGGCACGCTGGTCCATGCGATCGCGCAGGACCTGCCGGACGCCTCCGGCGGCGAGTACGTGGCCGAGCTGGTCCGCCGCTGGCCGACGCTCGGCATGAAGGACAACTGGGAGGGAAAGCTGGACTTCCGCCGCGCCGAAACCATGGTCCGCAAGCTCGCCCAGTATGTGCTGGTGATGCGCAGCGAGGGCCGCTCCCTGGTGGGCGTCGAGCAGGACTTCGAGGTGAAACTCCCGGACGTCGCGGGCCCCGCCGGCGACGAGTCCTGGCCGGCCCGCCCGGCTGTGCTGCGCGGCCAGGTCGACCGGCTGGAAATCGACGCCGAGGGCCGGCTGGTCGTGGTGGACCTCAAGACCGGCAAGCGGCAGCCGGGCAAGGCCGACCTTGAGCGGCATCCGCAGCTGGGCGCCTACCAGGCGGCCGTGCTGGCCGGCGGCTTTGCCGGCCCCGACGACGGACCGCCGCCGCTGCCCGGCGGTGCCGTCCTGGCCCAGCTCGGCACCACCACCAAGAGCCCCGGCATCCAGGCGCAGGCGCCGCTGGACCCGGCGGAGAACTGGGCGCTGGACATGGTGGGCGACGCCGCCCGGGTCATGTCCGGAAGCACCTTCGAAGCCCGCCACGACCCCGCCAAGGGCGGCCACGGCGGGCACGGCTGCCGCCTTCCCGAAGTCTGCCCGCTCTGTGTGCGGGGAAAGCAGGTTACCGAATGAGTACCGAGGCAACCTCTCCGGGGAAAGAGCCCGCCGCCCTTCCCGCCGCGCGGTTTTCCCCCGAGGAGCTCTCCGCCATGCTGGGCGAGAAGAACAGCCCCACGGCCGAACAATCACTCATCATTTCCTCGCCGCTGGAACCCCGGCTCGTCATTGCCGGGGCCGGCTCCGGCAAGACCGCAACAATGGCCGACCGCGTGGTGTGGCTCGTCGCGAACGGCTGGGTCCGGCCCGAGGAAGTGCTCGGTGTGACGTTCACCCGCAAAGCGGCCGGGGAGCTGGCCACCCGCATCCGCGCCAAGCTGGCTGCGCTGCAGCGCATCGCCGCCGCGGACACCACGAACCAGGTGTTCCCCGCCGGGCTGCTCAGCACCGATGCCCTGGAGCCCAAGGTCTCCACGTACCACTCCTATGCGAGCGGGATCGTCTCGGACTACGGCCTCCGGCTCGGCGTCGAGCGGGACGTCGTGCTGCTCGGCGGCGCCCAGTCCTTCCAGCTCGCCAGCGAGGTGGTGGAGGCGTTTGACGGCGACTACGAGCACTTCCGTTCCGCCAAGTCCACCCTGGTCAAGGCCGTCATCCAGCTCGCCGGCGAGTGCGCCGAACACCTCCAGGAACCGGCAGCCGTGCGCACCTGGCTGCTGGACCGTGCGGCCGAGTTCGAGGCGCTGCCGTACGTCGCGGAGGCCAAGAAGAACCCCAGCCAGGCCGCCGTCGAGCTCAGCGCGCTGCTCCGCACCCGCGCCAGCGTCGCGGACATGGTGGGCCGCTACGCCGAGGCCAAGCGCGCCCGGGGCGCGCTGGACTTCGGCGACCTCGTGGCCCTCGCGGCCCGGGTGGCCAACGAGATTCCGGTCGCCGCGCAGACCGAACGCCAGCGCTACAAAGTGGTGCTCCTCGACGAGTTCCAGGACACCTCCCACGCGCAGCTGGTCCTTTTCTCCCGGTTGTTCGGCGACGGCCACGCGGTCACCGCCGTGGGGGACCCGAACCAGTCCATCTACGGCTTCCGCGGCGCCTCCGCCGGGCAGCTCTTCCACTTCGTCCGCGAATTCCCCGTACGCGTCGGGGCAGCTGACTCCGAGGACGCCGGCAGCCCGCCGCGGTTTGCCGTGGCCCCGACGTCGTACCTCACCACGGCGTGGCGCAACGGCCGGAACATCCTGGCCGCGGCCAATGTCATCTCAGCGCCGCTCAGCCAGGCCGCCGCCCAGACCGGCCCGGCCGGCGAGCGGGACACCGCGGGGGGCGTGGAAGTCCCGCCGCTGCAGCCCAGCCCGGCCGCCGTCCAGGGCCGGGTGCTGATGGGCCGTTTCGGCACCGACGAGGATGAGGCCGCGGCGATCGCCGGCGACGTGCTGCGGTTCCGGGTCACCGACTTCAACGGCGCAGCAGAGGAGTCCGAGCCGCCGGCCATGGCTGTGCTCTGCCGCCGGCGCGCACAGATGGAGTGCATCCGCCGGGAGTTCGAAGCCCGGGGGATCCCGTACGAGATCGTGGGCCTCGGCGGGCTCCTGGACACCCCCGAAATTGTCGACCTGGTGGCGACCCTCCGGGTGCTGGCCGATCCCGGGCGCTCGGATTCGCTGATGCGGCTGCTCGCCGGGGCCCGCTGGCGGATCGGCCCCGCCGACCTCATGGCCCTGCGGGACTGGTCCAGCTTCCTCGCCCGGCGCCGCGGCCGGCCGGGCGGCCTTGACGAGGACGACGCCGACGCCGGGGAGGCGGCCGTGATCGAGGGGGACCTCACGGACGCCGCCAGCCTGGTCGAGGCCCTCGACTGGCTGCCCCGGGAGGGCTGGACGTCCGCGCACGGGCGCCAGCTCAGTGCCGAGGCGCTGGACCGGCTCCGCCGGCTCTCGGCCGAACTCCGGATGCTGCGGGGGTACATGGGCGACGACCTCACCACGCTCCTCGGCGAGGTGGAGCGGGCCATGCTGCTCGACATCGAGGTGGCGGCACGGCCCGGGATCAGCATCCACCAGGCCCGCCGCAACCTGGATGCCTTCCACGACGCCGCCGCAGGGTTCCTGCACACCTCGCACCGCGTCGACGTGCTGGCCTTCCTGGCGTGGCTGGAGGCCGCGGCCGCGGAGGAGAACGGACTCGACGCCGCCGCCCCGGAAGTAAACCATGAGGCGGTGCAGCTGCTGACCGTCCACGCGTCCAAAGGGCTGGAATGGGACGTGGTCTTCGTGCCCGGCCTCAACGCCGGGGCTTTCCCCAGCAGCCGGGATTCGCGCTGGAGCAGCGGCAGCGCCGCCCTTCCCTGGCCGCTGCGCGGGGACCGCGCGGACCTGCCGCAATGGGACCTCGACCACCCGGACCAGAAGGGCTGGCTCGACGCCGAGAAGGAGTTCAAGTCCGCTGTCCAGGTCCACGGCGAGGCCGAGGAACGGCGGCTGGCCTACGTGGCCTACACCCGGGCCAAGCATGTGCTGTGGGTGTCGAGCGCCGCGTGGGTGGGTTCCCGCGCCGGCATGGCCGGCATGTCGCCCTTCCTGGCCGAGCTTGAGGTGCTGGCCGCCGACGGAACCGCCGGGATCCATCCGCTGTCCGTCGCCGAGGAAGCACTGCCCGAGGAGAGCCCGCTGACCTCCGAGCTGGAAGTCGCCGGGTGGCCCTACGATCCCCTCGAGGGGCCCATCGATCCGCGCACGGGTGCCAGGCTGCGGCTGGTTCCGGGCCGGCGGGCCGCCATGCAGTCCGCGGCGGGACGGGTGCTGGAGGTCCTTGAGTCCGGGGCGGCACTGGACACGGCCGCGGCCGCAGGCGCCGCACCGGGGCAGCGCAAGCCGCTGCGCGGCCCGGCTGCGGGCTGGGCCGTCGAGGCCGCGACCCTGCTGGAACGCCGCTCCCGCCGGACGCTGGTGCAGGACGTCCACCTCCCGGGCCACATCTCCGCATCCACCCTGGTGGACCTGGAGGATGACGCGGAGGCTGTCGTCGCGCGGCTGCGGCGTCCCGTCCCGCGCGAACCGGGAATGTCAGCGCGCAAGGGCACTGCCTTCCACGCCTGGGTGGAGGAGTACTACGGGACCGCCGGCATGCTGGACCTGGGGGAGGAAGCGGGCTCCGACGACCACATCGATGAGGCGTACGGGCTGGACACCATGGTGGAGACGTTCCGCCAGTCGGAGTGGGCCGACCGCGCGCCGGCCCACGTGGAGGTGCCGGTGGAAACCCGGGTGGGCGACGTGGTGGTCCGCGGCCGGATCGACGCCGTCTTCCGGGACGCCGACGGCGGGTGGGACCTGGTGGACTGGAAGACCGGCCGCCGGCCGTCCGCCGCCCAGCTGAAGACCAAGGCCGTCCAGTTGGCCGTGTACCGCCTGGCCTGGTCCAGGCTCAAGGGCGTTCCGCTGGACCAGGTCCGGGCGGCGTTCTACTACGTCGCGGACAACCAGGTGGTCCGGCCGCACGATCTCGGCTCGGCCGAACGGCTCGAACAGATTGTGGCAGCGGCCTTGGGCACCGGTTAGCGGGACTTCGCCTCGACCACCGACAGGGTGGTGGTCGAGGTGTCGTCCGCCGCGCCCTCCGGGGCGCCGGCCTTCCCGGCCGTGCTGTCCGCGGGAGCTGCGTCGTCTGTCGGAGCTGCACTGTCCGTCGGTGCTGCACCGTCGCTAGGCCGGGCATTGTCCGCCGGAGCTGCATTGTCCGCCGGAGCTGCGCTGTCCGTCTGGACGGGGCTGACCTGCGGCACGGCGGCGATCGCCTGCGTCGAGGTGTCCTCGCCGGCGTTTTCGCGGTCATCAGGTGCGGCGGCGGGGATCGCCGTCACCGAAACGGCGGGGACCTTGGCGGGTGCGCCGGCGTCAGCGGCAACGGGAATGGGTGCCACGGGAACGGGGATGGGTGCCACGTGGACGGCGGGCCTCACGCCTGCTGCCGGAACAGTGCCCCCGGCCGGAACAGTGCCCGCGGCCGGAACAGCCGCCACATCGGAGACCGGGGCAGGCGCGGGCGCAGGGAGCGGCTCGACGCTGATCTGCTGCCCGCCGTACTCCGCGACGTCCTCAGCAAGCACGGCGAGCATCGACTCGGCCTCGTCGATCATTTCCTGGTTCCCGGCAGCGAGACCCTTAACGAGGTACTGCGCCAGGGCAAATTCGGCGGACAGCGCCGCACGCCTCAGCAGGTGGGCGTCGGGCACGTCGCGCCGCGCCGAGGTGTAGTGCTTCAGGACGGCGTCCACGAAGTCCTGGTCGTTGGAGGCGACGAGCCACGCCATGTCGTCGGCAGGATCGCCGATGCGCAGGTCGGTCCAGCCGGTCACGGCGGTGACGCGGTCGCCGTCGACCAGCAGGTTGTCCTCGTGGAGGTCGCCGTGGACCACGCAGGGGTTGAAGCGCCAGAGGGAAACGTCCTCCAAGGCGTGTTCCCAGCGGCGGAGCAGCAGCGGCGGGATCTTGCCGGTAGTGGCCGCCTGGTCCAGTTCGTTGAGGCGCCGCTGGCGGAATTCGTTGGGCGTGTAGCTGGGCAGGTCGGCGTTGCTGACCAGGGAGTGCGGCAGGTCATGGATGGCGGCGAGGGCCGCGCCGATCTCGCGGGCGACGGCGGGGGACGCAGCACCGAGCTCCTCGACGGAGCGGGTGGCGCCGGCCAGGTGGGAGTACACGAAGGTGCTCAGCGTTCCCTGCCGGACGGTGCCAGCCACAGTGGGCATCAGGAACGGGAGTTCGGCCCGGATGCCGGGCGCGAAGGCGCGCAGCACCAGGAACTCCGTCTCCAGCCGTGCGCTGGCCTCGGGATGGCGGGGGGACCGGACGCGCCAGCGCTTGCCTTCGGAATCCAGGAGGAGCGCCGAATCGAAGTCTGCCGGATCGTCGGGCGCAGAGCTAACGGCGGTCGGGGTCAGTCCGGGGACTGCCGCGGTTGCCACAGCTGCCAGTTCGATTGGTTTTCTTCTCACTCTTCCACGGTAGATTGAGCGGCGCCCAAGACCGCGTTGTAGCGCGGCGAGTCTGAAAGTTCAGGAATTATTTGCGCTCCGGAAGCCTTCTCCGCCGGTCATTCAGCGGAGCCGGGACGGGCCGGGCGGAGGGCACGTGCAACTGCCCACATACGCCGGCTGGAAATGTCATTTGTCGGCGGGAGTCAGTACGGTGGGTACATGAGTCTTGCGGAGTCGGCGGCACCCAACAGTCAGGCCCCACACATCCCGGAAACCGGCCTGGCAGCGAACCACCTGATGGACCGCGTCCTTCCGGTCCGCCCGGCGCTGATGGACCGCGGCTCCGCCGCCCGGCTGAGGCCCGGAATGGTCGAGGAACTCATGGCATCCGGCAAGGCGAGGGCCATGGTGCTCTCCGGCCGGCAGGCCCTCGTCAACGGCAGCAGCCTGGTGCTGCTGGACGCGGCCGAGCTAAGGCAGCACCTGCGGGATACGCCCTATTCCCCGGAACACGTGATCTACCTGGGGTCGGCCCTGCCCGGTTCCGATCTTGCCGCCGGCACCGACGTGGTCCTCTTCCTCCTGCCGCAGCAGTTCGAAGTCCGGGCGGAGGAATTCGAGGCCCACATCGCCGGCATTCCCGAGGGCGCGCTGTGGGCAGGATTCCGCGATGTCGCGGCCACACTGACGCCCACGGACACCGCCCTGTTCGTCGAGGCCAGCGCCATCGCCAACTGGCACGCCACCCACACCCACTGCCCGCGCTGCGGGACCGCCACCGTGCCCGAGGCCGCCGGCTGGGTCCGCCGCTGCCCCTCGGACGGCTCGGAGCATTACCCGCGCACCGACCCCGCGATCATTGTCACGGTGGTTGGTACCGACGGCCGGCTGCTGCTCGGCGGCGGTGGCCCGCTCGACGCCCGAAACTACTCCACGCTGGCCGGCTTCGTCGAGCCGGGGGAGTCACTGGAGCAAGCCGTGGTCCGGGAGATCGGCGAGGAAGTCGGGGTGCGGGTCACCGCCTGCCAGTACCTCGGATCGCAGTCGTGGCCGTTCCCGGCCTCGCTGATGCTCGGCTTCGCGGCCACCACCGAGGACACCGAAGCCGCGCCCGACGGCGTCGAGGTCACCCGGGCGCGGTGGTTCAGCCGCGACGAGCTGCAGGACGCCGTCCTCAGCGGGGAGATCGTCATTTCCAGCAGGCTGTCCATTGCCCGGTCCCTGATCGAGCACTGGTACGGCGGTGTCATCCAGGACCGCGCGGACACCGCGTGACGCCCATCTGACACCACCTAAGCACCACCGCGCCGCCGGCTGTTTCCGCGGCGCATCCACCGGACACCCCCGAACGGCTGAGCAGCAACAGTGAACACAGATATCTTCCAGTCCGCCGCATTTCCCTCCGGCCCGGCCGGCCCCGGCACGCCGGAACAGCACGCGGCGCCGGACAACCGTTCCCTTGAGGAGCGCATCCTCGGCGGCCTCGATGCTGAACAGCGCGAAGTTGCCAGCACCCTGCAGGGGCCCATGTGCGTCCTCGCGGGCGCCGGCACCGGAAAGACCCGGGCCATCACCCACAGGATCGCCTACGGGGTGCATTCCGGGGTGTACAGCCCGCAGCGGCTCCTGGCCGTCACGTTCACGGCGCGGGCCGCGGCCGAGATGCGCAGCCGCCTCCGCGACCTCGGCGTCGGGAACGTCCAGGCCCGCACGTTCCACGCGGCCGCGCTCCGCCAGCTTCAGTTCTTCTGGCCGCAGGCCATCGGCGGCGCCCTGCCCAACCTGCTCGACCACAAGGCACAGATGATTGCCGAGGCCGCCCGGCGCCTGCGGCTCAGCACCGACCGCGCCTCGATCCGGGACCTGGCCTCCGAAATCGAGTGGGCCAAGGTGTCCATGCTGACCCCGGCCAACTACCTGGAGAAAGCCCAGGGCCGCGGCACCCCCGGCGGCTTCGACCTGACCGCCGTGGCCCGGGTCTTCCAGTCCTACGAGGACGTCAAGACCGACCGGAACGTCATCGACTTCGAGGACGTCCTGCTGATCACCGTCGGCATCCTGCAGGAGGACCCCAAGGTCGCCGCCACCGTCCGCGAGCAGTACCGCCACTTCGTCGTCGACGAGTACCAGGACGTTTCGCCGCTGCAGCAGCGGCTGCTGGAACTGTGGCTCGGCGGCCGGGACGAGCTGTGCGTCGTCGGCGACGCAAGCCAGACCATCTACTCGTTCACCGGCGCCTCACCCAAGCACCTGCTCGGATTCAAGGCCCAGTACCCCGAGGCGAACGTGGTCAAACTGATCCGCGACTACCGTTCCACACCCCAGGTGGTGAAACTGGCCAATGAGCTGCTGGCCGGGCGGCGGAGCGGCGGCCCGGCCGCCGACGCGGCCTGGGCTGCGCCCCTGCAGCTCGTGGCGCAGCGCCGCGCCGGTCCCGCCCCGCAGTTCACCGAATGCTCCGACGACGAGGCCGAGGCGGCCACCGTGGCGGTCAAGGTGCGCGAGCTCCTCGACGCCGGCACGCCGGCCAGCCAGATCGCCGTGCTGTTCCGCACCAACGGCCAGTCCGAGGCGTACGAACAGGCCCTCGCCTCGGCGGGCATCGGCTACCAGCTGCGCGGCGGGGAACGGTTCTTCGCCCGCAAGGAAGTCCGCGACGCCATCCTGCAGTTGCGGGCCGCCACCCGGGCCGTCGCCGAATCGGACACTCCCGAACCGCTGGGGCAGGTGGTCCGCGACATCGTCGCCTCGCTGGGATACACCGAAGCCGCCCCGCACAACGGCGGCGCGCTGCGGGAGCGCTGGGAATCCCTTGCGGCCCTGGTGGCCCTGGCCGATGAACTTGTGGTCAGCCGCGGCGCCCAGTTCACGCTTGCAGACTTCGTCAACGAACTCCAGGAACGTTCCCTCGCCCAGCACGCGCCCACGGTCCAGGGCGTCACCCTCGCCTCGCTGCACGCCGCCAAGGGCCTCGAATGGGACGCGGTGTTCCTCGTTGGGCTCAGCGAGGGCCTCATGCCGATTTCCTTCGCGGACACCCCCGCGTCCGTGGACGAGGAACGCCGGCTGCTGTATGTCGGCATCACCCGGGCACGGGAACACCTGTTCCTGTCCTGGTCCACGGCCCGGACGCCGGGCGGGCGCGCCAACCGCAAGCCCTCGCGTTTCCTCGACGGGCTGCGCCCGGACTCCGTCGCCAGCTCCTCCGCCCGCGGCAAGGGCCCGGCGCCGCGCCGAAAGGCTGCTGTCCCGGCCACCTGCCGGGTCTGCGGCACCATGCTCAGCTCCGGCGCCGAACGAAAAGTAGGCCGCTGCGGCCAGTGCCCCCCGGGCTACGAGGAGCAGACGTTCGATGCGCTCCGGCAATGGCGTAAGGAAGCAGCGCTCGACGCCGACGTTCCCGCCTTTGTGGTGTTCACCGACGCCACCCTGACCGCCATCGCCGAAGCCCGGCCCAAGTCCCTCGAAGAGCTCGCCATACTTCCCGGAGTGGGACCGTCCAAGCTGGAGAAATACGGCGAAGCGGTGCTGGTAGTGCTGGCCGAAAGCGCGGCCCTCTGATGCCCGGCAGCAAAAATGCCCCCGGCGGACGGCAGGCGGACGCGGGAACCGTGCCGTTGACTACCGCCGACGGCGCCCCGGTGGAGGTGCGGCGGTCGGCCCGCCGCCGCCGGACCGTTGCGGCGTTCTGGGAGAACGGCACCGCCGTCGTGGCCATCCCGGCGTCCTTCAGCCGCGCGCAGGAACGGGAATGGGTGCACCGGATGCTCGAGAAGCTGCGGCTGCAGGGGGAGCGGGGAACCCGGGGCACCGGACGCCGGCGTCCGCGCAGCGACGCCGCCCTGGCCGAGCACGCGGCCGCCCTGTCCGCCCGGTACCTTGGCGGGCGGGCGGTGCCGTCCTCGGTCCGCTGGGTGGGCAACCAGAACTCCCGTTGGGGATCCGCGACGCCGTCGGACGGGACCATCAGGCTTTCCGACAAGCTCCAGCCAATGCCGCAGTGGGTCATCGACTACGTGCTCCTCCACGAGTTGGCCCACCTGCTGGTGGCCGGGCACAACGCCGCGTTCTGGCGGCTGCTGGAGGCCTACCCGGACACCGAGCGGGCCAAGGCGTTCCTGGAGGGGGTCTCCTTCGCCACGTCCCGGGGCCTTCCGCCGTCCGGGGACACCGACGCTGACGCCGACGTACCGGACCCGGACACCCTCCTCCGGTAGCACCCGCCGGCCCGGACTCCGCAGCTCGGATCCAACCGGCGGCAGGCTCCCGGCGGGCAAGGAAATGCCCCGGCGGGAACCGAAGTTCCGGCCGGGGCATCTGCGTCACAGCGTTGCCGCGTTCCGCTAGGACTTGGGGCTTCCGCCCTCCTCCGGGGCATCGTCCTCCGGGGCATCCTCCGGTCCCGGGGCTCCCGAGTCCTTCTGTCCGGCGTCAGCCTCTCCGGCATCGTCCTGGCCTGCATCGTTCTGTCCTGCATCGTCAGCTGCGGCAGCATCCTTCGGCTCATCGAACCCGCCACTCAGCAGCTTCTGCAGCGCGTCGTCCACCTCGGAGTCGCTCGCTTCGGCCAGCTGCCGGCGTTCGCTGAATCCCTTCGGGTCTTCCAAGTCCTCGGCGGTCGGCAGCAGGTCGGGGTGCTGCCAGATCGCATCGCGCCCGTCCACACCGCGTTCGTCCTTGAGCGAAGCCCATAGGGCGGCGGCTTCCCGCAGCCGGCGGGGGCGCAGTTCCAGGCCCACCAGCGAGGAGAACGCGTGCTCGGCCGGGCCGCCGGTGGCACGGCGGCGCCGCACCGTCTCGCGCAGCGCCGCGGCCGACGGCAGCATCTTCTCGGTGGCGGCCCAGGTCAATTCGTCCACCCAGCCCTCCACGAGGGCTAGGGCGGTCTCCAGCTTCTCCAGCGCCTGGTCCTGCGCGGGGGTGCGCTGCGGCATAAAGACGCCCTGGGACAGCGCCTCCTGGATACCTTCCGGGTTGCCCGGATCCAGTTCGCGCGCAAGCTCCTCGATCTTCGAGGTGTCGATGTGGATGCCGCGGGCGTAGGCCTCGATCGCCCCGAGCAGGTGGCCCCGCAGCCACGGAACCTGGACGAACAGGCGTGCATGGGCCGCTTCGCGGACGGCCAGGAACAGGCGGATATCGCTCTCCGGCAGGCTGAGGCCCTCGCCGAACTTGGCCACGTTGGTGGGCAGCAGCGCCATCTCGAGATCCGCGAGGGGAACGCCGATGTCGGTCGAGCTGACCACCTCGGCGGACAGGGCGCCGATGGCCTGGCCCAGCTGCATGCCGAAGATCGCGCCGCCCATGTTCTGCAGCATCGATGAGGCGCCGCCCATCATGGACTTCATTTCCTCAGGCATCTGCTCGGTCATGGCGGTGGAGAGCGCATTCGCGACGCTGTTGGCCACCGGCTCGGTGAGGCGCTTCCAGGTGCCGAGCGTTTCCTCAACCCACTCGGCCCGGGACCAGCCCCGGCCGATCAGCCCGGTGGCCGGCAGGCCGGTGACCTGGTCAAGCCACATCTCGGCGAGCCGCAGGGCCTCGTCGACCTCGCGCGACTGCTGGGCGGTGATGGAGGGGTCGGAGCCGCTGGCCGCCACGCGCCGCGCGTTCTCGTGCGCCAGCTGCCAGTTGACGGGGCCCTCCGAGGACGCGCTCATCATGGCCTGGACCTGGGAGAACATCTGGGCGAGGAGGTTCGGGTCATCCGGAAGGCCGGCCGCCTTGGCCAGTTCCGCAGGGTCGATGTTTCCCATGCCCTGGCCGCCCATCAGATTCTTCAGCATTTCCGCCAGCGGATCCTTGGGTTCCTCGTCGCCGTTGGACGGATTAAGTGGGTTGGAGGTCATGATCCCGCCGATCGTCGGTGTGGCTGCTTCTCCCGTTCACGCTACCCCGCTGACCGCGGGCTGTCTGCCGAAATCCGGGCCCGTTCGCTGTCGGCAAAGAGACCGCCCGGCGGCCGAGCGCGTAGTGTTAGACACTGGAATATTTGCAGGCGGCAGCCGCGGCGGAGGCTGCGGACGCGGTGCGCTGACCAGGGGATCCTCAGGTCCCCGGGCGCCGGCACGGAGAGGTCCTTCATTGACGATTACGCAGGGCGGGCAGCCCGCCAGCGAGCCGGCGCCCGAACAGTCCCGGCGGGCCCGCCCCGCCGGACCACGGTCCGCCGGGAAGCGGGACGCGCGGTCATCCGCCATGCTGGTTTCGGGGTTCCTCGCGCTGGCGCTGGGCATCACCGCAGTGAGCCTCCCGGTCCCGTACGTCATTGAATCTCCGGGCCCCACGTTCAATACGCTGGGCAGCGACAACGGCACCCCGGTCATCAGCGTCACGGGCCGTGAGACGTTCCCCGCGGAGGGCAACCTGGACCTCACCACCGTCTACGTCGACGGCGGCCCCAACGGGCCGGTGACCGTCATCGAGGCACTCACCGCCTGGCTCAGCGGCTCCAAGGCCGTCTACCCGGAGGAACTCGTGTTCCCCACCGGCGTGACGAAGGAACAGTCACAGCAGGAAAGCGCCGTGGCCATGACCACGTCGCAGGAGAACGCCGTCGCCTCCGCGCTGAGGGAGCTAAGCATCCCGTTCGAGCAGAAGATGCTGGTCGCGGGTATTCCGGAGGGATCCGCGTCCTCGGGGAAGCTCCAGGAAAACGACACCATCATCTCCGTGAACGGCAAACCGGCAACCGCGCTGAGCGTCATTCAGGACGAACTGGCCGCCGGAAACGGCGCACCGGTGGACGTCGTCGTCGCCCGCGACGGCAGCAACGTGACGGCCGCCATCACCCCCACCAAGACCCCGGCCGGGCGGTTCATCCTCGGGGTCATGCTGCAGTACCAGTTCAAGTTCCCCTTCGACGTCAAGATCTCCCTCGACAAGGTCGGCGGTCCCAGCGCCGGCATGATGTTCGCCCTGGGCATCGTGGACACCGTCACCCCGGGTGACCTGACCGGCGGCAAGCACGTCGCCGGGACCGGCACCATCACCCCTGACGGTGCCGTGGGGCCGATCGGCGGCATCAGCCAGAAGATGCACGGCGCGCGTTCCGGGGGCGCCACCTTGTTCCTGGCTCCGGCCGCAAACTGCGACGACGTCGACGGGCACATCCCGGACGGACTGCAGGTGGTGCGGGTCGAGACCCTGGCCGAAGCGAGGAAAGCGGTCGAACTGGCCGCGTCAGGGGCCGACACATCGGGACTTCCGAGTTGCTCCACCAACTAGACTGGCCGCGGAACTAAGATCCGCTGCCACTCGTGGCACATATGACGGCTTCGCCGCGCTGCAGCACTGATAACTAAAAACCAGCACCTGACGACCAGCTATGAGGTACCGAGTTTGTCCCGTCCCGCCAGCACTGTCCCGCCCGGAAGACCCCAGCCACGTCGAAGCGCACTGACGCCGACGTTGATTGTCGTGGCCTTGATCGTGGTCGGCTTCATCTTCTTCGCCAATGTCTGGACAGACGTCCTCTGGTACCAGCAGCTGGGCTTCTTCGAAGTCTTCCTGACCGAGAACCTGGCACGGATCGTCATCTTCCTAATTGGCTTCGCCATCATGTTCTCCGCGGTGTTCTTCGCCATCCGGATCGCCTACCACGCCCGCCCGGTCTACGCCCCGGACTCGGACATCCGCGACAACCTGAACCGCTACCAGGTCCAGCTTGAACCGGTGCGCCGGATCGTTATGGTGGGCCTGCCCATCCTCTTCGGCCTGTTCGCCGGAAGCGCCGCGGCCAGCCAGTGGCAGCGGGTACTCCTGTTCCTGAACCAGGTGCCCTTCGGCCAGAACGATCCGCTCTTCAATATCGACATCAGCTTCTACCTGATGACCCTGCCGTTCCTGGGCTTCGTCACGGGCTTCCTCATCAGCGTCACCATCGTGGCCGGCGTCGCGGGCATCCTGACGCACTACCTCTACGGCAGCATCCGGATCATGGAACGCGGCATCTTCACGAGCCGTGCCGCCCAGATCCACCTCGCCGTCTCCGGTGCAACCTTCCTGCTCCTGCTGGGCGCCAACTTCTGGCTGGACCGGTACTCCTCCGTCCAGAACAGCGGCGGCCGCTGGGCCGGTGCGCTGTACACGGACGTCAACGCCGTCATCCCCACCAAAGCCATCCTGGCGGTGGCCGCAGTCCTCGTCGCCGTGCTGTTTATCGTCGCAGCGGTGATCGGCAAGTGGCGGCTGCCCGTCATCGGCACCGCCATGCTGGTCATCACCTCGATCCTGGCCGGCGGCGTCTACCCCTGGGTCATCCAGCAGTTCCAGGTGCGTCCCTCGGAGCAGACGCTTGAGAAGCCGTTCATCGAGCGCAACATCAATATGACCCGCGCAGCGTACGGCCTGGACAAGATCCAGGAGTCTGTCTACAACGCCACCACCAACGCCACCACGGGCGCCCTGGCCCCCGACGCGCAGACCACCGCCAACATCCGGCTGCTGGACCCGAACCTGATCTCGGACGCGTTCTCCCAGCTGGAGCAGTACCGCCCGTACTACCAGTTCCCCAGCGCCCTGAACGTCGACCGGTACGAGATCGACGGCAAGGTCCAGGACACGGTGATCGCGGTGCGCGAACTGAACCCGGACGGGTTGAGCGCCAACCAGCAGTCCTGGCTGAACCGCCACGTCGTCTACACCCACGGCTACGGCGTCGTCGCTGCCAAGGGCAACAAGTTCACCGTCGACGGCAAGCCGGAGTTCCTGCAGGCCGGCATCCCGTCCACCGGCGTGCTGGGCGATGACACCACCTACCAGCCGCGGATCTACTTCGGCGAAAATTCGCCAGACTACTCGATCGTCGGTGCCCCCGAGGGCGCGCCGAACCGCGAGCAGGACCGTCCGGCGGCCAAGGAGGGCGGCGGCGAAACGCAGTACACCTTCACCGGCGACGGCGGCCCCAACGTGGGCAGCTTCTTCAACAAGATCCTCTACGCCATCAAATTCCAGTCCTCCGACCTGCTGCTCTCTGACGGTGTCAACGTCGAATCGCAGATCCTCTACGACCGGAACCCGCGGGAGCGCGTCGAAAAGGTCGCCCCGTACCTGACCGTGGACGGCAACGCCTACCCGGCCGTCGTCGACGGCCGCGTGAAGTGGATCGTGGACGGCTACACCACCAGCCAGTTCTACCCGTACTCCCAGCAGGAGCAGCTCTCCGAGGCCACCGCCGACTCGCAGACCACCGCGGGCCGCACGGCCTCCCTGCCGAACACCTCCGTCAACTACATCCGCAACTCGGTCAAGGCCACCGTGGACGCCTACGACGGCAAGGTGACGCTGTACGCCTGGGATGACCAGGACCCCGTGCTGAAGGCCTGGCAGAACATCTTCCCGAGCTCGCTCAAGCCGTACTCGGAAATGTCCGGTGCGCTGATGAGCCACGTCCGCTACCCGGAGGACCTGTTCAAGGTCCAGCGGGAACTCCTGGGCCGCTACCACGTCACCCAGCCGGACAACTTCTACACCAACAACGACGCCTGGAGCGTTCCGAACGATCCCACCGTGCAGGACGACGTCAAGCAGCCGCCGTACTACATGTCCCTGAAGATGCCGGACCAGGAAAAGCCGGCGTTCCAGCTGACCTCCTCGTTCATTCCGCAGGTGGTCAACGGCAACGCCCGCAACGTCCTCTACGGCTTCCTGGCCGCGGACTCCGACGCCGGCAACCAAAAGGGTGTGAAGGCGGAGAGCTACGGCCAGCTGAGGCTCCTGCAGATCCCGCCGGAGACCAACGTTCCCGGCCCCGGCCAGGCGCAAAACAAGTTCAACTCCGATCCCACGGTGTCGCAGGCGCTGAACCTGCTGCGCCAGGGTGCATCCGCGGTGCTCAACGGCAACCTGCTGACCCTCCCGGTCGGCGGCGGCATGGCGTACGTGCAGCCGGTCTACCTGCGGTCCACGGGGGAGACCTCCTACCCGACCCTGCAGCGCGTCCTGGTGGCCTTCGGTGACAAGATCGGGTTTGCCCCGACTCTGGACGAAGCCCTGAACCAGCTGTTCGGCGGTGCCTCGGGGGCCAGTGCCGGTGACTCGGCGAACAACGGGCAGACGCCCACCTCGCCCACGGCGCCCGGCGCTCCCGGCTCCCCGGACGCGAAGGCGGAGCTCAAGGCCGCCCTCGACGAGGCGAACGCCGCCATCAAGGCCGGGCAGGAAGCCCTCGCCCGGGGCGACTTTGCCGCCTACGGCGAGGAACAGCGGAAACTCTCGGCGGCCCTTCAGCGGGCCATCGACGCCGAAGCCAAGATCGCGGCGGAACCCGCCCCAGCTCCCGTGGCCACGCCGGCTCCGGAGGCCACCACCACGCCGGAGGCCACTCCGGCACCGACACCCAGCAGCTGACGCAAGAAACTGACGCACGGCGAAAGGCCGGGTTCCCGCTCCACAGGAGCGGGAGCCCGGCCTTTCCCGTTCCGCCCTGTTTCGCCCCCCGGGGGCGGCCCGCCGCCCTGCGTAGCCGGGGAGACGCACATCACGCCCCCTCGATTTGGCCTCATGTTCACCGGCAGGTAAAGTTGATCTTGCGACGCGGGGTGGAGCAGTTCGGTAGCTCGCTGGGCTCATAACCCAGAGGTCACAGGTTCAAATCCTGTCCCCGCAACTGGAGAGAAGGTCCGGAACACTGGAAACAGTGCTCCGGACCTTCTGCTTTAAGCCAGGAACGCCGCCCTGACGGGTGCGGCAGAACAGTCCTGCCCCCCGGGAAACGGACTGTGGTTCGGGCGGGGCAAAAACTAGGGTAGTGTTGGTCAAGCGACGCGGGGTGGAGCAGTTCGGTAGCTCGCTGGGCTCATAACCCAGAGGTCACAGGTTCAAATCCTGTCCCCGCAACTGGAGAGAAAAAGAAGGGCTCGGATCTGATGATCCGGGCCCTTCTTGCTGCCCTGGCCGCCCCGGCCGCCCCGGCTGCCCCGGCCGCCCCGGCCGCTCCAGGCCAGCGGGGGAGACGGGGGAGAGGCTCAGCCGTCCTTGAGCCGCTGGTAGGTCTCCAGCGCCCGGGCACGGGACTCCGGCAGCCCGACTACCGGGTCCGGATAGTCCTCCGCGGAACCGTCGGCCTTCCAGGGTTCGTGGATCGCCTTGTCGTCCAGCCCGGACAGCTCCGGAATGAACTCGCGCAGGTAGCTGCCCCGGACGTCGAACTTCTTGCTCTGGGTGACGGGGTTGAAGATGCGGAAGTACGGCGAGGCATCGGCGCCGGATCCGGCTACCCACTGCCAGTTCGCGGGGTTGCTCGCAGAGTCGGCGTCCACCAAGGTGTCCCAGAACCACGCCTCGCCCAGCCGCCAGTCCGCCAGCAGGTTCTTCACCAGGAAACTCGCGGCGGCCATCCGGACCCGGTTATGCATCCAGCCGGTCTGCCAGAGCTGGCGCATGCCGGCGTCCACCAGCGGGTACCCGGTGCGGCCCTGCTGCCAGGCCTGGAGTTCGGCGTCGGACGGCGCCTGCCAGTCGAAGCGGTCAAATTCGGCGCGGTAGTTCCGTGTGGCCAGCTCCGGTTTTTCGTAGAGGAGCTGCCAGCAGAACTCGCGCCAGCCGATTTCGGAGCGGAAGATCCCGACGTCGGCCGGAGCCGACCGCGGGAAGCGTTCGCGCAGTGCGTGCCAGATCCGGAACGGGCTGATCTCGCCGAAGCGCAGATGGGGGGAGAGCCTGCTGGTTCCCTCGATCCCGGGCCGGTCGCGTCCTGTCCCGTACTCGGACACCGGACCGTCCACAAAGGTCTCCAGCCGCTCGTGGGCGCCGGCCTCGCCGGGGGTCCACTCCTTGGCCAGGCCCTGGCTCCAGTCCGGCCGCTGGGGGAGGAGCTTCCATTCGGCCAGGGCGTCACTGGCCGGCAGCCGGCGCTCCCCGGTTTTGGCGGGATTGGGGAGCTTCTGCGGGGCGTCCAGCGGCTGACGGGGGTCCTGCGAGTCGAGGCAGGCCTTCCAGAACGGGGTGAAGACCTTGTAGGGGCCTCCGGAGCCGTTCCGGACGGTCCACGGCTCGAACAACAGGTTGGCCTGGAAGCTCTGGGCCTCGAGGCCTTCCTTGGCAGCCCAGTCCTTGAGGCCCGCGTCGACCGCCCGCTCCGGCCCGCCGTAGCGGCGGTTCCACAGCACGCGGGTTGCCCCTGTTTCCCCGGCGAGGTCCCGGATGACGCGGTCCGCACGGCCGCGGCGCAGCACGAGGCGGTTCCCTGCCTCCCTGAGGTCCGCGGCCAGGGACTCCAGCGAGTGGTGCAGCCACCACCTGGTGGCGCCGCCCAGGGGCCGGATGCCGGGCGACTCCTCATCCAGGATGTAGACCACCGTCAGCGGGCCGTCCCAGGCTGCCCCGTCCGCCAGGGCGGGGTTGTCGTCCAGGCGCAGATCGTCGCGAAGCCATACCAAAGTCGAAGACATGGCTCAACGCTACTGGATGAGGCCACGACACAGGGCACCCGCGGCGCGGCCGCCCGTCCGGATACGGCAAGGGCCGGGTTCCCTAGCGGAACCCGGCCCTTGCCGACGTCGTCCGGCGGCGCCCACGCGCCCGGGGAACGGATCAGAGCTTGTCGAAGTCGGCCTCGTCGACGGTGGAGCCGCTGCGGGCACCATTGCCGGTGCCCAGGGCCTGCTGGTTGCCGCCGGACTTCAGCGCGGCGAGCCGTGCCTCGATCTCCGTCTGCTCACCGAGGTCCTCCAGTGAGTTGAACTGTGCGTCCAGGCTGGAGGCGGCGAGTTCCTGCTGGCCGCGGACCTTGGCCTCTTCGCGGCGGATCTTCTCTTCGAAGCGGCCCACCTCGGAGGTCGGGTCCATGATGTCGATGCTCTTGAGGGCGTCGTGCACCTGGCTCTGGGCCGCGGCGGTCTTGGAACGGGCCACCAGCTCGTTGCGCTTGCTGGTGAGCTCGTTGAGCTTGCCCTTCATCTGGTCCAGGCCGTGCTTGAGCTTGTCCACCACCTCTGTCTGCGACGCGATGCTCGGCTCGGCGGACTTCGCCTCGTTCTCCGAGGTGATCTGGCGCTGGAGGGCCACCTTGGCGAGGTTGTCGAACTTCTCCGCATCGACGGTGTCGCCGTTGGCGCGGTACTCGTCCGCCTTGCGGGAGGCGGCGAGGGCCTTGCGGCCCCAGTCCTGCGCATTCTTGACGTCCTCGTTGTAGTCGTCCTGGAGCATCCGCAGGTTCCCGATGGTCTGCGCCACTGCAGATTCGGCCTCGGCGATGTTGTTCGTGTAGTCCCGGACCATCTGGTCGAGCATCTTCTGCGGATCCTCGGCCTGGTCCAGGAGGGAGTTGATGTTCGCCTTCGCCAGCTGCGCCATGCGGCCGAAAATGGACTGCTTAACCATGGTGTTACCTTTCGTCCTGCTCAGTGGTTGCCACTGAATTCGGTGAACCGTGCAATGTACTGCTTCTATCCGCCCGCGGGGTCCGCCGGCGCCTAGTCTGAATCGGCCTGTCTGAATCGGCCAGGTGGCCGGTGGAGCGGCTAGAAGTCGCCGCCGCCGCCGAAGTCCCCGCCCCAGCCTCCGCCGCCGCCGAAGTCGCCGCCGCCAAAGTCTCCGCCGGAATCGCCGCCGCCCCAGCCGCCGCCTCCGCCGCCGCCGTGCAGGATGGAGTTGATCAGGATGCCGCCGAGGATGGCGCCGCCCAGGCCGCCGCCTCCGCTGCCACCGAACATGCCGCCGCGGCCGTAGCCCTGGTTGGCGTAGCCGCCGAAGTGGTCGACGTCGGACTGGGCCAGCTGGGCCGCCTGCGTCGCGAGGGAATGGGCCTGCTGCGCGTACTGCAGGGCCGTCACCGGGTCGTTGCGCGAGATGGAAAGTGCGTAGTCCAGGTTCCGCTGGGCCTCCGCCAGGCGGGTCCGGGCCTCAGTGCCCACGCCGCCGCGGCGTGCCGTGATGTAGTCCGAGGTCGCGCTGATCTGCGCCTGCGCGGACATGATGCTTTGCTGCAGCGAGGCCTGGGCGCGGCGGATCTGCTCCTGCTGGTCGCGGATGCCGGTCAGGGCCGCGTCCAGCGACTGGTGCGCTGTCTCGACGCGCTCCAGGGTAGCGATCGGATCGATCTTGCCGCCTTGGATCTCGGCCTTCACCTGCGCCAGCGAGGCTTCCACCGCTGCGACCGGGCCCGCCAGTTCGGGGTGCGCCCCCGACTGGATCAGTGCCCTGGCCTGGGCCAGGTCCTGGGAGGTATCAACCACGGCGGACTCCAGCCCGCTGCGCGCCTCATCCAGGTTTCCGGCGACCTTTGTGATGGCGCCGATCAGCACGTTCGTCTGGTGCAGGCTTTCCTCCGCCGCCCGGACGGCCACGGCGGCGAGGCTGCCCTCGCCGGCGCTGAGCTTCTCCTGCGCGGTGACGGAGGCGTTCTGCACAAAGGCGAGCCGTTCCTTCGCCTGCGTGATGTTGTCGCCGACCTGCACCAGTGCGCTTTCGGCGTACTTGGCCCGCAGCGATTCGAGCGACTGCTCGGCGCTGGCGATCTTGGCCTCAGCCTCCTTCGCTCCGGCACTGACGGCGGCGAGGGCCTGCGGGGCATTCTTCTCGAGCTCACGGAGCGAATCGAAGTCCGCCTTCTGCTCCTGCAGCGAGGACAGCGCCGCCTCGGACCGGCGGATGATCTCGGCCAGCCAGGTCCGCTGCTGCTCTTCGGTGTCGGGGATGTGGTCATCGAGCTGCTGCTGCAGTTTGAACGACTCGGACATGTGGCCCTTGGCCTCCTGCAGGGCCTTCGTGAAGTTCCCGACGGCGGCATCGCCGTACTGTGCCTGCGCGAACCCGAGCTCCTGCTCGCTGGACTTGATGGCGTCGTCGGCCTCGATCAGCAGGGAACCGCTCTTGCGGCGCAGCTCCTCCACGGTCAGCCCGGCGAGCGGGTCCATGCCTGCGCCCTGCTGGCCGGAGCCGGCGGCGGTCCCTGCCGCGGCCTTCTTCCGGCGGTTGCGGAGGTACAGGTAGGCTCCCGCTCCGCCTGCGGCAACGATGCCCACGCCAACGAGCACGCCGCTGCCGGCGCCGCCCTCAGAGGGGACGGTCCCCTTGCCGCCCCCGGCGGCGTCTCCAATCGCGGCGGCGCTGTCGATGGCGGCCTGGGCGTAGTCGCCGTTGCGGAGGTTCGGGTCAACCGCGCTGGTCACGATCGTGTCGCGCTGGGCATCGGTGATCTTGCTGTTGGACGGCTTGCTCAGCAGATACTGCCGCGCCTCGGTGGCTACCGTCAGCAGCATCGCATTGGAACCGAGGCTGGCCTTGTCGGCCACGGCAGCGGCCCAGGCGAACCGGTCGGTGGGGTTCTCGAATTTCTTCACGTAGACCACGTGGTAGGTCATGGCGTGGTCGGCGCCGAGCTGCTTGATGGCCTGTTCCACCTCGCCCCTCCGGTCGCCAAGGACTCCGGCGGAGTCCACCACCTTCGTGACGGGGTCGAGTGTCACCGGATCTTCGGCGAACGCCGGAGCGGCGGGAAGCGCCAGCAGTCCGACGACGCCGAGAACGGCGAGGAGACGTTTAGAGGTAGACCGCATGTGCAACCCTTCAGCACTTCTGCGACCAGTTCGGGCCGAACCGGTCGTCACAGAATGCAGCAGCGCCCCCACGCAGATGTAAAGCCGCAGGTCGCTGTGGCGATTCCATTTGATTCTATGGTGCACCCAATTGGCAGTCCACCAACGGGAATATGCCACCAGCGAAAAGCGCTGAAGCGGGAACGGCGACGCCTCAGGAACCGGGCGGAGACCGCCAGGAACGTACAGCAACCTCCCAGCAAACGTGCGCTCCAGTCTCAGTGAGATCGTCCATAGTTAATGCAGACGAGGATGAAAGGAAGTCTTATGACTGAGAACCCAGCGCAGGGCGGTTCACCGGAGAACCGGGAGCCGGCCACGCCGCGCGAAGACCCATCGAGTCACCCGCAGGCGGCTTCCGCGCCGGACTCAGCCCACGATCCGGCCCGGGACTCCCGCCCGGACTCCCCGCAGGGTTTCACGCAGGATAACCCCACGCTCCGGCTGGACCGGGAGGCGGACAACCGCCCGCAGCCCGTGTACCCGCAACACCAGCCCTCCTACGGCCGGCCGCCGGAGACGCACCCCCAGTACGCCCCAGGAAACCAGTACTCCTCCGGGAACGGCCAGGCCGGCTCTGCATTCGGGCAGGCCCAGCAGGGGAACTACCAGCACGGACAGTCCCCTTACGGGCAGCCCCAGCACAGCGGCTTCGGCAGCAGCCAGCCGGCCTCGCCGTACGCGGGCAATCCCGCCCACGCACCGAAGCGCAAGGCCGCCTTCGGCGTGCCCACCCTCGTCGCCAGCATCCTCGCCGCCGGCCTTGTCGGCGGCGGTGTGGTCGCAGGGACGACGCAGCTGCTGGGCGGCGAGTCAGTCACGTCCATGGGCTCCAGCAGCAGCCAGGCCGGCCCCGTGATCGTAAACAACAGGGAAGACGTCAACGCCATCACCGCCGCCGCCGTGAAGGCCACACCCAGCGTCGTCACCATCAAGGCGTCCAGCGGCAGCGAGGGCGGAACCGGGTCCGGCATCATTCTTGACGGTGAAGGCCACGTCCTCACCAACACCCACGTCGTGACGCTTGACGGCACGGCAGCCAACGCCGACATCGAAGTCCGCCTGAGCGACGGCAAGGTCTACAACGCCACGATCGTCGGTACGGACCCGCTCTCCGACCTGGCAGTCGTCAAGATCCAGAACGCCCGTGACCTGGTGCCCGCCGTCCTCGGCGACTCCAGCAAGCTGAACGTCGGCGACACCGCCGTCGCGATCGGCTCGCCCCTCGGCCTGACGGGAACCGTCACCGACGGCATCGTGTCGACCCTCAACCGCACCATCAGCGTGGCGTCCTCGGCCGCCCCCAAGGAAGGCGCGGACAACCCCCAGGGCGGGGACCAGGGCTTCCAGTTCGCCCCGCCGGACGGCGGCCAGGGCCAGAGCACCGCCAACCAGGGAAGCATCTCGATCAACGTGATCCAGACAGATGCCGCCATCAACCCCGGCAACTCCGGCGGTGCCCTCGTCAACACCAAGGGTGAGATCATCGGCGTGAACGTGGCCATCGCCTCCGCCGGCGGCGACTCCGCCAGCAGCGGCAACATCGGCGTCGGCTTCAGCATCCCCATCAACCACGCCAAGCGGGTGGCCCAGGAGATCATCAGCACCGGGAAGGCCACGCACGGCCAGTTCGGCGTGAGCGTGAAGCAGAAGACCGCCAGTTCCTCGGCCTCCGGTTTCTCCGTCGGAGCCGAGGTTGCCACGGTCGAGCCAGGCTCCGCTGCCGACAAGGCCGGGGTCAAGGTCGGCGACGTCGTTACCCGGTTCCAGGACCTCACCATCAGCGATCCCAACCAGCTGACCGCAGCCGTCCGCGAGCAGCCCGCCGGGGCCACCGTCAAGGTGACCGTCATCCGCGGCGGCAAGGAACAGCAGCTCGACGTCACCCTCGGGACGGCAGCCGAGCAGTAGCCGGGCAGTATCCGGGCTGCGGCCGGGCAGTAGCCGGCACGGGGGCCGGGCAGCACCAGGGGGTGCTGCCCGGCCCTCGCTGTCCCGTGCTGTGGCCGGCGCTGACACAGGCCTTAACCCAGGCCGCGCCGGCCAGCCCCGATATGGTTAGCTAGGAGCACCCCGGCACCCGGGCGTTCCGTGGCCACGACCCCACCCGGCTGGCTGTCCACCCGCATGGAAGGCTGCTGTAAACACAGTGGAAGAGACATTGAAGATCATCGTGCTGGTCAAGCACGTCCCTGACGCCCAGTTCGACCGGCACCTCACGGGCGAGGGGAACACGGCGGACCGTTCAGAAAGCATCCTGTCCGAACTGGACGAGTACGCCCTCGAGGCCGCCCTTCAGCTGATTGAGGCCCGGGGCGGCGAGGCTGCCGGCAACAAGGTGATCGCCCTGAGCATGGGCCCCGCCGGCGCCGTCAACGCCGTGAAGAAGTCCCTGCAGATCGGCGCCACGGAGGGCGTCCACCTCAGCGACGAGGCCCTCGCCGGATCCGACGCCGCCGCCACGTCCCTGGCGCTGGCCGCAGCCATCCGGCACCTGGGTACCGAGACCCCCGTCGACCTCGTCCTCACCGGCATGGCCTCCACCGACGGCGAAACGTCGCTCGTCCCGGCCCAGCTCGCGGAGCGCCTGGACCTGCCCCAGGTCACGTTCGCGGCGTCGCTGGAGCTCGACGGCGGCAGGCTCACCGCCCGCCGCGACGGCGACACCCACGCCGACACGGTCGAGGCGGACCTGCCCGCCCTCGTCTCGGTCACCGACCAGGCCAACGACCCCCGGTACCCGAATTTCAAGGGCATCATGGCGGCCAAGAAAAAGACCATCACCACACTGGCCCTGGCCGATATCGGCGTCGACCCCGGGCAGGTCGGACGGGCCGGTTCCTGGACCGCCGTCGAAACCGCGGAGGCACGCCCGGCGCGCACCGCCGGCACCATCATCACCGACGAGGGCGACGCCGGCATCCAGCTGGTCGAGTTCCTGGCCGCCCAGAAGCTGCTCTAAGGGGATCCCGGACATGGCAAAAGTACTGGTATTCATTGACAACCCCGGCCAGGTCCTCAAGAAGGCCAGCCTGGAACTGCTCACCATTGCCCGGTCGCTGGGCGAGACGGCCGTCGCCGTCAACGGCGAGCTGCACGACGACGTCTTGGACACCCTCGCGGCCTACGGCGTCCAGGCGCTGTACCGGCCCTCCGCGGCGGACCTCGACGACTACCTCGTGGGCCCGAAGGCGTCCTACCTCGCCGCCGCCGTGCAGACCGCCGGCGCCACCGTCGTCCTGACGGAGAACTCGGCGGAGGCCAAGGAAGTCGCGGCGCGGCTGGGCATCAAGCTCGGCGCCGGCGTCATCACCGACGTCGTGGCCGTGGACCCGGACGGGACGGCGCACAAGTCCGTGCTGGCGGGCTCCTACATGACCACCGCCAAGGCCACCACACCGGTCGCGGTCCTGACCGTCAAGCCGAACAGCATCACGCCGGAGCCCGCCGTGACCGGCACGGCCCCGTCCGCCGTCACGGTGCCCGTGCCGGATACGGCCACCGCAGCCTCCGCCCGGGTCACGGCCCGCAGCGAGAAAGCAGCCAGCAGCCGCCCGGACCTCTCCGAGGCGCGCATCGTGGTGGCAGGCGGACGCGGCGTCGACGGCAACTTCGGCCCGCTGGAAGAGCTCGCCGATGCGCTCGGCGCGGCGATCGGCGCTTCCCGCGCCGCGACGGACGCGGGCTGGATCGGCCATGACGCGCAGATCGGCCAGACCGGCAAGACGGTCTCGCCCCAGCTGTACATCTCTGCCGGGATCTCCGGGGCCATCCAGCAGAAGGCCGGGATGCAGACCGCCAAGGTGATCGTGGCCGTCAACAAGGACGCCGAGTCACCCGTGTTCGAAATCGCCGACTTCGGCATCGTGGGGGACCTCTTCCAGGTCCTGCCGCAGGCCACCGAAGAAATCAAGAAGCGCAGGGGCTGATCCCTTGACCAGCCCCGCCGTGCAGGCGCAAAGCCCGTTCGATCCTGACCGCCGGATCGAACGGGTGCTTTGTTTCACCGCCCACCCGGACGACGTCGACTTCGGCGCCGCCGGCACCATCGCCGCCTGGACCGCCGCCGGGGTGCAGGTCAGCTACTGCATCATGACCGACGGCGACGCCGGCGGCTTCGACCCAGGGCAGCGGGACGAAATCGTCCGGCTGCGCAACGAGGAACAGCGCCGGGCCGCCGCCCTTGTGGGGGTGACCGACATCCACTACCTGCACGAGCGCGACGGCTACCTCGAGCCCTCGCACAAGGTGATCCGCGAGGTGGTGCGGCTGATCCGGCAGCTGCGGCCCGACGTCGTGCTTTCGATGCACCCCGAGCGGAACTGGGACCGGATCCAGAAGAGCCACCCCGACCACCTCGCGGTGGGGGAGGCCGTGACCCGGGCGGTGTATCCGGCGCTGGAGAACCCGTTTGCCTACCCTGAACTGGCGGCCGCGGGGCTGGAGGCCTACAAGCTGCCGTGGCTGTGGCTTTTCGCCGGGCCGGAGGAGCGCGAGAACCACTTCGTCGACGTCACGGACCACGTCGACAGCAAACTCGAGGCCGTCCATATCCATGTCAGCCAGCACCCCGACATCGAAGCGATGGACCGCACAGTGCGCGGGCTCATGCTGCGGACCGCTGAACGCGGCGGGCTTCCCTTCGGCCGCAGCGCCGAGGCGTTCCACGTGGTCGAAGTCAACGGGCCGGGCACGATCGCGGGCTTCTAACGGTGCTGCCGCCCTTGCCTCGGCGCAGCCGCGTCCCCTAGGCTGGCCTCTGGTTTAAATCATATTTAATTGAGGAGGCAGGCTTTGATGGTGAAGACTGCGCAGGGCCCGGTACTCGTCATCATGGGCGTCTCCGGATCAGGGAAGTCCACCGTGGCAGGCCTGCTGGCTGACCGGCTGGGCTGGGACTTTGCCGAGGGCGATGACCTGCACCCGGCATCCAACGTGGCGAAAATGCAGGCCGGACAGCCGCTGACGGATGAGGACCGGTGGCCCTGGCTGGAGAGCATCGCCGGGTGGATCCGGCAGCACACCGAAGCCGGCACTCCCGGCGTCGTCACCTGCTCGGCGCTGAAAAAGCGCTACCGGGATGTCCTGCGCGGTGAAGGGGTGGTGTTTGTGTTCCTGAACGGCAGCAAGGACCGCATCTCTGACCGGCTCGCCTCCCGGCAGGGGCACTTTATGCCCGCAGCCCTGCTCGAGTCGCAGTTCGAGGCCCTCGAGGCGCCGGGTCCCGAGGAAAACGCCATCAGCCTCAGCGTCAGTGCCGCTCCCGCCGACGAGACGCAGGAAATCATCGACCGGCTGCAGCTCAACGCCGTGCGGCCCTAACCGCCACAAACCCGGCAACACAGACCCGGCAACACTGCGCCGGCAACACAAGGCGGGCCAAACAGCGCGGGCCCCGGACCTGAAAAGGTCCGGGGCCCGCGCTGGTTTGTTTGTTGTTGGTGTTCCTGCGGCTATGCGTTCAGCGGGGCCGCGGCGACGGTGGGCATGGTGGGCGACGCGGAGCCGCCGGTCGGTTCCACCGTGATGCCGAGGGCCGCGGCAGAGCCGATGCCCGTGACCACCGCGGGCTTGGACAGCGCTTCCGCGTCCATGAGCCCCTGGGACACCGGTGCCGAGCCGTCCTTGGGGATCAGCCACATCTGGTAGACCTTGCCGGGCGGAGGTGCCGGGACGTCGTTCATCTTGACCACCATCGAGTCCTTCGACGGCGATACGGACACGGTGGCGGTACCGCCGCCGGTGACATTGACGGTCGCCTGCTTCACGTCCCCTGCCTGCAGGACCTGGTTCAGCGGATCGTTCAGGTTCGCCATATAGGCGCCGACGCCGACGCCGCCCAGGGCGATGAAGGCCGCGGCCGCGACGCCCACCAGCCAGTTGCGCATGCCCTGCGGCCGGCGCCGTTCCTCCCGGCGCTGGCGGGCGGCGGCGAGCTCGTCGGTTGCGGAGAGGCCGGCGGCCTCCCGGACGGGCCGGGCCACGACCGGCGGGACCGCCGGGGGCTCCTGCTCCGCGGTCCGGGCGCCCGGCGCTGCGGGGGCCTGGGCGGGGAGGGAGGCCATGATCCGGTCCAGCAGGCCGGAGGGCGGCTCTTCCTCGGCGGCAAAGCTGACTGCAAGGGTTTCGCGGGCCTGGCGGACGCGGTTGTCAAAAGCGGCGCGTTCAGCCTGCGGGGCCGAGGCGAGGTACCGCTCGATAGCGGCCCGCTCGGCGTCGTCCACGGCGTTCAAGGCGTACAGTTCGGCGAGGTCGGCCGCCCGTCCCGACGCCAGGTCAGTGGGGATGTCAGCGGCAAAGCCGGAGGGGACGCGGCCCTTGCCGTGTTCGTTCATGTTGGTCATTTCAGCTCACCCCCAGACAGGTTTTCAGTCGGATCAGTCCGTCGCGGATGCGGGACTTGATGGTGGGCACCGCAGCGTTGAGCTTCTCTGCGACTTCCCGGTACGTGAGGCCGCCGTAGTAGGCGAGCCGCACGGATTCCTGTTGTGTCTCAGTCAGCGTCCCGAGGCACCGCACCACGGCCTCGGCCTCGAGCCGGCTGTCCACCTCATCGGCGACGGAATCATGGTCGATGTCCTGGCTGCTGGCGCCGTACTTCGCTTCCCGGTCGGTGGACGACTGCGAGGAACGGACCTTGTCCACGGCGCGGCGGTGCGAGATGGTCATGAGCCACGCGAGCGGGCTCCCGGCCTCCGGACTGAACTTGGCGGCGTTCTGCCAGACCTGGAGGAACACCTCCTGGGTCGTGTCCTCGCTGAGCTCCACATCGATCAGCACCCGCCGGGCCATGCCGAACACCCGCCGGGACGTGAGCTCGTAGAACTCAGCGAAAGCGGCCTGGTCGCCGCGGGCAATGTGTTCCAGCAGCATTCCGAGCCTGCGGTTCATGTCAGCTGGAGTGCCAGGGGGAGCGGCGGCCTCAGGATTCGGGGCGTTGGGAGTTTCCATCACCTTCAAGCATAATGCGCCCCCGGCCCGACCCGGCCCAGAAACGCCTCCGCCCGGGGCGTGGCTGCCGGCAGAACGTTGGACGGGGCGCCTGCCCACCTGCATTGTTGTCACCTGCGGTTCCTCGCTCCCTCACCCGCGCCTCTGGCCCGTTGGCTGAGCCGGGCTTCACAGGGGATTCGGAACAGCCGGGTAAACGGATGGGTGATGCCGGCAGGAAATGCGCGGCTACAGCTTGGCGCCGGCAAAACCGTTCTGGCGCCAGGCTTCGTAGACCGCAATCGAGGCCGCGTTCGCCAGGTTCAGCGAGCGCAGCGAGGGAAGCATCGGCAGGCGCACACGGGACGTGACGTGCGGGTCGTGCTTGATCTCCTCCGGCAGGCCCACGGATTCGGGGCCAAATAGCAGCACGTCTCCTGGCCGGTAGCTGATGTCCGTATAGGAGGTCTCGCCGTCGGAGGTGAACGCAAAGACACGGTCGGGCGCCAGGGCCGCCCAGGCCGCATCGATGTCAGGGTGTACGGTCACCACGGCCAGGTCGTGGTAATCGAGGCCTGCCCGCCGCAGTTTCGCGTCGGAGAAGTCAAAGCCCAGCGGTTCAACCAGGTGCAGCTCGGCGCCGGTAATGGCGGCCAGCCGGATCGCGTTGCCCGTATTGCCCGGGATTTCTGGGGTGTGGAAGAGGATGCGGAACACCGTCCCATCCTAGCGATCCTGCTAGTGCATGCCGCGCAGCAGCCGGGCCAGCACCGGAACGATCACGGTGTTGGGGGCCGGCCCGGACGCCAGGAACTGCTTGAGGCCGCGCGCCAGTCCGGCGGCGTTGACCACCTGCACGGTCTCGTGGCTTGTGTCCCTGCCCGGGGGCCGGCGGTGCCGGTCGATCACCGGTTCGTGCAGGTTCCCGTCGGTGCTGTGGACCACCGTCCAGCCCGTGACGTTGAGTTCCGGGAAGATGTCCTGCATCCGGCGCACCACGTGGGCCAGCTGCGGCGGGGCGATGGACCGTCCCCCGTGGGTGAGGGCGCTGCCGTTCCAGGCGTAGGCGCCCGGCGGCAGCAGCATGGAGCCGATGATCGCCATGCGGTAGCCGGACAGGACCACGTGGTCGATGTGGCTGTTGTCAGCCGGGGACTGCAGCCCGTTGATCAGCCGTGCGGCCGGAATCGCGGGAAGAATCTGCCGGCTGATGAGCTGCACTGTCCGCATTTCGCGCTGGATCCTGGCCTCGGCTCCGAAGATGCCGCGCTTGCGGGGCATCCCGTGGACCTGCTGGCGGGCCAGGTCCTCGGGGATCAGCGGGACCTCGGAGGTCCCCGCATACTGTTCGAACGGCGGAACGTAGACCGGGGCGTCGGAGGCGGTGTTCCGGGGCGTGTTGGGGCGCCGGACATTCGCCGAGGCGCGGCTGCCGGCCGCCGGCGCGTCAAAGTGCGCACCCTCGTCGGCGGGCTGCCGGGCGGCGGTGGCGCTGCCGTAGGAGCGGTCGTAGTCTGCCCGGCTCTTGGCGTCGATCAGTGTCTCGTAGGCGAGGGTCACGCGCCGGAAGGCGGCCGGATCGCCGCCGTGGTCAGGGTGGGCGGTGCGGGCGGCCTTGCGGTAGGCCACCTTGATTTCCTTCTCCGTCGCCGTGACGGGGATCCGGAGGACCTGGTAATGCGAGCTGTTGCCGTGCGTCAAGCAATAATCCTTTGCCTCGATGGTGCCAGCCCATCCTGGACGTCCGGCCTGGCCAGTTTAACCGGCTAGGGAAAGAACGAGCGCAGCGGCGCGGATGGTTCCCGGCGGCTGGCATAATTCAGCGCATGATGATCGCCGTTGCCGTCAACCCGCGGGCATCCTTCGGCCGCGGGGTGCACGCCGGCAGCGAAGCGGCGGCGATTTTCGAGGCGGCCGGGGCCGGCGTCATGCTGCTGTGCGAGGACAGTTATGCCGCGCTCGCGGCGTCCGTGGACAAGGCCCTGGCCGCAGGCATTGACGCCCTGGTTGTGGTGGGCGGGGACGGCATGGTCCACCTTGGCGTCAATGCGCTCGCCGGTTCCGGCATGCCCTGGGGGACCGTCGCGCTCGGCATTGTGCCCACCGGCACCGGGAACGACATGGCACGGGCCCTCGGCATCCCGGCCCACGACATTCCCGCCGCCTGCGCGGCGGTGCTCGCCGGCCTGAAGTCCGGGGGCCGGCTGATCGACGCGGGGCGTGCGTCCGGCCCGGGGACCTCCCGCTGGTTTGCGGGCGTGGTGTCGGCCGGGTTCGATGCGGCCGTCAACGAACGGGCCAACGCCTGGCGGTGGCCGCGCGGCAAGGCGCGCTACCACCTCGCCATGCTCCGCGAACTCGCCTCCTTCCGCGCCATCAACTACACCGTGACGGCCGACGGCGAGACCTGGCCGCAGGCTGCCATGCTCATCTCCGTGGCCAACGGGCAGTCGATCGGGGGCGGAATGAAAGTCACCCCTGACGCCGTGCTCGACGACGGCTGGCTGGACCTGTTTATCGTCGGCCCGCTCAGCCGGACCGGGCTGCTGCGGGTCTTTCCCAAGGTCTTTTCCGGCGGCCACCTCGGGCACCCGGCGGTGCGCATCCGGCGTGTCCGCTCGGTGGAGCTGGCAGCGGAGAACGTGGTGGCCTACGCCGACGGTGAGCGGATCGGGCCGCTGCCGCTGACCATCGAGGTGGTTCCCGGGGCCGTCCGTGTCCTCGCCTGACCCAGACAGCGGAGACCCAGGCCGCGGAGACCCAGGCCGCGGAGACCCAGGGCGGCGCCGTCGTCGGGAGCGTCTAGAATCGTGCGGAAGCCCGGGCGCCCACAGCGGACCGGCATGGCGGAAACGGGGCGGGGCATGGGAAGCAGGCTGGACGCCTGGCCGGCGGGACACGCGGCCAGGAGGGCTGGAGCCGTCGGTGCGCGGTGGGTGCGGCACGGCAGCCGTGCGTTCCTGGCGCTCGCGGCGGCGGCTGCGCTGGCCGGCTGCAGCGTCGGCATACCTGACCCCGCAGCCTCCCCGGTAGCGCCGTCGGCACCGGCGCTGGCCACCCCCACCATTACGCCGGGACACGACGCCGCCGCCGTGGCCGCGAAGGACATGCCCTTCACCGCCGGAGGCACCCTCGCCGCGGGCTCTGCCGTCCAGCTCTCCGACGGGCTGCGCGACGCCCCGGGATGGAAGCCCGTCACCGAGAACGTCGCCGGGGCGAGTGAGTACATCAAGGACGACGGCTGCGTGGCTTCTGCCAAGGTGCGGGCCAACCAGTCGGCGCTCGCCGTGGCCGGGGACGACAAAGCGTCCACGGAGGCCCTCTTCCAGTACCTTGACGCCAGCATCCTGCCGGACTACCTCCAGCCGGGCACCCTGCGCTGGGGCGGCGAGCCCGGCGCGCCGGCGCCGGCCGTGGAGGTGCTGGTCTTTACCGGCGGGGACCAGGCCGGGGCACGCGCCACCGCAATCTATGCCCGGCTGTTCAGTGCTTCGGGGTCCTCCGTCTACCTGTCGGTCTCATGCCCCGACGCCGCCGCGCTGGCTGCTGCGCGGGCGGACGCCGAGGCATGGACCGCCGTTATTCCGCCGTCCGCCTGAGGCTGCCGCGGGCGCTGGCGAGCCGGTTGAGCGCCAGCGCCCCCGCCAGCAGGCCGGCGTCGCGCAGGGCCACGTCGTAGAAGGCGCCCAGGATCACGAGGTTGACGATGATGCCGAGCAGCCAGGCCGCAACCAGCAGCGAGCCGAACCGCGGCGTCAGGGCCACCGCCAGGCCGGCGGCGATCTCCACGACGCCCACGACGTACATGATGGTCTGTGCCGGCAGCGGCACAACATCCGTGACCAGCGGCGCCAGGTACATGGTCCAGTCGGTGAGCAGGTTGGTGAACTTGTCGAGGCCAAAGACCACCGGCGCCACCGTGAACGCGGTGCGCAGCAGGAGGAACGCCTGCCGGTGCGAAGCCGGGGCCAGCGTTGCGGCGGGGGCGGTGGCTGCTGTGGGGGTTTTCATGACGGCTCCTTCTAAAGGTGAATATATTAATTTTAGAATCGGGCCGGTGATTAAGCAATGAAATTTGTTTTTAGAGATAGGCTGGATTCATGACGCGCGCCCCGTGGAACCGCAGGATTGCGGCCGTTGCCTCCCTCGGGGATGAGAACCGCCGGAAGCTGTTCGACGTCGTCGCTGCGGCCGGGTGCGCCGTCAGCCGCGACGAGGCCGCAGCCGCCACCGGACTGCCGCGGAGCACGGCGTCCTTCCAGCTGGACCGGCTGGTGCAGGACGGACTACTGAGCGTGGAATTCCGGAAGCTTGGCGGCAGGGGCGGCCCCGGATCCGGACGTCCGGCCAAGCTCTACCTCGCCGCCGTGCCGGAGGTTGCCGCATCCGTCCCGGACCGGAACTACGACCTGGCCGCGGAACTGCTGGTCTCGGCCATCGAGGACTCCGCCGCCGGCGCGGGGTCAGCCCGCGAGGCGCTGCTGCGCACCGCCTTCGCGCGCGGGCAGGCGGCGGCCCGGGCGCGGGGTGAAGCGGCGGGGCAGGCCGGCCCGGCGCCGGACGCCGGAGAAAGCTTCGCCGCGCTGCTGTCCGCCGAAGGCTACCGGCCCGCAGCTGACGGCGAAGGCGGCCTGGTGCTGCTCAACTGCCCCTTCCACCGGATCGCACAGGGCCACACCGACGTCGTCTGCGCCATGAACGGCGCGTTCCTCGGTGGCGCTGCGGCCGGCTGCGGCATGGACCCGGGCCGGGTGCAGGCCCTCGACATCGAGGAACTGCGGTCCCGCGGAACCGCGCTGCCGGCGCAGTGCTGCGCCCGGATCAGCCCCGGGGAACCCGCGAGTTCCGATCCCCGCCACCTGGAGTTGCCGGCCCCGGATCCGCAGAACCCGCCGCGCTGAGCCCCGCCGCGCTGAGCCCGGGGGACATGCGTCCCGAAACGTCACTCCCCGGCGCGGGCGCCTTGGCCCGGCCCTTCATCCCGGTGAGCAGCACCCCTGCGATCACCAGGAGCCCGCCGGCGACCTGCACCAGGGAGAGCGGTGTCCCCAGCGCCACGGTGATGGCTGCCGTAAAGACCACAATGAGGTTGAGGTAATTCCCGGCGGTGCCCGGAGGCGTGGTTTTCAGGGCAAGGTTCCACAGGAGGTAGGCGCCCAGGGACGGGAAGACCACGATGTAGGCCAGCGACCATGCCTCCGCGGGCAGCTGGGGCAGCCGCACGTCCAGGGCGAGGGCAAACGGTGCCAGCGTCACGGCCGCCAGCGAGACCTGCACGGCGGTGGCTGCAATGGCGGGAAGGTCCAGCCGGCGGGCGATGATCGTATAGCAGCCCCAGACGAAGATCGCGCCGAGCATCATGACCTCACCGATGTTCAGGGACAGGCTGAGCAGGCGGTGCAGTTCGCCCCGGGTCAGCACCAGGAGGACGCCCAACAGGCCAAGGCCGATGCCCACCCATCCCCGTCGGGTGGTCCTCTCGCCGGGCAGCACCATCGCCATCAGGACGATCAGGGCCGGATTGGCCGCGGTGATCAGGGAGGCGTTGATGGCGGAGGTGTGGCCCAGCGCCCCGTAAAGCAGCAGGGTGTAGCCGCTCATGCCCAGCACGCTCAGCAGCAGGAGCACCGGCCAGCGGCGCAGCACCGCACGCCAGTCCGGCTTCTCCACGAAGTGGGCCAGGACCAGCAGCGGCAGGGCGGCAAGGGCCCAGCGCCAGAACGTCAGGTCCATGGGGGTCATGGAGGCGACGGCGGCCTGGGCGACCATAAAGTTCCCGGACCAGAAGAGCGTGGCCAGGACCAGGTACAAGGGCGCTTTCACCGCTTGAATCTACACCAGGGCGGCTCCGGGCCCGCGGGTAGAATTGGACTGTGTCCGTTTACCTTGATCATGCCGCAACCACCGCCCTGGCCCCGGAGGCCCTGGCGGCGCTGACCCGTGAACTGGCCCGGACCGGCAACCCCTCCTCGCTGCACGGATCCGGCCGCCGGGCCCGGCGCGCCGTCGAGGACGCCCGCGAGGTGCTGGCAGCAGTGGCCGGTGCGCACCCCTCCGAAGTCATCTTCACCTCGGGCGGCACTGAAGCCGACAATCTTGCCGTGAAGGGCCTCTACTGGGCCCGCCGGGCGCAGAACCCGGCCCGCAGGCGCATCCTGTGCTCCGCCGTCGAACACCACGCCGTGCTGGACACCGTCGAATGGCTTGAACGGCACGAGGGCGCCGAGGTGTCCTGGCTGCCGGTGGACCCCGACGGCGTGGTGGACCTGGACGTGCTGGCCGCCGAACTTGCCCGGGACCCCGGCTCGATCGCCCTGGTCACGGTGATGTGGGCCAACAACGAGGTCGGCACCATCCAGCCCATCGCGGAGATCGTTGAACTGGCGCACCGGGCCTCGGTTCCGGTGCATTCCGACGCCGTCCAGGCCTTCGGCTCGGTGCCCGTCGATTTCCGCGCCTCGGGCCTGGACGCCATGTCTGTCTCCGGCCACAAGATCGGCGGACCGGTCGGCGTCGGGGCCCTGCTGCTGGGCCGGGCAGTGACGCTGACGCCCGTCCTCCACGGCGGGGGACAGGAGCGCGATGTCCGCTCCGGGACGCTGGACACCGCGTCCATCGCCGCCTTTGCCGCGGCGGCCGAAGCCGTCACCGGCAAACTGCCGGAGGAAGCGGCCCGCATCGCCGCGCTGCGGGACCGGCTGATCGAGGGCGTCCAGGCTGCAGTCCCCGACGCGGTGCTGCGCGGCGCTCCCGGTGCAGGGCGGCTCCCGGGCAACGCTCACTTCACCTTCCCCGGCTGCGAGGGGGACTCGCTGCTGTTCCTGCTGGACCTGGCAGGGGTGGAATCCTCCACGGGCTCCGCCTGCACCGCGGGGGTGCCCCGGCCATCGCACGTGCTGCTGGCCATGGGGCTGGACGAGGAAACCGCGCGGGGTGCCCAGCGCTTCAGCCTGGGGCATTCCTCCACCGAGGAAGATGTGGACGCGCTGCTGGCCGCACTCCCCGGCGCCTGCACCCGCGCCCGCCAGGCCGGCATGGCCGGCCACGAATCCACCATCCAGACCGCCGGCACGGTGGCCCGCCAGGGCGCCAGCCGGGGCTAGGGCGCCAGCCGGGGCTAGACAGCCGGCCGGGGCTAGACAGCCGGCCGGGGCTAGGCCGCCGGCACCAGCCCGCTGAGCGGGACGCCGGGATCCGCGAGGTCGGCAGGACTGACGGCGGTTCCCGCGGCGATGAGCTTCTTGATGGTTTGCTGCGGTTTGGCCGAACGCGGCCAGTTCACGCTCATGCCCGCCACCACGCGGCCCTCGCGCTGCCAGAAGGCGAGGAATTCCCTGGCCTCGAAAGAACCGCGGAGGGTGGGCGGCCCCGAGGCGAGGGACGCGAAGCCCGAATACTCCATGCTCACGTCGAACTGGTCGGTGTAGAAGTAGGGGACCGCGTCCAGGGCCGCCTCCAGGCCGAGCATCGCCTTGGCCGCCACCTTTCCGCCGGCCAGGGCGTTGGCCCAGTGCTCGCTGCGGTGGTGTTCTCCGGTGTAGGGATGCAGCGCGTTCGCGACATCGCCGGCGGCAAAGACGCCGGGCGCCGAGGTCCGCAGGGACGCGTCGGTGAGGATGCCGTTCCGCAGCGCGATGCCGGCCGCGTCGGCCAGGGCCACCTCGGGGATCACGCCCACGGCAATGATCACCAGATCCGCCGGCAGGACCTCCCCGGCATCCGTCTCGACGGCCGTGACCCGGCCCGACTGCCCCTTGATCGCGGCCGCCGAGGCGGGAAGCCGGAACCGGACGCCGTGATCCTCGTGCAAAGACCGGAAGAAGCCGCCCAGTTCCCGCCCCACCGCCGCTTCCAGCGGCACCTGCTCCAGGCCAAGCAGGGTGACCCGGTTTCCGTAGGTGCTCGCCGCCGCGGCGAGTTCCAGCCCGATCCAGCCCGAACCGATCATCACCACGTTCCGGCCGCCGCCGGCCAGGCCCTCGCGGAGGCGGCGGCTGTCGTCCGCCGTGCGGAAGGTGCTGACCCCGTCCAGGTCGCTGCCGGGGACCGGGATGCGCCGGGGCCGGGCCCCCGTGGCCAGGAGCAGCGACGAATAGTCCAGGCCCTGCCCGTCCCCGAGGGTCACCCTGCGGGCTTCCGGATCAACGGCCGCGGCGGCGGCACCCAGCCGCAGCTCGACCCCGTTGTCCTCATACCAGCCGTCCGGCACCACGGGGAGGGCGTCGTCGCCGGCCCGGCCCAGCAGATAGTCCTTGGACAGCGGCGGGCGCAGGTACGGGGGATGGTCCTCCTCGGCCAGCAGGACCACCGGCCCGTCGTACCCCTCGGCGCGGAGGGTCTTTGCGGCCGTGGCGCCGGCGAGTCCGCCGCCCACGATCACGATGTTCCCGGAGGCCATGTCACCCTCGATTCCTGCGGCCGCCGGAGCATCCCAGGCCGCAACGTTGCGGAAAAGCATCTAAAATCGGTACCCTTGACTTTAGAGTCGGAGGGGCGGAGCGTCAAGGTCTTTTGGGTGTGGATCCCCCCGTGGCGATAGAATGGTGCGGCAGGCATTGTGCTCTCTCCGCATCCGGCAGGCGCCGGTGCCGGCACTGCCCCCTAGTCCCAGACCCCATTTCAAAGCACCACATCCCAGACCCCCACGGAAAGTCAGTATGCGAGTTCTTGCAGCCATGAGCGGCGGCGTTGATTCCGCCGTCGCCGCAGCCCGCGCCGTCGAGGCAGGACACGACGTCGTTGGCGTCCACCTCGCGCTCTCCCGGATGCCCGGCACCCTGCGCACCGGAAGCCGCGGCTGCTGCACCATCGAGGACTCCCGCGACGCGTGGCGGGCCTGCGACGTGCTCGGGATTCCCTACTACGTGTGGGATTTCTCCGAGCGCTTCAAGGAGGACGTGGTCCAGGACTTCATCGATGAGTACGCCGCCGGGCGCACGCCCAACCCGTGCATGCGCTGCAACGAGCGGATCAAGTTCGCCGCGCTGCTGGAAAAGGCAATCGCGCTCGGATTCGACGCCGTCTGCACAGGCCACTACGCAAAGGTGATTAAGGACGCCGACGGGAACCCGGAGCTGCACCGCGCCGCGGACTGGGCCAAGGACCAGAGCTACGTCCTCGGCGTGCTGACCCATGAGCAGCTGCGGCATTCCATGTTCCCGCTCGCAGACACGCCGTCGAAGGCCGAGGTCCGCGCGGACGCCGAGCGCCGCGGCCTGTCCGTCGCCAACAAGCCGGACAGCCACGACATCTGCTTCATCCCCGACGGGGACACCGCCGGCTGGCTGGCCGAGAAGATCGAGATGACCACCGGCGACATCGTGGACGAGTCCGGCGCGAAGGTGGGCGAACACCCCGGTGCCAATGCTTTCACCGTGGGCCAGCGCCGCGGCCTGAAGCTGGGCACCCCGGCCGCCGACGGAAAGCCGCGCTTTGTGCTGGAAATCCGGCCGAAGGAAAACAAGGTGGTGGTGGGCCCCGAGGCGCTCCTGGCCATCGACGAGATCCGCGGCATCAAGGTCTCCTGGGCAGGCCTGCCGATCGCGGAAATCGGCACCGGGGAAGACTTCGACTGCCACGCCCAGGTCCGCGCCCACGGGGACCCCGTGCCCGCCTCCGCGCGCATGGAACTCGACAGCGGCAACCTGGTGGTCACCCTGGCCGAGCCGCTGCGCGGCGTGGCCCCCGGCCAGACCGTGGTGCTGTACCAGGGCAGCCGCGTGCTGGGGCAGGCAACCATCGACGCCGCCCGCTCGCTCAAGCGGGCTGCCCTCTAGGAGCGTCCCGGTCCGGTCCGGAAAAGCCGCACGCCGCCGGCGTGCGGCTTTTTTGCTGCCCGGGTTTCTTGCTGCCCAGGCGCGGCGGGCCTGCCCGGCGCGGAGGAGCGAACGGCCGGTGCAGGGTGTCGAATTTCCCGCGGAAAAGGCGAAGATCACGCTGAGTTCTGCCTGTTCGTGTAAATTTTGTGTCTCAACTCACAAGATGTAACGATTCACCGGGCAGCCGTCTGGTTGAATCTAGGCATCAGGACAGTGTTCTGCCCCCGAGTCGATTCAGGCACTACCGGGCTGCGCACTAGTACTCATCGAACAGAAAGTTCACAGATGGCAATGAACAAAAAAGCCCTGCAGAGCGCCATCGCGCTCGCCGGGGTATCCGCCTTCGCACTGACCGCCTGCACCGGCCCCTCCGGCGGCGGAACGGCTACCGGCAGCGCCGCCGGCGGCGGAACCATAACCTATGGCACCACCGACAAGGTGGTCACCCTCGACCCGGCAGGGTCGTACGACGCGGGTTCCTTCATGGTGATGAACCAGATCTACCCGTTCCTGCTCAACTCCAAGCCGGGCAGTGCTGACTCCACGCCCGACATTGCCGAGTCTGCCTCCTTCACCAGCCCCACCGAGTACACGGTCAAGCTCAAGCCCGGCCTGAAATTCGCCAACGGCCACGCACTGACGTCCTCCGACGTGAAGTTCTCGATCGACCGCGTCGTCAGCATCGCCGACGACAACGGCCCGGCCTCGCTTCTGGGCAACCTCGACTCGGTCACGGTCAAGGACGACTCGACCGTGGTCTTCACCCTCAAGGCCGCCAACGACCAGGTCTTCCCGGGCGTCCTCGCCGCCAACGCCGGCCCGATCATCGATGAAGAGGTCTTCCCGGCGGACAAGCTGATGTCCGACGACGAAATCGTCAAGGGCAAGCCGTTCGCCGGCCCCTACACGATCGAGAGCTACAAGAAGAACGAGCTCGTCGGCCTCAAGCCCAACCCGGACTACCAGGGCCTGCTGGGCAAGCCTGCCAACGGCGGCGCCACCATCAAGTACTACGCCGACTCCAACAACCTCAAGCTGGACGTCCAGCAGGGCAACATCGACGTCGCCGGCCGGAGCCTGACGGCCACCGACGCCGCTGACCTCGAAAAGGATTCCAAGGTCAAGGTGCACAAGGGCCCGGGCGGCGAGCTTCGCTACATCGTGTTCAACTTCGACACCATGCCCTTCGGCGCCAAGGCCCCCGACGCCGATCCGGCGAAGGCTCTGGCTGTCCGCCAGGCCATGGCCCATGTGATTGACCGCGGCGCCATCGCGAGCCAGGTCTACAAGGACACCTACCTGCCGGCCTACTCCGTGGTGCCGGACGGCTTTGTCGGCGCTACCCAGCCGCTGAAGGAAATGTACGGCGACGGCAGCGGCAAGCCCAGCCTCGAGAAGGCCAAGCAGGTCTTCAGCGATGCGGGCGTCACGGCTCCGGTCACCATCAAGCTCCAGTACAACCCGGACCACTACGGCAAGTCCTCGGGCGATGAATACGCCATGGTGAAGGAGCAGCTGGAGAAGTCGGGCCTGTTCACGGTTGACCTGCAGTCCACCGAGTGGGTCACCTACTCCAAGGACCGCACGGCGGACGCCTACCCGGTCTACCAGCTCGGCTGGTTCCCGGATTACTCCGACGCCGACAATTACCTCACGCCGTTCTTCGTCCCGGGCAACTTCCTGGGCAACCACTATGAGAACCCCACCGTCACGGAGCTGATCAACAAGCAGCTGACCACCGTTGACAAGGCAGAACGCGAAAAGGTCATCGGCGAAGCCCAGGAGGCCGTCGCCAAGGATCTCTCCACGCTGCCGCTGCTGCAGGGCGCACAGCTCATGGTGGCCGGCGCGAACGTCAAGGGTGTCGACCAGACCCTCGATGCTTCCTTCAAGACCCGCCTTGGTGTTATTTCCAAGTAGGTCGTTTTCCCCATCCGGTTCTGACCAGCCGACGAGGCGGGGCGCCACCATGGCGCCCCGCCTTTGGCACGGATACAGGACAACAGCTTCCGCAGCCCACAAGGCTTCCGGAACACACATTTAGGTACCAATGACAACACTTATCGAGGCACCGCCGGAAGACGGCGAAGGCCTTCTTCCGATAAAGAAAAAAACGTCCGGTGGGGGACTGGGCCGCTACATCCTGATCAGGTTCTTCCTGATCTTCCCGACTATTCTCATCCTGGTCACCATGGTGTTCTTCCTGATGCGCACCACCGGCGATCCGATCACCGCTGCCCTGGGCGGCCGGCTTCCCCAGGAGCAGCTGCAGGAACGCATTGCCGCCGCCGGGTATGACCGGCCCATCTTTGTGCAGTACTTCGAATACCTGGCCCAGCTCATCACCGGCAACTTCGGCACCACCCTCTCGGACAACCGGCCGGTTGCCGAGATGCTCGCTACCTATGGAGCCGCCACCCTGGAACTGACCATCAACGCCCTGCTGGTGGCCCTGGCCGTGGGCATCCCGCTGGGCCTGATCGCCGCGCACCGCCGCGACAAGGGCCCCGACGCCGGGCTGCGCGTCTTTGCGATCCTCTGCTACGCCACGCCGGTGTTCTTCTCCGGGCTCCTGTTCAAGCTGACGTTCTCGGTCTGGCTCGGCTGGCTCCCGGTCGCCGGGCGGGCGACGCCGGCCACAGAGCTGGCCCTGACCTCGCTCGAGGCCCCCACGGGCATCTACTGGCTGGACGCCATCCGCAGCGGCAACATGGCCGCCCTGGCCGACGTGATGGCCCACGCCGTCCTGCCGGCCCTGGCGCTGGGGCTGCTGACCGCCGGGATCTTCCTGCGGCTGGTCCGCACCAACGTGATCGGCACGCTCGGCAAGGACTACGTCGAGGCCGGCCGCTCCCGCGGAGTCAGCGAATACCGGCTGTTGACCAAGCATGCCTACAAGCCCGCACTCATCCCCATCATCACCGTCATGGGCCTCCAGATCGCCGTCTTGCTGGGCGGTGCGGTCCTGACCGAGACCACCTTCGAATGGAAAGGCCTCGGGTTCCAGCTCGCGACCTACCTGACGGCACGCGACTTCGTGGCTGTCCAGGGCATCGTGGTGCTCCTCGCCGTGATCGTGGCCGTGACCAACTTCTTCGTGGACATCGTCGCCGCGCTGATCGACCCCCGCGTGAGGTACTGATATGACCACCACTGCCGTGACTGAACCCGTCAAGGACCCGAAGGACCCTTGGTTCCGGCGCCTGCCGGTCATCTCGCATTTCAACAAAAGCGTCGGACTGCAGCGCGGCATGCTCGTGGCGGGCCTCGTCCTCACCGGGCTCTTCCTGCTGACCGCGGTATTCGCGCCGCTGATCGCCCCCTACGGCTTCTCCCAGATCTCCGACGCCGACGGCAACTTCCCGGCGCAGCAACCGCCCGGCGGAAAGTTCCTCATGGGCACCACCGTCGGCGGCTACGACGTCTTTTCCCGCGTCGTCTGGGGCGCCCAGACCGCCGTCCTGGTGATCATCGTGGCGGTAATCATGTCGATCTTCATCGGTGTGGCGCTGGGCCTGGTCAGCGGTTACATCGGCGGCTGGCTCGACCGCACCCTTGTGGTCATCGCCGACGCCGTCTACGCCTTCCCGCCGCTCCTCGTCGCCATCGTCATGGCCATTGCGATCAGCGGCGGCAGGTCCAGCCTTTGGGGCGGCATCCTCGCCGCGGCCATCTCCATTACGGTCGTCTTCATCCCGCAGTACTTCCGCGTCATCCGGGCCGAGACCATCCGGCTCAAGGCGGAACCCTTTGTGGAATCGGCGAAGGTGGTGGGCGCCTCGAACATCCGGATCATGCGCCTGCACGTCTTCAAAAACGCCACCCGCACCCTGCCGCTGATTTTCACCCTGAACGCCTCCGAAGCCATCCTCACGTTGGCCGGCCTGGGCTTCCTTGGTTTCGGCATCGAACCGACCTCGGCGGCGGAATGGGGCTTCGACCTCAACAAGGCCCTCGCGGACACCACGTCCGGCATCTGGTGGACCGGGGTGTTCCCGGGCCTCGCCATCGTCCTGACGGTCCTCGGCCTGACCCTGGTGGGCGAAAGCATCAACGACCTCAACGACCCCCGCCTGCGTGGCCGCAGGAAGGCCGCTTCCGGAAAGGGCGGCCCGCAGTCCACCCCCGGCGCCCCGGCGGCACGTGAAGAAGAAGTGAGCAGCTCATGACCATCAACATCGACCAGCCCGGCGCCGGTGCCAGCCCGGTCCTCGACATCGACCATCTCAAGGTCACCTTCGCCACCGATGCCGGGGATGTGTACGCCGTCAAGGACGTCAGCCTCGAAGTGAACCCGGGCGAGGTGGTGGCGATTGTGGGCGAGTCCGGCTCCGGAAAAACCGTCACCGCCAAGACCATCCTCGGGCTGCTCCCCGAGACCGCCATCAGTTCCGGGGCGGTGCTGATCAACGGCAACAACGTCATCAGCGTCAGCCCGGGCAAGCTCCGCGACATCCGTGGCCGCGACGTGGCCATGGTGTTCCAGGAGCCGTCCACCGCCCTGAATCCTGTCTTCACCGTCGGCTGGCAGATCGCCGAGGGCATCCGCGCCCACTCGGGCCGCGCCGGAGGCCAGCAGGTCAGCGCCAAGGAGGCCAAGTCCCGGGCCATCGAGGCGCTCCGGAAGGTAGGCATTCCGGATCCGGAAACCAGGGTCAACTATTATCCGCACCAGTTCTCCGGCGGCCAGAAGCAGCGCGTGGTCATTGCCGCCGCGCTGGCGCTGAACCCGGGACTCATCGTGGCCGATGAACCCACCACCGCGCTGGACGTCACGGTACAGGCCGAAATCCTCGACCTCCTGCGCGACCTCCGCGACCAGTACGGCACGTCGATCGTGCTGATCACCCACAACATGGGTGTGGTGGCAGACCTCGCCGACCGGGTTGTGGTGATGTACCGGGGCGATGTCGTGGAGGAAGCGCCGTCGCGCGTGCTCTTTGCCGAGCCCAAGCAGGACTACACCAGGAAGCTCCTGGCCGCGGTCCCGCACCTGGGCAGGAATTCGGCGTCCGAAGGTATGACCCAGCGCGCCCACCAGGGCGGGAAGGTGCTGGTCGAAGCCAAGAACCTGACCATTGAGTACCCCGGGCGCCTGGGCAGCCCCGCCTTCAAGGCGGTGGACGGGGTCGACTTCACCCTGTCCGAGGGGGAGGTCTTCGGCCTGGTGGGGGAGTCCGGCTCCGGCAAGACCACCATCGGGCGGGCCATCGCCGGCCTGAACCGGACCACCGGCGGCAGCCTGAAGGTCCTGGGCTACGAGATGCTCAACCTGAAGGAGCGCACGTTCAAGCCGCTGCGCAAGGAGATCGGGTTCGTGTTCCAGGACCCGGCGGCGTCCTTCAACCCGCAGCTGACCATCGGGGACTGCATCGCCGAACCCCTGGTCATCCACTCGAAGCCGACGCCGGCCCAGGCCCGGCAGCGGACCCGCGAACTCCTGGAGGCCGTGCAGCTTCCGGCGGCGTATGCCGACCGGTTCCCGCATGAGCTCTCCGGCGGGCAGCGGCAGCGGGCCTCCCTGGCCCGCGCGCTCATCCTGAACCCGAAGCTGCTGATCGCCGACGAGCCGACGTCCGCCCTCGACGTGTCGGTCCAGGCCGTGGTGCTGGAGCTGTTCAAGGACATCCAGGCCGAATTCGGCTTCGCCGCCCTGTTCATCAGCCATGACCTCGCCGTCGTCGACATCCTGTCCCACTGGGTCGGTGTCCTCTACAAGGGCAAGATGGTGGAGCAGGGGCTCGGGAGCCAGGTGATGGGCAATCCGCAGCACGCGTACACGAAAAAGCTGATCGCCTCCCTGCCGGTTCCGGATCCGGACGAGCAGGCCCGGCGCCGGGAGGAATTCCGCGCCGTGCTGCACGGCTGATCCCGCCGCCGCTTTCAAGGACATGCCAGGGCATGCCCGCCGTTCGCATTGAACGGCGGGCATGTCCCTTTTTTACGCCGCCTTTTTTACGCCGCCGGCAGACACGCGGCCGGGCCGAGGGACCGCCCCAGGCCAGGGTGCCGCGGGAGGCGCTTAACAGCAGAAGTGATTAGCGCAGGTGCCCCTAGACTGGAGCAATGACCGAGCAGAACCAGACCCATCCCGACGCCGATTCCTACGACCCCCAGGCCAGTTCGCTGGCCGGTCAGGTGGATCCGAAGGTCATGGCGGAGCTGCTGTCGATCCGCTCCAGCATTGACAACATCGATGCCACCCTCGTCTTCCTGCTTGCCGAGCGGTTCAAGGCCACCCAGAAGGTCGGGTTCCTGAAGGCCGCACACAAACTCCCCGCCGGTGACCCCGGACGGGAAACGGCCCAGATCGCACGGCTGCGGCGCCTCGCCGCGGAGGCCCACCTCGATCCGGCGTTCGCGGAGAAGTTCCTGAACTTCATAATCGGCGAAGTGATCCGGCACCATGAGGCCATCGCCGAGGACCATGAGGCGGCCCTGGCCGCAGAGCCGCGGACCACGGAGCCCCGGACCGCAGAGCCGCGGACCACGGAGCCCCTGCCCGCCGGTTCCGTGCGCCCGCAAGCCGCCGGCGACGTGCCCGGCGCCGCCGGCCCGGCCGTCTCCGCCACCGCCTAGCCGTGGCACAGACACCGCCCCCGGCCGCCGCGCCGGACCAGGTCACCGCCACGGCCCTGGGCACCTGGCCCGGCCAGGATCCGCTGGAGGCTGCGCGCATCATCCGCGGCGAACTGGGCAGCCCGCACCTCCCGTTCCTGGCGGAGCTCCCGGACCGGGGCGTCGGCTCCGACGCACTGGGCCGGACAGCGTCGCTGCTGGTGGACCTCGCCGTGGACGTCCAGCCCCACGGCTGGCGGATCGTGGACCGGCCGGGCAAGGACTCCCGGCGGGCGCAGTCCGCGCTGTCCACCGACATCAACATCCTGGCCGACGTCGTCGGTGCCGAGGACGCACCTGCGGCGGACATCAAGGTCCAGCTCCGCGGGCCGCTGAGCCTCGCCGCGGGCCTGCACCTCCACAACGGCGAACGGGCCCTGATCGACCACGGCGCCCGGCGGGACCTCGCGGCCTCCCTCGCGGCCGGCGCCGGCGGCTACCTCAGCCGTGTGGCTGCCGCGGCCCCCGGGGCCCGGATCGTGGTCCAGATCGACGAACCCGAGATCGCCTCGGTGCTGGGCGGCACTATTCCCACATCCAGCGGCTACCGGACCCTGCGTTCCGTGCCGGGCCGCGAGGCCACCGACTCGTGGCAGCTGGTCATTGACGCCCTGCGGGCCGCCGGCGCCGTTGAGGTGGTGGTGTCCGTCCCCGAAATAGAGGCACCCTTCGAGCGGATCCTGGCGGCCGGGGCCGACGGCATCGCCGTACCGCTGCGCGCGCTCACCTCCCGGCAGTGGGAACAGCTCGCCGCCGCGGTGGAATCAGGCAAACGGCTGTGGGCCGGCGCGCTCGACGTCGGAGTCCCCTCCGCCGCGCCGCCGCGCGTTGCCGACGTCGTGGAAACGCTCTGGCGGCCCTGGCGCCAGCTGGGGCTGCCAGCCTCCGCCCTCGCGGGCGTCCGGGTGACGCCTTCCGAGGGCCTGGCCCGGCACTCCCCGTCGGCGGCCACTGCTGTACTGGCGCGCCTCACCAAGGTGGCAGACGGGCTCAACCAGATCGCTCTCGGGTAAGCCCCCGTCTTCCTCAGATGCGGGCTTCCCAGCGGTCCGGCCGGGCGCGGGCCGGAAGATAGCCGGGACTGGACTGTCCGCCGGGATAGGGCTCCAGCCGGTAGTCGAAATGCCCGGCGTAGACCAGGACCAGCCCCAGCTGCGGCTGGATCACTTTCACCTGGATCCGGTGCTTCCCGGCCGGGCCCTCCTCCGGCGCCCACCACTGCTCGGCGTAGGCCTTGGCATCCAGGGCGGCCGGCAGGGGGATCCGCAGCGGTCCCAGGAAAAGCCGCGAAGCCTCCGAAACCCCGCGCAGCCGGCCCCCGGCGGTGACACTCAGATTGAGGTCGGTGACCATCCGCCGGTACCGCCCCACATAGTCCACCAGGCCGTGCCGGCGGCCGGACTCCTCGAAGCTGGTGGTGTCGTGGAACAGCCGGGTGGTGGACGGGAAGAAGATTTCGCGCCGGGCGGTGAGGCTGGACCGGCCGAATGGGTCCAGGTGGGCGTGGTTCTCGATCCGGAACGGGATGCCCTCGCCGTATTCCGGGAAGAAGGACTCCTCGGCGCTGGCGAGCCGCAGCAGCGGGCGGAGCCACGCCTGCCGGCAGCCCACCACCTCGAACACCCCCTCGCCGACGCCGTAGTGGCCGGACCCGGGAGCCAGCGAGAAGTAGTCCTGCAGCTCCGGCTGCAGCCGCGCAAAGCCGGCGCCGAGCGCACGTTCATAAATAGGGGTGCTCACAAACACTTCCTTCCAGCCGGGGGTTCCGCACCCAGCGGCCCGGGCGTGGGACCAGCCTATAGTTTGTGCGCGGGGCCGCAATCCTCCGGCCCGTGCGGGCGGGTGCCCGGACGCGCGGGCGCCATGCCCGGGCGGCGCTGAATACGACAAAGCCATTTCGATAGGGGAATATATACATATGAAGGCACGCATTCTGGTAGTGGACGATGACGAGGCGCTGGCCGAGATGATCGGTATTGTGCTGCGCAACGACGGCTTTGAACCCGTCTTCTGCGCTGACGGCGGGCAGGCGCTGGAAGTGTTCCGCTCCGCCAAGCCTGACCTCGTGCTGCTGGACCTGATGCTTCCGGGCATCGACGGCATCGAGGTTTGCCGCCAGATCCGCGGCGAATCCGACGTGCCGATCGTGATGCTCACCGCCAAAGCCGACACGTCCGACGTCGTCCGGGGCCTCGAATCCGGGGCCGACGATTACGTCCCGAAGCCGTTCAAGCCGGCCGAGCTCGTCGCCCGTGTCCGGGCCCGCCTCCGGCCCGGCGACCAGAAGGCGCCCGAGACCCTGCGCATCGCCGATGTGACCATCGACGTTGCCGGGCACCTGGTCAGCCGCGGCACAGAACGCATCTCCCTGACACCGCTGGAATTCGACCTGCTGGTGGCGCTCGCCCGCAAACCCTGGCAGGTCTTCACCCGGGAGCTCCTGCTGGAACAGGTCTGGGGCTACCGGCACGCCGCCGACACGCGGCTGGTCAACGTCCATGTCCAGCGGCTGAGGTCAAAGATCGAACGCGACCCGGAAGCCCCCGAAGTTGTATTGACGGTCCGTGGTGTCGGCTACAAAGCAGGTTCCTGACCCGTCGGAGGGCCATCCCGCCGGGGTGCCGGTGAGCGCCCCCGGAGGCAGCGACGTCCCCCGGAAGGCCGCCGCCACCTCAGTGGACCTCCGCGAACCGGGCCAGGCTGCGCCCGCAGCCGCTGGGCCCCCGGCGGTTGAGCCCGCAGCGGCACCAGCACCCGAGCCAACACCAGAGCCGGGCCCGGCCCCGCACCGCGAGGGCGGGCTCCTCGCCGCCTGGAACGCCTTGGGCTTCCGCACCCGGATCTGGGTCAAGCGCGCCCGGATTGTGGGCGTGCGGGTGGCGCGGCTGGTCCGGATCGGGGCCAGCAGCATGCTGCCGGGCATCCGCTACCTGATCCGGTCCCTGCACCGCAAATGGCGGCGGTCCCTGCAGTTCCGGACCGTGCTGACGACCCTGATGCTGGCGATTGCGTCGTTCGCCGTCGTCGGTGCCTACCTGTCCAACCAGATCGCCAACAACCTTTTCCAGGAGCGGCTGGCACAGGCCGAGTCGGAGACACGCTACAACGTCAAACAGGTCCAGGACACGTTCGACGGCGCCCAGGTCACCGACCAGTCCAGCGTCATCACGCTGGTGTACGACACCCTGAACGCCGTGGAAGGCCGCGGGTCCGTGATCCAGCGGCGCTACGTCTTCGAGGCGATGCCGGAACAGACCAAACCCCGCAACCGCTGGGTGGAGTCGCGCGCGTCCGACCAGCTCACCATCAGCGTGATCCCGGACGAACTGCGCAAGGCCGTCCAGGACTCCGGCAAGGAGCAGTTCTGGGCCTCCACGGAGTTCCCGGTGGGAACCGAGGACCGGCCCGGCATCGCCGTCGGCAACAAGGTCACGTTCAACGGCACGGTGTACGAGCTGTACCTGATCTACGACCTCAATACGGCGCAAAAGACCCTCAACGAGATCCAGAACGTGCTGCTGGCCGGCGGCGCGGTGCTTGCGCTGCTGATTGGCGCGGTGGCCTGGTACGTCACGCGCAACGTCGTCAGCCCGGTCAGCCACGCCGCGCTGGTCTCGGAGAAGCTAGCTGCGGGGCAGTTGCAGGAACGGATGGTGGTCAAGGGCGAGGACGAGGTGGCCCGGCTGGGCGCATCGTTCAACCACATGGCGGCCAGCCTCCAGGAGCAGATCACCCAGCTCGCCACACTGTCCCAGATGCAGCAACGGTTTGTCTCCGACGTCTCCCATGAACTCCGCACCCCGCTTACCACCGTGCGGATGGCCGCCGAGGTGCTCTATGACGCCCGCGATGACTTCGACCCCATCAACAAACGCTCCGCGGAACTGCTGTACAACCAGGTGGAGCGCTTCCAGTCGCTCCTCGCCGACCTCCTCGAAATCTCCCGCTTCGACGCCGGCGTAGCCACTCTCGACGCCGAACCGGGCGACATGGTGCAGCTGGTCTCCCACGTGCTGGAGGGAGTCGGCCCGGTGGCCGCCGAGTACGGCTCCAAGGTCACCCTCAACGCCCCCGCAACCGGCATCATCGTGGACATGGACGACCGCCGGATCGACCGGATCCTGCGCAACCTGGTCCTGAACGCCCTGGAACACGGCGAAGGCCGGCCGGTGAACATCTCCGTGGCCGCCAACGACAACGCCGTGGCAGTTGCTGTCCGGGACCACGGCATCGGCATGACCGCCGCGGAAGCGGCCCGCGTGTTCGACCGGTTCTGGCGCGCCGACCCGGCGAGGGCCCGCACCACCGGAGGCAGCGGCCTCGGCCTGTCCATCGCGGCCGAGGACACAAAACTCCACAACGGCTGGCTCCAGGCGTGGGGCAGCAAGGGCAGCGGGGCCAATTTCCGGCTGACCCTCCCGCTGCGCCAGGGCGAGACCATCACCAAGTCCCCGCTCCAGCTGGAGCCGGTGGACGTGGGCTTCCACGGCGCGGGAAACGAACGGACCATGCTGCTGCTGGACCCGTCGCCGGCCCCTTCCGCACAGACGGAGAACAGTGCACCGGAGAACAGTGCACCGGACACCAGCGCGGAGACCAGCCCAGTGGACACCAGCGCGGACACCGGAACGAAGGAGAGGCCATGAGCGGCGCCCCCCGAAAAGCCACCCGTGCCGCTGCCGCGCTGCTGGCGGTCCTGCTGTTCCTGCTGACATCGTGCGCCCAGATCCCGCGCTCGGGTCCCGTGGGCAAAAGCACCGATGAGAGCGCGGGGAACCCCAACAACGCTCCCGTGTTCTTCCCGTCCGCGCCCCGTGCGGGGGCCGGGCCGGAAGCGGTGATCGAAGACTTCTACCTCGCCGGCAGCGGCTACGAGGACGACTACGCGGTGGCCCGCCAGTACCTCACCCAGGCAGCATCCGTGACCTGGAAACCGGACCAGCGCGTCCTCGTCTTCCGCTCGGCGCGTGTGGTTCCCACCGGCGTCGAAAACGTCTTCAACTACGAACTGGACGTGTCCTACTCCGTCGACGCGGACGGGGTGGCGACGCAGCTGCCGGAGGGCACCAAGGAAAACATTCCCGCCACGCTGACGCAGGTGGACGGCGAATGGCGGATCGCGGAACTTCCGGACGGCACGGCCATCCCGGAGGAGACGTTCAAGGTCATCTACGGGGCCTATCCGATCTACTTCTACGATCCCTCCTTCACCTACGCGGTGCCCGACGTCCGCTGGTTCATCAAGAAGAAGACCGTCAAGGCCATGACCAGCGCCCTGCTGGGCGGCCCGGCCCCGTACCTCAAAGGTGCCGTGGTGAGCGCGTTCCCCTCCGGCATCAAGCTGGCCCGCGAGTCCGTCCCCGTCGTGTCCGGCGCCGCCCAGGTGGACCTCACGGCCAAGGACCTGGTCGAGGCATCCAACGAGGACAGGCTGCGGATGCAGACCCAGCTGGCGCTGACCTTCCGCAGCCAGCCCGACGTCATCAACGTCGAACTCCGGGCCAACCAGGACCTGGTCCGCGTCGAAGACAACGGTTCGGTGCTGCCTCCCATCCGGGACAAGAACGTCCCGGGCCACCAGATCGCCGTGAGCGAGAACGACCTGGTCCGGTATGAGAATAACCGGATCTCGCCGCTTCCGGACATGCAGCCCGTGGCGGCCCTGGGCCCCCGGGCGCCGGCGGAGTCGCCCGTCTCGCAGTCCGCGGCCTTCCTCGGCTCCGGCCGCGGCACCCTGTATTCCATCATTCCGGGCCAGCCTGCCCGGGCACTGACCACACGCACCACCCTGACCCGGCCCTCGTTCGACCGGTACGACTGGGTCTGGACGGCCGGACCGGGGGCCAGCGGCGCCACCGAAATGGCGGCGTTCAGGCCGGTCGGCGTCGCAGAGGGCGCGGGCGTTCCCGCCGTGACACTGGCGCCGGCATGGCTTGCGGGCCGCTCGGTCAAGGAGTTCAGGGTCTCCCGCGAGGGCACGCGCGCCCTCATCATCACGGAGCAGAACGGCAAGAGCAAGGTCCAGGTGACGGGCATCATCCGGTCAGCGGACGGCACGCCCAAGGACCTGACGGCTCCCATGACCCTGCTGGCCACGAACGACCCGGACCAGGGGGTATGGGTCGATGACACTACAGTTGCCGTGATGCGGGGCTCGTCCAGCGACACCGTCACCCCCGAGCTCCTGTTCCTCACCTCCTCGCAGCCGCAGCAGCTGGCGCCCTGGCCGGGGCTGACTGCGCTGAGCGCCGGCAACGGCGGCGAAGACATCTACGCCCAGTCAACGGAGGGGATCTTCCAGCGGCTCGGCAACGGATGGTCGCCGCAGCTCAAAGGACCGCTCGACCCGTCCTTCCCCGGCTGAGGCGGCGGGTCGCGGGAGCCGTGCCGCCGCGCAGGCACAGGTGACCGGTCCTGCCGGCGGTTGTCCACATGGCCTGTGAGGGGGCTTCCGCAGTGCCCTGCCCGGGCGTCACGGTTGTTCCATGGTGAAATCCGCGGACCCTGACCTGTCCCCGGCGGCACCGGCAGCAGCCAAGCACCGGGGCTCCTACCGCAGGGTGCTGGCACGGCTGGCGGACGGGGCCGCGGCCGCCACCGCCGAGGTGCTGGCGCTCGCTGCCCCGGTTGACTGCGTCTGCTGCGGGGCCGAGGATGCAGCGCTCTGCGGCGGCTGCGAGCGGCAGGTCCGGCTGCTGATGCGCACACCGTTCCGGGCAGAAGCTCACGCCCCGGCCCTGATGGACGTGGACGGTTCGGTGCTCCTGCCGGTGGTGGCCGCCGGGCCGTACCGCGCGGAGCTGGCACAGTCCCTGCTGGCCTTCAAGAAGCACGGGCAGGGACAGCTGGCACGGGTCCTGGCGAAAGGCCTCGCGGGCGCCCTCAGGGCCGCTGCCGGCGAAGATCCGGGAGTGCTGCTCGTGCCTGTTCCCACCAGCGGCGGCGCCTACCGGAGGAGGGGCTTCAGTCCGGTCCACGTCCTGCTCGGCAGGCTGGAACCACGCGCCACGCTGCGGGCAGGCCGGCGCCCCCGTTTCGCCACCGCCAGCGCCCTGGGCAGGACGCCGGACTGGACGCCGGACTGGACGGCGGGCCGGGCGGCGGGCTGGGCGAAAGACTGGGCGGCGGGCCGGGCCGCCGGCCAGAAAGGGCTGGGCCGAGGGGAGCGCGCCGAACGGGTGCGCGGATCCATGCGCGTCCGCCGCGGGCCTTTCACTCCGGACGTGCACGGCGCCCCGTGCATCATCGTTGACGACGTCCTCACCACGGGCGCCACGCTCGCCGAAGCAGCTCGGGCACTGCGGGCCGGCGGCGCCGTGGTGAGGGGCGCCGTCGTCCTCGCCGCGACACGCCCGCCCGGCACCGCCGACTTCGCCGCGCCCGGCCCCGCCACAGCGGGGGAGCGCCCCGTCAAGGAAAAAAATAAACCAAAAAAGGATGAATAAGAGGTAGCTATGAACTAACGTCGAACATGGGTACCAAGAGAAGATGTACCTGTCGATAGCGGCTCGGAAAGGGGCTCGACTGTCAGTCAGATCAGCCCCGGGAAGTGCCGCTGTCGTGTCACCGAAGTCATTTGGAGGGCACCATGGAGTTCATGATCAGCGGACGCAATTTGACGGTCTCGGACCGTTTCCGCGAGTACGCCGACGAGAAGATCTCTAAGATCGCGTCGCTGGGGGACAAAGTCCAGAGGGTGGACGCAAAGGTTTCCAAGGAGACCAAGGCCCGGCAGACCGACGAGATGCTCACGGTTGAGCTGACCGTCCTGGGCCGGGGCCCCGTGATTCGTGCCGAAGCCAGCGCCGCCGACAAATTCGCCGCGTTCGATCTCGCCTACAACAAGCTTCTTGAACGCCTGCGCCGGGCCAAGGACCGCAAGAAGGTCCACCACGGCCGGCACACCCCCAAGTCCGTCACGGAAGCGACGGCCACCCTTGAACCCGCGAGCACCAAAGAGCCCATCTACGAAGAGGCCAACCACTGGCTCGAGCCCAAAACGGCTCCCGCGGAAAAATCGCCCTACGAGGTCGAGAACGACATCCCCGCAGGGGACTCACCGGTGCTCATCCGCCGGAAGGTGTTCCCCGCCTCATCCCTCACCCTCGACGATGCCGTCGACAACATGGAGCTTGTGGGCCACGACTTCTACCTCTTCGTGGACAAGGAGACCAAGGCGCCGTCGGTTGTCTACCGGCGCGAGGGGTGGACCTACGGCGTGATCTCGCTGGACCAGACCTGCGAGCCCGGTGCCGCCGCCCTGGAGGAGAAGATCCTCGCCTACCGTTCCGAGGATGAGCCCGCCACCGCATAAGCTGGTGCTGACCATCCAGCGAAGGGACTGACGTGCAGGAAGTGCTGAGCCTCAAGCAGGCACGGCGGATCGCACTGGCAGCCCAGGGACTGGACAAAGTACGGCCCGCCGGACCCGTGACAGCACGGGCGGTGGGCCGTACTTTTGCCCGCCTGCAGCTGGTGCAGATCGACTCCGTCAATGTCCTGGCCCGGAGCCACTACCTGCCGTTCTTCTCCCGGCTGGGCAACTACGACCGTGCCATCCTGCAGCGCATGGCCGGAACCCACCCGCGCCGCATGATGGAGTACTGGGCCCACGAGGCCAGCTTCATCCGGCCCGACCATTTCCAGGACCTCCTCCTGTGGCAGAGCCGCAAATGGGTGGGGGCACACGCCATGGACCCCGAGCTGCGGAACGGCGTCGCCGGGCAGCTCCTCGATGCGCTTGCCTCCGGGCCGCCCATGACCGCCGCCGAACTCACCGCCCGGCTGGGCCACGTGGAGGACCGCCGGCAGGACAACTGGGGATGGAACTGGAACACCGTGAAACGGGTCCTGGAGCACCTTTTCGAGGACGGCCTCATTTCAGCGGCGTCCCGGACGGATTCCTTCGAACGGCGCTACACCCTCACCGCCAATGTCCTGCGCGCCCGGGCGGACGCGGCTCCTGCCGGGCCGGCGGCTGGAACCGGCGCAGGGGACGATACCGGGGACGATGCAGGCGGCGATCCGGCAGCGGCGATGGTCCGCCTGATCGATGTCGCGGCCCAGGCCCACGGCATCGGCACCCTGCGGTGCTTCGCCGACTACTTCCGCACACCCCTGCGCGCCTCGGCCCCCGCGGTGGAACACCTCGTGGACACCGGCCGGCTGCGGCCCGTCACCGTGCGCGGCTGGGACAAACCGGTGTACCGGCACGCCGAAGCAAAGCTCCCGCGCACCGCCGCCGGCCGCGCGCTGCTCAGCCCCTTCGATTCGCTGGTCTTCGAACGCAGGCGCCTGGAAGCCCTCTTCGGGTTCCACTACCGGATCGAAATCTACACGCCGGAACCGAAGCGCCGCTTCGGCTACTACGTGCTGCCCTTCCTCCTGCGCGACGCCATCGTGGCCCGGGTGGACCTCAAAGCCGACCGGGCCGGCGGCCTCCTGCTCGCCAGGGCGGCCCACGCGGAGCCCGGCGCGCCGGCCGACACGGCCAGCGAACTCGCCGCGGAGCTGCAGCTCATGGCAGAGTGGCTGGGACTGGAGCGGGTGGTCGTTTCCCCGAGAGGGGACCTGGCGGCGGCGCTCGCGGACGCTGTGTCCGCGGCAGGAAGCGGTGTATCCGCTCTGAGGGAACAGGCGTAACCGGTCCTGTGTCTCTCCCGTAGACTAAACACGCCAGAATTCGGCGGCTTGAGACTGGGAGCAACATCACGTGGCATCACTTATCGAAAAACTTCTCCGCACAGGGGACAAAAAAACCCTGCGGCAACTGCGGAACTATGCCGATTCCATCAATGCCCTTGAGAGTTCCTTCCAGACTTTTACCGACGCGGAACTGCGCGAGGAAACGGACCGGCTCCGTGCCCGCCACGCCGACGGCGAAAAGCTCGACGACCTCCTGCCGGAGGCCTTCGCGGCCGTCCGCGAGGCCTCGTCCCGCACGCTCGGGATGCGCCACTTCGACGTCCAGCTGATGGGCGGCGCCGCCCTGCACCTGGGCAACATCGCCGAAATGAAGACCGGTGAAGGCAAGACCCTGGTGGCCACCGCCCCCGCCTACCTCAACGCCCTGACCGGCAAGGGTGTTCACGTTGTCACCGTGAACGACTACCTCGCCGAATACCAGTCGGATCTCATGGGCCGGGTCTACCGCTTCCTTGGCCTCACCAGCGGCTGCATCCTGTCCAACCAGGACCCCGCCCTGCGCCGCGAGCAGTACGCCGCCGACATCACCTACGGCACCAACAACGAATTCGGCTTCGACTACCTCCGCGACAACATGGCGTGGGACAGGTCCGAGCTGGTCCAGCGCGGCCACAACTTCGCCATTGTCGACGAAGTCGACTCCATCCTCATCGATGAGGCGCGAACCCCGCTCATCATCTCCGGCCCGGCACAGGGCGACACCAACCGCTGGTACAGCGAGTTCGCCAAGGTGGTCACCCGGCTCAAGCCCGAGGAGGACTACGAGGTCGACGAAAAGAAGCGCACTGTCGGTGTGCTGGAGTCCGGCATTGAGAAGGTGGAGGACTACCTCGGCATCCACAACCTCTACGAGTCCGCCAACACGCCCCTGATCGGCTTCCTGAACAACGCCATCAAGGCCAAGGAGCTCTTCAAGCGGGACAAGGACTACGTCATCCTCGACGGCGAGGTGCTGATCGTCGACGAGCACACCGGCCGCATCCTCGCGGGCCGGCGCTACAACGAAGGTATGCACCAGGCGATCGAGGCAAAAGAAGGCGTCGAGATCAAGGCCGAGAACCAGACGCTCGCCACCGTCACGCTGCAGAACTACTTCCGCATGTACGACAAGCTGGCCGGTATGACCGGCACCGCCGAGACCGAAGCCGCCGAGTTCATGAGCACCTACAAGCTCGGCGTCGTCGCCATCCCTACGAACCGCGACATGCAGCGCATCGACCAGGCGGACCTCGTCTACAAGAACGAGGCCGTTAAGTTCGACGCCGTCGTCAAGGACATCGCGGAACGGCATGCTGCGGGCCAGCCGGTGCTGGTCGGCACCACCAGCGTCGAGAAAAGCGAATATCTCTCCCGGCTCCTGGCCAAGGAGGGTGTCCGGCACGAAGTGCTCAACGCCAAGAACCATGCCCGCGAAGCCGCGATCGTGGCTCAGGCAGGGCGCAAGGGCGCAGTGACCGTGGCGACCAACATGGCCGGCCGCGGTACCGACATCATGCTCGGCGGCAACGCCGAGTTCACGGCCGTTGCCGAACTGGCCAAGCGCGGGCTGGACCCGGAAGAGAACTCCGAGGAGTACGAGGCAGCGTGGCCGGCGGCCTTCGACGCCGCGAAGCAGTCCGTCAAGGACGAACACGAAGAGGTCCTGAACCTCGGCGGCCTGTACGTGCTCGGCACCGAACGGCACGAGTCCCGCCGCATCGACAACCAGCTCCGCGGCCGCTCCGGCCGTCAGGGTGACCCGGGCGAGTCACGGTTCTACCTGTCCCTGACCGATGACCTGATGCGCCTGTTCAACTCCGGGGCAGCGGAACGGCTGATGAACAGCTCGGTGCCGGACGACGTCGCGCTCGAGTCAAAGCTTGTCTCCCGCGCCATCGCCTCGGCCCAGGGCCAGGTGGAGGGCCGCAACGCTGAACAGCGCAAGAACGTCCTCAAGTACGACGATGTCCTGAACCGCCAGCGTGAAGCCATCTACGGCGACCGCCGCCGCATCCTCGAGGGCGACGACCTGCACGAGAAGGTCCAGTACTTCCTGGAAGACACGATCACCGCGTTCATCGACGAAGCCACTGCCGAGGGCACCGGGGACGACTGGGACTTCAACCTGCTCTGGACCAACCTGAAGACCCTGTACCCCGTAACCGTCACGCCGCGCGACCTGATCGACGAGGCCGGCGGCAAGTCGCGGATCACCGTGGACTTCCTCAAGGAAGAGATCCTCTCCGACGCCCGCCTGGTCTACCAGGCCCGCGAGGAGGCCATCGGCCACGAGAGCATGCGCGAGCTTGAGCGCCGCGTTGTCCTGTCGGTGATTGGCCGCAAGTGGCAGGAACACCTGTATGAGATGGACTACCTGAAGGAAGGCATCGGCCTGCGGGCGATGGCCCAGCGTGATCCGCTGGTGGAATACCAGCGCGAGGGCTTCATCATGTTCCAGGCCATGATGGAGGCCATTCGGGAGGAAAGCGTCGGCTTCCTGTTCAACCTTGAGGTTGAGGTGACGCCCGCCGAGGACGTCGTTGTGGCGGACGCTGCCGGCCAGCACACCGAGCACCACGAGCCGCAGATCCGGGCGGCCGGGCTGGAAGCACCCGAGCGGCCCGCCCAGCTGCAGTACACGGCCCCCGCCGAGGACGGTTCGGCGCAGACCCGCGTCGAGGCCAAGGCCTCCGGCCGCTCGGGCAACCCGGCCAAGGCCGCAGCCCAGGACGCTCCGCGCCGTGCGAACAGGAAAAAGCGGCGCTAGCTGACCAGCTGGGGGCAGTGACCCAGAAATAGAGGACCGGAGCAGTGCACTTGCTCCGGTCCTCTTTTTTGCTGCCGGTTCCTCCTTTCTTCCTTTCCTCCTTCGTCGGGTTGCCAGCATGCCTTTGGCGCGCGCCCGGACTGTCGGCCGCGGGCTCCCAGTCAGCCGATTTCCAGCACCGTGACGCGCCAGGAAACCCTGCTGCGCTCCAGCCGCAGTGCGACCGCCCGGACCCGCAGTTCCTCGACGACGACGGCACTTGCCTCATACGCGTCGTCGGACACCCGGCAGGCCCGGACCGAGCGGACAGAGGGGTTGTGGTGCAGCCGGCCCGCAGTGGGTGAGGAGCCGCACGGCACCCGGCGGGTCAGCGCCGCCCGGTGCTGCAGGGCTGCGAGGCAACGCTCGTCGAGACGCCGGGCCAGTTGCTGCGCAGGCCGGGTGCCGGCCAGCACTTCGATGGCGGCCTGCACGGTGCTGCGGCAAATCGCGCAGACCTCCTGTTCCTCGTCCGCCACCCGGCGCAGCGGTGCCGCCGCCAGGGCAGGACGGGGGAGGGCTTCCGGCGGGATAGCCGTCACCCCGGCGCCGGGCACCAGGCGCAGCGGCGGCGCCGGCGGTTCGGGGGCTTCCACAACGGGCTGGTGGTTGTCCGCCGCGGCGCGGCGGCTGGTCATGGCTCTCATGGGGCTTCCTTTGCGGTGGGGTGGCTGATGCGGAATGACTGCAGGGTCTGCGGTGCGGGGGAGACTCAGGGTGCGGGCGGCAGCCTCAGGATCTGGCCGGGCCGCAGGAGGTGGGGATTGCTGCCGATGACGTCCTTGTTGGCCTGGTAGATCCGCGGCCAGTCCACGGCGATGTCCACGTCGGAGGCGAAGGGCCCGAGCCTGTCCGCCGACAGGCTCCACAGTGAATCCCCGGGGCGGACCGCCACCTCCGATCCCTGGCCCTGCCTGCTCTCCAGACGGTGGGGCCGCCCCGCCAGCGGGCCGGGTTCCGCGGCGGGGGTGAGCGGCCGCCAGTGCGGCTGGACCACCGGCGTTCCGCCGGGGAACCCGGGGGATTCCCCGGCTCCGGGCGGCAGGGGCGCCGGGGTCCAGCCGGTCGAAGCGGCAGGGGAGGAAGCCGTGTCTGGAGCCGGCTGCAGGGTGGAGGCTGCCGCCAGCGGAGCGGTCAGCAGCTGGATCCCGACGGCGGCCAGCGCGAGCCGGCGCATGAAGGCCGGGGCGAACTTCCCGGTGGCCGCGGCGGCACGTGTCCGGCCGCCCCGTTCCAGCAGTGCCGCTGCGACGGCTATCGCCAGCGACAAGGCCCACCAGAGGGTCAGAATGAGGCCGGCCGTGTTCGCCACCACGCCGAGCTGGTCCTCGAACCCGAGGGACTGGTGGCGTGCCGACGACGACCGCCAGCGCTGCACCATGCTGCCTCCGGTTGCTGCGAGGACCAGACCCAGCGCCAGAACGGCGGCGGCCATGGCCGCGTCAGCTGGCAGGACGTGCCTGCGCCGGGAAGCCGGGAGTTCCGCTGTCTTCATGAGCCGCCGCCTCGCAATCGACTGATTTGATTTGACCTGGTTTGATCTATATTGATGCCGTTTGATGCTCTTAGAGCCAGTCTGATCCTCATGCGGCCGGTTTGTCTAGAGTGGATTTCGATTCCTTGTGGTTGACCCCTCCCGGAGGCTCACCTACGCTGGCGCCATGCGCTGGGATGCCCTCTTTCAGGACCTGGAGAGCCAGATGGCTGCCGGGGAGCGCCTGGACCTCGACTCGGAAATTACGGAGCGGGCACGGACCGAGGCGTCCGCGGTGGAGCTCGCCGACAGGTTGCGCGGCTCGCTGGGGCTGGCTATTTCGGTGCAGCTCGCGTCCGGATCAATTCTCGGGGGGACCCTCAGCCACGCAGGCAGCCAGGCGCTGGTGCTGGATGAACCACGGCACCAGGTGCTGGTTCCGTATGCGTCGGCGGTCCGCTACACCGGGCTGTCCCGGCTGGCGGTGGGTGAGCCGTCGAGGGTGCGGCAACGGCTGGGACTGGCCAGTGCGTTGCGCGGGCTGGCCAGGGACCGTGCCGCCCTGGCCGTCATCGTTGCAGGCGGCCAGGCGGGGGAGACCACTTTCCACGGCGTGATTGACAGGGTCGGGCGCGACTACCTCGACCTCGCTGTCACCGGGGCGGGCGAGGAGCGCCGGGCGGCCAATGTCCTCCAGCTGGCGACTATTCCGCTCGCCGCGCTGGCCGCGGTACGGTCTGCCAGGGCCCCGGGCCCTCCTGCCTGAGGCTGACCGGAGGGAATGCGTGGCGCGGAACCTGCAGACCCCAGGTCGTCCGGAGGTCCTCGCGGTTTAGCGGGACTTGGACTTGGCTTCCTGGATCATCCGGCTGGCCTCGGCGTAGCGTTCCTCGATGTACTGCTCCAGCATCTTTTCCTCAACACGCCACTGGCCGCGCCCGCCGACCTGGATGGCCTTGAGTTCACCGCTGCGTACCAGCGCGTAGGCGGCAGGGGCATTGATCTGGAGCTGCTCTGCGACGTCGGCAAGGGTCAGGAATCGGGGCATAAGACAAGTTTGCCACCGATGGCGCCATCTGGGGCGGTTATCCACAGTTTGCACCTCCTTGCCGTGAAGCCTTCCCGTCCGGGCGCGAAGGGGTGACAATGATGGTGCCCGGCCGGACCCGGGCGGCGACTACGGGGGGAGCAGGCGCATGAGTGCGAGCACGGGGGCCGGCGTTGCCCGGCTGAAGAAGCCGTCGTGGAAAGACCCCAAGCTCCTCGTCGGCATCCTGCTCGTCCTGGCCTCCGTCGTCGGGGTGATCTCCCTGGTCGGGGCCGCCGACCAGACGGCCGAGGCGTACACCGCGCGTGAGCCGATCGCGGTCGGTGAGAAGCTGACCGCGGACAAACTGAACCGCGTCAAGGTGCGCCTCGGGGACGTCGAACAGCACTACCTCACCCCCGCCACCGGCGTGGCGGAGGGGCTGGTGGCAGCCCAGCGCATCGGCAAGGACCAGCTGGTGCCGCGCGGGAGCCTCGGGCAGCCAGACAGCCAGGGCCGGAAACCGGTCGCCGTCACCGTTGAGGAGGCACTGCCGGCCCAGGCGGTAGCGGGCTCCCGGGTGGACGTCTGGGTGGCGCTGCCCGATGACCGCAGCGGGTTCAGCCAGCCCTCGCTGTTGCTGCCAGGCGCGGAAATCGCCCAGGTCACTCCGGGCAGCACAGCGCTGGGGTCCGCGCGGTCCACCGTGGTGATGGTGCTGGTGGAGGACGGACAGATGCCGGACCTGCTCGGCGCGCAGGCCAACAAGGCAAAAATCTCCGTGGTCTGGAACCCCGGCGGGGCGGGCCGGTGAACATCCCGGTCGTCACTGTCGGGGACTCGCGTGAAGACCTGGTGGGCCGGCTGGAACGGCTCCACGGGCCGGTATCCGTGGTGCGGCGGTGCCACGAGCTGGCGGAACTGCTGGCGGCCTGCCAGAGCGGCCTGGCCCGCGCCGCAGTGGTGGCCGAAGGCAGCGAGGAGCTGACGGCGTCGCTGGTGGACCGGCTTGCCGCCGTCGGAGTTGCTGTTCTCGCCCTGACGGACAATCCGGAGGAGAAGTCCCGGCTCCGGGGGATCGGTGTGGCCGCCGAAGTGACCGGGGTTGACGCCGAGGCGCTGGCCGGCCGCATCGAGGGGGCCGTCGCCCAGTTGGCCGGACCCGGCCTGCGGCCCGGGCGCAGTGATGTCACCGGCAGCGCCAGCCCCGGCGGTGCCGTGGCCGGCCCTGCCGGCCGGACTGCGGGCGACGGTGCCGCGGAATCCGCGGACGGGCAGATTCTTGCCGTGTGGGGACCCGCCGGCGCGCCGGGGCGGACCCTGCTCGCGGCCAACATGGCGGCAGAGCTGGCGGCCGAGGGAAAATCCGTGCTGCTGGTGGACGCCGACAGCTACGGGGCCAGCGTCGCGTCGATGCTCGGGCTGCTGGACGAGGCGGCCGGCCTCGCGCAGGCCTGCCGCCTGGCGGACCAGGGACTGCTCGACGCGGAGGCGCTGCTCAGGATTGCCACGCCCGTCACCACCAGGGCGGGAACTTTCCACGTCCTGACCGGAATCACCCGCGCGGACCGCTGGACCGAACTCCGCGCCGCAGCGCTCACGCTTGTCCTGGCCCGGGCCCGGCAGGTCGCCGAGTTCACGGTGATCGATACCGGATTCTGCCTGGAATCCGACGAGGAGCTCAGCTTTGACACCATGGCGCCGCGCCGAAATGCCGCGACGCTCACCAGCCTCGAACTGGCGGACACCGTGTTCGCTGTCGGGGCAGCCGACTCGATCGGCGTCCCGCGGCTGGTCCGCGGCCTCGCGGAGCTGGCGGCGGCAGTCCCGCCCGCCTCGCCGCGGGTGGTGCTGAACAAGGTGCGGTCGTCCGCCGTCGGACGGTCCCCGGAACGGCAGCTACGGGAGGCCTGGGACCGGTTCGGCCCCGCCGTCCCGGTCTCGGCGTTCCTCCCGGCAGACCCGGCGTCCAGCGACGCGGCGCTGCTCTCGGGGTCGCTCCTGCTGGAGGCCGCACCGGACTCGCCCCTCCGAAAGGCCATCGCCGCATTGGTTTGTGCACCCGTCCAGCAAAATAGCCGATCCTCTGTATTCTCCTCCACAGCGAAGCGGTTGCTTAAGGGCTAGGCTCGCCATGAGGGGTGCAACGAAGCGCCCGCAAACTTTCTTGATGGAGGCGTTTGTCGATGTCGTCTGGGTCCAGCGTGGAGGATCAACCCGTTTCGATCGGTGCCGGAGAAGGCTACCTGAAGGACTACTACGAGCACCTTGCCGAAGAGGACGCCCGTGCGTACCCCGGGGAACTGCTGGCAGCGCGGGCAGAGACGCACCGTGCCACCGCTGAACACCGGTTCCCGGGCAGCGCCAACATCATCATCGCCGACGAGGCAGACCGCAGCGTCGTCTACATCGTCACCGACGACATGCCCTTCCTCGTCGACTCGGTGAATGCGGAACTCGTCCGGCAGAACGCCCCGATCCACCTGGTGATGCATCCGATGTTCGTCGTGACGCGCAACCGAGAGAGCGGCCAGCTCGTCAAGGTCGCACGGGTGCCCTCCCACCTGGGCATCTCCAGCGGCGACACCGCGGCGATGCCCAACCTGTCGCACCTGATCGCCCAGGGCGACAACGCCTCGCACATGGAGTCGTGGATCGCCGTCGAAATCGACCGGGTGGGCGACGCGAAGCGCGCGGCGCTCACCGAGGGAATCGGGCGGGTGCTCGCCGATGTGCGCGCCGCCGTCGAGGACTGGCCGAAGATGCGGCACCAGGCACTCCGGATCTCCGAGGACCTGGACAAACTTGCCAACCCGGCGCAGATCGCCGAACTCCGCCAGGCCCAGGAACTGCTGCGCTGGCTCGACGACGGAAACTTCACCTTCCTCGGCTACCGCGAGTACGACCTGAAGAACGAATCCGGCGAAGACGTGCTGGAACCGCGGGAGGAGAGCGGGCTGGGGCTCCTGCGCGGCGGCACCGACACACCGCACCAGATCCAGCACCTCACCGAGACCGGCCGGAAGAAGGCACGCGAGAAGCGCGCACTGGTGATCACCAAGGCCAACTCCCGCTCCACCGTGCACCGTTCGGCATACCTGGACTACATCGGCGTCAAGAGCTTCGACGCCGCCGGGAACGTCAACGGCGAACGCCGCTTCATCGGACTGTTCGCCACCACCGCCTACTCCGGGTCCGTGCAGGAAATCCCCGTGGTCCGGGAGAAAGTCGCCGCGGTGCTGCGGGATGCGGGCTTCCCGCCGGACTCCCACTCGGGCAAGGACCTGCTGGGCATCCTCGAAACGTACCCGCGCGACGAGCTTTTCCAGATCGAGGTCCCGGACCTGGCCGCCATTGCCACCGGCATCCAGCGGCTGCAGGAACGGCGCCGCACCCGGCTGTTCCTCCGGCCTGACATCTACGGCCGCTTTATGTCCGCGCTGGTCTACCTGCCGCGTGACCGCTACACCACCAACGTGCGCCTGCGCATCGAGGAAGAGCTGCGCGCAACGTTCGACGCCGTCTCCATCGACTACGAGGCCCGGATGACCGAGTCCGCGCTGGCCCGGCTCTTCTTCCGGATCCGGCTGCCCAAAAACGCCGACGTCGGCAACGTCAACACGGACGAACTGGAGAAGCGCCTGGTCCGCGCCGCCCGCTCCTGGAGCGAAGGCATCACGGAGGTCCTGCGCGCCCGCGCCGCCGAGGGCGTCAAGGACGAGCACGCCGAGGAGCTCGCCGCCGTATGGTCAGAAGCCTTCCCGGCCAGCTACCGCGTCGACTACGAAGTGGAGGATGCCCTGGAGGACATCGCCCGCTTCGAGAAATACGGTGCCGGGGACGGGGAATCCGCAAAGGAACACCCGGGCGTCCACGTCTACCTCCCCGAGGGGGCCGGGGCGACCCTGGAAGAGGACGCCCGCGTCAAGCTCTACATGCTGGAGCCCAAGAGCCTGAGCCAGATCCTGCCCTACTTCCACAACCTGGGCCTGGAAGTGCTGGACGAGCGCCCGTTCGAGATCGAAACCGCGGACCACCGCGACTTCTTCCTGTACGACCTGGGCCTGAAGTACCCGGCAGGCGTGGACCCGGTCAAGACCGGGCAGCTGCTGGCGGACTCCTTCGGCGCCGCTGTTTCCGGCGCGGTCGAATCGGACAGCTTCGACCGGCTGGTGCTCCGCGAGGGAATGCACTGGCGCCAGGTGATGATGCTGCGTGCCTACGCCAAGTACATGCGGCAGATGGGCAACACCAACTCCTACGGGTTCCTGTCCGACACGCTGCTCGCCAACCCGGACGTCAACCGCGGACTCAGCGCCCTGTTCGAGGCCCGCTTCGATCCCGCGCTGGCCGAGGATGAGCGCCGGCTCCGGCAGAAGGAGGTCCTCGAGGGCCTTGACGTGGCCATCGAACGCGTCGCCACCCTCGACGCCGACCGCGTGCTGCGCACCTTCAAGAACCTTATCCAGGCGACGCTGCGGACCAACTTCTATCAGAACAAGCCGCACCTGAGCTTCAAGCTGGACCCGGCAGCCATCGACGGCCTGCCGTCCCCCCGGCCCATGTTCGAAATCTGGGTCTACTCTCCCCGCGTCGAGGGCGTGCACCTGCGCTTCGGCAAGGTGGCCCGCGGCGGGCTGCGCTGGTCCGACCGGCGCGAGGACTTCCGCACGGAAATCCTCGGCCTGGTCAAGGCCCAGACGGTCAAGAACGCCGTGATCGTGCCCACCGGCGCCAAGGGCGGGTTCTACGCCAAGCAGCTCCCGGACCCGGCCGCGGACCGCAGCGCCTGGATGGCCGAGGGCGTCGAGAGCTACAAGACCTTCATCCGCGGCCTCCTGGACGTCACCGACAACCTCGTTCCGACGCCGGAGGGCGAGCGGCTGGTGCCGCCGGCCGACGTCGTACGGCACGACGACGACGATTCCTACCTCGTTGTCGCGGCGGACAAGGGCACGGCGTCGTTCTCCGACATCGCCAACGGACTGGCCGCGGAGTACGGCTTCTGGCTCGGTGACGCCTTCGCCTCCGGCGGGTCGGTCGGCTACGACCACAAGGCCATGGGCATCACCGCCCGCGGCGCCTGGGAGTCGGTCAAGCGCCACTTCAGCGAGCTGGACCTCGACACCCAGTCCGAGCCGTTCACGGTGGTGGGCGTGGGCGACATGTCCGGTGACGTGTTCGGCAACGGCATGCTGCTGTCCAAGCACATCCGCCTGCTCGCAGCCTTCGACCACCGGCACATCTTCCTCGATCCCACCCCGGACGAGGCTGCCTCGTTCGCTGAACGCCAGCGGCTCTTCGAGCTGCCGCGTTCCTCGTGGGACGACTACAACAAGGCGCTGATCAGTGAAGGCGGCGGGGTCTTTGCCCGCTCGGCGAAGTCGATCCCGGTGTCCGAGCAGGTCCGGGCGGCGCTCGGCCTTCCCGACGGCACCACCCAGCTGAGCCCGCCCGAACTGCTGCGTGCGATCCTGCTGGCGCCCGCCGACCTGCTCTACAACGGCGGCATCGGCACCTACGTGAAGGCCGCCACGGAGACGAATGCGGAAGTTGGCGACAAGGCCAACGACGCCATCCGCGTTGACGGCCGGGACCTGCGCGTCAAGGTGGTCGGTGAAGGCGGCAACCTCGGTATGACCCAGCGGGGCCGCATTGAGGCCGCCCTCCAGGGCGTCATCCTGAACACCGATGCGATTGACAACTCGGCCGGCGTCGACTGCTCCGACCATGAGGTCAACATCAAGATCTTCGTGGACCGGATGGTGGCCGCAGGGAAGCTGGACCCGGCCGAGCGTTCGGAGTTCCTGGCGTCCATGACCGACGAGGTCGGCCGGCTGGTGCTGGAAGACAACATCGACCAGAACATCCTGCTGCTCAACGACCGGATGCGGGTCGCCGAATGGAGCCCGAGCTACGAACGCCTGATGGACTGGCTGGAGAAGCACGCCGGGCTGAAGCGCGACCTGGAGGCGCTCCCGACGACGGACACCCTGCGGGAGCGGCTGGAACAGGGCCAGGGCCTGACCTCGCCCGAGCTGTCCGTGCTGGCGGCGTACGCGAAGATCGAACTCGCCTCGGCGCTACGGGACAGCGACCTGCCGGACGATCCGTGGTTCCGCGAGACCCTGCGCGCCTACTTCCCGCAGCAGCTGCGGGACCGGTTCGACGCCGACCTCGACACGCATCCGCTGCGCCGCGAGATCATCGCGACGGTGGTGGCGAACGACATGATCAACATGGGCGGCATCACGTTCGCGTTCCGTGCCATGGAGGAGACCTCGGCCACCGAGGCCGCCGTGGCCAAGACGTTCGTTGCGCTCCGGGAGATCTACGAACTCAACGTGATGGTCGCGGAACTCAACGAGCTGCCCGCATCCTTCCCCACGGAGCACTGGTGCACCGTCCACCTGGACATCCGCCGGCTCCTGGACCGTGCCGTGCGGTGGGTCCTGAGCCAGGGCAACGCGTCCCGGCCGATTGCCGAGATCGTGGGCGAGTTCAAGCCGCTGATGGACCCCATGCGGGCGCGGCTGCTGGACTACCTGCGCGGCGAAGACCGGGCCCGGGTGTCCGACTGGCTGGAAAAGGCGCGCGGGTGGGACCTCCCCGAGGACCTCGCCCACCGCTGGGCCGAGCTGTTCGAGAGCTTCGTCCTGCTGGACATCGCCAAGATCGTCCACGTCAGCACGGAACCTGTCGAGAACATCGCGCACGTCTACTACACGGTGTTCAACCGCTTCCACGCCGACTCGCTGCTTGAGCGCATCACCAAGCTGCCCCGGAAGGACCGCTGGCAGGCCCTGGCCCGTGCGGCCCTCCGCGACGATCTCTACTCGACCGTTTCGGACATGACGACGGCGGTGCTGGAGGCAACTCCTGCGGACATGTCCGCTGAGGAGCGGCTGGCGGCCTGGGAAGGCCAGAACGTGGAGCAGCTGGATCGCGCGAAGAGCATGTTCGATGAGGTGAACGCCCTCGAAGCCGATGACATGGCGTCGCTGTCGGTAGCATTGAGGCTCTTGAGGTCAATCGTCCGACGCTAGGCAGCAGCCGCTGCCGGCGTCGCAAATGGAGGTGCTGTGGCAATCTTTACGGACCCTATCAGGGAGCATGCTGATTTCGGGCCGGGGGATGCCGAGTGGCTGCACCTGCTGGTCGGCGACTGGCAGATGGTGGCGGACCTCGCGTTCGCCGACCTGGCGCTGTGGTTTCCGCACCCTGAGTTCGGCTACGTGGCACTGGCCCACGTCCGCCCCTCCACCACGCATACGGTGTTCCACGCCGACTTCGTGGGGGAGGGGATCAGGTCGGACCTGCTGCCGCTGGTCAACAAGGCGTGGGAGAGCCGCACCATCGAGCGCTCCAACGAGACCAACTGGAGCAGCGACATGGCGCTGCGGGTCGAGGCCGTGCCGATGGTCCGCAACGGCCGGACGCTGGCCATCGTCACCACCCACATGGACCTCTCCAGCTCGCGGATGCCGTCGCGGCTGGAACTGACCTACCGGCAGTGCGCCTACGACCTCCTGCGGATGGGGACGCTCGGCCTCTGGCCCGACTTCGCCTCGCCCACGGGATCCCGCCGCGGGGCCCCCCGCGTCGGGGACGGCCTCATACGGCTCGACGCCGAGGGCATCGTCCAGTACGCCAGCCCCAACGGGGTGTCCGCCTTCCGACGGCTCGGCGACGGCGAGTCGCTGGAGGGCCGGAGCCTGGCCGAGGTCACGGCCGGGCTGCTGAAGGACCGCCGCATGGTGGATGAGACCCTGCCCCTGGTTGTCACCGGCCGCATGCCGTGGCGCAGCGAGATCGAGTCCCGCGGCGTCAGCCTGTCGCTGCGCGCGATCCCCCTGCGGGACGAGCAGCAGCGCTTCGGTGCCCTGGTGCTCTGCCGGGACGTGTCCGAGCTTCGCCGCCGGGAGATGGAACTTGTCACCAAGGACGCCACAATCCGCGAGATCCACCACCGGGTGAAGAACAACCTGCAGACCGTGGCTGCCCTCCTCCGGATGCAGTCGCGGCGCATGGTCAGCGACGAGGCGAAGCAGGGACTCGAGCAGGCCATGCGGCGCGTCGCCACGATTGCCCTCGTGCATGAGACGCTCTCGCAGGGCCTGACCCAGAGCGTTGATTTCGACGAGCTTATTGGCCGCCAGTTCCGGCTCTCGGCGGAGGTTGCCTCCCCGTCGCAGCAGGTGAAGACCGCGCGGTCCGGCCTCTTCGGCGAACTGCCCAGCGACTTCGCCACCCCGCTGGCCCTGGTGATCAACGAGCTGGTGACGAACGCCGTCGAGCACGGCCTGGAGGGCCGGACCGGAACCGTCTGGCTCATCGCGGACCGCTCCGAGAGCGAGGACGGCGACGAACTGCTCACGGTGACAATCGCCGACGACGGGGTCGGGATTCCGGCCACACCGTACGAAGAGGGCCTGGGACTGCAGATCGTGCGGACCCTCGTGACAAGCGAACTGGGCGGCAGCATCCAGTGGAAGGCACGGGAGGGCGGCGGAACGGCCGTCCAGATTGTCCTGAGCCTGGCCAAACGCTAGCCCGGCCCGTACCTCCCGGCCTGGCCTGGCTTGGCCTTCCGTTTGTACTAGGTGCGTTAACGGCAATGGCCGCAGACCATGGTCTGCGGCCATTGCCGTCCCGCCGCCGGAAAGGCGTCAGGAGTGCAGTGTCGGAACTGCTTCAGTGCGGGTGCGTCAGGAGGCGCGGCGGGCGCGGGCTGCGCGGCGCTTCAGGGCGCGGCGCTCGTCCTCGCTCATGCCGCCCCAGACGCCGGCGTCCTGCCCGGACTCGAGGGCCCACTGGAGGCATGTATCGACCACGGGGCACCGACGGCACACACTTTTGGCTTCCTCGATCTGCAGGAGGGCGGGGCCGGTGTTTCCCACCGGGAAGAAAAGCTCCGGGTCCTTGTCAAGGCACGCTGCGCGGTTACGCCAATCCATGCTGATCAGTCACTCCATTTCCTGGGCACTCGTTAAAGGCCTTTGTGAAATTATTCACTAGAGGCTACATAAGAAAGGGGCCCTCTGGGGCCCCCTCGGTCATCTGGATTAAGCGTGTCATGTTAACGCTGTGTAAACAAGGGGTATTTGGCGGCAATATGCGCTGGGATCGTGAGCGATGCATCACATTGGCTGGCGGAGCCTCCACATTTAGCCGACTATGTCCGGTACTGTGCCAGTGTGTCAAGAGCCGCTGAAGACCCCTCAGAACCTGCCCCACACCGCGACGGCGAACCCGCGGGGATACCTGCGGACGGCTCCGGGCCCGGCTCTCCGCAGCGGCCGGCCGGCATCCTCGTCATCGCGGTCATCGTGGCCCTGGAAGCGGCGGCGCTGCTGGTGGCGGCCATCTGGTACGGAACCCAGCTGATCACCGGCGCCCCGGTGCTTTCCTTCTGGGGTGCGGTGTTTACTTTGGTGCTCCTGCTCGCCTTCTCCGCCTGGCTTTCCGCGGTGGCCCTTTTCCTGTTCCGCGGTTACCGGTGGCCGCGTGCGGGTGCGCTGGTGGCCCAGCTTTTCACCCTCACCATCGGCTTTCCCACGATGTCCGGCGGGTACCCGCTGGCGGGCCTGGCCATGCTGGTTCCGGCGGCCGTCGCCATCATCCTGTTGTTCGACAAGCGCGTCATTGCGTTCGCGTCCCGTGCCGGCGGAGCGCCGCCGGCCCTGTAGCCGGGGCGGCACAGGCCAGCTGCACCACCCACGTCCGGCCGTCCGCAATGACCACCGCGCGCCCCGGAGGAGGGCTCTGCCCGACGTCGAACCGGACGCCGAACAGTTCTCCGTCCAGCAGGCTCCGGGGAGCGATCAGGACGCCCCGGCCCTGGCCCGCCGCGGTGAGTGCCAGCGGCACGCGCTGGCGGATGCCGGGACTGAAGCCGGCCGTGAAGACCACACGCCAGCCGAGGCTGTTCAGCGACGCCATCCTGCTGCCCGCCTCGGCCGGCTGCAGGTCGAGGTCGTCCGCCAGGAGGATGGCCGCCGGATCCAGGGTGCCGGAGAGTGCCGCCTCGTGAATTCCTGACCAGTACCGTTCAGCGCCTGTGGGCGGGGCGCTCAGCCAGGTCGCTTCCGGGTTGAGTCCGGGCAGGGCCAGCAGCAGCGAACTCTTTCCGGACGCCGCGCCGCCGAGGACGGCGAGCGCGGCGCCCCTGGGGAGCCGGATCCCTGCCGGGAGGAGCTCGTCGCCGCCGAGCCCCAGGCGCAGCGTGTTGTCCTGGGGTGGGCCCGGTGCGCGGGAGCGGACCTCGCTGACTGTCACATGCCCGGGCAGCGGTTCCACACGGAACGGCCGGTGCGCCACGGCGGCATGCTGCATCCGGACCCCGGGGGACACGGGCCCGAACAGCTGGCCCGCATGCCCGGCCGCCGAGGCTGCCGGCGACATCGGCCCAAAGACGGCCACCCTGCCGGCGTCGACGGCAGGCAGCCGCGGCCAGGCAAGCCGCTCTTCCTCGCTCGATCCTGCGGGCAGGAAGATGCGGTTCGGAAGAGCGGGGAAGAACCGCGCGGCCACCAGCTCGCGTCCGCCCGCGGCGACCACCGTGATCCCGGCCCTGCCGCCGTCGCGGACCAGGTCCTGGACCAGGTCCTCGGCCCAGGCAAGCGGCCCGGCACGGAACGCCGACACCCACGATCCCCAGCCGCAGAGGACAAGCACGATCGCCGGAGCGCCGTTCGGGTGCCGGGCGGCCAGTCTGCGGGTCATTTCTTCGGCGAGCCGCTCCAGCGCCCGCGCCGCCCGGCGGAGCTCGTGCAGGCCGGCCACGGCCCCGACCCTGGCGGCGGTGGCCGCTGTGCCGAAGAGCCCGGCGGCGTCGAGGATGTACAGGTGCGACTCGGCGCGGCAGTGAAGAAGCTGGTCCACGATGAGCTCCAGGACGGCGTCGGCGCCGCCCGCGGTTCCGGCCACCAGCGCGAGGTGGCCGTCGGAGCCCGGGAGCCAGCCGAACTCGGCAACCCGCTGTTCCTCGGGCACGTCCAGCAGGCCCAGCCTGATCCGGGTACCGCAGGACGCCGCGTCCGGCGCCAACGGGGCCTGCAGCAGCGGATCCTGCAGCAGCGGAGCCTGCAGTACCGGCTCCTGCGGTACCGGCTCCGAGGGAAACGGCAGCAGCGACGGCAGGGGCGCTGCCACCGGACGGCGCAGCGCGCCGCCGCCGGCCAGCGCCCAGGCGGAGCTCACTGCCTCGACCAGGCGGGCAAGCCCGGGGCCAGGCTGCGGGCCAGGCACCGGGGCGGCTGCGGCAGCCTGCCCGGCGGGCCGGTGGTTGAGGAAATCCATCGCCGTCATGACCGTGGGGCCACGGTCCGGCTCTTCGGACGGCACCGCGACGGTGGCCGTCTGGAACTCCTCCGGGGCCCCGCTTCCGCGGACCAGGTAGGCGCGGCCCGGAACCGTGACCGGGATGGCTGCCGCCAGCCGGGAATTGATCACATCGGCGGACTCCGGGTCCGACTGCACCCGCAAGGCGATGCGGCTGGTCACGTTCGCGCGGATATCGGCGGAGATGGCCCCCTGCGGGCGCTGGGTGGCCATGACCAGGTGTATCCCGAGGGAGCGCCCGATCGCGGCGATCCGCATGAGCTCAGCCAGGGCGGCAGGGGACTCGTCGACCAGCAGCCTGAACTCATCGATGACCAGGACCAGGTGGGGCAGCGGCGGACCGCCGTGGTCAAGGGAATCGTAGGCCGTGAGGTCGGCGGCCCGGTGCGCGGCCAGGAGTTCCTCCCGTCGGCGGACTTCGGCCGCCAGGGACACCAGGGTGCGCGAAAGCTCGCTGGCCTCAAGGTCTGTCAGAAGCCCGACGCAGTGCGGGAGGCCGGCCAGCGGGGCCAGGCCGGAGCCGCCCTTGAAATCGATGAACAGCACGTTGACGCGGGAGGGCGGGTACGCGGCCGCCAGCGCAGCGGCCAGCGTCCGAAGGAATTCCGATTTGCCGGATCCGGTGGTTCCGGCCACCAGGACATGGGGCCCGTCCGCCTGGAGGTCCAGGCGCAGGGGGCCGGACCTTCCGACGCCGACGACGACCGGCAGGCCGCCGGTTGGGGACTCCGCCCACCGGCGGGAGATGTCCGGCGTGCCCAGTGGAAGTACCGCGCTGAGCGGGCAGGCCGCCGGGATGCCCGCCGGCGGGGCCGTGGCCGGTGCGCTGCCGCCCAGCCGGCGGCAGTTGCGGTCGAAGACGCCGGCCGGAACGAGGTCGGGGGTGAACTCCACCGTTTTCCCCGCAGTGCTCAGCCGTCCGGTGCGCTCGCTGAGTTCAAGGACGGCGTCCGCGGCCGGATCTCCGCCGCAGTCGATCACCTGCCACCCGCCGGCGGCGGCCGCCGCGCGCAGGACGGCGGTCGAGGTGGATCCTGCAATGATCAGCACCCCGCGTCCGTCATCCCCGCCCAGGCCGCCGGACAATGTCTCCAGGGTCGATGACTCCTGCGCGGAGAGCGTAGCGGCCGCCAGGAACCGTGCTGGAAGCAGGGCCGGCCCGGGGCCGTGAATGAGGATTCTGGTCCGCGCTGCCGCGGCGTAGCAGGCCAGCTGCAGCAGGATGGACCTGAGCAGCCCGGACACAGCGGGTTCCGGGCCGCGAAGCGCTGTCACGGCCGTCGCGGGGTCGAGGACCACCGGCGTCATGCCGAGCGGCGGTGCCCGGAATCCGGGATCGGGCGGGTCCAGCCGGATGTTAGCGCGCTGCGGCGCCTGTCCCAGCCGCAGCCAGACAGGTCCCGGAACAGCGGGACCCTGCGGCGGGCTCGACCCGGAGAAACAGCACCGCAGCGACAGCTCGCCTGCGGACGGCGCCGCCCGCCGCCGTCGTTCCGCGTCCCGGCGGGCAGCGGCGGCGACGGCGGACTTCAGCTCACGCCGCTGCCGCCTGCCCGCCGCGACCGGCACCAGCACCGACACCACCGACACCGCGGTGAACGCAAGGAAGATCCACATTCCCGTAGCCACGGCGAGGCCGGTGCCGAGGGCGAGGGGCAGGACCGCGGCCAGCACCAGGGCCTTCCTGTTGCTGCCGGCCGCCGGGTTGCTGACCGGCAACGGCTCCGAGACGTCGGAACCCGCCGCAGCCGGGACACCGGGGCCGAGGATGCCGCCGTCGTCCGGGCCGCCGAACACCAGGGACATCGAGGAACCGCCGCACCCGATCAGGGCCTTCGTGGAGACGGCCGCCGTGCGGACGCGCCGGGCGTCGACGGTGGTCCCGTTCGCACTGCCAAGGTCCCGGAGCGTCACAGCGGAGTCGGCGACCTCCAGCTGCGCATGGTCGCGGGACAGCTCCGCGTCCGGAATGACGACGCCCGTGCCGCTGCGCCCGATCCGGATCCGCCCGCGCCTGAGCGGAACGATCAGGCCGGCGGCCGGCCCGCCGTGCACAGCGAGGACGAGGCCGGCTGCATCCGCCCGGGCACCGCTGCCGCGATCAAGGCCGTCCACCAGGACAGCGCCGGGGACCAGCGGCGCCTCGCCGACGGTAAGGGCAGCCAGCGGGATCCGGTCCACTGTCAGCTCCCCGGTACCGTACCGCAGGGACAGAGCCTGCTGGAGTTCCGCGCCCGTACAGCGTGCGGGGACGTCGACGGCGAGTTCCAGCGGCCCTGCGGTGAGGCCGGACCCCGGCGCCGCCACCAGGGTGCAGTGCAGCATCATCGACGCGGAATCCTTTCCCGGGCAGCCGTTTGGATCCCACGCTAGACCCCGTCGCGGGCGGACTGCGCGGCGGATCCGGGCTATGTGGACGGAGCCGGCCATGGCTGATTCCGTTGGGCGCTCGGGTAGGCTAGAGCAGCAGACAATGCGCACCATTGCGCTGCCCGCATTCGAATCAGGAGAGTTTGTGACCGCTGACCTCGTCATCGTAGGGTCGGGCTTCTTCGGCCTGACAATCGCAGAACAGGCCGCCACAGAGCTGGGCTTGAAGGTGGTTGTCATCGACCGCCGCCATCACATCGGCGGCAACGCCTACAGCGAAAAGGAAGAGCAGACCGGCATCGAGGTGCACCGCTACGGTGCCCATCTTTTCCACACCTCCAATGAGCGGGTGTGGGAGTACGTGAACCGGTTCACGACCTTCACCAACTACGTGCACAAGGTGTACGGAGTCCACAAGGGCGAGGTCTACTCCCTGCCGATCAACCTGGCCACCATCAACCAGTTCTTCCGCGCGAACATGACGCCGGGGCAGGCACGGGAGCTGATCCAGGAGCAGGCAGGCGAGCTGGCGGGCACCGATCCGCAGAACCTCAACGACAAGGGCATCCAGCTGATCGGCCGGCCGCTGTACGAGGCGTTCATCAAGCACTACACCGGGAAGCAGTGGCAGACGGATCCCAAGGACCTGCCCGCGGGCATCATCTCGCGACTCCCGGTGCGCTACAACTACGACAACCGGTACTTCAACGACACCTACGAGGGCCTGCCGACGAACGGCTACACCGCCTGGATCGAGAAGATGGCGGACCACCCCAACATCGAAGTCCGGCTCAACACCGACTTCTTCGACGAGTCGCACGAATACTCCAAGGACAAGGTCGTAGGGAACATCCCCGTCGTCTACACCGGGCCCGTGGACCGCTACTTCGACTTTGCCGAGGGCGACCTCTCCTGGCGCACCATCGACTTCGAGGAGGAGGTCCTCGACGTCGGGGATTTCCAGGGCACCTCAGTGGTCAACTACAACGACGACGACGTCGCGTTCACCCGCATCATCGAACCCCGCCATTTCCACCCCGAGCGCGACTACCAGACGGAGAAGACCGTCATCATGCGCGAATTCTCCCGGGCGGCGGAAAAGGGCGACGAACCCTATTACCCGATCAACACCGCCGCGGACCGTGAGCGCCTGCTCAAATACCGCGACCTGGCGGCAGCCGAGAAGGACGTCCTCTTCGGCGGACGCCTCGGCACCTACAAGTACCTGGACATGCACATGGCCATCGGCTCGGCCCTGACCATGTTCGAGAACAAGATCCGCCCGCACTTCGAAAGCGGCGCCACACTGGAAAGCGGAGGAGTGGACGCATGAGCGCCGCTGTAGAAACCACGGACTGGACCACCATCCAACGCGTCATCCTGCCATCGGCAGACCAGCCGGACACGGTGTCGCTGTACGCCGACGCCGGCAGTGCCAGCGGCATCCGGCTGCGCGAGAACGACGAGCTGGCCCGCACGCCCAAGCTGCCAGAAGACAAGCTGCAGATGTTCAGCTCCGGCAGCCAGCAGGCTCACTTCGAGGACCTGCTCACCCGGCACTCCATGCGGGTCCGTTCCGGTGAACAAATCTCCTTCGGCACCTACTTCAACGCGTTTCCCGCCAGCTACTGGCGTCGCTGGACCTCGGTCCGGGACATCCGGCTGGTGGTCCGGACCACCGGCACCGGCACCGTCACCGTGTACAAGTCGAACGCCCGGGGCTCGGTCCAGCGTGTGGACGGCGTCCACGTCGACGGCGACTCCACGTCGGTCTTCGAGCTGTCACTGAAGCCGTTCGGCGACGGCGGCTGGTACTGGTTCGATCTCGCCGCCAGCGCCGACGGGCTCGTGCTCGAGAGCGGCCAGTGGGAGACCGCGGCCACTGACGCGCCCAAGGGGCAGGTCACCCTCGAGATCACGACCATGAACAAGCCGGATTTCTGCCTGAACAACGCCCGCATCCTGTCGGAGAACCCCGACGTGCTGGAGACCGTCAAGGAAATCCTGATCGTGGACCAGGGCACGCAGAAGGTCGAAGACCAGCCCGGCTTCGCCGCCGTCCGGGATGCCCTCGGCGGCAAGCTGCGGATCATCAACCAGGCCAACCTGGGCGGATCCGGCGGGTTTGCCCGCGGCATGTACGAGGCTGTCGAGAACGGCAGTGACTACGCCCTGCTGCTCGACGACGACATCGTCGTCGAGCCCGAAAGCATCGTCCGCCTCGTCACCTTCGCCGACCACTGCCGCAAGCCGACCATTGTCGGCGGCCACATGTTCGACCTCTACAACCGCAGCGTGCTGCACACCTTCGGCGAAGTGGTGGACCCGTTCCGGATCGTTCCGGCCCTGCCGCACGCCGACATGGAAACCCGGCACGACTTCAGCGTCGCGAACCTGCGCCAGACCCCCTGGCTGCACCGCCGGGTGGACGTAGACTACAACGGCTGGTGGATGTGCCTCATCCCCACCGCCGTGATCAAGGAAATCGGGCTGTCGCTGCCGCTGTTCATCAAGTGGGACGACGCCGAGTACGGGCTGCGCGCCCGGGAAGCAGGGTTCGCCACGGTCTCGATGCCCGGCGCCGCCGTCTGGCACGTGTCGTGGATCGACAAGGACGACCTCGTCGGCTGGCAGGCCTACTTCCACGCACGCAACCGGCTGATCACCACCCTCATCCACAGCCCGTACCCCAAGGGCGGGCGCGTGCTGCGCGAATCCTTCCAGTCCGACGTCAAGCACCTCGTGTCGATGCAGTACTTCACCGAACACGGGCACATCGAGGCGCTGCGCGACCTCCTGAAGGGGCCCGAGGACCTGCACCAGGTGCTGGGCACCAAGCTGCCCGAGATCAATGCACTGAAATCGCATTACCCGGACGCCCAGCTGAAGGACGACGTCGACGACTTCCCCGCGCCGAAAATCGGCCGCGGCCCGATGGGCGGGACCGTTGTGGGCCTGCCCAGCAAGAAGCAGCTCATCCCTTGGGGCATCAAGACTGTGGCACGGCAGCTGATCAAGGCACCCGGCCCCGAGAGCGCCGAACGGCCCCAGGGCTACCTCGCCCACCGGGACAACCGCTGGTACCGCGTGGCGCACTACGACAGTGTCGTGGTCTCCAACGCCGAAGGTACGGGCGCGTCCTGGTACCAGCGGGACCCGAAGAAGCTGAAGGCCATGCTGACCGAAACGACCCGGCTGCACGCACAGCTGTTCCGCGAATGGGACAAGCTCGCCCGGCAGTACAGGTCCGCCGTGGCGGAGATCAGCTCCTTCGACGCATGGAAGAAGACGTTCGAGGCGAACACCAAGGACGGCGACTAGATGGCAGGTCAGAGCGACCAGCTGGTAAAACCCGGAAGCGGGCGGGGCCTCCTCGACGTTTACGGTGACCGTTTCCTCCTGAAGCTGCTGGTGCGCAAGGAAATCAAGGTCCGTTACCGGGGCTCGGTGCTGGGACTTCTGTGGTCGTACGTCAAGCCGCTGGTCCAGTTCCTCATCTACTTCGTGGCGCTGGGCGTGTTCCTCAACCTCCAGCGGGGCACACCGAACTATGCGATCTACCTTTTTGCCGGGATCGTGCTGGTCAACTTCTTCACGGAGTGCCTCTCCAACGCCACGCGGTCCATCGTGGACAACCGCGACCTGATCCGGAAGATCTACCTGCCGCGCGAGCTCTTCCCGGTGGCCACGGTCTGGGTGTCGGCAGCGCACTTCCTTCCCCAGCTGCTGGTCCTGGTGGGTGCCTGCCTGGTGGTCGGATGGACGCCGACGGTCTTCCAGCTGGCCGCCGCCGTCCTGATCTTCCTGATGGTCGCCGTCCTCGCCACCGGGCTGGGACTGATCTTCGGGGCCGCCAACGTCTACTTCCGTGATTCCGAGAACATCGTGGACATGATCGTCATGGTGGTGACCTGGGCGTCGCCCGTCCTCTATGTCTGGACCATGGTCGAGAACGTCATGGGCTCGTGGTTCTGGGTCTACCAGCTGAACCCCATGACGGTGGCCGTGGAGGTGTTCCACTGGGCCTTCTGGGAGCCGACGCTCAAGCCCGAACAGGTCATCGACACCATCCCGCCGGGGCTGCTGACGCTGTGGCTTCCGATCGCCATGCTGATCTCCCTCGCCCTGCTGTTCCTCGGCCAGCTGACGTTCCGCCGGCTCGCCGTCCATTTCGCCCAGGAGCTCTGACATGACCCCGCACGGCCATGTAGCCATCAGCTGCATCGACCTCCGCAAGCAGTTCGTCCTGCGCCACACCCGGTCCCTCAAAGAGGCCCTGGTGTGGCTGGTCAAGGGACGGAAGGGGGACCTGTCGAAGAAGTTCCTAGCCCTCGACAACGTCTCCCTGGAAGTCAAGCAGGGCGAGACGGTGGCGCTTATGGGGCTCAACGGCTCCGGCAAGTCGACGCTGCTGAAGCTCATCTCCGGCGTCCTGCAGCCCGACGGCGGAACGGTGCGGACCCGCGGCCGCGTCGCCGGGCTCATCGAGGTCGGCGCTGGCTTCCACCACGACCTCAGCGGCCGGGACAACGTCTACCTCAACGGCGCCATCCTCGGCATGACCGAAAAACAGATCGACGAGAAGTTCGACTCGATCGTGGAGTTCTCCGAAATCGGCGAGTTCATCGACACCGAGGTCAAGTTCTACTCCTCCGGCATGTACCTGCGGCTGGCATTCTCCATTGCAGTGCACACGGATCCCGAGGTCTTCCTGATCGACGAGATCCTTGCCGTGGGCGATGAGCCCTTCCAGCGCAAGTGCATCGCCAAAATCAAGGAACTCTCCGAGATGGGGAAGACCCTGTTTGTGGTCAGCCACGACCTGGACCTGGTCGCCACCGTGTGTGAGCGGGGCGTCCTGCTCGAGCACGGCAAGGTGGTCATGGACGGGGAGGTGCACGGGGTCGTGGCGGAGCTCCGGCGGCGTTCAGCGCACGCGGAGTCCGGGGACAGTTTGTGAAACCGCTGCGCACCCGCAGCGACCTTGCCTGGCTGAGCGCAACGGTGGCCGTTGCCTTCCTGGGTTCGCTGATTCCGCTGATCACCAACAACAGGTTCTACTACTACGACGACACCCAGGCCGGGGCTTTCGGCATCTGGTTCGAAATCGGAACCAAGCTCAGCGCGGGGGAGTGGCCGCTGTTCAGTGACAGCGCGTGGGGCGCCGGCAACTACGCCGCCGAGGGTCAGTGGGGCATCTGGAATCCGCTGATTCTCCTCATCGGCTGGCTGGCGAGCCGCTCGGCCAACATCGTGGTCTTCTCCACGATCCTGAAGATCAGCTTCCTCTGCCTGCTGGCCGCCGGCACGTTCCTGCTGGCCAGGAGCTACAAGGCCCGGCCCGAATGGTCGGCCATCGCCGGCGTAGCAGTGACCCTGACCGGGTTCACCGTCTACATCGACGCCGCCTCCTGGGTCACCGGCCTCATGGTGTTCAGCCTCCTGCCCCTCACCTGGTGGGGGCTGCGCAGGATGGCCTTCCAGGATCGCAACCCCTTCCCCGCACTGGCCCCCGCCTATGTGCTGATCACCATCGGCTATGTGCACGGGACGCTGATGCTGGTCATCGTCTTCCTGGGCCTGCTGCTGGAGGCCTGGCTGAACGGACGACGGCGGGCTGCCCTCCGGCTGCTATTCGCCGGACTGGTCTGCGGCCTCATTGCGACGGCGGTGTACCTCCCCGGCGTTTTGACGGCACCCGTGACGGCACGGTCCGGCGGCATCGCGAACAGCGGCTTCCTGACCCCCGACCTGACCGGGATGTACACCGCCTGGGTTCCCGGCAGCCTGCCGCAGGTCACCGGCTGGTGGGGCGGTTTCGCCACGGTGCCCCTCCTGTACGTGGCCTGGTTCCTTCCGGTCCTCGCCGTGGTGGACTACGCCAGGGTTAGGGCGGCCGGCCGGGACATGACGGCGCTGTGGGTTGTGGGGGCGCTGTCGCTGGCGTTGACCCTCGCGCCCAGCGACCTGGGACCCCTCCGCTTCCCGATCCGCATCATGCCGTATGTGTCCCTGACGGTCCTGCTGGTGCTCGCGGTGATGGTGTCGCGCTTCAGGGTCCCCGCGCTGAGCCGGGGGCGGATCGCTGCGACTGCCGCCATTGTGCTCTCCGGGCTGTACCTTGCCTGGAGCCAGTACCCGTCCTTCCGGGTGGCGGCGCTTTTTGGATTCCTGGCGCTCGGCGGCATCGTGGGCCTGCTTGTGGTGCTGTATTCCCGCCGGCTGCACGCCCGCTTCCGGAGCCCGGCCGTTCTGGCCGGCGGGGTACTGCTCGTGAGCATGGTGATCGCCGCAGGACAGCACGTCGCCTTCAAGTCCTCGCCGCTGCCCGACTACCGGATGCCTGACAGCCCCTCAAGCTACTCAAGCCAGCTGCCGGAGGCACAGGGCGGGACCTTCATCGTCGGCGATCCTACCCAGCTGGGCCCGGGGATCTGGAACGAGACCCTGGCATCGAATGCCTGGTACCTGAACTCCGCCGAAGTCCAGAACCTGTACACGCCGATCATGTTCGCGAAATACGCCGAAGATCTCTGTATCTCCAGCCATGGCTGGACCTGCCCCGCGGCGGCCGGCAAACTTTTCGAGACCGACCCCGCCACCGGCAAGGTCCTGGCCGACCTGCTGTCGGTCGACACGGTCCAGATCCTCCGCGACCCCGCGGACACCCAGGCCGCTACACCCTTCAACGGCGCCCCGCCCAGCGGCTGGCACGAAGCCCGCAGGTCCGCGGACTCGGTGGTCTGGGTCAGGGACCAGCCGCTGCTCAACACGGGCCACGTGGTCTGGACCTCGGAGGGGACGGACGTCTCGGTTGTCTCGGAGAGCAGCCAGGAGGTGGTGCTCCGTGTGGACCGGACAGGCGATGCGCCGGCGAAGGCCGTGTTCAGCCGGCTGGCGTGGCCGGGGTACGACGCCGACGGGGCCACTGTTGTGGCGCCGCTGCGGGGCTACCTGCTCCAGGTCGAGATCCCTGCAGGATCTGCCGGGACAACGGTCACTGTACGGTTCGCGCCGCCCGGATGGCCCGCCGTCGTAGGCAGCATCACGCTGGCGGCGGGGGTGACCGTGGCATGGAGCCTCGCGGAACTCCTCCTGCCCCGGCGGAGGCGGCCGGGCAGCCCGCAGCCGGCACGCGAAGCCGCCGCGGCAGTCTAGGAAACACTTCAGGCAGACAGCGCAAACAACCCCGGGGCGTATCACGGTGATACGCCCCGGGGTTGTTTTGGCTGTTGGCCCGGAGAGCCGGCCAGGGTGCCGGCGGCGGGTGCTAGACGGTGCTCTTCACGGCGTGCTGGTGGCCCATGCGCCGGTTCAGCCGGACGTATGCCAGGCGGCGGGCGTAGGACATGGCGATGGCCTTGGCATTTCCGATGGCCAGATCGAGCCGGCTCAACAGTGTGGGGTCGTCCGCCCGGAGCTGCTTGTGGAACGCAATGGCCTGGTCGGACTGCTGGCGGGCCAGCCGGACGCTCCACTGGCTGGCGCTGATCCGGAAGGACGCCAGCGTTTTCCGCAGCGCCACGAAGTCGCCGTGGCGGCAGATGCGCACCAGGGTCGCTTCGTCGATGAGGTAGGGATGGGTGTTGTCCCACCACCCTTCCTGGGCGAGCAGTTCACGCTTGAACAGCGAGCAGGCAGGCTCGCCGAAGATGTTGGACCCGGCGAGGACGGTGGCCCGGATGGCCTGGCGTCCGGTGACGCGTCCGCTGACGCCCTGCAGCCCGCGGCCCTTCAGGAAGAGCCGGCCGTCGGCGTCGACAAGATCGCGCTGGGACGAGACCATGACGGCGCCGGGGTTTTCTTCCAGCGCCTTGACCTGGAGTTCCAGCGCGTCCGGTGCGATGAGGTCATCGCCGCAGACCAGCTTGAGGTACTCGCCGGTGGCCGCCTGGCTGACCCGGTTCCAGTTCGCCTGCGCGCCGCCGCCTGTGGGCGTCGGCGTCAGCACCCGGAGCTTGGGGTTGTCCGCGAAGCGGGCGATCACGTCGGCCGTGCCGTCGATCGAGGAGTGGTCCGCGATCACCACTTCATAGTCCTCGAACGTCTGGTTCAGTACGGACTGGAGGGTCTCTTCGATGTACTGGACGTTGTTGTAGGCCGGAATGACGATTGAGACTTTGGGACTCATGGTGTGCTTTCCTCGGTGGCTTTCTTGGGGGACGCTTGGTCAGGGCTGCGGCGGAAGGAGAAGTACTTGTGGCCGAAGTAGTTGATGATGACGGTCACGCACGTGATGGCAATCTGGGACGGGATCTGGGGGTATCCGAGGACTTCGTGGGCCACCAGCAGCAGCGCCATGTTCGTGAAGAACATCGTCAGATTGACCAGCGTGAACCGGCCCAGGTCCAGCCAGAAGTGGCCCTTGACCCGGAAGACCAGCTTCCGGTAGACGAAGAACACTGAGATCAGCGAGATGACGAACGCGATGCTCAGCACCACCGGCGACGGGAGGCCGGGGTACATCCAGGCGACGGCGATGAACAGGCCCGTGCTGAACGCGGTGTTGGCGCCGCCGACCAGGACGAACGCGACTCGCTCGTCCTTGATCAGCCGCAGGAGAGGGCCCGGGGGGCCGTTGTGGATACCTTTGACAGCCTCCTCGGTCGGTTCTGGCTGCTTCATGGATCCCGCCTGTTCTCTGAAATCTGGGGCCGGTAACCGGCAAACACACACCCTAGACTACCGAAGCGCGGCGGCGCCGTCACAATGGAGCCGCCCGGACGGACGGTGCGGAACCCGGTGGGACCGCGTCAGAGCTGACCCGAAAGGGCCAGCCGCTGGACCTCCTGGACCGTGTTGTTGATCCCCACCGCGAGGGGGGTGACGGGGTGCGCGTCGAGCTCCGGCCACACCACGGATTTCAGCCGGAGGTCGTGGGCCTGGGCCTTGGCGAACGGGGAGGCGCCCAGCACAATCAGGGGCCGGCGCTTGAAGATCGCCCGGCAGGCGCCGATCAGGTTGCCGATCGTGTCGGCCCGCTGGGAGGCAAGAATCTTCACCACGGTCTCGCCCGGGTGGACGTCCGGAAGGACAAGCCGGTCCAGTCCGTCCGCGACCAGCCGGCTCGCGTCGTCCACGAAGAGATAGTCCCGCAGGGTGTCCAGGGACACGTAGACCGAGACCGGAGCGCCCGTCAGGTGGGCCTTGGCGAAAACGGAGATGAGCCCCTGCGGCTTCCGCAGGTTCTGGCCCGGGCCGTAGAGGTTGCTGACCCTGCCGATGAAGGCACGGACGCCGGCGCTGCGGGCGAAGTCCGCCACGGTCGCCTCGGCGCGGAGTTTGGCAAAGCCGTACGGAGCCAGGGGCTGCACGGGGCTGTGCTCGGTGAACGGGGGAGCGCTGGACCCGGCGTAGACACCGCCGGCGGAGGAGGCCAGGAAGAACGCCCCGTTTTGCCCTCCGCCAGAGCAGAGAACTTCCTCGAACACGCCAAGGGCCTGCGCCAGCTGGGAGAGTTCCGCTTCCAGGGCCTCCGGGGACGTGCCGGTGACTCCCGCGCCCGCGCACCAGGCAATGGTCCAGGGCCCGGATCCTGCCGCCTCGCGGAGGCGTTCGGCGCCGGCCCGGAATTCAGCCAGTGCGGCGTCCGGCTCAGACCACGGGATCCTGCTGGTCAGGACGGCTTCGCCGCGGGACTGGAACTCTCTGACGACGGCTTTGCCGAGCAGGCCGCCGGCGCCGATCACCCATACGGGCCTACCCTGCATCGGCCACCGGGCCGGAGGGCAACGTGGCCGGTGCCGCGTGGACCGTCTTGCCGAGCGGGCCCAGGGCCGGATCGCTCACAATCAGGTACGCGGGCTTACCCATGGCCATGTTGACGTTGACGCCCACGTATTCCGCGATGACGCCCAGGGCAAACAGGATGGCCCCGGTGCTGACGAGCAGGACCACCATGGTGGACGTCCAGCCCTGCTGCCCGGCGCCGTGGCCGGTCAGGTAGGCGATTACGAAATAGATGGCGAGGCCGATACCCGCCAGCGCGAAGACGGCGCCGATCAGGCTGACCAGCCGCAGGCCCCGGGTCCCGCTGGAGATCACCATGCGCCAGAAATGCGAGAGCAGCGAGCGCAGCCGGTACCCGGAGCGCCGGTCGCCTTCCTCGCGCAGCATCACCGGGCAGGTGGTCACCTTGTCTGCGATCCAGCCCATGGCGACGTCGAGGTAGACGCCGTGGCCCGCGTAGGCGGCGACCGAGCGGGCGACTTCGCCGGTGACCAGCCGGAAGCTCTGGTAGCTGGTGGCGTCGTCGCTGGAGAGCAGGAACCGGACGGTGCGCTTGGCGCTCTTTGACGCCATGTTCCGGAGGAAGCCGTGGGGGGCCGGGTTGCTGGGCATCGCGTAGGTGACGGAGGCGTTCTCCGCCATGGCCGTGTCAAGCAGGTCCCCGATGGCTGCGGGATCGTGCTGGCCGTCCTCGTCCATGGTGACCACCCAGTCGCCGCCCGCGGAGGCCATACCGGCCAGGGTCGCGGCGTGCTGGCCGAAGTTTCGGCTCAGCCAGACACCCCGGACAATGTCAATCGACGAGGCGAGGGAGCGGATGACGGCCGCCGAGTTGTCCGGGCCATGGTCGAAGACCAAGAGGACTTCGGAGACCACATAATCGTGGCCGCCCTTGGTGGTCGACACTTCGCGGTAGGGGAGGAGTTCGTTGACCACTCCGACCAGAGTTTTCTCGCCTTGGTATACGGGGATGACCACGGATATGCGGTGGGGCGTCGAGTTGGTCTCTGGTTGAGCGAGTGTCATATCAGGAGATTCTACCGGCTCCAGTCCGCGCCGCTGTCGCAGGCCCCCTCCGCCGGAGCGCCCCGGCGCCTTGCCGCGCGGGGCCGTTCCGGGCCCGGGAAAGCACCTCGGGTAATATGAACCTGTCCCTCGCGCGCCGTCCTGCGGTGGACGCATGCCCAAACTGAACGGATCCCCAACTTGCAGCCTTCCCTATCGTCCTCGTCGCGCAACAGGAAGTGGCTCTTGCTGACCGCAGGATCAGTCTTGGTGCTGAGCCTGATTCCGCTCCTGTTCTATACGCGCTACTACTTCCAGGACGATACGGAAAACGGCGCCTACGGGGTCTGGTACCACCTGGGGGAAAACCTGCTGCAGGGCCGGGTCCCAGTCCTCAACCCCTCCGTCTGGTCCAGCGGCAACTACATTGCCGAAGGGCAATGGGGCACCTGGAACCCGATGGTCATGCTGTTCGGCGTGCTTGCCTACATCAGCCCGAACGCGGTGGTCCTGACCACTGCCCTGAAGGTTGCCATGCTGGTGGCGGCCGGCGTGGGGACCTTCGTCCTCGCGCGGAGCTATTCACTGTCCCCGGAGTGGGCCTTCATCGCCGGCATCGCCGTTCCCCTGAACGGCTTCACGATGTACTTCGACGCACCCTCCTGGGTGACGGGCGCGCTGGTATGGGCCATCTTCCCCTTCTTCTGGGCCGAGCTGCGGAAGCTGATGGCCGGGAAGAGGAATCCCTTCTGGGCGTTCATCACCGGATACCTGATCGTCACGGTGGGCTATGTGGCCGGCACCGTGGCCATTGGCTTCATCCTGCTGGCCGTCGGCATTGAGACGCTGATCCGCAAGGCCTGGCACCCCGCCGTCCGCATTGCCGTGACCGGTGTGTCCCTGGGCCTCGTCGCCGTGGTGGTCTTCCTGCCGGGCGTGCTGACCGCCGCCGTGACCACCCGTGGGACCACCGGCATCTGGAACGACGACTACATGAGCATCGACTTCAACAGCCTGCTCATGGCGCCGATTGCTACCGCCTATCCGCAGCTCCTGTCCTGGTGGTGGTCCGGCACGGGCGCCACCAGCCCTGCGGCGTACATCGCATGGTTCCTGCCCGCCATCGCGTTCGTGAGCTGGAGCCGCTTCAAGAAGCTCAGCCCCGAGCTGCGGGACCTCTTCTTCTTCCTCGCCGCCTCTGCCGCGTTCGTCCTGCTGCCGACGACGATCGGTCCGCTGCGGTACCCCGCCCGGTTTATGCCGTATGTGGCCACCGGTGCGGTGCTGCTGGTCATCGTGGCGGTGGCCCGCGCCCGGCGGCCGCACATCGGACGTCCCTCCCTGTACTTCGCCATCGGCCTGGTGGCCCTGGGTTCCTACCTGGGCTGGGCGCAGGTCCCGTCGCGCTACTTCACCATCTTCGCGGCCGCCGTCGTGGTCGTGGCGGCGCTGGTGGCGCTGTGGTGGCTGCTGAACCATCCGGAGGCGCAGTCGCACCGCTGGAACAAATTCGGCCTGGGCGCCATGTCCCTGATCGCCATCGGCGTGCTCATGGCCACCACGGCCACAACGCTGCTGCAACACCGGACCTCCGCGCGGAGCGGCCTGTCCATCGCCAACCAGCCCGCGGACGTCTCCACCTACAAGGGTGTGCTCAAGGGCGTCGAGAACGACGTGCTGGTGGTGGGCGACGCCCTGGACTACCCCCAGGAAAAGGAGACGTGGGAGCAGACCCTCATGGCCAACGCCTGGTACCTCAGTGACGCCAGCGTCCTGAACCGCTACCAGCTGGTGGGGTTCTCGAAGTTCAACGAACTCCTCTGCCTGCGGTACCTGGGCGGCACCTGCCCGGAGCTGGCAGAGCGCCTCTTCAACCGCAGGGCCGAGACGGGGCTGATGCTCGTGGACGAGCTGAGCATCGACAACGTGCAGATCCTCAAGGAGTCCTTTAACAAACCGCAGGTCGCCAAGGCGTCCAACAACTACGTTTCACGCGATGAGGAACTGGAAATCCCTGCCGTTCCCGCCGGGTGGCACGTCGCCGCGGAAACCGACGGCACCGTCCTGTGGAGCCGCGACGTGCCCCTCGGCCCGGCCGGCGGCGTGAGCTGGACCCAGCCGGGGACGAAGCTGACGGAAGTCTCCCGGGACAACACAAGGATCGTCCTGAAGGTTGATGAGGTTCCGGAGGGCGGCGGCCGTGCCGCGCTGAGCCGGCTGCCGTGGCCGGGATATACGGTGGATGGGGCAGAATTGATGGAACGTCCCGTGGGCGGGTACCTGCTGGGACTGGAAATTCCCGCGGACGCCCAGGGCAAGCTCATCACCATTGACTTCGAGCCGCCGGGCTGGCGGATCGGCATTCCCGTGTGGGCCGTCGCCGTCGCTGGAATGCTGGGCTGGAGCCTGGTGGTTGTGTGGCGCACGCGCCGGAACCCGTCAGGGCGGCCGGAAAACGTACATGAGGGGACCAAGTAGCAACATGACAGAAGTTCGGAGCAAGGTGCGTTTTCCAGCCGCGACCAAAGTTTTGGTGATCATGCCGGCCTGGAACGAGCGGGCGTGCATCGGTAACACCGTCCGGGAAGTCATTGGCCTCGGACGGAACTACGACGTGCTCGTCGTCGACGACGGTTCCGAGGACGGGACGCCGGAGCTGGCGGAGGCCGCCGGGGCGCACGTCCTGCGGCTGCCCTTCAACCTCGGCGTCGGCGGCGCGATGCGGGCCGGGTTCAAGTACGCGCACCGGATGGGTTACGACGCCGTCGTCCAGGTCGACGCGGACGGGCAGCACGATCCCAAGGACATCCCCGCCGTCATTGCGGGACTGGAACACTCGGACATCTCCATCGGGGCCCGGTTCGCGGACAAGGGGCAGTACACCGTCAGCGGTCCCCGGAAATGGGCCATGCGGCTGCTTGCCGCCGTCATTTCACGCATCGCGCGGACGGAACTGACGGATGTTACCTCCGGGTTCCGGGCCGGCAACGTCCGCGCCATCAAGCAGTACCTGAAGCACTATCCGGCCGAGTACCTGGGCGACACCATCGACTCGCTCGTCGTGGCCATCCGCTCCGGATGTGTGGTCTCCCAGACCGGCGTGGAGATGCGGCCCCGCCAGGGCGGGCAGCCCAGCCACAATCCGGCGAAATCGGCGATCTACCTGGTCCGGTCAATGCTGGCACTCCTGTTTGCCATGACCCGCGGCAAAGCCCGCACAACTCACGAAAGCGATATCTGACCGTGGAAAGCATTGCAGCACTCATCTTCTCCCTGCTTGTCCTGGGCAGTGTGGTGTTCCTGCTCCGCGGCAAGGGACTGCGGGAGAAGTACGCGTTCCTCTGGCTGTTCGTCGGCATCGCATGCCTGGTGCTTACCGCCATCCCGGGCATGCTCCGCTCGGTCACGTCCCTGATCGGCGTGCAGGTCCCGTCCAACCTCCTCTTTGCGATGGGCATCATCTTCCTCACCGGCGTTGCCCTTCACCTGTCGTGGGAGGTGTCCGTGCTGGAAGAGGAGGCGCGCACCCTGTCCGAGGAAGCCGCCATCGGGCGCGTCCGCCTGGAAGAGTTGGAGCGGAAGGTCGAGGCCCTCTCGTCGGCTGTCGGCGAGGCAGGACGGACTGCGCCTTCGCCCACTGCGCCTTCGCCCACTGCGCCTGCGGCGCGGACGGCCACCGCCGACTGGCAGCCGCAGCGGCCCGCCGACTGATCCCAAGGATTGACCTGACTATCAGCCTCCCAGCACCACGTCCCCGCGGACGTGCACGCGATGGTGTGGAGCGCTTGGAGGAACTGAGTTGAAAACGCGACTTCCCGCGCCCGCCGGCGACGCCGTGCGGAACGCCTGGCGCTGGGTATGTGTCAACGACCGCGCCGCCCGGCTGGGAACAGTGCTGGTCTTTGTGGTCTTGGTGCTGTTCGGCATCACGACGTCATCCATCGGCATTTCCGAACTTCGGCAGGATCCCGCCGACCCGCTCGGCTGGCAGTTCGGCAAGTCCCGGCCCATCAGGTCCGATGAGATCCATGCCTTTTCGGCGATTGTCCTCTCCATCCTGGCCACCCACGGCGCGCCGAGCCTGAGCCCGCTCGCGGCGCGCGCCGACCTGGTCCACCGCTTCCCGACCGACGGCTTCTTCGAGCAGTTCGTCTTCTTCGATTCGACCCTGCTCCGCGCCGCCGGCGTGATCCCGGAACACATGCTGTTCGCCGCTCACTGGTGGCTACCCTCGCTGATCCTGCTGCTTGCCATGCCCACCTGGTTCCACCAGCTCGGGCGTTCCCGCCGTTACGGCTGGTTCGCGGCGATCCTGATCGTCCTGTCGCCGTCGAACGCCTGGTGGTCACTCCAGCCGGTGGCGCTGATCGCCTACACGCTCGGCGGCTGCGTGCTCATGATCGCCGCCTACCAGCGCTTCAAGCAGGGGCAGCGCTTCGCGCCGGCCGCCCTGGCAGCCGTGGGCGGCATCCTGATCGCGGGCCTTCCCACCTTCTACGCGCCATGGTCACTGCTGCTGGGCCTCCCGGTGCTGATCGCCTCGACGGCGTGGATCCTGCTGCAGCGCAGCGGCTGGGCACCCCGGCTGAAGGCCGTCCTCATCACCGGCGGCACCGCCGTGGTGTTCGGCGCAGGCACGCTCTTCGAGAACCGCGAGGGCCTGCAGGCGCTCTTCAGCACGGTGTATCCGGGCTCGCGCCGGGCGGAAGCGGATCCGCAGCCCTTCGGCCGCCTCTTCGGAGCGCCCGCCCTGGGACCGCTGCAGTACTTCGAGCCGGTGGGTGTCAACGCAAGCGAGCTGTCGTCGTCGTTCACGGTCTTCTTCGTCTGGATCCTGGTGCTCCTGCTGGCCGCGCAGTGGCGGCCGGGCTTCCGGGACAGCATTGCCGAATGGACGTTCGGCTCCTGGTCGGTGCTGTGGATCGCCTGGATCAGCCTGGACCTTGGCCCCATGAGCCAGAAGTTCCCCCTGCTCAACCTGGTCACGCCCCCGCGGGCGTCGCAGGTGGTGGGTGTGCTCGCGGTAATCCTTGCCAGCCTCCTGCTGAGCCGCTGGTCGCCCCCGGACTCCTGGCGTGTTCCGCTGCTGGCCGGAGCAGCGTGCGCCCTCGTCACGGGGTACGCGGCGTCCCTGCTGAAAGCGGCGGACCTGCCGGAGCTGCCCGACGCGCAGATCCTGCTGGTCCCGCTTGCTGTGGGCGTGGCCGTGGCAGCCATCACCAAATACCCCCAGCGGCTGTGGCCGCTGGCGCTCTGCGTGGTCCTTGCGGCGCTTCCCGTGGCGCGGGCCAACCCTGTACTGGTCGGCCTTGGCGACCTGCGCGCCTCGGACGCCGCCAAGGCAGTGGCGGGCCAGGCGCCCGCGGCGCGGGCCGACGGAAAGCTCTGGGCGGCGGACTCACCGGCGCTGAACACCCTGCTGCTCTCCAACGGAATGCCCTCCCTGTCCGGGCTCCAGCGGTCCGGCCCGGACGCGGCGGCGTGGCAGAAGCTTGATCCTGAATCCGCGTACGCCAACAAATGGAACCGCGGTGGAGGCTACATCTTCTTCTCGTGGGCCCCGGGCCAGCCCACCACCTACGAGACGAACGACTTCGATGCCGTGGGCGTGACGATTGACCCCTGCGTGCTCAAGGCTGCTTGGCAGAATCTGGACCGGATTGTGTCCTCACGGCCGCTGGAGGCAGCGTGCCTGGCCCTGGACTCGGAACTCCAGTGGGACGGCAAGCCGGCCTACATCTACACGGTCCGCTAGGCAGGTACACCGTCCGCTGGGCGGGGTAGGGAAGGGCGCGTACGCCGCCGCAGGGGGATATGCGCCTGCGCCCGCAGGGGAGGGCAGCTGCGCCCGCTGGGGCCTGGCCTAGGCCGCGGGGGAGGGCTCCGCCGTCGCGGGCTCTGCGCTGCGGCGTTCGGCGCGGATGGCGCCGCGGACCAGCCACAGTGCCAGGGCAAGGAACGCCGCGAAGGCGCCAACGCTCAGCAGGGTGCCGCCGGGCGGCTGCCAGGACGGCTCCGTGACCATGTCGATCCAGCGGCGGTCCACCGCCCAGCCGGTCACGTAGCGCCGCAGCGTCTGCATAAAGGTCCAGAAATGGAACACGGCGAGGAGGATGGCCGTGGCGTTCAGGAGTGCTGCGGCCTGGGGCGAGAAGCCGCGGGCATCCATACGGTCAAGGGCCATGCCGCACACCATCAGCAGCGGGACAAAGACGGCCAGGATGTACCGGCCCTGCCAGACGATCCCGATCGTTCCCACGGCCTGCGCCTGGAGCAGCGGCGGCAGCAGCAGCAGGGCGGCGAGCAGGAAGACGGCCGCGGTCCGGCCGCGTCCCCTGGCGAGCACGACGGCGGCCATCACCAGGGCCGTGCCGAGCCCCAGCCACAGCACAAACGCGCCCATGGGTGCGGGGACTTCCAGCCAGCCGAACTGCCCGACGTAGCCGGTGGCGTAGTCGAACGTCCGGTCCAGCATGATCTCGGCGCCGGTCAGGGGTGAGGAACCTGCCGCCTCAAAGGGGTTGCTGGACAGGCTGTCATGCCGGGTGATCCAGTACAGGGCGAAGGCGCAGGACAAACCGATGGCCGCCGTGCCGGCCCACACCCACGCGTTGCGGGTCAAAGCCTTGATCTGCGGCCACGTGCCCAGGATGCAGGCGGTGGCGGCCATGAGTGCCAGCCAGAGCAGGGACAGGCCCTTGGTGTTGGCCAGCACGCAGGCCGCCGCGGTGATCACCGGCACGTAGCGCCGGTAGGCGGTGCGGTCCGCCGATCGTTCCAGCAGCAGCACCAGGTTGGCCAGCAGGGCCGCGGACGTCGCGTACTCCAGGGAGTTCGGGTTCACGGCACCGTTGAGGAACAGGACCATGGGCGTCATCGCCACGGCAGTGGCGGTGATGGCCCATTTCCGCCGCCGCAGCCCGGACAATGCCGAGAACGCGGAGGCCAGGAACAGGCAGCTAAGGAGCGCACTGACCAGGCGCATCCCGTACACGGCGGCGGCACCGTGGCTGGCGAGGGACGGCAGGCCCACCACGGCGTAGTAGAGGGGGTTGTAGTTGCCGGCCGAGGTGCGGGCGTCCACCAGCGTGCTTGGGTCGCCGCTGAAGGGAGGCACGCACGACGGCGGGGTGTCCTTCTTCTGGGCGAAACAGCCGAACGTGTCGTAGTAGCCGATGCCGGCCGGCACGGTGACCAGCTGGAACGCGCCGCCGTCGGGCATTTCCCGGCCGGTCAGCTCGCCGCGGACCACCGCGGCGGCCTTGATGACGTGGGCGGGTTCGTCCGGGACCCCCATCAGGGGAGTGGCCACCGCCCAGGCGCTGGACAAGCCCATCAGCACCAGGAAAGCCCACCAGAACACCCGGCGCTGGCCGGTACGCTGCACGTGGTCAGCCGCGTGTGCGCGCTCCGGGCTGTCCGGGTCCTGCCGGCGGGTAGCCGGTGCCTGGATCAACGACCGTTTTCCAGCAGCCCAAGCAGGTAGGTTCCGTACCCGCTCTTAACCAGCGGCTCGGCGCGTTCCCGCAGTTCGTCGTCGGAGAGGAACCCCAGCCGCCAGGCGATCTCCTCGGGGGCGCCGATCTTCAGGCCCTGGCGGTTCTCCGTGGTCCGGACAAAGTTGGACGCGTCGTTGAGGTCGTTGAAGGTTCCGGTGTCGAGCCAGGCGGTGCCGCGGGGCAGGATCTCCACGTGGAGCTTTCCGCGCTCGAGGTAGGTCCGGTTGACGTCGGTAATCTCCAGCTCGCCGCGTGCGGAGGGCTTGAGGTTCCGGGCGATCTCAACGACGTCGTTGTCGTAGAAGTAGAGGCCCGGCACGGCGTAGTGGCTCTTGGGCTTGGCCGGCTTCTCCTCGAGGGAGATCGCCTTGCCTTCGGCGTCGAATTCGACCACGCCGTAGGACTTGGGGTCGGACACCCAGTAACCGAAGACGGCGCCGCCCTCGATGTTCTCGAACCGGCGCAGCTGCGTGCCCATGCCCGGGCCGTAGAAGATGTTGTCGCCCAGGACCAGCGCCACGGGTTCGTTGCCGATGTGCTCCGCGCCGAGGACAAAGGCCTGGGCCAGGCCGTCGGGGGAGGGCTGCTGGAGGTAGGTGAGGCTGACACCGAACTGCGAGCCGTCGCCCAGCAGGCGCTGGAACTGCTCGGCGTCGTGCGGGGTGGTGATGATCAGGATGTCCCGGATGCCGGCCAGGATGAGCGTGGAGAGCGGGTAGTAAATCATCGGCTTGTCGAATACCGGCACCAGCTGCTTGCTGACGCCGAGGGTAATCGGATGGAGCCTGGAGCCGGTACCGCCGGCCAAAATGATTCCGCGCATACGGGCCATCTTTCCTGTTAACTCGTGCATCGGCCAAATCCGGTAACCTTTGAAACTATGCAGCGACTACTCGTAACCGGCGGTGCCGGCTTCATTGGTTCCAATTTTGTCCACTATGTCATGTCCTCCACGGACAACTTCGTGACCGTCCTTGACAAGCTCACGTACGCGGGCAACCTGGAATCCCTGAAGCAGCTTCCGGCCGACCGGTTCCGGTTTGTGCAGGGCGATATCTGCGACCAGCCGCTGGTGGATGAACTGGTTGGCTCCCACGATGTTGTGGTGCATTACGCTGCTGAATCGCACAACGACAACTCGCTGCACGATCCGCGTCCGTTCCTGGACACCAACATCATCGGCACGTACACCCTCATCGAGGCCGCCCGCAGGCACAACAAGCGGTTCCACCACATCTCCACCGACGAGGTCTACGGGGATCTGGAACTCGATGATCCGGAGCGGTTTACCGAGAACACCCCGTACAACCCGTCCAGCCCGTACTCCTCCACGAAGGCCGGCTCGGACCTGCTGGTGCGCGCCTGGGTGCGGTCCTTCGGGCTGCAGGCCACCATCAGCAACTGCTCGAACAACTACGGCCCGTACCAGCACGTGGAGAAGTTCATTCCGCGCCAGATCACGAACGTGATCGACGGGATCCGCCCCAAGCTCTACGGCAAGGGCGAGAATGTCCGTGACTGGATCCACGCCAATGACCACTCCTCGGCCGTGCTCGCGATCATCGACAAGGGCCTGATCGGCGAGACGTACCTGATCGGTGCCGACGGGGAGAAGAACAACAAAGAGGTCGTTGAGCTGATCCTGGAGCACATGGGCCAGCCGCGGGACGCGTACGACCACGTGGTGGACCGGCCCGGGCACGACCTGCGCTACGCGATCGATTCGACCAAGCTGCGCACCGAGTTGGGCTGGGCGCCGCAGTTCTCGAACTTCGACGCCGGTATCGAGGACACGATTGCCTGGTACCGGGAGAACGAGGACTGGTGGCGTCCGCAGAAGGCCGCCACGGAAGCCAAGTACAAGGAGCAGGGCCAGTAGGGATGGAGTTTTCGAAGACGCTCTCCGTCACGGAGACGCCTATCCCGGGGGTCCTCCTGTTCGACCTTCCGGTCCACGGGGACAACCGCGGCTGGTTCAAGGAGAACTGGCAGCGCGAGCGGATGCTCGCCGCCGGCCTGCCCGATTTCGGGCCGGTCCAGAACAACATCTCGTTCAACGACAAGGCCGGCACCACCCGCGGCATCCACGCCGAACCCTGGGACAAGTTCGTCTCCGTGGCCAGCGGGCGGATCTTCGGCGCGTGGGTGGACCTGCGCGAAGGCCCGACATTCGGCACGGTCTTCACGGCCGAACTGGATCCGGCCAAGGCGATCTTCATCCCGCGCGGGGTCGCGAACTCGTACCAGACCCTGGACGACAACACCTCCTACGTGTACCTGGTCAACGACCACTGGTCCGCCGACGCGGAATACACCTTCCTCAACCTCGCCGACGAGACCGTCAGCATCCCCTGGCCCATTCCGCTGGAGGAAGCCGAGCTTTCCGAGAAGGACAAGGCACACCCCCGGCTGCAGGACGTAGTCCCCATGCCGCCGCGCCGCACGCTGGTAATCGGCGCCGGGGGACAGCTGGGCCGCGCGCTCCGCGAAGCCTACGCGGGGGACACCAGCGTAGAGTTCGCCGAACGCGGCGATTTCGACGTCGCTGATCCCGCTTCTTTCGAGAAGCGGAACTGGCGCCGCTATTCCACCATCATCAACGCCGCCGCCTACACCGCGGTGGACGAAGCGGAAACCGAGGAGGGACGCCGGGCCGCCTGGGCCCTCAACGTCACCGCCGTCGCTGCCCTGTCCAAGGTCGCCGCGACCTACGGCCTGGTGCTGGTGCACGTCTCCAGCGACTATGTCTTCGACGGGTCCCTGAAGAGCCACACCGAGGACGAGCAGCCGGCACCTCTGGGCGTGTACGGCCAGACGAAGGCTGCCGGGGACGCCGCCGTCAGCGTTGTGCCCCGGCACTACATTGTCCGCACCAGCTGGGTGATCGGCGACGGCGGGAACTTTGTCCGCACCATGGCGTCCCTGGCGGCAAGGGGCATCGCCCCCGCCGTCGTGGACGACCAGGTGGGCCGCCTGACCTTCGCCGGGGACCTTGCCGCCGGCATCAAGCACCTGCTGCAGGCCAAGGCGCCGTTCGGCACCTACAACGTGACCAACGACGGCGAGCCCCAGTCCTGGGCCGACGTCGCCGGCGAGGTCTTTGACCTGGTGGGCGCGTCCCGTGCGGACGTCACGGGGGTCTCCACCGAGGAGTACTTCCGCGGCAAGCAGGCCGCGCCGCGGCCGCTCAACAGCGTCCTGGAGCTGGACAAGATCAAGGCGACGGGATTCACCCCGGCCGACGCCTCCCAGCGGCTCAAGGAATACCTGCGCAGTTCCGTCTGACGCGGGGCAAACTTCATTACCTGAACAGCGAGGCCCGGACTGGATTCCAGTCCGGGCCTCGCTGTTGGTGGTTCTCCTAGCCGGCGTCCGGCTCCTGCTTCCCGGCGCGGCCGGGCTCTTCCGTGAGGGCGTGCTTGTGCTGGTGCGGGCCGTGGTGGGTGGCCTTCTTGCCGAACACCCAGTGCTGGTAGAGGAAGAAGTTCCACACCGTCATGGCGGCCGTCGAAATGACCTTGCCGCCCATGTACCCGAGGATGGTGGGCGTCAGCAGCTGCACAATCAGCACGGTGGCCAGGGTGTTGGCGACCACCAGAATGCCGTAGCGGATCATGCTCACGTGGGTCCGGTGCGCCGATTCGAACGAGAACTTCCGCTGGACCAGGAAGTTGAACACCAGGCTGGCGAGGAAGGCGGTGGCGCTGGCCACGCCCACGTCCCAGTGGAAAACCTCGCGCAGGAGCACCAGCAGGCCGAAGTCGACGGCGAACGAGAGCCCGCCCACAATCAGGTAGCGGACGGCGCTGTGGCCAAAGAACCTGCCGACCAGCCCGCGGCGCTTGTCCGCCGGCTTCTTCTCCGGGGCCGGCGTTACCGGGTTGTCCTCTTGGGCGGCCTCCTGGCTGGTGGCCGGGGTGTCCAGGGCGTCTTTATCCGAGGGTGTTGTCCGGCTCATGGCTTGCCCATCTGGACCGGCGCAAGGCGTTCCCGGTCATCGGTGCTGGCGGGGGCGGAACGCGCCGGCTCCGTGGCAGGGGTGGTCACGGTTCCCGCCGCCGATGTTTCGGGGGCCGGGGTTCCGTGGGCACGGGTTCCGGGGGCCACCACCGCGTTGGTTCGGACGTGCTTCAGCAGGAGGAAAGCGCCAAGGGCTGTGCCGGCCGCAAAGACGGCCACTGCCGTCAGCGTCCCCAGGGGCGGCTGCCACTGCGGGTTCTGGAGCATGTCGATCCACCGGATCTCCATGGACAGGCCGGTGACGTAGCGGCGCAGGACCCAGACGAAGGTCACCAGGTGGCTTACCGCCAGCAGCACGATGAGCGTGTTGAGGGCAGGTACGGCGGGCGCGGGCCACGGCCGGGGATCCGAGTTGTCTAGCGCCATCCCCGCGATCATGAGGCAGGGAACGAAGATCGCCAGGATGTAGCGGCCCTGCCACACCATTCCCTGGTCGGTGATGATCACGGCCTGCAGCAGGATCGGGAGCAGGAGCAGGGCCGCGGAGACGAAGATGGTGGCTGCGCGGTAGCGGCCCCGGCCGTAGATGATGGCCGCAAGCACGGCGGCGAAGAAGGCCGCTGTCCACAGTGCCATCACGCCGGTGGGAGCATCCAGCTCAAGCCAGCCGAACTGACCGATGTACCCCTGCATAAAGAGGAAGGTCCTGTCGATCATGATTTCGGCCCCGGCATCAAAGCCGAGCCCGGCGCCGTCGAACGGCTTGCTGGCAAGGCTGTTGTGGCTGGCGACCCACCAAAGGGCGTACACACAGGACAGGCCGATCACTGCGGAGCTGGCCCAGACGGACGGGCGGCGCAGGACGGCCTTGATCTCGGCCGCCGTCCCCAGCAGCAGCACCGCAACCACGACCACCAGCATCCAGAGCAGCGACAGTGCCTTGGTGTTGGCGAGCAGGGCGGCCGCGACCGTTGTTGCGGCCACGGGCACAATGAGGGCCCGGCCCTTGAGTGAGCCCTTCAGCAGGAGCGTGAGGTTGGCGGCGATGGCAGCGGTTGTTGCGAATTCCAGGCTGTTCGGGTTGACGGAGCCGCTCAGGAACAGGGTCATCGGCGTGACGGCGACGGCGAGGCCGACGGTGGCCCACTTGTTCCGGGGCAGGCGGGACAGCGCGGAAAACGCGAGTGCCAGGAAGACGCTGGTGAGGAGCGCGCTGACCAGCCGCATGCCGTAGACGGCCTTGAAGCCGCCCACCACGAGGGACGGCCAGCCGACTGCCGCGTAGTAGACCGGGTTGTACAGCCCTGCCGTGGTCAGCGCGGACACGATTTCGTTGGCGTCGCCGGGAATGGCCGGTGAGCACTGGGGGGTGGCCGTGATGTTCCGCACAAAGCAGGTGATCTGGTTCGTGTGCTCAATGGCCCGGGGGACCTGGACGGCCAGGAGGGGGCCGCCGTCGCCGGTCTGGGCTCCCACCAGTTCGCCGCGGACCACGGCGGCTGCCTTGATGATGTGGGCCGGTTCGTCCGGGATGGACGAGACCGGCGAGGCCAGCGCCCAGCCGGAGCTCATCACGAAGATCGCGAGCAGCGGCCACCAGAACCATCTGGCACCGGGGTTGCGGTCCGGTGGACTCATGATGGCGTGCTTCAAGGTGCGGGCTCCTCAGGGAATGGCGGGCAGTGTCCGTGCTGCTGACGGCCTGCCTCAAGTCATGGCTCTAAGTAGTCTAAGTCAGTCCGGAGGCCAGCCTGCTCAGAGCACCATGGCCAGAGTGCGCGCCAGGTAGCCCTCGCTGGGCTTCATCCCGGTGCCGGAGTACGCCCACAGGGACCCGTCCGGCCGCCGGGCCACCAGGTCCGGGTTCGCGTCGCCGTTGAGGTTCCAGCCGTTGAGCACCGTGTCGAAGATGTTCCATCCGGTGCCGATCCGGATGGTGGCTCCGGGCTTTCCGGTGCCGTTGCCGGGGTAAAGCCACAGGGTGCCGTCGGGCCTGCGGGCCAGCAGGTCGTTCCTGCCGTCCGCGTTGAAGTCGCCGGCGCCGAAGAGCTGGTCAAACACTTCCCAGCCGTAGTCGCCGACCTTCACGCCTCCCTGGTATCCGCTGTTCGAGCCATCGACCTTTCCGGTTCCTTTGTACAGCCACAAGGCGCCGTTCGGCTGCCGGGCGAGGAAGTCGTTCCTGCCGTCGCCGTTGAGATCACCAGCCCCCGTAATGGTGTCGAAGGCTTCCCACCCGAACAGGCCGATCTTCCGCGCGCCGGCGTATCCGTTGTTGCCGGAATCCACGCGCCCCGTTCCCGCATACAGCCACAGCGAACCGTCGGGTTTCCGCGCCAGAAGGTCGCCCTTGCCGTCACCGGTGAAGTCGCCGACGCCGGCAAAGGCATCGAAGACGTCCCAGCCGTAGTCGCCTATCCGCTTCGGGGTGCCATAGGCCCCGGTCCCGTTGCCCGGGTAGAACCACAGGGTTCCGTCCGGCTTGCGGGCCAGCAGGTCGCCCTTGCCGTCGCCGTTGAAGTCCTGGACCGGGATGAGCGCGTTGAAGGCTTCCCAGCCGTATTCCCCGATTTTCCGGGCGGCCTGGTAGCCCTGGTCTTTCATCGCCGTTCCGGCGTAAAAGTAGACCGCGCCGGCGGCGTCGGCGGCCACGAAGTCCGCCATCCGGTCGCCGTTGGCGTCCCCGGTCCCCACGATGTCGCTGTAGACGCCCCAGCCGGAACCGATCTGGCGGCCGTTTACCAGCACGGCGCGGCCGGTATTGGAGTAAAGCCACAGTGTGCCGTCGGGCCGTCGGCCGATGAGGTCGTTGGTGCCATCCCCATCGAAGTCCTGGATGGCGATGAGCTGGTTGAAGATCTGCCAGCCGTAGTCGATCTTGCGGGCGGTGCCGGTCTGGCCGGCGCCGGTCCCCGAGTAGAGATACAGGCTGCCGTCCGGGGTGCGCGCGGCCAGGTCAGGCTTCCCGTCGCCGTCGAAGTCGCGGACGCCGAGGAGGCTGTCGAACGCATCCCACCCGTGGTCGCCGATCCTGACGGCGGGGCGGTACCCCTCGTCGGTGGCGGAGACCCGCCCGGTGCCGGCGTAGAACCACAGCGAGCCGTCCAGTTTCCTCGAAACCAGGTCGTTCTTCCCGTCGGAGTTGTAGTCGCCCACGCCCAGGACGCGGTCGTAGATGCCCCAGCCGGAGCCGATCCGGCGCCCGGCCAGGTACTGCCCGGCGCCGTTGCCGGGGTAGAACCACAGCTCGCCGTCGGCCCTGCGCTGGATCTGGTCTGCGAGGCCGTCGCCGTCGAAGTCACCGGGCGAGACCAGCCGGCGCGTGGGGTCGGTGGGCACCGGCGGCGGAGGCGGGGGAGGCAGGGGCGTGCCCGTGGCGAAGCGCTTGAGGGAGGTGTAGTCCCCGTTCCAGATGTTGGAGTCGCCGCCGTTGGCGAACGGGCCGGACTCGCTGTACTGCCAGAAGCTGAAGTTGGCCCAGCTGGAGGGCAGGGCCCCCGGGCTGTCGCTGGGGTAGTCGGGCCAGCGCGCAATCCACAGCGGCCAGTCACCGAAACCGGAGGGGCCGCCCACGCAGTAGTTCCACCATGACGTGGTGGTGTACATGACCGGCAGCCGGCCGGTCAGTGCCACCATGGTGTTGCCGAAGTCGCGCGCCCAGGAGGTCAGCTGGGCAGGGGTCATGTCGTAGCAGCTGTTGCCCTGGTAGTAGCCGTTGATGGTCATGCCGGCATAGGGGTTCCCCTCAAAGTCCAGCACCGGAGGCAGGGTGTACCCGTCGGCGCTCCAGCCGCCGCCGTTCCGCACGAAGATCCTGGCCTGGTCCGCGCCGGACGAGGCAGCGGGGTTGGCGAAGTGGTAGGCGCCGCGGATCATGCCCACAGCCCTGGAGCCCAGGTACTGGCTGCTGAAGGAGGAGCTGATGTTGTAGTTGCCCTCGGTGGCCTTGATGTACGCGAACCGGGCGCCCATGTTCCACTCGGTCTGCCAGTTGATGCCGGCCTGGTAGATGCTGACGTCCAGACCCTGGACGCCGTAGCTGGGCATCCAGGTGCCTTGGGTGGTCAGCGCCTCGAGGGTGGTCTTCTGGTCCGGTGCCTTCGGGTCCCCGCCGATGGCCGGGATGCCTTCCGCACGGGTTCCCTGCCCCATTTCGGCCCCGCCGTTGGCGGTGGCCGCGGCCATGGCGGCACGGTAGCCCTCGGTGGAGCGGTCTGCCGGTGCCAGGGGGCCGGCCGGAGCCGGGGATGTGGTCGGCGCGGTTGTTGGTGCCGGGGTGGGTGTGGCCGTCGGCGTTGCCGGCGCAGTTGTGGCTGGTGGTGCAGTTGCTTGGGCCGGCGTGGAGACGGGGGACGGTGTGGTAGCTGGAAGCGCCGATACGTGAAGTGCGTTAACTGCCGGCGGCGCTGCAGCGGCGGGGGATGCCAGTCCCGGCCCGGCGACGAGGGAGGCGGCCAGCAGGGCTGCTCCGACCCGGCTGCCGGAACTGTTGGGGGGAAGTATGGTCCGCTTCATTTGCCGCTCCGGAACAACACGCTCGTGGCAGTGTTTTAGTGATCTCGCGCCCGGCGTTCAGCAATTCAAACTGCCGGGATGTAAGAATGTCTGACTTATCGCGCCCACCCTAACACCGCAGAGAAAGCTCAACCAGAGTTTCAGGTGTTACTAGTGTGAATATTGTTGATAAATCTGCATTTGTTTTCCACATAAGGCGTCCCCTGCCCTTGTCCTGTGGCCGGGGCGCCCCTAGCTTTAACCCAATTGCAGCGCCTTTGGGACAGGGCGGCAGTTCTATTGGGGGCCACTGTGGAGGCTGTACGCATTGTCGAGGACGAGGTCCGCGAGCTGATCCGCCGGCGCGGCCTGGACCCCATGCGTCAGGCCGGAGAGGTCCGCCGCCTGGTTGAGGCAGCAGTGATGGACTACGACGAGCGGGCATTACTCGCGCCGTTGCCTCCCATCGGCCCGCTGGAGAATGCGCGGAGGTTCGTCTTCGACGCCGTCGCCGGGTTCGGGCCCCTGCAGCCGCTGCTCGACGATCCCGCCATCGAGGAAATCTGGCTCAACGCCCCGCACGAGGTTTTTGTGGCGCGCAACGGGGAATCTGAGCTGACGTCGGTCTCGCTCACGGACCAGCAGGTCCGGGATCTGGTGGAACGGATGCTCAAGAGCTCCGGGCGCCGGCTCGACATGTCGTCCCCCTTTGTGGATGCCGCCCTTCCCGACGGGTCCCGCCTGCACGTCGTCATCCCGGACGTGACGCGGCGCCACTGGGCCGTCAACATCCGCAAGTTCGTGGTGAAGGCCAGCCGGCTCGAACACCTGGTGGAACTGGGAACGCTGACCCCGCAGGCAGCCCGGTTCCTCGGCGCTGCAGTTGCCAGCGGCCTGAACATCCTGGTCTCCGGCGCCACGCAGGCGGGAAAGACCACCATGCTGAATTGCCTGGCCGCGGGCATAGGAACGCGCGAGCGGGTCATCACCGTGGAGGAGATCTTCGAACTGCAGTTTCCGCTGCGGGACGTGGTGGGGCTCCAGTGCCGGCAGCCCAACCTTGAAGGCGAAGGCGAAATCCCCATGCGCCGGCTGGTCAAGGAGGCGCTGCGCATGCGGCCCGACCGGCTGGTGGTCGGTGAGGTCCGGGAGGCAGAGAGCCTGGACATGCTGATCGCCCTGAATTCCGGGTTGCCCGGGATGTGCACGGTCCATGCGAATTCGGCCCATGACGCCGTCACCAAGATCTGCACGCTCCCGCTGCTGGCCGGCGAAAACATCTCCAGCGCGTTCGTGGTTCCGACGGTCGCGTCCTGCATCGACCTTGTGGTCCACTGTGCCCGCCAGACCGGCGGACGCCGGGAGGTGACAGAGATCCTGTCATTGGGCCGGAGGGTCGAAAACGGCATCATCGAGTCCTCCATGGTCTTCGCCCTGGCGGACGGCCAGTTGCGACCCAAAGCCAATTCGATGCCCTCGGCAGAAAAGTTCGCCCGCTCGGGCTACGACGTCGCGGCCCTGCTGGAGCCGCGCTGATGGCGGCGATGCTCGGCATGGTGGCGGGAGCCGGACTCCTGCTGATCTGGTGGTCCGCCTGGGAACAACCCGCGGCCTCCAGCCGCACGCCCAGAACAAGCCGGCTGGAGGATCTGCTGCGGACCGCGGGAATTGAGAAGGTCAGCGGCGCCGGCCTGCTGGCGAGCTGCCTGGGCGTCGGCGCCTTCACCACGCTCGCCTTCCTGGCCGTCACCAGGTCATGGCCGATCGCGGCCTGTTTTGGCCTGTTTGGGGCCTGGCTGCCCATGGCCATCGTGAAGTGGCGCGCGCGGAAACGCGCCGCCGTTCTGCGGCAGCTGTGGCCCGACGTCGTCGACCATCTGCGGTCGGCGATCCGGGCCGGCCTGTCACTGCCGGAAGCGCTGATCCAACTGGGCGACAAGGGCCCGGAGGAACTCCGGCATGTGTTCCGCGACTTCGGCTCCGACTACCGCTCCGGAGGGCAGTTCGATCCGTCCCTGACCAGGCTGAAAGACCGGCTGGCGGATCCCGTGGCGGACCGGATCGTCGAAGCGCTGCGCCTGACCCGGGAGGTGGGCGGCTCGGACCTTGGCCGGCTGCTCGGCACCCTCGCGGAATTCCTGCGGGAGAGCGCCCGCACCCGGAGCGAACTGGAAGCCCGCCAGTCCTGGACCGTCAACGCAGCGCGGCTGGCGGTGGCGGCACCCTGGGTGGTGCTCATGCTCCTGGCCAGCAGGCCTGAGGCTGTCGCGGCGTACAACACGCCCGTCGGGGCCGCTGTCCTGCTGGGCGGGCTGGCGGTCTCCCTCGTGTCCTATGCCGTGATGCTGCGCATCGGCGCGCTGCCGGCGGACGAAAGAGTGCTCCGGTGACCGGCCTGGTCGCGGCCTCGGCCGCCTGCGGAGCCATCCTGGGCAGCGGACTGTGGCTGCTGCTGGTCAGGCTCCCGTTCATGCGCCCCACCACGTTCGCCGACCGCATCGCCCCGCAGTTGAAGTCCCACAGCCTGGAGTCCCGGCTCCTGCTCACCGTTCCTGGAAACATCACGCCGTTTGGGCCCCTGGAACGGATCCTGCGTCCGGTCATAGGCGACGCCGTGGCGCGGCTTGGACGGCTGAATCCCGGTTCCCAGGCGCTGGCCCGCCGGCTGGCCAGGGCGGGGAGCACCAAGTCGCCGGCTGACTTCCGGGCTGAACAGCTCCTCTGGGGCGCGGGCGGCTTCGTCGCGGCGGTCGGCGCTGTGGTGCTCTTCGGCGCGGCCGGGCGGTTCAGCCCCCTCCTGGCCGTGGTGCTGGTGATTGGCTGCGCAGTGGGCGGTTTTATGCTGCGGGACTACCTCTTGGGGGCACAGGTCCGGAAGCGGGAGGCACGCATGATGGCCGAGTTCCCCAGCATCGCCGAGCTCATGGCGCTCGCCGTCAGCGCCGGCGAGAGTGCCACGGGCGCGCTGGACAGGGTGTGCCGCAGCGCCCGCGGAGAGCTGTCCAAAGATTTTTCCCGCGTCCTGGCCGAGACCAGGGCGGGCAAACCCCTCGTGGACGCACTGCAGGAATTCTCGTCCCGGACGGAGCTGGGTCCGCTGCTCCGCTTCGTGGACGGGCTGACCGTTGCGGTCGAACGGGGAACGCCCCTCGCCGACGTGCTGAGGGCGCAGGCCCAGGACGTCCGGGACACGGCAAAGCGCGAGCTGATGGAGTCCGCCGGGAAGAAGGAAATCGCCATGATGGTGCCGGTGGTCTTCGGCGTCCTGCCACTGACGGTGGTGTTCGCGGTATTTCCCGGCCTGGCCGCCATCAGCATGGGTTTGTAGAGGTATACCGCACGGAAGCTGCAGGCAGTCACAGAACCACCGACCAAAGGGGAGACCAGTGAAACACATCCTGAACCGCATGGCGCTGGCGCTGTGCACCATCGGCCTGGGGGCCGGGCCTACCGGACCGCACCCGCCCTCGGGGCGGCGGCGCCAACCCGGGGACCACCGCGAGCGGGGCGACGTCCCGGGATGGGTGATGATCACGCTGATGTCGGCCGTCCTCGTCGCTGCGCTCCTCGCGCTCGCCGGCCCGGCGCTGGAAGGACTGTTCAACCAGGCCATGGACAAGGTGGGGCAGTAGCGGATGAGCCTGCCCGGCGCCGGCCCGGGCAGACCGGGCGAGCGGGGGTCGGCGGTGGTGGACTTCGTTCTGGTCGGGGGACTGCTGACCCTGTTCTTCCTTGCCATAGTCCAGCTCACGCTGGTTCTCCATGTCCGGAACACCCTCGTCGACGCCGCGGCCTCGGGCGCCCGGTACGGCACCCTCGCGGACCGGGGCGCCGGTGATGCCCGCGAACGGACCGTGCAGCTGATCGGGGTGGCGCTCAACCCTGAATTCGCCACGGACGTGACCACCGGCGAAACCACGTACCAGGGGATCCGGTCACTGGAGGTCACGGTCCGGGCGCCGCTGCCCGTGATCGGGCTGATCGGTCCCCGTGCGGTCCTGGAGGTGAAGGGGCATGCTGCCATCCAGCCTTGACCCGCAGGACAGCCAGGCAATTGACGCGCAGGACGGCCAGGAACGGGGCAGCGCCGTCATCGAGTTCACGTTCCTGTCCCTGCTGCTGATGGTGCCGCTGGTCTACTTCATCATCACGATGGGCCAGCTCCAGGGCGGTTCCTTCGCGGTGGTCGGCGCCGCCGACCAGGCCGCCAAAGTCTTTGTGGCCCAAGCCGACGCCGCAGGCGGGCAGGCGGCCGCCGAGCAGGCAGTGCTCCTGGCGCTCGCCGACCACGGGCACGACGCCGCCAACGCCCGGATCGAGACCAGCTGCGCGCCCGCGGACTGCATGGCCCCCGGATCAGCCGTGACCGTCACCGTCAGCCTCACCGTGCCGTTGCCCTTCGTGCCGTTCCACGAGACCCTCGGCCTGAACGCCGGCCAGCTCAGTGCCTCCGCCACCCAGCTCGTGGGCCGCTTCCGATGACGGCAGCCAGACGGCGGGGGACCGCCGCGGCGCAGGGTGGCGACGACGGGCAGCTGATGGTGATGATCATCGGCTTTGTGCTGCTCGCCCTCTTACTGGCCACAGTGGTCACCGCCGCCTCCAGCGTCTACATCGAGCACAAGAAGCTGCTGTCGCTGGCCGACGGCGCCTCGGTGGCTGCCGCGGACAGCTTCACCCTCGGCCAGCTGGAAACCGGCGGCGGGAGCCCTACCGCCATCCTCACCGGCGCCCGCGTGCAGAGCGCCGCCGCCGACTTCCTCGACCGCACCGGCGCATCCGCCCGGTTCAGCGGCCTCAGCGTCGGACCGGGGACGGGCAGCCCGGACGGGTCCACCGCCGTCGTGGTGCTCAGCGCCGCCGTCCACCCGCCCGTGGTCAACTTCCTGGTCCCCGACGGCATCAGGATCGAGGCGAGTTCGACGGCGCGTTCCCGGCTGACGCGCTGACCCCGCACCCGGCCGCCCGGCAGCCAGTCCGGGCGGCCCGCGCGGATAGCGTAGGCTTAAAAAACCATGGCAAATATCGATTTTCCCGCAGAAATCCGCGCCCTGCGCGCCACCTACGCCTCCATCGAGAACGTTTCGAACGTTGAGGCGCTGAAGGAAGACATCGCCGAGCTCAGCGAGCGGGCCGGCGAACCCAATCTGTGGGACGACCCCGCCGCGGCGCAGGTCATCACCTCCAAGCTCTCGCACAAGCAGTCCGAGCTGGAGCGGCTGAACAAGCTCGCCGCCCGGATCGACGACCTGGAAGTCCTGGTGGAGCTGGGCCAGGACGAGGACGACGCCGACTCCATGGGGGAGGCCGCCGCGGAGCTGGAATCGATCCGCAACGCGCTGAAGGACCTCGAAGTCGTGACGCTCCTGTCCGGCGAGTTCGACGAGCGGGAGGCCGTGGTCACCATCCGCGCCGGCGCCGGCGGCGTGGACGCCGCGGACTTCGCCGAGATGCTGATGCGGATGTACCTGCGCTGGGCCGAACGCCACGGGTACCCGACCACCATCATGGACACGTCCTACGCCGAGGAGGCCGGGCTGAAGTCCGCCACCTTCGAGGTGAAGGCCCCGTACGCCTACGGCACGCTCAGCGTCGAGGCCGGCACCCACCGTCTGGTCCGGATCAGCCCCTTCGACAACCAGGGCCGCCGCCAGACCTCCTTTGCCGCCGTCGAAGTCATTCCGCTGATCGAGCAGACGGACTCCATCGACATCCCGGACAACGAGATCCGCGTCGACGTCTTCCGGTCCTCCGGCCCGGGCGGCCAGTCCGTGAACACCACGGACTCCGCCGTGCGGCTGACCCACATCCCCACCGGCACCGTTGTGTCCATGCAGAACGAGAAGTCCCAGCTGCAGAACCGGGCGGCCGCCCTGCGCGTGCTGCAGTCCCGCCTCCTGCTGCTGAAGAAGGAGCAGGAGGACGCCGAGAAGAAGGCGTTCGCCGGCGACGTGAAGGCCTCCTGGGGTGACCAGATGCGCTCCTACGTCCTGAACCCGTACCAGATGGTCAAGGACCTCCGCACGGAGCACGAGGTCGGCAACACCTCGGCCGTGTTCGACGGCGAGATCGACGACTTCATCGACGCGGGGATCCGCTGGCGGACCGACAACCGCAACGCGGAGAAGTAAACACCCTCCGCCTCTTGCGCCACACCAGTACCTCGGGTCTAATCCTGCGACACGCCCCCGCGGGCGGGCCGATCCGCCGTTACCCGTGCGTATAGTCGAGAAGCCGGAGCTCTACTTCCCCCACTAGAAAGCCCGCGCGCCGGCAGCAGCACTGGTCCGTTCCCGACCACGTCCTGCAGGGTATTTAGGGCCATGATCCGTTTCGAAAATGTCACCAAGGTCTATGACCAGAAGGCGCGTCCGGCGCTGGATTCGATCAACCTTGAGATTGACCGCGGCGAATTCGCCTTCCTTGTCGGGGCCTCCGGATCCGGCAAGTCCACGTTTCTCCGCCTCGTCCTGAAAGAGGACCGGGCCTCCTCGGGCGCCGTCTATGTCGCCGGCCAGAACGTGGCCAACATCTCCAGCTGGCGCGTGCCCCGCCTCCGCCGCGGGATCGGCGTCGTGTTCCAGGATTTCCGCCTGCTGCCGCAGAAAACCGTGTTCGCCAATGTCGCCTTCGCCATGCAGGTCATCGGCAAGAGCCGCAGCGTCATCCGCGACACCGTCCCCGAGGTCCTCAAGACCGTGGGCCTCGAGGGCAAGGAAAACCGCCTTCCGCACGAACTGTCCGGCGGCGAGCAGCAGCGCGTGGCGATCGCCCGCGCCGTCGTCAACCGACCAGGTATCCTCCTCGCGGATGAGCCCACCGGAAACCTGGACCCCACCACCTCCATGGGCATCATGGGGGTCCTGGACAAGATCAACCAGAACGGCACCACTGTGGTCATGGCCACGCACGACGACGACATCGTCAACGAGATGCGCAAACGGGTCGTCGAACTCCGCAACGGCGTCATCATCCGCGACGAGGCCAAGGCCCTGTACACCTCCATGATTCCGGTGGTGGGCGCCTCGCGCCGGCTGCGCGATGCCAGCGGTCGTGAACCGGAGCCAGCTGCGGCCACCCGCAGCGAGGCCCGCGCCGAAGCGCGCGCCGCAGGGGAGGCCCAGCTGTGAGGCTCCAGTTTGTCCTCGCCGAGATCGCCAGTGGTCTCCGCCGGAACCTTTCCATGGTGGTTTCGGTCATCCTGGTGACGTTCGTGTCCCTGACGTTCGTCGGCGCCGCCGGCATGCTGCAGCTGCAGATCAACCAGATGAAGGGCTACTGGTACGACAAGGTCCAGGTCGCCATCTTCCTCTGCAGTGACGGCTCGACGGCGGCCGGCTGCGCCACCGGGCCTGCCACCCCGGAGCAGCAGGAGAACCTCGGCAAGCTCCTCGAGTCACCCGCCGTGGCCCAGTACGTCAACGACTTCCAGTTCGAGTCCAAGGACGACGCGTACAAGCACTTCAAGGAACAGTTCTCCAATTCCCCGATTGTCGACTCGGTGACTCCGGACCAGCTCCCGGCCTCCTTCCGGATCAACATGAAGGACCCGGAGAAGTACCAGATCATCAGCGAGACCTTCTCCTCGCAGGCCGGTGTGGAAACCGTGATCGACCAGCGCCAGCTGCTGGAGCGGCTCTTTTCGGTCATGAATGCCGCCTCCCTGGTGGCGGTCAGCGTCGCAGGCGTGATGATCGTCTGCGCTATCCTGCTGATCGCCACCACCATCCGGCTCTCGGCATTCAGCCGGCGCCGGGAAACCGGGATCATGCGCCTGGTGGGCGCCTCGAAAATGGTGATCCAGCTGCCGTTCATCCTCGAGGGCGTCATTGCGGCCGTGATCGGCGCCGGGCTGGCCTCGGCAACGCTGTGGGCCGTGGCGCACTTCTTCCTCGGCGGGTACCTGTCGCAGCAGTATCCGGACACTGCCTTCATCTCCGCAGGTCAGACGCTGATCCTGGCGCCGGCACTGATCGGACTCGGGGTTCTTCTTGCCGGGGTATCATCACTCCTGACCCTGCGTCGATACTTGAAGGTCTAGCGTGCGCTACGAAAAAGGAATGCCCATGACACCGAGTCCCGGACTCGCCCCGCAGCCGGATCCGGCCCGGCTCCGGCTGGCCGGCCGCCGCAGCCGTGTGGTCAGTGCCGCGCTGGCCCTGGTCCTGGCCGCCAGCATGGGCGCATCTGCCCCGGTGGCATCCGCCGACACCCTTGAGGACCAGCAGGCCGCGCTCCGGGACGAGGCGGCGAAGGTCCAGCATTCCCTCGAGTTCGTGGATTCCCGGATCGCCCAGGCAGCCTCCGACCTGGTGGTGTACCAGGGCCAGCTGCCCGGTGCGCAGCAGGCCCTGCTGGAAGCCCAGGGCCGCGTGGCCAGCGCGGTCAAGGAGTCCGAAGCCCTCGCGGCGCGGGTGGACCTGGCCCAGCAGAGCAAGGCCAAACTCACCCAGCAGCTAGAGACCGACAAGCAGAAAATCGCCGACACCAAGAAGCTGATCGGGCAGATCGCCACCCAGGCCTACAAGTCCGGCGGTGTGCCTTCCAACCTCTCGCTGTTCTTCGGGTCCAACAACAGCGGCAGCCTCACGGACACCATTGACCTGGCCGACCAGGCGATGCGCAGCCAGAACGCCGCGATGGACAAACTGACCCAGCAGAACGCCACCAACGTGAACTCCCAGGCCCGGCTTGAGGCTGTGGAAGCGGAGATCAAGGACCTCAAGGCCAAGGCCGACGCCGCCCTGGCGCGGGAACAGGCCGCCCGCGACGAGGCGGAGTCCAAAAAGGCGCAGGTGGACAAGCTCATCGCCGACACCACCCGCCTTGACGCCGAACTCCAGGCCGCCAAGCCCGGAATCCAGAGCCAGCTGGCGCAGGTGAAGGCCCAGCAGGACGCCGTCGCGGCGGAAATCGCCGAACGCGACCGCAAGCTGCGCGAGGCCTGGGAAGCCGAGCAGCGCCGGATAGCCGAAGCAGCCGCTGCCGCAGCCGCGGCTGCCGCCCGTGCCCAGGGCCAGGTCAAGCCCCCGGCGCCTTACGTCCCCGCCCCGCCGGGACCGCCGTCCGCGTTCGGGCTGCGGCACCCCTTCAACGGTGTCCGGATCAGCTCGGGCTTCGGATGGCGCGCCACGCCGCCGGGAACCATCGACTTCTACGGCCAGGGCGGCTACATGCACACCGGCATCGACTTTGCCGCGGCCTGCGGCACGCCCGTCTACGCCGCGGCGGCCGGCAAAGTCTTCTCCGCCGGCTGGGCCAACGACGGCGGCGGCAACAACGTGAAGATCTCCCACGGCGTGGTGCAGGGCAACTCCCTGACAACGGTCTACTACCACAACACCAGCGTGACGGTATCGCCCGGCCAGCAGGTCAGCCAGGGCCAGCTGATCGCCTACTCGGGAACCACCGGCAACTCGACCGGCTGCCACTCACACTTCGAGACCTGGCTCAACGGCCGGGCCGTCGACCCGATGGGCCTGCTCTAAACTGGAACAGACCCGATCCAACGACTGAGGAGTTCTACCGTGCCGAAAGAAAGTGGCCGGAAAGTGGTGGCCACCAACCGCAAGGCCCGGCATGACTACCACATTCTCGACACCTACGAGGCCGGCATCGCGCTTATGGGGACGGAAGTAAAGTCCCTCCGCGAGGGCCACGCCTCCATGGTGGACGGCTTCTGCACCTTCTACAACGACGAGCTGTGGATGGAGGGCATCCACATTCCCGAGTACCACCAGGGAAGCTGGACCAACCACGCCGCCCGCCGCCGTCGGAAGCTGCTGCTGCACCGCGAGGAGCTCACCAAAATCTCGCACAAAATCCGCGAGTCAGGCTTCACCATCGTCCCGCTCCAGCTGTACTTCGTGGACGGCCGGGCCAAGGTGGAGATCGGCGTCGCCCGCGGCAAGAAGGAATACGACAAGCGGCAGACCCTGCGCGAGCAGCAGGACAAGCGCGAGGCGCTGCGTGTCATGCGGGAGCGGAACCGGCGCTGACGAACCGCCGGAGGGGCCGGGAATGAATCCGGAGTGCCTTGCGTTATAATTGGTAGTCCGGGAAGGATCCGCAGGATCCGGACTGGACTGAAGTTAGATAGTTAGTTGATAACAAAATACGGGGATGATCGGTTTCGACGATGTTAGTCGCGACAGGTGAAGCGGGCCGAGGATGCAGAATTATCTCGTAAACGCTGTCTGCAAACCAATAAGTGCCGAATCAAAACGCACTGACTTCGCTCTTGCTGCCTAAGCAGTAAGACAGTCCGTCAGCCCGAGGTTGCTATTGCCCCGGATCCTGGCGTCATTTAGATAGCCACTGCTGTTTACCCCCGTCACCGGGGTGAACGGGACTCTTAGGTGACTGGGCCCGGATCGGCCAGCTGTTTGCAGCATGGCCGGGGCCGAGAAAATCCGACGCAAACTGCGCCCGGAGAAGCCCTGACAACACGACATCGGACGGGGGTTCAATTCCCCCCATCTCCACCATCGGAACACTGGAAACGGTGGTCCACCCCGTAGAGCACAGAAGAAAGGCCGGAAGCATCAGCTTCCGGCCTTTCTGCTGTGCCGGGGCGGCTACAGGTGCCGGGGCAGCTGCCCGGGCGGCGGTTGCTAGTGCGTCCCGCGCTTCTTGATGTGGGCAACCGGGTCCGCATGCGTCTCCGCGATGTTCTTGGACTTCTTCTCGGCGCGTTTTTCCTTGATGGTTTTGACCGGCTTCTTAACCGAGCTCCGGTGCGGCGTTTTGTCAGGCATGGTGGGCGCTCCCTCACAGGGGGCCGGGGTGGCCCCGTGATATTAAGTTACGCCTCGGGCACCGCAACGTCCACGATGCCGACGAACCGGCTGCCTACCCCCTCGTACTCGCTGCGGACCAGTCCGGCACGCACGGCGGGAACGTCATACGGGGCGTGGTGCGCGCAGCACACGTAGGTAAAATCCGGCCACCATTTCTTCGGCCGGGCCGTCTCGGAGAAGCCGCAGACCGCGCAGGTCAGCTGGACCCAGACCGGGCGCTTGCCCGTCCGGTTGGCTTTGGACTGCACCAGCCAGGCCGGCGGGTTGTCGAGGAGTTCGCCGAGTTCGGTGTCGCTCAGGCGGGACGGGATACCGTGACGGTGCGCCATTTCCAGAGGAATGTCGAGGATCTGGGCTGCTTCACGTCGGGTAACCATCCTTCAACGATACGTGATGGGACGGGCTCCGATGTGCTCCCGGGCGCCGTCACCAGGCCCGTTACTGGCCGGTCAGGGCCAGGCCCAGGGCAGCTGCCGCCAGGCCCAGTGCCAGGTTCGCGGCGATGTTGAGGACGGCCGCGCGGTACCGGTTTTCGGCCGCCAGCCGCACCGTGGCGGTGGTCCAGGAGCTGAAGGTGGTGAGGCCGCCCGCGAGCCCGGTCGCGATTGCCGCGTGCCATTCGGGGCCGAGGCCCAGCTGGCCGGTGGCCCCCATCGCCGCGCCGATGATGAACGATCCGGCCCCGTTGACAGCCAGTGTGGCCCAGGGCCAGTGCGGATGCCGCCCAGGGTGGTGCGCAAACCAGGAGTCGACGGCGAAACGCAGCAGGGCGCCCGCGACGCCGAAAACGCCCACCAGCAGCGGCGTGATCATGGTGCACCGCCGCCCAGGTCGGCCAGCGCCTTGCCGGTTTTCCACCCGGCAGCCGCCGCCCCAAGCCCCAGGACCAGGGAAAGCAGCAGGTAGGCCACCCAGTTGGCATGGAGGCCGGTGCGGTACAGCTGGTCGATCGCGTACACCACCGCTGAGAAGGTGGTGAACGACCCCAGCAGCCCCGGCCCCAGCCCTGCCCGCAGCCAGAAGGCGGTCTTCGGCCGCGCGATCCAGACGGTGGTGAGCGCCGCGAGGACAAAACTTCCGGCGACGTTGATTCCCAGGGTGGTCCAGGGGATGGATCCCGCCGTTTCAGGGAAGAGCACGCCGGCGCCGTAGCGCAGTTCCGTTCCGACGAGGCCGCCGACGGCGACTGCCGTCCACGCCCGCCAGCCGTTAGCTGTGCTCAAGGCTGCAGCCCGGATGGGCCGCTGCGCTGTGGACCCACAGGGCGGCCGCGACCTCCTCGGCCAGGTCGAACTCGCGACCGGACCCGCCGGAGCCGATGCGCACCACGAGGGCGCCGCCAAAAGGTTTGCGGCCCAGAACCTCAACGTCGTCGTCGAGGGCGATCTCCTCGGCGGAGAGGTAGCGCAGCAGCTCGGGGTTGTCGTCGCTGATCCGGGTGATGAGGCCGGTGTGGCCGTCGTCGAGTTCGCTCATCCGGTGGGCCGCCGGCATGTGCACGGAACCGTCCGCGGCCGGGATCGGGTCACCGTGCGGATCCCGCACCGGGTTGCCGAGCTTGGCTGCCATCCGGTCGATAAACGTGTCGGAGACGGCGTGTTCCAGCAGCTCGGCTTCGTCGTGGACCTCGTCCCAGCGGTACCCGAGTTCGCGGACGAGGAACGTTTCAATGAGCCGGTGCCGCCGGACCATGGACAGGGCCAGCCGCACGCCGTCGGCCGTGAGGGTGATGGCGCTGTACGGCTGGTGGTCCACCAGGCCCTGGTCCTTGAGCTTCCGGACCATCTCGGAGACCGAGGAGTTCGCAACGCCGAGGCGCTGGGCCAGCTGCGTGGAGGTGATGGGCTTGTCCTGCCACTCCGTGAAGGAGTAGATGACCTTGACGTAGTCCTCGATCGAGGAGGAGGGCGGGCTGGTCTTCACAGCGTCCAGCCTACCGTCAGGCGGCGCCGGAGAAGGTCAGCCACAGCAGGACGAGGTTGAGCGCCACCACCAGGATCACACTGGCGACGGCGGCCACCCGGAGTGCCACGCCGTCGGCGAAGCGGCCCATCAGGGCCTTGTTGCTGGTCAGCACCACCAGCGGGACAAGCACGAAGGGGATGCCGAAGCTCAGCACCACCTGGCTGAGGACCAGCGCCCACGTGGGGTCGAAGCCGACGCTCAGCAGCACAACAGCCGGGATCAGCGTGAGGACGCGGCGCGTCATCATCGGGATCCGGACCTTCAGCAGGCCCTGCATGATGGATCCGCCGGCGTAGCAGCCCACGGACGTCGAGGCCAGGCCGGAGGCGAGCAGGCCGACGGCGAAGACGACGCCGACGACGGGACCCAGGTTTGCGGTGATTGCCGCGTGGGCACCCTCGATGGTGTCCGTGCCGTCCTCCCCGCCGAGGGTCGATGCGGCCAGCAGCAGCATGCCGATGTTCACGATGCCGGCGACGGCGAGGGCAGCGACGACGTCCCAGCGGGTTGCCTTGACGAGGCGGGCGAGGGCCGGGGCGGGGACGTGGAGGTGCGGGTCCGGGCGGTGCCGGTCCCGGGAGAGGGCGGAATGGACGTAGATGGCGTGCGGCATCACTGTGGCGCCAAGCATGCTGGCCGCGAGCAGGATGGTATCCGGGCCCTCGAAGCCCGGGACCAGGCCTGCAGCCACACCCGCCGGATCGGGCGGGCTGATGAACAGGCCGGCCAGGAACCCGATGGTGATGATGCCCAGCAGGAACATGATGATGAACTCAAACGGCCGTTGGCGGTTCCTGGCCTGGATGGCCAGCAGGAGCATGGAGACACCGCCCACGATCAGGGCGCCGAGGGGCAGGGGCAGCCCGAACAGCAGGTAGAGCGCGATCGCGCCGCCCACCACTTCGGCCAGGTCCGTGGCGGCAGCCACGATCTCGGCCTGGACCCAGAAGGCGCGGCGCGAGGCCGGTTTGAGCCGCTCGCCGAGGATCTCCGGCAGGCTCTTCCCGGTGACGATCCCGAGTTTGGCGGACTGGTACTGCACCAGTACGGCCATGATGTTGGCGGCCACCAGGACCCAGACCAGGAGGTAGCCGTACTGTGCGCCGGCGGTGAGGTTGGCTGCGACGTTGCCGGGGTCCACGTAGGCGATGGCGGCGACGAACGCAGGGCCCAGCAGGCCCACAAGGGCGCCGCGGCCCGCCGGTTTCCGCCGGGCAGGGGCGTGCGCGGCGTTGTGTCCGGTCACGTCCAGCACGGCGGGCTCCCTCTGGTCGGTGCGTTGCGGGGTTGCAGCGCGAAGACACTCCTGCCGGCCGCTTCTGGCCGCGCAAAGTTTCAAAGTGCCTACAGTCAATTATTAGGCACGCCGAAACCATGTGCCAGCCGAATCAGGCCCGGACTGCCCGCCAGCTTTGCGTCAGGTACGGCAGCAGGAGGACGTCCCCCGGGTTGTGGCCCAGATGCTCGTGCAGATACCAGTCGAGGTTGCCCAGTACCTTGGCGCGGACCGCATCGTTGGCTGCCAGGTAGTAGCTGCGCGATTTGGTCAGTTCGATGATGTCGGCGGTGCGCACCGGATCCTCCCAGCGGGTGAGGTGGCTTTCGAGCCCCGTAAACTCCGGACCGAGCGGCGGCCTGAAGTGCGGCTTGTGCACATCCCCGGCGTGCATGATGCGGGACAGCCGGTGCACCCACGGCACCGAGGTGTCCAGCTGGTTCCACACCAGGCCCAGGACGCCGTGGGGGCGCAGGATCCGGGCGATCTCCGTGCTGGCCAGCAGCGGATCGCACCAGTGCCAGGCCTGGGCGACCGTGACGACGTCGAACGCCGCATCAGGCAGGCCCGTCTGTTCCGCGGTGCCTTCGACGGCGGTCACGCCCGGGAGCGCCTGCCGGAGCTGTTCCAGCATGTCGGCGGAAGGGTCCACAGCCACCGTGTGCAGGCCGCGTCCGGCCAGCAGCGCCGTGAACTTCCCGGTGCCGGCGCCCAGGTCCGCTGCGTCGTGCGCGCCGGCGGGGATCAGCCAGTCCGCCGAGTCGCTGGGGTAGCCCGGGCGGACGCGGTCATAGTGCTCCCCGCCGTCCTGGAAGCTCTGTCCCAGCTCGTGGCGCCGTTCGTGATGCAGTTTGGGGCCGCCGCGTGCCACGGGCGCTCTCCTTCGGCAGGTCCGGATGGGTACCTTTCGAATTTACCGCACCTTCTCCACACCCTGCCGCGGGCGGGCCGTCAGTCCTGCGAGCAGGGGGCGGCGCCGGCCGTCCCGGGTGTATTGGGCGCCCAGTGCGGGTAGCTGCGGGTGTCGTTGGCCGGCACCCAGCGCCCGGAGTCCACCACGTAGTCCCAGCCAAGGCCGGTCTGCCGCAGTTCCTGGATTCCCGCGAGCAGCCGCTGGGCGTCCTCCAGCCGGGAACCGAGCCCGAAGCTGGCCCGCAGCGAGCCGGAGGGCAGGCCCAGCCGCCGGAGCAGGGGGTGGGCGCAGAACCTGCCGTCGCGCAGGCCGATGCCGTGTTCCGCCGACAGGTACGCCGCCACCAGGCCGGCGTCGTAGCCTGCCACGGAGAAGTTGACGACGCCGATCGTGCCCGTGCCCGGCCCGTCGCCGCCCGCCGCGTCGAAGGTGGCGCTGTCCGAGAAGATCTGGTGGACCGTGACGCCGTCGATCCGGGCGAGGCCCTCGACCAGGAAGGACCGGATGGCGTCCTCGTGCGCATGCCACTGGTCCTGGTCCAGGTCGGCCACCACCTGGGTGGCCCGGGCCAGCGTGGCGGCGCCCAGGACATTGGGGGAGCCACCCTCGTGCCGGGCCGGGCCCGTGGTCCAGCTGACGGTGTCGAGCCGGGCATCCTGGACGGCGCCGCCGCCGGCCAGGTGCGGGGTGCCGGCGTCGAGCCAGTCGGGACGGCCCACCAGGACGCCCGCGCCGAACGGCGCGTAGAGCTTGTGGCCGGAGAAGGCGAGGTAGTCGACGTCGTCCGCGGCAATGTCGATCCGCCGGTGCGGGGCCAGCTGGGCGGCGTCGACGACGATCCGGGCGCCGTACTCGTGGGCCAAAGCGGCCAGCGCCCGCACCGGCAGGACCTCCCCGGTGACGTTGGAGGCGCCGGTGACGGCCAGGAGGCTGACGCCGCCGTGGGCGAGTTCGCCGCGGATCAGGTCCAGCGTCCCGGCGAGGGTCGGCGCGGCGATGACGCTGCGGTGCGGCACCCGCTGCCAGGGCAGGAGGTTGGCGTGGTGTTCGATGTCGAGGTACAGCACTTCCCCGGTGGGCTCACCGCCGGCGGCGGGCAGGCAGCCGGCCAGCAGGTTCAGGGAATCAGTGGTGTTGCGGGTGAAGATCACCGCATCGTCCGGCCGGCCGCCCACGAAGCCACGGACAATGGTGCGGGCGTTCTCGTAGACGGAGGTGCTGATCTGGGAGGCGTAGCCGGCCCCGCGGTGGACGCTGGCGTAGTACGGCAGGATCTCGTTGAGGTAGGCCGAGACGACGGACAGCGCCGGAGCGGAAGCGCCGTAGTCCAGGTTGGCGTACCGGACGTGGCCGCCCTGGATCAACGGTGCCTGGATCTCGGCGCCGGTGACAGCGGCGAGCGGCCGGCGGGCGACGTCGAACCGCGCATCGGACGGGCTGTGGCCGCCGGCCTGGAGTGCGGCAGGGGCAGGGAAAATGGCAGTAGTCATGGGACCTCGCTGGAAAAGGACCCCACGCACCGGGGATCCGCGCTTGCCGGGTCCGTTCCGGACCGGCCAGGTCGTCACCCGGGGCACCCCACCGCGAATGGAGGGTTGCCGGCCAGCAAACCGGGGTTTAGCGCTGGCACTCGTGACCTGTTGAAGAGCCTAGGACAAACGCCGTTCCGGCGAGAAGGCGCGCTCTGATTATGAAGCGGTTTGTTACGCCGTAATCCCCGGCGAGCCCGTGGCGGCCGGAACGCTGAGGCCGAACAGCGCGTCCAGTGCCGCCGTGTAGTCGTCCTGCCGGCCGGCGGCGGCGAGCTCCCGGGCGCGCAGTGTCGGGGCATGCAGCAGCCGCCGCACCAGATGCCGCAGGGCCCGGTTGACCTCCTCCGGCGGGACGTCCCCGCCGTGCCGTGTGCTGACACGGTCCATTTCGCTGCGGAGCAGCCCCTCGAGGTGACTGCGCAGGGCGACGACGGCGGCGTCGGCCCCGCGGACGGCGTCCTCTTCCTCGAAGCGGCGGGCCGCCTGCCGGACCAGCGCGCGGGCGGAGCGGAGAGCTTCAGCGTCCGCCGGGGGAGCGTTGCGGTGGACCGAGTCCAGCGTGATGAGGTGTACCCCCGGCAGGTCCGCCATACGGGGATCGAAGTCATGGCTGGGCGCCAGGTCGATGACGGTGAGGGGGTGCACCGTGCGGGCGCGCCACCGGCCGAGGGCCGCGGCGTCGAGGCGGACTCCCGCCCCGCTGCAGCCGATGAGCAGCCCGGCGCCGGCAACCGCTGCGGGCAGGTCCCCGGCGGAGAGGGCGCGGCCGCCCCTGGCCGCGGTAAAGGCTTCGGCACGGCCGGAGTGGGAGAAGACGGACACGGCGGAGCATTTCCAGTTCCTCAGCAGGTCCGCCAGGCAGCCGGCATAGGCGCCTGTTCCGACGAGGACGGCGTTCGTCCCCGCGATCCCGGCCGGCCTGGTCGCGGCGGCAAGGTCGAGGGCAACCGAGGCGATGGAGGTGCCCGCGCTGCTGAGCGCCGTCTGCGAACCCACGTCCTTTGCCGTGCGGGAGGCGGCCTGGAACAGCCGGTCCAGCCGGCCGCTGGACGTCCCGGCAGCCTGTGCGGCGGCCAGCGCCCGCCGGACCTGGCCGGCCACCTCGCGCTCACCCACCACCACCGAGTCCAGGCCGGCAGCCACGGCAAAAAGATGTTCGGCGGCCGCCGCGCCCTGGAGTTCCTCGAAAAGTGCCGGCACACGGACCCCGGGCAGGCCGGAGCAGCGGTGGACTGCGCCGAGGGCATCTGCCCTGGCAGCAGCACGAACCGTCACGTCGGTGACATCGCAGTAGATTTCGAACCTGTTGCAGGTGGCGAGGACCACGGAGGCGGCCACGGCTGTGCTTCCGGCGACAAGGTGCGGTGCGAGCCCGGCTGCCGCCGCGTGCAGGGCAGCGGCGGATTCGAGGTCCAGGTCCCGGTACTTCGCCACCAGCACCAGCAGCGCCGGCCCGTTCCCGGTAGCCCCGGCCGTGCCGGTGGCCCCTGGCGCGGCGCGGACGGGGGCTTGAACGGTGTCAGACAAGGCTGCTCTCCTCCCAAAAAGATGCCCTACCTCGACGGCGGGCACTAGGGCCGCCGTCGAGGACAGACTGGTACGGGGAGGTTGGGGAATCCTTGGAGACGGCCGGCTAGAGCAGGTCGTCCAGCCCCGGGTTGAGGCGCTTGAGGACCTCCGAGTGCAGGATGGAATTGGTGGCGAGGGCGTTGCCGCCGAAGGGGCCGTCCTCACCGTCGAGGGAGGTGAAGCGCCCGCCGGCTTCGGTGACGATCGGCACCAGCGCGGCCATGTCGTAGAGGTTCAGCTCGGGCTCGCAGGCGATGTCGACGGCACCTTCGGCCACGAGGCAGTAGGACCAGAAATCGCCGTAGGCCCGGGTGCGCCAGACTTCCTCGGTGAGGCCGATGAACTCGTCGAGGTTTCCGCGCTGCTTCCAGCCGCCCAGGCTGGAGTAGGACAGGGAGGCATCCGAGAGCTGGGAGACGTTGGAGACCCTCAGCCGGGTGGCGGCGGCCAGCGAGCGGCCGGTGTAAGCGCCGGCGCCTTTGGCGGCCCACCAGCGTTTGCCGAGGGCGGGAGCGCTGACAACGCCGACCACCGGCTCGCCTTCGTCGACGAGGGCGATCAGCGTGGCCCAGACGGGGACGCCGCGGACGAAGTTCTTGGTCCCGTCGATCGGGTCGATGATCCAGCGGCGGGAGCCGTGCCCGGAACTGCCGAACTCTTCACCCAGCACGGCGTCGCGGGGGCGGGACCGGGACAGCTGGCCGCGGATGGCCTCCTCGGCGGACTTGTCGGCATCGGTCACCGGGGTAAGGTCCGGCTTCGTCTCGATCCGGAGGTCGAGCGCCTTGAAGCGGCTCATGGTCTGGGAATCTACGGAATCTGCCAGCACATGGGCAAGACGCAGGTCATCGTTGTAGCTCGAAGCGGGTTGACTCATGGTTCCAAAGTACCGCCAAACCGCGCAGGGGAGCGGTAGGCGGCACCGCTGCCCGCTACGAGACGGTGCCCAGTTCCTTGACGTCCTGCGCTTCCATCCGCGGGTCCGTCCCCAGCAGGCGGCGGAGGGAAGCGAGCCTGGCCGGGCCGGATTCGCCCGCGTGGCCGGCGGCCACCCACGCGTCCACACCGCAGTTGACGGCCGTGGAGTCGTGTTTGCAGCCCCGCTCGCAATCGTCGGTGCCGGGTTCCAGGTCCGGGAAGGAGCGCAGGATCCGGTCCGGGTCCACATGGGCCAGGCCGAAGGAGCGGATGCCCGGGGTGTCGATGATCCAGCTGCCCGGGGGCGCACCGTTGACCTTCAGCGCCAGCGCGGAAGACGAGGTGTGGCGGCCGCGGCCCGTGACGGCGTTGACGCCGCCGGTGGCGCGCTCGGCGCCGGTCAGCGCGTTGACCATGGTGGACTTCCCGACGCCGGAGTGGCCCAGCATGACGGTGACCTTGCCGTCGAGGTGGGCACGCAGCTGGGACACGGCGTCCTTGTCCAACCGGGCGGACAAGCCGTCATCGGAGCGCGCGTCAATGCCGGACGCGGCGGAGTCGGCGGTCTTGGAGATGATCACCGGGAACCCGAGGTGCCGGTAGTTGGCCAGGAGTTCCGCGGGATCTTTGACGTCGGCCTTGGTGACGAGCAGCAGCGGCTCGATCCCGGCGTCGTACGCGGCAACGAGGGCGCGGTCGATGAATCCGGTCCGCGGCTCCGGGTTGGCTGCCGCCACCACGATCACCAGCGTGTCGGCATTGGCGACGACGGCGCGCTCGATCGGGTCAGTGTCGTCGGCGCTGCGCCGCAGGAGCGTCCGGCGGTCCTGGATTTTGACCAGCCGGGCCAGCGTGTCGGGTTCGCCGCTGACGTCCCCGACGAGGGAGACGAAATCGCCGGCCACCACGGGGTTCCGGCGCAGTTCCCGGGCGCGGGCGGCAATGATCTTGCGTTCGGTGGGAGTGCCTTCGCCCACGACGGCGGTGTAGCGCCCGCGGTCAACGGTGATGATCCGTCCGGTGACGGCGTCTTCGTGGGCGGGCCGGTCCTTGGTGCGGGGCCGTGTGCCCTTTTTGTTGGGGCGGATCCGGACGTCCGATTCGTCCCAGGAGTCAGTGCTGCGTGCCACCGGCTGTGTCCTTCTGCGCGGGCGCGCCCTGGGCGAGCATGGCCTCCCACATCTGCGGGAAGTCCGGCATGGTCTTGGCCGTCGTGGCAATGTCCTCCACCTCGACGCCGGGCACGGCGAGTCCGAGGATGGCGCCGGCCGTGGCCATGCGGTGGTCGGCGTAGCTGTGGACGACGCCGCCGTGCAGGGGTGCGGGCCGGATGAGAAGGCCGTCGCTGGTTTCCTCGGCGTCCCCGCCGAGGCGGTTGATTTCCGCCACCAGCGCGGCCAGCCGGTCTGTTTCGTGCCCGCGGAGGTGGGCGATGCCGCTCAGCCGGGACGGCCCGGAGGCCAAGGCGCAGAGCGCGGCGACCGTGGGGGCCAGTTCGGAAGTCTCATCGAAGTCGGCGCCCTTGATTTCGGGGCCGCCGGTGACGGTGAGCGTCCCGTCCGTGAACGTGACGGTAGCCCCCATGGTGGTGAGGATGCTGCGCCACAGATCGCCCACCTGGGTGGTCGGGGCGGGCCAATTGGGGATGCGGACGGTGCCGCGGGTGGCCAGGGCAGCCGCCAGGAAGGGCCCCGCGTTGGAGAGGTCCTGCTCGATCCGGAGGTCAAAGGCGCGGATGGCGCCGGGGGAGACCACCCAGTGGTTCGGCCGGGAATCGTCCACGGCTACGCCGAGGCCGCGGAGCACGTCCACCGTCATGTTGATGTGGTCCAGGCTGGGGACGGGTCCGTCGTTGTCCGCGCTGCGGTGTTCCAGGTGCAGCCCGTCGGTGAAGCGGGCGCCGGCCAGCAGCAGGGCCGACACGAACTGGGACGAGGCGCTGGCGTCAATGACGAGGTGCCCGCCGCGGACTTCGCCCGTGCCCTCCACGGCGAACGGCAGGGACGACGCCGGACCGCCGTCGGTCGCGCTGACGGAGACGCCCAGCCCGGTCAGCGCCTCGATGATGGTGCCCATCGGGCGTTTGCGGGCATGCGGATCGCCGTCGAACACGGCCACGCCCCGGCGCAGGGCCGCGAGGGGCGGGACGAAGCGCATCACCGTGCCGGCCAGGCCGCAGTCGATCGAGGTCCGCGCCGCGGGGGCGTCCGCGGGGATGGGGGTCACTGCCAGGTCGGGGCCGAACGCGCCGTCGCCCGGAACCTCCGTGATGGTGGCGCCGAGCTGCCGCAGCGCCCCGATCATCAGGGCGGAGTCCCGTGAGTGCAAGGGAGCGCGCAGCCGCGAGGGCCCGTCGGCCAGGGCCGCCAGCACAAGGTAGCGGTTGGTCAGGGACTTCGAGCCGGGCACGGTGACCGTCGCGTCGACGGGCTGCCCGGCGAACGGCGCCCGCCAGTGCGGGGCCGCGCCGGCCGGAGCAGAAGGAACAGCTGCGGTGGGGGTGGTGCCTGTCATTGCCGTCTTAGGCCCCGGCGGTGTGGTCGACGGCCTTGCGGACGGCCTTGTCGGCCTTTTTCAGCTGCTTGTTGGTGGTCTTCTTGACGTCGGCGGCGAGGTGGCCGGCGCTCTTCCGGGCGTCCGCCGCGAGGTGCTCGGCGCGCCATGCCAGGCTGGGGCGGCCGTTGGTGTCGACGGCGGCCAGCAGCACGCCGCCGGTCAGCGAGACGTTCTTGAGCAGCTGCTTGCGGCGGGCCTCGCGGCCTTCCTTGGAGGTGATGTCCGCGCTGCGCCACTCCACGTAGCTGTTGAGGGCGGAGATGACGGCCAGGACGGTGGCGGCCAGGCGCGCAGACTTGCCGAGCGCAAAGAGGACGCCGGCACCTACCTGCGTGCCGCCGATGACGCGGGCCAGGACCTTCTCGTCGGCCTGGAAGGGCAGGGATGCGGCGGCGCGGCGGAGCAGGGGCGAAAGCTGCGACGCAGTGTCGTCCGCGTTCTTGAGCTTGTCCATGCCTGCAAGGACGAAACTGGAGGCGAGCATGGGCCGGGCGAGAAAGCGGACAACGGACATGAATTTCCTCCTGGATGGACGAGCCGCGGAATCGATGCGGGAGAACCGGTTCTAGTCTTGCACTTTTGCGGAATATTTGCCCGCCCGGCGGGGTTGGACATGGCGAGAACACCGGCCGCACACCCGGCCGGAAGACGCCGCAGGGAGGCCATGATTTGATACTCGTTCAGGACAGGGCAAGCACCCGGCAGGACATTGCCATGCCGGCGATTCCGGGCGCCCGCCCCAAGGTGACAGTAGACTTGGACGCAATGAGCACCATGGATCCGGCCGTTGCGGCCATGCACGACGCTGCCGCCAAGGAAATGACCGTGGACGGGCAGGAACTCGATGTCGCGACGGAAACGTCGGAGGAACGCCGGGTTCGGTTCGAACGCGACGCCATGCAGTACGTCGACCAGCTGTATTCAGCGGCGATGCGCATGGCGCGGAACCCTGCTGATGCCGAGGACCTGGTCCAGGAGGCGTACACGAAGGCGTTTTCCGCCTTCCACCAGTACAAGCCGGGCACCAACCTCAAGGCCTGGCTGTACCGCATCCTGACGAACACCTACATCAACCTTTACCGCAAGAGGCAGCGCGAGCCCCTGCAGTCGAACTCGGACACCATCGAGGACTGGCAGCTGGCCCGGGCGGAGTCACATACGTCCACGGGCCTGCGGTCGGCCGAGGCTGAGGCGCTGGACCATCTGCCGGACTCCGACGTGAAGCGGGCCCTGCAGGCCATTCCGGAGGAATTCCGGCTGGCGGTGTACTTCGCCGACGTCGAGGGGTTCGCCTACAAGGAAATCTCGGACATTATGAACACCCCGATCGGGACCGTCATGTCCCGGCTGCACCGGGGCCGCAAGATGCTGCGGGACATGCTCGCCGACTACGCGGCAGAGCGAGGATTCAAGGCTGCGGATACCGCCGCGGCAGCCGGAAGCAACACACAGGAGAACAGGAAATGAGCGACTGCCAGGGACTGGGCGATTGCGACGATGCCCGGATGCAACGGATCTACGAGTATCTCGATGGTGCCCTCACCCACGATGACATCGCGGAGATCAAGGACCACCTGGAAGCCTGCCCGGAATGCTTCGAGCAGTACGACCTTGAGTGTGTCATCCGCGTCATGGTGAAGCGCTCCTGCACCGAGGCTGCTCCGGAGAACCTGAAGAATTCGATCCTGGACCGGATCCACTCCAGCAACGCCGTCTGAGGCGTCGCGCCTGACCCGGAAAAGGTAAACAAATGACCCCGGCAGCCGTCAGGCTGCCGGGGTCATTTGTCCAAGGCTGGTGTACCCAAGCAGTGCTTAGGTGTTGGGGCGCTTGCCGTGGTTCGCGCCGCCACGCTTACGGTCACGACGTTTACGTGCACGCTTGCTCATAGCTGGCCTCCTTATTTCTAGGTACTCAAAAGAGCTGCCCTCAAGTCTCCCACATCGGGGCACCCGCCGCGAACCGGCGGGCCGGGAAGAGCCCCGCCGGGGTAACGGCAGCGGACGGATCACTCCAGCGAATTGCGGATGGAGATCCGCGCCTGGTCCAGCACCGTCTTGACCGTCTCCAGGGTCACGGGGGTGATGGGGTGCCGGCCGCCGTGGCGGCGCAGTTCCACGCGGATGTCATCGCGGAAGGCCTGCACCAGCATCTCCGCTTCCCGCAGCCGGCGGTCGCTCTCGGGGGAGTAGCGCTGGCTTGCCAGCGAGGCGACTGTCGACCCGGCGGCCCTGGCCGAGGACCGGGCCGCCTCGGCCGTCGCGGCGAGGTCGGCCCGGAGCCCGCGCATGTTGGCCTTGATGTCCTGCCGCAGGCCGTCGGCGAGCCTCCGGACGGAGGCGGAAATGTCGTTCTCCACGTCCGCCAGTTCCTCGCGCCGGCTGTCCAGCTCCACGAGTCCTGCCGGGGTGATGCTGTAGCAGGTCCTGCGGCCCTCGGTGTGGGTGGCTACCAGGCCTTCTTCCTCGAGCTTGCCGAGCCGGGGATAGATGGTTCCGGCGCTGGGGGAGTAGGTCCCGCCGAAGCGTTCGCTGAGCGCCTTGATGAGTTCATAACCGTGTTTGGGCCCGGACTCCAGCAGCGCCAGCAGGTAGAGCCGGAGGGCGCCGTGGGCGAAGACCGGTGCCATCAGAGGCCCGAATCGGTGTCAGTGCGCGCCGGGCGGTGGAAGATGGACGTTTTGCCCGAGACGGAGTTGGTGCGGACCAGCATGAGCTGGGTGTCGGGTCCGGCGATGGTCTGCACGCCGCCGCCGGGCTGGGTGTACTTGGTGTCGCCGATGACGATGGCGCCGCTGGCGGACTTGGCAATGATGTCCACCCCGACGTCGTGCGGCACGCGGAGGGTGACGTCGCCGGACACCGAATTGGCGCCGAAGTCCTCGGTGAAGCCGTGCAGGTCGAAGGTCAGGTCGCCGCTGACGGTGTTGGCGCGGACGTGGCTGAGATCGCCGGAGGCCGTCACCTCGCCGGAGACGCTCTTGGCCGTCAGTACGCCGTGGTGGTTGCGCGCGATCACTTCGCCGCTGACGGTGTTGACGGCCAGGTCTCCGGACGTGCCGTCGGCCAGGACGGAGCCGGAGACGGTGTTGAGGCGGGTGTGCCCGCTGGTTCCGGCGACCATTCCGTCGCCGCTGACGGTGCCTGCCTCGACGTCGACGCCGGCGGGCAGGGCGATGCTGATCACGGTCGAGTTGTTGCTGTTGTTGCTGACGGTGTCCATCAGGTTTTTGAACCAGCCCTGCGGGCCGTGCAGCTGGTGCCGCACCTCGAGGCGCCCGTCGACCAGGCTGATGGCCAAGGGATCGCCGCTGACCTCGGACACCTCGATCCTGGCCACGGATTCCTCATGGGTGACAATGTCGAACCGTCCCCGGACAATGCCGAGCTTGAGTGAACGGACGCCGTCGACGTCGATAGTCTGCGGGCCGGTGACGGTCCAGTTGTTCTCTGCCATGGTTCCTCCGGGGAAGCGATATCCCAAGCATTCACTTGCGATATATCGTGACTATGGACTCACGATATATCGCAGGAGGGGGAGGGTCAAGATATATCGCGAAATTCCCGCCGCGGCCTACTCCGGGGCGTCCATCCCCAGCCACTGGAACCAGCCGCGGTGCAGTACGAGCCAGGCCATCAGCCCGTAGCCCGCTTGACCCGGGGTGCCGGCGTTGGCGGCGAGGTCCTGGCGCCACTGCTCGTGGTTCAGGAGCGGGGAGAACGTGTCGACGTAGAGGTGCTTGCGCCGGGTGGTGACGTCGGCGAAGGCGGTGTTGAGCTCGCCCAGCCGGCGGTTCTGGGCCGGGTCCAGGGTCGGCGGCGGGCCCACGACGAAGACCTCGATCTTGTTCTGCGAGGCCGAGTCAAGGATGTTGGCGAGATTCAGCCGGCTGCGCGCCGTGGACAGTCCGAACTCGACGTCGCGGCCGGAAAGGCCAATCACCAGGCGGTTCTCGCAGTGGCCGTTGAAGCGGCGGCCCGCCTCCTCAAGCCAGCGGGCAGCCAGGCCTTCCGTGCCCTCCTGCGGGCAGGGCAGGGAATAGCATTCCAGCGACAATCCGTCCTGCGGGGTGCGCGCCAGCACCCGCCCCAGCCAGCCCAGGGCCCGGGGGTCACCCAGCCCGGCCAGCAGTTCATCACCAACGGCTGCGATCCGCAGCTTTCGATCTTCCACGACTACCTCTTTACTCCCGAGCGTCCATTAAACCGTCCCGCACACCATCCCGCCGCCGCGGGACAAAGCCGGTTAAACAACGCTGCCCGGCCGGAGTTGCGTGTTTCAATCTCCGGCCGGGCAGCGTTGGCGTTACTTGCGTGCGAATGCCTGCTTGAGCAGCGCGTCCTGCTCGGCCGCGTGCCGCTTCATGGATCCGGCCGCGGTGGAAGCCGAGGCAGGCCGTGAAACGAGGCGGACCCGGCGGTCCAGCGCGTCCGGCAGGTTGAGGCCGATGAACGGCCACGGGCCCTGGTTGGCAGGCTCGTCCTGGGCCCACACCACGTCGGCGTTCGGGTACTTGGCGAGCTCCGCGGCAATCTCGGCCGCCGGCAGCGGGTACAGCTGCTCGACGCGGACGATCGCCGTGGTCTTGTCGCCGGTCTTCTGCCGGGTGGACAGCAGATCGTAGTACAGGCGGCCGGAAACCAGCAGCACACGCTCGACGGCGTCGGCCTGCAGTTCCTCGTGCTCGGGGATGACCGGCCGGAACGTGCCGGTGGTGAAGTCCTCGACGGACGATGCCGCTGCCTTGAGGCGGAGCAGCTGCTTCGGCGTGAAGATGATGAGCGGCTTGCGCGGCCGGCTGTACGCCTGGCGGCGCAGCAGGTGGAAGTGCGACGCCGACGTCGTGGGGTTGGCCACGATCATGTTCTCTTCGGCGCACAGCTGCAGGAAGCGCTCGATCCGGGCGGACGAGTGGTCCGGGCCCTGGCCTTCGTAGCCGTGCGGCAGCATCAGCACGAGCGAGGAACGCTGGCCCCACTTCTGCTCGGCCGAGGAGATGAACTCGTCAATGATGGTCTGCGCACCGTTGACGAAGTCGCCGAACTGCGCCTCCCATAGCACCAGAGCGTCGGGGCGTTCCACGGAGTAGCCGTACTCGAAGCCCATGGCCGCGTATTCCGAGAGCAGGGAGTCATAGATCCACAGCTTGGCCTGGTCGTCGGAGAGGTGTGCCAGCGGCAGCCACTCGTCGCCGTTGGCCCGGTCGTGGAAGACGGCGTGGCGCTGCACGAACGTGCCGCGGCGCGAGTCCTGGCCGGCAAGCCGGACCGGGACGCCTTCCATGATGAGGGAGCCGAACGCGGCCAGCTCGCCGAAGCCCCAGTCGATGCCGCCTTCGCGGGACATGACTTCGCGCTTCTCCAGCAGCTGCTTGAGCTTGGCGTGGACCGTGAAACCCTCGGGGATGTCCACGTGTGCCCTGCCGATGCGCGCCAGCGTCTCAGCCGAAATCGCCGTGGACGCGGGGGCGCTGATGCTCGAATCGGACTGCTGGGCCATGGGCCGCTCCAGATCGGAGACCGCGGCGGAATCCGCGGTGATGATCGGAATCGGGGAGGTCTGCGCGGCATGGGTCTCCGCGAAGACACGCTCCAGGCGTTCCTGGTAGTCGCGCAGCAGCTGCTCGGCTTCTTCCTCGGTGATGTCACCGCGGCCGATCAGGGATTCTGTGTACAGCTTGCGGACCGAACGCTTGGCCTCGATCAGGTTGTACATGAGGGGCTGCGTCATCGAGGGGTCATCGCCCTCGTTGTGGCCGCGGCGGCGGTAGCAGACCATGTCGATGACAACGTCCTTGTGGAACCGCTGGCGGAACTCGTAGGCGAGCTGGCCGATGCGGACCACGGCTTCCGGGTCGTCGCCGTTCACGTGGAACACCGGCGCCTGGATCATCTTGGCGACGTCCGTGGAGTAGGTGGACGAGCGTGACGAGGACGGTGCGGTGGTGAAGCCGACCTGGTTGTTGACCACGATGTGGATGGTGCCGCCGGTGCGGTACCCTCGCAGCTGGGAGAGGTTGAGCGTTTCCGCCACCACGCCCTGGCCGGCGAATGCGGCGTCGCCGTGGACCATGATGGGCAGCACGGGGAAGGCGTTGCCCTGGTCGAGGCGGTCCTGCTTGGCGCGGACAATGCCCTCGAGGACGGAGTCCACGGCCTCCAGGTGCGACGGGTTGGCGGCGAGGTAGACCTTGGTCTCCTTGCCGTTGTCCGACGTGAAGGTGCCCTCGGTGCCGAGGTGGTACTTGACGTCGCCGGAGCCCTGCACGGAGCGGGGGTCCTGGGTGCCTTCGAATTCGCGGAAGACCTGGGCGTAGGTCTTGCCGGCGATGTTCGTGAGCACGTTGAGCCGGCCGCGGTGGGCCATGCCGATCGCCACTTCGTCGAGTTCGTCGTCGGCCGCGTCGGAGATGATGGCGTCCAGCAGCGGAATCAGGGACTCGCCGCCTTCCAGGGAGAAGCGCTTCTGGCCGACGAACTTCGTCTGCAGGAACGTCTCGAAGGCCTCGGCCGCATTGAGCTTGGAGACGATGCGCAGCTGCTCGTCCCGGCTCGGCTTGGAGTACGGGTGCTCGATCTGGTCCTGGAACCACTTGCGCTCGGCCGGGTCCTGGATGTGCATGTACTCGATGCCGGCGGTGCGGCAGTAGGCGTCGCGGAGGACGCCGAGGATGTCACGGAACTTGAGCATCGGCTTGCCGCCGAAGCCTCCGGTGGGCCATTCGCGGTCCAGGTCCCACAGGGTGAGGCCGTACGTCAGGACGTCGAGGTCCGGGTGCTTGCGCTGGACGTACTCGAGCGGGTCGGTGTCCGCCATGAGGTGGCCGCGGACGCGGTAGGCGTGGATGAGCTGCTGGATCCGGGCGACTTTGTTGATCTCATCGGCCGGGTCCACCTGCAGGTCCGGGCTCCAGCGCACCGGCTCGTACGGAATGCGCAGGGACTCGAAGATCTCATCGTAGAAGTTCTGCGCACCGAGCAGCAGCTGGTGGACCAGCTTCAGGAACTCGCCGCTGCCGGCACCCTGGATGACGCGGTGGTCATAGGTGGAGGTCAGCGTGAGGACCTTGCTGATGGCGTTCTGCGCGATGATCTTCTCGCTGGCGCCCTGGAACTCGGCGGGGTAGTCCAGTGCACCGACGCCGATGATGGCGGCCTGGCCCTTGGACAGGCGCGGCACCGAGTGCACCGTGCCGATGCCGCCCGGGTTGGTCAGGGAGACGGTGGTGCCGGAGTGGTCATCGGCGGTCAGCTTGCCGGTGCGGGCACGCTTGATCAGGTCCTCGTAGGTGTGCCAGAACTCGGAGAAGTTGAGGGTCTCCGCTTTCTTGATGTTCGGCACCATGAGCAGGCGGGTGCCGTCGGGCTTGGGCATGTCGATGGCGATGCCGAAGTTGACGTGCGCCGGCTGGACGGCGACGGGCTTGCCGTCGATCTCGTCGTAGTAGACGTTCATCGAGGGGAACTGGGCCAGGGCGCGGATGACGGCGTAGCCGATCAGGTGCGTGAAGGAGACCTTGCCGCCGCGGGCGCGGGCCAGGTTGGAGTTGATGACCACGCGGTTGTCGATCAGGAGCTTGGCCGGAATGGCGCGCACGCTGGTGGCGGTGGGAACTTCCAGGCTGGTGACCATGTTGGTGGCAATGGCCTTGGCCGGGCCGCGGAGGACGGAGACGACGTCCTCTTCCGGCGCCGTCGGGGCCTTGATGTTCTTGGGCAGCTGTGCCGGGATCGGCGCCGTGCCGGGGCCGGCGTCCGAAGTTTTGGAGCCGTCGCGGGCAACGGTGGCGGGAGCCTTCTTGGCGGCGGGAGCGGCGGGGGCCGCAGCGGCGGGGGCGGCCGGCTGCGCTGCCGGTGCCGGTGCTGCGGGGGCTGCCGGCTGCGCTGCCGGGGCCGCGGGAGCTACAACCGGAAGTTCGCGGGTGGCGGGGTGCGCAACTGTCGCTGCGCCTGAGGCTCCGTTAGTGGCGGAACTGTCTCCGGCGTCAAAGGATTCGAACAAGGGCCACCACTTGGCATCCACCGTGTTCTTGTCCTGCTGATACCGCTCGTACAGTTCGTCAACGAGCCACTCGTTTCCGCCAAATTCCTCTGGTAGACGGTGGCTAGGCTGCTCTGGCACTTGAATTACGCCTCTTCCATGAGTTTGATTCCCGACTGGTTTCACGGTGCCGCATCACGACGGATGAACCAGTCTCCACGTCCAGTGAACCCAGACCCATGCCAGTCTAGTGACGATTCTTGCCAAACCGCCAATAAGGGTGACTCAAATCATCAAGTCGTCTTAAACCGCCGCCGCGGCAGGTCAACCGGGCCCCCTGGAGCCCGGGCGGCGGCGGTCGGAAAGCCTCGCTACAATCGCTGTGAGAACCCGTGAGCGCGTCCCGCCCTCTTCGCCGGGCAGCAGTGTTTCAAGCACCGGCAGCGTTTGACGGATCAGCAGCTTTATAAGGAGCAACCGTGCGTTTCCTGACCGAGCCCACCACAGACCTGACCTACTCGGACCTCTTTCTGGTGCCGTCCCGTTCCGGGGTGACCTCGCGGCTCGACGTGGACCTCGCCGCGGACGACGGGACGGGTTCCGCCATCCCGCTCGTGGCGGCGAACATGACCGCGGTGACCGGCAAGCGCATGGCCGAGACCATGGCCCGGCGCGGCGGACTGGCAGTGCTGCCGCAGGATGTGCCGCTCGACGTCATCCGGGACGTTGCCGCCTGGATCAAGGCCCGGCACACCGTCCTCGAAACCCCGGTCACGCTCTCCCCGGGCCACACCGTCATTGATGCCCTGCACCTGATGGGCAAGCGTCCGCACGGGGCCGTGGTGGTGGTGGATGACTCCGGCGCGGTGGCCGGCGTCGTCCGGGCCGCTGACTGCGAGGGGCAGGACCGGTTCGCGTCGCTCGCCTCGGTGATGCGGCACCAGCCGCTGGTGCTGGACGCGGCCACGCTCGACGGCGGTTCCGGCGCCGGAGCGGACCAGGGCCTGCGGGCGGCTTTCGACGCGATGGACACGGCCGGGACCGACCTGGCGCCCGTGCAGCGGGACGGCGTCCTGGCCGGTGTCCTTACCCGCAAGGGCGCGCTGCGCTCCACCCTTTACCGGCCGTCGCTGGATAAGGCCGGCCGGCTCAAGGTGGCCGCCGCCGTCGGGATCAACGGCGACGTCGCCGGGCGGGCAGCGGAACTCCTGGCCGCCGGTGTCGACGTGCTGGTGCTGGACACCGCGCACGGCCACCAGCAGAAAATGTTTGATGCCCTGGCCGCCGTCAAGGCACTCGACCCCGGTGTTCCCGTGGTGGCGGGGAACGTGGTCACGGCCGAGGCGACCAGTGAACTGATCCAGGCCGGGGCGGACATCGTCAAGGTCGGCGTCGGGCCCGGCGCCATGTGCACCACGCGCATGATGACGGCTGTGGGCCGGCCGCAGTTCTCCGCGGTGCTGGAATGTTCAGCCGCCGCCCGGGCTGCCGGCGGCCGCGTCTGGGCCGACGGGGGCGTCCGATACCCGCGCGACGTGGCCCTCGCCCTGGCGGCCGGCGCCAGCCAGGTCATGATCGGGTCCTGGTTTGCCGGCACGCATGAAAGCCCCGGGGACCTGCAGCAGGACGCCGGCGGGCGGCAGTACAAGGAAAGCTTCGGCATGGCGTCCGCCCGCGCCGTGCAGAACCGCAACCAGCGCGAAGGCGCCTTCGAGAAGGACCGCAAGGCCCTGTTCGAGGAAGGCATCTCCACGTCGCGGATGTTCATCGATCCGGCCCGGCCCGGCGTCGAAGACCTGCTGGACATGATCACGGCCGGACTCCGCAGCTCCATGAGCTACGCGGGGGCGGCGGACCTTGGCGCGTTCCGGGAGCGCGCTGTGGCAGGGATCCAGTCCGCTGCCGGATACGAGGAAGGCCGGCCGGTGCCGCAGAGCTGGTGAGGCGTGCTGCTCCTGTAGACTGAGCTTCTTATGGACAGTAAATCTAGGTGCCGGCCTGGGGGCTGTCAGCGGGGAACGGACACCGTTCCCGCGCAGTCTTCCCGAAGAGCCGGCAAACCCCGTTCACGCGCCCATCACTCTCCGGCAGCAGGTTCCTCCCAAACCGGTTCCTGCCAGGAACCAGGGTCGGCTCCGGCCGACCATCCTCCGCCAGGCGCTGCCGGCGGCCCGGAAGCGGGCCGCTAAATGGAGTGGATCCTTCTCGCAGCGGGCCTGCTGCTCGTCCTCGGAACCGGCTTCTTCGTGGCCGTCGAATTCTCGCTCGTCGCCCTTGACCAGGCCGCCGTCCAGCGGGCCGTGGATGACGGCGACACCGCCGCCGTACCCCTGCTCAAATGCCTCAAATCCCTGTCCACGCAGCTCTCCAGCTGCCAGCTGGGCATCACCATCACCACGCTGCTCACCGGCTACGTGATGGAGCCGTCGGTCGGCAAACTCCTGGAAGGCCCGCTGGCCGCCCTGGGGCTTCCGGAGGCCGCGATCTCCTCGGTCTCGCTCATCCTCGCGATGGCCTTCGCCACGCTGCTCTCCATGCTGATCGGCGAGCTGGTGCCAAAGAACATGGCCATTGCGCTGTCGTTCCAAGTGGGCAAGGCCCTGGCCCGGCCGCAGCTGATCTTCACCGCGGTTTTCAAACCCGCCATTGTGGTACTCAACGGCTTCTCCAACAAGGTGCTCAACATCTTCGGCCTGGAAGCCAAGGAGGAGATCTCGGGGGCCCGCACCCCTGCCGAGCTGGCCTCCCTCGTCCGCCGGTCGGCGCAGATGGGAACACTCGACGCCGGCACCGCCAACTTCATCGACCGGACCCTGAAGTTCTCCGGCCGGACGGCAGCGGACGTAATGACGCCCCGCATCCGGGTTGAGACCATCGACGGCCACCAGCCGGTGTCCGACATCGTCGACGCCGCACGCCGCACCGGCTATTCACGGTTCCCCGTGATCGGGGAATCCGCGGACGACATCCGCGGCGTGGTGCACATCAAGAAGGCCATCGCCGTCCCGTCGGACCGGCGCGCCAACCTCGAAGCAGGTGCCATCATGACGGACGTGCTCCGGGTGCCCGAGACCATCCACCTCGACGCGCTCCTCGCGGAACTGCGTGAAGGGAACCTGCAGCTGGCAGTGGTCCTGGACGAGTACGGCGGAACCGCCGGCATCGCCACGCTCGAGGACCTGGTGGAGGAAATCGTCGGTGAAGTCGCCGACGAGCACGACAAGGTCCGGCCGGGGCTGCTGCAGAGCGCCTCGGGGGACTGGTACTTCCCGGGCCTGCTCCGCCCGGATGAACTCTCCGAACAGATCCCGGGCCTGACCGTGCCCGACGAGTCTCCCTACGAAACGGTGGGAGGCTACGTCATGAGCCAGCTGGGCCGGATCGCAGCGGTCGGTGACACGGTCGACGTCGGCGGCGGCACCTTGAGCGTCACCCGCATGGACGGGCGGCGGATCGACCGGATCTGCTTCAAGCCGGCCCGTACCGTGGACGGCGGCCAGCCCGCCGGTCAGGTCGGTGCCGCATGAGCGACTGGGCCGGAATTCTGTGGCTTGTGGTGCTGCTGCTGGGCAACGCCTTCTTCGTGGGCGCCGAGTTTGCGGTCATGTCCGCCCGGCGCAGCCAGATCGAGCCCCTTGCCGAGGCGGGTTCCAAGCGCGCGCAGACCACCCTGCGCGCCATGGAGAACGTGTCGCTCATGCTGGCGTGCGCGCAGCTGGGCATCACCGTGTGTTCGCTGCTCATCCTCCAGGTGGCGGAACCGGCAATCCACCACCTGATGGTGGTCCCGCTGGAAGCCGTGGGCATCCCGGCGGAGGTGGCGGATATTGCCGCGTTCGCCGTCGCCCTGCTGCTGGTCACCTTCCTGCACGTCACCATCGGCGAGATGGTCCCGAAGAACATCTCGGTGTCCGTGGCGGACAAGGCGGCCCTGCTGCTGGCGCCGCCGCTGATGTTCATCGCCCGCGTGGTGAAGCCGGTGATCGTCGCCCTCAACTGGTCCGCCAACCACATCCTGAAGCTGATGCGGATCGAGCCCAAGGACGAGGTCTCGTCCTCCTTCACCTTGGAGGAGGTGCAGTCGATCGTGCAGGAATCCACCCGACACGGGCTTGTGGACGACGACGCCGGACTGATCACCGGGGCCCTGGAGTTCTCGGACCAGACCGCCTCCAAGGTGATGGTGCCGCTGGACAAGCTGGTGATGCTCAAGGCTGCCACCACGCCGGTGGAATTCGAAAAGGCCGTGAGCCGGACCGGGTTCTCCCGCTTCCCGATGCTGGACGATGACGGAATGCTCTCCGGATACCTCCACATCAAGGATGTGCTCACCATTCCGGACGCGGCCTACCACCAGCCCATCGCGGAGAGCAATATCCGGTCCCTGGCGAACCTGTCCATGGACGACGAGATCGAGAAGGCCATGTCCGTCATGCAGCGGACCGGATCACACCTGGCCCGCGTCATCGGACCGGGCGGCAACACCCAGGGCGTGCTGTTCCTCGAGGACGTCATCGAGGAACTGGTGGGCGAGATCAGGGACGCCACCCAGGCTACCGGCTACCGGAGGCTCGGCCAAGAGCAGTAGCGGCGGACAATAAACGGCGCACAGCAGCGGCGGGACCATCGGGTGTAGCCCTAAATAGGAATCATTCCCATTTAGGGCTACACTCGGATCAGTTGCTATTGCTCTTGATTCTCAATAACAGATCCGAGGTTTTCCCGTGCGCCGTCCTGCTGCCCGACCCATCGTTGCCGTTCTCGCCGGCCTGAGCGTGCTCCTGACGGCCTGCGGCCAGGCGGGGGAGAGCCCGCGGGGCAGCGCGGAAGACGGAATTGTCGACGTCGTGGCGTCCACCAGCGTGTACGGCGACATCGTCAGCAGCATCGGCGGCGACAAGGTGCGCGTCAATTCCATCATCACGCGCACCAGCCAGGACCCGCACTCCTACGAAGCCACCACCCAGGACAAGCTGGCGGTCTCGAAGGCTGAACTGGTGGTGGAGAACGGCGGCGGGTACGACGGCTTCATCCACAAGCTGGCCGACGATACGGGGCTGGACCACGGCAACGTCCTGAACGCGGTGGAGCTGTCCGGGCTGGTCCCGGCGGAGGAAGCCGGCGCGTCGCACGACGCCGAGGAGCACGGCCACGCCCATGAGGGCCTGAACGAGCACGTCTGGTACAGCCTGCCCGCCATGGAGCGCCTGGCGGATGCCGTGGCTGCCAAGCTGGGTGAGCTCGAACCGTCCTCCGCCGAAACGTTCCGCAGCAACGCCGCAGAGTTCAAGGACTCGCTCGGTGTCCTCGACACCCGGCTTGCGGACATCAAGGCCTCCGCCGGCGCGGCGCCCGTTGCCGTGACGGAGCCTGTGCCGCTGTACCTGCTCGAGGCGGCCGGCCTGGAGAACCAGACGCCGGCAGAGTACACCGCCGCCATCGAGGAAGACGCCGATGTTTCCCCCGCCGTGCTGAAAGCCACCACCGACCTGATGGCGTCAGGCAGCGTCAGGCTGCTGGCCTACAACCAGCAGACCGAAGGCCCGCAGACCGTCGCGGTCCGGGAGGCGGCCAACGCGGCCGGCGTCCCTGTGGTGAACTTCAGCGAGACGCTGCCGGACGCAAAATCGTACGTGCAGTGGATGACGGACAATGTCGACAATATTGCCAAGGCCCTGGCCTAAGATAAGCGGGACAGCGTCAGCAGGCTCCGCGCAGAATTCGAGGAAAACAAAAAGGTGACACCCGTAGTGAGCCTCCGAGGGGCCTCCCTCGCGTTCGGTCAGCGGACGCTGTGGGAGGGCCTCGATCTGGACATCAATCCGGGTGAGTTCTTCGCAGTCCTCGGCCCCAACGGCAGCGGCAAAACGACATTCCTCAAGGTGCTGCTGGGGCTCCAGGAGCTGAGTTCCGGCACCGCCACCCTGGCTGGCCGGCCGGTCCAGCGCGGCAACCGCGGCATCGGCTACATCCCGCAGCAGAAGTCCTTCGACCCGGACACGCCCCTGCGCGCCCGCGACCTCGTGGGCCTCGGCGTCGACGGCCACCGCTGGGGAGTCCGGCTCGGCGGGGCCCGGATCAACCGGCGGATCGACGAGCTGCTCGAGCTTGTCGGGGCCGCCGACTACGCCAAGGTTCCGGTGGGCCAGCTCTCCGGCGGAGAGCAGCAGCGGCTGCGGGTTGCGCAGGCGCTTGCCGCCGATCCCAGCGTGCTGCTCTGTGATGAACCCTTGCTGTCCCTGGACCTGCAGCACCAGCAGGCCGTCAGCGCCCTGATCAACAAGCAGTGCCACGAGCAGGACAGCGCCGTGGTGTTCGTTACCCACGAGATCAACCCGATCATGGACTACGTGGACCGGGTGCTGTACCTGGCCGGCGGACGGTTCCGGGTCGGCCCGCCCGAAGAGGTCATGACCACTGAGGTGCTGTCGGACCTGTACGGCAGCCACGTTGAAGTGATCAAGGCCAACGGGCGGCTCATCGTCGTCGGGCTCCCGGATGCCACCACCCACCACCACGAGGACGCCCATGCAGTGGCGGGGGAGGTGGGCTAGATGGATCTGGACAGCCTGCTCAATTCCGTCTTCAACTTCGAGAACTACGGCGACCTCCTGGTGCTGGTCCAGAACTCCCTCTGGGCAGGCGCGGTGCTGGGGCTGCTGGGCGGACTCATAGGAACCTTCGTGATGAAGCGGGACCTGGCGTTCGCCGTGCACGGGATCTCCGAACTTTCCTTCGCGGGCGCGGCCTTTGCCCTGCTGATCGGGGCTGACATCATCCTGGGCTCGCTGTTCGGATCCGTGGTGGCGGCGCTGCTGCTGGGCGTGCTGGGCGTCCGTGCCCGGGACAAGAATTCGATCATCGGCGTCATCATGCCGTTTGGACTGGGCCTCGGCATCCTGTTTCTCTCCCTCTATGAGGGGCGTGCGGCCAACAAGTTCGGCCTGCTGACCGGCCAGATCGTCTCCGTCGGCACCGTGCAGCTGCAGGTCCTGGCGGTCGCCGCGATCACCGTGATGATCGCCCTCGTGGCCATCTGGCGGCCCCTTAGCTTCGCGAGCGTGGACCCGGACGTCGCCTCGGCCCGCGGCGTGCCCGTGCGGGCCCTCGCCCTCGGCTTTATGCTGCTGCTGGGCGTTAGTGTGGCGCTGTCCATCCAGATTGTCGGCGCCCTGCTGGTGCTGGCGCTGCTGATCACCCCCGCGGCGGCCGCCATGCGCGTGACGTCATCGCCGCCACTGGTTGTGGTCCTGAGTGTCGCGTTTGCCGTCACGGCGACCGTGGGCGGCATCCTGCTGGCGCTGGGCGGGCGGATTCCCATCAGCCCCTATGTCACCACACTGTCCTTCCTGATCTACGTTGCCTGCCGGATCATCGGCGGCATCCGGGCCAAGCGCGGACTCAACGGGAGGGTGGTCCGGCCGCACGCGGCGACGGCCGCCTGAGCCCGCAGGCGCGTTCCGCCGTCGGGGGCCAAAGTTGCGCGAGTGCAAGTATGCACTTGTGCATAGATTGCAGTCATGCAAATATTGAGGTCATGACTGCCGCCGTTTCGATGCCCCTCCGTGAGCGCAAAAAAGCCGAGACGTGGACGGCGCTCCATGAGGCGGCCGCATCGCTCGCCCTGCAGCACGGCGTCGAGCAGACCACGGTTGAGGCCGTCGCAGCCAGCGCGGGCGTTTCCCCGCGGACCTTCTTCAACTATTTCCAGGCGAAAGAAGACGCCATCCTGGGCCTGCGGGAGCCGGTCCTGGATGCGGCGCTTCTCTCTGAGGTCTCCCTTGCAGCGGACGATCTGGCGGGCCAGGTGGCGAACCTCCTGATGGCCGTCGCCACAACGGCCCTCGGGGGCGAGGACCGGGTGCGCCGCCGCCAGCTGATCGCCCGGGACCCCCACCTGGGCCGCCGCCACATGGACTACATGGTCAAGGCCGAGAACTTGGTCTGCCAGGGACTGGCCGGCCTGCTGGCACAGGATCCCGGCTGGGCGGCCGGCGCCGAAGGGTTCAGCCCGGAGGAATCGGCGCGCATGCTGGTCATGCTCGCCGGCGTCCCCATCCGCTTCAAGATCACCTCCGCCGATTTCGACCCCGTCGAGGGGCTCTCCGCGGAAACCCTCCAGCCCTCGCTGGCACTCCTTCACCACTTGCTAAGGAAACTCTCATGACCACGCACACTGCCCCCTCCACCGGACCGGCCGGGGAAAAGCAACACATGGTGCTGCTCTTCGTGGGCCTGATGCTCTCGATGCTTCTGGCAGCGCTCAACCAGACCGTGCTCAGCACGGCCCTGCCCACCATCGTGGGCGAACTCAACGGCGTCAGCGACATGCTCTGGGTCATCACCGCCTTCATTCTCGCCTCCACCATCACCATGCCCATCTACGGCAAACTCGGCGACCTGATGGGACGCAAGTCGCTGCTGATTGCCGCGATCATCCTGTTTATGATCGGGTCCGTCATCGGCGGCCTCGCCAACGACATGGGCGTGCTCATCGTCGCCCGCGTGGTGCAGGGCCTCGGCGGCGGCGGCCTGATGATCCTGTCGCAGGCCGTCATCGCCGACGTCGTCCCGCCCCGCGAACGCGGCAAGTACATGGGCATGATGGGTGGCGTCTTCGCCATCGCCTCCGTTGCCGGCCCCTTGCTGGGCGGCTGGTTCACCGAAGGGCCCGGCTGGCGCTGGGTGTTCTGGATCAACATTCCGCTCGGCCTGCTGGCACTCGCCGGAGCCGTCTTCTTCCTGAAGCTTCCCAAGCACAGCGGAAAGCCCCGGCTGGACTTTGGCGGCATGGTGCTGCTGGCGGTCGCGACCACCTGCCTGGTGCTGTTCGCGACCTGGGGCGGCGGCAAGTACGAATGGAACGATCCGATCATCCTGGCCCTGATCGCAGGCACGGTTCTCAGCGCGGTCGCGTTCGTTCTGGTGGAGCGCCGCACGGCCGAGCCGATCATTCCGCTGCACCTGTTCAAGGACCTCAACTTCAACCTGTCCACCATCGCCGGCCTGCTGATCGGCGTCGCGATGTTCGGTGCGATTGGCTACCTGCCCACCTATCTCCAGATGGCGTTCAGCGTCAACGCCACCGAATCCGGGCTGCTGATGATTCCGATGATGGGCGCGCTCCTGGTGGCCTCGGTGGTCTCCGGGCAGCTGGTCAGCCGCACGGGCCGCTACAAGTGGATGCCGATTGCCGGCGGCGTGCTGGTGGCCATCGCCCTCGTGCTGCTCTCCACCCTCAAGCCGGAAGCGCCGCTCTGGGAAATCTGCGCCTACCTGGCCGTGATGGGACTGGGGCTGGGCCTGAGCATGCAGATCATGGTCCTGATTGTGCAGAACTCGTTCCCGCTGCGCGAAGTCGGGACCGCCACGGCGTCGAACAACTTCTTCCGGCAGATCGGCGCCACCCTCGGCTCCGCCGTCGTGGGCAGCCTCTTCGCCAGCCGGCTGGCCGAGCTCCTCGCCGAGCGGCTGCCGGCCGCGGCCACCGGGGGTGGCACCCCGGGAGGAGCGAACTCGCTGACGCCGGCCCTGGTCAGCCAGCTACCGGCGCCGGTCAAGGAGGCCGTCATTTCCTCCTACAACGACGCGCTGACGCCCATCTTCATCTGGATGGTGCCGCTGGCGCTGGCCGCCGCCGTGCTGATGTGCTTCGTCAAGCCCAAGCCGCTGGCCACTGCCATTGAGCACGACGTCCTGTCCGAATCCATCGCGGAGGGCAACATCCTCATCACCGCCGACGATGCGGACGAGACGCTGGCTCCTGCCGGCCGTCCTAAGGGCTAGGCGCCGCTCCGGGCGGTGCAGTCCGGGCACAGCCCGAAAATCTCGACGGTGTGTTCCACTGCGGTGAAGCCGTGCTCGGCCGCCGTCCGCGCGGCCCAGGCCTCGACGGCGGGCGCCTCGACTTCCACGGCCTTGCCGCAGCTGCGGCACAGGAGATGGTGGTGGTGGCCGGTGTCGGCACAGCGCCGGTACACGGCCTCGCCGTCGGCGTTCCGGAGGACGTCCACCTGGCCCTCGTCCGCGAGGGACTGCAGGATCCGGTAGGACGTGGCGAGGGACACCGAGGTGCCGCGGTCCTGCAGTATGCGGTGCAGTTCCTGGGTGCTGACGAAATCTGTCAGTTCGTCCAGGGCGGCGCTGACCGCCAGCCGCTGCTTGGTGACCCGCTGCTCCTTGGCCGCGGCGGGTGCCGGCGCCGTGGTCCGGCGGCCGGCGGCTGTGGCGCCGTGGGACATCGTGGAACTCGCTTCACTGGTGGTCTCGGTACGGGGTGGTGGCAAGGTTCCAGATTACCAGCCGGCCCCGTGGACACCGCCGGTGCAGGACCCTAGGCTGGCCAGATGTTGCTGACGAAGTTTACGCATGCGTGTGTCCGGCTGGAGCAGGACGGCAGGGTGCTGGTCTTTGATCCGGGGAACTTCTCCGAGACGGATCAGGCCCTCGCCGGCGCGGACGCAGTCCTGGTCACCCACGAGCACCCGGACCATATCGACGTCGACGCTGTCACCGCCGCCCTGTTGGCTGACCGTTCCCTGCAGCTCTTCGCGCCCGCCGGGGTCGCGGAGCAACTGCGCGGGAAGGCGCCCGACGCCGGGCAGCGGATCCATACGGTGGCCCCCGGCGAGGACTTTGAAGCGGCAGGGTTCTCCGTCCGGTGCTTCGGCGGCCAGCACGCGGTGATCCATCCGCAGATTCCGGTGGTGGCCAATCTCGGCTACTTCGTGGATTCGAATGTCTACCACCCGGGGGACTCGTTTGTTGTGCCCGACGGCGTGGAGGTGCAGACGTTGCTGGTGCCGATCCACGCACCGTGGAACAAGATCGGGGAGGTGGTGGACTTCGTGATCGGCGTCCGCGCCCCGAAGGCCTTCCCCATCCACGACGCCTTGCTCAACGAGAACGGACGCGGGCTGGTGGAGGGGCACGTGACCCGGTTCGGCGCCAAGTACGGCACCGAGTACCGGCACCTCTCCAGCGGCGACACGGTGGACGTCTAGAACCGTCCGGGCCTAGGCTGGCCAGGTTCCCGTGGCGAAGAATTCCCGGATGGCCGCTTCATGCGGGGCGGGGTCCAGGCCCTGGGACTTGAGCCATTCCGGGCTGTAATAGTTCCCGGCGTAGCGGTCACCGCCGTCGCACATCAGCGACACCACGCTGCCCCGGCGGCCCTCCCTGATCATCTCCGCGATGAGCTGCCAGACGCCCCAGAGATTGGTGCCGGTGGACGGGCCGGCGTGCAGGCCGGCGTACTCGTGCAAATGCCGCATTGCAGCCACCGAGGCAGCGTCGGGGACCTGGACCATGTGGTCGATGACGGCCGGCACGAAGCTGGGTTCCATCCGGGCCCGGCCGATCCCCTCAATCCTGGACGGCTGGCCCGCAGCGGGGGTCCCGCCGCCGGACGGTCCGCGGCTCTCCAGCCAGCCGGGGTAAAACGCCGAGTTCTCCGGGTCCACGACGGCGAGCCGGGTGTTATGGCGGTGGTAGCGGAGGTAGCGGCCGATGGTGGCGCTGGTGCCGCCAGTGCCGGCGCCCACCACGATCCAGCGGGGGATCGGGTGCTCCTCAAGGGCAAGCTGGCCAAAGATCGATTCGGCGATGTTGTTGTTGCCGCGCCAGTCCGTTGCACGCTCGGCGTAGGTGAACTGGTCCATGTAGTGGCCGCTGGTGCGCCGGGCGAGGTCTGCGGCGGCTTCGTAGACCTCGGAGGCATGATCCACCAGCAGGCAGGAGCCACCGAACTGCTCGATCAGGGCGATCTTCTCGCGGCTGGTGGTCCGGGCCATCACGGCGATGAACGGCAGCCCGAGCAGCTGGGCAAAATAGGCCTCCGAGACGGCGGTGCTGCCGCTGGAGGCCTCCACGATGGTGGTGCCTTCAGAGATCCACCCGTTGACCAGCCCGAACAGGAACAGCGAGCGGGCCAGGCGGTGTTTCAGGCTGCCGGTCCGGTGCGTTGACTCGTCCTTGAGGTAGAGCTGCACGCCCCAGTGTTCCGGCAGCGGGACCGAGTACAGGTGCGTGTCCGCGGACCGGTTGTTTTCGGCGTTGATGCGGCGGATGGCCTCGTCGGCCCAGGCCCGGTCCTGCTGCAGTACTCTCATCACCGCACCAGCCTACCCGCGGGGGCGGGGCCCCACTGGATAGAGTGGGCGGATGCAGACCCTCATGGACGTTGCCACCCTCAAGGACCGCCTGGACGGAGCCGCGGCCACCGGCCGGCGGACGGTATTGCTGGATGTGCGGTGGGCCCTCGGCGACCCGCGCGGCCGGGAGCACTACCTCGCGGAGCACCTGCCCGGTGCCGTCTTCGTGGACCTTGCCACCGAACTGGCCGGGTCGGCGGACCCGAGCCGCGGCCGCCACCCGCTCCCGTCCCCTGAAGCGTTCCAGGCATCTGCCCGGTCCTGGGGCATCCGCAACGGCGACGCGGTGGTGGCCTATGACGACAGCGGCAACCTGGCCGCCGCCCGGGTCTGGTGGATGCTACGGAACGCCGGCCTGCAGGAGGTTTACCTGCTCGACGGCGGACTGGCCGCATGGCGCGCGGCGGACTTCGACGTCGACAGCGGCGAACAGCACGTGGAGCCCGGCGATGTGGTGCTCACGGACGGTGGCCTGCCCGTGGTCGACGCCGGGCAGGCAGCCTCCTGGGGGCGGCAGGGACTGCTGCTCGATGCACGGGCTGGGGAGCGGTACCGCGGGGAATTCGAACCCGTGGACCCGCGGGCGGGCCACATCCCGGGAGCGGTCAGCGCCCCCACCACCGACAATCTGGGGGCCGACGGCAAGTTCCTGCCGGCCGCGGCACTGCGGGAACGGTTCACCGGACTCGGGGTGCGCTCCGACGTGCCCACCGCCGTTTACTGCGGCTCCGGGGTCACGGCAGCCCACGAAATTGCCGCGCTTGCGATCGCCGGATTCCCCGCCGCACTGTATCCGGGGTCCTTCTCGGAGTGGTCAAACAACGAATCGAACGACGTGGTGACCGGAGCCGAGCCGTATCCGGCCGGAGATGCGGCGCGGTAGACCGCCGTGCGCAACGGGCCGGTGTTCCGGTGCTGGCCGTTCCCGCATGACGGTCCAGCCCGGTTACTCCCTTTTTTGAACGCAGCTCCACCCCAAAAACCGCGGGATTCCGAGGTTCTTGGGCGGGGCGGCGGGAAGCGGCACCGAAGTAACTGGGCTGGAATGTGCGCATGAATGCTCCGTTAGGCCGCGGGCAGGACAGACCTGCGTCTGCATCTGTCGGCTTTCAGGTGGTGCCGCAGTTTGCGGCGGTGACGGCTGGTGTCTGCCGTGCCGGGTGTGGCCTCGGCGGCGCTGGCCAGGGCCGGGTTGGTGAACCGGCTGCCGGTTACAGGGGTGCCGGGGAGGGGTGGTGCGGTGGAGTGGTAGGTGTGGCCGGTGGGGGTGGTGACTTGGAGGGTGTGTCTGGGGCCGGGGCGTGGCCTGACGGTCCAGCCGGGGGTTTCTTTGGTGTGGTTGCAGGCTTCGCAGAGCCCGGCGCCGTTGGCGGCTGTGGTGGGTCCGCCGTGGTGCCAGGGGGCGATGTGGTCCAGATGGCGGATGGGCGCGTCGCAGTAGGGGGTGCGGCAGGTGCCGTCGCGGGCGGTGATGAACCTGCGGAGGCCGGGCGGGAACAGCCGGGCCCGGGAGTCCAGCGCAACCAGTTCCCCGGTGCCCGGCGCGGTGTAGAGCCGCCGGAGACAGAGGGTCAGGTCCGCGTGCGGGTCAGCGTCGGCGCCCGCATCCGTTTCTGTTTCCGTTCCGAGATCCGATCCCGGGTCGGTTGGCGCGCGTCCAGTCCCGTCTCCGCGGGTTCCCGCGCCGCCGCCGGCAGTTCCTGCCGTGTTTTCTGGTCCGGTGCGGGTGCCGGCCGCCTTTCCTCCGCTGAGCAGTTCCCGGGCCCAGCCGGCGGGGACGATGCCGTAGCCGGGGAGCCTGGCGGGTTCCGGGTCTCCCTTCAGGAGGGTGCGGTCGGTCATGATGAGCTGGATTTCGATGCCGGTGATCCCGCCGCGGGTGCCGGTGGTCCGTTCGACGAGGGCGTCGGCTTTGAGCTGGCCGCGGGTTCGGGGGTCTCCGGCGGCGCGGGCGGTGTCGGCGTACCGGGTCAGCGCTGCGTACACGGCGACCCCGGCGGAGGCAGGCAGAAGGGCGGTGAGGTAGCACATGGTGTCCGGAGCCGGGCGGAGCGTCACGGTCCGTTCGGTCGCGGCGTGGGCGGCACGCTGGGTGACGGTGCGCGGGTCCCGCCGGTACGCCGCGGCCCGCGCCGCGGCGATGATGGCCCGGTCCCCGGCACCGTCGAACGTCCCCGTGTCCGCGGCGAGTTCCTCATCGACGGCGGCCCGGTCCGCCGCGGTCAGCGCGGCTGTTTCCTTCACGAGCAGAGTGGCGCGCCATTCGTTGACCTGCCCGGCCTCCAGCGCCGCCAACGTGTGCGGCATCTCCGTGACGAGGGCTTTCGCCAGGCCCAGGAGCCGGCCGCCCTTGGCCGGGGACTCACGCCGGGCCAGGGCAATCTGCGCCGCGACCCCGGCACCGAGTTCGGCCGCCGGCACCCCCGCGGCGGCTTGTTCGCGGCGCTGGACCAGATCAAACTCGACGGACAACCGCGCCTGCCGCGCCGACAGGGCAGACTTCGCGTCCTCCAGGGCCCGGATCTCAGCAATCAACCCAGCCCCGGACGACTGGGCGCTTTCCCGACCGACCTCGTGCGAATCCGGCACGTCCGGACCGTTGGCGGCCACCCCCGGCATGTCCGGGTTGATGCCCACCCACGGCACGTCCGCGACCGTCCCGCCCGCCGGCCGAACTGCCTCTGGATCCCGCCTGTTCTCCATGATTCAAGGCTAGTTTCGACCTCCGACATTTAACGGAACGCCGGGAGCGAAGGACAGAAAGGGCGGCCTACTGTCGCGGGGTGCGGGCGTCGGCGTACTCGGGCGGCCACACCACGTCGAAGCGTTCGAACACGATCTCATCCGATTCCGACCATTCACGGCCGCCGGCGGCGGCAACACGCGTCCAGTACCGGCGGTGCTCGCGCTGCCAGCTGTCCAGGGACAGGTCATCCTCACCCTCGTCCCGGGCGAAGGCCGCGTCGGCGCTGGTGAACGGCCCGATGCGGAGTTCCGTGCTGCGGATGATGATGCGGGGCACCCCGTCGCCGTCGCACGCTATCCAGTGGGATCCGATCCGGGGGACCTGGTCGCCGCGGGCGATGAAGTCCGCGACGAGTTCCGCCGTCGCGCGCTTTCTTCCGCTGAGGACGAGGCCCAGGAGTTCGTTGGCCAGCCGCTGTGAATCACCGAAGTGTTCCACCGTGTACTCCGGCGACGCGGCAACAGCGCCGGGGCAGGCGGCGGCGTAGGCCGCCCACATTCGATCAGCTGCGAAAGAATCGACCGGGGCGACGGGAAGGGATTGCATCTGCCTATCCTTGCAGGCGCGCGGCGGAAGATGTCCGCATTCGACGCCGGGCTGCCTTCGCGCCGGGCGGCATTCAATCCGGGCGCGCTTCCGGTTGGATAACTCCCGCCGCCCGGGTTAGCGTCAACTCATGACTCCTGGACGCCCCGTACCGCCGCCCCTCGCCAAGCCCCTGCCTGATCTCGGCTCACCGGACGCCGCCGGAGGCGCGCGCCTCGCTGCCGCTTATGGCGCGACAGCGACCGACAGCGGCCTGGTTCCCCTGACCGTCGCGCGCCGGGAGCCCAAAGCGGACGACGTCGAGATCGCCATCGAATACTGCGGGCTCTGCCACTCGGACGTCCACGCCACCCGGGGCGAGTGGGGCAACCAGAACTACCCGCTGGTCCCTGGCCACGAAATCGTGGGCCGGGTCAGCCGCGTCGGCTCCGCCGTCGAGGACTTCACCCCGGGTGAGCGGGTGGGAGTTGGCTGCATGGTCGATTCCTGCCGCGAATGCGACAGCTGCCTCGACGGCCTGGAGCAGTACTGCGAAAACGGCATGACCGGCACCTACGGGGCCAAGGACCGCCGTAACGGGGACGCCATCACCCAGGGCGGCTACGCCACGTCCATCGTCGTGGACCGCCGCTACGTGCTGCACGTCCCGGAGAACCTGGACCCCGCCGCCGCGGCGCCGCTGCTGTGCGCCGGCATCACCACGTACTCGCCGCTGCGCCACTTCGACGTCGAGGAGGGCGACGTCGTCGGCGTCGTCGGGCTGGGCGGCCTGGGGCACATGGCCGTGAAACTGGCCAAGGCCATGGGCGCCGAGGTCAAGGTGTTCACCACGTCGGCGTCCAAAATCGCCGCGGCCCGGGAACTCGGCGCGGACGACGTGATCCTCTCCAGCGACGAGGCCGCGATGGATGCCGCGAACCGGAGCATCGACGTCATCATCGACACCGTCGCCGCGCCGCACGACCTCAACCCGTACTTCCGCACCCTGCGCGTGGACGGGGCCCTCTTCCAGCTCGGGCTCCCCTCGGAGGGCATGCCGCCGGTGAACCCCGGGGCGCTGATCCGGCGCCGCATCGCCTACGCCGGGTCGCTGATCGGCGGCATTGCGGAGACCCAGGAGATGCTGGACTTCTGCGCAGAGCACGGCGTCACCTCCGACGTCGAGGTAGTGGCCGCGGACCAGCTGAACCAGGCCTACGACCGCATGGTGGCCGGCGATGTGAAGTACCGTTTTGTCCTGGACACCAGCACCCTCGGAACACCCTCGGAAAGGGCAGACGCATGAGCACTCTCTTCACCCGGATCATCAACGGAGAGATCCCCGGCCGCTTCGTCTGGCGGGAGGACGACGTCGTGGCGTTCCTGACCGTGGGCCCGCTCGCCGACGGCCACACCCTGGTGGTCCCCACCCAGGAAGTGGACCGCTGGACGGACGCGTCCCCGGAGCTGCTGGCCCGGGTGATGCAGGTGGCGCAGAAGATCGGCGCCGTCCAGGTTGACGTGTTCGGCGCGGCGCGGGCAGGCCTGATCGTGGCCGGCTACGAGATCAACCACCTGCACGTCCACGTGTGGCCGTCCAACACCATGGCGGACTTCGACTTCGGCTCCGTGGATCAGAACCCCGATCCGGCGCGGCTGGACGCCAACGCCGAGAAGCTCCGCGAGGGCCTCCGCAACGCCGGGCACGCCGCCCACGTTCCGAAGGCCTAGAACCAGCTACGCCGGCGCCAGCGCCTTGTTCAGCACGGCCCGGATCCGCTTTTCGGACACCGAATAGGCCGTTCCGAGTTCGACGGCGAAGAGGCTCACCCGCAGCTCTTCGATCATCCAGCGGACCTGGGTTAACTCGGCGCCGGCCCGCCGGCCCGGAAGCAGCGCGGAGACGGCGTCGTCGTAATCGTCCTCCAGCGCCTGCACGGCCGCCATATGCTGGGCGTCCCGCTGGACGTTGGTGGGCAGTTTCTCGAGGCGCTTCTCAATCGCGGCGAGGTACCTGGGCAGCTGGCTGAGCTGGGCGTAGCCCGTGCGTGCCACAAAACCGGGAAACACCAGCTGCTCCAGCTGGCTCTGGATGTCGTTAAGGGCGCTGATCAGGGCCAGGCTGGTGGTGCCCTTGAGCGCCTTCTCGATCCGCCGGGTGCTGGCCAGGATCCGCTCCACAATGGCCGTGACGGTGAAGACCGTGTCGATCAGGTCCGCCCGGACAGTCTCGTACAGCGCGTTGAAGGACCCCTCGTCCCAGGGCAGCTCCGCCGGGGTGAGCTTGTCGATGGCCGCCAGGGCGCAGTCCGCAATCAGTGCCGTGACGGAGCCGTGCGGGTTCTGGCTGAACGTCAGCTTCTCGGTGTTGTTCAGGTGCTCCAGGACGTAGCGGTCCGGCGGCGGCACCTTCAGGGCCAGCAGCCGGATGACCCCGCCGCGCATGGCCGCTTCCTGCTCCGACGCGGTCTGGAACAGCCGCAGGGCCACGGACTTCCCCTCGTCCACGAGCGCGGGGTAGCCGGTGACGGTATGCCCCTTCACCGTGCCCTGGACCTGGCGCTGCAGCGTGCCAAAGGACCATGAAGTCATTCCGGCCTGTTCCGCGAACCCGGTTGCGGCAGTGGCGGACACCGCGGGCCCGGCAGGAGCCGCGCCGCCTGCCGCCGTGCCGCCTGCCTTGGCACCGCCCGCCGTAGCACCGGACCTGCCGTTCGCGGCGGGCCCCGTGGTGGCGGGCGTGGCGCCCAGCGACTCGGCGATTGCCCGGCGTGTCTGCGGTGCCAGCCGCTCCTGCAGGGCAGTAAGGTCCTTGCCCTCGTCCAGCACCTTCCCCTGGGAGTCCACCACGCGGAAGCTGACCCGCAGGTGGGGCGGGACGGCGTCCCAGTTCCAGGAGTTCGGCGGGATGACCTGGCCGCGGAGCCGGCGCAGGACGAGCTCAAGGGAGGCCTCCAGTTCGTCGGTGGCCGGATCGAAGTCCGCCTCGAGGGCGGCGACGGCCTGCCGGGCCACGTCCGGTGCCGGCACGAAGTTCTTGCGCACCTGCTTGGGCAGCGACTTGATCAGCGCCGTGACCAGCTCTACGCGCTGGCCCGGAATCAGCCAGCGGAAGGCCGCGTCGTCGAGCTGGTTCAGGAACAGCACGGGCACTTCGGCGGTGACGCCGTCGGACGGGTTGGGCGGCGAGCCGGGGGCCACCGGGTGGAACTCGTAGGTCAGCGGCAGCTCGAAGCCCTTGTGCAGGAGCGTTTTCGGGTAGGCCGAGTCGTCCAGGGCGTCAGCGTCCTCGCTGATCAGCAGCGCCTGGTCGAAGTCGAGCAGGGCAGGGTCCTTCTGCCGCGCGTCCTTCCACCACTTGTCGAAGTGCCGCTCGGAGACAACGTCCTTGCCGATCCGCGCGTCGTAGAACTCGAAAAGGGTCTGGTCGTCCACCAGGATGTCCCGCCGCCGCATGCGGGCCTCAAGCTCCTCCACCTCGTGCAGGAGCGCCCGGTTGCGGTGGAAGAACTTGTGGTGCGTCTGCCAGTCACCCTCCACCAGGGCGTGCCGGATGAACAGCTCCCGGCAGAGCTCCGGCTCCACCTTGCCGTAGTTGATGCGGCGGCTGGGAATGATGGGCACGCCGTACAGCGTGACCTTCTCATGGGCCATCACCGAGCCCATCTTCTTGGACCAGTGCGGTTCGCTGTAACTGCGCTTGACCAGGTCCGGCGCCACCTGCTCGACCCACAGCGGATCGAACTTCGCGGCCACCCGGGCCCACAGCCGGCTGGTCTCCACCAGTTCCGCGGCCATGACGAACGTGGGGGACTTCTTGAACAGGGCCGACCCCGGGAAGATCGCGAAACGGCTGCCCCGGGCGCCGGCGTACTCGCGCTTGCGCTCGTCGAGGATGCCCACATGGCTCAGCAGGCCCGAGAGCAGGCTGATGTGGATGCCGTCGTGGTTGCCCACGGGGTCCGCCAGGCGCTTGTTGTCCAGGCTGATGCCCAGCGGCCGGGCCAACTGGCGGAGCTGGGCGAACAGGTCCTGCCATTCCCTGACACGCAGGTAGTTGATGAACTCGTTGCGGCACAGCCGCCGGAAGGCGGTGGAGGAAAGTTCCTGCTGTTTTTCCTGCAGGTAGTTCCACAGGTTCAGGTACCCGGTGAAGTCCGAGTTCTCGTCCCGGAACCTTGCGTGCTTCTCCGCGGCGAGCTGCTGCTTGTCGGTGGGACGCTCGCGCGGGTCCTGGATGGTGAGCGCCGCCGCCAGGACCATGACCTCCCGGACGCAGCCGCGCTTGCCGGACTCGACAATCATCCGGCCCAGCCGCGGGTCCACCGGAAGCTGGGCGAGCTGCTGCCCGACGGCGGTCAGCCCGCTTCCGCTTCGTCCGCCGCCGGCCCGGCCGGAACCCCGCCGCTGCCCGCCGCCGTCGGCCGGTTCCTGCGGGCGCGCGGCGCTCAAGGCGCCGAGTTCGCGCAGGAGCGTGACGCCGTCGTTGATGGCCCGGGAGTCCGGCGGCTCCACAAACGGGAAGTTCTCGACGTCCTTCGGCCCCCGTGCCACGCCCATCGCGGTCATCTGCAGGATGACCGCTGCGAGGTTGGTGCGCAGGATTTCCGGATCCGTAAACAGCGGCCGGGACTCGAAGTCCTCTTCGGAATACAGCCGGATGGCGATGCCGTCGGAGACGCGGCCGCATCGCCCGGAGCGCTGGTTGGCGGAGGCCTGGGAGACCCGTTCGATCGGCAGGCGCTGGACCTTGGTGCGGTGCGAGTAGCGGGAGATGCGGGCCGTGCCCGTATCGATCACGTACTTGATGCCGGGAACCGTCAGGGAGGTCTCGGCGACGTTGGTGGCCAGCACGATCCGGCGCTTGCTGCCGGGATGGAACACCTTGTGCTGCTCCTGCAGGCTCAGCCGGGCAAAGAGGGGGAGGACCTCGGTGCCTGCCAGTTTGCGGTTGGACTGGATACGGGCGTTGAGCGCCTCGGCCGCGTCGCGGATCTCGCGTTCGCCGGAGAAGAAGATGAGGATGTCGCCGGGGGCTTCCTGCGCGAGCTCGTCGACGGCGTCGCACACGGCATCTAGCGGGTCGCGGTCCTCCTCAAGTTCGTCGTCCGCGGCGGCGCCTTCGCCGTCGCCCTCTGCGGCCCCGCCGGCCGGCTGGGACAGCGGGCGGTAGCGGATCTCCACCGGGTAGGTGCGGCCGGAGACCTCGATGATGGGGGAGGGCTCCTCCTCGCTGCCGAAGTGCTTGGCGAAGCGCTCCGGATCGATGGTGGCCGAGGTGATGATGATCTTCAGGTCCGGCCGCTGCGGCAGGATGCGCTTGAGGTAGCCGAGGATGAAGTCGATGTTGAGGCTGCGCTCATGCGCCTCGTCGATGATGATGGCGTTGTATTTGCGCAGCAGCTTGTCGCGCTGGATCTCGGCCAGCAGGATGCCGTCGGTCATGAGCTTGACCTTGGTGCTGCGGCTGACCTCGCCGGTGAAGCGGACCTGGAAGCCCACCTCCTGGCCGATCTCGACGCCGAGTTCCTCCGCGATGCGTTCGGCGACCGTGCGGGCGGCCAGCCGCCTCGGCTGCGTGTGGCCGATGAGGCCGTTCTCACCCAGCCCCAGTTCCAGGCACATCTTCGGAATCTGGGTGGTCTTACCGGAGCCGGTCTCGCCGGCGATGATGGTCACCTGGTTGGCCGCGATGGCGGCCATCAGGTCCTCGCGGCGCTCGGAAACCGGCAGCTCGGCGGGGTAGGAGATATGCAGTGTCATGGCTGCAACACAGTCTACTGGGAACAGTGCGCCGCGGCGGTCCGGGCAAAAAGATGCCCGGCCCCCTGACGGGACCGGGCAGCGGGTGCGGGTGGGGCGTTCAGAAGATCCGGAAGGTGTAGTTGCTGCTGGGCAGGTCCAGGGCGGACCAGTATTCTTCCGAGCGGACCGGCGGGTTGTGGCCCAGCCCGTCCTTGCGGAGAGCGGCAACGGTGGCGGCGACTCCGACGACGATGAGAACGATGACTGCGATTCCGAAGAGTTCCATGACTCCATGGTTCTCCTGTGGCGGCACGAAAATAAGTGGCAGAAATGACCAAAAAGCTATAATTTCTGCCACCGCTTCTGCCACAATGGAGGCATGATCAAATCAGTGGCCATGATCGTGGTCCCGCACTTCTCGGTCTTCGAATTTGCGACGGCGTTCGAGGTGTTCGGCATCGACCGCTCGCCGCGCGGAAACGGCGTCCCCGCCTTCGACTTCCGCGTCTGCACGCCGGCGCCGGGCGATGTCCCGCTGAAGTCCGGGCTGTCCATGCACGTCGGTCTCGGGCTGGAGGCCGCGGCCGACGCCGACCTGGTCATCATGACGCCTTTCGGCCACGACCGGGACGTTCCGGAATCCGTGCTGGAGGCGCTGCGGGCGGCCCACGCCCGCGGCGCGTGGGTGATGTCCATCTGTTCCGGGGCCTTCGCCCTGGCCCGGGCGGGCCTGCTCGACGGACGCCGCTGCACCACGCACTGGCATTACTCCCAGGAACTGGCTGCCCGCTATCCGGCGGCGCACGTGGATGAAAATGTCCTCTATGTCGAGGACAGCCGGATCATCACCAGTGCCGGCACGGCCGCCGGGATCGACGCCTGCCTGCACCTGATCCGGCGGGAGTTCGGTGCGAACGTGGCGGCGAGCATCGCGCGGGACATGGTGGTCCCGCCGCACCGCGACGGCGGCCAGGCGCAGTTCATCGACCGTCCCATTCCGCGCTGCGGCTCCGAGCCCATGGAGGAACTCCTGCAGTGGATGGTGCGGCATCTGGGGGAGGACCACTCGGTCAACGAGCTCGCCGCGCGCGTCCATATGTCACCCCGCACGTTTGCCCGGCGCTTCCGTTCCGAAACGGGAGCCACCCCGGCCGCCTGGCTCAATTCACAGCGTGTGCTGCGGGCCCAGGAACTGCTGGAGACCACGGACCTCAATATCGATGAAATCGCGCGCGAATCAGGTTTCGGCCACTCGGTGCTGCTGCGGCACCACTTCGCCAAGGTGCTGGACACGAGCCCGCAGTCCTACCGCCGCACTTTCCGCGGCCACCTGGCAACCGCGGTCTAGAACGACAGGCCGTCCGACGGCGGTGCGGGCTCGGCGGCCGCCTTGGCGGTCTCGACGAGGTCCCGCCACGGGCCGGTGACGGCCTGCTCGGGAAGAGTGGCACGGTGCTGCCCGGCCCGGATGCTGTACAGGAACCGGTCCGGCTGGCCGGCCGGTGCGCCCCGGCCTGCCAGGGGAACGGCGTCCCACGGGCAGGCCTCAATCAGCGGCTGCCAGACGTCAGTGTCCTCAGGCGGCGTGGGCTGCACGGTCCACGTCCGCTTCATGCCGGCAATGCCGCCGCTGCGCTGGACGGTTATTTTCATGGCGCTCGGATCGTCATGAGCCTGGTTACCGCCGGGCTCCGGGGAACTTTACCTTCACAGTTTCCCACGCGGAGCGCACGGCGTCATGCTCGGCAGAATCCGCCCCGAAAAGCTCCTTGGCAGATGCCGCGGTGGCCTTGGCGAAGGCCCCGAACGTGGCATTCGGGGCCAGCGACCCTCCGGTCAGGGTCTCGTACCAGATCCGTCCCGGTGCATCCCAGGCGTTGCCGCCAAGGCTGGCGGCCACCAGGTAAAACGCCCGGTTGGGGATCCCCGAATTGATGTGGACACCGCCATTGTCCGCGCTGGTATGCACATAGGAGTCCATCGAGTCCGGCTGCGGATCCTTGCCCAGCACGTCGTCGTCGTACGCGGTTCCCGGGGCCTTCATGGAACGCAGGGCCGTCCCCTGGACCTGGTCCGTGAAGAGGCCCTCGCCGATCAGCCAGCTGGCTTTCGCCGTCGACTGCTGCCGGACATGCTGCTCAACGAGCGCCCCGAAGACATCGGACATCGATTCGTTCAGCGCTCCGGCCTGGTTGCGGTAGACCAGCCCTGCCGAGTACTGGGTGACGCCGTGGGCCAGCTCGTGGCCGATCACGCTCAAAGACTTGGTAAACCGCTGGAACACTTGGCCGTCGCCGTCGCCGAAGACCATCTGCCGGCCGTCCCAGAACGCGTTGTCATACAGCCGCCCGTAGTGCACGGTGGCCTCAAGGTGCAGGCCGTTGCCGTCGATCGAATTCCGGCCGAAGGCCTCGGCGTAGAGGCGGTGGGTGTGCCCCAGCCCGTCGTACGCCTCATCGGCGGCGGGATCGCCGGACGGCGGTTCCCCTTCCTTCCGGACCACGCTGCCGGGCAGTTGCTCGGCGAACCCGGCGTCGTAGACCGTCCGTTCCGGCGGTGCCGGCCGGGGCTCCCGCAGCCCCGGATGGCTGCCGGGCCCAGGCACGGCGCGGGCCGCCTGGAAGCTCGGGACGTGGTGCAGGGCCTCCTTCGCCGCACGTGCGGCTGCGGAGAGCTCCGGTTCGCGCTGGGCTGCCAGCCGGCGGAGCATGTACGGAGGGATGATGGTGCACTGCATGTGAGACCCCTTTGCGCTTCGGCGGGACCCCGGCGTGATGCGGCGGCCGGCACCCAGTCCAGTCACCCGGCCGCCGGAAACCCGCTGTCGATGCAGACAGCCTACGAGCGGGCACCGACAATTGGCAGGGGCCGCGCCTGCTTCCTCCTTATCCCGCCGAGGACCGGGGCTGCGTGCTGGCCCGGGATTCAAGCACAGACGTAAAATTGGCTATGGAAAAGTTGAGGTATTCGGTAACCGTCAACGCACCCGTGCAGGCCGTGTGGGCCACCATGCTGGAGCCGGCCTCCTACCGGGAATGGACCAAAGCCTTCGGTGATTCCTCCTACGAGGGGGACTGGAACCAGGGCAGCGACATGCGCTTCGTCGGACCCGACGGCGACGGCTCTACGGGGGGACTGATCGCCACGGTCGAGGAGAACAGGCCGCAGGAGCTGATCTCCCTGCGCTACACCGGGCTGATCGTCAACGGCGAGGTCGACGCCTCCAGCGAGGCGGCGAAGGCTTTTGTGGGCGCCCATGAAAGGTATGCCTTCAGCGGGTCCGGGGAGTCAACGACGGTGGACGTGGAGCTCGACAGCGACGAGCAGTTCGTGTCCATGTTCGACGAAGCGTGGCCGCCGGCCCTGGCGAAGCTCAAGGAAATGGCCGAAGCCCGGAGCTGAGCGGCGGGGTCCGCCAGCCCGGACGCCCGTCACGGCCCCGGATCCAGGATGAATTGCTGCACCATGGTCCACAGGTTTGTGGTGGTCCAGTAGATCAGAACGCCGATGGGGAAGAGGATGCCGCCCGCGCCGAAGACGGCCGGCAGCGCGTAGAGCAGCACCCGCTGCTGCCGTGCTGCGGGCCCAGTCCCCGCGGCCATGTTCCTGGCCATGATGTGACGCTGGGTGACGAACTGCGCCGCCGTCATGGCCAGGATCATCACCATGGACAGGATCCACACGGCCCCCACGTTGCCGCCCGGGGGCGTGCCGTGGAGCATGGACGCCGCCAGCGGGGCGCCAAAGATGCTCGACTCCCCGAACTGCACCAGCTGCTCCGCGCTCATCGCCCCGATGCCCTTGCCCTGGGCAGCCGCTGCCGGGGCGCCGGACAGCACGGTGAAGAGGGCGAGGAAGAACGGGACCTGGACCAGCAGGGGGAGGCACGCCGAGAGGGGGTTGGTGCCGTGTTCCTTGTACAAAGCCATCTGTTCCTGCGCCATGGCCTGCCGGGACTGGGCGTCGGTCCTGCCGTCGTACTTTTCCTGCAGCTTCTTCAGGTCCGGCTGCAGCCGGCGCATGCGGCGCTGGGCCTTGCCCTGCGCCAGGGCGGCGGGAATCAGGGCGGCACGGATGGCCAGCACCAGGCCGATGACCGACAGGGTCCAGGTCCAGCCGCTGGCCGGCGGCATGCCGGCGGTGCCCAGGACGTCGTGGAACCCCACCAGGACGGCCGAAACCAGCCACTGGAACGGAAACAGCAGCGCTGCACCGACGACCATCCGATGTCCCCCGTTTCGCCGCCTGTGCACTCACCGCAAGCAAACACGAAAGAACCCCTGGGATCCAGTGGATCCTAGGGGTTCTTGGATGTGCCCTCGATTGGAATCGAACCAACGACCTTCTGCTCCGGAGGCAGACGCTCTATCCCCTGAGCTACGAGGGCAGTCAGGGTTCCTGCCGTGACCGGCGGGACGTCCTAGAGCTTAGCAGGAAGGTGGGCCCCAAGGGAAAATCGGCACGCCCGGGTCCTGGGAACACACTCAATAGCCGGCAAAGGAGTCCACGTGGATCCTCCGCGCACCGGCTTTCCGGGCAGCAGCACGGAGCGAGCGGACGCTCGACGGCGAACCCGACACGTACACGTCCCGGCCAGCGATGTCCGGCACCAGGTCCTTCAGCGCGGCCCCGTCAATCCGGCCCGGGCCCGCGTCCTGCATAAACGCCGGCGGTACGGACCCGTCGGAGAGCCTCGCGATGACCCGCACTCCTGCGCGTTCTAGTTCCGCGGCGTAGGCGAGCTCGCCGGCAGTCCGGGCCAGGTACAGCAGCACCACGTCCCTGCTCCCGGCGGTGTCCCCGGTCAGCTGCGACAGATACGGGGTAATGCCGATGCCGGCGGCCACCAGCAGCACCGGCCGCGCCGGGTCCCGCGGCAGGACGAAGTCGCCGCCCACCATGGTGGCGGTCAGTTCGTCGCCGGGAGCCAGGGCCAGGAGGGACTGCTTGGCCGTCGACAGCGGACTGGCCGTTCCGACGCCGATGCTCAGCTCTTCCGCTTCCGGGGGACTGGTCAGGCTGAACACCCGGCGCCTGCCTTTGCGGTCGGCGCCCGTGTGCGGCAGGTTCAGCTCGATGTATTGCCCCGGCGTGAAGCGGACCGTGTGCTCGGGCTGGAAGGTGAATTCCGTCGTCGTCGGGGTCAAGGGCCGGGCGCCGCGGAACCGGAGCAGCACCCGGCTGCGCTGCCCGGCGATGAACGCCAGGGCATTGCCCACCAGCAGGGCCAGCTCGGGGGAGTTGGCCACGACGCCCAGGTTGTAGGGCACAGCGAAGAGCACCCCGACGACGGCGGCCAGCGCCAGCTGCTGCCACCGGCGCGGGGGCAGGGTGAGGGGTTCGGTGAGCATAAAGCCGACGAAGAACAGCACGGGGCGCTGCGCGAGGGGCTGCCATAGGGCCTGCGCTAGGGACATGCCGGAGCCCAGCAGCTCCACGGCCACGATGGACACGGCCACCACCGTAAAGACGGCGGCCATCAACAGTTTCCGGACCCGGTACAGGACCAGCAGGACCCCCGGCAGCACCAGCCACAGCATCGCGGGCGTGGCCGCCCACCACGTGGCGATGTTGAGTCCGGTCAGCCCGGTGATGAAGGCTCCCGCCGCCGCCGGGTTGAAGATGTGGCGGCCGCGCCAGGCCAGGGCGTACTTGGACACTGACGCCAGCACGCACGCGAGGGCGACGCCGGCCAGGTCCAGGTACTGCAGCCCTGCAGTGAACTGGGTGGGCCAGAAGAGGAAGTACAGCAGCAGCCCCGTGATCAGGGACGACTCGGAGTGCGGGCGCACGTGGAACAGGGCCGCCACGGCCCGGTTGGAGCCGTACGTCAGGCCGAGGCAGAGCGCCAGGTGCGCGATCATCTCCGGAAGCCCGAACGTGAGCCATCCCAGCACGTCGAGCAGCAGGCTGTACCCGGCCAGGACGGCGAGGACCCAGAGCACCAGCCGGTACATCGTGAACCGGCCCAGCACCGTGTCCAGGCGGGAGCCCAGGGGAGTGGACATCGTGGCGGTCATGGGAACAGCACCCCTTCGAAATCGGCCGAAAACTCGGCATGGCCGTCCGAGTAGACAGTCAGCCAGGAACAGTCGAACTCCGCCGCCAGCCGGGAGCCGTCGACGAAGAACAGTGCCGTGGCCAGTGCGTCGGCCACCATGGCGGTCCCCGCCAGCGCCCAGCTGGCGACGACGGTGCGCACCGGTGCGCCCGTGGTGCCGTCCAGCACGTGGTGCAGCCCGTCGCCCCAGGCACGGCGGTTGGCGGCGGAAGCGCAGAGGGCGGCGGCCCCGAGAGTGACGATCCCGATGGCGCGGGACGGGTCATAAGGATGTTCCAGCCCGACGTCCACCGGAGCCGGACCGGTGTTGAGCAGGTCGCCGCTCGCATCGATGAAATGTTCGCCTGCGCCGCCGTCACGCAGCACCCCGGACAACAGGTCCGCCAGCTGCCCCTTCCCGGCTGCTCCGACGTCGAGCACCACCGGCGCCCGGGTGGCCAGCACGCTGCCCTGCCAGTCGAGCACGTCGTCCCACAGTGGCGCCGGCTGCGGCGGCCCGGACGGGCTGAGGGAGTAAGCGGCGTCGTAGCCGAGGTGTTCCAGGCTGCCGCCGATCAGCGGGGTCATGGCCCCGCCGCTGAGCCGGTACAGGGTCTTGTAGAGCCGGCCCAGGGCGTCCGCCTCGGGGGGCAGTTCATAGCGTCCCGGATGCCGGGCGGCGGCCGCGATGACGGAGTCCGGCCGGAACCGGGACCACACGGCGTCGTAGTCCGCCACCGTGTCCAGCAGCCGGCGTTGGAGCGTGCCGGAGAGCGGGGACGGCGTGGAGATTTCCCAGCGCGTACCGATCCCGTCGAAACTGAAGTCCGCCCAGCCCGGATGCGGCACTGTGGCTTAGGCCTGCGCCTCGGACTTGATCTTCTGCACAGCCTGGTTGAAGCCGCCGCTTGTCAGCGAGGACCCCGCCACCTTGGAGACCTTAATCTCGTCGAGGCTCTTGCCGGCGATCTGGGACTTGATGCCGCCGGCGAACTCGCCCTGGAACTTGCGGGTGTTGGGGTTCGACGGATGCTGGGTGATCTGGACGTCGGACACGGTGCCGTTGGCGAGGGTGAGGGTCACGCCCACGGTCTCGTTGCCGTTGGGGGAGACGTAGTTGCCGTCCGCGCTGTAGGTCCCGTCCTTGTAAGACCCGCCGCCCGCGGCGGCCGGGGGCGGGGCACTGGCGTCCGGGGAGCCGGAAGCCTGGCCCGGCGCGCACCCGGCCGCTGAACCGGCCAGGGACAGCCCGGCGATGCCGACGACGACGCTTTTACGGAGGGAGATGTTCAACAGCGGCTCGTTTCTCTAGCGGATACTTCGGGATACGACGTACGGATCAGCGTAGTGGTTCAACCTGTGATCCGGCTTTGGAAGCCGGACGTTCTCCCGGCGCCGCCGTGCCGCGGTCATGACCGGCACCAAATTCCGCCACACACCGGGCCACCGGTAGGCTGGAAGGGTGACCCCTGAAGAACTTTCCCTCGCCATATCCGCCTGCCTGAAGGACGCCGTCGCCGCCGGTGAAATCGGGCTCTCCGCATCCGACGTCCCGGATGAGGTGCGCGTCGAGCGGCCGAAGAACCGGGACCACGGCGACTGGGCCACCAACATCGCCCTGCAGCTGGCCAAGAAGGCTGGCACCAACCCGCGCGAGTTCGCATCCGTCCTGAGCGCGCGGCTGAAGTCCATCGAGGGTGTCTCCGCCGTCGACATCGCCGGACCGGGCTTCCTCAACATCACGGTCGACGCTGCCGCCGCCGGGGCCCTGGCCAAAGCAATCGTCGAGGCCGGGCCGGACTACGGCACCAACACGGCGCTCGCAGGCCACACCGTCAACATGGAATTCGTCTCCGCCAACCCCACCGGCCCGCTGCACATCGGCCACACCCGCTGGGCCGCCCTGGGCGATGCGATCGCGCGCGTCCTCCGTGCGTCCGGCGCGGACGTCACGGCCGAGTACTACATCAACGACGCCGGCTCGCAGATGAACGTCTTTGCGCACTCCGTGCTGTCGCGGCTGCACGGCCGCGGCGTCCCGGAGGGCGGCTACCCCGGCGAGTACATCGCCGACCTGGGCCATGAGGTGCTCACCCAGCACCCGGACATCCGCGAGCTGACCGACGTCGCCGCGCTGCCGGTGATCCGCGGCGCGGCGTACAAGGCGCAGCTGCACGACATCAAGCGCACCCTGGCGGACTTCGACGTCGAATTCGACGTCTACTTCTCCGAGCAGGAGCTCCACGACGCCGGCGCCATCGAGGACGCCGTGGCGCGGCTCCGGGAGCAGGGGCACGTGTACGACGACGGCGGCGCGGTCTGGCTGCGCACCACGGACTTCGGCGACGACAAAGACCGCGTGATGATCCGGGCGAACGGCGAGCCGACCTATTTCGCCGCCGACGCCGCCTACTACCTGTCCAAAAAGGACCGCGGCTTCACCGAGAAGATCTACCTGCTGGGCGCTGACCACCACGGCTACATCAACCGGCTCAAAGCCATTGCCGCTGCCGCCGGCGACGATCCCGACGTGAACATCGAGGTCCTGATCGGCCAGCTGGTCTCCGTGAACGGCGCCAAGCTGTCCAAGCGGGCGGGCAACATCATCGAACTCAAGGACCTCATCTCGTGGCTGGGCAAGGACGCGGTGCGGTACTCGCTGGCGCGCTTCCCGGCCGATTCCCCGCTGACCCTGGACCCGGAGCTGCTGAAGAAGCACAGCAACGAGAACCCGGTGTTCTACGTCCAGTACGCGCACGCCCGGTCCCGCGGTGCGGCACGCAACGCCGTGGCCGCCGGCGTCGAGCGCAGCGTGGACGGCAAGGACAGCTTCGAGGCATCCCTGCTGGACCACGCGACCGAGAACGAGCTGCTCTCGCACCTGGGCAGCTACCCCTCGATTGTGGCCAAGGCCGCCGAACTGCGCGAGCCGCACCGCGTGGCCCGCCACCTGGAGGTCATCGCCGGGGCGTACCACCGCTGGTACGACGCCTGCCGCATCGCCCCCCTGGGCGAGGAAGCCATCACCGATCTCAACCGCACCCGGCTGTGGCTCAACGACGCCACCAGCCAGGTGCTGGCCAACGGACTGGACCTGCTGGGCGTTTCGGCGCCGGAACGGATGTAACCGCCATGACCACGAACGCCGCAGGCTCCCCGCTCGCCCCCGAATGGCTGCAGGTCCCCGCAGACCTCAACGCCCTGCACACGCCCATGTGGGCCGGCGACGTCGCCAGGAACGACGCCGGCGAACTCGCCATCGACGGCATCCCCGTCAGCGAACTCCAGCGCCAGTTCGGCACGCCGCTGTTCGTCATGAGCGAGAACGATTTCCGCGCCCGCGCCCGCGCGTTCTCGGACGCCTTCAACGACGCCTTCGCCGACATCTGCGGCGGAGTGGACGTCTACTACGCCGGCAAGTCGTTCCTGTGCACCTCGGTGGTCCGCTGGGTGGAGGAGGAAGGCCTCCGGCTGGACACGGCCTCCGGCGGGGAACTCGCCGTCGCCGCCCGCGCCGGGATCCCCGGCGCCGATGTTGCGCTGCACGGCAACAACAAGTCCGACGGCGAAATCCACCGGGCGCTGGACCTGCAGCTGGGCCGGATCGTGGTGGACAGCCTCGCCGAACTTGAGCGCGTCGCCAAAATTGCGGAGGCGCGCGGCGAAACCGCCAGGGTGATGCTGCGCCTGACCCCCGGCGTCCACGCCCACACGCACGAGTTCATCGCCACGGCACACGAGGACCAGAAGTTCGGCCTCTCCATGGCGGGGGATTCCACCGACCAGGCCGGCCTGTCAGCGGCCGAGGAAGCCGTGGCCGCGGCATCCGGGTACCCCGGCATCGAGCTGCTGGGACTGCACTGCCACATCGGCTCGCAGATTTTCGAACCCGACGGGTTCGCCCTGGCCGCGGAGAAGCTGCTGGACTTCCTCGCCGCGATGCAGGCCAAGTACTCAATTGTGCTTCCCGAACTGGACCTCGGCGGCGGCTACGGCATCGCCTACACGCCGGTGGACACCCCGCGCCCGCCCGCCGAAATCGCCCAGGCGATGGCCGCCGTCGTCCGTACCAAATGCGCGGAACTGGGCATTACCGCGCCCCGAATTTCGATCGAGCCGGGCCGCGCGATTGTCGGCAGCACCACGTTCACGCTCTACGAAGTGGGCACGCTGAAGACCGTCCGGGTGGACGCGCCGGGGGACGGGAACGTTACGTACCCGCGCCGGTATGTGTCGGTGGACGGCGGCATGAGCGACAACGCCCGTCCGGTGCTGTACGACGCGGATTACTCGGCAATTCTGGCCTCACGGACCTCGGACGCGGCACCGCAGCTGTCCCGAGTGGTGGGCAAACATTGCGAGAGCGGCGACATAGTTGTTAGAGATGTATATCTGCCCGAGGACGTGGCAGCCGGTGATCTGCTCGCTGTACCGGGTACCGGCGCCTACTGCTGGGCCCTGTCAAGCAACTACAACTATCTGGCCCGGCCGGGCGTTGTCGCTGTGCGCGACGGATCTGCCCGGCTCATTGTCCGCGGGGAAACCGAAGAAGATCTGCTCAACCGCGACATGGGAGTCTGAATGACCGAATTGCGAACCCTGAAAGTAGCCCTGCTGGGCTGTGGCAACGTCGGGGCCCAGGTTGCGCGGATTCTCATTGACGACGCCGACACGCTGGCGTCCCGCGCCGGCGCCCGGCTGGAACTGTCCGGCATCGCGGTGCGCGACGTCGATGCCCCCCGCGAAGTCGACCTGCCGCGCGCGCTGTTCACCACGGATGCCGAGGCCCTGGTCAAGGACGCGGACCTGGTGATCGAATTGATGGGCGGCATCGAGCCGGCCCGGACCCTGATCCTGACCGCCATGCGCAACGGCGCCTGCGTGGTCACCGGCAACAAGGCCCTGGTGGCCAAGGACGGGCCCACGCTCCATGAGGAAGCGGACCGGGCCGGCGTCCAGCTGTCCTACGAGGCCGCCGTGGCCGGCGCGATCCCCATCCTGCGGCCCATCCGGGACAGCCTCTCCGGCGACCGGATCACCCGCGTGCTGGGCATCGTCAACGGGACCACCAACTTCATCCTGGACCAGATGGATTCCACCGGCGCGCAGTTCGCCGACGCCCTGGCCCAGGCCCAGCGCCTCGGCTACGCGGAAGCAGACCCCACGGCCGACGTCGAGGGTTATGACGCCGCCTCGAAGGCCGCGATCCTGGCCTCCCTGTCCTTCCACACCCGGTTCTCCCTGGACGACGTTTACTGCGAGGGCATCAGCTCCGTCACCGCCGCGGATATCGCCGCGGCCAAGGATGCCGGCTTTGTGATCAAGCTGCTGGCGATCGCGGAAAAGCTGGATACCGCAGACGCAGCAGCAGGCACAGACGCGGCAGCAGACGGCAACACCGGAATCTCCGTCCGCGTGCACCCGACGCTGCTGCCGCGCGAACACCCGCTGGCCGCAGTCCACGGTGCCTTCAACGCTGTCTTCGTCGAGGCCGAAAACGCCGGCGAACTGATGTTCTACGGCCAGGGCGCCGGCGGCAAGCCGACTGCCTCGGCTGTGATGGGCGATCTCATCTCCGCCGCGCGGAGCATCGTCCTGGGTGGTCCCGGCCGCGCCGAGACCACCACCGGCCAGGTGGTGGCGCTGCCCATCAGCTCGGCGGTCACCAGCTACTACATCGGCCTCGACGTGGCGGACCAGCCCGGCGTCCTGGCCCAGATCGCCCGTCTCTTCGCCGAGCACGGTGTCTCCATTGAAATCATGCGGCAGACCATCCACCGCGACGCCGACTCGAACACCGAATCAGCGGAGCTGCGGATCGTGACCCACCGCGCAAGCGAGGCTGCACTGGCAGCCACCGTCGAGGCCGTGAAGGGCCTGGACGTCATCAATTCAGTTACATCCGTTCTGCGGGTAGAAGGAGTCTAAGTGGCTCACCAATGGCGCGGCGTCATCCGCGAATACGCTGACCGTCTGCCCGTCACCGCGGAGACCACCGTCATCACCCTGGGTGAGGGCGGCACCCCGCTGGTGCACGCGCAGCAGTTGTCCGCCCTGACCGGCAGCGACGTTTACCTCAAGGTCGAGGGCATGAACCCGACCGGCTCGTTCAAGGACCGCGGCATGACCATGGCCATGACGGCGGCTGTGGCTGCCGGGGCCAAGGCCGTGGTGTGCGCCTCCACGGGCAACACCTCCGCCTCGGCCGCGGCGTACGCCACCGCGGCGGGGCTAAAATGCGTGGTGCTGGTGCCCGAGGGCAAGATCTCGATGGGCAAGCTGAGCCAGGCGATCGCGCATGGTGCGACCCTGCTGCAGGTCGACGGCAACTTCGATGACTGCCTCGAGATTGCCCGGAAGCTGGGGGAGTCCTACCCCGTGTTCCTGGTGAACTCGGTCAACCCGGCCCGGATCGAGGGCCAGAAGACCGGCGCCTTCGAAGTGGTCGACTGGCTCGGCGACGCCCCGGACTTCCACGTGCTGCCCGTCGGCAACGCCGGCAACATCACCGCGTACTGGAAGGGCTATAAGGAATACTGCGCCCCGTTCGAGTCCCTCACGGCCGGCACGCTGGCCCCGGTCTCCACCCGGACCCCGGTCATGTGGGGCTTCCAGGCCGCCGGTGCGGCGCCGTTCGTTGCCGGCCACCCCATCACGGAGCCCGACACGATCGCCACCGCCATCCGGATCGGCAATCCGGCTTCCTGGGAGACCGCCGTCGCCGCACGCGACGAGTCCGGCGGTGTGATCGAGGCCGTCACCGACGAGGAAATCCTCTCCGCCCACCGCTGGCTGTCCTCCCGTGAAGGCGTCTTCGTCGAACCCGGCTCCGCTGCCGGCGTCGCCGGGCTGATCAAAAAGCACGCCGCGGGCGAGGTGCCGGCCGGCAAGACGATCGTCATCACGGTCACCGGCCACGGCCTCAAGGATCCGCAGTGGGCGCTCCGCACCGAGGACGGCAGCGAAGTGCAGCCGGTCAAGGTCGCAAACGATGTTGTCACCGTGGCTACCGCCCTGGGACTGGAAGAAAAATAGTCGTGGAAACCACCCTCACCATTCCGGCCGAGTCCGCCGCCGACACACCGGCGGTTCGGTCCGGACAGCTCGTGACGGTCCGGGTGCCCGCCACCAGCGCGAACCTGGGGCCCGGCTACGACAGCCTGGGACTCGCGCTGACACTGTTCGACACCCTGACGGTGGAGACCCTGGACAGCGGCGAGCTGGAGTTCGAACTCAGCGGAGAGGGCGCGGAATCCCTGCCCCGCGATGCCAGCCACCTGGTGGTGAGGGCGCTCACCGAGGCCCTGCACCGCCTGGGCTTCCGGCACGAGGGCCTGCGGATCACGGCTGACAACATCAACCCGCACGGCCGCGGGCTGGGCTCCTCGGCCTGCGCCGTGGTGGCCGCCGTCACCGCGGCCAACGCCCTGGTCCCGGAAGCCTCGCGCCGGGACCGGGAGTGGGTCCTGCAGCTCACGAGTGAGATGGAAGGCCACCCGGACAACGTCGCTCCCGCGATTTTCGGCGGACTGGCGCTGTCGTGGCAGGACAGTGACCAGTACAGCAGCACCTGCGCGACTGTCGCAGCGGCCGTCATTCCGGTGGTGGCAGTGCCGGACTACGAGCTGTCCACCGAAGCGGCGCGGGCGCTGCTGCCCGCCTCGGTGGGCCACCATGCCGCGGCCATGAACTCCGGCCGGGCGGCCCTGCTGATCCATGCGCTGACGCAGAAACCCGAGTTCCTGCTGCCCGGTACCGAGGACTACCTGCACCAGAGCTACCGGGCCGAGGCCATGCGTCCCAGCGCGGACCTGATCGCAGCGCTGCGGCGCGCGGGTTTCGCCGCCGTCGTCTCCGGGGCCGGGCCCACCGTGCTGGTCCTGGCCAACGGCGAGGCCCAGGCGGAGGCCGCCGTCGGGTTCATCGATTCCTTCACGGCCGGCAACACGCCGGACGTGGGCTGGCGTGTGATGAAGCTGGCTGTGGACGTCGAAGGTGCTAAAGTGGAAGTGCACCGGCGGTAATTCCGCAGTCGGCAATTCAATTGCCGTCCATAAGACCGCGATGTTGGCCTAGTTGCCTTTCTCATCTTTCACTGCGCAATAATTTCGGTGCCACCTGCATTAGGGTCTGACGCAGGAACCCGCAGAAACAGTCTCTGCACCCCTGAAACGTCAGCCCGCCGTTCCTTCTCTACCGGAACGAGCCAGGTGAATGCAGTATCCGGCTGAGCCGGCCATTTCCATCCGGCAAGGCCGAAATCGCGGCTGCAGATCTGAACTGCAGCCCGGATCAAATCATCGCGTCCAGCTCCTAGCCTGGACGCCGTCGAGGGGGAAGGATCCTTCGTGACCGAAACCACTGAGCTGTCTTCAGCTGTGGAAACATCATCTTCTGCTGCCGGATCATCATCGGCTGCACCCGCCAAGAGCAGCGGCCTCGCCGGCCTCAAGCTCGCCCAGCTCCAGGCTCTTGCCAGCCAGTTGGGGATTTCCGGCGGTTCCCGGATGCGGAAGGGCGATCTTGTGTCTGCCATTTCCGCCCACCGTGCAGGCACCCCCGTGAGCAAGGCGCCGTCCCGCGCTGCTGAGAAGGCGACCGACAACGGCACCGTCTCCCAGTCCGCCGCGCCTGCCGCCGCAGCACCCGTTGCTGCTCCCGCCGCCGATTCCGAGGCTCCGGCCCAGGAAAACCCGCGTGCCCGGGGCCGTGGCCGCAGCCGCCGCGCCGGCAGCGACGGCGTCATCAGCACCCCCGTTGCCGAGGCACCGGCCGCTGCCGCACCGGCAGTCGAGGCTCCCGCCGCGGCTGCGCCCGCCGGCACCGACGGTGCCGCAGCTCCGGCTGAGGGCAGCGACCGCACCCGCCAGCCGCGCACCCGCAACCGCCGCCGCGGCGAGGCCGCAGCCCAGGGCGCAGAGGCCCCGGCCGAGCAGTCTTCGGGCGACCAGCCCCAGGCGGAACGCACTGAGCAGCGTACCGAACAGCGCACCGAACAGCGCACTGAGCAGCGCCAGTCCGACCAGGGTAGCGAGGACGGCCAGCGCCGTGACAACACCCGCACCCGCGGTGGCCGCGACGAGTCCGCCGGCGGCCGCGACAACCGCGACAACCGGGATAACGATGACAACGACGGCGGCAGCCGCCGGAACCGCCGCAACCGTCGCGACCGCAACGACCGCGGCGGGCAGGACAGCCGCGACAACTCCTCGCGCAACGACCGCTTCCGCGACCGCAACGACCGCCGCCGCGGGCGTGTCCAGGGACCGGACGTCGACGACGTCGAGGTCACCGAGGACGACGTCCTGCTGCCGGTCGCCGGCATCCTGGACGTGCTGGAGAACTACGCGTTCATCCGCACCTCCGGCTACCTGCCCGGTCCGAACGATGTGTACGTGTCCCTCGCCCAGGTCAAGAAGTACAACCTGCGCAAGGGCGACGCCGTCGTCGGCGCCATCCGTGCACCGCGCGAAGGCGAGTCCCAGCAGGGCAACCAGCAGCAGTCCGCCCGCCAGAAGTTCAACGCCCTGGTCCGCGTCACCTCGGTCAACGGCAAGACCCCGGAGGAACTCAAGGACCGCGTTGAATTCGCGAAGCTCGTCCCGCTGTACCCCTCCGAGCGCCTCCGCCTCGAGACGGACCCCAAGAAGATCGGCCCCCGCGTCATCGACCTGGTGGCCCCGATCGGCAAGGGCCAGCGCGGCCTGATCGTTTCGCCGCCGAAGGCCGGCAAGACGCTCATCCTGCAGTCCATCGCCAACGCCATCACCACCAACAATCCTGAGGTCCACCTCATGATGGTGCTGGTGGACGAACGCCCCGAAGAAGTCACGGACATGCAGCGCACCGTCAAGGGTGAGGTCATCGCGTCCACCTTCGACCGTCCCGCCGACGACCACACCACCGTGGCCGAACTTTCCATCGAACGCGCCAAGCGCCTCGTGGAAATGGGCATGGACGTTGTGGTGCTCCTGGACTCCATGACCCGCCTGGGCCGCGCCTACAACCTGGCGGCACCGGCGTCGGGCCGTATCCTCTCCGGCGGTGTCGACTCGGCCGCGCTGTACCCGCCGAAGCGCTTCTTCGGTGCAGCCCGCAACATCGAAAACGGCGGCTCGCTCACCATCCTGGCCACCGCGCTCGTTGAGACCGGCTCCAAGATGGACGAGGTCATCTTCGAAGAGTTCAAGGGCACCGGCAACATGGAACTGCGCCTGTCCCGCCAACTCGCGGACAAGCGCATCTTCCCCGCCGTGGACGTGAACGCCTCCGGCACCCGCCGCGAAGAGAACCTGCTCTCCGCCGAGGAAGTCAAGATCATGTGGAAGCTGCGCCGCGTCCTCTCCGGACTCGAAACGCAGCAGAGCCTTGAACTGCTGACCAACAAGATCCGGGAGACCCAGAGCAACGTCGAGTTCCTGATGCAGGTGCAGAAGACGACGCTTGGTGCGAAGTCCGATAACGACAAGTAGCTGGCTTTAGCCGCTCAAAATATGCCGGCCCCGCCCTCCGCCGGGTGGCTGACGATCTACGATCGTCAGCCACCCGGCTCCGGCAGGCCCGAAGCCACTCCCCGGCCGGCATATTTTGAGCGGCTTTGCTATTTGCTCACCGTCGCTTCACCGCAACGCGGGGTCACTTGGCGCCCGTTGGAGCCGTTGGCATGGGCGGTAAGTGACCCCTCGTTGCAGTAACTAGACTTGTAAGAGTCGAAAGAGGTTTTGAAAAATGTTTGAGTCCGTACAGGGCCTGTTGGATGAGCATGATGCCATCCAGGCGCAGCTTGGCGATCCTGCTGTTTATGCTGACCAGAAGCTTGCCCGGAAGCTGGGGCGGCGCTCGGCACAGCTCAACGGCATTGTTGAGGCCTACCACCGCTGGGAAGGCATCCGCGATGATCTGGCCGCTGCCAAGGAGATGGCGGACGAGGACCCCGAGTTTGCTGCCGAGGTGCCGGAGCTTGAGGCTGCGCTGGAGACCGCGGCCGCGAAGCTGCGCCGGCTGCTGATCCCGCGGGACCCGGACGATGCCCGCAACGTGATCCTCGAGGTCAAGGGCGGCGAAGGCGGCGACGAGGCTGCGCTCTTCGCCGCGGACCTGCTGCGGATGTACACCCGGTACGCGGAATCCCGCGGCTGGAAGACCGAGATCATTTCGGCGACGGAATCGGATCTCGGTGGCTACAAGGATGTCCAGATGGCCGTCAAGGGCAGCTCCAACGACCCCGCCGAGGGTGTCTTTGCCCGGCTCAAGTTCGAAGGCGGTGTGCACCGTGTGCAGCGCGTGCCCGTGACCGAGTCGCAGGGCCGCATCCACACCTCGGCCGCCGGCGTGCTGGTCCTCCCGGAAGTGGACGAGCCCGAAGAGCTCGAAATCAACCAGAACGACCTCAAGATCGACGTCTACCGGTCCTCCGGCCCCGGCGGGCAGTCCGTGAACACCACCGACTCCGCCGTCCGGATCACCCACCTTCCCACCGGGATCGTGGTCGCGATGCAGAACGAGAAGTCGCAGCTGCAGAACCGGGAAGCCGGCATGCGCGTGCTCCGTGCACGCATCCTGGCGCACCAGCAGGAGCAGATCGACGCCGAGAACTCCGCCCAGCGCAAGTCGCAGATCCGCACCATGGACCGCTCCGAGCGCATCCGGACCTACAACTACCCGGAAAACCGGATCGCGGACCACCGCACCGGCTACAAGGCCTACAACCTGGACCAGGTCATGAACGGCGACCTGGAACCGGTCATCCAGTCGGCCATCGAGATGGATGAGCAGGCCCGCCTCGACGCCATCGGCGACTAGCACGGCGGCCGTCGTGAGAACAGAACGCACCGGGCCTGGCCTAGGGGACGCGGTCCGCGAGGCCACCGCCACCCTGGCCGCCGCCGGTGTCCCGAGCCCACGGGTGGACGCTGAACTCCTGGCCGGGCACCTGCTCGGCGTCGGACCCGGCAGGCTGCGTGCCCTGATGCTGGTGGACACCCCGGCACCCGAAGGCTACGGGGAACTCGTCGCGGACCGGGCACGGCGCATTCCGCTGCAGCACATCACGGGCGTGGCGCACTTCCGGTACCTCGAGCTGGCCGTCGGTCCGGGGGTCTTCATCCCGCGCCCGGAAACCGAATCCGTGGTGCAGCTGGTCCTGGACTGGCTCAAGGACACCGGCCAGCTGCTGCCCCCGGCACGGCCCAAAGTGGTGGACCTCGGCACCGGGTCCGGGGCCATCGCCGGCTCCATCGCGCACGAGGTTCCCGGGGCAGAGGTCCACGCCGTGGAATTCAGCGAGTTCGCGCACGCCTGGGCGGCGAAGAACCTGGCGCCGCTCGGCGTCCACCTCATCCGCGGCGACCTGCGCGATGCCCTGCCCGAGCACAACGGGACCTTCGACGTCGTCGTCTCCAACCCTCCCTACATTCCCGCCGAAGCGGTGCCCAACGAACCCGAAGTGGCCCTGCACGATCCGCCGGAAGCCCTGTACGGCGGGGGAGCGGACGGCATGGAACTCCCGACGGCGGCCGCAGCCTCCGCAGCCCGGCTGCTGGTCCCCGGGGGCTACTTCGTGATGGAACACGCCGAGGTCCAGTCCGGCTGGATCGCCGCCATGCTGGAGCGCTCCGGCCTCTGGTCCGCCGTGACCACACACCGCGACCTCAACGGCAAGGACCGGGCCACCAGCGCCGTCCTCGCCGGTCCGTCCGCCCGCTGATGATCCGGGCAACCCTCCCAAGTGATGAAAGAATGGGCCAGTGACAACTAGCTACGATTGCACGGCAGCCGAAGAGCGGGCCGCAGGACTTGAACACGCCCAGCGGGCCATCCGCGAGCAGAAGTGCGTGGTCTTCCCCACGGACACCGTGTACGGGATTGCCGCCGATGCGTTCTCGCCCCTCGCCGTGACCCTGCTGCTGGCCTCGAAGGGCCGCAGCCGGAAGATGCCGCCGCCGGTGCTCATCCCGCGGCTCAACGCCCTCGACGGCCTGGCCACGGATGTGCCGGCCGAAGCCCGCCGGCTTGCCGAGGCGTTCTGGCCCGGGGGACTGACGCTCATCCTGCACGCCCAGCCGTCCCTGGACTGGGACCTCGGCGAGACCAAGGGCACGGTGGCCCTGCGGATCCCGGCCGACGAGGTGGCACAGGACCTGCTGACCCTCACCGGGCCGCTGGCCGTGTCCTCGGCCAACCGCACCGGCCAGGCAGCGGCGCAGACCGCCGCCGAAGCTGAAGCCCAGCTCGCCGAGTCCGTGGAGGTCTACCTCGAAGGCGGGCCGCGTCCGGCCGAAGGCGCCGAGGCGGTGCCGTCCACCATCGTCGACGCCACCTCACTGCCGCTGCGCGTCGTGCGCCAGGGTGCGATCAGCCTCGCCCGGCTCCGTGAAGTGGTCCCGGAGGTGCTGGGCGTGGACGAACAGCCCCCCGCCGCAGGCGGAGGAACAGGGGCAGACCCGGCCGGCGAAGAACCCGCCGACGAGCCGGCCGGAACCGCATGACCCTCGAACGGCAGCGCGTCCCCGTCCTCGACGTGGACGCCACACCCCTGACGGTGCCGGAGCTGACAGAGGTGCTCACCCGCTACGTGGCCGAGGGCACCATCCGCACGGTCGTCGGGCACAACCTCCACAGCGTCACCCTGTGCCATTCGGATCCGGCGTTCCGCCGGTTCTACGACCAAAGCGACGTGGTGCTGATCGACGGCGCCCCCGTGCTCATGCTGTGGTCCCGCGGCAGCCAGGCCCGGCCGGACGGTATTCCCGTCATGGACTACCGGCTCGGCTCCACCGACTGGATTCCCGCCCTGGCGGATGTCAGCGGGCTGGAGCGGATTGCCGTGATCGGCGCCGGGCCGGTGGCGAACTCCCAGGCGGTGGCCCGGCTTGCCGCAGTGGTACCGGGCGCCCGGGTGGCCGGAATGCCCGGCGAGGGCTGGAACACGGACCTGGAAGAGTCGGCCGTGGCCTGGCTGTCGGAGTTCCGGCCGCAACTGGTTCTGCTCGGGCTCGGCATGCCGCTGCAGGAGCAGGTGCTCACCCGCCGGCTGGGGGAGCTGCCCCCGGCCGTCTACTGCGCCGTGGGCGGGGCGATCGAGCAGATTGCCGGGATCCAGAAGCTTGCACCGCGGTGGCTGGGACGCCTCGGCCTGGAATGGGCCTGGCGCCTGGTCCTGCACCCGCGGCGCGTCGCCTACCGGGTTTTCGGTGAGCCGTGGCTGCTCGCCGGCCTGCTGGTCCGCCGCCGGCTACAGCCCAGGGGTTAGAACTTCTGGTCCTTGAGGGGGCCGAAGCCCTTGCCGCGCAGTCCGGCGGAAAAGGCCCCGAACCAGTCGGCCAGGCCGCGGAGGTCGCCGCGGCGCAGGAAGTACCCGAGGTAGCCGCCAACATCGGCGACCAGGGACTTGGCCCGGAAGTGGCGGCGGATCAGGTAGCCGCGGTTCCGGTAGTAGAAGTAACGTTTGAACGCCGACTCCGGCACGATCACATGCCACCGGGCGCCGAACACGTGCTGCGTCTCGGAAAAGGCGTGCGGGTGCGTGATCGCTGTCGTCGTGACGGTGCCGAACCGGATGCCGGCCTTGCGGAGCCTGATGGTGAAGTCCACTTCGTCGCCGCGGATGAACAGGCGCATGTCCGGCAGGCCCACCTTGAAGAAGACATCCGAGCGGATCAGCGCACCGTTGAAGAAATGGCCGTCGTTGGGCAGGAAACCGAGTTTCTCCACCTCGGCCCGGTCGTGGGTGACTTTGCCGGCGAGGCGGAAGAAGAAGGAGAGCCGGTCCGGGTGGCCCGGGGCCACCACCAGCGGGACCACTGCCTCAAGATCGCGGGCCTCAGCCTCCCGGACCAGGGTGGCGAGGCACTCCGGATCGGCAGGTTCGGCGTCGTCGTCCATCATCCAGATCCAGTCGGCGCCCGTGGCGACCGCTTTAAGGATGGCAAGCGAGAACCCGCCCGCGCCGCCGAGGTTCGCCTCGGACCGGACATACTCCACGTTTGCATGCGCTTCCGCCACATCCTTGGCGGGGACCGTACCGGAATCGACGAGGCAGATCGAGCGGACCGATGCCGTCTGGTTGTTGATGGCGTCCAGCAGGACCGCCAGCTCCCGGGGACGGTCAAACGTCACGGCAGCAACTGCAACCGACAGGGTCATCGAGTGTTCCTTTCAGCACGGCCGCCGGTGGTTTTCCGCCCGGCAATGGGCCGTGTGACGCGAAGACAGGTGGCCATTGGCATTAGTATCTTGACTAGAGTCCACTGTAATACAGCCCTGTCAGGCACCACGCACTGCCTGCCCTGCGCACGGCGACGGAGAAGTTTCATTTACCGCACGACAGACCCACAGCAGCTAAGTTCACCCCACCACCGGCGCCGCGCAGCATCACCGCGGGTCCGTTCCGGCGAACCGGGTGTGCCCTGCGCCAGCCCCTCCGGACGGGTGTCTCCGCAGTGATTATGTACCTGCTCATGATGCTCTCAGCGGCAGTCGTGAGCTACACAGCAACCTGGGGTGCCCGCTACGTCGGCAACCGGATGGAGCTGTTCTCCCCGATCCGCAGCAGGGACATGCACTCGACCCCTGTATCCCGGCTCGGCGGCCTGGGCATCTTTGCAGGGCTGTCCGTCGGCCTGGTGGTGGCCAGCCAGTCGTTCTTCGTCAAGGACATCTTCCGGAACAACGACGCCCCCTGGGGGATCCTTGCCGGGTCGGCAGTGATCGTCCTGGTGGGGGTGGCGGACGACCTGCTGGACCTGCGCTGGTGGGTCAAACTCATCGGCCAAAGCGCAGCGGCCCTGGTGGTTGCGCTCTGGGGCGTTCGGATGACCATCATCCCGTTTATCCCCGAACCGTTCGTGATCGAGAACGAGGCCGTCAGCATCGCCCTGACGGCGGGTCTGATCGTGACCACCATGAACGCGTTCAACTTCATCGACGGGCTGGACGGACTGGCGGCCGGCGTGGCCATCATCGGCGGAACGGCGTTTTTCCTGACGGCCTACTGGGTGCACCGGACGGCCGTGCTGCTGGACCGCTCGGACCTGGCCACCCTGCTGACAGCCGTGCTGGTGGGTGCCTGCATCGGATTCCTGCCGCACAACTGGTTTCCCGCCAAGATCTTTATGGGCGACTCCGGCGCCATGCTGATCGGCCTGATCATGGCCTCGGCGGGTATTGTCTCCACCGGGCAGATCAGCTCCGGGCTGTACGACCGGGCCAACGGTATCCCCACGATCATTCCCATCCTGCTGCCCTTCGCCGTGCTGTTCCTGCCCCTGCTGGACCTGTGCCTGGCCGTGGTGCGGCGCACCGCGCTGGGACGCTCGCCGTGGTCGGCGGACCGCGGGCACCTGCACCACAAACTCCTCGACATCGGGTACTCGCACCGGGGCGCCGTGATCATGATGTACCTGTGGACCTGCGTGCTGGCGTTCGGCGGCCTGGCCTTCGCGATTTTCCCCTGGCAGATTGTCCTCGTGGCGGATTTTGCCGCTATGGCGGTCATGGCCGTTGTGACGGCGTGGCCGTACCTGCGCAACAAAGCTCCGGCTCGTGGCCCCCGGTCGTCAGCAGAAGGCGAGTGAGCCGCGGCCCGCGGGACCTCGTGGTTCCGCGGGTTTTCCCAATAATTTCTATCTCATGTAGAATTCAGGTGCGGCACTTCGCCGCGCCACTTTGACCAGCAGCCAGCCTCTCGACGATTGGGATCTTATGACCTCCGACGCCGACCCCGGACCTCCGTCCGGCGCCGGACGAGTTGGTCTCTCAGGTCCCACAAAATCATTGTGGCTGCGCCTGCTGGCCCTGAGTTCCGCCGTCGGCGGGGGCGCCCTGCTGCTCACCAGCCTGGCGGCGCTCCTGATCGGAGGCACGGCCGCCGCGCTGTCCTGCCTCTTCGGCGGGGCACTGGTGATCGCCTTCTTCGCTATTAGCCTCCTGGTGGGCCACTTCGGCGGCCGGAACCATTCCTCCGGAGCCATCGGCCTGTTCGCGGCCACCTACTTCATTAAAGTCGTCGGCTTTGCCGTTGTGCTGTTCGCCATCGGCAGCCCCGAGTGGCTGGACGGCCGCTGGTTCCTGGCCGGCGCCGTCGTGACCGTGGTCCTCTGGCAGGCTGCGGAGATCTACGGCTTCAGCAAGGCACGGCTCCAGCTGTACAACGACCCCGAGACGCCGGAAGGCGGTACCCATGTTTAGCCGCAAAGTCCGCCGCACCGACAAGCCCGCCACCCCCAAAACCACAGCCGGAGCCCCCGGTGTTTCTGCCGACGGGGAAGACGGCGGATACAACGCCGGCATCGCCGTCTTCAGCTACATTGTTGGCGGAATCCTCGTCTGGAGTTTGATAGGGTGGGGTCTGGATAATCTGTGGGGAACCCGCTGGATTGTGCTCGCAGGCGCCCTGCTTGGAGCCGCGGGAGGGTTCTATCTTTCTCATATGCACGGCCTCACCAGCCCGGACAAGTCCGCTGGTGGGGACAATGCTGCACGTGGCCCGTCCAAGGACGAGGATCAGTAATGCCAAATAATTTCACAGGGGGAGAGCGCGACAGCAACGTCGCCTTTCCCCGACCGACGCCCAATGATGGACACTGCAGAGAGGAAACGCGTTGATCGCGCTTGCGCTCCCGGCCCAAGATTCAGGAACTTTTACGCCTCCTGGAATTGATGAAATGCACCTGCCGGCAATCCTGCCGTGGGGGGCGGCCGACGGATTCTCCAAGCAGATGCTGCTGGTAATCCTTTCGGTCATTATTATCGCCACATTCTTTCTGCTAGCTGCCCGCAAGGGCCAGCTTGTTCCCGGCAAACTGCAGTTCGCCGGCGAGGCCGCCTATGGCTTCGTCCGCAACGGCATTGCCAAGGACATCATCGGCGGCAAAGACTTCATGAAGTATGTTCCGCTGCTCTTCAGCCTGTTCTTCTTCATTCTTCTGAACAACATCTACGGTGCAATTCCGCTGATCCAGCTCCCGACCTTTTCGCACGTCGGCGGCGCCTATGTGATGGCCGGAATCGTGTACGTCACCTGGATCGCCATCGGCATCAAGAAGAACGGCCTGAGGTACTTCAAGCTGGCCACCGTGCCCTCCGGAGTCCCGGTCTACATTCTTCCGATCGTCATTCCGATCGAGATCATCTCCAACTTCCTGGTCCGCCCCGTCACGCACAGCCTCCGTTTGTTCGCGACCATGCTGGCCGGCCACCTGATCGTGATGATCGCCGGGTCGGGCATCGAGTTCCTCATCATGCAGGAGAATTTCCTGCTGAAGGGCACCTCGCTCCTGGTCCTCGGCGGAGCGATCGCCATGTACATGCTGGAAGCGCTGATCATGGTCCTGCAGGCCTACGTGTTCACCCTGCTGACCGCCATCTACATCGAAGGCGCGCTGCACGCGGACAGCCACTAGGCACCCGGCCGGCCGGCTAACGGCGGGCAGGCACCCACAAACTTCCCCTCGGGGGATGAAGCACACCAAACAACCTGCCACACAGATGGCATCTTGAAAGGAAAAAAATGGAAGGCAATCTCAACCTCGTAGGTTACGGTCTGTCCGCAATCGGCGGTGGTATCGGTGTTGGTCTCGTGTTCGCCGCTTACATCAACGGCGTTGCACGTCAGCCGGAGGCACAGCGTGTCCTCCAGCCGATCGCATTCCTCGGCCTCGCGCTGACTGAAGCCCTCGCCATCCTCGGCCTGGTCTTCGCATTCGTTCTTTAGTCTGAACTTTAGAACCAAGCGAACATCCAGAACCGAGTAGATAAGGACGGGTGAATTATGAATCAGCTGATCATCTCAGCCGCCACAGAGGGCGCCAACCCTCTGGTTCCCAATCCCTGGGAGATGCTTGTTGTCTTCGCCGGCTTCGCTGTTCTCATGTTCATCGTGGTCAAGTACGTTGTCCCGATGTTCGAGAAGACCTTCGCCGAGCGTGCCGAGGCCATTGAGGGCGGCATTGCCAAGGCTGAAAAGGCCCAGGCAGAGGCTTCCGCTGCGCTCGAAGAGTACAAGCAGCAGCTCACGGATGCCCGCGCCGAGGCCAACCGCATCCGCGAGGAAGCACGTGCCGAAGGCGCCCAGATCCTTGCGGATCTGAAGGAGAAGGCAGCTGCAGAGTCTGCCCGCATCACGGCACAGGCACACGCGGCCATCCAGTCCGAGCGCCAGGCGGCCGTTGTGTCGCTGCGCACGGAGGTGGGCACGCTGGCCACCACGCTGGCAGGCCGCATCGTCGGCGAGTCTCTCGAGGACTACGCGCGTTCGGCCCGTGTGGTTGACCGCTTCCTGGCAGATCTGGAGAACCAGAACGCAGGTGCAGCTAAGTAATGGCAGGTGTATCGAGCGAATCGCTGACTACGGCTCTGGTGGCGCTGGAAGCGAAGCTTCCCTTTGCCTCGCTGCAGTTGGCTAAGGAACTCTTCGGAATCCTGGGAATTGTGGACAGCTCGGCCGGCCTGCGCCGTGCCCTGACTGACCCGTCCCGCAGCGGGGAAGAGAAGTCGGCGCTTATCAAGCAGCTCTTCAGCGGGAAAGTCTCCGCGGACGCTGTGGACATCGCGAGCGGACTGGCCGGTTCACGCTGGGCATCCGCCCGTGACATCGGCGATGCACTCGAGACTCTTGCCGCTTCGGTGGTCATCGCCGTAGCTGAGAACAAGTCTGCCGTCTCTGCCTCCGGTATCAGCGGCCTGGAAGCGCTGGAGAACGATCTGTTCTCCTTCAACCAGGCCGTCGAGGCCAACCACGAGGTGCAGCGTGCTGTGTCCGAACCGCAGGCGAGCACGGCTGCCAAGGTGGCCCTCGCTGAAAAGCTGGTGCCGAGTGCAAGCGAGGAAGCGAAAGTCCTTATCGGACAGGCAGTCTCGCAGCCGCGCGGCCTCAAGGTCACCAAGCTCGTTCGTCGGTTTGCCGAGCTCGCAGCCAAGCGCCAGCAGCGCTGGATTGCCACGGTCAGCGTCACCCGTCCGCTGACGGAGACACAGGCCAGCCGTCTGCAGGCGGGGCTGAACGCCCTCTACGGGCGCGAGCTCAAGATCAACACGAACGTTGACCCGGCACTGATCGGTGGCCTCCGGATCCAGGTAGGGGATGAAGTGGTTGACGCTTCGGTACTCGCCCGCCTGGGCCAGCTCCACCGCCAGATCGCCTAGCCAGCCGGACAAGCACAACTTAACGTAACGAAACCCCGGTCATCGTGAGCAACGATGATCACGAAACAGGAGAGCAGGGACTGCAGATGGCCGAATTGACCATCAACGCCGACGACGTCCGTAATGCGTTGAACGAGTTCGCGGCGTCCTACGAGCCCGGAAACGCAGAGCGCGTCGAGGTCGGCCGTGTAACAACCGCAGGTGACGGCATCGCCCGTGTTGAGGGCCTTCCCTCGGTCATGGCGAACGAGCTGCTTCGCTTCGAAGACGGCACGCTGGGCCTGGCCCAGAACCTCGACGTCCGCGAAATCGGTGTCATCGTCCTCGGCGACTTCGCCGGCATTGAAGAAGGCCAGGAAGTTCACCGCACCGGACAGGTTCTGTCCGTACCGGTGGGCGACGCCTTCCTTGGCCGCGTCGTTGACCCGCTGGGCCAGCCGATCGATGACCTCGGTGACATCAAGGCTGAGACCACCCGTGCACTGGAACTCCAGGCGCCCGGCGTGACCCAGCGCAAGTCGGTGCACGAGCCGATGCAGACCGGTCTCAAGGCTATCGACGCCATGATTCCGATCGGCCGCGGCCAGCGCCAGCTGATCATTGGCGACCGCCAGACCGGCAAGTCCGCCATCGCGATCGACACGATCATCAACCAGAAGGCCAACTGGGCTTCCGGTGATGTCAACAAGCAGGTCCGCTGCATCTACGTCGCCATCGGCCAGAAGGCGTCCACGATCGCAGCTGTCCGCCAGACCCTCGAGGACAACGGCGCACTGGAGTACACCACCATTGTTGCCTCCCCGGCATCCGACCCCGCAGGCTTCAAGTACCTGGCGCCCTACGCCGGTTCCGCGATCGGCCAGCACTGGATGTACGGCGGCAAGCACGTCCTCATCGTGTTTGATGACCTGTCCAAGCAGGCTGAGGCCTACCGTGCAGTGTCGCTGCTGCTGCGCCGCCCGCCGGGACGCGAAGCCTACCCGGGCGACGTCTTCTACTTGCACTCCCGCCTGCTGGAGCGTTGTGCCAAGCTCTCCGACGAGCTCGGTGCAGGTTCGATGACCGGCCTGCCGCTCATCGAAACCAAGGCAAACGACGTCTCCGCCTACATTCCGACCAACGTGATCTCCATCACCGATGGCCAGATCTTCCTGCAGTCGGACCTCTTCAACGCCAACCAGCGTCCCGCCGTCGACGTGGGTGTCTCCGTTTCCCGCGTTGGTGGCGCCGCCCAGGTGAAGTCCATGAAGAAGGTCTCCGGTACCTTGAAGCTGGAACTGGCCCAGTACCGCGACATGCAGGCGTTCGCCATGTTCGCCTCGGACCTCGACGCCGCATCGCGCCAGCAGCTGACCCGTGGCGCACGCCTGATGGAACTGCTCAAGCAGGGCCAGTACTCGCCGTTCCCGGTCGAGGACCAGGTCGTCTCCATCTGGGCCGGCACCAACGGTTACCTCGACGACGTTCCGGTGGAAGACATCAACCGCTTCGAGACCGAGTTCCTCGAGCACCTGAAGCACAAGTCCTCCATCCTCACGACGCTGGCCCAGACCAACGTCATGAGCGATGACACTGCAGAAGCACTGAAGACCGCGATCGTGGACTTCAAGAAGGGCTTCTTCGGCGAGGGCGACAACCTTCTGGTGGGTGCGGGGCACGAGGAGTACGCCCCCATCGACGAGGCACAGGTCGACCAGGAAAAAATCGTCAAGCAGAAGCGCTAGTTCTGCTGGCAGGGACTGCCGGAGCCCGCACGGGTTCCGGCAGTCCCGGCCATCAGGATCTTAGGAAAGGATAAGTATGGGAGCCCAGATCCGGGTCTACCGCCAGAAGATCAGCTCGACGACGTCGATGCGCAAGATCTTCAAGGCGATGGAACTGATCGCTACCTCGCGCATCGGGAAGGCCCGAGCACGCGTAGCAGCTTCACTGCCTTACGCAAACGCCATCACGCGTGCCGTTTCTGCTGTTGCCAGCCAAAGCGAAATCGACCACCCGCTCACCACCGAGCCGGAGCAGATCCGCCGGGCTGCCGTCCTGGTCATCACCTCGGACCGTGGCCTTGCCGGCTCGTACTCCGCCAGCGTGCTGAAGCAGGCGGAAGGCCTCAACGAGCTGCTCGTGGAGGAGGGCAAGGAAGTCAAGATGTACCTCGTCGGCCGCAAGGCGCAGGCGTACTTCGACTTCCGGAACCGTCCTTACGAACGTGTTTGGACCGGCGGCACCGATGCACCGGAATTTGCCACCGCACAGGAAATCGGCGAGGCATTGCTGGCCGATTTTGCGACGGACTACGCCGAGGGCGGCGTCGACGAGATCCATGTCGTCTACACGCGCTTCAAGTCGATGGTCACCCAGGAGCCGACGGTTGTCCGTCTTCTCCCGCTTGAGGTTGTTGAAGAGCAGGCTGCGTCCGAGTCGGACCTCCTGCCGCTCTACGAATTCGAGCCGGAAACGGAGCAGGTTCTTGATGCCCTGCTGCCGCGCTACATCGAATCACGCATCTTCGCAGCCATGCTGCAGGCAGCCGCTTCGGAGCTTGCTGCCCGCCAGCGGGCGATGAAGTCCGCCGGCGACAACGCCACGGAGCTCATCAAGAAGTTCACGCGTCTGCGCAACACTGCCCGCCAGGCTGAAATTACGCAGGAGCTCTCCGAAATCGTGGCCGGTGCCGACGCGTTGAACGCGTCCTAACCAACCCGGTCCCGGATCCTGCGGTACCTGCACCAAAGTAAACTTAACCCCAACGCCATCTACTGAGTGAAGTGAGAGAGATGACTGCCACTGCTACCGAACACGTAGCCGCGACGGCCGGTGCCACCGGCCGTATTGCACGTGTTATTGGTCCGGTTGTCGACGTCGAATTCCCGGCTGACGCAATCCCCGCGATCTACAACGCACTCACCACCGAGATTACTCTCAACGGTGAGACCAAGACCATCACGTTCGAGACCGCCCTGCACCTGGGCGACAACCTGATCCGTGCCATCTCCCTCCAGGCCACCGACGGACTGGTCCGCGGTACCAACGTGGTGGACTCCGGTGCTCCGATCTCCGTGCCCGTGGGCGACGGCGTCAAGGGCCACATCTTCAACGTGCTGGGCCAGCCCCTCGACGTTGCCGAGTCGGAACTGCAGATCAGCGAACGCTGGCCGATCCACCGCAAGGCCCCCGCCTTTGCGACCCTGGAAGGCTCCACCGAGATGCTGGAGACCGGCATCAAGGTCATCGACCTTCTCACCCCGTACATCAAGGGTGGAAAGATCGGCCTGTTCGGCGGCGCCGGTGTCGGCAAGACCGTGCTGATCCAGGAAATGATCACCCGTGTTGCCCGCAACTTCGGCGGCACCTCGGTGTTCGCCGGCGTCGGCGAGCGTACCCGTGAAGGTAACGACCTCTGGGTTGAAATGGAAGAGGCAGGCGTCCTCAAGGACACCGCCCTTGTATTCGGCCAGATGGATGAGCCGCCGGGAACGCGTCTGCGCGTGGCGCTGTCCGCACTGACCATGGCGGAGTACTTCCGCGATGTCCAGAACCAGGACGTGCTGCTCTTCATCGACAACATCTTCCGCTTCACCCAGGCAGGCTCCGAGGTTTCCACCCTCCTCGGCCGCATGCCGTCGGCCGTGGGCTACCAGCCCAACCTGGCAGACGAGATGGGCCTCCTCCAGGAGCGCATCACGTCCACCAAGGGCCACTCGATCACCTCGATGCAGGCCATCTACGTCCCCGCAGATGACTACACCGACCCGGCGCCGGCGACCACCTTCGCACACCTCGACGCGACCACGGAACTTTCCCGTGAAATCGCCTCCCGTGGTCTGTACCCGGCCGTTGACCCGCTGACGTCGACCTCCCGCATCCTGGATCCGCAGTACATCGGCAACGACCACTACAACACGGCCGTCCGCGTCAAGCAGATCCTGCAGAAGAACAAGGAACTCCAGGACATCATCGCCATCCTCGGCGTTGACGAACTGTCCGAAGAAGACAAGATCGTCGTGTCGCGTGCACGCCGCATCCAGCAGTTCCTGTCGCAGAACACCTACACCGCCAAGCAGTTCACCGGCGTCGAAGGCTCCACCGTGTCCATCAAGGACACCGTTGAAGGCTTCGCGGCGATCTGCGACGGCGAACTCGACCACATCGCAGAGCAGGCGTTCTTCAACGTCGGCGGCCTGGACGACGTCGAGCGCCAGTGGGCCAAGATCCAGGAACAGACCAAGTAATATGGCTGAGCTTGAGGTTGAGATTGTCGCAGCGGACCACTTCGTGTGGTCCGGAGCGGCCAAGATGGTCAAGGCCCGCACCAGCGATGGTGAAATCGGAATCCTGCCCGGCCACTCGCCCCTGCTGGCGATTCTGGCCGAAGGTGAACTGGCCATCGAGCCGGTCTCCGGTGACCGCATTGCTGTAGTTGTCGACGGCGGATTCTTCTCCGTCGACAACAACCGGGTCGTCATTGTTGCTGACAACGCCAAAATGGGCGACGCGGCTACTGCGGGGATCCGCTAGCACGACCTTGATGAACGATACTGTCTTTCCGTTCATCGTCCTGGCAACGATTTTTGCGTTGCTGGTCTTTGCACTGTGCCTTTCCGGGGTGCGCCGCTTCAATCTGCGGCGCGCCCTGGGCACGGTGGACGCCTCCATTTGCACGGCTGGAAACAGCTGGCATATGGGGGTTTGTCGTTATCAGGACAACGACCTCGAATGGTTCCGCCTTGCCTCGCTGAGCACGCGGCCCAAACACACCTTCCGGCGCAGTTCCCTGGAGCTCCTCGGCCGGCGCCAGCCCACCGAATCCGAGCTCGTCAAAGTCCAGCCCGACACCGTGATCGTCGAACTCCGGTACGAGGGCAAGGATGTGCTGCTCGCCATGCGGTTCGACGCCTACACCGGGCTGTCCTCCTGGCTTGAGGCCGGTCCCGTCATCGGCGTGGGCACCTGGCGCTAGCCGCGGTGGACTTCCTCGAAGACCTCCGACTGGTGGACGGACCGGTGCTCTGGACGGCCTGGGCAGCCGGAGCAGCAGGCCTGGGCTATCTCCTGTGGCGCGGCGGACACCGCAGCAGCCAGGACACGGACACCGGGCCCCGCCGCGCGCTGCTGTTCCTGCTTCCCCTCCTCGCCGCCGCCCTAACGGCCGCCGCGCTGCTCGCCGGCACCCACTGGCTTCTGATCTATGCCATCCCGGTCTTCCCGGGAGAACTTCCGCGTGAGGTTCTGGGCTGGTCCCTGGCCGCCATTACAGCGCTGCTGCTCTGCGGCCTCCGCCTCTGGACCACCTGGCGTCCTGTCCCGGAAGCAGGGCAGGCCCGCACCCGGCGCCGTGTCCGCACCACCGCGGTCTCCATCGGCGCGCTCCTCGGCGTCGTCCTGCTGTCCGCCGTCCAGATCAACGCCTACTTCGGCCTCAACCACACAGTGAGCGACCTGACCGGGACCGCCGTCGCCCGGATCCAGCCCCTCGAAGACGGGCTCAAGCGCGTTCCCGGGGCAACGCCGTCCAGCCTGTCCGGCTGGAGCCCTCCAGGGAGCCTGCCCGACGGCGGGGAGCTGCGGCGCGCCAGCATCCCCGGCACCGCCTCGGGATTCCAGAGCCGCGAGGCCTACATTTACCTGCCGCCGGCCTACTTCGCCACGCCACGGCCCGCCCTCCCCGTCCTGGTCCTCTTCGCCGGGCAGCCCGGTGCACCGGCGGACTGGCTCACCGGCGGTGCGCTGCGCAGCCGCATGGACCGCTACGCCGCGGAGCACCACGGCGTGGCCCCGGTGGTGGTGGTGGCGGACCCCAACGGCACGGCCTCGGGGAACACCCTGTGCATGGACAGCAGCATCGCCCCGGCCGACACGTTCCTGGCCAAGGACGTGCCGGAGTGGATCAACAGCACACTGGACGTGGACCCGGACCCGTCGCGGTGGGCCGTCGGAGGGTTTTCCTTTGGCGGGACCTGCGCCATGCAGATGGTGACCCGCCACCCTGACACCTACGGCTCGGCTTTGGCCTTCTCGAGCGAGCGGGAGCCCGCCCTGGCCAAGGAACGGGACAAGACCGTCGCCGCGTCGTTCGGCGGCGACACGGAGGCGTTCGACCGGCAGACGCCGCTGCGGATCATGCAGGAGCGCCGTTTCGAGGGGCACGGCATCTACTTCGCCGCCGGAGAGCGCGACCCCGAATTCCTCGGCTACATGGACGAGCTGTCCGCCGCCGCGCGGAAGGCCGGCTTCAGCGTGGAAACCTCGCCGGTTCCCGGCGCCGGGCACTCGTGGGAGGCCGCATCCACCGCGCTCCCGGCCGGCCTCGATTTCCTGTTCTCCCGTTGGGGCATCGCGCAGTGAGCGCGGGGGCAGCGGAACACCGGCAGGGCGCCAGCCCCGGCTCCCTGCGGGGGCTGGGCCGCGAGGGGCTGCGCCAGTCGCTGCGGCATCTGCGGTCCATCCCCTTCACCCTGGCGGTCCTCGCGGTTTTCCTCATCACCGGTGCCGCCACCGGAAGTTTCCTCGGCGGTCCGCCGGAATCCCTGCTGGACGTGGCCTCCGTCAGTGCCCCGCAGCTGAAGGCCGGGAACTGGTGGTCGATGTTCACCTCCATGTTCTTTGCCACGAACCTGCTGGCCTACGCCGCCGCTGCGCTGATGATCCTGCTCCTGCTGGGCGTAGCCGAACGGCAGCTCGGGACGCTGCGCACCGCCGTGTTCTACTTCGCCGCCCAGTTCGCGGCGGTCACGTTGTTCCTGCTGCTCACCCAATTCGCCCGCCAGGTCGACGACGGCTGGCTCAGCCGGATGGTGGACGCCCGGCTGATGGGCCCGTACGCGGCAGTCCTGGCGGTGTCACTGGCGTCCTGCGGGCTCCTGCCGACGCTGTGGCAGCGCCGGCTGCGCACCGCCGTGGTGTCCATTTCCCTGATGCTGGTGCTGTATGTGGGGCACGCGGAGACGGTGGTGGGATTCGCGGGGGCGCTGGCGGGGCTGGCGGCAGGCTGGTGGATCCAGGGCGACAAGGGCACCCTGCACCGCCACCGGTCCACCGGCCGCGAAACGCGCAACCTCCTGGCCCTCACCGTGGCGATCTTCGCCGTCGGGCCCATCCTGACCGCCACCGTCCGGACCCCCACCGGGCCGCTGGCCCTGCTGCGGGACGTGCTCCTGAACCCGCTGCCCACGCTGAACCAGCTGGAGCAGTACTGCGGCGGCACCATCGACGTCACCTGCCTCGAGGCCGGCCGCAGCGGGTTCGCGGGCCCGCTGGGCCTGGCGCTGGCGGTGGTTCCCGTGGTGCTGCTGCTGATCTGCGCCGACGGCATGAGGCATGGACGCCGGCTGGCGCTGCGGATCGCCATCACGCTCCAGCTGGCGGTCACGGCGATGGCCGCCGTCTACCTCTCCCTGCTGGCCCGGATTCCGCAGTACCCCAACCGGCCCCACACCGCGGTGATGGGATCCGGGTTCGTCCATGTCCTGCCCCTCGTGGTGGTCCCGCTGGTGCTGGTGGTGCTGCTCGCTGCGAACCGCCGCCAGTTCCGGGTGGAGACCAGCCCCCGTGCCCGCCGTGCGCTGGCCGCCGTCGTTGGCGGCACGTGGCTGGTGCTGGCGTCCACCTACACCGCCGTGTGGCTGGCTGCCGGAGGCATGGAGCGCGACGGCGGCCTGCTGGGCCTGGCTGCGGAGCTCTCCCGCCAGTACCTGCCGCTGCCCATCCCGGGCATCTACAGCCGCGTCTTCCAGGGCCGCGACCCCGTCGAGGCCTTCCTCTTCGCTGCGTCCGGCATCGTCTTCTGGGCCGTGGCCCTTGCTGCCGTCTGGCTGGTGCTGCAGCGCCGGCTGCACCACTCGGACGCCGGGGCGGAGGACCGTGAGGTGGCCCGGGCGCTGATCCATGAAGGCGGCGATTCGCTGTCCTGGATGGCGCTCTGGGAGCCCAACAAATACTGGTTCGCGCCGGAACGCCGCGGGGGAGTGGCCTACCAGCAGCACGGCAACGTGGCGCTGACGCTGGCCGGGCCTTTCGGCCCCGCGGCGTTCCGCGAGGAGACTGCCGAGGGCTTTATCCGCTACTGCGCCGAACACGCACTGATCCCGGGCTTCTACTCCTGCACGGACGAGCTGTGGCCGCTGCTCAGGGCCCGGGAATTCCGGCGGGTGGCCGTGGCCCAGGAAACCAGGCTTGCCGTGCGGACCCTTGAGTTCAAGGGCAAGGACTGGCAGAACGTCCGCACGGCCCTGAACCGTGCCGCTAAGACCGGCGTGCAGGCCGTATGGGGCCGCTACGCGGACTTTTCCCCCGCCCTGCGGGCCCAGCTGATTGAGGTCTCGGAGGAGTGGGCCGCGCAGAAGACCGTCCCGGAAATGGGGTTCACCCTCGGCGGCATCGACGAGCTCGAGGACACCGAGGTGCTCTGCTGCCTCGCCGTGGATGCCGAGGGGCAGGTGCAGGGCGTCACGAGCTGGCTGCCGGTGTACGAGAGCGGGCGCGTTGTGAGCTGGACGCTGGACTTCATGAGGCGCCGCGGCGATTCCTTTCCCGGTGTAATGGAATTCCTCATCGCCTCGGCAGTGCAGGAGCTGCGCGGGTCCGTGGAGGTCATTTCACTCTCCGGGTCGCCGCTGGCGAAGGACTCGGTGGCGGACGGTGACGGCGGCAGCGCCGGATCCGAGGGGCTGGCGGCAATCCTCGATGTGGTGGGCAAAGCCCTGGAACCTGTGTACGGGTTCCGGTCGCTGGCCAGCTTCAAGTCCCGTTTCAAGCCTGAGTACCGGACGCTGTACCTCTATTACCAGGACCCGCTGCAGCTGCCCGCCATGGGCCGGGCCCTGAGCCGCGCCTACCTGCCCGGCCTGTCCGTCCGGCAGAGTGCCCGGCTGCTCCGCACCCTGGTGCGCTGACTCCGGCCCGCAGGCATCAAAGACGGCACAAAAAATGATCCCCGGCCAAAAGGCCGGGGATCATTTTATTGCGGGAACTGCCAGGGGCAGTTCCGCCGCGGGGTACTAGACCAGCGTGACGCCGGTAGCCTGGGGGCCCTTGGCGCCCTGGCCGATTTCGAACTGAACGCGGGCGTTCTCGTCGAGGGTCTTGAAGCCGCCGGTCTGGATCTCCGAGTAGTGCACGAAGACATCGCCATCGGAGTCATCCGGGGTGATGAAGCCGAAGCCCTTTTCAGCGTTGAACCACTTCACAGTTCCCTGTGCCATGTATTTCTCCTCATTATGGATTCTGGTTAAGTCCGGCACACTTCGTGCCGTCCTTGGTCACTCCGCGAGAAGAACCTGGGCTGTGGGACCGGGGATTCCGGGCTTTGGCGGCAGGCGCTTCACGCTCGCAACATGTCTTGCGAGCATGAAAAAACACCTACACAAAGACTGGTATTAGAATTTCATGCCGCTTGCCTCTGGTCAACGGGTGCGGCACAAATTGGCATAAATTTTGTACAAAGAATCGATGAACGCTTCCGGCAGTGCATTTACCGGCGGCGCTGCGGTCCCGCGGGGCGGGAAATGCCGTCAGAAAAGGCGGGATTCGACGTCGTCGACGCCGCGCATGGCGTCGTAGTCGAGGGTGACGCAATCAATGCCGCGGTCGTTGGCGAGGACCCTGGCCTGCGGCTTGATCTGCTGGGCGGCAAAGATCCCGCGGACCGGCGCCAGCAGGGGGTCGCGGTTGAGCAGCTCAAGGTAGCGCGTGAGCTGTTCGACGCCGTCGATGTCGCCGCGGCGCTTGAGCTCAATGGCCACCGTGGCGCCCTTGTCATCCCGGGCGAGGATGTCCACCGGGCCGATAGCGGTGAAGTATTCGCGGCGGATGAGGGAGAAGCCGGCGCCCAGGAGCTCGATCTGGTCGGCCAGCAGGCGCTGCAGGTCCGCTTCCACGCCGTCCTTGATCAGTCCGGGGTCCTGGCCCAGCTCATGCGAGGTGTCGTGGAGCTGCTCATGGATGTTGATGATCAGCCGGTCGTCGGTCTTGGCCGACTGCACGGTCCACTGTTCGATCACGCCGACCTCGACGTCCACCTCATCCGGCGTGGAAACGCGCAGCGAGGCCGGCGGGCTCATCCAGTTCAACGGCTTGTAGGACCCGCCGTCGGAGTGGACCAGGACGGAGCCGTCGGCCTTGACCAGCAGGAGCCGGGTGGCAAGCGGAAGATGGGCTTTGAGCCGACCGACATAATCAACGGAGCAGCGGGCTATGACTAAACGCACCCGGTCAACACTACCGTCTGCGGGGCCGCGGGGTCACGGCGGCATCCTGCCTGGGGCAGAATGGAACCATGCCCCGTTCCAACCGCCCCCGCCGAGCCGCCGCAGGACGGGCAGGCTCCGGCAACGCCGGAGCGGGCAAGAAGCTGAAGCCCGGCGCGAAGGGCGGCCCTGTTCCGGAACTGGATCTGGAGCGGGCACGCTCGGGGTTCGCGCGCCGGGAGAGTGCGCCGGACGGCGAGTGGTCGGTCCGGCCCATCACCGCCGCGCGCGCCGAGAAGACCTATATCTGCCCGGGATGTTCCACGGCCGTGCTCCCTGGTGTGGCGCACCTGGTGGTGTGGTCCGAGGACCACCTCTTTGGCGCCGCGGCGGGCCTTGCCGAACGCCGGCACTGGCACAGCAACTGCTGGACCTCCCGCAGCTACCGGTACCGCTGACGGCCCTGCCGGTTCTCTGCCCTGACTGCGTCGGCGAGTGCAGCCTGGGCTTTCGCTAAGCTGGACGCATGAGTTTTGACCCGGCGTCGTACGTCTTCAGCCAGCCTTCCGCCCCCACCGCCATCCGGGCCTCCACGGTCCTGCCGGCCCGCCGGGAAAACGTGGAGCTCCGCACGGACGACGGGCACCGGCTCGTCGGCGAGCTGGCGCTGCCGGAATCCGGCGAGGTGAAGGCCACCCTGATCACACTCCATCCGCTGCCCACCCACGGCGGCTTTATGGACTCGCATGTCTACCGGAAAGCCTCCTACCGGCTGCCTGCGCTGGCCGGGATCGCCGTGCTTCGGTTCAACACCCGCGGCACCGCGTCGCCGCGGGGGACCAGCGACGGAACGTTCGAGGAGGGCATCGGGGAGCGCCTGGACGTAGAGGCGGCCGTGAAGTTCGCCGTCGACCGCGGCCTGCCGAACCGCTGGCTGGTGGGCTGGTCCTTCGGCACAGAGCTCGCACTGATGTACGGGGCCTCGGAGCCCGTGGCCTCCGAGGTGGAGGGGGCCATTCTGCTTTCGCCCCCGCTGCACCGGGCCACGGAGGTCCACCTGAAGGAATGGGCGGCCGCCGGCAAGCCGCTCAAGGTCCTGGTTCCCGAGCACGACGACTACCTCCAGCCGGCCGAGGCCGCGGAGCGCTTCCGCGTGGTGCCGCAGGCCCGCGTGGTGGGCGTGGACGGCGCCAAGCACCTGTGGGTGGGGGAGAAGTACGCCGGGCGGGTGCTTGATGAAATTGCCGCCGAGGTGCTGCCGGGCGGCTCCGGCACGGGGCTTCCGCAGGAATGGACCGGCCCGGTGGCCACCGCGCACACCTAAACCCCTCGAACGCGCCCCGCACAAGGCGCTGAAAACAGACAGCCGCTGCGTGGATCCACGCAGCGGCTGTCCGTTTGTGCAGCAATAACGGGTCAGTGCTTGTCCTGCCGGACGATGAAGATTTCCTTGATCAGGAGCATGATCGCGGCCGCGGTGGGAATGGCGATCAGTGCGCCCAGCACGCCCAGGAGGCTGCCGCCGGCGATCACCGAGATGACCGCGACGGCGCCGGGCACGGCGACGGCCTTCTGCATGATGCGCGGCGAGATGAAGTACGCCTCGAACTGCAGGTACGCGAAGTAGCAGACGGCATAGGCAACTGCGGTCTGCCAGCCCGCCGTCAGGGCGATCAGCGTGACGATGACGCCGGCGATCAGCCCGCCGACCAGCGGAATGAAGGCCAGCAGGGCCACGACGAATGCCAGCAGCACGGCGAACGGAACCCCGACGATCGACATGACGATGAAGGCGAAGGTGGCGTTCACCAGGGCCACCACTGCCTGGCCGATCACGTAGTTGCCCACGGACCCGGTGATTTCCTCGGACAGGGCCTCGACCCGCGCCCGGCGCGACCGCGGCGCCAGGCGGTAGCCCCACTTCTTCATGGCCGGCAGGGCCGCGAGGAAGTACAGGCTCAGCACCAGCACGATCAGGGCGCCGAACAGGCCGTTGGCCACGGTGGAGCCGAACCCCACAACACCGCCGAAGATGCCGCCCATTGCCTCAGGGTTGTTGACGAACTTTTCCAGCTCCTGGGTGATGCGCTGCCGCACCCCGTACTGGTCGTCGATGCTGCGGAAGAAGTCGGAGTTGATGAAGTCGGTGATCCAGCGCGGCGCTTCCTCGACGATCTGGGTGACCTGCTGGACGATCGTGGGGATCAGGGTGGCGAAGAAGGCCGCCACGCCCAGCGCGAGGGTGGACACGGCCACCACGATGCCTGCGGCGCGCGGGAACTTCTTGCCTTCGAGCCAGCGCACCACCGGGTCCAGGCCCAGGGCAATAAAAAGCGCTGCCACAATCCAGAGGATCAGCTGCGTGGTGTTGGAGCCGATCCAGTACACCAGCAGGGCGACGCCGACGCCGACGGTGCCCATGAAGCCGACATAAAGAGGATGCTGCGAGGACATCCGCGGTCCGGGGTTGCCGAAGCGGGTGCCGGACTCCGTCTCCGGCGTCAGTTCGTCATCCTCCTGCTCCGGGGGCATCTCGAAGCGGAGCCGGGGCTGGGCCCCCGGAAGGGGCTGGCGCAGGCGGTGGGCCATCGAGTTCAGCATCCCGGCGAGGGCCGCGCGGCGCGGGGAAACGTGCTTCTGCACACCGTCCGCCGGGCCGGGCCCGAGGCTTCCTGCCTGTCCTGTTGTGTCCTGTGCTGTATTTTCCTGTCCAGGGGTTCCCTGTCCAGGTGTTTCCTGTCCAGGGTTGTCCTGTCCTGCTGCGGACGAATCCGTGTGTCCGGTCACTGCGCTGAAGGCCCTTGTTTCTTGAGAGTATTCCCGTCGGAGCGGCGGTCACGGCCCCGGTGTGATGATCACCGCAAACACTATCAGCAGGCTTGTTTTGGCGCGGTGAGGCGGCTGCCGAACGTGCGCCGGAAGGGGTTGACAACGGGCCCGATCTGACTCTGTGGTAACAAAACGGTTACTATTGAAGCTAAGTGTCCGCTGATGATAGGTAATATTTTGCGTTTCAAGACTGCAGTTGCCCTCGTGCTGCTCGGCCTCCTGACACTGCTGGCAGGTATCGGCCAGAAGACTTTTTGGGCTCCGGCCGAAACCATGACCGCCACCGTCCCTGCAGGCGCCACCGCCGCGCCGCTGACCGTTTTCGACGAGAAGCTCCGCACCATGCAGGACGGCACGGTGACCATCACCGTCAAGGGCGAAGGCAGCTTCATGCTGGCCGCCGGACGCCCGGACGACGTCGATGCCTGGGTCGGACAGACCGCGCACAACACCGTCTCCGGCGTCTCCGAGGACGGCAAGGAGCTGCAGTTGACGCACGCCGACGGCGAGGCAGCCGCGCCTTCGCCGGCCGGTTCCGACCTGTGGGTCAGCACCGAGAACGCCAGCGGCGAGCTGAAGTACAACTGGACTGCACCGGCCGACGGCGACTGGTCGCTGCTGCTTGCGTCCGACGGTACGAAGCCCGCGCCTTCCGAGATCACAATGACCTTCCCGAACGACACCTCCACCCCGTGGGCCATTCCCCTTATGGTGCTTGGCGGCCTGCTGATGCTGGCCGGCGTTGCCTTGCTGGTGCTGAAGCCCAAGTCCGGTGCCCGTCGCGGTGCGGGCAGCGGCCCGGCCGGGGGAGGCACTGGTTCCAAGGCCGTTCCGGCTGACACCACCTCCATTCCTGCCGCTTCGGCCCCGACCACTGCGGCGCCTGCCACGTCGCCGGCGAACACGGGCACCCCGAACACGGGCACCCCGAACACCGGCACCCCGAACACCGGCACCCCGGCCACTTCGCCCTCGAAGACTGTCCCGACGGACACCGCCGAGAAGTCCGTTGCCGCCCCGGCCTCCGTGGCGCAGCGCCTGCGGCGTTCCGGTGCCGTGGTGGCGGTGCTGACCGCCACGGCCGTCGCCGGCAGCGGCGTCGCGGCCCAGGCCAGCCAGACGCCGGCCCCCGCGCCGGCAACGTCGTCGGCCGCCGCCGAGCAGGCCCCGGCGTCACCGGTACTGGTGGACGCCCAGTTCCGGCGCATTCTGGAGCAGGTGGCCAGCGCGGTGGATGCGGGCGACGCAGCCAAGGACGCCAGCAAGCTTGAACCCCGTGTGGCCGGGCCTGAACTCGAGGTCCGCACGCAGAACTACAAGATCCGGTCCCAGGTGGGGTCCTACGAGGCCCGGATGCCGGTGCGTGCCACGAAGCTCCTCACCACGGTGGTCACCGACCAGCGCAGCTGGCCGCGCACGGTCATGGCCGTCACCCAGGGCGAGGGCAACGTTGTTCCGCAGCTGCTCACCCTCACCCAGGCGTCCCCGCGGGACAACTACAAACTGGTCCTCACCACCCCGCTGCAGCCCGGCACCACCTTCCCCGGGATCGCACGCGGCGGCACCGAAACGGTGGCTCCCGGTGACAAGACCGGGCTGCTTTACAGCGGCGAGGAAGCGATGGGCATTCTGGGTGACCGGCTGAACTCCGCCGAATCCACCTTCAAGGACAAGCTCGCTGAAGGTGAGTCATCCCCGTACATCGCTGACACGCTGGCCTACCAGTCGGACGTCGTGAACTCGGGCGTCAACGGCACCTTCTCCTTCACCCACAAGGCGGTCCCGGACAGCATTGCGGTGTTCCGGACGGCCGACGGCGGGGCGCTGGCCCTGGGCCGCCTCGACTTCGCGTTCGACGGCACCCCGAAGGCCTCCGGCGACAAGCTGACCATCGGCGATGACGCAGCGGCACTGGCCGGCGGCAAGGAGACCAGCACCGGCATGGTGCTCAACTTCGCCGAGTCCGTGGCCGTCTACATTCCGCCGGCGGGGTCCCAGGACCCCATGAAGCTCGTGGCCGCCACCCGCGGCCTCACGGGCGCCAGCTTTAAGTAGCAGACCAGCACCAGCAGAAGGGACCCGGCCGCACGGCCGGGTCCCTTCTGCTGTCCGCCCGCGTTGCAAAGTGGCACCGGCGCGGGCCGGAGTGGCTAGAGTGGAACCATGACTTCGCCAGCTTCCCGCCCGGTCCCGCCTGCTGCCGCCAACCCGCTCAACCTGCGGGGCGCCGTCGACCTCTCCGCCCTGAAACAGCGGCAAGCGGCACCGCCGGCCGCCTCCGGCCCCGCAGGCGCGCCGGGCGCACCCGCCGCGCCGGGGGAGCCCGGGGCAGGCAACGGTGGAGCCGGGCGTCCGCTGCGGGTGGACATTACGGAAGCCAATTTCCAGGAACTGGTGGAGCTCTCGGCCCAGGTTCCGGTCGTCGTCGCGCTCTGGGCTGCCTACTCGCCCGGATCCGCGGCGCTGGTGGATGTCCTTGAGGGGATTGTGGACAGCTACGGCGGCCAGCTGGTGCTCGGAGCCGCCGACGTCGACGTCTTCCCGCAGCTGGCGCAGGCCTTCCAGGTGCAGGCCGTGCCGACCGCCGTGGCCCTCGTGAAGGGCCAGCCCGTGCCGTTGTTCCAGGGCGGCGCCGAGGAGACCCAGGTGCGCAGCCTGTTCGACGAACTGCTGAAGGTCGCCGCCGCCAACGGCGTGACAGGACGGATCGGCGCCGGCGGTCCGGGCGCGGCCGAGCCTGAGGCGCCGCCGCTGCCGCCCCTGCACCAGAAGGCGTACGACGCGATCGAGGCCGGGGACTATGCGGCCGCCGCGGAGGCCTACCGGCAGGCGCTCCTGGAGATGCCCTCTGACGCCGACGCCAAGGCCGGTCTGGCCCAGGTGGAGCTGATGGACCGGCTCCAGCCGCTCACGGCCGCGGACACCGAGGCGCTGCGCCAGCAGGCTGCCGGCGAACCGGACAACCTGGACGCCCAGCTGGCGGTGGCCGACCTTGACGTCGCCGGCGGACACGTCGAGGACGGGCTCGGCCGGATCGTTGCGTTCATTGGCCGCAACTTCGGCCCGGAGCGGGAAACGGCCCGGGTGCGCCTGCTTGAGCTGTTCGACGTCGTGGGCGCCGCCGATGAACGCGTCGCCAAGGCGCGCCAGAACCTCGCCCGGGTCCTGTTCTGATGGGTTCCGCGCTCTTCAAGCCGCTGGAACTGCGTTCCCTGCGCCTGCAGCACCGCGGCTGGGTGTCACCCATGTGCCAGTACAGCTGCGAGCCGGAGACGGGGGAAGGGGTCCCCAACGACTGGCATTTGATGCACCTGGGCTCCTTCGCCGCCGGAGGTGCCGCCCTGATCCTGACCGAGGCGGCCGCCGTCAACGCCGCCGGCCGCATCAGCCCGCGGGACGCAGGCCTCTACAACGACCAGCAGGCGGAGGCGTGGGAGCGGATCACCTCCTTCGTGCACCGGCACGGCCCGGCTGAGGCCAAGATCGGCACCCAGCTCGCCCATGCCGGCCGGAAGGCGTCCTCCTACTGGCCCTTCTCCGGCCGGACGGGCACGGTGCCCGCCGGCGACGGCGGCTGGCCCACTGTCGGTCCCGGCACCTCGGCCTTCGACGGCTATGACGCCCCGTCGGCGATGACGGAAGAAGAGATCGGCGGCGTTATCGCGGATTTCGCCGCCGCCGCGGAACGGGCTGTCGGGGCGGGCTTCGACACGGTCGAGATCCACGGCGCCCACGGGTACCTCCTGCACCAGTTCCAGAGCCCGCTGGTGAACCAGCGCACCGACCGTTGGGGCGGTGACGAGGACGGCCGGAACAGGCTGACCCTCGCGGTGGTGGATGCCGTGCGCAATGTCATTCCCGATTCCATGCCGCTGCTGCTGCGGATCTCGGCCTCGGACTGGGCCGAGGGCGGCATCGATGCCGAGGCGTCCGTGCGGCTGGCCCGGGCAGCCTCCGACCACGGGGTGGACCTGGTGGACGTCTCCAGCGGGGGCGCGGTGGCCCACCAGCAGATTCCTGTCGGGCCCGGTTACCAGACCGGCTTCTCCGCGCGGATCCGGCGGGAAACCGGCGTGCGGACGGGGACCGTGGGGCTGCTGACCTCCGCCGGCCAGGCCGAGCATGCTGTGGCCACGGGACAGGCCGACGGTGTCTTCATCGCCCGCGCCGCCCTGCGCGACCCGCACTGGTGGCTCCGGGCAGCGTTCGAGCTGGGCCACGACCTGGCCTGGCCGCCGCAGTACGAGCGCGCGGTTCCCCGCCACTCCTTCTAAAGAGGGCTGTATAAAGGGGGCTGCATCGGCCTGCAGGGGTACGCCTTGCGGACGACCCTTTCCGCTGCCCGCGGCGGTTAGTCTAACGACATGACTTTTCAGCAACCGCATCCGCAGGCCCCGGGAAACCAGCCGGGCCCGCCCGTTCCTGCGCCGCCCGTTCCTGCATTGTCCCTGCGCGGGCTGGCCAAGCGCTTTGGCGGCAAGATCGCCGTCGACGGCATCAGCCTGGACGTTCCCGCGGGGTCCTTCTTCGGCATCGTCGGCCCGAACGGGGCCGGCAAGACCACCACGCTGTCCATGGCCACCGGACTGCTCCGGCCCGAGTTCGGCACGGCGTTTGTGCACGGCGTGGATGTCTGGAAGCAGCCGCTGGAAGCCAAGAAGCTCATGGGGATCCTGCCCGACGGCGTGCGGCTTTTCGACCGGCTGACCGGCGAGCAGCTGGTCAGCTACGCCGGGCTGCTGCGCGGCATGGACAAGGCCGTGGTGGCCGAACGGGTCAAGGAGCTGCTCGCCGCCCTGGACCTCAGCGCCGACGCCGGCACGCTGGTGGTGGACTACTCCGCCGGCATGACCAAGAAGATCGCCCTCGCCTCGGCGCTGATCCACGCGCCCCGGCTGCTGGTGCTCGACGAACCGTTCGAATCCGTGGACCCCGTCTCCGCCGCCAACATCCGCGACATCCTCGACCGCTACGTGGCCTCGGGCGGAACGGTGATCGTCTCCAGCCACGTGATGGACCTGGTCCAGCGGATGTGCGACCACGTGGCCGTCGTCGCCGCCGGCCGCGTGCTCGCCGCCGGGACGGTCGAGGAGGTCCGCGCGGGCGAGTCCCTCGAAGACCGCTTTGTCCAGCTGGTCGGCGGGCGTAACCAGACGGAGGGGCTGGAATGGTTGCGCACCTTCTGAGGCTCAAGCTGACCCTGCTGCGCAACAGTGTCCGGCGCAGCCCCTGGCAGCTGGTGGGCCTGGGCATCGGCGTCCTGTACGCACTGGGCCTTGTGGGGCTCGGGTTCACGGGCCTTCTGCTCCTGCGCGGGGCGGACGCTGGCCTGGCGCAGACCATTGTGGTGCTGGGCGGTGCCGCTGCGCTGCTCGGATGGGCTGTCATCCCGGTAGCCGCCGCGGCCGCCGACATGACCCTGGACCCGGCACGGTTCACCACTTTCGCCGTGCCAATGCCGCAGCTACTGGCGGGACTGGCCCTCGGCGGGCTGATCGGCATCCCGGGGATCGCGACCACCCTGGTGGCGCTCGGCACCGTGGGGACCTGGTCCCGGAGCCTCCCCGCCGCCGGCGGCGCGCTGGTGGGCGCGGCCCTCGGCGTCCTGAGCTGCGTGGTGCTGTCCAAGGTGGCCACCACTGCCACGGCCGGGCTGGCGAGCTCCCGCCGCTTCAAGGACGCCAGCGCCATCATCTTCCTGATTCCCCTGATCCTCATGGGCCCGATCGTTGCGGGCGTCGCTGAAGGGGTTGCCAGGTCCGGGGACTTCCTGGCCGGCCTGGCCCGCACGCTGTCGTGGACCCCGGCGGGGGCCGCGTGGTCCCTTGGCGGGGACATGGCCATGGGCAACTACGGCGCCGCGGGCCTGAAGTTCCTGATCGCTGTGGCCACGCTGGCCGGGCTCGGGCTCTGCTGGAAGCTGCTGCTGCAGCGCGCGCTTGTGACGCCGCCCTTCACCGGCAGTGCCAAGAAGAAATCCGGCGGGCTGGGATTCTTCCGGCTGTTCCCGGCGACGCCCACGGGAGCGGTTGCCGCCCGCGCGCTGAGCTATTGGTTCCGGGACCCCCGGTACGCCGGCACCCTGGTGGTCATCCCGCTGCTGCCGGTGCTGCTGCTCTTCCAGGCAAGCCAGACGGGGTCCTACGGCCTGCTGCTCTTTATCGGCCCGCTGACGGCCTTCCTGTTGGCCTGGTCCATCTCGACCGACGTCTCCTATGACAACACCGCGTTCGCGCTGCACCTCGCCACGGGCGTCAAGGGTGCCCACGACCGGCTGGGCCGGGCCGTGGCGTGCCTGGTTTTTGCCCTCCCGGTGGTGCTGGCGCTTTGCGTCCTGCCGTTCCTCTTCGGTGAAGACTGGCAGCTCCTGCCGGGCGTGCTGGGACTGTCCCTGGGTGTGCTGTTCAGCGGGATGGGGCTCTCCTCGGTGGTCTCGCCCCGCTATACGGTTGCGGTGCCCCTCCCGGGGGACAGCCCCTTCAAGAAACCGCCCGGCAACGTGGCGCAGACCATGGCGGTGCAGCTGGGCGGCATGGCGGTGCTCCTGCTGCTGGTGGCCCCTGAGGTGGCCCTGATGGTGGCACAGTCCGTGACCGGAAGCGCCGTGCCCGGCTGGATCAACCTGGTACTGGGCCCCGTCCTGGGGCTGGCGCTGTTCACCGCCGGTGTGCGGCTGGGCGGCAAATGGCTCGATGCCCGCGGGCCGGAGCTGCTCGCCGAACTGGCCGTCAACCGCTGACCCGGGCAACTTTGACCGCGGCACACTTTGACCCGGGCACACGTTGACCCAGGCACACAGGCCGGGACTGGGATAACCTGCCACTAGGCCTGGTCCAACGGGGGCACAGGCCGGGCACCGGCGCCGCAAGGCGCGGCACACGTGGAGGCAGGGCCATGGAAGTCGTCATTCTGTCCGGCAACAAGGCAATCGCCGCGCTGGCGGCCGGCGCCGTGGAGGCGCTGCTGCGGCGCAAGCCCGCTGCCGTCCTGGGACTGGCCACCGGCTCGTCGCCGCTGCCGGTCTACGACGAACTGGCGCTGCGGCACGAACGGGCGGGCCTGGACTTCAGCCGCGTGAGCGCCTTCACCCTGGACGAATACGTGGGACTGCCCGACGGCCACCCGGAGTCCTACCGCGAGGTGATCAAGCGGGAGTTCACCGAGCGGGTGAACATCGACCCGGCGAACGTGCACTGCCCGGACGGCGCCGCGGCGGAAATCCCGGGTGCCTGCCGGGCGTTCGAGGACGCCATGCGCGCGGCCGGGGGAGTGGACCTGCAGCTGCTGGGTGTTGGCACCGACGGCCACATTGGCTTCAACGAGCCGGGGTCGTCGCTGGCTTCCCGGACCAGGATCAAGACCCTGATCGAGCAGACACGCCGGGACAATGCGCGGTTCTTCGGCAGCCTGTCCAAGGTCCCGCACCACGTGGTGACCCAGGGCCTGGGAACCATTTTGGCGGCCCGCCATGTGATCCTTCTCGCCACGGGCGCGCAGAAAGCCACAGCGGTCCGTGACCTGGTGGAGGGGCCCCTCGCGGCCATCTGCCCGGCCTCGGTCCTGCAGCTTCATCCGCACACTACGGTCCTGGTGGACGAGGCTGCGGCGTCGTCGCTGCGGCTCGCCGACTACTACCGGCACAGCTACGAGAACAAGCCGTCGTGGCAGGAGCTTTAGCACGCGGCACTGTCCTCCAGGGATGCCGGGCCGCCGTCCCTGGTCGCCACGGTGTCGGATGCAGCGGCTAAGATTGGATTCATGAACAGCATGACCGATCCCATGACCGATCGCATGACCGATCGTATGACTGCTCCACTGATGAGTACCGTGGAAAACGACCCGATGCGCGAGCTCTCCGGCGCCGGGACGTCAACGGCCACCATCGAGCGCGAGGAACTGCGGCAGGAAGTGGAACCCGGAGACCGGGAACGCTTCTCGCACTACGTGCGCAAGGAAAAGATCATGGAATCCGCGCTGTCCGGCGAACCTGTCATCGCCCTGTGCGGCAAGGTCTGGACGCCGGGCCGCGATCCCAAGAAGTTCCCCGTCTGCCCCGAATGCAAAGAGGTCTACGACGGCCTCCGTCCGGGCAACGACGGCGGCAAGGGCTCCGGCGACAAGTAAGGCCCCCACCCGGATGGCAGGACGTGCCGGTCACGCTCGTCCTTAGTGCCACGCGCGGGACTGCCCGCGCCTGACTGCCCTCCCGGTGAATGATGCCCGGCCCGTGCCGGCCGGTGACTGCTTACGGATCATCCGAAAAAGATTGGTGTTTTTGTGCTTATGTGGGTTCCCCCGTCAGCGGTTGCAGTGCGCGGAATGGAGGGCACCTAAATGACAGAGACACTCTTTGGCGGGCCGGTGCTGCCTCCCGCGTACCCCGAGCGGGCAGCATGGGGCACCGCCCCGAAGCTGCGCGCCTGGCAGCAGGAGGCACTGGACCGCTACTTCTCCACCCATCCCAAGGACTTCCTCGCAGTGGCAACCCCGGGTGCCGGCAAGACCACCTTCGCGTTGCGGGTGGCCTCCATGCTGATCGAGGCCAACCTCGTGAACCGGGTGACGATCGTGGCGCCCACGGACCACCTCAAGCGGCAGTGGGCTGACGCTGCCGCGCGGGTGGGCATCGCCATCGATCCCAACTTCAAGAACGCTGACGGCCAGCACGGCCGCGGATTCATCGGCGTCGCGGTCACGTATGCGCAGGTGGCGAGCAAACCGATGCTGCACCGGGCCAAAACCGAGGCTGCCCGCACCTTGGTCATCCTCGACGAGATCCACCACGGCGGCGAAGCGCTGTCCTGGGGCGACGGGCTCCGCGAGGCCTTCGAGCCCGCGGCGCGGCGGCTCTCGCTGACCGGTACCCCGTTCCGTTCCGATACCTCGCCGATCCCGTTTGTGGAGTACGCGGAGGACCGGGACGGCATCCGGCGCTCCAAGGCGGACTACACCTACGGCTACGGCAAAGCTCTCCGGGACCACGTGGTCCGTCCGGTGATGTTTATGGCCTATTCCGGCCAGATGCGCTGGCGCACCAGCGGCGGCGAGGAGATGGCTGCCTCCCTGGGCGAAGCGGCCGTCACCAAGGACATCACGTCGCAGGCCTGGCGGACCGCGCTGAACCCGACCGGCGAGTGGATTCCCGCGGTGCTTGCCGGGGCGGACAAGCGCCTGAGCGAGGTCCGCCGGACAGTGCCCGACGCCGGCGGGCTGGTCATCGCGACCGACCACGAGGACGCGCGCGCCTATGCCGGCCAGCTCAAGCGGATCACCGGCCAGTCTCCCACCGTGATCCTCTCCGATGACGCGAAGGCATCGTCCAAAATCGAGGAGTTCTCCGCAGGGGACCAGCGCTGGATGGTGGCGGTGCGGATGGTGTCAGAAGGGGTGGACGTTCCGCGGCTGTCCGTTGGCGTCTACGCGACCTCCACCTCCACCCCGCTGTTCTTCGCCCAGGCCGTGGGCCGTTTTGTGCGTGCCCGCAAGCGCGGCGAAACGGCGTCGGTGTTCCTGCCCTCGGTGCCGCAGCTCATGGCGCTGGCGAACTCCATGGAGGCCGAGCGCGACCACGCCCTGGACCGCCCGGAGAAGGAGGACGGCGACGGCCTGTTCAACCCGGAAGACTCGCTGATGGACGAGGCGAACCGCGAGGAGAAGGCCTCCGATTCGCTGACCAAGGGAAAGTTCGAGGCGCTGGATTCGCAGGCCTCCTTTGACCGTGTCCTGTTCGACGGCGGCGAGTTCGGCACCGGCGGCGAGGTGGGCTCGGAGGACGAGCTCGACTTCCTGGGCATCCCCGGCCTGCTCGACGCCGAACAGGTGGGCACGCTGCTGCGCCAGCGCCAGCACGAGCAGCTCAGCCGCAAGAACGCACGCGCCCCGCAGGGCACGGCCGCGCCGGCCGCCGGGCCAGCCGTCCCGGACCACCGCATGCTGATGGACCTGCGCACCGAACTCGCGAAAAACGTCGCAGCCTGGTCCGCGCGGACCGGCACCCCGCACGGGGTCATCCACACCAAGCTGAGGACCGTCTGCGGCGGTCCGGCCGTGGCGCAGGCCAACGAGGAGCAGCTGCAGACCCGGCTGCGGAAGCTGCAGGACTGGTTCATCGGCCGCAAGTAGCGGCGGAACAGCGGCACGCTCCGTCCCGGGGCCGCCTGAGGCAGAAAAAGAAACAGGAAAAAGGATCGGGGAATCCCCGGTCCTTTTTCCTGCTCTTTTCGCGCCCGTCAGGCCGGGCTGCCGCTGCTGGGGGGTGCCGCTACTGGCCGCCGCCGGTGCAGAGCTCGCTGAGCTTCTGGCCCGCGGACGTGTAGGCGCCCTGCAGTTCCTCCAGCTTGGCGGTGTCCGGGTTCTCCTGGGCGGATGCGTCCAGGAATTCGATGATGGACTGCAGGGGGGCCTGCAGTTCCTGGGACGCCGTGGCCTCGATGGGCCGGAGCCGGTTGGCGAGCCGGATCATCCCGGCCTTGTCCGCGTTGGACGTGGGTCCGGCGCCGACGGTCTGGATCCGGGCGCAGGATTCCTCGGTGGTGTCCTGCGGCGCCGAGCAGCCGGCAGCACCGAGCAGGGCCCCTGCAGCGATCAGGACGGTAAGGGTCTTTTTCATGATGTACTCCGGGGTTCCTACTGGTCAGACGGTATTGGCAAGGGTTCGAGTCTACTGTGGGGGCACGGCATTCCGCTCGGCGGGCCGGGCGCTGCCCGCAACAATCGGGCGGCGTTCCGCTCCTGCCGGCAGCGACAGCGCGTCAGGCGATGTCGACCCCGCCGAGTTCCATTTCGGCGATGGCGTCCTCGGGATCGTCCGCCACGGCGACGGTGAGATCCCGCAGGACCGTCACGGAATACCCGGCCTGCACGCCGTCGAGCGCGGTGGCCTTCACGCAGTGGTCAGTGGCGATGCCGACCACCACCACGTCCTCGACATCGTGGCTCTGCAGCCAGTCGTAGAGTCCGATCGCGTCTTCGGCCTCAGTTTCTTCGCCGTGGGCGCCTTCACCGCCGGAGGCCCCGGCATCGCCGGCCCCTGCGGAGACCGGCATGGCGCCGGGCTTCCGGTCGCCGGTGGGGACGGCGTCGTCCGGGGCCAGCAGCCCCTCGAAACCGGAATAGGCGGCGGTGAACTGGCCCTTGCGGAAGTAGGCCTGAATGTACTCCGTGTCCAGGTCCGGGTGGAGTTCCGCGCCCCGGGTCCCGGCCACACAATGCCTCGGCCAGCTTTCGGTGAAGTCCGGGTTCTCGGAGAAGTGGGCGCCCGGATCGATGTGCCAGTCCTGAGTAGCCACAATGTGGTCGAACTGCCCGTGGTGGGCGTCGACGTATTCGCTGATGGCGCCGGCGAGCTCGGCCCCGCCCTCGACAGGCAGGGTGCCCCCCTCGCAGAAGTCGTTCTGGACGTCGACGATGATCAGTGCGCGGGACATCAGTTCTCCTCGTAGATGGTGGGGATGGCTGCCTCGCCGCGCTGCAGCCGGTTGACGACGGCGGGGAGCTCCTTCATGGTGTCCGCGTGGCGCTGGCGTGCCCGCAGCACCCCCTCCGCGCCGGTCCAGCCAGGCAGGAGCTCGCCGTTTTTGACGAACTGCTGCAGCAGGGGCCGGTCGTTGCCGTCGTCCTCCGGGCGGTGGCCGATCCCGACGATCTCCTGGGTGGCCGTGCCGCGCTCGTTGAGTTTCCGCAGGGCGTACTTGCGTCCGCCCTTGCTGGTCTTGTTCTTTGCGGCCTTCGCCACGGGGGTGAACTCGCCGGCGTCGTCCGTGCGGCTGACCAGCTTGTAGACCATGCTGGCCGTCGGGGCGCCGGAGCCGGTCACCAGCGACGTGCCCACGCCGTAGGAATCCACCGGGGCCGACTGCAGGGCGGCGATGGCAAACTCGTCCAGGTCGGACGTGACGATGATGCGGGTCCGCTCATTGCCGAGGTCATCCAGGAGCTGGCGGACCCACTGTGCCTGCGCCACCAAGTCCCCGGAGTCCAGGCGCACCGCCCCGAGTTTGTCGCCGGCCAGCTCCACCGCAGTGCGCACGGCCGACTCGACGTCGTACGTGTCCACGAGCAGGGCGGTGCCGGCGCCCATCGAGGCGATCTGCGCCTCGAAGGCCTCGCGCTCGGAGTCGTGCAGGAGGGTGAAGGAGTGCGCGGCCGTGCCCACGGTCTTGAGCCCGTAGCGCAACCCGGCCTCCAGGTTGGAGGTGCTGTCGAAGCCGGCGATGATGGCCGCGCGGGCGGCGGAGACGGCCGATTCCTCCTGGGTGCGGCGGGAGCCCATCTCCACGCACGGGCGGCTGCCGGCCGCGGTGATCATGCGGGAGGCCGCCGACGCGATGGCGCTGTCGTGGTTGAGGATCGAGAGGATGTAGGTCTCAAGGATGCAGGCCTCGGCGAATGTGGACTCGACGATCAGGATGGGGGAGTTCGGGAAGTACGCTTCGCCCTCCGCGTAACCCCAGATGTCCCCGGAGAAGGAGAAGTTGGCCAGGTACTCCAGGGTTTCCTCATTCACCACCTTGGTGCGGCGCAGGAAGTCGATTTCCACGTCGCCGAAACGGAAGTCCGCGAGGCCCTCCAGCAGGCGGCCCGTGCCGCCCACAATGCCGTAGCGGCGGCCGTCCGGCAGGCGCCGGGCAAAGGCCTCGAAGACTGATTTGCGGTGGGCGGCGCCGGAATGCAGTGCGGCCTGCAGCATGGTCAGCTCGTAATGGTCGGTGTACAGGGACGTGCGGGGACGGTCCCAGCCAGCTGAGGTACTCACGAAATTCACTCTAGTCCCCACCGGCTCCCACGTCTCGCTTCGCTTCGCCGCGGGGCCCTCGCCGGCGTGGCCCCACCCACCGGCTCCCACGTCTCGCTTCGCTTCGCCGCGGGGCCCTCGCCGGCGTGGCCCCACCCACCGGCTCCCACGTCTCGCTTCGCTTCGCCGCGGGGCCCTCGCCGGCGTGGACCCATCCTCCCCATAGAATGGACAGATGACCCTCAGCGTTGCGCTCGGCCCTGACACCCAGGAGAGCACCCAGACCGGAACAGGAACCTCCACCGAGGTCCTGAGCGCCCCGGACATCCCATGGAACCTCGTGATCTGGAACGATCCCGTCAACCTGATGAGCTACGTCAGCTACGTCTTCCGCACCTACTTCGGCTACTCCGAGGCGAAGTCCAACAAGCTGATGCTCGAGGTCCACAAGAAGGGCCGCTCCATCGTGGCGCACGGCAGCAAGGAGCAGGTGGAGCAGCACGCCGTCGCGATGCACGGCTACGGACTCTGGGCCACGGTGGAAAAGGCAACCGGCGGCGGCCCGGCGTCGGGCAAAGGCAAAGGAAAACGTGGCTAAGGCATTCAAGTACGGCATCAAAGGCATCACCGGCTACCTGGAACCGGCCGAACGGGACCTCCTGCGCAGCCTCTTCGACGACGTCGTGTCCATGCTGGAGCCGGAGGAACGCGCCGACCAGGACCCCCTGGCCGCGCTGGTGGGGCTCGACGCCGAGGCCCGCGAACCCGAGGACCGCGCCCTGCGCCGGCTGCTGCCGAGCGTCTCGAAAACCGATGCCGCAGCCTCGCTGGAATTCCGCCGGTACACCGAGCGGTCGCTGCGGGAGAGCAAGATCGGTGCCCTGAAGGCCGCATCGCTCGGCCTGGACAAGGATGAACTGGTCCTGACCCCCGCCGACGCGCGGCACTGGTCCACCGCGCTCAACGACGTCCGCCTGGTGCTCGCCGAACGCCTGGACATCCGGGACGACGAGGACGCCGGGCACGTGCACCTGATGCAGGACTGGTCCCAGGCCGAAGACGTCGAGAGCTACCTGGCCCTCGTCTACAACTTCACCACGTGGCTCCAGGAGTCGCTGGTCCAGGCGATGCTGCAGTCGCTGGACACGCGGCGCTGACCCGGGAGCGGAGCGGCCGGGCCGCCGTCGGGCCCGGCGTGCCGTGTGACACATAAGACATGAGTCGGACGACACAATGTGATGGCCGCACCCGTGGCTAAGCCCTATCCTCGAATAATCATGACTTCAGCATCGAGCATGGATCCGGCAGCGGCAGCTGTTGCGGACTCCCCAGAGAGCAACACCGCCAGCAGCCAGATGGGATCGCGTCCTATCGGTGTGTTTGATTCCGGCGTCGGCGGGCTCACCGTGGCGCGGTCCATCATCGACCAGCTGCCCAATGAATCAATCCTCTACGTCGGCGACACCGCCCACGGCCCCTACGGCCCGCTTCCCATCGCGGAGGTCAGGGCCAACGCCCTGGGCGTGATGGACGAGCTGGTCGACTCCGGCGTCAAGCTGCTGACCATTGCCTGCAACTCGGCGTCCGCTGCGGTGCTGCGGGACGCCCGCGAACGCTACACCGCGCGCTACGGCATCCCCGTCATCGAAGTGATCCAGCCTGCCGTGCGCCGCGCTGTCGCCGCCACCCGCACCGGCCGCGTCGGCGTGATCGGCACCTCGGCCACCGTCGGTTCCCGCGCCTATGAGGACACCTTTGCCGCCGCCCCGGACCTGCAGATCACCTCGGTGGCTTGCCCGGCGTTCGTGCCGTACGTCGAAGCCGGCATCACCACGGGGCCCGAGCTGCTCGCCGTCGCCCGCGAATACCTGGCACCGCTCAAGGCCGCCGGCGTGGACACCGTGGTGCTGGGCTGCACGCACTATCCGCTGCTTACCGGTGTCATTTCCTACGTGATGGGCGAGGACGTCACCCTCGTCTCCAGCGCCGAGGAGACCGCTAAGGATGTCTACCGAGCCCTCGCCTCCCGGGGACTGGAACGGGCCGATGCGTCCGCACCCTCCCACAACTTCATCGCCACGGGGGACGCCGCACAGTTCGAGCACCTCGCGCGGCGGTTCCTCGGCCCCGAGGTCCTCAGCGTCCGCCACGTGGACCACGTCGCGGCCCAGTACCCCACCGGCAGCCTGGCCAGGATTACGCCGGAAATGATCGCTGCGGCGCAGGCCGGCGCCGGCCGGCCCCGGATCTCCAACTTCGTCGGCGGACCCGCGGGCGGGGGACCCCTGCTGTGAAGCTGACCATCGTGGGCTGCACCGGGTCCTTCCCGGGCCCCGGCTCCCCGGCGTCGTGCTACCTGCTGACCGCCAACGACGGCGAGCGGAACTGGAAGATCGTCCTCGACCTCGGCAGCGGGGCGCTCGGGGCCATCCAGCGCTACACGGACCTGGAGGACATTGACGCGATTTTCCTCACGCACCTGCACCCGGACCACTGCATGGACCTCTGCGGCCTGCACGTCGCGGTGCGCTGGAAGCCCGGCGGCTGGGGACGCGGCAGGATTCCCGTGTGGGGGCCCGCCGCCACAGCCGACCGCATGGCCACGGCCTACGGCCTGGACCTCGACCCGGGAATGCATGAGGAATTCGACTTCAGCAACTGGTCCGAGCGCAAGCCGGTGACCATGGGGCCGTTCACCGTCACCCCATATGCCGTGAACCACCCGGTCGAGGAGGCGTTCGCGCTTCGCGTGGAGGTCACCGAGCCGGACAAGAACGGCAGCCCCGTCACCAGGGTGCTGAGCTATTCGGGGGACACGGATTCCTGCAGCGGCCTGGAGGACGCGGCCCGCGATGCCGACCTGTTCCTCTGCGAGGCGGCGTTCGAGGAAGGCCGCGACGACGGCATCAAGGACGTGCACCTGACCGGCAAGCGGGCGGGGGAGGCCGCAGTGGCGGCCGGAGCCCGCCGGCTGCTGCTCACGCACATACCGGTCTGGACGTCGCCCACCACGGTCATGGCCGAAGCCAAGGACGTCTTTGGCCAGCATGTGGCCGTGGCTGTGGCAGGCGTGCACTATACCGTCTGAACGCCATCGCCCTGCCTGGTCGATAAGCTAAAGGCATGACTTCCGAAGCCCTGACTGCCCCCATCCTCCGCGCCGACGGCCGCACCCCCGACCAGCTCCGGCCCATCAGCATCACCCGCGGCTGGTCCAAGCAGGCCGAGGGTTCGGCCCTGATCGAGTTCGGCAACACCCGGGTGCTGTGCACGGCCTCCCTGACCGAGGGCGTGCCGCGCTGGCTCAAGGGCGAAGGCCGCGGCTGGGTCACCGCCGAGTACGCCATGCTGCCGCGGGCCACCAACACCCGGTCCGACCGCGAGTCCGTCAAGGGCAAGATCGGCGGCCGCACGCACGAGATCTCCCGGCTGATCGGCCGCTCGCTGCGGTCCATCATCGACACCAAGGCCCTGGGCGAGATCACCATCGTGCTGGACTGCGACGTCCTGCAGGCCGACGGCGGAACGCGCACCGCGGCGATCACGGGCGCCTACGTGGCGCTGGCCGAGGCCATCCGATTCGCCCGGGAAAACAAGATGCTGGCCCGCAACGCCCAGCCTCTGATTGACACGATCGCCGCGGTTTCCGTCGGCATCATTGACGGTGTCCCCATGCTGGACCTGCCGTACGTCGAGGACGTCCGGGCCGAGACCGACATGAACGTGGTGGTGACCGGCTCCGGCAAGTTCGTTGAGGTGCAGGGCACCGCCGAGGGCGCACCGTTCGACCGTGACGAGCTCAACAAGCTCCTCGACCTGGCCCTGATGGGCACCGAGCAGCTGGCCGCCATCCAGCGCGAAACCCTGGCGGAAGCCCCGTGAGCCCAGCACCCGTGCTGGTCCTCGCCACCCACAACCAAGGCAAGCTGCGGGAACTGCGCGAGCTGCTGCGCGGGCAGGTTCCCGGCCTCGACGTCGACACCCAGGTGGTGGACGCCGGAGCCGTTGGCGCCCCCGACGTCGTCGAAACCGGGGTGACGTTCGCCGAGAACTCGCTGCTCAAGGCCCGTGCTGTGGCCGACGCCACCGGCCTCGTGGCGATCGCCGACGACTCCGGACTCGCCGTAGACGTGCTGGGCGGTGCTCCGGGGATCTTTTCGGCCCGCTGGTCCGGGCGGCACGGGGACGACGCCGCCAACCTGCGGCTGCTGCTGGATCAGCTGGCGGACGTGCCGGACGCGTTCCGCGGCGCCGCGTTTGTCTGCGCCGCGGCCCTTGCCGTGCCCGGCGCCGGCGCGGACGAGGGCCGGGAGGTTGTGGAGTACGGGCAGCTGGAGGGGACGCTGCTGCGGGAACCCCGGGGGACCGGGGGATTCGGCTACGACCCCGTGCTCCAGCCGAGCGGGCTGGACCGCAGCTGCGCGGAGCTGAGCCCCGAGGAGAAAAACGCGATCAGCCACCGCGGGCACGCGTTCCGGGCGCTGCTCCCGGCCATCGTGGAGGCGCTGTCCGGGAGGTAACCGCCCCGGGACCGACCAGGCCACTGCCGTAAACACAAGGAAGGCGCCCCGCGTGCGGGGCGCCTTCCTTGTGGCTTGTGAGTCGGCAATGCCGGGTGCCGGGTTACGGCGTTTTGCGTTCCTCTTCGGGCTCGTGCTCCTCGATGAATTCCTCGACAATGTCCGTGCCGTACTTCTCAGCCTGGCGCTTGGCGATGAAGCCGCGGCCGACCTCGATGAAGATCGGGATGACCGAGACGAGGACAATCACGATGAAGATGATGTCCAGGTTTTCGCGCACCCACGGGAAGGTGTCGCCCAGCAGGTAGCCCAGCAGGGTCACGCCGCCGCCCCACAGTACGGCGCCGATGACGTTGAAGAAGAAGAACTTGCGCTTGTCCATCTGGGCCACGCCCACGATCACCGGCACGAAGGTGCGGATGATGGGCACGAAACGGGCCAGGATCAGGGCCTTGCCGCCGTGCTTCTCGAAGAAGGCGTGCGCGCTCTCGACGTTCTCGCGCTTAAACAGCCGGGAGTTGGGCTTGTTGAAGATGGCCGGGCCGGCCTTGGAGCCGATCAGGTACCCCACCTGGTTCCCGATGATCGCCGCGACAATGATGAGCGCTATGAACGCCCAGATGTTGACCTTGATGGTGCCGGTGGCCACCAGCAGGCCGGCCGTGAACAGCATGGAGTCACCTGGCAGGAAGAAGCCCACCAGCAGGCCGGTTTCGGCGAAGATGATGCCGCAGACCAGCAGCACGACCCACGGCGCCAGGGCGGGGTCGGCCAGGAAGACCTGGGGGTTCAGCCAGTCGGGCAGGAAGGAGGCCAGCTGGGGCTGGACCGGTCCTGCGCCGCCGATCGTGGACACGGCAAAGTCGCTCAAAGCTAAAAGGTTCACCCGTTAAGGGTACTTGACGCGGGCCGCCGGGCGTTTTTCAGGCGTTGTTTCGGAAGGGGGGTTGCACGGGGTCCAGCAGGTTGTGACCGGCGGCACCGGTGGCGGGCCGGGCCGGGATCCGGCGGTAAAGTGGCAGCGTGGGTTTGGACTTTACGGCGATCGACTTCGAGACTGCGAACGGCTTCCGGGGCTCACCCTGCGCTGTTGGCCTGACCAAGGTGCGGAACGGCGTCGTCGTCGACGAGGCGTCCTGGCTGATGCGGCCGCCGGAAAATTATGACCGCTTCGACCACCACAACGTGCGGATCCACGGGATCCGGCCCGAGCAGGTGGCCGGGCTCCCGCGCTTCGGCGAGCTCTTCCCGGAGATCGGCGCCTTCATTGGCGGCGACGTCCTGGCCGCCCATAACGCCGCCTTCGACCTGGGCGTGATCCGCTCGGCGCTGGAGGTCTCCGGCCTCCCCGGCCCGGCCTACGATTACGTCTGCACGGTGATGCTGTCCCGCCGCTGTTACTCCCTGGTGTCCAATTCACTGCCGTACGCGGCCGAGGAAGCCGGCGTTCCGCTGGTCAACCACCACGACGCCGCCGAGGACGCGCGCGCGTGCGCCGGGATCCTGGTGGACATCGCCGCGCGCAACGGCGCCAACAGCATCGCCGAACTCCACCTCTCCCTGGGCCTTGCGGTGTCCCGTCAGGCGGCCTTCGACCCCCTGAGGGATCCGCTGTCCAAGGCCAGCCAGTCCGCTCTGGAGGCCTTCGCCGGGGGAGCCGCCGCGGCCGCCCCGGTGCGGAGCTACCAGCCGGGCTGGCCCGAAGAGGGCGCGAACCCGCCGCCCAACGCCTTCGCCGATCCGGGGCACCCCCTGTTCGGCCAGACAGTGGTGTTCACTGGAGAGCTCGCCATGCCCCGGCCAGAGGCGAAGATCCGCTCCGCGGAGTTCGGTGCCACCCCGGAAAGCCGGGTCACCGCCCGCACCACCGTCCTGGTGGTGGGCGACGGCTTTGTCGCGGCCGACCTGCGCTCCGGCCGGCTCACGGGCAAGGCCCGCCGGGTCCTGGAACTGCACGAGCGCGGCCGCCGGATCGAGGTCATCTCCGAAGGCGAATTCTTGCAGATGGTGGGCGGCCACGTGTCCACCGCAGCGCTGGCCTAGGATCCACCGCTGTGGTCAGCCGGCGCTGCGGTCATACGGCGCAACAAACGTTCCGGCGGCGGCCGTCCGGCTCCTAGCCTTGAACGATGAGCAAACTCTCCCTGGCACCCGACGGATCTGTGTCACCCGAAACCGTGTCACCCGGAACTGTGTCACCCGGAACCGGGACCGGCGGCGCCGGCTGGCGGGCCCTCTTCGCCTTTCCGAACCCGGTCAATGAGTACGCTGCCCGCATCACGGCAGGCCTGGTGGTGCTCCTCGCCGTCCTCACGCTGCTGACCGGCGCCGGCTGGGGCCTTGCCGCCATTGCCGCCGGGTTCTGGCTGCGCGTTCTGTTCGGCCCCAGGGTTTCGCCGCTGGCCCTGCTTTCGGTCAAAGTCCTGGCGCCGCGGCTGGGGAAGACCAAGCTGGTTTCCGGGCCGCCCAAGCGCTTCGCGCAGGGTATCGGCGCCGCGGTGTCCACCACCGCCGCCGTGCTGCTGGCCGCCGGACTCGCGCCCGCGGCGTGGACCCTGCTCGCGGTCCTGGTTGTTGCGGCATCCCTCGAGGCTTTCGCCGGTTTCTGCCTGGGCTGCACCATCTTCGGCTTCCTGCAGCGCCGGGGCCTGATCCCCGAGGACGTGTGCGAGGCCTGCAACAACATCTCGCTCCGGCGCGCCTGAGCCCGGCCGGCTGCGTTCAGGGGCCCGTTTTCAGGAGCCGCTGTTCAGGAGCCGGTGTTCGGGATCCGCAATTCAGGATCGGGTGTTCAGGAGCCGGTGACCGCGGCCAGCCGGGAGGCCATGCCGCGGACGAGCTCCGGGGCTTCCAGCGCTGCCAGCCATTCCGCCGGCAGGCAGTCCTCGCCGTAGAAGGCGCCAAGGATGTTGCCCGCCATCGACGCGGCCGGGCCGCGGTCCCCGCCGTGGCCCACGGCGACGGCGATGGCCGCGCGGAAGTGCGCTTCCGGGGTGCCGGGAGGTGACTGCTCCGGTGCCGTGGAGAGCACCGCAAACAGCGCGACGGCGAGTGCCTCCTCGGCCGCGTGGCCTTCGCCGAGTTCGCTGGCCAGGTCGCGGGCGCCGGGAGTCTCGCCGGCGGCGCCGAGCCGGAGGGCAGCGTCCAGCCGGGCGGTGAGATCGGGATCCACGACCTCGTCCTGGCGCAGCCGGGCACCGTCCGGCCCGGCGCCCTCCACTGCGGCGCCCTCCACAGCGGCCCCGGCCAGCTGGCGGGCGGCAAACTCAGCGGCTTCTCGCAGGCTGTGTCCGGCGGCGAGGGCATGGATGACGAGGCTGAACGCGCCCGCGCTCTGCCGGCCCGCGGGATGCCCGTGCGTCAGTGACGCGGCATCGGCGCTGAGCTTGTAGACGGCGTCGGCGGCGATGTAGGGGATCAGACCGAAGGGGGCGGACCGCATCACGGCACCGGAACCCTTAGCCTCGGGGTTCACAGGCCGGTAGAACGTCCCCATCTCCCCGGTGGCCAGGCCAGTGAGGCAGGCACTCTCCGGGGCGCGGCGGTGCCGCAGGACGTCATGGGAATCGATCCAGCGCGGCGGCTGGAACGGCGCCGCGTCTGGAACCGGAACCCCCTGGGTGGCGAGCCAGCGCAGGTAGGCCAGCCACAGGCACGCAGTGGTGTCCGCGGCCACGCCGTCGTTGGCCCACTCCAGGGTCTCGAGCAGCCCGTCCACGGTGTAGAGCGTGAGCTGCGTGGTGTCGGAAAAGTGGCTGCCGCCGTCGGACGCATCGCCGTTTTCGGCGGCGGACCCCAGCGTGTCCCCGAGGGCGCCGCCCAGCAGGCACCCGTGGATCCGGGACCCGTGCGACGGGGTCGAAGGCAGCGCAGGGACAGTGGCGGGCTCGTTGCTCATGACTTAGAATTTTACCCCGCCCGCATGGCGGCGCGGGTGCCATACGGCAACACCCGGACAGCAGGCGACCAATGCGCGAACCAGCATGGCGGAAGACCGGATCCACCCCCGACTACCGGTTCTCGCTCGCCAACGAAACGACCTTCCTGGCGTGGATCCGGACGTCCCTGGCGCTGATAGTCGGGGCGCTGGCCATCGACCAGCTTTTCCCCGAGATCGCCCCGGCACCGTTGCGCATCGCGATGTGCGTGGCGCTGGCAGTCATCGGCGCCCTCCTGGCCGTGCTGGCCTACCGTCGGTGGGGGCAGATGGAAGAGGCCATGCGCCAGAACCGTGAATTGCCGTTCTCCGGTGTGATGCTGGTGATGACTATCGGGGTGGCCGCGGCGGCCTTTATCCTCGCCGTCCTGCTCCTGGCCGCGCGGTGAGCGCCCCGGCAGCGCGGGATCCGGGGCTGCAGCCGGAGCGGACCTCGCTGTCGTGGGGCCGGACGCTGCTGGCCCTTTTCGCAGCGGACCTGCTGATCTGGCGCAGCTGGGCGGTGGCGGCGTCGCAGGGCAGTGCTGTGCCGAAGACCGGGCCGGAAGCAGGGCCGGCGGCCCGCGGCTGGGCCGGCGCCGCGACCCCGGACTTCCTGGGCGTCTGCGCACTGGCGGCCACGGTAGCCACCGTGGTGCTGTGCCTTTGCGTCGCGGTCCGGGTCCGGCAGCTCAGGCACTCTTCCTATGCGCCCCCTTCCTCCCTGATGCGCTGGTCCGCCGCCGGGGTGGTGGTGCTGGGGCTCAGCTCCGTCGCCGCCGTGGCGCTGGGCCCGTGAGCCGGTGTCCAGCCAACGTCCAGCATCCGCTGACAGACTGCACGCTGACCCCAAACGAAGGAAATCCCGCACATGACCACGCCCGCGCCCGCTCCTGAACCGGCCGCCCCCGAACCTTCCATCCGGCCGGCCGCCGCCCCGGACGGCTCGCCGCGGCCCGGACTGCTGCTCAGGTTGTCCGCCGAGGCCCTGGGGACGTTCTTCGTGGTGGTGGCCGGCTTGGGCGTCCCGCTGTTCACCATTCCGCAGTCCAACCCGCTCTCCGCTTCCCTGGCCGCGGGGCTGGCGGTCGCGGCGGCCATGCTGGCGTTCGGCTACGTTTCCGGCGGCCACTTCAATCCCGCGGTGACGGCCGGAAACGCGATTGCGGGCCGGATCCGCTTCGCCGACGCGGCGGCGTACGCAGGAGCGCAGCTGGCGGGTGCCCTGGCCGCCGCCGTGGTGCTCTTCGGCATCCTGCGCACTGTCCCCAACATTGCCGACACCCGGACCGCCTTCGACACGGTGGCGGCCGGTTTCGGGGAGAACTCCGTCATCCAGGTTCCGCTGGCCGGCGTCCTGCTCATTGAGGTGCTTGGGACCGCGCTGCTGGTGGCCGTCTTCCTGGGCGCTACCGCGGCCCGCAACCCGTCCCGGCTGTCGGCCCCGTTCGCCGTCGGGCTGACAATGGCGGTGCTCCTGCAGTTCGGCCAGGCGGCCGGCAACACGCCTTTCAATCCCGCACGCGCCACGGCGTCGGCGCTGTTCAGCAGCCCGGACGTCCTCGGCCAGCTGTGGCTCTTCTGGGTTGCCCCGCTGGTGGGCGCCGCCCTCGCCGGACTGGTCTGCCGCGGCTTCGCGCAGGGCACCCGGCCCATGCCTGCCGCTGCGGACCGGGCGGACGGCGCGCCCGGTGGCGATGATGCGGACGGCACTGACTTGGACGGCACTGGGGCGGCAGATGCTGCCACGCCCCGGACGCAGCCGGCGGAGTCCCGGACGGCAGCTGCCGGCAGCGACGAAGCGCGTGCGTTCTTCGACGGAGAGCGCAGCAACCGGGGAGACAGCGGCGCGCCGGGCGGGCCGAACGCCTGATCCGCGGCCGCCGGGGGACCGGCAACGGCTCCGGGCCGGCTCCGGGCCAGCTCTGGGCTCCAGCTCCGGAGCGGTGGCGCAATCCTGTCGGTGGCAGCCGATACCGTAGGAACATGCGGTTATTGCACACCTCGGACTGGCATTTGGGCCGGTCGTTCCACGGCGTCGGCATGCTCGACGCCCAGCGCGCCTTCATCGACCAGCTCGTTTCCTTCGTGCGGGAGGAGTCGGTCGACGTCGTCCTCATCGCCGGCGACGTCTACGACCGCGCCCTGCCCGGGGTGGACGTGGTCCGGCTGCTGGACGATGCCCTGGTGGGACTGACCGGGGCGGGTGCGCGCGTAGTGCTGACCAGCGGCAACCACGATTCCGCTATCCGGCTGGGGTTCGCCTCGCGTTTGCTCGAACGCGGCGGCGTGCACCTGCGCACCCGGCTTGCCGAGCTGGACCAGCCGGTGCTGTTGCCCCTCGATCCGGCCGACCCCGACGCCGGAGCCGTGCTGGCCATTTATGGCATCCCCTGGCTGGAACCGCGGCTCGTGGCCGGTCAGCTCGGTGCTGGAACCGCCAGCCATTTCGAGGTCACCCGGGCGGCCACCGACCGCATCCGGACGGACCTGGCGGACCGCTCCGCGGCCCGGACCGTCCACTCAGTGGTTCTGGCGCACACGTTCGCCAGCGGCGGGATCAGCTCGGACAGCGAACGGGACCTCAGCATCGGCGGCGTAGGAGCCGTTCCCCTGGATCTGTTCGATGGCTTTACCTACACGGCTCTGGGCCACCTGCACGGACGGCAGGAGCTCTCTCCCGCCGTCCGTTATTCTGGTTCGCCGCTCGCGTACTCGTTCTCCGAAGCCCAGCACAAAAAGGGCAGCTGGCTCCTGGACATCGGCAAGGACGGCCTCGCGGGCGTCCGGGAAGTGCTGTGGGAAGCGCCCCGGACCCTGGCGGTGCTGCGCGGCAAGCTCGACCAGCTGCTCTCCGCCGGGGATCTTGCCTGGGCGGAGACCGCCTACTGCCAGATCACCCTGACCGACGCGCAGCGGCCGGCCCAGGCCATGGAGAAGCTGCGCGCCCGGTTCCCCGACACCCTGGTGCTGGGCTTTGACCCGGAAGGGGCGGGCGCCGCCGCAACCACCAGCTACAGCAGCAGGCTCGCCGAGGCCACGGACGACCTCTCCATTTGCTGCGGCTTCCTGGAACACGTCCGCGGCCGGGCCGCCGACGACGCCGAGGCGGCCGTACTGGCCGAAGCCCTGGAAGCCGTGCGCCTGGAAGGACTGTCCCTGTGAGGATCCACCGCCTCGAAATCTCCGCCTTCGGTCCCTTCGCCGCCACCGAACACGTCGACTTTGACCGCCTCAGCGGCCACGGGCTGTTTCTGCTGAACGGCCCCACCGGCGCCGGCAAGACCAGCGTGCTGGATGCCATCTGCTTCGCGCTCTACGGTTCGGTGCCCGGAGCCCGGCAGGACGGCAAGCGCCTGCGCAGCGACCACGCCGACGCCGCCGCCGAGCCCCGGGTCACGTGTGAGTTCTCCGCCCGCGGGCGCCACTTCGAGGTGTCCCGTTCGCCCGCGTGGAACAAACCCAGCGCCCGGGGCAAGAACGGCTACACCGTCCAGCAGGCCAACACCGTACTGCGCGAACGGGTCGGCGGCGAATGGATCGAAAAATCCGGACGCAACGACGAAGCCGGCGCCGAGATCGCCGACGTCCTCGGCATGAACCGGGAGCAGTTCACCCGGGTTGTCATGCTGCCACAGGGAGAGTTCGCGGCGTTCCTGCGGTCCAAGGCCAGTGACCGCCTCGACCTGCTGCAGAGCCTCTTCGGCACCCAGCGGTTCGAGGCCGTGGAACAGGAGCTCGCCCGGAAGGCGCAGGCCGCCCGCGCGGAAGTGGCCAGCCTCAACGGCCAGCTGGAGCTCCTGTTCGCGCAGGCGGAAGCCGAAACGGCCGCACTGGAACTCGACACCGCCGACGCCCCGGACCGGGCCGCGCCGGATCAGTACCTCGCCTGGCTGCAGGTCAGTGCCGCCGCGGCCGGGGAGCAGCGGCGTGCAGCTGCGCTCGACGCCGAGGAGGTGCGCCTCAGTCGCGTCTCCGCCCGGGACGCCGCGACGGCGCGGGCGGCCCGCCAGGTTCGGCTTGCCGCTGCCGAGCGCCGGCGCGTCGAGGCAGAGGCCGCGGCCCCCGCCATCGCCGCGAAGAACAGCCAGCTGGACCTGCACCGCAAGGCCGAGGTCCTCGGCGGCCAGCTGCAGGCCGTGGACAGCGCCGCCGCGGCGGAGGAGGCCGCCTCGGCGGCCATGGCCGCCGCCGCCGAAGACGTGCGCACCGCGGCCCTCACCGACCCCGAACTCGCCGCGTTGCCGGCGGAACCCGACGGCGCCGCCCTGCGGTCCGCGCTGGAGCGGCTGCGCTCGCTCCGCGCCGTGCTCGAGGAGCGGCTGCCCGACGAAACCCGGCTCGCCGGACTGCGGGACCGCAGCTCCCGGCTGAGCCACGACCTGGCCAGGCTTGAAGAGGGGCAGACGGCCCGGGCAGCCGCCCTGCTCACCCTGCGCAACGAATCGGCGGCGCTCCTCGCGGGGCTGCGGCCCCTCGAGGAACTCGCCGCCGAGCTGCAGCTGCGGACCAAGGAGGCCGCTGCTGCGGAGGAGCTCCTGGTCCTGGTCCGGCGCTACGCCGCAGCCGGGGAGGCGTGCGCGGCAGTCGCGGAAGGCCATGGCAGCGCCCGGCAGAACTACCAGGACCGGCGTCAGCGCTGGCTTGACCTCCGGGAGGAACGGCTGGCCAACGCCGCCGCCGAACTTGCGTCTCAGCTGCAGGCCGGAGAGCCGTGCCCGGTCTGCGGCAGCTCCGAGCACCCCGTCCCGGCCACGGCCGCAGCGTCCGCGCTGACTGTGGCCGAGGCCGAGCAGGCCGCGCAACACGCTTGCGAGGAGGCGGAGACCGCGCTCGCGGCACGTGAACGCGAACTCTCCGACGCCCAGCAGGAGGTCGCCGTCCTGGCGGCCCAGGGCGGAGACACCGCACCCGAGGTTGCGGCCGGGGAAGCCGCCGTAGCGGCTGAACGCGCCGCCGAGGCACAGCGCGCAGCGGCGGACCTCGCCGCGAACCGGGCACGGCACACTGCACTGGACGAGCAAATTGCCGGGCTCGAGCGGGAACAGACGGACACCGCGGCAAGCATCGCCCAGGCCGAGGCCTCCCTCGCGGAAGTCTCCGGCCAGGCCGAGGCCCTCGACCAGGCTTTGAGCACGCTCCGGGCGGGCCACCCCGTCCTGGCCGGCCGCATCAGCGCGCTGGCCGGCACCGCCGCCGTGCTGGAACGCGCCGACGCGGCGCGGACCCGGCTGAAACAGGCCGCGGACCGCTCCACGGAAGCCCGCCGGCAGCTGGAGCTGGCCCTTCCAGGCACCGGCTTCGCCTCCGGCGATGCCGCCCGCGCGGTCCTGCTTTCCGCCGCGGACTCCGCAGCCCTGGAAAACGCCATCCGCGCCGCCCAGGACGAGGAGGCCCGGATCGGTGAGCTCTTCGCCAGTGACGAGCTGGTCCAGGCTGCCCGCGAGCTGGAGAGCGACGGACCCCTCAGCGAGGAGCTGGTTGAACACCTCCGCGCTGACGCGGACGAAGCGGAACGCTCGGCCCGCGCGGCCGCCCTGGCCGCCGGCCTGGCGGAACAGTCGGCGCGGACCCTGGACAGAATAGCCGCCGGCTACGCCCGGCTCGCGGCGGACGGCCGGGAGCCGCGCGAACGGGCCCAGCTGCTGGCCGCCGTCGCCGACGCGGCGCGGGGAGCGGGGGACAACAACTACCGCATGAGCCTGAACAGCTATGTCCTCGCCGCACGGCTCGAGCAGGTGGCCGTGGCCGCCTCGGAACGGCTCGTCGGCATGAGCGACGGCAGGTACACCCTGCAGCACTCGGACGCCAAAGCCGCACGCGGGGCCAAATCCGGCCTGGGCCTGGAAGTAGTGGACCAGTGGACAGGCCAGCGGCGCGACACCGCGACGCTGTCCGGCGGCGAGTCCTTTATGGCGTCGCTGGCGCTCGCGCTCGGTCTGGCGGACGTGGTGCAGCAGGAATCCGGGGGAGTGGACATCGAAACACTGTTCGTGGACGAGGGCTTCGGCAGCCTTGACGAGCAGGCCCTCGAACAGGTCATGGACGCCCTCGAAGGGCTCCGCGACGGCGGCCGGGTGGTGGGCCTGGTGAGCCATGTGGGAGAGATGAAACAGCGCATCAGCACCCAGCTCCAGGTGCTCAAGGGACGCAACGGCTCCACCCTGCACATCTCCGACGACGCCATGGCCTGAGCCGCACCCGGGACCGCCGGGCCAGGCCCGGGTTCAGCTGTGAGGTGCAGCTATAATGGGAGCGTTACCGGGTCGCGCGCATCGGGAGGAGGGACGATGCGCACCTTGAACGAACCCGGAAACCATGACTCTCACATCGTCGTCCCAGCAGGCCGGCACCCCCGCGCCGCTTTCCCCCGAGACCGCTGCCGGCCCCTCTCCCACGCAGCAGGCCGAGGCAGCACCGCCCGCGCCGTACGCCGGCGGGCGCTTCTCCCGGCTGCCGATGCTCGCCGGCAAAAGCTTTATCCCGATCGGGCTCTTCGCCCGCCTCCCGCTCGCCATGCTCACGGTCGGGGCGCTCACCCTCGCCACCGCCGTCACAGGATCGTACGCGGTGGGCGGCACAGTGGCGGGAGCTGTGGGCATCGGCTCAGCCCTCGGCGCCCCCGTTTTCGGGGCGCTGGCAGACCGGCTGGGCCAGCGCCCGGTGCTCCTGTTCGCCGCCGTTTTCAACACCGCCGCCGTCCTTGCGCTGATCCTGGCCGCCTACCTGATCCCCGGCGGAGACGGCCTGGCCGGCGCAGCGCCCGTCCTGGCAGCGGCCTTCGTGGCCGGTGCCAGCTGCCCGCAGGTGGGTTCCCTGGCCCGGGTCCGCTGGATGGCGCTGACCTCACGCGGCCGGCGGAACACCAACCCCGGCGACCTGGACACGGCACTATCCTACGAAAGCACTGCTGACGAACTGACTTTCGTCCTGGGCCCGGCGCTCGTGGGAATCCTTGCCAGCCTGATCGCCCCGTGGCTGCCGCTCGCCCTGGCCGCCGCGCTGACCATCACCCTTGTCCCGGCGTTCGCGGTGCATGCCACGCATCACGCCGTGGGCCGGACCCTGGCCCCCACGGCGTCCGCCGCGGCGCAGAAGAAACAGCACCGCGCGTCCCTGTCCGCCGGTCAGCGTGCCGGCGCCGCTGCCGCCGTCGGGCTGCCGGTGCTGGCCATGGTCTGCATGGGCACGTTCTTCGGCGCCACCCAGACCGCGCTGAGTTCCTTCTCCGCAACCTTCGCCACCTCCGAACTGGCCGGCCTGCTCTACGCGGTGATGGGACTGAGCTCAGCCGCGGCGGCCCTGTCGGTGGCGTACTGGCCCCAGCGGTTCTCGGTGAACGCGCGCTGGCTGGCGTGCGCGGGGCTGATGGCGGCCCTGGCGCTGCTGCTGTTGCTGCCCTCGACGGCGCTGCCCATGATCCTGGTGCTCCTGGTCCTGGGACTCCCGGTGGGCCCATTGATGGTCACGGTCTTCGCGATCGGCGGCCTGGTGGCGCCGGCGGGGAAACTCGGCACGGTCATGACGGCCCTGGCCAGCGGCATCGTTGCGGGCACCGCGACCGGTTCCACCATTGCCGGGCAGCTGGCGCAGAACCACGGCTACTCCGCGGCGTTCCTCGTTCCGGTCTGTGCCGCGGCGGCGCTGTTCCTGCTCGGTGCGGCGGCCGCCGTCGTACTCCGGCGGCGGAAGAAGACGGCGGCGGCCGCCTAGCCGCGGCTTCGCGTCAGCCCAGCTGGCTCTCGATGCGTCCGGCGGCCGCGGTGAGTGCCGCGGCCACCTCTGCCGGATCCTGGGCAGCGCGGATGTAGACGACGGCGAGTGCCGCCGGCCGTCCGCCCGGAACCCGGACGGGGACCGCCACCGAGGAGACACCGGAGATGACCTCGTCGTGGCTGGCCGCATATCCCCGGCGGCGGGCCTCGGCGGCCTCGGCCCGGTAGGGGATGCCGGGCGCAGCGGCCGTCCATTCCTCCGCGGACAAAGCCGACTGGATCGCGATCCCCGGTGCGCCGGCGCTGATCGGGTGCCGGGAGCCGGGATGCTGGACCACCGTGGCCCCGGTGTGCCGCGGATCCACGGTCACCAGGGTGACGCATTCAGCGTGGTCCCAGACGGCGATAAAGGCGCTCATCATCAGGGTGTTGGCCAGCTGGGTGAGTTCAGGGAGGGCGGCAGTCTGCAGATTCCTTGACACACCGCGGGCCAGGACGGCCAGGCCCGGCCCGGGCTGGACCCGGCCGCCGTCGTCGCGCACCAGCAGCGAGTGGTCTTCCAGGGTGCGGAGGATGCGGTACGCCACCGAGCGGTGCACCCCCATGGCGTCGGCCAGCTCGGCAATGGTCAGCGGATGCTGCGCCTCGGCCAGGATTTCGAGGGCACGGATGCCGCGTGACAACGTCTGGGACGGGGAGGCCTGGGCGCTGCCGGCGGTGGGGGTCATGGCTCCATCCTAAAGGTGCCCGGGGGCGGATCCGGGTCCCGCTGTGGCGCCTCCGCGCACGGCCCGGAGTACGGCGCGGCGTTCCATATGGGAACCGCAGGTTCGATTATAGAATCCGAGCACAGGGACGTCCGGTTTCCGCCCGCTGCCGCAGCATACGGACAGCGTTACGGAAAAGTTCCCAATGATGTGTGCCTAATCACATGTTTCATAGTATGATTCTGAATACTAACTGACCGTTCGATCAGTAAATGCATTCGATCAGCAAATCCAGAGGCACTCAGTTATTCCCCCGTACCCAATCCGGGCAGAATTCCTGCCCCCAGCAACGGAGTTTCAATGACCGCAACTTCAAGTGTCGATTCCGAGGCGGGCCCGAGCAGCAAGCATGAGGAACGTAAGGTCCTCGCCGGCACGCTGGTCGGCACCACCATCGAGTGGTACGACTTCTTCATCTTCGCCCAGCTGACGGCAACGCTGCTGTCCCCGCTCTTCCTGGCGCCGCTGAACGCCTCCAACCCGGGCCTGGCACAGATCCTCTCCTTCGCCCTCATTGGCATCAGCTTCCTGTTCCGCCCGCTCGGCGCCATCGTCGCCGGCCACCTGGGTGACCGCCTCGGCCGCAAGGCCATGCTGGTCTTCACCCTCATCATGATGGGTGCCGCCACGGCGCTGATCGGCATGCTGCCGACCTACGCCCAGATCGGCTTCTGGGCTCCGGTCCTGCTCATCCTGCTCCGCATCATCCAGGGCTTCTCCGCCGGCGGTGAATGGGGCGGCGCAGCCCTCATGGCTGTCGAGCACGCCCCCAAGAGCAAGCGCGGCCTTTTCGGCGCCTACCCGCAGATCGGTGTTCCGGTCGGCATGATCCTCGCCACCGGCCTGCTGTTCTTCCTGAACTCCAGCATGTCCAAGGAAGACTTCGCATCCTGGGGCTGGCGGGTTCCGTTCCTGCTGTCCATCGTGCTGATCGTGGTGGGCTACCTGATCCGCCGCGCCGTCGCCGAGAGCCCCGTCTTCAAGGAGATGGCCGCCCGCAAGGAAGAAAGCAAGGCCCCGCTCGGCGAGCTCATCCGCAAGCACAAGAAGGCCGTCCTCTACTCGACGATGATCTTCATCGGCAACAACGCTGCCGGCTACCTCCTGATCGCCTTCTTCATCTCCTACGCCACCAAGTCCCTGAAGATGCCCACCCCGCAGATCCTGCTGGCCACCACGCTGGCGTCCTTCGGCTGGCTGATCTTCACGCTGGTCGGCGGGTGGCTGTCGGACAAGATCGGCCGCGTCAAGACGTTCCTGCTCGGCTACGGCATCGTCTTCGCCTGGATGATCCCGATGTTCGCCCTCATCGACACCAAGAACATCGTGCTCTACGGCGTCGCCCTGTTCGTCCTGACCATCGGCCTGGGCCTGTCCTACGGCCCGATGTCCGCCATGTACGCCGAGATGTTCCCGGCGAAGGTGCGCTACTCGGGCATTTCGATCGGCTACGCCTTCGGCGCCATCCTTGGCGGAGCGTTCGCGGCCACCATCGCCGAGGCACTGCTGCAGGGCACCGGCTGGACCGGTTCCATCGGCATCTACATCATGATCCTCTGCGTCATCTCCGCCGCCGGCGTCCTGCTGGCCGGGGAAACCAGGGGCCGTCCGCTCGGCGTCAGCACCCACCACTAGGCCTGCTGTAGCGGCCAAGCGCCAATAAAACAGAAGGGCACGGACCGTGTGGTCCGTGCCCTTCTGTCGTTAACGGGTTTTCCGGGATGGGGCTCAGACGCCCAGGAAGCTGATGGCCCCCTGCTTGAAGGCCCGGCTGGTGATGGCGTTGGTGTGGTTCCGGCCCGGCAGGACCAGCTGTTCCACCATCGCCCCGGACTTCGCGCCCAGTGCGGCAAGGTCCGGCATGGAAGCGGCCCGCTCGTCCTTTTCGCCGGCCACCAGGAGCATCGGCATGTGCGGCACGGCCTCGGCCGGATCGAACGGCTCGCCTTTAATGGCCTCCACGAGGGAGAGCAGCGAGAAGATGTTGTTGCTGGGCAGCATCTGGGCCAGCTTCAGCAGCCCGGCGGTGGACGCATCCGTGATCGGGGTGCCGTCGGCCAGGTAGCGCTGGGCGGCCACAAGATCGAAGTCGGCCAGCGGGTCGGCCACGTTGGGCCCGCCCAGCACCATCCGGTGCACCAGCTCATGCTGGGTGGCGCCGAACTCCCAGGCGAGCCGCGAACCCAGCGAGTAGCCAATCAGGTCCAGCCCGCTGGAAGGGTCGCCGTCGCGCAGCGGGCGAACGCCGGCGTCGAACGCGATCTGGAGCAAATCCGCGCGGATCCTGCTGGGGGAGTAGGAATCCATGTCCTCCGGGGCGCCGCTGCGCCCGTGGCCGGGCAGGTCCACCGTGATGACACGGCGGCCGGCCTCCAGGAGGGCGGTGATCCAGCCGGTGTCCTCCCAGTTGAGCTTCGCGGAGGAGGAGAAGCCGTGCAGGAGCAGCACCGGGCGCAGCCCGGAGTCGGACTCCGGCTCATGCACGCCGACGTACAGCTGCGGATCGGTGCCCTCGACGGTGTGCGTATGCGGTTGGCCGGTGTGTCTGCCGCTCATGGTGTCAGTCCTCATCAAGTACGGCGCTCAGGCGGACCCGGCGCTTCGGTGCCTCTTCCTTCGGGACCGTGCCCACGATGCCGGCGGTGTTGTCCGGCACCTCAAGCACAATCAGGGGCTCGCCGACGTTGATCTTGTCACCGGGCCCGCCGTGGATACGCACCACCTTACCTGCCTGCGGGCTGGGCAATTCAACCGCGGATTTGGTGGTTTCCACCTCCACCAGAGGCTGGTTCCGCTCCACCTGGTCGCCCGGGGCCACAAGCCATTCCAGCACGGTGGCCTCGATCAGGCCTTCGCCGAGGTCGGGGAGGGGAAAGGAAATTTCAGCCACGTTTGTACTCCAATACTCGCTGGATGCCGAAGAGGATCCGGTCAATGTTCGGGATGTATTCGTCCTCGAGGTCGCCTGACGGGTAGGGGACGTCGAATCCGGTCACCCGCTCCACCGGGGCCTTGAGCGTGTCGAAGCAGGACTGCGTGATCAGCTGGGCCACCTCGGCGCCCAGCCCTGAGGTCAGCGGTGCCTCGTGGACGACGACGGCGCGGCGCGTCTTGCGCACGGAGGCGGCCAGGGCTTCGGCGTCGATCGGCTTGAGCCAGCGCAGGTCCAGGACCTCGATGTCGATTCCGTCCTCGGCCGCGAGACCGGCCACCTGGAGGCACCGGGCCACCATGGCGCCCCAGGCGACCAGGGTGAGGTGCCGGCCCTCGCGCTGAACCTTCGCCCCGGTGGGGGAGGCGCCGTCGTCGTTCGCATCGCAGTGCGCGAGGTCGACGTCGTCCTTTTGCCAGTATCGGGACTTCGGTTCCATGAAGATCACCGGGTCCGGCCGCGTGGCGGCGTACTTGAGCAGGTGGTAGGCCTCGTGCGGGTTCGACGGCGAGACCACTTTGAGCCCGGGCACGTGCGCGAAGAGGGCCTCGAGGCTTTCGCCGTGGTGTTCGGGGGCGCGGATGCCGCCGAAGCTGGGAACGCGCAGGGTGATGGGCATCGGCATGGTGCCCCGGCTGCGGTAGTTCATCCGGGCCATCTGGCAGACGATCTGGTTGACGGCCGGGTAGGCGAAGCCGTCGAACTGGACCTCGGGGATGGGATGGAATCCGGCCATCGCCAGGCCCACGGACATGCCCAGGATTCCGGACTCCGCCAGCGGCGTGTCGAAGACACGCTGGGCCCCGTGCTTGGCCTGGAGGCCGTCGGTGATGCGGAAGACGCCGCCGAGCCGTCCGCAGTCCTCGCCGAAGATCAGGGTCCTGGGGTTCTCGGCGAGCACCTCGTCGAGCGCCCGGTTGAGGGCCTGCTGCATGGACATCACGGTGGTGGAGGCGGGGGTGGCTGCGCTCGTGCTTGCAGCCGCGCCGCCTTCAAGGGTCGAGTTAGACATGTTCGGACTCCTCACGCCAGTTGGCGGCCTGGGCCTGCAGGGCAGGGGTGGTTTCCTGGAACACCAGGTCGAACATTTCGGTGCCCGGGCGCGGGCCCAGGGCCTGGATGCCCGCACGGATCTGCTCCTCTTCGGCCTTCGCCGCGGCGAGGGCCTCGGCGAAGAAGGCGTCGTCGGCGATCCCGTCGGCGAGAAGCCGCTGCCGGAAGCGCTCCAGCGGGTCCGCGCCGGCGGCGTCGCGCTCCTCGTCGAGGGACCGGTAGCGCCCGGGGTCGTCGGAGGTCGAGTGCGGGCCGCGGCGGTACGTCATGGCCTCGATCAGCACGGGGCCGTTCCCTGCCCGGGCGTGCGCGAAGGCGCGGCGGGTGGCCTCGACGACGGCGACGACGTCATCGCCGTCGATCTGCAGCGCCGGCACGCCGTAGCCGGCGGCGCGGGCGGCGACGGAGCCGCCGGCCACCTGGCGCTCGGTGGGGACCGAGATGGCCCAGCCGTTGTTCTGCACAAAGAACACCACGGGGGCCTTCAGGACGGCGGCAAAGTTCAGGGCCTCGTGGACATCGCCCTGGGAGGATGCGCCGTCGCCGAAGTACGTCAGCGCAACACCGGGCGGGGCGGTTGTGCCGGCGGCCGCGGAGAGGGTCTGGCCGTGGGCCCAGCCGACCGCGTGGAGCACGGAGCCGGCCACCACGGCCTGGATCGGGGCGAGCCGGGACTCCAGGGGGTCGTAGAGGCCGCCGTGCCAGGTGGCCTTGTGGGTGGACATGTAGGCCACCATGTCCACGCCCATGGTGCGGGCGACGCCCATCTCCCGGTAGGTCGGAAAAACGAAGTCCCGGGTGGTGTCGACGGCGTAGCCGCTGCCCACCTGCGCCGCCTCCTGGCCGAGCTCGGGGGCATAGCCGGGAATGATGCCCTGGCGCTGCCAGGCGATGGCCGAGGTGTCGAGGTGGCGGACCGCCACCATCAGCGAATAGAGCTCGCGGAGCTGGGCAGGGGTCAACGGTTCGGCGGCTTCGCCGGACGCCGCGGGAAGTGTATCCATGGCTGTGACCCTAGTCACAGGGACATCGGCGGGCAATCAGCCCGCGGATCGCTGACCAGACTGCACAAGTGCGCGGGCAATAGCAGCCGGACGCCTGGCAAGTTGTACATCAAGGTGGACATATGAACGCAGGCTGCCGGTTGTGCCGGGCACGCGGCAGGGGCCGTCCCGGATGTCCGGAACGGCCCCTGCCGCGTGCTTTTGACGGGTTACTTGGCCGGGGTGGCCGTGCGCTTGCGGGTCACCCGCGCACCGATCCAGCAGGCAGCGGCGATGCCGGCCACCAGGGCCATGGTGCTGAAGAGCTGTTTGCTGCTGTCGGGGCTGCTGAACCCGACGGCGAAGATCAGGCCCAGGAGGACCAGCCCGAAGATGGTCAGTCCCGGGAATCCCTTCATCCGCAGGGGGAGCTCGGTGCCCGCACGGTCCGCGCGGCGGCGGAGGATCAGCTGGGACACCAGGGCCGAACCCCAGACCAGGAGGCAGGTGGAGCCCACCAGCTGGAACAGGGCCGGCAGGATCTGCTCCGGGAACAGCAGCTCCAGGACTGCGGCCAGGAACCCGAAGGCCACGGAGACGCCGACGGCGATCACCGGCACCCTTGACTTGTTGATTTTGGCCAGGAAGCCGGGGGCCTCGCCGCGTTCGGAGAGGGAGAACACCATCCGGGATGCGCCGTAAAGGTTCGCGTTCAGTGCCGAAAGGAGCGCGACGACGGCCACCAGCGTGATGGCGGCGCCGGCGCCGGGGATCCCCGCGACATCCAGCACGCCGGCGAAGGGGGAGGCGAGGGACTCGGAGGTGTAGGGCAGGACGGCGGCGATCACAAAGACCGAGCCGATGTAGAACACCAGGATCCGCCAGACGACGGTGCGGATCGCGTGGCCCACGCTGCGCTGCGGGTTTTCGGTTTCGGCCGCGGCCACGCTGACAATTTCGGTGCCGCCGAAAGCGAAGATCACCACGAAGAGCGCGGTGGCGATGCCGCCCAGACCCGCCGGGGCGAAGTCGGCGGTTAAGTTGCTGAGGCCGGGGGACTCGACGTCAGGCAGCCAGCCCAGCAGCAGTGCCGTGCCGATACCCAGGAACACCAGGATCGCCGCCACCTTGAGGATGGCGAACCAGAATTCGAACTCGCCGAAGTTCTTGACACCGGCGAGGTTGATCGCCGTAAAGACGGCCATGAAAATCAGGGACAGTGCCCAGACCGGGATGACGGGCCACACCGTGTAGAGGAGGGCGGCGGCGCCGAGGGCCTCGGCGGCGATGACCACCACCAGCTGGAGCCACCAGAGCCAGCCCACGGTGGCCCCCGCGGTCCTGCCCATGGCCTTTGCGGCGTAGACGGAGAACGCGCCGCTGTTGGGGTTGGCGGCCGCCATCTCGCCCAGGGCCCACATCACGATGATGATCAGGGTGCCCGCGACCAGGTAGGAGACCAGGACGGCGGGACCGGCGGCCTGGACCCCGGCCCCCGAGCCCAGGAACAGGCCGGCGCCGATCGCGCTGCCCAATCCCATCATGGTCAGCTGGCGCGGCTTCATGCTGTGGCCCAGTTTCGGGCCGGGGCGCTCCGCGGTGGACTTCATTGTCATGCTGGCGAACCTTCTTGTGGAGGGGTGTCTGGGTCCTTATGGGACCTATTGAATTTACCGCCACCGGGCGGGGTCTCCCAGCAGGAGGCCGTGAGAGCATGGTGACAGTTTGTAAGCCCAGGTACGGGTCGCCAGGGCGATCTGCCCCCAGAAGCCACTGTTGAAGGAATGTTTGATGGATGTTGATGCTCTGGATGCGAAGATTGTCCGATTCTTCACGGATTTCCCCCGGTCCTCGGTGCTGGAGGCCTCCCGCGTCCTCAAGGTGGCCCGCGCCACCGTGCAGTCGCGGCTGGACCGCATGCAGGACAGCGGCGTGATCGGGTCCTGGGTGCCGCAGCCGGACCCTGCCCACTTCGGTTTTCCCGTGGTGGCCTTCTGTTCCCTCACCATCAACCAGGACCTGGGGCATGACGCCGTGGTCGAGGCCCTCGCGGCGATACCCGAACTGATTGAGATCCACACCGTCTCCGGCAGTTCGGACCTCATGGCCCGCATCGCGGCCCGTTCCAACCCGGACCTGCAACGTGTGCTCGATGCCATGATCGCCACCCGGACGGTCCTCCGCTCGTCGTCCGTGATTGTCCTCAACACCCACTTCCAAGGCCGCACCCTGCCCCTGCTGGAAGCCGCCGCCGAGCTGTGAGCTGAAACATTTTGTGCCCGGGGAGCAAAGTCGTAGAATTAGTTCTAGTCAATTTGACTATAACTGAACCGGCAGTCGCTCCGGGGCCTCAGAAGGCGGGGTGACCCACCGTGTACACAACAGGAGCCAACGTCTCCGAGCGCCAGCTCGCACCGCCGTCGTTGGCGATCTCAACGGTGATCTTCGTGCTCCGCCCCAGTGAGCGTTCCGGACGCCCCACCCTCTGGATCCCGCTGGTGCGCCGGATCCGCGAACCGTTCAAGGGGCTCTGGGCACTGCCCGGCGGCCCGCTGACCCACTCGGAGTCCCTGCAGGACGCCGCCTCGCGGAACCTGCGGGAGACCACCGGCCTGGCGCCCAGCTACCTCGAGCAGCTCTACGCGTTCGGCGGGCTGCACCGCTCACCCACCCAGCGCGTTGTCTCGATTGTCTACTGGGCGCTGGTGCAGCCCACCGAGGCGGCGCTCGCGGACGAATCCGAAAACGTCAAGTGGTTCCGCGCCGACCGGCTGGGGGAGCTGGCCTTCGACCACAACGCGATCATCGACTACGCGCTCTGGCGCCTGCGCAACAAGATGGCATACGGCTCCATCGCCTACCACCTGCTGGGCGAATACTTCACGCTGGCCCAGGTCCGGGAGGTCTATGAGGCCGTCCTGGACCGCGAACTTGACCCGGCCAATTTCCGCCGGCAGGTCAAAGCCACGCCGGAGATCGAAGAAACCGACCAGTACCTCCAGGGCGGCAAACACCGTCCGCCCCGCCTTTACCGCTTCACCGGCCGCCCAGGCCTTGACCCAGACAACAGGAGCACACCATGAGCAGCGTCAACACGGCCATCCAGCTGATTACGCGCGAACAGGCCGCCGGCAGCGCCGCCGCGTCCACCTGCAGCCCGGCGCTCGCCCGCGGGCCCTGGGACTACGACCTGGCCGAGGCCCTCGCCGGCAAGCCCGCCTACGGCCCCGGCGCCTCCGCGGCCGACGTCGCCCCGGCGTCCACCCCGCGGCAGGGCCAGCTCCCGGAGGAATACAAGCGCGCCAGCGACGCCGAACTCGACGCCCGGATCCGGGCGGCCAAGGCAACGCTGGGGGACCGCGCCGTCGTCCTGGGCCACTTCTACCAGCGCGACGAGGTCATCCAGTACGCCGACTTCGTGGGGGACTCCTTCCAGCTGGCCAATGCCGCGCTGACCCGCCCCGACGCCGAAGCCATCATCTTCTGCGGCGTGCACTTTATGGCCGAAACCGCGGACATCCTGTCCCGGCCGGACCAGGCCGTGATCCTGCCCAACCTCGCCGCCGGCTGCTCCATGGCGGACATGGCGGACATCGACTCGGTGACCGAGTGCTGGGAGCAGCTCGGCGAGCTGTTCGGCACGGAGCCCGACGCCGATGGCCGGGTTCCGGTCATCCCGGTCACCTACATGAACTCCTCCGCTGCGCTCAAGGGCTTCTGCGGCGAAAACGGCGGCATCGTCTGCACCTCGTCCAACGCCTCGACCGTGCTGGAGTGGGCGTTCGAGCGGGGCCAGCGCGTGCTGTTCTTCCCGGACCAGCACCTGGGCCGCAACACCGCCAAGGCGATGGGCGTGCCGCTGGAGCAGATGCCCCTGTGGAACCCGCGCAAGGACCTCGGCGGCAACGCCGAACAGACCCTCATCGATTCCCGCGTCATCCTGTGGCACGGTTTCTGCTCGGTCCACAAGCGCTTCAACGTCGGCCAGATCGAGAAGGCCCGCGCCGAGTTCCCCGGCGTGCAGGTGATTGTGCACCCCGAATGCCCCATGGAGGTGGTGGACGCCGCCGACTCGGCCGGCTCCACGGACTTCATCAAGAAGGCCATCGCGGCCGCCACGGAACCCTCCACGTTTGCGGTCGGCACCGAGATCAACATGGTCAACCGCCTCGCCGCGGAGTATCCGCAGCACACGATTTTCTGCCTCGACCCGGTGATCTGCCCGTGCTCCACCATGTACCGCATCCACCCCGGCTACCTCGCCTGGGTCCTGGAGGCCCTGGTCCGGGGCGAGGTGGTCAACCGCATCACGGTGGCGGACGACGTCGCCGGCCCGGCGAAGGTGGCCCTCGAACGGATGCTGGCGGCGCGGCCATGACCAGGCGCCTGGTGGTGGTGGGCAGCGGGATCGCGGGACTCTACGCGGCCCTGCTGGCCTCCGACGCCTCCGGCGGCAGCCTGCCGGCGCCCGAGGTGGTGCTCCTGACGAAGGGGACCCTCGAGCAGAGCAACACCTTTTACGCCCAGGGCGGGGTCTCCGCGGTGCTGGCGCCGGGGGAGGCCGCGGCGGGCGATTCCGTGGCCGCCCACATCGCTGACACCCTCGCCGCCGGTGCCGGGCTTAACGATCCCGACGCCGTGCGGGTGCTGTGCACCGAAGCGGTCCGCGACATTGCGGGCCTGCAGCGGTTCGGGGTGGCCTTCGACGCCGGTTCCGGCGGCGGCCCGGCGCTGGGCCTCGAAGCGGCGCATTCCGCGGCGCGCATCCTGCACGCCGGCGGGGACGCAACCGGCGCCTGCATCACCCGCGCGCTCGTGGCCGCCGTCCTGCAGCGGACGGTGGAAGGCCGGCTGCGGGTGGAGACGGGGGCCTTCGTCACGGAACTGCTCACCGGCGGTTCCGGCGACGGCCCGACGGCGGACGCGGCCCGGGTGACGGGCGTCGCGTACCTGGCCAGCGGGCAGCCGCGGCGCCTGGACGCCGACGCGGTGCTCCTGGCCACCGGCGGTGCGGGCCGGCTGTTCGCCCGCACCAGCAATCCCGCCGTCGCCACGGCCGACGGGCTGGCTCTGGCCTGGCGCGCCGGCGCGGCCGTCCGGGACCTGGAGTTCTTCCAGTTCCACCCCACCACCCTGGCCGCGGCGGAGACCCCCGGCGGGCCGCCGGCGCTGCTCATTTCCGAGGCAGTCCGCGGGGAAGGCGCCGTCCTGCGCGACGCCGCCGGCTGCCGTTTTATGCCGGACTACCACCCGGATGCCGAGCTGGCCCCGCGCGACGTCGTCTCCCGGAGCATCGCCCTGCACCTCGCCGCGACGGGCGCGCCGGCGGACAGCCCGGTGTTCCTGGACGCCCGGGGGATCGAGGCCGCCCGCGGTCAAGGGTTCCTGGCCCGGCGGTTCCCCACCATCAGCGCGGCCACCCGCGCAGCCGGCTACGACTGGACCACTGAGATGCTGCCGGTGTCCCCGGCGGCGCACTACTGGATGGGCGGGGTGTCCACCGACCTGTGGGGGCGCACCTCCGTGCCGGGGCTGTACGCCGCCGGCGAGGTGGCGTGCACGGGTGCGCAGGGCGCCAACCGGCTCGCCAGCAACTCACTCCTCGAGGGCCTGGTCTTCGGCCGCCGGGCCGTGGAGGCATTCCTCGGCGGGGCCGGCGCGGACCACTGGCCCGTAGCCCCGGACGCCGGGGCCAGGGACCGGCTGCCCGCCGCCGGGGCAGGGCACCGTGGCGTCCCGTTCAGCCGCGATGCTCTTCGACGGTTGATGACTCGCGCCGCCGGGGTGCTGCGTACGGAGGCTGAACTCGATGCTGCGGCCACTCAGCTTGCGGCCTGGGCCGCCGCCGTCCGCCCCGGCAGCGTGAGCGACGCAGCGGTCACGGGGGAGCACGAGGACCGGAACCTGCTCCTCGCCGCGCAGCTGCTGGTGGCCGCGGCGCGGCGGCGGCCCGGTTCCGTGGGCGCCCACTACCGGGCCGACGCGGCCGTTTCCACCGCAGGTGTCCCAGCAGTGCCCGCTATGCCCGCAGCCCCGGCCCGCCCCACCCCGCCGGCCGGTGCGCACAGCCACCGGCACCCCGCCGCATCCCGCCCCAAACAGAGGATTCCGTCATGACAGCACCTGCCGCAGCCCGCCCCAGCGTCCGTCCGGGAACGGACCTCGAAGGCACCCTGCCCCCGGCCGCCGTGGACGCCGTGCTGCGCGCGGCCCTGCTGGAGGACGCCCCGTCCGGGGACATCACCTCGCAGGTCCTCATTCCGGCCGACGCCCGCGCGACGGCGGTCCTCGCCGCCCGCGTTCCCGGCGTGTTCAGCGGCGGCGGGGTGTTCGCGGCCGCGATGAAGCTCACGGACCCGGATGCCGCCGTCGAACTCCTCGTGGCGGACGGCGCCGCGTTCGATGCCGGGACCGTCCTGGCCCGGGTAACCGGCAATGCCCGGGCCGTGCTGCTGGCTGAACGCGTGGCCCTGAACCTGGTCCAGCGGATGAGTGCCATCGCCACCAAGACCGCGGAATTCGTCGCCCTGGTGGACGGCACGGGGGCGCGCATTACCGACACCCGGAAGACCACCCCGGGGCTGCGGGTGCTTGAGCGGTACGCCGTCCGCTGCGGCGGCGGGGCAAACCACCGCTTCGGCTTGTCCGACGCCGTGCTGGCCAAGGACAACCACCTGGCCGTGCTGACCGGGGGAGACCCGTCGAAACTCACCGCGGTGCTGCGGGCGGCAAAAGAGCGGCTGGGGCACACCACGCACTTCGAAGTGGAGGTGGATAGCATGGACCAGATCGGCCCGGTCCTGGCCGCCGGAGTGGACGCCATCATGCTGGACAACTTCACCCTGGCGGACCTGGCCGCCGGTGTGGCGCTGGTCGGCGGCCGGGCCAGGGTGGAGGCCAGCGGCAACGTGAACCTGGCCACCGTGGCGGGCATCGCCGCGACCGGCGTGGACGTCATCTCGATCGGCGGGCTCACCCACAGCGTCGCCGCCCTGGACCTGGGGCTCGACCTGGAGCTTGACTTCGACGCCGGACGGCCCGGGCCATGATCTTCCTCGACGCCGCGGCCACCACCCCGGTCCGCAGGGAGGTCCTCGAGGCCATGTGGCCGTACCTCAGCGGGGACTTCGGCAACCCCGCAAGCCACCATTCGCTCGGGGACTCCGCCGCCCGGGCGCTCGCCGCGGCACGGGCCGCCACCGCCACGGCGCTGGGCTGCCGCCCGGCGGAGGTGGTCTTCACCTCCGGGGGTACCGAGGCGGACAACCTGGCCGTCAAGGGCATCGCCCTGGCCCGGCAGGCCGGGGACCCGCGGCTGAACCGGGTGGTGATCAGCGCCGTCGAACATCCGGCCGTGGAGGAATCAGCCCGGTACCTGGAGCGGATGCACGGCTTCGCCGTCGACGTCGTGCCGGTCGATTCCTGCGGCCGCGTCACCGGGGAAGCCCTCGCCGCGGTGCTCCGGCCGGAGACCGCCCTGGTCAGCATCATGTACGCCAACAACGAGGTGGGCACGGTGCAGACGGTGGCCCGGCTGGCGGCACTGGCCCGCGCCCAGGGCATCCCCTTCCACACCGACGCTGTCCAGGCCGCCGGCTGGCTGCCGCTGGACACAGCAGCGCTGGGCGTGGACGCCCTGAGCATCTCCGGCCACAAGCTCGGTGCGCCGAAAGGCTGCGGGGCCCTGTACGTGCGGAGCCGGACGCCGCTGGAACCCCTGCTCCACGGCGGCGGGCAGGAGCGCGGGCGCAGGTCGGGAACCGGGAACGTGGCCGGTGCCGTGGCCCTCGCGACGGCGCTGACGCTTGCGCAGTCCTCGCAGCGGGACAGGGCGGCGGACGTCGCCGGGCTGCGGGATGCGTTCATCCGCGAGGTCCTGGCGGGGGTTCCCGGGGCGGTGCTCACCGGGGACCCGCGGGACCGGCTGCCCTCCATCGCCTCGTTCTGCTTCCCGGGGACCAGCGGCGAATCCGTCCTGCTGGAACTCGAACGCCTCGGCGTCATCTGTTCCAGCGGGTCGGCCTGCGCCGCAGGGTCGGATGAGCCGTCCCCGGTGCTGCTCGCCCTGGGCATCAGTGCCGACGTCGCGCAGACCGCAGTCCGCTTCAGCTTCGACTCGACCATCACCGCCGCCGAGCTGCAGGAGGCGGCAGCCGCGGTCCGCACCGCCGTCGGAAGCGTCCAGGCCCTCGGCGCCTCCTGACCCCGGGATGCGCCATCACTTAACCCTGTTCCCAAGTGCTGTGATGTCTCACCTGATCGTTGACACTTCATGTCTCACCTGATCGTGGACATTTCATGTCTCAGGACTTCGTGGACGGTTGCTTGCCCGGGCCGTTGAGGCCGATGTAGACGGTTCCTTTGGGCG
>NZ_LNUT01000004.1:0-49023 GCF_001512305.1 Arthrobacter sp. EPSL27
GCGCAGCGGCCGACGGCGGGGGCGCTGGAGCGGGGGACGGGGGCGGCATGGCTCCGGTTCCGGTCCCGGCCCCGGCCCCGGCCGCGGGGCCGGTCTCGGCCGGGGTCGGAGTGATCCGGGCCAGGGGCGTGCCCACGGGCACCGTGGTGCCCAGGTCCACCAGGAGTTCGGCCACCACACCCTCCTGGAAGGACTCCACGTCCATCACGGTTTTGTCCGTGTCCACCACTGCCACCAGATCCCCGCGGCGGACGTAGTCGCCGGGCCGGACCAGCCACTCGACCACCTTGCCGTGTTCCATGTCGGCCCCCAGCGAGGGCATCAGGAAGTCAGCCACCGGCGCTGACCGCCTGCCGGGCCGCCGCGGTGATCCGGTCCACGGAGGGCAGTGCCGCCAGCTCAAGGTGCTTCGAGTAGGGGATGGGCACCTCGGCGCTGCAGACCCGGCCCACCGGGGCGTCCAGGTCGTAGAAGGCGTTCTCGGTGATCCGGGCGCTGATTTCGGCGGAGATGCTGCCGCTGCGCCAGCCCTCATCCACCACCACGGCGCGGTGGGTCCTGCGGACGGAGGCGAGGATGGCGGCCTCGTCGAGGGGACGGAGCGTGCGCAGGTCCAGCACCTCGGCGTCGATGCCGTCGGCGGCGAGTTGCCCGGCGGCGTCGAGGACGGGCGGGAGCGTCCCGCCGTACGTGATGAGGCTGACGTCGGCGCCGGGCCGCCGGACCGCTGCGGTATCGATGTCCACGGCCCCGGCGTCGTCGTCGAGTTCGCCGGCGACGTTGTACAGCGAGCCGTGTTCGAAGATCAGCACCGGATCCGGGTCCTGCAGCGCCGTCCACAGCATGCCGCGCGCGTCCGCCAGGGTGGCGGGGGCGAGGATGCGCAGGCCGGGAATGTGCGCAAACCAGCCCTCCAGGCTGTGCGAGTGCTGGGCGCCCAGCTGGCGGCCGGCGCCCGTGGTCATCCGGATCACGAGCGGGACGTTGAACTGCCCGCCGGACATATGCAGCAGGCTGGCGGCGTTGTTGACGATCTGGTCCAGGGCCAGCAGGCTGAAATTGACGGTCATGATCTCCACGATCGGACGCATGCCGGCCAGCGCCGCACCGATCCCGGCCCCCACAAAGCCCGACTCGGAGAGCGGGGTGTCCCGGATGCGCTGCGGGCCGAACTCCTCCAGCAGGCCCAGGCTCACGGCAAAGGAACCGCCGTAGGAGCCCACGTCCTCGCCCATCAGGAACACCCGTTCGTCACGGAGCATCGCGTCGCGGATCCCGGCCCGGAGCGCTTCGCGGTAGCTGGACTTCATGGCCCGCTCCGCCCGGTAGCTGCTGCCCCGCCGTCCGCGCCGCGCTCGCTGTACACAAACCGGGTCAGGTCTTCCACGCGTTCAAGTGTCCCGGCTTCGGCGAACTCGACGGCGGCGGCGACCTCCGCATCGGCCTCCGCCTCCAGCTGGTCCCACTCCTGCGCGGAGAGCTGGCCGGCGGCCTCCATCGAGGTGCGCAGCAGCGTGATGGGGTCGCGTTCCAGCCAGCGGGCGACTTCGGCCTTGTCGCGGTACCGTTCCGGGTCGAACATCGAGTGGGCCCGGAATCGGTAGGTGCGCAGCTCCAGGAAATGTGGGCCGCCGCCGGAGCGCACAGCCTCGACGGCGCGGCGGGCCGCATCCTCCACCGCCAGCACGTCCATGCCGTCCACGGCCCACGCTGCCACCTCGTAGCCGGCGGCCTTCAGCGCCATGTCGGTCTGGGATTCCGAGCGGCCCAGCGCGGTGCCCATCGCGTACAGGTTGTTTTCGCAGCAGAAGAGCACGGGCAGCTGCCACAGCGCGGCAAGGTTGAGGCTCTCGTGGAATTCACCCTCCGCCACCGCGCCCTCGCCAAAGAAACACACCGTGGCACGGGAGCGGCCGGACATCTTGTCCGCGAGCGCCATCCCGACGGCGAGCGGCAGGCCGCCGGCCACGATCGCGTTGCCCCCGTAGAAGCGCGTGGCGGCGTCGAAAAGATGCATGGAGCCGCCGCGGCCCCGGCAGCAGCCCTCGACGTAGCCGTACATCTCGGCGAGGATCGCCCCCGCGGGGACCCCGCGGAGCAGGGCGTGGCCGTGTTCCCGGTAGGTCGCGAGGACGGCGTCGTCCGGGGCCAGGGTTTCCAGGACGCCGGCCGCCACGGCCTCCTCCCCGATGTAGACGTGCAGGAACCCGCGGATCTTGGCGGCGCTGTAGAGCTCGACGCACTTTTCCTCAAGCCGCCGGACGCGCAGCATTTGCAGCAGCAGGTGGCGGCCGTGGGCCGGGTCCAGGGCACGGGCCGGAGGGTCGAGGGGGCCGGTCATTGCGGTGCCCCGGGTCCCGGTGCCGGCTCCGACGCCCCCGCAGGGGACTCAACAGGGGACTCAACCGTGGACGTGTCGCCTTCAGGCAGGCCCAGTTCCCGGGCCTTGAGGAGCCGCCGGAGGATCTTGCCGCTGCGGGTCCGGGGCAGGGCCGCCGTGAACTCCAGCAGCCGCGGCGCCACCGCGGGTCCGAGGCGCTTCCGGGCGAAGCCGATGATCTCCAGCTGCAGGTCCTCGGACGGCTGCCAGCCGGACCGGAGCTCCACAAACGCCTTAACCACCTCGCCGGCCACCGGATCGGGAACCCCGATCACCCCCGCCTCCGCGACGGCGTCGTGCTCCATCAGGCAGCTTTCCACCTCGAACGGGCCGATCAGGTGCCCGGAGGACTTGATCACGTCATCGCCGCGCCCCACGAACCAGTAGTACCCGTCGGCGTCGCGCCGGGCGAGGTCGCCGGTGAGGTACCAGCCGCCCGCGAAGCAGCGGCGGTAGCGTTCCTCCTCGTGCAGGTAGCCGCGGAACATCGACGGCCAGCCCGGACGCAGGGCCAGCTCGCCCACGGCGTCCGGCTCCGTCACGAGGACCGCCTTGCCGTCCCGGACGATCGGCTTGTCGGCGGCGTCCCGCGCCACGATGCCCGCCTCGACGCCGGGCAGCGGCCGGCCCATGGAGCCGGGCCGGATTTCGGTGGCGGCGTAGTTGGAGATCATGATGCCGCCGGTTTCGGTCTGCCACCAGTTGTCATGCACGGGCCGGCCCAGCGCCTCCTGGCCCCAGGCCACCACCTCGGGGTTCAGCGGTTCACCGACGCTGGCGACAAAGCGCAGCGCGGACAGGTCGTGGCCCCGGGCCCGGTCCGCCCCGGCCTTCATTAGCATCCGCAGCGCCGTCGGTGCCGTGTACCAGACGGTGACGTGCTGTTCGGCGAGGATCCGGTACCAGCGGTCCGGGTCCATCTCCTCCTCGTCCACGATGGTGGTCACCCCGTGGGTGAGCGGAGCGATCACACCGTAGGAGGTCCCGGTGACCCAGCCCGGATCGGCCGTGCACCAGTAGATGTCCTCCGGGTGCAGGTCCAGGGCGGTGGTGCCGGTCGCGTGGTGCGCCGTGACGGCGTCGTGCACGTGGATGGCGCCTTTCGGCGTCCCCGTGGTCCCGGAGGTGAAGTGCAGCAGGGCCATGTCCTCGGCCTGCGTCGCGGCCACCTCGCTGTCGGCGGGTGCTGCGCGCATCAGCGCGGCGAGGTCCAGCGTGCCCGGCTCCGGGTCACCGTCGGCGTCGGTCAGCAGGACATGCCGGAGCTCCGGCAGCGAATCGCGGATCCCGGCGATCTTTTTGCGGTACAGCGAACGGGTGGTCACCAGGGCCCGGCCGGAGCCAAGGTGCAGCCGCTGCCGGACCGGTTCCGGGCCGAAGGCGGAAAACAGCGGGCAAAAGACGCTGGCGTTCTTGAGTGTGCCCAGCACGGCAATGTACAACGACGGGCTGCGGCCGGTGAGCGAGAAGACCCGCTCGCCGCGCCCGATGCCGAGGCCGCGGAGCACCCCGGCGAAGCGGCTGGTCTGCTCGGCGAGCCCGGCAAAGCTGAGGGACCGCACGCTGCCGTCCGCCCGGACAAACCGCAGCGCCTCATGCCCCGCGAGGCTGCCTGCGGCGTGCCTGTCCACCGCCTCGTAGGCAATATTGACGCCGCGGCCGCCGGGCAGGCCGGACAGTTCGTGGCGGGCCTCGTCCCACGAAAACGCCGCACACGCGGCGTCGTAGTCCACCAGGTTCGGGCGGACCCGGAAGCCCGCGGGGTCCTTGGAGATGGCGGGCCAGCGGGTGGAAGGTTCCGTTCCTGCCGTCATGGTTCCATGGCACTCCAACCCGGCGGGGGTGCCTAGAGTAAAAAGGCCCGGCGGAAAAAGGCCCGGCGGATAAAGGCCCGGCGCGGGCCGCGCGGGAGCCGCCGGACGCCGGCCGACATCTAACCGGGCCGCGGGCAGTCCCGGGCCGACCAGCCACTAAACTGGGTCGCATGACTGCCACCAGTGTCCCCGCAGCCGACGCCGCTGCCGCCCGTGCCCGCCTGCTGGAACTGATCAAGGAACTGGCCGTGGTCCGCGGCAAGGTCATCCTCTCCAGCGGTGCCGAGGCCGACTATTACATCGACCTGCGCCGCATCACGCTGCACCATGAGGCGTCCAAGCTGGTGGGCCAGGTCATGCTGTCCCTGATGGACGACGCCAGCATCGACTTTGAGTGCGCGGGCGGACTGACCATGGGGGCCGACCCCGTCGGCACCGCCGTGATGCACGCCGCGGTGGACGGTGGACGCCCGGTGGACGCGTTCGTGGTCCGCAAGGCGCAGAAGTCCTACGGTATGGGCCGCCAGGTGGAGGGACCCTCCGTCGAGGGGCGCAAGGTGCTGGTCCTTGAGGACACCTCCACCACCGGTGGCTCAGCGCTGGCCGCCGTCGAGGGCGTCCGTAAGGCCGGCGGCAACGTCGTCGCCGTCGCCGTGATTGTGGACCGCGACACCGGCGCCAAGGAAAAGATCGAGGCAGAGGCCGGCGTGCCCTACCTTTTCGCCTTCGGCAAGGACGAACTCGGCCTGAGCTAGGCATTTCACCGGCGGCGGACACGTGTGGACGGTGCCATAGGGGTGACTTACCATTTTGACATACCCCCAGTCGGTACCTTCGTACCCGTAGTTGGAGAATCGCGCTATGCTCCCGCCCCAGGAATACCCCGGATCCGTCAGTACCGTTGACCAGGTCCAGAACCTCATCCTCGACAGCACCGACTTTGAAGAGTTCCTCAACGAACTCGCGCGCTTTTCCGCGCACCAGGTGGCCGGCGGGGGCGACGACGCGCTCTGCGGTATCACCCTGCTGCGGGACCGGAAGGCTGCCACCATTGGATGGAGCAGCGACTCGGCCCGTGAAGTGGACGAGATCCAGTACCGGCTGTCGCAGGGGCCGTGCCTGACAGCGGCGCAGGAGGAACGCGAAGTCTACGTCCCGGACCTGTTCGAGGAAGACCGCTGGGGCCCGGACTACGCCACCGCCGTGGCCTCCCACGGACTCCGCTCGGTGCTGTCGGTGCCGTTCCACCTCCAGGGGGAAGCCCAGGCAGCCCTGAACCTGTATTCGGACGCGCCGCACAAGTTCGACGGCGACGTCGCGGCCCGTGCGCGTGACTTTACCCGGCAGATTTCGCAGGCCCTGCGCATGGCCGTACGCTTTTCGCTGCACGCGGACAGCGCCACGAACCTCCGGGCCACCCTGGAATCCCGTACCGTGATCGACATGGCCATCGGGATCGTCATGGCCCAGAACCGCTGCAACCAGGAGACGGCCGTCCGGATCCTCACGGACGCTTCGAGCAACGGCAACGTCAAGCTGCGTGACATCGCCACATCCCTGGTCCGCTCCGTCGGCGGGACGGCCTCCCGTACCCATTTTGAAGAACCCGGGCAACAGGCCACCGGCTGAACCGGGAGCGGGATATGACTTGTGCGCACTGGTGGGGACCTATAGTCTGAACGAGGTTGAGCCGTCGGCCATAGATTCCTATTTTTTGGAGTACCTATGGACCAGTCTCTTAATGCTCAGGTCAGGATTGATACCGTCTCCGATACAGTTCGGATCGACGTACTTGGCAGCCTCACCCAGATTTCCCGCCCCTCCCTCATGCAGACCATCCGGCGCGTCCGCCAGATGGGGATCACCTCGCACATCCGGGTGGAACTGGGCAGCGCAGCGTTCGTTGAATCGGCCGCCTTGGCCGGTCTCCGCGCCGACCTTAACGCGATCGACGGCGGCGGCGTTGCCAGCGCTGGTGCCGGTGCCGCCGCCAAGGGGAGCGGTGTCTCGCTGATGCTGTCCACCGGTGTCCTCGGACCGGCGGCGGCGCTGCAGCCCCTCGACCTTGCCGGAGAGCTTCAGATCCCCGCGAATGCGTCTGTCCTGCGCCCGCTGACGGGCTACTCGGACGACGAACTGCTGGCCGCCAGCGATTCGGTGTTCGGGCTCTTGGACGATCCTTCCGACATGGCCCGCTCGGAACTCCTGGCCGCTTTCGACGACATCGGCCTCGAGATCACCCGCCGGGAAGGCAGCCGCGACGCGCACCCGATAGCTGCGATTCGCGAACTCGACGCGAAAGCCATCAGCGCCGAAGCGGAACCGGTCTAACTGCCCACAGTTCCGGCCCGGGTTGCCGCGTTTTTTCCCAGCCGCCCCGGTGACTACGGTAGAGATGTGCCGCATGAGCCGGAAGATCAGAACCTGGGCGGGCCCGGCGACGCCGACGCCCGCGTGCTGCGGCACGCCGCCGAACTCAAGCGGTTCTCGCGGCGCGGGTTCCTGGGCGGCACGCTGGCCGCCTCCGTGCTGGCGGCCGACATGCTGTTCACCCGGCGTGTGCAGGCCGAACGGCGGGTCCACAGGATCCTCCCGGTCCCCGACGAGACCGCGGAGACTTATTTTCCCCACGCCAGCTGGTTCCTTTTCCCCGGCTACAAGACGAGCTGGGAAGAGGCCCTGTGGATCCTGAACGCGCTGCGCGGGACACTGAACAAACGCGGCCAGCTGGCCGCCGTCGGATATTCCAATGTGGGCCTGGACATTGACCAGATCGTGATCGCCGTGGTGGAGCACGCCCGGGCCCATCAGCTGACCAAGCTCTACTTCTACGGCCACAGCTTCGGCGGCATGGTGGCCACCCAGGTCGCCGCCCGGCTCCGGGAGCTGCACGGCATCGAGGTGGCGTTCATCCTGCTGGACTCCAGCCCCTACAGCAAGTACGACGTGCTGGACCAGAGCTGGTTCGAGGGCGTCGTGTTCCTCTACGAAAGCGGCTTCCGGTTCCCCACGGTGCTGCGCGGCGGGTACGAACTGGGGGAGCGGATGCTGCACAAGGACGAGCGCAGCTGGGGGCAGATCCTGGACCAGACCCTGGAGCAGCTGTCGCCGATCGCCCCCTCCAGCGTGCTGATCCAGTCCGAGTCCGCCTACATCTACCACTTCGATGCCACCCGGTTCGTGGGGAAACTCGGCGGAACCCGGATGGCCTTTATCGGCAACCCGCGGGACCGGACCGTGGACTACGAGACCGCCCGGGACTCCTGGTCGCTGACCTTCAAGGACAACATGGCCAACAGCTCCCTGCGGACCGACGGCGCCCGTCCGGCACACGCCAGCCCGGGCTGGAACCCGTTTATCTACCGTCCCCTGATCGAGGAACTGCAGGACGGGATGTTCCCGCTGCCTTCCGGCGGAGGCAAGAAGACCGCGTTCTGAGGCGGGGCCCTAGATCTGGTTTTTCAGGTCCGCCACGGAGTTCAGGATCTGGTTCGGCCGGAACGGGTAGGCGGCAATGTCGTCCTTGTGCGTGATGCCGCTGAGCACCAGCACCGTGTGCAGCCCTGCCTCCATCCCGGCGATAATGTCCGTGTCCATCCGGTCGCCGATCATGGCCGTGGTTTCCGAATGCGCGTCGATCTGGTTCATGGCCGAGCGGAACATCATGGGGTTCGGCTTGCCCACAATGTACGGCTCGCGGCCGGTTGCCTTGGTGATCAGCGCCGCGATGGCGCCGGTGGCCGGCATGGGGCCGTCCTTCGAGGGACCGGTGGCGTCCGGGTTGGTGGCAATGAACCGCGCCCCGCCCAGGATCAGCCGGATGGCCATGGTGATGGCCTCGAAGGAGTAGGTGCGGGTCTCGCCCAGCACCACGAAGTCCGGGTCCTGGTCGGTGAGGATAAAGCCGGCCTCGTGCAGGGCGGTGGTAAGGCCCGCCTCGCCGATCGTGTAGGCGCGGTTGCCGGACTCCGAGCCGCGCACCTGGTCCTTGAGGAACTGGGCGGTGGCCAGGGCAGAGGTCCAGATGTTCTCCTCCGGGATCTCCAGGCCGGAGCTCTTCAGCCGGGCGGCGAGGTCCCGCGGCGTGAAGATGGAGTTGTTGGTCAGGACGAGGAACCGGCGGGACGTGTCCACCCAGCGCTGGATCAGTTCCGCGGCGCCGGGAATGGGCTGGTTTTCGTGGACCAGGACACCGTCCATGTCGGTCAGCCAGCACTCGATCTCCTGGCCGCTGCGGTACACCGATGGTGCCGAACGCACGTCGTCCGGGTTGTCCCTGTGCTGTTCCTGCTGCTCCGCCATGCTGTCCTCCGCCGATAATGTGCCGATGCCAGTCCCAGTCTAATGTTGAGTGGTGACTGAACCCGAGATCCCCAGCGAAACCCGTCCCGGCACCGTGGCACAGCCAGAGCCGGCGCCGGAGCCGGAGGGGGAGCCCAAGGCGGAGGTCGGCGTCGGGCCTTGGGAGGGCGAACTGCCGGAGGGCGCGCACTGGGACCCGGACCTGCTGGCGGACGGTGACCGCCGCAACGTGGTGGACAAATACCGCTACTGGAAGCACGAGGCGATCGTCGCGGACCTGGACTCCAAGCGCCACAACTTCCACATCGCCATTGAAAACTGGCAGCACGACATGAACATCGGCACGGTGGTGCGCAGCGCCAACGCGTTCCTGGCCAAGGAAGTCCACATCATTGGACGACGCCGTTGGAACCGCCGGGGGGCCATGGTGACCGACCGCTACCAGCACGTCCGGCACCACCCCACCGTCCAGGAGTTCGTGGAATGGGCGCAGGGGGAGGGCCTGGCAATCATCGGGATCGACATCTTCCCCGATTCGGTGCCCCTGGAGACCTACGAGCTGCCCCGGGACTGCGCGCTGGTGTTCGGCCAGGAGGGGCCGGGGCTGTCCCCCGAGGTCCACGAGGCCGCAGTGGACACCCTGTCGATCGAACAGTTCGGCTCCACCCGCTCGATCAACGCCGCCTCGGCCGCGGCCATCGCCATGCACGCCTGGATCCGCCGCCACGTGTTCCACCAGCTCCCGGGCTGACCGCCCCGCCGAGTTGGCATTTCGCGGCAGTGTGGGCGCGGAACACTGCCGCGAAATGCCAACTCGGTGCGCCTTGCGGCCCCGGGCTGTGGATAACTCCTCCGGGCCGCGGCGGGAGCAGCCACAATGGGGCCCATGCGCAGGGCACCGCTTCCGCCTCACCTGGCCACCGGCTCATTTTCCCTGCGCGCCTCGGACAAGGCCGGCGTCACCCGGACGCGCACCTCAGCGCAGGACTTGGTGACTGTTTCCCGCGGCATCCGGGTCCCGGCGGGCTCCGCCGCGGCTGGGCCCGCCGCGCTGCGGGCCTACACCGACCTCGACGACGGTTCCATCCTCAGCCTCGGTTCGGCGGCGCGGCTCAGGTGCGCACCGCTGCCCGGCTGGCTGGAGGAGGACTGGCGCATCCACCTGGCCCGCCGCCGGGGACAGAGCACACCACGCCGGGTCAATGTCGTGGGGCACCAGCTGGCGCTGCTTCCGGATGAGGTGGTGGAGCTCGACGGCGTCCGGCTCACCTCGCCGGCCCGGACCTGGCTGGACCTGGCCTCGGTCCTCGGGGTGGACGACCTGGTGGTCGCCGGTGATTCCCTGGTCTGCGAACACGGGCCGGAATTCCCTTTCCCCCGCGACGCGCTGTGCTGCATCGAGGACCTGCGGTCCATGGTGGCGCGGCACCCGGGAAGCCGTGGCGTGCGGAAGGCGCGGCCGCAAGGGCCGATGCGTCGGCGCGCACCGGCTGGCTGGAGGTCCGCCTCTCCCGGCTGGACCTGGCAGGCGGGCACCCGGGAAGCCGTGGCGTGCGGAAGGCGCGGCCGCAAGGGCCGATGCGTCGGCGCGCACCGGCTGGCTGGAGGTCCGCCTCTCCCGGCTGGACCTGGCAGGCGGGCACCCGGCGGCAGTCCGCAAGGTGCGCAGCGCACTCGAGAGCCGCGGCTGGCGCGCGAGTTGACACTTCACGGCAGTGTCGGTGACCAACACTGCCGCGAAGTGCGAACTCGGCGGGGCCGGCGAGTATTACAGCCCGAGTGACCGGAAACACGGCCACCGGCGCAGGAATGGCTAGGATGGTTCCTAGCCGACGAGGTTCACCCCCAGGGTCAACCCAGCCCGCAGACGAAATTCACTTTAGGAGTCAGCATGCCCATTGCAACCCCAGAGATTTACTCCGAGATGATCGACCGCGCTAAGACGGGCGGCTTCGCGTTCCCCGCCGTGAACGTCACCTCCTCCCAGACCCTCAACGCAGCCCTCCGTGGGTTCGCCGAGGCCGAGTCCGACGGCATCGTCCAGGTGTCCACCGGCGGCGCAGCGTACTGGTCCGGCGCGTCCACGAAGGACATGGTGGCCGGTTCCCTAGGCTTCGCCGCGTTCGCCCGCGAGGTCGCCAAGAACTACGGCGTCAACATCGCCCTGCACACCGACCACTGCCCCAAGGACAAGCTGGACGGCTTCGTCCTGCCGCTGCTGGCTGCCTCCGAAGCCGAGGTCAAGGCCGGCCGCAACCCGCTCTTCAACTCCCACATGTGGGACGGCTCCGCGGAAACCCTGCAGGAAAACCTGCGCATCGCCCGTGAACTACTGGAGCGCACCGCGGCCGCCAAGATGATCCTCGAGGTCGAGATCGGCACGGTCGGCGGCGAGGAAGACGGCGTCGAGAACGCCATCAACGACAAGCTGTACACCACCGTCGAGGACGCCCTGGCCACCATCGACGCCCTCGGTTCCGGCGAAAACGGCCGCTACATCACCGCGCTGACCTTCGGCAACGTGCACGGCGTCTACAAGCCCGGCGGCGTCAAGCTCCGCCCGGAAATCCTCAAGGACATCCAGGAGCAGGTGGGCGCCAAGATCGGCAAGTCCAGCCCGTTCGACCTGGTCTTCCACGGCGGCTCCGGCTCCTCCGAGCAGGAAATCGCCGACGCCGTCTCCTACGGCGTGATCAAGATGAACATCGACACGGACACCCAGTACGCCTACACCCGGCCGGTGGCTGACCACATGTTCCGCAACTACGACGGCGTCCTGAAGGTCGACGGCGAGGTGGGCAACAAGAAGCTGTACGACCCCCGCGTGTGGGGCGCCTCCGCCGAAGCCGGCCTCGCGGCCCGCGTCGTCGAAGCCGCGCAGCAGCTCGGTTCCACCGGCAAGACCTTCTAGGCATGTCGGACGAGTTCCGCAGGAACCTGATGGGCCCCGAGCCCACGCTCCTGCCTGCCGAGACCGAGGTCTACCAGCACCTGGCCCTCGGCCAGGAGGCCCTGGACCTCGTGGCGAAGCACCCGACGTCCTCGCTGCTCTGGGCCGTGCTGGCCGAGGAAGCGTGGGCCGAGGGCCGGACCATCGACTCCTACGCCTACTCCCGCGTCGGCTACCACCGCGGCCTGGACTCGCTGCGCCGCAACGGCTGGCGCGGCGTCGGGCCCATCCCGTGGGAGCACGAACCCAACCGCGGATTCCTGCGCGCCCTGTACTCGCTGGGCCGCGCGTCCGCGGCGATCGGCGAGGCGGACGAGCCGGAGCGGATCGAAAAGTTCCTCAACGACTCCGATCCCGCCGCCAAGGCAGCGATCGAAGCCGAGAAGCGCTAACAACAGCAACGCGGGGTCACCTCCCGCCCATAAATCCCCTTGGGATGGGCGGGAGGTGACCCCGCGTTGTTCGTTAAAGGTTGTTTGTTAAAGCACGACGGCGGGCGTCCACCGAAAGGTGGGCGCCCGCCGTCGTTGTCAGGAACGTCAGCTGGCCTTGGCCAGGCCCGTGCGTGCCATGGCGTCCGCGTAGACGGTGCCCATTTCTTCGAGGTACTGCTCCTGGCGGGCCGGGGTTCCGGCGAAGGCGCGGCCGCTGAGCGAGCGGACCTTGTAGGTCTTGAGGCCGCGGCGCCAGATCATGGGCACCTCGGTCTTCAGGAGCAGGTTGGCGAGGCGGTTCGCCTCGGTGCCGTGGGCCACAATCACGGAGGCGCGGGGCACCAGGGCAAGGAACTTCAGCAGCGGCTTCAGGCCCGCGGAGATCTGGTCCGGCGTGAACTTGCCGTTCGGCTCGCCCGGGACGTGCCAGGGGTGGACGTTCCAGGGCATGACGTACTCGGGGCGCAGGCCCAGCTTCCACTGGACGCCGAGCAGCCGGGTGGCGGCCTCGTCGTCGCCGGCGGTGATAAAGCCGGACTTGTCCTCGGTGCCGATGTTGGAGAAGAGGCTGATGATGCGGCACTCGTCGATGTCGTGCATCGGGTCGACGTAGGGGACTGTGGTGCCGGCTTTGGCCGCCTGCAGCGTGTCGCACAGTTCGTTGACGGCTGCGACGCTAGGTTCGTAGCGGCGGCTCAAAAGCTGCTCGCGGGAATTTTCAGTGGCCAAGGCTGTCATATGTTGCTGAGTCTCCTGCGGGATTGGTAACGCTGCCAGACCGCACGCGGGCACGCGGAAGACGGGCACGCCAAGTACGGTGTGGTTTGAAAATGTGGTGTGGACCGATTCGTGAGCGGTCCTTATTAGTCTATCAAGCCCTGCGGAAGTCCATTGGATGGTCAAATGAGCCGCGGCCTCCGCCATCGGCTAAACTTGGGTGGTAAGAGCCCCGGACTCTGGCGTTGGCGGTGCAGATCTTAGCGGTCAGATCGTAGTGGTACAGATCGTAGTGGTACTGCTCACGGCGGTAGATTCGGGGCATTCTCATGAACGGCGCTGGACTGCGGCGACCACTTCGGTGCGTCATCCGGACTTCGGCCCGAACGAATGGGGGAGGATCCCATGCCAGCAATCGTGATCGTCGGAGCCCAGTGGGGCGACGAAGGCAAAGGTAAGGCCACTGACCTGCTCGGGGGCCGCGTCGACTACGTCGTCAAGCCCAACGGCGGGAACAACGCCGGGCACACCGTCGTCGTAGGCGGTGAGAAGTACGAGCTCAAGCTCCTTCCTGCCGGCATCCTGAGCCCCAACGCGGTTCCGATCATCGGCAACGGCTGCGTGGTGAACCTTGAGGCGCTGTTCCAGGAGATCGACGGGCTGGAAGCCCGCGGCGCCGACACCTCGAAGCTGCGCGTGTCAGCCAACGCCCACCTCGTGGCGCCCTACCACCAGGTCCTGGACAAGGTCACCGAGCGTTTCCTCGGCAGCCGCGCCATCGGCACCACGGGCCGCGGCATCGGCCCGGCCTACATGGACAAGGTGGCCCGCCTGGGCATCCGCGTCCAGGACGTCTTCGACGCCTCCATCCTGCGCCAGAAGGTGGAAGGCTCGCTGCGCCAGAAGAACGAGCTCCTGGTCAAGGTCTACAACCGCCGCGACATCGAGGTGGACGAGATCGTGGAGTACTTCCTGTCGTTCGCCGAGCGCCTCCGGCCCCTGGTCATCGACAGCACCTACGTGCTGAACACGGCACTGGACGAGGGCAAAGTGGTCCTCATGGAAGGCGGCCAGGCCACGTTCCTGGACGTTGACCACGGCACCTACCCGTTCGTGACCTCCTCGAACCCCACCGCCGGCGGCGCCTCCGTGGGCTCGGGCATCGGCCCCACCCGCATCTCGCGCTCCATCGGCATTATCAAGGCGTACACCACCCGCGTCGGCGCAGGCCCGTTCCCCACGGAACTCTTCGATGACATGGGCGTGTACCTGCAGAAGACCGGCGGCGAGTTCGGCGTCAACACCGGCCGTCCGCGCCGCTGCGGCTGGTACGACGCCGTGCTGGCGCGCCACGCCTCCCGCGTCAACGGCTTCACGGACTACTTCGTCACGAAGCTGGACGTCCTCACCGGCATCGAGCAGATCCCGGTCTGCGTGGCCTACGACGTCGACGGCGTCCGGCACGATGAAATGCCCATGACCCAGACCGAGTTCCACCACGCGAAGCCCATCTTCGAGTACTTCGAGGGCTGGACCGAGGACATCACCGGCGCCCGCACCCTGGACGATCTCCCCGAGAACGCCAGGAACTACGTCCTGGCCCTGGAAAAGCTCTCCGGCACCCGCTTCTCGGCGATCGGAGTCGGCCCGGACCGCGACCAGACGATTGTGGTCAACGACCTCATCAACGACTGACACGCTCAGACACTCAGCCTGACGTACGACGGCGGCGGGTCACCTGAAAAGGTGGCCCGCCGCCGTCGTGGTTAAGGCCGTGATGGGGCCAGGCCTACTCCGCCGATGCGAAGCGCAGCGACAGCCAGTTGTCCCGGCACGCCCTGGCGGCACCTTCGGCGTCGCCGAGGCGTGCCAACCGGATGATTTCGGCGTGCTGGGCGACTGATTCCCGGGCCGCGAAGGAGGCGAAGCGCATCCGCTCCACCCGGCGAAGCACAGGCGTGGTCTGCTCCAGCAGCTCCTGGAGCACCGGGTTGCCGCTGGCCGCGACCAGGACGGCGTGAAACTCGTCGTCGGCCGCCAGCGCCGCGTCAACGTCCGATTCCTGCAGGGCCCGTCCGAAGCGCGCGTTCGCCTCCTCCATGGCGGCGACGTGGGGTTCGGCCAAAACCGGGACGGCCAGGCGGGCGGCCAGCTCGTGCAGCCCGGCCACAACCTGCTGGGTGCTGAGCGTTGAGGCCAGGTCGAAGGGGGCCACGATGGTCGATTTGCCCGGCAGCGCGATCACCAGCCCCGCGCGCTCCAGCCGCAGCAGCGCCTCGCGGATGGGGGTCCTGCTGACGCCCAGCCAGGCTTCCAGCTCCGAGTCCTTCAGCCGTTCGCCCGGCTCGAAGGTGCCGTCCACAATCGCATTCCGGATGGATTCAAAGACATTGTCCCGCAGCAGCGGCCGCTTGTGGACGCCGGCGAGCGAGGGAACAGGCATGCAACATATCGTATATCGCCCTTGCCGTCCGCAACGGTCCGCGGGAGAATGCAATATATTGCATGTTGGAAATCCAAGTTGTCCCTCCCCGCACGCCAGCAAAGGACCGTCGATGGCCATCACCGATTTTGAGCGCTACCCCCTGATGTTTGGACCCAGCCCCATCCACCCGCTGCCCAGGCTCACCGCGCACCTGGGCGGGGCGCAGATCTGGGCAAAGCGGGAGGACGTCAACAGCGGCCTCGCGTTCGGCGGGAACAAGACCCGCAAGCTGGAGTATTTTGTGCCCGACGCCTTGGCCCAGGGCGCGGACACGCTGGTCTCCATTGGCGGCTACCAGTCCAACCACACCCGCCAGGTCGCCGCGGTGGCCGCGAAACTGGGGCTCAAGGCACGCCTCGTGCAGGAGAACTGGGTCGACTGGCCGGATCCGCTGTCCGACCGCGTGGGCAACATCCTGCTCTCCCGCATCATGGGGGCCGACGTCCGGCTGGACAGTGCGGGGTTCGACATCGGCATCCGCAGCAGCTGGGAAAACGCCATCGAAGAGGTCAAGGCCGCGGGCGGCACGCCCTACGCCATCCCGGCGGGCGGCTCCGACCACCGGCTGGGCGGGCTGGGCTTCGCCAACTGGGCCTACGAGGTGGAGCAGCAGGAGCGTGAGCTCGGCATCTTCTTCGACACCATCATTGTCTGCACCGTCACGGGCTCCACGCACGCCGGCATGATCGCGGGATTCGCCGGCCAGGACAAACCGCGCCGGGTGATCGGCATCGACGCCTCGGCCACGCTGCCGAAGACCCGCGAGCAGGTGGAACGCATTGCCCGGAACACCGCCGAGCTGATCGGCCTGGGCCGGGAACTGCGCGACGACGAAATCACCGTGATGGAGGGCTGGGCCGGGGACCGCTACGGGATTCCCGTCGAGTCCACCCTGGAAGCCATCCGGCTTGGCGCCTCGCTCGAAGCCATGATCACCGACCCCGTCTATGAGGGGAAATCCCTCGCCGGGCTGATCGACCTCGTCAAAAGCCGGGAGATTCCGGCCGGCAGCAACGTCCTCTTCGCCCACCTGGGCGGCCAGGTCGCCCTCAACTCCTACAGCGGGCTCTTCCGGTCCTGATCCGGCCGGCGACGGCGGCGGGTTGCCCGAAAGGGCGGCCCGCCGCCGTCGGGCGTTACCTCCCGGAACACGCCGCCGAAAAAAACTTCGGGCGGGTGCGTAACCTTTTGGCGCACCCCGACGATTACTCCTTTGTAAGCGCCGCCGGAGGATGGACCCCCCACCAGGACTCCGGCCGGTCCTTCCACTGCAAGTGCAGGCCGGCGCCCGCCCCCATCGGGCGCCGGCCAGCCTTCCACTGAACGCGCGGGCTGTCGACTGCCCCCATCAGGCCTCAGCCAGCCTTCAAACAAAACAAAGGATGTACGTTTCTTATGAAGAGTGTTAGCAAGACCACCAAGATTGCTGTCGGCGCCGCGATTCTCGCGGTCGGAGGATTCTCCGGTATCGGCCTGGCCAACGCGGCCCAGGTCTCGAACACCCAGCAGGCTGAAGTGACCCCCGCTACGCCCGCCGTCCCGGCAACCCCCGAGGTTCCGGCGGCTTCCGAACTTCCCGCCACGCCGGCCGTTCCGGCCGTCCCCGCGGTTCCGGCTTCCCCGTCCGTTGATGGCTCCGCCGAGGGCGGGTCGGACATTGAAGGCACCGACGGCGTCGAAGGCTCAGCCGACGGCGACGTTGCCGCTGACAAGGACGCCGTCTCCGCTGAGGGTGCCGCCAACGCCACGGGCGCTGCCGAAGCCGAAGCCGCTGTTCGGGCCGGGGCCCACGTGACGGTCGCTGTCCCCGCGGTTCCGGGCGCCAAGGGCACCCCGGCCGTTCCGGCCACCCCCGCGGTTCCGGGCGTTCCGACCCTGCCGTCGGACGAACTTCCCGAGCGCAGCAAGTAGGCAACAAACGCCTCCTTGGAGGCACCCGGGGTGCGGCCGCTAAACTTGCCGGGGGCCGCACCCCAGCAGTAACCGGAAGGACAGCCACTTGGCAGCACAGCTAAGCGACGACGAATTGTCAGCAGCTTTGGCTGGCGACCCTTCAGGATTCAGCGCTGTCTACACCGTCATTTCGCCCGCGGTGCTCGGTTACTTCCGGGCCCGCGGGGTGGATGACGCCGAGGCCCTGACGCAGGACGTCTTCGTGGACGTCCTGCCGAAACTGGCCAACGTCACCGGCGGGCACAGCGGGCTGCGGACCTTCATCTTCTCCGTGGCCCACGCCCGGCTGGTGGACCACCGCCGGCGGGCAGAACGAACGCCCCAGCTGTCCGAGTACGACCCCCTGGACGACACGCGGTATGCCGCGTCGGCCGAGGATGAGGTGCTGGGATCCCTGGGCGGGATTGCCGATTCACTTTCCCGGCTCAATGAGGAGCAGCGGGAAGTCTTGGTCCTGCGGATTGTCGCGGACCTCTCCATCGAACAGGTGGCCCGCATCATGGACAAAACCCCGGGGGCCATCAAACAGCTTCAGCGTCGCGGGCTCAACGCCCTGCGCGAACTCGTCACCGAAAAGGACCACGCAGCATCATGACCGGAACCCGCGACCCCCAGCAGGATGGCAGCATCCACGCGATGCTCCGTGATTCCGGGCTCGAGTCCTCCACGGATCTCCGCAGCTCCCTCGAGGAACTGCGCGCCCTGGTGCCGGACCGCGCCCCGGCGCCCCGCGCCGACCTTGCCGCGATCCTGTCCGGCGGGCACGGAGCCGGCGCCGCAACAGAAGCCGCCACCACGATGATGCCCGCCGTCACGGACGCCACGACGGCGATGCCCGCCGTCGGAGCCGCGGACCAGCCCGGTGAAGACCTGCCGGCCGGCGTCGTGAGCCTCACCGAGCGCCGCGGCCGGAAGCGCAGGCTGGCGATCATCGGAGGCGCCGTGATCGGCGCCATGACCCTCGGGGCCGGCGCCGTGGCGGCCTCCAGCGAGGATTTCCGGGACAGCGTCAGCAAGACCGTCGGCATCATCTGGCAGCCGGTTGACGAGGCGCCCGACGTCGCCCCCGAACCCGCCATTACCTCGCCGGCAGACGTCCCGGCAGCGCCCGCGCCCGCAAAGGTGCCGGGCGGTGCCACACCGCCGGCGGCCGGCGTCGTACCCCCCGGCTCCACCGGCACGACTCCTGCGACGCCCGCAGCCCCCGCTCCGCCGGCTGTCGGCCGCGACGGCGTCCTTCCGGACCCGCCCCGCCGTCCCGTCAGCCCGGGCGTGCCCGGGCTTCCCGCGCCGGGCGGAGACCGGGGTGTGCCGTCGGAGCCGAAGCCGGAACCGACGGTTCCCGCGGTGCTCCCCACACTCCCCAGCAACTAACCGGCCGGTCCGGAACAACAGAAATGCGGGCCCGCTGTCGTTGGAACAGCGGGCCCGCATGCTTGTTCGGCGACCCGGGCCCGCATGCTTGCGGCAGAAGAGGCTAGGCCAGGACCTGCCGCTTGGAGGAGATGACGCCGGTATCGAACCCGGCCAGGTGCAGGCCGCCGTGGAAACGGGCATGCTCAATCTTCACGCACCGGTCCATCACGACGTCGAGCCCGGCGGCTTCCGCTTCCTTGGCGACGTCCTCGTGCCATGAGCCCAGCTGCAGCCAGAGCGTCTTGGCGCCGGCTGCGATGGCCTCGTCCAGGACGCCCGGCAGGTCATCGTGCTTGCGGAACACGTCAACAATGTCCGGGCTTTCCGGCAGGTCCGCGAGCGAGGCGTACGTGGGTTCGCCCAGGATCTCCTTGACCACGGGGTTGACGAAGTACACCGTGTAGCGTGTGGAGGACTGCAGGTAGGTCGCCACAAAGTAGCTGGCGCGGGACGGCTTGTCCGAGGCGCCCACAATGGCAATGGACTTGGCCTGCCGCAGCAGGTTCAGCCGTTCCGGCGCCGAGGGCCCGGTCCAGGTCCGCTCTTCAACAGTCATCAGTTCGCTCCGATCGTGCAGGACTCAGCGTCAGCGGGTTCAGTGCCGGGGGTTGACTCACCCTCGGCGGCGGCGCCGGCCGCGGCGGTGAGGGCCTGGTCGAGGTCCCACAGGATGTCCTCGATGTCCTCAAGCCCGACCGAGATGCGGACCAGGTCCTCGGGGACACCCGCGGACTCGAGCTGTTCCGGGCTGAGCTGCTGGTGGGTGGTGGAACCGGGATGGATCACCAGGGTCCGCGAATCGCCGACGTTGGCCAGGTGCGAGGCCAGCTGCAGGGACTCGATGAACTTCTGGCCCGCGGCCCGGCCGCCCTTCACCCCGAAGGAGAACACCGAGCCGGGGCCCAGCGGCAGGTATTTCGCCGCCCGTTCGAAGTGCGGGTGCGAGGGCAGGCCGGAGAAATTCACGTACGCCACGCGCTCGTCCGCCTCCAGCCACTCCGCCACAGCCTGCGCGTTCCGCAGGTGCTCGTCGAGGCGCTGCGGGAGGGTCTCGACGCCCTGCAGGAGCTGGAAGGCCGACTGCGGGGACAGCGCCGGGCCGATGTCGCGCAGCTGCTCGCAGCGCAGCTTGGTGAGGAAGCCGTACTCGCCGAAGTTCCCCCACCAGGAGACGTTGCCGTAGGAGGCGACGGGCTCGGTCATGGCGGGGAACTTGCCGTTGCCCCAGTTGAACCGGCCGCTTTCGACGATCACGCCGCCCAGGGTGGTGCCGTGCCCGCCGAGGAACTTGGTGGCGGAGTGGATCACAATGTCCGCCCCGTGCTCGATCGGCCGCACGAGGTACGGGGTGCTCAAGGTGGCGTCGACCACGAGGGGGATGCCGGCGTCGCGCGCCACTTTGGCCAGCCCCTCCAGGTCCTGGACCTCCGACGACGGGTTGGCCACCACCTCGACGAAGATCGCCTTGGTGTTCTCCCGGACCGCGGCGGCGTAGTCCGCGGGGTCGGTCCCGGGGACGAACGTGGTGTCCACCCCGAACCGGCGCAGCGTGACGTCGAGCTGGGTTACGGTGCCGCCGTAGAGCTGGGAGGCCGCGACGATGTGGTCGCCGGACTGGGTCAGCGCGGCGAAGGTGATGAACTCCGCGGCCATGCCCGAGGACGTGGCCACGGCGCCGATGCCGCCCTCCAGGGACGCGATGCGCTCCTCGAACGCGGCCACGGTGGGGTTGCCGATCCGGGAGTAGATGTTGCCGTACTTCTGCAGCGCGAAGAGGTTGGCGGCGTCCTGGGTGTCCTTGAACACGAAGGACGTGGTCTGGTAAATCGGCACGGCGCGGGCGCCGTGCTCGGCGTCGGGCGTGCCACCGGCGTGCAGTGCGCGGGTGCGGAACCCGAAGGTACGGTCAGCCATTACGCGTTCACCTCAATCTTGGTAGCAGGAGTGGATGGGCCCACGCCCGCAGGGTTCCCTGGCCGAGCTTGCGAGGCTAGGGGGCGGGTGGGGACCAGTTCGGTGCCGTGTTTGCGGGCCAGGTCGGCCTCGAGCTCGCGGACGATCGGCAGGATGTCCTGACCGAACGCGGCCACCTCCTCCTGGAAGTGCAGGTAGCAGGTCAGGAGCAGGTTCACCCCGATCTTCTTGTACTCGACGATCCGTTCCGCGATCTGCTCCGGGGTGCCGATCAGCTGGGTCTTGAACCCGTCGTTGTACTGGATCAGGTCCTCGAAGCTGGAGTCGGCCCACATGCCTTTGCCGTCCTTGGTGGACGCGCCGGCCTCCTGGACCGCGTCGCGGAAACCTTCGACGGCGGGCTTGTGCGCCTTTGCCACGATCTCCCGGAGGGTCTCGCGGGCCTCCTTCTCGGAATCCCGGGCGATGACGAAGCCGTTGAGGCCGAATTTCGGGGCCGCGAGGGCACCCTCGGTGCCCCGGCCGGACTCTCGGGCGGAGGCCACGACGCCGGCGATGTTCTCCTTGAAGCCTTCCAGGTCCTTGCCGTTGGAGAAGTACCAGTCAGCCACCCGGCCGGCGGTGGCCTGGGCGGCGGTGGAGTTGCCGCCGAAGAAGATGTCCGGGTGGGCCCGGCCCGGCACGTCCACCGGGGCGGGCTGCAGGGTGAAGTCGGTGATGTTGTAGTACTTGCCGGACTGGCTGAAGTTCTTTTCGGTCAGCAGGCCGCGGAGGACCTTGATGAATTCCTCCGTGCGGACGTAGCGCTCGTCGTGCTCCAGCCATTCGAGGCCGAAGTTTTCGAACTCCGCCTTGAGCCAGCCCGAGACGATGTTCACGGCGGCGCGGCCGTTGGAGATGTGGTCCGCGGTGATGAGGTATTTCGCCAGGACACCGGGGTGCCACATGCCGGGGTGGACGGCGGCGATGACCTTCAGCCGCTCGGTCGCGGCCAGCAGGCCCAGGCTGAACGAGGTGGCCTCGTGCTGCTTGTCGGCGCCGTAGGAGGCGGCGTAGCGGGTCTGGGTGAGGGCGTATTCGAAGCCGGAGTTCTCCGCGATCCGGGCCAGCTTCTTGTTGTATTCGAAGTCCCAGCCGGTGCGCTGTTCAATGGTGGAGACCACCAGGCCGCCGGAGACATTCGGGACCCAGTAGGCGAACTTGAGCGGTTCGGAAAGACGGGCGACGTTGCTGATGTCAGTCATGGGAGTTCCTTACTTGCTGGTGGTGCGGTGGTGTCGTTGCGTTCACGAAGGACGGACTGGATGCCGGCGATACACGGTTCGTTCTGCAGGGAGGTGGTGTCGCCGAGCGGGGTGCCTTCGAACAGCTGGGTCAGCAGCCGGCGCATGATCTTGCCGCTGCGGGTCTTCGGCACGTCGGGAACGACGACGACGTCGCGCGGCTTGGCGATCGGGCCGATCGCCTTCGCGACGTGCGCCTGCAGGGCACCCTGGATCCCGGCGACTGCCGAAGAGTCTTTCAGGGTGACGAACGCGACGATGGCGTGGCCGGTTTTCGGGTCCGGGACCGGGCAGACGCCGGCCTCCACCACGTCCGGGTGGGCGACGAGTGCCGATTCGATCTCGATCGTGGAGAGCAGGTGGCCGGAGACGTTGAGGGTGTCGTCCACCCGCCCCAGGATCCAGATATCGCCGTCGTCGTCGTACTTGGCACCGTCGCCGGCGAGGAACCAGCCCTGGTCGGCGTACTGCCGCCAGTACGAGTCGAAGTACCGCCGCGGGTTGCCCCACACGGTGCGGGCGATGGCGGGCCCGGGGGCGTCCACCACAATGAAGCCTTGGACGCCCGGCGGCACGGTGTTGCCGGCGTCGTCCACGATCCGGGTGCTGACGCCGGGCAGCGGGCGGGCGGCGCAGCCGGGCTTGAAAGCCGTGTCGGTGGGGGCGGGGGAGAGGATGGTGGCTCCTGTTTCGGACTGCCACCAGGTGTCCACCACGGGTGCGGTGCCCGCGCCCACGTTGTCCCGCAGCCAGCGCCAGGCCTCGGGGTTGACGGCCTCGCCCACCGTGCCCAGCAGCCGGATGGAGGAGAGGTCGTAGCCGGCCGGGACGCCGTCCGGGAACCAGCCCATGAGGGACCGGACCAGGGTGGGCGCGGTGTAGTACTGCGTGACGCCGTAGCGTTCGATGATCTCGAAGTGCCGGCCGGGGTGCGGGGTGTTCGGGGTGCCCTCGAAGATCACCTGGGTGGCGCCGTTGGACAGGGGCCCGTACAGCTCGTACGTGTGGGCCGTGACCCAGGCGAGGTCCGCCGTGCACCAGTGGACGTCCCGGTCGCGCAGCGCGGGGTCCGGGTTGCTGAAGAGGTGTTCGAAACTCCAGGACGCCTGCGTGAGGTACCCGCCGGAGGTGTGCACCAGGCCCTTGGGCTTGCCGGTGGTGCCGGAGGTGTACATGATGAACAGCGGCGTCTCGGCGTCGAACGCTTCCGCGTGGTGGACGTCGGAGGCCTGCCCGACGGCGTCGTGCCACCACACGTCGCGGCCCGCCGCCATGGGAACGGTGTGCAGGAGCTCCGGCGCCGTGGTCCGGTTGACCACGAGGACGTGCTCGATCGCGTTGTCCCCGGACACGGCGGCGTCCGCGTTGTCCTTCACCGGCACGGCGGTGCCGCGGCGGAACTGGCCGTCCGTGGTGACCAGGAGTTTGGCGCCGGTGTCCTCCACCCGGAAGCGGAGCGCCTCGGCTGAGAAACCGCCAAAGACCAGCGAGTGGATGGCGCCGATCCGGGCCACGGCCAGGGTGATGATCACGGTTTCCGGGATGACCGGGAGGTAGATCACCACCCGGTCGCCCTTGGTGATGCCGAGGTCCAGGAGTGCGTTGGCGGCCTTGGAGACCTCGCGCTGGAGGTCCGCGTAGGTGATGGTGCGGCGGTCGCCCGGCTCGCCTTCGAAGTGCAAGGCGACCTTGTCTCCGCGTCCCGCCGCTACATGGCGGTCGACGCAGTTGGCGGCGACGTTGAGCCGCCCGCCCTCGAACCAGGTGATCTCCGGGCCGAGGCCGGCCGCGGCGTCGGCCGGGACGCGGCGGTGGGTGGTGTGCCAGGGCCGGTCCTGCCCGGGCACCTCCTCCCAGTCGAGCCGGAGGGCCGCCGCTTCCCAGAAAGCGAGGCGTTCCGCTTCCGTGGCCGGGGCTCCGGCCGGGATCACGGCAGGGGCCGTTGCTGTGCTTATGCCCATCGTTTCACCGCCCATTTCTCTGCGAGGCCCAGCAGGGCGTCGGTGGTTTTCCCGATCACGGCCAGCAGCACGATGGCCAGCAGGAGCCGGTCGGTGCGGCCGTTGTTTTGCGAGTCGGTCAGCAGGAAGCCCAGGCCCATGGAGGAAGCGATGAGTTCCGCGGCCACCAGGAACAGCCACGCCTGGGCGAGGGCCAGCCGCAGGCCGGAGAACACAGCCGGAACCACGGCGGGAAGCTGGACGGTGGTCAGCAGCTTCACGCCCTTGAGCCCGAAGGCGCGGGCCGCTTCCACCAGGTTCCGGTCCACGTGCCGCAGTGCGAGGGAGACCGTGGTGAACACCGGGAAGAACGCGCCGATGAGGATCAGGGTGATTTTGGAGTCCTCGCCGATCTTCATCCAGAGGATCAGGAGCGGCACCCACGCGAGCGACGGGACGGCGCGGAGCGCGCCGATGGTCGGTGCCAGCAGGGCATCCGCAACCTTGGACAGGCCCACCAGCGAGCCGAGCACCAGGCCCAGGGCCGCGCCGGCGGCGAAGCCGATCAGCACCCGCTGGGTGGAGATGGCGATGTGCTGGCCAAGCTGCCCGCGCTGGAGGAGGTCGATCCCGGCCTCGAACACCATGGCCGGCGGCGGGAGCTGCACCACGCTGAACGCCCCGGCCGCCGTGGACAGCTGCCAGGCAGCCAGCACCGCGGCGGGAATGATCAATCCAAGGAGCAGACGCGCCCAGCCGTTGGCCAGGATCCCGGCGGGGGACCATCCGTTCGCCGGGGAGCCGCTCGGACCCGAATCGGGCGAGCCCGGCCGGGCAGCGTCTGCCGGAGTTGCGGGGGCGGCTGCAGCGCGCCCGTCCGCAACAGTAGTGCCGGTGAGATGAGGGGTTCCTGAGTGCGACATCAGGAATCCTTGATGGCGGACGGATCCGCCTTCTTCACCAGCGAGTCATCAAGAAGGGAGGCCACGGCGTCGTCGATCTGCTGCTGGCTGGCCACATCGCCGGTCTCCACGAACGTGGGGCCGATCTTCGCCAGAACCTTGCGCTGCGCATCGCCTGGTGCCGGATCGACGTCGAGGTTGCTGCGCTCCAGCACCACGGTCTTCGCGACGGCGAGGTCCAGGCCGGCGACGTCGGCGAGGATCTGCGCCGTCTCGTCCGGGTTCGCGGCGGCCCAGGCGCGGGCCTTCTCATAGGCGTTGACCACGGCCTGCGCCTGCTGCGGCTTGTTCGCCAGGAACGATTCCGTGGCGTTCAGGAAGCCGTAGGTGTTGAACGAGAGGTTCCGGTAGAACAGCTTGGCGCCCTTCTGTTCCGCGCCGGCCATGATGGGGTCCAGTCCCGACCAGGCATCCACCGAGCCGTTTTCCAGCGCGGCGCGCCCGTCCGCGTGCTGCAGGTTCTGCACCGTGACGTCCTGCGCGGAGACCCCGGCCTCGGCAAGGGACTGCAGCAGGAAGAAGTAGGGGTCGGTGCCCTTGGTCGCGGCGACGGACTTGCCCTTGAGGTCGGCCACGGCGGCGATGCCTGAGGACTCCTTCGCCACCAGGGCCGCCCATTCCGGCTGGGAGTAGATGTCGATGGTCTTGATCGGCGACCCGTTGGCGCGGGCCAGCAGCGCGGCGGACCCGGCAGTGGAGCCGACGTCGATCGCCCCGGAGCGCAGCGCCTCGTTGGCCTTGTTGGACCCCGCGGACTGGACCCAGTTGACGGTGACGCCCTGGTCCTTAAGGGAGGCCTCCAGCCAGCCCTTTTCCTTGATCACCAGGCTGAGCGGGTTGTAGGTGGCGAAGTCGATGTTGAGCGTGCCGCCCTCGACGGCGGCGTTTGCCGCGGGGGTTCCGCCGGAGCCTTCCCCTGCGACGCAGCCTGTGAGGGCGAGGGCGGCGGAGACGGCGGCGGCGCCGAGGACTGAACGGCGGGTGGCCTTGCGGGCGAACGGCATGGTGCTCCTTTGGGGCTGAGCGAATGGAGAGATTGGGGGAAATCGGGGACAGGGGACGTCCGGGACGTGCCCGGAGGCGGCTGCTGGGAGCGGTTAGTGGCCGTCGACGCCGAGCGTCGCCAGGAGTGTGGCACGCAGGCGGGCCAGTTCCACGGAACCGCGGTCGCGCGGGCGCTCGCCGGGGACGGCGACGGTGTGCACGATCGTCGCACCGGGCCGCGCGCCGTCGCTGTCCTTGCCGTGTTCTCTGCCCAGGACGATGATGCGGTCCGCGAGCTGGAGGGCCTCGTCAACGTCGTGGGTGACCAGCAGCACCGTGGTGGGCTCTGCACGGTGGATGTCCAGCAGCAGGTCCTGCATCTTGATCCGGGTCAGTGCGTCCAGGGCGCCGAACGGTTCGTCGAGGAGCAGGACGCCGGGGTTCCGGGCGAGGGCCCGGGCCAGGGAGGCGCGCTGCGCCATGCCGCCGGAAATTTCGCGCGGGCGGTGTTTGGCAAAATCCGTGAGGCCCACGAGGTCCAGCAGCCGGCCCACCTTCGCTTTGCCGTCCCTGGCGCTGATGCCGGCGGGCAGGCCGATCGCGATGTTCGCCTGCAGGGTGTGCCACGGCAGGAGGCGCGGTTCCTGGAAGGCGAAGGCACAGCGGGAGTCAATGCCCTGGACCGGGGTGCCGTCGATTTCGACGCTGCCGGCGGTGGGGGAATCGAGCCCGGCCGCGGCCCGGAGCAGCGTGGACTTGCCGCAGCCGGAGGTGCCCAGGATGGCCAGGACCTCGCCGGCGCGGATGTGGGCGTCCACATCGCGCAGGACAGTGTGGGCTTCGGCGCCGGTGCCGAACGTGCGGCCCAGCGAGCGGAAGGCAACCGGCAGCGCCGGGGTGCGGGTGGCTCCGGCGGCGGCGTGGGTGGACGCCGCGGGCGCGGAGGAGGACAGGACAGCAGTCATAGGGATACTCCATCGGTCCTGGCAGTAGCACCCTACGGAATGAGCCTTGATCCGGGTGGTCAGTCCGGCGGTTCCCTTGGCTCATACCTTGCTATCGACGGCATCCAGGGACGGATGACGGCGACCAGGGTTGCTGCGGCTTCATCGATCCAGGTCTCTCGGCCGCTCGGGATGGTCGCTTCCTACTAAAACGGAAACAGGGCTTTTTCCCAAATTTGGAGTTTTTTCTGCGTAATATTCGGCGCGGCAGCCGCGGTGGCCGCAGCAGCATTCAGATATTCGCCACACGTGCAAGGGCGGGGCCGCGCCCTGCCCTTCCCTGCCCTGGGCTGGCACCGGGCCGTTAGGCTGTGCGTATGGCCCATGTCAACGATCCGGCAGTCCTCGAAAAGCTCCTGCGCACCAAGGGACGGTGGGCGATTGTCGGCCTGTCCACGAACCAGTGGCGTGCCGCCTACGACACGTCGCTGTTCATCCGTGACCGGCTGGGCATGGAGATCATTCCGGTCAACCTGCCCGCCGACCCCGTGCACGGCGAAACCGGCTACGCCGCACTCTCCGACATTCCCGCCGAGAAGCAGCCGATCGACGTCGTCGACTGCTTTGTGAACTCCCGCAAGGTGGGGGCCGTGGTGGACCAGGCCATCGCCGTCGGCGCCAAGGCGGTCTGGATGCAGCTGGGTGTCATCGATGAAGCCGCTGCGGCCCGGGCGAAGGCCGCCGGGCTGGACGTGATCATGAACGCCTGTCCGGCGCAGGACGCCCCCCGGTTCGGTCTCTGACAGGAGCCGGACCGCCCGGCCGGCACCCCGCTCCGGCCCGTCCGGGCAACTGATTTCCTGCTTTACGGCGTGTGACGTCCGGCTTCGTCCCCGGCCCGGGCGTGTGCAAGATTCGTGGTGTAACCATCCCGAGCGGCTGAGAGACCTGGCTCTGTGACGCCGCAGCAACCCCCTCCTTTGAGGACGGTGCTACTGCCAGGACCGATGGAGAACCACTGTGTTCTACGGACCTTCAGGCTGCGCTTGGCGCTGCCCTGAAGCCGGGGCGCACGGCTTTTCCTCGGGCGAGCCCGGAGGAACCATGAACATCCAGACCACGTCTTTGCCATCACCGGGGGACGGTGACCGCCTGTGATCGACATCCAGAACGTCACTACCTCCTTCGCCTCGGCTGAAGGGCGGTTCACCGCCGTCGACGACGTCAGCCTGCACATCCAGCGGGGCAGCATCCAGGGCATCATCGGGTTCTCCGGAGCGGGGAAGTCCACGCTGCTGCGCAACATCAACCTCCTTGAGCGGCCGACGTCGGGCCGCGTCCTGGTTGACGGGGTGGACCTGACCGCGCTGTCAGAGCCCGAGCTGCGCACCAAGCGGCACGGCATCGGGATGATCTTCCAGCACTTCAACCTGCTCAACAACCTGACCGCGCAGGAAAACGTGGAACTGTCGCTGAAATTCGCGGGTGTCGGCAAGGCGGAACGGCGCCGCCGGGCGGCTGAGACGCTGGAGATCGTGGATCTGGCCGACAAGGCCGGAAGCTATCCTGCGAAGCTCTCCGGCGGTCAGAAACAGCGGGTGGCCATCGCCCGCGCGCTCGCCTCGGAGCCGAAGGTGCTGCTGTGCGACGAGCCGACGTCGGCCGTTGACCCCCGCACCACCTCGTCCGTCCTGCAGTACTTGGCCGACGTCAACGCCGAATTCGGCATCACCATTGTGGTGGTCACCCACGAAATGAACGTCATCAAGGCCATCGCCGACAACGTGGCGGTCATGGAAGACGGCCGGGTGGTGGAGCAGTTCGACCTCATCGAGCTGCAACGGCCCGGATTCCACCCGGCGACGTCGATCGGGCGCTACCTGGTGTCCGACGAGATCCAGCTGCAGCGCTCCGCACCGGCTGACCGTCCCGCTGCCTCCGTGGAAAGACTGATCAATGCTTGAGCGCTTCCTTGAAGTCCTGCCCGAGATCGGTGCCGCCATGGGGCAGACGCTCACCATGCTGCTGGTCGCCATCCCGCTGGCCGTCCTCCTGGGCACCCCCCTGGGCGTCCTGCTGTACACCATCGGCCCGAACGGCCTCAAGCACAAGCCCCGGCTGCACCGTGTGCTGGACGGGCTGGTCAACCTGATCCGTTCGTTCCCGTTCCTGATCCTGCTCATCGCGATCATCCCGGTGACACGGTTCATCGTCGGGACCACCATCGGTACGGCGGCGGTGATCGTTCCACTGACCCTCAACGCCATTCCGTACTTCGCCCGGTTCGTGGAACAGAACCTCAGCCAGCTCGGCGGCGGAGTCGTGGAGGCCGCGCGGTCGATGGGTGCGAGCCGGTCCCAGATCGTCCGGGACGTGTTGATCGTGGAAGCCAAACCGGGGCTCGTCAGCTCCATCACCATCATGACCGTCAGCTTCATTTCCTACTCGGCGATGGCCGGCCTGGTTGGCGGCGGCGGAATCGGCGACTTCGCGATCCGGTACGGCTACTACCGCTACGAAACGCCGCTCATGATCACGGCCATCATCCTCATGATCCTGCTGGTCACCGCCGTCCAGCTCAGCGGTTCCTACCTCGCCCGGCGCCTGGACAAACGGCTCTGAACGCCTCCGCCGCGCTCTCTTTCACACCTCCCTCTCCGGAAAGTACCCCGATGACTTCAACTGCCAGCCGCCGCTTCGACGGCCCCCGCCCCCGCCTGCTGCTCAGCGCCTTCGTGATGAACACATCCAGCCACATTATGGGCGGCCAGTGGAAGCGCCCCGAAGCCCAGCAGCACCGGTTCAACGAGCTCCCGCTGTGGGTCGACCTGGCGCGCCAGCTGGAAGACGCAAAATTCGACGCCATCTTCTTCGCCGACGTCGTGGGCCTCTATGGTGACTACGACGGCGGCTGGGCGTCCCTGCTCAAAAAGGGCCTGCAGGTGCCCTCCAATGACCCGCTCATCCTGCTGTCCGCCCTGGCCGGCGCGACCCGTGAAATCGGGCTGGCGGCGACGTCCTCGGTCATCCAGAGCCATCCCTTCCAGTTCGCCCGGCAGATGTCCACCCTCGACCACATCAGCAACGGCCGGGTGGGCTGGAACATCGTCACCAGTGTGCTGGAAAACGCCCACCGGAACTTCAACGCCACCGAACTGACCAAGCACGACGAAAGATACGACTGGGCCGACGAATATGTCACCGCCGCCTACAAACTGTGGGAGGGCTCCTGGGAGGACGGTGCGCTGCTCCTGGACAAGGAAAGCGGGGTCCACGCAGACCCGGAGAAAGTCAGCAAGATCTACCACCGCGGCCCCCGGTACTCCATTGACGGCCCGCACCTCTCTGCCCCGTCGCCGCAGCGCACACCCGTGCTCTTCCAGGCCGGCAGCTCAGGCCGCGGCCAGCAGTTCTGCGCCGCCAACGCCGAGGCCACCTTCACCCTGGCCCCCAGCGTCGAGATTGCGGCGAAATACACGGCCGCCGTCCGGGAACAGGCGGCAGCCGCGGGGCGCCGCCCGGAGGATGTGAAGTTCCTGCAGGGCATGCACTTCGTGGTGGGCGGCACCGAAGCGGAAGCCAACCGCAAGGCGGCCGAGCTGGAGGAGAGCCTGGACATCGAGGCCCTCCTGGCCCACGTCGGCGGCGGACTCGGCACCGACCTTGGGGGCCTTCCGCTGGACACGCCGCTCGGTGACCTCGCCACCGAAGGCAGCCAAGGGCACCTTCAGGCGGTCCGTGCTTCGGTCCGCGACGGCAACCCCACGCTCCGGGACATTGCGCTGTACCGCAGCCGCGCCAACCGCGTGGTGGGAACCCCGGAACAGATCGCCGACCGGCTCGAAGAGTGGCAGGACGCCGGCATCGACGGCATCAACATCATCAACCAGACCCTCCCGGGCTCCTACACGGACTTCATCAGCGGTGTGCTGCCCGAACTGCGCAGCCGCGGGCTTGCCCAGGCCGACTACGGCCCCGGAACCTTGCGCGAAAAGCTTTTCGGCGCCGGCCCCCGCCTGAACGACAGGCACCCCGCCGCCGCCTTCCGGGGCGCCTTCACCGAGTTCACCGCTGCGGCGGAGAACAAACCCGCCCCCGTCAGCGTCTAAATCACCCCCATAAAGGACCAAGAACAATGCAGCGTAGAAATTTCCTCAAGTACGCCCTCGCCGGTGCCGGCGCCGCCTCCGTTTCGGCGCTCACCGGGTGCGGGCTCGTCAACCCCGGCGGCGCCGGCGCGGCCGGAGGGGGCAAGACCATCAAAATCATCGTCACCGAATCCGCTCCGTACCAGGAGCCCACGAAGATCGCGCAGAAACTGCTGGCGGCGAAGGGCTGGACCCTGGAACCGACCTACGTCACGGACATCATCCAGCCCAACCTGGCCGTTGCCAACGGCGAGTTCGACGCCAACTTCTTCCAGCACAACGCCTACCTGAAGCAGTTCAACCAGGACAAGGGCCTGGCGAATGTAGGCCTCTTTTACGTCTACAGCGCCCCGGGCGGCATCTGGTCCGACAAGTACAAGTCCCTGGCCGAACTGCCGGACGGGGCGAAGATCGGCATCCCGGTGGACCCGGCCAACAACGGCCGCGCCCTGTTCATGCTCCGCGACGCAGGCCTGCTGGAACTCTCCGAGGCCACGGTGGTCCACACCTCGCAGAAGAACATCACGGCCAACCCGAAAAAACTGCAGTTCGTCGAGGTGGACCAGCAGTCCCTCGCCAAGACTCTGCCGGACGTCGACGCCGGGTTCCTGATCGCCCGGATGGCTGCCGACGCCAAGCACACCAAGGCCGACGCCCTCGCCTTCGAACCGGACGCGGACCAGGCACCGTTCCGGATCGTGGTGGCCGGCCGGCAGGACTTCGCCGGGTCGGAGAAGGCGGCCGCCCTGAAGGAGGCGTACCAGTCGCCGGAGGTCAAAGCCTGGTTTGCCGGTTACCAGGACGGGATCCTGCCCACCCCGTGGGACCAGGACCCTGCAGCCGACGCCGCCCAGCTCTAGCCCCGGGACAACCGCCAGGAGAATGTGATGACATACGCACCAGAGAACACCAGGAATGTCCCGGCAGCCACCACCGAGGCCGGGTACGAGGCGCTTGCCGGGCGCTTCCGGCCGCTCTTTGCCCGGATCGCCGAAGGGGCGCTGGCCCGGGAACAGGACCGGGTCCTGCCCTTCGAGCAGGTCCGGCTGCTGAACGATGCCGGGTTCGGGCGGTTGCGGGTGCCGCTGGAACACGGAGGTGACGGCATCGGTTTCGAACCGTTCTTCCGCCTGCTCATCGAACTTGCGGAGGCGGACCCGTCAGTGGCGCACCTCTACCGGTCGCACTTCGCGTTCGTCGAGACCGTCGGCCTTGAGGACCGGGACTTCCAGGGCCGCTGGTACCCCAAGGTGGTGGCCGGCGAGATCTTCGGGAACGCCGCCACCGAGCCTTCCGGAAACGCCCTGGGGTCCACCGGCACCACCCTGACCCGGGCCGGAGAGGACTGGCTGCTGAACGGCAGGAAGTTCTATACCACCGGCACCATCTTTGCCGAATGGATCGCCGTCACGGCCAGCACCGAGGGCATCGACGGCCGCCAGTACGCCGTCGTCAGCACCACCGCCCCGGGGGTGGAGATACTCGATGACTGGGACGGTTTCGGCCAGCAGCTGACGGGGACCGGCACCACGGTGTTCCGGGACGCCGTCGTGCCCGACGCGAACATCATCCAGCGGTCGGTGTCCACGACGCACGAACCGGCTTTCTTCCAGCTGGTCCTCCTCGCTGTCCTGGCAGGCATCGGCCGGGCGGCGCTGGCTGATGCGCGCGTCTTGGTCCGCGACCGGAAGCGGACCTTCAACACCGGTTCGGGGGAGTTGTTCCGCCGCGACCCCTTGATCCTCCAGCTGGTGGGGCACCTCGCGGCCAAGGCTTTCGCCGCCGAATCGATCGTGCGCGCCGCGGCCCGGGAACTGGATGCCGCAACCGATCCGGACCTCGACCTCACCGCGGAACAGCGCTACACCCGGGGTGCGGTGGCCGTGGAGAAAGCCCAGCTGCTGGTTCCCGAGCTGGTGCAGGCCGCCGCGCAGCAGCTCTTCGACGTCACCGGCGCCTCGTCGACCTCCAAGGCAAAGGCCCTGGACAGGCACTGGCGCAATGCCCGGACGGTGGCCACCCACAATCCGGCCGTGTTCAAAGCCCGGATCGTCGGGGACTTCGAAGTCAACGGCACCCTTCCCGAGGGGCTGCACAGCATCGGGGATGCGCGCGCCGCCGGGTAGTAAGCTCACCCCATGGACGCAGCAGCACTCCGGGAGATCTGCCTGGGGTTTCCCGGCGCGTTTGAGGATTATCCTTTCGGCCCGGAAATCACCGTCTTCAAAGTCCGCGCCGCGGTGCCCGGCGGCTCCCGGCCCAGGGCGAAAATGTTCGCCCTGTCGGCCATGGACCCGAAGGACTTCTCCGTCAGCCTGAAATGCGAGCCCGCCCTCGCGGTGCAGCTGCGCGCGGTACACCCCGAGATCAGCGGAGCCTGGCACCTGAACAAGCGGCACTGGAACGGCGTGCGGCTGGACGGGGACCTGCCGGACGCGATGATCCGCGACCTGGTGGAGGACTCCTATGACCTGGTGGTCGCCACCTTGACCCGCCGCCAGCAGGAGCAGCTGGGCTGGGCGCGGGTGGCCGGCGGAGAACGGCCCTGATGGACGCTCCGCGGAGTGCGGCCGGCGGGCTGAACTACCCCGGCATCGGCTGCACCGAGCCGGCTGCCGGTAGCCGTATCCCGGACGACGTCGGGAGCGGTGCGGTCCCCGAGGGGTTCGAATACCTGGCCGCCCAAGACCGGATCGGCGAGGGCGAAGCGGCGTACCGGCGTGCCGTGCAGGGGCTGCTGACCTGGGAGCTGCACCGACGGTCCGGCCTGCGCGTCCGGGCGGAAACCGGCGTCGTTGCCGTCGGGGCGCGCGTGGTGAACGGCTTCGGCGTCGGGCCCTTCCGGATCCCTGCCCCCTGCGAGGTGGTGTGGGTGCGCGGCCCAGTGCCGGGCGGCGGGCCGCAGTGGGCGGGTTTCGGTTACGGCACGCTGCCCGGGCACCCGGTCCGGGGTGAGGAGTCGTTTGTCATTTCACTCGACGAGCGGGACCGGGTGATGATCACGGTCACGGCCGTCGCGGCGCCTGCCAACTGGTTCTACAGGGCCGGCGGCGCTGTGACGGCCTGGGCGCGCCGGCGCGTCACTTCCCGATACCTTAGGAGTGCACGGGAACTGGCCGCAGGTTGACTGAGCAGGAGCAAGTGGATGCTGAACCAAGAGACCCTTGACCGTTTGTGGAACTTTGAGGATCCCGCCGGTTCGGAGGCCCGGTTGCGGGCTGCCGCAGCGGATCCGGCCTACGACGCCGATGCACGCGCCGAACTGCAGACCCAGGTGGGCCGCGCCATGGGGCTGCAGGGCCGGTATGAGGAAGCCGACGCGCTGCTGGCCGCGATCGACCCCGACGAACCCACTGTTGGTGTCCGGGTCCTCCTGGAACGCGGCCGGCTGCTGAACTCCAGCGGCCACGCGGAAATGGCCGTGCCCCTGTTTGAACAGGCCGCCGAACTCAGCGACCACCTGGGCGAGGAATTCCTGGCCGTGGACGCGCTGCACATGCTCGCCATCGCGGACGCGGCGCACTCCGAGACCTGGACGCGCAGCGCCCTGGAGTACGCGTCGACGGTCCGCGACAGCCGGACCCGGCGGTGGCTGGTGGCCCTCCATAACAACCTGGGCTGGACGCTGCACGATGCCGGGCGCTGCACCGAGGCGATGGTGGAGTTCCAGCTCGCTGAACAATGGGCGGAACGCATCGGCACCCCGCGCCAGCAGGAACTGGCCCGCGAGGCGATCCGCACCTGCTGACGCCCGCCCCCGCTGACTTGTTGCAACAATGGAACCCCGACCGCCGCACTGAAAGGCATTCCCCGTGATCTTCATCGTCGTTAAATTCAAGGTCAAGCCCGACTGGACCGACCGCTGGCTGGGCCTCGTGGACGGCTTCACCCAGGCCACCCGCCAGGAACCCGGCAACCTCTGGTTCGACTGGTCCCGCAGCGTGGACGATCCCAATGAATTCGTCCTCGTCGAAGCCTTCAAGGACGACGCCGCTGGCGACCACGTCAACAGCGCCCACTTCAAGCAGGCCATGGCGGACATGCCACAGGCCCTGGCCGAGACTCCGCGCATCATCAGCCGCCAGCTCGACGGCGAGGGCTGGGACCGCATGGGCGAACTGACCATCTAGGGCCCCAGCCCATGTGGATCGGCTGGATCGAATTCGACGTTCTCCTGGGCGACGTGCACAGCCTGAAGGAGAAACGCTCGGTGGTGCGTCCCGTGCTGGCCGAACTCAAGCGGCGGTTTGACGTCTCAGTGACCGAAGCCGGGCTGCACGACCAGTACCGGCGCGCCGTCCTCGGCGTCGGGCTCGTCGCGGCGGACCGGGCACACCTCGTGGAGGTCCTGGCCGCCGTCGAACGCTTTGTCGCCGCACGTCCGGAACTGGAACTGCTCAGCGCCCGCCAGAGGGAACTCCGCAGCGACGACTGAACCGCCGGTGCTTGCGTTAAACCCCAACGCGGGGTCACCTACCGCCCATCCCGAGGGGATTCATGGGCGGTAAGTGACCCCGCGTTGCCTGGTACCGGCTGGCGGTGGGCGTTAGCCAAAGTACTTCGGCAGGGTGCCCTCGTGGGCTTCGCGGAGCGCCGCGAGGTCCATGGTCTCGACGCCCGTGATTTCCAGCGTGCCGCTTTCGGCGTCCACCACGCCGATCCGGGCGTGTGCGAAGCCGCGTGCGGTGCACATGTCCGTGAACCGGATCTCCTCGGAGCGGGGCACGGACACGATCGCGCGGCCCTGCGTCTCGGAGAACAGTGCCGTGAACAGGTCCACCCCGTCGCGGTCCAGGACGTCCTGGAGCGCGATCCGGGCCCCCACGCCGTAGCGCAGCGAGGACTCCACGAGCGCCGCCGCGAGGCCGCCTTCGGAGAGGTCGTGCGCGGCGTCCACCATACCGTCGCGGGAGGCGTTGATCAGGATTTCACCCAGCGCGCGTTCGGCGGCGAGGTCAACCTTCGGCGGCAGGCCGCCGAGGTGTCCGCGCATGTTGGACCATTCCGAGCCGTCCAGTTCCGCCGCCGTGGTGCCGAGCAGGTAGATGGCCTGGCCGTCTTCCTTCCAGCCCGACGGCGTGCGGCGTGCGACGTCGTCGAACTTGCCCAGCACGGCCACAACGGGGGAGGGGTGGATGGGCGTGGTGCCGGTCTGGTTGTACAGCGAGACGTTGCCGCCGGTGACCGGGATGCCGAGCACCATGCAGGCGTCCGACAGGCCGCGGATGGCCTCGGCGAGCTGCCACATGACATCCGGATCCTCGGGGGAGCCGAAGTTCAGGCAGTCGCTGACGGCCATGGGCACGGCGCCCGAGGTGGCCACGTTGCGGTACGCCTCGGCGAGGGCCAGCTGCGCGCCGTGGTACGGATCGAGGTAGGTGTAGCGGCCGTTCGCGTCGGTGGCCAGGGCCACGCCCAGGCCGGTTTCCTCATCCACGCGGACCACGCCGGCGTCGTCCGGGAACGCCATGGCGGTGTTGCCGCCGACGTACCGGTCGTACTGCTGCGTGATCCAGGCCTTGCTGCACATGTTCGGGGAAGCGACGAGCTCGGTGACGGCGGCGGCCAGTTCCGCGGGGGCGGAGGGACGGCCGGCGTCCTGCACGGAGCCCGTGAACGAGTCCGCCTGGACGGCGTCCTGCCACTCGGGACGGGCGTACGGGCGGTCGTAGACCGGGCCGTCGTGAGCCACGGTGCGCGGGTCGACGTCGACAATGACTTCGCCTTCCCACGTGATGATCAGGCGGCCGGTGTCGGTCACCTCGCCCAGCCAGGAGTATTCCACGGCCCACTTGTCCATGACCGCTTCAAACGCGGCGATGTTCTCCGGGGTGACCACGGCCATCATGCGTTCCTGCGACTCGGACATCAGGATTTCGCCCGGGGTCAGGGTGGGGTCGCGGAGCAGCACCGAGGTCAGCTCGACCTGCATGCCGCCGTCGCCGTTGGAGGCGAGCTCGGACGTGGCGCAGGAAATCCCCGCGGCGCCGAGGTCCTGGATGCCTTCCACCAGGGAGCCCTTGAACAGCTCAAGGCAGCACTCGATCAAGACCTTCTCGGCGAAGGGGTCGCCCACCTGGACGGCGGGGCGTTTGGACGGCTTGGTGTCGTCGAAGGACTCCGAGGCCAGCACGGATGCGCCGCCGATGCCGTCGCCGCCGGTGCGGGCGCCGAACAGGACCACCTTGTTGCCCTTGCCGGAGGCGTTGGCGAGGCGGATGTCCTCGTGGCGCATGACGCCGACCGCGAGGGCGTTGACCAGCGGGTTGCCCTGGTAGACGGAGTCGAAGACCATTTCGCCGCCGATGTTCGGCAGGCCGAGTGAGTTGCCATAGCCGCCGATGCCGGCCACCGCGCCGTGCATCACACGGGCCGTATCCGGGTGGTCAATCGCGCCGAAGCGCAGCGGGTCCATGACCGCCACCGGGCGGGCGCCCATGGAGATGATGTCGCGGACAATGCCGCCGATGCCGGTCGCGGCACCCTGGTACGGCTCCACGAACGACGGCGAGTTGTGCGACTCGATCTTGAAGGTCACGGCCCAGCCGTCGCCCAGGTTGGTGACACCGGCGTTTTCGCCGATGCCCACGAGCATGTCCTTCTTCATCTCGGCGGTGACCTTTTCGCCGAACTGGCGCAGGTGGTTCTTGGAGGACTTGTAGGAGCAGTGCTCGCTCCACATCACGGAGTACATGGCCAGCTCCGCGCCGGTGGGGCGGCGGCCCAGGACCTTGACCACCTCGTCGAACTCGTTCTGCTTCAGGCCCAGCTCGGCCCAGGGCAGCTCCACGTCCGGGGTCTTGGCCGCGTTCTCGACGGTGTCGATGTTGAACTTCTTGGTCTCGGCGGCGGTTCCCGCCGTCAGGCCGGTGGTCGTCTCCGTCATTTGTTGTCTCCCACGATCTTGTTCAGGACAGAGGTGAAGAAGCCAAGGCCTTCGGTGCCGGAGCCTTCCTCGGGGCCGAAGCCCGCCTCCACGGCATGCTCGGGGTGCGGCATGAGCCCCACCACGTTGCCGGCGGCGTTGGAGATGCCGGCGATGTCGCGGCGGGAGCCGTTCGGGTTGAAGCCGACGTAGCGGAACACCACGCGGCCCTCCGCCTCCAGGGCGTCGAGGGTCTTCTCGTCCGCGATGTACTGGCCGTCCTGGTTCTTCAGCGGCACCGTGATTTCCTGGCCCGCAGCGTAGTCGCGGGTCCAGTCCGTGGTGTTGTTCTCCACGCGCAGCACTTGGTCGCGGCACATGAATTTCAGGTGGTCGTTCTTGATCATCGAGCCCGGCAGCAGGTGCGACTCGGTGAGGATCTGGAAGCCGTTGCAGATGCCGAGGACAGGCAGCCTGGCCTCGGAATTGGCGGCGTCGATGATCTTCGACATCAGCGGCGCGAACCGCGAGATGGCGCCGGCGCGGAGGTAGTCGCCGTAGGAAAAGCCGCCGGGGATCACGACGGCGTCGACGTCGCCCAGGGTGGTGTCCGCGTGCCAGAGCGCCACCGGGGTGGCGCCGGCCAGGCGGACCGCACGGACGGCGTCGCGGTCATCCAGGGTGCCGGGGAAGGTGACGACGCCGATTTTCGCACCGTTGAGCTGGCGGAGATCAGAACCGTGGGCCGCGACGGCGACTGCCTCGCCGATCAGGGGGAGTTCAGTCATGTCAGGCCTCGACGACCTCGACGTTGACGACGTCCTCGATGACCGGGTTGGACAGCAGGGTCTCTGCGGCGTTCCGGGCCTGGGCCAGGATCTCCTCGGTCACCTCGCCGTCCACCGTGAGTTCAAAGCGCTTGCCCTGGCGGACAGCGCTGAAAGCGGTGAAGCCCAGCCGGGGCAGTGCACCCACGATGGCCTTCCCCTGCGGGTCGAGAATCTCGGGCTTGGGCATGACGTCGACAACGATCCGGGGCATCCGGCAACTCCTGTGCGTGAGCATTGGGTAAGGGCGCAGCGGAGTGGTGCCGTCTCACGCCGATCCGATGTGGTGAACACAGCGGGAAAGGGCGCTCCGCGAGCTTGCATGCCCATTCTACCGGCCGCGGTGCGTGCCGCCGCATTCGGGCCGGGAGTGTGAACCGGGCCGTCCCGGCTGGAGGGCCGGCGACCGGGGCGCCGCCCCGCGGACGGCGCGGATGTCCCTGATGACCTGCTGCGATGCTATGGCCAGCCCGGTGGCCGGTCAGTAGCATGTGCTTATGGCTGAGAAATCGAAATCCGTGCTTTTGCCCGTTGTAGCCGCCGCGGTTTTCGCCGGCCTCGGGCGGATGGTCCTGCAGAAGATCAAAGCGGACTGCTTGGCCCGGGAGACGAACGTGGCCGGGCCGCTGGATGACAAGACCCGCGCGTGGATCAGCGATGTGGTGAGGACCCCCCGCCAGTAGCGGTCCCGCCGCCCCCAGGCATTTCCCCCGCAGGTCAGGGGCCCTTTGCGGGCCTCTGCTTCCGTGCGCCCGGATCCCGGGGCGCCCCGCCCTGTCGACGGGTGTGACAAGTTTTGATTTCTTCTATGTGTGCTATGTCATATCTGGCTCTCAGTCTGTACTGTATGAATCGGCTGGTATCCGTCGGGGCCGCAAGAGACTCAGCTCTTTCCGTCCTGCCAGTCCTTTGACCCGGCCGGAACGCCGGGACCGTTCCTTATGAAAGGTTCAACCACACGTGAAATCACCAGGAAAGAGCTTCCTTCGAAGCGGGGGACTCCGGAGGGCCGTGGCACTGACCCTGGGCCTGCCGGTTCTCTTGTCAACAGTTGCGATCTCGCCCGCCACCGCGGCACCGGGGTCCACCGTTGCGCAAGTTGCACAGAAGAATCTGGACCCCGGCAACTACCCGGACGGGCGGTACATCGTGCTGCTGGCCGAGAAGCCGGCAGCGAGCTACGAAGGCAGCACGGCAGGTTTTCCGGCCACCAAGCCGGCGGCAGGCAAGAAGCTGGACGCCGGGAAGGCCGAGGTCAAGAAGTACCGGGCCCACCTGGAGAAGAAGCAGGCCGACGTCGCGGGCCAGCAGAATGTCCAGATCCAGCGCCAGTACTCCGCTGCGGTCAACGGCTTCAGCGCCAAGCTCACCTCGGACCAGGCCGTCAAGCTGGCCAAGGATCCCAGCGTCCTGGCGGTTTCCCCGGACACCGAGAACGCCCCGGACTACTCGAGCACCGATTTCCTCAAGCTCAGCGGTGAAAACGGCACCTGGAACACCAAGTTCGGTGGCCAGGACGGCGCCGGCAAGGGCGTCGTCGTCGGCGTCATCGACACCGGCTACACCCCCTCGAGCCCCTTCTTCGCCGGCGAGGAAGTCAAGCCCCTGGTGGGCGCCCCCGTGGTCGGCGAGCCGTACCGGACGGCGGACGGCAAGATCGCGATGCTGAAGTCCGACGGCGACACCTTTATCGGGGAATGCCAGAAAGGCCAGGACTTCGACGGCTCCGCCTGTAACTCCAAGGTCCTCAGCGCGCACTACTTCGCCGACGATTTCCTGGACTTCGTCCCCCCGGAAAACCGCGCCCCGCAGGAACTGCTGTCCCCGGTCGACGTCGACAGCCACGGCACCCACACCGGCAGCACTGCCGTGGGCAACCCCAACGTCGAGACGTTCGTGGACGGCCGCAGCTTCGGCCTGACCAGCGGCATCGCGCCCGCCGCCAAGCTCTCCGTGTACAAGGTCTGCTGGGAAGATACCGACCCCAACACCGGCGGCTGCTACAGCTCCGCGTCCGTCGCCGCCGTCGAGCAGGCACTGGAAGACGGGGTGGATGTGCTGAACTACTCCATCTCCGGCTCCGCGACGTCAGTGATCGACCCCGTGTCGATTGCTTTCCTGAACGCTGCCGCAGCAGGCGTCTTCGTCGCCGCCTCGGCCGGCAACTCGGGCCCCACCGCAAGCACCGTCAACCACGGCGGCCCCTGGGTCACCACGGTTGCGGCCAGCAGCTTCTCCCAGGAGTTGCAGGGCACTGTTGAATTCGCTGACGGCACCAAGTTCCGCGGCGCCAGCATCATGAACAAAGAGGTCAAGGACGCCGGCGTCGTCCTCGCTGCCAACGCGGCCGCGGCGGCGGGCAACCCGAACGCCGCATTGTGCGGCCCGGACACGCTGGACCCCGCCAAGGTGGCCGGCAAGGTTGTTGTCTGCGACCGCGGTGTCTTCGACCGCGTCGCCAAGAGTGCTGAAGTGGCCCGCGGCGGCGGCGTCGGCATGATCCTGGTGAACCTGAGCAGCTCCTCGCTGGACACGGACAAGCACGCCGTCCCCACCGTCCACGTGAACCCGCCGGCAACCGAAGCCATCAAGGCCAAGGTCGCGGCCGAGCCGGGCACCACCGTCTCGCTGGCCAACAAGGACACCACCGGTCTGCCGCTCGAAGCCCAGCCGCAGATTGCCGGGTTCTCCTCCCGCGGCCCGCTGCTGGCCACCGACTCCGACCTGCTGAAGCCTGACGTCGCCGCTCCCGGCGTCGCCGTCCTGGCCGGCGTCTCGCCGATCGGCACCGGAGGCGACGAGTTCGGCTTTATGTCCGGCACCTCCATGGCCGCCCCGCACGTTGCCGGCTACGGCGCGCTGCTCCTGGGCAAGAACCCCACCTGGTCGCCGGCCACCATCAAGTCCGCCATGATGACCACGGCAGGCAACGTGGTCAACGCTGACGGCTCCAAGAACACCGACGTCCACGCCACCGGCGCCGGACAGGTGGACCCGGCACGCATGACCGATCCGGGCCTGGTGTACGACGCGAACCTCCAGGACTACCTGAAGTTCATCCAGGGCACGGGTGTCAACATCGGCCAGGAGTCCAGCACGCTGCCGCGTGACATGAACGTCCCGTCCTTCTCCCTGGGCAACCTTGCCGGCAAAATCACCGTCACCCGCACGCTGACCGCGCTGACTCCGGGTGTCTACAAGGTCAAGGCCAACGTGCCCGGCATCAAGGTCAGCGTGGCCCCGGCCGCACTGAACTTCAAGGCCGCCGGCGAAACGAAAACCTTCAAGGTGAGCTTCGAGAACAAGGGTGCCGCCCTGGGCCAGTTCGCCATGGGTTCCCTGACCTGGGAAGGTGCGGGCAAGACCGTCACCTCGCCCATCTCCGTCCGTCCGCAGTCCGTCGTGGCGCCCAAGAGCGTTGACTTCACTACCGACTCCGGTACGGGCTCCGGCGACATCAACGTGGTCTCCGGCACGGACAAGCCGGTGGACATCACGCTGGATGGTCTGTCCAAGGCCGATTCCGAAGGCATCGAACTGGTTCCGGGGCCGTTTGAGGCCCGTGCCGATGCTTCGACCTTCGTCAAGACGGTCCAGGTCCCGGCCGGTTCCCCGCTTGCCAAGTTCTCGGTCATTTCTTCTGACCCCGCAGCGGACTTCGACATGTGGGTGGTCACCCCCCGGGGTGTCCTGACGGCGGCAACGGCCTCTGCCAGCGAGTCGGTCTCCGTCTCCAACCCGGCGGCCGGTTCGTACACGATCTACGCGAACCTGTATTCAAGCACGGACGGCAAGGCCCGTAAGGCCACCGTTGACGCTGCAGTCCTGGGTTCCAACGAGGACAACGCGACCGTCACGCCGAACCCGCTGGTTCTGCCCAACGGGGACTCCGGCAAGGTCACGGTGAACTGGGACGGTCTGGAGCCGGGCTCCTACATCGGCCGGGTGACCTTTGCCGGGGCAAGCCAGGCGACGTTCGTGAGCGTGCTGGTCAACGCCGCCGGTGAGACTGCGGTGGCTCCGGCCTCGGGCGGGCAGCCCACGTTCCAGAACCCGGAACTGGACCGCCCCAACAACGCCATCTAGGCAGAGTTCCACCTCTCAACACAACGGCAATGGCCGGCGGCTTCCACCGCCGGCCATTGCCGTTTAAGTTGCGGGTCAGGCAGTCCGGCCGCTGCCGGGAAACGCTGCCCGGTGACAAGGCGGCGGCTCAGACCGCGCCCGTGGAACCTGCCACCCCGCCCAGCAGCGGCGCCATGGCCCGCCACCGGGCAATCTCGCAGCCGTCGGTGCGGCTGAAAAGGCTGTTGACGTCTTTGCCCATAAACCGGCCGGTCACAACTGCCACCTGCGGCCCGCCGTACTGCTGGGTGCACATCTTTGGAGGCCCGGGCTTCGGGAAGAAAATGGCCTCCCCGTGCTGGGTCACCGCGGCGAGGGCGGCCGCTGAATCGGGAAGTGTGCACTCCGCGGCGAGGGCGCCGCCGCTGGCAGCCAGCCGGAACACGTGTTCCGGGGCGCCGGGCGCCTCGGTCAGGCGGATTGTCAGATCGATGTCCGGCCCGGCGGGACCGTCAGTGGTGCCGGGACTGTCGGGGGAGGCTGTCATGGCTGTCCTTCCGTGCTGTCGAGGGCCGGCCGCTGATCGGCTGCGGCCTGGAGCAGCGGTGTGAGCTCCCGCAGCAGCCGCTGCCGCAGGACCTGCGATTCGGCGGCAAACGCCCGCTGGTACTCGACGTACGCGGCTTTGCCTTCGGCGGTTTCGATCGGAATGGCCGGATAACCCCAGCCGCTCAGGTCGTAGGGCGAGGCCTGCATGTCCATGGCCCTGATCCGCCAGGACAGCTCGAAGCAGTCCATCACCAGCTCGCTCGGCAGCAGGGGCGCCAGCTTGTACGCCCACTTGTAGAGGTCCATGTTCGCGTGCAGGCAGCCGGGCTGTTCCATGGTGCGCTGGTTCTCGCGGCTCGGCTCCAGGGCGTTGAGGGGCACCGCGTCCGGGGTGTAGAAACGGAAGGCATCGAAGTGCGAGCAGCGGATCCGGTTCTCCTCGACCACTTCGTCCGTCCGCCGGGAGCCAAGCCGCAGCTTCAGGTACTCGTGCCGGAGATCGAACCTGTCCTGCCGGTAGACCATTGCCCATTCGTGCAGCCCGAAGCAGCCGAACTGGGCCGGACGGGCCGCTGTCCCGGCCAGGATGATCCCGGCGAACTGCAGGGCGTCACGGCGGTCACGCAGGAACCCCTCGACGTCGACCGTGACGGCGTCGGTCTCCGCCGGCAGGCCCGCCGCGGCGAGTTCGCCGCCGTCGGCCCTGCGGTAATACTTCCAGCCTGCGCGCTCCGCCGCGGCAGGGCCGGAGAGCACGACGCCGGCACCCGCGTGCCAGCGCTGCAGCTGGCCCGGTTTCTGGGTGTAGTAGGTGAAGAGAAAGTCCTCAACAGGGTGCTTCTTGCCCGCTGACCTCCGGGCGAGATACGGGTCGGCGTAGCCTTTGACGCGCAGGTGGTGGGCGGCCTGGCGGGCAAGCCAGTCGTGCGGTTGGAGGTGCTGCAGCTTAGACAGCTCCGCCGGTGGAGCCAAGGACGTCCTTGGCGGCGTTCCAGAGGGCGATCTCGCAGCCGTCGGTGAGGCTGAAGTTCGTTTCGACCGGCTGCCCGTCCACGACCCCCGTCACGGTGGCCTGCTGCGGGCCGCCGTACTGCATGGTGCAGGCCTGGTCGGTCGGCCGGGGCGCGGGGCTGAGGATGGCGGCGTTGTTCTTCAGGGCAAGGCAGGCCGCGGCGGCGTCGGGGTGCTGGCTCTCATCTGCAGGCGCGCCGTCCACGCACACCAGCGTGAAGTTTTCGGGAGTGCCCGTCTCCGAGGGCTTGACCGAGATGGCGAGCTCGGCGTTGCCCTGTCCGGGACCGGAGGTCACGGGCGCGGCGGACGGGGAGGGGGCAGGAGTCTTCGTTTCGGCGTCCGCTGACGGGGTGCCGGTCGCGGAGGGGCTCTCGGTGCCCGGAGGGGCAGAGGTTGTGGGGGCAGGACCGCCACCCGGCGTGCAGGCGGCCAGCCCGGCCGCCACCATCAGAACAAGTGCCGCGTGGCTCAGTTGCTTGCGCATCAGCTGTCCTCCTGTGTTTTGCCCAGTCTACCGCCGGGAGGCCCCGTCGGGGGCGGTCTTTGTCGCCGCGATCAGGTCCATCATGGCGGCGTGCAGCTGGCTGACCTGTTCGCGGGTCAGGCCCAGCCGGTCCATCATGGTCCCCGGCACGGCCAGGGCCTGCTGCCGGAGCGCGGCTCCCAGCGGAGTGAGTTCCACGGCGAGGGTCCGTTCGTCGCCGGGGACTCGCCGGCGGGTGATGAACCCGGCGGTCTCCAGGCGGCGCAGCAGGGGAGAGATGGTGGCCGGTTCCTGGGCGAGGGCGTCGCTGATGTCCCGGACGGAGCGGGGGCTGGACTCCCAGAGGCACAGCATCACAAGGTACTGGGGGTGGGTGAGCCCGAGCTTGTCCAGCACCGGCTTGTACGCTCCGACCACACTGCGGGATGCCACCGTGAGGGCGAAGCAGAGCTGGTGCTCGAGCAGGAGGTCCTCCTCGGCTTCTTCGGTCACATAAGTCACTGGGCCCTCCCGGAAATAGTTAGTGCACTAATCATTAGCGTACACTGGTGGTATCGTCCCGTACGTATAGGAGTGGGTAGTGATGGCACAGGGAAACACCGAAAACGCCTCGCAGCGGTTTATGCACGCCATGGGCAAGCTGCGCATGATTTTCGGACCGGCCAACCGCAGCTCCCTCGGCCACGAGATGACCGAGCAGAACCGGCAGCTCCTGGCCCAGCGGGAGGCCGAGACGCAGCAGTGGGAAACTCTGCACCGCCCCGACGGCAGCACCTACGTTGTGCCCCGCAACCCCGGGGACAAGTCGCTGCGCTAGTGCCTCAAGGGCGCATTCCGGGCGCCCGGCACCCATGCCTTTTCCCGCCGTCGGGCGTAAAATGGGGGCACTGGCACCAGCCGTAGCACTTAGCCACAGCCGATCCGCGTGGCCCGAGGGCTCGAGAGGGGGTGGGAATTGTGGCACTTGCTCTCAGGAAAGCCGTACTGAGGCAGCACCTGCACCCGACGTCGTGGGCACGCTTCCTTTTCGGCCCTGCGTCGCGGGGTGATACCTCCGCGCCCGTCGTTCACAAGCACGACGACTTCGAGTACGCCTCCGAGGCGGAGCTTGCCGGTTTTGTGGTGGAGACCGACGCCGAGGGGCACCACTATGCGGTCCGGAAGGAAGACCTTCCGAAAGAAGCGGTGTGAAACGCGCCGCGGGGGCGTGGCACCCGCGGGATACGACAAAGGGAGCGGCCGGTGCCGCTCCCTTCGCCAGTTAATCCCTGCTTGCCTTCCTGCCTGACGGCCGGTGGTGGCTCAGCGGCCCGTGCCGCCGTACACCGTCGCCTCGTCCTCGCTGTCGAGGTCAAAGGCCTTGTGGATGGCGCGCACGGCGTCGTCCAGCAGGTCCGCGTGGGTGACAACAGAGATGCGGATCTCCGAGGTGGAGATCATGTTGATGTTGATGCCGGCCTCCGAGAGAGCGGCGAAGAACCGCGCCGAGACGCCCGGGTGGGAGCGCATGCCGGCGCCGATCAGGGAGAGTTTGCCGATCTTTTCGTTGTATTCGATGCTCTCGAAGCCGATCCGGTCTTGGGCGGCGTGCAGCGCCGCCAGGGCGTCGGCGCCCTCGACGATGGGCAGCGTGAAGGAGATGTCCGTCCGGCCGGTGCCGTGGGTGGACACGTTCTGGACGATCATGTCGATGTTCGAGTGCGCGTCAGCGATGACCTGGAAGATCGCGGCAGCCTTGCCGGGGATATCCGGAACCCCGACAACGGTGACCTTGGCCTCGGAACGGTCATGTGCAACGCCGGAGATGATTGGCTGCTCCAAGGCAACTCCCTCTTGGGTTGTGATCTTGTCGTCGGCGCCGGGCAGGACCCAGGTGCCTTCGTTCTGGCTGAATGAGGAACGGACGTGCAGGGGCACCCCGAAGCGGCGCGCGTACTCAACGCAGCGCAGGTGCAGGATCTTGGCGCCTGATGCCGCCAGTTCGAGCATTTCCTCGCTGGAGATCCGGTCGATCTTGCGGGCGGACGGGACAACGCGGGGGTCGGCGGTGTAGATCCCGTCGACGTCCGTGAAGATCTCGCACACATCGGCGTCGAGGGCGGCGGCGAGTGCTACCGCCGTCGTGTCCGAGCCGCCGCGGCCCAGGGTGGTGACTTCGTTGGTGGTGCGGCTCATGCCCTGGAAGCCCGCGACGATCGCAATGTGTCCCTTGTCCAGGGCGGTGCGGATGCGGTGCGGGTCGACGTCGATGATGCGCGCCTTGCCGTGGATGCCGTCGGTGATCATGCCGGCCTGGGAGCCGGTGAACGACTGGGCCGATGCGCCGTACTTGTTGATGGCCATGGCGAGCAGCGCCATGGAAATGCGTTCGCCGGCGGAAAGGAGCATGTCCATTTCCCGGGCCGGGGCGGAGTCGGTGACCTGCGCGGCAAGGTCCAGGAGCTCGTCGGTGGTGTCGCCCATGGCGGAGACCACCACCACCACTTCGTCGCCGGCGTTCTGGGCATCGACGATCCGCCGGGCCACGCGCTTAATGCCCTCCGCGTCCGCCACTGAGGAACCGCCGAACTTCTTCACCACAAGATGCTTCGTGGCGGTGGCGGAGACAGGCAGCTGTGCCGGCTGCGGTCCGGGCTGGACTTCGGTAGTGGGCAAACTCATGCGCGCACCCTCACTGGATCATCGGGGTTCTGGGCCAAGCAACCAAACGGCGCGACGGCGTAACTTCTCAGCCCAGTTTATCGCCGGGGCGGCCCGGTTGCTCAAATGTGACCAAATGCCAGACAATCCGCCCCGGCCGTGCGGGACATGCCCTCCGCCGGAGCCAGCCGCTGGGCATGCTCCCCGGCCGTGCGGGACATGCCCTCCCGCCGTGCTGACGGGTGAGCATAGTGGCATTATGTCCATCGCCCGGCGCGCAGGCTGGGCATGTCCAGTGGGGGATGTGGATCACGACGGCGGGCTGCCGCGGCCTGTGCGGGGCGGCTCAGCCCAGGGCGTTGCGGCGGCCCTCGAAGGCGCGGCCCAGGGTGACCTCGTCGGCGTACTCGAGGTCGCCTCCGACGGGCAGACCCGACGCGAGCCGGGTGACGGCGATGCCGATCGTCTTGAGCATGCGGGCCAGGTAGGTTGCGGTGGCCTCGCCCTCGAGGTTGGGGTCGGTGGCGATAATCACTTCCTGGATGGCGCCGTCGTTGAGCCGGGTGAGGAGTTCGCGGATGCGGAGCTGCTCCGGGCCGACGCCGGCGATGGGATTAATTGCCCCGCCCAGCACGTGATAGCGGCCCCGGAAGGAGCGCGTGCGTTCGACGGCGAGGACATCCTTCGATTCTTCGACGACGCAGATGACGGAGGGGTCCCGGCGCGGGTCGCGGCAGATGTTGCAGAGTTCCTGCTCCGTGACGTTGCCGCACACGGTGCAGAACTTGACCCGCTCCTTGACCGTGGTGATGGCCTCCACCAGCCGCTTCATGTCCTGCGGGTCGGCTTCAAGGATGTGGAAGGCCAGCCGCTGGGCGGACTTCGGCCCGACTCCGGGAAGGCGCCCAAGCTCGTCGATCAGCTCTTGAACTGCACCTTCGTACACAATGTCCTCGTTCGTTGGGGGTGATGGCGGGCCGGGATCCCGGCGGGGTGGTTAGAAGCGCGGCGGCAGCGGGCTGCCGTCCAGCGACCGCTCTTCCACCAGTTTGCCGCCCAGGATCCGTTCGACGGCGGCCCTGCCGAAGACGCCGGATTCCTCGATGGTTTCGTCGTCCGCGCTGGGAATGTCCTGGACGTAGGTCGTGGCTGCCACGGCCCGCGCCGGCGCTTTGGCCCGCCCGGCTTCGGCTTCCGGACTGTTGGACAGCCGCTGGTACAAGCTCTGCCGGCCGGCCGGGTTTGACGTTGCCGGGGCAGCAGGAGCCGGGCTCGCCGCTGCCGGGGCAGCAGGAGCGGGAGCCGGGGCAGCGGCCGGCGCTGCCGCCGGTGCGGGTGCCAGCAGCGTGGCAGGGCCGCCTCCGGCCGATCCGGATGCGGAGCCGGCCGGCACCAGGTCCACGGAGTCGCCCCAGCCATTTGAGGCAGTCCCCACCGGTTCGTAAGCGGTGGAAGCCGGCACGGATGCGGCGTAGTGCGGGACCTGCGCGGCTGCGGGTTCGTAGTGCGGCGGTTCCGGTTCGGGAACCGGGCTGGGTGCCGGAGTGTCCTCGGCCGGGTAGCGCCCGACGTTGGACTCCGTACCGATGGCCCAGATCCCGGGTGCCTCCTCGACAGCACGGGCCCACGGGTCATCAGCGGTCTCCGGTGCCTGGGGAGCCGGGCTGCCGGCCGGGGACTCCTCGGCGGCAGGGCCGGGGCGCGACGGGCCTGCCGTCTGCTGCCGGGCAGGTGCCGGGGCAGCGGCCGGAGGACCCTGGCGGGAGGCGGCGGGGGAGGGCTCCCAGTCCATGGGCGGTTCCTCGTCCAGCGGCGGGGCATCCTCGTCCCGCGGGGCACCCCAGTCGTCGTCCGGGTAGGAGTAGGAGGCGGCGGTGTCGTGGAGCCTGGAGCGGAGGGAAGCGGCGTCTCACTCGGCGTGGCGGTGCCTGGATCAGTCGTTCCGCCAGGTGT
>NZ_LNUT01000004.1:49123-65683 GCF_001512305.1 Arthrobacter sp. EPSL27
GGGCCGGGGCTGTCTGGGCTGGGGGTGTCAGTGCCGCGGGGGCGGGAGTAGTGGCAGGCGAGGGCGCGGCGGGGACCTGCGCCGGACCCGCTGCCGGCCCTGCAGTCGCGTTGGCCGGGGCCGCGGGGACTGCCGGAGCTGCGGGAGCCGGCTCCGGGGACGGCGCGGCCGGTGCCGGCTTCGCCGTTACCGGGGAAGTCTGCGCAGGGTTGTTCTGCGCTGGCTGGGGCTGCGCTGGGTTGTTCTGCGCTGGGCTGTTCTGGGCTGGGTTGCTGGCCGGGGGCAGCCCCCAATCGGCGTCGGTGGACGTGGCCGGGACGTCCCGGCTAACGGGTGCTTTTGGGTTTGGCTCAGAGCTCGCTGAGCTGTTGCTTCCACTGGCCACCGCATTGATCTGGCACTCGATGCCGATGGTTTTGTGGATGGCCTGCCGCAGGTTCTCTGAGTGGTCGGCCCGGCCGAAGGCGCCGGCCAGCCCGGAGGTGGTGAACGCGAGCGTCAGGACGTGGTCCTCAAAATGGCCCACCTGGGCATTGGGTTCGACCAGGGCCCAGGTGCTCCGCTTGATTTTGGTCAGCGTCTGCAGGATCTCCGGCCAGGCGCGGCGGAGGACCTCGACGTCGGGGCCGGAACCGGCAGCCGGTGCGGGCGCGGCGGGGGGAACAGCCGCTGGCGGCTGGTTCGCGGCGGGTGCTGCCGGAGCCGGACCGGCCGGAACAGGTGCGGCGGACGCGGGGGCCGGCTGTGCCGGTGCGGGCGCCGGAGCTGGAGCGGCAGGGGCCGTCCCGGAGGATGGCCGGCTGGGAGCGGAGGGCTCGTCCACAGGCCAGTCGCCGGTGGTGACGCGCGGCGGCGTGAGAGTCCCCTTGGCGGGTTCACGGTCGGGAGCGCCGGCGGTTGCCGGGGCCGCTGCCTCTTCGCGCGGAGCAGGAGCGGAAGCGGCGGGAGCAGCCGGTGCCGGGGCTGCCGGAACGGCGGGCTCCGGAACCGTGCGGGCAGCCGGAGCTGCCGCCGCCGGAGCGGTGGCGGCCGGGGCAACAGAGGCGGGGGCAGCGGAGGCGGGGGCCGCGGCCGGGGCGGGAGCGCCGACGTCGTTCCCGGCGTAGTTCAGGCGGCGTTCCACCCGGTCGATCCGTGCGGCAATTCCCCGCTCGGTCTGTTCGGAGGACGGAAGCAGGATGCGGGCGCACAGCAGTTCGAGGTGCAGCCGCGGGGAGGTGGCCCCGGTCATTTCGGTCAGCGCAGTGTTGGTGACATCCGCTGCACGCGACAGCTCGGCCGCGCCCAGGTTGTGGGCCTGGTTCTGCATGCGCGCGATCTGGTCCGCGGGCATGCCGCGGAGGATCGACTGGGCGCTTTCGGGCATGGCCTGGACGATGATGAGGTCCCGGAATCGCTCCAGGAGGTCTTCCACGAAGCGGCGGGGATCGTGCCCGGTCTGGATGACGCGGTCTACGGCACGGAATACCGTGGCGGCGTCCGAGGCGGCAACGGCCTCCACGACGTCGTCGAGCAGGGAGGCGTGGGTGTAGCCCAGCAGTGCGACCGCGAGTTCGTAGTCCAGCCCGTTCGGGCCGGCGCCGGCCATCAACTGGTCGAGCACGGAGAGTGAGTCGCGCACTGAGCCGCCGCCGGCGCGGATGACCAGCGAGAGTACGCCCGGAGCCACGGGGACGTTCTCCTGGCGGCAGAGCAGTTCCAGGTACGCCATGAGCGGTTCCGGCGGCACCAGGCGGAACGGGTAATGGTGGGTGCGGGACCGGATGGTGCCGATCACCTTGTCCGGTTCCGTGGTGGCGAAGATGAACTTGATGTGTTCCGGCGGCTCTTCGACGATCTTGAGCAGGGCGTTGAAGCCGGCCGACGTCACCATGTGGGCTTCGTCAATGATGAAGATCTTGTACCGGTCGCGGACGGGGGCGTAGGTGGCCCGTTCGCGGAGGTCGCGGGCGTCGTCCACACCGCCGTGGCTGGCGGCGTCGATCTCGATGACGTCGAGCGATCCGGAGCCGCCGCGGGCGAGTTCGATGCAGCTGGGGCACTTGCCGCAGGGGGTGTCCGTGGGGCCTTCGGCACAGTTCAGGCAGCGGGCCAGGATGCGGGCGGACGTGGTTTTACCGCAGCCGCGGGGGCCCGAGAAGAGGTAGGCGTGGTTCACGCGATTCTTGCGCAGGGCCGTCATCAGAGGCTCGGTGACGTGTTCCTGCCCGATGACGTCCGCGAACGAATCGGGGCGATATCGGCGGTAGAGAGCGGTAGTAACAGTCACAGATAAACCCTACCAATCGGCACAGACATAAAAGACCCCTCATGCACCCGCCAGAGCCCATTTACCCTTGCTACCTTCCGGTCCTGGGGGAGTTCAACAGGATGACGCCACATGAGGGGCCGTCAGCAAGTTTACCCGACGTTTGCGTGTGCCCCGAATCGGCTGCGTCCGGCCCTGACATTCCTGCGGAGCATGCCCATTTTTGGCGGCGTGGAGTGGGCATAACGGGCCTATGCCCAAGGGCTGCGGCGGGGGCTGGGCATGTCCTGAGGAGGAGGGGCGCCGAAGCCCAATTGGGCGATGCCGGAAAGTTCAGGTATTCTAGTATCTGCTTTTGATTCAGAAGCTACTGGAGAATTCGCCTAGCGGCCTATGGCGCACGCCTGGAACGCGTGTTGGGTTAACGCCCTCGGGGGTTCAAATCCCCCATTCTCCGCGGTTGGCCCCGGTCCCTAGGACCGGGGCCTTTTTGCGTCCTGCGCCGGAGGGTCCGAAAACCCGGGCGGTGCCCTCAGGCCCGGTAACCCAGCCTGCGGAGGCGGGTCCGGGCGGCCTGCTCGCTGGGCCCCACCCGGCCCAGGGCAAGATGGACGACGGCGAGCGTCACCCTGGTGGCCAGCCGCACCGGCAACGGGATGGGGCCAAGGCGTGCGGTGCGCAGGCCCAGCAGCTCCCGGTACTTGGGCTCGAGGCTCGCCACAGCCGCCGCGAACAGCACACGGTAACCCGGCCTGAGCGCCGGGTGGAGCGGGGGATTGCGGATGAACGCCAGCGTCTCGGCGACCCTCTCGTCGGAGCGGAGCACGCCAGCGTCGTACCAGCTGTCCAGTTCCCGTCGCATGGCCGCCTCGCTCAGCGGCGGGGACTCCACCCCCATCAGCGTGCCGGCCTGCGCCCACTCGCGCACGTAGGCGTCGGGCCCGCCCGGGATGGGCCGGCCCCAGATCTTGTGCGCGGAGAGGAAGGCATCGGTGAACGCGATGTGCACCCAGCGGAGCAGTTCGGGATCATTCGCGGCGTAGCTGCGCGCCGTGCCGTGGCCGTCAACGTAGTCACCCTGCACCCGTCCGTGCAGCCTCAGGACCCAGTCGGACGCCGCCCGGGCCGCGGCGGTCGAACCGTAGGAAACGGTGAAAATCCAGCGGATGGTGCCCGCCAGCCTGCCCAGCGGGTCTTCACGGAACCGGGAGTGGTCGTGGACCCCGGCAAGCGCGCCGGGGTGGAGCGCCTGCATCATCAGGGCCCGGATGCCCGCCACAATCGTCGGCATGTCCCCATGGACGGCCCAGACGGCAGACCCGGGCAGGTGGTAGCCGGCGTCGTCCCCTTCCGCCAGCCGCGGCACCCATTCCGGCACGGCGTCCCGGGTTCCGGTGAACGTCTGCTTGAGTTCGGTCTGCCATTCCCTGAGGAGGTTGCGCATACCTTATTGTCACCCACCAAAGCAGTGGCCGATACTTGCCCGAATCCCCAGTACTACTGGGCTTCCACCCGAGTTCGAAAGGGGTAGTTATTACGGTTCCCAGTGCCACCTGATTGTGGTCCCATAAGAACGTGAGTCCGCGAATCTGGGGACTGGCGGACAGGATGCAGGAGTCACATCGTGGGAAAACACTGGGGAAACTCATCGAGTGAGCAGGCAGTCAGAGCCCGGCTCGTAGCCGTGCGTTGCCTGTCCGGAGGCTTCTGCCTTTCGCTGGCGGTACTGACCTTCGGGGTGCAGGGCCTGTCCGGCACGCGGCCTGCCGTTGTGGTCCCTTCCCCGGCACTGGCCTCCGGTGTCGTGGGCCCCAGCGTTCTGGACCCCACCACACTGGGGGCGCCCACCAGTGCCGGCGTCGAGGCTCTGGCCCCGCAGGCGTTCACGGCGGATGCGCTGGCGCTGGTGGCCTACACCAGATCAAATGTCGAGACCACGTCCAAAGATGGGGTCCCTGGTGAACTGAACGTGGCTTCCGCCGGGCTTAAGCGCCCGGCGGAAGGCTTTCTCATGGCTCCGCTCGAATCGTTGGCGGAATCCTCCCCTTTCGGGCTGCGGACCAGCCCCATCACCGGCTCGGCAGGCGAATTCCACTGGGGGCAGGACTTCGCCGCAGCCTGCGGCACCCGCGTGTACTCGGCGGATGCCGGCGTGGTGCGGGCCGTCGGCTGGCACCCGTGGGGCGGCGGAAACCGCGTTGAAATCGACCACGGCAACGGCCTGATCACCACCTACAACCACCTCGAGGCGATCGCCGTGAAGAAGGGTGACTCGGTCCGGGTCGGCGAGGTCATCGCCCGGGTGGGGACCACCGGGTCCTCCACCGGATGCCACCTGCATTTCGAGACCATCCTGAACGGCTCGCACAAGAACCCGCACGACTGGACACTGCTGCCGATCACGCAGACGGACCAGCTGGGTGCCATCGAAATGACGAGCTACGCCCCCGAGGCAGGCAAGCCTTCCAACACCTCCCTCGGCTGGGCCATCCCGGTGTCCGAAGAAGGGGCGCACGTGGTGGCCGGCGGAGACCACGAAACACCCGCCTCCGCGTGGCCGAACACACCCTTCATCAGCTCTCCCGCAACGACACCCACGCCGTCGACCGGGGACGCCCTTTCGCCCACGAAGACCAGGACGGACGCGCCGACGCCGGAACCCAGCCAGCCGCCGAGCGGCACCACCACACCTGGCGGAACGACTGATCCAGGCACCGCCACGCCGAGTGAGACGCCGCTTCCCTCCGCTCCAGGCTCCACGACACCGCCGCCGCCCGACCCGACGACGCCGACCCCGGAGCCCACCTCGCCGCCGCCGTCGACGGTGGAACCGCCGCCGCCCTCGACCGTGGAACCGCCGCCTCCGCCGCCGCCCTCGACGGTGGAACCGCCGCCTCCGCCGCCGCCCTCGACGGTGGAACCCCCGCCGCCGTCGACGGTGGAACCCCCGCCGCCTCCACCGCCGTCCACGATTGCCCCGCCTCCGCCGCCGCCTCCACCGCCGGTGGTGGTTGCCCCGCCGCCTCCGCCCCCTGTGGTGGAGCCGACCTCGGAGCCGGCACCTCCGCCGCCCACGCAGTCCACTGAACCGACGGCGACCACTGACCCGTCGCTGACGCCCGGACCATAGCAGGCACAAACCCATACCCGCGCTCGTTGGTAGCGAAGAACTGTTGTGACCACATCCGGAATCCACTCCGGGCCACAACACGACCTTCGACTTCGCGAGGAGCCCGCTCATGACCTCTCTTCACAGCATTCCGCTGACCCTGATCGACGGCACGGCCACCGATTTTGGCCGCTTCAAAGGGGACGTGGTGCTGGTGGTGAACGTCGCGTCCCAGTGCGGGTTCACCCGCCAGTACTCGGGGCTCGAGGCGCTCTACAACAAGTTCCGCGACCAGGGGTTCCAGATCCTCGGTGTGCCCTGCAACCAGTTCGCAGGCCAGGAGCCGGCCGCCGACGCCGAGATCGCCGAGTTCTGCGAACGGAACTTCGGCGTGACCTTCCCCCTCACTGCCAAGTCCGATGTCCGCGGCAGGGACCAGCACCCGCTGTACACCGAGCTCACCAAGTTCAAAAAAGGCCTCCTGCCGGGGCTGGTGAAGTGGAACTTCGAGAAGTTCCTGGTGAACCGCGACGGCGATGTGGTGGCCAGATTTGCGCCCACCGTGGAGCCGGATTCGCCGGAAATCATCGCAGCGGTGGAAGAGGCTCTCAGCCGATAGTCGGCTCCCAGACCACAAGGGCACAAGGACCCCTATCGCTAAGCATGCTTACCGCCTAGACTGGCCGGACCTTCCACTACACCGGGCACGCCCACGGCCCCGACGCGCTTTAGGCGCGGGCGGATCAGCCAATCAGTGCCGGGGGGAGGTGCATCAGGAAGCTTCGGAAATCACAACTGGACACTCTTATGTGGGGGTCCGTGTAACCAGGAGGAAAGTGATGACAGGGAACAAAGCCGTTGCCTACAAGGGTCCAGGAAAAGTCGAGCTCATCGACATTGATTACCCCACCTTCGAACTCAAAGACGGCCCGGGGGTCAACCCCGCCAACGTGGGCCGCCCGCTGCGTCATGGCGTCATCCTCAAAACCGTTGCCACGAACATTTGCGGTTCGGACCAGCACATGGTCCGTGGCCGCACCACCGCGCCTTCCGATCTGGTACTGGGCCACGAAATCACCGGTGAAGTGGTGGAAGTCGGTCCGGACGTTGAGTTCATCAAGGTGGGGGACATCTGTTCCGTCCCCTTCAACATCGCCTGTGGCCGCTGCCGGAACTGTAAGGAGCGCAAGACGGGCATTTGCCTGAACGTCAACCCGGCCCGCCCGGGCGCGGCCTATGGATATGTGGACATGGGCGGCTGGGTCGGCGGCCAGGCGAACTACGTCCTGGTGCCGTATGCGGACTGGAACCTGCTGAAGTTCCCGGACCGGGACCAGGCCCTCGAGAAGATGATGGACCTGACAATGCTGTCGGACATCTTCCCGACAGGCTTCCATGGCGCTGTGACTGCCGGCGTCGGCGTCGGTTCCACGGTTTACGTGGCGGGAGCGGGCCCGGTAGGCCTTGCGGCAGCGACCAGTGCGCAGCTGCTCGGCGCAGCCGTCGTGATTGTCGGGGACATGAATGCGGACCGGCTGGCCCAGGCGCGCAGCTTCGGCTGCGAGACTATTGACCTGTCCGAGGGTGGTCCCGCCGAGCAGATCGAGCAGCTGCTGGGCGTCCCGGAGGTCGACTGCGGCGTCGACGCCGTCGGGTTCGAAGCCCGGGGCCACGGGCACGACGCCAAGGAAGCCCCGGCCACGGTGCTCAACTCGCTGATGGAGATCACCGCAGCCGGCGGCGCACTCGGCATTCCCGGGCTCTACGTCACCGGCGACCCGGGCGGCATCGACGAGGCAGCCAAGAAGGGTGCCCTCTCCCTCAGCCTGGGCACCGGCTGGGCCAAGTCCCTGAGCTTCACCACCGGCCAGTGCCCGGTGATGAAGTACAACCGCGGGCTGATGATGGCGATCCTGCATGACAAGGTCCATATCGCGAAGAACGTCAACGCGAAGGCCATCACGCTGGAGGACGCACCGAAGGGTTACGCGGAGTTCGACGCCGGCGCGGCGACGAAGTACGTGCTGAACCCGAACGGCTACCTGAGCTAACCGCCAGGTACCTGAGTAAGCGGGTTCCGGCGGTCACATACCTGGGCAGGTATGTGTCCGCCGGACTACCCGATGTTGCCATTTTCCAAACATGCCTACTGGAGTTTGCACATTGTTGGCCGAATGTCTGATTGGATAGATGTTACTGAGAGGGAAGTTGGGGGCCACAGCCTCCACCCAACCAGGAAGGCAGCAATGGAGCTCATCGAGGCCGAGCACCCCCGGCCACGCCATTTTCTTCTCCATCTGAGTGACCCCCACCTGCTGGGAGGATCCGCACCCCTGCATGGGGTGGTCGACAGCGACGCCCTGCTCCAGCAGCTCTTCGACGAAGTCCGGGCCTCCGGCGCGCGCCCCGAAGCCGTGATTTTTACCGGCGACCTGGCCGACAGGGGCGAGGCCGAGGCCTACGCCAAGCTCCGCGCCATCGTCGAGCCCGCCTGCAAGGCCCTCGGCGCAAAAGTCATCTGGGCCATGGGGAACCACGACAACCGGGAAAACTTCCGCACCGGCCTGCTGGATCTCCCGGCCGACGACGCCCCGGTGGACCGCAGCTACTTCATCAACGGGCTGCGGATCATCACCCTTGACACCTCCGTGCCGGGCTTCCACCACGGCGAGCTGAGCCCGGAGCAGCTGGAGTGGCTCGCAGCTGAACTGTCCACCCCGGCGCCCGACGGAACCATTCTTGCCCTGCATCACCCGCCGGTGCCGTCCGTCCTGGACCTCGCCGTGCTGGTGGAGCTGCGCGACCAGGCGTCGCTGGCCGGCGTCGTGCGGAATTCCGACGTCAGGGCCATCCTGGGCGGCCACCTGCACTACTCGACGACGGCGACCTTCGCCGGGATCCCGGTGTCGGTGGCGTCGGCCACCTGCTACACGCAGGACCTCAACGTGCCCGTCGGCGGAACCCGGGGACGCGACGGCGGGCAGGCATTCAACCTGGTCCACGTCTACGAGCACACGATCGTGCACTCGGTGGTTCCGCTGGGCGACACCCCCGCCGTCGGCGAGCTCGTCTCCGCCGCGGAGACCCAGCGCCGGATCTCGGCGGCCGGGATCCGCATCCCGGCTAAGGCGAAGCTCGAGGACCCGGCCAAGACGCCGGGCCATCGCCGGCTGACGGCCAGCAACTGACGGTGGGCCGGCGGCCCCGCAGCGCTGCCGCCGGCGCCACCGGAGACTGCCGACGGCGGGTAGCGCCTACTTTTCCCAGGGTGCCTTGATCGGGTAGTACTTCTCGAGGAAGTCCGTGACGAGCCGGGCCCGTTCCTCGGCCTCGACCTCGGGGAAGCTGCCGTCGTTGAGGCAGAAGAAGTCCATGTTCCGCTTGGCGAGCAGCTTCGGCAGGTAGTTCAGGCCCGCCCTCGCGGTGGTGTCCACGTAGCGCACCTTCGCCGCCGTCTGGGTGACGGCCCGGCCGGTCAGCAGCGCGTAGTAGTGGTAGAACGAGTTGGTCACCGAGATGTTGTCGGCCGCGCGGAAGGTGCTGGCCGCCGTCTTGCTGAACTCGGCAGGGAACTCCTGCTCCATCTGGGCCACCAGGCTGCGGCGCAGCGGAGCCGCCGTGTGTTCCAGGTGCCGCGTGGTGATCCGGCCGAAACGGTCCCACAGCAGCTTCCGGTTCACGCGCGCGGCGTTCTCAAAGCCGCTGCGCTCGGCGTCGTTGTCCCCGAGGCCGATCCGGGTTTCCGCCTCGATGAATTTCGTGATGCCGCCGGGAGTGAAGAACATGTCCGGTCCCACGGCACGGCCGAAGAACATGTCGTCATTGGAATACAGGAAGTGCTCGGACAGGCCTTCGATGTGGTGGAGCTGGCACTCCACGGCCTGCGAGTTGTGGGTGGGCAGCACGGAGGGGTCCGCGAAAAACTCCTCGCTGCGGACAATCGTCACCCCGGGGTGGTCCGCGAGCCAGGACGGCGCCGGCGAATCGGTGGCGATGAAGATCCTGCGGATCCAGGGCGCGAACATGTAGACCGAGCGCAGCGCGTACTTGAGTTCGTCGATCTGGCGGAACCGCGCTTCATGGTCGTCGCCTTCACCCAGCACAGCGCCGGCCTGGCGGGCGCGCCGTGCCGCGATGTACTCCGGGGAGCTGCCGTCCACCCAGGAGAAGACGATGTCGACGTCGAAGCTGATGTCGCTTGCGTGGTCCGCGAACATGTTCTCGATGGTGGGCCAGGTGCGCCCATACCGTTCCACGGTGCCGCGGACCGCGTCCTGGGCCAGCAGCGTCCTGCGCGTCAGGGAATTCTCGATCGGAAGGATCAGCTGGTCGCCTTCGAAACTCCACAGCTCCACCTGCACGCCGGCGGACGCGCCGAATTCGAAGCCGCCCTCCGGTTCCACCCGGGGACGGTACAGCCGGAAGATCCTCGACTGCCGGTTGGGGGAAAGCTCGCCGTCGGCCACCAGCACCGAGGACTTCTTCTTGGCGTCAACGCTCATCGAGTAGAACGGCTCGTCGTGGCAGGCCTCCACCAGCGCGTCGCGCAGGACCTTGCGGTCCTTCCAGTCGACAGCGATGACCGGCCGGTGGTTGTTGCCGCGGACCAGGAGGTAGTCGAGGCCGGCGCCGTCGAGCACGGCGCGGATGAACATCAGGTCCTCGACCATGGCCTGGTAGGGCGTCCGGTTCTCATTGACCAGGGCATACCGGCCGCGCCGGCGGACAACGTCCTGGCGCGCCCGGAATCTCGCGACGGCCGCAGCTGAGGTGACCTCATCGTGGGCCTCCACCGAGGCCTGGCTGCCGTAGTAGATCTCGTCCTGGATCAGTGCGTCTGTAATGTCCGTACTCCGTGACTCTGTGCGTGAATATGTCCTATATGCATGATATCGTCCGCCCCAAAATCGATAACCGCCCCGCGGTGTCAGCCAACGAGGGCAGTGCGCCAGCTGCGCAGGAACGCCGCACCGGCGTCGTCGTGGATGACGTCCTCGCCGAGCCCCAGATCCGCCGCGGTCAGCACGTCGTACGGTTTGACGGGAACGCCGTCGGCCGGGCGCACGTCGACATGCTTCACCGGGTGGTCGTTGTGGTGCAGCCAGTCGGCCATGGCGTAATCGGTGCGGGAGTCGCCCACGGTGCGCCAGGCCTGCGGGGTGATGCCCTGGGCTGCCAGAAGCTCCACCGCCCTGCTGGCGCCAAGGTCCTTGCCGAGCCTGACCGACTCAATGTCGGTGGAGATGATGGTGGGATCCACCCGGTAGTCGATCTGGTCATCTGAGTCGGGGGCATGGTGGTCCAGCCGCACCACGCCGAGGCCGTGCCGGCCCATCAGGTCCATGGCATCGGCGTCGAACAGCTGCTGCTCGGCACGGTAGTCCGCGTTCTCGACGGAGATGTGCTGCTCCACGGACACCATGGCCAGCTTGGTCTCGTCGAAGAACATGTGGGTGGCGTAGTCCTCGGCCACCAGCCGGCGGACGTCGTCGCCGAAGGCCTGCGGCACGGCGAGTTCGTGATCGACGTGGACGGCGCCGGGGCCGGTGGCGGTGTAGCTGAACCAGACCGCACCCTTTTCGCAGATCGCGTGGATGAGGGTGCCGGCCGGCATCCCGGCGGCGATCATGGGTTCCATGACCTGTTCGCGGATGAAGTCCGCTGATCGGCCCGTGTTGAAGACGACGGGAATTCCCGCGGCGGCCAGGGCCAGCAGGTCCGCGATGATCCCCGGCTGCACCGTGCGGGTGACGGGACTGGCTACGGGGCCGTCGACGTCGAGGAGCAGCGCCAGCGGGGGAGCTGACAGCGAAGGGGAGGCGGGGGACTCGGCAGGTGTCATGGGCCCATTCTCCCAGCCGGCGGGCCGCTTTGCAGGAGATGACAGCCGCGCCGCGGCGCGCTGTCGGCCTGCCACAGCGCCGGCATGCGGTTGGCCGGCGGGGCCGCGGCCGGCGGCCCCGGTAAATGGTTACCGTTTGGCTACAACCTCCGGCGCCGGGGAGTCGCGGATTCCTTTGGCCCGCCAAGTTCCATAGGCTTGCATGGTGATATTCAAAGCCGTGGGCGAGGGACGCCCGTACCCCGACCATGGTTACAACACGCCCAAGGACTGGGCCGCCCTGCCGCCGCGGCCGGTGCGGCTGGATGACCTGGTGACCACCAAGCGCACGCTTGACCTGGAGGCCCTCCTGGCGGAGGACTCAACCTTCTTCGGCGACCTGTTCCCGCACGTCGTGGAGTACCGGGGCGTCCTGTACCTCGAGGACGGCCTGCACCGCGCCGTCCGGACGGCGTTGCACCAGCGCACGGCGATCCACGCGCGCGTCCTGGTGATAAATGGCTAGAGAGCCGAAGGACCCCACCGTCCTGCACGGGCACCACGTCATCACCGGCTCGGACTTGCGCGCCACCTTCGTTGAGGACGACGACCCGCAGGCCAACCCCGTCAGGATGCGCCGCCGCGTCCTCCACGGCGTGGTCCTGGTGCTGCTTGTCGGGCTGGTCGCGGCCGCCGTCGTGGTTGCCCTAGCCATCATGAACGGCCAGATCAAGGTCCCGACGGCGGAGCGCAGCCAGTCGGCCGTGTCCGTCTGCCCGGAGGCGATCTACGACTACACCCCGCCGGAGACGATCAACCTCAACGTCTTCAATTCCACCTCCCGCCCCGGCCTGGCCCGGTCCGTGGCGGACGAGTTCGCGGCCCGCAAATTCATCGTCGGCGCGGTGGCCAATACGACGTCGAGCTACCGCGGGGCCGCGTTGATCGTCTCCGGCGCTGCCGGCCAGTCCGCGGCGTTCAGCGTCCAGCGCAACGTGCCGGGCTCGGACTATTTCCAGGACGGGCGGACCGACCCGAGCGTCGACATCATCCTCACCGGAGATTTCAAGGAACTGGCGAAGCCGGAGCTGGTGGACCAGACCCCGGGGCGGCTCAGCTGCCCGCGCGAGGACCGGCGGATTGTGGACGAGTCGGCCTGGCCGGTGGCGCCGGTGGCACCGACGACGCCGGCGGCGGGCTAGCGAACCTCCCGCTGCCCCGACTCAGGCGCTGAGGCGGACGGGGCGGCCGGCGTCGTCGAACCGTGCGCCGGCACCCAGCTGGACGAACCGCACGGTGCGGGCCAGCCGTGCCTCCGCGTCGGCGTCCTGGCCGGCGCCGTCACCGCGGGCGGCGCTGGAGGACAGGGTGCCGTGGATGAGCTGCGCGAGCTGGGTGATGTCCGCCTCCGGCAGGTAGCCTTGGGCGATGCCGTCGCGCAGGATGCCCTGCAGCAGCACGCTGAGCTCCCCGACGTGGTCCGCCAGCTTCGCGAAGGAGGCGGGGGAGAGCACGGCGCCCATCGCGGGCCCTGGCGGCAGGTGCCGGCGGCTGAGGTCTTCCACCTGGGCGCGGACGTAGAGGGCCAGCCGGTCCACCGGATTGTCCAGTGCATCCAGGGATTCACGGAGGTCGACCAGGAAGCGCTCGGTCTCATCCAGCGCGTAGGCGATCAGCAGCTCTTCGATGTCCGCGTAGTAGTTGTACACCGCGGTGCGGCCGATCCGGGCGTGCCGCGCGACGTCGGTCATGGTCAGCCCGGGAAGCCCGTGGCTGAAGAGGAGCTCGCCGAACGCGGTCAGGATGCGGTGCTGGGTCTCGGCGCGTTGGGCGGCGTTGCTCGCGGCCGAAATCCTGGGCATACAGACACTTTAGCGCGATCTGTCAGCAAATCGAGGGTGCCGGGGCGCGCTGCTTTCCCCAGGTTCCCGTCGGGTTCGACGACGGCGGCGGGCTTAGACCGCGCAGCCGTCCGGGCCGCAGGCCTCGCCGGCCGGGGCTGCCTTACCGGGTTCGGCGTCCGCGGCGCCCACCATGACCAGCGGCTGGCTTTCCTGCCACGCCTGGTTCAGGGCGGAGGCGAACGTCTCGGCCGGCTGGGCGCCGGAAAGGCCGAACTTCCGGTCGATGACGAAGAACGGGACGCCGCTGATGCCGAGGGCGCGGCCTTCCTCGAAGTCCATCCGGACGTCGGCGGCGTACTTGTCGGTGGTGAACAGTTCGTCCACTTCGCCGGCGTCGATGCCGAGGTCCTGGCCCAGGGAGGCCAGGTACTCCCCGCTGCCGATGTCCCGGCCGTGCTCGAAGTGGTCGCTGAGGAGGCGTTCCTTGGCGGCGTCCTGCTGCCCGTGCGCGGCGGCGAGGTGGATCAGGCGGTGGGCGGTGAAGCTGTTGGCCACCACCACGTCGTCGAACCGGTAGTTCAGGCCTTCACCCTTGGCCTGTTCGGCGACGTGCTCGAACATTCCGGTGACCTGGGCGGGCGGGAGGCCCTTGCGGGTGCTGAGGTAGTCCAGTTCGGTGCCGTCATAGTGCTCCGGAAGCGCCGGATCCAGCTGGTAGCTGCGCCACTGGACCTCCACGGAATCCCGGTGCGGGAAGGCCGCGAGGGCGGTTTCAAAGCGGCGCTTGCCGATGTAGCACCAGGGGCAGGCCACGTCGGACCAGATCTCAATCTTCATGCCGGCGACAACCATGGTGCCGCCGGGTCCATTCCCGCGCGGCCTGTCGGTTTGGTCACCCGGTGGCCGGGCGTTCCAGGACGAAGTCGTGTTCCAGGGTGCTGCCGAGCTGGAAGGTTTTGGTTCCCACCTTGCGGAAGCCGGACTTTTCGTAGAAGCGGATGGCCCGCACGTTCTGGTTGTTCACGCCCAGCCAGAGCCCTTGTGCGCCCGCGCCCGCGGCCTCGGCGATGCTGGCGTGCATCAGCTCGGCGGCGGCGCCCAGCCCGTGGTGGTCCGGGTGGACGTAGCACTTGCTCAGCTCGGTCGACGGCAGGATGGTCAGGGCCGCAGCCACGTCCGGGTCCCGGGCCGGCCGGGTCACCAGCAGGCTGTAGCCGCGGAGCTCGCCGCCGTCGTCAATCACGAGGATGGTGCTCTCCGGGTCGGCCAGGTACGCGCGGAAGTTGTCCTCGCTGAGGGTGCCTGCCACGTGCGCCGCGATGTCCGCCGGGGACGACGACGGCGGGCAGGCCAGCGGAAAGGTGACGGCCGCCAGCGCCGCCAGCTTCCCGGCGTCGTCTGCGGTTGCTTTCCTGATGACGTGGGGCATGGTTCAACCCTAGTCCGGGACGGCGTCGGCTTCGTAGCTGAGGCCGATCTGGCGGCGGATCTCGTCCATGGCGGCCATCACGGCGACGGTCCCGGCGGGCGGAAGGATGGTGCCTGCGGTGGCGCCGGTCCGGACCAGGCGTTCCAGCTCGGCCGCCTGGTACTGCATGCCCCGGCCGGTCACGGGCTGGCTGAAGGTCTCAAGGACGTTTCCCTCGGTGTCGAAGACCGTAAACGGCACCGGATTGTACCAGGTGGACTCGATGTCCACCCACCCCTCCGTGCCGATCACCAGGGCCCGGTTGGCGCTTGCGGCATCCAGCTCGCAGTCCACCACCGCCTGCTGCCCGCCGGCGTACCCGAAGATTGCCGCCGTCTGGCGGTCCACACCCGTGGCCGTCATGGATGCGCCGGCGCGGATGGTGTCCGGTGTGCCCAGCAGGTCCATGGCGAAGGAGACCGGGTAGACGCCCAGATCCAGCAGCGCGCCGCCGCCCAGCGCGGGATCGTTCAGCCGGTGGGCCGGGTCTCTGGGCAGGTTCTGGTTGTGGCCGGCCACCACCTTGCGCACCTCGCCGATCCTGCCTTCCCGGATGACCTCACGGAGCCGGACCATGTGCGGGAGGAACCGGGTCCACATCGCCTCCAGCGCCACCAGAGCCTTGGATTCAGCCAGGGCAACAATTTCCCGGGCCTCCCGGGCATTCATGGTGAACGACTTCTCCACCAGGACGTGCTTGCCGGCGCCGAGGGCAAGCAGCGCGTTCGCATGGTGGAACGGATGGGGCGTGGCGATGTAAATGACGTCCACGTCAGGGTCCGCGGCCAGGGCCTCGTAGCTGCCATGCGCCGTGGGCACGTTGAACTTTTTCGCGAACTCCTGGCTCGATTCCAGCGACCGTGACCCGACGGCCTGCACGCTGAAGCCGTGCTCGATCAGGTCCTGGGTCTGCAGCCCGGCGATGAAGCCGGTGCCGAGGATGCCCCACCGGAGCTGCCCGTCGGAAGTTCCATTGTTGCGGTCAGTCACGGGATGAGCCCTTCGTTGCCTGTGCGTCCGGAAGCGGGTACGCCACAAACGCGAAACGCGTTGAGTCAGGCGACCAGCTGTTGACATTCAGTGTCCCCTGCCCGCCGGACAACGGCCAGCTGTGCAACGGCGTGGCCCAGTCGCAGGTGGAGACAAGCACGACGTCGACCGGGAGGTCAGCGGGGTGGCCCAGTGTGCCGCCCGGGAACCGGAGGTAGCTGGCCAGCCGCCCGTCGGGGGAGAGATGCGGGAACCAGTCGACCGTGTCGCTGGCCAGCAGGTGCTCCGGCTTCGCCTCCCCGGCGCTGCTGCCGGCGCGGATCCGGGCGATCTGGGCGTGGCCGGGCGCAGCGGTGAACGCCTCGGTGTTGAAGTAGAGCCACTGCCCGTCCGGGGAGTACTCGGGTCCGTCGCAGTGCCCGGGCCCGGTGTCGAGCATCGACGGCGGCCCGCCTTCCAGCCGCAGGGTCAGGAGCCGCCCGGGCCTGCTGAAGTCGCCGTCGTCGATCCCCACGTAGGCGAGCTCGCCGCCGTCGGGGCTGACGCCGTGGAGGAAGTGGAACGAGCCGTCGTCGGGCGTGATCCGCGCCGCCTCACCGCCGCGCAGGGGCGCACGGTAGATGTGGCCGTCGTTGGCCGAGAGGAAGATCCCGGCGCCGTCCGGGGCAAGGACGTGGTCGTTGTTGAGGTCCGGGATGCCCGTGAGGGGGACGTGGTCCAGGGTGCGGCTCCCCACGTCCAGCGCCCACAGTTTCCCGTCCCCGTTGAGAACGAGCGAGCCGCCGTCGAGGGCCCAGTTGGGCGCTTCCAGCAGCAAGTCCCCGGTGCTGTACACCAGGGCTGCCCCGCCCGTCACCGACGCGATCCACACCTCGCAGCGCTGGCCGGGCAGCAGGCTGCGGGGCACGGATCAGCCCTGCTTGAACGCGGCGTCGAAGGAGGTGTTCGACGCCGGGAAGTCGAACTTCTTCAGGGCGGCGAGGGCTTCGGGGGCGCCGTGCAGGCGGTCCATGCCGGCGTCTTCCCATTCGATGGAGATGGGGCCGTTGTAGCCGATCGCGGTGAGCGCCCGGAAGGATG
>NZ_LNUT01000004.1:65783-239710 GCF_001512305.1 Arthrobacter sp. EPSL27
TGGCGCCGACAATCGCTTCGTGCCGGAAGTCGATGGGGTCATCGCACACGGCCTGGCCCTTGAGGTGGTTGGAGATGGCCCAGACCTTGAGGTTGTACTTCTCCAGCACGGCGAGTTTGGAGTCGACGTAGCCGGGCTCGTCCCAGCGCCAGGCATCCAGGTGGTCTCCGGAGACGGCGATTTCGAGGCCGTCGTAGCCCCAGCCGGACGCCAGCCTCGCGACTTCCTCGAAGGGCAGGTCGGCCCACTGGCCGGTGAACAGGGTGTACGGACGGGCCATGTCAGGCTCCTTCGGTGACGGGAGAGGTGGTGAGCTGGATGAGGGAGGATTTGGCGTTGGCGGATTCCTCGACAGCGGCGAGAACCCGCTGCACGGCCAGTCCGTCCTCGAACGACGGCGACGGCGCAGTGCCGCCGCCGATCGCGGTGAGGAAGTCGTGGATCTCGTGCGTGAAGGTGTGTTCCCAGCCGATCACGTGGCCCTGCGGCCACCAGGCGGCCATGTACGGGTGCTCGGGTTCGTTGACCAGGATGCGCCGGAACCCCTGCTCCCGGACCGGGACCGTGGCGTCCAGGAAGCCGAGTTCGTTGATGGCTTCCAGGTCGAACAGCAGGGAGCCTTTGTCGCCGTAGACCTCAAGTTTGAGCGAGTTCTTCTGCCCGGTGGCCATGCGCGAGACCTCCACGGAGGCGATGGCCCCGGAGTCCATGGTCAGCGTGGCCCACGCGGCGTCGTCGACCGTCACCTCTTCCGGCCCGTCCGCACCCGGGCGGCTGGTCACAAAGGTGTGCAGCCGGCCCGACACCTCGGTCACCGTGCCGCCGAGCAGGAACATGACCTGGTCGATCGCGTGCGACGCGATGTCGCCCAGCGCGCCGGACCCGGCGGTTTCCTTGTTCAGCCGCCAGGTCATGGGCGAATCGGCGTCCACCAGCCAGTCCTGCAGGTACGCCGCCCGGACGTGCCGCACGGTCCCCAGCCGGCCGTCGGCGATCAGTTCCCTGGCCAGGGCCAGCGCGGGGACGCGGCGGTAGTTGAAGCCGATCATGGACTGCACGCCGTGGTCCCGGGCGGACCGGGCGGCAGCCGCCATGGCTTCGGCCTCGGCCAGGGTGTTGGCCAGCGGCTTTTCCACCAGGACGTGCTTGCCGGCCCGGAGCGCGGCGACGGCGATCTCTGCGTGCATCCAGCCCGGGGCGCAGATGTCCACGACGTGGATGTCGTCCCGGTCCAGGACCGAGCGCCAGTCGGTGGCCGTCTCCGCCCAGCCGTATTTCGCGGCGGACGCCGCGGCCTGGGCGGCGTCCCGGCCCACGAGCACTTTCTGCTCGAAGGCGGGCACGTCGAAGTGGGCCGCGACGTTCCGCCACGCGTTCGAGTGGGCCTTGCCCATAAACGCGTAGCCGATCATGGCAACGCCCAGCGGTGGTCCGGCAGGGGTGCCGGGCGGGGCGGTGTGGTCCGTGGAGCCTTGGGGAGTCATGACTGCTGTCCTAGAGGGTGGAAGCGGTGGGGTCCCAGTCCTCGGGGAGGGCTGCGGACACGGGGGCTGAGCTTTCGACGTCGATGAACTGTCCGGATTCCACGGACTCGGAGATCGAGACCATGGTGTCGAGGACGTGGTAGGCCAGGTCACCTGTGGCGCGGTGCGGGACATTGGCGCGGAGGGACCGGGCCATGTCCAGGACCCCCATGCCGCGGCCCTGGCTCGGGCCCGCGGCCGGGACCGCCGTCCACTCCTCGGCACCGGCCCGCCAGAGGCGCACCTCTCCGTCGAAGTAGTTGGGATCCGGCAGGGAGAGGGTGGCCTCGGTGCCGGTGATTTCGACAAAGCCCATCCGCTTCCGCGGGGATTCGAAGCTGAAGACGCTGTGGGAGGACTGCCCGTTCTCGAACTGTGCCATGGCGCTGACGTGGGTGGGCACCTCCACCGTGAACTCTTCGCCGGCCTTCGGGCCGGACCCGATGACCCGGACGTCCTTGGACTTGGAGCCGACGGCGGCCACCTTGCGGATGGAGCCGAAGGTCTGCACCAGGGCGGTCAGATAGTAGGGGCCCATGTCGAACAGTGGCCCGGCGCCGTACTGGAACAGGAAGGCGGGGTTGGGGTGCCAGGACTCCGGGCCGGGGGTCTGGAATGTGGTCATGGCCGTCAGCGGGGTGCCGATGTCGCCGCGTTCGATTAGCCGGCGGGCGGTCTGGAGGCCGGCGCCGAGGAACGTGTCCGGTGCTGTGCCGAGCCGGATCCCGGCGGCATCTGCCGCTTTCAGCAGCCCCAGCCCGGATTCCCGGTCCAAGGAGAACGGCTTTTCGGTCCAGACGTGCTTGCCCGCGTTCACGGCGGCTGTGGCCACCTCGACGTGCGCGGCGGGGATGGTCAGGTTGACGATGATTTCGACGTCGGGGTGGTTCAGCGCGGCGTCCACGCCGCCGGATTCGGCGATGCCGTATTCCTTCGCCCGCGCGGCCGCAGCGTCCTCGAACAGGTCGGCGATGACGTGGACCTTAAGGTCAGGGAAAGCGGTCAGGTTGTCCAGGTACTGCTTGCTGATGTTGCCGGCGCCGATGACGGCGACCCCCACCGGGCCGCGGCGGGTGGTGGCGGCGCTCATGCGTTCACGCCCTGCTGGCTGGTGGAACCGCTCTGCAGGAAGGCGAGGCTCTCGGCGATGCCTTCGAAGATGTCGCCCGAGTAATCGTCAAACTCGACGACGCCGACTTCCAGGGACTGTGCCGCATTGATGACGTCCCAGACGGGGATCTTGCCCTGGCCTGCGGGCTGCTGCGCCTTTTTGTCGGTGTTGAGCGGGCCGTCCTTGATATGGATGAACTTCACCTTGTCACCGAGCTTGGCCAGGATGTCGACGGGGTCCTGGCCGCCCACGGCCACCCAGTACGTATCGACTTCGAGGACAAGGGCGGGATCGAGCAGGCCGGCGAAGTATTCGAGCGCCGTCTGGCCTTCGATCATGGACTCCAGCTCCCAGGCGTGGTTGTGGTAGCCCACACGGATGCCGTATTCGGCACCCTTCCTGGCGGCGGCGTTCAATTTCTCCGCCGTGGCCTGGATGTCCTCGGCGGACTGCCAGTGTTCAGCCGGCAGGAACGGGTCGATCACGGTGCTGATGCCCAGGGCCTTGGCAGCTGCGAAGATTTCGTCTTGGTCCTGGCTGAGCAGGGGAGCGTGGCCGGAGGGCGCGGTCAGGCCGTTTTCCTTCAGTGCCGCGCCGAGCTCCGTGGCGGTGGCGACGAAGTTGTACGGCTCAACCTGGGTGAAGCCGATGTCGGCGACTCGTCTGATGGTGCCGGGCAGGTCCTCTGCGATGGCGTCGCGGAGAGTGTAGAGCTGAAGTGAGTAGGACATGCTGTTCCTTTGTGCGGAGTGGGTTGTTCTCAAATGTGCGGGGGTGCTCCCCGGCCGAAGCGGCCCGGGAGAAGGGAGCCTAGCGGCCGGCGAGGGATCCGCCGATGCCGCCGACGCTGAAGTATTTGTTCAGGGTGGCGAAGACGATGACCGGCGGAAGCATCATCACGACGGCGAGGGCCATAACCGAGGTCCAGTCGGTGGCGTTCTGCTGGAAGAACGACTGGACGCCCATGGGCAGGGTGAAGATTTCATTGGAGCGAAGGAAGACGATGGCCACGAGGTAGTCGTTCCAAGCCAGGAGGAAAGCGAAGATGGCTGTGGAGAGGATACCGGGCAGGCTGTTGCGGAGCACCACCTTGGTGAATGAACCGAACACCGAGCAGCCGTCGATCCAGGACGCTTCTTCGAGGCTGATGGGAATCGAGTCGAAGTACGCTGCCATCATCCAGGTGGCCACCGTCATGGTGGAGCCGACGTAGATGATGGTGATGCCCAGCAGGTTGTCCACCAGACCCATGCCGGCGAACAGGATGAACAGCGGCACCACAGAGGTAATGATGGGCAGGGACTGCATCACGAACAGCAGCAGGGAGTAGCCGGAGACTGCCTTGCTGCGGCCGCGGGAGAGGACGTAGCCGGCAGGCGCGGCTACGGCCACGGAGACCACCACTGTGGCGAGGGTGGTGATAAGGCTGTTTTGCAGCCACGTGGCAGCAAGCGTTCCGGAGAACACGTTTGCGAGGTTCTCGAACGTCAGGCCCGTGGCGGTGCTGGTGGGTCCCGGCGTGAAGGCAAGGACCACCGTGACCATGATCGGGACGAGGACGACGGCGGTGATGATCAGCATGGCGGTGAAGCGCCACCACTGGCCGCGGTGGCCGGCCTCGGAGAGGACGCGGCGGTTTTTGGTCGGGCCGCCAACGCCGAGGACGGGGCCGGACTGGGGATGGGCGTGGACTGCTGCGCTCATTATTCGACGCTCGACTTTCGGATCTGGCGGTACAGGAGGACGGAAATGACCACCAGGGTCATGGTCATCAGGAAGGCGATGGCCACGCCGGGGCCGGTAGCGAAGTCCTGGAAGACCGTGCGGTAAGCCAGGACCACCAGCGAGGTTGTGGCGCTGACGGGTCCGCCGCCGGTGAGCAGGTAGATGGTGGGGAAGTCATTGACGCAGAAGATGGTCATCAGGATCCAACTGATGTACGTGGAGCGGGCGATCAGCGGGAGGGTGATCTGGCTGAACTGCTGCCAGCGGGTGGCGCCGTCCATGCTGGCGGCCTCGTAGACGGTGGTGTCCACGGATGCCAGCGCGGCGGAGGTCATCATCATCATGAAGGGAAAGCTGACCCAGACCTTGAATACCATCACCGTCACGGCGGCCAGCGTCGGGTCGGCGAGGAACAGCGGGGTGCCCAGGCCGAGGTTCCGGAAAATGGCCGGGATCAGGCTGTCCGGGGTGGCCACCAGCCAGTTCCATGCCGTGGACGACACGACAATCGGGACCACCCACGGCAGGAGCAGCAGTACCTTGAAGGTGCCGCCGGCCGGGATCTTGGTGCGCAGCAGCAGGGCCAGGCCCAGGCCGACCAGCCATGAACCGAACACACCCACAATGGTGAAGAGCAGCGTGAACTGTGCCGCTTTCCAGAAGGCCGGTGAGGACAGGACAGCAGCGAAGTTCTCTGCTCCGACGAAGTTTCCGGTCTCGATCAGGGAGCCGTCGTGCGTGGCCTGCACCCCGGCGTGGATGAGCGGGTAGCCGTGGATGAGGACCAGCAAAACAACGGAGGGCAGCAGGAGCCAGAAGAAGGTCCGGCTGGTCTGCGCGCTGAGTTTGCTCTTGCGGTTCGCGGATCCGGCCGGCCCGCCGGGGGCGACCCCCCGGCGGGCCCGGCTGAGGCCGGACTCAACAGTAGTTGTGGTCAATGCCATGGGACGGCCGCTTACTTCTTAATGACGGATTCGAGACCGGCCTGGAAGGTCTGCAGCGCGGACTTGGCGTCAGACTGGCCGGTCAGGATGGTCTGGGTGAACTGGTTCAGGGCCTGGCCGCCGTCCAGGGCCGCGAGGTTGGCGTTGAGGGTGTTGCCCTGGGACGCGAAGGTTTTGGCGATGGGCTGCCAGTCCTTGACGATCTTGACGTTGTTGGGATCGTCGGCAAACTCCGGGATTTCCGTGATCGACTTGAAGACGGGCAGGGCCGACATCAGCTTCTTGCGCCACAGTTCCTTGAGCTGGCCCAGGTAGTAGACCAGGAAAGCCTCGGATGCCTCCTGCGACGGGGTGTTCTTGTACATCATGATGTTGTTCGGGAACACGATGGTTGCCTTGTCTCCGTGCGGGCCGGTGATGGGGTCCGCCACCAGCAGGTCCCCGGACGTGTCGCCGACGCGCTGCGGAACGTTGACCTGGAACAGGCCGAACCCGGCCTTTTTGTCCTTCCACTGTGCAGACATGTTGTCGGTGGTGTAGCTGACCGCTGCGGGGTCGACGATTCCGTTGGACACCAGTTCGAGGATGAACTCGATGGCTTCCACATTGCGGTCGTTCAGCAGGTCGAGTTCGCCGTCCTTGGTGAAGACGCCGCCACCGTTGTTGACCATCATCATGATCATGGAGTGGTTCCCGTAGTTGTTGCCGGCGCCCGCGCCGGTGGTGAAGCCGAAGGCGCCGACCTTCTTGAGCGCTTTGCCGGCTTCAAGGAGGGAGGGCCAGTCCGTGGGCAGGCCTACGCCCGCCTGTTCAAAGAGTGACTTGCGGTACCAGAAGACGCGCATGTCCAGCTGCCACGGTACGGCCACGTAGCCTTTGTCGGACTTGAACGGGTCCAGGACACCGGGCAGGAAATCGTCGAACTGGCCGGTTTCCTTCATCTTGTCGATGACTTTGTCCGCGTACGCGATCTGGCCCTGCTGCTCAAACTGGAAGGCCTGGAAGCCGCCGCCGGTGGACACTGCAGGGCCGGTCTTGGAAGCGATGGCCGAGGAGAAGGTCTGGTAGAAGTTGTTCCACTGGATGATCTGGTAGCTGGCCTTGCTGCCCGATCCGGAGAAGCCTTCCGCAAGACCCTTGGCGGCGTCGTTGTAGGCGGGGGTGGCCCACGGCATGTCCCAGAACTTCACGACGCCGCTTCCGCCGCCCTGGGAAGCGGAGCCGCCGCCGCAGGCGGCGAGCAATGGCGCGGAAGCCGCCGCGGCGGCGAATCCCAGGAAACCCCGGCGGGAGAAGGAGGATGATGCGGAGGACTTAGTGGTCACGATTATTTCCTTTCAGGGACCGGCCGTCGGCGGGTCCATCTCGACATTGAGTTGATGCGGAATCTGGTGCTGCGGGTGATGCGGGCTAGCTGTTGAGTCGGGTGAGAAGCGAGAAGAGCGCGGCAAAATGCTGCAGGTCCGTGGAGGGCCTGCCGGTTGAGAGCAGTCTCCGGACCCGCCGCCAGCTTCGCCGGTGGGCGGATTCGTAGATGGTGGGAAGTGTGGTGCTCCCCGACGCGGTCACCGAGCGGACTTCAGCGGGCCATGCCGCCGAGGGATCGGGCAAGGTGATGTCCGTGCGGCCGGTGGACGTGAGGATGGAGATTGTGGCGGCCGCCGGGACGGAAGCAGTAGCGATGCCCTGCAGGGCAGCGGGCGCTCCGTTGGGCAGTTTTCCGGCCAGTGTGTAGCCGCTGCTGCTGCGCTGGACCACCTTGAGCCCGTCAAGGTCGACGCCGGACTGCAGTACGGCCGCGAGGTGGTCGGCCATCAGCGTCAGGGGGTCTTCCCCTGGAGCGCAAATGGCGACGGAGTCGAGCAGGACGGCATCCTCCAGGGCCTCGGTGACCACTGCCCGGGCGGCATCGTGCGAGGGTGCCAGGGCCGGGCTGCCCGCCCACCGCTGGTCCAGAACCACCGCGGCGCCGTTTTCTTCCGCAACAACGGCCAGCGCCTGAGGGTCCTCGGCGGCCGGGGCCGTAACCACCACTGCGCGGGAACCGGCCAGGATTGCCTCGGCCGCGCGGCGGGTCCAGCCGGCGTGGCCGGCGACGGCGGTGACGTCGGGCGCCGCGGAGGCTGGAGTTGCCGGGTGCGGGGCGAAGGACACGGGAAGCGACGCGATGACAGCGGCGACGGGGCCTTCGGATTCGGTGGCCGCGTGGACGGAGAGTGCGGTGCTCATGCCAGGGACTCCTCACGTGCGGGTGCGGGCGCTTCGCCGCCGGCAATGGCGAGGGCGAATTCAAGGTCATGGAGCAGTGTGTCCGCGCTCGGAGCGGAGCCGGTGCCACGGGCGATTGCGGCGATTTCGCGCCATTCGCCCTCGTAGCCGTTATGTCCGAACGGGCCGAGTACCGTCGTCGTGCCAGCCCGGCGGATCCGGGCGGTGGCGGATCCGGCATGCACGTACGAAGGGGTGAAGTCGAGGCAGAGGCTGGCGTCGTTGCCGATGGCCTCGAAGGTCCAGGCAGGCTCCCAAGTGCTGTTCATCGCGGCCCGGAGTTCAATGGTCACGGATCCCGCGCGCAAAGAAATCAGGTAGCCGAAGGGACGCACGGTGTCAGCGTGCAGCACCTCCACGGAGGCGAAGTCCGGCGCAAACCTGCGGACCAGCGGCAGGTCGTGGATGGCCAGCCCCATGACACCGCCCGTGAGCATGGCCCCGATGGCTTCCGGGCCGGTCGAGTCGCGGGACGGCAGGGGAACGCGGCCCACGATCTCGGTCGCGAAGTCCTCGAAGCGCGGGTTCGGCGGGAGGACGATGGAGGACCTGACAGTGTGGACCTGCCCGGGCAGGTCGCCCCAGGCGGCCTCGGCGGCCAGCCACGCCGGATCGAAGGTATGCATGGCGCCCACCACGATGGGCACGCCGGTTTCAGCGGAGACCGCGGAGATGGCCGCTGCTTCTTCCCCGTTCATGGCAAAGGGCTTCTCGCACAGGACGGCCTTCTTGCCGGCCCGGCAGGCCGCAATGACCTGTGCGGCGTGGAACTGGTGCGGGCTGCACACTGCCACGATGTCTACCGCCGGGTCCGCCAGCAGGTCCTCGACCGTGGTGCTGAAGCGAGCCCCTACCCGCGCCGCCACGGATTCTGCGACCTGCGGATCGACATCCATCACGTGGCGTACTTCAAGGGTGCCCCGGAGCCGGGCGAGGGAGGGGAGGTGGATCGCCTGCGTGACAGGCCCCGCTCCCAAGATCCCGACGCCCAGCGGAGGCAGAGCGGTTTGTGGCTGGCTCGACAACTGGATGCCCCTTCGTATTCGCCGAATCGATGCTTTCATCGCGAGGACCCAGTGCGTGGTGAGCTGCCTCACACCCCAAGCTAGGACTACTTTTGCCGACGGTCAAGCAAAAGTTGCAAATAAAGCTTCAGTCTTTTCGATAAGTGACACGCAGAAGAACTTCGTGCTATCACTAACTCATGAGTCCCACCACCGGCGCAGACACCGCCGCCACCGAGGCTGCCGGCAGCCTGTCCCGTGCCGGGGACCTGTTCCAGCTCCTGCGCGACGGCAAAGCCCGGACCCGTGCGGAACTGGCCCTCACCACGGGCCTGGCCCGCTCCACCGTGGCGTCCCGGATCGACGCGCTCATGCAGTCCGGGCTGGTGGGGCCGGCGGGGGAGGCCAGCTCCAGCGGCGGACGCCCGCCGTCGCGCTTTGCCTTCAACCCGGCCGCCCGCGTGGTCCTCGCCGTCGACGTCGGCGCCACCCACGTGATCGTCGCCGTCACGGACCTGAACGGGACAGTGCTGGCGGAGCGCCGGCTGGGCCAGGACGTCGCCGACGGCCCGGACGCCGTGCTGGACCGGGTGGTGGCGGAAGGGGCCAAGCTGCTCAGCCAGACCGGCCACGGCACGGACCGCCTCGCCGGGATCGGCATCGGCCTGCCCGGTCCCGTGGAACACGCCACCGGGAAACCGGTAAAGCCGCCGATCATGCCGGGCTGGGACGGGTTCGACGTCGTCCGGCATGTCCGGCGCTCGCTGCCTGTCCCCGTGCTGGTGGACAACGACGTCAACATCATGGCCCTCGGCGAGCAGGCCTCCTACTGGCCCGAACACGACAACTTCCTCTTCATCAAGGTGGCCACCGGCATCGGCGCCGGCATCATCAGCAGCGGACAGCTCCAGCGCGGCGCCAACGGCACGGCCGGGGACCTCGGCCACGTCCGCGTGCCGCGCGGCGACGATGTGCTCTGCCGCTGCGGCAACTACGGCTGCCTCGAAGCGCTGGCCTCCGGCCCCGCCGTCGCGCATTCCCTGACGCTGCAGGGCCTGGCGGCGGACGACGGCGGCGACGTGCTGCGGCTCGTCGCGGCCGGGAACCTGCAGGCCATCCAGGCCCTGCGGCAGGCCGGACGGGACCTGGGCGATGTGCTGGCCACCGTGGTGAACCTGCTCAATCCGTCCGTCATCGTGATCGGCGGAAGCCTGGGCCAGGCCGGCGAGCACCTCATGGCGGGTGCCCGCGAAGTGGTGTACCGGCGGTCGGTGCCGCTGGCCACCACCCACCTGCGGATCGGCTTGTCCATGGCGGGGGACCGGGCGGCCATCCTGGGCGCCAGCCAGATGGTCACCCAGTACGTGCTCTCGCCCGCGGTGATCGAGGCGACACTGCAGGCGACGGGCTGACACCTCAGCGGCCGCGCCCGGCCGGTGTCACAATCGGCGGCTCCGGCGGAGGCGCGTGATAGCAATGGGACTGATGAAAGCATACTTCTGCCTGTCCGGGCCGCGGCGCCCATGAACACCATCCTGGCGAAGGTGCCCCGCAGCTGGATCCTGCTGGCCGCGATCGGACTCATTGCACTGAACATGCGCGGCCCGTTCGTGGCCGTGGCGCCGGTGGTCGGCCTGATGCAGCAGGAACTGGGCTTCTCCCCGGTGGAACTGGGCTTCCTCACCGGCATCCCGGTGCTGTGCTTTGCCCTGGCTTCGCCGCTGGCCTCGTTGGCCGGCCGCAAGCTCGGCGCGGAAGTCGCCATCACCCTCACCCTGCTGGGCGTGCTGCTGGGCGTGATCGTCCGCTCGGCGGGCAACGGCGCCGTCGTCATGCTGGGCACCGTGATCCTGGGCGTGGCCATCACCATCGGCAACATCGCCGTGCCGCTGATCATCCGGCGGGACTTTGCCCCGGCGCGGCAGGGAACGGCGATGGGCATCTACACGGCCGCCCTGAACATCGGATCCTTTGTCACGGCGATGGTCATGGCGCCGCTGGCGGAGGCGTTCGGCTGGCGGCTCGCCCTGGCCGCCTGCGGGCTCTTCGCCGTCGCGGCCCTGGTGGTGTGGGTGCTGGCCTTCGGCTCCCGTGCCTTCCGTCCCGAACCTGTCCCGGGCCCGGAGCCGGCCCGCGCCGGCACCAAGCCGGCGTCGCGGTGGATCACGGTGGGGCTGACCGCGGGCTTCGCCGGCCAGGCGTTCTCCTATTACGGGGTGACGGCGTGGCTGCCCAGCATCCTCGCGGACGAACTCGGCATGACCGCCGCGCAGGCCGGGGCCGGATCGTCGCTGTTCCAGATCCTCGCGATCGTGGGCGGACTGGGTGTCCCGCTCGCGGCGCGCTTCGCCAGCACGACAGCGGTGGGGCTCACCCTGGGGCTGCTGTGGGTGACCGTTCCGCTGGGCCTGCTGCTGGCACCGGAGCTGTGGTGGCTGTGGTCCTCGTTCGGCGGTGTCGCCCAGGGCGGCGGCATCACCCTGATCTTCATCGCCATCATCCGGCTGGCCCGGGACCAGGCGTCGGCGGGGCGGATGTCCGCCGTCGTGCAGGGGGTGGGCTACTCCGTGGGTGCGGTGGCCCCGACCCTGCTGGGATACGCGAATGGTGCCACCGGATCCTGGACCGGCCCGCTGCTGATGGTGCTCGGCTCGGTGGCCCTGTTCATCCTGGGCACCGCCTTCTCGCTGCGGCACGTCCCCAAACCGCACTGAAACGCCGTCGAGGTGACAGTTAATGCCCATGTTCGTCGTGAACATGGGCATTAACTGTCACCTCGACGTCTTTGTCAGGTCTTCCGTCGCTGGGCCGCCGCCCCGGATCTCGGGGTGCCTGTTGCGAAGGGCCCGGCAGCCCAGCCAACGGAATTCTGTGCGCCGGCCCTTAGGCCGGGACCAGCGCAGGGTCCTCGCTGGGGGCGTCCGCGCCGTCGCGGGCCTCGTGCAGGAACCGGTCGTAGGCCGGAAGCGTCAGGAACGCCGGGAACGCCGCCGTCAGCGTCACTTCCTCGAAGATGTCCCGCGCGTCGGCGAAGCGGTCGCCTTCGAAGCGTTCCAGCCTGGCGAACTCCTCGTCCAGCATGTCCTCCACCCACTCGCGGGTGACGACGTCACCCTGGTCCGTGATGGCCCGGGAGAAGATCCACTGCCACAGCTGCGAGCGAGAGATTTCCGCGGTGGCGGCGTCCTCCATGAGGTTGTGGATGGCGACGGCGCCGTTGCCGCGGAGCCAGGACTCGATGTAGCGGATGCCGACCTCGATGTTGTTCCGGATGCCCTGTTCGGTGATGGTGCCGGTGGTGGCGGCAATGTCGATCAGGGCACGGTCATCCGGGGTGACATCGTCGCGGAGGCGGTCCAGCTGGTTCGGGCGGTCGCCGAGGACGCCGTCGAACACCTCGCGGCACACCGGCACCAGGTCCGGGTGGGCCACCCAGGAGCCGTCGAAGCCGTCGTTCGCCTCGCGGGTCTTGTCCGCGCGGACCTTCTCGATGGCGATGGCGTTGGCCTCAGCGTCCTTGCGGTTGGGGACGGCTGCGGCCATGCCGCCGATTGCCATCGCGCCACGCTTGTGGCAGGCGCGGACCAGCTGTTCGGTGTAGGCGCGCATGAACGGCTGCGTCATGGTGACCTGGCTGCGGTCCGGCAGCACGAAGCGGGGCCCGCGGGTGCGGAAGTTCTTGATGAGCGAGAAGATGTAGTCCCACCGGCCGGCGTTCAGGCCCGCGGCGTGGTCCCGCAGCTCGTAGAGGATCTCCTCCATCTCGAACGCGGCGGTGATGGTCTCGATCAGGACCGTGGCGCGGATGGTGCCCTGCGGGATGCCCAGCAGGTCCTGGGCCAGGATGAAGATGTCGTTCCACAGCCGGGCTTCGAGGTGGTTCTCGATCTTCGGCAGGTAGAAGTACGGGCCCTTGCCCTGGGCGATCAGGCGGCGGGCGTTGTGGAAGAAGTACAGACCGAAGTCCACGATGCCGCCGGCGATCGGGGTGCCGTCAATGAGCATGTGCTTTTCCGGCAGGTGCCAGCCGCGTGGACGGACCACGATCGTGGGCAGTTCCTCGGCGGCGCGGAGCTTGTACTCCTTGCCCTCCGGCGACGTGAAGTCGATCCGGCGCTCCAGCGCGTCGGTCAGGTTGAGCTGGCCCTGGATGACGTTGCGCCACGACGGGGTGGAGGAGTCCTCCATGTCCGCGAGCCACACCTTGGCGCCGGAGTTCAGCGCGTTGATGGTCATCTTCTTGTCCACCGGGCCGGTGATCTCCACGCGGCGGTTCTCCAGGCCCGGGGCCGGGGGAGCAACCCGCCAGTTGGGATCGTTCCGGACGGACTCGGTCTCGCGGAGGAACCGCGGGTCCTGGCCCTTGCCGATCTGCTGGCGGCGGTCCCGGCGGGCCTGCAGCAGCTCCAGCCGGCGTCCCGCCGTCGCCTTGTGCAGCTTGGCAACAAACGCCAGCGCGTCCGGCGTAAGAACCTCGCCCTGCCGGCAGATCGGCTGTGCGGTCAACGTAATCCCGTTGATGGTGAAGTTGTCGGTGAAGCTGTTCATTTCAAATCTCTCCTTAGAGAAGAAGCAAGTTCGACGGCGAATGGTGACGTAACCGCGAGGCCGAAAGTGCCGGTGTTGCGGCAGCCTGCGTAAAAGGGGCCCTGTGGCCGGGTCCGTCCTCGCTCAGCGAGGTAAGAAGCCGGCCACGGGGAATAGCAGGCAGAGCAAGGCCGGACCGAAGGCCGGACGCAACGCCGCCGTCGTGAGTTAGTGGAACTGGCCTTCTTCGGTGGATCCCACCAGGGCCAGGGTGGATGCGTTCGGGTTGAGCGCGGTGGCGATGTCGTCGAAGTAGCCGGTGCCGACTTCGCGCTGGTGCTTGGTTGCGGTGTAGCCGCGGGACTCGGAGGCGAATTCCTTCTCCTGGAGCTCGACGTAAGCACTCATGCCTTCACGGGCGTAACCGTGGGCGAGGTCGAACATCGAGTAGTTCAGGGCGTGGAAGCCGGCCAGGGTGATGAACTGGAAGGTGAAGCCCATGGCGCCGAGTTCGCGCTGGAACTTGGCGATCGTGGCGTCGTCGAGGTGCTTCTTCCAGTTGAACGAGGGGGAGCAGTTGTAGGAGAGCATCTGGTCCGGGAAGTCGGCCTTGACGGATTCGGCGAACTTGCGGGCCAGTTCCAGGTCCGGGGTGCCCGTTTCCATCCAGATGAGGTCGGAGTAGGGGGCGTAGGCCTTGGCGCGGGCGATGCAGGGTTCGATCCCGTTGCGGACCTTATAGAAGCCCTCCGCCGTGCGCTCGCCGGTGATGAACTCCTGGTCCCGCTCATCGACGTCGGACGTGATCAGGGTGGCTGCCTCGGCGTCGGTGCGGGCGATGATGACGGACGGCGTGCCGGCGACGTCCGCTGCCAGCCGGGCGGCGTTCAGAGTGCGGATGTGCTGCTGGGTGGGGATGAGGACCTTGCCGCCGAGGTGGCCGCACTTCTTTTCCGAAGCGAGCTGGTCCTCCCAGTGCACGCCCGAGGCGCCGGCCTGGATCATGGACTTCATCAGTTCGTAGGCGTTCAGCGGGCCGCCGAAGCCGGCCTCGGCGTCAGCGACGATCGGGACCATCCAGTCCTCCACGGTCTGCACGCCCTCGGAGAACTCGATCTGGTCGGCGCGGAGCAGGGCGTTGTTGATGCGGCGGACCACGGTGGGCACCGAGTTGGCCGGGTACAGGGACTGGTCCGGGTAGGTGTGGCCGGAGTTGTTAGCGTCGGCGGCGACCTGCCAGCCGGAAAGGTAGATGGCGCGGAGGCCGGCCTTGACCTGCTGCACGGCCTGGTTGCCGGTCAGGGCGCCCAGCGCGTTGGTGTACTTGCCTTCCTGGTGCTCCTGGGTGAGCTGCTTCCACAGCTTCTCGGACCCGCGGCGGGCCAGGGTGTGCTCCTCGGAGACACGGCCGCGGAGGCGGACGACGTCGGACGCCTTGTAGTCGCGGGTGACACCTTCCCAGCGCGGGTTGGCGGCCCACTCGAGCTCCAGGGCGGCGGCCTGCTCTTCGGGCGTCTGCTGGGTGGGCTCAAATGCTGCAGTCATCTCTGTCTCCTTGGTGGGGGTCCGGGCCGGCGGGGCCGCTTCTCTGCGGGTCCACCGGATGATCCGGAGCTGTGTAACTTTTCCGTGAGATCTACTTTTCTGTACTTTCAAGGGGCTTTCTAGACCAAAAGTCTGGAAAGAAATGCACTTCTTCGCGTATTCTCAAAAAATGCATCCCGCCAGCTGGAACCGCCCCGTGTCCTCGCCCTCCACAGCCGCGCCTGAGGTGGACGTCATCAGCATGGGCCGCCGCGTCCGCCACCTCCGCAAGGCCGCCGGGCTCACACTTGATGACCTGAGCGCCACGGTGGGCACGGCCCCCAGCCAGCTGAGCCTGATCGAGAACGGAAAGCGCGAGCCGAAGCTCGGCCTGCTTCAGCAGCTCGCGGCGGCGCTGGGCGTCAGCATTGACGAGCTGCTTGGGCCGGAGCCGCCCAACCGCAGGGCAGCCCTTGAAATCGAGCTGGAACGCTACCAGCGCAGCCCCCTTTACGAGTCCCTCAACCTGCCCAAGATCCGCATCAGCTCGCGCCTGCCGATGGACGTGCTCGAGTCCATGGTGGGGCTGCAGCACGAGCTGGAACGCCGGCTGAACGAGCAGGTTGCGACGCCGGAAGAGGCCCGCCGCGCCAACGGGGAGCTGCGCGCCATGATGCGCGAGCGGAACAACTACTTCCCGGAGTACGAGGCGGAAGCGCAGAAGGTTCTCGCCTCCGTGGGGCACACGTCGGGCCCGCTGTCCCATCACGTCATCGCGGATATCGCCGAGCACCTCGGGTTCAGCCTCCACCACGTGGGCGACCTGCCGCATTCCACCCGTTCGGTGACGGACCTGAAGAACCGCCGGATTTACCTCACGCAGAATGCGCGCAGTGACCACGACCCCCGGTCGGTGCTGCTGCAGGCCCTGGGCCACTACGTCCTGGGCCACCAGACCCCCACGAACTACGGGGACTTCCTGATGCAGCGCGTGGCGACGAACTACTTCGCTGCCGCACTCCTTCTCCCGGAACAGGCGACCGTGGACTTCCTGCAGAAGGCCAAGCAGGCGAAGGAAATCGCCGTGGAGGACATCCGGGACGCGTTCGCGGTGTCCTACGAGACCGCAGCCCACCGCTTCACCAACCTCGCCACCCAGCACCTGGATCTGCGCACGCACTTCCAGAAGACGCACAAGAGCGGAATCATCTACAAGGCCTACGAGAACGACGGCGTGACGTTCCCGCAGGACCACACCGGCGCCATCGAGGGCCAGCCGTCGTGCAAGAACTGGACTTCCCGCGTGGTGTTCGACGTGCCGGACAAGTTCAGCGCCTACAACCAGTACACGGACACGCCGGCGGGCACCTACTGGTGCACTGCCCGCACCGAACGGTCCGCGAACGGCGAGTTCTCGCTCTCCGTCGGTGTGCCCTATGCGCAGGTGAAGTGGTTCCGCGGCCGCGACACCACGGAGCGGTCCAAATCCACCTGCCCCGACGAGAACTGCTGCCGCAGGCCACCGGCCGCCCTGACATCCGAGTGGGCCGGAAACGCCTGGCCCTCGGCCCGGGCGCACTCCCACCTGCTCGCCGCGATGCCGCCGGGCGCGTTCCCCGGCGTGGACGAGACCGAGGTCTACTCCTTCCTGCAGGCACACTCCGGCAGCTGACCCGACTCGCTGCCCATCCGTTGCAGGCTCACTGCTCTACGGCGGATCATTTTCCCCAAGCGCCCCCCGATACAGGACGCTGTGCAAAACCCGGTGCCGTTCCTCGCTGCCGGTCCAACGGCCAGTGTGTCGTAGGAAATGCATGTATTCAAAAAGGCAGAAGCAGACGAAGGCTGCTAAGTCTGCATCACGCTCATTGAGAACCTTGACCCATTCAGCTATGAGTCTGGGGTCCATTGCCGTCACAGGGGCGCCACCAGAGATTTCGGCGTAAACCGGTAAGAAAGCGTTCAGTTGCTCCAGCACGGCGAGTTCTGGCAAGATCCCGTGTTCGCGATGCCAACCCACAAAAGCGATAAGCGAACCCAGCGCCTGGTCTTGGTGCGCCGAGAGGGAAGCGGCCCTGCCGGAGGGTTTCCCGGCCCGTCGCGTGCTGCTTGAGCTTCGCCTTGCCGGCCGACGGCGGGATTTCTTAGCCAAGATCGATCCTTACGGTGGAAGTGCGGCGGACTGCCTACCAAAAAAGCTACGAGTGGGAACACGAGGCCCCAACCGTGGGCCAGCCGTATGTGGAAAACGGGCCCATCTTGCCACCCGCAGCGCCGCAGCCCCGCAAGCTGGAACTGCCGCCAAGGTGGGCGGACTATATTGGCCAGTGTCAGCTCATCGATCCACCTCGCGGGAGCGTGCACCCATGGCCAAGGAACTTGCAACCCAGCTCATCGAACAACTCCAGGCTGCCGGTGTGCAGCGGATCTACGGGATTGTGGGCGACAGCCTGAACCCGATCGTCGACGCCGTCCGGAAGACCGGCGGCGCGGCGAAGGGCGGCATCGACTGGATCCACGTCCGGCACGAGGAAGCTGCCGCGTTCGCGGCCGCCGCGGAAGCCCAGCTGACCGGCCGTCTCGCAGTCTGTGCCGGATCCTGCGGGCCCGGCAACCTCCACCTGATCAACGGCCTGTACGACGCCAACCGCTCCGGCGCGCCGGTGCTGGCTATCGCCTCGCACATTCCCAGCAAACAAATCGGCAGCAGCTTCTTCCAGGAAACCCACCCGGACCGCCTGTTCAATGAGTGCTCGGTGTACTCCGAGCTGATCAGCACCGCAGAACAGGCCCCGAGGGTCATGCACAGCGCCATCCAGCACGCCGTCGGCCTGCGGGGCGTCGCCGTCGTGACCCTCCCCGGTGACATCGCCGACCTCGAAGCGGCAGCACCAACCCCCGCCGCCGCGGCGTTCCGCCCGGCGGCACTGGTGCCGGACCCCGCCAGCGTTCAGGAACTGGCGGACGCCATCAATGCTGCGGAAAAAGTGGCGATCTTTGCCGGCGCCGGCGTCGAGGGCGCCCACGACGAGGTGATCGCCCTGGCGGAAGCCGTGAACGCCCCGATCGGGCATTCCCTCCGCGGCAAGGACTTTATGCAGTACGACAACCCCTACGACATCGGCATGACGGGGCTGCTGGGATACGGCGCCGCGGCCGAGGGAATCGAGGACGCGGACCTGCTGATCCTGCTGGGCACAGACTTCCCCTATGACCAGTTCCTGCCCGGAACCCGCACGGCGCAGGTGGACCGGGCGGCGCAGAACCTGGGCCGGCGGACCGACGTCGACGTCGCGGTCCACGGCGACGTGCTGCCCACCCTTGCAGCACTGATGCCCTTGATCCGGCCGAAGAAGAGCCGCCGCTTCCTCGATGCGATGCTCAAGAAGCACGACCGGCTGATGAACAAGGCCGTCGGCGCCTACACGCGGAAGGTGGAAACCAAGGAGCCGATCCACCCGGAGTATGCCGCGTCCCTGCTGGACCAGGTGGCGGCCAAGGACGCGGTCTTCACCGCGGACACGGGCATGTGCAACGTCTGGACCGCACGCTACATCAACCCGCTGGGCACCCGACGGCTGATCGGCTCGTACCTGCATGGGTCCATGGCCAATGCTCTGCCCCACGCGATCGGCGCCCAGCTGGCCTACCCGGGGCGACAGGTGGTGTCGGTATCGGGCGACGGCGGCCTGTCGATGCTTCTGGGAGAGCTGATCACGGTCGCGGCGCACCGGCTGCCGGTCAACGTGGTGGTGTTCAACAACTCGACGCTGGGCATGGTCAAGCTGGAGATGCTGGTGGACGGGCTGCCCGACTTCGGCGTGGACGTGCCCGACGCCAACTACGCCGCGGTGGCGCGGGCCCTGGGGTTCCACGCCGTCCGCGTCACCGACCCCTCCCGCATCGAGGCCGCGTACCGGGAAGCGTTCGCCCACCCCGGACCGTCGCTCGTGGAGCTCATCACCGACCCCAAGGCGCTGTCTTTGCCGCCGAAGATCAAAGGCGCGCAGGTTCTGGGCTTTGCGACGGCCATGTCCAAAGTGGTCCTCAACCGGGGCGCCGGCGAGGCCGTGAGCATGGCCCGGAGCAACCTGCGGAACATCCCGCGGCGCTAGGGAGCGGCCCGTCCCGCCGGGACGCCCCCTCAGCTGGGGCCGCTAAATCGAAGACGCTCCCTCACGATGTGAGGGAGCGTCTCTGATTTTTCGGCCAGACGTGAGGGAGCGTCGGGGTGGGGGAGGGTTAGCGCGGGCCGCCCTGCCACAGTGCGTCGAACGGCGCCCCCGAGGCCACGCGGTTCCTGATGCCCGCGGTGACGAACGACTTGGCCGTCCGTGCAGCCTCCAGCGGGGTTGCACCCTTGGCCAGCTCGGCCGTCACGGCCGCGGCCAGCGAGCAACCGGCGCCCGACACCGCCACGTCGCCCACCTTCGGGGCGGACAGGACTTCCAGCGTCTCGCCGTCGTAGTAAACGTCGACGGCGTCCGGCCCGGCCAGGCGCACGCCGCCCTTGGCGAGCACCGCGGCGCCGCTGAGCTCGTGGATCCGGACGGCAGCGGCCTTCAGCGACTCAAGGTCGGCAATCTCCAGCCCGGAGAGGGACTCGGCCTCGAAGTGGTTCGGCGTGACAAACGTGGCCAGCGGCAGGATCTGCGCCTTGAGAGCCTGGTCCGTATCCAGGGCATGGCCCGGTTCCTGGCCCTTGCAGATCAGCACCGGATCCAGCACCACGTTCTTGAAGGCAGATGCAGAAAGGGCCGACGCCACCGTCGAAATGGTCGCGGGGCTGCCCAGCATGCCGATCTTCACGGTGTCCAGGACGGACGGCGCGCCGGACTCGGCACCGTAGGCCGCCGTCGTCGCCTCCAGCTGGTGCGCGATGACCTCCTGGTCGACCGGGACAAAGCGGTGGTTCCAGTTGTCCTTCGGATCGAAGGACACGATGCAGGTCAGGTTGGCAATGCCGAACACACCCAGTTCCTGGAAGGTCTTCAGGTCGGCCTGGGCGCCGGCGCCGCCGGTCGCTTCGGAGCCGGCGATGGTGAGGGCGACGGCGGGAGCGTCGCCGGCGGGAACGGAGGCCGCCAGGGCGGCGGAGTCAAAGGCGGTGGAGGTCATGGTCCCATCCTGCCACTCCCGGAAAACCGCCCGCATTGTGCGCATGACCAATATGACCACAACGGGAGTGTTCCGGATCACCGCGCATAAGGTGGCGGACGGCGTTGCTTTCTTGCGGCGCCGGATCCAGGAAGGTTCATTGATGAGCACCCAGCTGTCCGAATCGGCGCAGACGCGACGAGCCGTAAGCAACATTCTTAAAGGCTCTGCCGGCAACCTCGTTGAGTGGTTTGACGTCTATATCTACACCGCATTCTCTGCATATTTTGCCGTCCACTTCTTCAGCTCCAAGGACCCGCTGCAGAGCAATCTGGAGGCGATGGCCGTCTTCGCTGTTACGTTCCTGATGCGCCCGATCGGCGCCTGGTTCTTTGGCCGCTACGCGGACCGTAACGGCCGGAAGGCCGCGCTGACCCTGAGCGTGACCATGATGTCCGCGGGCTCCTTCGCCATCGCGCTGCTCCCCACCAAAGAGGTCATCGGCATCTGGGCGCTGGTGCTTCTCGTACTCATCCGGCTGCTGCAGGGCTTCTCAGTGGGCGGCGAGTACGGCACAAGCGCCACGTACATGTCAGAAGCCGCCACTGCCAGGCGCCGCGGCTTCTTCTCCAGCTTCCAGTACGTCACCCTCATCGGCGGCCAGATGCTGGCGCTGCTGGTCCTTGTTGTCCTGGAACAAACCCTTGGCAAGGACGCTTTGGGTGAATGGGGCTGGCGGATTCCGTTCGCCATCGGCGGCGTCGCGGCGCTCGTGGTCTTCTGGATCCGCCGTTCCATGGAGGAAACAATCTCTGAGGAGCAGACTGCCGCAGCCAAGGCCGGCGAGGCCGGTGGAGCCCAGCCGGGGACCTTGAAGCTGCTGTTCACAAAGCACTGGAAGTCCCTGCTCATCTGCATCGGCGTCACCTTGGGCGGCACGATGGCGTTCTACACGTACACCAACTTCACGTTGTCCTTCATGCAGAACACCAGCGGCATCCCCAAGGAGAGCACGTCCGTCATCAGCTTCTGGGCGCTGTTCATCTTTATGCTCCTGCAGCCGGTATACGGCATGATTTCAGACCGCGTAGGCCGCAGGCCGCTTCTGCTCTGGTTTGGAATCAGCGGCGTGCTGCTGACCTGGCCGCTGCTGTCCGCACTGGCCGGAACCAAGGACCCGTTCACTGCGTTCCTGCTGATGATGGGCGGCCTGCTGATTGTCGGCGGCTACACCTCGATCAACGCCCTGGTGAAGGCCGAACTGTTTCCCGCCTCCATTCGGGCACTGGGCGTCGGCCTGGGCTACGCGATCGCCAACTCACTCTTCGGCGGCACCACTCCGCTGGTGGGGGCGGCGTTCCAGAAAGCCGGCCAGGTGGAACTCTTCTTCACCTACATCACCGTGGGCATCGGCATCTCGCTGCTGGTCTACATCTTCGCGTTGAAGAACAAGAAGTCCACGCACCTGGACCACGAACAGGGTCACGCCTGGGAGCCGGCAGCAGTTGACGCTGCCGTGGCCGGCCTCAGGGATGACGACAAGGACCTCGTCGACGCCTCCCGCCGCTAGGAAGGCGGGCCGCTGACTTTGCGGCACTCACGACGGCGGTGCCCACGACGGCGGGTTGCCGGCACCCGGACTTCGGTTCGGCAGCCGGCGGCCCGCCGTCGTCGTTTACCGGCCGGAGCCCGGCTCCGAACCCGGCCCGGCGTCCGGTAGTGCATCCGGCAGCGCGCCGTCGGCGACCAGGAAAGAGGTGGAGCGGTCGGCTAAATGCCGGTACGCCACGAGGTGCGCCAGCGCGGCGACAGCCAGGGCGGTGCCGGCCATCTCGAGCGATTCCTCAATCAGGGTGAGCAGGAAGTACTGCCAGGGCAGGGCCTCGCCCTCGATGAAAAGTCCGGACAGCGTTTCGACGCCGACGCCTCCGCCCACAAAAACCACCCCTGCCGTCAGCAGCGCCGCACGGGGCGCCGCCGGCAGCGCCAGCACCATTCTCAGCAGCGAGAGAACAATCAGGCCGGCAATCAGGACCCCGGGCAGGACCCACGTGAAGCCCAGTTGCACGGGAAGGTACCTGGCCAGCTCGTTCCCGATCACATCGAGCCGCTCGTGCAGTTCCAGGGTCTCGTCGATGGAAAAGACGATGCAGACAACAGCAAACAGCGCCCAGGAGCGGCGGTGCCGGGACGCGCGGCGGGCAAAGTATCCGGCCAGGAGTCCTGCGGTGATCCACAGGCCGGCGCTGAACCAGGTGGGCACGTTGATTTCGCGGCCCACGTCGAAAAAGTAAAACCAGAATCTGGCGGTTTCCACGTGTTCCGGCGGCGCCCATTGCGTCGCTAACGCCAGCGAGCCGCTGATCAGGCTCAGGACGGCGACCGGAATCAGCAGATACGCGAACGAGCGCCACAGGCTGATTCTTCGCCACGGCGCCGCCCCCACCTGGGCCGCAGGCCCCTCGGCGCTGCCGTCGGAGACGGCGGTCCTTGTCGGACCGTCGCCTCGGGCAAAACCGCTGTCCCTGAAGGAATCGGAGGCCATGCCGACATCCTAGCCGGGCAGCGTGCCTGCGCCGGGGAGGCAGGCGCCCGTGGCCACGCCGCCAGCGCCGGAACTGGCGGCGGGGTGAGAGAATGGAAGGCGGTTCCGGCGGTCCGCCCGCCCGGGCCATCCAGTGCTAATACAGCCGGCTGTTCAGGGCCTCCGCCAAGGGGCCGGGCCGAGCGAACCACTATGAATGGAACACCCATGACTTCCGCCCAGATTTCCCCGGCCACTGCCCCGCCAAAATTCGCCTCGATCGGCTCACCTTACTTCGGCATCCTGCTGGCGGTGATGTCCGTGGTGCTGATCCTGTCCAACATCGGGGCATCCAAGGGTGTCGCCATCGGCCCGATCATCACCGACGGCGGCTTCTTCCTCTTCCCGCTGGCCTACATCCTGGGTGACGTCATCAGCGAGGTCTACGGGTTCAAAGTGGCGCGCAAAGCCATCTTCACCACCTTCGCCCTCTCCATCTTCGCCTCCCTTTGCTACTGGGTCATCATCGTCCTGCCGGGTTTCGACGACGACTTCGGCGCGGCCAAGCAGGCAGCGCTGGAAGGTGCGCTGGGGCCCGTCCCGCAGATCGTTCTCGCCTCCCTGCTCGCCTTCCTGGCCGGGCAGACGCTCAACGCCTGGATCCTCGTGAAGCTGAAGGCGCGGACGGGGGAGAAGTCCCTCTGGGCCCGCATCATGGGTTCCTCGGTGGCCGGCGAGTTCGTGGACACCCTGATCTTCTGCAGCATCGCGGCGTCCGTGATCGGTATTACCGACGTCGGCACGTTCGTGAACTACGTCGCTGTGGGCTTCCTCTACAAGACCCTGGTGGAGTTCCTCTTCGTCCCGGTCACCGCCGGCGCCATCGGCTGGATCAAGAAGCGCGAACCGAGCTACGGCGCGTAGGGCCGGGAGCGGCGCCTGCGCCGGAGTTGCTGGAACCAGTCGAGGTCGCCGGAATCTTCCGGCGACCTCGGGCGTCTCCGGCGGACCGGCGTCCGGGTGTCAGCGGCGGGAGCGGCCGGCCAGGGCCCGAAGGACGCGTTCCTTGAATTCCCGCTCCCGGAATAGGTCCTTCCACTCAACACGGACAAACACCCAGCCATCTTCAGTCAGGGCCTTCTCCCGGCGACGTTCCTCATAAAGCACCTCGGGGGTGGGCCGGTAGTCGAAGTACTTGGACTTACCGTCGAATCGAGGGCGACCTTCTCCTCCTTCCAAGCGAAGTCCAGACGATGGCGCCCCAGCCGGGTTGCAACCTCGACCTGGGTCTCAGGAGGCCTGATCCGCAGTCGCAGCAGCAGCTCACGGGTCAACGTTTCCCCGGCAGATTCGGACCGTGGATCGGCTGTCGCCAGGACGCGGCGGAATGTCCGGATCCCGCTGCGGCCATCGAGATCATCCGCCATGCTTTGAAGAGCGGACGGGTCCGCGCCGAGCCGCAGCGCATGGTCGGTGACGATCAACGCCTGCCTGTAGTTCAGCATCATGGCGCAGTCGGTGACGGTGCGTTCCAAGGACGTAACCTGCAGCCCGTTGACCACGGTGACGTCGCGATCGGTGACGGGGCGTGTGTGGCAGCGGACGTCCCTGCCGTGGCTCTCGGTCGATGGCCGCGTTTGCTGAAGGATGTGGATCTCATCGCCCACATCCCACAGCTGCAGGCGGCGGAGGCGCGCTGCGGAGGTGTGGCTGTAGAGGAACCGACCGGCCGACGTCGTTCGCGTTCCGTGGTCATGGGCGTAGATTCGCTGCCGGCTCCGGGCTGCCGGCGACAGGGCACGCCACACGCTGGCCCGGACGTAGCAGCCGTACCGGAGCCGGACGAGGCTCCCCGCCTCAAGGTGCCAGCGGATGGCACGGGGACCATAGCCGAGTTCCAGTAGCTCTTCGGTGCGCCAAAGGTTGCCGGTCGGCGGCAGTTCACCGGTGTGCGATTTGCTCATTCCACCAGCTTCGGCCGCAGCTGGTTCGGGCGGCAGCTCCCGGATTGGCTATGTGGAAAACCCGAGATCGCCGGAACCGTGCAGGGTCGCCGGAATTTTCCGGCGACCCTGCACGGTTCCGGCGAATTCGAGACATACCGGCGACGGTGGGCGGCCACGGCGGGCGTTGAGATCGCAGCCGGGGACATGCCGACTCTGCGCTGATCGTTGGTAACTCGTTTGTGGCGGCGGTTTCGTCCTGCGGAGCGTTGCTAGTCGCCGACGGTCCGCTCGGAGCCGAGGTCGCGGAGCATAACGAGCTCGCGCCGGCCGTCCGGCAGCAGATCGCCGGATTCGTGGCACACGGCGAATCCGTTTCTCTCATAGGTGCGTCGGGCTGCGACGTTGTCCGGCATCACGGACAGAGCGAGTGTGGCCGCACCAGTGACCGCCGCCCACCGCGCCACCGCCGTGATGAGCGCAGTTGCGACACCACGGCCGCGAACGGCAGGGGCGACCCACATCGAGATGAGCTCGGCGCGGCTGGCATTGTCCTTAACCGGGGTGCCAGTGACCATGCCGACCGGAACATTCCCGTCGGAATCGAACGCCAGCAGATCGATCGCTCCGGGGATGGACAGGCGCTCACGCCACCGGACTTCCGGCGCGTCTGCCCAGTCCAGCAGGCGGGAGCCAAAAGCATCCGGGGCATCACTCAACGCCGTGAGCCGCACGGACCGCCAAACCCGCCAGCCGTCGGCAGAGATTGTGCGCAATTCGATGTTCATGCCGACACGATACCGACCAGCACGATGCTGTGGGGCGCGAGGCATGGATGACGAGGGTTCCGCCAGCGGGTCTACTCGGCGTCGCACCCCGCCCGCTGACCCGCTGCGAAGCGCGAAATCGCCGGAAGCGTGCCAGTTCGCCGGAACGTTCCGGCGAACCCGCACGATTCCGGCGAATTCGACAACGCAGCCGGGCGCGCCGGGCCGGGCGCGGGCTAGGAGTAGTAGTTCGCCAGGGTCTCGGCCTTGAACTCGAAGAAGTTGCCCGCCTCGATGGCCAGGCGCGCGTCGTCGACCATCTTCACCACGAAGCGCTCGTTATGGATCGAGATCAAGGTCGCCGAGACCATCTCCTTGGCCTTGAACAGGTGGTGGATGTAGGCCCGCGAATAGTTCAGGCAGGCGTAGCAGTCGCAGCCTTCCTGCAGCGGGCCGAAGTCACGCTTGTACATGGCACCGGAGAGGTTGTACCGGCCGGTGGGGTGGTAGAACGCCGAATTCCGGGCCACCCGGGTGGGGGAGACGCAGTCGAACGTGTCCGCGCCGTTCTCGATGGCGGTGAAGATGTCGTCCGGCTCCGAAATGCCCAGCAGGTGCCGGGGCTTGTTCTCCGGCAGCTCCTCGTTGCACCAGCGCACAATGGTGCCGAGGTTTTCCTTCTCCAGGGCACCGCCGATCCCGAATCCGTCGAAGTTCATGGCGCCGAGGTCCTGGCAGGCCTTGCGGCGCAGGTCCTCGTACTGGGCGCCCTGGATGACCCCAAACAGGGCCTGGTAGGGCTTGCCCGCGCGCTCCTCCGTGAGCCGGAAGTGCTCCGTGATGCAGCGCTCGGCCCACCGGCGGGTGCGTTCCAGCGACTCCTCCTGGTAGCCGCGGGAGTTCTGCAGCGTGGTCAGCTCGTCGAACGCGAACATGATGTCCGCGCCGATCTGGTGCTGGACGTTCATGGAGATTTCGGGGCTGAAACGGTGCCGGTCGCCGTTGAGGTGGCTCTTGAACCACACGCCGTCCTCGTCCACATGGGCCAGGCGTTCCTTGCCGGGGGCGACGGCGTCATCGGGCCCCGAACTGTCCACCGACTTCATGTCGATGACCTTCTTGAACCCCGACCCCAGGCTCATCACCTGGAAGCCGCCGGAATCCGTGAACGTGGGCCCGCGCCAGTTCATAAACGCGCCCAGCCCGCCGGCCTCGTCCAGGATGTCCGCGCCCGGCTGCAGATACAGGTGGTAGGCGTTGGCCAGGACGGCCTGCGCGCCGAGCTCGGCGACGGACTCCGGCAGCACCGACTTCACCGTGGCCTTGGTGCCCACGGCGATGAACGCGGGGGTCTGGATCTCCCCGTGCGGGGTGGTGATGGTTCCGGTGCGGCCCAAAAACTCCCCGCCGTTTTCGGCGACCTGCGCGGGCGACGGCGGGCAGCTTTCGCTCAGGCGTTTGCCCACGCGGAAGGAAAACTCGGACTGCTGGGCCGGCAGGAGCGGCGGCACGGGTGATTCAGGATTCGCTGGCACCGTTCAAGTGTGCCAGCTAACAGCCTGCAACCCTTAGTGCAGCGGATCGGATGTGGGGTAGTTCTCAGCCCGCCAGGTGTCCCAGTAGTGGCGGATCGACTCGAGCTGGTGCGCTCCGAGGTCGTAGGTGGAGACAATCACCAGGGATCCGCCCTCGGGCCTGATGTCCTTGATGACCGGCTGGTCCGCCACGATCACAAGACCGTCGCCGTGCTCGGCGTAGTGGTGGACGGTGAGCCCTAACTGGTGGTTGCTGCGGAACCAGACCTTCCCGGAGACCTCCTCGCCCGTGGCCAGGGTCAGCGAGTACGGTTCGCCGGGCTTGGGGACGTCGGACAGGCCCAGCTTTTCGATCGCGGACCCCTCATTCCCGGGGACGGAGAAGAAAAACGTCCGCCGCTTGCCGTGCGGGTGGTGTTCGAGGGCGAACCGGAGCTGCTGGATGAAGGTCAGCCAGCCCTGGGTGATGTCCTCATCCCAGGCGGCCCATTCTGAATTGTGGTCCACCGCGGCGCGGGTGACGCTGAGTTCCGTGCCGGTGGGGACGGGTTTCAGCGTAAACACGTCCCCGCCGTCGACCACCAGGGACGTGTGGTCGGCGCTCTCGATGACATTGGGGCTGAAGTAGATCTCGTTGATTTCGGCCGCCTGGTCGTCGGCCTGCCAGCCGTGCCACTGGGCAACCAACGCGGGCTCGCGCAGCATCGTCCAAACCTGCTGCGCGTCAGAGTTGATCACAACGCTCAGATTGTTCGTCATGGGGTGAAATCTACAGCGCCCGGCGTCCAGCGGGTAGGGGCCTAACGCCTCAGGAGCGGACGGACTCGAGTTCGTTGCCGATCCGGCGGTCCAGCTCCGGCGCACCGATAGTTTCCGACCCGCCGTGGGCACGCAGGAACAGCAGCGCCTCCAGCCGCAGGAGCCGCCACTCGCGCTCCGCGTCCGGATTCGAGTTGTCCATCGCGCGGAAAATTTCCTTGTCGTACAGGTTCGGCTCGTTGAGGGAGCGCTGGCGCACCTTGGCGTTGATCCTGGCCTTGAACGGGTCCGTTTCCATCGCGTCGGGGGCGCGGAGGAACTTCTCGTAGACGGCGGCCCGCTCCTCCTGGCCGAGCTGGCGGCAGATGTAGCTGGACAGGGCCAGTGAGGCTTCCACCGAAGCCCAGCGCCCGCGGTTGCCGTCGAAAGGAAGCACGTTCAGCAGGTCGGCCACGGCGAGGGCGTTCTCGGCGTCCTTGAGGATGATGAACAGCTCCTGCGCCAGGTCGCTGAGGTCTTTGAGGCAGCTCCCGGACTTGGTGTTGATGCCCTTGGCCAGCCGCTCGCCGAGCAGCAGCACGCCCACCGACTTCGGGTGCGCACCGGCCGCCGCTTTAACCACCGACTCGGGCGTCCCGTTGACCGCCGGGATCAGCGCCAGGTCCTCTTCGCTGGGCCCGCTCACCACGGGCGGCACCGGCGGGACAGGCGGCAGGGGAGGCACGACGACGGTTCCGGCGCCCTCCGCGGGGCTGCTTTCCTGCCCGGCGGCATCGCTCCGGGCCTGGGTGTCCGCGGCCGGTTCGACGAGCTGCAACGGGGCGGCCGCCTCGCCGGACGGGCCGTCGTCAACCCCCGCGCCCTCCTCCAGGACCAGGACGGTGGAGGCCGCCGCGATCCGCAGCCCGCCGCCACCGGTGAGGGTCGCCAGGACCATGGCGGGAGTGCCGAAATCGTCGGTTTCGACGTCGACGCGCTGGATTTCGGCGGAGCGGTTGCCGTCAGGCAGGAGCAGATGATCGCCGCTCTGCAGAGCTCCCGCCTGCTGTTCGACGTAGTTCGGGGCGGCCGGGGGGTGGGTCATCTGGAATCCTTAAATTTCTTTTTTGGTCCGCCCATCAGTCTACAAAGGCGAGGGTGGGCAGCCGTCCGCGGTCAGTTCCCGACGCCGGCGAAGGCCAGTGCCTGCCGGATCAGGGCGCCGCGTCCGCCGCTGAATTCCAGCTGGACATCCGAGCTCATCACTTCCTGCGGCGTCATCCAGGTCAGTTCCAGCGCGTCCTGGCGCGGGGAACATTCTCCGGTAACCGGAATGACGTACGCCAGTGCGACTGCGTGCTGGCGGTCGTCCGTGAACCCGGTGTGCGACGGGGACGGGAAGTATTCGGCCACCGTGAACGGCACCGGGCTGATGGGCAGCTGCGGGAACGCCAGCGGGCCCAGGTCCTTCTCCATGTGGCGCAGCAGGGCGGCCCGGATGGTCTCCCGGTACAGCACCCGGCCGGAGACCAGCGAGCGGATCATGTTGCCGTCCTCGTCGGCCTGCAGGAGAGTGCCCACCTCGTTCACGAACCCCAGCGGGTCCAGCCGGACCGGGACGGCCTCGACATAGACCATGGGCAGCCGGCCGCGTGCCTCAAACAGATCTTCTTCGGAAAGCCAGCCAGGGTTCGGGTCAGGGGTGCGAACGTTCATGGTTAAGTTCTACCCCATCCCTGCCGCTGAGTTGGGGTCATGCTCACCCGGAGGCCGGTGCCGCGGAGATCCAGAGCGGCGGATGCGCGGCGGTTCCGTCGGCATCGGGGTTGGCCACGTGGAGGGTGGGGATCAGGGCTTCCTCGAGGACCGCGGCCTCGTGACCGGCCTCCCCGAGGCGGTGGCGCAGGGCGTCAAAGTCGCCGGCGTACTCGAAGCCCAGACCCGCGCTGCCGGTGCCGGTACCGGCTCCGAGCATCAGGATCCCGCCGTTTTTCGCCGTGAACGCCTCCGATTCGGCGGTGTCCGTGCCTGCGTCGCCCGGGACAGGGCGGGGCTGGGCGCCGATATCGCGCAGCGTCTGCGCCGCCGCGACCGCGTCCTCGGAGAACCAGACACCGACGACGGCGATGTCCGGGTCGGCCTCGGCCGACCCGCCCCAGCTACCGTCGCCGGCGCGGGTTGCCGGGTCGGCCAGGAAGCTGAAACCGCCGGCGGCGGTGATGCGGCAGGACGGGCCGTGGTCCGCCTCGATGAGTTCCGCCGTGGTGCCGCCGGCGGTGGTGCTCCCGGCCGCGCCGGACTCCTTGGTCCGCCGGGCGAATTCCTTGAGGTCCCCCACTTCGACGCCTAGGGACGTGGTGCCGTCCTGGGGCGACCCTTCCTCGACGAAGTGCAGGGCCAGACGGCCGGAACCGGCGTCGAACTCCCGCCACGTGGGCTCGTCAACCGTCTTGACCAGGCCGAGGCCGGTCAGCAGCCGCTCCCACGGGTCAAGCCGGGAGGTGAAGTGGATCGGGCGGACTCGCAGCATCGTTGCTCCTCAGGTAGTGGTGGAAGGGGTCTCAGGAATATCGTCCCACCAAAGCGGCCGCAGGGGGCGGGGCGGGAGCACAATGGTGCAATGGCTCGTGAACTTGAGGAACTCCTGGTGAAGGATGCGGCCCAGTGGCGCGCCTGGCTGGAGGAACACCACGCGGACAGCCCGGGGGTGTGGCTGGTGCTGCACAAAAAAGGCGGCTCGGTGACGGAGCTGGACTACGAGGCCGCCCTGCAGGAAGCGCTCTGTTTCGGCTGGATCGACGGGCAGGGGCGGCGCCGCGACGAAGACAGTTCCTTCCAGCGGATGACCCGGAGGGGGCCGAAAAGTGTGTGGTCCGCCCGGAATGTGGAGCGGATCGGGCGTCTGGAGGCGGAGGGGAGGATGGCTGCTGCGGGACGCGCCGCCGTCGACAGTGCCAAGGCGGACGGGCGCTGGGAAGCCGCCTACTCCGGCGCGGCGACGGCGGAGGTGCCGGAGGATCTTGCCGCGGCCATCGCAGCGGAGCCGCGGGCGCAGGCGATGTTCGAGGTGCTGACCTCGGTGAACCGGTTCGCCCTGATCTACCGGACCAACGGCGTCAAGCAGGCCGCCACCCGGCAGAAGAAAATCGAAGGGTTCGTCGAGATGCTGGCCAGGCATGAAACGCCGTACCCGCAGAAACGACGCCCGACGGCGACCTGACCGGCCTCCGACCGGCTGGCGGCCGCGGTCCCTAGAAGCGGACGCCCATGGCCTGGGCAATCACCACGGCCGACGCCGAGGACCAGGCCTGCGGATGGCACGACGCCGGGTACGGCACCGCGTGCCCCGCCTCCCCGGCGGGGATGCCGGCGAAAAGTTCCGGCAGGCGGTGCCCGAACGCCCCGGACGCGGCCAGGAGGCCTTCGGCGATGGTTCGGGCCTCGGCGAGGAACCCCTCCGCGAGCAGTCCCCGGGCCGCAATCGCGGTGTCGTGGCTCCAGACGGACCCGCAGTGGTAGCTGAACGGCCAGAAGCCGGCGGCCCGCCGGGACATGGTGTGCACGCCGTAGCCGGAGAACAGGTCAGGGCCCAGCAGCCGGTCCGCCACGAGCCGGGCCTCGGAAGCGTCCAGGATGCCGGTGCCCAGCAGGTGGCCCATGTTGGACCCCGGGATGTCCAGGGGATCGCCGTGCCCGTCGAGGGCCATGGCAGGGAAGGCCCCGCCGTCGTCCTCGACCCAGAAGCGCGCCCGGAAATTCTGCTGCAGGGCCTCGGCAAAGTCCCGCAGCGCCTGGCTGCCGGGCTCGCCATAGGCGTCAAACAGATCAGCGGTGTGGACGGCGGCCTGGTAGGCGTAGCCCTGCACCTCGGAGAGGGCGATGGGCCCGTCCGCCTGCCGGCCGTCGCGGAACTGCATGGCGTCCCCGGAATCCTTCCAGCCCTGGTTGCTGAGGCCGTGGCCGGTGGCGTCCTGATAGCTGAGGAACCCGCTATTGGGGCTGCCGGGCGCGCCGCCGGCAGCCAGCAGCCAGTCCGCCGCCCGCACCGCGTTGGGCAGGAGGGAGCGGACCGCGGCGTCGTCCAGCCCGGACTGGCCGAGTTCCGCCAGCAGGCACAGCCACAGCGGGGTAGAGTCGACGGCGCCGTAGTAGACTGGCGGGAGGCGCAGCCCCTGGCTCTCAAGCACCAGCTCCTTGGCGCGGAGTTCGTGCAGGATCTTGCCGGGCTCTTCGGCGGCGGCGGGATCGCTCCCGGTGCCCTGGAAGGCGGCCAGTGTGCGCAGCGTTCCGGCGGCGAGCCCGGCGTCGAGCGGCAGGAGCATCCGGGCCGCCCAGAGCGAGTCACGCCCGAACAAGGTGAAATACCACGGCGCCCCGGCGGCGAGGAACGGCGCGTCGGGCACCCGCCGCGTGGCCAGCCGGAGGCCGGCGAGCTCGTCGAGGGAGTTGTCCAGCAGCTGCCCCAGGGCACCGGACGGTTGCGCGCGGACGCTGCGCGAGGCGGCCGGCGGGGCCGCCACCACGGCGTCGTCGCTGTCGGCGAGCACAGCCTGCCATTCGGCGTCGAACGGGCGCCCGCGTCCTGCCGTGCCGCGCCAGACGAGCCTCTCCCCGGCGGCGACGCTGCCGGGGGCCGCGACGGTCAGGGTCCGCCCGCCGTCGCGCCAGCGCAGCGTGGAATCGTCCGCCGCGAACGGCTCGGCGGGATCCCGGAAGCGGCTGAGGCGGATGGCGGCCATGTCGGTGAAGTCCGCGGCCAGCCGGACTTCGATTTCCACCTCCAGCGACTCAAGGGACGTGGCAAGGTGCAGGGAATGGCGGACGACGCCGGGCGTGACCGTCCAGGTCTGGACCAGTTCGACGGCGGGATCCTCCGTGGGCCCCGGGATGCCGCGGACCAGCCCGCGCACGCGCAGCACACCGCCGGTCTCCGCCTCCACGGTGGCCGGTTCCGGCTCCATGCCGTTCACCCGGACCTCCGCCCGGCACAGCATCCGGGTGTCGCCGTGCAGCAGACCCGTGAACCAGCCCCCTCCTGCGGCAGCAGAGCCGGAGGAAACAGCAGAGCCGGAGGAACCGGCAGCGCCGGCCAGCCGCCCGTCGGCGTCGAGCCAGAGCTGGGTGGGCGCGGCAACGGAGCAGTGCTGGCGGTGGAGCGCTGGCTGAACAGTCATGCGCCCCACCCTATGCCGGGAGCCGGACCTGCTCAACGAACCCCGCGGGGCCCGCCGGCCGGATTCCTGGTGCCGTGGCCGGGCCGTAGCCGGGCCGTAGGCTGGAGGGACGGACACGTTTTCAGATGGGGGAACCGGAAATGAACCGATGGACTTTGGGCGCTGCGGCAGCCGTGGCCGCTTGCTCCCTGGCAGCGTGTGCTGCCTCGGAGGTACCGCCGCCGCCGGCGGACGGGGGAACGTACCAGTCGATTGAAGATTTAAGGCAGGCGGTGGAAAACGCCGGCCTGCGGTGCCCGGAGCTGGTCCTGGACACCCCGCCCGCCAAGTTCGCCGCCTCCTCGGGAAGCTGCGGCGAGTTCCTGTTCCTGGCCACATACAGCAGCGACACGTATCTGCAGTCGCAGCTCGATTTTGTGGGGACGGCCGGGCAGAGGGCTATCAATGTCGGAAAGAACTGGACCGTGGTCAGTGAAGACCTGGACCGCCTCCAGAAACACCTGGGCGGCACGGTCCTCCACACGGGGCCGTAACTCGCTCGCGTAGCTCCCGCCCGCGCGGGTACGGCTACGCCTGCGGCAGGTCGTCCATGGGGAAGGCCACGGCCTCGCCCACGACCCGGAGGCACAGCTCGGTGCCCGGGCGGGCGATGGAGGCGTTCCAGTGCCGGATGGTAATGATCTCGCCGCCGCCCGGGTAGCGGTGGTCCGCCAAGGCACCCTCCGCGAGGACGGGCGGGACCGCGAGCTTGAGCCGCACCGTGGTCTCCGGTCCGAAGTAATCGGTGTCCACCACCGTTCCGCGGATGGGTCCGTCCTCGGCGATCCGGATCTGCTCCGGGCGCAGCATCAGCTGGACGCGGCCCTGCGCCGGCGGCCGGCGCACGGGGATGCCGCCCAGGGAGCACGTGGCCAGGGAGCCTTCCATCCAGGCGTCGAGGATGACGGCGTCGCCCAGGAACTCGGCGGTGGCACGGTCCGCGGGCCGCGTGTAGACAATGAACGGGTTGCCGATCTGCGCCAGCCGTCCGCCGCGCATCACCGCCACCTGGTCCGCGAAGGACAGCGCCTCGCCCTGGTCATGGGTGACCAGGATGGTGGTGACGCCGGCGTCGTGGAGGACCTTTCCCACGGCGCGGCGCGTGGCCACCCGCAGCCCGGCGTCGAGGGCGGAGAACGGTTCGTCCAGCAGCATGAGTTCCGGCTCCCTGGCCAGCGCACGGGCGAGGGCCACCCGCTGCTGCTGCCCGCCGGAGAGCTGGTGCGGGCGGCGCTTGGCCATGGCGGGGTCCAGCGAGACCATCTCCAGCAGCTCGCCCACCCGCGCCTTCACACCGCGGTGTCCGCCGGATAGCTTGGCGGAGTCCAGGCCGAAGGAGATGTTCTGGCCGACGCTCAGGTGCGGGAAGAGCGCCCCGTCCTGCGCCACGTAACCCACATGCCGTTTGTGCGCGGGAACCCAGACGCCGTCGCCGGCCACCTTGGCGCCGTTGAGCGAGATGCTGCCGGTGTCCGGGTGCTCAAACCCTGCGATGAGCCGCAGCAGGGTGGTCTTGCCGGAGCCTGACGGGCCCACAATCGCCGTTGTCCCGCCTTTGGCCACCGCGAGGTTGACGCCCTGGAGGACGGCCTGGGAGCCGAAGTTCTTGGTGACGGACTCGATTTCCAGGTGGCTGTTGGTGCTGGGGGCCACGGAGGGGGCGATCCGCGGTTCCGGAAGGCGCGAAGGGCTGTACTGGGTCACTGTCCCGCTGCTTTCTTGGACTGTTGGAAAAGGAGGTAGGTCATCGGCGCCGAGATCAGGATCATCAGCAGGGCGTATGGCGCGGCGCCGGCGTAGTCGATCTCGCTGCTCTTGCTCCAGAACTCGGTGGCGAGCGTCCGGGTGCCGTTGGGGGAGAGCAGCAGGGTGGCCGTGAGTTCGTTCACGATCCCGAGGAACACCAGGGCGGCGCCCCCGGCGGCTGCCGGGGCGGTGAGCCGCAGTGTGACCCGGAGGAAGGCCAGCAGCGGCGGCTTGCCGAGCGCTTGGGCGGCCTCATCGAGTTCCTTCGGCGCCTGGGCCAGGCCGGAGCGGATGTTGACCAGGGCGCGCGGCAGGAACAGCAGCACGTACGCCGCTACCAGCAGGGCCGAGGTCTGGTAGAGATCCGGTGCGGCCTTGATGCTGACGGTCACGAAGGCCAGGCCCACCACAATCCCGGGGAGGGAGCTGGTGATGTAATTGGACAGCTCCAGGGCCTTGCTGAACCAGCTGGGGTGCCGCACGGCCAAGTACGCCATGGGGAAGGCGACGACCGTGGTGGCGAGGGCGCCCGCAAGGCCGTACGTCAGGGTTTGCAGGAGGGCCGGAAGGAATTCGTCCGCGGCCCAGATCTCCGGGCCGCCGGCGATGATCCAGCGCAGCACAAAGGTCAGCGGCAGGCCGAAGGCCAGCGCGGTGAGCGCGGCCAGGAACAGCTGGGCCGGGACCTGGTAGACGTGCAGGGGCAGGCGGAGGGCGCCGGCCTGGGCGCCGGAACCGATCCTGGCGTAGCGTGCGCTGCCGCGGCTGCGGACCTCCACCAGCAGCAGGATCAGGCAAAAGAAGACCAGGACGCTGGCCAGCATGTTCCCGGCGGTCCCGTTGAACGTGGACTGGTACTGCACCATGATGGCGGTGGTGAAGGTGTCGAAGCGGATCATCGCGAACGCGCCGTATTCGGCCAGCAGGTGCAGGGACACCAGCAGCGCCCCGCCGGTCATGGCAATGCGCAGCTGCGGCAGCACCACCCGGAAGAAAGTGCGCCAGGCGCCCAGGCCCAGGGCCGCCGCGGACTGTTCGATGGCGGGGTCCAGCCGGCCGAGCGCGGCGGCGGCCGGGATGTAGACCAGCGGGAAATAGGACAGCGTGGCAATCAGCACGCCGGACCACAGCCCCTCCAGGGACGGCACCGCGGAGACCCAGGCGTAGCTGTTGACGAACGCCGGGATGGCCAGCGGCGCCGCGAGCAGCACGGCCCACACCTTCCGCCCGCGGAGTGTGGTCCGCTCCACCAGCCAGGCCCCGCCCACGCCGAGCGCCAGGCAGAGCGGCACGGTGACCGCCATCAGCAGCACAGTGTTGAGCAGCAGCTCGCCCACCCGCTCGCGGAAGATCAGGGCCGAGGCGGTCTCCCACCCCGTGGCGACCGTCATCACAATGACGTACCCCAGCGGGATCAGCGAAAACAGGGCAATGAGTACGGCAAGGATTGACACCGCGGAAACGCCGAAAGGCGGGCGGGGGCGTTTGCCCCGGCCCGCCGTCGTCGTGCCCCCGGGAGTTCCGGGTGCCGCCAGCTTGGTGGTCACGTGGTTACAGCAGTCCTGCCTTGGTCATCATCTCGGTGACCTTCTCGGAGTTGAGCTTGGCCGGGTCCACCGTGGGAGCCTGCAGCTCCGCCAGCGGGACCAGCTTTTCGTTGGCCGGGACGTCGGACGCGATGGCGTATTCGAAGGACGTGCCCTTCTGCAGGACCTCCTGGCCCTTCTTGCCGGTGATGAACTTGACGAAGGCCTGGGCGGCCGCCGCGTTCTTCGAGGACTGCAGCACGCCGCCGCCGGAGACGGACACAAACGCGCCCGGGTCCTGGTTCTTGAAGTAGTACGGGGTGACGTTCTTGGAGTTCTCGCCGGTCTTGGCCTGGTCGCCGTAGTAGTAGTAGTGGTAGATCAGGGCGGCGTCGACCTCGCCGGCGTTGACCGCCTTCATGGCCGTGCTGTTGCCCTTGTAGGCCTTGAAGTTCTCCTTCATGCCCTGCAGCCATTCCTCCGTGGCGGCTTCGCCCTTGAGCTCGAGCAGTGCGGAGACGATGGCCTGGAAGTCGGCACCGGACGGCGATGCCGCCCACTTGCCCTGCCATTCCGGCTTGGCCAGGTCCAGCATGGACTTGGGCAGCTGGTCCTCGGTGAGCTTGGCCTTGTCATAGACCAGCACGGTGGAGCGGGCCGCGATGCCGGTCCACTTGTTGGTGGAGGGGCGGAATTCGGCCGGCACCTGGTCAATGGTGGCCTGGTCGACGTCGGCGAAGAGCCCGGCGTTTTCCACCTGGGCCATGGCCGGGGAGTTCTCCGTGAGGAAGACGTCGGCCGGGGAGGCCTTGCCTTCCTGGATGATCTGGTTGGACATCTCCGTGTCGGAGCCCTGGCGCATGGTCACCTTGACGCCGGTTTCTGCGGTGAACGCGTCCACCCATTCCTTCGTCAGGGACTCATGCTGGGCGTTGTAGACGGTGATCTCGCCGGAGATTCCGGAGCCAGCGGCGGCGCTGCTGTTGGGGGACGTCGAGGCGCCGGAGCCACAGGCGGACAGGCCGAGCGCGGCGGTGGCGGCAAGTGCAATACCTGCCAGCGCGTTGGTGCGGATCTTCATGGGGCTGCTTTCGTAAGGAAGGTCTTAGGGTCCCTAGCCCCCTGTGAGCGGGGGGAAGTTAGGGCGTGCTCACTACGAAAAACTGTAGGTTAGCCAAACCTAAGCAACCAAGCTGAAGGCGCCTTAAGTGATCAGGATCACAGTAATTACGAAACTATTGCGTGACTTAATTCGAAGGTGTGATGTTTCCGGGTCCCGGGAGTCCGGCGGGGCCCGCAATTGACGCGGCGGCCTCCAACACCATCCAGGCCTGCAGCTGGGTGGAAAGTTCGACGGCGGCGCCCTCCGGATAGGTGGCGTGCGCCGGCCGCTCGGGGCGGGCCGAGAACAGGACCCGGCCGCCCTTGCGGGCCAGCGGATCCCCGGCCGGCACGATGCGGCGGCCCTGCCAGAAGGCCTCGGCGGTGCCGGTCACCAACGCCGCGGCCGTGCTCCGGGTAGCGACCGGAAGCCGCGGGTCGGAGGCGGCCAGGGCCAGGTACCGGACCAGGATGCCGGTGAACAGCCCGCCGTCGCCGGTGCCCTCACAGCGCAGCACCGCGGCGCTGCCCCCGGCCGGCGTGGCCGGGAGGGTGAGGTTGCGGGCGACGGCGGCCACCAGTGCGGACGCGCGGCCCAGGTTGGCGTCGCCGCCGAGTTCCAGCAGGGCGCCCAGGACCGGACCCTGGTTGTACGTGTAAATGGCGCTTTCCAGCACCACGTCCCCGTCCGGAGCGATGCGCAGCCCGTCCTGGTACAGGCCCTGTGCCGGGTCGAACAGCCGGGCCTCCAGCCAGTCCAGCAGGGCCTGCGCTCTGGCCTGCTTGCCGGTGCGGGCGTAGTAGAGGGCCACCGGGGCCGTGGCCGGGGTGTTTTTGAAGTCCCGCTTCTTGCTCCAGAACGTGCCGCCGCCGAGGTCGTCTGTGGATGCGGAGTCGAACTGCAGGGTGAGGCGCTGGAGGGCCCTGGCATTGCGGCGGCGGCCAGCCGCCTTGCGGCTGTCCTCCGCAAGTTTTTCCAGCCGCAGCGTGGACAGCGCCAGCCAGGCCATGTCGTCGTAGTAGTTGTTGACGAAGGTCAGGAAGTTGCGCAGCCGGATCCCTGTGACCAGGCGGGAGGCCAGCCGGCCGGCGCTGGGCCGGTCATCGCCGTCGAAGCGGGTGGCGGGCCTGCCAGCACGCCCCAGTTCCCGGCGGCCGGTATCCACGAGGCAGTCCACATAGTGCGCCTGCCACCAGTAGTGCCAGGGCCGGGCCAGGTTCTTGAGTCCGCCCGACGGCCGCACGATGGCGGCGATGTGCGTCCCCGGCAGGAACAGGAGCCGCTGCCCGAACATCCGGGTCACCGAACGGGCCGCCTCGTCGGCCCGGAGCGGCCAGTCGGGGGCGGCGGACGTCTCTGCGTGGGTCATGGCTCCAGCCTAGCGGCGGGGACGGGTGCAGGGCCGGAGCGGACATGCCCCGCGGGTGAAGGTGCGGAATGCCCGCATTCCAGTTAACCTGAACTAACTAAGCTCCTGCAGATCCGTGGCGACCGGCACGGTGCCGCGGCGGGTTCCGGTTCCACATCAAGGAGGATGCATGGACATCAAAGGTACGGTTGCGCTGATTACGGGCGGGGCCTCGGGACTGGGCGCGGCCACCGCCCGGCGCTTGTTCGACGCCGGCGCCTCGGTGGTTCTGGTGGACCTGCCGGGCTCTGCCGGCGACGCCTTCGCCGCCGAACTGAATACCCGGGCCGAAGCCCCGGCACGGGGCCAGGCGGGGAACCGGGCGGTGTTCGTTCCCGCCGATGTCACCAGCGAAAGCGAGGTGCAGGCGGCCGTGGACGCCGCCGTCGCCCTTGGCCCGCTGCGGATCGTGGTCAACTGCGCCGGCATCGCCACCCCCGGGAAGGTCCTGGGCCGCGACGGCGTGCTGCCGCTGGAGACCTTCAGCCGGGTCATCCAGATCAACCTCGTGGGGACCTTCAACGTCATCCGGCTCGCGGCGGCCGCGATGGCCGCCACGGAACCGGCCGTGACCGAGCTCGGCGGCCCGGAGCGCGGCGTCATCATCAACACCGCCTCGGTGGCGGCGTTCGACGGCCAGATCGGCCAGCCCGCCTACTCGGCCTCCAAGGGCGCGGTGCACGCCATGACGCTGCCGATCGCCCGCGAACTCGCGCGGTCGCTCATCCGGGTGGTCACCATTGCGCCGGGCATCTTCGAGACCCCGATGATGGCCGGACTGCCGCAGGAGGCCCAGGATTCCCTCGGGCAGCAGGTGCCGCACCCGTCCCGGCTGGGCCGCCCCGCCGAGTACGCCAACCTTGCCGCCCACATTGTCGACAACGCCATGCTCAACGGCGAAACCATCCGCCTCGACGGCGCCATCCGGATGGGACCGAAGTAATGAGCGCCGACGTGATGCGCGCCGAAGCCGGCGCGGCCGCCGGCGCCGGGCGGGACCTGCCCACCGCTGATTTTTTCGACTTCGAGGCGATGCTCAACGCCGCGGAGCAGGCCAAACTCGCTGAACTGCGGGAGTTCCTGGCCCGTGAGGTGGCGCCCTATGCCGGCGAGTGGTGGAACAAGGCGGAGTTCCCCGCCCACATCCTGCCCCAGCTGGCGGCCCTGGAGCTCAGCGCGCCCGCCCAGCGCGGCTACAGCCACCTGTTCGCCGGGCTGGTCATCGCCGAGATCACGCGGGTGGACACCTCGCTCGCAACGTTCTTCCTGGTCCACCACGACCTCTTCGTCGAGTCCCTCTACGGCTTCGGCTCGGAGGAACAGAAGGCGCGCCTGCTGGACGACGCCGCCAACCTGCGGACCACCGGCGCGTTCGCGCTCACCGAACCGGACCACGGCTCCGACGTGGCCGGCGGGATGGAGACCACCGCCCGCCGTGTCGCCGGCGGGGCGCCCGACGGCGGGGACACCTGGGTGCTCAACGGCGCCAAGCGCTGGATCGGCAACGGGACATTCTGCGACTACATGCTGGTCTGGGCGCGGGACGAGGCCGACGGCGGCATCCGCGGCTTCATCGTCGACGCCACCCTCCCGGGCGTGACCCGGAGCCGGATCGAGAACAAGATCGCGCTGCGCACCGTGCAGAACGCGGACATCACCTTCAAGGACGTCCAGGTGGCGGAGGCGGACCGCTTCGCCGGGATCAGCAGCTTCGAGGACACCAACGAGCTGCTGCGCGGCTCCCGGATCATGGTCGCCTGGCAGGGTGTGGGCCAGCAGCTGGCCGCCTTCGACGTCGCCCGGCAGTACGCCGTCGAACGCCAGCAGTTTGGACGGCCGCTGGCGAAATTCCAGCTGGTCCAGCAGCAGCTGGTGACCATGCTGGGCAACGCCGTCGCGAGCATGGGCATGATGGTCCGCATCGCCCAGCTGCAGGAGCAGGGTGCCGCGGACATGCCCCAGGTGGCGCTGGCGAAGTCCTACGTCAGTGCCCGCATGCGGGAAACCGTGGCCATGGGCCGGTCCCTGCTGGGCGGCAACGGGATTGTCACCGACTTTGCGATGGCCAAGATCTTCGCCGACGCGGAGGCCATCTACACCTACGAGGGATCGTTCGAGATCAACACCCTCATCGTGGGACGGGCCGTGACAGGGGTGTCCGCGATCGTCTAGAGCAGGCCGGGCTCCTTCTCCCCGGCTTCGATCCGGTAGTCCAGGCTGTTGTTTTTCACCGGCATGGGGCAGGTGCCGTAAGGGGTGAAGGCGCTGGGGTAGTTGATGGCCCGGTTGAAGTCCAGGATCACCGTCTGGTTCCCCTGGGCATCGGTGCGGGGCCGGGCCGTGGAGACCTTCCGCCACTCGTCGGTACTTTCGCCGTTCGTCTCGTCGTGGAACGTGACGGTCAGCGCGCCGAGCTTCTCCTCCTCGGCCTGCAGCCGGAACTCGTGGTCCTTGCCGGGGAGCCGGAACCCCAGTTCGCCGACGGACCGGTGCACCCCGTCCACCAGCGGGTTGGCGGTGCCGATCGGGACGTCGACGGGCTCCGGATAGGGGTGGAAGCGCGCCTCGACCACCAGGTCGGGCCGGTAGTCGAAGGTGGGGACACCGTCGAACCCGGTGAACACGGGCGACGTGGAATCCCTGGTGCGCACCGCGTACCTGCCGCCGCGCATGGCGAGTTCCACCTGCACCTGCCGCCCGTCACCGCCGCCGTACTGGACCCAGAACAGCGACTCCTCATCGGAAAGCGCCGCGCTGATGGTGCCGTCCACCGGGGCGCCGGTCTCCACGAGGGTGATCCCGTCAGCCGCCGCGGCGGTGAGGAACGCCGTCGTGCCGTCCGTGGACCAGAGCCCGGGGGCGAGGTCGACGGCGGCCGGCTTGTCCTCCAGCCATTGGAAGGATGTCAGGGTCAGCCAGCCGTAGTCGCTGGCCAGGGCCGTGTTGCGGTTGTTCCGGAAGCGCTGCCAGCGGGCCAGCTGGGCGTCGGTGCCGGGGTTGGTGGTGGTCACGGGTTCCTCCTGCTGCGGGTCAGTTGGGGTGGTGTGTGCCGAGGCTGGCTGCAACCAGGTGGGCTGCCGTTGCCTTGGCCGCGGCGGCCGCGGACGGATCGGCGTCAAGCACACCGCTGGCGAGGCCGCCGTCCAGGACCAGGGTCAGGCTGCGGGCCAGCTGGTCCGGATCCGGGGCGCCGGCGCGGCCGGCCAGGTCCCGGATCCAGGCGCGGACCTGCTGTTTGTGGGCCACCGTCCGTTCGTGCACCCGGGTGCCGGACGCGGACTCGGCGGCGGCGTTGATGAAGGCGCAACCGCGGTAGCCGTCGCGGCGGCAGGCGGTGGTCAGGGCGTCGAACAGGCCAACGAGCTGGTCAGCGGGCTCCGGCCCAGAGGCTTCCGCGGCGGCGTGGAGCTGCCCGGTCCACACGCCGTCCACCTTTTCCAGATAGGCCAGGATGAGGTCATCCTTGGCGGGGAAGTACTTGTAGAACGTGGCCTTCGCGACGCCGGACTCGGCGATGATCGTGTCGATGCCGGCGGCCCGGAGCCCCTGGGCGTAGAAGAGACGGAAGGCGGTGGCGAGGATCTTGTCCCTGGCCTGCCCGGCCGGGGTGCGGGCTGCCTGCTTTCCCGTGGCTGCTGGCGGCGTCATGGGTCCATGCTACCTCCGGGGTGGACAGACCAGTCTGTGCGTCATTGCCGCAGACAGGTCTGTCTGGTAGCCTCCAAAACAGCAGACAGCCCTGTCTACCGTTGAGCCCGCCGATACCCATCCAGAAATTCGAGGACGCCATGAAGATCGCCGTATTGGGAACCGGGACCGTCGGCCCCGCAATCGCCGGGGCGCTGTCCGGCCTGGGGCACCACGTCGTCATCGGCACCCGCGACCCGGAAGCGACGCTGGTCCGCACCGAACCCGGCGCGACGGGAGGCCCGCCCTTCGCCGAATGGCACGCGGCGCACAGTCGGGTCGGCGTCGCCACGTACGCGGACGCCGCCGCCGGCGCCGACGTCGTGGTCAACGCAACCAACGGCACCGGCTCCCTGGCCGCCCTGGGCGCGGCAGGGGCGGAAAACCTCGCCGGCAAGGTGCTGATCGACGTCGCCAATCCGCTGGACTTCTCCCACGGCTTCCCGCCGTCGCTGAACCCCGTGAACACGGACAGCCTGGGCGAGCAGATCCAGCGGACCTTCCCGGAGGCGCGCGTGGTCAAGACCCTCAACACGATGAACGCGGGCGTGATGGTGGACCCGGCGAGCGTTGCCGGGGGAGACCACTCGGTATTTGTCTCCGGAAACGATGTCGATGCCAAGGAAGTTGTGAGCGGGCTGCTCAGGGACCTGGGCCACCGCGACATCATCGACCTGGGCGACATCACCACCGCCCGCGGCGCCGAAATGGTGCTGCCGATCTGGCTGCGGGTCTGGGGCGCGCTGGGAACCGGAGCGTTCAACTTCAAGATCGCCCGCTAGGCCGGCCGGCGGCGGGGCCTGTGCGCGCCCGGCCCGACACTATCTGAGACGGATTCCCGGCACGCGGCGGCTGCAGGTAGCATCTTTGAGGAAGAAAGTAACCCGGCTCACAGTATCCAGCGCAGTGTACGAGCCAAGTCCTCTTGAGAGATTGATTCCATGGCTGACACTGCAATGCATTCTGACACCGATCTTGCCGCCGAGCTCCGGGCCGACGTCCGCCGGGTGTCCACCCTCCTCGGCGAATCGCTGGTCCGCCAGCACGGCCCGGAACTCCTGGACCTCGTGGAGCAGGTGCGCCTGCTGACGAAGGAGTCCAAGGAGGCTGCCCGCGGCGGTGCCGATGCCACCGGGCCGTGGAGCTCGTACGACGTCGTCGCCCAGGTCCGCGAGCTGCTCGGCTCCCTGCCCCTGGAGCAGGCGACGGACCTTGTCCGTGCCTTCGCGTTCTACTTCCACCTGGCCAACGCCGCCGAGCAGGTCCACCGGGTCCGCGGGCTGCGCACGCGGCAGGAAAAGGACGGCTGGCTGGCCAAGGCTGTCGCCGACGTCGCCGGGCAGGCCGGCCCCACGGTGCTGCAGGACGTGGTGAACGAACTCGATGTCCGCCCCATCTTCACCGCGCACCCCACCGAGGCCTCCCGCCGGTCCGTGCTGGACAAGGTGCGCCGGCTCTCCGACATCCTCGCGGAGACCACCGCGGAGGGAACATCCGCGCGGCGCCGCCAGGACCGGCAGCTGGCCGAGGTGATCGACCAGATGTGGCAGACGGACGAACTCCGCCAGGTCCGGCCCACCCCCGTGGACGAGGCCCGGAACGCGATCTACTACCTCACCGGCATTCTGGGCGACGCCATGCCGGAGATGCTCTCGGACCTCTCCGAACTGCTCGCCGAGCACGGCGTCAGCCTCCCCGCGGAGAAGGCACCCATCCGCTTCGGGTCCTGGATCGGCGGTGACCGGGACGGCAACCCCAACGTCACCGCAGCCGTCACCCGCGAGATTCTGCAGATCCAGAACCAGCACGCCGTCCGGATCAGCATCGGCCTCATCGACGGGCTGATCTCCATCCTGTCGAACTCGACGGCGCTCGCCGGGGCGGACAGCGAGCTGCTGGAGTCGATCGACGTCGACCTCAAGAACCTGCCCGGGCTGGACCGCCGCGTCCTCGAACTGAACGCCCAGGAGCCGTACCGGCTCAAGCTCACCTGCATCAAGGCCAAGCTGCTGAACACCGCCCGGCGCGTCTCGGCCGGGTCGGCGCACGAGCCGGGCCGCGACTACACCGCCACCGCCGAGCTGATCGCCGAGCTGGGCCTGCTGGAGCGTTCGCTCCGCAACCATCACGCCGCCCTCGCCGCCGACGGGGCCCTGGCCCGGGTCCGCCGCGCCATCGCCTCCTTCGGCCTGCACCTGGCCACCCTCGACATCCGAGAGCACGCGGACCACCACCACGACGCCGTCGGGCAGCTGATGGACCGCCTGGGCGGGCCCGGGGTCCGCTACGCGGAACTCAGCCGGCCCGAACGGCTGGAGGTGCTGGGCTCGGAACTGGCCTCGCGCCGCCCGCTGTCCGGCCACCCGATCAAGCTCGACGGCGTCGCCGACGGTACGTACGACGTCTTCCGTGAGATCCGCCGTGCCCTGCGCACCTACGGCCCGGACGTGATCGAGACGTACATCATCTCCATGACACGGGGTGCGGACGACGTCCTGGCCGCGGCGGTGCTGGCCCGCGAAGCCGGGCTGGTCAGCCTCTTCGGCGAGGCACCCTACGCCCGGATCGGCTTCGCACCGCTCCTGGAGACGGTGGAGGAGCTGCGTGCCTCGGCCGAGATCGTGGACCAGCTGCTGTCCGACCCGTCGTACCGCGAGCTGGTCCGGCTCCGCGGCGACGTGCAGGAAATCATGCTCGGCTACTCGGACTCCAACAAGGAATCCGGGGTGATGACCAGCCAGTGGGAGATCCACAAGACCCAGCGCAAGCTCCGGGATGTCGCCGCGAAGCACGGCGTCCGGGTGCGCCTCTTCCACGGCCGCGGCGGCTCGGTGGGCCGCGGCGGCGGGCCCACCTACGACGCCATCATGGCCCAGCCGAACGGTGTGCTGGAAGGCGAGATCAAGTTCACCGAGCAGGGTGAGGTCATCTCGGACAAGTACTCGCTGCCCGAGCTCGCCCGGGAGAACCTGGAGCTCTCGCTCGCGGCCGTCCTGCAGGGCTCGGCGCTGCACCGCACCCCGCGCACCTCCGAGGACCAGCGCGAACGCTACGGCCACGTCATGGAGACCGTTTCCGACGCCGCGTTCGCCCGGTACCGGACGCTGATCGATGACCCTGACCTGCCCGCGTACTTCATGGCGTCCACCCCGGTGGAGCAGCTGGGGTCCCTCAACATCGGCTCGCGGCCGTCCAAGCGGCCCGATTCCGGCGCGGGACTCGAGGGCCTGCGGGCCATCCCGTGGGTGTTCGGCTGGACCCAGTCGCGGCAGATCGTCCCGGGCTGGTTCGGCGTCGGCTCCGGGCTCAAGGCCGCCCGCGAGGCCGGGCACTCGGCCCAACTGGTGGAGATGATGGACGGCTGGCACTTCTTCCGGTCCGTGCTGTCCAACGTGGAAATGACGCTGGCCAAAACGGACATGGACATCGCCGGCTACTACGTCTCCACGCTGGTGCCGGAGGAACTGCACCACCTCTTCCGCGCCATCCGGGCCGAATACGAGCTCACCGTCGCGGAGATCCAGAACCTCACCGGCGAGGACCTGCTCCTCGACGCCCAGCCCACGCTGAAGCGCTCGCTGGAGATCCGGGACCAGTACCTCGACCCGATCAGCTACCTGCAGGTGGAATTGCTGCGCCGGGTGCGGTCCGAGGGGGCCGGAGAGAGCATGTCCAACGGCGAGATCGACGAGCGCCTGCAGCGCGCCATGCTGATCACGGTGAACGGTGTGGCGGCCGGCCTGCGCAACACCGGCTGACCCTCAGACCCTCCCTCAGGTGTGGCGGGTTTTTTCCGGACCCTCCCTCAGTGCCTGCGGGAGGGTCCGCCTAGATCCGGCCGGATCTGCGGGAGGGTCGAGGGGCGGCTAGGGTTGATTCCATGCCGTCCTTCCAGACCAGACTGAAGATCACCGGCCTGAAGCCGGGAAATCCGCCCGAGGCCGTGATGGCCGCGGCCGTCGAAGCGCTGGAGACCAGGCACCACGTCGAGGCGAACCAGCTCGAACTGGCCGGCGGCGTGCCGCAGCTGCACCTGCGCTTCCTCGTGGAGCCGACGTCCTACAGCGGTGAGAACAGCCAGGCGCTGGAGTCGGCCGCGATGATGCGCGACGCCGTCGAACGCGTTGCCGTGACCGGGAACCTGATGGTGCTCCGCCGCAACAGGGGCCGCTGGGCGCCCGTGTAGATGCTGCGCGGGACGGGTGCGGGTCAGAAGTCCAGTTCGTCGTCGGGCCCGTCCACCACGGGAGAGCTGTTGCCGCGCCTCCGCGTGACCACCACGCCCACTATGACGCCGATCAGGATCCCGACGCCGACGCCGATCAGCGAGCTCGCCCAGAACGGCAGGCCCGTGGCCGCGCCCGTGGCGTAGCCGAGGCCGACGGACCACGCCGCCCACAGGAGGCCGCCGAGGGCCGCGCAGAGACTGAATCCGCGGGTGGAGACGTTGGCGATGCCGGCCGCGGCGGTAGTGGCCAGCCGGCCGCCAGGGATGAACCGGATGCCGATGATGGCCCCGTAGGTGGTGGACCGGCCCGCCTTCCCGATCGCCGTGTGCACGGACTGGTGGAAGACACGGCCCCACCGCCACCGGTCCAGGACATGGCTCAGGCGGCGCTTGAAGAGCTGGAACACTAGCATGTCGCCCAGCCACGACGCGGCCGCCGCGAGGAACACCACCAGGAACGCGTTGGCGCGGCCGGCGGCGGACAGGGCGCCGCCGGTGATGACCACCATCTCGGACGGGACCGGCGGAAAAATGGCATCGCCCATGACAATCGGGACGATCCAGAAGTAGATCGCGTCCCGCCAGCCGTCCGCGCTGCCGAAGTCCATGGGCACAAATTACCGCACTTGCGTCCGGTCGGACCTACGGGCTGGGATGAGGCTGCGGTGTGCGGCTGCCGCCGCGCGGGCTCAGCGCGCTTCGCTGAGCTCCAGGCCGCTGCGGTATTCGACGGGTTTTCCGGAGATGGGGTCCACGAACCGGATGCCGCGGGCCAGGAGCTGGAGCGGCTTGGTGTAGTCATCCGGGGCCTTGTCCAGCAGGTCCGGATAGAAGGCGTCGTTGACGATCCCCAGGCCCAGGGACGCCATATGCACGCGGAGCTGGTGGGTCTTGCCCGAGTGCGGCTCGAGCCGGTACAGCGCGCGCCGCTGGCCGCCGTCGGGCGTGCCGCTGGTTTCCCTGCCCTGGGCGGGAGCGCCGGGGCCGGCGAAGGTGCGCAGCCGCTCGATGCGGGTTTCCGCGTTGGGCTCGCCGTCCACCACTTCGGCGAGCAGGTAGCTGCGGGACTTGGTCATCCGGTTCCGGACCACCACGGGAAAGTCGACGGCGGGATGCCCGGGCGCGGGCTCCGCCGCGGACACGCACTCGTACTCCTTCTGCACCTGGCGCTTTTCGAAGAGCACCTGGTAGCGGCCGCGGGTTTCGGGGTTGGTGGAGAGCAGGAGGATCCCGGCGGTCATCCGGTCCAGCCGGTGCATGGGGATCAGGTCCGGCAGGCCCAGCTGGTTCCGGAGCCGCACCAGGGCCGACTCCTGGATGTAGGTGCCGCCGGGGGTGGTGGGCAGGAAGTGCGGCTTGTCCACCACAAGGAGGTGCTCGTCCTGGTGCAGGATGCCCAGCTCCACGGGGATCCGGGTTTCCGGGGGAAGGGTGCGGTAGTACCAGATGAAGGTGTGGTCCTCGAGCCTGGTGCGCCGGTCCAGGGGGATGCCGCCCTCGCCCACGATCTCGCCGGCGTCGAAACGCTCCTCGATGCCCTGCGGGTCGATATGGCCCCAGCGGTGCATCATGTAGTCCATCGCGGTTTCCCACGGGCCCTCGTCCGGCAGGCGCAGACGGGTGGCGTTGACGCCGTCGCGCACGGGAAGGGGGGATTGCATCACCGGTCCATTCTACGGCGGCGGGCGCGGGCGCCGCCCCGGAGGCGGCGAGCCCCACCCCCATCCGACGATAAAAAAGTTCTTGACAAATAAAACTGTCGGTAGCGAGACTGGTGGCATGTTAGACATCGAAGTGATCGAGGACCCGGCCGCGGCGGGGGTATCGCTGGACCCCATCCGGACCCGCATCCTGATGGAACTCGCGGAGCCCGGCTCGGCCACGCAGCTCGCGGCCAGGGTGGGCCTGCCGCGGCAGAAGGTGAATTACCACCTCAAGGCCCTGGAGCGGCACGGGCTGGTGGAACTGGTAGAGGAGCGCCGGAAGGGCAACGTCACGGAGCGCATCCTGCGGGCCAGCGCGGCCTCCTACCTGATTTCGCCGGCCGCGCTGGCGTCCGTGGCGCCGGATCCGCACCGGTTCTCGGACCGCTTCTCGGCCTTCTGGCTGCTGGCCCTCGCCAGCCGCATGGTCCAGGAAACAGGGCGGCTGATTGCGGGTGCCGCCGCAGCCAAACAGCCGCTCGCCACCTTCGCCATCGACGGCGAGATCACCTTCCGGTCGGCGGCGGACCGGGCCGCCTTCGCGGAAGAGCTCGGCGTCGCCGTGACCCGGCTCGTGGACAAGTACCACGACGGCGGACCGACGGCCCCGACGCCCGGGCCCGGCGGCGGGCGCAAGCACCGCCTCGTCGTCGCACTTCACCCCTCACTTAAAACACCCACAACCCCATCAGCTAAGGAGCAGGACAATGACTGACAAGCGGAACTTCGAAATCATCGCGGACACGGAACTGCCCGGCACGCCCGAGCGGGTCTGGGAGGCCGTCACCGCCGGCACCCCGGCCTGGATGTTCCCCACGGATGAGTGGCCGGCCGTGCGGACGGTCGATGAATACCCCACCCACCTGGTGTCACGGATGGACGGCCCGGACGGCTGGTTCAACCAGCTGGAGCACGTCCTGGAACCGCTCGACGGCGGCCGGGCCCGACTGCACTACGTCCACAGCGGCATCTTCCAGGGCGACTGGGACGGGCAGTACGACGGCGCCAGCAAGCACACGGTGTTCTACCTGCACACCCTCGGCCAGTACCTGAAGTATTTCGACGGCAAGCCCGTGGTCTTCACGGACATCCAGGCACCGGCCGCCTCGCAGACCCCGGACGGCTTCAGCCGGCTTAAGGCCGCAATGGGTGTGGACGGTGCGGCCCAGGGGGATCACGTGGACCTGGAGCTCGACGGCGTCGGGCGGCTGTCCGGCGAGGTGGACTTCACCAACGACAACTTCCTGGGCCTGCGCACGGCGGACACGCTGTACCGGTTCTTCGGCCGCAATGCGTTCGGCGCTCCGGTGGGCATGACGGTCCACGACTTCAGCGGGAGCGGGGACTCCGAAACCACGGCGAAGGCCTGGAGCGGGTTCTTCGAGAAGGTCTACGCCTAGCACCTGCTCCCGCGCCCGGACGCGGCAAAGTCCGGGCGACGCGGCACCTGCCGGCCGACACCGCACCTGCCGGCCGACACGCAAGAGTCCTGGCGACGCGGGAGCACCGCGGCGTGGGGAATTTTGCGCAGCGCGGGACCGGTAGCGCGTCGTCGGGCCGCGGCGACGCCCGGCGACGCGCCACCTGCCGGGCGACGCGGCAGAGTCCTGGCGACGCGGGAGTACCGCGGCGTGGGGATTTTTGCGCAGCGCAGGGCCGGTAGCGCGTCGCCCGGTCCCGGGCCTCAGGTGGCACCGCGGGCGGCTCAGGCGATCGCGGCGGCGGGCGGGGCCGACCGGGTGCGCCTCAGCTGCGGGGAGGCTGACAGCCGGTCCTGGGCCGACCGCAGGGCCAGCACGGCGGTTTCCAGCTGCTCCAGGGGCAGGGTGAACGGCACCCGGAGGTACTGCTCGAAGGCGCCGCCCGTGCCGAAGCGGGGCCCGGCCGCGAGGCGGATGCCGACGTCGGGCGCCACCACCGCGAGGGCGGTGCTGATCGGTGCCGGGAGGCGGCACCAGACGGACAGGCCGCCGTCGGGCCGTTCCGTTTCCCAGTCCGGCAGGTGCCCGCGCAGCAGCTCCAGCAGCCCGTCCCGGTTGTCCCGCAAGGTGGCCAGCCGGGCCGGAAGCGGCTCCGCGAGGGCGTTGACCAGGTGCGCCGCGGCGAGCTGTTCCACCACCGGGCCGCCGAGGTCCAGCGTGGTGCGGGCGGCGGCGAAGCGCTGGATGAGGGATTCCTCAGCCCGGATCCAGCCGGTGCGCAGCCCCGCCCAGTGCGACTTGCTCAGGGATCCGAGCGACACCAACGCCGGGCTGAACGCTGCCATGGGGGTGGAGTCCATGCCGTCCAGGTTCAGCTCCCGCAGTGTTTCGTCCACCACCAGCACCGTGCCTGCGGCGGCCGCCGCGCGGACCAGCCTGCGCCGCTGGGAATCGGGCATCAGCCGCCCGGTGGGATTGTGGAAATCCGGGACCACGTAGGCCATGGCGGGACGCTGCTTCAGCGCCGACTCGAAGGCCGCCAGGTCCCAGCCTGGGCGTGCGGCGGGATCAGCGCCGGACGGGGCTGCGGCAGGCATGGGCACCGGCACCAGACGGCAGCCCGCCGCCCGGATGGCATCGATCGCGTTGGGATAGCTGGGATGCTCCACCAGCACCTTGTCAGCCCGGCCGGCCAGGGTGCGGAGCACGATGTTCAGGGCATGCTGCGCACCGGACGTCACCAGGATCTGCTGCGGAGTGGTGGGCACGCCGGCCGCCGAATAGTGCCGCGCGATGGCGTCCCTGAGGGGGAGGACGCCGAGGGCGTCGTAGCCGAAGCCCGGCAGCAGCGCCGGCAGCTCGGTCAGCGCGGCGGCGAAGGCCCGGTGCACCACCTCGCCGCTGGCCGGGAGCGAGGCGTAGGCCAGATCGAGGATGCCGTCCGGAACCACAAGGCCGGGAGCTCCGCTCAACGCCGCGCCCTGGCCGTCGCCCGGCGTGCCGGACTGCGGGATGCACGTCCGGCCGCGGCTGCCCTGCCCGCTGCTGAGGAACCCCTGTTCACGGAGCAGGGAGTAGGCGGCGGTGACGGTGGTCCGGCTGATGCCCAGCGTCGCGGCCAAAGACCGTTCGCTGGGCAGCGCCACCCCCAGCGGCACGCGGCCGTCGAGGACCAGGAGGCGGACGACGTCGGCCAGCTCCCGGTATGCGGGGGCCGCGCCTGCGTTCCATTCGCCGAGCAGGCGCGCCAGGGAGCTGGGGTTGAGGGATCCGGACATAAGGCCAGTATTTCAAACTGGCTATGGAATACAAGGCCAGTTTTCGGGAAGGATGGGAGCCATGATGACCCGCAGGTTCCTCCAGCTCCTTATCGGCCTTGCCATGTACGGCATCTCCCTGGCCATGTTCATCCGCGCCAGCCTCGGCACGGCGCCGTGGGACGTCCTGCACCAGGGCCTGGCCACCAAGACGGGCCTCAGCCTGGGCACGGTGGTGGTCATTGTCAGCTTCCTGGTGCTGCTGCTCTGGATCCCGCTCCGGCAGTGGCCGGGCATCGGCACGCTGTTCAATGCGGTGCTGGTGGGCGTCTTCGCGGATATCGGGCTGGCCTTCATTCCGGCGTTTTCGCATCTGGGCGGCCAGGCCGGCCTGCTCATCGGTGCGGTGCTGCTCAATGGCGTGGCCTCCGCCTGCTACATCGGCGCCCGGCTGGGCCCGGGTGCGCGGGACGGGCTCATGACAGGGCTCGCCCGGCGGACGGGCTGGCCGGTCCGGGTGTGCCGCACCGGCATCGAAGTGGTGGTGCTGGGCGCCGGCTGGCTGCTGGGCGGCTCCGTCGGCGTCGGCACAGTGCTCTACGCCCTGGCGATCGGCCCGCTGGTGCAGCTTCTGCTGCCGCGGTTCACTGTGCCCGAGCTACAGCGTCCCGCGCCGGCGGCTGCGGATCCCGCGGTCAGAGCCGCCTGAGCTACGCCGGGTCCGGCATCGGCTGGCACACGGGGCAGAAGTAGATGTCCCGTTCCTCCGTGCCTGTGCCCTTCGCCAGGACACCGTGCCGCACCGGTGTGCGGCACTTCAGGCACGCCTGGTGTTCGCGCCGGTAGACCCAGTAGCCGGGCAGCCCGGAGCTCCGGCCCACAACGGCGCCGCGCCGGTTCAGGACAGTGGTGCGGCGCCCGGGGCCCAGATTTGCCTCCAGCAGCACCTTCGCGTCGGTGATCATGGCCTTCAGGTCGGGCACCGCGGAGACAGGCGCCGCGGGGTGGACGCCGGAGAGGAAGCAGGCCTCGCAGCGGTAGATGTTGCCGATCCCGGCGAGGTTCCGCTGGTCCAGCAGCGCGACGCCGATCGGGACGTCCGGGCTGGCAAGGATCCGCCGCTCCGCCTCGTCGACGTCCCAGTCGGGGCCCAGCAGGTCCGGGCCGAGGTGGCCCACCACGGCATCCTCCTCGGACGTGCGGACCACTTCGAGGATCCCCAGGGAGAACCCGACGGCGTCTGCCGTCGCGGTGCGCAGCACGCAGCGCGCCGTGAACCCGGGTTTCCGCCAGCGGCCCCCGGGCGGATAGACCTGCCAGGTCCCCTCCATCTTGAGGTGGGAGTGGATGGTCAGCCGGTCCGGCTCCGCGGGGCCGGTTGCACCCTCCCGTGCGGGTCCCTCGAGCCGCATGAGCAGGTGCTTGCCGCGCGGGACCACCTCGGTCACGGTCCAGCCGGCCAGTTTGAGGGTGGCGAACCGCGGCACCCGGAAGTCGGAGGAGATGAGTTTCTGGCCGGCCAGCGCAGCGTGCAGCTGCGCGGCCGCGCGGAATACGGAATCGCCCTCAGGCACGGATCCTCAGCCCCTTGGGGGTGGAGTAGGCGCCGGCGTGGGCCAGGGCGGCGGCGATGGGTGTGTCGAGGATGCCGTGGCCGTTGACCTTTTCCATGATCAGTTTGTCCACCGCGCCGCGGGTGACCACGCTGACCAGGGCGGCGCCGGCGGCGGCCAGCACGTCGGTGTCCTCGCTGAAGGCCAGGAGGGTCTTGCCGCCGCGTTCCACGTAGAGCACCAGGGCGCCGTCCACCAGCACCACCAGCGCCCCGGCCTTCCGGCCCGGGCGGTGGCCGGTCCCGGCGTCGACGTTGAGGGCGGGCCAGGGCAGGGCAGCGCCGTACGGGTTGGCGGGGTCCGTCGCGGCGAGGGCGAGCGCCACCGGCTCGGGCTTTTGGAGCTGGGTGTCCTCGGCATAGGACCGCAGCCGGTCCACGGTCGCGGGCACGGCGAACTGCGCCGCACCCAGGTGCTCGATGAAGTAGCCGCGCCGGCACCGGCCCGCTTCCTCCAGCCGGGCCAGGACTTTGTACATCAGCCCGAAGCCGCCCAGGATGTTCTCGGCCATGACCGAGCCGCGGGTGAGCACCCCGTACCGGTCCAGCAGGAGTTCCGCGGTGGCGCGGGCGTGGATGGTGGCATCGAGTTCGGGGGCGGGCAGCGCGGACCAGCGGCCTGCGGCGAGCGGCGGTGTGGGTGCCGCGCCGGTGGTTGAGCCGTACCTGCCGCCGGTGAGCCCGGGGGAACCGAGCAGCCCGGTGCCGTGCGCGCGTCCCAGCCGGCTCAGCCGGGGGGCCCGGGCCCGCGGGGCGCGCGCCACCTGCCGGTGCGCGGTGTGGCCGCCGGCAATCATGGCCCGGACGGGAGCGAACGTGTCGCCGGTGATCCGGCCCGCCCACGCCAGGTCCCAGAGCGCAGTGACCACGTCCTGGTCGCTGAGCACCGCGTCCATGCCGCCTGCGACCTCGGTCAGCTGCCGGAAGAAGTACCCGCCGCCGTTGTTGCGCAGATGGTCCAGCAGCCGCTGCTGCGCGTCTCCCGGTTCAAAGTCCAGCGCCGGGTTCAGGGTCAGCTCGGCCGAATCGGCCAGGTGCAGGCTGACCCAGCCGTCGTTGCCGGGGAGCGCGCCCGCGCCGGACCACAGCACTTCGCCGGCAGCCATGAGTTCATCGAGCATGGCGGGCTGGTAGTCGGACACCCGGCTGGCGAGGACCAGCGGTTCCCAGGCGGACGCAGGAATGGGGACCCCGGAGAGCTGGTCCACGGCCGTGATGATCCCGTCCAGTCCGCGCAGCGCCGACTGTCCGCGTTTGCCGGGGACCCGGACGTTCTGCCAGGCCGGCAGGAAGCGGCCGTACGCGGCGGCATCCACGGGCTCCACCTCGGCGCGCAGCGCGGCGAGCGAGCGGCGGCGGAGCTTCCGCAGGACTTCGGCGTCGCACCACTCGCTGACTCCGGCCAGCGACGGGGCGGCCGGCGCAGCAGTCGTGTCAGCCTCGGCGGAGCCCTCCCCGCCGTCGGCTTCCGGCGCGGACGGCGGCGACGCGTGCGGGCGGAACTCGCCTTCCACCACGCGCCCGTCCGCGGCGAGCCGCTTCAGGGCCGTGCCGACGACGGCGACCCCGAGTCCCAGCCGGGCGGCGGCTTCCGCGGACGTGAACGGCCCGTGGGTGCGGGCATAGCGGGAGACGAGGTCGCCCAGCGGGTCGGCGACCGGTTCGATGAAGGCCAGCGGCACACCCATGGGCAACGGGACGCCGAGGGCGTCGCGGAGGCGGGCCGCGTCCTCGACGGCAGCGAAACGCTCGGCGCCGCCGACGTTGACCTTGATGGCGCGGTTGGCGCGGTGGAGCGCGACCAGATGCTCGGCGGCGTCCTCAACAGAGGCCGCGGCCTCGGGAACCGTCTCCGGAGCGGCTATCAGGGCCTCCTCCGGCCCGGAGCCAACATTAGGCTCGGTTTCCGGGACCGGCGCGGCGGCAGCGGCCGCTCCCTCGGCCGGCTCCAGCCGCGCCGCGACTTCCTCGGCGGTCAGCGGGCCCAGCAGCCGGAGCAGGTCCGCCACCCCTTCGAGCCCGCGGACCTTCCGGTCCGGGGCGAGTCGCTGCAGCTCCCGCTCGGTGGCGTCGATGACCTTGGCATCGAGCAGTTCGCGCAGCTCCACCCGGCCCAGGAGCTCGTTGAGCAGGGTCGAGTCCAGCGCCAGGGCGGCGGCGCGGCGCTCGGCCAGCGGGGAATCGCCCTCGTAGAGGAACTGCGCCACGTAGCCGAACAGCAGCGACTTGGCGAAGGGGGAGGGCTGCTGCGTGGTGGTCTGCAGGATCCTCAGTTCACGGCGTTCGATGGACGCCGCGATGTCCTTCAGCGCCGGCAGATCGTAGACATCCTGCAGGCACTCGCGGACGGTTTCGAGGACGATCGGGAATGTGGGGTACTTCCGGGCGACGTCCAGCAGCTGGGCGGAGCGCTGGCGCTGTTGCCAGAGAGGCTGCCGTTTGCCCGGGTTCTGCCGGGGCAGCAGCAGGGCGCGGGCGGCGCACTCGCGGAAACGGGAGGCGAAGAGCGCGCTGCCGCCGACCTCCGCCGTCACGATCTGTTCGAGTTCCTCCGGGTCGAAGAGGAACAGATCCGCCCCCGGGGGCTCGTCCTCCATCATGGGCACCCGGAGCACGATGCCGTCGTCGGCGGCCATGGCGGACCCGTCCATGCCGTAGCGCTGATGCAGCCGCTGCCCGACGGCGAGGGCCCACGGCGCGTGCACCGGCATGCCGAACGGGCTGTGCAGCACCACGCGCCAGTCGCCCAGCTCGTCGTGGAAGCGTTCCACCACGAGCGTGGTGTCGCTGGGGACCACCTCGGTGGCCGCCTTTTGCTCGCCGAGGTACTGGATCAGGTTGTTGGCGGCGAAATCGTCCAGGCCGCTGGCCTTGCAGCGTTCGGTGGCGGGCCCGACGTCGGTCGCGGACAGTTCGCGCACGAACGCGCCCAGGGCGCGGCCCAGGTCCACGGGCCGGCCGAGGGAGTCACCCTTCCAGAACGGCAGTTTTCCGGGCTGGCCGAAGGCGGGGGAGACCAGGACCCGGTCGTGGGTGATGTCCTCGATCTTCCAGCTGGTGGCGCCCAGGGCGAAAACGTCGCCCACCCGGGATTCGTAGACCATTTCCTCATCGAGCTCGCCCACCCGGCGGCCGCCCTTCGCGGCGGCCGCGGACGGACTGGATGCCCTGCCGTCGCCGCTGGCCGTGCCGGGGCTGGCTGAGCCTTCGGTCTCGGTGCCGATGATGTAGACGCCGAAGAGCCCGCGGTCCGGGATGGTGCCGCCGGAGGTGACGGCCAGCCGCTGGGCGCCGGGCCGGCCTTCGATGGTTCCGGCGTTCCGGTCCCAGATGATGCGCGGCCGCAGTTCCGCGAACTCGTCCGAGGGGTAGCGGCCCGCGAGCAGGTCGAGGGTGGCCTCGAAGGCCGAGCGGGGGAGCGAGGCGAAGGGAGCCGAGCGCCGCACGGTGGAGAACCATTCCTCGACGTCGATGGCGCCCAAGGCCGTGGCGGCGACGGTCTGCTGGGCCAGGATGTCCAGCGGGTTCGCGGGGACGTAAAGGCGTTCGATCTTGCCGGCGAGCATCCGCTCCACGGTGATGGTGGTGTGCACCAGGTCCGCCCGGTGCTTGGGGAACAGCACGCCTTGGGAGACCTCGCCCACCTGGTGGCCGGCGCGGCCCACCCGCTGTAAGCCGCTGGCCACGGACGGCGGGGATTCCACCTGCACCACCAGGTCCACGGCACCCATGTCGATCCCGAGTTCCAGCGAGGACGTAGCCACCACACAGCGGAGCCGGCCGGATTTCAGGTCGTCCTCGATCAGGGCCCGCTGGTCCTTGGAGACCGATCCGTGGTGCGCGCGGGCCAGGACGGGATCGGCCCCGGCGGTGCTGCCGGCCTGGGCCATCATGTGGGCGGGCGTTGCCGTCGACGCCGGAACCGCCCCGCTGTCCGGCCGTGCGGGTGCGCCCGCCGGGACTGCCTCCAGCTCCGGCGCGCCGGCGGCAAGCTCGGCCCAGCCGCCTCCGGCGTTCATGAGCTGGCGCTCGGCGTAGATCTCGTTGAGCCGGGCTGTCAGGCGTTCGGCCAGCCGGCGCGAGTTGGCGAACACGATGGTGGACTGGTTCGCCAGGACCAGGTCCACGATCTTCTCCTCCACATGCGGCCAGATGGACGCCTGCGGCTGCAGTCCCGAGGCCGGGCCGGAGTCGAACGCGCCGGCGGCACCCTGGAGATCGGACATGTCCTCCACCGGCACCGAGACGGTCAGGTCCCAGTTCTTCTTGGAGGGCGGGGCCACGATTTCCGCCGGGGCCGACCCCGCGAGGAACTGCGCCACCAGTTCCTTCGGTTCCACGGTGGCGGAGAGCCCGATCCGCTGGGCGGGCTTCGGCAGCAGCGCGTCGAGGCGTTCCAGCGACACCGCCAGGTGGGCGCCGCGTTTGGTGCCGGCGACGGCGTGGACCTCGTCAACGATGATGGTGTCCACCTCGCTCAGCGTCTCCCGCGCCTTGGAGGTCAGCATCAGGAAGAGCGATTCGGGGGTGGTGATGAGGATGTCCGGCGGGTTGCTCAGCAGCGCCCGGCGGTCCGCGGCCGGGGTGTCGCCGGAACGGACGCCCACAGTGATCAGCGGCGCGGGCAGGCCGAGACGTTTGGCGGTCTGCGTGATGCCGATCAGCGGGGCACGGAGGTTGCGTTCGACGTCGACGCCCAGCGCCTTGAGCGGCGAGATGTACAGCACCCGGGTTTTGCGTTTGGGCGCCTTCCGGCGGGCTGGTTTGGCGGCCGCGGCGTCGAGCCCGGGCAGCTCCTCGGGCTCGGCGGGCGCCGCGACGAGCAGGCGGTCCAGCGCCCAGAGGAACGCGGCGAGGGTTTTGCCGGACCCGGTGGGGGCGACCACGAGGGCGTGGGCGCCGGAGGAGATCGCGTTCCAGGCGCCCTCCTGGGCCGGGGTGGGCGCGGTGAATGCGCCCAGGAACCAGTCCCGGGTCGGCCGGCTGAACCGGTCCATGGCTTCGGCCGCGAGTGTGCCGGCGCGCTCCTGCCCCTTCATTCCTCCATCATCCCTTACGGCACCGACAGGAAATGCCGCGGCTACTGGGACTGGAACACACCGATGGTGAGGAGCTGGGTTGCGGCGTCGCTGCAGGCATCTGTGGGCTGGGCAATGAACAGCGAAGCGGTGTCTTCGGGCGGGTAAATGCGGTAGCCGGCGGCCGGCGTGATTTTGCAGCCCGCGTGGTTGGCGGCCTGGGTGTACCGCAGGGTCGCCGCGCCGGCCTGGCCCGGTGCCAGGAGGACGTCGGCGGCGGGTCCGGACTGGTCGCGGACCGCGGCGGCGCCGATCGGTGCGCCGTTGGCGTCGGCGGTCAGGGAGACGCCGGCGAATCCCCTGAGCACACACGGCTCGGTGCCCGAGTTGGTCAGGATCAGCTGCATGTAGAGGCTTCCGGCCGCGGCACCGCCGGCGGAATCGAGGGCTGCCGTCAGGCCGTCGGCCTTGCACAAGGCGGGGCCGGCAGGGGCGGGTGCTGCCGACGACGCGGTGGGCGGCGTGGCGGGTGCGGTGGCCGCTCCGGAGCCGGCAGGCTGGCTCGCCGAGCTGGCAGGGGAGGACGCCGGCGTCGACGACGTCTGGGACTGCGGTGTTCCCGCTCCGCAGCCGGCAAGGACAAACACTGCCGCGGCTGCCGCCGTCGTGGTTACCAGTCTTTTCGGAATTCGCTGAGCCGTCATGGCACCAACCTTCGTGCCAGTGGTGGCCTGAGTCAACGATGCCACGACGGCGGCGCCCGATTGATGCCCGGATTGTGATTTCCGGGCATCAACCGAGGTCAGCTACTCCTTCGGCGCTGAGCCGGGGGTGGAACCGGACGCTGGGACGCGCACCGGAGCGGGCTTGGCGCCCCGGCTGCGGGCCAGGGCCAGTCCGCCGAGGGCGAGGCCCCCGGCACCGGCCACCAGGCCGGCCCAGCTGCGGGCCTCGGCGCCGCTGTCGGTCACCGCGGCGGCCTGGGTGGTCTCAGCCGCGGTTTCCGGTGTTGTCTCCGTGGCGCTGGCGGCGTGGGCGCCGTGGCCGTCAGCGGAGGCCGCCGCGGCCGTGACCGTCACGGAGGGGGCAGGCGCCTTGAGCGAGTGCGGGTCCTGCCCGTCGGCGGGCAACTCGGACCAGTCGGTCTGGCCCACCTCACAGTTCTGCAGCGTCGGGAAATAGAGGGTCTTGCCCGCGGTGTCGGGCAGCTTCACGGACAGCACCAGGGCGTCCCGGAGTTCCGGCTCCAGCGGGGCCTTGGCGGTGTAGACGATCCGGCTGGTGCGCTTGGTGATGGAGCTGCCGTCCGCGAGTTTCTTCGGTTCGGCCAGCTGCTCCGTGACCTTCTCGGCGGTCCAGTTCGGGTTGACCGTGGGCTGGGCATCGTTGAGTTCGGCGGGCAGGGTGATGGTCACCTTGGTGGTGCCGGACTCCTCGCAGCCGTGCGGGATTCCAAAGGTCAGCAGGGCGTAGGAGTTCGCCGTGGTCTTGTCCGGGGTGACGCCGACGTGCGCGGACGCGCCCGCGGCGCCGGCGAGCATCAGGGCGGCGGTTCCGCCGGCAGCGGCAGCTGCGGCCAGGGTACGGCGGAGGGCAGGGGTGGAGGAGATCTTCACGTGGGTTGCCTTTCAGGCGTGCGCTGCTCCGAGGCAGGCACAAAAATGGGGAGGATGGCGCGGCGGCGGTGTTGATGGTTACTGATGTGCTGGCGCAGCGGAGGGGACGCTGATGGTCTTCGTGCGCAGGTGCGGCCGCGGCCGGGAATGTCAGGGAAGTACGACGGCGGGCGGCGGCCCGCGGCGGCAATCGCGCCGGAGGTTCCGCCACGGCAGCGGCACGGACTCCGCCGGCCAGAAGGCGGCGGCCGGGACTGCAGGCGCGTGAAGCACCACGGGCGCCGGAAGCTGCAGCAGCGGGCGGAGCCAGGCGGCGAGGGACCACAGGGCGGCTTCGCCCCGGGCGAGGAGGAGGGCGCAGAGCAGGGTTGCCAGCGCGTGGCCGGCAAGCATCAGCAGGGACAGTGAGGAGTCCAGTGCCAGGGTTGTGTCCAGTGCGTGCGCGTCGAGGGTTCCGCCGGTCCCGGGCGGAAGGGGCACCGCGCCGAGGTGGTGCGCGGTTCCGGAGGCCGGGCCGGGGAAGGCCGAAGCACCCGGGGCCGATGCGTTGAGGGCCGATCCGTTGAGGGGAGCCGCGCTGAAGGCGCTGAAGGCCCCGTGCAGCACGAACTGGCCGGCGCCGAGCATCCCGGCAAGGGCCGCGAAGTTCAGCTTCAGCCGGGTGGCTGCGGTGGTGGCCAGCCCGGTCAGGGCCAGCAGGGCCAGCAGGATGCCGGGGGAGGGCAGGTGTCCGCCGGCCAGGGTGTGCGCGCCGGCGGCGAGGGACAGGACGGTGAAGGCCACCATGGCCGATCGCAGGGCATGGAACGGGGTTCTGGCGGCTGTGCGCACGGAACACTCCCTTCACCAGCGGCGGCCAACGTGGATCCCGGACGGCGGATGCCGCCGTCGGGCTGTCCCCCCGATTCTACCGGCCGGACTGGGAAAAACCTCCGGCGGACAAGAGCCCCGGAGAGGGGCGGCCGGGTGCCTCGCGAAACAGCTGCACCCCGGTCTAGGGACCGGGGTGCAGCGGGTTCAGGTCACTGTCTCAGGTGTCAGTGTCAGCTGACCGGGGCGGGGGAGGCCGCGCCGGCGAGCCGGAGCCATGTGTCCACCACGGTGTCGGGGTTCAGCGAGACGGAGTCGATGCCTTCGGCGACCAGCCACTCGGCGAAGTCCGCGTGGTCGGAGGGGCCCTGGCCGCAGATGCCCACGTACTTGCCACGCGCCTTGCACGCTGCGATGGCCATGCTGAGGAGCTTCTTGACGGCGGGGTCCCGCTCGTCGAAGCCGCCGGCGACGATCGCGGAGTCACGGTCCAGGCCCAGGGTCAGCTGGGTCATGTCGTTGGAGCCGATGGAGAAACCGTCGAAGTAGTCAAGGAACTCGTCGGCCAGCAGCGCGTTGGACGGCAGCTCGCACATCATGATCACCTCGAGGCCGTTCTCGCCGCGGCGCAGGCCGTTCTCGGCGAGCAGGTCGATGACGCCGGACGCCTCATCCACGGTGCGCACAAACGGGATCATCAGCTTGACGTTGGTGAGGCCCATCTCGTTGCGGACGAAGGACAGGGCCTCGCACTCCAGGTCGAAGCAGTCCCGGAAGGACGGCTCCAGGTAGCGGGAGGCGCCGCGGAAGCCGATCATCGGGTTCTCTTCGTGCGGCTCGTAGGCGGGGCCGCCGATGAGGTTGGCGTACTCGTTGGACTTGAAGTCGGACATCCGCACAATCACCGGCTCCGGCGCGAACGCCGCGGCGATGGTGGCCACACCCTCGGCCAGGCGCTTGATGTAGTAGTCGCGCGGGCTGTCGTAGGCGGCGATGCGGTCCCGGATCTCCGCGATGACGTCCGCCGGCTGCTCGTCCAGGTTCAGCAGCGCCTTGGGGTGGATGCCGATCTGGCGGTTGATGATGAATTCCAGCCGGGCCAGGCCCACGCCGTGGTTGGGCAGCTGCGCGAACGTAAAGGCCTGTTCGGGGGTGCCGACGTTCATCATGACCTTGACCGGGGCCTCGGGCAGCTGGGTGATTTCGGTTTCCTCGACGCTGAAGTCCAGGAGGCCCTCGTAGATGACGCCGGTCTCGCCGTCGGCGCAGGAGACGGTCACCTCGAGCCCGTCGCTGAGGACGTCCGTGGCGGAGCCGGTGCCGACGACGGCGGGAATCCCCAGTTCGCGGGCGATGATGGCGGCGTGGCAGGTGCGTCCGCCGCGGTTGGTCACGATCGCGGAGGCGCGCTTCATGATCGGTTCCCAGTCCGGGTCGGTCATGTCGGCGACCAGGACGTCGCCGGTCTTGAAGGCGGCCATCTGGTCGATCGCGGTGAGGATGCGGACGGTGCCGGCGCCGATGCGCTGGCCGATCGCGCGGCCCTCGACCAGGGCACGGCCGGTCCCGTTGAGGCGGAAGCGGCTGAGGCTGCCGGAGGCCCGGCGGGACTGCACGGTTTCGGGACGGGCCTGCAGGATGTACAGGCCGCCGTCCACCCCGTCCTTGCCCCATTCGATGTCCATGGGGCGCCCGTAGTGGTTTTCAATGGCGACGGCGTGGCGGGCCAGCTGCTCGACGTCGTCGTCGGTGAGGCTGAAGCGGTTCCGCTGGGAGGCCTCCACCGGCACGAAGTCGATGGTGTGGCCCACTTCGCGGTTGCTGGTGTAGGTCATCTGGAGGGCCTTTTCGCCCAGGCCGCGCTTGAGGATGGCGGGGCGGCCGGCCTCCAGGGCCGGCTTGTAGACGTAGAACTCGTCTGGGTTGACGGCGCCCTGGACCACGGCTTCGCCGAGGCCGTAGGAGGAGGTGACGAACACGGCGTCCTGGAACCCGGATTCGGTGTCCATGGTGAACATCACGCCGGAGGCGCCGACGTCGGAGCGGACCATGCGCTGGACGCCGGCGGAGAGTGCCACCTCGGCGTGCTCGAACTGGTGGTGCACCCGGTAGGCGATGGCACGGTCGTTGTAGAGCGACGCGAAGACGTCCTTGATGGCCTGCAGGATGTTCTCGATGCCGCGGACGTTCAGGAAGGTTTCCTGCTGGCCCGCGAAGGAGGCGTCGGGGAGGTCTTCCGCCGTCGCGCTGGAGCGGACGGCCCAGGAGAGGTCCTCGGAGCTGCCGTGCTTTTCCACCAGCTTCTGGTAGGCGGCGCGGATCTGCGCCTCGAAGTCCGGCAGGAAGGGCGTCTCGCGGATCAGGGTGCGGATTTCCTGCCCGGCAGCGGCCAGCGCGGTGACGTCGTCGGTGTCCAGGCCCACCAGCCGGTCGGCGATCCTCTGGTCCAGGCCGGAATCGGCGAGGAAGCTGCGGTAGGCGTCGGCCGTCGTGGCGAAGCCGTCGGGCACCTGGACTCCGGCAGAGGTGAGGTTCTGCACCATTTCGCCGAGTGAGGCGTTTTTGCCGCCCACCCGGTCCAGGTCCTTGAGGCCAAGTTCTGAGAACCACAGGATGTCTGTCGTCACGTTTACTGCTCCTTTGCAGATGATGGCATGCGGTATCGCCGCCCCGCATGGGGCGCGCGCCGTTGTGGGGCGCAATTCCTGTCCACAGTGACAGGTCCACGCCGGTGTTTCCACTTGATGTGTTCCACGCAACATTCGTGAAACGCGGTCCTAGTGCTTGAGGTTCATTTTCTGGAGGATGGTGGCGGCCATTTCCTCCACGGAGACGCTGGCCGAATTGAGGTAGGGGATCCCGTGCGAGACGTACAGGCGCTCGGCGCTGCGCAGCTCAAACCCGCATTGCCGCAGCGACGCATAGGGCGAGCCGCGGCGGCGTTCGGTGCGCACCTGGCTCAGGCGCAGGGGGTTGGTGGTGAGGCCGAAACATTTGGAAACGAACGGGCGCAGCGGACGGGGGAGGCCCTCCCGTTCGAAGTCCTCGTCCACCAGCGGGAAGTTCGCGGCGAAGATGCCGTGCTGCAGCGCCAGGTACATGGTGGTGGGGGTCTTGCCGCAGCGGGACGGGGCCACCAGGATCACCTGCGCCTTTTCGAGCGCGCGCAGGCTCTGGCCGTCGTCGTGCTCCATGGCATATTCGACGGCAGCCATCCGGGACTGGTAGCGGGCGGCGTTGCCCAGGCCGTGGGCCCGGCCCGGTTCCCCGCTGGCCTGGGTGCCCAGGGCCAGTTCCAGCTGCCCGACGTGCGTCCCGATGAGGTCCACGATGATCCCCTTGCAGGTGCCCAGGGTCTGGCGGATGTCGGCGCCCACGGCGGTGGAGAAGACGATGGGCTGCAGCCCGGTGTCGGCCAGGTTGTCGATCACCCGGACCACGGCCCGGGCCTGGTCCACCGTGGTGATGAAGGGGACCGTGATGCGGTCGTATTCGTTCGCGGGAAACTGCGTCAGCAGGGTGTTGCCGAGCGTTTCCGCGGTGATGCCCGTGCTGTCCGAAAGGAAGTAGACCGGGCGGGGAGCGTCATTGGTCATGAACGCATTCTGCCCCAGGACAGGCGGCGGGGTTGTTTCGTGACTCTTCGGCGCTGCCCGCGGACAGCATTTCCCCAGCTCAACCACAGAAAACCGGCCTTTTCAAGTCACACGGAAGGCTATTGCCCGTCCCGGTCAGGGCGCCTACCCTTACGTTGGGATCTGGCCCGGGCATCTTTCTGGGGAGAGACCAATTCGGTGTTCCGATCGAGCCCGATTCCGCAAAGGCTGGCTCCATGGTCTCAAAACGATGGAGCCAGCTGCGGGAATCATCGAGGCCCGGACACCCCTCATACGCAGGGCAGGGAGCGCCTCACATGGTGGGGCCGGTGCCGTTGGCGGCCCGGCCGCCGCGGGGTGCCACGCTCATGCCGACCGCCACCCTGTCGCCGTCGGCCAGCCGCTCCTGCAAGCGGACGTTCTTCCGCACCGGCAGGACGTACCCGCCGTCGCGCGGCAACAGCGAGGTCTCCCATTCGGTGTCCCCGATCCGCACCCGCACCGGGATGGCTCCCCACCCGTAGCTGGCCACCGCCGCCTGGACCCGGACGTAGCCACACGCGTCAGCGGGCAACGCCAGCCAGTAATACGGGGCCGGCCCGCGCCATTCGAACATTTCCGCACTGAAGGTGGTGTCCACGGAACGCAACGGTAGTGTCCGGGTGCTGCTCCATCAAGCAGTCCGCGGGCTCGGGCCTTCCGGCCGGCCGGACCGTGCGCGTCCCGCGGGAAAGCCGGCGGCCCTCACGCCCTGACGGCTGGTATGAGAAAGGCCCCTGCTTCCCTTGTAAACAAAGGGAAGCAGGGGCCTCGCTACGTGGCGGTGACGGTGGGATTTGAACCCACGTTGGCTTTTACACCAAACAACATTTCGAGTGTTGCACCTTCGGCCGCTCGGACACGTCACCAACCTGAATAGGGTACCGGAGCAAGGCGCTCAACCCCAAAACGGCGCCTAGTGCGGCCTGACTCCTAGTGCTTGCCGGACCGTCCGGAGGTCAAAGCACGCGTGGCGAATGCCTGTGAGCGTGCTCATAACAGGTCGGAAAGTCTAGGGTGAGCAGATGACGACCAACTCCTAATCGATCCAGGTTCCGGAAGGGGCGCTATGTCTAGTAGTCGACGTGCGAGAGGGGCCGACATTCTGAATGTCATGGTCTTCTGTTTCGCCCTATCTTCGCTTCTGACAGCCTGCTCATTCGAGCCGGCCCCTGGGCCCTCGGAAGGTTCTTCGGCAGGAACAGCAGAGTCGACCCGGACGGAGTCGCCCGCGACTCCGGATGCAAGTTCTCCACCAGGCCCAACCGCATCCAGCGCAACCTTCAGCGGCGTCGAAAACGATGTAGCTTTTTCATTTGCCTACCCCGCTACGTGGACCGTTACAAAATCTGATCCGTCAATCCAGAACGGTGGTGACTCCTTCGTCATCACCAATGAGGCGGGGACCGGCGTTGCTTCATTCACGGTGCTGCCGTACTTGGAGGTTGGTCCCTGCAGTGCCGTGTGCGCCGATGCCTCAGTCTCCTACCTTGGAGAAGTCCCCGGGCAGGGAACACTCGCTGGCAGGTCATATTCCATCCAGACCAAGGCCATGGATCTCACATCTCGCGGGGACCTGCAGGAGGCCAACGGGTGGGAGAACAACGTTCGATTGCTCATTGGAGTCGCGGGCGTCCCGGGCACGACCCCCGCTGAGGACCCTGTTCATTTCACCATCGGAGCTGGTATTCAGACGGGGTCAACAAGCGATTCTCTACGGCCAATAGTTTTCTCTGCCCACCGCGATTTTGGAACCATGGCGGAGGCAAAGGCATACACATCATCTGGCGAGCATGCCCAAATCCAAGCGATGATGAGATCGCTCCAAGCAACGGCCGCTGTCGGGACCTCGCTGGGCTCGCAGACCCCAGTGCCGACTCGCACAGGGTGAGGAAAGCGCCCGTCCGCTCCTCCGGTAATCCGGTCGAACTAATTGGGCATGACTTTCCCGCAACTGGGCAGGGGACTAGATTCGACAGCAAGATGACTAACTCAGCCGCACAACCACCACAGCACAGCACCGCCACCGCATACTGGACCGTCGGCCCGGAAAAGGGGGAGCTCCGGCGCGAGGACCTGCCCGGCCCTGGCCCCGGCGAGGCGCTGGTCCGAACCCTGTTCTCGGGCATCAGCAAGGGCACCGAACTGGTGGTCCATAACGCCCGGGTGCCGGAGTGCGTGGCCGAGGAGATGGCGGCCCCGAACCAGGAGGGCTCGTTCCCGTCCCCGGTGAAGTTCGGCTACCTCTCCGTCGGCGTCGTCGAGGACGGCCCGGCGGACTGGCTCGGCAAGACCGTCTTCTGCCTTTACCCGCACCAGGACCGCTACATCGTCCCCACGGAATCACTCACCGATGTCCCGGAAGACGTTCCCGCCCGCCGCGCCGTGCTCACCGGCACGGTGGAGACCGCCATCAACGGGATCTGGGAGGCCGGCCCCCGCCTTGGCGACCGGGTCGCCGTGATCGGCGCCGGCCTCGTCGGCGGCATGGTGGCCAAGCTCCTCAGCACGTTCCCGCTGTCCCGGCTGCAGCTGGTGGACGTCGACCCCGCCAAGCGGGCGTTCGCCGAGACCCTCGGCGTCGAGTTCAGCCACCCCGACGACGCCCTGCCGGACTGCGACATCGTGATCCACTGCTCCGCCTCGCAGGAAGGCCTTGCACGCGCCCTGCAGCTCGCCGGCGACGACGGCGACGTCATCGAAATGTCCTGGTACGCCGACCGCAACGTCACCGTGCCGCTGGGGGAGGACTTCCACGCCCGCAGGCTCTCCATCCGCGCCAGCCAGGTGGGCGTCGTGGCCCGCGCGCGCCGGCACCGCCGCACCAACGCCGACCGGCTCGAACTCGCCGTCTCCCTGCTGCGCGACTCCGGCTTCGACGCCTTCCTCACCGGAGCGTCCTCCCTCAAGGACCTGCCCGGCGTCGTCCAGCAGCTCTCCGACGGCACACTCGACGCCCTTTGCCATGTCATCGAATACCCCGCCACCACAGAAGCCACGAGGTAAATCCGTGTTCAGCCTGACCGTCCGCCGCAACTTCATGATCGCCCACAGCCTGCCCCGCCCCGCCTTCGGCCCGGCCCAGGGCATGCACGGCGCCACCTTCGTCACGGAAGTGACCTTCCGCCGCCGGAGTCTCAATGAGGACTCGATCGTCCTGGACATCGGCGAGGCCGGCGACGTGCTGGACGGCATCCTGGAGGGCCTGAACTACAAGAACCTGGACGAGCACCCGGACTTCGCCGGCCGGCTCAGCACCACCGAAGCGCTGGCCCAGTACGTGGCCGACGCTGTGGCCGCAAAGATCCGCCCCGGCGCCGACGGCCGAGAACTCGCGGGGCTTGAAGTCACCCTCCGCGAAACCCCGGACGCCTGGGCCAGCTACTCGCTCGACTTCGAGGCCAGCTAGGCCCCAATGCGTATCCGCTTGGTGGTGCCCGGCAACGTGCGCCACAACTCCGGCGGCAACGTCTACAACGCCGCCCTGGCCCGGGAGCTCGCGGCCCTGGGCGTGGAGGTGCAGACCTGCATGCTCGACGGCGGCTGGCCGGTGGGCAGCGCGGAGGACCGGCAGCGGCTGGCCGCTGCGTTGTGCGACGACGGCGGTGCGGCGGCCGGCACTGACGGTGCCGCCGCCGGCAGCACCGTCACGGTCGTCGACGGGCTCCTCGCCTGCGGGGCGCCCGAGGCGCTGGCAGCAGCCCGTGCCGCCGGCCTGCCCGCGTGGATCCTGCTGCACATGCCGCTCGACGACACCGGGCATGGTGAAGCCGAGCTCGAACGGCAGTCGCTTCAGGCGGCTGCCGGGGTGATCTGCACCAGCACCTCGGCAGCAGCCCGGACCCGGGCCCGGCACGGGCTGGACGGGATCCTGGTCGCCCTGCCGGGGACGGACCGCGCCCCGCTGTCCGCCGGCGCGCTCTCTGAAGGATCCGGGCCGCCGCACCTGGTGGCCGTGGCCGCCCTGCTGCCGAACAAAGACCAGGCCCTGCTCCTCGCCGCCCTGCAGGCGCTGGCCGACCTGCCGTGGACCGCGTCCCTGATCGGCGCCGACACCGCGGACCCGGCCTACGCCGCGCACCTGCGCGGCACCGTGCAGCGGCTGGGGCTGCAGGACCGCATCCGGATCCCCGGGGAGCTGCGCGGAGCGGCGCTCGCGGCCGAATGGGACGCTGCCGGCCTCAGCCTCCTCATCTCACGGGCCGAGACCTACGGGCTGGTGGTGACGGAGTCCATCGCCCGGGGTGTGCCCGTGGTGGTCCGGGCCGGGACCGGCGCGGTCGAGGCGCTCGCCGCCGGCGCCCCCGCCGTCGCAGAAGGTGCGGGATCACCCCTGCCGGGCACCGCCGTCGCGCTGGACGCGGACCCTGCACCCCTCGCGCAGGTGCTGCGGCGCTGGCTGTCGGACCCCGGCGTCCGTTCCGGCTGGCGGGCCGCGGCGCTGGAGGCCCGGGGCCGGCTGCCCGGCTGGGACGCCACCGCCCGGGCCGTCCTGGCGGCCCTGGACCCGCACCACCCGGCAGTGCAGCCGCTGGCAACGCCCGAGGAAAAGGGTGCCGCAGGCGATTCCCCTGCCGCACCTGCTGGTGGACAATGACCCCATGACGCCGCAGCCTTCTCCCACGCAGTCGCTGGCAGTGAACGCGCCGCCGGCAAGGGCCCTCACCCGGGAGCGGCTCCGCGCCTGGTCCTGGCACCGGCAGGGCCTGGACGGCTCGCTGGCCGGCTGCACCGCGGAGCAGGTGTTCGCCCGGGCCGGCTGGGCGCGCTCCGTGGGCGGTGCCAACCCCTACCTCACGCTGTTCGCCCGCGCCGGCATCCGCCGCGCACAGGTGGACGCCGATGTCCTGGAACGCCGCATCCTGGAACTCCCGACGGCGCGCGGCTGCACCTACGTGCTGGGCCAGGACGACTTCGCCTGGGCGCTGCAGCTGGGCCGGGACGCCGCAGAATCCGCCGTCAAAGTGGTGGGCAGGCTCGGCGTGGACCGCGGCGAAATCACCCTGCTCGAGGAGCAGGTGCTGCACGTCCTTGCCGAGGCCGCCGTCCCGCTGGACCCGCGGCAGCTCAAGGAGGAACTGGGCGAATCGGTGCGCAACCTGGGCGAGGAGGGCAAGAAGAAGGGCGCCACCACCACGCTGCCCACGGCCCTCGGCGTGCTGCAGTCCCAGGGCCGGATCCGCAGGGTCCCGGCCACCGGCCGCCTCGACCAGCAGCGCTACGCCTACGAACTGTGGAACCTGCCGCCCAGCCCCCTCGACGACGACGAGGCCCGCGCAGAGCTGGTCCGCCGCTATCTGGGCTGGACCGGCGGTGCCACGTTCCAGCAGTCCCAGTGGTTCACCGCGTTCACGGTGGCCCAGACCAAAGCGGCGCTGGCCTCGGCCGCCGCCGTGGAGGTTCCCACCGCGGCGGGGGAGACGCTGTGGATGCTGCCCGACGACGTCGAACAGCTGGCGGACTTCAAGGAACCGGCGGACGAGCAGATCCAGCTGCTCGCGGGAACGGATGCCCTCACCCTGCTGCGGCGCAACGCGGCCGACCTGCTGGATGAGGAAGACCTGCACACCAACGCCCTGGACTCACTCGCCCTGCAGGCCGACCTGCCGGACCACCCCATCGTGGACCGGGGCCGCATCATCGGGCTGTGGCAGTACGATCCCGGCGCGGAACGGATCGTGCCCTGGGTGTTCCACGGCGCCACCGCCGCTGTGAGGCAGAGGATCGCCGACGTCGAGGAGTGGATCCGCGAGGACCTGGGCGACTTCCGGGCCTTCAGCCTCGACTCACCGGCCACCCGGCAAAAGCGGATCGACGGCCTCGCAGCAGCCGCAGCAGGCCCGGGCAAATAACGGCTCAGGCGCCCCGGTGCCCGGCAAAGAAATCCCGCAGGAGCGTTGCGCACTCCTGCTCGCGGACCCCGCCGTACACCTCCACCCAGTGGTTCAGCCGGCGCTCGCGGAGGATGTCAAAGACGGAGCCCGCGGCCCCGGCCTTCTCATCCCAGGCCCCGAACACCACCCGCGGGATCCGGGCCAGCACCACCGCCCCCGCGCACATGGCGCACGGTTCCAGCGTCACCACCAGGGTGCAGTCCTCCAGCCGCCACCCGTCAGCAGCCCTGCCGCCCTGGGCGCTGAGCTCCTGCAGCCGGGCCGCGGCCTGGCGTATGGCCACCATCTCCGCGTGCGCCGTCGGATCCCCCAGCGCCTCGCGCTCGTTGCGCCCGCGGCCGAGCACGGCGCCGTCGGGGCCTATGACGACGGCGCCGATCGGAACGTCCGCCGTCGTCAGCGCAGCCCGCGCCTCCGCCAGGGCAAGGCCCATCCATTCGGCATGCAGGGGCTCGGGGGAAGTCATTGGTCAATGATAGTTTCGAATACTAAGCAAGCTGGGAAGCAGTTTAAAGTCGGGAGACAGCAGTGAGTGCCTTTACCGATCGCTGGGGCAAATGGGTTGTCCCCTATGCGGCCTTGTGGATCACCATGCTCGTTGGCGGGACCATCGTGGTCATCCTGGCCCTCCTCGGTGCTGAAGTCTACGACAGCGTCGTTGACGAAGCCGGGCTGGCGAACCTGGACAAACCGGCCCTTGCCCTCGCCGAGGACCTGCGGACCCCGACGCTCAACGCCGCCGTGACCGGCTTCACGAACATCGGCGGAAGCATTGGAATGCCCATCCTGGCGAGCATCCTCACCGCCTGGCTCACCTGGGTGAACCGCACGTGGCGGCCCATCATCCTGGTGGGCGGCGCAGCGACCGTGTCCATTCTCGCCACGACCTTCAGCAAGAACCTCGTGGGCCGCACGCGGCCGGACTTCATCAACGCTGTCCCGCCGTACGAGACCTCCCCGTCCTTCCCCAGCGGCCACGCCCTCAACTCCACCGTGGTGATCGGCGTCCTGGTCTACCTGACCTGCCTGCAGCTCAAAAAGACCTTGGCGCGCATCGCCGTCATCGCCGGGGGCCTCGTCTTCGTGCTGGCCATGGGCCTGAGCCGGGTGTTCCTCGGGCACCACTGGATGACCGATGTGATCGCCGCCTGGCTGCTGGGCCTTGCGTGGCTGGGCATCGTGATCCTGGCCCACCGGCTCTTCCACGTGCTCCGGCACCGGGAACATGCAGGCCCCGCCCCCACGTTCGACCACCCGGCGCACCTGCGTGACGGCCGCGCCGACCACAAGGATGCCGGGCCCGAAGCCCGCGCCGCTGGGGGCAGCGCCGCCAGCGACGCAGGGGGAGACGGCACCGCCCGCGGCGCCACCACGCCGGACGCCGGCACCACTGCGCGCGACGTCGGCGCCCGGGGTTCCAGGGGCGGGCCGCCGCCCGCCGGGTGATAGTTTTGACCCATGCGCACTTTCGTTGTGGACCACCCGCTGGTCGCCCATAAGCTCACCGTTCTGCGGGACAAGAACACCCCGTCCCCGGTCTTCCGCCAGCTCACCGAGGAACTCGTAACGCTCCTGGCGTACGAGGCCACCCGCGAAGTCCGCACCGAACCCGTCACCATCGAAACCCCGGTCAGCACCACCGTGGGCACCGCGTTCACCAAGCCCACCCCGCTGGTGGTCCCTATCCTGCGCGCAGGCCTCGGCATGCTGGAAGGCATGACCAAGCTGGTTCCCACCGCCGAGGTCGGCTTCCTGGGCATGGCCCGCGACGAAGAGACCCTGGACATCATCACCTACGCCGAGCGCCTCCCCGAGGACCTCACCGACCGGCAGATCTTCGTCCTGGACCCCATGCTTGCCACCGGCGGCACCCTGCGTGAAGCCATCAAGTTCCTCTTCAAGCGCGGCGCCTCCGACGTCACCTGCATCTGCCTCCTGGCCGCCCCCGAGGGCCTGGCCAAGCTCGAGGAAGAGCTGGCCGACGCCAACGTGACGATCGTCCTGGCCTCCATTGACGAGAAACTGAACGAAAAGTCCTACATCGTTCCGGGCCTGGGCGACGCCGGCGACCGCCTCTACGGAGTGGCCGGCTAACCAGCTGCCCGACCGCGGAGTCCGCCCCGGCCGCTGTATCCGCGGGTTAGTCGCTGCCCTACCGGAAACCCCTGCACGGGACTAGCCTGTGCCCCATGGACTGGAAACTTGAACTCGTCTTTGTCCCGGTGTCCGACGTCGACCGCGCCAAGGACTTCTACGTCAACAAGGTCGGGTTCAACCCCGACTACGACGAGCGGCCCGCGGACGGCATCCGCTTCGTCCAGCTGACCCCGCCGGGCTCCGGCTGCTCCATTGCGATCGGCGAGGGCCTCAACGACGCCCCGCCCGGCACTGCGCCCGGCCTGCAGCTGGTGGTCAGCGACATCCAGGCCGCGCACCGCCAGCTCAAGGACAACGGGGTGGACGTCAGCGACATCGACGTCCAGGACTGGGGCCACTTCGTCTACTTCGCCGATCCCGACGGCAACAAATGGGGTGTGCAGTACATCCCCAACCGCCCCAACGGCTAAGCGGCCCGGGGAACAGGCCCCGGGAACAGACCCAAGGATCCGCAGAGACGCGCAGGGCCCCGGATCCAGCGGATCCGGGGCCCTGCGCTGCCGCAACGGTGTTTAGTACCAGTTGTTGGCGTAGTGGAAGTTCAGTGCGCCGCACGGGGAACCGTAGCGGTCCTTGACGTACTCCAGGCCCCAGTTGATCTGGGTCCGGTAGTTGGTCCGGTAGTCGGCACCGGCGCTGGCCATCTTCTCGGCCGGCAGGGACTGCACCACGCCGTAGGCGCCGCTGGTGGGATTCGTCGCGGTGGTCTCCCAGTCCGATTCCTTCGTCCAGAGCTTCATCAGGCACTGCATCTGGCTCGGAGCCCAGCCGTAAGCGCCCAGCTGGCTGGCCGCGTAGGCCTGCGCGCCGGCGGGATCGTTGACGGCAACCGGTTCAGGAGCCGGTGCCGGCGCCGCTGCGGGCGCGGGAGCGGCGGGTGCGGGGGCTGCCGGCGCGGCGGGAGCCTCGGCGGGCTTCACCTCGGCGGCCGGGGCTGCCGGGAGGGCGGGGACCTGGTTGTCGACCCGGACGCGCTCAAAGTCCAGCTGCGTCAGGGGATCCGCCGTCGTGACGGCAGAACTGCCGGCGGCAGTGTTGCGGGCGGCCGTCTCGGACGCCTGTCCGGCCGCGCCGACCCCCACCAGCACTGCGCAGGCGGCGGCAACCACGGCGGCCCGGCGGCCCGTAGCCCCGAAGTTCCTGACCCACCTCGAGTTTGAACGCGTCCGGGTTGACGCGGGTGCAGAAGGTTCGGCGCGGTGCCGTGAACGCTCGGTATGGGTTTTGCGTGCAGCCCCGTCAGGGCGCGAATGTGCCTTGAAGTCAGTCATGATCGCCTCTCAACGCCTGCGGAGTTAGCTGTCGGGTTCGGATGAGGTCATCCGGCCGCACGGAATCTCACGTGTCGGCTTCACCCCAAGGGTGCAAGATGCAGAAATGCCCGGGAACTCTGGGTCCCCCGCCTCTGCCTGGTCCAGCGGAATCCGGGAGGCGGCAGAGTTTGGCGTACATCCGGATATGCGGCCCTAGCGATGGCCGCACTCTAAAAACGGTACAGGACCCCGCCGCTCAAGTCACATTTTGGTAACGGGGATCACGACGGCGGCGTTTCGCCTTGCGCCGCCGGGCGCGGATCAGGTCGCCGGCTTGGCGACGGGCAGCCGCACCGTGAATTGGGTCCGGCCGGGAACGGACGTCACGCTGACGGTGCCGCCGTGCGCCTCCACAATGGACTGCACGATGGAGAGCCCCAGCCCACTGGTTCCTTCCGCCGACGCAACAGGGACCGGCGCAGCAGGGGCCGACGGGACAGGGGCCGTCGCGACAGGAGCCGTCGCCGGCGCTGCCGGGGCTGCGGCGGGTGATCCCGGCGATGCAGCGGCGGCGGGCAGCCGCGGCGGGCGCAGCGGCAGGTGCGCCACAGGCTGCCGGTTTGGTGCCGGAGTCGTGACCGCCACGGGATTCTTCCGGGAAGCGTCCGCCCGGGTGAAGCGGGCAAACACCCGCCCCACAAACTCGGGGGCGATCCCGGGACCGCTGTCCGTCACGGTCACCACGGCGCTGCCGTCCGGGGCGCGCTGCACACCCGTCACCACCGTGGTTCCCGGGCCGGTGTGCTTGCGGGCGTTGGAGAGCAGGTTGGCCAGCACCTGGTGGAGCTGCGTCGCGTCGCCGCGGACCACCACCGGCTCGTCGGGGAGCTCAAGGTGCCAGATGCGGTCCGGCGCCATCACCTTCTCGTCAGTGACTGTCTCAACCGCCAGCTGGGTGAGGTCCACGTCGCTGAGTTTGAGCGGCTGCCCCTCATCCAGCCGGGCGAGCAGGAGCAGGTCCTCCACCAGGGTGGTCATCCGTTCGGATTGGCTCTGCACGCGGGCCAGCGACTTCTGGCCGTCGGGGGTGAAGTGCTCGGTCATCCGCATCAGCTCGGTGTAGCCGCGGATGGCGGTCAGGGGCGTGCGCAGCTCATGCGAGGCGTCCGCCACGAACTGGCGGACCTTCATCTCGCTCTCCTGCCGCGCCTGGAGGGCATTGGAGACGTTGTCCAGCATCAGGTTCAGGGCATGGCCCACGCTGCCCACCTCCGTGCCCGGATGCGCAGCCGACTCCGGCACCCGGACGGCAAGAGCCACCTCGCCGGCGTCCAGCGGCAGGCGCGAGACCTGCGTTGCCACCTCGGAAAGCTGATCCAGCGGCTTCATGGTCCGGCGGATCAGTGCCGTCCCGGCCAGGCCGATCACCAGCAGGCCCCCGGCGGAGACGATCACCATGGTCCACACCAGGGAGGCCAGCGTGTTCTTCTTGTCCTCGAGGGGGAGCCCGGTGATGAGCACGTCGCCGTCGGGCGCTTCCGCCGCCACCAGCCGGAAGGCGCCGGCGGACAACGTCCGGTTGACCGGTTCGCTCCGCGGGCTGAGGTCCAGGAGCGCTTCGTCATCCTCGTCGGTGAGGGGTTCGCGGGTGCCGTCCTCAGCCAGGAATCCGGCGCTGCGGACAGAATCATCGTCGATCCTCGCGTTAAGCGTGCCGATGCGTGCCTCGGCCGGGTCGGCGCGGCCGCCCGAACGGCCAAAGTCGCGCGCCCGGGCCGCCGCCTGCACCAGCTGGTCGTCGAGCTGCCGGGTCAGGAAGTAGTCCATGGAGGCGTAGCTGACAATCCCGACTGCACCACAGATCGCCACGAGCAGGGCCATGGCCACGAGGACCAGCCGGGTGCGCAGGTGCCACGTGGACGGATTGCGCCAGTTGGGCCCGGGTGGCCGGACGGCGCCGGGGTGCGGGGGCACGGATCAGTCCGCCGGTTTCAGGACATAGCCGGCGCCCCGCACGGTGTGTATCATGGGCGGGTGGACGGCATCGACCTTTTTGCGGAGGTAGGAGATGTACAGCTCGACGATGTTGGCCTGGCCGCCGAAGTCGTAGTCCCAGACCCGGTCCAGGATCTGGGCCTTGCTGACCACCCGTTTCGGGTTCTCCATCAGGTAGCGCAGCAGTTCGAACTGGGTGGCCGTGAGGTGCAGTTCTTCGCCCGCGCGCCGCACTTCGCGTGTATCGATGTTCAGGACGAGGTCACCCACCACCAGCTCGGCGGTGTCCATCGCGGCCACGCCGGAGCGCTGGACCAGCCGGTGCAGCCGCAGCAGCACCTCCTCCATGCTGAACGGTTTGGTCACGTAGTCGTCCCCGCCCGCGGCCAGTCCGGTGATGCGGTCCTGGACGGCGTCCTTCGCCGTCAGGAACAGCGCGGGCACCTCCGGCGCGAAGGCGCGAATCCTGCCCAGCAGCTCGACGCCGTCGAACCCGGGAAGCATCACGTCGAGCACTAGCACGTCGGGGCGGAATTCCTTGGCAAGCTTCACCGCTTCGGGGCCGTCGGCGGCGACGGCAACGGACCACCCGGCCATCCGCAGGCCCATGCTCATCAGTTCGGAGAGGCTTGGTTCGTCGTCCACAACCAGGGCGCGGATGGGCGAACCGTCCGGATGCGTGAGCTGGGGGAGGTTGTTGGTCATGGAGTGCGGGGTGGCCATGGGACTACTCTCCGATCTGCCGTTGAGGTGCTGCTTTGGGGATCCTGTGCGGCACCTGTGAATCCCAGCCTAGCGAGCTGGGCGCCCCGGAACCTCGGGGCGCGGGGCGGAATTTCGCGGCGCAGGAAGTGACCACGATGTGGGACGGAGCGGGCCCAGAGGTAAACATGCGAAGGGTTTGGCGGTTTGGGCAGTTTCTGAATGACGGCCCGAAATATGCGCACTTTGGCGAATGATGTTCGGCTTTGGCCGCTTTGGCGCCCCCGCAAAGCAGAACAGTTGTTATTTTATCCGTGGCGCAGAATTGTGATCTATGCGACACTTGGCGCTTTCGTCTCGCATAGTGGACTTTTCGGTCCATTGTTACTTGCAAGTTTTCATTGTTACGTTGCACACTTCAATTGTGAACAAGAACTCAACAGCTCCTGCAGCCGCAGTTTTTTGGATCAGCGCACCCGCTGGTACTGAAAAGCGCTGTTGTCGAATGCACGCCTAACTTTTACACCCCAGGAGTTTCTAGGCATTCGCCCCCAGCCCAGCGTCGGGCGCCCCTCCCCAGTTTTCATTGCGGGGAAAAAGCATTCGAGCCGCGATGACGGCCATTCACATTGAGGTAAGCAATCCATGACAGTTGCATCCGGATACGTCCACATCTCCGTCCGTAATGCCAGCAAGGCCGGCCAGGCCTCCGGCATCCGCCAGGGCTTCAGCGGCCGGGGCTCCTTTGCCCCCGCCGGATCCGGCGCCGGTTTCCCCGCTCCCGGCTACGCGCCGCAGGGCTACAACCCCAACTCCTACGGACAGCTCCGCGCCGTCCCGCCGGCCCCGGTCACGGCACCTACCCCCGTGATTGCCCCCGGCGAAGGCAGCCCCGTGCGTCCCGTCGCCAGCGACAACGTGGCCCGCGGTTTTGTGCTCTACATGGGGATCGATGAGGAAACCGCGGCCGCTGCCGGCACCTCCATTGCCAAGCTTGCCCAGGAAATCCGGGCGTACGCCCAGTCCCTCGTGTCCGGTGCCGAGAGCTACGCCGCCGTCGCCGTTGCGCCGGCCAGCGCCCCGGGTTCCGCGCTCGACGTCGTCCGCTCCACCTTCGGTGACCCCACGGTGGGAGCCCGCCAGCGCTCCGAGTCCGCCCGCCTCCAGCAGCCGCAGGACCCGCGTCCTTCCGGCGTGCTGATCGACCTCGCCCGCCGCGAGGTGGCGCTCGACGGCGAATCCCTGAACCTGACGTTCAAGGAGTTCGAGCTCCTCAACTACCTCGTCGAGAACGGCACCCGCACCGTGGGCCGCGACGAGCTGCTGGAAGGACTCTGGCGGAACGCCGAAGAGGTACCCAACGAGCGCACCATCGACGTCCACATCCGCCGCCTGCGCTCCAAGCTGGGCCGGCTGGCCAACACCGTGCGCACGGTCCGCGGCCAGGGCTACCGCTTCTACGAGCACCCCGAAGTTGTGGTCTGGGCCGCTCCGGAATACTCCATCTAGCCTTCACCCCCGCGCGACAGCGCCCGTACCCCCACCGGGGTGCGGGCGCTTTGCGTTGGCGGCTGCGGGCCGCCGCCGGACCCTTCTGAGTTGAGTCTGTTGCGTTGGGTGGGTCCGGCGTAGTCTCGGAGCGTTGGGCCGACTATTGGGAGGAAGACATGTCAGTTGCACGGATTACTACCCTCAGCGCGAACTCCAAAACCTCGTTTGAGGCTGCCATCACGGAAGGCGTGGACCGGGCAAACAAAACCCTGCGCAACGTCACGGGTGCATGGGTAAAGGAACAGAAGGTCGAAATCAACGACGGCGCAATCGTGGCCTGGCACGTTGTGCTGGAAGTGACCTTCGTCCTTGAGGACTGAGCGGCCGCCGATGGGATGCGCGCCCGCGGGCCAACTGCCGCACTAGGATTGGTCCATGAGCGCGCATCACATCAAACGGCTGGTGATTATGCGCCACGCCAAGGCTGACTGGCCCGGCGGCGTGGCGGACCATGACCGGCCGCTCGAAGAGCGCGGCCACCGGGACGCCCCGCAGGCCGGCAAATGGCTGGTCAAGCACGGCGTAATCCCCGATTTCATCCTCTGCTCCAGCGCCCTGCGCACCCGGCAGACCTGCACATGGGTCTGCAGCGAGCTGGGCGACAAGGCTCCGACGCCGAAACTCGAGGACGGCCTCTACGCCGCCTCGGCGTCGCGGATGCTGGCAGTCATCAACCACGTCCCGGACACCGTGACCACCCTTTTGGTGATCTCGCACATGCCCGGCGTGCAGGACCTCGCCATGCACCTCGCGTCACGCGACTCCAACCACGACGCCTACATGGACGCCGCCACGCGGTACCCCACCAGCGCGCTGACGGTCCTGGAGACGGAGAAATCCTGGGCGGAACTGGACGGCCAGGACGCGAAGCTCAAGCAGTTCAAGGTTCCACGGGCCAAGTAGCGCGCCGGGGCGGCGGCCCTTGCCCGAGCGCCGGATGCATAGTCATGCCGGCGATTCTGCGGTTTACTGATGCTGTTTACTCGTGGACTTATGGCGATCGGGAGAAAAGGCGGATTTACCGTGGATTCAGGACAGCTCATCGGGCTCATCATCGGCATTGTTGTAGTGATCGCGATCGTGGTGGTGGCCACCATGGTCAGCCGCAAGCGCAAGGTCGAGGCGGACCGCAATAAGGCAGTCGAAATGCGGGAACAGGCCAAAACCGAACAAATCGCCGCCAGGGAACGTGAGGCGCAGGCCGCCAGGGCGGAGGCCGACGCCAAGCAGGCCGAAGTGGAAGCCGAGCGGCTCCGCGAGGAAGCCGCCGCGCGTCAGCAGGAAGCGGAGAAGGTCCGCGCCAGTGCGCAGGAACAGCTGCGAAAGGCTGATGAGCTGGACCCCGACGTCGTCACCACCGAACGCGATGCGACGCACACCGGCACGGAGGAACTCCGCCGGGACCGCAGCGGCCGCACCCCGGCCACGGGCGAGCAGCCCGCCGCCACGCCCGGGAGCCAGATGCCGGGAACCCATGCGCCCGGAACTCATGTGCCGGAGACCCAGACGCCCGGAACCCAGACGCCCGGAACCCAGACGCCCGGAACCCAGGTGCCGCCGGGGTCCGCGCCCCGGGAAACGGTGCACACCGATGAGCCCCGCGGCGACTATCCCCGCACCCTCTGAGCGTGCACCCGCGCCGGCGGAATTCCGGCGCGCAGCCCCCGAACAGCGGCGGAGCAGGGCCGGAACGGGCATAGTGGCAGGGTGAACCCTCGCCATTCCGCCCTGGCCCTGCTCGTCGCAGTGCTTTGGGGCGTCAACTTTGTCGCGATTGACCTCGGCCTGCACCCGCCCGGAGCGGAGATGCCGCCGCTGTTGTTCGTGGCGATGCGGTTCATCCTGGTGGTTGTCCCGTGCATCTTCTTCATCCGGAAGCCCGACGTCGGCTGGAAGGCCATCATCGGCGTCGGGCTGTTTATGAGCGCCGGACAGTTCGGGCTGCTGTACCTGGCCATGGCCCTGGGCATGCCGGCCGGCCTGGCATCGCTGGTGCTGCAGGCGCAGGTGCTGCTGACCGTGCTCCTGGCCGCCGGCTTCCTGGGTGAGCGTCCGAGCCGGCGGCAGTTCGCCGGGGTGGTGCTGGGCGTCGCCGGGCTCGCGGTGGTTGCCGTCGGGCGCAGCCTCGTGGCCCCTGTGCTGCCGCTTATGATCGTGCTGGCCGCCGCGCTGTCCTGGGCCGCCGGCAACATCGTTGCCCGCAAGGCGAAGGCGGCGTCGGGGCTGGGACTGGTGGTCTGGTCCGGGGCCGTGGTGCCGGTGCCGCTGCTGGGCCTGTCCCTGCTGGTCGACGGCCCGCCCGCGGTGGCGCAGGCCCTGGCCGGCGTCCAGCCCGTCACTTTGTTGAGCGCGCTCTACACGGCCATCTTCGGCTCCCTTGTGGGCTACGGAATCTGGAACCGGCTGCTGGGACTGTACCCGTCCTCCGCCGTCGTTCCGTTCACTCTGCTGGTGCCGGTGGTGGGGATGACCACGGCGTGGCTGGTCCTGGGCGAAGTGCCCACTCCCGCGGAAATCACCGGCGGCGCCCTGCTGCTCGCCGGGGTTGCCATCGCGGTGCTGCGGCCCTGGGATCCGCGGGCTCGGGCCGTCCGACGGCGGGACCGGCCGCCACGGGATCAGCGGCGGGTGCCTGTCCGGGCCGACTGAGTAGTGGCGGGCCGGGGCCGTGCCGGCTGGGACCGTTCCGGCTGGGACCGTGCCGCGGTGCCGGCCGGTTTGGCGGTGCCCGCCTTGCTCGTCCCAGCCTTGGTGGTGGCTGGCTTGCCGCCGGCGGACCTGGCCGCGGGGCGTGCCGCCGTCCGGGGTGCGGCCGTCCGCGGCGCCGCCGTCCGGGGCACAGCAGCCCGGGATGCGGCGGGCCTGGGGGCAGCCGGCCTTCCGGTTCCCGGCCTGGACGCAGGCCGCCGGGCCCCCGTTGCCGGCTTGCGGCGCGGGGACGCGCCCGCGCCGCGGGGGCGCCTGCCCCTGGCCGGCAGGACGGTGCCGGCAACCAGCAGTAGCAGCGTGGCTGCGCCGAAGCCGGCGGCAAGATAGAAGAAGAGGTCCGGATGCTCGGAATCCACCGGGGCGGATATCGCGTCCGGATCGGCGTTGAAAGCCAGGCCCCACTGCCGAAGGAACGCGATGCCAAAGGCAATGAACAGGATGCTCCCGATTCCGCTGGCCGCCAGGGTCCGGTGCCGGCGCCGGATGACCACTTCCGAGACGCAGGCCACGTAGGCAGCCGCGCAGGCCGTCAGGAACCAGAGGAATACCGTCTCATGGAGTGTGATGCCGGTCAGGGCCAGGAGCGCCAATGCGGAGAGGAACGCACCGATGGCGATCTTTCCGCTGTTACCCATGTGGCCCATGTGAATAATCATCCCCGATGGCGGCTACTTCACGATGTAGCCGCGCATGGACGCCATGATTGCGGCGACACTTTGCTGGCGGGTCCGCTCCGGGTGGTAGGTCTGCCGGTCCAGGCCCACCACGAAGCAGGCCCCGAAGACAGCCGTCTCCAGGCTGCCGCGGGATACGGCCTCATCCACCGGGTAGGCGGCGGCCACCGCATCGATCGCCGCGCCGATCACGGCCAGCAGCCGTCCGCGGAGCTCGGTGAAGGTGTCCTGCCACTCGCTGGGCGTCCGCCAGTTCTCGCTGACCCACAGCCGGGCAAAGGAGGGGTAATCGTCCATGAAGTCCATGGCCTGCCCGATCATCTCCTCCATGGCCGTGAGCGGGTCCGCCGATTCGTCCTTGACGCTCAGCAGCCGCGCCAGCAGGATGTCCACGCCGTGCCGCAGCAGCTGGGCGATCAGGTCCGACTTGCTGCCGAAGTTGTAGTACACCGTGCCTTTGGAGACGCCGGCGGCGGCGGCGATCTCGTCCACGGTCACGCCGGCCGCGCCGCGCTCTCCGATCAATTCCATGGACGCCTCGAACAGTTTCTGTTTGGTGGCGTTGGTGCGGCCGGGACGGAGTTTCTTCTCCGGATCCCCGGCGCCTGCCGGGCCGCCGCTGGGGCTGGTGGTCATACGGCGATCTCCGGTTTCAGGGTCTTGAGGGTCCAGAACTTGTGCTTGCGGACGGCCAGCGTGGAAAGGGCCGCCCCCAGCAAGGTATACCCCATGAGCCCTGCAACCGTCGGCACAATCAGCGAAAGGTCCGCGCCGTAGATCAGGTGCCGCATGCCGGAGACCACGTAGCCCATCGGCAGCACCTCATGGACAAAGTGCAGCGGCTGCGGGGTGGTCTGCCACGGGAAGGTTCCGCCGGAGGAGACCAGCTGCAGGACCAGCAGGATGAGCACCACGAACTTTCCGGGGGTTCCCAGCAGGGCCACGACGCCCTGGATGATGGCACTGAAGGCCATGGCGGCTGCCAGCATGAACAGCCACATCAGCACCGGGTGGGCGGGTTCCAGGCCGAGCCCCACATCCACCACGAGGGTCAGGAGGCTGGCCTGGACGACCGATACCGCGAGGAAGGGCAGCCAGCCGCCGACGGCGATCTTCCAGGCCGGGGCGTTGGACGCCAGCGCACGCTGCGTGATGGGCCGCATGGCCTGGATCAGCATGAAGACGCCGATCCACAGGGCGAGGGTCAGGAAGAACGGTGCCAGGCCGGCGCCGTAGGACGCGGCTTTCGCCTGCGAGACGTCGCTGACGGCAACGGGGTCCGCGATCACCTTGGACAGGTTGTTCTTCTGCGCGTCATCCGGGTTGGGGATGTTCCCGGCGCCCGCCGCCAGGCCGGAGGCCAGCTCGGCAGCACCGTCCGAGGCCGTGCGCGCGCCGTCCTCCAGCTGGGCCGCGCCGCCGTCGAGCTGCCGGGCCCCCTCCGCGAGCCGGGCCGTACCGTCGACGGCGCTCTGCTCGCCCGCGGCCAGCGCGGCTGTGCCGGTGGAGAGCTGGTCTGCACCCGCCGAGGCCTTCGAAATGGCATCGGTCAGCGCCGGCGTCGCGCCCGCCAGCCGGGCAGCCCCGGCACTGACCGCGGCGGAGCCGTCGGCAAGCCGCTGGATCTGGGCTGCATCGGTCTGGAGTTTGGACTTGGCGTCCGCCACGGGACTGGAGGCGGCAGTGGAATCGAAGTCGGCCAGGATCTTGCCGGCCTGGTCGGGGGTGATGACTCCGGCAGCGAGCAGACGGTTGTTGGATTGCACCACGCGGTCCCGGAGCCCCTGGTCAGCTGCGTTGAGTTGCCCGACGACGTCCTGGACTTTGGTGTTCAGCGCGGCGTTGCCCGCCGCGACCTGGGCGGCGCCGTCCGCAAGTTTCCTGGAGTCAGCCGGCAGCGTGGCCGTTTTGTCCTCCAGCTGCGCCAGGCCGGAGCTGAGCTGGCCGGCGCCGGCATTGAGCTGGTTGGCGCCGTCTCGCAGTTTCACCTGGCCGGCGGCAAGTTCTGCGGCTCCGCTGTTCAGCTGGCCCGTGCCGGAGTGCAGGCTGACGGCCCCGTCACGGAGCCTGGCGATGCCGTCCGAAAGTTTCCCGGCCCCGTCCGCGGCCTGGACGATCTGCGTGTGGATGGTGCCGAAGCCCGTCAGCAGCTGGTTCGCTGTCTCCTCGCCCACCTCCTTGGCCACCGTCGAGTGCACGGCGGTGGTCAGTTTGTCCACGATGTTGCTGAGGACGTAGTTGTTGGCATCGTTGGTGGTGACGTTCAGCATGGCCTGGTTCGCCGCGTCGAAACTGCCCGGGGACACCAGGTTGGCCGAGAAGTCCTGGGGGATCTTGAGCGCGAACGCGTACTTGCCGCTGCTGACGCCCTGGTCCGCCTCCTCGGAGGTGGCGACTTCCTGCCAGTTGAAGACATGCTCGTCCACGAGGCTGTCGGCCACCTTGGTTCCGGCCTCGAGCCTGCTCCCGTTGCTGGCGGTCGCGCCGGTGTCCTCCACCACCAGGGCGGCGTCGATCTGGTCGAGATTGCCGTACGGGTCCCAGTTGGCGTAGAGGTACACCGCGCCGTACAGCAGGGGCACCATGGTCAGGGCCAGGATGGTCAGCTTGGGCAGGAGCCCGCCGGTCATGCGCTTGAGCTCGGAGCGGGCCAGCCGCAGAACAGTCACTTTGAGTCCTCGAATTCGAACAGGATGGGGGCAGTGTGCCGGTGGCTGGCGGCATGGTGCTCCGCCTCCGGTCCTGACGCGCCGTCAGGGCCGGCGGGGTCCGCCGGTTCCCCGTCAGGGGCCGCCGGCGCCGGGGCAACCTCTGCGGCGTCCCCGATTGTTGATGCCGGACCGGTCCAGCCGTCCGGCAGTGCCGCGACCGTGGCGACGACGGCGAGCGGCCGCCCGGCGTCGTACGCCAGTTCCTCCAGCCGGGGAAGCCAGTCCGCAGGATCCGCGCTGTGCCGGTCCGGCGAATCGACCACCAGCAAATCCGTCGCGGGGTTGGCCAGGGCAAGGGCGGTGAGTAGTTCGACGCGCCGCCGGGCCGGAACCTGGTCGATCCAGAGGGCGGAAATGTCCTCGAAGCGGTTCACCTTGAGCCAGGGTTTGCTCAGCAGGGCGCCACGGTAGCGGCGGGGGATAAGCGCGAGGTCCTCGGTGACGAGGTCTTTGACGCTGAGGTGCTGTTCGGGCTCGTTGACGCCGGGGGAGTCCACCAGTGCGCTGGCAAGGCGCAGGCGCTTGATCCTGGAACTGCCGTCCCAGTCCAGCACGCCCGCAGAGGGCTTCATCCGGCCGCTGATAGTGAGGGCAAGGGCTGTTCGCTGGTCCTGGCCGTCGCCTTCGACCAGGAGCAGCTCGCCGGGACGTACCTGCAGCGAGGTGGGCGGGAGCAAGTCGTCCCGACGGCCCTTCACATGAAGCTGTTGTACGCGGAGCAAGGGAAGCCTTTCGAAGGAGATGTCTCCTTCAAGGCTAACTAAACTGACCGGTCAGTTCAAATAGAGCTGCACCTCAGCGACTCAGAGTCCGTACTCCTCGAGCAGTTTCAGCCAGACCTCGCTGATGGTGGGGTAGGCGGGGACGGCGTGCCACAGCCGGTCAAGCGGCACTTCGCCCACCACCGCGATGGTGGCGGCGTGCAGCAGTTCGGCCACATCCGGGCCGGCGAATGTGGCGCCCAGCAGCACCTTGCGGTCCTCGTCCACCACCAGCTGTGCCCAGCCCTCGTACCGCTCGGCGTGCAGCGACGATCCGGCCACCTGGATGGGCAGGTCGACGGAGGAGACGTTGTAGCCGTCCTGCTCCGCCTGCCGCACGGTCCGGCCCACACTCGCCAGTTCCGGGTCCGTGAACACCACGTTGGGCACCGCGTGCTGGTTGGCGGTCTGGGCGTAGCGGCTCCACGGGGCCGCGGCGCCGCTGAGTTCGCCTTTGGCGCGGGCGGCAATGGCGTCGCCCGTGGCGCGTGCACCGTACTTGCCTTGATGGGTCAGCATGGCCTCCCCGGCCGCGTCGCCGGCGGCATAAAGCCAGGGGTCGACGTCGTTCCCTTCCCCTCCCGTCACCAGCCCGGTGGCGTCGGTGGTGAGCCGCAGTTCCGTGCCGTCCTCGGCGCCCAGGCCCACGCTCTCCAGCCCGGTTCCTTCCAAAGCCGGATGTCGGCCGGTGGTCACCAGGAGCCTGTCCGCCGTCACCTCTGCGCCGTCCTCCAGTTCGACGGTGTACGAGCCGTCGTCGTTTCCGCGGACACCCTTGGTTCCGGTGTGGAGGTGCAGGTCGACGCCGTCCGCGCGCAGCCCGGCTGCCACCAGGGCGGCGGCTTCCTCCGGAAAGGCGCCCAGCAGAGCGCCGCGCGCCACGAGCGTCACCGAGGAGCCCAGCCGGCCGAAGGCCTGGGCGAGCTCGGTGCCCGCCACGCCGCCGCCCAGGACCACCAGGCTGTCCGGTACCTCACGCGCGGACGTCGCATCCCGTGTGGTCCAGTAGTCTACGTCGGACAGCCCGGCAACGGGCGGCACGGTGGGGGCGGAGCCGGTGGCCACCACCACGGCGTGCCGTGCGGTGAGCTGGTAGCTGTTGCCGTCGAGTCCCGCGACCTCGACTTTCCGGATGCCCGTGATCCAGCCGTGGCCGCGGATGAGCTCAATTCCGGCGTCGTCAACCCATTTAACCTGGCTGTCGTCCTGCCAGTTGGAGGTGAAGTAGTCGCGGCGCTTCAGGACGGCCGCCGCGTCCAGGGTCCGGGTGACGGCCTCTGCGGCGCCGGGGACTGTCTGGGCGCCGTGGAGGGCGGTGCCGGGGCGCAGCAGGGCCTTGGACGGCATGCAGGCCCAGTAGGAGCATTCGCCGCCCACCAGTTCCGCCTCGATGAGGACGGCGGTCAATCCGCCGCGCACTGCACGGTCCGCCACGTTCTCGCCCACGGCGCCCGCGCCGATAACAATGACATCGAATTCCCGTTCAACCTGTGCCGTCATGGCAAAAGCCTACGCCCGGAGCTGCGCCCGGAACGCCGGCGGCGGCCCTTTGCAGGACGTGGGACCACCGCTACTGTGAGGTTCACACTTCGGGGGGAGGCAGGCGATGGCGGCAGACAAGGTGACAGCGGGCGGCGCGGGCACCGGCGCCCCCGGTGCCGGCAGCGGCGCTGTGGCCTCCGCGAGGACGGTGCCGCCGCCCAGGTTCAGCGCGCAGTCCCGGCTGCGGGCCCTGCAGGCGGAGATCATGGACCTGATCCTGGACCGTGAGCTGGAGCCCGGCGACCCGCTTCCCACCGAGACGGAGCTCTCCGCGGTGCTGGGCGTCGGCCGCAACACGCTGCGGGAATCCCTCAAGGTCCTGCAGGCCCTCGGGGTGGTGGACATCCGCCACGGCTTCGGCATGTTTGTGGCCACGAACAATTTTGACGCGCTGGCCGACGGGCTAGTCTTCCGGGGCCGGCTGTCGCTGCGGCACCACGGGCAGGAAGCCCTCCAGCTCGTGGATGCGCGCCAGGCGCTCGAGGCCGGGCTGATCGCCGGCGCCATGGACCGGATGACACCGGAGCAGCTCGCGGCCATCGAGGCCTCCGTGCTCCGGGTGGAGTCCCTGGCCGGCGCCGGGGAAAGCACCGCAGAGGCCGACGCGGAATTCCACCGCCGGCTGTTCGAACCGCTCAACAACCAGATGCTGGCAGGTCTCCTGGACGCCTTTTCAAAGGTGTACCGGCGGCTCGACCTGGAGCTGGGGGCGGTGACGGCCGACATTGCCGGCCCCGGGGAAACGGCAGTCCAGCACCGGGCGGTCTATGAAGCGGTGGCTGCGGGCGACAAGGAGCTCGCGGCCCGGCGGCTGGGCAGCCACTTTGACGGGATGCGACGCCGGATTACGGGGTTCATGGGGGAGTAGGCCCGGGTTAAACAAAAGATCCGCACCGGCGGGCCGGTGCGGATCTTTCTGTATGGTGCGCCCAAAGGGATTCGAACCCCTGACCTTCTGTTCCGTAGACAGACGCTCTATCCAGCTGAGCTATGGGCGCATTTTCAGTTCTTGGAACTTCTCGCTCCCCGAACCTCGAATTACTTTACGCGAGGTGGGCCCGTACTGCCAAATCGAAACCGGTGTAATCTGCCCGACTAGACCGGTCTACGTGACCTTGATCACAAAATACCGGCTTTATGGCAGGTCGGTTCCTTGATTTTCCGGGGTTTTTGATTTCCAGCCGCCCAGACGTCTGACATTTGGCCCGGATTCTGGGAGGTGATCTAGCCCTACATTTAGGAAACACCACTGAACCCGAGGAAGGGAACCGTTATGGGAGATCTGGCGCGACTGCCGTTGCTTGAAAAGGCACCCACCACACATGCCGGGCTGCTGGCATGGGTTGAAGAGGTAGCTGAGCTTACCCAGCCGGACCGGATCCACTGGGTAGACGGCTCCGAGGAGGAGAACACCCGGCTCACGGACGAGCTCGTCGAGGCTGGGACGTTGACCCGCCTGAACGAGAAGCTGTTCCCTAAATCCTTCGCGGCATTCTCCGATCCCGCCGACGTGGCCCGCGTGGAAGAGCAGACCTACATCTGCTCTGAAAACGAACGCGACGCAGGCTTTACCAACAACTGGATGGCTCCGGCAGAAATGAAGGAGAAGCTGCGCGGCCTGTTCAGTGGCTCCATGCGCGGCCGCACCATGTACGTCATCCCCTTCGTGATGGGCCACCTCGACGCCGAGGACCCCAAGTTCGGCGTGGAGATCACCGACAGCGCCTACGTGGTGGCCTCCATGCGCATCATGGCAACCATCGGCACCGAGGTCCTGGACAAGATCACCGCCACGAATGCCTTCTTCGTCCCCGCCCTGCACTCCCTCGGGGCACCCCTGGCCCCCGGCCAGGAGGACGTCGCGTGGCCCTGCAACCCGGACAAGTGGATTGTGCACTTCCCGGAAGAACGCTCCATCTGGTCCTTCGGCTCCGGCTACGGCGGCAACGCCCTGCTGGGCAAGAAGTGCTACGCCCTGCGCATCGCCTCCGTCATGGCCCGCGATGAAGGCTGGCTGGCCGAGCACATGCTGATCCTCAAGCTGACCTCCCCGGAAAAGAAGAATTACTACGTCTCTGCGGCCTTCCCCTCCGCCTGCGGCAAGACCAACCTTGCCCTGCTGGATCCGACCATCGAGGGCTGGAAAGTCGAGACCCTCGGTGACGACATCACCTGGATGCGGATCGGCAAGGAAGGCGAACTGCGCGCCACCAACCCGGAGGCAGGCCTGTTCGGTGTTGCCCCCGGCACCGGCTGGGGCACCAACCCCAACGCCATGCGCGCCATCGCCAAGGGCCACAGCATCTTCACCAACGTCGCCCTCACGGACGACGGCGGCGTGTGGTGGGAGGGCATGACCGACGAAACGCCCGCACACCTCACCGACTGGCAGGGCAACTCCTGGACGCCCGATTCGGACAAGCCCGCAGCCCACCCGAACTCGCGCTTCTGCACGCCGATCTCCCAGATCGACATGCTCGCCGAGGAGTACTTCAACCCGGAAGGCGTCGAGCTCTCCGCGATCCTGTTCGGCGGCCGCCGCAAGACCACGGTTCCGCTGGTCACCCAGGCCCGCAGCTGGACCAACGGCATCTTTATGGGCTCCACCCTCTCCTCCGAGACAACAGCTGCCGCGGCCGGCCAGGTGGGCGTACTGCGCCGCGACCCGATGGCCATGCTGCCGTTCATCGGCTACGACGCAGGCGACTACCTGAAGCACTGGATCAGTGTCTCCGGCAAGGCGAACCCGGAACGCCTCCCGCACATCTTCCTGGTCAACTGGTTCCGCCGCACGGCCGACGGCGACTTCGCCTGGCCGGGCTTCGGCGACAACGCCCGCGTCCTCAAGTGGGCCATCGAGCGCATCGAAGGCAAGGCGGACGCCGTCGAGACCCCCATCGGCTTTGTGCCGGCGGGCCACTCGCTGGACGTCACCGGCCTGGACCTGACGCACGCCCACGTGGAGGACGCCGTCCGCGTGGACCGCGAAGAGTGGGACGCCGAGCTCGCCTCGATCGAGGAGTGGTACGCCAAGTTTGGTGATTCCCTCCCCGACGCCCTGCGCGCAGAGCTCGAAAGCCTGAAGGAACGCATGGCGGACCACTAGCAGCCAACGCACCCCCTGGTGGGCATATCGACGGCCCCGCACCTTGCCCAAGGTGCGGGGCCGCCGTCGTGCTGCCAGCTGCGCGGGACTTAGGCCCCTAGCCCGCGGCGGGCGGCAATCCTAGGCTCGACGCATCATCAGCCGGGCCGTCCGCCCACTGGAGGGAATGCTGGGGCAATCCACGCGCGCGCCGCCGTGCCCCGAACCTGCTCGCAGCACGCGGGAGGAGCCCAACATGTTAGTCACCAGCGACATCCAGGCCCTGGCCACAGCGGTCAACGGCCCGGTGGTCTTGCCGGACAGCCCGGACTTCGCGGCGGAGACGCTCGCGTTCAACGCCGGAACCGTCCACCGCCCCGACGTCGTCCTCGGGGCCGAAAACGCCCGGGACGTCGCCGCCGGGGTGAAATGGGCGGCGGAGCACCGGCTCCCGGTGGCGGTCCAGTCCACCGGGCACGGCGCCGACTCGGCGGTGGAGGGCGGACTGCTCATCAACACCAGCCGCCTGCAGGAGCTGCAGATCGACGCGGTCGAACGCACGGCCCGCGTGGGCGCCGGCGTCAAATGGCGCAGCGTCCTGGAAGCCAGTGTCCCGCTGGGCCTGGTGGGGCTGCACGGCTCCAGTACCGACGTCGGCGTCGTGGGCTACACGCTCGGCGGCGGGCTTCCCCTGCTCGGCCGCGCCCACGGATTCGCGGCGGACCACGTCCGCAGCATGGAGGTGGTCACCGCGGACGGTGCGCTGCGCCGGATCGACGCCGGGGCCGACGCCGAGCTGTTCGCGCTGATGCGCGGGGGCAAGGGCAATTTCGGCATCGTGACGGAACTCGAGTTCCGCCTCTTTCCGCTGGGCGACTTTTACGGCGGCGGGATCATGTACCCCGGGGCGGACGCGGCATCCATCCTGACGGCCTTCCGGGAGTGGCTGCCCACGCTGCCGGAGCACGCTTCCCCGTCCATTTCCCTGCTGCGGCTTCCGGACATGGACTTTGTGCCCGCACCGCTGCGGGGCCAGTTTGTGGTGCACCTGCGCTTTGCCCTGGCGGGGTCACGCGAGGAGGGCGACAGGCTGCTTGCCCCGATGCGTGCGGTGTCGAGTCCGCTGATGGACACGGCCGGGCCCATGAACTACCTCGACGTGGACCAGATCCACATGGACCCGGCGGACCCGCTTCCCTTCACAGCCGGGGGAGCGCTCCTGAAAGACCTCGATGAGGGCACCGCTGCGGACCTGCTGGAACTCACCGGCGCCGGGTCGGACTGCCCGCTGCTCCTCGTCGAGATCCGGCCGCTGGGCGGGGCGCTGGCCCGCGCCGGGGATGTGCCGGACGCTGTCGCGGGGCGGGACGCGGCCTTCCTGGTCTTCCTCCTCGGGTTCAACATGCCCCCGCTGGCCGAGGCCGTGGCCGTATCCATCCGCGGGGTCCTGGCCGCGCTGGCCCCGCACTCCACCGGGTACACGCTGGTCAACTTCCACGGCGCGCCGGGGGACGAAGCGGACCGGGCCAGAGCCTGGCCGCCGGATGTCTACGAGCGGATGAGGGCCGCGAAGTCGGCCTACGACCCCGGCAACCTCCTGCGCTTCGGCCATGCGATCACCGGAGTGCCGGCCGGGACGTAACCCCGCTCTTTTGGCCTCGGAACAGCCCTGCACGGCGGCGGCCCCGCACCTTGCGCAAGGTGCGGGGCCGCTGTTCGTTCCTTCGGGCGGTGCCTTAGCTGGCGAGCCAGATGTCGGGGCCGAAGACCTCGTAGTGGATCCTGGTGGCCGGAATGCCGGCGTTGATGGCCTCGTTGCGGATGTTCTTCATAAACGGCAGCGGGCCGCAGAGGTACAGGGACGCGTTGGCCGGCAGGTCCACCTCGCGCAGGGACATAAAACCTTCCCGGGTACCGTCGACCGGCTGCTCAAGCCAGAGCTGGAGGTCGGCACCGTCCAGGCGTTCGACGTCGTCCGTCATCTGGGAGCGCAGCGCCCAGGAGTCCAGCGTGCTTTCGGCGTGCAGGACCAGGACCTGGCGGTCGGAGCCGGCGTCGGCGAGGGAGCGCAGGATCGAAGCGGTGGGTGTGCAGCCGATGCCGGCCGAGGCCAGCACCACGGGGCCGTCGCCGTCCTTGAGCGTGATCTCACCGTAGGGGTTGGAGATCTCGAGGATGTCGCCCACCTGGACGTTGTTGTGGAGCACGGGGGAGACCTCGCCGCCGTCGTCCTTCTTGGTGGTGAAGCTGCGGCTGGTGCCGGCGTCGCCGGAGAGGGAGTACTGGCGGACCTGGCGCAGCCCGTCCGGAAGGGTGACCTTGACGCTGACGTACTGTCCGGGCAGGGCGGGGGTGATGGGGGTGTCGTCGGCGGGCTCCAGGGTGAAGGTCATGGAGCCGGTGCCGGCGGGGGTCTTGGCAGCGACGCGCCACGGGGTCCACATTTTGCCGTTGGCCTGCGCTGCGTAGAGGCCTTTTTCAAGCTTGATCAGCGCGTCGGCCATGAGCCAGTAGACCTCGGTCCAGGCCTCGGCGATCTCCGGGGTGATGACCTCGGCGAGGTCCTCGGCGATGGCGGCGAAGAGGTGCTCGTAGACCACCTGGTACTGGGGTTCGGTGATGCCGAGGGAGGCGTGGCGGTGGGCGATGCGGGCCAGGACGGTCTCCGGCAGGGTCCCGGGGTTGTTGACCAGGTGGGTGGCGAAAGCGGCGATGCTTCCGGCCAGGGCCTGTTGCTGGTTGCCGTTGCGCTGGTTGGAGCGGCTGAAGAGCCCGTCGAGGAGTTCCGGGTGCGCCGCGAAGAGGCGGGCGTAGAACTTGGGGGTGATCTCACCGATCCGGGAACCGACCAGCGGGAGGGTGGCCTCGATGACGGGGAAGGACTTGTCCGAGAGCATGTTGACTCCTGAGATAGTGGCCCGGGGTCTGCGACCGGACCGGTTCAAATACCCATATATGAAATGCAAGTATTTATTCCTCAGTTCTACATGACGTAGAAAACAAGTTCAAATTGAGGGGAGCCCCGGGCGTAACGGGGGCGTTTAGAGTCCGGGGCGCAGGCCGATGGCCTGGAATACCGGCGCCATCTGCCGGGACGTGGGGAGGGAAGCGACCACCAGGTCGTCCAGTTCGCGGTAGAAGGCCTCGCGGGCGCGGGCCAGTGCCCCGCGCAGGCGGCACTCGGCGATGAGGGGGCAGGTCCCGCCGGCTGCGACGCAGTCCGCGGGGTCCGCACGCGTGTCCAGCAGGCGCAGCAGCTGGCCCACTGTGGCGGAGCGCCCGGCGCTGCTGAGCCGGGAGCCGCCGTTCCGGCCGCGCTCGACGTCGACCATGCCCAGCTCCCGCAGCTTGGCCATCGCTTTGCTGACGTGGTTGTACGGCGTCCCGACGGCGTCGGCGATGCTCTGGGTGGTGAGGAGTCCGCCGTCGGGAGCGGCCGCGAGCACCATCATGGCGCGCAGGCTGACATCCGCGAAGGCGTTGATCTTCATAACACCAGCTTACGGGCGGTCTAGTCCACCCACACGCCGGGCTCGTTCGTATCCGCGGAGAGCTCCCCGAATTCCAGCTCCCGCGTCGCCGGGTTGGCGGCGTACGGCAGGACCGCGGCGAACAGCGATCCGTCCCGGTGCTCCGCGGCCACGTGGATGGCGTCCGAGGCTTCTTCGAGCAGGGTGATGTCACAGACGACGGCGGCGGCGCGGAACTCGTCGCGGTGCTGGCGCAGGAGCTCGGTGAGGTCCCTGATCATCCCGTCGGCGTCGAAGTCGGCGTCCGATCCCTCGGCCGCGTCGGCCGGGGTGACGGCCACCAGCCGGACCTCGCCGTCGTTCTGGACCACGAGGGCAAACGGCAGGAACCCGCCGTTGCGTTCCAGCTGTTCCTGGGCGGCACCGACGCCGGTGCCGAGCAGGTTCTCCAGATCCGTGGCGCTGGCCTCGGGAACGGTGCTGCGCCAAGAGCCTGCCGGAGACGATTCCGCGGGCACTTCCGCCACGGCCCTAGCCCCGGACCAGGGCGAGGACGCGGTCGCGGACGCGGACCATGGTGTCGCGGTCCGTCGCCTCCACGTTCAGGCGAAGGAACGGTTCCGTGTTGGAGGGGCGCAGGTTGAACCAGTAGCTGCCGTCCGTGGCGATGAAGGTGCTGCCGTCCAGGTAGTCCACCTCCACGTCCTCGGTGTGGAAATCGTGCCGGACGCGCTCCACGGCCGCGGCCTTGTCCTCGATTTCGGAGTTGATTTCCCCGGAGGAGACGTAGGGCTCGTATTCGCGGCCGAGCTCGGACAGCGGGCCGTCCTGTTCGCCGAGGGCTGCCAGGACGTGCATCGCGGCGAGCATGCCCGTGTCCGCGTTCCAGAAGTCGCGGAAGTAGAAGTGGGCAGAGTGCTCACCGCCGAAGATGGCGCCTTCCGCGGCCATCACGGCCTTGATGAAGGAGTGGCCCACGCGGGTGCGCACCGCCCGGCCGCCGTGGCGTTCCACCAGTTCGGGGACGGCGCGGGAGGTCAGGAGGTTGTGGATGACGGTGGGGTTCGCCTCACCGAGGCCCTGGGCGCGGGCGATCTCGCGGCGCGCCACCATGCCGGTGATCGCGGACGGGGAGACGGGGTCGCCCTTCTCGTCGATGACGAAGCAGCGGTCGGCGTCGCCGTCGAACGCCAGCCCGATGTCCGCGCCGTGCTCGACGACGGCGGCCTGCAGGTCGCGCAGGTTCTCCGGTTCCAGCGGGTTGGCGGGGTGGTTCGGGAAGGACCCGTCCAGCTCGAAGTACATGGGCACGATCTCGAGCGGAAGCTTGGGGAGCAGGGCATCGCCCAGCACCGCCGGCGTCGTGAGCCCGGCCATGCCGTTGCCGGCGTCCACTACCACCTTGAGCGGGCGGGAGCCGCGCAGGTCCACCAGGCTGCGGAGGTACTCCGAGTAGCCCTTCAGGACATCGTGCACGCCGATGAGGCCGCGGGTGGGGGCTGCCGGAATGGACCCGGAGTTGAGGTATTCCTCGGCGCGGGCCTGGATTTCCTTGAGCCCGGATTCCGAGGAGATCGGCTCGGCGCCGGCCTTGGCCATCTTGATGCCGTTGTACTCGGCGGGGTTGTGGCTGGCGGTGAAGGTGGCGCCCGCGGCGTTGAGTGCTCCGCAGGCGTAGTAGAGCTCATCCGTGGAGATCAGGTCGAGCAGCTGGACGTTGGCTCCGCGCCGTGCGGCGCCGGCGGCGAACGCCTTGCTGAATTCGGGGGACGAGGGGCGCATGTCGCCGCCGACCAGCACTGTCTGGCCCTCCAGCTGCAGGACGTCGACGAACGCCGCACCCACCGCCTCGACGATTTCGGCGGTGATTGTTTCGCCGACAATGCCGCGCACGTCGTAGGCCTTGAAGGAGGCGGAGAGGTCAAAAGTCTTGGTCTGGTCCATAGTCACGCGTCTTATCTTACGGCGAAGCGTTGGCGGGCCGGGGAGGGACACTGCCGCGTTCCACCGGCTGCCCGATCCGTGCTGTGATTGTCCACATAACAGCCTCCGCGGCTTCGTGGCTGTCGGCGGTGGCTGGGATACTGAAGCAATGGCCAATAACCAGAACGCTGCAGTCCTGTCCGCTTCCACCGCTGCCCCCTCCGGCGCGTCGGGGACGCGGGCGCAGGCCCAGGAGGTGCTGCGCGAGCTGGTGGGGCACCCGGAGGCGGAGTTCCACGACGGCCAGTTCGAGGCGATTGAAGCCCTGGTCGACGGCGGCCGCCGCGCCCTCGTGGTGCAGCGGACGGGCTGGGGAAAGTCGGCCGTCTATTTCGTCTCGTCCCTGCTGCTGCGGCGCCGCGGGGCCGGCCCCACCCTCATCGTCTCCCCGCTGCTGGCCCTGATGCGGGACCAGGTGGCCGCCGCGGCGCGGGCCGGGGTCCGGGCGGTTGCCATCAACTCCGCCAACCAGCTGGACTGGGACACCGTCCGCGAGCAGCTCGCCGCGGACGAGGTTGATGTCCTGCTGGTGTCCCCGGAGCGGCTCACCAACCCCTCGTTCCGAGAGAACCAGCTGCCTGAGCTGATCCGCCGCACCGGGCTGCTGGTGATCGATGAGGCGCACTGCATCTCTGACTGGGGCCACGACTTCCGGCCCGACTACCGGCGCATTGCCGACCTCATCACGCAGCTGCCGGACACCGTCCCGGTCCTGGCCACCACGGCAACCGCCAACTCCCGGGTGGTGCACGACATCGAGGAGCAGCTCGGCGCCGGGGTGCTGACCATCCGCGGCGCCCTGGGCCGTGAATCCCTCCGGCTGGGTGTGCTGAGCCTGCCGGACTCCCGCGACCGCCTCGGCTGGCTGCTCACGCACCTGCAGGACCTGTCCGGCAGCGGGATCATCTACACGCTGACGGTTTCCGCGGCCGAGGACACCGCGCGGCTGCTGGCCGAGGCCGGCCACGAGGTGCTCGCCTACACCGGCCGCACCGACCCCGCTGACCGGGAACGCGCCGAACAGCTCCTCAAGGACAACCAGGTCAAAGCGCTTGTGGCCACGTCCGCGCTGGGCATGGGCTTCGACAAGCCGGACCTCGGGTTCGTGGTGCACCTCGGGGCGCCGTCCTCGCCCGTGGCGTATTACCAGCAGGTGGGCCGCGCCGGCCGTGGCGCCGCCAACGCCGATGTGCTCCTGCTGCCCGGGGCGGAGGACCGCGACATCTGGCAGTACTTTGCCACCGCGTCCATGCCCTCGGAGGAAAAGGCCGGAGCGGTCCTCACGGCGCTCGCGGAGGCGGGGACAGCCGTGTCCACGGTGGCCCTGGAAGCGCGCGTGGACCTGCGCCGGACACCGCTGGAACTGCTCCTGAAGGTCCTCGCGGTGGACGGCGCCGTCGAGCGGGTGGGCGGGGGCTGGCGTTCCACCGGCCGGCCCTGGACCTACGACGCGGAGCGGTACAGCCGGATCGCGGAGGCCCGGGTGGACGAACAGGACTCCATGGTGATCTACCAGGACACCGCAGGCTGCCGGATGGAATACATCACCTCGGTCCTCGACGACGAGACCGCCAGCGCCTGCGGCCGCTGCGACAACTGCGCCGGCCGCTGGTTCCCCGCGGACATTGCCGCCTCGGCCTCGGAAGCGGCGGGCCAGACGCTGAGCCGCGCCGGCATTCCGCTGGAGCCCCGGCTGCAGTGGCCCAGCGGAATGGACCGGCTGGGTGTGCCCGTGAAGGGCAAGATCAAGCCCGAGGAGAGCGTCGCCCCCGGCCGGGCACTGGCGCGGCTCACGGACCTGGGCTGGGGCGGGGCCCTGCGGGAAGCCTTCGCCGCCGGAGCCCCGGACCGGACCGTGGACCCGGGCATGCTGCAGGCCTGCGTCCAGGTGCTCCGCGAGTGGGGCACCGGCGACAGCCGGGCCCCCGGCTGGAGCGGGGCCGGCCGGCCCGCCGCGATCGTCAGTGTCCCGTCCCGCGGCAAGCCTGCCCTGGTGGACTCGCTGGCCCGGGGCATCTCGGAGATCGGCCGGATCCCGTACCTGGGGCAGCTGCAGCTGGAACACGGCGGACCCACCGGCGGCCGCGGAGGCAACAGTGCCTACCGGCTGGCCGGTGTCTGGGACCGCCTCGTGGTGGGGCCGGAGCTGGAAGCGGCCCTGGCCGGAATCCAGGGCCAGAGCGTCATGCTGATCGATGACCTCGTGGACAGCCGCTGGACCGTGACCGTTGCCGGCCGGGCGCTCAGGCTCGCGGGCGCCGGGGCGGTGCTGCCGCTGGTACTTGGCCAGGCCGGCTGACCTCGGCCCCGGCGTGGCGGGGCAGTGCCAGGCTGTCCAGGGTGCTCAGCAGCATGATGACCGCAATCGCCAGGAACGCCGCCCGGTAGGCCGCGGCCGGGTCCGCACCGGCACCGGCGTCGCCCAGCAGCGGGCCCGGCGTCTCGAAGACCCGGATCAGGAGCGCCCCGACCGCGATGCCGGCCGCCGTCGCCAGCTGCACCAGCGTGGCGGAAACGGCGTTCGCGGACGGCAGCTGGGCGGGGACGACGTCGGCGTACTGCACTGAGGCGTACGCCGAGAAGCCAATGGAACGGAACGCCCCGCTGGCCACGAGCAGTGCAAAGATCAGCGGCTCCGGGGTGCCGGCGTCCAGCAGCGCGCACAGCGCGAAGGTGACCGCGGACGCCAGGGACGCGAACACCAGCACCGGCTTGAATCCGAAGCGCCGGATCAGCGGGGTCGTGGCCGGTTTGATGCCGATGTTGCCGACGAACACGGCCGCGACGAGGACCCCGGCGCGCAGCGGATCCCAGCCGAAGCCGTTCTGGAACATCAGGGGCAGCAGGAAGGGCACGGCGCTGATGGTGAGCCGGTAGATGAAGCCGCCGGTCGCTGTCGCCCGGAAGGTCCGGGCGGTGAAGACGCCCAGGTCGAAGAGCGGGGTACGCGCCCGCCGCATCCACCAGGCCGCGGTGCTGAGGAACACCACCCCCGCGGAGATGCCGAGGGCCGATAGGAGTCCGGCGTCGCGGCCGCCCGCCAGTTCCAGGCCAACCACCACCGACCCCACGCCGAGGGTGGTGAGGGCCAGTCCCGCCCAGTCCAGGCGCCGGGTGCGGTCGCCCGGGGTGCGCGGGACCAGCCGCAGCGCCGCGACGAACGCCGCGAGTCCCAGCGGGAGGTTGATCAGGAAGATCCAGTGCCAGGAGAGGAACTCCGTGAGGGCACCTCCCACCAGCGGGGCGAGGACAGGTGCCAGCAGGCCCGGCCATACCAGGTAGGCCGTGGCGCGGAGCAGGTCCTTCTTGGCTGTTCCGCGGAGCACCACCAGGGTGCCCACGGGGACCATCATGGCGCCGCCGGCGCCCTGCAGCACCCTGCTCAGGGTCAGTGTGGTGAGGTCCTGGCTGAGCGCGCACAGCAGCGACGCCACCGTAAACACCGCAATGGCCAGGCAGAACACCCGCCGCGCCCCGACGCGTTCGGCCAGCCAGCCGCTGAGCGGGATCCCCATCGCCACCGTCGTCAGGTAGGCGGTCATGGTGATGTTGACGTCCGCCGACGGGACCGAGAAGTCCACGGCGATGCTGGGGATCGCGGTGGTCAGGACGGTGCCGTCCAGGAACTCCATAAAAAACGTCGCCGCCACGAGCAGCGCCAGGCGGGGGCTCCAGTCGGCCGTGGACGCGCCGGGCTGCGGCGGGGAGTCACTCATGCGGTTTTCCACGGTTCCGTACCCGGCCCGTACCCAGCCCGGGCTCAGCCCAGGGATCCGGGGTGCGCCGCCGGCGTCCCGGACTCCAGCACGGCCATGGCCGCGTTGTGCCCGCCGATGGCGCTGACGGCACCGCCGCGGCGCGCTCCGGAGCCGCAGAGCAGGATCTGCGGGTCATCCGTCGCGACGCCCCAGCGCTGCGCCGGCGTGTCCAGGGGTGTGTTGTCCTCGACGAAGGGCCAGTCCAGGCCGCCGTGGAAGATGTTGCCGCGCGGCATGCCGACGGCACGTTCGATGTCGAGGGTGGTCTTGGTTTCGATGCAGGGGTTCCCGTCCGGGCCGGTGAGGAGCAGGTCCTCGATGGGCTCGGCGAGGACGGAGTTCAGGGAGGCCAGGACGGCGGCCTGGAGTTCGGCCCGGCGCTGGTCGTTGTTGTCCGCCGTGATCAGGCGGTCCGGGACGTGCAGGCCGAACACGGTGAGGGTCTGCGCGCCGGCTGCCTGCAGTTCCGGGGACAGGATGCTCGGGTCTGTCAGGGAATGGCAGTAGATCTCGCAGGGCAGCGGGTGGGGGATGGCCCCGGCCTCGGCGGCGAGGTAGGCGGCGTCGAGCTGGGACCACGTCTCATTGATGTGGAATGTCCCGCCGAACGCCGCTTCCGGGGCGACGCGGTCATCCAGCAGCCGGGGGAGCCGCTTCAGCAGCAGGTTCACTTTGACCTGGGCGCCCTCCCGGAGGTGGTTCGGGTTCCGGGTGGCCGGGGCTGCGGCGCCGCCCTCCCGGCCGGCGTTCCTGAGCCGGTCCAGCACCACCGGGGCCACGTTGGCGAGGACCCACGGGGCGGTGGCGGTGTGCTCCGCCCCGGCGTGCCGGTAGCTGACCACGCCTCCCGGGCCGATGGCGGTGACGTCCGCGGATGTCAGGATGGTGGCCCCCGCCTCGCGGGCCGCGCGTTCCAGTTCCCCGGACACCGCACCCATGCCGCCCACCGGCACGTCCCAGTCCCCGGTTCCGCCGCCGATCAGGTGGTACAGGAAGCAGATGTTCTGCTGCAGGTCTTCGTCACCGGCCCGCGCGAAGGTGCCGATCAGGGCGTCCGTCAGCACCACGCCGCGGACCAGGTCGTGCTGGAGCGCCGACGCAATCGCGTCCCCGATGGGCCGCCCGGTCACGGCGTCCCACGTGTCCTCCGCGCCGGCCCCTGCGGCGAGGGCCCTCGCCTCGGAGCGCGTCGGCAGCGGCGCGGTCATGGTCGGCCAGAGGGCCTCGGTGAGCCGGCGGCAGCCGGCGTAGAACTCGGTGAAGGCCTGGAATTCGTGCTCGGGGGCCCCGACGGCGGCGAAGGACGCGGCGGTGGCCGTGGCGTCCCCGTTGTCGACCAGCAGGGCGCGGCCGGCGCCGCCGGGGTCCGGGGTGTAGGACGAGTACCGGCGCCGCGCGAGCCGGATGCAGAGTCCCAGGTCGTCGATGATCTGCTGCGGCAGGAGGCTGACGAGGTAGGAGTACCGCGAGAGGCGCGCGTCGACGCCGTCGAACGCCCGGGCTGACACGGCAGCACCGCCAGGCTGCTCAAGCTTCTCCAGCAGCAGGACCCTCCGGCCGGCTTTGGACAGGTACGCGGCCGCGGCCAGGCCGTTGTGGCCGCCGCCGACGATGATCGCGTCATACGCTTTGCTGCTGGAAGGGGCGGTGCTCAACAGGGGGTTGCTCGACATGGGCCAATCCTGCCATCCCGTCCGCCGGGACGGCGTCAGGTGTCCGGCCTCCGGACGCGGGTCCCGGGTAGGCAGAAGACCCGGGTACGCAAAAGGCCCCGGTCCGAGGACCGGGGCCAAACGCGGAGACGGGGGGATTTGAACCCCCGGTGGAGTTGTGCCCCACACTTCATTAGCAGTGAAGCCCATTCGGCCGCTCTGGCACGTCTCCAATTGCTATTAACTAGCCAACCAAGGATACGCAGAAGGAGCCATGCAGTGCAAAACGGCCGGTGCCGGTGCGGCTCAGGCGCTCCGGCCTGCCAGCGCCCGCCACAGGAAGTGCTGGCTGCGGCTCTGCAGGGCCGCAGCCTGGCGGTTGTCCGAGGCTCCGGCGTGGCCGCCTTCCAGGGCCTCGTGGAACCAGACGTTGGGGATGCCCATCGCCTGCATCCGGGCGGCCATCTTGCGGGCTTGGACCGGGCCCACCCGGTCATCGGAGGTTGCGGTCCAGATGAACGCCTCGGGGTAGTCCACCCCGTCCCGGAGCAGGTGGTACGGCGAGAACGTCTTGATGAACTCCCACTGTTCCGGCACGTCAGGATCGCCGTATTCGGCAATCCACGAGTAGCCGGCGGACAGCTTGGTGTACCGGCGCATGTCCAGCAGCGGCACCCCGCAGGAGACGGCGCCGAAGAGTTCCGGGTACTGGGTGAGCATGTTACCCACCAGCAGGCCGCCGTTGGACCCGCCCACGCAGCCGAGCCGGTTCCGGGACGTGACGCCGCGGGAGATCAGGTCCGCCGCCACCGCGGCGAAATCCTCGTAGGCCCGGTGCCGCTTGTCCTGCAGGGCCGCGCGGTGCCAGGACGGGCCGTATTCGCCGCCGCCGCGGATGTTGGCCACCACGTAGACGCCGCCGCGGGTGTGCGGGGCCCCGCCGTCGTGCCCGGCGGATTCCTTTGTGCGGCGTTCCAGCCAGGCCCGGCCGATCGCCCCGCTGTAGGCGGGGGTGCGGGAGATCTCGAAGCCGCCGTAGCCGGAGAGCTGCGTCGGGTTCTGGCCGTCCAGGACGAGGTCCTTGGCGGCCACCTGGAAGTACGGCACCCGGGTGCCGTCCCGGGAGACGGCGAAGTGCTGCTGCACCTCGTAGGCCGACTCGTTGAAGAACGACGGCGAGGACCGGACCACCTCGTGGGTGCTATCCACTCCGCCCGATGCCGCACGCTTCAGGGTGCCGCGGGTGAGGGTGCTGGGCGTTGTGAAGCCGGTGGCGATGAGCCAGAAGTCGTTTCCCGCGCCGGGGGCCTCGGTTTCGGCGACGGGCGCCGCGCCGTCGGTGCCGTCGTCGACCGTATCGTCGTCGGAGCCGGCGGCGTCCTCGTCGTCGACCGCGTAGGCGTTGACGTCGTGGAGCGGCGGGCAGGCGTCCAGCAGGGTCGAGGCCCAGGCGCTGTCCGTTCCCGGCCGCTGCGGGTCGAGGACCCGGATCTCCGAGGAGACGTCGCGGAGCAGATTGAGCAGCAGGAAGTCCCGCGTCCAGCTCCACGACTGCAGGGAGGTGTGCTCGTCCGGGGTGAACAGCACGGACAGGTCCCGGCCGCCGGCCAGGAAGTCCTCGAAGCGTGCGGCGAGCAGGGAGCCAGCCGGGTGGGTTGCGCCGCCCACTGTCCAGTCTTTCTGCGGCCGGAACAGCAGCCATTCCCGGTGCGCGCTGACGTTGACGTCCACCGGAACATCCAGCTGCACCCACTGCCCGTCCCGCAGCACGGAGGTGGTCTTTTCGAAGAAGCTGATCCAGTCCACGGCGAACGTCCGCTCGAAGCCCGGGGTGGAGTCATGGGCCACGAGCGCCATCATGTGGTCCTCGGGGACCTCGAACACCCGCTCCGCCGCGGCCAGGGACCCGCCGCGGCGCAGCTTGACGCCGGTCCGCGCGTAGGAGGACGTGGTGCTGGGCAGGCCTTCCGCTGTGGAGGCGACCAGCAGGGTGTCGGCGTCCAGCCAGGAGGCGTTGCCTTTCGCCGTCGGCAGGTCGAACCCGCCGTCGGCCGGGTCCACGAAGGTGCGGGATTCGACGTCGAACTCGCGGTAGCGGTTGGCGTCGCCGCCGTCGGGGGAGAGGGCCAGGAGCGCCCGGCGGTGCGGCTCGCCCTCGGCCGGGCGCAGGAAGCTGGCGCCGTGGAAGACCCATTCCTCGCCTTCGGCTGCGGCCAGCGCGTCCACATCCAGCAGGACTTCCCATTCCGGGTCCCCGCCGCGGTAGCTGTCCCACGTGGTCCGTCGCCACAGGCCCTTCGGGTTCTGCCGGTCCTTCCAGAAGTTGTAGTAGAACCGGCCGTGCTTGCCCACCATCGCGATCCGGTCGGTGGAGTCCAGCACCTCAAGGATGCTGGACTCCAGCGCGGTGTACTCCGCGTCCTCCAGCAGCTCCTCGGTGCGGGCGTTCTGCTCCCGGACCCAGGCCAACTGTTCCTCGCCGTAGATCTCCTCAAGCCAGATGTTCTCGTCGACGGGTTCAGGGGCGGTTGCCGGACGGCCGGACGCGGGCAGGGGAGCAGCTTCAGCGGTGGTCATTTTTCCATCCAAGCAACCCCGGCGCGCCGGGTGCAAGTCAAGCCGGCGCGCGCGGAGCGCACCGGGGCGGCTGCGGCCGGGTCGGGGCGGCGGGCCCGTTGCGGATACGCTGGATGCCGTGGGAATATCGCGAAGCATCCGGACGGCAGTGATCGGCGCCGGCCCCCGGGGCACGAGTGTGCTGGAGCGGCTCCTGGCCAACTGGGCGCCCGCCGGTCCGGACGCCACGCTGCACATCGACGTCGTTGACCCCTACCCGGCCGGGCCGGGGCACGTCTGGCAGCCCGGCCAGTCGCGGCTCTACTTGATGAACACGCAGTCGTTCTACCCCACGGTCATCCCCGAGGACCCGGACCTCGCGCGGCCGCTGGCCGGCCACACCTTCGACCGCTGGCGCGAACTGCAGCGCGAGCAGCCCCACCCCGGCCTCACCGCCGAGGAACGCGCCGAACTCACGGGGCTGGCCGCAACCGACTTCCCCAGCCGGGCACTGTACGGCCGCTACCTCCGCTCCACCCTGGAGGACCTGCTGTCCTGCCTGCCCGACGGCGTCACAGTCGAGTTCCACAACACAACGGCGACCTCCGTCCGGCACGCTTCCGGCGGGGCGGGGTTCGACGTCGGACTGGCCGGCGGCGGGGTCCTGACCGTTGATTCCGTGGTGCTGGCCCTGGGCCACCTGGAGTCGCGGCTCAACCCCGAACAGCGTGAGCTCCAGGCGGCCGCGGAAGAATTCGGGCTCCTGTACCTGCCCCCGGCGGCGCCTGCCGACGTCGACTGGTCCCTGGTGCCCGCCGTCCAACCGGTGCTGGTGCGCGGCATGGGGCTGAACTTTTTTGACGCCATGGGCCAGCTCACCGAGGGCCGCGGCGGCCAGTTCCTGCCCGGCGACGGCGGCCTCCGCTACCTCCCCTCCGGCCGCGAACCGCTGATCATCGCAGCCTCCCGCCGCGGCACCCCGTACCGGGCCAAGGCGACCCTCTCCGGCTACTACCCGGGCGCCGTGACCCTGCGGTACTGCACCGAGGACGCGCTGGCGAAATTCGCGGAGACCGGCATCCGGCCGGCCTTCGACCACGACCTCTGGCCCCTCCTGCACCGGGACGCGCTGTGGGCCTACTACTCCACGCTGGCGCGCTCGCAGCCGGAGGCGGTCCTGACCGAACCGAAGGAATTCCTGGCGGCGCTGGAGGAGGCCCTGCAGCCGCACGCGCACTCCGCCGCGAAATGGGAAGCCCTGGTGGACTCCGTCCTGGCGGTGCACGTGAAAGCGGACCACCGGCTCAACCTGCTGGGGCTCGCGGCGCCCCTGGCCGGGAAGTCGTTCGACTCCCGCGCGGAGCTGGACGCCGCCGTCGTCGACTACCTGATGGACGATGCCCGGCGCTCCGCGCTGGGGGAGGACGACCCGGTGAAGATGACCATCGGCGCCCTGCACCACGGCCGGGCGGTCCTGAAAACGGCGGTGGCCGACGGCGGCATCACCGACGAATCGTGGGTGGCCGGGCTGCGCGGCTGGTTTGAAGCGTTTGTGGAGGGGCTGGCCAGCGGGCCGCCGGCGCTGCGCGCCGAACAGCTCGCCGCCCTGGTGCGGGCCGGCGTCGTCCGCTTTGTGGGCCCGGACCCGAAGTTCGGGGTGGACCGCAAAGCGCGGACGTTCACGGCGGCGTCGCCCTGGGTGGGGAACACCGAGGACGCCGTCGCCGGGGAAGTGGTGCACGCCGTGGCCATGGTGGAGGCGCTGGCGCCGGCCAACAGGGTGGCGGTCAACGAGTCGCCGCTGCTGGAGCAGCTGCTCGCCGAGGGCCTGGTCCGCCCGCGGCTCATGATGACGGTGGAAGGGACGCCCGTGCCGACGTCCGGACTGGACGTGGCCCCGCACCCCTACCGGCCGCTGGGTGCGAACGGTTCGGTGACCGAGGGGCTGTTCGTGCTGGGCCTCCAGTTGTCCGCCGTGCAGTGGGGTACGGCCATCGCGGCCGAGGCCCGGCAGAAGAGCGGGCCGGTGTACAGCAGCGGCCAGCGCACCCTGCGGGACGCCGACGAGATCGCCCGGGCCATCCTCGGCGCCTGACAGCCCGCCACCCACGGGAGCATGCCCTCCGTCCGGGCTGAAAAATGAGCATGCCCTCCGTTCCCGCGTCCCACCAATGAGCATGCCCTCCGTCCAGGCTGAGCGGTGGACATATAGGCACTATGTCCATCGCTGCAGCCCGGGGGAGGGCATGCTCAGTGGGGCGGGGCTACGAAACTAGCCCTTGAGGCAGTGGCGGTAGGCTGCCATCGCCTGGCCGTAGTTGCTCTGGCCCACGAGGTCCGCGGGCCGCTTCGGCTTGACCGGCGCGGTGCAGGCCGGCGGGACCGGCGTGCTGGCCGCGACCAGGACGGCCGTTTTCACCACGGTGCCGGATTCGACGGCGGTGAGCACCAGGGTGCCCGTGCCCGCCGCAGCACTGGCGGGAACCGTCACCTGGACGGTGGCGGCGCCGCCGGAAACCGGCACGGACCCGAGGGCAGTGACAGCACCGTTGGCGTCCGTGAACTCCGCGCGCAGCGAGGTGTTGACCGGGCTGCCCAGCGAGGTGAGGTCCAGCTTGGAGACGGCCAGGGAGATGGCCTCCCCGCCCTTGACCTCGGCCGGCGTGGTGTTGACCACGGCCACGGAGCGGCGGGCGAAGTCCGGCGCCACGGGGTTGTGTGCCTGCAGGTACTTGATCCACGCGTCGCGGTCCACCAGACCGGAGTCCCGGGTGTCGGTGCCGGAGGTGAAGATCCGGAAGTTGTCGCCGCCTGTTGCCAGGAAGCTGAACGTTCCGATCCGGTAGGACTTCGCCGGGTCCACCAGTTCGCCGTTGACCCGGATCGACGTGATCCGGTCACCGGCCGCGCGGGCGGCGTCGTAGGTGTAGTTGACGTTCTTGGACAGGCCCAACTGCTGGTACGCGCGGCTGGGAACCGTGCCGTCCGCGTTGGTCTGCCACTGCTGCTCCAGGAGCGTCTTGAACTGCTCGCCGGTCAGGGACGTGGTCCACAGGTTGTTCACGAACGGCAGCACCGCGTTGGCCTCGGCGTACGTGATGGTGCCGTCCGGGGCGTAGTACAGCTCGTTGCGCAGGCCGCCCGGGTTGACGACGCCGATTTCGGCCCCGCCGAGTTCCGGTGCCTTCAGCGAATCCACCAGGGAATCCGCCACCAGGTTGCCCAGGGTGGACTCGCTGCCGCGGTCATCGCGTGCCGCCGGCGTGGTGGCGGTGGCAGGAGTGAACGCGGTGGTGATGTCCGCGGTCACCGCGCCCACGGGCTGGTTGCCCACCGCAGCGGCGTCGGCCAGGGCCTTGTCCACGATGGTCTTGACGGCGGCGACCCGGGGGTAGTCGCGGACCAGGGCGTCGGCGGGCTGGTCAGCGGAGGTGGTCCGCTTGACGTTGCCGGCCTTGTAACCGGTGACCTCCATGGTCTTCGTGTCGATGGTGAGCTGGATCTGGCCGATGTACTCGCCGTAGTTGCCGGTCTGGACGATGGGGCGGGTCTTGCCCTCCACGCCGGGTACCGGGGCGTCCCAGGAGTACTGCTTGTGGGTGTGGCCATTGAAGATGGCGGCCACGTCCGGGGTGACCTCGGTGACCATCTTGGCGAAGGGGCCGCCGGCGGCGACTTCCTGCTCCAGCGTGGAACCCTCGGGCGCTCCGGAACCGGCGCCGTCGTGGTTCTCCACGATGATCACGTCGGCGAGGTTCTCCGCCTTGATCGTGGCGGCGACGCGGTTGATGGCGTCGACGGGATCCCCGAACTCCAGGTCGGCGATGCCCGCGGGGGTGACCAGCGACGGCGTTTCCTGCGTGACGGTGCCGATCACGGCGACCTTGATGCCGTTCATGTCCAGCACGGTGTACTCCGGCAGGACGGGCTCGGTGGTGCCCTTGCGGTAGACGTTGGCGCCCAGGTACGGGAACTTCGCGTTGGTGCCGCCGGCGATGATGCGGTCGTTCAGGTCGGACCAGCCGCCGTCGAACTCGTGGTTGCCCACTGCGGAGGTCCGCAGCTCCAGGGCGTTCAGCACATCGATGGTGGGCTGATCCTTGGCCAGGGCCGAGGCGAACAGCGAGGCCCCGACGTTGTCTCCGGCGGAGAGGAACGCAGTGGCGCCCGGGGCGGCCGCGGCGCGCAGCTTCTCGATGGTCCCCGCGAAGAACACGGTGTTCGAATCGATGCGGCCGTGGAAATCGTTGATCCCGAGGAAGTTCAGGTCAACGCTGGCGGGGGTCGCCGGCAGATCCAGCCCCACCACCACCGGGTCGTGGTCGCTCGCCCGGAACTGGTCCGGAGCGTAGTAGTCGGTGACGTTGTTGTTGTAGCGGCTGTACTCGAGCGCCACGGACTCCACGGAGTTGATGTTCCAGATGTCGGCGCCGGTGACGACGGCGTCGGCCGCCGGGGAGGCGAGGATGTGGTCCAGGGAACCCACCAGGCCGCCGAAGAGGTAGGAGTGCTTGGCGGAGCCGTCGGCGTTCCGGGCCTTTTCGTCCTGGTTGACGTAGCCCGCGGCCGTGAAGACGTTGATCGGGTCTTCCTTGGCGTAGGCGTTGAAGTCGCCGATCAGGAACACCTTGTCGGTGCCCTTGGCGGTCTGCAGTTCGTTGGAGAACGCCAGGAGCGACTTGGCCTGCGCGACGCGCGCGAGGTTGGAGGCGCCCTGGCCCTTGTCGGTGTCCTCCGGGGTGGCGGCGGAGCCCTTGGACTTGAAGTGGTTGGCGATCGCGATGAACTTCTTGTCATCGCCCGCGCCCGCTGGCTTGAAGACCTGTGCCAGCGGCTTGCGGGCATTGGCGAACGCCACGGTGTCGTTGTGGATGACGGACTCGCCCACCGGCTCCGCGGCGGCCTTCTTGAAGATGAACGCGGTGCGGATCATGTCCTCGTCGGCCAGCGGCGGTGCGTTGGCGGGCGTGCGGACGTAGTCCCAGATTCCCGGCGTGGGGATGTTCAGGGCATCCACCAGCGTGGCCAGGGCCGCGTCGCGGTTCTTGCCGAACTGTGCCGAGTTCTCAATTTCCATGAGGGAAACGACGTCGGCGCCGGACTTCGAGATGGCGGAGACGATCTTGTCCTGCTGGCGCTGGAGGTTCTCGGCGTTGGCCGCGCCGCGGGCGTCGCAGCCGCCGCGGACGGTGATCGGGTTCCCGGCGCGGTCCGTGTAGTACGTGCACCCGGTGAGCTGGTCGCCGGTGGTGGGGAAGTAGTTGAGCACGTTGAACGAGGCAATTTTGAGGTTGCCTCCGACGGCGGCCGGGGCCTCCGTGCGGGTGGTGGCGCCGAAGCGTACGGGCTGGACTGCCTCCGCGTTGGCCGCGGTGAGATGGGTCAGCGGCTGGAACTTCCAGGAGTTGTTCGAGTAGTTGAGCACCACGTTGGTCTCAAAGGTCGCCGGCGTGCCGACGCGGACGGGGTCCGCCGTGGTCAGATACGGGAGCACCTCGGCCTTGGTGGCGGCGTCCTTGAGGAAGTTGGTGGTGGCGCCGTCGTCGAGCTTGATGCCGCGGGCGGCGTTGGCGGCGACAGTGGCGGTGTACGTGGCGGAACCGTACTCAGCGACGGCGGTGGGCTGTTCCAGCGGGGTGGTGCCACCGGCCAGGCCGATTTCGCCGTACTGGTTCAGCGAGTAGTTGTCGCTGACGGTCATGGGACCCTGCGGCGCCAGCAGCATGCCCTCGAGGGATTCGCGGAAGGCTTCCTCGGCCGGGAGGGCGAAGCCGGTGGCCTTGACCTCCGGGGCGGCCTCGGTGAGCTTCTTCATGTCGGCCGCCGCGGAGACCGTCACCTGCGTCATGCCGAAGTACTCGCTGACCGCGCCGGTGACCTCGACGTAGTCGCCGGGCTGGACCGAGCCGGCCGTGGCGGCGGAGAAGACGAAGATGGCGTCCGACGTCGTGTGGTTGGCCGGGGTCAGATCGCCGCCGGTGCCGGGGGTCTGGATGTAGTAGCCGGAGAACCCGCCGGTGGGGAACGTGGCCGTGACCTTGCCGCGGGTGGTGACGGATGTGCCGGCCAGCGGGCTGGCGGCGCCGTCGCCCTGGATCTCCGCGATGGTCTTGGCAGCCGGCGGGGTGACCGGGCCGGGATCGGTTGGGGGATCCACCGGGGCGGCCGCACCGTTGGCGGCCTTGGGGGTGATGGTGGCGTTGAGGCTGAAGTCAGCGGAGTTGTTGTTGCTGTCCACGCCGTTGCTGCGGTTGAGGCTCTTGACGTCGGTGTTGCTCGTCGGCGCGGTGGCTGCCTGGGCTTCGTAGGTGTTGGAGGTCCCGTAACCGAGCAGGTCGGCGACGTTGGCGGGCTCGATGACGGAGCCGGTGGCCAGCGGGGTGACGGCCGTAGGCTGCTTTGCGAGCAGGATGGTGCCGTTGGTGCCGCTGGGAGCGAACTTGCTGCCTGCGTCCAGGTCGGCGGCCGGCAGTGGCGGCGCCGTCGACGTCGTGGGATTGTTGCCGGTCGCCTTGATCAGGTAGAAACCCTTGGCAGCGATGCTGCCCGCCAGTGGGACGGTGTTCCCGGGAGCGCCGGTCCCTGTGGCGGAGCGGTACTGGATGGACCAGCCGTCCAGCGACACCGGGGCGTCGGAGGTGTTGTACAGCTCGACGAACTTGTCCTTGAAGGCGGCGCCGGTGCTGCCGCCGCTGAGGTAAGCCTCGTTGATGATGACTGGCGAGGTGCCAGCCGCTGCCGGGGAGACCTCCACGGCAAACGCCGGCACAGCAGCCAGCGGGGCTGCGATGAGCCCCACTGACAGCGCTGTGCCCAGCGCGGTCTTCCAAGGTATGTGTTTCATCCGCTCTAACTCTCATTAGGTGCCCGGGTGCGGGCGGGGTGGAAGGTGTCCGGGCGATGCCTCGGACCGCCGGTCGCTGCTCCTGGTCAAGCAGTTTCCGGCACATCAAAACAGGGGTGAATGAACACGGCATGTATTGCATGTGCATTCGGCGAGACGTCCCCCAGCGGAACGCGTCACAGCCGGCACGGGGCCACCAGCGGTGCGCCCAGCGACGGGATTCAGTGCGGCTTCTGGCCGGTGCCAGACGGCCCTGCCCGGCGCAGCCGGCGGGCATGGCACAAAGAATACCGGCCAGTAATCGCCCGAAAGGCGGCTGGCCGGTATTCCTGCGGCAATTTTGCGGAAGGGTTTTCCGAAGTTTTTCCTCAGCTTTTCCGCAGGTTTCGCGCGGGGCTCACAAGCCGTCCGCGGCGGCGCCCCCGCCGGCCGGCGCGGTTTCCGCCACGATCTTGAACATGGCGCCGGTGGGGTCCGCGAGGGTGGCCACGCGCCCGAACGGGGTGTCGTCGGGCCCGTCGACCACGCGGGCTCCCATGGCGACCGCCGTGCCGATCGCGGCGTCCGTGTCCGCGACCGCGAAGTACACCTGCCAGTTGGACGGGACCTCGGCGGGAAGGTAGCCGGAGGCGTCCATAATCCCCGCCTTCGCGGCATCGCCGGCTCCCAGGGTGGTGTAGCGGAAATCAGGCGTGTCACTCATAACGTCGGTGTTCCAGCCGAAAACGTCCTCGTAGAACTTCACCGCGGCGCCGTAGTCCTTGGTGTGGAGCTCGTGCCAGGCGGGGGTGCCCGGTTCGGCGGCGAGCCCGTACCCCTTCATGGCGCCGGGCTCCCACACGCCGATCGAAGCCCCGGTGGTATCGGCCACCATGGCCATGCGGCCCTGGTCCGGAACGTCCATCGGCGCCAGATAGACCTGGCCGCCGTGATCGGCGGCGGCCTGCACGGTGGTCGCCGCGTTGTCCGAGCGCAGGTAGGTGCTCCACAGGTCCGGCATGCCGGCCATGGTCAGGTCCTTTTGCATCATCCCGGCAACGGGCTTCCCGTTCTTGGCGGCCATGATGTAGCCGCCGTACTTCTCCTGGTCGCCCGTCTCAAAGGTCCAGCCAAAGAGCTCGCCGTAAAACGCCTTGGCTTTTCCGGTGTCGGACGTCATCAGGTCGATCCAGCACGGGGCGCCGTTGCTGTGGTCCGGTGTGGGCATGGTGGCTCCTGCTCTTTTCTGCGGCCCTGGTGCGGTGCGGCAGGGCCGGCGGATACCTGTGGTGGACGAAGACACAGTGAGACTACTGCTGGCCGTGGAGGGTTTCAATCATGCCGGGGCTTCGGTCACCTCGATGAGGCGGGAGCCGGTGCACCTGCGGAAACCAGGCTCCGGCCGCTCAGCACACGAACCTGAGGAAGTTCCTCAAAGGCTGGTTTCGCGAACCAGTATCCCTGGAACAGCCGGATACCGGCGTTCTCCAGTACCAGGAACTCCTCCTCAGTCTCGATGCCTTCTGCGAGCACCGTGATACCCAGTTCCTTGGCAATGCCCACGGTTCCGGCAACGACGGCCTGGCGGGCGGGACTGGAATCGATCCCTCGAATGAGCTTCATGTCGATCTTGATCAGGTCCGGCTGGAAATCAACAAGCAGCCCCAGCCCGGCATGACCCGCCCCAAAGTCGTCGATGGCGGTGGTGAAACCGTGCTTGCGGTATTCGGTGATGATGTTCGTCAGGTGGGAGGTGTCCGAGACCTCCTCGTTTTCTGTGAATTCGAACATGACCGCCGACGTCGGGAATTCGCATCGCCGAGCTGCCTGGAGTGTCGCGCGCAGGCATGCCGCCGGTTCGTAGACCGCGTTGGGCATGAAATTGATCGACAGCATCAGATCCTCGCCGGCAGGAAACAGCCGGGAAGCGAGTTCGATTGCCTTGACGCGGCAGTCCTGGTCGAAGCGGTACTTCTGCTCCGGGGCAACCTTGGACAAGACCGCGTAAGCACCCTCGCCCGAGAGGCCTCTGACCAAGGCCTCGTAGCCCCACACTCGCCTGTCGACTGCGTCATAGATCGGTTGGAAGGCCATGCTGAAATCGAAGTCGAGTTTTGAAGATGTGGAGCAGCCGTCGCATGCCATAGGGGGTCCTTTCTCAGGTCAGGTACACCGTAAGCCACAGCGGGCGCCGTCTTCTTGACCACCCCGGATTGAAATATCCGAGTCGCAGGCCAGTATGAACGCAGCATGGGATGCCTTGACCGTGCATGGGCGGCGACGCTGGAGAGCGGGAACGGGCGCGAAGACAGCAAAAGGCCGGCTGCAGCAGTCCTTCGACTGCCTCAACCGGCCTCTGCATAGCGCTAACTCCGCGCATTCGCGGAAGGTAAGAGATTCGAACTCTTGGTACGGGGTTACCGCACACTGGTTTTCAAGACCAGCTCCATCGGCCGCTCGGACAACCTTCCTCACCGAGTAGTGTTTCATAGCCGGTCGGCAGCCACAAAAACCCTGCTGCGCTCGCGGACAGGGGGCAGCTCCTGCGCCTACTCTGGAGGAAGCGCTTCGGCCGGGGTGTGCCGGAGGCGCATCAAGGTGAAGAAGGCTGCAAGAGTCTGGAAGAAATCGGGAGTTGTCCATGAAGGCTGTCTATATCTCGGAGCCGGGCGGACCCGAGGCCCTTGAGGTCCGCGAGGTTCCGGCGCCGGTCCCCGGGACGGGCGAGGTGCTGATCGACGTCGTCGCCGCCGGGCTGAACCGCGCGGACGTGCAGCAGCGCAAGGGCTTCTACCCGCCCCCGCCCGGTGCGTCCGAGATTCCCGGCCTGGAGGTTTCGGGGCGGATCTCCGGCTTCGGGCCCGGGGTGACCAAGCCGTTCTCCGTGGGCGACAAGGTGGTGGCGCTGCTGGCCGGGGGCGGCTACGCCCAGCAGGTGGCGGTGCCGGCGGGTCAGGTGGTGAGGATTCCCGACGGCGTGGACCTGGTGACCGCTGCCTCCCTCCCTGAAGTCGCGGCCACGGTCTACTCCAACCTGGTGATGACCGCGCAGCTGCAGCCGGGCGAGACCGTGCTGATCCACGGCGCAACCGGCGGGATCGGCACCATGGCCATCCAGCTGGCCAAGGCCTTGGGCGCGGTGGTGGCCACCACCGCGGGCACTGCGGAGAAAGTCGGCACCGCCAAGGCATTCCTGGGCGCGGACATCGCCATCAACTATGCCGAGGAAAGCTTCCCGGAGAGCCTCCGGGCGCAGAACGGCGGCAAGGGCGCGGATGTGATCCTCGACGTCGTCGGGGCCAAGTACCTGGGGCAGAACGTGGATGCGCTGGCTGACTACGGCCGGCTGGTGGTGATCGGGCTGCAGGGCGGAACCAAGGGCGAGCTGGACCTTGGCAAACTGCTGACCAAGCGGGCCGCCATCATCGCCACAGCCCTCCGCCCCCGCCCCGTGGAGGAGAAGTCCGTGATCATGGACGCTGTCCGCGACGCGGTGTGGCCGCTGCTGGCCGACGGCCGGATCCGGCCCCTCGTGGCCAAGACCTTCCCGCTGGAGCAGGTCCGGGAGGCGCACCGGTATTTCGACAGCGGCGACCACGTCGGAAAGATCCTGCTGGTCATGTAGGACGTATGCCACATACGACATATCCGGAATTGCTCCCGCCCAGCGAATCACTGTAATGTAATTCCATACGCGGTATACACGCGTCTTGGGGCGCGTGTATGCTGTCGTCCTCCGCTACCCTCCGGGAGCAACATGTCCATCCGTCACAGCCTCCTTGCCCTTCTGCAGGACCGGCCGCGCTACGGGTACCAGCTCAGGATCGAGTTCGAGGACCGCACCGGAGCGTCCTGGCCCCTCAACATCGGGCAGGTCTACACCACTCTCGACCGCCTTGAGCGCGACGGCCTGGTCCGCAAGGACGGCGCCGACGGCGAGGGCCACGTCATCTACAGCATCACCCCCGAGGGCCGCGCCGAGGTCCGCGACTGGTTCACCACCCCCGTCCCGCGCGCCAGCCCTCCGCGGAACGAGCTGGCCATCAAGCTCGCGCTGGGACTGACGCTTCCCGGCGTCGACGTCGGCGCCGCCATCCACGCCCAGCGCGCGGTGTCCATCAGGGCCCTGCAGGACTACACCAAAGCACGCCGGGAGACGGCCTCACAGCACCGGCCGACAGATACTGCCCGGCTGCTGGTCCTCGATTCGCTCATCTTCCAGACGGAGGCGGAGGTGCGCTGGCTGGACCTCTGCGAGGCCCGCCTGATGCAGCTGACCGGCCCGCAGTAACCCCAGCGGCCGGCCTCCCGTCCGACCGTTCGTCGCCCGGCCCCGGCCGCCTGGCGCAAAGCCATACCCATGACTCGCCGCCGTTGGTAGGGTGCCTTGGGGCACGTCTGTCGAGTTGGGCTGCCCCGGTCAGGTTTCTCAAGGAGGAGACATGGGCACAATGCCGGATGGCACGCCAAAGAACATACTGGTCGACGACGGCATCACGCCGGACCCGGCCCTGCCGCCCACAGCCGTGGACGAGTCCGTGCGCGAGGCCGAAGAGCGCAAATGGACGCCCACCAAGATCGCGATCTGGGTGGCAATTTCCCTGCTGGGTGCCGTGGCATGGTTCATGCTGGCGATTGTCCGCGGAGAAACCGTCAACGCCATCTGGTTCGTCTTCGCCGCGGTGAGCACCTACCTGATCGGCTACCGCTTCTACTCCAAGGTCATTGAGCGCTACCTGCTCAAGCCGAACGACCGCCGGGCCACCCCCGCGGAGTACAAGGCAGACGGCAAGGACTACGTCCGCACGGACCGCAACGTCCTCTTCGGCCACCACTTCGCCGCGATCGCCGGCGCAGGTCCCCTGGTGGGCCCCATCCTCGCAGCCCAGATGGGCTACCTGCCGGGCACCATCTGGATCATTATCGGTGTCGTGTTCGCCGGCGCCGTCCAGGACTACGTCGTGATGTTCTTCTCCATGCGCCGCGGCGGACGCTCCCTCGGCCAGATGGCCCGCGAGGAACTCGGCGTCATCGGCGGCACCGCCGCCTTGATCGCCACGCTGCTCATCATGGTGATCATCGTCGCCATCCTGGCCCTGGTCGTCGTCAACGCCCTCGCCGAAAGCCCGTGGGGTGTGTTCTCCGTCGGCATGACCATCCCGATCGCCCTCTTTATGGGTGTCTACCTGCGCTTCATCCGCCCCGGCAAGATCATGGAAGTCTCCCTGATCGGTTTTGTGCTGCTGATGGCGGCCATCATCGGCGGCGGCGTGGTCGCTGCGACCGAGTGGGGCGACGCGCTCTTCACCCTGGACAAGGTCACCCTCGCCTGGGCCATCATCATCTACGGCTTCATCGCCGCGATCCTGCCGGTCTGGCTCCTCCTGGCGCCGCGCGACTACCTCTCCACCTTCATGAAGATCGGCGTGATCGTGATGCTGGCCCTGGCCGTCATTGTGGTCCGCCCGGAAATCTCCGTCCCGGCCTTCAGCGAATTCGCCAGCCGCGACAACGGACCCGTCTTCCCGGGCGCGCTGTTCCCGTTCCTGTTCGTCACCATCGCGTGTGGCGCCCTCTCCGGATTCCACGCCCTCATCTCCTCCGGAACCACCCCGAAGCTGATCGAGAAGGAGCGCCAGACCCGTTACATCGGCTACGGCGGCATGCTCATGGAGTCCTTCGTGGCCATCATGGCCCTCGTTGCGGCAATCTCCATCGACCGCGGTCTCTACTTCGCGATGAACGCCCCCGCAGCCCTCACCGGTGGCACCGTGGAAACCGCGGCGGCCTGGGTCAACAGCCTGGGACTGTCCGGCGTGAACGTCAGCCCGGACATGCTGGCCGAGACGGCCGCCAACGTCGGCGAGACCAGCATCGTCTCCCGCACCGGCGGCGCCCCGACCCTCGCCGTGGGCCTGGCCCACATCATGCAGCAGTTCATCGGCGGCACCGCCATGATGAGCTTCTGGTACCACTTCGCCATCATGTTCGAGGCCCTGTTCATCCTGACCGCCGTCGACGCCGGCACGCGCGTTGCCCGCTTTATGCTGCAGGACTCGATCGGCAACTTCGTCCCGAAGTTCAAGGAGCACTCCTGGCGCCCCGGTGCCTGGCTCTGCACCGCCATTATGGTCGGTGCCTGGGGCGCTGTGCTGCTGATGGGCGTCACCGACCCCCTGGGCGGCATCAACACGCTGTTCCCGCTGTTCGGCATCGCCAACCAGCTCCTGGCCGCCATCGCCCTGTCCGTCTGCCTCGCCATCGCGGCGAAGAAGGGATCCTTCAAGTACCTCTGGATCGTGGCGATCCCGATGGCCTTCGCCGCCGTCGTCACCATCACGGCCAGCTACCAGAAGATCTTCTCTTCGACGCCGGCCGTCGGCTACTTCGCCAACAACGCGGCGTTCTCCAAGGCACTCGCGGATGGCCAGACCTCCTTCGGTTCGGCCAAGACCGTGCAGGCCATGGAAGCGGTCATCCGCAACACCGCGATCCAGGGCTGGCTCTCGGTCATCTTCGTGGTGCTCAGCATCATCGTCATCACGACGGCGCTGCTGGCCACCTACAAGGCGTTCCGCAACTCCAAGGCCGGCCTGCCCAATGCGGACAACGAGGATCCGGCGCTGCCGTCCCGCGTGTTCGCCCCGGCCGGTCCGGTGCCCACTGCTTCCGAGCGTGAGCTCATGAACGAGTGGAACCAGCTGCCGGCGGACAAGCGGACACAGGCCGCCCACCACTGATGCGGAGCCAACAATGAATGCGGTGGTTGCAGGATTCCGGGGATTCGCCCGGTACCTGGGAGGTGTGATGGGGGCGGACGCGTACGCGAAGTATCTGGCCCATCATGCCGAAGCCGGTCACAGCTCCCCGCCGATGACCGAACGGGAGTTCTGGCGGGACCAGACAGACCGCCAGGACGCCAACCCGCAGGGCCGGTGCTGCTGAGCTTCACGGGCTGAGCGGAGTGGCAGCCGCGGAGGGCGCCGCCGGGTACACCAGTACCCGGCGGCGCCCTCCGGCGTCCGGGGCGTTGCCTCCCGTGACTGCCTGCCGCCCGTCCTGGCTGCGGGCACGTGAGAGTATGAAGCCATGAGCGATCCGCACGATACTCAGCCGGCCAGCGATGTCCCCGACGGCGACCCGCTGGAGGGCGCCGCACTTCCCGCCCAGCCAGCCGGCGGCGAAGGACAGGCGCCGCCGCAGGACCGCCGCGGCGGCCCGGCAGCTACGGAGCAGCCGCCGCAGCCAGCGGCGCCCGAGGGGGACGGACGGCCCAGGCCCAGCCAGCTCCAGGACCTGGTGGACCAGCCGGCCAAGGTGATGCGGATCGGCACCATGATGAAGCAGCTCCTCGACGAAGTGAAGTCCGCCCCGCTCGACGACGCCGCCCGGGTCCGCCTGGCCGGCATCCATGAGCGCTCCATCAAGGAACTGGAAGACGGCCTCGCGCCGGAACTCGTCGACGAACTGGAACGGATCAGCCTGCCGTTCCCCGCGGACGGCACACCCTCGGACGCCGAGCTCAGGATCGCGCAGGCCCAGCTGGTGGGCTGGCTGGAAGGACTCTTCCACGGCATCCAGGCCGCCCTTGCCGCCCAGCACGCCGCCCGCGAGCACGCGGCCGCGCAGGCCCAGCTCCGCCAGCTGCCGCCCGGCACCATGATCGCGCCCGGTGTCGTCATCGGGGAGAACGGGGAGCCGCAACGGGCGGCCGCGCCCAGGCCCGGAGCAGATCCGTCGCAGCCGCGCGAACCCGCCGACCCGGACCACGGCCCCGGCCAGTACCTCTAAGGCACCCTTGGGATTCTTCAGCGCCGCCCGGCAGGGGCGGAAAGACGACGCCGAGCTCGGCAAGGGCCTCTGGCGGCGGGCCCACGACCGCTTCACCCGGGGCCTGGACCGCTACCACCAGGTCCTCGAAGGGGTGGACGACGAGGCCCTCTATGCCGAGCTGCTTGAGGTCGCCGATGAGCTGTCCGCGCTCTCCGGGCGGGTCCGGCGGGTCTGCGTGGAAGCCCAGCGCCGATCGCCGAGCGAAGGGCTCGACATCCCGGGGAGCCTCGCGGGAGTCCATCGTGCCCTGTCCTCGGCCGGTAACTCCCTCGCGACGACGGCCGAGGCGGCGGCGATGCTCCGCCTCGCCGTGGGCCCGGTCCCCGCGGGCGCCGAGTCGGTGCGGCGCCGCGCAGCCTCGGTGCTGGAGCAAGTGGCCGACGCCGAACGCCGGCTCGCCGAGGCTGGCGCCGCGGACTGACGCGGCGGCCCCCTCCCGCAGCCGCACGGTGCAGCCAAAATTCCCGGTTAAGCGCCTAGCTTAGCCGGACCCTCCAGGCTGGCGGTGCGGGCGAAAGCGTTGGCAGGATAGCTGGATGACAATCTCACCGGTACTGACTTTCAATGACGGCAACACGATTCCCCAGCTTGGCTACGGAGTGTGGCAGGTTGAAGACGACGTCGCCGAGAAGGTGGTGGTGCAGGCCTTCGAAGCCGGCTTCCGCCACATCGACACCGCCAAGATTTACGGCAATGAAGCAGGAGTGGGCCGCGCGATCGAGCGGTCCGGCCTCACGCCCGAGGAAATCTTCATCACCACCAAGCTGTGGAATGCGGACCAGGGCTACGAATCCACGCTGAAGGCCTTCGAGGAATCCATGGAGCGCCTGGGCCTGGAGACCCTGGACCTGTACCTGATCCACTGGATGCAGCCCAAGCAGGACAAATACGTCGACACGTGGAAGGCCCTCATCGAGCTGCAGAAGCAGGGACGGGTCAAGACCATTGGCGTCTCCAACTTCACCCAGGAGGGCCTGCAGCGCCTGATCGATGAGACCGGCGTCGTGCCGGCCATCAACCAGGTTGAACTTCACCCGTTCTTCAACCAGGCCGCACTGCGTGAGTTCCACGCCTCCAAGGGCATCCTCACCCAGGCCTGGTCGCCGCTGGGCCAGGGCGGCGAGCTGCTGGAAAGCCCGGTCGTCGGCCAGATCGCGGCCAAGCACAACGCCACTCCGGCGCAGGTCGTCATCGCCTGGCACCTGGCCGTCGGCAACGTGGTCATCCCGAAGTCGGTGACCGAGTCCCGCATCCGCGAGAACTTCGCAGCGCTGGACGTCACCCTGGACGAGACCGATGTGCAGGCCATCAACGGCCTGGACAAGTCCGCCGAGGGCGCCGGCCGCATCGGACCCGATCCGGCTGTCTCCGACTTCGCCTAAGCGGATCCGCCGCCGGTACACCGGCCGGTTCAGTCCGCAGCAGGGCCTTCACCCAGACAGGGTGGGGGCCCTGCTGCTGTCCGGGGCCCCACGGAGCCGGGGCTAAGCGGCTTGCCGGCCTGCCTGGACCGGCACGGCATCAACGACAGCCCAGCCGTGCTCGTCCAGCACCTTACGGCTCGCGAAGCGTTCGGCGTCCGCGATGTCGTCGAAGGTTTCGGTGCAGATGCGGCCGCAGTCCGGGTCCAGGTACGTGACTTCAAAGTACTGGTTGGTATCCATGCATTAAGTGTGGCGCGGGCCTCCGACACTATTCGGTCACCGGTCCGGCGTGTTGCCCGTATCGCCGAGGCGCAGCACACGTTCCCGGGCCAGGTCCTCGCTGCGCCGCGCCTTCGCCACGTACCGTGCGGCCTGCTGGGCGCGGGCGGCCGCCACTTCCCGGTGCTTCCGGGCGGCCTTCAGCTCCAGCTCGCGCTGCGCGAGCTCCTTGCGCAGCTCCCGGACAGCGTCCTCGAGCCCGGTGGCCCGAGTGGTGGCGCCAGCCAGTTCCTCCTCCCGCTCGCTGGCCTCCCGGGCAGCGGCGGCGGCTGCTGATTCCGCCTCCTCGAGCAGGGCCCTGGCGCGTTCCACAGCGGACGGCGTGGACCGCCGCGGTTCCGGCCGGACCGCCCTGAGCCGGGGCTGGGCTGCTGTTTTCGCGGTCGCGGCCCCGATGGCGGCCTTGGCCCCGGTCGCGGCCCCGGCGGCGTCCCCGGCACGGGCCGGTTTTCCAGATCGAACCGGCGCCGGAGCAGGCTCTGCCGTGGCGGGAAGCAGGCCGGGGAGCGCCACGGCCCCTGACAGATCCACGACGTCGACGCCGTCTGCGGACAGGGCCCGGAGCAGGCGGCCGGACTGCACGGCGGCCGCGGCCCCCGCATCCGCTGTCGCGGCGCGCAGCGTCTCTTCCACTTCCGTCGCGATTGCGCCGCTGATCTTCCGGCCCTGCTGTTCCGCTGCGGCCTGGGCTGCCTTGACCGCGCCGCTCAGCACTTGGCGGCGTTCCTGTCCCAGCCGGCGGAGTTCGGTAGCGTCCAGGGAGGACTGCGCGGCGCGCATCGACTGCCCCAAACCGGCAAGTTCGCGGAGTGTCTCCGGCCGCCGGGCAGCGAGCATGTTCACGGTCCACGCCGCCACGGACGGCTTGGGCAGGGAGCGTACTTCTCCGGCGAGGCCCTGCTGCTCCTTTGCCGCGGCCGCGGCCTTGGCGGCGGCAGTCCGGGCAGCGACAAACTCGTCGAACGGGAGCGCATAGAGCTGGGCAGCAATGTCCGCCAGTGTCTGCTCACTCATGCAAGAATCATAGAATCCCGGCCCTGACAATGCGGCCGCCACCGGAGAGTTCTCCAGGAAGAGGGCACTCGTGATCGAAATCGCCGGGCTCCCCGCCCACATTCTGCTCATCCACGCCGTCGTCGTGCTGGCACCCATCGCAGGCCTGGCCGCCGTCGTGTATGCCGCCGTGCCGCGGTGGCGCCCCTACCTGGCCTGGCCGCTCGGAGTGCTGTCCCTGTTCCTTGTCCCGCTGTCCCTGCTGACGGCGGAAGCCGGGGAGCAGTTGGAGGAGACCCGCCCCGCCTCGGCCCTCATCCGGGAACACGCCGAACAGGGTGACGTGCTTAAAGCCGTCTCTGTCGCATTCTTCGTGGTGGTCGCGGCGTCCCTGGTAACAAGCCATGAGCCGATCGGCCGGCGCTTCGCGTTCCTTGGCAGCCTGCGGACACACCGTGCAGTCCGGACGGCACTGCTGGTCCTCGCCGCCGCAGCCGGTGCCTATTTCATCTACCAGAGCGTCATCACCGGCCATTCCGGCGCCGCGTCCGTCTGGGCTGGCTGACCCGGTCCACCGGCCGTGCCGACCAGCCCAGCCTCCGCCGGTGGAACCGGTGCCCTCCCGTGGCACCTCCGCCGTGCCGGGGAAGCGCTGCACGCGTTCGGCGTCGACCCCGGGGCCGGGCTAGACCCGGCGGAAGCGCAGCTGCGCCTGGCGCGCTACGGGCCCAACGAACTGCGCGCAGCGCCGCCCGTGCCGCTGTGGCGGAAAATCCTTCGGCAGTTCCAGGACCCGCTGATCTACCTGCTGCTGGCGGCGATCGCCATTCCGGTGGTGGCCTGGGCGGTGGAAGGGGCTGAGGGCCTTCCGGTGGATGCCGTTGTGATCGGGGCCGTGGTGCTGTTCAACGGCGCCCTCGGTTTTGTACAGGAGAACAAGGCGGAGAGCGCTGTCGCCGCGCTGAGGCTGATGACGGCGGCGAACTCGACGGTGCTGCGGAACGGGGAACTGACAACGGTGCCGGCCGCCGCGCTGGTCCCCGGCGACATCCTGGTCCTCGCCGAGGGGGACTCCGTCGGCGCCGACGCCAGGCTGATCACGGCGCACTCGCTCGGCGTCGCCGAGTCGTCGCTCACCGGCGAGAGCGCACCCGTTTTCAAGGACCCGCGCATCCTCAGCGGCGACGTACCGCTCGGCGACCGGCTCAACATGGTCTACAAGGGAACCGCCGTCGTGCGGGGCGTCGGCCGCGCGGTGGTCACCGGGACCGCGATGGACACGGAGGTCGGGGCCATTGCGGGAATGCTGGCCTCCGCCGAGGACGCGCCCACCCCGCTCCAGCAGGAAATCGCGGGGGTCAGCAGATGGCTCGGTATCGCGGTGGTCGCGATCGCCGCCGTCGTGATGGCGACGGTCATCATCGTGAACGGCGTGAATACCCTCGGCGGGCTGGTCTCCGTCCTGCTGCTCGGCGTCTCGCTCGCGGTGGCGGCCGTGCCCGAGGGGCTGCCGGCCATCCTGTCCGTGGTCCTCGCCATCGGCGTCCAGAACATGGCCAAACGCAAGGCCGTCGTCAAACAGCTGCACTCGGTGGAGACCCTAGGCTCCGCCTCGGTGATCGCCTCGGACAAGACCGGGACGCTGACCCGGAACGAGATGACCATCTGCCGCATCACCACCGCATCCGGCCAGGTCGAGCTCACCGGCGCCGGCTACCGGCCGGAGGGTGCCGTGCTCCACCAGGGCCGGCAGGTGCAGGACCCGGCCCTGCTGCAGGAGGCACGCATGGTGCTGGCCGGGGGCTCCTTCGCGAACAACGCGCAGTTGCGCGAGCACGACGGCGGGTGGGAGATCCAGGGCGACCCTACGGAGGCGTCTTTCCTCGTCGCCGCCCGAAAACTTGAAGGGGTGGCCGACCGCGTCGGGGAGTTCGACCGGAAGGGCGAGATTCCCTTCACGTCGGAGCGGAAGCTCATGTCGGCCCTGGCCCACCACCGGGAGGTGGGCACGGTGTCCCTGGTGACGAAGGGCGCTCCGGACGTCCTGCTGGACCGGTGCACGGGACTGCAGGTCGGCGGAGAGGTGGTGACGATGGATCCGGCCCGCCGGGCGAAGGCACAGCGCGACGTCGAGGAGCTGTCCGGCCAGGCGTTCCGTACGCTGGGGGTGGCCTACCGCACTTACACGGAGGAGGATCTCCACGAAACCGAGGTCCTCGACGAGGCCGATGAGGCCACGCTGGTGTACCTCGGCGTCGTCGGCATCCTGGACCCGCCGAGGGCCGAAGCCGCCGCGGCGGTGGCCGAGGCGCGGCGGGCGGGCATCCGGGTTGTGATGATCACCGGCGACCACCCGCTGAGCGCAGCGCGGATCGCAGCCGATCTGGGGATAGCGCAGCCGGGGGAGCGGGCCGTCACCGGAGCCGAACTCGATGCGCTCGACGCCGGCGGGCTGCAGGCGCTGGCCCACACGGCCTCGGTGTACGCCCGGGTGGCGCCGCAGAACAAGCTGCAGATCGTCTCGGCCCTGCAGGCCCAGGGCAACGTGGTGGCCATGACCGGGGACGGGGTCAACGACGCCCCGGCGCTGAAGACCGCGGACATCGGCATCGCCATGGGCGTGGCCGGCACCGAGGTCACCAAGGAAGCCTCGAACATGATCCTCGGGGACGACAACTTCGCCACGATTGTCTCCGCGGTGCGCCAGGGCCGGGTCATTTTCGAGAACATCGAGAAGTTCCTCCGCTACCTGCTGTCCTCGAACATGGGCGAGGTGTTCACGGTCTTCCTGGGCGTGGTGTTCGCCGGCGCCATGGGTCTTGCCGGCGCGGGTGCCGGCGAGATCGCCGTGCCCCTGCTGGCGACCCAGATCCTGTGGATCAACCTGGTCACCGATTCGGGCCCCGCTCTGGCGATGGGCATTGACCCGGAGACCGACGACGTGATGGCGCGCCGGCCCCGGCGGCGGGGCGACCGCATCCTCGGCGCCCGGATGTGGCGCGGCATCCTGGGCATCGGGCTGGTCATGGCGGTTGCTACCCTGCTGACCATCGACATTTTCCTGCCCGGCGGGCTGGTGCCCGGCGGCAGCGATTCGCTGGATGTCGCCCGGACCGCCGGCTTCACCACCCTGGTGTTCGCGCAGCTGTTCAACGCCTTCAACTCCCGGTCGGAGGCGTCCTCCGCCTTTCGCAGGCTCTTCGTGAACAAGTGGCTCTGGGGCTCGGTGCTGCTCGCCGCGGCACTCCAGGTGGCGGTGGTGGAGGTGCCCTTCCTGCAGCGGGCTTTCGGGACGGCGTCGCTGGAGCTTGGGCAGTGGGCCGTCTGCGTGGTGATGGCCTCGGCCGTGCTGTGGTTCGCGGAGCTCCGCAAGGTTGTCCTCCGCAAGGGCGAACGGCGCCGGATCCCGGCGTGATGGCTGCGTCTAGTTACTGCGCGTCCCGCGCAGGGCGGCAACCAGCACCACAGACGCCAGCAGCTGCAGCACCGCCACGGAAGCGATCAGCGGCGGACGGGTGTCATAGAGGACGCCATACAGGATCCCGCCTGCCAGCGCACCGGCTCCTTGAAACGCGGCGAAGACGCCGTACGCCGCGCCTTGGCGCTGTTCGGGCACCAGGTCCGCGAGCAACGCCTTGACGGTGGAGTCCTGGATGCCCAGTGCGATGCCCCAGATAAGCACCCCGGCGACCGCGAGTCCGGTCACCGGGGACAGAGCCAGCACAGGCACGGCGGCCGTCAGTACGGGAATCGAGAGGAGCACCCAAGCGCCGGAACGGTCGTAGAGGGCGCCGCTGGCAAGTGCACCCAGGGCAGCCGCCGCCATTGCGGCCGCGTAGAGAAGAGCGACCACGGACACCGGCACGCCCGCCGTCGTCGTGAGGTGGAACGAGATGACACCGAAGGCAACCAGCCCGGCACTCCAGCAGAACGCCGCGGCGGCGAACAGGACAAAGCTCCTGGTGAACAGCGACGCCGGACCACCGTCCACGTGCGGGGCGGCCGGACCGACGGCGGTTTCCCGGATCCGGCCGGCAGGAACCGCCTGCTCGGTGGGGCCGAGGCCGGGCATCCGTCGGCGCAGCCAGAACAACAGGAACATGGCCGCCGCCGCAGGGACGGACAGCACCGCGAAGGCGGCCGAGAGGTTTCCGGTGGCGGTGAGGACGGCGGCGACCAAGACCGGTCCGAGCAGGGCGCCGATAAGGTCGAGGGACTTATGTACCGCGAAGCCGCGGCCCCGTCCGACCGGCTTGGCGGCCGCGGCCAGCAGCACCGTCTTCGCCGGGCTGCGGACGGCCTTTCCGATCCGGTCCCCGATGATCAGCACCGAAGCCAGAACCAGGCCCGACGTGCCGGCCAGCGGTGCGACGGCGAGCAACGGCACGCAGACGGCGGTAAGCCCATAGCCGGCCAGCGTGAACGTCCAGTATTTGCGGGTGCGGTCTGCCCAGGGCCCAAACACCAGCCGGAGCCCTTGCGCCGCTGCCTCGGCGGCACCTGTCACGAGGCCGACCAGCAGCGCGGAGGCACCCAGCTGCGCGAGCAGGGGGCCAGCCAACGGCCGGGCGCCGTCGGAGACGACATCGGCGGCCAGGCTGACGAGCCCCAGACCGATCACCGGGCCCCACAGCACACGCCGCTGCGCCCCTGCAGGTGCAGGCCGCCCGGTCCGCCCGCGGGCTGGGACGCTTCGGCGGGGCGGGTTCATTCCCCAAGGTTCGCGGACATAGCGTGGCAGGACAAGAGTGCGGCAGGGCAAGGGTGCGGCAGGACAAAGGTGCGGCAGTCTGCCGTCAGGCGGAAGCCCGGAGGTTCAGGAAGACTGACGCGACGACCAGCAGGCCGCCGAGCGCCAGCAGGAGTGCGCCCGCGACGCTGGGGCCATCCAGCTCTCTCGAGGCTGGTGGCTGTGCGGCCAGGGGAAATGCAGTCTCGGACGGGGCCGGCGCTGACGGGGCCGTCGACGTCGGAGCCGCGGTGGCCGTGCTGCCACCGGCGGGGGATTCGCTGGTGGACGGTATCCCGGCCGGCGGCGGGGCGACAGGGGCCGCGGTCGGTGTTGGCGCCAGGGTGCCTGTCGGAGCAGGAACCACCGGGAGGCTCGGAGTTGGGGCCCTTCCCGGCGGGGTTTTAGGGGAAGCTGGGCCACTGGTTGCGGTGGTGGTCGGGACGGGGGTTGCCTTGGGTTTTGGACGGTCCGGGGACGACGGGCAGATCAGCGCCGGAACGATTCCTCCGACGGAGTCGCACGGGGCGCCGGTGGCTGGCACAGCGAGGATCAGGGGCGCGGATGCCAGCATCAGTCCGGCCATGATGGTGTAGCTGGCCCGTTTTCGCGTCTTCACCCGATCCATCGTAGGGCCGCGGAGGGCGATGGGCGGGACCTCGGTGTTGAGCGTTGACGGCACATCGGCCGGAGACCACCCGAAAACCGCCGCGGTGGATTGCCTCTTGGTCCAGGCGACACTCCACGGTCCGGGGCGACTTTGGACGCGATTTTAGCCCTCGGACCGGGCATTCGCGGCGTTTCCGTGTCAAAGTGCCCCCGCACCGCTGCCGCCGGGCGAAACGTGAGGCGCCCGAGTCCGTGGTTCAGCGCCTCGCCATGGTCCTGCCGCGACGCTCTGGATAGGCGGGGCACTAACGGAGAAAACAAACGGCCCCGGCAAGAGCGCCGGGGCCGTGAGTTTGAGATCTGAGCTTCCTGCCAGAATCGAACTGGCGACCTTCTCATTACGAGTCAGAATGGATAGGCCTATCTGACAAGGTGTAAACCCCTGCTCGGTGACGAAAAAGTGACATGCTAGTGCCAATCCAGCCGGGCAAGGGCACTGTTGAGTCGGCCTGCACTGTCGTGTAGATCGTGATCGAAAAGACCCGCATAGGTGTCCAGGGTCATCGTCGCACTGGCGTGCCCTGCGATGCGTTGCACCACTTTGACATTCGCCCCGTGGCTGATTGCGAGGCTGACAGCCGTGTGGCGGAGGTCGTGGAAGGTGGGCCGAGGGAATGCCGGATTTGTGCTGGAAGCCTTGGCAATAGCGGGGGCGTAATGACGGCGCGTCCACGTATTATTCCTGAGGACGGACCCCCGTCCGCCGGTAAAAATTCTGTCGCTGCCGGTGCTCTCACTGTTCAGCCGCTCAAGCCGCTGGGCAATGAGGCGGGGAAGCGGGACGACTCGGCTCTCCCCGCCCTTGGTTGGCCCCAATATTAATCTTCCGCCCACTTCAGAAAATGCTCGTCGGACGGCCACTGATGGCGTGGAACCCAGCTCTAAGTCTTCAAATGATAGGGCCGTTATCTCGCCCCAGCGCAAGCCACACGTCCCAGCAAGCATCACGAAGAGCTCGAAGCCATCACACTCACGAGCCAAAGATGTTAGCTGTGGCATGGTGAGATAGACGTGCTCGCGCTGCTTTTCCTTGGCGGGTATGTAGTCGGTCTGGCCAAGTGGATCTTTTGCGGGGTTATTGGGAAGCAAGCGCTTCTTCACGGCATGTCCCATTAGTCGCCCGAAATACAGCCCGACCTCACGTCGGGTGGTTACGCCCGCGGGACGGCCGTCCTGTCCTTTCAAGGTCGTGACCCACTCGGCGACATCATCGTAGCGGACGTTGCTGACCGGCGTGTGTGCCCATCTAGGCGCTACATAGTTCTCGTAGCATCGGCGGTAATTGTCTACGGTCTTGGGGCTGGCGGGCTTCCGGCCATTGGCACCGACGTTGGCAATGCGCTCTATCCATTCAATATAGAGCCGGGAAACAGTGACTTTAGTGGCGGCGCGGGGATCTATGAACGTGCCGCCGCGTATTGCCTTGACCGTGGTATGAAGAAAATCTTCGGCCTCGCGCTTCGTGGCAAACCGCTTTCGCTGGCGTACGCCATCCGCCGTGGTCCAATCGGCCTGCCAGCGCTTCACTCCGGTTGTAAGTTTCTTGACGGCCACTACAGTGAATCCTTTCTGGCCCGCATTTCCGTCCACAGAGCATTGGCAGCGCCCCTATAAGCCGGGGCTATGCGTGATGCCCGCCCCTTGCCTTCCAAGATGCCTTTGGCTCGGGCGCGTCGAAGTCGTGCTGACCATGTCTCCACACTCTCACCGGTCCATTCGCCGAGTCTTTTTACAGGTTCGATGGACACGCCCGCCAGGGCTTCATAGGCGGCTGCAATGTGAACATAGTCGTTGTCTGTTTCTACGCGGGATGGCATAGGGGAAAGTGCGCCCTGGATGTCCGCAATAGACATCTGCTCGTAGCGCTCCTGCATCAAGGCTTTTGCATGTGCCATTGGGATGGATCGCAGAACGGAAGTTGTGATCCCTTCGAAGGCGGGACGCTCAGCACGTTCCGATGACGCGTCGTACCCCATACCGTAATCAAAGGCGTCAAACTCGATATGAAGAGAGTTGGGCTCCCGAAAGTCTCCCATCGGGTGTCCCACAATCCAGCCGATCACGACCGTCAGGCCGTGGACTCTGTAGCGCGCCCTCAGGATGGGCAGCGTTAGTCCCCCTTCGAGAGTGACTTCTTCCTCGGCTTCAGCATGCTTCCCGAGGTACTCGACGCCCGGGGGGAGTGTAGGTAACTGCGAAATGTCCATGCGCCGACAGTAGCACTGTTAGCTTGGCAAGGCAACAGGGCTTGGCACGGTTGCGTTGGCAAGGAAACTATACTACTGTGCTGATTACACGGTTTGCTTGTCAATAAAACCGTGCTTTTCACTACTGAGTTAGGAGCTCCTTGAGCACGTTAGTACAGGTCGGCCATGTCGATCACCCCTCTGGTGCCACCTCCCCATCCCCGTATTTGACGCGACGCCAAACTGCGGCGTATCTCAACGTCTCCGAAAAGTGGTTGGCGCAGTCGGGCCGCACGTCCGGCCCGCACTTCCACAAATTCGGCAACCACTGCCGCTACCACCTTGACGACATCCACCAGTGGGCACGCCAGCAGCGGGTGAAGCTGTGATCACGACCGAGCGTCTGCGCTTGACGGTGGATGCGGTGTCGGCCGGGGTTAGCAATCTCGAGGATCGGGAGTTGGTTCTGCTGGGCCGTTCTCTGAAGGTCAGCTATCTGGCGACAGCCAACCCCCGGTTCGACGACTTTGTGCGGGTCGATTTCCTTGGATGTCATGTTTGGACTGGATCTCAGGGGCCGATGGGCTACGGGAAGTTTCGCCTCGGAGACAGGGTGGTAGCGGCGCACCGGTTCGCGTACGAGCGAACCAAGGCCTGCATCCCTGATGGGATGCAGGTAGACCACATCTGCAGAAAACCCTGCTGCGTTAACCCTGGTCATTTACAACTCGTCACACAACAGCAGAATCTCGCCCTGGCCCGCATTCGAGCAGGGAAGCCTTCAACCTACGGACGGCGAGATGCGCTCAACGACGGACTCGCCGTCGATCTCGCCGATCTGCTTCTATATGAGTCTGATTCCCCTTCGCCCGCGGAGATATCAGCCTGGCTGCCGCCGCTGGTCAGCGTCGGCTGGGATCAGGTAGATGAAGGGTGGTGTGACCCACGCTTCCGCAGCTGAGCTTCGAGCCATCGATTTGGACGGTCCGGCGTTACGTCGATGCCGTAGAGACGTCCGCCCTGAAACCGAAAGTTCGAAACACCTTGCATGCAATGGTTGAGCATGCGGCAGCTCAGTACTCAACTATTGATCGGGCGACGCTTCTCCAGCTGACAGGCGGACGTCGCGAGGCGACCATTACTGCACACTGGCGTCAGGCACGATCCCAGGGGCTGCTGGTCAGCAAACAGCGGTTCAACGCCACTTCAATCCACAAGTTCACCATCCCGGGCATTGATGATGCCCATGTGGATGAACTTGCGCTAGGAACGCCCCTGCGGGGCCATGTCTGGACACCTGAAGAACTAGCATGGTGGGAGAGATTGGATGTTGCGGCGCCCGTGGCGCCACCTTGGTCAGGCGGCCCACCACCATTCTAAAAAACCGCACTCTAAATAAGGGTGAACCATAGCCGGCCAGGCTTGTGAACCCTGTTGACGTCGCCCACACCCTCGGGCGACCGCGCCCGAGGGTGGATTCCTTGACCTAGCTGTATCCATAGGTGCTTGGCTTTCCCAAGTTCTGATGGCCCCTTCACCGGAGACCGCCCCAAGGCGGGCTCTCCCTGCCTAGGCGACGGGCGCCGCCAACGTACCATCACTAGTGATGCGCCCGCCGCGGGCGCCCGCCTCGAAGTGCCTGATTTGTTCTTGGAAAACCTTCGGAAGGAGACTCCGGAGCAAAACCCCACCCTGGAGTAGCGGACGACGTCGCACGCGGACGGAGGCCAGCCTTGCTCTCATGCCAGTCGATGAAATGGTTTGCAGTCGAAAATCATAGATCCAGCATTGGGGCGGAATCCGGCTGTCTCACGACTTTCTAACCCGTACGCATGGAGAGGTGCTATGACCACCGGGGGCGAACGATGCGTGAAAGGGGGACTACCCCCCACCCACCATCGGCCGCCCAGAAAAGGAGCGGGCAGATAACGCCATTCCCCTGATCTTCTTCACCGTCGGCAGTGACAACCAGTTCTCCCTGTGCCGAATAGTCATGGAGCTCAAGTCTGCCTGGAGCCATTTGATGATCTTCATGACGTGCTGGTCAGTCAGGTCCAGGCCGTTGCCAACCTGTATGTCCACCTGACCTATGCTCAGCGCCCGAGCCCGGACGTTGATCGTGATGTTGAAGGAGGGGTAGGTGTCCTGCAAGTTGCCCAGAAGCTCAGGGAGGAACGTGGCTATGAGGGAGGCCGTGTCATAGGACGCGGTGGCTGTTTGGGGGCGCGGGGGCACATGGTCCGCGAGCAGCGTCACAGTTACGGCCGGGCGGAGTCGCCTACGTGCCAAGGTTGTCACCCGGGCACGCCACGCCAGAAGAAATTTGACGAGGGTTGATAAGTAGCCGACGACCTTCATAAAGGGATCGATGGCCTCGAACAGGCCTGGCCCACCCGCAGCAGCACCGATGGGAACCACTGTCGCTTCGGAATTTTTCAAGCCGATGCCGTCCAAGAATTTCCCGACCGTATCGGATACTGGCGAAACATTGGGCTGAAGGAGCGATGTGACGGGATAAGACCGGACATGGTAGCCGATCACGTCCGTCGGTAGGTCCTCATAGTCCGCCCAAAACCTTTGGCTCCAGTCGGTCGCCGCGCACATGCCGTGTGTCCCCTCGTTCAATGAAATCCCGCCCACAGCTTACGCAACCCTGACGCCGCAACCTGTCGTCTCGTAACCCAAGAGATCTAAGACGCTTTGGTTGCGAGACAGGTTCCATGTCGAAAACGCCTCCAAATGTGTCTCGCTTGCGTGTCTTACAAGCTGCTGTTAATTTTGCTGTAGTGAATCACTGTTATGAGACACCTTGAGGAGCAAGACATGACAAAGCTGATTGGATACGCCCGGGTATCAACCAAGGCTCAGGAGACTGACAGGCAGGAGATTGATCTACTGGCGGCCGGCGTGCGGAGGGATGACCTTTACGTGGATCACGGTGTGAGCGGAGCTAAGGCATCCAGGCTGCACTTGGAAAAGGCGCTGGGGGCCTTGCATGAAGGCGACACTTTGGTAGTCACAACGCTGGATCGTTTGGGACGATCCACCGTGAACATGCTGACGTTGGCGGATGAGATTAGAGGCAAGGGGGCAGGGCTCCGTGTGCTCAACTTGGGCGGGGGAGATGTGGACACTGGTACCCCAATGGGAGCGATGGTCTTTACGGTGATGGCCGCTCTCGGACAGATGGAGCTCGAAATCAAACGGGAGCGGATCGCCGACAGTGTGAACAAGAGGCGAGCTGCGGGGCTCGACTTGGGGGGTCGAAAAGCCAAGTTCACAGATCGCCAAGTACGCAATGCAGCGAAGCTCATCCAGGATGGACAACCAGCCGCGCAGGTTGCACGCGACCTTGGGATGTCCCGCGCCACTCTGTACCGCCGAATAAGGGACCTAGCTTCTCGACCCGGTACTGCCGCCCTTGTTCCGTAGCCTCGTCACACGGTGAACGAGATGTCGCGCCTGCGCCACCATGAGATGGCTCGCCTCAGGGGCTCGTAATCAATGTGCGAGAGGTATTTTGCTTCCGTCGAGGAGGTCATGGCGGCGTTGGTGTCAGCTAGCCATAGGACCGCCTGGACTCTTGGGCTAAGACCAGTTCTGTCGAAGTAGCTGGACCTGAAGGACCCATTCAGCTCCCCGGCGATGGCAAGCAGCACAAAGAAGCCCGCCACATGCTCTGATTCCCAGTCGCGATCGTAGATCGGCCTCAGTCGCTCCGGCGCGCCCGGCGGGACCCGCAACCCCAGCATCGTCTCTGCGTCTGTTACGGGTATACCTGACCACGGCTGCTTGTGATTGTCGTCAGCTCGCTCCAAGTCTCCTAAGAACGAACCACCTATTGCAGAGAGGGTGGTGTCCCGGCTCTCTGAACGACCGTAGACGAAGTCTTCGACCAGATCCCCTGTGACTGCGCTATCCATGTCGAAGTCAGAGATATAGGACAAAACTACAGACTCCCTAGTGAGAGCTGAGTTCCAAGGGATTAGTGCCAGTGCGGCATCTCGAGAAATCAAGCCAGAGGCGAAGGCAGCGGCGTGCGCGGGCCAGTCAGTTGGCGCTTCACCGACTCGCGGGTAGAGCTTTTCCAACACGTCGTAAACGGCGTCTTCTCTTTCTGAGGTCCACTCCTGCGTGCTGACGAGACGCTCCATAATTAGGTGACAGAGGAACGCTACGGCAACAAAGGTTTCTGCGGGTTTCGAGGGCCAAGTAGACACAGTCGCTGCATGGTGCAGTAGAAGCTCAAACTGCGCCTGACTGCGAATGGAAAAATTGACCAAGGCGTTCAGCACTCCTTCGGCTTGGAGCGTGGTTAGCTGCGTCCGTGGCGGTTGCGCGTCTGCCTCCATTGCTGCGGCATCTTGCAGTCTCATCCGCCGCGAGAAGTCTCCAATATCGAGGGCTTCGTAGGCTTCCTCGTCTATCAAGTCGGAAACATGACGAGATTCGGTGTGAAGGTCGCTCAGGTTAACCCCCGGGAAGGCTTCGACGATGCTATCCGTATACAGAGCTATCGCCGCATCTGCGAATAGGGCGTCGACCGTCCTTGTGAAGTCAACGAAATCCCGGAGACTGGTGCAAAACATAAGCAAATGCAGAGCATCGCGTGGAGAGCTCACCGAGACGTTGGCAAGAAGTACTTCGCCGAACTTGGATGCTCCTCCGGCCCTGTACGTGTTCCACAAAGAAACGGCTATTTGCGCAACTGACCACCCATTCATGTGAATGAGGCGATCCCTAACCTTCGAAAAGAGCTCCTCAGTATTATCGCTGGACCGAGCCAAGTGAACCGCGGAGAAGTATTCCAAGAAAGACTGGTGGACGAACCCGAAGCGAGGCTGATTTGAACGATCTCGACCCACTTCTGTGATTACCCAAGCGCGGCCAGACCAGGCATTTACTAGCACCTGGGCTTGTTCGCGAGCGACGTCGACGGCAATAGTTGTTTGCTCCTGGAAGAAGTCCTGCAGCTCCTGAATCAATCGGCCCTGTGGCATTCCCTCGCGTCGGTATTCGGCGTCGTCGAGGATGAGTGATGCGATGTGAAACAGGGCTGGCCGGAGGTCAGTCCGCCAGACACCAGGGTCTTCCAGCCCACGCATTACACTCCACTGCTGGAACATCAGAGTGGCGCATCGTTCATACAGTTCGGCCAGGGTGCGAGGAATATCGCCCTGATGGTAAAAGACACTGCACAGCAGGCTAAGCATCAACGGATTGGCCCGTAAGTCGGGGGCATACTTCTCCGTCTCGGATAAGAACGAAGATGTTGTTTCTGCGTCCACCGCCCCGTCCACCAGATTCCGACTTGCAAACCATTTGTGGGCGTATCGGTCGACCTGATCCGGCTGGAAGTCGTTGACGGCAACGTGCAGAAACTCTTGAGGCGTAAAGGCTATGGCTGCATAACCGATGATGCGCGTCGTTACGACTACTGCCGAGGCCGGATACAACCGCGCAAAATTGATGATCGCATCTCTGATAAGCGCGCGGTCGGCGCTATTGAGAACCTCGTCGTAGCCGTCAAAAAAGATCGTGGCTCTGCCGGTCAAGAGCATGTAGTCGATCCAGCCATCGGGGGGAGGGTGCTGCATCATTTGCGTTATACCTCGGACGATATGTTCCTTGAACAGGCCTGAATCGCTTGCGGTCCGAGACTGATAATGCTTAAGCTCCAAAACAAAGGGGATAGGGGGATCCGCCGATTCATCGGTCGTGATCATCTGTACAGCATGCTTAACCAATGTGGATTTGCCGACGCCTGCCGGGCCAAGAATCACTGTGCGGGAAGACTTAGTGAAGGCGCCACGAACGGTTAGCTCGCCGCCCTGCACGGGCGCGTCGTGTATGCGACGGGGGATGCCAGTTGCTGGATTAGGCGCTTCCGTCAACGTCGGCTCCACGTAGATGCTGGACAGTTCGAGGGGCGGAGCATCCTGGCCGAGGTGCTGAAGAGACACGTATCCGTATTTCGACGACATTGCTCGCCGATACCTCTCGGAGTAGTCCCTGTAGGTAGCCAAACTAGGTTGGCCGAGCGCTCGGAACAACTCCGAACGCGCCTCAGCCTCGGAGAACAGAAACAGCGCTGGGGGCTTGTCCGCCGATCGCGGAATTGAAGAGCGGTTCTCTTGCCGCGCTTGCGCGCTTGCGGACAATCGAAGTACTTCTGTTAGTACTGTCGTTACCTGTTCAAGCTCCGAGTCTGGAATACGCGCTTCAAGGGCCAGATGAGCGCGCAGCTCTTTCTCGAAGGCCTGGGCGTAGCTGCTGACCTCGCTTGATGACCCTTCAGTTTGCACTTCATTACTATGTGCAACGTGAGCTAGGTACATGAGGTAGGACACTGACCCATTGTGAACGAGAAATTGTCCGACCTTTTCCGCTGTCGAAGTACTTATTCCAGCATTCTCTAGGATGGCTTGGGCTCGCAGATTTCGCTCGCGTTGTGGAGAGCGAGGGTCAGAATTGGTTCGGCTTCTCCTCATGGAGGCCGACAGCCGGCCCATGCCGGTCTGCGTTAGGTTAGCCGCCACGGAGGAGACGTACTGAACCATAAACGAGACCTGATCAGGGGTGAGGTCGAACGTCATCTCGCTTTCCTGTCTCGCCAGCCAGGGTTGGCTGCGCATCCCTCAAAATTTTCGTCATGTCCGCTCTGTCTCATGCCCGGGGAGCAACACGTTCATTAGGTGAGGGACTGGGCAGTTCCTCTGCAGAGATCTGACCATCCGCAAGAATTTTTTCGAGCAAGACCTCCTGCAGGGGATATAGATCCAGCGTGTGTGTCAGCATCCGGAGCAAATCGAGGAGTTCACCGTTCCAAGCGTCCTCCCATTCGGTGGGACGGATGAGATCGAGCGGGGTAGCGAGCTTGGGATTAGATGCACGGCCCACCCCTTTTCTTGTACGGGATCCAATCCACCGTTCCACCACGGGAAAGCCCGAAACCGAAAACTCCCACACCTCCTTGCGGACCCCCGTAACGGAGCCATCTCCGATCTCAAGCCTGTTCGTGTTTTCGTCGTAACTAATGTCGAGACGCGAGTCAGGCAGCTTAGTGACTGGTTTGTCCCAGCCGATGCCGTCGATGTTGGGGATTCGGTTACCCCGATTGTTCTCCTGCGAACGAAAGCGCTGCGCTCCGGTCTGAAGCCAAAGGAGCTGCTGGCCCAAATTGACAGCCTGGTCGAAGAGATCTCGGTTGGCCGTAAGCGGAAGATGGGGACCGGGACGTGATAGCTGTTCGTGGAAGATCCGCTCGTAAGCCGGGTGTGCCATGACTGCGTAGGTATACGCTGCGAGATCCTCTGCAGAAATTTTCGTATTTAGTCGGTTTCCCACATAGTCCAGAAGACCCGACGTGACATTTGGTTGTTCTCCTGCAGCATCTCGATAGAGAGGTATTACGTCCTTCCCTCCGCGCCCACTGAAGTGATGGAAATCGGGAACATGGACGCTTGCCGTTAAAGCCGGACCGCTACCTAGAGGCGTCGTAGCAAGCGTGGAGAGGAATACCTGCTTGTCTGAAGCGCTTGCCCAAAGTGAGGGCCTTTCGAGGAGCGCCACTCGGGGATCCTGAAAGGTCCACTGGGCGTCAAAGCTCCTGTAGGCGAGCCTCACAATTGCTTTGTGTGGTGCATCGCTGGGTAGGTCGGAAAGGCGTGGTAATCCAGCCACTGTGGTGTGGATATTGCGACCAGTTGTTGCCGTCACGAATGCCTCGGCCCGCTCCGTGGCATCGACTCGCGCCAAGAGGGACTTCCAACGTTCCTTCAACACGGAAGCTGACGGGGCAGTAGCCCAAGACCGCCCGAAGATGACCCCCGGCTGCTGCCAGGGGAACACGTCAGTTACGGCGGGCATGGCGTCCCAAATGTCATCTTCCGATGGGGGGAGCATTATTCCGCCTGCGTCAATGCTCAGGGTCAGCCAGCCGTCCGGGTCTACTGCTGGTGCTTGCACCGAATCGAGGGCTGTTAGTTTCTTTGACGCGGTGCCTGTGACGCGACGGTATTTGACGAGTGCGGGCTCTTCGCTGGTTTCACCGCGTCTGAAGATGGTAACGATCGAAACCGCCGTTTGAATTGAAAAAACGTTCTCTTCTCGCTGGGCTCCTCGTCCCTCTCCACCTAGGTCGATTACCCAGACTTCGTCTCCGAAGGAACGGACGAGTTCCCTCAGCCCTACGAAGGCCGGGCCACGAAGCCATGAGGAACTTGTTATGAAGGAAACTACTGCCGGAGCTTTGGGGTTCTGCTCGAAAGCCTTCCAAACCGCCCAACGCCAAAAATATACGTAGTCGTCGTAGATGCTTCGCATGGCGCTGAAGATAACGCCGTGCCTCTGAGCAGACTCGGTGATATCGGCAAACAAGGCACGTCCGCTCGCAGGATGAACGACCCAGCCGCCTCCGGACCTGGCCGTCCGGCGTTTGTATGGAGGATTTCCCATTACTACCGTCACCGGCTGAAGGCGCTTTACGTCTGCGGCCTTAGCCCGTTCTTCGGCGAGCACTGCAACGTCACCCCAAAGTCCCAGGGTTGGGGGAGCAGCTACGGGGTCTTCGAGGGTGTCGGTAAGGTAGACGCGAACTTCTTCGGGTGGGGTTAGGCTCCCCGCCATCTCGGCAAGACGCTGTCCGATCCGCAGATGAGAAACCGCGTACGGCCCAGGCAGTAGTTCGAAGGCCATCACGTTGGAAGCGAGCGACTTGGCTACCTGCTGAGGCCCAGCATCGCCGCGCTCTCGCTTTGCGACAGCGGCAGCTTGATCCAGCACTGCAAGTGGATACGTGCCCGAACCAGTGGCGGGATCTAGGGTCACCACTTCTTGGTCGCCGAAGCTCAGTGGTTTGCCTAGCTCCTCTGTCAGGATGTAATCCACGAGCCTAACCTGGCACTCAACGATCTTGGTTGGGGTGTAGTAAACCCCAGCTTCCTTTCGTGCTTTAGCGTCATACTTCTCAAGAAAGTCTTCATAAAACCAAAGCCAAGGCTCGCCCCTGGAATCCTTTGATTTGGCTATCGCCGAGGCATCGACGACGGACGCAAGTCGTTCGATCGCTCCGATTTCCGGTGCCAACGAACGATAAAGACCGGGTACTTCGAGAGCAGGCCCCAAAGCGGCCGCCAGCACACCGTTGGGTCCTCGAAGGAAATCTCGCGCTTCAGACAAAGACAAGAAATTGTCCTTATTGGCGTCGGCTTTGCCTCGCAGAGCCGCGATAGCCAACGAGTATGAAACAACTTGAGCCAGATCGGAAGCGAAATCCTTGTCCGATACGCCCTCGTGAACATTCGTCGCCCATGCCTTCTTCGCTGCCTCGATTGGGGCAACGAGCGTTTCGGGCTGAAGACCCGCCAGCAGGCGTTCCCGAAGCAGCTTCGCGAGGGGCGCCAAGCGCGACGACAACTCGGATACCCTCTTTATTGTTCGTGGACGAGCGCTGGTAAATAGCCGTAGAAGATCTATGAGGCCTTGCGGATCCCAAGTCCCCGCGGTGACAGGCATGGAGGCCTCGGCGACCTTTTCGCCGGTGTTGTAGAGAGCGACTGCCTCGCCATCCGTCACGATGAGCGAATCTAGTTCCGCCAACAGCGCCCACTGCTTTTTCTCACGGCCGCGCCATTGCTCGCCGTCAACGGAATGACCCGGAGCCTTAAGCTCTACCCAGCCGCATGCCCGTCCATCCAAGAGGGCCGCGAAGTCGGGACGGAGTCCGGTTAACTGGGCCTCCCGCAACAGGTCCAGTCGGCCCAGACCCCCACTGCTCGCCACTGACACTAGCAAGTCATGGACCGGCACAGTTAACTGGGCTTCGGGCTCTGCGGCGACCCCCGACAATTCGGCGGATCCGATTGACTGAACGTATTTTGCTGCGGCTTCCCCAAGAGTCATGGAATCACTCTGCCACAAAGTGGAAGCACATCATTTGACCGCGCTGATCGTGGCGTCGGGTGTTACCTCAAAGGGTCTTGTGGCTGTGCGGTGGCCCTGTCTGTAGGTGACGAAAAAGTGACGAATGAGCTGGGAATCAGACAAAAAAGCGAGGAACGCATAAGATTCTCTGCTTGTCCACAAGCAAGCCAAAACCCCCGGAAATCGTTGATCTCCGGGGGTTTTTCTTGAGCTTCCTGCCAGAATCGAACTGGCGACCTTCTCATTACGAGTGAGACGCTCTACCAACTGAGCTAAGGAAGCAACCGGCTGAATGGTCCGGGAGGCCCGGGCGCTTCATGCCAGAGATAACTGTAGTTGAGTCCTCCGGCCCGGGTCAAAATGGCGGCCGTGCGGCTCAGCAGACGGTGTTGTCAGCGGGCGTCTTGCCGTCCACGAGGTAGCCGTCCACGGCGTTGCCGACGCAGTCGTTGGAGCGGCCGTAGGCCGTGTGGCCCTCGCCCTCCCACGTCAGCAGGGAGGCGGTGCCCAGCTGCTTGCGCAGCTCGCTGGCCCACTCCACCGGGGTCGCCGGGTCGCCGGTGGTGCCGATCACGAGGATGTCGGTGGAGCCCTTGTAGTCAACCGGTGCCGGGGTGCGGACGTTCTTGTACGGCCACTCCTTGCAGCTGGTGCCCCCGTACGCGAAGTAGGAACCGAGGGTGGGGGAGTCCTTGCGCAGCTGCTGTTCGTCCGCGCGCATCCCCTCCGTGTCCGTCACCATGGGGTAGTCCAGGCAGTTGATGGCCGTAAAGGCGAAGGTCGAATTCGCGGAGTAACTGCCGTCCGGTTCGCGGTCGGCGCCGAAGTCGGCGAGCCGCAGCATCGGCGACACGTCGCCCTTCATCGCGCTGCCCAGGGCCTGCGTCAGCAGGGGCCAGTTGTCGTCGTTGTAGAACGGGAGGATGAATCCGCTGACGAACATGGAGGCGTTGACCATCCGGCCGTCCTTCGCTGCCCGCGGATCCGCTTCCACCGCGTTGATGATGTCCCGGATCTGCCCGACGGCGTCATCCGGGGTGCCGCTGAGCGGGCAGCCGCTCTGTTCGAGGCAGTGCGTCGCGTAAGCCAGGATGGCCTTCTCGAACGCCTTGGCCTGCCCGCTGGTCAGTTCCTCGTAGCTCAGAGAGGGGTCCATCGCCCCGTCCAGGACCATGCGGCCCACCGTGTCCGGAAAGAGGGAAGCGTAGGTGGAGCCCAGGAAGGTGCCGTAGGAGTAGCCGAGGTAGTTCAGCTTCTCGTCGTTGAGCACCCCGCGCAGGATGTCGAGGTCCTTGGCAGCGCTTGCGGTGTCCAGGTGGCCGAGGACGGGGCCGGTCTTCTCCGCACACTTGGCCGCGATGGCCTTGTTGTCGGCGAGTGCCTCGGCCAGCCCGGCGTCGGTGTCGAGTTTGTAGGTCTTCTCCCGGGAGGCGTCGCGCTCCTGGTCGGTGAGGCAGGTGACCGGGGCGGAGCGCTTCACGCCGCGCGGGTCAAAACCCACGATGTCGTAATTGGCGCGCACTTTCTCCGAGATGTTGGTGGCGCCCGCGTCCCGGACGAAGTCGTAGCCGGAGCCGCCCGGGCCGCCCGGGTTGACCAGCAGGCTGCCCTTTTTGTTGTTGCTCTTCGTGGGGAGTTTGAGCGCTGCGATCCCGATGGTGTCGCCGTCGGGCTTGCTGTAATCCAGCGGGACCTTGATGGTGGCGCACTGGAAGTCGGACTCGCACGGGGCCCAGTCGACCTTCTGGGTGTAGTAGCTGCGGAGCTCGGCAGGCGCGGCGTCAGCGATTTCGGGCTTGGGCGTGCTGCTGCTGTTGTTCTGCCCGCCGTTGCCACCGAAGAGCGTGCACGAGGACAGCACCAGGGCCAGTGCCATGGCGCCGGCAGCCCGCACGCCGATCGCTAGGGACCGGGATCTGGCGGGCACGGCTCGTGCGGACTTCATACTGTTCTCCTTGGTGGATCGGAACGGAGCGACGGACGGCTGCTTCCCGCCGGATGCGGAGGGCAGCCGGTCGGTTCACCGGGAAGAGGTCTCTTAATGATCCCTCAGATGAGGCTGGCGGCCATGGACTCGACGGCCAGCAGCGGTGCCACGTTGGAAGTGGTGATCCGTATGCGGGCCTTGTTGATGGCGTCCATGCGGGCAAGGGTGGTTTCGGGCGATGAGTGGCGGGCGAACTCAACGAGTTCACTCTGAAGCTCAACGTTGACCAGCTCGACGGCGTTCCCCATCTGGATGATCAGGACATCCCGGTAGAAGGACAGCAGGTCCGTCAGGGTGCGGTCCAGGGAGTCCGTCACCGACCGCTTGGCGCGGCGCTTCTGGTCATCCTCGAGCTGTTTGACCTGGCTCCGCATGGCGGGCGGCAGCGTGCCGCTTTCGGGCGCTCCGAGGGTGGCGAGCAGGGCGGCCTTTTCGGCGGCGTCGCGCTCCTCGTTCGAGCTGTTGGCTTCCTCGGTGGCGATCTTGACCAGTTTCTCGGCCATAAGCACCGCGGCGGTCACACCCCTGAGGCCCAGGGGAAACCGCACCGTCGCGAGCCGCCGCTCGCGGGCTTCAGGGTCCCGTGCCAGGCGCCGGGCAATGCCGACATGGCTTTGCGCCGCCCGCGCCGCGCGTTGCGCGACGGCCGGGTCGATGCCGTCGCGCTTGACCAGCAGGGCCGCGACGTCGGCCGCGGGCGGGAGCCGCAAGGCGACCGGGCGGCATCGCGAGCGGATGGTGACGAGGACGTCGGCGGGCGAGGGCGCGCAGAGCATCCACACGGTGCGGGGAGTGGGTTCCTCGATGGCTTTGAGCAGCACGTTGGTGGTGCGTTCGGCCATCCGGTCCGCATCCTCCACCACAATGATGCGCCAGCGTGCCGAGGAGGGCCGGTTACCGGCGGTGGCCACCAGGTCGCGGGCTTCGTCGATGGTGATGGTCACCTTTTCGGTGCGCACAAACGCGACGTCGGAGTGCGTCTCGCCCAGAATGGTCTGGCAGGCCGCGCACTCGCCGCAGCCGCGCTGGCCGACGTCGTCCTGGTCGCAGTTCAGGGCGGCGGCAAAGGCCTTCGCCGCGTTGGACCGGCCGGAACCCGGCGGGCCGGTGAACAACCATGCATGGGTCAGGCCATCGCCTTGGGCGGCCTGGCGCAGCTGGTCCACGACGGCGGGCTGGCCCTGCAGGTCGTCCCAGACGGTCATGCCTCCACCGTCCGGGAAAGGGGCAGCAGGGACTCGACCCGGGCAAGGATCTTCGCGGCCAGCTCATCGACAGGGAGGCGGGCGGGCAGTACCAGGTAATGCTCCGGCCGGGCCGCAGCGAGGTCGAGGAAGGCGGTGCGGATCCTGGCGTGGAATTCATCGGCCTCGGATTCCAGCCGGTCCTCAGCCGCGTCTCCCGCCGTCCGGCGCCGGCGGCCGACCTCCGGCTCGACGTCGAGCAGCACGGTCAGGTCCGGCTGCAGGCCGGAGGTGGCCCACTGGTTGATGTCCCGGACGGCGTCGGTGCCGAGGTCGCGGCCGGCGCCCTGGTAGGCGACGGAGGAATCGATGTAGCGGTCGGTAAGGACGATCTCCCCGCGCTCGAGGGCGGGGCGGATGACCTGGCTGGCGTGGGCGGCGCGGGAGGCGGCGAAGATCAGGGCCTCGGTGTGGGCATCGATGTGGCCGTGGCCGTGGTCCAGCACAAGGGACCGCAGTTTCTCCCCGATGGGGGTGCCCCCGGGTTCCCGGGTCCGCAGCACGGCAAAGCCTCGCGACTCGAGGGCCGCGGCCAGCTCCGCCGCCTGGGTTGACTTGCCGGCACCGTCGCCGCCTTCGAACGCGATGAACAGTCCGGAATTCTGGGTGGTCACTTCTCTAGCCTACCGACAATCCCTGACACGAATGCCCCCGGCGTAACGCCTTCGGCGCCCTGCCGGACGCCCAAGTACCCTGTCACCATGAGTCTTTCCGAAGAACAGGCAGCCGCGCTCAGCGCGGAAACAGTCGTGGTGGCGGCGGGCCGCCCGCCGCGGGAACGCGACCAGCCCGTCAACCCGCCGGTGGTGCTGTCCTCGACCTATTTCGGCACGGGCCCGCTGGGCGACGGCGACCGGGGCTATGGCCGCTACTCCAACGCCACCTGGGACCCGTTCGAGGAAGCCCTCGGCCAGCTGGAAGGCGCTGAGCTTCCCGGCCTTCTGTACGCCTCCGGCCTCGCCGCCGCCAGCTCGGCCCTGTCCCTCGTCCCGGCGCAGGGAGTGCTGGTGATGCCCTCGCACAGCTACGCCGGTTCCCTGGTGATGGCCACGGAGCTTGCCGAGAAGGGGTTCCTGGAGCTCCGCACGGTGGACATCGCGGACACCGACGCCGTGAAGGCGCTGCTCGCCCCGGCGGACGGGCGGCCCGCCGACATGCTGTGGCTGGAAAGTCCCACCAACCCGATGCTCGGCGTCGCGGACATCCGGGAGCTGACGGCCGCCGCGCACGCAGCCGGCGCCATCGTGGTCACGGACAACACCTTCTCCACCCCGCTCGTGCAGCAGCCGCTGGCGCTGGGTTCCGACGTCGTCCTCCACTCGGTGACCAAGTACCTGTCCGGCCATTCCGACGTTGTGCTGGGCGCCTTGGTGACGTCCGACGCCGGGCTCCGCTCCACACTCCTGCACCATCGGACCATCCACGGCGCCATCGCCGGTCCCATGGAGGCGTGGCTGGCCTTGCGCGGCCTGCGCACCCTGGCGCTGCGCGTTGAGCGGTCGCAGGCCTCGGCCGCGGTGCTCGCTGAACGGCTGAGCGCCCACCCCCGGGTCGGCAGCATCCGCTACCCGGGGCTGGCCTCGGATCCCGGACACGAACGGGCCAAGAGCCAGATGAAGGGGTTCGGCTCCATCCTCTGCATCGAGATGGCCCCAGTCGCCGGCAGCGGAAGCAGCAACGGCACCGGGGCCATGAGCGGCGCCGAAGCTGCGGACCGGATGATCCGTGCCCTGAAGCTTTGGCTGCCGGCCACCTCGCTCGGCGGAGTGGAGTCCCTGATTGAGCGGCGGCGCCGGCATACGGCCGAGCCGTTGAGCGTGCCGGAGAACCTGGTCCGGCTGAGCGTCGGGATCGAAAACGTGGAAGACCTTTGGGCCGATTTGGAGCAAGCCTTGGGCACTCTGGGCGGCTAGGCTGGGGGGATGGACGGAAGAGCGCTTATTTACTATGTCGAAACAGGGATCTATTTTCTCCTGGCCCTGGTAGCCCTCGCCCTTGAGGTGTGGGCGTTCTTCGACTGCCTGCGGCACAAAGCGAACGCCTTCGAGGCCGTGTCCAAGCGCACCAAGACCTTCTGGCTGGCCGTCACCGGCGGCGCCATGGCAGTGGGCCTGCTCTCCCTGCTGGGCGGCGGCGGGGGTCTCCTCGGCCCGCTGGGACTGTTCGGCCTCGTCGCCGTGACCGCGGCATCCGTGTACCTCGCCGATGTCCGCCCGGCCGTCAAAGACGCCGGCCGCGGCGGCAGCCGCAACATGGGCCCCTACGGCCCCTGGTAATCCCCACCGGCACCCTAAGCTCGCAAGCTCGCTCAGGGAACCCTGCCGGCGTGGGCCCCGCCACCGGCACCCTTAGCTCGCAAGCTCGCTCAGGGAACCCTGCCGGCGTGTGCCCCGCCACCGGCACCCTTAGCTCGCAAGCTCGCTCAGGGAACCCTGCCGGCGTGGGCACCCGCTACAGCCTCCCAGCCGACCGTTAGTTCGCCCAGCCGCCACCTGGCCGGCCCGTCCATCACCGGCCAGCCGCCGTCGCGCAGTGCTCGGCACATCGCGGTCCAGCGCTGCCGGTTGCCGAATGAGGCCAGCGGTGCCGCCTCCAGCCAGGCCCGGTCCATGGCCTGCAGGAAGTCGTGGATCCGCTCGCCCGGCACGTTCCGGTGGATGAGGGCCTTCGGCAGTCGCTCGGCCACGTCCGAGGGCAGCGCAAAACTGCCGAACCGCACGGACAGGCTCAGGCTCAGCGGCCGCTCCGCGTCCAGCGCCACCCACGTCGCCCGGCGGCCGATCTCGTCGCAGGTGCCGTCAATGAACAGTCCGTCCGGCGCCAGCCGGTCCTGGACCAGCCGCCAGATGGCCGCGACGTCGGCCTCTTCGTACTGCCGCAGCACGTTGAACGCCCGCACCAGGACGGGCCTGCCGGGCACCGGCAGTTCGAAGCCGCCCAGCTGGAAGCTCAGGCCGGGCCGTTCCAGTTCCTTGGCGAGCCGGACCCGCTCCGGCTCGATTTCGACGCCCACCACACGGACGTCCGGCCGGATACCGGACAGCCGTTCAAAGAGTTCGACGGCGGTGGCCGGGGACGCTCCGTAGCCCAGGTCCACGGCCAGGGGATCGGCGGCCGCGCGCAGCCGCCACGCCTGCGGTCCGGTCAGCCAGCGGTCCACCCGCCGCATCCGGTTGGGGTTGGTGGTGCCGCGGGTAATGTTGCCCACCGGCCGGCCCGCGCGGGTTCCGCCGCCCGGCGTCCCGTACTTGCCGCCGCCGGTTTGTCCCGTGCCGGATTTCCCCAGGGGATGGGAACGCGGGGAAACCACCCGCTCAGCCTTCTGCACCACACAGCAACCCTATCCTCCAACGCGGGGTCAGCCCCGGCCCATGCGGCGCCCCAGGACGGGCAGGGACTGACCCCGCGCTGCCCTGCGGGGGCCGATGTAACGCGCGGCACTGCCCGGAGCCGCTCCGCTAGGATGAAAACCATGACTTACAAGCTGATTCTGCTGCGCCACGGCCACAGCGAATGGAACGCCAAGAACCTGTTCACCGGCTGGGTGGACGTCGACCTCAACGACCAGGGCCGGGCCGAGGCGGTCCGCGGCGGCGAGCTTCTCGTGGAGAACAACATCCTCCCGGACGTCCTCTACACCTCCCTGCTGAAGCGGGCCATCAACACGGCGAACATCACCCTCGACAAGGCCGACCGCGGCTGGATCCCCGTGAAGCGCGACTGGCGGCTCAACGAGCGCCACTACGGCGCCCTCCAGGGCAAGGACAAGGCCCAGACCCTCGCCGAATACGGTGAAGAGCAGTTCATGACCTGGCGCCGGTCCTACGACACGCCGCCGCCGCCCCTCGATGACAACTCCGAGTTCTCCCAGGCGCACGACCCCCGCTACGCGGACCTCGGCGACGCGCTGCCCCGCACCGAGTGCCTCAAGGACGTCCTGGTCCGCCTGCTGCCCTACTGGGAGTCGGACATCAAGGCAGACCTCAAGGCCGGCAAGACCGTGCTGGTCACGGCCCATGGAAACTCCCTGCGCGCCCTCGTCAAGCACCTCGACGGCATCAGCGACGAAGCCATCGCCGGGCTGAACATCCCCACCGGCATCCCGCTGGTCTACGACCTGGACGATGACTTCAAGCCGCTGAACCCGGGCGGCACCTACCTCGATCCCGCGGCCGCCGCCGAAGCCATCCAGGCCGTGGCGAACCAGGGCAAGAAGTAGCCTTTCGGTCCACCGCACCAACGACGCCGGCCGGTCACCCCTCAAGGTGACCGGCCGGCGTCGTACGTATTGCTGGAAGTATCAGATGTGTTCGATGCCGTTCGGCTGCCAGGCGCCGGTCACCAGGTAGGTGACCTTCTGCGCCACGGACACGCCATGGTCCGCGAACCGCTCGAAGTAGCGGCTGGCCAGCGCGACGTCGACGGTCGTGGCGGGGGACTCGTGCCAGTCGCTGCGGGCGATCGCCTTGAAGACGCTCAGGTGCAGGTCGTTCACCACGGTGTTCGCCTTCATGATGTCCCGGGCCACTTCCAGGTCACGGGTTTCCAGCAGCACGGTCAGCTTCTCCGCGATGAACAGGTCCTGCTCAGCGAAGCTCTTGAAGGTACCGCGCAGCTGCTCGGGGATCACGGTCGAGGGGTAGCGGAGGCGCGCCAGCTGGGCGAGGTGGCGGGCCAGGTCGCCCATGCGCTCCAGCGAGGCACTCATCCGGAGGGAACCCACGATCATCCGCAGGTCGCTGGCCACCGGGCCCTGCAGGGCAAGGATGTCGATGGCACGCTCGTCCAGGCTGTTCTGCAGGAAGTCGATCCGCGCATCGGCAGCGATGACGTCCTCGGCCAGATCAATGTCGGCGCCGTCAAAGGCAGTCGTGGCTTTCTCGATGGCCTCACTGACCAGCTTCGAGATTTCGACGAGCTGTTCCCCCACTTGGACGAGCTCTTCCTGAAAAACCTTGCGCACGTGTGCGTCCTTTCTTCGGAAACAATGCCGCCACCAGGAGTGGCCGGCCCATTTCGATTCACCTCTCGGCGCTCCAACGGTCAAGTCTTCCAGCGCCGGGTGAACTGTTACGCCCCAATAGGTGAACGTTAGCTGAACCGGGGCGGGAATAGGGGGAGATTTCAGTTTCCGGCACGGGGCAGAGCATAAGCTGGAGCCGTGGATCCAATGCTCATCGGCGTGATTGCCGGCCTGGTCGGCCTGTCGCTCGGCGTCTTCGGCGTGCTCGCGTTCAGGGTCAGCGAGCAGCAGCGGAAGCTGGTGGACGTCGAGTTCGAGGACCCCTCGCTGCCTGAGGGCGCCGCCGAGGTGCTGGCCGCCGTCGGCCGCGCCTTTGTGGTGGTCGACGCGATCGACGGCGTTGTCCGTGCCAGCCCCGCCGCCTACGCTTACGGCCTGGTGCGCGGCCACACCCTGGTCCACGAGCAGCTGCTGGAAATGACCGCCAAGGTGCGGCGCGACGGGGTCATCCTCGAACGGCTCCTTGAACTCCCGCGCGGCCCGCTGGGGCAGGGGACCATCGTGGTCCAGGTCCGGGCCGCCGTGATCGCCGAAGAGTACATCCTGCTGCTCGCCGACGACCGGACAGAGGTCACCCGCACCGAGGAGGTCCGGAACGACTTCGTCGCCAACGTCTCCCATGAGCTGAAGACGCCGGTCGGAGCCATCTCGCTGCTGGCCGAGGCCCTGGAGTCCTCGGCGGACGATCCGGAGGCCGTGCGCCGCTTCGCCAAACGCACGCACAAGGAATCCGCCCGGCTGGCCGCCTTGGTGCAGGACATCATCGAATTGTCCCGGCTGCAGGGCGCCAACGTCGCCCAGCAGGGACGGGCCGTGGACATCAACACGGTGGTCGCCGAAGCCGTGGACCGGTCCCAGCTGCCGGCCGAAAGCAAAAACATCGAACTTGTGGTCGGCGGCCGGACCGACTCGATGGTCTACGGCGACCAGGACCAACTGGTGACGGCGCTGCGCAACCTGATCGACAACGCCATCCGGTACTCCCCGGAGAACACCCGGGTGGGGATCGGCATCCGGTCCAAGGACGGCCTCGTGGCCGTGTCCGTGACGGACCAGGGCGAGGGGCTCAGCCCCGAGGACCAGGAACGGGTCTTTGAACGCTTCTACCGCGTGGACGCCGCACGGTCGCGCCACACCGGAGGAACCGGCCTTGGCCTCAGCATCGTCAAGCACGTCATCGCCAACCACGGCGGCGAAGTGACCCTGTGGTCACAGCCGGGCCAGGGCTGCACGTTCACCATCCGGCTTCCGGAACTGGAAGGCCAGGAACCTGACGGCGCCGACGCCCAGAACCCCAAACCGATCCGAAGTGACGCCGCAGGCGCCCATGAACAAGGAGCTACCGCTTGAGCAGGATTCTAGTTGTGGAGGACGAGGAGTCCTTCAGCGACCCCCTGTCCTACCTGTTGGGCAAGGAAGGATTCGAAGTGGAGGTGGTGGACAACGGCATTGACGCCATCACCGAATTCGACCGCAACGGCGCCGACCTGGTGCTGCTGGACCTGCAGCTGCCCGGACAGTCGGGCACGGAAGTCTGCCGGCAGCTGCGGCAGCGCTCGTCGGTGCCGGTGATCATGCTGACGGCAAAGGACGCCGAAATCGACAAGGTGGTGGGCCTGGAGCTGGGCGCCGACGACTACGTCACCAAGCCCTACTCGTCCCGGGAGCTGGTGGCCCGCGTCCGGGCCGTGCTGCGCCGCCAGGGCGAGCCGGAGGAGCTGGTGTCCAGCACCGTCCAGGCTGGCCCGGTCCGGATGGACATTGAACGGCACGTGGTCACCGTCAGCGGCGAGCAGGTTTCGCTGCCGCTGAAGGAATTCGAGCTCCTGGAGATGCTGCTGCGGAACTCCGGCCGGGTGCTGACCCGGGGGCAGCTGATCGACAGGGTCTGGGGATCGGATTACGTGGGGGACACGAAGACCCTGGACGTCCACGTGAAGCGGCTGCGCAGCAAGGTCGAACCGGACCCCTCGGCGCCCAGGCACCTGATCACCGTCCGCGGCCTGGGATACAAGTTCGACCCCTAAACCGGTCCGGCCGTCAGACACAAAAGGAGGGGCACCCGCACGGGTGCCCCTCCTTTTGCGTCTGCGGACGCTAGTGGTCTGCGCCGCCCGTCGGCGACGGGGTGGACGTCGGCGTGGCCGAGCCCGTGGGCTCGCTGCCGGCCGGCAGGTACTGCTTGTAGTCGGTGATGGTGCCGTCAACGACCGGAACCTTGAACGTGGTGTTCTGGTTGGTGCCGTCCTCGGAGATGCGGACCTCGACCAGGGATCCCGGGGCCCCGCCCGTGGTGCTGAGGATCGCCTCGTCTGCGGATTCGTTGAGCAGTGTGTAGGAGTTCTGCTTGACCGGGATCTGCGTCTGCGACCCGCCGGCGCCGGCGATCACCAGCGTGACGTCCTCGGAGGAGGAGTTGTAGACGGCGCCGAGCACGCGGCCCGGCTTGTCCTCGCCGCCGGAGACGATCAGCATGTTGCGCAGCTGGAGCGGGCCGACGTTGGCCTGCGTTCCGTCTGACGCCGCATACGACGCGGTGGTCTGCTGGGGGTTGATGTAGCCGCAGCCGGTCACGGACAGCAGGCCGATGCCCAGAGCAGCCGTTGCCATTGCCAGCTTGCCGCGCTGGCCCCGGTTCATCGCAGTGAAACCCACGTCACGCACTCCTTGAGAGTCTTGGAACATTCTTCAGCCATAGCCTATCGGCAAACCGCGCCAAACGATGATTCGGGGCGGACACATTGCCCCGGGTCAGAGGCCGGCGGGGCGCCCGCTGGGGGTTGCCGCGGACTCTTGGCAAAGGCATGCCAATGCACTAATATCCGCTTTCGTCAAGGGGTCCAGCAGGGCCGATTTGGCCCATTTTCCGCGTATTCATGCGGTTCTTCGGCCCGTTCCATGCCAGTCGTATGCCTTATCCGTGATAAACTGGTCTGCGGGAAAGGGGAATGTTTACATGGTTTTTGAGGTCGGCGAGACAGTAGTTTACCCTCACCACGGTGCAGCAAAAATTGAAGAAATCAAGATGCGCACTGTCAAGGGCGAAGAGAAGATGTATCTCAAGCTCAAGGTGGCCCAGGGTGATCTGACCATTGAAGTTCCAGCAGAAAACGTTGACCTTGTTGGGGTTCGTGACGTAGTGGGCAAAGAAGGACTGGAGCACGTGTTTGAAGTGCTGCGGGCCGAGTTCACTGAAGAGCCCACCAACTGGTCGCGTCGATACAAGGCAAACCTGGAGAAGCTTGCTTCCGGTGACGTCATCAAGGTGGCAGAGGTCGTCCGCGACCTGTGGCGCCGCGATCACGATCGGGGTCTCTCCGCAGGAGAGAAGCGCATGCTGGCCAAGGCCCGCCAGATTCTGATTTCAGAACTGGCGCTGGCTGAGAAGACTGATGAAGAGAAGGCCGCAAGCGTTCTCGACGAGGTTCTGGCTTCCTAAGCAACGAGTCGAACAGACAAGAATTAAACCCCGGTGGCGACAAGGCCGCCGGGGTTTCTTTTTTGTCCTGATACCCCAAGGTAGCCCGCAGCGGGACGCCGGGACGTAGTCTTGTGGCCATGGACTCTGCACCGACCAACACCCCACCGGCCGGCCCCCTCACCGCGGTCATCGTCGTGGCCGCCGGCTCCGGCGAACGCCTGGGTTACGGCATGCCCAAAGCCAAGGTCCCCCTCGGCGGGGACAGCATCCTCATCCACGCCCTGCGGGGCGTCGCCGCGGCAGGCGTCGCACAGCATATCTGCGTCGCCATCCCGCCCGGGGACCCGGAGCTCCGGGGCCTCTGTGAAACGTTCGAGCGGGAGCTCGCGGTGGAAGGCCCGCAGGCGCCCGTTCCGGGGGCTGCCGGGCAGCTTCCCGTGGTGACCGTCGTCGACGGCGGCGCCAGCCGCGCCGACTCGGTCCGCGCAGCGCTGCAGGCGCTCCAGCCGGAGATCGAGGCGGTCCTGGTCCATGATGCTGCTCGCGCACTGACCCCGGAGGCCGTCTTCCACCGGGTGTCCCGCGCACTCGCCGCCGGCGCCCAGGCCGTCATCCCCGTCATGCCCGTGGTCGACACCGTCAAGACCGTGGAACCTGCCGCGGCCGATGCGCCCGCCCCCGAGCTGGTCACCGGCACCGCTGCCCGGGAGACCCTGCGGGCGGTCCAGACGCCGCAGGGATTCCAGCTGGCCACCCTCCGCAGTGCCCACGCCGCAGCGGCGTCGCTCGACGCCGCGCAGGCAGCTGCCGTGACCGACGACGCCATGCTCGTGGAACTCCTCGGCGTCCCCGTCCACGCGGTGCGCGGCGCAAGCCAGTCGCTGAAGATCACCACCCCGCTGGACCTGATCATCGCCGAGGGCCTCCTCGAAGGCCCGCTGGGCGCGCGGTGGGTGGAAGGCTGAGCATGTCCTCCCACCACAGCACCCCGCTGCCCGTAATCCCCCGGACCGGAATCGGCATCGACGTCCACGCCTACGCCCCGGAGGACGCGCCCCAGCCGCTCTGGCTGGGCGGCCTGTTCTGGGACGGGGAACGGGGGCTCTCCGGCCATTCCGACGGCGACCCCGTCGCGCACGCCGCCGCCGACGCCCTGTTCTCCGCCTGCGGCGTGGGGGACCTCGGGACGCATTTCGGCACCGACCGCCCCGAGTATGCCGGGGCCTCCGGTGTGACCCTGCTGGCCGAAGCCGCGCGGATCGTCCGCGCGGAAGGCTTCGAGATCGGGAACATCGCCGTGCAGTTCGTGGCCAACCGGCCCAAGTTCGGCCCCCGCCGGGAGGAATCCCAGCGGGTCCTGAGCGAGGCCGCCGGCGCCCCCGTCAGCGTCTCGGCCACCACCAGCGACGGGCTCGGTTTCACTGGCCGCGGCGAGGGTATCTCGGCCACGGCCACAGCCCTGGTGTACCCCGTCCGCTCGGCGTCCCCGGAGTCCGTCGCCTAGGCTTAACGCAGATTCCCTTCCGCGAGACACCAGGAGACTCCCCGTGACCAAGCTGCTGCCCGCCGTCGTCCTTGTGGCTGGACTGCTGCTGACCGGCTGCGCCGCGACGCCGAAGATGAGCGTCCAGGACAGTTGCGCGTTCCTCAACCAGGACACCTTCGTCCCCACGGGAAACCAGCAGCAGCAGGCGGACCAGATTTCCAAGCACTACCAGGAAGTCGCGGACAAGGTGGCCCCCGAGGTGGCGGCGCCCATCCAGAAAATGGCGGACGTCATGAAGGACGTCGCCGGTTCCTCGCTCGGCGCCAAGAGCGAGGAACAGACCAAGCAGCTCGCCGACCAGATGAACAAGATCGGCGAATACTGCAAGTAGGCGCCCGCGGGCCGTCCGCACCCCGGGCGTCGGAACCGATCGGCTAATCTGGAGCGGTGACCCTGCGCTTCTATGACACTGCATCCGCCGAAGTCCGCGACTTCGTCCCCCTGGTTCCGGGCAAAGTGAGCCTCTACTACTGCGGCGCCACGGTGCAGGGCATGCCGCACGTCGGGCACATCCGCTCCGCGATCGCCTTCGACCAGCTCACCCGCTGGCTGCAGTACCGCGGATTCCGCGTCACCTCGGTCCGCAACGTCACCGACATCGACGACAAGATCCTCGCGAAGTCGGCGGATTCCTTCGCCCCTGACTTCGCGGACGAGCCCGGCTCTGTCCGCGAGGAGGAATGGTGGGCGCTGGCCTACCGGTACGAGCAGGAATTCCTCAAGGCCTACGACACCCTGGGCGTCTCCCGCCCCACCTACGAACCCCGGGCCACCGGCCACATCCCGGAAATGCACGCCCTCATCCAGCAGCTGATCGACCGCGGCCACGCCTACCCCGCCCTCGACGATTCCGGCGACGTGTACTTCGACGTGCGCTCCTGGGCCAACTACGGATCGCTGACCCGGCAGAAGATCGACGACATGCAGGGCGCCCCCGACGCCGATCCCCGCGGAAAGCGGGACCCCCGCGACTTCGCGCTCTGGAAGGGCCACAAGGAGGGGGAGCCGGCGACGGCGGCCTGGGCGTCGCCGTGGGGCACCGGCCGTCCGGGCTGGCACCTCGAATGCTCCGCGATGGTCACCAAGTACCTCGGCACCGAGTTCGACATCCACGGCGGCGGGCTGGACCTCCGGTTCCCGCACCACGAAAACGAGATGGCCCAGTCCCAGGCCGCCGGCCACGGCTTCGCCAACTTCTGGATGCACAACGGCATGGTCACCTACGCCGGCGAGAAGATGTCCAAGTCCATCGGCAACACCATCAGCCCCGCCGAAATGCTGGAACTCGCGCCGGCCCGCGTGGTCCGGTACTACCTCGGCCAGGCGCACTACCGTTCGGTGCTGGACTACCAGCCGACGTCCCTGCAGGAGGCCGCGGCCGCCGTCGAACGCATCGACGGCTTCATCAGCCGCGCCCTGCGGACCCTTGCCGGCGCCGACGGCGGATCTCCCGCCATTGGCTTCGCCAGCGACGGCACCGTGCCGGACGCTTTCGCTGCCGCGATGGACGACGACCTCAACGTCCCGCAGGCACTGGCGGTCCTGCACGACACCGTCCGCGCCGGCAATACGGCGCTCACCGCGGGGGAGCTCGACGACGCCCGGCAGGCACTCGCCGGCGTCACCGACATGCTGCGTGTCCTGGGGCTCAACGACGCCGCCGGGCCCGCGGTGGACCAGCAAAGCTCTGAAGCCCTCGGTGTGCTGATCGAGGCCCAGCTCACCGCCCGGGCCCAAGCCCGCGCCGGCAAGGACTGGGCCGCCTCCGACGCCATCCGCGACACCCTCGCCGCGGCCGGCGTCGTCGTCGAGGACGGCCCGGACGGCGCCAGCTGGAGCCTCAAGCGCGGCTGATTCAGGGCCCTTCCCGGTGCGGGACCGCGGCCCCGCCATCCCAAGCGGTCGAGGATTTAACTCGAGTCAGTAGACTGGAGTTCAGACTTATCAACGAATCGCGTATTTAAAAGGGTGGAAATCATGGCCAACAACGGTCGCCGGTCGGTCAAACTGAAGAAGGGCCCCACCGTCGGAACCGGCGGTCACGGCCGCAAGGCTCTCGAGGGCAAGGGGCCGACGCCCAAGGCGGAGGACCGCCCGTACCACAAGGCCCACAAGAACAAGCAGCTCGCCGAGCGTTCGGCCGCGAAGCGCCCCGGCGCTCCCCGCAACGCCGGCGCACGCTCCGGCCCCAAGGGCCGCGCCACGGAAGAAGTGGTCACCGGCCGCAACTCCGTCGTCGAGGCGCTGCGCGCCGGCATCCCGGCCAAGGCCCTGCACGTCGCCATCCGCATCGAAATGGATGACCGCGTCAAGGAGTCCCTCAAGCTCGCGGCCGAGCGCGGCATCCCGCTGCTCGAAACCGGCAAGCCTGAGCTGGACCGGATGACCGACGACGCCATCCACCAGGGCCTGGTGCTGCAGATCCCGCCGTACGAATACCAGGACGCCTACGAGCTCGCGGAAGAAACCATCGAGGCCTGGAAGAAGGGCCACGTCGCCAACGCGCCCCTCTTCGTCGCCCTCGACGGCATCACCGATCCGCGCAACCTCGGCGCGATTATCCGCTCGGTCTCCGCGTTCAGCGGCCACGGCGTCATTGTCCCGGAACGCCGCTCCGTCGGCGTCACCGCCTCCGCCTGGAAGACCAGCGCCGGTGCCGCCGTCCGCGTCCCCGTGGCACGCGCCGCCAACCTGAACAACACCCTGAAGGCCTTCAAGAACATGGGCATCTATGTCCTGGGCCTCGACGGCGACGGCGACGTCTCGCTGCCCGACCTCACCCTCGCCACCGAACCGGTCTGCATCGTGGTCGGCTCCGAAGGCAAGGGCCTCAGCCGCCTGGTCCGCGAAAACTGCGACCAGATCGTCTCCATCCCGATCGACTCCGCCATGGAATCCCTCAACGCCTCCATGGCCGTCGGTATCTCCCTCTACGAAATCTCCCGCCAGCGAGCCGCCAAGTAAGCTTCGGTTGCGTTCCGGTTGCGGCGGTTGGGTCCGCCGGAACCGGAGCTTTCCCGTCGCCGGGTTTCGCCGTCACCGGAGCTTTGCCGTCGCTTAGCGGTCAGCCCCTTCCCAAACTTCGCAAGCTCAGTTCGGGGCCCGCGGGGCTTCCCTTCCTCCCGACGCTCCGCTCGGCCGCGGGTGGCCTCGCTCCGCTCTGGTCGGCGATGCGCTCCTTGCAAAACTCCGGTACCAGCTCAGACGCTCCCTCACCTTTGGCGGGAATTGACCAAACGCTCCCTCACCTTTGGCGGCCGGATGTCGGACGCTCTCTCACCTTTGGCGGCCGGATGTCGGACGCTCTCTCACCTTTGGCGAGAACCAAGGAAACGCTTTCTCACATTTAGTGAGGGAGCGTTTTCCGTTTAACGGCGAAAGGTGAGGGAGGGTTGCCGGTAGAACAGCCAAAGGTGAGGGAGCGTCGTTTGTCCGAAGCACCTCATGTCAGGGTGTGCTGACTGCGTGCGGGCGCCGGGGGCTTGCTAAGGAGCGCATCGCCGACCAGAGCTCTCGGAGGCCGTCCGCGGCCGGAGAGAGCGGCGGGAGGTGTCTAGGCGACGGCAAGGCGCCGGTGTCCGGGGACGGTGACCAAAGGGAAGGTGACCTCGGGCGAACCCGCGGCTGCGTTAGAACTTGTGGCGGTTGGCGAGGACCGGGAGCTTGGTGCGGGCTTCCTTGACGGCTGCGGGGTCCAGGTCGGCGAACAGCAGGCCGGGGGCGCCGTCGAGCTCTTCGAGGACTTCGCCGAAGGGGGAGACGACGGCGGAGTGCCCGACGCCGGTGGGTGCCGTGCCCTTGGGCTCGAGACCAACGCTGGCGGGGTCGCCCTGGCCGCAGGCGAGGACGAAGGTGGTGGAGTCGGCGGCGCGGGCGCGGGCCAGGAGTTTCCACTGGTCGGCCTTGCCGGGGCCGGAACCCCAGGAGGCGCACACGATGTTGACCTCGGCGCCGCGGTCGGCGTTCTCGGTGAACAGTGCCGGGAAACGGATGTCGTAGCAGGTGGCCAGGCCAAAGGTGGCGCCGTTGTAGTCGAAGGTGACCGGTTCGGTGCCGGCGTCGACTGTGTCGGATTCCGCGAAGCCGAAGGCGTCAAACAGGTGGATCTTGTCGTAGCTGGCCTCAAGGCCCCGGCCGGTGACCAGCAGCGTGTTGCGCACCTTGCCGCCGTCGTTCCCCTGGCCTGGGGTAAACATCCCCGCGACGATCACGATGTCCTGGTCCGCGGCGATGGCCCGCACCCGGGAGGCCCACGGCCCGTCCAGCGGCTCCGCGATGTCCAGCAGCGAGTTGCCGAAGGCCCGCATGGTGGCTTCCGGGAAGACCACCAGCTCCGCACCGCCGGCCTTGGCCCGCGCCGCGTAGTCCGCCACAAGGGCCAGATTCTCGGCAAGGTCGCGTCCGGTGATGATCTGAGCGAGTGCAATCCGCACTGTTACCTCCATTTTCGGCGTTGATTCCAGTATGCAGTGCCCCTGTTACGTACACTGCCTATCGTCAGTTAAACCGGAACGGGCCGTTTGTTCGGCCCCGCTAAACTTTAAGCAATGGTCATGCCCTACGTAGACACAGCTTCCACCGTAGACGCCTCCCGTGCGTTTCCGCTGGGAATCAGCGTTCCGGCCACCGGTTCGCCGGTAATGGACGATCCTCGGGGTGCCTTCGCGAACGTGGCGGTTTTCGCGCCCGGTGTGACCACTTTGGAGATCGCCTACCAGGCGCCCGGCGGGGCGTGGCAGCTGAAAACGCTGCCCAATGTGACCGACGGCGTCCACCACGGCATCGTCGAGGGCATCCCGGTCGGGTCGCGCTACGGTTTCCGGGCGTCCCCGGAGCATGAGGCGCTGCCGCTCTCCATGCCCGCCACGGACTTCGACGCCGACGGCGCGCAGCCGCTCCTGCTGGACCCTTACGGCCGGGCCGTGGACGAGCGCGAGAATCTCATCACCAGCGTCCGGATGGACAGCGGCTTCGACTGGGGCGCCGACCGCAGCCCCCGGGTGCCGTGGCGGAACACCATCATCTACGAGGCCCACGTCCGCGGCCAGACCAAGCTGCACCCGGACGTCCCCGAGGACCTCCAGGGCACCTACGCCGGACTGGCGCACCCCGCCATGATCGAGCACCTGATCTCGCTGGGGGTCACCACCGTCCAGCTCCTCCCGGTGCACTTCCACGTGGACGAACCGCACCTGCAGAACCTCGGTATGACGAACTACTGGGGCTACAACACCGCCGCGTTCTTCGCCCCGCACCCCGGCTACGCCACCGAGGCGGCACAGGCCGCGGGGGCGCAGGCCGTCCAGGACGAGTTCAAGGGCATGGTCAAGCTGCTGCACGCGGCGGGCCTCGAGGTGGTGCTCGACGTCGTCTACAACCACACGGCGGAGGGCGGCCAGGACGGCCGCACGCTCAGCTTCCGCGGCCTAGGCGAGATGACGTACTACCGCAACGACGGCCACGGCAAGTACGTGGACACCACCGGCTGCGGCAACAGCCTGAACTTCGGCGAGCCCCGCGTGGTCCAGCTGGTCCTGGATTCCCTGCGCTACTGGGTGAACGAATTCCACATCGACGGGTTCCGCTTCGACCTCGCGGTCACGCTGGCCCGCAACGCAGCGAACGAATTCGACCCCCGGCACCCGTTCCTCGTCGCAATCGGTGCCGACCCGGTGCTGTCCGCGACGAAGCTCATCGCCGAGCCCTGGGACGTCGGCTACGGTGGCTGGCAGACCGGCCGGTTCCCGCCCGGCTGGGTGGACTGGAACGACCACTTCCGCGACGCCGTGCGCAGCTTCTGGCTCGCCGACCGCGCAGCGATCGACGCCGGCGGGCAGGGCGGTTCGGTGGCCCGCCTCGCGGATGCGCTCTCCGGCTCCGCGAGCCTCTTCGAACCGTCCGGCCGGTCGCGGCTGGCCTCCGTCAACCTGGTCACCGCCCACGACGGGTTCACGCTCGCCGACCTCGTGTCCTACGACCGCAAGCACAACGAGGCCAACGGGGAGCAGAACCGGGACGGCCACGGCGACAACCGCAGCTACAACCACGGCTTCGAGGGCCCCACGGAGGACGAGGACGTCCTCGGCCGCCGGGCGCAGTCCAGCCGCAACCTCATGGCCTCGCTTATGGTGTCCCAGGGCGTGCCCATGATCACCGCCGGGGACGAGATCGGCCGCACGCAGCAGGGCAACAACAATGCCTACTGCCAGGACAACCCCATCACCTGGATTGACTGGACCAGCACGCCCGCGTCGCACGCGATGCTGCGCAGCACCAAGCGCGTGATCCGGCTCCGCAAGGAGTTCCTGGCCGGGCAGCCGCACGACTACCCCACACGTGAAAAGCAGTCCTACTTCCACTGGTTCGACGAGAACGGCGAGCCCATGGGAGGCGACCGGTGGCACGATCCCGGCCACCGGCTGGTGCAGCTGCTCCTGGGGTCCGACGACGGCCACGTGGACGGGCTGGTGGTGGTCAACGGCAGCCCCCGGGACGTCAAGGTCACCCTGCCGCCGCTCAGCAACGAGGACGGCACCGGCCACCGGCTCTTCGAGCTGCGCCTGACCACCTCCGAGCTCCACGACCGGCGCCAGGGCATCCGGGTCGCCGCGGGCGAGCGGGACGTGGTGCAGGCCAACTCCATCAACATCTACCGCACGTAGTCCGGCGGGGCCCATCCGGGCACGGCGGAACGGCAACCACAAGGAACCCATGAAAATTTATTCCGCAGACACCTGGACCCTCGAGGAGCTGCAGGCCCTCGCGGCCGACGCTGGCCGGCGCACCGTGCTGGTCCCCGCCGCCGACACCAGGCGGGCCGTCCTTGAGACCTTCGCCGAGGTCCTGGACTTCCCGGAGGACGACGAGGTGGACCTCGACGCGCTCAATGACGCACTGCACGATTTCGCCGACGCGGTTGCCGACGACGGGCAGGGCCCGGCCACGGTCATCTGGGAAGTCCCGGCCGCGTTCCGGGCCGACCGTTCCTTCGGCGTCGTCTGCGAGATCCTGCAGGACGCCGAACGCTACGCCGGAAAGAACCTGGCCGTCACCGCCGTCTGCCTCTAAGCCCGCCACAAACAACAGCGCCGCACCCCGGGCTTCCGGGGTGCGGCGCTGTTGTCGTTCAGCGGGCGGGGGCAGGGATTAGGCGTTGACGATCAGGCCCAGTTCCGCCTTGGACGCGAGGCCCGGGTGCTTCGGGAGCACCCGCACCGTGTAGCCGAAGGAACCGGACCGGTCGATCACCACGGTGCCGCTGAACAGATGCCGGCCCCGGCCCAGGTCCTCAATCGCCTTCAGCTCCGCCACCGTGACGTCGGCCAGCTCGTCGCTGTCCTCCGCCTTGCCGTAGGCCACCTCCACGGCCACATCATCCGGCGTGAGGTCCCGCAGGGACACGTACGCGTTCACCTGGAGCATGTCGCCGATCTGCGGGTCCTCGGAGACGCCCACCGAATCCACGTGCTCCACCTGGATCTGCGGCCAGGCGGCACGGATCCGGGACGTCCACGCCGCCAGGTCCTTGGCCTCGGCGAAGTTGCTGGCCATGGCCCGGCGGCCGGCGACGGCGGCCGGGCGGTACAGGATGTTGACGTAGTCCTTGAGCATCCGCTCCGCGGACACCGCCGGGCCCAGGTGGGACATGGTGTGCTTGATCATCGAGACCCAGTGCGTGGGCACAGCCTGCCGCCCGGACTCCGAGGGCCCGGCAGCTCCCGCGCCGTCGGAGACGGTGAGGCCGTAAAAGCGCGGGGCCACCTGCGTCTCCAGCAGCTCGTACAGCGCGGCCGCCTCAATGTCGTCGCGTTCCTCCGGGGAGGCCCCGTTGTTGGCGGTCGGAATCGCCCAGCCGTTTTCGCCGTCGTACATCTCGTCCCACCAGCCGTCCAGGACAGAGAGGTTGAGCGAGCCGTTCAGGGCGGCTTTCATGCCGGACGTGCCGCACGCCTCGAGCGGGCGCAGCGGGTTGTTCAGCCACACGTCGCAGCCCGGGAAGAGGGTGCGGGCCATGGCGATGTCGTAGTTGGGCAGGAACGCGATGCGGTGCCGCACGGCCGGGTCGTCGGTGAACCGGACCAGGTCCTGGATCATCTTCTTGCCCGCGTCGTCGGCCGGGTGCGACTTGCCGGCGATGACCAGCTGGATCGGGTGGGTCTTGTGCAGCAGCAGCGCCTTCAGCCGCTCGGGCTCGCGCAGCATGAGGGTGAGCCGCTTGTACGTCGGCACGCGGCGGGCGAAACCGATGGTCAGGATGTCCGGGTCCAGCACGGAATCCGTCCAGGCCAGTTCGGCGTCGGCGGCACCGCGCTTTTTCCACGCGGCACGGAGGCGGCGCCGGACATCGTCCACGAGTGTCACGCGCATCTCGCGGCGGAGCGCCCAGATCTGCTCGTCGGTGACGTTGTAGGCGAGGTCCCAGCGGCCCTGCTCGTCCGCGTCGGCGCCGAACTGGTCGCGGGCCAGGGCGGAGACGCGCGGGTCCACCCAGGTGGGGACGTGCACACCGTTGGTGACCGAGGTGATGGGCACTTCGGCGTGGTCGAATCCCGGCCACAGGGCGGAGAACATGCCGCGGGACACCACACCGTGCAGCTTGGCCACACCGTTGGCGCGCTGGGCCAACCGCAGCCCCATCACCGCCATGTTGAACACAAACGGGTTCCCGTCGGTGTAGTCCTCGCGGCCGAGGTCCAGGATCCTGCCCACCGGCACTGCGGGCGCCAGCCCGGCGTCGAAGAAGTGCTGGATCTGCGAGACCTCGAAGCGGTCGATGCCGGCCGGGACCGGCGTGTGGGTGGTGAACACCGTCGAGGCGCGTCCGGCGGCCAGCGCTTCCTCCCAGCTCAAGGGGTCCGCGGCGGACATCATTTCCTGGATGCGCTCCACGCCCAGGAAACCGGCGTGGCCTTCGTTGGTGTGGAAGACTTCCGGCGCGGGGCAGCCGGTGAGCTCCGTGAACGCGCGCAGGGCCTTGACGCCGCCCATGCCGAGCAGGAGTTCCTGCTGGAGGCGGTGGTCGCCGCCGCCGCCGTACAGGCGGTCGGTGATGCCGCGCGCGGCCTCGTCGTTCCCCGGGACGTTGGAGTCCAGCAGCAGCAGCGGAACACGCCCGACGTCGGCGCGCCAGATGTGTGCCAGCAGCTTGCGGCCGTGGGGGAGCGGGAGCGATATCTGGAGGGGTTTGCCGTTGCCGTGGGGCGAGGCCTCGCGCAGCAGGGTCAGCGGCAGCCCGTCCGGGTCCAGGACGGGGTACGTCTCCTGCTGCCAGGCATCGCGGGACAGCGACTGCTTGAAGTAGCCGGCCTGGTACAGCAGTCCGACGCCGATCAGGGGCACACCCAGGTCCGAGGCCGCCTTCAGGTGGTCGCCGGCCAGGATGCCGAGGCCGCCGGAGTACTGCGGCAGCACCTCGGTGATGCCGAACTCGGGGGAGAAGTAGGCGATGCAGGCAGGGGCGCCGTCCCCGAGGCTCTGGTACCAGCGGGGCTGCTCGAGGTACCGGTCCAGGTCGTCGGCGGCGGCATGGACCCGGCGCACCACGTCCTGGTCCGCGGCGAGGCGCTGCAGCTCCTCCCGGCTGACCAGCCCGAGGAACCGCACCGGATCGTGGGAGCTGTCCGCCCACACTTTCGGGTTCAGGCCCTCGAAAAGCTGCCGCGTGGGCAGGTGCCACGACCACCGGAGATTGGTGGCCAGCCGGGCGAGCGGCCGGATCGGTTCGGGAAGAACGGTTCGGACGGTAAATCTGCGGATTGCCTTCACCTGCGAAACACTAACCGACAAGTGTGGGGCCCGGAACTGGTTTAAGTTTCTTTTGGATAAATGACGGACGGCGTTTCAGGAAACGTCCCGAAAAGGTGAGCAGTCTTAGCAATCTGGCCGAATTGTCGATAACGTCGAGCCTGTGACGACTAACTCGCGAACCAGTGCCGTGTCCAAGCAAAAGCCGAAGGCCCTGATCACGGAGGGCCTTCGCTTTGGCCGTTTTCCGATCACCGCCGTGCAGCCCGCGGTCGAAGGCGGTAAATTCCCCGCCAAAGCCGTGGTGGGCGAGACCCTGGTGGTGGGCGCCACGGCCTTCCGCGAAGGCCATGACCAGCTCGGCGTGAGCGCCGTCCTGCTCGATCCCCGCGGCAAGGAACGCCAGCGCGTCCGCCTCGCCCCGCCCCGCGGCAACCGCGGCAAGGGAACAGACCGCTGGGAGGGGACGCTGACCCCCACCGCCACGGGCAACTGGTCCTTCGTCATCGAGGCATGGCACGACCGCTACGGCACCTGGCACCACAACGCCGAGGTCAAGGTCGAAGCCGGCATCGACGTCGAACTGATGCTGGCCGAGGGCGCGGCCCTGCTCACCGAAGCCTCCGAGGACCCGTCCCGCCCCTCCGCCGACCGCCGGACGCTGCGGATGGCCGTCGTCGGGCTCAACAACGCCGGCAAAACCGTCGAGGAGCGCCTCGCCGCCGGATTCAGCCCGGAGGTCGCCGCCGTCGTCGCCCGCCAGCCGATCCGCGAACTGGTCACCGTCTCGGAGAAGTACCCCCTGCTGGTGGAGCGCGAGCTCGCAGGCCGCGGCTCCTGGTACGAATTCTTCCCCCGGTCCGAGGGCGCCGTCCGCGACGCCGCCACCGGCGAGTGGACGTCGGGCACCTTCCGCACGGCAGCCAAGCGGCTCGACGCCGTCGCGGCCATGGGCTTCGACATCATCTACATGCCGCCGATCCACCCGATCGGCGTCCAGCACCGCAAGGGCCCGAACAACACCCTGCTGGCTGGCCCGCACGATCCGGGTTCCCCCTGGGCCATCGGCGCCAAGGAGGGCGGCCATGACGCCATCCACCCGGACCTGGGCACCTTTGAAGACTTCGACGCGTTCGTCGCGCGGGCAGGGGAGCTGGGGCTCGAAGTAGCCCTCGACCTGGCGCTGCAGGCCGCGCCGGACCACCCCTGGGTTGAACAGCACCCCGAATGGTTCACCACCCGGGTCGACGGCAGCATCGCCTACGCCGAGAACCCGCCGAAGAAGTACCAGGACATCTTCCCGCTCAACTTCGACAATGATCCCGCCGGCCTGTCCAACGAGATCCTGCGCATTGTCCTCCTCTGGGTCAGCCACGGGGTGAAGATCTTCCGCGTGGACAACCCGCACACCAAGCCGGTGTGGTTCTGGGAGTGGCTGATTGCCAAGGTCAACAAGAAGCACCCCGACGTCGTCTTCCTCGCCGAAGCGTTCACCCGCCCGGCCATGATGCACGCGCTGGGCCGCGCCGGGTTCCAGCAGTCCTACACGTACTTCACCTGGCGGAACACCAAGGAGGAGCTGGAGGAGTACTTCCAGGAGGTCAGCCACGAGTCCCCGGCCTATTTCCGGCCGAACTTCTTCGTCAACACCCCGGATATCCTCACCGAGTTCCTGCAGTATGGCGGCCCGGCCGCGTTCAAGATCCGGGCCGCGCTGGCCGCCACAGCCAGCCCCATCTGGGGTGTCTACGCCGGCTTCGAACTGTACGAGCACGTGGCCCGTCCCGGGGCCGAGGAGTACATCGACAACGAGAAGTTCGAGTACAAGGCCCGGGACTGGGACGCCGCGAACGAATCGGGCCGGACGCTGGCGCCGTACCTGACCCGGCTCAACGAAATCCGGCGCGCCCACCCCGCCCTGGGCGACCTGCAGAACCTGACGGTGCACCAGAGCACGGACAACGCCACCGTGGTCTACTCCAAGCACAAGACCCTCCCGGACGGCACCAAGGACACCCTGATCATTGTGGTCAACGTGGATCCGCACGGCATCCGGGAAAGCGCCGTGACCCTGGACCTGGCGGCCCTGGAGCTGGATCCGGCGGACGTGACGCACAACGGCCGGTTCATGGTGGATGACCTGCTGTCCGGCGAGAGCTGGGAGTGGGGCGAATACAACTACGTTCGACTGGACGCCCACGTGGAACCCGCACACATTCTTAGCATCCGGAGGTAGAACGAGTGAGTTTCAGTCCCACGAACCCCAACCAGCACTTCAGCCCGAAAGGGACCTTTGAACTGAACGCGCCAGGCCTCCAGCACGACCCCCACTGGTACCGCAAGGCGGTGTTCTACGAGGTGCTGGTCCGGGGGTTCGCGGACGGAAACGGTGACGGTTCCGGCGACTTCCACGGCCTGATCGAGAAGCTGGACTACCTGCAGTGGCTCGGCGTCGACTGCCTCTGGCTCCCGCCGTTCTTCCAGTCCCCGCTGCGGGATGGCGGCTACGACATCTCCGACTACAACTCGGTGCTGGACGAATTCGGCACCATCAGCGACTTCAAGCGGCTCGTGGCGGAGGCGCACGCCCGCGGCGTGCGCGTGATCATCGACCTGCCGCTGAACCACACCTCGGACCAGCACCCCTGGTTCCAGGAATCGCGCAAGGACCCGGACGGCCCGTTCGGGGACTTCTACGTCTGGAGCGACACGGACGAGAAATACGAAGACGCGCGCATCATCTTCGTGGACACCGAGGAATCCAACTGGACCTTCGACCCCATCCGGCGGCAGTTCTTCTGGCACCGCTTCTTCAGCCACCAGCCGGATCTCAACTTCGAGAACCCCAAGGTCATCGACGCCCTCTTCGACGTCGTGCGGTTCTGGCTGGACCAGGGCATTGACGGTTTCCGCGCGGACGCCATCCCGTACCTGTACGAGGAAGAGGGCACCAACTGCGAGAACCTGCCGCAGACCCACGAGTTCCTGCGCAAGCTGCGCAGGATGGTGGACGAGAGCTACCCGGGCCGTGTGATCATTGCCGAGGCCAACCAGCCGCCGGCCGAGGTGGTGGAGTACTTCGGCAGCGAGGAGGAGCCGGAGTGCCATATGGCGTTCCACTTCCCGATCATGCCGCGGCTCTACTACGCGCTGCGGGACCAGAAGGCGGCGCCCATCATCGAGACGATGAAGGACACACCGGACATTCCCGACGGCGCCCAGTGGGGCACCTTCCTGCGCAACCACGACGAGCTGACCCTCGAAATGGTCACCGCGGACGAGCGCGCCGCCATGCTCGGCTGGTACGCACCGGACCCGCGCATGCGCGCCAACATCGGCATCCGGCGCCGGCTGGCGCCGCTGCTGGACAACTCCCGTTCCGAGATCGAACTCATCAACGCCCTGCTGCTCTCCCTGCCCGGCAGCCCGTTCCTGTACTACGGCGACGAGATCGGCATGGGCGACAACATCTGGCTCGAGGACCGCGACGCCGTCCGCACCCCGATGCAGTGGAACCCGGACCGCAACGCCGGGTTCTCCAATGCGGACCCCGGCAAGCTGTACCTTCCGGTGATCCAGTCGCTGGTTTACAACTACAGCATGGCCAACGTCGAGGCGGAAGCGGCCCACTCGGGTTCGCTGCTGCGCTGGACCCGGCAGATCCTCAGCGTCCGGAAGAACCACCCCGCCTTCGGCCTCGGCAGCTTCGAACACGTCGAGGCCGACCACGACGTCGTCCTGGCCTACCTGCGCGAACTCAAGGAAGGCAATTCCGCGGGGGAGGACAGCGAAACCATCCTGTGCGCCTTCAACCTGTCGCAGCACCCGGTGGCCACCACGCTGCGGGTGCCGCGGTTCGCCGGCCGCGGGCTCCGCGACGTGTTCGGCGGGCAGGCGTTCCCGGCGATCTCCGACGACGGAACCCTGACGCTGACCCTGGGCAGCCACGACTTCTTCTGGCTGCGGATCCGCTCGGCCGGCTCCAACCCGGCGTCGCCCCACACACAGGCCATGCCGATCCTGTCCATCGAAGGCTGAGATGACCCGACCAACCCTTACCCCTGCCCTGAGCGGACTGCTGGGCGGCTGGCTCCCGCACCAGCGCTGGTTCCCGGTCAAGAGCGCCGCTTTCAGCTTTGAACCGGCCGGCGCCCTGAGCCTGGCTGGCGGTTCCGGGGATGCAGCCGCGGCGGCCGACTTCCAGGTGCTGCTGCTGGCCGTCAGCTACCCGACGCCGGACGGCTCCCGGACCGACGTCGTGCAGGTCCCCCTCTGCATCCGCCACGCGCCGCGGGCCGGGGCGGACGCGGCGCTGATCGGGCAGCTGTCCGTGCCCGTCCCCGACGCAACCGCGGGAACGGACGCCGCCGGAGCGCCCGGCGCCCGCTGGATCTACGACGGCGTCCACGACCCTGCGTTCATCGCGGCGTGGCTGGAACTGATGCGCAGCGGCGGCACCACCCCGGCCGGGAACGCTGCCGGGCACCTCGTCGAGTCAGGCTACGTCCTGCCGCGGGCCACCGGCGTCGTCAAGGTCCTTTCCGGCGAACAGTCCAACAGTTCGGTGATCGTCGACGACGGCGGGTCGGCCGCGATCCTGAAGTTCTTCCGGGTGCTTTCGGCCGGACAGAACCCGGAAGTCGAAATCGGGGCCGCCCTGACCGCCGGGCGCACCCATGAGGTGCCGGCCACCCTTGGCTGGGTCACCGGGGAGTGGCTGGCCCCGGACACGGAGCAGCAGGCCCGCCCCGCGCACGGTGAACTTGCCGTGGCGCACGAGTTCCTTGCCGGCGGCCTTGACGCCTGGCGGCTGGCCGTCGACGCGGCAAGCCGGGGCCAGGCGTTCACCGCCGAGGCGCACGCCCTCGGCGCCGCTACGGCTACCGTGCACCGCCGCCTCGCCCAGGCTCTCGGCGTAACCTCTGAATCCGAGCCGGGGGGAGACATCGCGCCCGGAGTCGCCCAGCGTGTCCGGCAGTCCTGGGCTCAGGCCGGCGCCGCCGTCGGGCCGTACGGCGAAGCCCTGGACAGCCTCCTCGGCCGCCTCGAAGGCAGCAGCGCCGGCCCCCTGCAGCGGATCCACGGAGACCTGCACCTGGGCCAGATCCTGCAGGTTCCGGGCGGGCCCGGGACGGCGCCCCGCTGGGCCATCCTTGATTTCGAGGGGGAGCCGCTGCGGCCGATCTCGGAGCGGAACTTCCCGGACGTCCCGCTGCGCGACGTGGTGGGCATGCTGCGGTCCTTCGACTACGCCGCCGGCGCGGCCGTCCGCGAGCAGCCGGATGCCGCCGTCCCGGAAACCTGGGTCGACGACTGCGCCGAGGCCTTCCTCGCCGGCTACGCGGAAGTCATCCCCGGCAGCATCGACCGGAACGCGCCGCTCTTCGTGGCGCTGTGGCTCGACAAGGCACTTTATGAAGTCATCTATGAACTACGGAACAGGCCGGACTGGCTCTCCATTCCGGTCCAGGCATCACGTCGTCTCCTCGGCAGTACAGGTTCCGGCGCCCCCGCCGAAACCGCAGCGGAAGGTATCAAAATGACAGGCTCAGCACGTATCGATCGACCCGGAAGTCCACTGCCGGTGGACGCGGACACCCTGGCGAGGGTCGGCGCCGGCGAACACCACGCGCCGCACTCCGTCCTGGGCGCCCACCTCGATGACCACGGACACGTGACCATCCGCACGGTCAAGCACCTCGCCGAGGCTGTCTCGGTCGTGACCGCCGCCGGGACTTACCCGATGACGCACGAATCCGCCGGGGTCTGGGTGGCGGTCCTGGAACCCGAGACGGAGGGCCACGTGCCGGACTACCGGCTGGAAGTGACCTACGAGGGCCAGGCGCCGCAGCCGGCCGATGACCCCTACCGCTACCTGCCCACCATCGGTGAACTGGACCTGCACCTCATCGGGGAGGGCCGGCATGAGCGTTTGTGGGACGTCCTCGGCGCCCACGTGCAGCACTACAAGTCCGTCCTCGGCGACGTCGACGGCGTGTCCTTCGCCGTCTGGGCCCCGAACGCCCAGGCAGTCCGGGTCAAGGGCGACTTCAACGGCTGGGACGGCCGGCAGTCCTCGATGCGTTCACTGGGGTCCTCCGGGGTCTGGGAACTCTTCATTCCGGGTGTTGTAGCAGGGGCGTGCTACAAGTTCGAGATCCGCACCCGGCACGGCCATTGGGTGGAAAAAGCCGACCCGCTGGCCTTCGGCACGGAGGTTCCGCCGCTGACGGCGTCGCGTGTGGTGGAACCCTCCTATGCGTTCAAGGACGCGGAGTGGATGGAAGCCCGCGCCGCGCGGGACCCGCACAACGCGCCGATGAGTGTGTACGAGGTGCACCTGGGCTCCTGGCGGGTGGGCCTCAGCTACCGGGAACTGGCCAAGGAGTTGGTGGACTACGTCAAGTGGCTCGGCTTCACGCACGTGGAGTTTATGCCCGTCGCGGAGCACCCGTTCGGCGGGTCCTGGGGCTACCAGGTCACCTCCTACTTCGCCCCGACGTCACGCTTCGGCCATCCTGACGAGTTCCGCTACCTTGTGGACGAACTCCACCAGGCTGGCATCGGCGTCCTGCTGGACTGGGTGCCGGCGCACTTCCCCAAGGATGAGTGGGCGCTGGCCCGCTTCGACGGCGAGCCCCTCTACGAGCACGCCGACCCGAACCTGGGCGAACACCCGGACTGGGGAACGCTCATCTTCGACTTCGGCCGCAGCGAAGTCCGCAACTTCCTCGTCGCCAACGCGCTGTACTGGCTGGACGAGTTCCACATCGACGGTCTGCGTGTGGACGCCGTCGCCTCGATGCTGTATCTGGACTACTCCCGTGAGGAGGGGCAGTGGCAGCCGAACCGTTTCGGCGGCCGGGAGAACCTGGAAGCCATCTCCTTCCTGCAGGAAGTCAACGCCACCGTCTACAAGACCCACCCCGGAGCGGTCATGATCGCCGAGGAATCGACGGCGTTCCCGGGTGTCACGGCGCCCACCAGCCAGGGCGGGCTGGGCTTCGGAATCAAGTGGAACATGGGCTGGATGCACGACTCGCTCAAGTACATCGCTGAGGACCCGTTCAACCGCCGCTGGCACCACGGCACCATCACCTTCTCCATGGTGTACGCCTACACGGAGAACTTCCTGCTGCCCATCAGCCATGACGAAGTGGTGCACGGCAAGGGCTCCATGCTCCGCAAGATGCCCGGGGACCGCTGGCAGCAGCTGGCCAACCTCCGTGCTTTCTTGGGGTACCAGTGGGCGCACCCGGGCAAGCAGCTGATCTTCATGGGCACCGAATTCGGCCAGGAGGCCGAATGGTCCGAGCAGCACGGCCTGGACTGGTGGCTGGCCGACATTCCGGCGCACCGCGGAATGCAGCTCCTGACCAAGGACCTCAACGAGCTGTACAGCTCCACCCCGGCGCTGTACGAACGGGACAACGATCCCGCCGGTTTCCAGTGGATCAACGGCGGCGACGCCGACCGGAACGTCCTGACCTTCATCCGCCGGGATGCCGAGGGCAACCCCCTGGTGTGCGCCTTCAACTTCTCCGGCGCGCCGCACGCGGACTTCCGCCTCGGCGTCCCCGCCGCGGGGGAGTGGGCGGAAGTGCTGAACACCGACGCCGATGCGTATGGCGGGTCCGGGGTTCTGAACGGCGGGCCGCTGACGGCGACGGACGTCGACACCGACGGCCAGCCGGCAACGCTCACCGTCACGCTTCCTCCGCTGGGCGCGGCGTACTTCAAACCGGTCGGATGATCCCTGCCCGGGTGTTCCCGCCCGCTGCCCCTGGTTAGCGCGGTTGGTTAGCCCGGTTGGTTAGGCCTGACGAGTTCCGCCGAAAAGCCTGGAATCCCCGTGATTCCGGGCTTTTTGGTGCCCTGCAGCAGGACGCCCGGGGGCGCTTTTGTCACCACGGCAAAGTGGTGGTAGAGTTTATTTCCGCGCTGCTCCCCGGAGTTGATCGGCCACCAAGACCCCAAGCCTCACGGCAAGACGGAGTCAGGAAGCCGAATTGACAAGGGTGAAGCGGCCCGGTAAGTTAGAAAAGTTGCTCCGGAGCGATCCGTGACCATGGTTTTGGTTGTGGTGGTGCCGGGTGTGTCTGTTGTTTGAGAACTCAATAGTGTGCCAAGTTTGTTGATACCAATTGTTTTATTGATTGGTTGTTTTGGCTGTGTTGTCCACCCCGTGGATGGCATGGTTTTTACAGCTGGTTTCAAATTTTGTGTCTGTTGTTTGAGAACTCAATAGTGTGCCAAGTTTGTTGATACCAATTGTTTTATTGATTGGTTGTTTTGGCTGTGTTGTCCACCCCGTGGATGGCATGGTTTTTACAGCTGGTTTCAAATTTTGTGCAGCCTTCTTCTTCCGTTTTCCCGGGGGTGTTGGTTGTGTCTGTTTTACTTCAACGGAGAGTTTGATCCTGGCTCAGGATGAACGCTGGCGGCGTGCTTAACACATGCAAGTCGAACGATGATCCGGTGCTTGCACCGGGGATTAGTGGCGAACGGGTGAGTAACACGTGAGTAACCTGCCCTTAACTCTGGGATAAGCCTGGGAAACTGGGTCTAATACCGGATATGACTCCTCATCGCATGGTGGGGGGTGGAAAGCTTTTTGTGGTTTTGGATGGACTCGCGGCCTATCAGCTTGTTGGTGAGGTAATGGCTCACCAAGGCGACGACGGGTAGCCGGCCTGAGAGGGTGACCGGCCACACTGGGACTGAGACACGGCCCAGACTCCTACGGGAGGCAGCAGTGGGGAATATTGCACAATGGGCGAAAGCCTGATGCAGCGACGCCGCGTGAGGGATGACGGCCTTCGGGTTGTAAACCTCTTTCAGTAGGGAAGAAGCGAAAGTGACGGTACCTGCAGAAGAAGCGCCGGCTAACTACGTGCCAGCAGCCGCGGTAATACGTAGGGCGCAAGCGTTATCCGGAATTATTGGGCGTAAAGAGCTCGTAGGCGGTTTGTCGCGTCTGCCGTGAAAGTCCGGGGCTCAACTCCGGATCTGCGGTGGGTACGGGCAGACTAGAGTGATGTAGGGGAGACTGGAATTCCTGGTGTAGCGGTGAAATGCGCAGATATCAGGAGGAACACCGATGGCGAAGGCAGGTCTCTGGGCATTAACTGACGCTGAGGAGCGAAAGCATGGGGAGCGAACAGGATTAGATACCCTGGTAGTCCATGCCGTAAACGTTGGGCACTAGGTGTGGGGGACATTCCACGTTTTCCGCGCCGTAGCTAACGCATTAAGTGCCCCGCCTGGGGAGTACGGCCGCAAGGCTAAAACTCAAAGGAATTGACGGGGGCCCGCACAAGCGGCGGAGCATGCGGATTAATTCGATGCAACGCGAAGAACCTTACCAAGGCTTGACATGAACCGGTAATACCTGGAAACAGGTGCCCCGCTTGCGGTCGGTTTACAGGTGGTGCATGGTTGTCGTCAGCTCGTGTCGTGAGATGTTGGGTTAAGTCCCGCAACGAGCGCAACCCTCGTTCTATGTTGCCAGCACGTGATGGTGGGGACTCATAGGAGACTGCCGGGGTCAACTCGGAGGAAGGTGGGGACGACGTCAAATCATCATGCCCCTTATGTCTTGGGCTTCACGCATGCTACAATGGCCGGTACAAAGGGTTGCGATACTGTGAGGTGGAGCTAATCCCAAAAAGCCGGTCTCAGTTCGGATTGGGGTCTGCAACTCGACCCCATGAAGTCGGAGTCGCTAGTAATCGCAGATCAGCAACGCTGCGGTGAATACGTTCCCGGGCCTTGTACACACCGCCCGTCAAGTCACGAAAGTTGGTAACACCCGAAGCCGGTGGCCTAACCCCTTGTGGGAGGGAGCTGTCGAAGGTGGGACTGGCGATTGGGACTAAGTCGTAACAAGGTAGCCGTACCGGAAGGTGCGGCTGGATCACCTCCTTTCTAAGGAGCACCTACAACAACCCTGCCCCGTGTATGCGGGTGTGGTGGTGTTGTCAGGAGTACGCCCGTTGCGCAGACGTTTGTTCTGCGGCGGGTGCTCACGGGTGGAATATCAGCAAATAGCGGCCGCGTGGTTTTTCCTGGTGCCCAGTACGGGTTCCGCCTTCGGGTGGGGCTTTGGACCGGTGCGGGGAAGGGTTTGCGTGGTTTAGTGTTTGGCACACTGTTGGGTCCTGAGACAACAGGACCGTAGTCCATGAGCTTGTTCCTTCGCGGGGCGGGGTTGTGGGTGCGGGACTTTTTGTTTCTGGTTTCCTGGCTGCACGGAGCATGCACGGTATGTGTGTGGGGTGTGTGGTACGGGGTTGTTGTTTGAGAACTACATAGTGGACGCGAGCATCTTTTATAAGAAGCAATTTCCAAGAATATGAACCTGGATCTGTCCTTGCACCTTTTGGGTGTGGGGGTGGTTTCTGTGGTTCTCTCGAAATTACTCCTTGATCTTTTGTGGTCAAGTTTTTAAGAGCACACGGTGGATGCCTTGGCATTAGGAGCCGAAGAAGGACGTAGGAATCTGCGATAAGCCTGGGGGAGTCGATAACCGGACTGTGATCCCAGGGTGTCCGAATGGGGAAACCCCGCCAGGGGCGCGAGTTACCTGGTGACCCGCATCTGAACACATAGGGTGCGTGGAGGGAACGCGGGGAAGTGAAACATCTCAGTACCCGCAGGAAGAGAAAACAATAGTGATTCCGTCAGTAGTGGCGAGCGAACGCGGATCAGGCTAAACCGTTCCATGTGTGATAGCCGGCGGGCGTTGCATGGTCGGGGTTGTGGGACTTCCCACTCCAGCTCTGCCGGGCTGGGAAGGTGAGTAGTACAGGCATAGGTGAACGGTCTTGAAAGGCCGGCCAGAGAGGGTGTGAGCCCCGTAACCGAAATGTTGTGTACCGCCTGGTGAAGTATCCCAAGTAGCACGGGGCCCGAGAAATCCCGTGCGAATCTGTCAGGACCACCTGATAAGCCTAAATACTCCCTAATGACCGATAGCGGACCAGTACCGTGAGGGAAAGGTGAAAAGTACCCCGGGAGGGGAGTGAAACAGTACCTGAAACCGTGTGCTTACAATCCGTCGGAGCCATCACAGCTTGCTGTGTTGTGGTGACGGCGTGCCTTTTGAAGAATGAGCCTGCGAGTTAGTGTTACGTCGCGAGGTTAACCCGTGTGGGGAAGCCGTAGCGAAAGCGAGTCTGAACAGGGCGTTGCAGTGGCGTGATCTAGACCCGAAGCGAAGTGATCTACCCATGGCCAGGTTGAAGCGACGGTAAGACGTCGTGGAGGACCGAACCCACTTCAGTTGAAAATGGAGGGGATGAGCTGTGGGTAGGGGTGAAAGGCCAATCAAACTTCGTGATAGCTGGTTCTCCCCGAAATGCATTTAGGTGCAGCGTTGCGTGTTTCTTACCGGAGGTAGAGCTACTGGATGGCTAATGGGCCCTACAAGGTTACTGACGTCAGCCAAACTCCGAATGCCGGTAAGTGAGAGCGCAGCAGTGAGACTGTGGGGGATAAGCTTCATAGTCGAGAGGGAAACAGCCCAGACCACCAACTAAGGCCCCTAAGCGTGTGCTAAGTGGGAAAGGATGTGGAGTTGCGAAGACAACCAGGAGGTTGGCTTAGAAGCAGCCATCCTTAAAAGAGTGCGTAATAGCTCACTGGTCAAGTGATTCCGCGCCGACAATGTAGCGGGGCTCAAGTACACCGCCGAAGTTGTGGATTTCAGACATGTGCCAAGCCCTTGTGGTTCAGGCGTCTGGAGTGGTAGGGGAGCGTCGTGTGGGCAGTGAAGTCGCGGTGTAAACCAGCGGTGGAGCCTACACGAGTGAGAATGCAGGCATGAGTAGCGAAAGACGGGTGAGAAACCCGTCCGCCGAATGATCAAGGGTTCCAGGGTCAAGCTAATCTGCCCTGGGTAAGTCGGGACCTAAGGCGAGGCCGACAGGCGTAGTCGATGGACAACGGGTTGATATTCCCGTACCGGCGAAAAACCGCCCATGCTGAACAGGGGATACTAACCGCCCGAGACCTGCCCGACACCCCTTGTGGGTGAAGGGTTTTGGTGGAGCGCGGGACCTGATCCTGGGAGGCAAGCGTATTAACAGGTGTGACGCAGGAAGGTAGCCAAGCCGGGCGATGGTTGTCCCGGTCTAAGGATGTAGGGCGAACGGTAGGCAAATCCGCCGTTCATGATGCCTGAGACCCGATGGGACCCCCGTATGGGGGGATTTGGTGATCCTATGCTGCCGAGAAAAGCATCGACGCGAGGTTTTAGCCGCCCGTACCCCAAACCGACACAGGTGATCAGGTAGAGAATACTAAGGCGATCGAGAGAATTATGGTTAAGGAACTCGGCAAAATGCCCCCGTAACTTCGGGAGAAGGGGGGCCCCAACCTTGATGGACACACGCTGTCCGGAGGGGATCAGGGCCGCAGAGACCAGGGGGAAGCGACTGTTTACTAAAAACACAGGTCCGTGCGAAGTCGCAAGACGATGTATACGGACTGACTCCTGCCCGGTGCTGGAAGGTTAAGAGGACCGGTTAGCCGCAAGGCGAAGCTGAGAATTTAAGCCCCAGTAAACGGCGGTGGTAACTATAACCATCCTAAGGTAGCGAAATTCCTTGTCGGGTAAGTTCCGACCTGCACGAATGGAGTAACGACTTCCCCGCTGTCTCAACCATAAACTCGGCGAAATTGCAGTACGAGTAAAGATGCTCGTTACGCGCAGCAGGACGGAAAGACCCCGAGACCTTTACTATAGTTTGGTATTGGTGTTCGGAGTGGCTTGTGTAGGATAGGTGGGAGACGTTGAAGCCCGGACGCCAGTTCGGGTGGAGTCATCGTTGAAATACCACTCTGGTCACTTTGGACATCTAACTTCGGCCCGTAATCCGGGTCAGGGACAGTGCCTGATGGGTAGTTTAACTGGGGCGGTTGCCTCCTAAAAAGTAACGGAGGCGCCCAAAGGTTCCCTCAGCCTGGTTGGCAATCAGGTGGCGAGTGTAAGTGCACAAGGGAGCTTGACTGTGAGAGAGACATCTCGAGCAGGGACGAAAGTCGGGACTAGTGATCCGGCGGTACATTGTGGAATGGCCGTCGCTCAACGGATAAAAGGTACCTCGGGGATAACAGGCTGATCTTGCCCAAGAGTCCATATCGACGGCATGGTTTGGCACCTCGATGTCGGCTCGTCGCATCCTGGGGCTGGAGTAGGTCCCAAGGGTTGGGCTGTTCGCCCATTAAAGCGGTACGCGAGCTGGGTTTAGAACGTCGTGAGACAGTTCGGTCCCTATCCGCTGCGCGCGCAGGAAATTTGAGAAGGGCTGTCCTTAGTACGAGAGGACCGGGACGGACGAACCTCTGGTGTGTCAGTTGTACTGCCAAGTGCACCGCTGATTAGCTACGTTCGGATGGGATAACCGCTGAAAGCATCTAAGCGGGAAGCTCGCTTCGAGATGAGATTTCCATACACCTTGTGTGTGAGAGGCCCCCAGCCAGACCACTGGGTTGATAGGCCGGATGTGGAAGCGAGGACTAACGACTCGTGAAGCTGACCGGTACTAATAGGCCGATAACTTACACCACACCTTCCTCCGTGAACGGCATTCAAAAGACGTTCACAACCAGGAGCGAAGACAAAGAAACAAGACTGCTTGCGTCCACTATGTGGTTCCCAACCAACAAACCCGTTGACTAGGAACCAAAACAACTGAATACAACACCACACCTGCACCAGCATCACCGGTGCAGGAAGTTGTAACCAAAGATTTCCCACCCCCTCTCACCAGGGGGCCGGGTAACAGGGTTACGGCGGTCATAGCGTGGGGGAAACGCCCGGTCCCATTCCGAACCCGGAAGCTAAGACCCACAGCGCCGATGGTACTGCACCCGGGAGGGTGTGGGAGAGTAGGTCACCGCCGGAACATCATTAGGTCGAGGACCCCCGAACA
>NZ_LNUT01000004.1:239810-444563 GCF_001512305.1 Arthrobacter sp. EPSL27
GGGGGAAACGCCCGGTCCCATTCCGAACCCGGAAGCTAAGACCCACAGCGCCGATGGTACTGCACCCGGGAGGGTGTGGGAGAGTAGGTCACCGCCGGAACATCATTAGGTCGAGGACCCCCGAACATAAGTTCGGGGGTCCTCCCGCATTTAAACCCCCAAACCACACCTGCAGGGCACCCTCCCTCAGATCAGGAGGCCCTGCCACGCACCCTCCCTCACATCCGGTCACCTGTCGCGCCGGCCCACGCACAAGCTGCAGGAGCGTCGGCTGCTGGCCGGCAGGATCTGCGGGAGCGTCGGTAGTGCTCCCGCCATAAGTGAGGGAGCGTCGGTAGTGCGGGGCGCGGGTAAAGTTGATGCCCATGGATAACCTTTTCAGCCACGCAGCCTCTGAAGCCGCCGGGACAGCGGAGCCTGCCTCCACCGGCGAGCTCGACCCCGTGGTGTACACCGTGGTGGTGCCGGGCGCCGTCGCCCGTGCCTTTATGGGGTTCACGGAGCACACCCACCTGTGGTGGCCGCTTGAGGAGCACAGCGTCTACGGCGCAGGCTCGTACGTGGAGTTTGAGGAGAACCTGGTCCTGGAGAGCGCTGACGACGGCAGGACGGCCGTCTGGGGTTCCATTGACGACTGGCAGCCGCCGCTGTCCTTCCACGCCAGCTGGCATCCCGGCACGTCCGCCGTCTGGTCCACAGAGGTGCGGGTCGCGTTCCGGACAGTGGAGGACGGCACGGAGCTGCGCCTGGTCCACAGCGGCTGGGAAGGCGCCGAGGACCCTGCCGCGGCGCGCGCCGACTACGCGGCCGGCTGGCCCGGGGTCCTGGACCGCTTTGTCCGCTTTATGGGCGGCTCGGGAGCCTGAAACCAGGCACGCGGGCCTAGGAGAGCGGTAAATCAGCCGGCGCCGGGGCAGCCACAGCCCTGAGCCCGCCGGGGCGGCCACAGCGCAGAGCTTCACCCCTGAGCCCTAGCGCATGGTCCGGAGCAGCCCTAGCGCAGAGGCGTTGAGTCCTCGGGCGGAACGGCCGTGCTGGAGCGGATCACAAACCGCGTCGGGTATTCCGTGTCGGCATCCTCGGGGTCCCCGCCGCCGTCGAGCCGCGCCAGCAGGCGCCGCACGGCCAGCGCGCCCTGGCCGCGGGCGTCCTGGTCGATGGTGGTGAGGCCGAACACCTCGCCGAGCTCATGGCCGTCAATCCCGATCACCGAAAGATCGGACGGCACCCGGAGCCCGAAATCCCGGGCGGCAAGAATGGTGCCGATCGCCATTTCATCGGAAGCGGCGAACACCGCCGTCGGCCGTTCCACAGAACTGCCCAGCAGCTGCCTGGCGCTGTCGTACGCGCCCTGGATGGTGAAGTCGGCGGAGACCTGCCACTCTGGCCGGACCTCCAGCCCGGCGTCCTTCATGGCCTTTTTGAACCCGGCCTGGCGGGTGCCCGGCAGGCGGAAGTCCTGGTCGTACGCGGCGTCCCCGGTCATGTGGGCGATCTTGCTGTGCCCGAGCTGGATCAGGTGCCGGGCCGCGGATTCGGCGATCGCCGAATCGTTGATGCGGATGGTCGAGGCGCCGGGCAGCGGCCCGCCGATCCCGACGATGGGTCGGTGGATCGCGAGCAGCTGCTGGATCTCCGCCTCGCTGAGCTCCAGCGAGACCGCTATCACCGCATCCACGCGCTTGCGCAGCAGGAAATCGTTCAGGACGCTGTGCCGCCGGTCCTGGCCCTCGCTGACGTTGTAGAGCGTCAGGTCGTACCCGGCGTCCAGCAGCGTCGCCGAGACGCCCTCCACCACCGAGGAGAAGAACCAGCGGTGCACGGACGGAACCACCACGCCAACGTTGTGGTTCCGCCCGGAGGCCAGGCTGGACGCGTGGTAGGAGAGGACGAAGCCGAGTTCGGCCGCGGCGTTCTGCGCGCGTTCACGGCTGCGGGCGGAGACATTGCCCTTGCCGCTCAAGGCCCGCGAAACGGTGGCGATGGAGAGGCCAGCGCGCTCCGCGACGTCCTTGATGCCGGGCATTCTTAGCTCTCCGCGTCCTCGATGTAGATTTCCAGCCAAACAGTTTCCCCTGAGCCTAACCGATGCCCTGAGCCGGGCGCCGCGGATGACCCGGGGACTTCCGCGCCGGCCTCCGGGGCGCTGCGCAGCAGCACCCGCCCGGCGGGCAGGTCCAGGGGTTCCCGGCCCGCGTTCAGCAGCACCAGGGTGCTGCCGTTGACGTAGGCCAGGGACGTGTCCGTGCACCAGTCCTCCGCCCAGGCCAACGACCCTTGGCCTAGGCCCAGGTCCCGCCGTGCGGCCAGCATGCGGCGGTACAGGTTGAGGTGCGACGACGGCGACGCGGCCTGGGCGTCGCGGGCCAGTCCGGCGAAGCTCGCCGGCTGGGGAAGCCACGGTGCAGCGCCTGCGCCGAAGCCCGCGTTGGGCTCCGCAGCACGCCACGGCAGCGGCACCCGGCAGCCGTCGCGGCCCAGCCGTTCGCCTCCGGTCCGGGCGAACGTTGGGTCCTGGCGCTGGCTGTCCGGGATGTCGATGCCGTCGGGCAGGCCCAGTTCCTCGCCCTGGTACAGGTACGCGCCGCCGGGCAGGCCCAGCATAAACATCGAGGCCGCTGCGGCCCGCCTGCGGCCAAGGTCCTCGTCCGGCTGCGGGTCGCCGCTGCCGATCCCGTCGCCGTCGCGCGGTGCGTGCCCGTCGTAGCCGAACCGGGTGGCGTGCCGGACCACGTCGTGGTTGGAGAGCACCCAGGTGCTGGGGGCTCCGACGGCGTCGAGTGCCGTCAGGGACTCGGTGATGATCCCGCGCATGCGGTGGACATCCAGGCCGGCGTGCAGGTAGGGGAAATTGAAGGCCTGGTGCATTTCGTCGGGCCGCACCCAGTCCGCCAGGCGGGGGAGCGGGTCAACGTTTGCTTCGGCGCACAGGATGCGGTCCGGTCCGTATTCGGCCAGGATCTGCCGCCACCTGCGGTAGATGTCGTGCAGCGCCGGCTGGCCGAACATCGGGGCGTCGTGGCCGGGGAAGCCGTCGCAGCTGTTCCCGTCGGCGCGGCCGCCCCATTCCGGCAGGCCGGGGGCCTTCACGAGGGCATGGGCAACGTCCACCCGGAAGCCGGCCACCCCACGGTCCAGCCAGAAGCGCAGGACGCGCTCGAACTCCTGGTGGACGGCGTCGTTGTCCCAGTTGAAGTCCGGCTGGGAGGTGTCGAACAGGTGCAGGTACCACTGGCCGGGTGTTCCGTCCGGTTCGGTGATCCGGGTCCAGGCCGGGCCGCCGAAGTGGGACTCCCAGTTGTTGGGCGGCTCCTCGCCGGAGGTCCCGCGGCCGTCGCGGAAAATGAACATGTCCCGTTCCGGGCTGCCGGCAGGTGCCGCCAAAGCTGCCTGGAAGGCGACGTGCTGGTCCGAGCAGTGGTTGGGAACCAGGTCCACAATCATGCGCAGGCCAAGCCTGGTGGCTTCGGCCATCATGGCGTCAAAGTCCGCCAGGGTGCCGAACAACGGGTCGACGTCGCAGTAGTCGCTGACGTCGTAGCCGGCGTCGCGCTGCGGCGAGCGGTAGAACGGGGAGAGCCAGACGGCGTCGATCTCCAGCTCCGCCAGCTTCGGCAGCTCCGCGGTAATCCCGGCCAGATCGCCGATCCCGTCCCCGCTCAGGTCCCGGAAAGAGCGCGGATACACCTGGTAGATGACGGCGGACCGCCACCAGCCCGGGAGGTGGTCGGCGGGGTGAACCGGTGTCAGGGTGCCGGGAAAGACGCCGCCGTGCGGCAGGGCCGGATCGGCGGGGGCGAGGAGTGCTGAGTCAACGGACATGCCGGTAATCGTAAGGCCGGACCAGCGAAAATGAAAGCGCTTCCAGAAAAGACGGTCATATGCGGTTCCCTGCCCAGTCCCGGCCCTCACTCCGGGTGCTGCGCCACAATCCGCGGCCTTGCACAGAAATCCTGCTGCACCCCGCAGCCTCCGCTCCCGGGGCCGGATTCGGTCTGGATGGTTACCCGCCGGTAGAGTGACTTTGCAAACGCGGACCAAGCATGTAACTTGGAAGCGCTTGCAGCTGTGAGCCACATCACCGACGATGCCACCAGGCCCCCGGAGTCTTCACCAGAGCCCTCGGACGGAGCCTTCAGCGTGGATGCAGCATTCATGAAAGGGACACCAATGAAGGTGCAGAACACCCTCACAACCGGGACCAGCCGCCGTGTATTCACGGCCGGCGCGATCTCCGTAGTCGCCGCTCTGGCGCTGAGCGCCTGCGGCGGGGCAGCCGCCACCGCTCCGGCCACGGCCACCGCCAAGCCGGACCTCAAGGCCTCCGGGGCTAGCACCATCACCATGTGGGTCGACGCCGAGCGCTCGCCCGCATTGAAGGACATCACCGCCAAGTTCCAGGCCGACACGGGCATCGAAGTGAAGCTCGTCGTCAAGGACTTCGCAGCAGTCCGCGACGACTTCATCACCCAGGTCCCCACCGGCAAGGGCCCGGACCTGATCGTTGGCCCGCACGACTGGGTAGGCAAGTTCGTCCAGAACGGCGTCATCGCCCCGGTTGAGCTGGGCGACAAGGCCTCCGCCTTCCAGGACTCCTCCATCAAGGCCATGGCCTTCAACGGTTCTGTCTACGGCGTCCCGTACGCGATTGAGAACATCGCACTGCTCCGCAACACCGACATGGTGCCGGCAGCTGCCAAGACCTTCGACGAGGTCATCACCAACGGCAAGCAGGCCGTCGCCGACGGCAAGGCCGCCTTCCCGTTCCTGGTGGGCATGGACCCCAAGCAGGGCGATCCCTACCACCTGTACCCGCTGCAGGCCTCCATGGGTTCCCAGGTCTTCGGCAAAGCTGCCGACGGCGGTTACGATCCCAAGCAGCTCCTGATCGGCGACGCCGCCGGCGTCGAGTTCGCCAAGAAGCTGGCCGCCTGGGGTGACGCCGGCGAGAAGATCATCAACTCCAACATCACCGGTGACATTGCCAAGGAGAAGTTCCTGGCCGGCGAGTCCCCGTACTTCCTCACGGGCCCGTGGAACGTGCCGGATGTCCAGAAGAAGGGCATCAAGTTCGCTGTGGACGCGCTGCCCACCGCCGGTGACAAGCCGGCCCAGCCGTTCATCGGCGTCAACGGCTTCTTCATCAGCTCCAAGAGCGCCAACGCCCTGGCCACCAACGAGTTCGTCGCGAACTACCTCACCTCCGAGGCAGCGCAGGATTCCATGTACAAGGCCGGCGGCCGTCCGCCGGCGCTGAAGGCATCCTTCGAGAAGGCCGCCAGCGATCCCGTCGTCGAGGCCTTCGGCAAGATCGGCGCCACCGGCGTCCCGATGCCGGCCATCCCGGAAATGAGCGCCGTCTGGGCTGACTGGGGAGCCACCGAGCTGGCCCTGATCAAGGGCCAGGGCGACCCGGCCGCCGACTGGGCCAAGATGGCCGAGAGCATCAAAGCCAAAATCGCGGGCTAGTCCCCGCCCCGGTTCCTGACGGACCGCCACGTTCCGTAACGGACCGCCAGGAACCGAACCGCACCGGGCCGGGCGGCAGCAATGCCGCCCGGCCCGTTCCTGCACCGCCACCAGCTGCTCCCCAAGGACTGTAGACAGCCATGACAGACACCGAACTCCGCCAGGCCGGCACCCCAAGCGCCGCAAAGGGCACGGCAACAGCCCCTGACGGCGCCCCCGGGCGCCCGGGCAAAAAGCGCCGCTGCTTCGGCCCCGACACCACCAAGGGCACCGTCGCCAAGATCGTGTTGCTGAGCCTGGTGGACGCCCTGGCCGTCTACGTCCTGATGATGCTGTTCCTCAGCCAGTCCTGGGGTGCGCTGGCCGTCTCCTCCGCCGTCGTCCTGGCCATCAACTGGATCTACCTGCGCAAGGGCGGGCTCCCCGCGAAGTACCTGGCCCCGGGCGTCCTGTTCCTGCTGGTGTTCCAGGTGTTTGTGGTCCTGTTCAGCGGCTACATCGCCTTCACCAACTACGGCGACGGGCACAACAGCACCAAGGATGACGCGATCGCGGCCATCCAGCTCACCGCGCAGAAGCGGGTCCCCGATTCCCCGGCCTACAAGGCCGCCGTCCTCGCCAAGGACAACTCCTTCTACCTGCTCTTCACCGACCCGGACGGCAAGGCCTCGCTCGGCAACACCGAGACCCCGCTCGAGGAAGTCCCCGACGCCGGCACGGACTCCGCCGGCAAGGCCAACGCCGTGGACGGCTACCGGACGCTGACCTTCCAGGAAATCGTCGCGAACCAGCAGAGCATCCTCGCCATCACCGTCCCGGTCTCCGACGACCCGGCCGACGGGACCCTGCGCACGGCCGACGGCAGCAACGCCTACCAGTTCCAGCCGGCCCTGACCTACGACGCCGCCGCGGACACCTTCACCGACACCGAGTCCGGCGCCGTCTACCGGGACAACGGCAAGGGCGCCTTCGCGGACGCCAACGGCGAGACCCTCACCACCGGCTGGAAGATCGACGTCGGCATGGAGAACTTCGCCCGCGCCTTCACCGATCCCAGCCTGCGCGGACCGCTGTTCGGCGTCATCCTCTGGACCTTCACGTTCGCCATCGCCTCCGTGGCACTGACCTTCGCGCTCGGGCTCTTCCTGGCCATCACCTTCAACCGTGAGGACCTGCGCGGCAAGAAGGTCTACCGGATCCTCATGATCCTGCCCTACGCCTTCCCCGCGTTCCTGTCCGGGCTGGTCTGGTCCGGCATCCTCAATCCCCAGTTCGGCTGGCTCAACCAGACCCTGCTGGGCGGGGCCACCATCGGGTGGCTCACGGAGCCCACCCTGGCCAAGATCAGCGTGCTGGTGGTCAACCTCTGGCTCGGCTTCCCGTACATGTTCCTGGTCTGCACCGGCGCCCTGCAATCGCTGCCCACGGAACTGGATGAGGCAGCCCGGATGGACGGCGCCGGCCCCTGGCGGGTGTTCCGCTCCATCAAGCTGCCCCTGCTGCTGGTGTCCATCGCGCCGCTGCTGATCTCCTCGTTCGCGTTCAACTTCAACAACTTCAACGTGATCTTTATGCTCACCGGCGGCGGACCGCGGTTCGCCGACACGGACCGGGACATCGGGGCCACGGACATCCTGATCACCCTGGTGTACAAAGTGGCGTTCGGGCAGGGCACCGGCCGCGACTACGGCCTCGCCAGCGCCCTGGCCATCATCATCTTCATCATTGTGGCCACGGTTTCGGCCATCAGCTTCAAACAGACCAAAGCACTCGAGGACGTGAACTCATGAACGGGTCAGCACCAGGCACTGTCGCCACCACGCCGGCTCCGTCCGGCCCCGACGGCGGGGCACAGGCCACCGACGTCGACCGTCTCCGCGCGCTGCAGCGCCGGCGCCCGTTCGGCGTCTGGTTCAAGGACAAAGGCTGGCGGCACCTCGTCGGCATCGCCGTGACCCTCTTCGCGATCTTCCCGCTGCTCTACGTCCTGTCCGCGGCGTTCAACTCCACCGGCACACTGGTGGGCTCCAACGCCCTGTTCAGCCGGATCGACTTCGGCAACTTCACCGAGCTGTTCAACAACCCCTCGCGGCCCTATGCCCGCTGGTTCGTGAACACCATGGTGGTGGGCGTCGTGACGTCCGCGGCCACTGTGTTCCTCGGCGCCATGGCGGCGTATGCGTTCTCCCGGATGCGGTTCAAGGGCCGCCGGATCGGCCTGCTGAGCCTGCTCCTGCTGCAGATGTTCCCGCAGCTGCTGGCCGTCGTCGCGATCTTCCTGCTCCTCAGCGGCATCTCCGAGGTGATCCCGGCGCTGGGCCTGGGCAGCCAGCTGGGCCTGATCATGGTCTACCTGGGCGGCGCCCTGGGCGTGAACACCTACCTGATGTACGGGTTCTTCAACACCGTCCCGCAGTCCCTCGACGAGGCCGCCAAGATCGACGGCGCCAGCCACACGCAGATCTTCTTCGGCATCATCATGCGGCTGGTCACCCCCATCCTGGCCGTGGTGGGCCTGCTGTCCTTCATCGCCATCTCCGGCGAATTCGTGATCGCGTCCGTGGTCCTCACCGACCCGGAGAGCCAGACCCTCGCCGTCGGGCTCTACTCCTTCGTGGCGCAGCAGCGTTCCGAGAACTGGGGCGTCTTCGCCGCCGGCGCCGTGCTGGCCGCCGTGCCCGTCATGGCCCTGTTCCTCTACCTGCAGCGCTACATCGTCAGCGGCCTCACCCAAGGTTCGGTGAAGGGCTAGCCATGACGGTGCCGGGTCAGACCGGGCCGCTGCCGCACCACGACGGCTCCGCCCTGTACGCCCCGCAGCAGCCGGACCTCGGCGACGAGGCCCTGCTGCGGGTCCGGATCCCGGCCGGCTGGGGACGCGCCTCCCGGGTGTGGCTCCGCTCGATCCACGACGGCGAGCCCCGCTACGCGCCCTGCACAAACCTGGGCGAGGCGGACGGCTGGGCCTGGTGGGAGGCGGCCATGACGGTCACCAACCCGGTGGCCCGCTACCGGTTCCTGCTGGAGGTCCCGGACGGACAGGCAGGGCCCGACGACGACGACGGCGGCGCCGCCAGCGAGGCAGGCAGTGCGGGCCGCACCCGGCGCTACTGGAGCCTCAACGCCCAGGGCCTCTTCAGCCGGGACGTCTCCGACTACGCCGACTTCCGCCTGGCCACGTTCCCCTCGGCGCCGCAGTGGCTCCGCACGGGCACGATGTACCAGGTCTTTCCGGACCGGTTTGCCCGCTCCGCCGCAGCCGAGCCCGGCATAGATATCCCCGCCGGGGGCTTCCCGGAGTGGGCCGTGCCCTGCAGCTGGGACACCACCGAGGTGCAGGGCGCCGGCCCGCAGACCCCGTACCAGTTCTACGGCGGGGACCTTGGCGGCATCACCGAAAAGCTGGACCACATCCAGCAGCTCGGGGCGGACGTCATCTACCTGACGCCGTTCTTTCCCGCGCGTTCCAACCACCGCTACGACGCCTCCACCTTTGAGTCCGTGGATCCGCTCCTCGGCGGGGACCAGGCGCTGGTGGAGCTCGTCGCCGCGGCGCACGCCCGCGGCCTCAAGGTGATGGGGGACCTGACCGCCAACCACACCGGCGACGCCCACGAATGGTTCAGGCGGGCCCGCTCGGGACCCGGCTCACCTGAGGCGGGGTACTACCATTTCCACGCGGACGGCACCGGGTACGAGGCGTGGTACGGCGTAGCCTCGCTGCCCAAGCTCAACTGGACCTCGGACGCGCTCCGGGAACGGTTCGTCCTGGCGGACGACTCGCCCGTGGCGCGGTGGCTCAAACCACCGTTCAACCTGGACGGGTGGCGGATCGACGTCGGGAATATGACCGGACGGCTTGGCGCCACGGACCTCAACCAGGACGTGGCCCGGCTGATCGCGCGACGGGTCCGGGAGATCAACCCGGACGCGGCGCTGCTGGCTGAAGCCACCAACGACGCCGCACCGGACTTCACCGGTGAACACTGGCACGGTGCCATGACCTACTCCAACTTCACCCGGCCGCTGTGGTCCTGGCTGGCCGGGGACGCCGCGCACGTCAACTTCTTCGGCACCCCACTGCCCGGTCCCAACCGGACCGGCGCGGAGGACTTCCTGGCCACGCACCTGGACCTCGCGGCAGCTTTCAGCTGGGACGTCCGGCAGCAGAACATGAACGCGCTGAACAGCCACGACACCGCCCGTGCCGCCACCGTGATGATCGACGGCGGCCAGCTGCTCGGCGCCGTGCTGATGTTCACGCTGCCCGGCGTCCCCGTGGTCTTCGCGGGCGACGAGTTCGGGCTCGAGGGGTACAACGGGGAAGCGTCCCGGACTCCGATGCCGTGGAACGACCCGGGCCGGGTCCGCACCGACCTCCGGGACGATTACGCCGCGCTCGCCGACCTGCGCCGGAATCAGCCCGCACTGACCGGAGGCGGCATCCGGTGGCTGTATGCGCACGGCGACGCCATGGTGTTCATCCGGGAAACGGGCGCGGGCTCCGTGCTGGTGGCCGTGGCGCGGGCCGCGGCGGACGTGGTGCTGCCGGCCGGAGCGCTCACCGGCGCCCAGCTGGCGGCCCTTGCAGAGGCTCCGGCGTACGCCACCGGCCCCGTCGACGCCGTCCTACCGGCTGCCCGGCAGGTCAGGGCGGATGCCGCCCCGCCAGGCGCCCTGATCTGCACCCGGGGCGCCGCGGCCGCCGTCTGGGTGCTCCCCGGCACCCTGCGGCCGCAGTCGGGCGCCGGCGGCGCCTGACCGGCCGGATGCGGGCCATAGACTGAAACCCGGATTCGAACGAACGGGAGACCCCATGAGCATCATTGACGAGCTCACCTCTGCCCTGGGCGCGGCGAAGGTCGCCCTGGACGCCCCCACGCTGGCCGCCTACGCCGTGGACCAGGCCCCGGTGCTGGATTACCAGCTGCCGCAGGCCGTGGTCCGGGCCGAAACGGTGGAGGAAGTCCAGGCCGTGGTCCGTGCCTGCGCGGCCCACGGCGTCCCGATCGTGGCCCGCGGCGCCGGGACAGGTGTCTCCGGCGGCGCGCACGCGAGCCAGGGCTGCATCGTGCTGAGCCTGGAACGGATGAACCGCATCCTGGACCTCAGCCCGGATGACGAGACGGCCGTCGTCGAGCCCGGCGTCATCAACGCCGACCTTAACGCTGCTGCCGCCGTCCACGGGCTGATGTACGCCCCGGACCCGGCCAGCTTCAAGGTCTCCACCATTGGCGGCAACGTGGCCACCAATGCGGGGGGACTGCGCTGCGCCAAGTACGGGGTGACCCGGGACTCGGTGCTGGCCCTCGACGTGGTGCTGGCTGACGGTTCGCTCATCCACACCGGCCACCAGACGTTCAAGGGCGTCGCCGGGTACGACCTCACCGCACTGTTCACCGGCTCCGAGGGAACCCTCGGAATCGTCGTCGGCATCACCGTCCGGCTCAAGTACCTGCCGCAGGACGTGCACACGGTGGCCGCGTTCTACCCGGACTTCCGCAGCGCAGCGGCGGGCGTCCTGGCCGTCGGCAAGGCGCGGGTGCAGCCGGCCATCATGGAGCTCCTGGACAGCGGCACCCTGGCCCAGCTCGATGCGATCCACGGCTCCGACCTCGCCGCCAGGGGGCAGTCACTGCTGCTGATCCAGACCGACGGCTTCGGCGCGGCGGCCGAGGCAGCGGCGATCCGCCCGGTCCTGGCAGCGGGCGGCGCGGTGGTGACCATGGAGGCCAGCGCTGAGGCGGAGCAGCTCGTGGAGCTGCGGCGCAACAGCCGGGGAGTGGAGGTCGACGACGAATACCGGGTGGGTGAGGACGTGGCCGTCCCGCGTTCCCGGATGGTGGACTACGTCGCGGAGCTGGAGGCCATGGCGGCCGCGTACGGGGTCAGCCTCAAGGTGGTGGCGCACGCCGGCGACGGGAACCTGCACCCCACGTTCTGGGTGGACCGGGCCGACGCCGCTGCGGACACGGACGCGATGGAGCGGCTGGGCGCTGCCTTGGACAAGTCCATCACCGTGGCCCTGGCGATGGGCGGCACCATCACCGGGGAGCACGGGATCGGGCAGTTCAAGCTGCGCTGGCTGGGGCTCGAGCAGAAGGAACCCGTGCGCGAACTGCAGCGCCGGATCAAGGAACTCTTCGACCCGGCCGGCATCCTGAACCCCGGCAAGGCGATTTAGCCCGCTGACGTAGCCCAGCTGCGCTGGATCTAGTCGTCGGCGTCCGGGTACTCCTCGATGGACTCGTCCGCGCCGTAGCGGGATTCCTCATTCTCCACTTCGAGGATCTTGAGCATGCCCGTGTCCGGATTCAGCATGATCGCCGCCTCGTCCCGCCGGTGGCGGAGCTCGGAGTCGATGTAGGACTGCACGGCCTCGGCCAGCGGGATGTGCCGGTTCTCCTTCTCCGACATGTACCAGCGGTGCTCCAGGATCTCGTGCACGGCTTCCGCCGGCTCCAGCTTCCCGGACAGGTCGCGGGGGATGGACCGGACCACGGGTTCGAAGATCTGGCTGACCCACAGGTGGGCGCTGTATTCCTCGTCCATGCCGGGATTGTTGTCCGCGCGGAAGGAGTCCATGTCGTTCAGGAGCCGGCGGGCCTGGTTCTCCTGCGCGTCGAGCCCGGTGAGGCGCAACAACCGCCGCTGGTGGTGGCCGGCGTCCACCACCTTGGGCTGCAGCTGGATGGTGGAACCGTTCTGGGTAGTCTTGATGGCGTATTCCTCGACGTCGAACCCCAGTTCGTTGAGCCGCCGGATGCGGGCTGCCACACGCCAGCGCTCGCCGATTTCGAACGATTCCTTCTCGGTCAGCTCGGTCCAGAGGCGCCGGTAGCTGTCCATGATGAGCTCGCTCGTGGCCACGGGGTCCACTTTTTCCTCGATGAGGCCGCCGTCGAGGAGGTCCATCAGTTCACCGGCGATGTTGACCCGGGCGATTTCCAGGTCATATTCGCGCTGGCCCGTGGAGAGATCGGGATACAGCTCACCGGTTTCCGCGTCCACGAGGTAGGCGGCGAACGCGCCGGCGTCGCGCCGGAACAGGGTGTTGGACAGCGACACGTCGCCCCAGTAGAAGCCGATCAGGTGCAACCGGACCAGCAGCAGGGCCTGGGCATCGATCAGCCGGGTGAGCGTGTCCTTGCGCAGCATCTGCGAGAAGAGGGCACGGTACGGCATGGAGAACTTCAGGTGCCGGGTGACCAACACGGGGTTCAGCGGCCGGCCGTCCGGCGTGGTGCGGCCCGTGATGACGGCCACCGGTTCCACGCAGGGAACGTCCAGCCGGGCGAGCTTGCGGAGCATGTGGTACTCGTGGCGGGCCACGTGCTCGGAGGTTTCCTTGATGGCGATCACCGAGCCGCCCAGGTGGGCGAAGCGCACAATGTGCCGGGAGATGCCGCGGGGGAGCGCGGCGAGGTACTCCGCCGGCCAGTCCTCGAGGGCGATGTGCCACGGGAGGTCCAGGAGCTCCGGCTCGGTGGCGGCGGCCGTGATGCTCAGGGAACTGGACGCCATGGACTTGCTGTCATTGGCGCTGGCGGCTTCGAACCGGGGCAGTTTGCCGATCTGACCGTAGTCGGTGGGTTCGTCGTGCCAGTGGGCGCCGTTGTCCTCGGTGCTGGAGTTTCGCTCGGTCATAAACCAATTCTTCCGTACTCAGGGCGGCGGCCCTAACGAAGAGGTGCTGCAGGGCAGGTTTAACGCCCGACGGCGGCCCTCCAAAGGGGAGGACCGCCGTCGGATCTAACCAGGGCCCACGCCGGCAGGGTTCCCTGGCCGAAGCGGAGCGAGGTTAGGGTGCCGGTGGGGATCAGTCGCCGAGGCGCAGGCCCGTCTTGGTGTCGAACAGGTGAACGTGGCCGGACTGCGGGCGGACGTAGATGGACTCGCCCTTCATCGGGGGGCGGCGGCCGTCGACGCGTGCCACGATGTCGTGGCTCTTGCCGTCCAGCGTGGTGTGGCCGTAGACGTAGGCGTCGGCGCCGAGTTCCTCGACGACGTCGACCTCAACCTGGAGGCCTTCGCCCTGCGGTGCGGTCTCGAGGTCTTCCGGGCGGGAGCCGACGGTGACGGTCTGGCCGTGGGCCTCTTCGAGGACGTCGCGCGGCACGGGGTACACGGTGCCGCCGAACTGGACGCCGCCGTCGACGACGGGGAGTTCCAGCAGGTTCATCGCGGGGGAGCCGATGAAGCCGGCAACGAAGACGTTCTTCGGCTTGTCGTAGAGGTTGCGCGGGGTGTCGACCTGCATCAGCAGGCCGTCCTTCAGCACGGCAACGCGGTCGCCCATGGTCATGGCCTCGACCTGGTCGTGGGTCACGTAGACCGTGGTGACGCCGAGGCGGCGGGTCAGGGAGGCGATCTGCGTACGGGTCTGCACGCGGAGCTTGGCGTCCAGGTTGGACAGCGGCTCGTCCATGAGGAAGACCTGCGGGTTACGCACGATCGCGCGGCCCATGGCAACACGCTGGCGCTGGCCGCCGGAGAGGGCCTTCGGCTTGCGGTCGAGGTAGGGCTCAAGGTCCAGGAGCTTCGCGGCTTCCCGGACGCGCTCGGCGCGCTCTTCCTTGCTGACGCCGGCGATCTTCAGGGCGAAGCCCATGTTGTCGGCGACGGTCATGTGCGGGTACAGCGCGTAGTTCTGGAAGACCATGGCGATGTCGCGGTCCTTGGGCGGAACGTCGGTGACGTCGCGGTCGCCGATCAGGATGCGACCGGCGTTGACGTCCTCAAGACCTGCGAGCATACGCAGGGAGGTCGACTTGCCGCAGCCGGAGGGTCCAACGAGGACCAGGAACTCGCCGTCGGCGATTTCAATGTTGAGCTTGTCAACAGCGGGCTTTTCCGTGCCCGGGTACAGACGTGTTGCGTTATCAAAAGTAACTGTAGCCACAGTTATCAATCCCTTCACCGGCAGGTACGTGCCGGACGATCCGTTGTGAATGGTCTTTTTATTCGATTGTTAATTCAGTTGTCAGCACCTGGTCGTGCGCATACTCCCCGGCGGAGGCCGAGGAGTATCCAATGACGCCGCACGGTACTTGTGCGCCACATCACAACCCAGAGTATGTCAGATTTTTCCTAAATGGGCCAAAAAGTTACGGATGTCACATGTGATTCGGCCGACTTTGGGTGCCGGGTGCGCTAGGGGTCACAGGCCAAGGGCGCGCTTCCGTTCCCGCAGAAGGGCCTCCAGCAGCTCGGCGACGTAGACCGGAGCCTCCACGCGGAACTGGGCCTGGGTGAAGTCCAGCCCCACCTTTACGCCGAGGTCTCCGGGCAGCAACCGGGCCAAGGCGTCCTCGTCGGTGGTGTCGTCGCCGGCGAAGATGGTGGCCGTGGCGCCGGTGGCCTGGCGCAGGAAGGACACGCCCTCGCCCTTGGAGGCATGCACCACGGAGGTCTCCAGCACCCGGTTCCCGCTCTTCAGGTAAACACCCGGCCGGTCCTGCAGGACGGCGCGGGCCGCGGCGACGGCGTCGGCCGCGACGTCGTCCGCGGCAAGGCGGGTGTGGAGGACGACGCCGGCCGGCTTGTCCTCGAGCAGGGTGCCCGGAGCCACCTCGACGATGCCCTCGAGCTCACGCCGGACGTCGGCGAGGAGTTCCCGGCGTTCGTCGTCGAGCTCCAACTTCGCGGACCCGGGGCCCATCCAGACCTCCGCGCCGTGGCTGCCGATCAGCAGGGTCTTCTCCGGGGGAAACGCGACCGCCCGCAGGCTGTCGAGGGCGCGGCCCGAGATGAGCGCCGTCGTCGTCCGCGGCAGTTCGGTAAGGGCGGCGAAGGCCGCTGCCGAGCGGGGGAGGGAGCGGGCATCCGCCGCGTGGTCCACCAGCGGCGCCATGGTGCCGTCAAAGTCCATCGCGACCAGCAGGTGTTCGGTGCCCGCGATCCGCCGGACGGCGTCCAGCAGCTCGGGGGAGAGCGACAGCGGGGTCTGCTCCTGTGCGGGGTCAGGAGTCATCGCGGACAACCTTTTCCTTCAGGGCGTTCAGGAAATCCGAGGACCAGAGGTCGACGTCGTGGTCCAGGATCTGCTTGCGCATGGCCCGCATCCGGCGGGCAGCCTCGGCAGGCTGCATGTCCACGGCCCTCATGATGGTGTCCTTGAGGCCGTCGATGTCGTGCGGGTTCATCAGCAGGGCCTGCTTGAGCTGGTCCGCGGCGCCGGCGAATTCGCTCAGCACCAGGGCGCCGTCGTTCTTGGTCCGGGCGGTGACGTATTCCTTGGCCACCAGGTTCATCCCGTCCCGCAGGGCGGTGACGAGCATAACGTCCGCCGCCAGGTAGAGCGCCACCATCTCCTCGATGGGGTAGCTGTGGTGCAGGTAGCGGACCGCCGTGTTCTGCATGGTGTCGTAGGTGCCGTTGATGTGCCCCACGGTGCCTTCGACTTCCTCGCGCAGCAGCCGGTACTGCTCCACACGCTCCCGGCTGGGGCTGGCCACCTGGATCAGGGTGGCGCCTTCCACCGTCACCTTGCCGTCCGCCAGCAGTTCCTCGTAGGCCTTGAGCCGGTGCCGGATGCCCTTGGTGTAGTCGAGTCGGTCGACGCCGAGGAGGATGGTCTTGGGGTTGCCGAGGTCCCGGCGGATCTGCTGGGCGCGCTCGATGATCTCGGGCTTCTGCGCAAGCTCGCTGATCTGCTTGACGTCAATGGAGATGGGAAATGCCTGCGCGCGGGCAATATGGGTGGTTTGGCCGTCGCTGCCCTTGACGTGGACCTGCTGCTGCTTGACGCTGGCGCCGAGGAAGCGGCGGGCGGAGCGCATGAAGTTGCCGGCGTCACTGCTGCGCTGGAAGCCCACCAGGTCCGCCCCGAGCAGCCCGTCGATGATGGCACGGCGCCACGGCAGCTGGGCGAAAATCTCCGGCGGCGGGAAGGGGATGTGGTTGAAGAAGCCGATCTTCAGGTCCGGCCGCGCCTCGCGCAGCATTTTGGGGACGAGCTGCAGCTGGTAGTCCTGCACCCAGACGGTCGCCCCGGCGGCGGCATGGTGGATGACGGCGTCCGCGAACCGGCGGTTGACCTTGCGGTACGAATCCCACCACTTTCGGTGGAACTCCGGCGGGGCAATCACATCGTGGTAGAGCGGCCACAGGGTGGCGTTGGAGAAGCCCTCGTAGAAGAGTTCGATGTCGTGCGTGCTCAGCTGGACCGGCACCAGGTCGATGCCGCCGTGGCTGAACGGCTGAAGGTGCTCGTCCGGGGCGCCGTGCCAGCCCACCCAGGCGCCGTCGGTCTTGGCCATCATGGGCGCGAGGGCCGTGACCAGTCCGCCGGGGGAGCGGCGCCAGCCGTCCTCGCAACCCGGCTCGTCCGGGGAGCAGCGGTCCACCGGCAGGCGGTTGGACACCACCATAAAGTCATACTGCGCGTCGGGATCGGTACCGTCCGTGCCGTGCGCAGCTGTGCTGTGCGCGGACTCTCCTGCGGATTCGTCCGCTGATTCCAGACGTGGTTCGGCGTGTTGCGTGGCCTGCATTGGTGCCCCCTGGGGATCGCTCGTGGCTCCTCTCCACCCTAGTCGGGGGGAATCATCTGTGCTATTCACCCGTTGGGCGGCTGCTATTCACCCGTGGGGCGGCGTGGGGGATTGTTGAAAGCGCAAGTTCCCAGTTTTCTCCCCTAAAATGATGAATTGCCACGCAAGTGGACACCACCGGCCGATCGACCCGAGGAACTAATGAGCCCCGCAAACGAACCCCGTCAGTCCAAATCTGAGCGAACTGCCGCGGCGCGGGAGAAAGCCCGTGAGATCCGCGAAGCGCAGCTGAAGAAGGACAAGCGCAACAAGCTGCTCATCGGCTGGGGCATCGTTGCCGCCGTCGTCGCCATCATTGTGGTGGTGGCCCTGGTGGTCACTTCGAACATCCAGAACAACGCCCCGGTTGCCGACGAGGGCCCCACTCCGGCCAACGGCAACGTGTACGGCGGTGTCACGCTGCTGGCCAACTCCGAGGTGGCGAAGACCGAGCCTGCAACGGTCCGGGTGGCCGACATTCCCGCTCCGGCGGACACCCCGCCGGCTACAGTGACCGCCCCCGGCGCTGAAGCCGAGGCGGGCAAGCCGGTGAAGGTGGTCCTCTACATCGACTTCATCTGCCCTGTGTGCAAGAACTTCGAGACCCAGTACAACGAGACGCTCACCAACCTCCGCAACGAGGGCAAGATCAGCGTCGAGTACCGTCCGCTCGGGTTCCTGGACACCCGCTCCACCACCAACTACTCCTCCCGTGCGGCCAACGCCGCTGCCTGTGTGGTGAACGAATCGCCGGAGAAGTACGCCGACTTCGTCAACGTGCTTTTCGAGAAGCAGCCGGCTGAAGGCGGCGCCGGCATCTCCGATGCGGACCTGAAGAAGATGGCCACGGACGTCGGCGCCAAGAGCATTGACACCTGCGTGGAGGAAAAGACCTTCCGCCCGTGGGTGAAGTACACCACGCAGCAGGCGGCGTCGATCGGTGTCACCGGCACGCCGACCGTCTTCGTGGACGGCCAGCAGTGGGGCAAGGGCGAGAGCGCCCAGACCCCGTTCGAGGAGTTCCTCCAGGCAGCCATCGACGCCAAGCAGTAAGCGGTTCTGCCAGCAGATCGGCGCAGGCCCGGTTCCGGATTCTTCCGGGGCCGGGCCTGTTTTTATCCCCGGGCGTCCGTGGGCTACCCTTATCTAGCGCACGGCACAGGGGCCCGCACCGCGGCCCGGTGCCCGCCAGCGCAGGAATGCCTCCTTAGCTCAGTTGGCCAGAGCACCGCTCTTGTAAAGCGGGGGTCGTCGGTTCGAATCCGACAGGGGGCCCCACTAACCCCTCCGTTCCGGCGATTTTGCCCGGAACGGAGGGGTTTTTCGCTGTGCAGGTAGAGCGCCGATGCATCATCCGACGGTGATTTTTATGCCGGCGACCCCGCCGGTCCAGGCACCGTCCGGTAACGGACCAGATGCACGCCCACGTACCCTTCCTGGAGCTGCACCAGCTGCGTGTGGGTCCCCGAGCAGTCCAGCTCGAACGTCGTGCCTTCTGTGCCGCCCTGGACTTCCTGGGTGAGGTAGATCTGGGCGCCGGGGAGCCCCACGCACGCGGCGGTGACAGTGTGCGGGCCGGCAGCCGTCACCTTCGCGGTTTTTCTGAATCCGACCCCGGGTCCGTCGGCCGGGCCGCCGTCGACCAGGAGGACGGGCTTATCCGCCGGCCCAAGGCGCCGGCCCAGCTCGGCATAGTTGCGGTCTTCTACGGCCAACAGGTCCGGCCCCTTCGTCGGTACGGCGGCCACCGGCCGGGCACTTGAGCTGACGGCGGTCGGCTGCGGCTCACCCTCGTCCTCGTAGGCGCAGCCGGCCAGGCCGCCGGCGGCCACCATACCGGCAAGCAGCAGGACGCCGTGGACTTTTCGTGTTCCCCCGGAACCAGACATGCGTCGAGTCTACGGTCAGCCCGCCAACCGGCAAGCTGCCCGCCCGCACCCAGGGGAACAGGCCTCGGCCAGTTCGAGGCACGGCGCGGTTTTGTTTGCCCTCCGGCATCATGACCGTGGATATCGGCTACGGAAATGTGCACAATGTTTCTACACCGACTTCGGGGGGACGCCATGACCAGCAGGAACCTGCAGCGGCGCACAGCGGCCGGGTTAACCCTGCTCACCCTCGGCGCGGTGCTCTCTGGGTGCACCTCCGGCGCCGCCCCGGAGGCCACCGCGCCGTCCAGTGCCGCGACCGGGAGCCAGGCAGCGCCCGGCCCCACCGCCCCCGCATCGTCCGCCGCCCAGTCCCCGGCAGGCTCCGCCGCCCCGGCGGCCTCCGGATGGACCGCACTGCAGGACAGCGCGCCGTTCAAGGCACTCACCCCGGAGCAGCAGCAGAAGATCAGCACGCTGGAGGCCATGGATATGGCCACGTTCCAGCAGCAGAGCCGGGACGACCAGCTCGCCTACGGGGCGTTCCTCCGTGAGGTGTACCAGGACTACGCGATCGCCGGGATGGCTGCGATCGCCCCGGGCAGCCAGCTCCCGGCCCCCGAAAAGGTGCCCAGCTCCGGCACCGGCGCCCAGATCATGGGGGACGATCAGCTCAAAGCGGCGACCGCCCGCTGGAGTGTCCAGCCGGACGCGGCCTTCGCCGCCACCACCCCGGCGGCCGACAACAACTACACCAAGATGGCACCGTCCAGGGTCTCGCCCCTCTTGACCACTGCCTATGCGGACGCCTCCCGGCCCGCCGCGCTGAGTAAGGACAACGTCCTCGCCGCCGTGTCCGAGTCGCAGGGCACGCAGATCGTCAACGAATCCAACAATTTCATTCCGTTCGACGGTTCCTGGGAAGAGCTGACGTTCAAAATCGTGGAAATGCAAAACACTGAAACACAGGCGCGCAACCAGCTTTACTTCGCGTACACGCCGTTTACGGACATTCATGGCGCCAAGGACGGCGTCTGGATCCTGATGTACAACGCCCAGGAGGGGCAGGAGAAGTGGATCCCTGATCTGAACGTGATCGACTGATCCAACCACCGCGGCGGCGCCCGCCGGGAGCGGAGCCGGGGGACGTTAGGCCCTAGTCCGCGGAGACAGGGAAGCGGAATCTGGGCTCATGACTGAAACCACTCCGGAGAAGACGCCGGACATCGAGTCCACCCAGCTCGAAGAGCAGCCCACCGCCGTGCTGCGGGAGACCGTTCCCATGAACAAGCTGCGCGACTTCTTCGACCGCGCCTACCACCAGGTGATGGGGGCGGCGGAGCAGCAGCACGTGCAGCTGGCCGGGCCGCCCTTTGCCATGTACCGCGGCATGCCGACCGACGTCGTCGACGTCGAAGCGGGGTTTCCGGTGGCGGCGCCGTTTCCCGGCGGGACCGCTGGCGGCGTGACCGCAGGGACGCTCCCGGCCGGCCGGGCCTATGAGGCGATGCACATCGGGCCGTACGAGGCGCTGCCCGAAACGTACGGAGCAATCATGGCCAAGATGCAGGCCGAAGGCGTCACCCCGGGGAACACCATGTGGGAGTACTACCTTAGCGATCCTGCTGCAGAACCGGACCCGGCCAGCTGGAAAACACTGATTATCTGGCCTGTCGAATGAGGCCCCGGAACCCCCGAAAACGTCGCCCGGACGCGGAAATCGACGCAAAGTGTCGGATTCGCCACACTATTCTTCCCGGGCGTGCATAATGTCCTAAACTGCTTCACTGAGGTGCCTGAAATGGCGCTGCGCAGCAACGAAAGTGAACCCCCAAATGGCTACCGATTACGACGCACCCCGCAAGACAGAAGAAGAGTCTCCCGCTGAGTCGCTGGAGGCCCTCCAGGCGTCCCGCGGCGGTGGCGCGCAGACTGCCGTCATCGACGTCGACGAGAACGACACGGCTGAAGGCATCGACCTTCCCGGCGCCGATCTTTCCGGCGAAGAACTGACGGTCATTGTTGTACCCGAGCAGTCCGATGAATTCACCTGCTCCTCCTGCTTCCTGGTCCGTCACCGGTCCCAGGTGGCCAAGGAAAAGAACGGCCTGAAGTACTGCCGCGACTGCGAAGGCTAAGGGGACCTTCCACCGCGCACCACCACTTCAGCAAGTAAGCACCGCGAAGCGCCGGATCCGTTGAGGGGCCCGGCGCTTCGCCGTTCCCGCGGGCCTCCCCGGCAGGCGCACGACGGCGGCGCAACCGTCCCGTGACCCGGGCCCCCGCAAGCTAACGGTTGGGGCACCTAGGCCGTTTGCCCCTCGAAGCGGACCCCAAACGCTCCTATTCTGGAGCTATCTCATCTCTCGAGGGGGCGGCCCAACATGAAGAAGTTCCGGGTGTGGTTAGTTGCGATCCTGCTGGCTGCCGGATCGGCGCTCGTGGCGCCGGGTCCCGCCTCCGCGGCACCGTACTGCGGACTGGTGTGGGGATCTTTGGTCAAGGCGGATCCCGCCATGAGCCAGGCCCAGGTGACCAACGTCCGCACCGGCCAGCATTACTGCTTCGACCGGCTGGTCCTTGACTTGAACGGGCCCGCTGCCGGGTACACCGTCCGCTACGTGCCGCAGGTGGTGCAGGACGGCTCCGGTCTGCCGATCGCCCTGCGCGGGCAGGCGTTCCTGCAGGTCACAGCCAATGCGCCCGCCTATGACGAGAACGGCAACGCCACGTACAACCCGGCCAACCCCGACGAGCTGACCGACGTCACCGGCTACCAGACCTTCCGGCAGGTGGCGTGGGCCGGCAGCTTTGAGGGGTACTCCAGCCTGGGGCTCGGAGTGCGGGCACGGCTGCCGTTCCGCGTCTTCACCCTGGAGGGGCCGGGCGCGGGATCACGGCTGGTGATCGACGTCGCGCATTTCTGGTGATCCGGGACCCCGGTGGGGATGACGCCGGCTAGAGCGAGCCGAGGTCGGCCCGGAGCGGGTACTCGCGGCCGTCCAGGACCAGCTGGGTGCAGCGCCGCGTGGCCGGGTTCAGCACAATGGGAGCCATGAGGTTGACCGTGGTGGCGTCGGGGGCGTGGTTGAGCACCACCAGCACCTGGGGGCGCTCACCGTGCTTGAGGTCCAAGGCATCTAGGGTGGCAGCGGGGACCGGCGGGGCGTAGTTCGGTGCAAAGACGGCGGCGTCGGCGAGGAACAACCTCACCGGGACCGGCGAGCCGGCCTCCAGGGCGTAGAGACCTGCGGCGCCTTCGACGCTCCGCAGGGTGAAGTCCCGGGCGTTCTCAAAGCCCGGCATGGGCGCGGTGAACAACACGGGCGTGCTGCTGACGGGAGCGTCGGCCACAGGGGTGTTCATCGCAGGAAGTCCATCAAAGTTGGCTGAAGAACCCGTGCCGTGGCGGCCAGCGCCACCTGGTAGTTGGTCTCCTGGAGCTTCAGGTCCATGATCACGCTGCCAAGATCTGCCTTCTCAATGCCGTTCCGCTGCGCGTCCAAGGTGGCCTCCCATTCTGTGTTTACGTTGCCGGCGCGTTCCAACTGCGCCTGGCGTACTCCAATATCAGCACGTCCGTCAATCACGTTCTTGACACCAGACTCCAGCTGACCCGCCAAGGCGCCAATACCCTGGTCGCCGCGAAGAGCCGTGACCATGCCCTTTACGGTATCGAAGATGGACGTCGGGCCGTCGCCAAAGATCGCGGCTCCGTCAGCGTCCACCCGAACTGTTTGGCTCTCGCTGACGCGACGCTCGACGGAACTATCGGGAACTCCCTTGAACACCGCAGGTGTGCCCGTAAAAGCACTGGCGGCATCCGAGCTGCCGGCGAAGATATTGCGGCCCAGGTGTTTCCGGTTGGCAATGGACAGCAGGTCCTCGTTCAGGCCTTCCAGTTCACGGGCGAGGGCTTCCCGGCCCGATGCGCTGAGGGTGTCATTGCCGGCCTGCACCGCAAGGTCCTGCATCTTGTGGACGACGTTAGTGGCCTGCTCCAGAGCCGAATCGGCGGCTGCAAGCCAGCGGTTGCCGTCTTCGATGTTGAGCGCGTACTGGGCAGCAGAAGCCATTCGAGCCCTGGTCTGGAGGGCCTGCGCCGTAGCGGCGGGATCGTCGGAGGGGCGGGAAATCTTGTTGAGCGAGGTGGCTTTTTCCTGCAGCTCGGCCAGGCGGGACTGCTGGGTCTGCAGGGTCCGCTGGGCGGTGGCACTCATGGTCAGGTTTGTGACACGGTTCAGCATGGGTCTACCTTCCCACCAGTCCGGTGCGGTTAATCAGAACATCCAGGGCTTCGTCGACGGCGGTCATCACGCGGGCGGCGGCCTGGTAGGCATGCTGGTTGGTGAGGAGGCTGACGTTCTCCTCATCCAGGCTGACCGAAGCCTGGGACGCCCGGCCGGTTAGGGCTGAGGCCTGGGCAGCGTCGGTGAGCGCCTCATGCTGCTGGGCACCGCGTGATTGGACGCCGATGTTGGTGACGATGCCGGTCCAGATCATGTCCGGCGAGTCCGCGCCAGTGCCTAGCTGTGAGATCTTGTCCGCGATGCCGGTGTCCAGGGCGCCGCCCGTTGAAGCTCGAAGGGCGATGCCGAGGGTGCTCGTAGGGCCGGTGATGCTCAGTGCGGCAGGCCCCGTGCCACCGATGGTGAAGAACTCGACGTTGGTGGTGCCGGCTCCGGTGACGCCGTCCCGGTGGACCGTGTTGACTGCCTCTGCCAGTGCCGTTGCGAACTTGTTGTAGGACTCTGCGGCCTCGGCGATGGCGCCTCCGGATCCTCCCGATGCGGGGGCCAGTACGGAGAGGGCGCCGGCCAGTTCGCCGCCGTCGGGTGCGGCCACACCGGGCGGGTTTTCCCAGAGCAGCTGCACAGGCGTCCCGATCCGGTCGGAAGGTGTGCCCGAGAGGGCCAGGGACCGGACGGAGCCGCCGGTGACCAGCGCGTTGCCGCCGACCAGGACGTCCACGGTGCCGTCGGCCTGTTCACGGACGGCGCCGCCGGCGAGGCCGGCAATCTGGTCCGTGAGCTTGGCCCTGGCATCGATCAGTTCGTTCGCGGATCCGCCCGCGGCCAGGGTGGAGCGGATGGTCGTGTTGTAGGACGCCACCTGGGCGGCTGCTGCGTTGACGGCATTGACCGCGTCGGCAGCCTGGCCGCGGACGCCGGTCCACTGCGCATCAAGGGCCTGGTAGGCGGAGGAGATTTTGTCCGTCACGGAGTTGGCGGCGTTCAGGAGCGTTCCCTTGGGGCCGGACTGGTCCGGCTGGTTGGCGGCGCCTTGCCAGGCGGACCAGAATCCCTGCAGTGCGGCGGAGATCCCGTTCTCTCCTGGTTCCTGGAGGATGCCTTCGATGCCCTGCAGCGCCGAGGAGCGGACGCTCGCGTAGCCGGCCTGGGCCCCCGCTGAGCGGACGCCGGCGTCGAGGAAGCTGCTGCCGAGCCGGGAGATGGCGTTGACGGACACACCCTGGCCGGGCTGCATGGCTCCGCCACTGAAGAGCCCGCGGGCGGGCGTCGCCAGGGCGGACTGGTCGACGCGCTGCCGTGTGTATCCCTCGGTGGCGGCGTTGGCGATGTTCTGGCTGGCCACGTTCATGCCCTGCTGGGCTGCGGTCAGCCCGCGGTAGGCAGTGTTCAGGGCGCCGAAGGTGCTCATGGTGGCTTCCTTAGAATTGCTTGTCGAAGATACGGGAAGCGGGGGCGTCCCCGGACTTGCCGTGCGCGTCGTAGGTCCCTGCTGCCGCGGTGGGCCGCAGGTCCGCCAGTGACTCCTGGGTGGACCGGACGGCGGTGCGCAGGTACTGCTCGTTGGAATCGCGCAGTTCCTTGATCAGGGCGGTCTGGCGGGTCAGGGCGTTCAGGTGCGCAGTCAGGATCTCGGACCAGGTGCCTTCCGGGGCGGCAGCGGCGAGTTCCGCCAGGGACGCCTCGGTGGGCAGGCCCCAGGCCTCTGCGACGACCGAGGCCTCGATGGTGCGCGCCAGGCTCGCCTGCGCCAGGTGCCCCAGAACCTGTTCTACTTCCTTGGTTCCGTGGGGCAGCCAGCGGGATTTGCCGGAGGTGAGCAGCAGCTGCTCTTCCTCCAGCTTGAAGGTGAGAACGTCCAGGAGTTCACGCTCCCGCCACAGCAGGGCTGAAAGTTCGTGGATGGCCATGGTCCGGAGGACTCCCTTATGTGTCTGGATGGTTCGTCATAGTGCGGCGGTGCGGCTGCGCAATGGTGGGGACACTTTTCTTTTGCAGCAGTCAGCGCTCAGCAGGGTTCGTAGGAACTATCGGCAGTGAGAGGGGCGCCGTTAGCCGGAATATGGCTGATTACTAGGGGAAATGCGATCAGCAATTCGTGCTCAAAGAATTTCGGCGGTTTGCCTTACCCCTGCGGTGCGGCGGGCGATAGCTACTCCTGAGGGCCCACGGATGGGCCATCGAACACTGTCCCAATCATGGAGGAAACATCATGGGAATGCAGATCAACACCAACATGGCTGCCAACAACGCATACCGCAGCCTGAGCAACACCCAGACCGACCTGTCCAAGTCGCTGGAGAAGCTTTCCAGTGGCCTGCGCATCAACCGCGCCGGTGACGACGCGGCCGGCCTGGCAATCTCCGAAGGCCTGAAGTCCCAGATCGGCGGCCTCTCGGTTGCTGCTCGCAACGCCCAGGACGGCATCGGCGCAGTTCAGACCGCCGAAGGCGGCCTGAACCAGGCTCACTCCATCCTGCAGCGTCTGCGCGACCTGGGTGTCCAGGCAGCTAACGACACCAACAACGCCGAATCCCGGGGCGCGATTGCCACTGAAGCCACGAGCCTGGTCAAGGAACTGGACCGCATTGCCGGCTCAACGAACTTCAATGGCGCCCAGCTGCTGGATGGCTCGAAGGCGACGATGTCACTCCAGGTGGGCGCCAACGCCGATGCCAACAGCACGATCGACGTCAACCTTGGCGGTGCAAACGTGAAGTCCATCGCGACCACCCTGGCCGGGGGGGACCTGAGCACCACTGGATCTTCCTTTGCAGCAACGGTTGCGTCTTTGACGACCGCGGCGGCCACGTTTACGAGCACCGTGACTGATCCGGATACCGGCGCCGTCACGACAAAGGCAATCACCACCGCCGTTCTGAATGACCGGATCGGCGACACGGCGCAGAACCCGAATGCTGCAGACTTCCAGAGCGTAGACGAGTATGCTGCGGCCTTGCGAAGCGACGCAAACTTCGCTGCGAACTTCACGGTTGCTGTCACCAAGGACGCAAACGGTGCCGGTTCCGGCATTGTGGTTACCGCTCTGGACGGCGGCGTCGTGTCAACTACGGCGGCACCGGCGGCCGGGCTGGCAACGGGCGGCGCAACGACTGCCGTGTCGGGCGGCTTGAAGTTTGACAGTGCTGACAACGCCCGGGCGTCTATCACGATGATCGACGCGCAGATCAAGACCGTTTCGACGGCCCGCGCTGATCTCGGTGCAACCCAGAACCGCCTTGAGTCCGCTGTGCAGACCATCAACGTGGCCAAGGAAAACCTGACCGCTTCCAACTCCCGTATCCGCGACACGGACATGGCTGAGGAAATGGTCAAGTTCACCCGCAACAACATCCTGTCCCAGGCCGGCACTGCCATGCTGGCCCAGGCAAACCAGTCCAACCAGGGTGTTCTGCAGCTCCTGCGCTAAACCCCGACGGGAAGCGATCACCCCGGTGACTTCCGTTAGGTAGAGCAGGCTGCCCAGGGCGCCCGGGGAGAGGATTTCTCTCCTCGGGCGCTCTGCAGTATGGCAAGCCAGTATTTTTCAACAGACACATGAGCTAAGGGGTTGCAGGCGTGGGGCTTTCTATTGACGGACTTTCCAGCGGCCTGGATACCACGTCACTGATCAATTCGCTCATGGCTGTCGAGGCCGTGCCCCAGAGCCTCATCAAGAACAAAGCCGCATCCGTGCAGACCCGCATCTCGGCGCTGCAGGGACTCAATTCCGCCGTCGCGGACCTCGCCACCAAAGCCGGTAAACTCGCCGACCCCAAGGGCCTTGAGCTGTACTCGGCGTCGAGCAGCTCCGCCAAGGTAACCGCCACGGTGGGCGCCGGGGCGAAGCCCGGGGCCGTGGATTTCGCCGTGGCCCAGCTGGCCCAGACACAGGTCTCCGTCAGTAAAAACCTCACCGCGTGGCCCTACACCACCATGACCGTGACCGGTGAGGGCGGCCAGGCAGTTACCGTCACCCCGCTCACTTCCTCCCTGGACGACGTCGTATCCGCCGTGAACCTCTCCGGCGCCGGCATCGTCGCATCGAAAGTTTCCGTGGGCGGCGGAGAATTCCGGCTGCAGTTCGCATCGTCAAAGACCGGCGTCGACGGCGGCTTCAGCATCGCCGATCCGGACGGCACCGCCGGGCTGACCAAAGTGCAGCCGGCCCAGGACGCGCAGGTCAAGCTGTGGGCGGGAACAGCGGCCGAAACAACACTCAGCTCCGCCACCAACACATTCGCGGATGTCCTCAGCGGCGTCTCGGTTACCGTCTCCGAGGTTTCTGCCACGCCCACCCGGGTCACTGTTGCCCGTGACAACGCGCAAATCAGCAAGACCGTCTCGGACCTGGTTGGTTCCGTCAACGGCGTCCTCGCGCAGATCTCAACGAAAAGCACCGTGGTCAGCAGCACGGACGGCTCCGGCAAGCCCATCACCTCAGGAGGCGTGTTCACCGGGGACAGCACCATCCGCCAGGTCAACGCGGCGATCCTGTCGGCTGCTTCCCAGCCTGTCGACGGGAAGTCACCGGCCGAATTCGGCATCACCCTCACGAAAACCGGCACGATCGAATTCGATGCCACCAAATTCGGCGACGCCCTGGCGAAGGATCCGGCCGGCACAATGGCTGCCGTCGCCACCATCTCCGGACGTGTGGCGGATGCCGCCAAGCAGGCTTCCGATCCCACCAGCGGATTGCTCAGCACCAAGATCAAGGGCCAGCAGACCGCCGCCAAGGACTTCACCGAGCAGATCGCCGACTGGGACGACCGCCTGGAGATGCGCAGGACCACGCTCCAGCGCACCTACTCGGCCCTGGAAGTCGCCCTCAGCGGCATGCAGGCCCAGTCGTCCTGGCTGTCTTCACAGCTCGCAGGCCTCTCAGGAAGTTCCTCATCATGACCATGCCCCCCTTCGGCAGCAGTGGCTACGGCAACGCCGGCCAGCGCAACCAGTACCTTTCCGACTCCGTCCTCTCGGCCCCGCCGGCACGCCTGCTCACCATGCTCTACGACCGCCTGCTGCTGGACCTGGGCCGGGCCGAATCGGCGCAGCAGGCCTCGAACTGGGCCGCTGCGAATGAGAACCTGCTGCACGCCCAGGCCATCGTCACCGAACTGTCGTCCTCGCTGAAGACGGATGCCTGGGACGGGGCCGACAGCCTGCTCGGTGTCTATAACTACGTGTCCACGGCCCTGATCAACGCGAACATCCAGCGGGACGCCGCACTGACGCGGGAAGCGATCGAGCTCCTCGAACCCCTGCGCCAGGCCTGGCACGAGGCTGCCGCCGCGGTGCCCGCGCCGGCCCCGGCGGGTGCTGCCGCCTTCGCTTCGGCCGCCCCGGCGGGCTTCGCCTCCGCCGGTGCCTGGAACACCCAGCCCGGAACAGGCGGCGGGAGTCTCGGCTTTGGATAACCGGACGGAGAGGGAAGCCGGCCTGGGGGGAACCGGCGTCCCGAACTCCGACCCAACCCCGGCCGTGCCTGCCCCCGACTCCGTCCTGGCCGCCTGGAACGCGATCCTGGACATGCTGGAGATGGCCGTCGGGGCTGCGGAGCGCACCTTGAAGGACCCGCTCGGCCCGCTATCGGCCGCACCCCAGTCCGGGGTGGAGCCCCAGCCCGAGAAGCGATGGCAGCCGCCAGTGCCACCGGGGCCGCTCCCGGCCGCTGCCCGCCGTCGGGCGGTTGCCCTGTCCGCCGCGCAGGAGCGCGTCGCGAAACGGCTTGAGGAAGCCCGGATGGACGTCGCCAAGCAGCTGCACGCCGTGTCCTCCGTCCCCGGAGTCGGAGCGCCCGCCGGCGCCGTCTACCTCGACGTCAACGGCTGACCGGCCGCGGCCAGACACCCCGGCATCACGTTCGGAAAAAACCTGCACAAAGACTTTCATATTTTCTGCTAACGCGCGGCTGACCAGTGCCGATAACTCCTGATAGAGCACGGATCGCTCGTTTAACGGCCACGGATCGGCCACTCCCACCCTTCCCAGGCAGGACTCTGTGCTCGAATCCGTGACTTCCGCCGCCTTGGCCAGCGCCATGGACGGCCTCGCGCTGCGCCAGCGCGCCATCGCGAACAACATCGCGAACGTCAACACGCCGAACTACCACGCGAAGCGGGTCAGTTTCGAGGATGCCCTCGCGGACTCCGTCAGGGCGGGCAACGGCAGCGTGGGCGCCACCACGGGCACCTCCCTGGAGCCGACCCAGTTGAACGGCAACAACGTCAACCTTGATACCGAGACCCTCTCCAACATCGACACCGTGCTGCGCTTCCAGTTCGCCGCCCGTGCCATTGGCGGGGAATTCAATGCGGTGCGCGCCGCGATGAGGACGAACTGATGACCTTCGACGCGATCGGCATCGCCGGTTCGGCCCTGACCGTGCACCGCAAATGGCTTGACTCCGTTTCGGACAACCTCGCCAACATGAACAACGCCTCCCGCACCAACGGTCCTGCATTCCAGGCCCGGTACATCGAGGCCGCAGAAGGCGCCGAGGGCACCGGCGTGTACGTCAAAAGCACCCAGCTGGGCGACGGCGAAGGCCGGATCGTCTACCAGCCGGACCACCCCCTCGCCGACGCCGACGGCAACGTCAAGTACCCGGACATCGACATGGCCGAACAGATGGGCGCCCTCATCATCGCCCAGCGCGGCTACCAGGCCAACGCGCAGGTTGTCGACCGCGCCCGCGAAAGCTACCTCGCCGCCCTTGAGATTGGACGATCCTGATGCCTGTTTCCCCAATCGCGCCCGTGCAGGGTGTCCTGCCGGCGAACTACGTCACCGGAGCCGGCGCCGCCACCGGCACCGACGGCTCCGCCTTCGGCGCGTCCCTCACCGGGGCCGTAGATAACCTGCAGCAGCTGCAGTCGACGTCGAAAGAGCTGGCCATCTCCGCCGTCACCGGCAACCTGGACGACATCCACAACGCCACCCTTGCATCCAGCCGCGCCCAGATCACCCTCGAGCTCGTAGCCGCCGTACGCAACAAGGGCGTTGATGCGTTCAACGAGATCATGAGGATGCAGGCCTGATGCCCCCGCAGATCAACGTCTTCTTCCAGCGCTTCGGCGCGGGCCTCAAGGCTTTCACCCCCGCCCAGCGCACCATCGCCGCGATCGGCGCCGCCATGCTGGTGGTCGGCATCATTGCCCTCTCGGCCTGGCTGTCCAAGCCCGCCCTCACCCCGCTGTTCTCCGGCCTCAAGGACACCGACGCCAACGGGATCGTGGAGCAGCTGCGCGCGGACAACGTACCGTACGAACTGAGCGACGGCGGCTCCACCATCCTTGTCCCGCAGGACAGGGTCTACGACGAACGGCTCAAAGCCGCCGCCGCCGGGCTTCCCACCGCCGCCGCCACCGGGTACTCGCTGCTGGACAAAATGGGCGTCACCTCATCCGAGTTCCAGCAGTCCGTCACCTACAAGCGGGCCCTCGAAGGCGAACTGGCCAGCACCATCTCCGCGATGGACGGCGTGAAAACGGCCGCTGTCCGCCTCGCGATTCCGGAAAAGACCGTCTTTGTGTCCACCACCCCGGACACCACGGCCTCCGTATTCGTCGAAACGGCCCCCGGTTCCACGCTCTCCGGCGACAAGGTCCAGGCGATCGTCCACCTGACCTCCGCCGCGATCGAGAACCTGAAGCCCGCCAACGTCTCCGTGGTTGATTCGCAGGGCACCGTCCTGTCGGCCGTCGGCGCCGGCGCGGCGGGTTCGGCGTCCAAGCAGGCCACCGACTACCAGCAGCGCACCTCTGACGCCGTCCGGGCCGTCATGGACCGCGTGGTGGGTCCCGGCAACTCCACCGTGGCCGTGGCCGCCGACGTCACCGGCGAATCGGCGCAGCAGAAAAGCGAGACCTTCACCAACGCGGAGGGTGCGCTGCCCCTGAGCGAGTCCTCCAAGACCGAGAAGTACACCGGCACCGGCGGCGGCGCGGCAGGAGTGCTCGGGCCGGACAACATTGCTGTTCCCGGCGACACCAGCGGGAACGGCAGCTTCGACTCCTCGACCGAGACGAAGAACAACGCGGTCAACAAGGTCACGGAGGACAGGGTGATCCCGGCCGGCGCCGTCAAACGGCAGACCATCTCCGTCGCCGTCGACCAGGCCGCCGCCGGCGGTCTCAACCTCGCTTCCCTGACCTCCCTGGTCACCGCGGCCGCAGGGGTGGACGCCGCCCGGGGCGACGTCGTGACCGTCGAGGTGGTGCCCTTCAGCACCGCCGCAGCGGACCAGGCCGCCGCGTCCCTCGAAGCAGCCAAGGCCGAACTGGAAGCCCAGAAACAGGCCGCATTCTTCAGCACGCTGATGACGGCAGGCAGCATCCTCCTGGGTCTGCTGATCCTCGCGCTGGTCCTTACCGTGATGCTGCGCCGCCGGCAGAAGCGTGAACCGGTGGATCTGGGCGAACGCCTCGACCTGGAGATGATCCCGGTGATGCCGCCCGTCACCGCGCTGCCCCCGGCGCCCGAGACCTCGGCCATCCCCATCACGGCGCTGCCGCCGCTGCTTCCGCCGCCCGCCCAGGTCGAAGCCGAGCGCCGCCGCTTCGAGATCGACAACATGGTGGCGGCCAACCCGGAGAAGGCCGCCGACTACCTGCGCAGCCTCATGGATGACAGGCAGCCGGTATGAAAACCGCCGACGCGACCCTGACGGGAACCCAGCGGGCCGCCGTCGTCCTGATGCAGATGAGCCCGGACAACGCCGCCAAGGTGATGGCCCAGTTCAACGACACCGAAGCCGAGGAGATCGCGGCCGAGATCGTGCGTCTGCGCAAGGTGGACCCCGAGGTCGCCGAGCAGATCATGAAGGACTTCCACGAAGCCGCGATGTCCAGCCCCCGGCAGGCCCGGGGCGGGCGTGAACTGGCCGAGGGACTGCTGGAGGCATCCTTCGGGTCGGAGAAGGCCGCCGGCCTGCTCAACCGGCTCACGGTGAACATGGCCGGCAAGTCCTTTGAATTCCTCGAAGACATTGAACCGGTCCAGATCCTGGCGCTGATCGACGGCGAACTGCCGCAGACCATCGCCCTGGTCCTGGCGCACCTCAGCCCGCGCAAGGCCTCCGCCGTGATGTCCGGGCTGCCCGGCACACTGCGGGCCGACGTCGCCCTGAGCATCGCCACCATGGGCTCCGGCGCGCCGGAGGCCATCGGAATCGTGGCCGACACCCTCAAGCTGCGCGGCGGTGCCGCCGTCTCGCAGCAGGCGTCCAAGGTGGTGGGCGGCATCCAGCCGCTGCTGGAAATCATCAACCGGACCGACGCCGGCACGGAACGGTCCGTGCTGGACGGCCTGGACCTGCTGGATCCGGACCTCGCCGTGGAGATCCGCGCACAAATGGTCACCTTCGACGACATCGTGAAACTGGAACGCCGGGACGTGCAGCTGGTGCTCCGCGGCCTGGACGCCTCCGTGCTGGCCGTCGCCATGAAGGGCGCCTCCGAACAGGTCCTGGAGACCATCACCACCAACGTCTCGGGCCGCAACCTGGAAATCCTCGAATCCGAGATCGCGGCTTTGGGCCCGCTGCGCGCCTCCCAGATCGAGGAGGCGCGGGCCGCCGTCGTCCGCTCCATCCGCGAGCTGGAGGCCGAAGGCCAGATCACCATCCAGCGCGGAGACGAAGAGGACTATGTTTACTGACGGGAACGCTGCCGGCAGCGCCCCGGCACGGATCGTCTTCCCTTCACTCCGCGCGAGCGGCCCTGCCAACGAGCAGGCCGGCTATACCGAAGGCCACGCAGCCGGCTACGCAGCGGGCGTCCGCGCTGCCGCCAAGGAACAGCGCCGCTGGCGCGACCGCATGACGGCGGAGCAGGCGGCGTCGCTCGCTGCCGGGCAGCACGACCTTGACCGGGCGGTCCGCGCCCTGGCCGTGGCACGCGCAGACTTCGCGCACCGCAACGTCCAGGCCCTGCACGACGCCGAGGAGGTCCTGGCCCGCACGGCGCTGGAACTGGCCGAAGCGATCCTCGGCTACGAACTGGCTGAAGGAACCCGGACGGCACGGGGTGCGCTGCACCGTGCCCTCTCCGGCAACGACGCGGCCACCGTGCTTGCCATCAGGCTGAACCCGGCAGACATCGAGGTCCTCGCCAAGGAAGGCCAGGACATCCCGGCAGGCCTGCCCCTGCTCGCCGACCCGGCGCTCAACCGAGGCGACGCCAAAGTCGAATACCAGCAGGGCTGGTTCGACGCGAGCCTCGGCAGCGCCCTGGCCCGGGCCCGCGCCGCCTTGCTCGATGACCTCTCCGGGACCGGAAACCCGCCGGGGGAGAGACGATGATCGCCGAGTGGCGTCCCATGGGCGAGGCCTACGCCGCGGCGCTGCGTGCCGCCGCACCGCAGCGCGTGGGCGTCGTAACGTCAGTGGTGGGCCTGGGCATGGAAGTGTCCGGGCTCGGGTGCGCCCTGGGCGACCTGGTGACCGTGGGCTCGGACCCGGGGCTGGACGCCGAGGTGGTGGCGGCCCTGGACGGTTCAGTGCGCTGCATGCCGCTGGGCCGGCTGACCGGCGTGGCGGCGGGCGACCCCGTCCGCGCCAAAGGCGACGCGGTACTGGTTCCCACCGGACCGGGGCTCTTCGGCCGCGTCATTGACGGCCTTGGCCGCCCCATCGACGGCAAGGGACCGCTCGTCAGCGGGCCGCGCGTGCCGATCGACAATGAAGCCCCGAATGCGATGAACCGCGCCCGGATCGACACGGCGCTGCAGACCGGCGTCCGTGTGCTGGACACCATGACGACGCTCGGCAAAGGCCAGCGCATGGGGCTGTTCGCCGGCTCCGGCGTCGGCAAGTCCTCCCTGCTGTCCATGATCGCCCGCGGCACCGACGCGGAAGTATCCGTCATTGCCCTCGTGGGGGAGCGCGGGCGTGAGGTCCGCGAGTTCCTTGAGGATGACCTCGGCCCTGCCGGGCTGGCCCGCTCGGTGGTGGTGGTCGCCACCTCGGATGAGCCCGCGCTCATGCGCATGCGCGCAGCGTTTACCGCGACCCGCATCGCCGAATCCTTCCGCGACAAGGGCCAGGACGTGGTCCTGATGATGGACTCGCTCACCCGGGTGGCCATGGCCCAGCGCGAGATCGGCCTGTCCGCCGGTGAGCCGCCGGCCACCCGCGGCTACCCGCCGTCGACCTTCTCCGTCCTCGCCCGGCTGCTGGAACGGGCCGGTACCGACAAGACAGGGTCCGTCACCGGCATCTATACCGTGCTGGTGGACGGCGACGACCACAACGAGCCGATCGCCGATGCGGCCCGATCGATCCTGGACGGCCACGTGGTCCTCGACCGGAAGCTCGCCGTCACCGGCCACTTCCCCTCGGTGGATGTCCTCGGCTCCGTGTCCCGCGTCGCCAGCAAGGTCAACGCCCGCCCGCACCTGGCGGCTGCGGCGACGCTGCGGCGCGTCCTGGCCGCCCGCAAGGCAGCGCAGGACCTGATCGACGTCGGGGCCTACCAGGCGGGCACCAACCCGCTGGTTGACGCCGCCATCAACCACGAGCAGGACATCAGTGCATTCCTGCAGCAGCCCATGGAGGAATCCACGGCCCACCCGGAGTCCTGGCAGCGGCTCAACCACCTCACCTCAATCCTGGGAGCAGCAGCATGAACCGCCAATTCTCACTGGCAGGGCTCCTGCGCCTGCGCCAGATCCAGCAGGACCAGGCAGCCACCGGCCTCGCCAGCGCCCGATCGCGCTCCAGCTCCGTCCGGGCCCGCGAGGCGTCCGCGCGGCGCGAGCTTGCCGCGGGTGACGCGCCGATCTCCAGCTCCGCCTCCCTGCGGGCCGTCGCCGCCGCGCGGTCCGCATCCCACAGCATGCTCGCCGACCTGCAGAACATGGCGCGGCTCGCCGACACCGAGGAAGCCACCGCACGCGCGGAGTTTGTCGCTGCGCGCACCCGGTCCGTAGGGCTGGAGAAGCTGCAGGCACGCCATACCGCCGAGGTCCACACCGCAGACCTGCGGTCCGAACAGTCGGCCCTGGACGAGATCGCCTCCACGGTCTGGCACCGCGACGGGCAGGGAATGAAATCATGAGCATGACCGAGGCAATCGGCCGCATGCAGGGCATCCAGTCAATGATCGCCGAACTGACGCGCCCCGCGGCAGCCCAGGCTGACGCCGCCGCCCTGAAATCGGCCGCGGCAACGTCGCTCGCTACCGGGACCGGCACCGGCGACGCGGCGTCCTTCACCGACGCCCTCGCCGCCGCACTGGGCGGGACCAGCGGAACCGGCACCTCCTCGCTGCCCGGCCTTTCCTCCCTCCCCGGCGGCCTGGGGCTGGGAAGCACGACGCCGGTCGGTGCGCTGAAGGGCATCACCGCTCCCGCCACAGTTCCCGCAGCCGGCGCGGCGACAGGCAATGACGTGGTGGCCATGGCGAAGAAGTACATCGGCGTCCCGTATGTCTGGGGCGGAACCAACCCCGCTACGGGAATGGACTGCTCCGGCTTCACCCAGCGGGTGTTCAAGGACCTTGGCATCGAGATTCCGCGCGTGGTCAGCGACCAGATGCGGCAGGGAACGCCGGTGGCCTCCCTCGCCGAGGCGAAGCCCGGTGACCTGCTGGTGAGCTTCGGCGGAGACCATATCTCCATCTACCTGGGCAACGGCAAAGCCATCGACGCGCCGGTGCCCGGCAAGACCATCCAGATCCGTGACGCCTGGGAGCAGCACTCCAATCTCACGTCCATCCGGCGCATCGTCCCCGCCGGGACGGCGTGATGAAGGGCCTGGATCTCGCCTCCGCCCTGGCCGGCCCGGTGCAGGGCCGGGGATCGCAGCCGGGCGGGCGCCCAGTGCCTGCCGAGGGAACCCCGGACATTTTTGGGGCCGTGCTGGGTGAAACGCTCAGCTCCGTCCAGGGTGCCGCCGTCGGGCCCGGGCCAGCGCCCGACGGCGGGACGGCCGACGCGGCAGCAGACAACGCGTCCGCCGATGAGGCCAGCCAGGGGAGCGGCAGCGCGTCCCTTACGGGGCATGACCCTGCGGGCGTCTTCGCCTCTACTGCAGCCAACTTCGTGATGCTTTCCGGCGCGCCGGGTGCGCCTGCCGGGGTGCCGGCCGCCGCCGTTGGTCAGGCTTCGGTGCCGGACGGGGATGCGGCCGGTACCGCTGTTCCGGCGCCGGGCAGCCACCTGCCGGTGCCGGCAGGCGTGACGGCAGCGTATGGCCCGGCCGGACTCGATGCTCCGGCCCTGAGCCCGGCTGGAACCGCGCGCACCCTAGCTGCGCAGAACTTGCCTGCACAGTCCGCGGCTGCACAGGCAACGCCTGCACAGTTCTCTCCTGCACCGGGCGGGAGCATGCAGGTACTGGACCCGCAGCCGGCACCTGCGCAGGCCCCGTCTGCACAGTCCGTGCCCGCGACGACCGGGACCACGCCGGTTCCGGTCCCGCAGCCGGCCGCCATGCCGGTCCCGGTCCCGCAGCCGGACGCCATGGCCGGCGGGCAGGCCGCCGCGCAGCCGGAGCGGGCCCTGCCGGCACCTGCCTTGCCGACTCCTGCCTTGCCGGCTGCCGAGGCCGGTGGCACCGCGGGGCTGCCGGGTGTCACTGCCAACCGGCCGTCCCTCGCCGGGCAGAACCAGACCGCCCCTGCCGCCGGCAACGGCAACGGCGCCAGCGGCAACGCCGCCAATGGCATAGCTGATGCCCCTGCGAACGCTCAGGCCACATCGGCGGAGCCAGCCGCCAGCGTCCTTGGGGCCGGCACGGGCCAGCCGGTTGGCCGGTCCGCGGCCGCCCCGGCGCCGCTTGCACCGGGGACCACAGCAGCCGCGCCCGCCGGGGCAGCTGCCCTTCCGGCGGCAGCGCCCGGCGAAGGCAGCCGTCCCGAAGCCGCACGTGCCGGGACCGCGTCCGCGTCGACGTCCGTGGACCCGCTTGGCGCGGCCGGAACCGTGGCGGGCACCCCGGCGCCGGCCAGCCAGCCGACGTCGGTCCCTGCCGCGCAGCAGCCGGCACCGCCGGCGCCGCCCTCCCCGCCGGCGGCTGCGCTCCAGCCGCAACTGGCCAGGCCGCTGTTCACCCTCGCCGCCGCAGCGCCGGGGGAGCACGTCATGACGCTACAGGTCACCCCCGATGACCTGGGGCCCATGACGGTAAGGGCGCACATCGATGCCGCCGGCGTCCGGATCGAACTGTTTGCACCGGGCGACGCCGGACGCGAGGCCATCAGGGGAGTCCTGCCGGAGCTCCGCAAGGAGCTCGCTGACGCCGGTTTCGGCGCCAGCCTGGATCTGTCCGAACGCAACGGGCCGGGCAGTGGTTCCCGGGACGGTTCCGGCCAGGAACCGGCGGGCCGGGACGGAACCGGGAGGGGACCGGGGTCGGGCCCGGGCTCCGGGCCCGGCAGCCGGGATGCCCCCGACGGCCACGGCCCCGGCCACCGCTGGGGTGCCCTCACCGACAGCGACGATCTGCGGGCAGCCAGAACCCTGAACGGCGCCCAGACCACCCTCGACATTCTTGCCTGACACGAAGGAACGCTAGCCATGACGATCCAGCCCATCGCCCCCCAGCCCATTACGGCTGCGGGGGAGACCGCCCAGCCCGCAGCCGTGCGGGCCCCCGTGCAGACCATGGATTCGGAGGTCTTTATGTCCCTCCTGGTGGCCCAGCTCAAAAACCAGAACCCCAGCGCTCCCATGGACACCAACCAGATGATGAGCCAGACCATCCAGCTCTCCATGATGGAGAAGATGCAGGAGCTGACCACCAACAGCCAGGAGGGCTTCTCCCTGCAGATGCGGCAGGCCGCAGCCCAGCTGGTAGGCCAGTCCGTCGACTACACACTCAGCGACGGCGCCACCGGCACGGGCACCGCCAGCTCGGTGTCCTACTCCGGCGCAGTTCCGACCGTCAAGGTCGGCGACCTCTCCATCCCCCTCGACTCCATCACCGGGCTCACCGCTCCGGCCGCTTCCTGACCAGTTTTCCACCCGTAGAAAGGCAGTTCCCATGCTCCGCTCGCTGTACTCCGGAATCTCCGGCCTTCGCGCCCACCAGACCATGCTGGATGTCACCGGCAACAACATTGCCAACGTCAACACGGCCGGCTTCAAGGCGTCCTCCACCCAGTTCCAGGACACCCTGTCCCAGATGACCCAGGGAGCCTCCGGCCCGCAGGCTGAAACCGGCGGCACCAACCCGGCACAGATCGGCCTCGGCGTCCGCGTCGCCGGCGTCAGCACCAACTTCGCCCAGGGCTCCTCGCAGAGCACCGGCCGCGTCACCGACATGATGATCTCCGGCGATGGCTTCTTCGTCACCAGCAAGGGCGGCCAGCAGCTCTTCACCCGCGCCGGCGCGTTCAGCCCGGATGCTTCCGGCCAGCTGGTCAGCCCCGACGGCGGCGTCCTGCAGGGCTGGACGGCCGACCAGAGCGGTGTGGTCAACACCGGCGGTCCCGTCGGCAGCCTCGCACTCAATGCCAACAACCTGGTGCCGGCCGCCTCGACCACCGCGGTCAGCGTGGACGGCAACCTGCCCAGCGAGGGAGGTACCCTGGAGCGGGTCGTCAAAGTCCACGACGCCACCGGCGCCGAACGGAACCTCACCCTGACCTTCACCGGCGCGGGCAGTAACTGGAACGTGTCGGCCTTGGATGAGAACGGCGCCACGGGGACGGCGACACTGGGCTTTGCCGCCGGGAAGCTGGCCAGCGGCGGGTCCCTGACCGTCGGCGGCATCAACGTCAATCTTGCGGACGTCTCTGCCTTCGCCGGGACCACCTCGCTCGCGGTCAGTGGCCAGAACGGGTCCGCTGCCGGCAAGCTCGAGTCCTACACCCTTGGCAGCGACGGCTCCCTGATCGGATCCTTCAGCAACGGCGCCAAGCAGGTCCTCGCCAAGATCGCCCTGGCAAACTTCACCAACCCCGCAGGCCTGGAAAAGTCCGGGGGCTCCTCCTACGTTGCCACCGCGAACTCCGGCGGCGTGCAGCTGGGCGGCGCAGGCGACGCCGGGATCGGCAGCCTGACCAGCGGCTCCCTGGAAATGTCCAACGTGGACCTCTCCCAGGAATTCACCAACCTGATCGTGGCCCAGCGGGGCTTCCAGGCCAACGCCCGCATCATCACCACCTCCGACGAGGTGCTGCAGGAGCTGGGCAACCTCAAGCGCTAACCCTCGATCCACCCGGGAGCACCCGGCGCCCTGCCCGGGTGCCGGGTGCTCCCGCGTTTGGCGAGGGTAGGATCGGGAGGTGAAAAAACAATCCTGCAGCGCCTGCGGTTCGGCCGTGTTCTTCGAAAACTCCGCTTGCCTCAGCTGCGGAACACGCCTTGGATACCTGCGGGAGACCGGTGCCGTCGTCGTGGTGGATGAGCAGGGGAGACACCGGGACGCCTCCGGCAACGTACGCCACGTCTGCGCGAATCTTCAGCTCTCCGGCTGCACCTGGCTGGCCCCGGACGACGGCGGCCAGTGCTTCAGCTGCGACCTCACCCGCACCCGTCCAAACGACCAGGACGCCAAAGGCCTCACCCAGTTCCTGGTGGCGGAACGGGCCAAACGCCAGCTGATTGCCGAACTCGACGAGCTGCGCCTGCCGATCGTCACCCGGGCGGAGGACCCGGAAAAGGGCCTCGCCTTCGACCTGTTGTCCAGCGCCCACGAGAACGTGGTCATAGGCCACGCAGACGGCATCATCACCATCGACCTGGCGGAAAGCGATGACGCCTACCGCGAGAAGATGCGCTCACAGCTCGATGAGCCGTACCGCACCATGCTGGGCCACTTCCGGCACGAAGTGGGCCACTACTTCGAGGATGTGCTGGTCTTCGGCGATGCCAAGCAGACCCGACGCGCCCGGGAGCTCTTCGGCGACGACACCAAGGACTACCAGGCGGAAATTGACCGGCACTACTCCGAGGGCGCCCCGGCGGACTGGGAACGAAGCTACATCTCCCGGTACGCCACCATGCACCCCTACGAGGACTTTGCCGAGTGCTTCGCGCACTACCTGCATATCACCGACACCATCGACACGGCGCGGGAATACGGACTGGCCCCGACCGCGCCGAAACCCTTGCCGTTCCGCACACTGGTGTCGACCGTCTGGCTGCCGCTGTCCATCGCGCTGAACCAGGTCAACCGGAGCATGGGCAGCGGAGACCTGTACCCGTTCGTCCTCCCGGACGCCGTGATCGACAAGCTCGAGTTCGTCCACGGGCTCCGCGGGTAGGGCTCGGCCGCTCCCGTGCCCTCAGCGGACGGCGGCCCTGGCGTCCGGCCGTCCACGCTTGCCGGCCCCGCTCTCCGGATCCGTAACCGTCCGGCGCAGGGAATCCCAAAAAGCCGTGGCATCAGCGGAGCGGGGCACATTGAGGATGCCCTGCCGGGTCAGTGAATCCGTCCACTGCTGGACCAGTTCGTGGTGGAAGACGAACTCCTGGAGCGCCGTCCGCTCCGGAAGCGGCAACCCGGCGGGACCCTGACCGGACGGCAGTTGGTCGATCGCAGCCAGCAGGGACTCCAGGGTGCGCCGTGCCGTTTCCGGCCCGCGGGTCTGCTCCGGCAGGCGGCCAGCGCGCTTGGCGGTGTCGATCTCGCCCCGCAGCTTCTGGGTATACGACGCCCACGAGCGGGCCTGCCCCGGGTCGACGGGCAGGGTGCAGCCGTTGCCGGATCCGCGGGACTGGTCATACACGACGAACCGGTTCCGGCCTGCGTGCTTCGCCGCGTACATGGCCTGGTCCGCCCACTCCAGCAGGTCGTCGATCTTTTCGGACCCGGACCCGGAGGCCACGCCCACGCTGGCCGTCATGTGCAGGTCGGCCCCTGCCACGTGAACCGGCTCCGCCGCAGCCTTCATGATCCGCTGGGCCATGCCGGCCGCCAGTCCGCTCCCCGAACCGGGCAGCAATAGGGTGAACTCGTCCCCGCCGGTCCGAGCCGCGGTGTCGCCCGCACGGCAGCAGGCCTGGATACGGCGGGCCAGTTCGAGCAGGACGGCGTCGCCGGCGGCATGGCCGTAGGAATCATTCACCGGTTTGAATCCGTCAATGTCCACGGACAGCACCAGCAGCGGCTCTCCGGCCGCGGCGGCCGCGGTGAGCCGCTCGTGCAGCAGGGTGCGGTTGGCCAGCCCGGTCAGCGGATCGTGCAGGGCCTGGCTGGCGAGCCGGTCCAGCAGGACGGTCTCTTCGGCCCGGGCCCGCTCATGGATGGACCAGTGCAGGATGCTCGTGGCGCAGATGGCCAGAAACAGGGCACTGTGGATGACTCCCCACAGCAGGGGATCCTGCAGCGCGGCAGGGTGGTTGTAAACATGGCCGGGCGAGATCATTCCGAGGACGCCGTGGTGCAGGAAAACCACAACCGCTGCCGCAGCCAGCGGCGTCCAGTCCTCGTACAGGGCCACGATCGGGACCATGATGAAGAACAGGAAGTGCGCTTCGATGGTGCCTGAGGCGTGGACGGCGATGGCCGCCACCGCCATCAGGGCGACCGCGCTGAGGGTTGCGCGGGGCCGCCGTCCCCAGCGGGCTCCCACCGCGACCGCCGCCAACCCGGACGGCAGGGCCGCCTCCAGCAGCGCATGGGCCGGATCCGTTCCCTGAAGGACCGCGAAGGCGGCGACGGCGAGGGCCGAGGCCAGCACGAACCCTGCAATCATCCGGTGGCGGAACGCCCACGCAGCCTCCGGCAGTCTGGAACCGCGGGGAAAAAAGCTGCCGATCGCGCGAAGCCACTGCGGTGCCACGGAGACGCTCCCAAGGTGTGAGGTGAGATTCGACGCTTTGATCGAACCCGCGCCGCGATGGTGCTGACAGACCACTGTAGCCATTGGAAGCCGATGTGACGCGCGTTACGGCCCTGAGCCGCGCTTTTGGGTAGCCGCCGGCGCCCGGCGCCTAACGGATCTGCCCGTGCTGCCGACAGTAGCTATAAGAACATCTACACCTACCAGCAGAGCAGAATCGGCCCATGATCGTCGTCACACGCCTCAACGGAACGCGCTTCGCGGTCAATCCGGACCTGATCGAGCGCATCCATGAGAGCCCCGACACCCACCTGGTGACCCTCGACGGCGCCGCCTACGTGGTGCTCGAAAGCCTCGCCGAGGTAGTGGAACTCATTGCCGACTACCGGGCGTATGTCCTGAGCAAAGCCCGGGACTTCCCCGCTGTGACAGGGTATCCGCTGAGCCTCGTGCCGCCGTCGGACCCCGAGGAAGACGTCCGCCCCGTACCTGAGCCACCAAGAAAGTAACCCATGGATCCCGCAACAGCCATAGGGCTGCTCCTCGCCTTTGGCTCCCTCATCGTGATGGTCCTGCTCGAAGGCGGCAGCCTCTCGTCCCTGCTGCTGCCCGCCCCGATGATCCTCGTTTTTGGTGCCACCCTGGCCATCGGCCTTGCCGGGAACACCCTCAAGGACGTCATCCAGGCATTCAAGGCAGTGCCGGGGATGTTCATGGGGAAAACCGCCAAGCCGCAGGACAGCATCGATCAGATGGTCCGGTTCGCGGAGAAGGCACGCAGCGAGGGGCTGCTGTCCCTTGAGGAGGAAGCCGCCAGCGTCAATGACCCCTTCCTTGCCCGGGCCCTGCAAAACATCGCGGACGGCACCGACGCCGAGGACCTGCGGATGCAGATGGAAGATGAAATCGACACCAAGGCCCGCAGTGACCACTCCGCGTCGAAATTCTTCGCGTCCCTCGGCGGCTACGCCCCCACTGTCGGTATCGTCGGAACCGTGGTCTCCCTGACCCACGTCCTGGAAAACCTCTCCCAGCCGGACGAGCTGGGGCACATGATTGCCGCCGCGTTCGTGGCCACGCTCTGGGGCCTGCTCTCGGCCAACTTCATCTGGCTGCCGTTCAGTTCCCGCCTGGCCCGGCTGTCCGAACTGGACATTGAACGCCGGACGCTGCTCATGGAAGGCATGCTGGCCGTGCAGGCCGGGGCGCAGCCGCTGCTTCTTGCCGAACGGCTCCGCTCCATGGTTCCCGAGCACCAGCTCAAGAGTTCCGACAGCGGCCGCAAACCCGCGACGGGCACCGCCGAAACTATGGACAGCGCCGCGTGAGCGGCCGCCGGCGCCCCCGCAAGAAACCGGAAGAACACCACGTCGACGAACGCTGGATGGCGTCCTACATGGACATGGTGACGGTGCTGATGTGCCTGTTCATCGTCCTTTACGCCATGTCTACGGTGGACGCCAACAAGTTCGAGAAGCTGCGCAATTCCCTCGCCACCGGCTTCGGGGCTGTCGCGAGCGAAACCATCGACACCGCTGAGGGCACCGTGGTGCCGCCGGAACTTGTGGACGAACAGCTGGAGGCCTTCGCGGCGTCCCAGGCGGCGCAGCCCCATACGCCGCCCGATGCCCTTGAATCGGCGCTCAAAGAAGTAGACCGGCTGCGTGCCCTCGAGGACCAGATGAAGGCAGAGCTGGCGGCGGCCGGCCTGAGCGAAAACGTGGAGTTCCAGATCGACCAGCGCGGGCTCACCGTCAAGCTTGTCGGCTCCCAGACGTTCTTCGCCCCGGACCGGCCGGAGCTCACCGAGAGGGCATCCCAGGTCCTGAGAGTCATCTCCCCGATCTTGGGGCCGGCGGCCATGGAGATCATGGTCGAGGGCCACGCCGCCAACGGCGTCACCGCCTACCCTTCGACGTGGGAGCTGTCCTCGGCGCGTGCCGTGAACGTCCTGCGCTTTATGGTGGACCGCGGCGGAATTGCCCCGGGCGCCATCGGAGCCGTCGCCTTCGGCTCCGCGCGGCAGGTCAACGACGATTCCACGCCGGAGCTGATGGAACTGAACCGCCGGGTGGACATCGTGGTCATCTCAGACCAGCCCGACGTCGTGCGGGCCCTGATTCCGGAAGTGCTCAAGCACAGCCAGAAATAGGCTGGTTATTGCCTGTGGGGAACTGCTTACCGCGGCGGAACCCCTGCCGATAGTGGCAACCGTGAGTGTTTTGGATGAGCAGGATGTGGCGCGGGAGCGGACGGTCAGCGTCTACGACTTCCGCCGTCCCGCGACGCTCGCCCGGGAACACAGCCGCGTTCTGGAGCTCGCCTTCGAAACCTATGCCCGCCAGTGGGGAACGCAGCTGACCGCCAAGGTCAGGGTCAAATCCGTGGTGCGGCTCGAAGACGTCAGCATGCTCAGCTACGACGAGTACGCGGCCTCACTTCCCGCGGTCACCGCCATGGTGCTGTGCACCGTGGAGGGACACGATTCCAAACTGGTGGTGCAGTTCCCCGCCCCGGCCGCCCTCGGCTGGGTCAACCGCATGCTGGGAGCCTCCAACGACTCGCCCATGCCGGACCGCAAGTTCACCCAGATTGAACAGGCTCTGGTCAAGGGCCTCATGGACGAGGCCCTTGAAGACCTCGGCTACTCATTGGGGCCGCTGCTGAGTGAATCCGTGCGGGTGGACACCATCCAGTACAACTCCCAGTTCGCCCAGGCCGCAGCCCCCAGCGAATTGATGATCGTCGCGGCGTTCACCATGAACGTCGGCGACATGAGCGCCCCCGCCACGCTAGCCGTTCCGGCCGGCCTGCTGCTGGGCAGGCTCAAAAAGGTCAACCCGACCGACAACCGCGGTGACGCCGCCGCCCGCGTCTCCGCCCAGCTGGAGCGCGTTCCGGTGGAGCTGTCGGTCCGGCTCTCAACATCATTTGTCACCCCCAGCCAGGTCCTGGGTCTCGCCGTGGGCGACGTCCTGACCCTCCCGCACCTGGAGAACCGGCCGTTCGACCTCACCCTGGACGGCACCCGGCTCGCCACTGCCGCCCCTGCACGCAACGGGTCCCGCGCGGCAGCCGTCATTGTCACAATCGAGGAGAATCACCGATGAGCATCACCCTGACCAGGCACGAATCGTCGGCGGAACGGCTCGTTGAAGAACTGCCGACCCCTGTTGCCCTCAAGGTGCTGGCCCTGGTGCCGGCCCGGGCTGCGGCGGCCCACGCCCGCCAGGCGGTCACTGCAACCTTCGTCGGCTCCGTCACTGCCGACCTCGCGCTCATGTTGAGCGACCGGACATTCCTCGACGAAGCAGCCGGCGGCATGGCCGGAACCCAGTCCGGCGTCGTATCTGTGACCGATGTGCTGCGCCCCGCCATGGAAAGCGCCAGCTCCGTGTTCGGCGCCGGCGTCCTGAGCGACCTGCGCGAGTCCGACGCCTCCGGGCTGCTTTCGGACCCGGACACAGCGGTTTTCGAACTCTCCGACGGCGTCAACGCCGCCGCCTGGTTCGCCGTCCGCCTCCGCGAGCACAGCACCAGCCAGGACCGCGCCGGTGACGTCCTCGCCGGGGGCGAGGCCGTCGCCGGCCGGCTCGGGCGGATCAACAACATTGAAATGGCCCTGACCGTGGAGATCGGGCGCACCCGCATGTCGGTGCGGGACGTGCTGTCACTGGAACCGGGCAAGATCATCGAACTCGACCGCTCCGACGGCGGCCCGGCCGACGTCCTGCTCAACGGCAGGCTGATCGCCCACGGCGAGGTGGTGGTCCTGGACCAGGACTACGCCGTCCGGATCACGCGCATCCTCGACGTCGCCGAGGGACTCAGCTGAATGGATGCACTGATCCTCGGGCTGCGGGTCTTCGTAGCCCTGGGCGCGGTGCTTGGCCTCATGTGGTACCTGCAACGCCGGCTCGGCAAAGGCACGGGACGGCGGAGGGCTGACCGCGCGTTGACCGTCGTCAGCCGGCAAAGCGTGGGCCAGAAGGCCTCCGTGGTGGTGGTCGACGCCGCCGGGCAGCGATTCCTGCTCGGCGTCACAGAGCACGCCGTCAACGTCCTGCACACCGGGGACATCCCGGCCGACGCGGAAGAAGCGGCCGCGCCCGAGCCCCGGCGCGGTAGCGGCGATTTCGCCCGGGTGCTGTCCGGCCTCGCCCCGCTGCCGATCGGGCAGGCCGCTTTCGAGGAACTCCCCGAGGGCAGCGGCGAGCCGGCAGCTTCCGACGCCGGAGGCCCCCCGCTGTCCCGCCGCAGCACGCTGCACCGGAACTCCCACGCGCGCGGACCCGCGCTGCGCGGCACCGCGTCCGGGCATGCGCCCCTGCACGGTTCGATTCTTGCCGGCTCCACCTGGAAGCAGGCCGCCGCCGCTCTCAGGAGCGGACGCCGCAATTGACCCGCTTTCTCACATCCCGCCCGGCTGCCCTCCCCCCGGCCAGGACCGCGGCCCTGGGCGTGGCCGCCGTCCTGCTCACGGCGCTGCTGCTGTGGCTGAGCGCATCGGCCGGCCACACCGCACCCATTGACCCCATCCCGCCGGTGGCCCCGACGGACCCTGCCAACCCGGGCGGCGGCAGCGTCAACATCGAGATCAACGGACTGGACGGGAAACCTTCGACGGCGGTCCTGACCCTCATCGGCATCACGCTGCTGTCGGTGGCACCGGCGCTGCTCTTGATGATGACATCGTTCACCAAGATCTTCGTGGTGCTGGCCATGACCCGCAACGCCCTGTCGCTGCCATCCATCCCGCCGAACCAGGTCCTCGCCGGCCTGGCCCTTTTCCTGTCCATCTTTGTCATGTGGCCGGTCATCAACGAGATGAACACGGCCGGGATCCAGCCGTACTTGAACGGCACCCTGGACTTCAACGGCGCCGTCGGCGCCGCGAGCGGCCCGCTCCAGCAGTTCATGCTGGCCCACACCCGGGAAGAGGACATCGCCCTGATGTCCCGGGCGGCGGCCGCGGAGAACCCGGCCACCCCCGAGGCTGTCCCCATGCAGACCCTCATCCCGGCCTTCATGATCTCGGAACTGCGGGCCGCCTTCATTATCGGCTTCGTCATCTTCATCCCGTTCCTGGTGATCGACCTCGTGGTCTCCGCGGCCTTGATGTCCATGGGCATGATGATGCTCCCGCCGGTGATGATTTCGCTGCCCTTCAAGATCCTGCTTTTCGTCCTCGTCGACGGCTGGGGCCTGATCATCACCTCGCTCATCCAAAGCTATGCAGGCACCGGATGAACGCCAACGCCGTCCTGGACATCTGCCTCCAGGCGATGATCGTCGCGGCCAAGCTCTCCGCGCCCGTGCTGGTGACAGCACTCGTCGTCGGGCTGGCCATCGCGCTGCTGCAGTCCATCACCCAGCTGCAGGAAGCCACCCTGTCCTTTGTGCCCAAGGCCGCAGCTGTGGCGGTGGCCCTGGTGATCTGCGGCCACTGGATGATCTCGGAGATGGTCGCGTTCACCAACGACCTTTTCGACAAGATTCCGGCCCTGCTCGGGGGCCTGTGAGGTGGGCATACCGATCGACCCGACGTGGCTCGAGGCGGTTCTGCTGGCCACCGTCCGGATGACGGCATTCCTGATCGTGGCGCCGCCCTTCGCCTACCAGGCGTTCCCCGGCCGCGTGAAGGCCATGCTCGGGGTGGGGCTCGGACTGGCCGTCTCCCAGTGGGTGTCCGCCGGGTACACGCCCCGCGATACCGCCGGTTTTCTCACCGGGGTGGTCCTGGAACTGGTCACCGGGCTGGCCCTCGGGTTCCTGGTGCTGGTCATCTTCTCGGCCGTCCAGTCCGCCGGCAGCCTGATCGACCTCTTCAGCGGCTTCCAGCTGGCCCAGAGTTTTGACCCGCAGATGAACGTCAACGGGGCCCAGTTCACCCGGCTGATGCAGATGGCCGCACTGGCGCTGCTGTTCGCCTCCGACGGCTACCAGCTGGTCATCACCGGCCTCACCGGCAGCTTCGTGGCCCTCCCGCTGGCCGGCGGCATCGACCTGGCCCAGCCGGTGCAGGCCATGACGACGGCGGTCACCGGCATGTTCCTCGCCGCCGTCCAGATCGCCGGGCCGCTGGTTGTGGTGCTTTTCCTCGCCGACGTCGGCCTCGGCCTGCTGACCCGGGTGGCCCCGGCGCTCAACGCCTTCTCCCTCGGGTTCCCGCTCAAGATCCTGATGACGCTTATGCTCGCCGGGTTCATGTTCCTGGCACTGCCCAGGATCGTCTCCAGCCTCGCCAACCAGGCCGCCAAGACAGTGCTGGGGGTGGGCTGATGTCGGATTCGCAGGAAAAAACCGAGGAAGCCACCGACAAACGCATGAAAGAGGTCCGCTCCAAGGGCCAGCTTTCGCGCTCCCAGGACCTCACCGCGTGGGTGGGTGTCGGTGCCGCTGCCATCATGATCCCGGGCACCGTCGAACGGGCCTCCAATGCCGCCACGGACCAGCTGTTCAGCGTCCGCGGCATTATTGCCGCCCCGGACCCGGGCGCAGCACTGAAGGCCCTCGAAGACGGGCTCGCCTCCATTGCCGGAATTGCCGGGCCCATGCTGATCGTGGTGTTCGTCGTGGTCCTCGCCGGGGCCGCACTTCAGGGCGGCGTGCATCTGAAGAAATTCAAACCGGATTTCGAGCACTTCAAGCTTCTCAGCGGCTTGAAACGCGTCTTCGGAGCCCAGGCGATCTGGGGCGGACTCAAGGCGCTGCTGAAGGCAACCGTTGTGGGTTTAGTTCTTTACAGCGTGGTGCAGGGACTGGTTCCGGTGCTGCTCACTGCCGGCGGCATGCCGGTTGCCGGTGTCGTGCAGGCTGCCGGCGGCGGTGTTGCCTCGTTGGTCCAGTTCGCCGTGGCAGCCGGCATTGTGCTGGCCGCGGCTGACTTCTTCGTCGTTATGCGACGCAACCGGAAGAAGACCCGGATGTCCAAGAAGGAAGTCCAGGACGAAAACAAAAACAGCGAAGGCGATCCGCTGATCCGGTCACAGCGGAGGGCGCGGCAGATGGCGATGAGCCGGAACCGCATGATCGCAGCGATCGGGGATGCCGACGTCGTGCTGGTTAACCCCACGCACTTCGCGGTGGCGCTCAAATACGAACCCGGAAAGTCCGCGCCCCGCGTGGTGGCCAAGGGATCCGGCCATGTGGCGGCCAAGATCCGCGAAGAGGCCGAAGCCAAAAACGTGCCGATGGTCCAAGACATCCCCCTGACCCGGGCCCTGCACGGCGCCTGTGAACTGGGCCAGGAGATCCCGGTGGACTTCTACCGGGCCGTGGCCGGCGTCCTCGCCTTCGTGATGTCGCTCAAGGCCCGCGGCGCCGCCCGCGGCCTGCACCGGATGGCACCCGCCACGTGAACACCCCTCCCGCCAGCGTCTGTGAAAGGACCGCACCATGAAGAACAAGCTCGCTCCGCTGGCCGTGCCCATCGGCATCGTCGGCATTGTGCTGCTGCTGGTTGTTCCGGTGCCCGCGCCGCTGCTGGACATCCTGATCGTCTGCAACATCCTGCTGGCGCTGCTGGTGCTGCTGACCAGCATGTTCGTCAAGAAGCCGCTGGACTTCTCCGTTTTCCCTTCACTGCTGCTGGTTGCCACGCTGTTCCGGCTGGGCCTGAACGTCGCCTCCACCCGGCTGGTGCTGGGGGAGGGGTACGCCGGGCAGGTCATCGAAGCCTTCGGCCACGTGACGGTGGGCGGGTCCATGATCATCGGCGCCGTCGTCTTCCTCATCCTGCTCGTCATCCAGTTCGTCGTGGTCACCAAGGGCGCCGAACGTGTGGCTGAAGTCGGGGCGCGCTTCACCCTGGACGCCATGCCGGGCAAGCAGATGGCGATCGACGCCGACCTCAACGCGGGCCTGATCACGGACACCCAGGCCCGGGAACGCCGGGCCGAAGTGTCGGCCGAGGCGGATTTCTACGGGGCCATGGACGGAGCCTCGAAGTTCGTCAAGGGCGACGCCATCGCCGGGCTAATCATCATCATCATCAACTTCGTCGGCGGCATCGCGATCGGCATGCTGCAGCGCGGCCAGGAAATCGGCGAGGCCGTCAGCACCTACGGCATCCTGACCATGGGCGACGGCCTCGTCACCCAGATCCCGGCCCTCCTCATGGCCGTCTCCACGGGCATGATCGTGACCCGGTCCAACGCGGAATCGGACATGGGCCGCACATCGTCGACCCAGCTGATGCAGTCGCCCAACGCCTTGATGATCGCGGGGGTCGCCGCCGTCGCCATGGCCCTGATTCCGGGCATGCCGCCCCTGCCGTTCCTCCTGGTCGGTGCGGGTCTGATCTTCGCCTCACGCCGGATCGCAGCGCAGAAGGCCCAGGAGGAGAAGACCCTCGCCGCCGAGGCGAACGCCTTGAACTCCCCGGAAATGGACCCGAACGAGAAGCTGCTGGAGGACATGCGCATCCACCCTGTTGAAATCCTCCTCGCCCCGGACCTCGTGGACATGGTCTCCGGCGCCTCGGACGATCTCTTGGCCAGGGTCCGGTCCCTGCGGCACAAAATCGCCATGGAACTGGGCCTGGTCATCCCTCCGGTCCGCACCCGGGACAGCGTGGACCTGCCTCCGGCGAGCTACTCGATCCGGATCGCCGGCGTCGAGGCGGGCGCCGGCACCGCCCCCGGCGGGCAGATGCTGGCACTGGGCGACAGCCTCGACTCGCTTCCCGGCGCCGCGATGATCGAACCCGTGTTCGGACTCGCCGGCAAGTGGATCCCGGCAGAAATGCGCCACAACGCGGAAATGACCGGCGCCACCGTCATTGACAGGGTCTCCGTCCTGGTCACCCACCTGTCCTCGATCGTCACGGCCAACGCTGCCCGGCTGCTGTCCCGCGAGGACGTCCGGGTCCTGACCGAGGGGGTACGGAAACAGAGCCCGTCCGCCGTCGACGAGCTCACCCCGGCCCTGCTCTCCCTCGCGGAGCTGCAGCGCGTCCTGCAGGGCCTGCTGGACGAGCAGGTGCCGATCAACGACCTGGCCAGGATCTACGAGGCGCTGACCCTCCGCGCCAAGGTCTCCACGGACCCGGAATCGCTGGTCGAAGCCGCACGCCAGGCCCTCGGCCCTGCCCTGACAGCCAAGTTCATGGACGGCCCGGCGCTGAACGTGATCATGATCGACCCCGTCCTGGAGCAGCACATGCTCGAAGACATGCGCCCCGCCGAGGGCGGGAGCCAGATCGTGATGGCCCAGGACAAGCTCGACGCCGTGCTCCGCTCGCTGCGTGCCGCCGTCGACTCCGCAGCAGCCGCCAGCCGTCCGGCCGTGCTGGTCTGCGCCCCGGCACTCCGCCCAGCCATCCGTCGCCTGGTGGGGGCGCAACCAGGGTCCGTGCCGGTCCTGTCCTACCGCGAGGTCACCTCCGCCAACGTCCGGATCGAAACAGTAGGAGTCGTTCGCCATGCAGAACCGCTTTCGGCTTAAGGGCGCTTCGCTCGATGAGATCCGGCGCAAGGCGGAAAAGCGGCATGGTCCTGCCGCCCGGATTGTCTCGGCGGAACGCATCATCAGCCCCGGAATCGCCGGGCTCTTCGCCGGCGACCGCTATGAGGCGATCATTGAGGTAGCGGTGGAACACCAGGTGGTCACCGGAGAGGTAGTCCCCGATCCCGATATTCTGGCCGAGACGGACGCGCCGCCCTCGCAGGCAGCGAAACCAGCGCCGTCTGCCGCGTCTGCCGCGTCTGCCCCGGCCGGCGGGCAGGGGCGGCCCCCCGTGCCGCCCGCTCCCGCCCATCAGCTAAAGAGCGCAGCAATCGCCGCGCTGCTTGAGGAAGCCGACGCCGCCGAAGCCGTCCTGCACCGGCCCGGACCCTCGGGGCTTTCGACGGAGTCCCCGGACTTCGCTGAACTGCTCGAACAGCTCGGCGCCGGCCTGCGCAGCCCGTCCGCGGACGACCCCGCCACCCCGGCCACCACCGTTGCTGCGGCCCCCGCACCGGCCACCACCGTGGCTGCCGCCCCAGCCCCGGCCACACCCGGGGCTGCGGCACCCGCCACAGCGTCCGCGCCCGCCCGGCTGTCCCAACCAGTACCGACCCCGCTGAGCGGAACCGGCGATTTGGTGGTGCTCGTCGGGCTGGGCGATGACGCGCTGGACATGGCCCTGGCCATGTCCACAGCCGCCGGCGGCGCCGATGTCCGCACGGCGGGAAAGCTCTCCGCCTATGGACACCTGCACGTGGACGGCCGCCAGGGCGCCACCGCGGCCCGGGCCCACGCGGTCATGACCGACCAGACCGTGCTGGTGGCTTTCGGCCTGGGAAAGGCCCGGGACGCGCTTGCCCGGCTCCAGTCCATCGTCGCACTGTCCCCGGACCAGGTGTGGGTCGTGGTCGACGCCGGGCGGAAGCCGGAGGACTCGGCGCGCTGGGTGGAGGTCCTGGCCGCCCAGCTGGACATCACCGCCGTAGCGGTCGTCGGGGCGGCTGAGACGGGCAGCCCCGAAACCGTCAACACGCTTGGCCTGCCCGTAGGCTGGATCGACTCCGGCCCGGCCCGCTTGGCCGCGATCTGATGGTCTGCACAAAACATTCACAGGCAGCAGGATCCGTCCGCAGCCCCGCACAGCGAAGGGTAGATTGAAAGGATGCTGGTACTAACACGCAAGCCGGGCGAACAGATCATGATCGGCGACGGAATCGTCATCACGGTCCTGGAAGGCCGGGGCGACGGTGTTCGCATAGGCATCGAGGCCCCCCGAGGCGTCTCCATCCAGCGCAGGGAAGTCATCGAGGCTATCGCCGCGGCCAACCGCGCGGCGGCCGAAGCCGGGCCAGAGGCCGAGGACGCCTTGCGGGGGCTCCTGCCACCGTCACACGGGCCGGTCCCGGCTGCTGACTGACGGGCTGACCTCCGCCTCAGCCGCCGAGGTACTGGGCCAGGAGAGGCTGAGGGGACCGGCGGACTACAGCCAGGGCGCGCTCGATGTTCCCTGCCATCGTCAGCTGGTCAAGGACACCTGCCGTATCCGGTTGCGCCGTGGCGCCGCGGCCTGCACACGGGCCGGGGGACATGCCGGGCCCTCCGGGCCGGCCCAGGTGCCGCAGCGTGGCTTCACCGGTGCGGGCGGCGTCGTCGAGTTGCCGCAGCAACGCGCGAAGACCTTCCAGATGATCCGCCAGGACGTCAGGCCAGGCGCCGGGCGGCGCCGCAGCCGCAAGTTCATTCAAAGCCGCCTGGGCGGGCAGACCCCACTCCGCGGCCACAGCGGCGGATTCCACGCTGCGGGCCAGGGCTTCAAAGCGCAGGCGGTCCAGCACGGCTTCCACCTCGGCGGACGTGAAGCTTAGCCACTGGAGGTTGCCGGCCAGGACGTGAAGCCGTTGCGTTTCCAGCCTGAACAAGAGCAAATCCAACTGGCGCCGCTCTTGCCATAGCGCCGCCGAAAGATCACCTGCACCCATGGGCCCCATTCCCCCCGCCGCCCTTGGCTGAAAAACCGCTTCCGCATTTTCAGCCAAGCTTTTTCCTGAGGTTACACGCAGAGTCACGTTCAAGTGATAGGTTTCCACTTGGGTGCCGCGCCCGGGTTATAAACACCGACTTCCATGGGGGGAGCACGGGGCCCATTTCGGGTGCGGCTCTCGGTCTTTTAAGGCTGCCGGATCCTGTCTCATGGGGGGACAAACTATTGAATCGCGTGGAACGCAATGAGATGGTCACACAGCATCTTCCGCTGGTGGGCTACCTCGTCTCAGACTTGTGCTCGAAAGCTTCGCACCTTTCCCGCGATGACCTGGCGTCGGCAGGCGCCATTGCACTGATCACTTCGGCCGACTCGTTCGACCCGGACCTCGGGGTGCCGTTCGGTGCGTTCGCGCGGCGCCGGATCCTTGGCGCATTTGCCGACGAGATGCGCGCCAGCGACTGGGCCACCCGCTCGGCGCGGCGCCGGATCAAAGAAACCATGTCGGTCCAGGAAACCCTTGCCTCGGCCCTCGGACGCGCACCCTCAGTTGACGAGATCGCCTCAGCCCTTGGTGTCCAGCAAAGCGTCGTCGAAGCAGCCCTCGCCGACGCCTCCCGGACCCTGACTCCGTTGGATGAAGCCGTCGTGGACACCCTGGCCGCCGAGAACCTGACCCCGGAGCACTCGGTGCTGGCCGATGAACGTCTGCAGTACCTCCGCGCTGCCGTGAAGTCGCTGCCCGACCGGATGCGCTACGTCGTCGAAGAGATCTACTTCGGTGACCGGACGGTCAAAGACTTGGCCGCTGAACTCGGCTCCACCCACGCTGCGGTCTCCCAGCAGCGGGCCGAAGCCATCCGCCTCATGCGGGACGGCCTGACGGCCCACTATTCCGACGATCCCGGGCAGGGCTACGAGCCCCAATCACGGATCACCCCGAAGCGCCGCAACGACTACCTGGCCCAACTGGCCGAAACCACTGCCGGCGGCATCACGCGGGCCATTTTCCCGCATGGCCCGGTTCTCAACGAGGCTGTCTGACCCTTCCCCGGGCCCGCATCCCCCCGATAGTAAGCCGACTTAGTAAGCTGACCGAGAAATTACCGTCCGTCCGTCGCGGTCCCGCTGCGGCCTGCGGTAGCGTCGATTACATCGGATCTGGACCTACTCAGGAGGACGCATGAAAGCATCACCAACGCTCACGACGAACCTGCAGGCAGTGCTCGTGGACCTCATCGAACTTCACGTCCAGGGCAAGCAGGCGCACTGGAACATCGTCGGGACGAACTTCCGGGACCTCCACCTTCAGCTGGACGAAATCATCGAAGCCGCCCGCGGTTTCGCGGACGACCTGGCGGAGCGCATGCGCGCCCTCCATGCCCTCCCGGACGGCCGCAGCGCCACGGTGGCCAAGTCCACGGCCCTCCCGGAATTCCCGGCCGGCCTGATCAACACCAAGGATGCCATCGAGCGGATCGTCGCAGCCCTGGAAGCCGCTGTGGGCACCATGCGCAAAGTCCATGACGAAGTGGACGAAGAGGACCCCACGACGGCGGACCTGCTGCACGAGTTCATCGCCAAGTTTGAGCAGTACGCCTGGATGGTCAACGCCGAGACGATGCGGGCCAACGCCAGCGTCACCACGGCGGACGGCAAGTAAGCCCTCCCGGCAGTTGCCAGCGCCCGGCTCCGGTTTCCACCGGAGCCGGGCGCTGGGCATTTAACCCGTGGCTGCTGTTAGCCCTCGGCCGCTGCTAGCTCGGAACTACTGTGCCGTGGGCACCTTTCGGAGGACGACGGCGGCAAGCACCGACGCCCCCGCCATGAGCACCAGCGCGATGGCCGCCGTGATGTGGACCCCCGAGTCGAAGGCTGACCGGGCAGCGGCGAGCACTGCGTCCGCCAGCGGCCCCGGAAGGGTCTGCGCCAGCTCCACGGCCCCGGCCAGCGTCTCGCCGGCCTGGGCCGTGGCCTCCGCCGGGGCGGACTCGGCCACACCGGCGGGAAGCCGGAGATTGCCCTGGTAGGAGGCCGTCAGGATGGACCCGAGGATGGCCGTGCCGAGCAGGGAGCCGATCTCGTAGCCGGTCTCGGAGATGGCGGCCGCCGCCCCGGACTTCTCCGCGGGTGCGGCGCCGAGGATCAGGTCGTTCGAGATGGTCTCCGCGGCGCCGACGCCCAGACACAGTACCAGCAGGGCCGCCAGCAGCAGGGCGGGGCCGTTGCCGTGATCACCGAACGCCACCAGGAAGTATCCGGCGGCGCTCAGGAGCAACCCGCCGGCCACCACGAAGCCGGGGCGCACCTTCCGTACCAGCGGCACCACCAGCAGGCCCGCCACCACGGTGGCGACCAGTGCCGGGACCATGGCCACGCCGGATTCCGAGGGGGACTGGCCCTCCAGCAGCTGCAGGTGCTGGGCGAGGAACAGGATGAAGCCGTTGAAGGAGAACAGCGCCAGCACGTTGGCGGTGATCGCCGTGCTGAAGACCCGGTTGCCGAACAGGCTGACGTCCAGGAGCGGCGCGGTGCGGTTCCGCTGCCCGGCGGCGCCCTGGGGTGCCTGGGCTGCCTGTACTTCCTGTGCCTGCCCTTCTTTCAGAAGGTGCCGCTGGCGCCGGATGAAGACGTAGCCCATCACCAGGCCGAAGCCGACGGCGGCCAGCGGCTCCGCGGCCAGGCCGTGCGTGGCCAGGATCTTGATGCCGTAGACCACGGGCACCATCACCAGCAGGGACAGAACGATACTGGGCACGTCCACCCGGCCCGGGTTCGGGTCGCGGGATTCCGGGATCAGGGCCGGCCCCAGGGCCAGCAGCGGCAGGATGATCGGCACGGCCACCAGCAGGATGGCGCCCCACCAGAAGTGCTCCACCAGCCAGCCGCCGAAGATCGGCCCCAGCGCCGCGCCGCCGGAGAACCCGGCCGCCCAGATGGCCACGGCCAGACGGCGCCGGTTGGGCTCGGGGAAGATGTTCCGGATCAGGGACAGCGTTGAGGGCATCAGCATGGAGCCGAAGAAGCCCAGCCCGGCCCGCCCGGCGATCAGCCATTCGGCGCTGGGGGCAAAGGCGGTGACTGCCGAGACGGCCGCAAAACCTGTACTGCCGATAAAGAGCAGCCGGCGCCGGCCGATCCTGTCACCCAGGCTGCCCATCGCCACCAGCAGGCCGGCGAGAACCAGGGGATAGGCGTCCACAATCCAGAGCAGCTCCAGCCCGGTGGCGTCGAGGCTCCGGGCGATCGCAGGCAGCGCGAAGGTCAGGGCCGTGTTGTCGACGGCCACCAGCAGCACCGGGAACATCAGCAGGGCCAGCGCAAGCCAGTCGCGCCACGGCGCGCGGGGCGCCTGGTTCTGGTGCGGGACGCCGGCGGTTCCAGCGGTGCGGTTCCGGCCGGGGCCGATGCTGTTGGAGGTAATGGACGTGTTGCTCATCTACATAACTGTACCGTCCAGACGGTACAGTTAAGAAATGATCGTGCCCGCGGGCATGATGGAGGCATGGCAAGAAAACCCGTGGCCCGCGAAGCCGTCCTCGACGCATTCGAATCCCTGCTGATCGAAGAGGGGGAGCGGGCCGCCACCCTGGATGCCGTGGCCAAGCTGGCGGGGGTCTCCAAGGGCGGCCTCCTGTACCACTTCCCGAACAAGGAGGCCATGATCTCCGTCCTGCTGGAACGACTGGACCGCCTGCTCGCCGAGGATCTCGTTGCCATGGCGGCCGCGCCCGAGGGCGCCGCGGCTTTCTTCATCAAGTCCTCGGTCTGGGCGGACACCCCGCTGGACCGGGTCTTCGTCGCCGCCACGCGGCTGGCGGAGGTGGCGCACCAGGAGACCCTGCGCAGGATGGCCGCCGTCCAGGCGGCCTGGCTGGAACTGCTCGCCGCCGACGTCGGGCCCGTCATGGCGAAGCCGGTCCTCTATATGGGGGACGGGCTGTACTTCAACGCCATGCTCGCCCGTGGCCCGGGCGGGGCGCTCGCGGAGGTCGACACCGACGTCGAAAGCCTGCTCGCCGCGCTCGAGCGGCTCCGCGGCTGAGCCGGCGCGGGGCTCCGGGCCGCGCCCGGTGCCGGCCGCGGGGCGTCACGCCCGCACCCGCGGGGCGCCAAGTTTGCGGACGCGGGCGTGGCGTAGGACAATGGGAGCTGTGACTGTTGTCACGCCAAGTAAATATGCCTTTGATCTGCGGCGGGAGAGTTCTGCTTGTAGGTACAAGCAGGCGCCGTAGGAGCAAATCCTCCCCAGGAATCTCTCAGGCCCACGTACCGCCGCGGCAAGGCAACTCTGGAAAGTAGCAGGCTGTCTTCGGACATGCTGTGCTCACCGACGGTGCAAGCGAAGCCATGCGAGAACACGGCTGCGCGGAAACTCTCAGGTCCAATACAGAGCGGGGAGGAACCCGAATCAATGTGGCGTACCCTGCGCCGCCTTAGTTATGGAGTTCCTTGTGACTGTTTCCTCAGCCTCCACGTCCTTCGTCGACCGGCACATCGGCGCCCGGCGCCAGGCCGACGTCGACGCCATGCTGAAGGCTGTCGGCTACGACACCGTCGACGCCCTGGTGGACACCGCGGTTCCGAAAGACATCCGGCAGGACTCCCCGCTGTCGCTCGGCGCGGCGCTCAGCGAGGTAGAGGTCCTGGCCGAACTGCGCCAGCTGGCAGCGAAAAACAAGACCGCCGTGCAGATGATCGGGCAGGGCTACTACGACACGGTCACCCCGGCCGTCATCCGCCGGAACATCCTCGAGGCCCCGGCCTGGTACACCGCCTACACCCCCTACCAGCCGGAAATCTCCCAGGGCCGCCTCGAGGCCCTGCTGAACTTCCAGACCATGGTCCAGGACCTCGTGGGCCTGCCGATCGCCAACGCCTCCCTGCTGGACGAAGCCACTGCCGTCGCCGAGGCCGTGCTGATGATGCGCCGGGCCAACAAGGACAAAACAGCCCACGACGGCAAGACCGTCCTCGACGCCGACTGCCTGCCGCAGACCATCGCGATCGTCCGCGGCCGCGCTGAAGCCCTCGGCTTCGAGGTGGAGGTCGCCGATCTGTCCAAGGGACTGCCCGACGGCGTCATCAACGGCGTCGTGCTCCAGCAGCCGGGCGTCTCCGGCCGCGTGTTCGACCACACCGCCGTCATCGCCGAGGCCAAGGAACGCGGCGCGCTGGTCACCGTCGCCGCGGACCTGCTCTCCCTGACCCTGATCACGCCTCCCGGCGAGCAGGGCGCCGACATCGCCGTCGGCTCCGCCCAGCGCTTCGGCGTCCCGCTGTTCTTCGGCGGCCCGCACGCCGCCTACATGGCGGTCCAGAAAGGCCTGGAGCGGTCCATGCCCGGCCGCCTGGTGGGCGTATCCAAGGACAACGCAGGCGTCCCGGCCTACCGCCTGGCGCTGCAGACCCGCGAGCAGCACATCCGCCGTGAAAAGGCCACGTCCAACATCTGCACCGCGCAGGCCCTGCTGGCCATCGTCTCCTCGTTCTACGCCGTCTACCACGGCCCGGACGGCCTGAAGGCCATCGCGGAGACCGTCCACGGCCACGCCCGCACCATCGCCGCGTCGCTGAAGGGCGCCGGCCTGGACGTGCTGCACACCTCCTTCTTCGACACCGTCACCGTCTCGGTACCCGGCAAGGCCGCGGAGATCATTGCCGCCACCGAAGCCCGCGGCATCAACCTGCGCGGCATCGACGCTGACACCGTCGGCATCTCCGCCGATGAAGCCACCACGCCGGCAGTCGTCGCCGACGTCGTCGCCGCCTTCGGTGCGAGCGTCACCGACACTTCTGAAGGCTTCGCCCTGGACTCCGCCGTCGAGCGCACCTCCGACTACCTCCAGCACCCGGTCTTCAACACGCACCGCTCCGAGACCCAGCTGCTGCGCTACATCCGCCGGCTCTCCGACCGCGACCTGGCGCTGGACCGCACCATGATCCCGCTGGGCTCCTGCACCATGAAGCTGAACGCGACCGCCGAGATGGAAGCGATCTCCTGGCCCGAGTTCGCCTCCATCCACCCCTTCGCCCCGGACTCCCAGACCGCGGGCTGGCGGGAACTGATCGAGGACCTCGAAGCCCAGCTGACCGAGATCACCGGTTACGACCAGGTCTCCATCCAGCCCAACGCCGGTTCCCAGGGCGAACTCGCGGGCCTGCTCGCGATCCGCGGCTACCACCGCTCCCGCGGCGACGAGCAGCGCAACATCTGCCTTATCCCGGCCTCGGCGCACGGCACCAACGCCGCCTCCGCCGTCCTCGCCGGCATGAAGGTCGTCGTCGTCGCCACCGCCACGGACGGCACCATCGACCACGCGGACCTCACCGCCAAGATCGAACAGCACAAGGACGCCCTGTCGGCGATCATGATCACCTACCCGTCCACGCACGGCGTGTACGACGCCGACGTCCGCGAGGTCTGCGACGCCGTCCACGCCGCCGGCGGCCAGGTCTACATCGACGGTGCCAACCTCAACGCCCTGGTCGGGCTGGCCCAGCCGGGGATGTTTGGCGGCGATGTCTCGCACCTGAACCTCCACAAGACCTTCTGCATCCCGCACGGCGGCGGCGGGCCCGGCGTCGGTCCGGTCGCGGCCAAGGCCCACCTGGCCCCGTTTATGCCGGGCAACGCCGCTGACCCGGCCAACGGCGCCGAGGGCACCCCGATCTCGGCGTCCCGCTATGGTTCTGCCGGTGTGCTGCCGATTTCCTGGGCCTACGTGAAGCTGATGGGCGGGCAGGGCCTCACCGAGGCCACCAAGTCCGCGCTCCTCGCAGCCAACTACATCGCCACCCGCCTCAACGACTCCTTCCCGGTGCTCTATACCGGTGAAGGCGGACTGGTGGCGCACGAGTGCATCCTGGACCTGCGCGAGCTCACGGCCAGGACCGGCGTCACCGCCGAGGACGTCGCCAAGCGGCTCATCGACTACGGTTTCCACGCTCCCACCCTCGCGTTCCCCGTGGCGGGCACGCTCATGGTGGAACCCACCGAGTCCGAGGACCTCGGCGAGATCGACCGCTTCATCACCGCCATGGTGTCCATCCGCGCCGAAATCGACCAGGTGGCCCACGGCGAGTTCACCGTGGAGCACAGCCCGCTGCGGAACTCCCCGCACACCGCTGCCGCCGTCATCAGCACCGAATGGACCCGCGACTACCCGCGCGAACAGGCAGTCTTCCCGGTCCACAGCCTGCGCCAGGACAAGTACTTCCCGCCGGTGGGCCGGATCGACGGCGCCGCCGGCGACCGGAACCTGATCTGCTCCTGCCCGCCGCTTTCCGAATTTGAGAACTAAGGACTTCTGATGACTGAGAACTACACCGCGCTCTACGAAGAGCACAAGAAGCTCGGCGCCTCCTTCACGGACTTCGGCGGCTGGCAGATGCCGCTCAAATACAGCTCCGAACTCGCCGAACACCACGCCGTCCGCAAGTCCGCAGGCCTGTTCGACCTGTCCCACATGGGCGAAGTCTGGGTCACCGGCCCCGACGCCGCAGCCTTCCTGGACTACGCACTCGTCGGCAAGATCTCCGCGATGGCGGTCGGCAAGGCCAAGTACTCGCTGATCTGCAATGGGGACGGCGGCATCATCGACGACCTCATCACCTACCGGCGGCCCGCCACGGCTGACAACACCGACAAGTTCCTCGTGGTCCCCAACGCCGGCAACGCCAAGGTCGTCGCTGCGGAACTGGCCGAACGCGCCGCGAACTTCGACGTTACGGTGACGGACGTTTCAGCCGAGACGTCCCTGATCGCCGTGCAGGGACCCAAGGCCCAGGAGATCCTGCTGCGCCTGGTTCCCGCCGCGCAGCACGCGCTCGTCACGGAGCTCAAGTATTACGCCGCCGTCGAGGTTCCTTTGATGTTCGGCGGCACCAGCCAGGACCTGCTGCTGGCCCGCACCGGCTACACCGGGGAAGACGGCTTCGAGATCTTCGTCGCCAACGACGGCGCCGCCGCCCTCTGGCAGGCCCTCGTCGCCATTGCCGAGGACGGCGAGCTGACGCCTGCCGGCCTGGCGTCCCGCGACTCGCTCCGCCTCGAGGCGGGAATGCCGCTCTACGGCAACGAGCTCTCCCTGCAGGGTGACCCGTTCGCCGCCGGCCTGGGCCCGGTCGTCGCGCTCTCCAAGGAAGGCGACTTCGTCGGAAAGGCCGCCCTGGCCGCCAGGAAGGAAGCCGGCGCCGGCGCCACTACGGGCCGCAAGCTGGTGGGCCTCAAGGGCCTGGGCCGCCGGGCCGGCCGCGGGCACTACCCGGTCCTCAAGGACGGCCACGTCGTCGGCGAAGTTACCTCCGGCCAGCCGTCGCCGACCCTGGGCTACCCGGTGGCCCTGGCCTATGTCGACGTCGAGTTCACCGAGCCCGGCACCGCCCTGGACATTGACCTGCGCGGCAAGGCCGAGCCGTTCGAAGTTGTCGCCCTGCCGTTCTACAAGCGCCAGAAGTAGCGCCGCTCCCGGCGGCTCCCGGCCGCCGGCGGTGTGCTTCGCGCCCCCTTATCTCTTCAGCGTTCTTGACCCTCTAAGACTTAGGAAAAATCCATGGCAAAAGTAGCTCCCGAACTTCAGTACTCCGACGAGCATGAGTGGGTTGCCCGCGACGCGGGATCAAACGTCGTGTCCATCGGCATCTCCGCCGTCGCCACGGACGCCCTCGGCGACATTGTCTACGTGGACCTGCCCGAGGTTGGCTCCGCGGTGACCGCGGGGGAGACCTGCGGCGAGGTCGAGTCGACCAAGTCCGTTTCGGACCTGTACGCCCCGGTCACGGGCGAGGTCACCGAGATCAACGACGCCGTGGTGTCGGATCCGGCGCTGATCAACAGCGACCCGTACGGCGCCGGCTGGCTGTTCAAGGTGGCCGCCGAATCCGAGGGCCCGCTGCTCTCGGCCCAGGAATACGCCTCCAAGAACGGCGGCGAACTGTGAGCGGCGCCAGCACGGACACCGCGTTCGAGCAGGTGGTTTCCCCGTCGCTGGACGCGGACCTGTCCGCCCTGGACCCGGAGATCGCGGCGAAGATCGACGCCGAGCTGGGCCGCCAGCGCGACGGCCTGGAAATGATCGCCTCGGAGAACCACACCGCCCGGGCCGTGATGCAGGCGCAGGGCTCGGTGCTGACCAACAAGTACGCCGAGGGCTACCCGGGCAAGCGCTACTACGGCGGCTGCGAGCACGTGGACGTCATCGAACAGCTCGCGATCGACCGGGTCAAGGCCCTCTTCGGCGCTGAGTACGCGAACGTCCAGCCGCACTCCGGCGCGCAGGCCAACGCCTCCGTGATGCACGCCCTGATCCGCCCGGGCGACACCATCATGGGCCTGAACCTGGCCCACGGCGGCCACCTCACCCACGGCATGAAGATCAACTTCTCCGGCCGGCTCTACAACGTCATCCCGTACCAGGTCCGCGAGGACGACCACCGGATCGACATGGCCGAGGTCGAACGCCTCGCCCAGGAACACAAACCACAGCTGATCGTGGCCGGCTGGTCCGCGTACGCCCGGCAGCTGGACTTCGCCGAGTTCCGCCGGATCGCCGACTCCGTGGGCGCCTACCTCATGGTCGACATGGCCCACTTCGCCGGCCTGGTGGCCGCCGGGCTCCACCCCTCCCCGGTCCCGCACGCCCACGTCACCACCTCCACCACGCACAAGACCCTCGCCGGTCCGCGCGGCGGCATCATCCTGACCAACGACCCCGACGTCGCCAAAAAGATCAACTCAGCCGTGTTCCCGGGCCAGCAGGGCGGCCCGCTGGAGCACGTCATCGCCGGCAAAGCCGTGGCCTTCAAGATCGCCGCCTCCCCGGAGTTCAAGGAACGCCAGGAACGCGTCCTCGCCGGCGCCCGGATCCTCGCCGACCGGCTGGTCCAGCCCGACGTCACCGCCAAGGGCATCAACGTGATCTCCGGCGGCACCGACGTCCACCTGGTCCTCGTGGACCTGCGCGACTGCGAACTCAACGGCCAGGAAGCCGAGGACCGCCTCGCCGCGATCGACATCACGGTCAACCGCAACGCCGTCCCGTTCGACCCGCGCCCGCCCATGGTCACCTCCGGGCTGCGCATCGGCACCCCGGCCCTGGCCACCCGCGGGTTCGGCGAAGCGGCCTTCACCGAAGTCGCCGACATCATCGCCGAGGCACTGACCGCCGACGCCGGTACGGACCTCTCCGGCCTGCGCGCCCGCGTCGAGGCCCTCGCCGCCGCCCACCCGCTCTACCCCTCGGTCACGAACCTCGGGTAGAGCCCATCCCGGGGCCGGCTCCTTCAGGGGCTGGCTCCGGGTCCGGCGGACCGGACTTTCCACGCGTGCTCGCTCGTTCCTCGCTTAGACGCACGCTTTCGAAAAGCCCGGCTCCGCCGGCCCCTCGAGGGCAGCTCACCCTCCGCTCCATCTCCACATTTATCCAGTTAGGAACCCGGCCATGGCTGTTGGCGTCTTTGATCTTTTCTCTATTGGGATCGGGCCCTCGAGTTCGCACACCGTGGGACCCATGCGGGCCGCTGCGGTGTTCGCCGAAGAACTCAAAGCCTCCGGCGATCTCGACCGTGTGGCGTCACTGCGCGTTGACCTCTACGGTTCCCTCGCCGCGACCGGCCACGGGCACGGCACCATGACCGCGATCCTGCTCGGCCTGGAGGGCTACCACCCGGAGCTGATCCTCCCCGACGAGGTGGAGGAGCGGCTGGCCACGATTGCCGAGACGGGCAAACTGCAGCTGGCAGGCTCCGTCGAGCTTCCCTACGGGGTCCAGGACATGGTCCTGCGTCCGCTGACCATCCTTCCGCGGCACACCAACGGCATGACGTTCACGGTGTCCGACGCCGACGGGGAAACCCTGCACCAGGCAACATTCTTCTCCGTGGGCGGCGGTTTTATCGTCCGTGAGGGCGAGGAGGACGCCGCACTCAAGGAACTCGACGAATCTAAGAAGGAACTGCCCCTGCCCTTCCGCACCGCCGCGGAACTGCTGGGCCGCTGCCAGTCCAAGGGACTCTCGATCGGCCAGATCATGATGATCAACGAACGGGCGTCGCGGTCCGAGGAGGAGATCCGCGAGGGCCTGCTGCACATCTACTCCGTGATGGAGGGCTGCGTCGACGTCAGCCTCAAGCGCGAGGGCCTGCTGCCCGGCGGGCTCAAGGTCCGCCGTCGGGCCCCTGACTGGCATGAACGCCTCCTGAAGGAAGACAAGGACCGGGACCCCAAGTACTGGCAGGAATGGGTGAACCTGATCGCCCTCGCCGTGAACGAGGAAAACGCCTCCGGCGGCCGGGTAGTCACGGCACCCACCAACGGCGCCGCCGGCATCATCCCCGCCGTGCTCTACTACGCCCTGCACTTCGCCCCCGGCATGGACAAGGCCACCCAGGCCGACCGCGACGACGTGGTGGTCAGGTTCCTGCTGACCGCCGCCGCCATCGGCGTGCTGTACAAGGAACAGGCGTCCATCTCCGGTGCGGAGGTGGGCTGCCAGGGCGAGGTGGGCTCGGCGTCGTCGATGGCCGCCGCCGGCCTGGCCGAAGTCATGGGCGGCACCCCGCAGCAGGTGGAGAACGCCGCGGAAATCGCCATGGAGCACAACCTGGGCCTGACCTGCGACCCCATCGGCGGGCTGGTGCAGGTGCCCTGCATCGAACGCAACGCCATCGCCGCCGCGAAGGCCATCAACGCCGCCAAGATGGCGCTGTGGGGCGACGGCACGCACCGGGTCTCGCTGGATGAAGTGATCGTGACCATGCGGGAAACCGGCAAGGACATGAGCTCCAAGTACAAGGAAACCGCGATGGGCGGCCTCGCGGTGAACGTGGTGGAGTGCTGAGTCAGTTGTTCAGCGGTCAGTTGTTCAGTGCGGCCCAAAGGTTCAGCGACGAGGCGAAGACCACCCAGGTCAGGTAGGGCAGCATCAGCAGCCCTGCCACCCGGCTGATGGGCCCGAACCGCATCACCGTGACGGCCACGGCCACGGCCAGGGCCGCGATGATGCCGAAGGCGATCCACAGGGCGGGCGTTCCCAGCGTCGGGTACAGCCCGAAGAACACCGGCGTCCACAGCAGGTTCAGCACCAGCTGGACGGCGTACACGGTGAGGGCACGCCGGGTTCCCTCGGCCCGCTTGCGCCAGACCAGCCAGGCGGCGACGGCCATCGCGATGTAGAGGAAGGTCCAGACCGGACCGAACAGCCAGTTCGGCGGCGACCACGGGGCCTTGTCCGCGGTGGCGTACCAGCCGTCGACGTTGGCGGCGGAGGCCAGCCCGCCGAGCCCCGCAACAAGGGCGGAAGCCGCGAGGAAAACCAGCAGTGCCAGCACCTGGGGGCCCCATGCGGGCTTTCCGGTTTTCTGGCCCTGGAGTGCGGACCCGGCGGCTGGTGGTTGCTGATCCTGCGGCATGCTTCCAGCGTAGCCGTTTTGCCGCGGGACGGACCGCAGGCCTGCCGCGGAACCGGGCCGCGGGTACCGGCGGATAGACTTGAATCTGCATGTCCGCATGCCGCCGAAGCTCGTACCGCAATGATTGGATACCGCACCCTTGCGTGAATTCACTGCCCGCTTTGCCTCTGCCGAAGAGATCGCCAACTGGGATGCCCATGTCACCGCGAACCCCAACGGCGGCAACCTCCTGCAGTCGGAAGCCTTCGCCCAGGTCAAGCAGCACTTCGGCTGGAAGCCCCGGCATCTGGTCTACGAGACCGCGGACTACACCAGCTACAACCTGGTCCTGGAAAAGTCGTTCCCGCTCCTGGGCAAGCTCTGGTATCTCATCAAGGGCCCGGACGTTGCCGCCGTCGAGGACATCCCGGGCATCGCCGCGGCCAACGCCGAGTTCGTCAAGCGCGCCCGGCTGGGGGTCTTCGCCATCAAGATCGAGCCGGACATCGTGCTCTCCGAGGAGGCCCGGGCCGTGATCGAAGGCGCCGGGCTGGTCAAGACCCACAACCTGCAGCCCAACGACTCGACTGCGCTCCTGGACATCTCCCCGGAAGAGAACCAGCTGCTGCGCAATCTGCACTCCCGGGGCCGCAACGCCGTCCGCCGCGCCATCCGTGAAGGTGTCGAGGTGCGCAACGTGGAGCCCACGGAGGAGAACTTCCGCGCCATGTACGCGCTGATGACCAACACGGTGGAGGCCAAGTCCCAGGTGCGCGTCCGCGAGTACGGCTACTACCGCCAGTTCTGGACTAACTTCATCGACCGGGGCCAGGGGCGGCTGCTGTTCGTCTATGAGAACGGCGTCCCCTCGGTGGGCGCCTTCGTGATCAACTACGGCCGCAAGGGCACTTACAAGGACGGCGGCTCGCTGCAGAAGCGCGCCCAGTACGGCGACTCCCACCTGGTGCAGTGGACGGCGATCAACCAGCTCAAGGAACTCGGCTGCACCGAATACGACTTCTGCGGCACACCGCCCAGCGACCAGCTCAAGGACACCTCCAACCCGTTCCACGGACTGGGCCTGTTCAAGACCAGCTTCAGCAAGACAGTGACCGATTTTGTCGGCTGCTACGACCAGGTGCTGAGCCCGCTCAAGTACAAGGCCTGGATGGCCGCGGGGGAGCGCGTTGCGCGCCAGCTTTACACCCGCCGCACTGGCCAGCAGTTCTACTAAACCGGCACCACGGAAACCGAGAACGCCGGAATGACGAAGGAACCTGACGGCCGCCGCAGGCCGCCCACCGACGCACTGCCCAAGACCGAGCCGATGTCGCCCACACAGGTGCGGCAGAACGCTGCAGCCAAGCGGATGCTCCGCCGCCTGGTCCAGGGGGAGAACCCGCCCACCGCCCCGATGAGCATCGTGGACCGCCTCGCCGGCAGCCCCTACGCCAACCCGATGATCCAGGTGGGCGGGGTGGACACCTCGGCGCGCAAGACCATCGACTTCGCCCTGCACCTGGCCGAGTCGATGTTCCGGTACGGCGCCGGAGCGCTCGAAGTCGAAACCAGCATCATCGCCATTACGGCAGCGCTGGGCCTCAAACACATCGAGGTGGACATCACCAACCAGTCGGTGGCCATCAACTACGCCCCCAAGGACCAGACCCCCATTTCGCTGCTGCGTGTGGTGCGGTCATGGACCAACAACTACGCCGGGCTCTCCCAGGTGCACCAGCTGGTCACCGAGATCGTCGCCGGCGGGGTGGGCCGCGACGAGGCCGTGCGCCGGCTGGAGGAGATCACCCGCAGCGCGAAGCCGTTCCCGCGTTGGATGGTCACCGTGGCGTTCGGCATCTTCTCCGCCGCGTTCGTCGGCGTCCTGGGCGGCGGGCCGGGCGCCTCCGCGATCGCGTTTGTGTCCAACCTCCTGGTCAGCCTGCTGGCCCGGCAGCTGGGCCGCTGGCGCACCCCGGACTTCTTCATCACCGCCGCGTGTTCCTTCCTGGTCACCTTCGTCGCCCTGCTGCTGTGGCGGTTCGGGCCCCTGGTGGGGATCCAGATCGCCCCGGCCATCGTGGTGGTGGGCGGCATCCTGCTGCTCCTGCCGACCGGGCGCCTCGTGTCGTCGGTCCAGGACGCCATCAACGGCTTCCCGGTCACGGCGGCCGGCCGGTTCCTGTCCACGATGCTGACCTTCGGTGCGCTGGTGGCCGGAATCGCCGTGGGCTTCGTGGTGGGGGACATGACGGGGATGGAGCCGATCGACGTCACCGAAACATTCCCGCCGGCGTATGACCTCTGGGTGGTGGTCATCCTGATCGCCATTGCGGTTCTCATGATCGGCATCACCGAACAGACCAGCTGGACGCTGCTGCTGCCGACGGCGGCCGTCGGTGTGGTGGGCTACCTGGTCCTGATCGGAGGCGACGCCCTCGGCATCGGTCCGCGGTTCTCCCCGGCTCTCGCCGCTGTTGTGATCGGCCTGCTGGCCCGGGTGGTGGCGCTCCGGATGGGCGCCCCGCAGCTGGTTGTGGCCGTCCCGGCCGCCCTGATCCTGCTTCCCGGACTCACCATATTCCGATCGATGTATGTGTTGACGATCGAGGAATCCGAGATCCTGCTGGGGGCCGGGGGAATGCTCAACGCCGGCGCCATCGTGATGGGTGTCGCGGCCGGCATTGTGCTGGGCGACACCCTGGCCCGGCCCCTGACCCGGGGACAGGCCAGCAACGAACGACGCCGGGCGCGGCGCCGCTAGATCTGGCCGGTTAGATCTGGCCTGCGTTAGATCTGGCCTGCGTCAGATTTGACCGATGGGGAGCTTCTTCTCGGCCTGGAAGTCGTCCTCCACCCGGCCCTTCGCCCAGTACCCGGACAGCGACACCTGGGAGCGTTCCAGGCCGCGCTGCACGTACAGCACGTCGCGCAGGCTCTTCATATAGCCGCGCTCCCCATGCGCAAAGACCTGCACCCGCCCGGACAGCCAGGCGGCGTCGCGCACCGCGCTGACCAGCAGGTCGCTGGCGCCGGCGGGAACTCCGCCGCGCAACAGCCAGTGCAGTTCCACGCCGACGGGCGCGGCAATGGCCTGGATGTCGGCGTCGCTGTCCACTTCGAGGAAGGCGAGGCCGCGGGCGTCCGCCTGCAGCGCCTCGATGGAGGCTCCGATGGCGGGCAGGGCAGACTCGTCGCCGGCGAACAAATACCAGTCCGCGTCCGGATCCGGGTTGTACCCGCCGCCCGGGCCCGTGAAAATCAGGGAATCTCCCGGCTTGGCCGCCGCGGCCCACGGACCCGCCAGGCCCTCATCGCCGTGGATCACGAAGTCGATGGCAAGCTCCCCGGCGGCCTCGTCCACCCAGCGGACGGTGTACGTCCGGGTGTGCGGCCACTGGGCGCGGGGCATGGTGTCCCGGACTTCCCAGAGGTCCAGCGGTTCGGGGTAGGTGATCCCGGGCTGGGGAAACACGATCTTGACGTACCGGTCCACAAAGGCGTTGTTCACGTAGCCGGCGAAGCCGGGGCCGCCGGCGACAATCCGCACCATGTGCGGCGAGAGCTGCTCGCGCCGCAGGACCGTGAGATTGGTCTGCGGGCGGGATTTCCGGTTGGCCGAGGTGGCGGCGGGCACTGAAGTCATGGTGCTAAGCGTAACCAAGAAGCCCGGGCGGAGCCCCTCCTGTGAAGCCCGGACGGCCGCTCCAGCGGCCTCCTGCAGCCGGTCAGGGCAGCGGCGGCAGCTCCCAATCCACGGTGCCGTCCCCCTGCTCCCGGAGCAGCGAATTGGCCCGGCTGAACGGCCGGGAACCGAAGAACCCCCGCGACGCGGACAACGGGCTGGGGTGGGCGCTGGCGATCACCGGCGTCGAACCGAGCAGCGGCCGGACGCTCTCCGCATCCTTCCCCCACAGGATTGCCACGAGCGGGGCGCGGCCGCCGTCGGCGGCGGTGCGGTCCGCCACGGCACTGATCGCCGCAGCCGTGACGGCTTCCCACCCCTTGTTCCGGTGCGAACCGGCCTCCCCGGCGCGGACACTCAGGACCCTGTTCAGCAGCAGCACCCCCTGCTCCGCCCAGCGGCTGAGGTCGCCGTGGACCCGCGGCGGCAGCCCCAGGTCGGCGTCGAGTTCCTTGTAGATGTTGGCGAGGCTGCGCGGGATGGGGCGGGTGGAGCCGCCCACCGCGAAGGACAGCCCCACGGCGTGGCCCGGCGTCGGATACGGGTCCTGGCCCACAATCAGCACCCGGACGTCCGCCAGCGGCTGCCGGAATGCCCGCAGGACGTTCGACGGCGCCGGCAGGACCGGGTGCCCGGCGGCTGCTTCCCGGCCCAGGAAGGCCAAGACGTCACGGAGCTTCCCCTCGACCGGCGCCAGCGCCTCCGCCCAGCCGGGGGCCACCAAATCCTCCAACGGGAGGCGGCCCAGTTCGGCGAATCCGGCATCGCCGTCCGAGGGGTCGTCCAGGTCGAACAGGGCATCGGTGTCGCGGGAATCGGAGATTGGCACAGGGCCATTCTCGCAGGACGGCAAATGACAACCCTGTTATTCGCCCGTAGCATGGGGGGAGACTTTTCACCGGAACCAGCCGCGCCCTCGCCCCAGCGCTGGAACCATCAGGACTGCAACCACCAGGGAGTGTGTCATGGCCGAGCAAGCGCAGGAACACCTTCCAACGCAGGAACCGGACGCCGCCGGAACCAGCGCCCAGTCGCCGCTGAGCAGCCGGGACCAGCAGATGCTCGCGCTGGAACGGCAGTGGTGGAAGTACGCCGGGGCGAAGGAACAGGCCATCCGCGAGCTCTTCGACCTCTCCGCCACGCACTACTACCAGATCCTCAATGCCCTCATCGATACCGAAGAGGCGCTGGCCCACGATCCGATGTTGGTGAAGAGATTGCGTAGACTACGTACGTCACGCCAACGTGCCCGCACTGCCCGCCGATTGGGTTCAGACGCGTAAGGCACAGCCGGATGCGCGGATTCCCGCGGACCGGCCGGCGTGGGCAATTCGTCGGAAATCAGCAAGGACGTCGCTTTTACCATGACCAAATATGCTCGGGATGAATTTGATCGGGTCCCGGAGACCTCCACGCGCCAGGGTGTCCACCGGGCCGTCGCCGAGTCCCGCGGCGGCCGTCGTCTGGCTCCCATCCTCGCCGTCGGCGCCGCAGCCCTGGTCGTAGGACTCGTGGCGTTCCTGTTCCTGCCCAAGCTCGGGCTCTCAAGCGCCGGAAACACCGTGGCCGCCGTCTCCGCGGAACAGGGCGGCAGCAGCGCTGCGGCCTCCCCGGAGCCCGCCGCGTCCACCCCGGCACCCTCCACTCCGGCGGCCACCGCGACGCCGTCTCCGTCCGCCACCCCGTCGGACCCGCCTGCCCCGACAGCCGCCGCTGCCGCCGTCGACAAGACCCAGCCGGTGGCCATTTTCAACGGCACCACCACCGGCGGACTGGCGAGCCGCGTGGGCGGTACGGTCTCCAGCGCCGGCTGGAAACTCGGAACCCTCGGCAACTGGGGCGGGGTGCCCCAGCAGCGCTCCGTCATTTTCTACAAGGGCGCCGCGCAGGAGGCGAACGCCGAGGCCCTCGGCGAACTCCTCGGCATCCAGACCGTCGTGGACTCGGCCGAGTTCCAGCTGCCGCTCGTCGTTGTCCTGGGGCCCGGCTTCCAGTAGCCCATTCCGGTTACGCGTGAATAACTATTCGCGGCCGCGCCTGCCCGTGCCCTGCGCACCGGCAGGCGGCTGTGGGTACAGTATTTGCGAACTGCATGGTGCTCTTCACAGCCCGCAGTCCGCGGCGCACAGCGAGGTGGGCCGCCCGCAAGCCAACCGAAAGAGTGGACAGCATGGCATTGGGAACCGTCAAATGGTTTAACGCCGAAAAGGGCTACGGCTTCATCACGGTGGACGATTCCGGGGCCGACGTATTTGTGCACTGGTCAGCCATCGCCGGGGAAGGCTACCGTGCCCTCGACGAGGGCCAGCGCGTTGAGCTCGAAATCGGCGAAGGCCTCAAGGGCCCCCAGGCCGAGAGCGTCCGGCCCGCCTAGTGACCTTCTCCGCCTCCCAGCACGCCCAGCCAGCCACCCCGCCCGCCCCTGCCGGCAGCGCCCGCCGCCGGGGTGTGCCCGCCCGGCGCGCCAGGGCCCTGGCGGTGGCGGCCGCGGCCGCCCTGACCATGACCGCGTGCTTGGGCCCGGCGGGCGGCGCCCGGGTGGGGCAGGCCGACGCCAGCGGCGACGGAACCCTGCGGATCGGGCTGCTCCTGGACAACACGGGCCCGCAGGCCTTCCTCAACGCCCCCCAGCTTGCCGCGGCGAAGCTCGCCGTCAAGGAAATCAATGCCGCCGGCGGCCACAAGGGCAAGCCGGTGGAGCTGCTTCCGGCCACCGTGAGCGAGGACACCGAGGGCCAGGCCAAGGCCCTGGCAGCGGCCAAGGCCGACGTCGTCATCGGCCCGACGGACTCCAGCCGGGCACCAGGGGCCATCGATGTCCTCTCCAGCGCCAAAATCGCCATGATTTCCCCCGCGAACACCGCCGGCGGGCTCAGCACCTACGACAGCAACGGCTACTACTTCCGCACCGCGGCGGCCGACGTCGCCCAAGCCCCGGTGCTCGCCAAGCTCGCCAAGGACGGCGGGGCAGCATCCCTTGCAGTGGTGTTCGAGGAGGGCGCCTACGGCAAGGACGTGTCCGCCGCCGTCGCTGCCGCGGCCAAGGAGTCCGGCCTGGGCACCGCGACAGTCGCCGGGTTCACCCCGGGGCAGGCGCAGCAGGCAGCGGCTGCAGCGAAGGCCGCCGGCCCCGACGCCGTGGTGGTGGTGGCCCGCGCAGGCGCCCAGGGTGCCATCGCCGAGCTGAACAACGCCGGCCTCGCCGGAAAGAAGCTCATCCTCAGCGACGGGGCCGTCAACCAGTACGGCCCGGGCCTCGGTTCCAAGGCCCTCGACGGCACCCGGGGGATCCTGCCGGGGAACTTCGCCTCGGCGCACTTCCAGGGCGAACTGGTGTCGGTGGACCCGGAGCTGAAGGACATGACCTTCGCGGCGGAAACCTACGACGCCGTCAACCTCGCCGCCGTCACGGCCGCCGCCGCGCAGGACGACGCCGGCACCTCCATCGCAGGCAGCCTGATCGCCGTCTCCGGAGGCACCGTTCCGGCGTCCGGGGACCCGGCGCCCTCCGGCGAGGCCGTGGTCTGCAAGAACTACCAGGAGTGCCTGGACGCAGTGCGGGCCGGCAACCGCCCCGACTACGACGGGGAATCCGGCCCCATCCGCTTCGATGCCAACGGCGACGTCACCGCCGCCAACTATGTCCTCTACACCTTCGGGCCGGACAACACAGCCGTCAGGACCGGCTCCGAGACCTCCACCAGCGCCGGGACTTAATCGCCCGTAGCGTAGCGGGGCTCCGCCAAGCGCCGCCAGCACGCCGGAAGGTGCCCCGCCGCCATGGCGACTGCTTGCACTCTCCCCGGGGGAGTGCTAATTATTGAGTTAGCACTCCCGCGTATTGACTGCTAAATCGACGCCCCGGTCCCACCGGCCGCGACGCCGCAGCAGCCAGTTCCGGGAGCGAAAGAAACACCTGGCTGGGTGAGATCCCGCGCCGTGCGGCATACAGAGGCCGCAGGGTAGGGATCGTCCGTCGCGGGCACCACAGCCAAGGTTCATTCTTAACGACTGTCCCGAAAGGACTACTGCCGTTATGGCCAAGATCATTGCATTTGATGAAGAGGCACGCCGCGGTCTTGAGCGGGGCCTGAACATCCTCGCCGACGCCGTCAAGGTCACCCTCGGCCCGCGTGGACGCAACGTCGTCCTCGAAAAGAAGTGGGGCGCCCCCACGATCACTAACGATGGTGTGTCCATCGCCAAGGAGATCGAGCTGGACGATCCTTACGAGAAGATCGGCGCCGAGCTGGTCAAGGAAGTTGCCAAGAAGACGGACGACGTCGCTGGCGACGGCACCACCACCGCCACCGTTCTGGCCCAGGCACTGGTCAAGGAAGGCCTGCGCAACGTCGCGGCCGGCGCTGATCCCCTGTCCCTCAAGCGCGGCATCGAAAAGGCTGTTGAAGCCGTCACCCGCGAGCTCCTGGCCACCGCCAAGGAAATCGAAACCAAGGAAGAGATTGCCGCCACGGCGTCCATCTCCGCCGGTGACAACGAAATTGGCGCCCTGATTGCCGAAGCCCTGGACAAGGTCGGCAAGGAAGGCGTCATCACCGTCGAGGAGTCGAACACCTTCGGCCTCGAACTCGAGCTCACCGAAGGCATGCGCTTCGACAAGGGCTACATCTCCGCTTACTTCGTCACCGACGCCGAGCGCCAGGAAACGGTCCTTGAGGATCCGTACATCCTGATCGTCAACTCCAAGATCTCCAACGTCAAGGAACTGGTTGCGGTCCTCGAAAAGGTCATGCAGTCGTCCAAGCCGCTGCTGATCATCGCCGAGGACATCGAGGGCGAGGCCCTGGCCACCCTGATCGTCAACAAGATCCGCGGCACCTTCAAGTCCGTCGCCGTCAAGGCTCCGGGCTTCGGCGACCGCCGCAAGGCGCAGCTGGCCGACATCGCCATCCTCACCGGTGGCCAGGTCATCTCCGAGGAAGTCGGCCTCAAGCTTGAGACCGCCGGCCTCGAACTCCTGGGCCGCGCCCGCAAGGTGGTTGTCACCAAGGACGAGACCACCATCGTCGAGGGTGCAGGCGACGCCGACCAGATCGCCGGCCGCGTGTCCCAGATCCGCGCCGAGATCGAGAACTCCGATTCGGACTACGACCGCGAGAAGCTGCAGGAGCGCCTGGCCAAGCTGGCCGGCGGCGTGGCAGTCATCAAGGCCGGTGCCGCAACCGAGGTTGAGCTCAAGGAACGCAAGCACCGCATTGAGGACGCTGTCCGCAACGCCAAGGCTGCTGTTGAAGAGGGCATCGTAGCCGGCGGTGGCGTTGCCCTGATCCAGGCCGGTGCCAAGGCGTTCGCCAACCTGCAGCTCGACGGCGACGAGGCAACGGGCGCGAACATCGTCCGCGTTGCCATCGACGCCCCGCTGAAGCAGATCGCCTTCAACGCCGGCCTCGAGCCGGGCGTTGTGGTCGACAAGGTCCGCGGCCTGCCCGCAGGCCACGGCCTGAACGCAGCAACCGGCGAGTACGTCGACCTGCTGGCTGCCGGCATCAACGACCCGGTCAAGGTGACCCGCTCTGCCCTGCAGAACGCGGCCTCCATCGCCGGCCTGTTCCTCACCACCGAGGCTGTTGTGGCCGACAAGCCCGAGAAGGCCGGTGCCCCGATGGGCGGCGGCGACGACATGGGCGGCATGGGCGGCATGGGCGGTTTCTAACCACCCCGTCCGGGGCTGAATCAACCGGCCCCGAACGCTGAGCATCAAACGGCGGCGGTCCCACCTTCGGGTGGGGCCGCCGTCGGCGTTAAGCCCGCAGGGCGCATCCGGCACGGCGGAGGTCTGGCAGGATAGTGCAGTGACGATTACAGCAGCAGCCGACGGTTCGGCTTTAGGAAATCCCGGCCCGGCCGGATGGGCCTGGTACGTAAACGACGACTGCTGGCGGGCCGGGGGATGGCCGCACGGCACCAACAACATGGGCGAGCTCATGGCCGTGCTGGACCTGTTCCGCGCCACCGCGCACCTGCCGGGCGAGGACCTGCACATCCTCTGTGACAGCCAGTACGTCATCAATTCCGTCACCAAATGGATGCCCGGCTGGAAGCGCAAAGGATGGCGCAAGTCCGACGGCAAGCCCGTGATGAACGTCGAGCTGCTCAAGGAGATCGACCAGGCGCTGGCCGGACGCAAATACAAATTCGAATGGGTCCGCGGCCACGCCGGGCACGACCTCAACGAGGCGGCCGATGACCGCGCCCGGGCCGCCGCAACGGCCTACCAGCAGGGTGTGGCTGTCCGCCAGGGCCCCGGGTTCGGGGCCGCCCCCGGCGAAGCGGCCGCCTCCGCCGCGCAGGCAGCATCACAGGCAGCACCGCAGGCAGCACCCTCCGGCCGGCAGGAGCCCTTCGGTGAGCCGACGCTCTTCGACGAACCGGACCTCTTCAGCGAGCTCGACGAGGATCCGACCCCGGCCCCCGGCACGGACGCGAGCCCCGAAGCGATCGTCGAAGCCCTCGAACGTGAACTCCTGCGGCCCGAGACGCGCTCCGACATCGGACGCACGGGTGTGCTGCTGCACCCGGACTTCACCGAAATCGGCAGTTCAGGTCGGATCTGGACGCGGGACGCCGTGATGATGTCCCTGGAGGAGAACCCGGACGGCCCGGCCGAGGTGGAAATCCTGGGCGCAGACCGGCTGGGGGACCAGATTGTCCTCCTGACCTACCGCACCACCGCCCGGTCCGGCACGGCACTCCGCAGCTCCCTGTGGGTCCACGACGGCGCCCAGTGGCGGCTCCGCTTCCACCAGGGCACCCCGGAGGCCTGAGGCGCCCGGGGCCGGGCCCGGGGCCGGTCAGCTGAAGCGCTGGGTGTTCGCCAGTTCGGCCTGCGCGTAGCTGGCCGCCGCGGAGTCCAGGGCCTGGTTGATCGAGGCGAGGGACGCTTCAACCTTTCCCTGGGTGAGCGTCCACTCGGCGATGAGGGCCTGGAAGTTGGTGGCGGCCGAGCCGCGCCACGTGGCCTGCAGCTCGTCAAGGCCGCGCTTCATGGCCTGCACGTCCGCGCTGATCCGGTCGACCGTGGCCCTGACGCTTGCTGACTTGAGCTGGAGGAGTTCCGTGTCGACGGAAATGATGCTCATGGGATGACCTTCCGACTGTGCCTGGTCCGGAACCTCCGGACACTGCGATCCTAGGCAGCGCGCGGGCGGGCAGGCACCGGCCGGTGCCCGCATGTGGAAAACGCGGCAGCCCGGGCGGAACTACGTGCCGGCGGCCTCGCCGGAGCGGACGTCCGCGCCGGACGATGTCCCGGACGCGGCAGGGCCGGGGACAGTGTCCGGAACGCCGTCGGAATCTTTGGTCCAGCCCTCGCCGTCCGTCTCGTCCGGCAGCTCGTCCAGGAACGGCAGGCTGACCACCAGGGTGGCGCCGCCGCCGTCGGTCTGCTCCACCCGGACGGAGCCCGCATGCGAGCCGACAATGGCCGCGACAATCGCCAGCCCCAGGCCGCTGCCGCCGGTTTCGCGGGTGCGGGAGGTGTCCGCCCGGTAGAACCGTTCGAAGATCCGCGCCGCCTCGTCCTCCGGGACGCCGGGGCCGTGGTCACGGACCTCGATGACGGACTGCCGGGCGCCGTCCCCGTTGGTCCGGACGCCCACGGCGAGTTCGATGGGTGTGCCCGCGGGCGTGTAGCGCAGGGCGTTGCCTACGAGGTTTCCCACCACTTGGCGCAGCTTGGCCTCGTCGCCCAGGACCGGCGCCGGCCCGGGGGCGCCGCCGTCGAGCCCTGTCAGCGAAATGGCCCGGCCGCGGTCGCTCGCCTGGGTGTCCACCACGGCGTCGTTGGCGATGAGAAGCAGGTCCGCGGGTTTCTGCTGGAGCGGCCGCTGCTCGTCGATCCTGGCGAGCAGCAGCAGGTCCTCCACCATGGTCCCCATCCGTTTGGCCTCGCTTTCGATCCGCCCCATGGCGGTGGCCACGTCCTCCGGGGTGGACAGTGCGCCGTGCCGGTACAGCTCGGAGAAGCCGCGGATGGTCACGAGCGGGGTGCGCAGTTCGTGCGAGGCGTCGGCGGCGAAGCGCCGCATCCGTTCCTCGGAGGCCATGCGGGCGGCGAAGGCGGTCTCGATGTGGGCGAGCATCGCGTTGAGCGAGCTGCCCAGGCGGCCCACTTCCGTGTTCGGGTTTTCGATTTCCACACGCCGGGACAGGTCCCCGGCGGCAATCGCCGCGGCGGTCTTTTCAACGCGGCCCAGCGGCCGGAAGGACCGGGAGATGCTCCAGGTGGCGATGAAGAAAGCGGTCACGAGCGTCAGCAGCCCGACGCCGACCACCACCAGGACCGCGTGTTCCATCACGGAGTCGACCGGCCACAGCGGCAGGCCGATCACCACCACCCAGCTCCGCTGGTTGCTGTCCACGACGTTGAGTGCCACCACCCGCCAGTTGCGCCCGTCGGTGCCGCGGACCTGGAACGGGTTCTGTTCGCGTTCCGCGGCTTCGGCGGCGGTGAAGCTGGTGATATCCGGGTGCAGTTCCTTGTTGCCGCCGAACGGCACCGCCTGCTGGCCGGGCGTGAAAAGCATCAGGGAATAGTCCGTGGGGATTCTCTGGTTCTGGTCCTGCAGCTGGCTGAAGGACTGCTGCTGGCGCACGGAGGCGACCGCGGCCCGGAGTTTGTCGTCGACCTGCCCCTGCAGGTAGCTGTGCAGCAGGGTGAGGGTCCCGGCGCCGGTGACGGTGAGGGCCACCAGCATCAGCGCGGTCATGATGGCGACGAGCTGGGACCTCAGCGACGCAGACTTCCACCGGTGCAGCAGCAAGGTCAGCGCTTCTCGGCCGTCCGCAGCACGTAGCCGACGCCGCGTTTGGTCTGGATCAGGGCCGGGGCGTCCGGGTCAATGTCCACCTTGCGGCGCAGGTAGGAAATGTAGGACTCCACGATCGAGGCGTCCCCGTTGAAGTCGTATTCCCACACGTGGTCCAGGATCTGCGCCTTGGACAGGACCCGGTTCGGGTTCAGCATCAGGTAGCGCAGCAGCTTGAACTCGGTGGGGGAAAGCTCGATCACCGTGCCGCCGCGGCGCACCTCGTGGGCGTCGTCGTCGAGCTCCAGGTCATCGACGCGGAGGACGGCGTCGTCGTCCTGCAGCGGCTGTGTGCGGCGCAGCACGGCGCGGATGCGCGCCACCACCTCGTCGAGGCTGAACGGCTTGGTGACGTAGTCGTCGCCGCCGACAGTCAAGCCCATGACCTTGTCCTCGGTGTCATCCTTGGCCGTCAGGAAAAGAACGGGGAAATGCTTGCCGGCCGCGCGCAGCCTGCGCGTGACGGTGAAGCCGTCCATGTCCGGCAGCATCACGTCGAGCACGGCCAGGTCCGGGGCATGGAGATCGGCCGCGGCCAGGGCCTCGCGCCCGTTCGATGCGGAGACGACATCGAAGCCTGCGAAGCGCAGGGACGTGGACAGCAGCTCGCGGATGTTCGGCTCATCATCCACGACCAGCAGCTTGGCTTCGGGTCCGTTCTTTTTCATGGTTCCCATGATGCTCCCAGACTCTGGGAGTTTTCTGAATGGCAGATGTGTGTTGCATTTGTCCCGCGCGGGCTGCGATGCGGCCAAGCCATTCCCCTGTGACGGCGGCCACATTAGAGTGGCCCTATCGACACCGCTTAGCCCGGGCTGACTCAGCCCTCTGGACCCAACGAAGAGGACACAAAGTGACGATTGAGAGCAACGCAGTGGACAGTTCTGGCGCCGCCGACCGGAGCATCCGCGACTGGGCGGACCTTGCCGAGGAGATGTGGTCCTACCTCACCGGTAAAGGCGCCGCGATCAACTACAACTTCATCGACATGACGATCGAGGTTCCCCGCGACATCGGCCCGGACGCTCCGCGCGCCACCTGGAAGCTGAACGGCAGCCTCCGCGTGACCACCAGCGACAAGGACGCCGTCGGTTCCGACGAGAACAGGGCCTGACCATGCCGCCGCGGTTCAGGGCCGACATCAACCTGGACTTCTCCCTCCAGGAGCCCTCCGGCGAGGAGGCCAGCGGATCGGTGAAGGCATCCGGTACCGAGGTGGTTGTCTCGCTGGACCGCATTGACGCGCTGCAGTCCCAGCGGCTGCCGTCCCTGGGGGACCTCCGGCCGCTGGCCAAGACGCTGGCCGACCAGGGGCTCAGTGTTGCGGTGGACGGGCCGGACGGCAGGATCATCAGCTTCGGCGCGGTCGACGCGCCGGCCTCCCAGCGGGTCATCACGCGCTCACCCCACATCAGGCTGGGAAAGCTGGGCGTGCTGGCACCCATGCTGAAGCGCGGCCGCCGTGCCCCGGCGCGGACCTTCAGCCTGCTGCCGCCGGGGACGCTCCTGCCGCTGCTGCCGACCGTCAAGCGCCGCATTCCGCGGCGCATCACCACCACCCACTACACCCGGGGCGGCGGCCGGCCGCGGCTGATATTCGTCCAGGACTCGACGACGTGGAACGGCCAGGTCCCGCGGGAGTTCAGCCTCACGGCGGAACGGGTGAGCATCGGCAGCGACGAGTCCGTGGACCTGCAGCTGCCGGGCCTCGACGGAGTGCACGCGGAGATCGTCCACAACGACCGCGACGAGTACGTCCTGGTGCGGCACGGCAAGGTCACCGGCAGCTTCGGTCCCGGGTCGGCGTCGGTCCTGCGCACGGGCTCCCGGCTCCAGATGGGCCAGTGGTGCCTGGCGTTCTTCCGGGAGGAGTTTGCCGACCACGGGCGCCCCTTCGGCGGCCGCAGCGGCGGCGAGTTCGCCTACCAGCGGCCGCAGCGCGATCCGCGGACGGGGGCCCTGGAGACGGACAGTTCGACGTACATCCGTTAGGCCGCGGGGGCCGGCGGCTCAGTCCGTAGGCTGGCCGGTCCCCACGTCCTTGGCGTCCATGATCCGGTAGGCGTAGCCCTGTTCCGCGAGGAAGCGCTGGCGCTTGGCCGCGAAGTCCTGGTCCAGGGTGTCCCTGGCCACCAGGGAGTAGAAGCGCGCGGCGCGGCCGTCCTTCTTGGGCCGCAGCAGCCTGCCCAGGCGCTGGGCCTCCTCCTGCCGGGACCCGAACGAGCCGGAGACCTGGATCGCGACGGACGCCTCGGGAAGGTCGATGGAGAAGTTGGCGACTTTGGACACCACCAGGGTCTGCACGTCGCCGGCACGGAAGGCGTCAAAGAGTTTCTGGCGTTCCTTCACGGAGGTGTCGCCTTTGATGACCGGCGCCTGCAGGCGCTCGCCGATCTCGTCCAGCTGGTCGATGTACTGGCCGATCACCAGCAGCTGCTCGCCGGCGTGCTCGGCCACCAGCTGTTCCACCACCAGCGTCTTGGATTCGGACGTGGCGCACAGCCGGTACTTGTCTGCGTCCTCGGCCATCGCATACGCCACGCGTTCGTCGCGGGGCAGGTCGATCCGGACCTCCACGCAGTCGGCCGGCGCGATGTAGCCCTGGGACTCGATGTCCTTCCACGGGGCGTCGTAGCGTTTGGGCCCGATCAGGCTGAAGACTTCGCCCTCGCGCCCGTCTTCGCGGACCAGGGTGGCGGTGAGGCCCAGCCGGCGGCGCGCCTGCAGGTCGGCGGTCATCCGGAAGATCGGGGCGGGCAGGAGATGGACCTCGTCGTAGATGATGAGGCCCCAGTCGTTGCCGTCCACGAGCTCCAGATGCGGGTACAGGCCGCCGCGCTTGGTGGTCAGCACCTGGTAGGTGGCGATGGTGACGGGCCGGACTTCCTTGACCGAGCCCGAGTATTCGCCGATCTCCTCCTCGGTGAGGGACGTGCGCTTGAGCAGCTCGTCCTTCCACTGCCGGGCGGACACGGTGTTAGTCACCAGGATCAGCGTGGTGGTGGAGCTGGTGGCCATCGCGGCCGCGCCCACCAGGGTTTTGCCGGCGCCGCAGGGAAGCACGACGACGCCGCTGCCGCCGGCCCAGAAGTTCTCGGTCGCCAGCTGCTGGTAGGGGCGGAGCTTCCAGCCGGACTCGTCCAGCATGATGGGGTGCGGCGTGCCGTCCACGTAGCCGGCCAGGTCCTCGGCCGGCCACCCGATCTTCAGGAGGAGCTGCTTCAGCTGCCCCCGCTGGGAGGAGTGCACCACCACGGTCTCGCCGTCAATCCGGGGGCCCAGCAACGGGGCGATCTTCTTGGCCCGGCTGACCTCCTCCAGCACCGGGTAGTCCGAGGTGCGCATTACCAGGCCGTGCTGGGGATCCTTTTCGAGCCGCAGCCGCCCGTACCGGGACATGGTCTCTTCGACGTCGATCAGCAGGGAATGCGGCACGGGAAAACGCGAGTACTTCAGCAGGGTGTCCAGCACCTTTTCGGCGTCGAGACCTGCGGCACGGGCGTTCCAGAGTCCCAGGGGCGTGAGCCGGTAGCTGTGCACGTGCTCGGGGGCGCGTTCCAGTTCGGCGAACGCGGCGATGGCATGGCGTGCTTCCGTGGCCAGTTCGTGGTCCACTTCGAGCAGGATGGTTTTGTCACTCTGGACGATCAGCGGTCCATCGTTCACTGGAGCAGTTCCTCTGCGGCTTCGACGTCAATAATCCGGTGGATGGACAGGACCCGTTCTGTTTCCTTCTCCGGATCGAAGACCCTGACCCGTCCACCGCTCACAGCTACCGGAACAACCGTCTCCCGCACGGAATTCCCCAGGCTGTCGACCACGTTCATGACGACGCGCTGTTTGAGCCGGATCGCCTTCTGCAGGGTTTCCAGCCCCAGCTGGGTGGCTTCCTCGCTGCCGGGCGCCGAGGAGTGGTGCCCGGCGGCACCCGCCGGGGGTGCCTGGCTGCGGAGCACGGCCAGCTGGGCGTCGACGTCGGCGTCCGGAGGCGCGGTGCGCGGCGCGCTGTAGACCGGCCGGACGCTGCCCGGCAGTGCAGTGGTGCGGCGCAGCCGGATGCCGGCGGCATCTGTTTCGTCCACCGCCGGGGACAGCCCCAGGCCGCGGAGGACCTGCGCCGTGTCCCGCGGGGCCGAATGGGAGACCAGCACCGTCGGGGCGAGCCGGACCAGGCCCAGGGCCGCGGCGCCCGGATTGTTGATCAGTTCCAGGAGCGCAGTCTCGTCGTCGCTCTGGATGAAGCTCACGGCGGACCCGACCCGCAGCCGTGCATGGCGGGCGGCGGTGTCCTGGATCAGGTAGGCCAGCGGCTGCGGGATCGCCGTCGCCGAGTGCTCGCCGAGGAAATCAAGCATCGACTGGGCGTCCTGGCCCGCGTCGAGCGCGCGCCGGACCGAGGGGACGGAGAAACGGTAGATGGTGGCCGGGCCCTGGCCCTCGGCGTCCGCCATGGTGAGGAGCTTCTCGGTCAGGTCCGGTGCGAGGTAGCCGGGCGCCACCGCGGTGAGGTCGGCCTGCAGCAGCACGTGATTCAGCGCAGCCGGCAGGTGCTCGCCGAGGATTCCCAGCGCCTCGTCGGGCTGCTCGGCCGCGATCGCCGCGCCGATCTGGCTGAGGGCGCCGGATCCGATCAGGCCCAGCATCTCGGCCTCGGCCAGGACCCCGCTGATCAGCGAGCTGAACCGCCGGGCCATCCGGGGCTGGGACCACTCCGCGCGCTCCAGCACTGCCGCGGCGTCCAGGACCGGGGCCTGGCCGTCCGCCGCACCGGCCTCCAGGGTCAGTTCGGCCAGGATTTCCAGGATCCGCTTTCGGACCACCGGGGCATCCGGGCGCTGCGCTTCGGCCGACAGCGCATTGATGGTGCTGCCGGCGGCGCCGCGGTGGAGGGCCGGGGTTGCGGCCTGCCCGTTGACGGGCTGCCCGACCAGCGACGGCGCCCGTTCGCTGGCAAGCCAGGCGTTGACGAGCCACAGCCACTGCTCCTGCCGGGGGAGCGTCAGCCACTCGAGCTGCGGCGGCTGGACCCAGGCGGAACTGTCCACGTCCAGCCGGATCAGGCCGGCCAGGGCGCACAGCTCCGCCAGCACCCCGGCGTCGTGCATCTCCAGCCGCAGCCCGTCCGCCAGCCGCTTAAGCTCCCGCACGCCCACGCCGCCGCTGCGCAGCGTCACCAAGGGCTGCTCGCGGACGATGTACAGCAGTTCCCCCACCAGCCGCAGGGTTTCCGCGATGGCGCCGAGGGCGGCATTGCGGCGCAGCGCGGCCGAGGTGGACCCCAGCCGCGGCACCGGGGGAGTCAGCGCAAACTTCTCGATGACGAAGCCGCCGCGCAGGGAGACGCCGACGCTGTGCGGCAGCTCCACGTGGGCCGCGTCCAGCGGGACCAGCAGCCCGCGGGCAAGGAGCCAGTCCACGGGCCCGACGTCGGCTGCCTCATGGAGCACGGAGGCGCGCCGCTGCGCCTGGGGCACGGCGCCCATGGCCCAGTTTCCGAATCGTGCCAGCAGTGCGGTGGTGCGCTCGGGCGCGGAGTCCAGGATCCGCCGGAGGGACTCCGGTGTCGCCGTCCAGTGCTGCAGCGACAGGGCCGCCTCCATGGGCGTGGTGGCGGGGGAGATGGCCGCGCCGCTCTGGTGCAGTTCGGTCACCAGCTGCACCACCCGCTGCGCGAAGGGCGGCTGGAGGCGCACCAGTTCCGTGTAGCTGCGCCCCAGCCCGGCGGGATAGATCCCGATCACGTCCTTGAGGCTGCCGACCGGCAGGTAGTACCGCAGTTTCGGGCCGGCCGGCGCGCCGTGCGGGGGTTCCGCCCGGTGCACCAGGGCCAGTTCCTGCAGGGAATGCAGCATCTTCTCGATCGAGGCCAGGGTCGAGCCGTTGATGAGCTTTTTCAGCATCGGGGCGGAGGCGCTGTGCCCGGTGTCCGTATTGGTGCACAGGTGCAGGGTTTCCAGGACCTGCATTTGCGGGCGGTTGAGCCGCTCCAGGGCCCGTTGCACGCTGACGCGGCCGCTGGCCCGGGCGGCGAGGGCTGCGAAGTCCGGGACGCCGGGGGAGATGAGGTCCGGCCGCGCGGCGAACAAGGCACGCAACGAATCATCGCTGCGTGCCTGCAGTTCCTTGCTGAGCGCGCGGATCAGGGACATCGGAGCACCGCTACCTTTCGTCCGGGCCCCGGGTCCGGCGGCGGGCCGCAACGCTGTCGACCACGAGCACCAGCATCAGCAGGAACGCCAGGGGGAGCCCGTAGAGGGCAGTGGACGTGATCCACACCGGTGACACGGCCTGGTTGAAGGCCATCACCATCACGACGCCGACGGCCGCGAGCGACAGGACGGCGGCGGCGGCCGCAATGATCAACAGCGGCCGTCTGAATCGCAGGGGAGTCATGAAGCTAACGCTAACAGTCCGGCTTGCCCCGCGCCCCAAACGACCAAAGTGGGCCGGGCAGGATAACCTTGAAGGAACAGACCAACACGGTCCGGGCAGTCATACCCTGAACCCGCACATCAGTGCGGATGCGGTGACCGCCGGCCGCGTCACCAGCAGAACGAAGAGGGTTGATTACGTGCCTACCGGCAAGGTCAAGTGGTATGACAAGGACAAAGGCTTCGGATTCCTCGCGGGCGAGGACGGCCAGGAAGTGTTCCTGCCGAAGTCCGCGCTGCCCGAGGGGGTAACCGAGCTCAAGGCCGGCACCCGCGTGGAGTTCGGAGTGGCCGACGGCCGCAAGGGCGCCCAGGCCCTGGGCCTGCGCGTGCTGGACAAGACCCCGTCCATCGCCAAGGCCAAGCGGCCCAGCGCGAAGGACCTCGCCCCGCTGGTGCAGGATCTCGTCACCGTGCTGGACAACCTCTCCGGAACACTGTCCGCGGGCAAGTACCCGGAAGGCAACAAGGGCAAGGCGATCGCCGCCGCCCTGCGTAAGGTTGCCGACGAGCTGGACGCATAAGGAGCGGCGATGACTCCTGTAGAGGGCTCCAAGCCGCGCGCCGGCGTCCCCGTCTGGCGGACCGGCAAGCCCGACGCCGTCCTGGCCGCCGCCGTCGACGCCGCCCGGGCAGCCATCGAGGGCATAGCCCCCGCCGAACAGATCGGTGCGCACCTTGCGGCCAAAAGCGAAGGCGACCGCCTGGTCACGCACCTCTTCGAGTCCAAGCTGCCCGGATACGGCGGCTGGCAGTGGTACGCCGTGCTGACGCGGAACTCGCGCTCCAAGGTGGTCACGGTCAACGAACTGGGCCTGCTGCCCTCCGCGGATTCGATCCTGGCGCCGGAGTGGGTGCCGTGGGCTGAACGGGTGCGCCCCGAAGATGAACAGGGCGAGGAAGAGCCAGCAGCCCCGGCGCCCCGCGAGGATGCTGAGGCCGGGCCCGCCGCGGACACTGCGCCAGAGGCGGACCTTGCAGCGGACTCCGCGGCGGACGACGGCGGTGACGCTGTCGGTCCCGACGCCGATGCCGATGGTGTCAGCGTCGATGCCGACGATGCCGCCACTGACGCTGATGCCGACAATGCCGGCAGCGACGACGAGTTCCCCGCAGCGCAGGCTGACTGACGGTTGGAACCATCCGGGGCGCGCCGCTGTGAGGGCTGGACATGATGTCCACCTTCAAGTCCCTGCACATCCTGAACTACCGGATCTGGTTCATCGGGGCGCTCATCTCCAACATCGGGACCTGGATGCAGCGCACTGCCCAGGACTGGCTGGTCTTTGACCACCTGACCAACCACGATGCCGGCGCCATGGGCATCACCATGGCCCTGCAGCTGGGACCCCAGCTGTTCCTCGCCCCCGTCGCCGGGCTGGTTGCCGACCGTTTCCACCGCAAACGGCTCTTGGTCCTCACCCAGTCCGGGATGGCCCTGCTGAGTGCGGCCCTGGGCCTCCTGGTGCTGTCCGGGGCCGCCCAGCTGTGGCACGTGTACGGCTTCGCCCTGCTGCTGGGGGTGATCTCCGCCCTCGACGCGCCCGTGCGGCAGACGTTCGTCTCAGAGCTGGTCCGCGACGACTACCTGCCCAACGCAGTGGCCCTCAACAGTGCCTCCTTCAACGTGGCCCGGATGATCGGCCCCGCCGTGGCAGGCGTCCTCACCGTAGCTGTCGGCCCGGGCTGGGTCTTCCTGATCAACACCCTGACCTTTGTGGCGCTGCTGCTGAGCCTGTGGCGGATTCCCGCCGACTCCCTGCGCCAGCTGCCCAAAGCCGCCCCGGGCAAGGGCAGGATCCGGGAGGGCCTGCGCTACGTCCGGTTCCGGCCGGACATCGTGGTGGTGCTGGTGGCCGTTTTTGTGGTGGGCACCCTGGGCCTGAACTTCGTGCTGTTCATCGCAGCCATGGTGGGCACCGAGTTCGGCCTCGACGCCAGCGCCTTCGGGCTGATGAATTCCATCATGGCCATCGGTTCCGTGGCCGGCGCCCTGCTCTCAGCCGGCCGCAAGAAGCCCAGGCTGCGGATCATCTTCGGCGCGGCCGGAGCCTTTGGTGTGGCCTCCGGCCTCGCCGCGCTGGCCCCCAGCTACTTCTGGTTCGGCGTGGCCCTGGTGCCTGTGGGGCTCTTCGCCATCACGATGATGACCAGCGCCAACGGCTACGTCCAGACCACCACCGATCCGGTGATGCGCGGCCGGGTGATGGCACTGTACATGGCGATCTTCATGGGCGGGACGCCCATCGGGGCGCCGCTGGTGGGCTGGGTGGCCAACGTGGCCGGTCCCCGCTGGGCCATGAGCGTCGCCGCGGCCTCCGGCCTGATCGCAGCCCTGATCGGCCTGGTATGGATCGTCCGGGCCCGGCAGCTGCGGATCCGCTTCGACCGGCGGGCCCGCGGCCTGCGGCACTTCCGGGTGGTGTCCGCCGGCGCGGACTCCACCAATGCGGGCTCCACCAATGCGGACTCGACCAACGCGGAGCCCTCCAACGCGGACGGCGCCGCCCGGGACTGACCCGGACGGCGCCGTCGAACGCTGGAGCGGCACGGCCGCGCTGGCGCTCCCGCTACTTCTTCAGTTCGCCCACAACGAAGTCGATGCATTCCAGCAGCGCCGAGACATCGTCCGGCTCGATCGCCACGAACGTGGCAATGCGGAGCTGGTTGCGGCCCAGCTTGCGGTACGGCTCGGTGTCAACGATGCCGTTGGCGCGCAGCACCTTGGCGATCGCGGCGGCGTCGATGGAGTCGTCGAAATCGATGGTGGCGATGACGTTGGAACGGTCCTCGGCCTTCGCCACGAACGGGGTGGCGTACTCAGAGGCCTCGGCCCACCGGTAGATCCGGCCGGCCGAATCCGCGGTGCGGGCCGAGGCGAAGTCCAGGCCGCCGCTTTCGTTGAGCCACCGCACCTGCGCGTCCAGGGTGACCAGCGTGGCCAGGGCCGGGGTGTTGTATGTCTGGTTGAGCCGCGAGTTGTCGATTGCGGTCTGCAGATCCAGGAAGTCCGGGATCCAGCGGCCGCCGGCCTTGATCCGGGCTGCGCGCTCCAGGGCCGCGGGGGAGAACAGGCCCAGCCACAGGCCGCCGTCGGAGGCGAAGTTCTTCTGCGGCGCGAAGTAGTAGACGTCGGCCTCAGCGACGTCAACGTCCAGGCCGCCGGCCGCCGAGGTGGCATCGACCAGGACCAGCGAGCCGGCATCGGCGCCAGCCACACGCTGGACCGGTGCTGCCACGCCCGTCGAAGTCTCGTTCTGCGGCCAGGCGTAAACGTCGACGCCGGCCTCGGCCCGGGCCACAGGGCGGGTGCCGGGCTCGGACGTGATGATGGAGGAGTCCGCCAGGAACGGCGCCTTGTTGGTGGCGGCGGCGAACTTCGAACCAAACTCGCCAAAGGACAGGTGCTGCGCCTTATTCTCAACGAGGCCGAAGCTGGCGATGTCCCAGAACGCCGTCGATCCGCCGACGCCCAGGATGACCTCATACCCCTCCGGGGCACGGAAGAACTGGCTGAGCCCGTTCCGGACCGAGCCCACGAGGTTCTTCACCGGCGCCTGGCGGTGGGACGTCCCCAGCAGCCCCGAGGCCGCGGCGAGGGCCGCAAGCTGTTCCGGGCGGACCTTGGACGGCCCGGCGCCGAACCGGCCATCCTTGGGCAGGAGGTTTGCGGGAATCGTGATGCTGGTGTCGCTCACAGTGGCTCCAATTTTCGGCTGGTACAAAGTGCGGCTCGGAAAGCGGCCCGGCAGGGTGGCTGCCGCGGACCCGCATTTCATTCTGCCTGACTGCCCGGCGGGGGAGGCAAAAAGACCCGTCACAGTCCGGTCACTGAGATTATCCGGAGTAATTCAAAATAGGCTAAGCTGACCTGCGAACGTACGGCGGCCCCCGGCCAAGGCGCGCGCAGCACGCGGTACGGTGGGAACACGCAAGGACGGCGCTCGAGGAGCTGAGCTGAATGACGGATCTGATCGATACAACCGAGATGTATCTGCGGACCATCCTGGAACTTGAAGAAGAGAACATCGTTGCCCTCCGCGCCCGCATCGCCGAACGGCTGCGCCACTCCGGCCCCACTGTTTCCCAGACCGTCGGACGCATGGAGCGCGACGGCCTGGTGGTTGTTTCCGGTGACCGGCACCTTGAGCTGACGGAAACCGGACGGAAACGCGCCATTGAAGTCATGCGCAAGCACCGGCTCGCGGAGCGGCTCCTTGCCGACGTGATCGGACTGGACTGGGCGTATGTGCATGAGGAAGCCTGCCGCTGGGAACACGTGATGAGTGAACGGGTGGAGCGGCGGATCTTCGAGCTGCTGGACCACCCCACCGTTTCCCCCTACGGCAACCCGATCCCCGGCCTCGCGGAACTGACCGGACAGCCCGCCCAGCCGTTCGCGGACGGCGTCGTGAGCCTGCTCGAGGCCATGACCGGCTACGGGCCCGGCTCCCGGATCACCGTCAGCCGGCTGGCCGAGCCCATCCAGGTGGAGCCGGAACTGCTGGTCCAGCTCGACGAGGGCGGCATCCGCCCCGGCGCCTCGGTGTCGCTGGAGCGCGTGGGGGAATACATCTCCGTCCGGGTGCCGGACATCGAAGGCGCCCTTGAACTCCCGCCGGAGGTCGCGGCCCACGTCTTCGTCACGGTCGGTTAAGAAAGCCTCACGGGATGTCCTCCCGCAGCTCATCGGACGACCTATGAGTTCTCCACAGATCTGGTAACGGATTTATCTCTGGGCGGCTTAATCGCCTATAGTTGATCACTAGTACCGATACCAAAGCGTTATCTGATCCGAAGCCGAGCTCTGCCAGCGGATCAGTAGCCGCGTCACTTTCTGGCAGGGGCGGGGGAACCACTTCCGGCTGTTTTGCAGCCTTGGGGTGAAGTCCGTCAGCGGCAAGCTCACACCATATGAGGAATTCCTTGGATCCCTCTGTGCCCTGCGCTTGCCACGGCGGACCGGGTCTTTGATCTCTCTGACCCGAATCCGACAGCTAACCTCGCAGGCTCTCCAGAGAGGAACCGTTTTTGACCACCCAGACCGTCAGGGGCCGCCGTCGTGCGACCGGTCCCGCTCCGGAGCCGCGCCCGGTCGTCGCCATTACGGCAGACCGTCCACGTGACGCGCACCGTGATGAGCGCAGGGGCCGCCGCAGCCCGTTCCGCCAGGTAACTGACTTCGCCGCCGCAAGCGGCGTCGGTCAGAAGGCCGGCATCGCCCTCGCAGCCACGGGACTGGTCCTCACCGTGACCGTCCCCGCCACGGGCCCCGTGATGGCCACGGACGCCGGATCCGCAGGGTCCGTCTCCGCTGCAGTCCAGCCCGACGTCACGGCCGGCGAGGCAAAAATTGACTTCAACCGCACAGCCGTGACCACCCAGGGCGACCCGGACGGCAAGCTCAAGCAGCTCCTGAGCGCGCAGTCCGTGGGTTCGATCACCCGGGCGGCGTCCGCGGGCAGCCTGGGTGCGCCCTTGGCCCAGCTGAAGACCGCCTCGCCCTTCGGGTACCGGGTCAGCCCCATCACCGGCGGCTCCGGCGAGTTCCACCGCGGCCAGGACTACTCTGCCCAGTGCGGTACCCCCGTTGTTGCGGCCGCCAGCGGCACCGTGACCTTCACCGGATGGCACCCCTACGGCGGCGGCAACCGCGTCGTGATCGACCACGGCAACGGCCTGGAGACCACCTACAACCACTTGTCGTCTGACACCGTCTCGGTGGGCCAGCAGGTCTCCCGCGGCGAGGTTGTGGCGATGAGCGGCACCACCGGCGCCTCCACCGGCTGCCACCTCCACTTCGAGGTCATGGTCAACGGCGAAGTCGTCGACCCGACCGGGTGGCTCTAACAAAGCTGATCGGGCACTCTCGCCTTTGCGTGACACGCCGTGATCTGAATGTGACATTGAGCCCCAACTGTTGTACGTTTGACCCACGCCAACTTTTCCGAAGTTGGCGCTCTTGAGTGGATTGCCTAGCTCTGCCACCGCTCAAGGTCCGTTCGCATTACATCGTCTGGCAGGGGCGGGGGAACCAATTTTGGTCTTCGCAAGAAGACCTAGGGGTTAAGTCGCAAAGCTTCCCAGGAAGCGGCGCGGCCGGGTGACTCCCATCCGAATCCGACAGCTCACCTCGCAGGCATTGGGAGAGGCTACTTTCGTGTCTTCACGCCACAATGCTGAGCGCCAGCGCGCTTGCGCGGCTCTTTCGAGCCCGCTGATGTCCGATACCCGGAACGCCCTTGCCGGCGCCCGGACCGGATTTCGCACCGCCGCCTCTATCTCTGTTGAGTCCGGCCCGCAGGCCATGCACCTGCACGCAGTTCCCGCTTTTGGCGCGTCTTCGCAGTACACCCTTCGCTAAGTAACCCATTTCAGGGGCGATCCGGCGTACCCCCAAGATGCCGGAGCGTCCTCAGCCCGCGCCTGAAAAGCGCGGACCCAGGATCACGAAAGAGAGAACTTAATGACTACTCGTGCAAACGCACGGCACCGCGCCGAGGTCACCAAGACCAACTCGCTCGCTGTCATTGCCAAGGCTGTCGGCGAGAACGCCGGTGGCATGGGCCGCCAGGCCGCAGTTATCGCTGCAGCTTCCGGCCTCGTCCTGACCAGCGGCGTCGCAGCCAACGCTGCCGAGGCCAACGTCCAGCGCGAATCCACCTCGGCTTCCACGCTCGAGGTCCAGTCGGCCGCCCCCGCGACCATCTCGGCTGCTTCCACCATCGCCATCTCCTACGAGAAGCCGGCTGTCACCACCACCGCGGCTCCGGTCGTCGAGGCCCCGAAGCCGGTAGTGAAGGTCCAGGAGACCTCCACGGCCAACACTGCCAAGACCGCCAGCACGAAGGTCGGCGCCACCGCCGCCGCGGGCACGCAGGCTCCGGCTGCCGTCGCCAGCGGCATGGGCGCCACGATCGCCGCCGCCGCCTACGCACAGATCGGCATCGGCCAGGACTGCACCGCCCTCGCCACCAACGCCCTGGCCGCGGCCGGCATCAACTACCACGGCTGGCCGGCAGGTTACCTGTCCCTGGGCCGCACCGTCAGCGCCAGCGAAGCACGCGCAGGCGACCTCGCCTACTACCAGAACGGCGGCTCGGGCCTGGCCCACATCGCTGTCTACGTCGGCAACGGCATGGCCGTGCACGGCGGCTGGAACGGCGGAACCACCTCCCTGCAGAGCGTGAACGTCGGCTCCGGCCCGGTCTTCATCCGCGTCGGCGGCTAAAGAACCTCCAGCAACACCAAAGGACCCCTGCCTTCCGGCAGGGGTCCTTTGCGTTGCCGCTGAACGAACTTCAGCAAAGAATGACCGCAGCCGGCAAAAAAACATTCGGCGAAACCGCATCTCCATGTTTACTCTTGTTTTGTCGATCCATAGCCCGACCATGCAGAGGGCAGCCGGCCCTCGTGCCCCTGGCGGGTGCGGCCGTGAAGAGGTATGCGGATGCGCACTCTCGTTCTGAATGCTGGATATGAGCCCCTGGCGGTAGTGACCTTCCGCCGGGCGCTGGTGCTCGTGCTGACCGGAAAGGCCAGCGTCGTGGCGGAAGGCGACGATCCCGTCGTCGGGCCGCAGGACGTCTTGGGCCGGCCCTCGGTGATCCTCCTCAACCGGTACATCCGGCCCCGGTACAACACCGTGACAACTGTCAGCCGCCGTGGTGTGCTCCGCCGGGACGGGCACCGCTGCGCGTACTGCGGCAAAGCGGCCCACACCATCGACCACGTCCAGCCCAAGTCCAGGGGAGGGGCGGATTCCTGGGAAAACCTCGTCGCCGCCTGCCTGCGGTGTAACAACGCCAAGGGCGACCACACGCCCGGTGAAATGGGATGGAAGCTTGGCTTCAGCCCCGCACCGCCTAAAGGCACCACCTGGCAGATCAAGGAGCTGGAGAAGCCGACGCCGGCGTGGGACCCGTTCCTGCTGCCCGAATCCGCCGCCTGAAACGGCCCTCCGCCGTATCCCGCTGCCCGGCCGATCGGTCCTGCCCGGGTTAGGCTGGGCCGGTGGAATTCGATGCCGTCATACTGTCCGGAGGCCGTTCCTCCCGCCTGGGGGGCGTGCCCAAGCCTGCCCTGATGCACGACGGCGCCACCCTCCTGGAGCGGGCCCTGCAGGCAGCCGGCGGGGCCTCGGCAGTCGCCGTCGTGGGGCCCGACCCGGGAACGCTGCCCCCGGGTGTGCTGGCCTGCCGGGAAGACCCGCCCTTCACCGGCCCGGCCGCGGCGATTGCCGCCGGCCTGTCCGCCCTGGCCCGGCGCGCCCGTGACCGGCACCGCGCCCCTGCCCCGTACACCCTGGTCCTTGCCTGCGACATGCCCCGTGCACAAGCCGCCGTCCGCGCGCTGCTGGAAGCCGCCGCGGACGGCCCGCCAGGCGACGGGCTGATGGCGGTGTCCGCCGACGGCCGCAGGCAGCCGCTGGTGGGCCTATATGGCACGGACGTGCTACAACGGCACATTTCGGACGCCGCCCGGCGCGGTGCGCTCGCCAACGCCCCGGTATTCGGCCTTCTTGCTAGGCTGGACGTGCGGGAAGTCGGTGTCCCCGGCGGCTCCACGGATGATGTGGACACCTGGGACGATGCCGCCGCACTCGGTGTGACCGGACCGCCCGGCGTCCATGGTGGGGACAACCACGGACAGGACCCGGCGCCCGGTGCGCCCGAGCTGAAATCGACCTTGGAGGCAGACAGTGAAAAGCCAGGATGAAACGCTGGAAGACTGGTGCCGTGCCCTGCTGCAGGCCCTGGAGCTGGAAGGCATCGAGGTTGATGTCAACGGGGTCCTGTCCTTGGCCGGGGTGGCAGCGCATTCAATCGTGCGCCCGGCCGCGCCCTTGACCACTTTCATCGCCGGGTTCGCGGCGGGCCTCGCCACCGGCTCGGGCAAGGCCACGGATGCTGCCTCCATGCAGGCGGCGATGGACGTGGCCCGCAAACTGGCGAAGGACTACGCGGCCACCGAAACCCCCGACGCATGACACCTGTTCCCCCTCCCGGCAGTGCCGCTGCCGCTGGGCACGAGCCTGCCGCCGGCAGTGACGGCGCAGCCCCGGACCACGAGCCCCCTGGACTTGGGGACAACGTGCACCGGCACCTCGCCCACACCTGGCAGGAAGCCAGGCAGCTCGCCTTCGACTGCGCCGCGCCCATCCCGGCCGCACCCGTAGCCCTGCGCGACGCTCTGGGCCGGACGCTCAGCGGCGACGTCGAAGCACTCGCGGACATGCCGCACTACGCATCGTCCGCCATGGACGGCTGGGTCGTGAACGGCAGCGGCCCGTGGATCCTGGCGGAGCCCGGACAGCGGCTGGCACCCCACCAGGGAAGCCCCATCGTCACGGGCGGGCTGATCCCGCCCGGAGCGAAAGCCGTGCTGCGCAGTGAGAGCGGCACGATCGCTCCCGACGAGGAGGGGCTCCCGGTCCTGCGGCTCGCCGGCGCCGCCAAACCAGGCGAGCCGCGCAACGGCGAACACATCCGGAAAGCCGCGGAGGAAGCTGCCGCCGGCGACGTGCTGATCACCGGCGGGACCGTGCTCAACCCCGCGCACCTGGCCCTCGCCGCCCTCGCCGGCTACGACACCCTCCCGGTCCTGGGCAAACCCTTGGTCCGGCTGGTGTACACCGGCTCCGAAGTGGTGACGGCGGGTATCCCGCAGCCCGGTCAGGTGCGGGATACTTTCGGTCCCCAGCTTGCCGGCGTGGTGGGGATGCTCGGCGGCATCTGTGTGGGCGAAACAAAAATCGGTGACAGCTACGACGAGTGGCTCTCCGCGCTCGAGGACACCGACCCGGCCCTGGACGCCGCCGTACCGCTTCCCGGTGCGGCCAGCGAGCCGCTGCCGGCCGACGTCGTCATCACCACCGGCGGCACGGGCCGCTCCGGCACGGACCACCTGCGGCGCTCGGTTGCCGAGCTGGGCGGGCGGCTGCTCATTGACGGCATCGCCATGCGGCCCGGCCACCCCGCCGTCCTGGCCGAACTGCCGGACGGCCGGTTCATCATCGGGCTGCCGGGCAATCCGCTGGCGGCCATGATGGCGCTCTCCACCATCGGCGCCCCGCTCCTGGCCGCGCTGGGGCACGGAAGCCTGCCGGCCGTCACCGAGGTTCCGTGCGGCGCCATGATCGAGCCCGATCCCGGCAGGACCCGGCTGATGCCGTTCCGGCTGGTCTACGGCATGGCCTCCCCGGCGCAGCACGCGGGCCCGGGCATGATGCGCGGGCTGGCCTCCGCCGACGGTGTGCTGGTGGTCCCGCCGCACGGCGTGCAGCTGGGCGAGCCGGTCCCGGCCTTCGCGCTGCCGTGGGGCCGGCCGCTTCCTGACCTTGTGGCCCCGAAAGACAAGCCGGCCCCCAAACGTCCTGCCCGGAAATCCGCCAGTACCGGCGGTCCCGTGGACTGGAGCGCCCTGCTGGGGTAGCGCCCCTGCCCCGAATGCGCTGTCCCGATCGCGCTGGCCACCCGGCCCGGCGCTTGCCAGAATGGAAAGATGATGGTGAGGAGTACCTGATGGGTCGTGTCACACAGCGCCGCAAGGTGCACAAGTATGTTTTGGACGGGTCGCCCCAGGCGCTGGAGTTTCCAGTCCGCCACCGGGAGGACGTGCTCGCCGTCGAGGAGCCGCTGGAAATCCGGATCGGCAGCATGCAGTTCTCGGTCACCATGCGGACCCCGGGTCACGACTTTGACTTGGTGGCGGGTTTCCTCGTCTCCGAGGGGGTCATCTGGACCCCCGAGCAGCTCGTCTCGCTGCGGTTCTGCGCCGGGGAAGACGAGGACGGAGTCCAGACCTTCAACGTGGTGGAGGCGCAGCTGCGGCCCGACGTCGTCCGCCCTGACACCGGGCGGAATGTCTACACCTCCAGCTCGTGCGGCATCTGCGGCACGGACTCCATTGAGGCGGTGCACAAGTCCTCGCACTTCAGTCCCGCTGCCGACCCGCTGACGGTTCCCGTCGCCACCCTCGCGGCACTCCCGGACCAGTTGCGCCAGGCCCAGGCCGTCTTTGACGTCACCGGGGGAGTGCACGCCGCCGGACTGTTCCGGATTTCCGACGACGGCAGCGCCGAACTGCTCTGCCTGCGGGAGGACGTGGGACGCCACAACGCCGTGGACAAGGTGGTGGGCTGGGCCCTCCGGGAGGGCATACTCCCTTTGCGCGGGACGGTGCTCCAGGTCTCCGGGCGCGCGTCGTTCGAACTCGTGCAGAAGGCCGCCCTGGCCGGCATCCCCGTCCTGGCTGCGGTCAGCGCGCCGTCGAGCCTGGCGGTCGAACTGGCCGAGGCCAGCGGGATGACACTGGCCGGATTCAGCCGCGGCGCCTCGCTGAACGTCTACGCGGGCGCCGGCCGCGTGGCCCTGCCCGCACACGCCGGCGGATAGCGCCGGAACCCCGCCCCTTGGATCGGGGAGGGTGGCGAAGTAAGTTTTATCCATCGACTGGACACATTCCAGCGCCATCCCCGCCAGCGCTAAGAGGAACACATGCATGACGACCGCCGTCTCACGGAAGTCCGGCTCGACCGTTTCGTCCGCGAACGCATTGCCCCTGCGGTCTATCCGCGCAGGGTCCCGCTGGACCTGAGCAGCTGGGAGGTCCCGGACGAACCGGTGCCGGCCCTGGAAGCCCTGCGCCAGCAGTTCACGCCGCAGGCGCACGGGGCAGCGTGGGGACGGCCATGGAGTACCACGTGGCTGCGGCTGCAGGGGCAGGTTCCCGACGCCTGGGGCACCGCGGCGGACACCTCCGTGGAGATCATTGTGGACCTCGGATTCAGCACCGACCTTCCGGGCTTCCAGTGCGAGGGCATCGCCTGGCGTCCGGACGGAACCATCGTCAAAGCCATCTCCCCGCGGAACCAGTACATTCCGCTGAAGCTGCTGGGCAGCGGGATGGCTGTCGATTTCTACGTGGAGGCTGCCGCCAACCCCGACCTTTCGCAGGGGTGGACGTTTGCGGCCACGCCGTACGGGGACAAGGCGACGGCGGGCAAGGAGCCAAAATACCGGCTCGGCCACATGGTGATCGCTGAACTCAACCAGACCGTCTGGGAGCTGCAGCAGGACATCTGGACCCTCAACGGCCTGATGCACGAACTGCCCATGAACCTGCCCCGCCGGCACGAAATCCTCCGCGCGCTCGAAGACATGCTGGACGTCATGGACCCCGACGACGTGCCGGGGACCGCCGCCGCCGGGCGGGAGGCGCTCGCCGGGGTTCTGTCCCGGCCGGCCTACGCCTCGGCCCACCGCCTGCTGGCCACCGGGCACGCGCACATCGACTCCGCCTGGCTCTGGCCCGTCCGCGAGACCATCCGCAAATGCGCCCGTACGTTCTCCAACGTGGTGGCGCTGATGGACGAGGACCCCGGCTTTGTGTTCTCCTGCTCCTCGGCCCAGCAGCTGGCCTGGATCAAGGAGCTGTATCCGGAGCTGTTCGGGCGGATCCGGGAAAAGGTCAAAACCGGCCAGTTCGTTCCCGTCGGCGGCATGTGGGTCGAATCGGACACCAACATGCCCGGCGGCGAGGCCATGGCCCGGCAGTTCCTCGAGGGGAAGAGCTTTTTCCTCGACGAGTTCGGGGTGGAATGTCAGGAGGCCTGGCTTCCGGACACGTTTGGCTACTCGGCGGCACTGCCGCAGATCGTCAAGGCATCCGGCAGCAAGTGGTTCCTGACCCAGAAGATCTCCTGGAACCAGGTCAACCGGATGCCGCACCACACGTTCAACTGGGAAGGGATCGACGGGACCCGCATCTTCACGCATTTCCCGCCGGTGGACAGCTACAACTCGGAGCTCAGCGGCCGGGAACTTGCCCATGCCGAACGGAACTACCGCGACCACGGGCGCGGCACCACCTCGCTTGTCCCGTTCGGCTACGGCGACGGCGGCGGCGGACCCACCCGTGAAATGCTCGCCGCCGCGCGCCGCACGGCGGACCTCGAAGGCTCGCCCCGGGTGGAGATCGGCTCGTCCGCCGATTTCTTCACCCGGGCGCAGGCCGAATACCCTGCCCTTCCGGTCTGGGCCGGCGAGCTGTACCTCGAACTGCACCGCGGAACCTACACCAGCCAGGCCAAGACAAAACTGGGCAACCGGCGCAGCGAACACCTCCTGCGCGAAGCCGAACTGTGGTGCGCCACGGCCGCCGTCAGGACCGGCTACACCTATCCGGCCGCCGAGCTCAAGCGGCTCTGGCGCCTGGTCCTCCTGCAGCAGTTCCACGACATCCTCCCCGGCAGCTCCATCGCCTGGGTGCACCAGGACGCGGAACGGAACTATGCCGCCGTCGCCACGCAGCTGGAGGCCATCATCGCCGGTGCCGCCGGATCCCTCCTCGGGGAGGGGGACGTCAGCTTCCTGCTCAACGCCGCGCCGCACGAACGCGGCGGTGTCGCCGCTTACGCCGCGGACCGCCCCGCCCCCGCAGGGCCCCCGGTGGCTGCCGTGGAAGCCGCCGGCGGCTACGTGCTGGACAACGGGATCATCCGGGCCGCCGTCAATGCCGACGGACTGCTGGAATCCCTGGTGGACGCCGCCAGCGGCCGCGATGCGATCGCTCCCGGACAGTTCGGAAATCTCCTGGAACTGCACCGGGACACCCCCAACGAATGGGACGCCTGGGACATCGACGCGTTCTACCGCCGCAACGTCACCCCGCTCACCAGCGCGCGGTCGGTAGCGCTGGAACGCAGCGGCGGGGACGCCGTCGTGGTGGTGGAACGGCTGGCCGGCACGTCGGCCGTGACACAGCGGATCTCCCTCGCGCCGGGGGCGCACTCCCTGACGATCGCCACCGCCGTGGACTGGCAGGAGAGTGAAAAGCTGCTCAAACTCGGGTTCGCCCTCGACGTCCGGGCGGACCGGTCAGCGTCGGAGACCCAGTTTGGCCACGTTTTCCGCCCGACACACCTGAATACCTCGTGGGAAGCGGCGAAGTTCGAGATCTGCGCGCACCGGTGGCTCCACGTCGCCGAGCCCGGCTACGGGGTGGCGATCTCCAACTCGTCCACCTACGGCCACGACGTCACCCGGAGCATCAGGGCGGACGACGGCGGGACCACCACCACCGTGCGGCTCTCCCTGCTGCGCGCCCCCAAGTTCCCGGACCCCGGCGCCGACCGCGGCCGGCACGAACTGACCGTCACCATCCGGCCGGGCGCCAGCATCGCCGACGCCGTCGAGGAGGGCTACCGCACCAACCTGGCACCGCGGGTGGTGAAGGGCGCCCACGGGGCGGAACCGCTCTTCGCGGTCTCCAATCCGGCCCTGGTCGTTGAGGCCGTGAAGCTGGCCGAGGACGGTTCGGGTGACGTGATCGTCCGGCTGTACGAATCGCTGGGGGAGCGCTCCGTGGGGCGGGTCACCGCCGGGTTCGCCGCCAGCGGCGTCCACACCGTCGACCTGCTGGAGCGGCCGGCGGCTGCGCCGGGTGTGACTCTGCGCGGGGACACGGCGGAACTGGCCCTGCGGCCGTTCCAGCTGGTGTCCCTGCGGTTTGTCCGCTGACATTCGGCGAATGTGCCCTTAAACAGGCTGAGTGGGAGCGGTCCAGCCGGACCGCTACCACTCATCCCCCCAATGGCGCTAGGGCGGCTGCCCGGCTCCGCACGGATTGTCCCCGTCCACGAAGCGATTGCCGCTTTCACACATTCATGATTCTCTCACGGTCTAATGATTTTGTGAATGCCTAGTCCCGGTTCCGGCGTAATGTTGCCTTAGCGTTACCTGAGGGTGCCGCGATCAGGCCGGAGAACCAGAACAGGACAAGGCCGCCGACGTAGCCAAGGACCGCGGCATAGTTGACGAAACCAAGCCCGCCGGCCCTGTCGGCGGGGACCAAGGCCACCGGCAGGCTGAGGGCCGCGAAGAGGGCCCCCAGCAGGACCAGGAGGGCACCAGCCCGGACCAGGCGCGGCTGCCGGCTCCTCACTGCGGCCACCAGCGGGGGCACCAGGATGAGGGACACGAACGCAGGGTAGGTGCGGCCCGCCGCCGTGAAATACGGGGCAACCCCTGCATTGCTTGCGGCAGACGGGACCTGCAGCCCCGCGGGAGCGCCGGCCGTCTCCATGAGCAGGAATGTCGCCAGCACCGCCAGGCTGCAGAGAGCAAGGGCCCAGCGGCCGGCCGCGCCCGCTATCAGGGCGTGGCCCCTGGCCGCCGCGAGGCCCTTCGTGACGCGGAGGCCCACCAACAGCACCGTCGCAAAGACGAGGTAGCGCAGGATCAGGCTGGTCGCGTGCTGTCCGCCCAGGGCGCGGTCCACCGCCTCATAGATGGGGGTGACGGCGAGCATGCTGCACAGCGTGGCCAGCAAAAGGATCCCGAAGACGGTCCTGTTCCGGCCTTTCACAGCGTCCGGCACCCGCAGGATCAGCGCGGTGCAGCACACCAGCAGCGTCGCCCACTCAAGGGTTGCCATCGTCAGGGTCTCTCCTCGTTCGGCGGCCCCGGCCGCAATGACTGTCCGATGGAGCCAGTATGCATCCTCGTGAGGCCAGCATGGCGGACACCCGTGGTCATGGCCGGCGGACGTTCCTGCGCTTCGCCATCAGGCTGGAGATCCAGACCAGGGCGAGTCCCAGCGCCAGGCACATGATGGCGGTGTAGTTGATAACAGCCCTGAGGTAGTTGGCCTGCGTGGGGATGAGGGGATAGAAGAATCCGGAAGCCATGGCGGCGAAAGCGACAGTCAGCAGCAGCGCCCCCGCGCGGACTGCCCGCGGCAGCCGGCGGCCGATGGCCAGGTAGGTGGCGGGAAGGATGCACGCCGCGACGAACGCGGGGTAGAGACGGCCTGCCGCCGAATACCAGGTGATCAGCGCCGCATTATCCGGACTGCGGAGCGCAAGGCCGGACAGCCCCGTGGCGGACCCTGCGGTGTCGGCCAGCAGGAAGAGGACCACAGTCGCGATGCCGATCACTGCCAGTACCGCCTTCCCGACCGGGCCGGTGATCAACTGGATGCTCCTGCACGCATCGAACGCCTTCGCGATCCGGTATCCGGCCAGCAGCACCGCCCCGTAGACAACGAACCGGAGCAGCAGATTCGCGTAGTTGTGGGAACCGAGCCAGCCGTCGATGGTCTGGTAGCTCACGTCGATGCTCAGCAGCACAGCCACCGTCGAGAGCACAAAGACACCAAAAATGGAGCGGTTCTCGCCGCGCAGCGCGCTGGGGATCCGCGCGATCGCGACGATTGCGCAGACCGCCAGCGTGGTCCACTGCAGGACCGCGATCATCTGCTGGCCAACCGGACGGCACGCTTGGCCAGCAGGCTGGAGATCCAGACGAGGGCCAGTCCCAGCGCCAGGCACAGCACAGAGGTGTAGTTGATGGCGGCTTCGAGGACACCGAATTCGCTGGGGAGCAGGGTGTAGAACGTCCCTGCGGCCATGGCGACGAAAGCGATCGTCAGCAGCAACGCTCCGGCGCGGATGGCCATGGGCAGCCGCTGGCGGACGGCCAGGTAGGTGGCGGGAATAATGCACGCCGCCACGAACGCCGGGTACAGGCGGCCCGCGGCCGCATACGCTTCGATGAGCGCCTCATTCTCAGGACTCCGGAGCGGGAGTGAGGCCAGTCCCGTGACCGACCCGGCCGTATCGGCCAGCAGGAAAAGGACCACGGTGGCGACGCCGATGACTGCCAGCACCGTCCTGCCGGCGGGGCCGGTGATCAGCCGGATGCTCCTGGGCGCATCGAAGGCTTTGGCGATCCGGTAGCCGGCCAGCAGCACGGTGCCGTAGATGACGAAGCGAAGAATTAGATTCGCGTAGTTCTGGGCTCCAAGCCACGCATCGATGGCCTGGTAGCTGGCATCGATGCTGAGCAGAATGCCAACCGTGGCGAGCACGAAGACACCGAAAATGGAACGGTTTTCGCCGCGCAGCGCGCTGGGAATCCGGGCGATCGCCACGATCGCGCAGACCGCGAATGTGGTCCACTGCAAGACCGCGATCATCCGAGGTTCTCCCAAATCTTTTTTGTCTGTTCGTGTTCGTGCTCCTGGCGGCGCAGCGTCTTGCCGAGGGACTGCAGGCGCTCGCCGGCCAGCGCCGTGAGATCGCCGTCGGAGAGCGCGTCCAGGGCGAGTTGCCGGGCATCCGGCGCCCAGCCCGCCTCCCGCTCCGTCAACAGCCCGGTGGCGACGAGTCCGCCCGTGAATCCTACGCCAGCGGCGCGGGCAGTGGCGACGGCCAGTTCCGGGGACAACCGGTTCGCAGTCAGCTGCGCAGAATAGTTCTGCGGTGCCACGCCGGTGGCCGCGGAAACCCGGTGCCGCAGCTCGCCGTCGTCGATCGCATCCACCCAGTTCCGGACCGAGGTGGCGTGCGGGGCGGGGCTCAGCTCCGGGGTCAGTGCACTGCCGGCGTCACCGTATCCGCCGTAAGCCGGGGACGAGCGGGAAATGACCGCGCGGAGCAGGTCCATGGTGGCGATCTGGCTGACCAGTTCGGCTGGCGTGGGGGCCTTCGCACCCGAAAGCTCCGAATAGCTCTCAAACCACGCCAGGTCCTCCAATGGGCTCCGTTTCAGGGCCCGGCTGATGCTGACCAGGGTGGTCTCCGCCACCTTTCCGCGGACCAGCTGCTGGGCCAGCGTGGTGCGTTTGATCCCGGAGATCCTGCAGATGTCGGCCGTGCTCGCCGTCGGGGCAACGCCATGGAGCCAGAGTTGGAACGCCTTGGCGGGTAAGGGCATCTATTGCTTCCTGCGGGGTCGAATGGAGGTGCGGCCGGGACAGTACGGTGGAGCAAGAACTGCATTGATTTTACGGGACGTGCTGGTTCAACTATGCTAGATGCTCGAACCCGCTGGTCCGTACACCCCCCAAGTCCGGACCAGCGGGTTCTTTCATGCCCGGCTGCTTTCGGCGGCCCGGACGGCCCGCCGGCAGCCGGTTTGGGCCGCGGTGAGAGGATGGATAAATGACTGCAACCCTTGTTGCCAAGGACCTTTCCGGAGGGCACGACCAACGGACCCTTTTCGCCAAACTTTCCCTGACCGTCGCCCCGGGCGACGTCGTCGGCGTCGTTGGAGCCAACGGTGCCGGCAAGTCCACCCTGCTCCGGCTCCTGGCCGGCGTGGACCAGCCGCAGGAAGGCACCGTCAGCCTTGCCCCGGCAGACGCGTTTGTGGGCTGGCTGCCCCAGGAGCACGAGCGGATTGCCGGCGAAACCGTGGCGGGGTACATCGCACGGCGCACCGGCTGCGCCCAGGCCACCCTGGAGATGGAGTCCACGGCGGAGGCCCTCGGCAGCGGTGCCCCCGGAGCCGACGACGCCTACTCCCTGGCATTCGACCGCTGGATGGCCTCCGGCGCCGCCGACCTGGAGGAACGCATCCCCGCCGTCCTGGCGGACCTCGGCCTGGACGTCGGGCCGGACGCGGTGATGACCGGGCTCTCCGGCGGCCAGGCCGCCCGCGTGGCGCTCGCGGCGTTGCTGCTCAGCCGCTTCGACATTGTGCTCCTGGACGAACCCACCAACGACCTGGACCTCAATGGGCTGGCCCGCCTGGAGGCGTTTGTGCAGGGACTGCGCGGCGGCGTGGTGCTCGTCTCGCACGACCGGGAATTCCTGGCCCGCTGCGTCACCACCGTGGTGGAGCTGGACCTCGCCCAGAACGCCGTGGCCGTCTACGACGGCGGCTACGAGTCCTACCTGGAGGAACGCGCTGTCGCCCGCCGGCACGCCCGTGAGCGGTACGAGGAATACGCCAACACCAAGGCTGACCTGGTCTCCCGGGCCCGCACCCAGCGCGAGTGGAGCTCCCAGGGCGTCCGGAACGCCATGAAGAAAAACCCGGACAACGATAAGATCCGGCGCGCCGCCAGCACCGAGTCCGCCGAGAAGCAGGGCCAGAAGGTGCGCCAGATGGAATCCCGGATCGCCCGGCTCGAAGAGGTCGAAGAGCCCCGGAAGGAATGGCAGCTGCAGTTCAGCATCGGCCAGGCGCCGCGTTCCAGCGCCGTGGTCGCGACGCTGCGCGACGCCGTCGTCCACCAGGGCGACTTCACCCTGGGCCCGCTGAACCTGCAGCTCAACGCAGGGGAGCGGATCGGCATCACCGGACCCAACGGCGCCGGGAAGTCCACCCTCCTCCGCCTGCTCCTGGGCGTCCAGCGCCCGGACTCCGGCAACGCCTCCATGGGCGCCTCCGTGGCGGTCGGCGAGATCGACCAGGCCCGCGGGCTGCTGGCCGGCGGCATGAAGCTGGCAGACGCCGTCGAAGCCGTCCTGACGGAAACGCCTCCGGCGGAGGTCCGGACCCTGCTGGCAAAATTCGGGCTCAAAGCGGACCACACGTCGCGGCCGGTGGACTCCCTCTCGCCGGGGGAGCGGACCCGGGCCGCGCTGGCGCTGCTGCAGGCCCGCGGCGTGAACCTGCTGGTGCTCGACGAGCCCACCAACCATCTGGACCTGCCGGCGATCGAACAGCTGGAGGAGGCCCTCGACAGTTACGACGGCGCGCTGCTGCTGGTCACCCACGACCGCCGGCTGCTGGAAAACGTGCACCTCGACGCGCGCTGGAATGTGGACAACGGCGTTGTTACCGAGCTGCTGGGCACTACCGCCCCGAAAGGCAAGAACTCATGAGCATGGACCGGGTGGCCTGGAGCTCCCTGTACAACATCACCCGCGCCTCGTCCGGCTCCCAGCCGTTCTCCAAGGCGACGCTGAAGCGCGTGTTCGGCTTCGCCCGCCCGCACAAGGGCAAGCTGATCGCCTTCGTCCTCCTGTCGATCGTGATGGCCGTGCTGGCCGTCGCGACGCCGGTGCTCGCCGGCCAGGTGGTGGACGCGATCATCGCCGGCGCGGCGACCGGCGTCGTGGTCTGGCTGGCCGTGCTGATCGCCATCGTGGCGGTCGCGGAGGCCGGGCTGGGGCTGGTCACCCGCTGGCTGTCCTCCACCATCGGCGAAGGCGTGATTGTGGACCTGCGCACCCGGGTCTTCGACCACGTGCAGAAGATGCCCATCGCCTTCTTCACCCGCACCCGCACCGGCGCGCTGGTCAGCCGGCTCAACAACGACGTGATCGGCGCCCAGTCGGCCTTCGCCGGAACCCTGTCCGGCGTGGTGAGCAACGTGGTGGCCCTGGCCCTGACGCTGGTGGTCATGCTGGGCAAGTCCTGGCTGGTGACCGTGCTCGCCATGATCCTGCTGCCCATTTTCCTGATCCCCGCCCGCCGGATGGGCTCCAAGCTGGCGGACCTGCGCCGCGAGGCCGCGGAACACAACGCCTCCATGGGCACCCAGATGACCGAGCGTTTCTCGGCCCCCGGCGCCACCCTGGTGAAGCTGTTCGGTCGCCCGGATGAGGAGTCCCGGGAGTTCGCCGCACGGGCCGGCCGCGTCCGGGACATCGGGGTCCGCACAGCGATGCTGCAGTTCACGTTCGTGACGGCCCTGACGCTTGTCTCGGCGCTGGCCCTCGCCCTGGTCTACGGCCTGGGCGGCTTCCTGGCGCTGCAGGGGCAGCTGGCCGCGGGCGACGTCGTGGTGCTGGCACTGCTGCTCACCCGCCTCTACGCGCCGCTCACCGCGCTGTCCAACGCCCGGGTGGAAATCATGAGTGCGCTGGTCAGTTTCGAGCGGGTCTTCGAGATCCTGGACCTCAAGCCGCTCATCGAGCAGAAGCCCGACGCGGTGCAGGCGCCGGCCGGGCCGCTGTCGGTGGAATTCGACGACGTGCGCTTCTCCTACCCGTCCGCGGACAAGGTCTCGCTCGCGTCGCTGGAGGACGTGTCCACCCTGGACACCCGCGGCGGCGAAGAGGTGCTGCACGGCATCAGTTTCCGGGTGGAACGTGGCCAGACCGTTGCGCTCGTGGGCTCCTCGGGCGCCGGCAAGTCCACCATCGCGCAGCTGCTCTCGCGCCTGTACGACGTCGATTCCGGCGCCGTGCGCTTCGGCGGAACCGTTCCGGGCACCGGAGTGGACGTCCGCGACCTGACCTTCGAGTCCATGCGGCACACCCTCGGCATGGTGACCCAGGACGGGCACCTGTTCCACGAGAGCATCGCCGCCAACCTGCGCCTGGCCCGCCCGGACGCCAGCGATGAGCTCATGTGGGACGTGCTGCGCCAGGCCCGGCTGGAAGACATGATCCGGTCCCTGCCGGACGGGCTGAACACGGTGGTGGGGGAGCGCGGTTACCGGCTCTCCGGCGGCGAACGCCAGCGACTCACCATTGCGCGCCTGCTCATCGCCCAGCCGCGCATCGTCATCCTCGATGAGGCCACTGCCGCCCTGGACTCCACCAACGAGGCCGCAGTGCAGGAGGCGCTGGGTGCCGCGCTCGAGGGCCGCACCGCCGTCGTGATTGCCCACCGGCTCTCCACCATCCGCGCCGCCGACGCCATCCTGGTGGTGGAGGACGGCAGGATTGTCGAACGCGGCACGCACACCGCGCTGCTGGCCGCCGACGGCCGCTACGCGGAGCTGTACCGGACCCAGTTCGCCGAGGCCAGCGCCGTGGCGGAGGAGGCGGTTCCCGGGCTTTAGGAGTTCCGGGGCTGGCCCGGCAGCGCCGAGAGCGCCGGCAGGACGTGGTCGGTGAGGAGCGGGGCGAGATCGTCCGGCAGTTCCGCGGCGAGGTCCAGCCAGCGGACCTCGGCGATCTCCGCGGACGGCCGGGCCTGCCAGGCGCCGGGGGCGGTGAAGACCGTGGCCCGGATCTGCGTCGCCTCCTCGTTGGCGGCGTCCGCGTACCAGACGCCCAGGAGGACCAGCTGGTCGGCCGGGAGCACGATCCCGACTTCCTCGGCCAGTTCCCGTGCTGCCGTCTGGGCGGCCGTCTCGTCCGCCTCGGGTTTGCCGCCGGGGTGCATGAACTTGTCCGTGCCGCGTTTGCGGACGGTGAGGAGCCGGCCTTCCGGGTCGAAGACGCAGACGGCTGAAACAACGATCAGCGGGTTCGTCCCGGTCATGCCGGAGTCTCCGGCATCCGGCGCAGGACTGAGGTGAGGAGCTGGTCCTTGGCCGGCCCGGTGACGTCCCACTCGTAGCGGAATTCGTCCGGGCCCGTCCGGGTGTAGCTCACGCGGTAGGTGTCGGGGTCGCACCAGTGCTGGTCGGAGCTGTCCTGCGGTCCGAAGCCCATGCGGTGGAACGGCCGGCCGTCGGCAAAGTTCATGTCCATCGTGTCCGGGACGCCCGTGGGCCGGAGCAAGTACTCCCGGCTGGCGGGTCCGGTAAACGGGGTGCCCGCCGGTCCGCCCGGGACGGAGGCCCAGGAAACGGTGCCGTCTTCGCGGAAGCGGAGGCCGCCGTCGTGCTCTGTTGCGGTGAAGCGGACGACGCCGGTGAAGGTTCCGCGGGTGCCGGTGGACCTGTCCAGCAGGGTGCGGTCCACGGTCCAGCTGCCCAGCAGGTAGGCGCGGAGGTCGACGTGCCGGTCCTCTTCTTGGGCGGGGCCCGGGAGCTGGGGGTTCAAGTGCCCTCGATTGGAATCGAACCAACGACACCGGCTTTAGGAGAGCCGTGCTCTATCCACTGAGCTACGAGGGCGGGCGTCCGTGCCGGCCGGCCGCGGGCCGGCCCGTTTGGACACGGGTATAAGCATACAAGGTGAGGGCGCGTACTACGCTCTTGGCATGACCGCCGCAGCCAACGTGCCCTCCCGGGACATCATCTACATTCCCGCCCTGCCGTCCACGAGGTTCTTCGCGGGCGCGCTGGCGCTGCTCAGCGTGCTGCAGTATTTCGTGGCGGAGGCCGCCGTGATCGGTGCGTGGGCGGGGCAGGAACCGTACAGCCGCCGCACCGGGTTCATCAGCGACCTGGGCGCCGTGACCTGCGGGGTCTTCGATGGCCGGGACGTCTGCTCGCCGGCCCACGTGCTGATGAACGCCTCGTTTGTGGTCCAGGGCATCGGCATGATGGTGGGCGCGGTGCTGCTCGGGACGGCGCTCCTGTGCACGGCGGCGCGGCCACGCGTGCAGCCGGCGCTGGTTCCGGCCCGCGGGATCACGTGGGCCGCCGCGGTCACCGCGCGTGCCCTCACCGCGGCCGCCGGGGCCGGGACCATCCTGGTGGGCCTGGTTCCGGAGGACGCGGGCTCGCCGTGGCACGTGGTGGGAGCCATCATGTTCTTTGCCGCGGGGGCAGTGGCGCTGGTGCTGCTGGGCTGGGTGTGGCTCCGGCAGACACCGCTGAGCTGGTTGATCCTGGCGTGCGGGCTGGTGTCCCTGGGCGCCCTCATCACCGGCGGCGTCACGGGCATGGAGGTGGCGGAGCCCGGAACCCTCGAGCGGTTCATGGGTTACCCCATCACCATCGGCACGGCCGCCGTCGGGCTGGTGGTCGCGCAGCGCATGGGGGAGCAGCGGGCCGCTGTGAAGCGGGCCCGGGCCGCGGCGGCGCGCTGATCGTTCCGGCGGCCGGCCGCGGCTGCTATTTGCCGAGGAATTCCCGGTAGCTGGTCAGGTTGCCGGTCCCGGAATATCCCAGATCGGCGGGCGAAACAGCCGAGGCCCCGTCCGCGGAAATGACCTGGATCGCCAGATTCACCTCGGGGTCACCGGCCGCGGCGTCCACGATTGCCGGAAAGGCTTCCCGCAGGACGCCGAGCATGGTGTCCCGGCTCGAGGTGTCGGCGTGCATGAAGATGTTCCCGCTGCTGCCCATTCCGCTGGAGGACTTGTATCTGGCCTCCACACTGGCCACGTGGGCCAGCGGCTCGACCGCCGCCTTGTACTTGGCGGCGTAGTCCTGGTCCGAGGTTGCTGGGGTTCCCGGGGTTGCCCCGCAGCCGGCCAGGACCATGGCCAGCAGTCCCGCGGCCAGGACGGTGAGGATTCTGCGCATGGTCCGACTCTATTCGGTCCGGCCGATGCCGGACGTTGTCGACCTGACTTGGCCGGGGTCTGACGTGATGAACGCCTGGGTGGACGGCGCGTTCCGGTAGGCCGCGAGGGCGCCCGAGGACTCGTTGGCCGCAACGGACGCGGCGTAGGCGTTGTAGTCGTGGTTGCCCAGCACATCGCCCGGCCCGGCGCCGGGCGGGCCGGGGAGGGTGACAACGGTGGCGCCGCTGCTGCTGGGCCAGCCCACCAGCCCGGGTGCCCCTGGCTTGGCGTTGCCGAGGTCCAGGCGGGGCACGACGTCGAACGGGTGCTGCAGGGCGAGGGTGTCTACGCTGCCCGGAATGCGGGTCGAATCGATGGGGGACCCGTAGGTCATCACGTTGGTGACGTTGAACTGGCCGCGGAAACCGGCATCGGCGGCAAGGTTTGCGGCGGTCATTCCGCCTTGGGAGTGTCCCACCAGCATGACCGGCGCGCCGTCGGGAATCCCGGCCTGACGCATCGCCATCGTGACGGCCTGCGACGCGGTGGACAGGGTGCCGGACGCGGAGGCGAGGTTGCCCACAGTGTCCAGAGGGTTGGACCCCGACCGGACGTTCCATTCCGAGGTGCCCGGGATGGTCACGATGTACGCCGGTCCGTTGCCTTTGTCGACGGCGGTGATCCGCACCGCGGCGTCAGGAGTCCCGGCATAGCCGCCGTCCTCGTAAGCTGCCGTGACTCCTCCCATGATCTGCGCGAGGCTGCTGGGGATGGGGGTGTTGCGGTACCCATTCTGCGCAGGGCCCGCTCCGACGCCCACCGCTTGCGGGTCACCGGCCACGGGCGAGCCGTCATCGAGAAGGTGCGGATGCAGGAGCCCGACGGTGGACGCGGAGACACCTGCGTTGATTCCGGCGGCCAGCAGCCCCGTCCCGCCGGCGATCAGTTCGGTGACCGACGGAGGCTCTCCGGTGGTGAGGAACTCCCAGCCGAGTCCGCCGGCGTCGACCAGTTCGCCAACAACGTCACCGCCCGCGTCCGCCAGATTGGCCGCCGCCTGGGAGGCCCGGTCGGCCAGCCAGCCCAGGCCATCGCCCACAGTGTCGATGAACTGGCCGGCTCCGTCCCACAGGCCGCCGGACGCACTGCCCGACGCGCCGCCGGCTGGAAGCGGGGTCGCCGTGCTGCCGGATCCGCCGGCCTGGCTGACGCCTGTTTGGCTGACGCCCGCGCGCCCGGAACTGGCCTCCTGCTGCTGGCGGACATGCTCCCGCACGGCGTCCGCGGCCGCCCGCAGCGCCTCGGAGGTGGCCAGCAGCATCCTGCTGTGGTTCTTCCAGTCGCTGCGGAACTGCTCTCCGTCAGGCCCCCGCCAGGGGCTTACGGCGATGACGGGCGTCAGGTTCCCGCTTAGCTGGGCGAAGCTCCGGCTTGCGCGGGACAACTCCTTCGCGAGGTGCTCGCCCTGGTCCGTGTCCATGCCATACAGGCTCATGTTGCCGACGCCTCCCTGGTGCTGTTGGCCAGGAACTCCTGGGCGCCGAGCACGTGCCAGACCAGCTGGCGTGCGATGTCGCCGCCGTCTGCTGCCGCCATCACCGGGCGCTGTGCCGCGGCCGGCCCCGCAGTGCGGACCGAATACAGCCGGTCGGACAGGGCCCAGACTCCGCCGGCACGGTACTGCCGGTCGGTGCCGGCTGCCCGGGACCGGACGTCAAGGTGCACCGTCGCACGCACGGGTTCTGCGGCACCTGTGATTTCTGCGGGTTCGACGGCGTCCGGGGCGACGGGCGGAATCCCGCCATCCCCGTCCAGCAGTTCGGGGAACCGGGGCAGGGACCGGGCCATGACCGGCCACACGACCGTCTCCGGGAACAAGGTAACGGTGACGACGTCGGCGATGCCGGCGGGAGCTACGCTTCCGTCCGCGGCCGTGGCTACCGGGCGCGTATATACGACGCCGAGCCCGCGGCCGTTGAAGAGGTTCACCCGGCAATGGGTGGAGGAATCACCGGAGCGGGACACCAGGTCCGCCTGGATGGGGGAGCCTGCGGCCAGTTCCAGCGCCTGCAGCCACTCGGGCCGGAGGGTCCCGGCGTCGTCCGTGATTCCTGCGGCGCTCAGCTCGCCCTCGATTCCGGCCCGGGCGCGCCCGTCGAGGCCGGCAAGGAAAGCGGCTTCGCCGCCCGGAGGGGAGTGCGGATGGGCGTCCGGAACGTGCCCGGCGGATGCCGTCCGCAACGTTTCCGTGGCGCGGTGAACGGCCAAGGCCCAGGCGAGGCTGGTCATCCGGAACGTGGTGGTGGCAGGGATCACTGCGGAATCTGGCATGGCTGGGACCTTCAGTCGGGAACTGGCAGGAGGCTCCACCAGCAATGTCCTGCACGCTATCGCACAGCCCGGCGCGGGGCCATGGGGACAACTTCCCTCCCTTGGACCGCCGCTCAGCGGGCTCGCTGGGCGCCGCCTAGGGGGACGGCGTAGAGGTCGCGGACGCCGCCGTCATCAGCTTCAGCAGTTCCTCGTCGCGCAGCTTGGCCCACGGCGACTCCGGTGCGCCCTGCTGGGCGGCCTCGGGGCTGTCCGTTTGCGTCCACCACTTCGCTTCGTAGACCCGGCCTTCGAAAAGCACACGGTCGCCCTTGCGGTAGATAGTGGCAGGCTCCCACGCCGGCGCGGTTCCGGCCGGGGCCGTGAGCTGCGGGGTCGGTTTGTCCCCGGGCAGCACCGGGCCGATGATGCGCCACGGCGTCGCGGCGCCCTGAAGGACAGGGTCGTCCGGCGTGTCCGCGCGGGTCCACCACTTGGCCTCGTAGACATTGGAGTGCCATACGATCCGCTCGCCGCTCGTGTAGGCAGTCGACTCGTTCCATATCGGGTACGGGCTGGTGGCCGGATCATCGGTGACGGCGGGGGCACTGGAAGGCTTCGCGGACGCGTTCGCCGCGGCCGGGCCGGCGGGGCTGCCGGCAGCACCGCCGGCACCGCGGACACCGCCGCCCAGGATAGCGGCGAAGGTAGCCGCGCCCTGGTCAACGCCGCTGCAGCCGTCGGAAACCTTCGTTACATCGGGATAGTTGGGGCTGCAGGTCCGGTCACGGTTCAGGGACCACATGGATAGCCGGCCCACGCCCTTGGCGCTCGCGTAGGCGCTCAGTTCCTCAGCGTCCTTGAGCGTGAAGATTTCACCTTGGATGTCGTTCTGGCCGATCATCGGCGTCAGCCCGATCTTGCGCCACACGGTCTCGCTCCCCAGTTCGCTGCCGGCGTCGCGGTACAGGCCGGTGAGCTGACGGTGGGCGGCTTCCGCGGCCGACACGGCGTTCTCGTACATCGAACGGTCCAGCAGGCGGCTTCCGCCGTAGTCCATGGTCATGATGTTCACCCCGGCCAGGTCAACACCGCCCGCGATCATCCGCCGAACGGCGTCTGATCCCGCCGCCGTCAGCCCGTTGGGGTCCGCGGGCAGCGTCAGCCACACGGTGAGCTCCCGGCCGTCCGCCCGGCGGTCCTGCTGCAGCGCCGCAACGGCCGCGGCACGCCGGTCCAGGGAAGCGGCGTCGGCCAGTGCTTCGCCCTCGATGTCAAGATCGATGCTGCTGACGTTGTAGCGGTCTACTACGGTGCGGTAGGCCGCCTCAAGGTGGCCGGCGTCGGTGCAACTGGTGGCCAGTTCCTTGTTGAGGAGGCCGCCAAAGGAGACGGAGACGGTGCCGCCCAGTTGCTGGAGGCGGGCAACCCGGCGGTCCAGGTCCAGCGCGGATCCGGCGTCGTCGAGGGAGTAGGCGGCGCCCCAGCTCGGTGTGCACCCATTTTTCGGGTCCGCCACAATAAAGGAAAGCAGGACATTCTCCGCCGCGTCGGAGACAGGATCCTCGAAGGCGTAGCGCGGTGTGGCTGTGACGTCCACGTATCCGGAGAAAATGGAAGGAATGGCCTCGGCCGTCCTTTCATCCTGGAAGTTGCCCCAGGCAGTCACCCCGCCGGCGGTAATCGCCAAGACGGCCGCGGAGAGAATGCCCAGCCGTACCAACGATAATTTACGGCCTGGGAATCTTTCGGACACAGGGCCCCCTTATGACTTGTGTGGACTGCCGGGCAGATGCCGGCCATCGGGATCAGCTCGAAGATTTACCGGGGTGTCTGGTGTCCGGCAGCGGTCTGACCTTGCATTATCATAAGGGCACTCGCCGGGATATTCCGGTGCACCGGGCGCGATAAGACGTCAGCGCACGCCGAAATGCCGATTTGCAGTCTATGGGGACCAATGTCTGATCAGCTAGTCATACCGCGCCCGGACGTAGAAAGCGTCGCAACCGAGCAAAAAGGCGCGGTCCGGCGCCGTCAATGGGGTGCAGAAAAACGCTCCGAGCCGCTGTCTATTGTTCACCCGCGGCCGAGCCGCCGGAAGATCATCCTGGGCCGGCTGGGCATTCTCGTCACGCTCTTGGCGTGGGTCACCTATGTCATTTCGACGATCCTGCGGGAACTGGCCAACAACCCTAATGCGGGTTTTCGTTTTCAATTTGAGACTGTCTCCTATCTTGTGGTCGTAACATTCCTGACTTTTTCGGCGTTGATGTACCTGATCGCCCGTCAAGGCGCGCTTTATCGATTCCGGGACCATTTGCGCGTTCCGCGCGGTGAACTGGACCGACACTTCGCCGGTTATAGCGACGGCATTACCGTGCTGGTGCCTTCCTACGCCGAAGAACCTCAGGTCGTCAGGGCAACGTTGTGGTCCGCGGCATTGCAGGAATTCCCGGACCTCAAGGTCGTTTTGCTGCTGGACGATCCGCCACATCCCAAAGACCCGGCGGACCTGGCCAAACTGGAAAAAACCCGGAGCCTGGCGGCCGAAATTTCCGCCAGCATGAGCGTCCCCGCGGCGCGCTTCCAGGCCGCCCTGGCCGGTTTCCGCCTCCGCACCGGCTCCGGGCGTTCCAATGAGCCCGCCGAGCTGGCCCTGCTGATCGCCGAGTACGAGGCGGCCGCCGACTGGCTGGAATCCATGGCGGAGGCCGAGCAGGTTGAAGACCACGTGGACGAGTTCTTCGTGGACTTGGTGCTGATGGGCCTGGCACGCGAGCTCCGGCTCGTTCTGGTCGGACTGAACGCCGCCTCCGTGCAGAAGGCCTCGCCTTCCGCCGCCCGCCTCGAGGAGCTGTACCTCCGGCTGACCTGGATCTTCGACGTGTCCCTGGAAACGTTCGAGCGCAAGAAGTACGCCAGCCTCTCCCACGAGGCCAACAAGGCCATGAACCTCAACGCCTACATCTCTCTGATGGGGCATTCCTGGCGGGAAGAAGTCACTGCTGACGGGACGGTGCTGCGCAAGGTCGACGGCGATGCGGAACCTGGGCACGGGGAAAGGATCCTCACTTTCCCGGACACCACCTATCTCCTGACGCTCGACGCCGACTCGCTCCTTCTGCGCGACTACTGCCTCCGCCTGGTGTACTTCCTTGAGTCCCCCGGAAACGAGCGCGTCGCCGTGACCCAGACTCCCTATTCTTCGTTCCGCGGCGCGCCCACCCGGATCGAACGGGTGGCCGGTGCCACGACCGACCTTCAGCACATCCTGCACCAGGGAATGACCTACTACGGCGCCACCTTCTGGGTCGGCGCCAACGCCATCATCCGGAAGTGCGCACTGGAGGACATCGTGGAGGTGGAGTCCAGCGGGGGTTTCGAGATCCGGACGTACATCCAGGACCGCACGGTCATCGAGGACACCGAGTCCAGCATTGACCTGGGACAGCATGGCTGGATTCTGGTGAACTACCCGGAGCGCCTCAGCTACAGCGCCACACCGCCGGACTTCGGCTCGCTGGTGGTGCAGCGGCGCCGGTGGGCCAATGGCGGGCTTCTGATCCTCCCCAAACTGTGGGTCCAGCTCCGCCAGCACAGGTCCGAGCGGCGCAAGATCCTGGCCCGCGAAGTGCTGCTGCGCGTGAACTATATGGCGTCGATCGCGTGGGCAAGCTTCGGCCTGGTCTTCCTGCTGGCCTACCCCTACGACAGCCGGCTCCTGAGCCCCATTGTGTTCCTCGCCGCCCTGCCGTACTTCCTGGCCATGGGCAGCGACCTGCGCGACTGCGGGCACCGCTTCAGCGATATCTTCCGGATTTACGGCTTCAACCTCGTCCTGCTTCCCGTGAACCTCGCCGGGGTGCTGAAGTCGCTGCAGCAGGCCCTCACGGGCGACAAGATCCCGTTCGTGCGTACCCCGAAGGTCAAGGACCGGACCGCGGCCCCGGCGATCTACGTCCTCACCCCGTACGCCATCGTCGCCTTCTCGCTTCTGACCGTCTGGCGCGATGCGAAGCTGGGCAACTGGGGAAATGTTGCGTTCGCCTCGCTCAACGCGATTCTTGCCGCCGGTGCAATCCGGGCCTATATCGGAGTGTTCAACTCTGTGGTGGACGTATTCCTCGGTATGGTCAACTGGCTGTATGTCAGTCCCCGGCCCAAGAAAGTGAAGGAGAGCCTCGTGGTGGAGAAGACAGCCGAGGAGGTCGACTGGGAGACCATTCTCTACCACGGCGACCGCCGCCTGAACCGCGACCTCCGCGGGTCAGCCGACCGCCGTCGCCGGATTGCGGTCCGGTGAGCGTCGGAGCGCTGGCGGGGCCCGGCGAGCGTGCGCCCGGAACTTCTGCGGACGGCGGCTATTCAGCAGAGACGGCGCCGGCGTCGGGGGCCCCGATCGGTGTCCGCCTCCGCGACGGCGGCATCATCGAAGTTGCGCTTCCGGCCAACGAGGAAATCGACAAGCCGGAGGCGCAGGTGGCAGGGGCTGCGGTCCGTGCACTGGCCGGCGGCCGGCGCATGCCGGTGCTGCTGATCATCACCGGGGTTGTCGGGGTCAGCGTCGAAGCGCGGCATGTCTACGCCACCTCGATCGCGGCCTCTGCGTTCGCCCTGGTCGGGGAAAGTCCCGTGGACCGCGTGATCGCGCACTATCTGCTGCGGTCACGGACCGAGTCGATTCCCGCGCAGTTTTTCACGTCCGAGGCTGAGGCAATCGTTTGGTTAGGGCAGTACAAGAGTGAAGACTGACCCGCCGGACCCCCGGCTGCACGCCCTCGTCGAAGGTATTGTCCGGATAGCGAGCGGTGACCTGACCACCAGAATCCCGCACTCCGGTGCCAGGGACGACGTCGCCGCGGTCATTGCCGGGATCAACCTGATGGCCGATGACCTGCAGACGATCTACCAGGAACTTGAAGAGCGCGTCGAAAGCCGCACAGCCATGCTGCGCGAGGCCCAGGTCGAGCTGGAACGCATGGCGCTGACGGACCCGCTCACCCAGCTCGCGAACCGGACGGCGCTGAACTCCGTGCTGAGTCACGCACTGGCCGAGACATCGCGGGGCGAGATGCCCCCGGCCCTGCTCGTCCTCGACCTTGACTCCTTCAAGGGCATCAACGACACGCTGGGACACAGCGCCGGCGACGACGTGCTGAGGGTCATCTCCAAGCGGCTCCAGGACTCGGTCCGGGAAACAGACACGGTGGCCCGCCTCGGCGGTGACGAATTTGCCGTGATGCTGCCCAAATCGAACCTTGTCCGGGCACGGCGGGTGGCCAACAGAATTCTCAAGGCACTGGGCGAGAGCCTGGAAATTGGTGATTTGCGCATCACCTGCGGCACCAGCATCGGCCTGCGGGTCGCGGAACCGGGGCAGTCGGTTGACGAGCTGGTGATGGAAGCCGACACGGCGATGTACGCGGCCAAAGCCCAGCCGCACAGCAGCATCAAGGTGTTCGAGCCCGCCCTGCTGTACGCGCGCCGGCTGCAGAGCGTCATGATCACCGAGATGCGGGAGGCCATCTTCCACGATCAGCTCACGCTGCACTACCAGCCGGTGGTGGAGCTGGCCACCGGCAGGATTGAGGGCGTTGAGGCGCTGGTGCGCTGGAACCACCCCGAGCGTGGCCTGCTGATGCCCGATTCCTTCATCCCGCTTGCTGAAGAGACCGGAATGATCGTGGACCTGGGCCATTGGGTGCTCAAGAACGCGGTGCGCCAGCTGCGGCGCTGGCAGCAGGAGCTGAACGTGGACAGCAGCTTCAGCGTCCGTGTGAACATCTCCACCACGGAGCTGCAGAACCTCGATCTGATTGAACATGTCCGCGACGTCCTCCGCGAAACGGGGGTGGATGCCGCGAACCTCATTGTGGAGCTGACGGAGTCCATGGCCGTGAACGGCGGGGACGTGGACCGCTACTCCCTCAGCGGGTTGCGCCGTCTGGGCGTCCAGCTCGAAATCGATGACTTCGGCACCGGCTATTCATCCATCAGCTACCTGCGGAAACTGCCGGTCAATGTGGTCAAGATCGACAAGAGTCTCATTGACGGTCTGGGATCCGATGCGGCGGAGAGCACGTTCGTCGAGGCCGTGCTCCACCTTATCCACGCATGCGGGCTTAAGGCGGTTGCGGAAGGCATCGAAACTGCCGAGCAGGCGGCGGAGCTGGTCCGCCTGGGTTGTGCCAGCGGGCAGGGCTACTACTTTGGCAGGCCGGTTCCACCGGAGGACCTCGAAGCGATGCTGAGGCAAGGGACCCTGGGAGACTCTGTATAGCTCCCGGCATGGCCTTGGTCAGGCGAGTCCGCGAGTCCAACGCAAGAACGGCGGGAGCCGGAAGTCGCCTTCCAGAACCCGCCGTTCTCAAGTACTACGAAGTACCTTGTTGTCTCTAGTACTTGGTAGTGGCGTTCGGCCACCAGCCCGGAGCTGCAACCGAAGTCTGTCCCGAGTTGTCGCCGTTCGCGGAGACCGCGGCGGAAGCGGATACGCCTGCCGCGGCGATCGCGCCAACGACGAGGAGAGTTGCGAGGGTTTTCTTCATGTAAGACTCCTGTTATGTGAGGGGCTGAAGTGACTCATGTGATGCAGGTTCAGTATAGAGGCATGAGACACGCCGAAGCGTGAACAATCAGCGGGACACGTTCTTATGTGTGTTACCTGCGCGAGCTGATCGATTCTTGCGCGAAAAATTCGCTTCTCCTGCTTTTGCGAACTGTCCTGATCTGCTCCTACGACGACGGATAATTGAGTCATGCAACAAAATTCCGTTTCACCGTCGTATGTCGCAGCTGAGCTGCAGGCGCGGGACCACTGGGCCAATCATGGATTCAGCGAGGCCGCTGTGAGTGCCCGGCGTGCCGCGGATATCGCCCGGGACGCCCAGGACCCGGTGTCGTGGTGGGATATGACCTTTTTCCAGGCGGAAAGCCATCTGGCGGCAGGCCAGTTCGAAGAGTGCGCGCAGGTCGCTGCAGAATTGGTCGGGCAGCCGCGCCGAGCTGGAGCTCGGTCGCAGGCGCGGGTGAGAATTCTTTTGTCCAAGGCTTGGCAGGGTGCGGGCGTCCTGGAAAAGGCTGTCGATGATGCAAGGGCTGCCGCTGAGCTAATGGCCGGTGAGGCCGATGATGAGGTTGCCGTGACGGCCAGCCTTGCTTTGATTGCGGCGCTTGGGGAAAGCGGCAGGCTTGACGAGGCTTGGGCCGAGAGCCTTAGGTTGGCCGATTCGATCTCTCCGGAAATTGACGATCAATTGCTGGGTAACGCGTACTGGGCCATTGGTAACGCGGCATTTCTCAGCAACAGGGTTGAAGACGGTCTTCACTTCCACGATCTGGCCGCAGGCACTTTTTCGCCGGCCCGGAATTTGGAGGTCTGGGCCCGATTCAACAATGCCTCGGCAGCAATGCGGCTGGCCGCCGGAGTGGCCGACGCAGCCACCCTTCGATGTATCGAACGGGCCGAATTGGCCACTGACGTTATTGGCGGCAGCGAAGAGAACACGCTGTTGCAGATGCTGAATCGCGGCCACTGGAACTTCTTGGCCGGCGACCCGGCGGCAGCTGTCGAGGTGCTGAGCGAGATCTCTGAGCGGGTAGGCGTACTTCCGCCGCAGGCATTGGGGGAAGCATGTCTACTGCTCGGTCGAGCGCAGAAGGCGCTTGGCGACGAATCGGCAGCGGAGCGGACCCTCGTTAGAGCCGCCGGACACTTCGAGGATGCAGGCGCGCAGCAGCGAGCGGATCAGGCCCGGGAGTACATCTCAGCCGAGGCGTGAGCCCGCCGACATCCCTTCCCTGCGACCCGCCTCCCGCGCGACCACGCTGCACATGCCCTCCGGGTGCTGTGGCGGATGGACATAATGGCACTATGTCCGGTGGCTGCGCTTAGGGCTGGGCATGTCCCGTGGGGGAGGCGGCGGGCTTTTTGCGGCCCAGGAACACCACGGCGCCGCCAACCAGCAGGCTGAGCACCAGGAGCACCCACCCGGCGACAGTGAGTCCTGAGGCCAGGGCCACCTGGCCGGCGTCGAGCGTTTCGGCGGACAGCATCGAATCGATGGCAGCGTTGCCCCACAACCTGACGGCGGCGAACAGCAGGGGCACGGCCCACAGCGCCCACCGCAGTCCCTTCCGCGCCACGTTCGTGCCGATGAGCAGCAGCCAGGTGAAGCCGAAGATGAGCGGGAACAGGGTGCCGGCCGTCTTGTGGATGTAGTTGAGCTGCCCGCGGGCGTCCTCGTCCATGGCGCCGCGCACCTGCTCGACATAGCCCTGGTCGAAGCCGCCGACCAAGGAGTCCGGCATGGCCAGGCCGCCGCTGAGCTGGGTGAGCTGGTTCAGGGTGAGCAGATGGAGGTACCAAAACAGGAACAGGCTGGCCACCACACCCGCGATGAGGATCAGGTTGCTGTTGCTCTGTGCCTTCTGCGGGGTCCGGCTGGTGCTCGGGTCGATCACCGACGGCAACTGGTGCTGGGGGACGACTGCCTTGGCGCCGTGCTTCTTGATCCGCTGGGCGGGTGTTTTGGCCATGGCTCCATTATCGCCCGGGCACGCGGGCCGTTTGTTCAGCGCCGCCTGTTCTCCGCCGACAGCCGCCAGTAGGCTGGAGCGCGTGACCGAACTAGGAAAGCACCGGCTTGGCCGGCACAGCACTGCTGAACTCAACCCCGCCCTGGACGACTACCAGTTGGCCGAAGCGCTGGTGCGCGAGGCCGGAACCTTGGCGCTCCTCATGCGGCAGGCCGGGCTGGAGGGCAAGCAAAAGACCTCGGTGTCCGACGTCGTCACCGCCGCGGACCATGCGGCCGAGGCCTACGTGCTGGAACAGCTCCGGCGGTGCCGGCCCGACGACGGCATCCTCGGCGAGGAGGGCGCCTCCGTGGCCGGCACCAGCGGCCGCACCTGGGTCATCGACCCGGTGGACGGGACCTACAACTTCCTCCACGGCTCCACGTACTGGTGCTCCGCCATCGCGCTCAAGGACGCCTCCGGAGTGCTGCTCGGCGGGATCTTCCAGCCCGAGGAGGACAAGCTCTGGCTCGGCGGAACCAACCGACCGGCGACGGTCAACGGCGAACAACTGACCACCTTCCGCCCCGCGGAGGGCTCCGGCGCGGGCCGCTCCGGCACCCCGCTGTCCGAGCTCGGGGCCGCCACCTACATCCACCCCACCTGGCTCGCCGACCCCATGTGCGCCATGCCGTGGCACGCCGCCGCGACCTCCGCCGCCGCGCTGCGCATGTTCGGCTCGGGCTCCTGCGACCTGGCCCGCGTGGCCGACGGGGAACTTGGCTGCTGGTTCCAGCACAGCTGCCCGGAGTGGGACTGGCTCCCGGGGAAGGCGATCGTCCAGGCCGCCGGCGGTACGGCCGACGTCGTCCGGGTCAACGGGCTGGACTGGTTCCTCGCCGGAGGCACGACGGCGGTCCGGCAGCTCCGTGCAGCCCTCGAATCCGGCTCCGTGGGGTAGGCCCGGGAACCCAAAAGCGGCTCCGTAGGGTAAGGTCCGGGCACACTTCCCGCCGTGCACCGCGGGACATGCTCATTGTTCGGTGCGGGGCGCGGACATGGTGGCATTATGTCCGGTGGCTGCGGGCAGGGGAGGGCATGTCCCGGCGGGCGGGCGGAACTGTCAGCGGCACCGCCTAGACTTGTTAACACCATGGATATGTTGTTTGACCCTTATGCCGACGGACCCTTCCAAGCTGCTGCGACGACGGCGGCGCGCACCAAAGCGCCTTCCGGCATGGGGGCCGCGGCCCTGGAATCCAGCCCGAATTCCGCGCCGAATTCGGCCCCTGGTGCGGCCTCTGGCGGGGGGCACTACGGCGGCCACGGGAACCACCCGGGCGGGGACCCGGAGCACCACCGGCTCCCGGGTGCGGAGGAGCTCCTGGCGGGGCTGAACCCGCAGCAGGAAGAAGCCGTCAAGCACGCCGGCAGCGCCCTGCTGATCGTCGCCGGCGCCGGTTCGGGCAAGACCCGCGTGCTCAGCAACCGCATCGGCTACCTGATCGCCACCCGGCGGGCACACCACGGCGAGATCCTGGCCATCACCTTCACCAACAAGGCAGCCGCGGAAATGCGGGAACGTGTGGAGGCCCTGGTCGGGGCCCGGGCCAAGACCATGTGGGTCTCCACGTTCCACTCCTCCTGCGTCCGGATCCTGCGCCGCGAAGCCGCCAACGTGGGGCTGAACTCGAACTTCTCCATCTACGATTCCGCGGACTCGCTGCGCCTCATCACGCTCGTGGCCAAAAACCTGGACCTCGACCCCAAGCGCTTCGCGCCCAAAGCCATCCAGCACAAGATCTCCGCGCTGAAGAACGAGCTGATCGACGCCGACAGCTACTCCTCCAGCGCCAACCACAACGACCCCTTCGAGGCGGCCGTCGCCGAGGTCTTCAAGGGCTACACGCAGCGGCTGCGCCAGGCCAACGCCATGGACTTCGATGACCTGATCGCCGAGACGGTCTACATGTTCCGGGCGTTCCCGGCGCTCGCCGAGTCCTACCGGCGCCGCTTCCGGCATGTCCTGGTCGACGAATACCAGGACACCAACCACGCCCAGTACGCGCTGGTGCGCGAGATCGTGGGCGAGGGCGAGGGCGCGGCTGAACTCACCGTTGTCGGCGACTCCGACCAGTCGATCTACGCCTTCCGCGGCGCCGACATCCGCAACATCGTGGAGTTCGAAAAGGACTACCCGGACGCGCGCACCATCAAACTCGAGCAGAACTACCGCTCCACCCAGACCATCCTCAGCGCCGCCAACTCGGTCATCTCCCGCAACCCCAACCGGCCGGAGAAGCGGCTGTGGACGGCCGAAGGCGACGGCGAGAAGATCATCGGGTACGTCGGCGAGAACGAACACGACGAAGCCCAGTTCATCGCCAAGGAGATCGACCGGCTGCAGGACGAGGGCGACCTCCGTCCCGGCGACGTCGCCATCTTCTACCGCACCAACGCCCAGTCCCGCTCGATCGAGGACGTCCTGGTCCGCGTCGGGCTTCCGTACAAGGTGGTGGGCGGCACCCGCTTCTACGAGCGCAAGGAAATCAAGGACGCCCTCGCCTACCTGCGGGTGCTGGTCAACCCGGACGACGACGTCAACCTCCGCCGCATCCTCAACGAGCCCAAGCGCGGCATCGGCGACCGGGCCGAGGGGGCCGTGGCCTCCCTCGCCCAGCGCGACCGGATCTCGTTCATGGCGGCGGCCCGCCGCGCCGACGAGGCCCCCGGCATGGCAACCCGGTCCGTCAACGCGGTCCAGGGCTTCGTGAAACTGCTCGACGACCTCGCCGAGGTGGCCTCCGGCTCCGGCGCCGCCGCCGCGCTGGAGGCCGTCCTGGAACAGACCGGCTACCTCGCCACCCTCCGCTCCAGCACCGACCCGCAGGACGAATCCAGGGTGGAAAACCTCGCCGAGCTGGTCGCCGTCGTCCGCGAATACGAACGGGACAACCCCGAGGGGTCCCTTGGCGCCTTCCTGGAAGGCGTCTCCCTCGTGGCGGACGCCGACCAGATCCCCGACGCGCCGGCGGGCTCCGCCGACGAGCTGGCCGCCGCCGTCGCCGAGGCCAAACGGCTGGGTGTGGTGACCCTCATGACGCTCCACACGGCCAAGGGGCTGGAATTCCCGGTGGTGTTCCTGACCGGCATGGAGCACGGGCTGTTCCCGCACCAGCGCTCCGCCACCGACCCCAAGGAACTGGCCGAGGAACGCCGGCTGGCCTACGTCGGCCTGACCCGGGCGCGGAAGCGCCTGTACCTCACCCGTTCCGAGGTCCGCAGCATGTGGGGACAGAGCCAGTACAACCCGGCCAGCCAGTTCATCGAGGAAATCCCCGCCGAACTGGTCGAGTGGAAGCGCGAAGGCACCAGCCGCCAGGCCGCCTGGGGCGGCGGCGCGTCCATCGGCTCAAGCCGGTACGGCGGCTCCTTCTGGGGAGCCGGCACCGCCCGCGGCACCGGGGCCAGCCCCTCCGCGGGCTTCAACGCCGACGTCCCGGCGGCCATCGCCAAGAACCGGGTGCAGCCGCAGAAGGAGATCGTCGCCGTCAGCGTCGGCGACAAGGTCAACCACACAAGCTTCGGCAACGGCACCGTGCTGGCCGTCGAGGGTGCGGGGGACAAGACCGTCGCCAAGGTGAAGTTCAGCGTCGGCGAAAAACGGCTGCTGCTCCGCTACGCCCCGTTGACGAAACTCGACGCCTAAAACCGACGCCCGGCGCCTAAAATTAGGCATGAAGATTCTGCTGGCCAGCCAGGCCGTTGCCGGACACTTCAACCCCATGACGGGCATCGGTGTGCGTCTGAAAGACCACGGCCACGAGGTGGGCTGGTATACCGGCAGCACACTGGCCGGCAGGCTGGACGAGCTGGGCATCCCGCACTACCCGTTCGAGCGCGCCATTGAGCACACCGCGGACAACCTCAACGAGCTCTACCCGCAACGCGCCAGGCTCAAGGGACCGATGGCCATCCGGTTCGACGGCGAACGCATCTTCGCCAGCAACGTCACCAACTTCTTCGAGGACATTCGGGACGTGCACCGGCGCTTCCCCTTCGACGCCGTGGTCATGGACAACACCATGTTCATCCAGCGGCTCGTGGCGGTGGTGCTGGGCAAGCCGGTGGTCAGTTTTGTGCCGATCGGCAACATGGAACGGGACCCGCTGGTGCCGCCGATGTTCTTCGGCTTCGCGCCCGCCCGGACCCCGGCCGACAAGATCCTCCATGCCGGCGCGCGCATGGTCTCGGACCAGTTCGTCACCAAGCCGGCGCGGACCAGCTACGTCCGGCAGCTGCAGGGCTACGGCCTCACCACCCCGCGGAACACCCCCATCACCGACGAGCCGTACCGGTGGTCCCACGCCGTCATCCAGACCGGCACCGCGTCCCTGGACTTCCCGCGGCGGAACATCAACCCGAAGGTCCATTACGTCGGCGCCCTGCTGCCGTACCGGCCGCCGGCCGGAGGATCCGACGCAGCAGCCGCCTCCCGGCAGACGACGGCGGAAGGCACCTACCGCCGGACCGTTGTGGTCACCCAGGGCACCGTCGACAACCGCGACCCGGCCAAGCTGATGATCCCCACCATCGAGGCGCTGAAGGACACGGACACCCTCATCGTCGTGGCCACCGGCGGAGCCAACACCGGGGACCTGCGGCGGCGGTACCCGCAGCCGAACGTGGTGATCGAGGACTTCGTCGACTTCACCCGGGTCTTCCCGGCCACGGACGTCTTCGTCACCAACGGAGGGTTCGGCGGCGTGCTCCTCAGCCTGTCCCACGGGGTCCCGCTGGTGACGGCAGGCATCAACGAGGGCAAGAGCGACGTCAACGCCCGGGTGGAGCACGCCGGCGTCGGGATCAACCTGAAAACCGAAACACCCCGCGCCGCCGCGGTCCGGGCCGCCGTCGACACCGTGCTGGCAGACCCGTCGTGGCGGGCCCGGGCACAAGCAGTGCGCGGGCAGTTCGAGGCGGAGGACAGCATCGGCGCCGCCGTCGACGTCATCCTGGCGACCGCCGCCAGGGGCTGACACCCGGCGCTGCGGCCGCAGACGCCTGCACCCCGGCAGGCATAATGGAGCCCATGCGACGGACACTTCTGGGGATCCTGGCCGCCCTGACCCTGCTGGTGGCCACCGCGTGCACTGTCACGCAGAAGGATCCGGATTACGTCCCGCCCGCGCCGCTGCCTGCGCTGGAGCAGCTCCGGCAGGCGCCCCTCGCCGACGCAGAGAAGTTCGCCGCCGGGCAGGACATCCTCAGCTTCGCCACCGCGGACCGGAACGTGGTCTGCTCCCTGACCTCGGCCCGCGGTGAGCACGTGAACCTGCCGTACGAACAGAACGGCTACTCCGACTCCGCCAACAACAAGCTGGCCATAGTGCCGGTGGCGCACTGCGAACTGGCGGCCTACCCCAAGCCGGAAGCCAAGGACATCACGGACGACTGCGGCGGGACCGGCCTGGGCTACCTCGGCGGCGCCGCACTGCTCACCCCGGACACCGCCACGTACGGCGGATGCCGGTCCGGCGTCACACAGCAGGAAGCGGAGTTCGGACCCAAGGGGACCCGCAACGGCCCGATTTCCCAGCTGCAGGTCCTGGATGATGGCCAGAACCTGGAACGCAACGGCCTCCGCTGTTCGGCTTACGACGGCGGTGTCGCCTGCGGAAACGTCTCCGCCGGCGTCGCCTTCTTTGTGTCCCGGGACCGTTACGAACTAATCTCCGACGCCGGCCAAACAGCCTCTCCGACGCCCTCCGAGGCCCCAAAAACCCCGTAATCTAGCGGTTTTTCTACGCTCCATAGAATAGTGTCCTTACTCACATAACGGGTACTCTGGGACGGGCCGGTCCCCAGAAAGGACTAGAGTTCAAAAAAGGAGCATTGCGCCGTGTGGCTTGTTTCCAAGCCAGTCGCAGGGTGCGTTTATTCCGCAGCCCGGTAACCGCGAGAACGCGGGGTCCGGCTGTACAGAAACTACTTCGACGTAGAAGGACACTAAACCGTGGACCTGTTTGAATATCAGGCGCGCGATATGTTCGAGGCGCACGGTGTACCCGTGCTTGCTGGCATCGTGGCGCACACCCCTGAAGAAGCAAAGGCAGCTGCCGAGAAGATCGGCGGCGTAACTGTCGTCAAGGCACAGGTTAAGGTCGGTGGCCGCGGCAAGGCCGGCGGCGTTAAGGTCGCCAAGACCGCGGATGAGGCGCTGGAACACTCCACCAACATCCTCGGCATGGACATCAAGGGCCACACCGTCAACAAGGTGATGATTGCCCAGGGTGCGGACATCGCCGAAGAATACTACTTCTCCGTCCTGCTGGATCGAGCCAACCGCAACTACCTGGCCATGTGCTCGGTTGAGGGCGGCATGGAGATCGAGCAGCTCGCCGTCGAACGCCCGGAGGCCCTCGCGAAGGTTGCGATCGACCCCGCCGTCGGCATCGACCAGGCCAAGGCCGACGAAATCGTCGCCGCCGCCGGATTCGCTGAGGAGCTGCGCGGCAAGGTCGCCGCCGTCATCCTCAAGCTCTGGGATGTCTTCAAGAAGGAAGACGCCACCCTCGTGGAGGTCAACCCGCTCGTCAAGACCGGCGCCGGCGACATCGTCGCCCTCGACGGCAAGGTCTCCCTCGACGAGAACGCCGACTTCCGCCACCCCAAGCACTCGCACCTTGAAGACAAGGACGCTGCTGACCCGCTGGAGGCCAAGGCCAAGGCGCAGGATCTCAACTACGTCAAGCTCGACGGCGAAGTGGGCATCATCGGTAACGGTGCCGGCCTGGTCATGTCCACGCTCGACGTTGTTGCCTACGCCGGCGAGAACCACGGCAACGTCAAGCCCGCCAACTTCCTGGACATCGGCGGTGGAGCTTCCGCCGAGGTCATGGCCGCAGGCCTCGACGTCATCCTGGGCGACCCGCAGGTCAAGTCCGTCTTCGTCAACGTCTTCGGCGGCATCACCGCCTGTGACGCCGTCGCCAAGGGCATCGTCGGTGCTCTGGCCGAGCTGGGCCACTCCGCGAACAAGCCGCTGGTAGTCCGCCTCGACGGCAACAACGTCGAGGAAGGCCGCCGCATCCTGGCCGAGGCCAACCACCCGCTGGTTACCCTGGCCGCCACCATGGACGAGGGCGCCGACAAGGCTGCCGAGCTCGCCAACTCGAAGTAAGCACCGGGAAGTAAGGCGACTTAATAATGTCTATCTATCTGAACAAAGACTCCAAGGTCATCGTCCAGGGCATCACCGGCGGCGAAGGCACCAAGCACACCGCCCTGATGCTGAAGGCCGGCACCAACGTTGTTGGCGGCGTCAACGCCCGCAAGGCCGGCACCACGGTCATGCACGGCGACAACGAGATCACCGTCTTCGGCACCGTCAAGGAAGCCATGGCCGAGACCGGCGCCGACGTCTCCATCGTCTTCGTCCCGCCGGCCTTTACCAAGGACGCCGTCGTCGAAGCCATCGAGGCCGGCATCGGCCTGGTTGTTGTCATCACCGAGGGCGTGCCGGTCCAGGACTCCGCCGAGTTCTGGGCACTGGCCCAGTCCAAGGTTGACGCCAACGGCAAGCAGGTCACCCGCATCATCGGGCCGAACTGCCCCGGCATCATCACCCCGGGCGAGGCCCTCGTCGGCATCACCCCGGCCAACATCACGGGCAAGGGTCCCATCGGCCTCGTCTCCAAGTCGGGCACCCTGACCTACCAGATGATGTACGAACTGCGCGACCTCGGCTTCTCCACCGCCATCGGCATCGGCGGCGACCCGGTCATCGGCACCACGCACATCGACGCGCTCGAAGCGTTCGAGGCCGACCCGGAGACCAAGGCGATCGTGATGATCGGCGAAATCGGCGGCGACGCCGAAGAGCGTGCCGCGGACTACATCAAGGCCAACGTCACCAAGCCGGTTGTCGGCTACGTGGCCGGCTTCACCGCTCCGGAAGGCAAGACCATGGGCCACGCAGGCGCCATCGTCTCGGGTTCCGCGGGCACCGCCCAGGCCAAGAAGGAAGCCCTCGAGGCTGCCGGCGTCAAGGTCGGCAAGACGCCGTCCGAGACCGCCAAGCTCCTGCGCGAGGTCTTCGCAGCCCTCTAGGCCCGAAGCACCACCAAACGCGGGGCCACCTCCGGCCCGTCCCACCTGTGGGATGGACCGGAGGTGGCCCCGCGTTTTGCGTTGAAGAAGACTGCCGCTCAGACCTTCGCTCCGGCGAGGAGTTCGTCGAGCCGCTCGTAGCCCTCGGTCATGCCGCCCTCCATGCCCGACTGCGCCATCCCGTCGCGGGCCTCCAGGCTGGGGTAGACGGAGTGGCCGCGCAGCCTGCACCGGCCGCCGCCCAGGTCCTCGAAGGTCATGTACTCCAGGCTGACCACGTCCGGGTAGCCTCCGAACTCGAAGGTCTGCAGGGCGAACTCGTTCTCACGGACGGTGTGGAAGATCCCGCGGAACTCGTAGGGGACCCCCTCCGGTCCGGTGTGGATGTACCGGTACGTGCCGCCGGTGCGGAAATCGTAGTGGTCCATCTCCATCTTCATGCCGCGAGGGCCGAGCCACTGCACTATGAGGCCGGGTTCCTTGTGGGCGCGGAAGACATCGGCGACAGGGAAATCGAAGTCCCGTTCGTAGTCGATGAAGGGCAGTCCCTCCGGGACCCTGAGTTTCAGGGCGTTGGTCATGATGACTCCTTGGCCTGTGTGCCGCGAGCCGCGGCGTTGGATTGGAGCACGGCGTCAAGGCTGCGGAACTGCTCCTCGCGGACCAGCCGGTACTGGCCGATCCATGCGGTGAGCGCCTCCAGCCGTGCGGGGTTCAGGTGGACGGGCCGGCGCTGGGCATCACGGGTGCGGGTGACCAGCTGCGCCTGCTCGAGAACCTGGATGTGCTTCGAGACCGCCTGCTTGGTGATCGCGAAAGGTTCCGCCAGTTCGTTCACGGTGGCCGGGCCCCGGCTGAGCCGGGAAATGATGCGGCGGCGGACGGGATCGGCGAGGGCCAGGAAGGCCGAGTCGAGCTCGCCGTCGTCGCTGGAATCCAAGTACGTGCCTCCTCTGTAATCAACTTGTCCTTTGATCAACCTATTGGTTGTTAACGCTACTCCGGCACTTCGGGGCCCGCAAGACCCGACCTTGCAGGCTATCTTCACAGTTTGTTAGTATGTCAGGACAAACTACAAAAGGAGCACCGAATGCCTCTTGTGCGCATCGACGTCAACCAGGGCCGCACCCCCGAGGAGCTGCAGTCCCTCAGCCGGGGCATCCATGACGCCATCCTGGCCGAATACGGTATCCCCGAGCGGGATTACTTCCACGTGCTGACCGAACATCCGGCGGGCCAGATTGTCGCCCAGGATGCCGGCCTGGGGTTCGAGCGGACGCGCAACGTGGTGATGATCCAGATTTTCACCCAGACTGGACGCAGTCAGGAGGCCAAGCAGGCCCTCTTTGCCGCAATCGCAGCGAACCTGGCGGACTCCGGGATCGCCGGCGAGGACGTCTTCATCGGCTATGTCGAGAACACGGCGGGGGACTGGTCCTTCGGCTTTGGCCGGGCACAGTATGTCACCGGCGAGCTCGCCACTCCTGGGCGGTAGCCCGGCGCCGGAGGCGGGGGCCCCGCGGATAATCCGCCGAAAATCCGCGCCCCGTGTCATGTTGTAAATATGTCAGTACAAACCTTTGACAGTACATGGATTCTAAGGCAAAGTAGTCGATGTGGTCCCGCTCACTGCAGGGCCCCCGGAACCACTCCGGACCACGCATTCCGACAGGCAGCCGCTGTGTAAAGGTACAGAGCCCACACCAGAAAGGTCCACGATCACCGTGACCCACGAACTGCTCACCATCGGGCGCATCAGCGTTGATATCTACCCGAACGACATCGGCGTGGATCTGGAGGATGTCACGTCCTTCGGCAAGTATCTGGGCGGCTCCCCGTCCAACGTGGCCGTCGCCGCTGCCCGCCACGGCCGCCGCACCGCCGTCATCACCCGCACCGGCGACGACGCCTTCGGCCGGTACCTGCACCGCGAACTGCGCAAGTTCCACGTGGACGATTCCTTCGTCACCGCCGTCAAGGAATGGCCGACGGCGGTTACGTTCTGCGCCATCAAACCCCCCGAGGACTTTCCGCTGTACTTCTACGGCCGGTTCCCCACAGCACCGGACCTGCAGATCAAAACCGAGGACCTGGACCTCGGCGCCATCCGCGACGCCGGCATCTTTTGGTCCACCGTGACCGGCCTCTGCCAGGAACCCAGCCGCGCCGCGCACCTCGCAGCCCACGAGGCCAGGCCCCGAACCGGCCTGAAGCCGGGCCAGTTCACCATCCTGGACCTCGACTACCGGCCGATGTTCTGGGCCTCGGAAGAGGAAGCCCGGGAGCAGGTGGCCAAGATCCTGCCGCACGTCACCGTCGCAATCGGCAATGACAAGGAATGCGCCGTCGCCGTCGGCGAGGGCACCCCGGACGAGCAGGCGGACCGGCTGCTCGCCGCCGGAGTCGAAATCGCCGTCGTCAAACTGGGCCCCGAGGGCGTGATGGCGAAGACCCGCACCGAGCGCGTGGTGTCCGCGCCCGTTCCGGTCGAAACCGTCAACGGCCTCGGCGCCGGCGACTCCTTCGGCGGGGCCTTCTGCCACGGACTGCTGTCCGGCTGGCCGCTGGCCCAGGTCCTCGACTTCGCGAACGCCGCCGGCGCCCTGGTCGCCTCCCGGGTGTCCTGCGCCGACGCGATGCCGACCCCGGACGAAGTAACGGGCCTGCTCGCCGAACGCGGCCGCCTGGCACCGGGCGCCTACGCCATCGAGGGAGCAACACTGTGAGCGTCATCCCAGCCTCCGCCAACGTCGCGGTGGACGATGATCCCCGCCGCTACGAGCACCTCAGCGTCATCCGGCTCGAAGACCCGGACGCCGTGGCCCGTGCCGCCAAGGCCCGCCGCCGCCACCCCGGCGTCCAGGCCGGCAAACAGAACTTCATTGTCGCGGCCGACCACCCGGCCCGCGGCGCCCTCGCCGTCGGCAGCGACCCCGTGGCGATGGCGGACCGGCGCCTGCTCCTGGACCGGCTGCAGATTGCCCTCGCCAACCCGGACGTGGACGGCGTCCTCGCCTCACCCGACATCATGGACGACCTGCTCCTGCTCGGAGCCCTGGACGGCAAGCTGCTCTTCGGGTCCATGAACCGGGGCGGACTCTCCGGCCTGGTCAACGAGTTCGACGACCGCTTCACAGGCCACACGGCCGCCGCGCTGGAGGCCCTCGGCGCCGACGGCGGCAAGATGCTCACCCGCATCTGCCTCGGCGACCCGGACACGGTGGGAACCCTGGAAGCCACCGCCAAGGCGATCGATTCCCTCGCCGAGCGCAAGCTGATCGCCATGGTGGAACCGTTCCTCTCCGTCCGGGAACACGGGAAGGTCCGCAACGACCTCTCCACCAACGCCGTGATCAAGTCCATCGGCATCGCCCAGGGCCTGGGCTCCACCAGCGCCTACACCTGGATGAAGCTCCCGGTGGTGGCGGAGATGGAGCGCGTCATGGCGGCCACCACCATGCCCACCGTGCTCCTCGGCGGGGACCCGGACAGCAGCCAGGACGACGTCTTCGCCAGCTGGGAGGCGGCCCTCGCGCTGCCCGGGGTCCAGGGCCTCACGGTCGGCCGGACGCTGCTCTACCCGCACGACGGCGATGTGGCCGGCGCCGTCGCGACGGCAGCGTCGCTGCTGCACCGGTCCGCCCCGCGCACCCGCTCCACCCACACCACATCCACCCGCACCGCAGAAGTATCGGAGTAGCTTCCCATGGGAATGAGCACTGCACCCGGAACCCGCAGGATGACGGTCGCCCAGGCCGTCGTCGAGTACCTGTCCAAGCAGTACACCGTTGACTCGATCGGCGGCCAGGACTACCGCGAGCGGCTGATCCCGGGCACGTTCGGGATCTTCGGCCACGGCAACGTGGCCGGCGTCGGGCAGGCCCTGAAGCAGTACCAGCAGCTGGACCCCGCCATCATGCCGTACTACCAGGGCCGCAACGAACAGGCCCAGGCGCACCAGGCCGTCGGCTACGCCCGGCACACCCGGCGCCGCCAGACCTTCGCGGTCAGCACCTCGATCGGGCCGGGCTCCTCAAACCTGCTCACCGGCGCGGCGCTGGCCACCACCAACCGGCTGCCCGTCCTGCTGCTGCCCTCCGACACGTTCGCCACCCGGGCCGCCGACCCAGTGCTGCAGCAGCTGGAACAGCCCTACGCCTACGACATCACCGTCAACGACGCGTTCCGGCCGCTGTCCAAGTTCTTCGACCGGGTGTCCCGGCCCGAGCAGCTGTTCTCCGCGTTCCACCACGGCCTGCGCGTCCTCACGGACCCGGCCGAGACCGGTGCGGTGACCATCTCCCTGCCGCAGGACGTCCAGGCCGAGGCCTTCGACGTCCCCGAGGAGTTCCTCGCCGAACGCGAGTGGCGGATCCGCCGGCCCGACGCCGACGACGCGGACATCCGCCGTGCCGCCGAGGCGATCCGCGCCGCGAAGCGCCCGCTCATCATCGCCGGCGGCGGCGTCCTCTACGCCTACGCCAACGACGAACTGGCAAAATTCGCCGAACTGACCGGCATCCCGGTGGGCAACACCCAGGCCGGCGTCGGCGTCCTGCCGTGGGACCACAAGCTCTCCCTCGGCGCCGTCGGTTCCACCGGGACGACGGCGGCCAACGCCATCGCCGCCGGCGCGGACCTCATCATCGGCATCGGCACCCGCTACGAGGACTTCACCACCGCATCCCGCACCGCGTTCCAGAACCCGGACGTCACGTTCATCAACATCAACGTCGCGCCGATCGACGCCTACAAGCACGGCAGCTCCCTGCCGATCGTCGCGGACGCCCGCAAGGCCCTGGTCAAGCTGAACCAGGCCCTGGGCGGCTACCGGGCCGGCGCCGACCTGGAACAGCAGATCGCCGCCGAGAAGGCCCGCTGGGACGAGACCGTGGATACGGCGTTCGACACCCGTTTCACCCCGCTGCCGGCACAGAACGAGATCATCGGCGCCACGCACCGGGCCATGGACGCCTCCGACGTGGTCATCTGCGCCGCCGGGTCCCTGCCCGGGGACCTGCACAAGATGTGGCGCGTCCGGGACCCGTTCGGCTACCACGTCGAATACGCCTACTCCTGCATGGGCTACGAGATCCCCGGCGGCCTCGGCGTCAAGCGCGCTGCGCTGGCCGAAGCCAAGCGCGGCGGGGCCCAGCGCGACGTCGTCGTTATGGTGGGGGACGGGTCCTACCTGATGATGCACACCGAACTGGTCACCGCCGTCGCCGAACGGATCAAGCTGATCGTGGTCCTGATCCAGAACCACGGCTACGCCTCGATCGGCTCGCTCTCCGAATCCCTCGGCTCCCAGCGCTTCGGCACCCAGTACCGCGCCCTGGACGAGGAACACCACAGCTTCGACGACGGCGAGCGGCTCCCCGTCGACCTGGCGCTGAACGCCGAAAGCCTCGGCGTGAAGGTCATCCGGATCGAACCGGGGGAGAAGGTCATCGCCCAGCTCGAACAGGCGGTCCGGGACGCGAAGGCCGCGCCCGAACACGCCGGGCCGATCCTCATCCACGTCGAATCCGACCCCCTGCTGGACGCCCCCAGTTCCGAGTCCTGGTGGGACGTTCCCGTCTCCGCAGTCTCCGAACTGGACTCCACGAAGCAGGCCTTCCAGACCTACGTCGACCACAAGAGCCGCCAGCGCAAACTGCTGGGCTGAGCCAGCCCCTCCCGCACCGCCCCTCCCGAGAACAGCCCCCGAAAACAGCCCCCGAAAACAGCCACAGACCAAGGAAGTCCCTCACCATGTCAACGACGACCGTCAGCACCAAGACCATCCACCACTTCATCAACGGCGCCGAAACCGCAGGCGCCGGCACCCGCACCCAGCCCGTCTACAACCCGGCCACCGGCGCCGTCACCGCGGAGCTGCGGCTGGCCAACCGGGCGGACCTGGACGCCACCGTGGCCGCCGCCCGCGCCGCCGCCGATTCCTGGGGCGATTTCTCCCTGGCCAAGCGCACCGCCGTGCTGTTCAAGTTCCGCGAACTGGTCGCAGCCCACGTGGACGAACTCGCCGAACTGGTCACCGCCGAACACGGCAAGGTCCTCTCCGACGCCAAGGGCGAAATCGGCCGCGGCCTCGAGGTCATCGAGTACGCCTGCGGCATCCCCACCCTGCTCAAGGGCGACTACTCGGACCAGGTCTCCACCGGGATCGATGTATTCTCCTTCCGCGAGCCGCTCGGCGTCGTCGCCGGCATCACGCCGTTCAACTTCCCGGTCATGGTGCCGCTGTGGATGGCGCCGATGGCCATCGCCACCGGCAACGCATTCATCCTCAAGCCCTCCGAGCGTGACCCGTCCGCCTCGATGCTGCTGGCCAAGCTGTGGAAGGACGCGGGCCTGCCCGACGGCGTCTTCCAGGTCCTGCACGGCGACAAGGAAACCGTGGACGGCCTCCTGACCCACCCGGACGTGGACGGCATCTCGTTCGTCGGCTCCACCCCGATCGCCCGGTACGTCCACGAGACCGCCACCGCCCACGGCAAGCGTGTCCAGGCCCTCGGCGGGGCCAAGAACCACGCAATCGTCCTGCCCGACGCCGATCTCGACAACGCCGCCGACCATCTCGCCGCCGCCGCCTTCGGCTCCGCCGGGGAACGCTGCATGGCCATCTCGGTCGCCGTCGCCGTCGGGGACGCCGCCGACCTGCTGGTCAAGAAGGTCCAGGAACGCGCCCTGGCCGTCAAGGTCAACAACGGCACCGCCCCCGGCGCCGAAATGGGCCCGGTCATCACCCCGGCCTCCAAGGAACGCATCGTGAAGATCGTCACCGAAGCCGAAGCCGCGGGGGCCGCCATGGTGGTGGACGGCCGCGACCTGGTGGTCCCCGGCCACGAGGACGGCTTCTGGGTCGGCCCCACCGTTATCGACCACGTCAAGACCGAAATGACCGCCTACAGCGAGGAAATCTTCGGACCCGTCCTCGTCGTCGTGCGGGTGGAGGACCTCGACGCCGGCATCGCCCTGATCAACTCCAACCCGTACGGCAACGGCACCGCCATCTTCACCTCCTCCGGCGCCGCCGCCCGCAAATTCCAGCGCTCCGTCACGGTCGGCATGATCGGCATCAACGTGCCGCTGCCTGTGCCCGTGGCACACCACTCCTTCGGCGGCTGGAAGGCCTCGCTCTTCGGCGACAAGCACATCTACGGCCCGGAAGGCGTCTCGTTCTACACCCGCGGTAAAGTCGTCACCTCCCGCTGGCCCGAACCCACCCACGCCTCCGGCGCCTCCTACAACTTCCCCTCCAACTGACGCCCCGACAACCAACCACGATCGACTGCTCCGTACCCGCCGTTTTGAGCGTCCAAAACGGCACCTGCGGAGCAATCGATGAGAAGGAATGGACATGACTGAGAACAAGCTGATCATCGGCACCGCACCGGACTCCTGGGGCGTCTGGTTCGCGGACGACCCGCAGCAGACCCCGTGGGAGCGTTTCCTGGACGAGGTGGCTGAATCCGGCTACAAGTGGATCGAACTGGGGCCTTACGGCTACCTGCCCTCCGACCCGGCCCGGCTGGCGGAGGAACTCAAGGCCCGCGACCTCAAGGTCACGGCCGGCACCGTGTTCACCGCGTTCCACCGCGGCGCCCACCAGTACGAGGAAGCGTGGGAACCGGCCCGCAAGGTCGCCGAACTCACGGCGGCGATGGGCGGCGAACACATCGTGGTGATCCCGGCCATGTGGCGCGACGACGTCACCGGCGAGGCGGTGGAGAGCGGCACACTCACGGACAAGGCCTGGAGCGACCTCTTCGCCGGCCACAACCGCATGGGCAAGACCCTCCTGGAGGATTTCGGTCTGAAGCAGCAGTTCCACTCGCACGCCGACTCCCACGTCGGCGCGCAGCAGGACATCGAGACCCTCCTCGCCGCCACGGACCCTCAGTACCTGAACCTGTGCCTGGACACCGGCCACGCCGAATACTGCGGGGCGTCCAGCCTGGACCTGATCAAGAACTACCCCGACCGGATCGGCTACCTGCACTTGAAGCAGATCAACCCCGAGATCCTGAAAAAGGTCAACGAGGAAAACATGACCTGGGCCGCCGCCAACCTGGCCGGCGTGATGACCGAACCGCCCAACGGCCTGCCGGACCTGCGCGCCGTCATCGAGGCCGTGGAGGCGCTGGACCGGCCAATCTTTGGCATTGTGGAACAGGACATGTACCCGGTTGCCTTCGACGTCCCGATGCCGATCGCCAAGCGGACCCGCAACTACCTGCTGTCCTGCGGCTCCCGCACCGCCGTCAACTAGACCTCACCGAGAACGAAGGACAAACACCATGACCACCACCCTCCGTGTTGCCGTCATCGGCGCCGGCCGTATGGGCGCCGACCACATCCAGCGTCTCAATACCCGCATCCACGGCGCGGAAGTTGCCGCCGTCGTCGACGTCGACCTGGCCCGCGCGCAGGCCGCCATCGAAGGCATCCCGGGCGCCGTCGCCCTGGCGGACGCCGACGAGGCGCTGGGCAACGGCGACGTCAACGCCGTCCTGATCGCCACCCCCGGCTTCCTGCACGAGGACATCCTGCTCAAGGCGATCGCCAAGGACATCCCGATTCTCTGCGAGAAGCCGCTCACGCCGGACGCCGCCTCAGCCTGGAAGATCGTCCAGGCCGAGGAGCAGCTGGGCCATAAGCGCATCCAGGTCGGCTTTATGCGCCGCTTCGACGCTGAATACGCCGCCCTGGGCGACATCATCCGGAGCTCCGAACTCGGTGAACTGCTGATGCTGCACCACCAGCACCGCAACCCGAACACCCCGGCCGGCTTCACCAACGAGATGCTCATCAACGACTCCGTGGTCCACGAATTCGACGCCATCCGGTTCTTCACCGGCGAGGAGATCACGTCGGTCCAGGTCCGCCTCGGCAAGGCCACGAAGAACGCCCCGGCCGGCCAGCATGACCCGCAGCACGTCCTGATCGAAACCGAATCCGGGGTCCTGGCCGACGTCGAGATCTTCGTCAACGCCAAGTTCGGCTACGAAGTGGCCACCCAGGCCTCCTTCGAGGACGGCATCGTCAACATCGGCGGCGACACGGGCCCCTACACCCGCTCTGCCGGCCGCTGGGGCGGCAATGTCACCCCCGGCTTCGAGGAGCGTTTCGGCGCAGCGTACGACGTCGAAATCCAGTCGTGGGTGGACGCCGCGCTTCGCGGCGAAATCGGCGGCCCCACCGCGTGGGACGGGTACGCCACGGCTGCCTGCTGCGAGGCCGGGGTTGAGGCGCAGAAGAACGGCGAAAAGGTCGCCGTGAAGCTGAACGCCAAGCCCGCGCTCTACCGCTAAGGCGGCCGGGAGGGGGCCACGGCCCCCTCCCGCATTTGCCGGTGCCACGCACAACCCGACTGATCCACAATGGAGTGTTCCGAAGTGAAAATCGCACTTGATCCCACGCCGTTCCACCACTCGCACAGCCTGCTTGAATTCCCGCGGGTGGTGGCGGACCTTGGCTACAAGTACATGCAGATGACCCCGCACGCCGACTTCATCCCGTTCTACAACCACCCGAAGGCAGACGACGAGCTGGTGGGCCAGCTCAAGGCGGCCTGCAAGGACGCCGGGATCGAAATTGCCTCGGTCCTGCCGGTGCTGCGCTGGTCCGGGCCGGACGAGGACGCCCGCGAGGCAGCCGTCCGCTACTGGAAGCGTGCCATCCAGATCGCCGTGGACCTCGGTGTCAGCACCATGAACACGGAATTCAGCGGCCGCCCGGAAAAGGCCGAGGAATCGGAGCGCGCCTTCTACCGCTCCATGGAAGAGCTGCTGCCCATCATCGAACGCGAGGGCATCGACCTGCTGATCGATCCGCACCCGGACGACTTCGTCGAAGAGGGCCTGGCCGCCATCAGGGTGATCCGCGGCCTCAACTCCAAAAACGTGGGCCTGGTCTACGTGGCCTCGCACAGCTTCCACATGAAGGACGCACCCCTGGAGATCATGCGGGCCGCAGGGGACAAGCTGCGCCTGGTCCACGTCGCGGACACCATGAACCATCACGCCTCGCACGGGCTGCGCTACATCACCAACCCGCCCGGCAACCCGGTGCGGGTGCACCAGCACCTGAAAATCGGCGACGGCGACGTCAACTGGGAGGAGTTCTTCGGCGGCCTCCGCGAGATCGGGTTCCTCGACCGCGAGGACACCGTGATGGTCTCCAGCGTCTTCGCCGAGGACGAGAACGCCGCCGAGGTCTCCCGCTACCAGCTGGACACGATCAGGCAGCACATCCAGAAGGCCACCGTATGACGACGGCAACCGCCCAGCAGCGGAAGGCGCCCGCCAACCACAAGAAGGCACTGCGCACCGCCACCATCATCTCCACCTTCGGCGGCCTGCTCTTCGGATACGACACCGGCGTCATCAACGGCGCCCTGCCGTACATGCAGGAGGACCTGGGGCTGACGCCGCTCACGGAAGGGCTGGTGACCTCCTCGCTGCTCTTCGGTGCCGCCTTCGGCGCCCTGTTCGGCGGGCGCCTCGCGGACCGCAACGGGCGGCGCCGGATGATCATGGTGCTCGCCGTGATCTTCCTGCTCGGCACCCTGGCCTGCACGTTCGCGCCGAACACTGAAGTCATGATCCTGGCCCGGTTCGTCCTGGGCCTCGCCGTCGGCGGGGCGTCCGTCACCGTGCCCGTCTACCTCGCCGAAGTCTCGCCGAGCACCCGGCGCGGCCGGATCGTCACCCAGAACGAGCTGATGATCGTCACCGGCCAGCTGCTGGCCTTCATCTTCAACGCCTACCTCGGCAACACCTTCGGTGAATCCGGCGGGATCTGGCGCTGGATGCTGGTCATCGCCACCCTCCCGGCGATCGCCCTCTGGATCGGCATGCACTTTATGCCCGAAAGCCCGCGGTGGCTGGCCTCGATGGGCAGCTTCGGCGAAACCCTCAGCGTGCTGCAGCGGATCCGCTCGCAGTCCGAGGCCCGGGCCGAGTTCGAGGAAGTCAAGGCCATGGCCGTGGAGGACTACAAGTCCAAAATGGGCTCCTGGCGCGACCTCAGCGTGCCCTGGCTGCGCCGCATCTTCGTGGTGGGGATCGGCCTGGCGGTCATCCAGCAGATCACGGGCGTGAACTCGATCATGTACTACGGCACCCAGATCCTGGCGGAGTCCGGCTTCGGCCGGGAAGCCGCCCTGACGGCGAACATCGCCAACGGCGTCATCTCGGTCCTCGCCACGTTCGTGGGGATCTGGCTGCTGGGCAGGGTGGGCCGGCGCAGGATGCTGATCACCGGCCAGATCGGCACGACGGCGGCGCTGCTGCTGATCGGGTTGTTCTCGCTGGTCCTGCCCGAAGGCACCGCCCGCGGCTTCGTGATCCTGGCCCTGACGGTGACGTTCCTGGCATTCCAGCAGGGCGCCATCTCCCCGGTGACCTGGCTGATGCTGTCCGAGATCTTCCCGCTGAAAATCCGGGGCCTCGGCATGGGCGCCTCAGCCTTTGTGCTGTGGACGGTGAACTTCCTAGTGGGTTTCGGCTTCCCGCAGCTCCTCGCGGCGATCGGCCTGTCCAGCACCTTCTTCGTCTTTGCCGTGCTGGGCGTCGGCGCCATCGCATTCGCCGCGAAATACATCCCGGAAACCAAGGACAAGAGCCTGGAAGACCTGGAGCACCACTTCAAGCAGCTGGCTGCCAAAGAACCAGCCGCCGGCTAGCTTGGGCAGAGAAACGCCCCGCCCGCGGTGACCCGCAGGCGGGGCGCTTCTGCGTTGGCGGGTCAGACGCGTGCGTGGAGCCGGGGGAGGGCATCCACCAGCGGCGCCAGCTCCGGCACCTCGTGCGCCCCGGCCAGCGCACGCTCCAAGGCGGCGTCATGGCTTGGCCGGGCCTCCTCCAGCAGGTCGACCCCCTTCGGGGTGAGCTCGGTGTAGATCCCGCGGCGGTCATCGGCGCACAGAATCCGCGTCAGCAGGCCGCGGTCCTCGAGCCGGGTCACCAGGCGGGTGGTGGCGCTGGCGCTCAGCGCTGTGGCGCGGGCCAGCTGCTGCATCCGCATGTGCCAGCCGTCCTGGCGGCTCAGCGCATCCAGCACGGTGTACTCCACGACGGACAGCTGAGCCACCGCCTGCAGCGAGCGTTCCAGCTCCGCTTCGATCAGCCCGTGCAAGGCCGCGAGGGTCCGCCAGCCTTGCGCCCGGACCTCGACAGCGTCGTCCTTGATGCCCATGAGTTCTCCCTTTCACATCGTCCTGCACCGGCTCCTGGAGACCACGGAACGGCGGCAGCAGAAATAGTTGCTTGCGCGGTATAGTTGCTTGTGCAACAATAAATAACGCGTCTGCAACTAATATGCTACGCCTCGAATTTCTTTCCGTACAGTTTTGAAGGAGCTTCTCCATGCCTCTTGGCCTGATAGCACTCGCGCTTGGCGGGTTCGGCATCGGACTCACCGAGTTCGTCATTATGGGTCTGCTGCCTGAGGTGGCGGCAGACTTCCGGGTCAGCGAAGCCGTGGCCGGCTGGCTCATCTCCGGGTATGCGCTCGCCGTCGTGGTGGGAGCGCTGCTCCTGACCGCCGCGGTAACGCGCTTCCAGCGCAAACCGGTGCTGGCCGTGCTGATGGTGCTCTTTATCGCCGGAAACCTGGTTTCAGCCGTGGCGCCCGACTACTTGCTGATGATGGCGGGCCGGATTATCGCGGCGCTGGCGCACGGCGCCTTCTTTGGCATCGGTGCGGTGGTCGCTGCCAGCATGGTGGCGCCCGCCAAAAAGGCCGGTGCGATCGCCATCATGTTCACCGGGCTGACGGCGGCAAACGTCCTGGGCGTCCCGTTCGGCACCATGCTGGGCCAGGCCGCCGGCTGGCGGTCAACGTTCTGGGCCATCACCGGCATCGGCGTGCTGGCCCTCGTGGGCATCCTTGCCCTCGTCCCCAAGGCCGCCCCCGCCGAGGGCGGTTCGGCCCGCACCGGTTCGGCCCGCACCGATTCCGCCGGTGCCGGTTCTGCTGCTGGCAGTCTGCGGGGCGAGCTCCGGGCCTTCCGCTCCGGCCAGGTCTGGCTGTCCATCCTTGTCACGATCCTGGGCTACGGCGGCATGTTCGGAGCCTTCACCTACATCGCTTTCACCCTGACGGAAGTCAGCGGCTTCTCCGCGTCCACCGTCCCGTGGCTGCTGATCCTGTTCGGCGTGGGCCTCTTCATCGGCAACACCGCCGGCGGCAAGGCGGCCGACCGCAACGTGGACCGCACCCTGCTCGTGGCCCTGGCCGTGCTGGTGATCGTGCTGGTGGTCTTCGCCCTCACCGCTGCCAGCCAGCCGGTGACCATCGCGTCCATGGTGCTGCTGGGCGGCTTCGGCTTCGCCACCGTCCCCGGACTGCAGATGCGCGTCATGAAGTACGCAGAGGCCGCGCCCACGCTGGCGTCCGGCGCCAACATCGGCGCCTTTAATGTGGGCAATGCCCTCGGCGCATGGATGGGCGGCGTGACCATCACCGCCGGCCTGGGCTACACCTCGCCCATCTGGGCCGGTGCCGGCATCACCCTGCTGGGGTTGGGGGTCATGGTCTTCGCGGCGGCGGCGGCGAAGCGGGGCGACGTCGAACGGCGCAGCCTGGTCTCGGACCCGTCCGACGGCCTTTCCGGAGCCGACGTAGAATCTCTCGGCACTGCACGGGAGCATGCGGAACTCCAGCGGAGCTGAAGTCCTGAGTTGCCGACTGCCGGCGGAGCCCTATAGGAGCGTTGCCGGTCCAGACTCCTGGCCTAGGCGCCGGATGGCGAACTCGAACCAGTCCGGGAACGGGTCTGCGGGTAGTTCCAGTCCTGGTTCCGGGCCGGGGTCCGGCGGGAGCTCCGGTTCGGGGTCCTGACCGGCGGCGAACGGGTACCATTCCGCGAACTGGTCCGGAGGCGGTTCCATGTCGGGGCACCATCCGGGGTCGAGTGCTGGTCCCGGATCAAACGGCTCGCGAGGATCGTTGCCAGGGAAGCCAGCCGCAAACTGGTCCGGAGGCGGTTCCATGTCGGGGCACCCTCCGGGGTCGAGTGATGGTCCCGGGTCAAACAGCTCGCCAGGATCGTCGCCAGGGAAGCCAGTCGCGAACTGGTTCCAGTCCGCGCCAGAATCCGGGCAGCGGCTTTGGTCCGGGGGCGTGCCGGGGTCCGGCTGCCAGCCCGGGTCCGGTGGCGCCTCGGGGTCCGGGCACCAGCCTTGGTCCGGCGGCGTGCTCGGATCCGGGTTTGCGTCAGTGAGTGGGATGTTGTCCGGCCAGTGGGGTGGTTCCCAGTCCTGGTGTTCGCTGGGGTAGGTCCGTCCGGTCGGTGAGGTCCAACCGGGCGGGCTCTCTTTGGTGGGTCCGGCGGGTGTCCAGGCGGTCGTGTGTTTGAGGCGGTGGTGTTTCCGGCAGGGCTGGCCAAGGTTGCTGATGCCTGTGGTCCCGCCGTCAGCCCAAGCTAGGACGTGGTCCGCATCGTTGTCGAGCGAGGCGTTGTTACAGCCCCGGAAGGAGCATTTGGCGTCCCGAAGCCGCAACCATTGCCGCAGGGCCTTGGTGACCCGGTAGCTGGTCCGGCCGATCTCCAGCGGCGCCCCGTCCCGCGGATCAACCAGGACCCGGTGGAACGAATCCGCACCATCGGCGACGAGGCGGCGCGCCATGGACGGCGGGATCGGCCCGTATCCGTCCAGCATCGCCGGTTCCTCCGAGACACCCAAGAGCGACATCACCGGTACGGTGACCAGGACCTGCGCCCGCGGCACCGGCACACCGCTGGTCCAATCCCGGCCGCCAGGATGCCCGCTGTCGGCCGGCCTACGCTCAGCTGCAGCCCCGCCCGGCCCATCCATCCTGCTCCCGGTGCCTGCGCCGCCGGCCGTCCCTAAGCCTGTGATGTCCCGGTTGCCGGCTGTGGTGTCGACAGTTGTGGTGTTGCCGTTGAGGAGGAGGGTGGCAGCGATGTCGGCGCGGAGCTGGGTCAGGGTCCGGGACTCCTCCGGGCCTTGCAGCGCTCTCGCCTGCGCGGTGGTCCGGTTTCAGATCCCCGCCGTGGTCTCCGCCGGAAGATAGGTGTTGAACCAGGCCATGCCGTCGCTGTCCGGAACGAACTCGACCCGCAGGTCTGCCGCGCATTTCCTGTGGCGGGTTTCGATGCTGACCGGGTGGTGGCGTTCGCGCCACGTGCGGGCCTTGGCCCGGAACCGCCCCGGGACCAGTTCCCCGGCCGGGCAGCCCCGGGCCGGGTCGGGTGCGGACGGGTCCAGGAAATGCGCCTCCAGCGCCGCCGCCCCCGCGGCGTCCAGGTTCGCCGTCTCGTCCACCATGACCCGTGCATGCTGCCACGAGAGTGTCCCGGCACCCAGCGCCGCCAGCGTCAGCGGCAGGCGCGAGGTCAACGCCACACACTCACCCAGAAACGCCCCGGCCGACCGTTCCGAGATCCCCAGCACACCCGCGACCTCGGCGATCTCCGCCATTTCCTGCGCCGTGCCGGAGGCCTCGGGTGCCGCTAAAGCCTGGGTTGTTTCCAAATACTCCCCGGTGACCAGGACCTTCAACGCCGCGGTCTGCGCTTCCACCCGGGCGAGCCCCGACAACCCATCCAGGCTCGCATCGGCCAGATCCCGCAACGGATCCCCACCCTCCAACGGACCAGAACCGCCCTCGGGAGAACCACCCTCAGAACCACCCTCGGAACTACCCTCAGACCCGCCGTCGGGAAGACCGGAAGGATCCGCGCCCATCGAGGCAGCCAGCGCCACCGCGGACGCGGCCAAAGCCCGCGCCGCTTCCCGAGACTCGCTACTAAAAACCACTCTGCTGAAAACAACCCTGTTTTCCATACCCACATCGTCTCAAGGGGCACCGACAAAAAGCCGAGCCCAGCCGCCGTCGGGCTGGCCGCCCCCGGGCACCGCGGCCCCAGCCGCCGTCGGGCTGGCCGCCCCGGACGCCGCCTTCGCCGCCGCTGGATCGAGCGCACCCCGGCATCGCAGCCCTGCCGACGTCGTCGATTCCGGAACTGCAAGCCTCCGGAACGCGCCCTCAGGCGCCAGCTCTTTCGCCGAACGAAACCCATTCGTTACGTAACTACATCCTAATGTCAGGACAAACTATTGACATGCGTGAGCTAAGTCACCATGATCAGTTGTAGATGGCTCACGGACTGACGCAACGAAGCGGTCGGCGTGGCCCGGAATCAAAGGAGATTGATCGTGACCAAGTTCTCGTGGCGGAAGACGGCCCTCGTAGCGGCCGTGGTACCCATGCTGGCCCTGAGCGCGTGTTCCAGCACCGGCGGCAAGCCCGCAGATTCAGGCAACGCGGCAGGCGGCGGCCAGGTCGCCTCCACGGAGCGGATCAAAGTAGCACTGATCACCCACGCCGCGGCGGGGGACACCTTCTGGGACATCGTCCGCAAGGGCGCCGAGGAAGCCGCGGCTAAGGACAACGTCGAGCTCCTCTACACCTCCGATCCTGAGGCCGGCCGCCAGGCCCAGCTCGTCCAGCAGGCTATCGACCAGAAAGTGGACGGCATTGCCGTCACGCTCGCCAAGCCCGACGCCCTGAAGGACGTGCTGAAGTCGGCCACCGACGCCGGCATCGCAGTGGTGAGCCTCAATGCCGGCGAGGGGGTCTCAGCCCAGCTGGGGGCCTTCACCCACTTCGGTTCCAACGAAAAGCTCGCCGGTGAGGCCGTGGGCACGCGGCTTGCCGCGGAGAACTACAAGCACCCCGTCTGCGTGATCCAGGAGCAGGGCCACGTAGGCCTGGAAGCGCGCTGCGCCGGCGTCAAGGCCAAGGTGCCCGGAACCGAGATCCTCTACGTTGATGGCAAGGACATGACCTCCGTGCAGTCCACCGCAACGGCCAAGCTCCAGGCCACCAAGGACGCCGACGTCATCATCGGCCTCGGCGCCCCCATCACCCTGACTCTCCTGAAGTCGGTCACCGACGCCGGCAGCTCTGCCAAGGTGGCCAGCTTTGACCTGAACGCGGACCTGGCCCAGAAGATCGTTGACGGGGCAGTGCTCTTCACCGTGGACCAGCAGCCGTGGCTCCAGGGCTACGGCGCCGTCGACGCCATCTGGCAGCACAAGCGCGGCGGCTTCAGCATCGGCGGCGGCCAGTCCGTGCTCACCGGACCCGCGCTCATCGACAAGGACAACGCGGCTGATGTCCTGACCTTCGCCCAGCAGGGCATCCGCTAACAGTCCGCTGGCCGGGCCGGGCCGGCGCAAGCCGGCCCGGCAGCAAGGAGAATCATCATGACCATCACCCAGACACAGACAACAACAAAGTCGGCGGCGGCCGACGAGCGCGTCGCCAAACGCAGCCCGTTTCAGAAACTGCTCGGCCGGCCCGAGATCGGTGCCCTGGTGGGCGCGATCGTCCTGTTCGTCTTCTTTGCGCTGGTGTCCCCGACCTTCACCCAGCCGAATGCCTTCGCCACCGTGCTCTACGGGTCCTCCACGATCGGGATCATGGCGGTAGGGGTGTCCCTGCTGATGATCGGCGGGGAGTTCGACCTCTCGACCGGAGTCGCCGTGATCAGCTCCGCGCTGACGGCGTCGATGTTCAGCTGGTACTTCAGCACCAACGTCTGGGTCGGTGTGGGCCTGGCACTGCTGGTCTCCCTGGGCATCGGCTACATCAACGGCTGGATCCTGATGAAGACCAAGCTGCCCAGCTTCATCGTCACATTGGCCACCTTCCTGATGCTGACCGGCCTGAACCTTGGCCTGACCCGGCTGATCGGCGGCGGCGTGGCCTCCCCCTCGATCTCGAACATGGACGGCTTCGGCTCCGCGCGGGCCGTGTTCGCCTCCTCGGTGAACATCGCCGGCGTCGACGTCAAAATCACTGTGTTCATCTGGATCGCACTGGTGGCTGTGGCCACCTGGGTGCTCATGCGGACCCGCGTCGGCAACTGGATCTTCGCCGTCGGCGGCGACGCGAACGCGGCCCGCGCCGTGGGTGTTCCGGTCAAGGCCACCAAGATCGGCCTGTTCATGGGTGTTGGCTTCTGCGGCTGGATCCTGGGCATGCACAACCTTTTCGCCTTCGACACCGTGCAGTCCGGTGAAGGCGTGGGCAACGAGTTCCTCTACATCATCGCCGCAGTGATCGGCGGCTGCCTCCTGACCGGCGGCTACGGCTCCGCGATCGGCGGCGCGATCGGTGCGTTCATCTTCGGCATGGCCAACAAGGGCATCGTCTACGCGCAGTGGAACCCGGACTGGTTCAAGTTCTTCCTCGGCCTGATGCTGCTGCTGGCCACCATCGTCAACCTCATCGTCAAGCGCCGCGCGGAACTCAAGTAAGGGGCCGGAAGAGTTATGAACGCCAACGAGATCAACCAGCAAACGCTGCTTCAGAATGAAGCGGACCCCCTTACCCACACCCCGGTCCACCTGCTCTCCCTTGAAGGGGTCGGGAAGCACTACGGCAACATCATCGCCCTGTCCGACGTCACCATGGCCGTCGACAACGGCCGCGTCACGTGCGTCCTGGGCGACAACGGCGCCGGGAAATCCACCCTGATCAAGATCATCGCCGGCCTGCACCAGCACGACGCCGGAACCCTGAACGTCATGGGCGAGGAACGGAAATTCACCTCGCCCCGGGACGCCCTCGACGTCGGCATCGCCACCGTCTACCAGGACCTCGCCGTCGTGCCGCTCATGCCGATCTGGCGGAACTTCTTCCTCGGCTCGGAACTGACCTCCGGCTTCGGTCCGTTCAAGCGCATGGACGTCGAGAAGATGAAGGAGATCACGCTCAAGGAACTCGCCCAAATGGGCATCGACCTCCGCGACGTGGAGCAGCCCATCGGCCAGCTCTCCGGCGGTGAGCGCCAGTGCGTCGCGATCGCCCGCGCCGTGTACTTCGGCGCGAAGGTCCTGATCCTCGACGAGCCCACCGCCGCCCTCGGCGTCAAGCAGTCCGGTGTGGTGCTCCGCTACATCCTGCAGGCCCGCGACCGCGGCCTGGGGGTCATCTTCATCACCCACAACCCCCACCACGCCTACCCCGTCGGCGACCGGTTCCTGCTGCTCAAGCGCGGCAAGTCGATCGGCTACTACGACAAGAAGGACATCACCCTCGACGAGCTCACCGCCCAGATGGCCGGCGGCGCCGAACTGGCAGAACTCGCCCACGAGCTCGAACAGCTCGGCGGCCACGGCGACGTGGTCAAAGAGGTCAAGGGCGAAGTCGCCGACGTGTCCCAGACCACCGGCAAGACCTACCAGTAGCTGTCGTCCCACTTCCTGAAAGGACAAGCCTTTGGCTTACCTGAACCACACCCCGGCCCAGACCTCCGCACCGGTCAGGATCGGACTCATCGGCTCCGGCTGGATGGGCGCCTTCCATGCCGAGAGTATCGCCCGCCGGGTCCCCGGCGCCGAGCTGGCCGCCATCGCGGACCCCAATGTGGAGTCGGCCGCGGCGCTGGCATCCGCCCTGGGAACGGCCAAGGTGACAGCCGACGCGGCCGACATCCTGGCCGACCCGGAGATCGATGCCGTGATTATCGCCAGCCCGGCACGCTTCCACGCGCAGCTGATCGGCCAGGCCGCCGCCGCCGGAAAGCACGTGTTCTGCGAGAAGCCGGCCGGCCAGGGCCTCGATGAACTCGACGCCGCCCTGGCCGCCGTGGAGGCAGCCGGAGTGCACTTCCAGATCGGCTTCAACCGCCGGTACGCGTCGGACTTCCAGGCCGCAAAGAAGGACCTCGCGGCCGGCACCGCCGGCACACCCCAGCTCCTGCGCTCGCTGACCCGGGACCCGGGGACGGGAAGCATTCCGCACGCGGCCAAGGTCCCGGCCTGGACCGTCTTCCTGGAAACCCTCATCCACGACTTCGACACGCTGAACTGGTTCAACGAAGGCGCCGAGCCGGTGGAGGTCTACGCGGTTGCCGACGCGCTGGTGGAACCCGGGCTGCGCGAGCAGGGCTTCCTGGACACCGCCGTCGTCACCATCCGCTACAGCAACGCTGCTATCGCCGTGGCCGAGGCAAACTTCAGTGCCCTCTACGGCTACGACATCCGCGGCGAAGTCTTCGGCTCCAAGGGGATGGTGCAGGCAGGGCGCGCCACGGAAACCGCCGCCCGGCGCTACACAGCCGACGGAATGTCTGCCGACACGCCCCGGCTGAACGTCGAACTGTTCCGCGATGCCTACACGGATGAGCTCGCCGACTTCGCCGCCGCCGTCCGGTCACAGCGGGACGGCCGCAGCGACGATGCCGCGCCGTCCGCCGCCTCGTACACACTGACGCCCGGCGCGGCGGACGCCCGCCGCGCGCTTGCCGTAGCGCTCGCCTGCATCGAGTCGGTCAAGAGCGGGGCTCCCGTAGGGGTCAAAACAGCAGGCGTCCCAACAGCGGCCGTTACCGAGACGGCAGCCCTCTGATGCGGCTCGCCGTCTGCGCGGAGATGGTCTTCACCGACCTCCCGTTCACCGAGCGGGTGCGCCGGATCCACGACGCCGGTTTCGACGTCGAGCTTTGGGACCCGCGGACCACAGACATCGCCGCCCTGAAGGCCACCGGGGCAACTTTTTCCTCCATGACGGGATACACCGCCGGCAGCCTGGTGGACCCCGAGACCGCCGACGAGGTGGTGCGGACCGCCGAAACACTGATCCCCACGGCCCTGGAGCTCGGCGTAAGCCGGATGGTGGTGCACCCGGCGGAACTCGTCGACGGCCAGGCGGCACGCCCGGCCTACCGGTCCACCGGCCAGATGTGGATCACCGGCGCCCGCACCCTGGAACGGCTGGGCCGGCTGGGCGAGAAGCACGGGGTGACCTTCTGCCTCGAGAACCTCAACACCATCCTGGACCACCCCGGCATCCCGCTGGCCCGCGCCATGGACACCCTGGCGCTGGTGCAGGCTGCCGGGCACCCCAACGCCCGGCTCATGCTGGACCTGTACCACGCCCAGATGGGGGAGGGGAACCTGATCGAGCTGGTCCGGAGCGCCCTTCCGTACCTCGGAGAAATCCAAGTGGCGGATGTGCCGGGCCGGTGCGAACCCGGGACCGGCGAGATCAACTACGCCGCCGTCGCCAGGGCCCTCGCGGACGCCGGCTACGACGGGACCGTGGGCATGGAAGCCTGGGCCAGCGGCGACAGCCAGGCTGCCCTGGATGCCTTCCGGGCAGCGTTCACCGTCTCCGCAGACCGAGTGAAGGCGGAAGTATGAAAGACGTCGTTCTCGGACTGGTCGGCGTGGGGCGCATCGGCGTCATGCACGCCAAAAACATCGCCGCGCTCAACGGCACCTTGAACCCGCAAGGCATCAATGTCCGGCTCCGGCTCACCGACGTCGCCGCAGACCATGCCCGGGCTGTGGCCGCCGGGCTCGGGGCCGAGTTCCTGCCCTCAGTGGAGGCGCTCCTGGCCTCCGGACTGGACGGCCTGGTCATCGCCACCGGAACCGGAACCCACCCGGACCTGATCAAGGCCGGGGTGGACTCCGGCGTCCCGGTTTTCTGCGAAAAGCCCGTTGCCCTGAACGTGGCGGATGCCCTGCCGTTGCTGGGCTACATCCGGGAACGGAACGGCGTGGTGCAGATCGGCCACCAGCGCCGTTTCGACGCCGGATACCTGGAGGCCCGGCGCGCTTACCAGGCCGGGGAACTGGGCTGGATCCACTCGCTGCGCGCCGTCACCTGCGACATGGCGCCGCCGCCGGTCGAGTTCCTGGCCAGCTCCGGCGGGCTGTTCCGGGACTGCTCGGTCCATGATTTCGACATTCTGCGCTGGCTGACCGGCCGCGAAATCGTCGAGGTCTATGCCAAGGGCTCCAACAACGGGGACCCCGCCATCGGGGCTGCCGGTGATGTGGACACGGCCCTTGCGCTGGTGACGTTCGACGACGGCACCGTCGGCACGGTCTCCGCCACCCGGTACAACGGCGCGGGACACGACGTGCGGCTGGAAATCCAGGGTTCACGCAGTTCGATCATGGTGGGCCTGGACGACCAGGCGGCCCTGGCCTCAGCCGAACCAGGGGTCACCTTCCCGTCCGGGGACCCGCACCGCACTTTCGCCGAGCGCTTCGAGGCGGCCTACCGTTCCGAGATGGCAGCCTTCGTTGAACTCATCCTCGGCCGCCGGGAGAATCCCTGCACTCCGGATGACGCTGTGGCCGCCTCCCGGGTGGCGGACGCCGCCCAGGAATCCCTCGCGGCCGGGGTGCCGGTCCGGGTGGTCCAGGCCGTGTCCCGCTGACAGCGCCGCAGGTCCGACCCCGCTAATCAGACACCCAGATCAAAGAACCCCGGAGCCCATCGGGCTCCGGGGTTCTTCTGTACTCCGGCGTTCTTCTGTTCAGGGATGCAGCTGCGGGCTTCAGGCGCCGAACGGCAGCCGCGGGTCTACGTCCTGGCCCTCCCAGGTCTGGCGGATCCAGCCGTGGTGCGGGTCGTCGCTGATAAGCCAGTCGCGCACCGGGCCGGGGCCCGCCATCACGTTCAGGTAGTACAGGTCGTAGCCCGGCGCGGCCATGGCCGGCCCGTGCCAGCCGTAGGGCACCAGGACGACGTCGCCGGTGCGCACCTCCGCGGAGACGTCGATGGGGCGCTCGTCCGAGGCGTAAACCCGCTGGTAGCCGATCGCGTCGTCCCCGCCCGGCCGGGCGGGAGCGCCGGGGGAGACCCGGGTCTCGAAGTAGTAGATCTCCTCCAAGCTGGTCTCGCCGTCCTTCTCCTCGTCGTGCTTGTGCGGAGGATAGGAGGACCAGTTGCCGGCCGGAGTGAGGACCTCGCAGACGATAAAGCGGTCCGCCTCCAGCGCCGCGGGGGTGCCGAAATTGTGGACCTGGCGGGAGCAGTTGCCGGCGCCGCGCAGTTCCACCGGCGTCTCGGCAGCGGTGATCAGGCGGGTCGGGTAGGAGGCATGGGCCGGGGCAGTGGCGATGGCGACGCGCCCGCCGTCGGCCGAGCTGATGGTCAACGCCTTGCCGGTTCCGGTGTAGAGCACGTCGCTGGGGCCGCTGAAGACGCTTTCGCGGCCGGCCAGCCGGTACTTCTCGCCGTCGACCGCGGCCGTGAAGGAGCCGCCCAGCGGCACCACAATGCGTTCCTCGCCCGCGGCGGGAAGCTCGACGGCGGCTCCAGGGGCCAGCGTGGCGACCTTCAGGCCGGTGTGCGCCCAGCCCGGTACGTCCAGTGCGGAGTCGGTGGTCCCCAGGGATACGTCCCAGGGGCCGTGGGCGGCGGTGCCGAGCGGATAGACCCAGTTGGCCATAAGTTCTGCCCTTTCTTGTCGCGCCGGAGGGCTGCGCGGGGATTGACGGGTGGTGGAGTCCACGGCAGGGCGGTGCGCCGTGTCCGGCCGCCCCGCCTGCCGGAGGCCTACCTTTGGACGAGCGTCATTTCGAAGCTGTAGGAATCCGCCCGGTACACGTGGTGACCGGTCTCCACCTGGCGTCCGGTGTCATCCACGGCGGTGCGCTCCATGGTGACCAGGGCGGAGCCCGGGGTGGTTTCCAGCATGGAGGCCTGGTAGTCGTTGGCGATCACGGCACCGATCCGCTGCGACGCGAGCCGGAAGTTCACGCCGCCGTTGCGGAGGATGCCGTAGAGGCCCTGCTCGGCAAGCAGCGCTTCATCGATGGCGGTGATGTCGTCGCGGACCCAGTTCTCCATCAGGGCCAGGGGTTTCCCACCGACTTTCCGGAGCCGGGTGAAATGGTAAACCTTTGCGCCGGCGGGAAGCTGCAGGGCCGTGCGGGTCGCGGCGTCGGCCTCGTCGTGGGAGAAGCTCAGCACCTCGGTGGTGGGCGTGCTGCCGTTGTTGCTGAGGTCGTCGAAGAGGCTGGAGAGTTCGAGGGGGCGCCGGACCTGGCTGGAGACCACCTGCGTGCCCACCCCGCGCTTGCGCACCAGCAGGCCCGAGCGGACCAGTTCGTCCATGGCCTTGCGCATGGTGGGCCGGGACAGGTTCAGCTGGGCGGCGAGGTCAATCTCGTTGTCGAGGCGGCTGCCCGGCGGCAGCAGGCCGCCGTGGATCGCGGCTTCGATGCCTTGCACCACCTGGTGATACAGCGGCACGGGGGAGGACCGGTCGATGTTGAGGTTAAGCTGATTCGTCAGTTTCTGTGCCACCACGACTGTTGCGCTCCCTTGTGCCCCGGACCGGAAACCGGTGCGGCTGCCAGTACTTTGTCGGCAGTATTGTCCGCGTATGTTCGCTTGATAGGACATACTGCCTAAGTCGATAGTAGCAGGGCGTCAGGCACGCTGTCAGGATTGAATGCGCCCCGAATTGCCGGACCGGCACACGTCGGCAAAGGCCCGGAACGGTGCCAGCCGCTGCTCGGCCGGCAGCTCCAGGGCCTCCGGGTGCCACTGTACGGACGCCACCCAGCGGTCCGGGTCCTCCAACGCCTCGACGGTGCCGTCCTCGGCCACCGCTGTGACCACCAGTCCGTCCGCCACCCGGGCCACGGCCTGGTGGTGGCCGGAGGCGATCTTGACCGTGACGCCGCCGGCGCCGTGGCCCTCCCCGTGCTCCTGGCCGCCGTTCTCTTGGCCGCCGGATCCCGCGGTTCTGCCGTACAGGCCGGCCACCTTGGTGCCGCCCCGGACCTCCACCTCGTGCCAGGCCCACGGCCCCGCGCCGGGCACGGGCACGGGGACCGGTTCCCGGTGCGGCACGGTGCCGGGGTCCATGTCCTGGAGCAGCGTCCCGCCGTAGAGGACGTTGAGCAGCTGGTGGCCCCGGCAGATGCCCAGCACGGGCAGGCCGGCGTCGATCGACCGCCGCGCGATGGCAAGGTCCAGGCCGTCCTGCGCCTGGCTGACGTCGTAGCAGGCGTCCCCCGGTTCCTCGCCGTAGAGCCGGGGGTCCAGGTCGCCGCCGCCCGGGAGGACGACGCCGTCGAGCGCCTCCAGCGGCTCCTCCGGCGAGGAAAGGAGCACCGGTTCGCCGCCGCCGTCGCGCACCAGTTCCACGATGTAGTCGAAGAGTTCGTTGGCCTCCGCCACCCGCGGATCAGGGTCCGACGAGCTGCTGAGGCGGACGGGAATGCCGATGCGCGGCCGGCTGCTGCGGGGGAGGGGCGGAGTCTGCATGATTCATTCTGCACACATGCGCCGGGTCTAGGATTGCCGGATGACGAACCGATATCTCGTGTCCCGCAGCCGCTTCATCGCGGCCGCCCCGGAAGCCATCTTCGACGTGCTCGCCACCCCCGCGCTGCACAGCGTGATTGACGGCTCGGATACCGTCAAAGGCGCCCAGCCGCGCGGCCCGGAGCGGCTGTCCCTGGGGGCGAAGTTCGGCATGGAGATGAACATCCTGCTCGACTACAAGATCCTCAATACCGTGTGCGAGTTCGAGGAGGGCCGCCGGATCGCGTGGCGGCACTTCGGCGGCCACATCTGGCGTTACCTGCTGGAGCCCGCCGTTGACGCCGCCGGCAGGCCCGGCACCACGGTCACCGAGCAGTGGGACGCCCGGCACGTGCCCGCACGGATCCTCCTGCGCCTGCTCGGTTACGTCCGCCGGCACCCGGCCAACATCGAGCAGACGCTCGCCAAGCTGGACGCCTACATGAGCTCCGAAACCGCATCCAGCACCGGGTCCGCCCCGGACCAGCTCCGCTAGGGGCCCCGGATGAGTGCCGCCCGCAGCCTGCACCCGAGCCCCCGGACGCTGGAGGTCGAAAGCCTGGACAGCTTCGACCGGCTGGTCGCGGCCGGGGCGAGGTCCATGCAGGGCTGGCATGCCCAGTCGCTGGACCTGCGCGGACGATCGGCGCAGCTCGCCGCGATGCAGGCGCAGGGCGGGATCTTCCTGGGCTGCACGTTCGACGACGGCGTGGAGGATCTGCTGCGCAGCCGCGGCGCCCTCATCTTTCCGCGGCTTGAGGCGGTGCCGTTCAACCCTTACCGCGGGCGGCTGTACACGCCGCAGGAGCTCTACGAGGGCATTACCGAGACACGCTACGAGGACACCCCGGATGCCAGGGTGTACCAGTGGAGCATCCGCCCCGGCCAGCGGCACCGCCTGGACGCGACCCTGGCCGCGGCGCTGCACGACCACTCGATCGGCGATGCCCTCGATGACCTGACCCGCTCGGATCTCTGCGTCGGCCGGACCATGGTGGGCGTCATGGGCGGGCACGCGGCGCACCGCGGATCAGCTGTTTTCGAGGAGGCCGCCCTGCTGGGGCGCCTGCTGGCCCGGGACGGCCGTGTGGTTGCCACCGGCGGCGGCCCCGGCACCATGGAGGCAGCCAACCTCGGCGCCTATCTCAGCGAGGCCCCGGAACAGGACTTCAGGCGGGCGCTGGCTGACCTTGCCGCAGTGCCCGGGTTCCGCCCGTCCGTCTCGGCGTGGGCACGGTCCGCCGCCGCCGTCGTCGAACGCCACCCGGAAGGAGCCCCGTCGCTGGGGATTCCCACCTGGTTCTACGGGCACGAGCCGCCGAACTTTTTCGCCACGCACATCGCCAAGTACTTCGCGAACGCCATCCGCGAGGCCATCCTGCTGGAGCTGTGCAACGGCGGCATCGTCTTCCTGCCGGGCTCCGGGGGCACCGTGCAGGAGATTTTCCAGGACGCCTGCGAGAACTACTACGGCACCCCGGAAACCATCACGCCGATGGTGCTGGTGGGCGAGGAGCACTGGCTGCGGCGCTACCCGGCGTGGCCCCTCCTGCAGAGCCTCGCGGCGGGCCGGCAGATGGAGCGCCGGATCTTCCTTGTGGACACGGTGGAGGAAGCGCTCGCGGTCCTGGACCGGTAGGTGCCTAGAGGTCCTTGCGGCACTGCGCTTTGCCCAGTTCGTACAGGCCGTTCAGGTCCCCGGCGGCCAGGCCGTCCGGCGCGCCGATCTCCGGGTACATCAGCTGGACAGGATCGTCCACGTGCTCCAGCCCCATCACATGGCCCAGCTCATGCAGGATCACCGCGGTGGCATACGCCGCGCCGTCCTGCCGGCCCAGCTCCTCGGCGATCTGCGGGGCGTCGAGTTCCAGGCTGCCGGTGACGAAGCTCTTGGGGCCGTCGCCAAAACTGAAGTGGGTGCTGCCCCCGGTGCCGATCACCGGGCCCTTCAGCTGCGGGGCTTGGTCCGGGGTGGTCCAAGTGATCAGCAGCGGTGCCCAGCGTTCCCCGTAGGCCTCCGGCTGGTAGGGGACCCGGGTCGGTGAGGGCTCCTCGGTGGTGGCGCCGTCGGCGACGAACCGGATGCCGGTGGCCGTGGAGATCGTCCTGATCGCGTTCTCCACCAGGTTCTCGGCGCCCTCCGGGGCCAGTGCCGCGTTCACCACGTAGTGCAGCGGCCGGCACGGCGAATAGCCCACCGGAGTGCCGTCGTCGTTGACGGCCAGGAACCTGTAGGAGCTGCTGGCGACGGCCGGCTTCTGCGGATGCCCCAGCGGCTTGTCCTCCTCCTCGACACCGGGCGGCGGAGTGTCCGTCCGGAGTTCCTCGGGGGCAGCCGGCTGGCCGGGCTGGCCTGCCATCGCGGTGCCGTGCCCGGTGCCGCGGCTGACTTCGAAGAGCCCGGAGAAGCGCGGATCCCCGTAGATGAAGCCGGCGGCCACAAACGCCGCGCCGGCAATCAGGGCAGCGGCGGCGAGGCCGCGGACAATGCGCCAGGTGGTGCGGGAGCGGCTGTGCCGCGGGGTGCGGTCCCGGAACTCCGGACCGTCCACTAGGCCACCACAGCGCCGAAGGCCAGTCCCAGCAGGTACGTCACGGCAGCGGCGCCCATGCCGATCGCCAGCTGGCGCAGGCCCCGGGTGGTGGGGGAGGTGCCGGAGAGCAGGCCCACCACGCCGCCGGTGAACAGCAGGGCGATGCCCACCAGCACGGCGGACACCACCAGCGCCGCGATGCCGGTCATCCCGAGGACGAACGGCAGGATCGGCACAATGGCGCCGGAGGCGAAGAAGCAGAAGCTCGACGCCGCCGCGCTCCAGGCAGTGCCGACGGCCTCGTGCTCGTCGTGGGACTCCGGGACGTCAGGCTGCAGGGACAGGCTGGGGTCGCAGTCGCAGTCGAGCAGGCCCATCCGCTCCGCGACGCGGTGCTCGGCGGCCTCCCGGGACATGCCGCGGGCCAGGTACACCAGCAGCAGTTCGTTGTGCTCGATGTCCAGGGACGGGGCGGCGGCGAGGGTGATCTGGGTGGGCCGGGTGGCGGCCAGGAGTTCGCGCTGAGAGCGCACCGAGATGAACTCGCCCGCTCCCATGGACAGTGCCCCGGCCAGCAGGCCGGCGACGCCGCTGAGCAACACCACGGAACTTCCCACACCGGAGGCCGCCATGCCCATGACCAGGGAAAGGTTGCTGACCAAACCGTCGTTTGCTCCGAAGACGGCGGCCCGGAAGGTGCCGGCCAGCCGGTTCCGGCCGCGGGTGGCCAGGCCTCGGACCACTTCCTCGTGGATTTGTTCGTCGGCCACCATGGCCGGGGTGGCGGAAGGGTCGTTGGCGTACGGGGACCGGCTTTCGGCGCGCTGCGCGAGGGCCAGGACAAAGACAGAGCCGAAGTGGCGGGCCAGGAAGCCCAGGAGCTGGCTGCGCAGCGATGCGGGGCGGGGGCGGCCGGCGTGTTCACCCAGCAGCTGGAGCCAGTGCGCCTCGTGGCGGCCTTCGGCGTCGGCGAGGGCAAGGAGGATGTCGCGTTCTTCGCCGGTGCGGTTCTGGGCGAGGTCCCGGTAGACCGCGGCCTCGGCCCGTTCGTCGGCGAGGTACTGGCGCCACCGCCGGATGTCCGCGGAGCTGGGCGCTGCGGCGGGTGCCGGCGGCTCCGGGTTTGCGGCGGGGGTGCCGGGGCCGGGTGCGTCCTGCGGGGACTCCGGGCGGCTCGGGTCGTGCTGGAACGGGTCAGATGTGGCGTGCTGGGACACGGAAGCTCCTGGGCTGGAAAGGGCATGGTTCGGCCCCGTTGCGTAACCAGCGTACCCCGTCTTTCCGCGGATTTTCGGCCGGTGATCCTCAGTAGGGAGTTTAGGCAAACCGTAAAAAGCCCGGTGCCGCGGGGCGGTCCGGGCCGGCCGGAGCGGCCGTGCGCGGGAGGCCTTGACCGTCCGGGTCCGCGGTGTTCGAATGAAACCCCAGGGCGGGTTCTCCGGAACCACAGCCGCCACAGCCGTTCTACGGAGGTTGCAACATGGACAACATCGGCTCACGTCCGATCCAGCCGGCCCGGGATTCCCTTGAGTCAGATCCCGCGTACGACTACGCCGAGGACGCTCCCGTCAGTGACACCGGCGAGACCGAGGAGGAGGAGCTCCTGGAGGAGGCCGACCGGCTGGTGCCCTTGGACGCGGAGGACTTCCTGGGCGATGAGAAACCCGTGGTGCCCCTGGAGGGGGAGGAGTTCCTGGCAGCGGAAGAGGAAGAGTGACCACCCTCCCGCTGTCCTGAATGTCATGACCATAACGTTCTGCCGATAAACGCCCGACGGCGGCGCCCCCGCGAAGGGAGCGCCGCCGTCGGGCGTTGTGCAGTGGCGTTGGCCTTAGAGAGTCAGGACCCCTAGTGGGTCAGGACCTCTAATGGGTCAGGACCTCTAATGGGTTAGGACAGGGGCCTGTTCCTCTTCGGCGGCGCCGCCGGCCACCCTGCGGCGCCAGTTGGCCATGACCGCGGGGTCTGTCGGCTTGGTCAGCAGGGACACGGCAATGTAGACCGCCGCGGACGCCAGCAGGCCGTAGTAGATCGGCTCGTTGGCGTAGATGCCGTCCAGCGGGACCTCGGCGTTGATCTCCAGAATGATCATGGTGCCGAGGGTGATGACCGAACCCACCGCCATGGAGGCGGCTGCGGCGGCACCGGTGCCGCGCTTCCAGACCAGCCCGCCGAGGATGGCGACGAGGAGCCCGCCCACCAGGATGTCGTAGGCGATGGTGAGGGCCGCCACCACGTCTTGCGTGACGATGGCGATGACGATCGCGACGATGCCGAGCCCCAGGACCCACATGCGGTTGGCGCGGACGTCGTGCTCCGGGTTGTCCGTGTCATCGGTGTTGATGTTTTTGCCGAACCAGCTGGCGACGAACGGCAGGACGTCGGCGCGGGCCACGGTGGCTGCGGCGATCAGGGCGCCGGACGCCGTGGACATCATGGCGGCGACGGCGGCGGCGAGCACCAGGCCGCCGATGCCGATGGGCAGCAGGTTGGTGGCAACCTCCGCGTAGACAACGTCCTTGCCGAGGGCCTTGACGTCGATGTCCGGCAGCGCGACGCGGGCGCCGAGGCCGATCAGTGCGCCGGCGGCACCGTAGAGGATGCAGTAGATGCCGGCGGTGGCGCCGCCCCAGCGGGCAACCGCGGGGGTCTTGGCGGTGAAGACGCGCTGCCAGATGTCCTGGCCGATCAGCAGGCCCAGGGTGTAGACGACGAAGTAGGTGATGATCGTCTGGACGCCGATGCCGTCGATCTGGAAGAAGCTGGCGTCCACCCGTTCGCGGATGCCTTCGAAGCCGCCGGCGGCGTTGAGCGTGAACGGCAGCATCAGCAGGAAGATGCCGACGGTCTTGATCACGAACTGGACCTGGTCGGCGAGGGTGATGGACCACATGCCGCCGATGGTCGAGTAGACCAGGACGATCGCGCCGCCGACGGCGATGGCGACCGCGCGGTCCCAGCCGAAGAGGACCACGAAGATGGTGGCGTAGGCGCCCGTTGAGGTGGCGCAGAGCATCAGCGTGTAGGCCAGCATGACGATGCCGGAGGTCTGGGTGGCGCGGCTGCCGTAGCGCAGGCTCAGCATCTGGGACACCGTGTAGATCTTGAGCTTTTGGATGGTGCCGGCGAAGAGCAGGCTGAGCAGCAGCACGCCGGCGCCGATGGCGACCACCAGCCACATGCCGGAGATGCCGAACTTGTAGCCCAGTCCGACGCCGCCGACGGTGGAGGCGCCACCGAGCACGACGGCGGCCATGGTGCCGGTGTAGAGGAACGGGCCGAGGCGGCGGCCGGCCACCAGGAAGTCGCTGTTGTTCTTGGTGCGGGATTTGCCCCACCAGCCGAAGGCCAACATGGCGATCAGATACACCACCACTATGGCGATGTTGACGAAACTTGCGTCCATTTAGGGCTCCTCAGAGCGGTTCGGAGCACGGCTGACCAGCCGGTGACCAGATGGCAACCGGGGCCAGGTGCTTCTTGACGGGTACGGTGACGGATTGCCGGCGGATAGACCCGGGGTCGGGACGGCTCCGTGTTTTGGCGGTGATTGCCCATTAGGCAACAGTTGTTGCCACACAGTATGTTGTGATCCGAGTAACAGTCAAGACGCATTACGCGTCGCGGGCGGATCAGGCGTGCCGGGGATGCGGCCGCGTCTAGTATTGCTCCAACAATGGGGCCAAGCGCCGGCCGGGAAAGGTTCCTACATGAAGGCTCTACCAGTTGAACCGAGCAACGTTCCTGTTGCGATCGGTTCCCGGATCCGCGCCGCGCGGCAGTCCCAGCGGCTCACCATCGAGCAGGTTGCCGACGCCACCGGGCTGACCAAGGGGTTCCTCAGCCGCGTGGAGCGCGACCTCACCTCGCCCTCGGTGGCGTCCCTGGTGACGCTGTGCCAGGTGCTCTCCATCTCGATCGGCGATCTCTTTGCCGCCCCGGAAACCCATCTGACCAAGAAAAACGAAGGGCCGCGGATCTCGCTCGGCGGCGAGGGGATTGTGGAGCGGCTGCTGACCGCACGGTCGGAACGCCGGGTGCAGATCATCCAGGCCGTGATCGAGCCCCGCGGCCGCGGCGAATCGGAGCTGTACGCGGTGGACTGCGACGTCGATGTGCTGCACGTGGTCCGGGGCAGCATCCGGCTCATCCTCACCAATGAGGAGTTCGAGCTGCACACGGGCGACACCGTAACCTTCCCCGGCCGCGAGCCGCACACCTGGGTCAACCCGACGGATGACGCCGTTGAGGTCCTCTGGGTCCTGGTGCCCGCCGCGAGCCGGTAGCTTCCCCGCCTGTGTCAGGCGGCGGCGCGGCGGCCCAGCGCGGCGCGGATCTCGGCCACGACGCGCTCGGGCTCAAACCAGATGTGCTCCGGCATGTAATGGAGCGAGGCAAAACCGCCCAATGTTGAGGCGTTGTTCCGGTTCAGGTCCCGGCGCATGTCCGCCCGGCGGGAGTGGAATGCGAAGCCGTCCACCTCCACGATCAGGAACCCTTCGAGCAGGAAGTCCACCCGGCCGATCCCCGGCAGGTAAACCTGGGCGTCGTAGCCGATCCCGTTGGCGCGGAAGAGGTGCTGGGCATCGACCTCCACGATGGATTCGGCCCGGAGGTCCAGTTCGTGCAGTGCCTTGCGGACCCGGCCGGACCGGTCGGCGGTCAGCTGGTCCTTCAACAATGCCAGCGGGACGCCGTGCAGGCGCAGGGCCGACGTCGCGATGGCCGTCGACGCCGGGGGAGCGAGGCAGGTCATGGCGTGCAGCACCACGTCCTCGACTGCGGCCACGGGCAGCGCCGGATGGGGCGCGAACCGGACCGTCCGGTGGCGGATGAAGCCGCTGCCGTGGCCGTGGTTGCAGGCCAGATGGTGCTGCGCCGGAGGTCTGCGGAGCCACAGGCCGTAAGTCTCTGCCGCGCTGGCACAGCTGACCCGGGCGTTGCAGAGAATTGCCGCTTCGAACTCGGGGCGGCACCCCGGAACGGCGAACACGCCGCGCCGGGGCTGGCGGACCCCGGAGGCCACCAGGTGGCTGAGGTCCGTCCGGGAGTAGCCCGCGGCCAACAATTGCCCGGTCCGGGCGACGCCGCCCACGTGCCTGAGGTAGTCCGCGATGTCCATGACACCAGTACAGGTCGCCCCGGACACCCGCGAAACCGGCCATCAGTGCTATCTGGATAAACGGGCTATCTGGATAACTGGCATCGACGGCGGGCGGCGCTCCTGCCCAGTTACCGGCCGCGGCGCCACGTCCGCCGGCCGCGCAACCTTGGATTCCCGCGATTTGTCCCGGCCCGGCCGCGGTGCGCGGGCCAGTAACTGGGCAGGAGCGTACGACTGCGGGGATCGCCGCCTCCCGGCGTCCGCGCAGGTCAGCGAGAAGTAAACATTTGATGCGCATCAGGCAACTTCGAGTGTATGATGGCTGTCACACCCGTCGGTCAGTCCTTGAAGGAGAGGCTTCTTTTGGAAGAGCTGCGCATCGAGGCCAATGGCAACCTTGGCCCCATCGATTCATCCCGCATCCCGCGCTACGCCGGAGCCGCCACCTATGCCCGCCTGCCACGGCTGGACCAGGTCGCCAAGGCCGACGTCACAGTGGTGGGCGTCCCCTTCGACTCCGGCGTCTCCTACCGCCCCGGAGCCCGCTTCGGCTCCAACCACATCCGTGAGGCCAGCCGCCTGCTCCGCCCGTACAACCCGGCTTGGGACGTCAGCCCCTTCGAAAATATCCAGGTGGCCGACGCCGGCGACATGGCCGTCAATCCCTTCCACATCAACGAAGCGATCGAGACCATCCAGCAGAACGCGCTGGACCTGACCGCCTCCGGCAGCAAGCTGCTGACCCTCGGCGGCGACCACACCATCGCCCTGCCGCTTCTCCGCGCCGCCGCGGAACGCGCCGGTGAGCCCGTCGCCATGCTGCACTTCGACGCGCACCTGGACACCTGGGACACCTACTTCGGTGCGGAGTACACCCACGGCACCCCGTTCCGCCGCGCAGTCGAGGAAGGCATCCTCGACACCGAGGCCATCAGCCACATCGGGACCCGCGGCCCGCTCTACGGCAAAAAGGACCTCGACGACGACCACCGCTTCGGCTTCGGCATTGTCACCTCCGCCGACGTCTACTACCAGGGCGTGCTTGAAACCGTCGCCAAGGTCCGCGACCGGATCGGCAACCGTCCGCTCTACATCTCGGTGGACATCGACGTGCTGGATCCCGCGCACGCGCCCGGCACCGGTACCCCGGAAGCCGGCGGCATCACCAGCCGCGAACTGCTGGAAATCATCCGCGGCTTCCGCGGCATGAACCTGGTGGGGGCCGACGTCGTCGAGGTCGCCCCGGCCTACGACCACGCGGACATCACCGGCGTCGCCGCCAGCCACGTGGCCTATGAACTGGTGACCCTCATGGCGGACAGCGCCGTCGACGGCGACCGCTTCGGCGCCGCCAACGGATACGCCGCACAGGCCCTCGGCCAGGAAACCCGGCGCCCTGCCGGCTTCGAGGCTCCCACGGCCCGCGTGGAAAGCAATGCCCAGCGCGTGGAAACCGGGGTCTCCCGATGACCGGCGTACGCAACGGCGGCGACCTCGTCGTCGAGACCCTCGAAGCCCTCGGTGCCAAGACCGTCTTCGGCATCCCGGGCCAGCACGCCCTGGGCCTCTTTGACGCCATGGGCCGCGGAAACCTGCACTTCGTGTCCTCCCGGGTGGAGAACAACTCCGCCTTCGCCGCGGACGGCTACTCCCGCGCCACCGGAGAAGTGGGTGTCCTCTTCCTCTCCACCGGCCCCGGCGCGCTGACGTCGCTGGCCGGGCTGCAGGAGGCCTACGCCACCGGCGTTCCGATGGTGGTGGTGGCCAGCCAGATCCCGCTCGAAGGACTCGGTGCGCGCCGCAAGGGCATGCTGCACCAGCTCGATGACCAGAAGGCCTCGGCCGCGAACGTCACCAAGAGCCAGCGGCTGATCCAGCACGCCTCCGGCATCCCCTCGGCCATCCAGGACGCCTGGACCGAGGCCATCTCCTCGCCGCAGGGCCCCGTCTGGCTGGAAATCCCGCAGAACGTCCTGCTGGACCCCATCATGGTGCCCCCGGTGGAGGACGCCCTCGCCGAGGCTGCCGACAACCCGCCGCGCGTCGAACTGGTCCGCGAGGCCGTGAGATGGCTGGCGACGGCGGAACGCCCCGCCATCATCGCCGGTGGCGGCACGCGCCGCGGCCGGGCCGAGAAGTCGCTGCTCTCCATCGCGGAGAAGCTGCGGGCCCCGGTCATCTGCACCCCCGGCGGCAACGGCGCGTTCCCGTGGAACCACGAACTCTCGCTGCAGTCCTGGATCGAGGACCAGTACATGACGGAGGTGCTCGAGGACGCCGACGTGCTGATCGTGATCGGCTCCTCCCTCGGTGAAGTCACCTCCAACTACTTCACCTTCGAGCCGCGCGGCAGGATCATCCAGATCGACGCCGAACCCCGGGTGCTGGAGTCCAACCGCCCCGGCCTGGGGATCAGGGCCGACGCCGGGCAGGCCCTCGCCGCGCTCGACGCGGCCCTGACAGAGCCGCACGCCGAGCGTGCCGACTGGCACGGCACCCCACCCGAGGCCTTGGTCAAGGAAACCCTGGCCAAGGTCAAGGCCCGGCTGGAATCCCAGGACCTTGGCAAGGAGCTGAAGTTCATGGCGGACATCCGGGAAGCCGTGCCCGCCACCATGCAGACGTTCTGGGACATGACCATTTCCGCCTACTGGGGCTGGAGCTGCTGGGACGCCCGCGAGGGACAGTTCCACTCCGCCCAGGGCGCCGGCGGACTCGGCTTCGGCTTCCCCGCGGCGATCGGTGGCGCCGTCGGCCTGGAAACAACCGGCCACGATGCAGCCGGCAAGTCCGGGGGATCGTCCCGGGTGCTCGCAGTCTCCGGCGACGGCTCGGCGATGTACTCCATCTCTGAACTGGCCACCGCGAAACAGCACAATGTTCCGGTGACCTGGCTGATTGTGGACGACGGCGGCTACGGCATCCTGCGCGAATACATGGTGGGCGCCTTCGGCAAGGCCACCGCCACCGAGCTCGCGCGCCCGGACTTCGTCAAGCTGGCCGAGGCCTTCGGGGTTCCGGCCGTCCGGGTCGCCCCCGAGGATGTAGGGGACGCGCTCCGCGCCGGGTTCGCCGCGGACGGACCGAACGTCGTCGTCGTAGAAACCCTGCTCAAGATGTTCGCCCCCACCCATCTGGAGGCCTGACCCGGGGCGGCGCACCAAGCCCAGCCCCGCTAAAAACGGCCCAACGCGGACCGGCAGCACTGCTGCCGGTCCGCGTTGGGCGTTTAAGCCCGCAACCGCCCCTGCCAGGGTTAGTTTCCCAAAGTAACTAATCTCCTGCTATATTTGTTGCCTTAGGCAAGCAAAGCCAGCAGGAGGAAGCCAGCATGGCCGTCGCGCCGGATACCGCCGCCGAACTCGTCCACCAGATCTTCGACCTCCAGCGCGCAGTCCGCTGCGTGGCTGCCGTGAAGCTGCGCGGTGAGGATACCGGCGTCGCCCTCCAGGGCGTGCTGCGCTTTGTGGGGGAGGGGGAGTCCCGGGCCACCGCCCTGGCGGAGCGGCTCGGCGTCAGCGCCCCCGTCCTGAGCCGGCATATCGCCGAACTGGAGGAGCAGGGCTTCGTGGTCCGCAGGCCCGACCCCCTGGACGGGCGCGCGCAACTGGTGGCCCTCTCCGCGTCCGGAGTCGAAAAGCTCCGGTCCATCGAGGAACAGCGCGCCGCCACCCTCCTTGAGTTCCTGCAGGACTGGAGCGAACAGGACGTCGAGCAAACCACCACCACCCTGCAAAAACTTGCTGAGTCCCTGAGGACAGCAGCCCGGGCAACGACGGCCGGATCCACCACCACCGACCTTGTTTGAGGAGCGCCCCATGACAGCAACCGTTGAGAAACCACCCGCACCGCAGGCGGCCATGACCCACCGCCAGATCATGGAGGCCCTGACGGGCCTCCTGGCCGCGTTCTTCACCGCGATCATCAGCAGCACCATCGTGGCGAACGCGCTGCCCACCATCATGTCCGAGCTCCACGGCACCCAGACGGACTTCGCCTGGGTCATCACCGCGGCCCTCCTCGCGAACGCCGCCACCACGCCGATCTGGGGCAAGCTGGCGGACCTGTTCAACAAGAAGCTCCTGGTCCAGCTCAGCATCGTGGTCTTCGTGGCCGGGTCCGTCATGGCGGGCCTGTCGGAAACCATCCCGCTGCTGCTGACCGCCCGCGTGATCCAGGGTGTGGCCATGGGCGGACTGACCGCGCTGGCCATGGCCATCATCGGCTCCATCATCCCGCCCCGCGACCGCGGCAAGTACTCCGGCTACATGGGCGCGGTGATGGCCGTGGGCACCGCCGGCGGCCCGCTGCTGGGCGGCTTCATCGTTGACAGCCCGCTGGGGTGGCGCTGGACCTTCTTCGTCTGTGTCCCGCTCGCCGTCATCGCCCTCATCCTTCTGCAGATCACCCTGAAGCTGCCGCACGTCAAGCGCCCCGCCAAGATCGACTGGCTCGGATCCGTCCTGCTGACCTCCGGCGTGAGCCTCCTGCTGATCTGGGTGTCCTTCGCCGGCAACCCGGACTATTACGACTGGTGGTCCTGGCAGACCGTGGCCATGGTGGGCGGCGGCATCGCACTGCTGGCACTCCTGGTCTTCGTAGAGTCCAAGGTGCCGCAGCCCATCATCCCGCTGAAGATCATCTCCCAGCGCACCACCGCCCTGGCCATCCTCGCCTCGGTCGCCGTCGGCGTCGGAATGTTCGGCTCCTCCGCGTTCCTTGGCCAGTATTTCCAGGTGGCGCGTGGCGCGTCCCCCACCGAGGCCGGGCTTCTCACCCTGCCCATGATCGCCGGAAACCTGATCGGATCAGTGGTCTCCGGCCAGCTGATCAGCCGCACCGGGAAGTGGAAGCGGTACCTGATCGCGGGCTCTATTCTGCTGGTCGGCGGCCTCGGGCTGACCGGAACCATCGACCACACCACCGAACTCTGGCTGACCGGCATCTACACCGCGATCCTGGGCATCGGCCTGGGCCTGCTGATGCAGAACCTCGTCCTGGCCGTGCAGAACACCGTGCGTGCCAGCGACATCGGAACCGCCAGCGCCTCGGTCGCGTTCTTCCGGTCCGTCGGCGGCGCCATCGGCGTCTCCGTCCTGGGCGCCGTCATGGGCAACCGGGTCAAGGAACTCGCCACTGAGGGCCTCGCAGCCGCCGGCATTCCCGTCAGCGGCGGAGCGGGCGCCACCATGGACCTCAAGGACATGCCCGAGCCTGTCCGCGAGATCATGCGGGCCGCCTACGGCGATGCCACGGCCCAGATTTTTATGATCTCGGCGATCGTCGGCCTCGTTGCCCTGGTGGCGATCCTCTTCATCAAGGAAGAGCCGCTGCGGCGCACCGTGGACATTGTCAGCCCTGCCAAGTCCGACGGCGGCCCGGCCCCGTCCGCTGCGACGGCGGTGGAGTCCGCGGCCCCCGCCTCGGCTGCATCAGCCAGCTCCGTCGCCGGAACGGGGATCGTGGACCTCGACCGGGAATTCGTGGACGTCCTCAGCCGGGAACGCGAGAGCCAGCACCGGGCGAACTGACGCCCGGGGTGCCCGGCACCCGGAAAAGTACGCCGTTTGGATGATTTTCCGTGCCCGATGTTCCCAGCCGGCCGGTGGTTTCGTAGAGTTGGATGGCTATGGCTGTCGGCCCCCTTTGCTAGTAATGGGAGCATCCGGTTGAGGTTCCCTTGCCAGATACTTCACCAGCCTCAACTATTCGGTATTTCCTCAAAGGACTCGTGGGCATGCTTGTCACTCTTATACGGCGCTACTCGAAGCCGTATCTGCCGTACATCTGGGCAGTGGTACTTTTCCAGCTCGCCTCCACCATCGCGGCGCTGTACCTCCCCAGCCTCAACGCCCAGATCATCGACGAGGGGGTGTCCCGCGGCGACACGGACTACATCTGGCGCACAGGCGGGGTGATGCTGGGTGTCGCCCTGGTCCAGGTCGCCACCGCGATCGCCGGGGTCTACTTCGGCTCCAAGGCCGCCATGGCGTTTGGCCGCGACCTGCGCCGCGGGGTGTTCCGCAAGGTCACCAGCTTCTCCGCGAAGGACGTCAACGTCTTCGGCGCCCCCACCCTGATCACGCGCGGCACCAACGATGTGCAGCAGGTACAGATGCTGATGCTGATGGGCCTGAACTTCATGGTGGCCACACCCATCATGTGCATCGGCGGCATCGTGATGGCCGTCCGCGAGGACCTCAACCTGTCCTGGCTGGTCTGGGTCTCCGTTCCGGTCCTGGTGGTGGTGGTCGGGTACCTCGTGGTCCGCCTCATGCCGCTCTTCCGGTCCATGCAGGCGAAGATTGACCGGCTCAACGGCATCCTCCGCGAGCAGATCATCGGCATCCGCGTGGTCCGCGCCTTCGTCCGCGAACCGCACGAGGCCCAGCGTTTCGGCGCGGCCAACAAGGACCTCACCGACGTGTCGCTGAAAATCGGCGCCCTCTTTGTCCTCATGTTCCCTGCCATCGGCATGATCCTCCACGTCTCCACCGCCGCCGTGCTGTGGTTCGGCGGCCAGCGGGTGGACGCCGGCGAAATGCAGGTCGGCGCACTGACGGCGTTCCTGCAGTACCTGCTGCAGATCCTCATGGCCGTCATGATGGGCACCTTTATGGCCATGATGATTCCGCGCGCCTCGGTCTGCGCGGACCGCATCGGCGAGGTGCTCGACGTCGAACCCTCCATCCACGAGACCCTCACCCCCGTGACGCCGGCCGAAAAAGCCGGCCGGGTCGAGTTCCGGAACGTGTCCTTCGCCTACCCCGGCGCCGAAGCGCCGGTGCTCAGCAACATCAGCTTCACGGCCGAACCCGGGCAGACGGTAGCCATCATCGGCTCCACCGGCGCCGGCAAGTCCACCCTCCTGGCACTGCTGCCCCGCCTGCACGACGCCGCCTCCGGGGAAGTCCTGCTCGACGGCGTCCCGGTCACCAACCTGGACCGGGCGGAGATCACCCAGCGCGTCGGCATGGTGCCGCAGCGGCCGTACCTGTTCTCCGGAACCATCGAGCACAACCTGCGCTTCGGCAAGCCCGACGCCACCGACCAGCAGCTGTGGGACGCCCTCACCGTGGCCCAGGCCGCGGACTTCGTGCGCGAGAAAAAGAACGGCCTCGACTCCCGGATCGCCCAGGGCGGCACCAACGTCTCGGGCGGCCAGCGGCAGCGGCTCTGCATCGCCCGGGCGCTGGTCACCGAGCCCAAGGTCTTCCTCTTTGACGATTCCTTCTCCGCCCTCGACGTCGCCACCGACGCCCGGCTCCGCAAGGCCCTCAAAGCGAAGACCGCCGACGCCACTGTGATCATCGTGGGCCAGCGCGTCTCCACCATTGCCGATGCGGACCAGATCCTGGTGCTCGACAACGGACGGATCGTGGACCGCGGCACGCACGAACAGCTGCTGCAGAGTTCCGCGACCTACCAGGAAATTGTCGAATCCCAGCTGACCGCGGAGGCCGTGGCATGAGCACCGACCAGAACGTCTCACCGCAGTCCGCTGCGCCGGAGCCGGACGAGGACTTCTTCGAAGAGGAATACCGTCCGGGCGAAGCCGACGGCGGCATGTTCGGCGACCTTCCGGCCAAAAAAGCCCAGCACTTCTGGCCCTCCGCGAAGCGCCTGATGGGGCTGCTGAAACCCGAACGCGCCGGCATCATCGCCGTCCTGGCCATGGTGACGGTCGCCGTCGTCCTGAACGTGGTGGCCCCGCGGATCCTCGGCCAGGCCATGGACGTGATCTTCGGCGGAGTCGTCGGCAAACAGCTGCCCGCGGGCGGAACCAAGGAGCAGTTCGTCGACGGCCTGCGCGCCCAAGGCCAGGACAACTTCGCGGACATGCTGTCCACCATGGACGTGGTCCCCGGCGCCGGCATCGACTTCCAGAAACTCGCGTTCCTCATCAGCGTTGTCCTGCTGATGTACTTCGTCGCCAACATCTTCCTGTGGCTGCAGGGCTACGTCCTGAACATCCTGGTGATGCGGGTGGTCCGCAAGCTGCGCGACGACACCGAAAAGAAGCTCAACAGGCTGCCGCTGAACTACTTCGACACCCGCCAGCGCGGCGACATCCTCTCCCGGGTCACCAACGATGTGGACAACATCCAGCAGGCCCTGCAGCAGGCCTTCGCGCAGCTGGTGAACTCGGCCCTGACGGTGATCGGCATCGTCATCATGATGTTCATCGTGTCCTGGCAGCTGGCCCTGATCGCCCTGGTCGCCCTGCCGCTCTCGGCCGTGGCCGCCGGCATCATCGGCGCCCGCAGCCAGAAGCTCTTCGCCGCCCAGTGGAAGAACACCGGCGAGCTCAACGGCCAGATCGAGGAATCGTTCTCCGGCCACGACCTGGTCCGGGTCTTCGGCCGCGACGCCGACATGCTGGACCGCTTCGACGAGCGGAACGAGGCCCTCTACAAGGCCAGCTTCGGGGCGCAGTTCGTATCCGGCATGATCATGCCGGTCATGCAGTTCATCTCCTACCTGAGCTACGTCGGCATCGCCGTCGTCGGCGGCCTGCGCGTTGCCTCCGGCGGAATGAGCCTGGGCGACGCCACTGCGTTCATCCAGTACTCGCGCGAGTTCACCCAGCCGCTGGGCCAGATGGCGGGCATGGCGAATATGCTGCAGTCCGGCGTCGCGTCCGCGGAGCGGGTCTTCGAGTTCCTCGACGCCGAGGAACAGGACGCCGAAACCGCCACGGAGCACCTGCCGGCCAAGACCGACGGCCACGTCGAGTTCCGCAACGTCACGTTCAGCTACACCCCGGACAAGCCGCTGATCGAGGACCTCTCCTTCACCGCGGAGCCCGGCCACACAGTGGCGATTGTCGGCCCCACCGGTGCCGGCAAGACCACCCTGGTGAACCTCGTGATGCGCTTCTACGAGCTCCAGGGCGGCAGCATCACGCTGGACGGGGTCGACATCACCCAGCTGAGCCGGTCCGAGCTGCGCGCCAAGGTGGGCATGGTGCTCCAGGATGCCTGGCTCTTCGGCGGGTCCATCTACGACAACATCCGCTACGGCAAGCTGGACGCCACCGAGGAGCAGGTGATGGAGGCGGCGAAGGCCACCTTCGTGGACCGGTTCGTCCGGGCCCTTCCCGACGGCTACAACACCGTCATCGACGAGGAAGGCAACAACGTCAGCGCCGGCGAGAAGCAGCTGATCACCATTGCCCGGGCATTCGTGGCCAACCCCTCCCTCCTGATCCTGGACGAGGCCACCAGCTCCGTGGACACCCGCACGGAGGTGCTGGTCCAGAAGGCCATGGCCGCCCTGCGCACCGACCGCACCAGCTTTGTGATCGCCCACCGCCTCTCCACCATCCGCGACGCCGACACCATCCTTGTGATGGAGGCCGGGCGGATCGTGGAGCAGGGCGCCCACGCCCAGCTGCTGGACCTCAAAGGCGCCTACTACCGCCTGTACATGTCCCAGTTCGCCGGCGAGGATGCCGAGGCAGCCTTCTCGGTAGACCCGGAACATGACGCGACGGCGGTGCACAGTTGAGCGCCGCCGGCGGTGCGGCGCCGTCCGCAGAGTCAGAGTCCGCAGAGTCACAGTCCGTAGAGGGGTCCGCTGAGCCGGAGTCCCGGCGCATCGAGGTGCAGATCCCGATGCGCTGGGGCGACATGGACGCCTACGGCCACATCAACAACGTCCAGATCGTCCGGATCCTGGAGGAGGCCCGCATCGCGGCCTTCGGCCCGCCCCGCGGGACGGGTCTGCCCGGCGTCGAGCCGCCCGTGGCGCTCTTCAATGAAGTGCCGGAGGGGACCCTGGCGCTGATCGTGGACCACAAGATCCGCTACGTCCGGACCCTGGAGTACCGCAATGTGCCGGCCGTGGTCCAGCTGTGGATCGGGGCCGTGAAGGGCGCCAGCTTCGACATTCACTACCTGGTGCTGGACCCCGTCACGCGCGAGGACTGCGTCCGAGCCAGCAGCCACCTGGCGTTCGTGGACGAGGCAACGGGCCGGGTGCTCAGGCTGACGCCGGAGCAGAAAGAGAAGCTGGCCCGCTTCACGCCCGCTGCCGCGGGCTGACCGAAACCGGTCCCATAGCCTCTACTCCGCCCTATCGATCGTCCCTAGAATGAAGAACCCGCGGGCACGTCGGCCCGGTAGCGAAGGAGCGCAGACCATGGTGAACAAACGAGCCCAGATGATGGCGGACAAGCGCAAGAAGTACGCCCGGAAGAAGGCGTGGAAAGAGCTCTCGCCGATGGCGAAGTTCGGAACCATTACCGCCGCCGTCGTCCAACTCTCGCTTCTTGTCGCGGCCCAGACGGACATCACCCGCCGCCCGGCGAATCAGATCCGCGGCAGCAAGGCGATGTGGCGGGTCGCCACGCTGATCAACTTCGTCGGCCCGGGCAGCTACTTCACCTTCGGCGTCAAGCGGCATTCCGCCGCAAAGTAGGGAGTCTGACCAGCGATAGGGCCGATCTTCGGAACCTACCCGGAAGTAGCATCCGGGTGTCCCGTTATGCGGGCGTCCAGCTTAAGCCTGTAAATTGAAAGCATGACCCCAGCCAAAAAGCCTGCCATGCACCGTGCCCTCGGCATCTCCAAGGAGATCGAAGACGCAGCGTGGTTCGTGCTGGGGCCGGGGCTGCACGGCAAACCGTCGGCGCTGGACGGGCGCACCAGGACCTGGTCCGTGCAGGCCGCCGCGGAGCTCCTCGACCGCCTGGAACGCGGGGTCCCGGACCCCAAGGCCCCCATGATGACCAACCTGCGGGAGAACCTGCAGGGCGCCTCCCGGGGAGCGAAGCAGCTGGCCGTTGAGCTGCTGTTCCTCCAGTCCCTGCCGCTGGCCCACGAGGTGAAATCCCTCAAGGTCAAGCGCGCGCGGGTGGCGGAGGCCGCCAGCTGGCTGGAGCCGCCGCTGGAACTGCCGGACGAGCTGTACGCCGGCATGACCGATCACGGGGTCATCCGGGACCGCACCGCGGAATTCAACTGGACCATCTGGGACCACCTGAAATGGCTCTGCCGGTTCGTCCAGCACGTGGCCCAGCGGCCCCCGGGCGCCGTCGCGGCCGCCGTCAAGGATCCGCTGGCGTTCCACCGGCTGGTGGCCGGCACGCCGGACGACCAGCCGGCCATCCGCCGCAGCATCGAGTTCCTGGTGTGGCCCAGCTATTTCGAACCCGTAGTGGCCGACGTCGAACGCCAGGAAATCCGCGACGCGTTCGCCTCCCTGGTGGGCGGGGCGAAGGGCGACAGCGACGAGGAAATCTCGGCGGACATCCACCGCATCCGCCTGCACCTTGACGAGCAGGCCGGCCAGCGGATCGACTGGTACGCCCGGCAGCTGGTGAGCCAGTGGCGGAAGGTGGGCGATCCCGGCCGGCGCGCCTGGCTGCTGCGCACCCACCACGACAACGCCGAACTGCTCAGCACCTGGCAGTCCGAGGAATCGGTGACGCTCGACGTCGAGCACCTCCGGCTGCTGGACCCCGGCGTCACCGCCGGGGTGGTCCAGCACGCCGTGGACGAGGACTACAAGCACCTCGGCTACGTCGAGCGCGAGGACACCAAAACCGCGGTGTTCGCATTCCTGACCGTGATGAAACCCGGCGACCTGACCCTGTACCAGAGCTCCGGCACGGTCCGGGTGGGCGTGGTCCTCGGCGAGCCCGAGCACCGCGAGGACAACCGCCGCCTGCGCCGCAAGGTCCGCTGGTTCGACGAGACCCACAACATGACCGAGCTGCCCCGCCACGTGCAGCGGCAGCTGGCCACCTCCGGCATCGTCGCGGACATTACCCGCGTGATCCAGGCCCTCGAGGCCCTGCTGCCCGCCGAAGCGGAAGCCCAGCCCGGCGACGGCACCGAGCCGGCCGCCGTCGTCGAACCCGCCTGCGAAGGGTTCCGCCCGCTGACGCCGGAGTTCGCCGCATCCCTGCACATGGACCTGGAACCGCTGCAGGAAATCGCCGAGCTGCTGGAGGAGAACCGCCAGCTGGTGCTCTACGGCCCGCCCGGCACCGGCAAGACGTACCTCGCCAAGCACCTGGCCGCCCAGCTCGCCGGCGACACCACGGACGAACGCGTGAAGCTGGTGCAGTTCCACCCGTCGTACGCCTACGAGGACTTCTTCGAGGGCTTCCGGCCGGACAAGACCGAGGAAGGGCAGGTGTCCTTCAAGCTCGTTGCCGGGCCGCTGCGGCGAATCGCCGAGGAGGCTGCCAAACCGGGCAACGAGAGCAAGCCCTACTTCCTGATCATCGATGAGATGAACCGGGCGAACCTCGCGAAGGTGTTCGGCGAGCTGTACTTCCTGCTCGAATACCGCGACGACCGGATCTACCTGCAGTACAGCCCCAACGAGCCGTTCACGCTGCCGGACAACCTTTACATCATCGGCACCATGAACACCGCGGACCGGTCCATCGCGATGATGGACGCCGCGATCCGCCGCCGCTTCTCCTTCATCGAGCTGCACCCCAAAACGGAGCCGGTGAAGGGCTCGCTGCTGCGGTTCCTGGAGGCCCGCGGCCTGGACACGACGCCGGCCCTGCTGATGGACGCGCTCAACGACGCCATCGACGAGTGGGACAGGGACCTGATGATCGGCCCGTCCTACTTCATGAAGCCCTCCGCCCAGACACCCAAGGGTCTGCGGCGGATCTGGAAGTACGAACTGATGCCGTTGCTGGAGGAGCACTACCACGGCCAGCTGAACCGGGCCCAGCTGGAGGAGCGGTTCGGTTTGGACCAGCTGCTTGACCGTCTTGCGCGCGTCTAGCCAGCCGGGGCCGGCCAGCCCCGCCGCCCGCGACGGCGGGCCGGGTTCGGGTGCGCCGGGTTCCGGGCAGGTCCGCAGGATTGTCCTCGATGAGCTCTCCGGCGGCGTCGTCGAGCGGCTGACCCCGGACAGCGCGGCCTACATCAACGGCAGCGGCCTGGCCAAGGCATCGCCGATGGGCATGGGGCTGTACCGGATCGAGCCCGTCGGGAAAGTCGGTTCCGTGCGGACGCCGGCGGTGCAGCTTGAGGTGCGGCCCAAGGACCGGCTGGGCCTGGACCGGCTCCTGTTCCTGCTGGGCTACGCGGGCGACCAGGGTTTCCGCGAGGAGCCCGTGGCCGCGGTCGAGGAAGCGGACCTGTGGAGCGCGCTGGCGGAGTCGCTGGCGCAGCTCGCCGAGCGGGCGCTCAGCCGCGGCGTGCTGCAGGGCTACCTGAATGTGGATGACTCCCTGCGCACAGTCAAGGGCCGGATCAGGATTTCGGACCAGATCTCCCGGCGCCCCGGCATGCTGGTGCCGCTGGAGGTCTCCTACGACGAGTTCACCGAGGACATCGCGGAGAACCGCATCCTGCGGGCGGCGCTGGAACGGATGTCCCAGGTCCCGGGTGTGCGGCCGGAGGTGCTGAGCCGGCTGCGCCAGCTCAAGGGCAAGCTCGCCGCCGTGACCCGCCTGCAGTCCGGCGCGCCGTTGCCGGTGTGGCGGGCCAGCCGGATGAACACGCGGTACCAGGCTGCCCTGCGGCTCGCCGAAGTGGTCCTGCGCCACGCCTCGGCGGAAGCCGGCGACGGTGCGCAGCAGTCGGCGTCGTTTGTGGTGGACATGTCCGTTGTGTTCGAGGACTTCGTCGGCACGGCGCTGCGCGAGGCCATGGCGGCTTACCCGGGGGAGATGCGCCTGCGCTACAACGCCCTGCTCAACGAGGCGGTCCGCGACTCGGACCGGATTGTGGTGCGGCCCGGTGCCGTCCACTTATTAGGCGGGCGGCCGGTGATGGTTTACGACGCCAAGTACCAGGCAGCGGCCGACGCCGGTGCCTCCTTGTCGGGCGACCATTACCGGATGCTGGCGTACTGCACGTCCCTGCGGGTGCCGACAGCCTGGCTGGTGTATCCGGGCGCTGGGGAGATCAAGCTGCGCCGGATCCTGAACACGGACATTGACGTGGTGGAGTTCCCGCTGGACCTGTCGAAGCCGCCGGCGGAGATTTTGGCGTCCGTGGCGGACCTCGCGCAGCAGTCGTGGGGCGAAGTGGTGCGCCAGGCGACCATCAGCCGCTGACACGCTCCCAGGGCAGGTGCCGCTAGCTGGCGTCCTGGTCCACGGAGACAGCCAGGAGGTGGCACAGGAGAGCTTTTTCCGGCTGGCCCGGGTTGTTCTTGATGTGCTGGCGGAGCTTCTCGCGCACGTGAGCCTCTTCAGGCTTAGTGTCGGAGAGGATCGCATCGATGATGGCGGATACCTGCTGGCGGAGGGGCTCCAGGTCGTGGTCCACCTCGGTGGACCGCCGGTGCTCCTGCGACCGGTAGTCAGGGGACGTCCTCGACGGACCGGTGGTAATCCTCGGCGACGTGGTGGACCTCAGCAAGTGCGGCATCTGGCGCTCCCGTGGAGTTGAAAGACGAGTGAATGCGGATTCAGTAGAGTCCTTGTCCCCAGATTCGGATATTACCTGAGGCAACGTAATCTGTCCCGCATGGCCGGTGGATTATTTTTTAGGCGTCGCCTTCAACCAACCCCGGCTGGTCTTCCGTCAGCACGACGCGGGGTCCGGCCGATGACTCTCCTGCGGAGCCGGAGTGCGGGCCGCCCGGCGGGATTGGGTCGACGAGGAACCGGTCCAGCTGGGCTTCCAGCGCCGAAAGGTCCTTGAGTCCGCACTCCCAGACGGTGAGTACCTCCCAGCCCAGATTCTCCAGCTGCTGGCGCTGCAGGGCATCGCGGGTCCGGGTGCGGGTGCGCTTGGCTTCCCAAAATTCGGCGTTGGCCTTGGGAGCGTGCTGCCCCACCCGGCAGTCATGGAAGTGCCAGAAACAGCCGTTGACGAAGATGACTTTGTGCCGGCCGGCGAACACCAGATCAGGGTTGCCGGGAAGCCGGCCTCCGCGGGTGGCGCCGTGCAGCCTGTAGCGGTACCCCTTGGCGTGGAGCAGCCGGCGGACCAGCAGTTCCGGTTTGGTGTTCTTCCCGCGGATGCGGGACATGTTCCAGCTGCGCCGCTCGGGTGTCAGCTTGTCCGCCATGACTTAAGTCTAGGCGGCGGTGCCCTGGCGGACCGGGGCGGGATCGGTCAGGGCGGACGGCAGCGGGCGACGGCGGGCGACCTTACCGCCGTCGTACAGTTTCAGATCTCCCGCTCCGGATGCTCGCCGAACCGGAAGTGCCGACCGGTGACGCTGGTCGGTGCAATCTCGACGTAGAAGTCCTTGAGCGTGGGCACCCACGGCTTGAGCCCAAGGGCTTCTGCGGCTGCGATATCCGCGGACTTGTCCAGCACCCGGGCCGTGCCGCGGAGGACAACTGACCACGCCTCGTCGGCGAGGATGCCGTCCGTTTCGAACAGCACTTTGGCGTTGATGGTCAGCTCCGCGAGCTTGTTCCCCGGCGCCGTGCGGAGGTAAAGCTTCCGACCGCTCACGGCGTAATTCACCGGGAAAATGTCGGGTTCGCCGCCGACAGTGACCACAAGCCGGCCGTGCTTGGTGCCCTCGATCAATTTCCAGCACTGATCGTCATCGAGTACGAGGACGGGGTTCTCATCTGCATGTTCGAACATCATGGCGTTCATTGTTCTGGGCTGTGTAGAAAAGCGCCAGAGGCTTGAGCCGGGAAAATCGGCCGAAGAATGCCCGGTAGATGGCCTGTGGATAACTTCCAACTCCAAAATGTGACGTCGGTTACCCTTGAGGCATTGTTTGGCTTCAGGCGTCTTGATTTTCTATCGGGGGAGTAGCTGACCATGACATCTCGCACCGCAGTTTTCGGCCGTCACAGGCGCATTTGCGCGGTGCTGGCCGCGCTACTCCTTCTGCCCGCCACGGCCTGCACCGGCGGAGGTTCAACGCCGGGCGCAACCGCCGCCCCGGAGTCGCCAGGCCCGACGGCGTCTCCCACCTCGTCCGCCACTCCCACGCCAACGGCAAGCTACAAACCCGCGGACGCCTCGGGCAGGGCGCAGAACGTCCCCGTTCCGGTGCTGCCAGAAGCTGCGAAGGCGGAGACGAAGGAAGGTCTCGAGGCCTTCGCGCGGTACTGGTTTCAATTGTTGAGTTACGGCTATGAGACTGGTGACGTAACGCGGATTGGTGAAATAACCAGTCCTGCTTGCCGCGCATGTGAGAGGGCTAAAGCGGTAATTTCAGGCTGGAATGAGGGAGGGCGGTGGCTCGTTGGCGGCAAGGTGGAAACCCCGTCTGTCAGCACGACATTCGTCGTGGCACCAGACGGCAACTATCAAGTCGCTGTTCAAGGGTCACAGGCCGCCATTTCGTACTACAACGCGGATGGGACGCTACATCAAGCAGACCCGAAGCCCGATGACACAGGCAACCTTATGCTTGCCGTCTTCCGCGACGGGGCGTGGTACGTAAATAACATTCAGCCAATTGTCGGCTAGCCAAGTGAAGGCATCCAGGTGGTTCAAGACTTTATGGACGGCAGTCTTAGTTGTCGTTTTGGCAGGACAGCCTTGGCCGGCATTTGGTGGCAATGAACCGCCCCCAATAACGGGCGACTGGGGAGAAGACACCGTCGATGTTGGCGGTTGGGCGCACGACGCAGGCACTGGCCAATTTGTCTGGGCTGTGCCCGGTACGGTTCGTGCCGACCCCAACCAGTACAAGTACGAATTGCAGTGCCACCTCGGCGGCGGAGACTTCGACACAGACTGCCTTGCTGTCCTGGTCGATTGCAAGAACGGCCCCGACGGAAATGACGGTATTCCGGTCGTCTGGTTGAAAGCCCCGGCTGGTGTGCCAAACCCGACGTGGACGTACCACTCCGGCCCTACCTGCCTCTTCGATCCGAGGCCGGAGGACCTGCTGCCCAGGATTGCCGCCATGATCCAAGCGGAGTTCCAGCGTTTGCCGGTCGCCGCAGGATCTGTCACCGCGCAGCCGAGCCCGCATACCCTGCGGGGCGCCGAGACCAACTTCTTCGCCGAAGCGGCCGAGCAGGCGTTCGACATCACCATCCTGGCCCAGAAGGTCCACGTCGTCGCCAAGCCCGTCCAGTACACCTGGAACTACGGCGACGGAACGTTGCTGGGTCCGCAGAGCGCAGCCGGGGGGCCCTTGCCGCAGGACCGCTGGGGCGAAAAGACCGCCACCAGCCACGTCTACACCCAGACCGGTGATTTCTCCGTGGTGCTGACCACGCACTTCCAGGGCACGTACTCGGTCAACGGCGGGCCGCCGTTGCCCATCCCGGGCCAAGGGCAATTCAATTCCCCGCCCCAGACCGTGAGCGTCTGGCGCTCCATCACCCGCAATTACGCCGACGACTGCCTCCGCAACCCGCAGGGACAGGGCTGCCCCGGCGTCGCGCCGCCCTCGCCCTGACGGCAGTTCCGCTTCTAAGCCCTCAGCTCCCGGTCGAGCCGCTCCATCCGGGCGCTCACCAGCTGCCCGCGCGGATCCTGCGGTCCCAGCAGCGCAGCTAGGGATGCCGCGGCGGCGGTGTCGGCGGAGCCCATGTCACTGGTGCACCACTGCAGCATCAGCCGGGCATCGCCGCTGGAACGCACCGAGGCGCCGACGGCGTCGTTGAGTTCGTCGCGCATGAACCCGACGGCGAGGTTGCTCGAACGGTTCAGCAGCCGGGCCCGGTAGGCGGCAAGAGCCTCCGCCACCCGGCCCTCGCGCAAGTGCCCGGCCACGGTGGCGGCGTCCGTCACCACCTTGACGGTCGGGGCAAATCGGTACGGGTTTGCGTCCACCACATTGCCCAGCGCGCTGCGGATCCGGTGCATCTCGGTCCGGATCGCCGCCGGAGTGCCCGCGTCGCCGTGGAGCTCGTACGCCAGTTCGTCGGCGCTCCAACCCTGCGTCCGCGACGCCAACAGGGCCAGGATCTCGGCCCGGCGCAGGGTCAGCGGCCGGCCATGACCGCCGTCGAGCGCTGCCGACGGCGCGTCCCCCAGCAGCCGCAGCGTCAACAGGGCCTGGACCCCGGTCCCGTGGCGGCCCGCAGGAGTGCTGCCCGGCCAGCCATCGGCACTGGCGGGGCCTGCGGACTTCAGCAGTTCCTCAGCCAGCCGCACGCCGCACCGCACCAGCCGGAGGCTGTCCGGCGTGACGGACTCGAACGGTCCGGACACATCCAGAACGCCGACCACATCCCCCGTCAGGGGGTCCCGGATCGGCGACGCGGTGCAGGCCCAGTCGTGGTGGGTCCGGACGAGGTGTTCGGCCGAGAAGAGCTGTGCCGGGGCGCCGGTCACCAGCGCCTCGCTGATGGCGTTGGTCCCGACGCCGGACTCGGACCAGTCGGCGCCTTCCACGAACTCCAGGGAATCCGCCTGCTTCAACGCCTGTTTGCTGCCGACGCGCCACAGCACCTCGCCCTCGTGGTCGGTCACGATCAGCAGGTGGCGCCCGGTGGCGGTCTCATCGGCCAGCAGCTGGGACAGCGCGGGCATCACGGCGGCCAGCCGGTGGCCGGCACTCAGAGAGCGGGCCTCGGACACCTCGTGCCGGTGCAGCGGGCGGTGCTGGTCCGGGTTGATGCCGAGCGCAAGGGAACGCTGCCAGGATTTGGCGAGGGACGGCGACAAGTGCGGATGCGGCGTGCCGGACACGGCCGCCTCATGAGCCGTTCGGAGCGCCCTCGCATACTCGGCCGGCGCAGAAAACCGCAGGTCCGCGAACTGCGTGATGGAGCGGCCGCCATGGCGCATGCTCATTCTCCCAACTCGCCGTCGAATCGTCGCACTTCGCTCTCTCCGGCAAGCCCCCGGCCGGCTTTTGCGCCGGCCGGGGGCCTGGGAGCTCTGTGTAACCCGATTGTAACCCCCTGCGACTTTTACTTGTGATGCGGGTCACGCCGCGGCCCGGACGCCGCGCATCGGAGCGACCCACAGTCAGCAATGGAAAGAGGAAACATGCCCGGGACACCAAACGGCGTGGTCGAGGCGTGGCTGGCGCAGTTCGAGGAAGCGCTGCGCAGCCGCACCATCGACGACGTGCTTGATCTCTTCGACGACGATTCGTACTGGCGCGACTTCGTCTCGTTCACCTGGAACCTCAAGACCCTGGAAGGCAAGGAAGACATTGGCCGTATGCTCAACGCGACACTGGACGACGTCCAGCCGCACAACTGGACACTGGCCGAAGACGCCACCGGCGACGCCGCCAACACCGAGGCCTGGATCAACTTCGAGACTGCCCAGGCCCGCGGCCACGCCCACCTGCGCCTTCGCAACGGCAAATGCTGGACCCTGCTCACCACCATGCAGGAGCTCAAGGGGTTCGAGGAAAAGAAGGGACCCCGCCGCGAGAAAGGCGTCGCCCACGAGATCACCCGGGGCCGTAAATCCTGGCTGGAACTAAAAGAGGAACAGGAAGCCCGGCTCGGCTACGAGGAGCAGCCCTACACGGTGATCATCGGAGGCGGTCAGGGCGGCATCGGCCTGGCGGCACGGCTGCGCCGGCTTGGCGTGCCCACCATCATCATCGAGAAAAACGACCGCCCCGGCGACTCCTGGCGGAACCGCTACAAGTCCCTCCACCTCCACGATCCGGTCTGGTACGACCACCTGCCCTACATGAAGTTCCCCGATGACTGGCCGGTGTTCGCGGCCAAGGACAAGATTGGCGACTGGCTGGAGCACTACACCCGGATCATGGAACTGAATTACTGGTCCAAGACCGAGTGCACCGGCGCCCGCTTCGACGACGCCTCCGGGGAGTGGGTGGTGGACGTGGTGCGCGACGGCGAACCGGTCACCCTGCGCCCGAAGCAGCTGGTCTTCGCCCTCGGGGTCTCGGGCTACCCCAACATTCCCGCGTTCGACGGCGCCGACTCCTTCCTGGGGGAGCAGTACCACTCGTCCAAGCACCCCGGCGGCGGCGACTGGACCGGGAAGAAGGCCGTGGTGATCGGGTCCAACAACTCGGCGCACGACATCTGCGCGGACCTCTGGGAGCACGGCGCCGACGTCACCATGGTGCAGCGCTCCTCCACGCACATCGCCCGCAGCGAATCCCTCATGGACCTCGCCCTGGGCGGGCTGTACTCGGAGGAGGCCCTGGCCAACGGGGTCACCACCGAAAAAGCCGACCTGCTCTTCGCCTCCCTGCCCTACCGGATCCTGCCCGAGGCCCAAATCCCCATCTATACCGAGATGGCACAGCGCGACGCCGAGTTTTACTCCCAGCTGGAAGCCGCAGGCTTCGACCTGGACTTCGGCGTGGACGGGTCCGGCCTGTTCCTCAAGTACCTGCGGCGCGGCTCCGGCTACTACATCGACGTCGGCGCCTCGCAGCTGATCATCGACGGCCGGGTCAAGCTCGCCAGCGGCGAGGTCGACAAGATCACCGGGAACGCCGTCGTAATGGCTGACGGGACCGAACTCGAAGCGGACGCCATCATCTACGCCACGGGGTACGGATCCATGAACGGCTGGCTGGCCGATCTGGTCTCACCCGAGGTGGCCGACGCCGTCGGGAAGTGCTGGGGCTTTGGCTCCGATACTCCCAAGGATCCCGGCCCCTGGGAAGGTGAACTGCGCAACATGTGGAAACCCACCAACGTGGAAAACCTCTGGATCCACGGCGGCAACCTGCACCAGAGCCGGCACTACTCCAACTACTTGGCGCTGCAGCTCAAGGCACGGATGGAGGGGCTGCCGACGCCGGTCTTCGAGCTCCAGCCCACGCACCACACGCGCTGACCGGCCAGGCAGTGACAACGCCCTCCCCGGCAACCACACTGGGGAGGGCGGCACCCGTTGTGATCATCCAGCGACACGCCGTTGACGCCCCTCACCGGGCGTCCACGGCCCGTACAGCGAAGGAAAACACCATGAAAGCAGCACGATTCCATGCCCGTGAGGACCTCCGGATCGACGATGTGCCGGAGCCGGAGCTGCGCCCTGGGGCGGTGAAGATCGCCGTCGCCTGGTGCGGGATCTGCGGCACTGACCTCCACGAGTTCCTGGAGGGGCCCATCTTCACGCCGCCGCCCGGAAGCCCCCATGCGCTGTCCCACGAAGCCGCCCCGGTCACCATGGGCCACGAGTTTTCCGGCACCATCCAGGAACTGGGCGAAGGGGTGACCGGACTCGCCGTCGGGGACTCCGTGGTGGTGGAGCCATACATCGTCTGCAACGAATGCGGACCGTGCCGCAGCGGCCACTACAACCTGTGCACCAAGCTGGGCTTCATCGGCCTGGCCGGCGGTGGCGGGGGACTCAGCGAGACAATCGTCGTCGATACCCGGTGGGTCCACCCCGTGGGCGACATCCCGCTGGACGAGGCCGCCCTCATCGAACCCCTCGCCGTGGCCTATCACGCCGTCGGCCGCAGCGACGTCAAAGCCGGGGACGTCGCCGTCGTCGGCGGTGCGGGCCCCATCGGGCTGCTCACCGCGGCGGTCCTCAAAGGCCTCGGCGTCACCACGATTGTCACCGAACTGTCGGCCGCGCGGAAGGAGAAGGCCGTGTCCTCGGGCGTCGCGGACCATGTGCTGGACCCCAGCTCCGACGACGTCAAGGCCCGCGTGCTGGAACTGACCGATGGCGCCGGGTCCGATGCGGCCTTTGAATGCGCCGGCGTGAACGCGGTGCTGGACACCATGCTCGACGTCGTCAAGCCGGCCGGCGTCGTGGTCAACGTGTCGATCTGGGGGCATCCTGCCACCGTCGACATGCAGAAGGTGGTCCTGAAGGAAATTGACCTGCGCGGCACCATCGCCTACTGCGGCGATCATGCGGCAGCCATCAAGCTCGTCCAGGACGGAAAGGTCGACCTGAAACCCTTCATCACCGGCAGGATTCCTCTGGAGGATCTGGTGGACAAGGGCTTCGACACTCTGATCAATCACAACGATACGGCGGTGAAGATCATCGTCCACCCGTAGTGATCCGGGTCGCATCCGGAATACTTGCATACGCCGGGCAGTTGGCATCAGAGAACCCAATCCCTGGTGAAAGGAAATGCGCATGCTGTTTTCCCCGATGACTCTTGGCGAGCTGGAACTGCCCAACCGACTGGTGATGGCGCCGCTGACCCGCGTCCGCTCCGGCCGGGAAGGCGTGCCCGGTCCGCTGGTGGTGGAGCACTACCGCCAGCGGGCATCGCTCGGCCTCATTGTGAGCGAGGGAACCTACCCGAGCCACGCCGGCCAGGGTTTCCCGGGCCAGCCCGGGCTCGTCACGGACCAGCAGCTGCAGGGCTGGTCCGAGGTCACGGCGGCGGTGCATGCCGAGGGCGGCCGGATCTTCGCCCAGGTGATGCACGCCGGCCGGGTCACGCATGAGGACACCACCGGCGGCTACGAAGTGGTTGCGCCCAGCGCCATCGCGATCGACGGCGAGACCCGCACCTACGAGGGCAAAAAGCCGTTCCCTGTTCCGCGGGCCCTGGACACCTCGGAACTGCCGGGCCTCATCGAGGAGTTCGTCACGGCGTCCCGCAAGGCGATCAACGCCGGGTTCGACGGCGTGGAGCTGCACTCCGCCAACGGCTACCTGCTGCACGAATTCCTGACCCCTGCCGCCAACCAGCGCGACGACGTCTACGGCGGCTCGCCCGCTAACCGGGCGCGCTTCGTCATTGAGGTCGCGCAGGCCGTGGCCGACGCCATCGGTGCGGACCGGGTGGGCATCCGGATCTCGCCCGAGCATAACGTCCAGGGTGCAGTGGAGGTCGACGCGGCCGACGTGCAGGAAACCTACGCGCACCTGGTGGACGCTCTGGCGCCGCTGAAGCTCGCGTACCTGAGCGTGCTGCACAAGGACCCCACCAGCGACCTGGTGCGCGACCTGCGCACCCGGTTTGGTGGAACCTTCCTGCTGAACAGCGGGTTTGGTGTCATCACCACCCGCGAGGAAGCCATGTCCATCGTTGCGGACGGCCACGCCGACGCAGTGGTGGTGGGCCGGCCTGCGATCGCCAACCCGGACCTGGTCCGCCGCTGGCGTGACGGGCTCCCGACCAACGAGCCGGACGCGTCGACGTTCTACACGGACGGCGCCAAGGGCTACACGGACTACCCGGCGTACCAGAACTAGCTTCACCAACTAGTTCCACTGGACATGTCCACTGGTGGCCGCGCTCACCACCGGACATGTCCCCCGGCATCCACGAAGAGTGGGCAGAACGCCATTCTGCCCACTCTTCGGGTTTAGGACTGGGCATGTCCCGTGGGTGCGGGTGCCAGGGATGAGCATGTCCCGTGGGTGCGGATGCGAAGAATGGGCATGTCCCGTGGGCGCGGGCGCGAAGAATGGGCATGTCCTATGCTCACGCGTCCGGGCGCTTGGCCGGGGAGCGGTCCTATAGGATTTGACCATGAAACCAGCTTCACCCGGGGCCGGCACCGGGACCCGCCCCGCAGGCCGACCCGTCAGTCGCCAGGTCCTCGCAGACCACGTCTACGAGGAACTCCTGGCGTCGCTGATGGACGGGCGGCTTGAGCCCGGGGCTGCGGTGAGCATCGACGGAACCGCCCGGGAGCTGGACGTGTCCCCGACGCCCGTCCGCGAAGCGCTTGCCAGGCTGGAACACACCGGTATGGTCCGCCGCGTGGCGCTCAAGGGGTACCGGGTGGCGCCGGTCTTCACCCAGGAAGACTTCGCCGAGCTCATGGAGGCGCGCCTGGCAATAGAGCCCGTGAACGCCCGTCTTGCATGCGCCCGGCTTACCCCGGCGCACCTCGCCGAGCTGACGCAGGCCGTCGCGGATCTCAAGCAGGCACCGCGAGGCCCGTCGTTTGCCGAATACCGCGACTACCTGGAGGCGGACGAGCGTTTCCACCGGCTGATCGCTGAATACACCGGCAACCAGTTTATGGTTGCCGCCTACGCGGCCCTCGGCGGGCAGGTCCAGCGCTTCCGGCTCTTCGGGGGAGTGGGCATCACCGACGCCGAACACGCCATCGCCGAGCATCAGTCCGTGCTGGACGCGTTCTCCTCCGGCGATCCGGACAAAGCGGCCGACGCCATGGCCGAGCACGTGCGCCGGGTCCGAGGCCGCGCCATCGCCGACGCACCTGCCGGCTGACGGCGCACGGCGCCCCGGAGAACCGATACCAGCGTACGGGCTCATGATCCCAGCCGGCGGCTGACACCGGCAGCCGGGCGGGCCCCTGGTCCGACACCCCAAGTCCTGTAGCCCCGGCTAACGGCCTCACCGGCGCGGATTTGCCCACCCGTAGGGCGAGAGGATTCCGTGAACGGCCCTGATCTTACATTCCGTAGGAATGCCCTATAGGATCTTCGATTGTTGCTGCCGATTCTGATGTGACCTTGACAACATCAATCCCGATAGTAAATCCTATAGGAAACAGGATTACACGAAGGAGTGAACCCCATGGCCTACACAGCCGATAACTGGCCCATCACCGCAGCACTCCTGCAGTTCCCGGGAACCGATGTGCAGGGCAACCACGTCAACGATGCCGACGCCTCCGCCTGGGCCGAGGTTCTCACCGAGGTCAAGGACGCCGGCTTCGCCAATGCCGACCTCACGGACAGCTGGGTCCGCCCGGGCGATTTGAGCTCTGCCAGGCTTGCCGAGTTCAGGCAGACCGCGGACAACGTCGGCATCGGCATCCCCGTCATCTCCGCTATCCGCCGCAGTGTCATCGAGGAAGGAAACTGGGAAGCCAACCTGGCGTACAGCCACCGCACCATCGACGCCGCCGCCGAGCTGGGCTGCGAGGTTGTCTCATTCGGACTGCACCAGGCCATCACCGCCGAGCAGCAGAAGCAGCTCTGGTTCTGGACAATCGACGGATACAAGGACCCAGTGGGGGACAAGGAAACCTGGGGCAAGGCCGTCAGCCGCCTACGCGAACTTGGCCAGCACGCGGCCGAGGTCGGTGTCCTGCTCTCGCTCGAAATGTACGAGGACACCTACCTGGGCACCGCGGATTCCTCGGTCCAACTGGTCCAGGACATCGGCCTGGCCAACGTCGGCCTCAACCCGGACATCGGCAACCTCATCCGGCTGCACCGCCCGATCGAGGACTGGCGCGAAATGGTTGCCAAGACCCTCCCGTACTCCAACTACTGGCACATGAAGAACTACATCCGCGACGAGGACGTTGCCCGCGACACCTACGTTGCCATGCCGGCTCCGATGGAAAGCGGCCTCATCAACTACCGCGAGGCGTTCAAGGTAGCTCTCTCCGTTGGCTTCCAGGGCATCCTCTGCACCGAGCACTACGGCGGCGACGGTCTCAGCGTCACAGCCAGCAACCAGAACTACCTCCGCCGCCAGGTCCTGCCGAAGACCGACGGTTATGCCCTCGGCACCAGCCAGGTGGCCCAGAGTCGGCAGCTGCCGGCAGCCACGGCACTCGCCGGCGTCTGAGCGGGCAGCTGAAAAGCCGGCAGCTGAAAACTGAGCGTCTGACAGGGCGCTGAACGAACGCCGGCACCGGCGCGTGGTGCGGCCGTCAAACCAATTGGGGGCGGCCGCACCACCCCAGTTTCACCCCAGCTCTTTACCCACAGCTCCACTTCACCAACACGGATTCGATGAGGAACCATGACCCAGATCTTCGACAACCCCGCTGACTTTGCGGATGAGGCGTTGGACGGCTTTGTGGCAGCCAACCGCGGGTACGTCGCCCGCGTCGACGGCGGCGTCGTCCGCTCCACCGAGGTCCCGGCCGGGCAGGTTGCCCTGGTGGTCGGTGGCGGCTCCGGGCATTACCCTGCCTTCGCCGGACTTGTGGGGCCCGGACTTGCCGCCGGCTCGGCCTGCGGCAACATGTTCGCGTCGCCCGCGGCCGGCCAGGTCTACCGCGTCGCCAAGGCCGCCAGTGCGGGGGGCGGCGTGCTGCTGAGTTACGGCAACTACGCCGGCGACGTCCTGCATTTCGGCCAGGCCCAGCTCCGCCTCAACGCCGAAGGCATCGAAACCCGCACGGTCCTGGTCACGGATGACATTGCCAGCGCGCCGCTGGACCAGATCGAGAAGCGGCGCGGCATTGCCGGCGACCTGACGGTGTTCAAAATCGCCGGCGCCGCCGCCGAAGCGGGACTGGACCTGGACGGCGTCGAACGTCTGGCTATCAGGACGAACTACCGCACGCGGTCCCTCGGTGTGGCCTTCGACGGGTGCACGCTGCCTGGCGCCGACGCGCCGCTGTTCACTGTTCCGGAAGGGCACATGTCCCTTGGTCTGGGCATCCACGGCGAACCGGGCATCTCAGATCACCCGATGCCCACCGCCTCCGAGCTGGCCGAACTCCTGGTCAGCCGGCTCCTCGCCGACAAGCCGCACGACGCCGGCAGCCGCGTCGTCGCGATCGTCAACGGACTTGGCACCGTCAAGTACGACGAGCTGTTCCTGCTGTTCGGCAAGATTGAGAAGCTTCTCATTGCGGCCGGGCTCACCGTGGTGGAACCGGAATGCGGAGAGCTTGTCACCAGCCTGGACATGTCCGGACTGTCCCTGACGCTGCTGTGGCTGGATGAGGAGCTCGAGCACTACTGGGCCGCCCCGGCCGACACCCCGGCGTTCCGCAAGGGCAGCCTGGCACCCCGGCCCCGCCGCGAACTCGCCGGCCCGGAGGCCGCGGAGACCGCCGACGTCGAACGCCCCACCCCGGCCGCGGCAGAGCTTGGACGGCAGGCGGCGGCAGTACTCCGCCAGGTCCGGGACGTCGTCGTCGAACACGAAGACGAGTTGGGCAAGCTGGACGCAATCGCCGGCGACGGCGACCACGGCATCGGGATGCGCCGCGGCGTGGAAGCAGCGGTCACCGCGGCTGAGCAGACGGCAGCGAACGACGGCGGCGCGTCGCCGGCGAGCGTCCTGACCGCCGCGGGGGAAGCGTGGAGCGAACGCGCGGGCGGCACCTCCGGCGCGCTCTGGGGATCCGCGATCATCGCCGCGGGGCTGGCGCTGGGCAACCGGGTCAGCTACTCCGGCGAGGATGCCGCGGATGCGGTCACCGCCTTCGCCGAGGCGATCACGGAACTGGGCAAGGCAGACCGCGGGGACAAGACCATGGTGGACGCCCTGCTTCCGTTCCGGGACGCGTTCTGCACGGCGCTCGGCGGCGGCGCGTCCGCCGGAGACGCGCTCGCTGCTGCCGCCGCCGCAGCCCGGGCCGCAGCAGACGCGACCGCTGACCTCCGCCCGCTCAAGGGACGCGCCCGGCCGCTCGCGGAGAAGAGCCTCGGCCACCCGGACCCGGGAGCGGTTTCGTTCGCCCTCATCGCAGCACAGATTTCCGCCCACACCGAGGGCCGGCTCGCCAACCCCGAACTGGCCAAGCAAGGAGCACAGGCATGAGCACATCAACAGGCTGGCGCGTCGTCGTCGGCAACGACGAGGCCGGCGTCGAATACAAAAACGCCCTCAAAGCCCTGCTTGAGGCGGACCCGCGCGTCGCCTCCGTGCGGGACATCGGAGTCGGTGCCAACGACTCCACCGCCTACCCCCACGTGGCCGTGGACGCCGCACGCAAAGTCGCCGACGGCGACGCCGACCGGGCCCTGCTCATCTGCGGCACCGGCCTGGGCGTGGCCATCGCGGCCAACAAGGTCCCCGGCATCCGCGCCGTCACCGCGCACGACAGCTACTCGGTAGAACGGTCCGTCCTCAGCAACAACGCCCAGGTCCTCACGCTCGGACAGCGTGTCATCGGCCTGGAACTCGCCAAGAAGCTCGTCAGCGAATGGCTGGGCCACCGCTTCGACGAAACCTCCTCCTCCGCCGCCAAGGTGGACGCCATCTGCTCCTACGAGCCCGAATACACGAAGGCAGTCTGACATGACCGAATCAGCAGCCACAGCCGCCGCCAACGCCGCCCGCAGGATCGCCGTCGTGGGTTCCGGATACATGGGCGGCGGAATTGCGCAGGTCCTCGCGCTCGGCGGTGCCCGCGTGGCCCTCGCCGATGTGTCCGCCGAAGTGGCGCAGAAGAACTACGAGCGGCTGCTGGCCGAATCGGACGACTTCGTCGCCGCCGGGCTTTTCCCTGAAGGCTCCACCGCCATCTTGAAGGAAAACCTCTGGGCGGCCCGGGACATCGAGGAAGCCGTGGCAGGGGCCGACTTCATCGAGGAAGCCGTCCCCGAAGTCATCGCCATCAAGCACCAGACGCTGGCCCGCATCAGCGCTGCCGCCCGGCCGGACGCCGTCATCGGGTCCAACACGTCCACAATCTCCATCGCCGAGCTGTCCGAGCCTGTCACCAACCCGGGCCGGTTCCTGGGCGTGCATTTCTCCAACCCGTCCCCTTTCATTCCGGGCGTGGAAATCATCCCTCACGCCGGTACATCGGCCGCCACCATCGGCGCTGTCCGCGACCTCGTCCACGCCGCCGGCAAGCAGACCGCCGTCGTCAAGGACGTCACCGGCTTCGTGCTCAACCGCCTCCAGTACGCCTTGTTCCACGAGGCCGCCCAGCTGGTGGAGCAGGAGATCGCAACAGCGGAGGACATCGACACCCTCGTCCGCACCACGTTCGGTTTCCGGCTGCCGTTCTTCGGGCCGTTCGCGATCGCCGACATGGCAGGGCTGGACGTCTACAACTTCTGCTACAAATCGCTGCAGACCGAGTTCCCGGAACGGTTTGCGACGCCGAAGGTCCTCAGCGATCTCGTCGACGCCGGGAAGCTGGGCACCAAGACCGGCGCCGGCTTCCTCAACGTCCCCGCCGAGCGCACGCCCGAACTCATCGCCTACCGGAACAAGGCGTACGTGGCCATGCAGAAGCTCATCGATGAGCTCGGCCCCGCCCCCATCAACTAAACCCCGCCACCTTCACGCCTACAGGAGCAACTCCCATGAGCACTTTCCCCGCAGAACGCACCGCGATCGTCACCGGCGCCGTCTCGGAGCGCGGCATCGGCCGTGCGACCGCCAACTACCTGGCCGCGCAGGGCTGGAACGTCGGCATCATCGATCTTGACGACGCCCTGTGCAAGGCGGCGGCCAAGGAACTGGCCGCCGAACACGGCGTCAAGGCGTTTGGCGCCGGCGCCAACGTCTCCGACGAGGCGTCCGTCCGCGCGGCGATCGACGCGATCGAGGCCGAACTGCCGCAGATCGTCGCCCTGGCCAATGTGGCCGGCGTCAGCTCGCCCGTCCCGTACCTGGAACTCGACGCCGCCGAGTGGGACCGGGTGCTGAACATCAATCTCAACGGCGTGCACTACGCCACCCGCCGCGTCGCCGAATCCATGGTGAAAAACAGGATCGGGCGCATCGTCAACATCTCCTCCGTCTCCGCCCAGCGCGGCGGCGGCACGTTCTCCAAGACGCCGTACTCCGTTGCCAAGGCCGGCGTGATCGGGCTAACCCGCTCCACTGCCCGCGAACTCGGCGAATACGACATCACGGTCAACGCCATCTCCCCGGGCCCCATCGACACCGACATCATGGGCGGCACCCTCAGCGAGGAGCGCAAGAACGAACTCACCCAGGACCTCGTGGTGAATCGGGTGGGTTCCACCCGGGACATCGCGGCCGCCATCGCCTTCCTCATCAGCGAGGACGCCGGCTACATCTCCGGCCAGACGCTGAATGTGGATGGCGGTCTTTACATGCACTAGGGAAGAAGCAACGTGGAACAGCCCAAAAACACGCCCACACCAGGGTTCGCGGCCTGGAGCAAAGCACGGAAGCTCTACCTCGCCGTCGGCGTCCTGGCCTGCCTGGCCGGAATCATGATCATCGCCTTCTCACGCTAGGACGGCTGCGGCGCCGCTCCACCGCTTTTCACGCACCTGATCCATCCCATTGAGTTACACCACTGATTGCTCGACGAGGAGTTTTTGATGTCCGTAACAACAACCTCCACAAGGGACCTACTGGAAACGCCGGTACTGAAATCGGCGATCTCCAAGGCGTCCTTCCGGCTGATGCCCATGCTGGTCATCCTCTACGTGGTCGCCTTCCTGGACCGCACCAACGTGGGCTTCGCCGAGGCCGCCCTCGAAGTGGACCGGGGCATCACGGCCGGGGCCTACGCCCTGGGAGCCGGGATCTTCTTCATCGGCTACGCCATCTTCGAAATACCCAGCAACCTCCTGCTGACCAAGTTCGGGGCCAAAATCTGGCTGGCCCGCATCGCCATCACCTGGGGCATCGTCTCCGCGTGCTTCGCATTCGTCCAGGGCGAGACCTCGTTCATCATCCTGCGGTTCCTCCTCGGTGTCACCGAGGCCGGACTCTTCCCCGGCGTCATCATGTTCCTCGCGGCGTGGTTCCCCAATAAGGTCCGCGTCAAGATGTTTGCCATCTTCTACCTGGCGCAGCCTTTCTCCCAGATGATCGGCGCGCCACTGTCCGGCTGGCTGATCAACATCGGCGACCAGGTCCCCGGCGTCCAGGGCTGGCAGGTCATGTTCTTCGTGGAGGGCATGCTGGCGGTTGTTGCCGGCATCGCCGCGTTCTTCTTCCTCATCAACAGCCCCCAGGACGCCAAGTTCCTCAACAAGGACGAGAAGAAGGCACTCCTGGACGTCATGGCACTGGAGGACACCGTCAAGGAGGAGACCGGCCCGCGCGGCGTGCTCGCCGCCATGAAGAACGGCAAGGTCTGGTACTTCACAATCATCTATTTCTGCCTCCAGATCGCCGTCTACGGTGTGACGTTCTACCTTCCGCAGCAGGTCGCCCAGCTGACCGGCCAGAAAGTCGGCTTCGCGGTGGGCATGATGGCCGCCATCCCGTGGTTCTTCGGCCTCTTTGCGTGCTACTTCATCGGCAAGGCCGCCAACACCGTGATCCGCCGCCGTGTCTGGGGCACCGGGTTGTTCATCTCCACCGGCCTGTGCATCTTCGGGTCCGCGTGGGCGGGCGCCAACCAGCTTCCGGTGCTGGGCATCCTTTTCATTACCCTGGCCGTCTGCAGCTTCCTTTCCATCGGGCCCATCGCCTGGTCCTACCCGACGGCGTTCCTCACCGGCACCGCCGCGGCGGCCGGCATCGGCCTCATCAACTCCCTCGGCAACCTGGGAGGCTTCGTGGCGCCGATCCTGCGGACCTCGGTCAACCAGATCACCGCATCGGATACCGGCACCATGGGCGTCTACGCCCTGGGTGTGCTCCCGTTCCTGGCCGCGGCCATGATGTTCGCGACCAAGCGGTTCAAGAACAAGGCCGACGACCTCCTGGAACAGTAGGAACCGTTCAGCCGCCTCCGGCACTCCCGGCGCCTCACCCGTGCCGGGAGTGCCAACCGGTTCACCCAGTTTCAAGCAGGAAGCATCAACACATGCAGCAAAGTGGAACCAGCCAGACCTTCCCGCCCCTGCTGGTGGGTGTCAGCTCCAAGATGTATCTGGGCTACCAGGACAGCCTGACGTGGCTGGCGCAGCTGCGCCACGAAGTGGACACCCGCCCGGCCCTCGCGGCCGGGCGGGTTGTCCCGTTCGTGATTCCATCCTTCCCGCTCCTCCCGGCGGCCGCCGCGCTGCTGGCCGGTTCGCCGCTAATACTCGGTGCGCAGAACTGCGGCTGGGCCGACGGGCCGTGGACCGGGGAAGTGGCCCCGTCCATGCTCGCGGAACTCGGCGTCGGCCTCGTCGAAATCGGGCACGCCGAACGCCGCCGGCACTTCAGCGAAGACGACCTGATGATTAGGCGAAAAGTCAGCGCGGCGGCTGCCGCCGGGCTGGCGCCGCTGCTCTGTGTGGGAGAGCTCGACCACGGCAGTGCCGAGCACGCGGCAGAGTTTGTGTACCGCCAGGTGCGGTCCGCCGTGGACGACGACTGGGAGCTCGCCGGCCGGGTCGTCCTCGCGTACGAACCGGTTTGGGCCATCGGCGCGGCGGAGCCCGCGGCCGCGAGGTACGTCTCCGACGTCGTCCGGCAGCTCCGGAGCCGCCTCGCCCCCTCCGGTCTGGAGGACCTTCCCGTCATCTACGGCGGCTCGGCCAAGCCCGGGCTCCTGCCGGCGCTCGAGAGCGTCTCCGGTCTTTTCCTGGGCCGGTTCGCCCATGATCCGGCGAACTTCGGCATGGTGCTGGACGAGGCACTCCTGCTGGCCGAGGGCATTCCCGCGGCCCGCTGAGCAGGTCCCCGCGCGGCCCACCTGTACCGGTGGACATATCCCACGGGAGCCGCGAGCAATGGGCAGAATGCCATTGTGCTCACTGGTTTGCGGCGAAGAATGAGCATGTCCCATGGCAGCTGACCGTCACGGCTGGACATGTCCTCCTTGGGCCACGAAGGGTGGGCGAAAAGCTATCGTGTCCACTGATCGCATTTAAGAATGGGCATGATCCCCAAAGAGGGAACGGGTCCTCCAAAGTTGGAGCTCTTCCTTGAGGTGTCCGCAGCGTTCGCAATCATGCACTCAACCATATTTTCTGCTTATACCGCTTTATTTCTGGCCTAGCGTATATCCAAAATCCTCAAGCGTGTAGATTCGACCATTCAATTCAACCTTCGTGTACCCCTTGCGGGGTGCCTCCAAGCCATTGAAAGCTGTTCCAAAGACTAGCAGCGCCTCCACTGCAATCTTCATCCAATATTGCTTTTCGGTGCCGTCCCTGAAGGTGCGATTGACCAAGTGCTTGGCTCTACTTTGAGCTCGAGGGGCGCTGCCAAAGGTGATGAATTTGAACAGTGTGAACCTAAGTCCAGTTTCAGGATCAACGGCGTATTCTCGCGACGTGGTAAAAGGAATTCCGCCGCTTGCACTTAGCAGCTCGAAAACTTCGGTGGTGTAGCGGCTTCCTGTTACCAACCATTCGAGATATAGCCCGGCGTCGGCATCTGCGACCCGAGGCACCAGGTTGTCCGCGGTTTTTTCGACCCTAAACATGCAAATCTCTCCCAGACTAGCGAAGTGCCAGCCCCTCTAAGCTCCGGCCAGTGGGGTCAAGCCACGACTATCATCACGTAAAGGGTGCTTACTGTCATTCGTCCGGTTCAGGAAGCCACCGACCGCTGGCACAGTCCGATGAACCCGCCCAGCTGCTCCAGGCCCTCGGGGTGGACGGGCAGGTAGTTGGTCAGCTCCGGCGCCCGGATCACGACGCCACGCCACTGGCCGCGGGATACCGCCACATTGATCCGGTTGCGCGAGAGCAGGAATTCCATGCCGCGCGGCGCCTCAGCCACGGCGGAGCACGCCATGGATACAACCACGACGGCGGCCTCCTGGCCCTGGAACTTGTCCACCGTGCCCACCCGGACGCCGGGCAGCCCTGCTGCATCGAGGGCCTCGCGGATCACGTTGACCTGGGCGTTGTAGGCGGCCACCACCAGAATGTCCGCCACATCCAGCGGCCGTGTGCCCTCTTCCGTATGCCAGGTCAGCCCCAGATGCCGGGTGACCTGGCGGACCACCTCGGCAGCCTCCTCGACAGACGACGTGATGTTGCCGCTGTGCTCCAGCATGACGGTTTCGATTCCGGCAGGGGCCCCCTCGAGCCGCCGAAGGTCCGCGGCCGGCGCGGACCGCAACCTGCCCTCGTACGAGAGCTCGGAGACCGCCCGGCACAGTTCCGAGTTCATCCGCCACGAGTCGGCCAGGAAATAGCCCAGTTCCGGCGGGAGCGTGGCATGCCCGGCGGAAACCCAGCCCAGCGCCGACTCGTCCACCGGCTCGGGGTGGGCGCCCTGGCTGACCTGCGGCAGCTGCTGCGGATCGCCAAGCAGCAGCAGCCGGCTGCTCGCCTGCGCCACGGCCAGGGTATTGGCCAGCGAGAACTGCCCGGCCTCGTCAATAACCAGCAGATCCAGCGCACCGGCCGGAACAGTGGCGCCCGTCATGGTCCACGCCGTGCCTCCGATCAACGCGCCGCCAGGCTTGCCCAGCAGCGCCGCCACATCCTTGGCGGACCGCTGCCCCCAGGGCAGAGCTTCACTGTGTTTCACATCCTTCGCCACCAGTTCCGGATCGACGCCGGCCTTCACCACCGCCGTCTTCAGGAGGTTTTCCACCACCGCGTGCGACTGCCCGACGACGCCCACCTTCCACCCGTGGGCCACCAGCCGGGCGATGACGTGCGATCCCACGTATGTCTTGCCCGTCCCGGGCGGACCCTGCACCGCCAGATAGGAATGGTCCAGGGCCAGCACCGCGTCCGTAATGGCATCGACAAACCGGTCCGGGCCCTCCCCGGGCGCCGGCAGAGCCGCCCCGGAGGCCAGCCGGGGCGGAACCCGGCGCACCAGGTCCAGCGCCGGGTGGCGCGGAAACTCAGGCCGCCCAGTCTGCAGCGCCGCGGTGACATTTGAGGCCAGGACAGCCAGCGCATCCTCGATGCTCTTGGTCTGGATGGGCTGGTCCTCGGTCAGCGCAACGGGAACCTGATGGTACGGGTCGATGTTCTTGCGGAGCTTGTCCCGGATGACCACGGTGTCCCTGCCATCCTCGTGGCCCAGCTCCAAAACCTCCGTCCCGAACCAGCCGTTGCGGCCGGTCCCGTTGATGCCCGTGCCCTCAAGCCCTGCCGGAAGCGGCGGCTCGTACATACGGAACCACGTGCTGCCCTCACGGAGGTCCGAGCCGGGGCTGACCGTGCCGATCAACTTCACCTTCCGCTCCGGAAGCTTCGCGCCGTCCTTCCACCATTCCTCGAGCACCTCCGCGTCCTCAACGAGGAAGACATTGCGGTCCTGCTGGTGGTGCGTGTCCGGGCCGTTCTCGCACCGGTCGAAGTGCGCCCACCAGAACGCTTTGCGCTCCCTCCGGTGGTAGCTGACGGCCGCCGCCAGCATAGAAACCGCCTTCCGGTCATCCCCGGAAAGCCCGACGGCGGCCCCCGCCGCCTCGGCCAGCGCCACTTCCAGCGGATCCAGGTCGGCTAACTCCGAGCCCGGCTCCGGGCTCACACCGACGGCATCGTCCGCTGCTGCGGGCGGTCCGCCGCCCGGACCGCCGCTGCCGGGCTGGATCCCGCGCTCCCGGGCCAGGCCCAGGAGCCAGTCCCGGAGTTCCAGGGTGGAGAGGCAGTCGTACTCGTTGTAGTCCGCAATCCCGGCGAGGATGGCGTCGGCTTCCTCGGTGTCTCCGTTGTCGCGCGCGTCGCAGTAGCGGGCGTAGGCCACCACCGATGCGCCGGCGTCCTTCACGTCCCCGGTGCGCAGGTTGGTCCCCATGTACAGCGGCTCGAGTTTCTTGATGCTGTAGGAATTCTCAGAAATCCGGAGGCTATTGCGGACCGTCTGGTACAGGTCCACCAGCAGCCCCTCGCGGAGCCACCCGTCCACGGTGTCCTCGCCGGCCACGTGCATCACGGAGAGCTTCCGCAGCGCAGTTTTCTCGTACGGGGCGTAGTGGTAGACGTGCATGTCGGGGTAGTCCCGCCGGCGCTTCTCCACGTAGTCGAGGAAGTCGAGGAACGCCTGCTTCTCCGCCTCGCGGGTGTGCGCCCAGAACGGCCGGAACACCCCGGGCTCGCCGGGAGCCGCCGGCGCCTCCATAACGCCGAACAGGTACTCCAGCCCCCAGACGCCTGTGGCGCTTTCCTGCCACAGGGGATCACCTTCGAAGTCGAAAAAGATGTCCCCCTCGCTCGGCGGGGGCAGTTCCGCGAGCGTGTTCTCCGGAATCACGCCGAAGCGGATGCTGTGCTTTTCGCCGTCCTTGACGAACTGCACCTCACCATCCGCGGGGCCGATGCCGCTCTGCATCCGGGCCTGCTCCTGCAGCCGCAGCTGTGCCGCGCTGGGGCTGGCCAGGGCCGCCTCGGCGAGCTGGCGGACCGTGCGGATCCCCTCGGCGCGGAACTTCTTGCGCTGGGCCGAATTCATCCGGGCCACAAGCAGCAGGTCGTCGGTGGCTTTGACCTGTTCCTGGCAGTAGTCGCAGCGGCCGCACGCGATAATACCGGGGGTGTCCCAGGCCACGGTGCCGGGCTGCGCCCGATGCGCCGAGGTCAGCGCCACGAACCTGTCCCTCCGCTCCCGGAAAACCGGCAGCACCTCGGCGAGCTTGTGGTGGCTGCGGACGTAGTCGAAGCCGCCGTCCGGGAGCTGCACGGTAGCGCCGAGGACCAGTGTCACGTCCGGGGCCGGGGTGATCCCGGCCTTCAGGAGCTGGTCGCCGTAGGCCGCCAGCTGGAGCAGGGCGGACACCTTCGCGTGGCGGGCCAGCTTGGTGTCGAAGACGGCGTAACTGCCGCCGGCCTGCCGGACCAGGAAGTCCGAGCGGCCGTGGAACTGGCCGTCAAAGAACGCGGCCTGGAAAACGACGTCGGCCCCCGCGCGGAGCGCATCGATCGACTCGGCGTGCTTGGCCTCCAGTGTGGCGCGGTCCATGGCCTCCGCCGGGACCACGTCGTACACGCCGCGCCCCGCGGCCGGGTCCCAGTGGCCGAAGTCCGCCACGAACCGATCGAGCACCTTCCGCTCGTGGAGGTCGCCCAGGACGGCGGCGTGCCTGAGCATCTCATCGTCCGCGAACTCTGCCTTGGGGGCGCGGCCCAGCTTCTCGTCGAGCTTCCGGAGCAGCTGGTACTCACAGCTGGCGGCGATCACCAGATCGCTCGCGGAGAAAATCAGGTCCCGTGCGGAACCCGGCACTTCCGGTTCAACGAAAAACACTGTGCCCCCGATGTTGGTGTGCTGCGGCTCTGCGGCCCGGACGTGCAGCCGGTGCTGCCAGCCCGTCTGTTCTTCAAGCTATCAAAGCCCTCCGACAATCCGGCGCGGACCCTGGACGGGAGGGGCTGGTTCCTGTCACAGGCCCGGCGTAGGGTCTGGTGACATGACCGAACAGCAACCCTTCGAGCTGGTCCAGCGCTACGCACACTTCGAGCTGCGCCGCTATCCCGCGCACGTTGTGGCCGAGATCCAGGTCAACGCAATGTTCGACCGGGCCGGCAATGCGGCCTTCCGGCACCTGTTCAATTACATCAGCGGCAACAACAATGCCCGGCAGAAGCTGGCCATGACGGCCCCGGTGGTCCAGGCGCCGGGACCGTCGCAGAAGCTGGCGATGACCGCCCCGGTGATCCAGAGCGGTCCGCTGCCGGGACGTGGCGGACCCGCAGACTTTGTCGTCGCCTTTGTGCTCCCTGCCGGCACGACGGCGGAGACGGCGCCGGTCCCTGCGGACCCCCGGGTCAGGATCCGGGCAATCCCCGCGTCGCTGGCGGCTGCCCTCCGGTTCTCGGGCAGCGGCTCGGCAGCTGCTTTCGAACGGCGCAACGAGGGGCTCCAGGCCGCGCTGGTGCTGGCCGGCCTGACCGCCGTGGGGCCGCCGCGGTTCGCCCAGTTTGATCCTCCGTTCAAGCCGTGGTTCCTGCGGCGGAACGAGGTAGTCCAGGACGTGCAGGAGCCTGCGCCGCCCGCAGGCAAGCCCGGCCCCTGACGGCGGTAAGGCAAAATGGCAGGGTGACTCAACTCCCGCACCGCCCTTCCCCGTCAGCTTCCACAGCGCCGCCCAAAACCCAGGCTTCCCAGACCCAGGAGTCGGGCATCGCCGCCCAGATCGCCGCCGAACTCGGCGTCCAGGCCTGGCAGGTCAAGGCGGCGGTGGAGCTGCTCGACGGCGGCTCCACCGTGCCGTTCATCGCCCGGTACCGCAAGGAAGCCACCGGGACGCTCGATGACACCCAGCTCCGCGACCTGGAGGAACGGCTGCGGTACCTCCGCGAGCTGGAGGACCGCCGCCGGACCGTTCTCGAGGCGATCGCCGCCCAAGGCGCGCTGACCCCGGAACTGCAGGCCGCCGTCGTCGCCGCCGACACCAAGTCGCGGCTGGAGGACATCTACCTGCCGTTCAAGTCCAAGCGCCGCACCAAGGCGCAGATCGCCCGCGAAGCCGGGCTGGAACCGCTGGCCGACGCCCTCCTGAAGCGGCCGGAGCTGGACCCGGAACGTGAAGCGGCTAAATACCTCAACGCCGAGCACTCCGTCGGGGACGCCGCGGCCGCGCTCGCCGGGGCCCGCGCCATCCTGGTGGAGCGGGTGGCGCAGGACGCCGACCTGGCCGCCACACTCAGGGAGAGGCTCTGGACCCAGGGCCGCATGGTGTCCCGCGTCAAGAAAGGCAAGGACGCCGAAGGACAGAAGTTCAAGGACTACTTCGAGTTCTCCCAGCAGCCGGCCGGCATGCCCTCGCACCGCGTGCTGGCACTGCTGCGCGGCGAGAAGGACGGCGTGCTGGAGTTGGATCTCGCCGAGGCGGAACCGGACGACGACGCCGCACTCACCGCCGCGCGCGGCCGCTACGAAGCCGCTGTGGCCCGGTTCCTCGGCGTCGCCGACCGCGGCCGGCCCGCCGACGCCTGGCTGCTGCAGACCGCACAGGCCGCGTGGCGCTCACGGGTGCTGGCCCGGCTGACCGCAGACCTGCGGAGCCGGATGTTCGCCGCTGCCGAGGACGAGGCCGTGCGGGTCTTCGCCGCCAACCTCCGGGATGTGCTGCTCGCCGCGCCGGCGGGCAACCGGGCGACTCTGGGCCTGGACCCGGGGCTGCGCACCGGCGTGAAAGTGGCGGTGGTGGACAGCACCGGCAAGGTGGTGGCGACCGACACCGTCTACCCGCACGCCCCGGCCCGCAAGTGGGACGAGGCGCTGCGGACACTGGTGGGCCTGGCCCGGAAGCACGGCGTCGAACTTGTCGCGATCGGCAACGGCACGGCGTCACGGGAAACGGACAAGCTTGCCGGGGAACTGATCAAGCAGCTTTCGTCCGGTGCAGGGTCCGCGCCGCAGAAGATCGTGGTGTCCGAGGCCGGCGCATCCGTCTACTCCGCGTCGGCGCTGGCCGCAGCGGAGCTGCCCGGCATGGACGTGTCCCTGCGCGGCGCCGTGTCCATTGCCCGGCGCCTGCAGGACCCCCTCGCGGAACTGGTGAAGATCGAACCGAAGTCGATCGGCGTCGGGCAGTACCAGCACGACGTCACCTCCGCCAAGCTGGACCGCAGCCTGGACGCCGTGGTGGAGGACTGCGTGAACGCGGTGGGCGTGGACGTGAATACGGCTTCCCCGGCGCTGCTCAGCCGTGTGGCCGGCGTCGGGCCGCTGCTGAGCGAGAACATCGTGGCGTACCGGAATGAGCACGGCCCGTTCACGAAGCGCACCGAGCTGAAGAAGGTGCCGCGGCTGGGCGCGAAGGCGTTTGAGCAATGCGCCGGCTTCCTGCGTATCACCGGGGGAGTCGAGCCGCTGGACGCCTCCAGCGTGCACCCGGAGGCGTACCCGGTGGCGCGGAAGATCAAGGCGGCCGCCGGGACGGCTCCGGCCGCGGGAAGCTACGCCGCCCTGAACCCGCAGGACTTTGTGGACGGCACGTTCGGCCTGCCCACGGTGCAGGACATCATCGCCGAGTTGGAAAAGCCGGGCCGGGACCCGCGCCCGGCGTTCGCGGCGGCGGCGTTCTCCGAGGGCATCGAGAAGATCTCCGACCTCAGGCCCGGGATGGTGCTGGAGGGCACCGTCACCAACGTGGCGGCGTTCGGCGCGTTTGTCGACGTCGGGGTGCACCAGGACGGGCTGGTGCACGTGTCCGCGCTGGCCAACCGCTTCGTCTCCGATCCCCGCGAGGTGGTCAAGTCCGGGCAGGTGGTCCGGGTGAAGGTGCTGGAAGCCGATCCGGAACGGAAGCGCATCTCCCTGACGCTGCGGCTCGACGACGAACCGGCGGCGCCGAAGAAGCGTGAGCCGGGGGAGCGGGCGTCCGGCCAGCGTGAGCCGGGGCAACGTGAGCCGGGGCAGCGGACGGCCGAGCGACCGTCCGGTAAGCAGCCAGCGGGGCAACCGAGGCCGGACCGGCGGGGATCCGCCCGGCAGCCGCAGAAGCCGGCGGCCGCACCCGCCCCTGCCAATACGGCCATGGCGGAGGCGCTGAGGAGGGCCGGCCTGGGGAAGTAGGCCGGCCGGGGCCGCCTGCCGCTCGTCGCTGAATTCCTACCGCTCGGCGCACAAATAGTACGTTTGCTGACGATCTGCACCATGATTGCCGGAGGCAACGGCCCTGATCGGGGCTTTCGCCTCTATGCCGCAGGGACACCGACGTCGGAAGCAAAGGGAGCACTTATGGGCTGGCTGGACCGTGAACGAACCATCGCCCCGCCGGGATTCAACCGGTGGCTGGTGCCGCCCGCGGCGCTCGCCGTGCACTTGTGCATCGGCCAGGCGTATGCCACCAGCGTCTACAAAACAGCGCTGGTCAAGCACTTCGGCGCCAGCCTGACCGAAATCGGTGTGATCTTCTCGATCGCGATCGTGATGCTGGGCCTCTCCGCCGCGGTTATGGGCACCTGGGTGGATAAGAACGGCCCGCGCAAGGCCATGTTCACGTCGGCCGTGTTCTGGGCCAGCGGCTTCCTGATTGGTTCGCTGGGCATCTTCAGCGGCCAGCTCTGGCTGGTGTACCTCGGATACGGGTTCATCGGCGGCATCGGCCTGGGCATCGGCTACATCTCGCCGGTCTCCACCCTGATTAAGTGGTTCCCCGACCGCCCGGGACTCGCCACCGGCATGGCCATCATGGGCTTCGGCGGCGGTGCCCTGATCGCCAGCCCCGTCTCGACCGCTCTGCTCAAAATGTACGACCCCAACTCGGGCGCCCAGGGCTGGGTGGCCAGCGGCGACGCCGTCGGCAAGCTCTTCCTGACGCTCGGCGCCGTGTACCTGGCGTACATGCTGTTCGGCGCGCTCACCATCAAAGTCCCGGCCGACGGCTGGAAGCCCGCCGGCTTCGACCCGTCCAAGGTCAAGGCCGCCACCCTGGTCACAACGGACAACGTCTCCGCAAAGAACGCCGTCAAGACCCGGCAGTTCTGGCTGGTCTGGATTGCGCTCTTCTGCAACGTCACCGCCGGCATCGGCATCCTTGAGCAGGCCGCCCCCATGATCCAGGACTTCTTCCGCCAGTCCGACGGCGTGTCCCTGGTGAGTGCCGCCGTCGCCTCCGGCTTCGTGGGCCTGCTCTCGATCGGCAACATGTCCGGCCGCTTTGCCTGGTCCGCGACGTCTGACATCACCGGCCGCAAGCGCATCTACATGATGTACCTCGGGGTCGGCGCCGTGCTCTACACGGTGCTGGCGCTGGCCGGCTCCGCCACCACCTTCCTCTACGTGGCGCTCGCGTTCGTCATCATCTCCTTCTACGGCGGCGGCTTTGCCACCGTCCCGGCCTACCTGCGCGACCTGTTCGGCACGTTCCAGGTCGGGGCCATCCACGGCCGGCTCCTGACAGCGTGGTCCGCGGCCGGCATCGCCGGGCCGCTGATCGTCAACGCGTTCCTGGACGCCCAGGGCAAACCCGGCCAGCTGACCGCCGCGTCCTACCAGCCCGCGCTGCTGACCATGGTGGGGCTGCTGGTGGTCGGCTTTGTGGCCAACCTGCTGGTCAAGCCGGTGGACAGCCGCTTCCACGAGCCCCGCCCCGAACCTGCCCGCACGGAACCTGCCCGTTCCGAAGAACCCGCCATGGAGGCCTGAGATGAGCGCTGCACAAATACCTGCGAACCAGACACCTGCGAATCAGCAATATGCGAACCAGACACCTGTGAACCCGTCCACCGGGAAACTGGTGGCCGCCTGGGCGCTGGTGGGCGTGCCGCTGGGATACGGCGTTTACGAGACCCTCACCCGGGTGGCGGCCCTCTTTGGCTGATATCGCTGCAGGCTCCCTGGCCCCCTCGCGTGCTGCTGAATCGGACGGCGGCCGGGCCGACGCCGGGCACACGGACGCCCCAGCGGATTCCGCGGCGGACCTGCCGCCGGAGCCCCGGGTTGAGTTCACCCGCCCGGAGGTGTTCACCACGCGCCCCACACTTCAGGGCACCTTTGGGATGAGCGCCTCCACGCACTGGCTGGCGACGGCGGCCGCGCAGGCCGTGCTGGAGCGCGGCGGCAACGCGTTCGACGCCGCAACCGCGGGAGCCTTCGTGCTGCACGTCGTTGAGCCGCATCTGAACGGACCCGGCGGGGACATGACCGGCGTCTTCGTCACCGCGGCGGAGCCCGGCACGCCGGTGGTCCTGACGGGCCAGGGCCCGGCACCCGCCGGGGCCTCAGTGGAGCACTTCCTTGCCGAAGGCCTGGAACTGGTGCCCGGCTCCGGCGCGCTGGCCGCGGCGGTTCCTGCCGCCGTCGACGCCTGGCTCCTGCTGTTGCGCGACCACGGCACCTGGGAGCTGGGCGACGTGCTGGACTTCGCCATCGGCTACGCCCGCGACGGGCATCCGATGCTGGGCAGGGTGGGAACCACCATCGCGGCCGTGGCTGAGCTGTTCCAGGACCACTGGCCGACGTCGGCCGAGCTGTGGATGCCGGGCGGACGGATTCCGGCCGAAGGCGAGATGGTCCGGAACCCGGCCTATGCCCGGACCCTGCAGCGGCTGGTGGACGCCGGGGCTGGAGGGGGTGACTCGCGTGCGGCCAAGATCGACGCTGCCCGCCGCGAATGGCGCGAGGGGTTCGTGGCCAAGGCCATGGCGGAGTCCGTCCAGACGCCGCACCGGCACTCCTCCGGCACGGACCATCGCGGTGTCCTCGCGCTGGAAGACCTGTCCGGATTCGAGGCAGGCTACGAGGCCGCGGCCACCGTCGAGTTCCGGGGGCACACTATCGCGAAGACCGGGCCCTGGGGGCAGGGGCCGGCGCTGCTGCAGACGCTCGCCATCCTTGACGGGTTCGACGACGCGCATTTGGACCCGTCAACCGAACTCGGGACGCACACCATTCTGGAGGCCCAGAAGCTGGCCCTCGCGGACCGGGAAGCGTACTACGGCGATACCGACGTCCCGCTGGACTATCTGCTGTCTCCCGAATACTGCGCTGAGCGCCGGGCGCTGATCGGAGAGCGTGCCTCGCATGACTTCCGGCCCGGCCGTGTGCCCGGACGCGAGCCGTATCTTCCGCCGTTGCGGACGGAGTACACGCCGCCGGCGCTCGCCGGGGAGGGCTCCGCAGGGCTCGGTGTGGGGGAACCGACCGTGGCACCGAGCGGGGAAACCCGCGGCGACACGTGCCATATCGACGTCGTGGACCGCTGGGGCAACATGGTTTCTGCCACGCCGTCGGGCGGCTGGCTGCAGTCGTCCCCGGCTATCCCGGAGCTGGGTTTCTGCCTCGGCACCAGGCTGCAGATGACCTGGCTGGAGCCGGGCACACCCTCCACGCTGACGCCGGGCAAGCGCCCGCGGACCACCCTGACGCCCACCTTGGTGCTGCGCGACGGCGAGGCCGTCACCGCGCTGGGGTCGCCGGGCGGTGACCAGCAGGATCAGTGGCAACTGCCGTACCTGCTGCGCACGATCGTCGGCGGCTATTCACCGCAGCAGGCCATCGATGCGCCCACGTTCCATACGACGTCGATGCCTGGGTCGTTCTGGCCGCGCACCTGGGAGCCGGGCGGCGCCGTCGTCGAGGACCGGCTGGGTGACGAGGTCATCGCGGGGCTTGAGCGCCGGGGCCATGTGGTCACCACCGTGGGTGGCTGGACGCTGGGGCGGCTGTCCGCCGTCGTCCGTGATCCGTCCACGGGAGTGCTGCAGGCGGCGGCGAATCCCCGGGGCGCGCAGGGGTACGCGGCCGGGCGGTAGCGCCGGTGCGCCTCCGGTGCGGCTGTCAGGCAGGTGACTGGAGACGGTCCATAAAGCGGACGGACTCGGCGGCGATTTGCTGCTGGGCCAGTTCGCGGGAGATGCCCGGTTCGCCGTCCCCGGGTTGCACGCCGTAGTCCCCGAAGAACGCGTGCACGCCGCCGTCCACTGTGGCGAACTCGGCCGACGGCGGGAGCAACGGCTTTGACGCCGCCACCTTGTCGGGGGTGGTGAGCCCGTCGTTTGAGCCAGAGATGGACAGCACCTTGAGATCGCTGGAATCCGCCATGCTGTCGGCGGGGAACGAGGCGAAGAGGAGGAGCCCGGCCACGTCCAGGTTCGACTTTGCGAAGGTGGACGCGCTCACCCCGCCGAGTGAGTGGCCGCCGACGGCCCAGGAAGTGATTTCCGGATGCCGGTCCATTGCCGCGCGGGCCTGGTTGGCGTCCAGCAGCGGGATGCCCAGGGGTGCTTTCAGGATGACCACCAGATTGCCGGCGTTCGCCAGCGGGCCGAGGATGTCCTGGTAGGCCTGCGAGGCGACGCGTGCGCCCGGGTAGAAGACGATACCCGCGCTGGCCTTCCCTTCCGGAGCGAGGGTGATGGAGGTGGCGTCCTCGGTGCTGGTCCCCGAGGTTTGGCCGTCCGCTCCGCTGGGCTGCTGCGGGAACGGGTTGAGCCACAGCAGCCCGGCGACCAGGCCGAGGGCAATGAGCCGGCCTGCGAGCCCGCGGACCAGTTGCCAGGGCGAAAGGATGCGACGGCCCGGCTCATGGTGCGCCGGGTCCGGGCGCTTGTTTCCAGTGCGGACGCCGGTTCCGGCCGTGCGTCTGATGAGGATGAATGCCCAGAGGAGGCCCGCTGCAGCAGTCCCCATCAGCAGGACGGGCAACGCGGGGTGCCCGCCGAGGATGGCGATGTTGCTGAGGAGCATCCAGAGCGGCACCACTATGAGCGCGCCCGCAGCGAGTGCGCCGGTCCACCTGAGGAGGGCCCAGCCCCAGCCCGCGGACTGGGATCCAGATTGGCCGGGGTCTGTGGATTGGGTTCTTGGCTGGCCTGGGTGCGTCGCATCCTTCACCATCCGATGGTATCTCCATCATCGAGATAATCGGCTGAGGTCGACCGGCTGGACTGGCTGGTCGCAGCAGTGGTCAGGCTGCGGTGCCGAGGTGTTGGGGGTGGAAGTAGTGGTTGCGGCGGGGTTTTTGGTGGGGGTCGATGTGGGGT
>NZ_LNUT01000004.1:444663-729656 GCF_001512305.1 Arthrobacter sp. EPSL27
TTGTTCTTTGTGGATCAGGTGGTGGTGGCGTGAGCAGAGCATGACGCCGTTGTCGGTGCCGGTGGTGCCGCCGCGGGACCAGTAGGTGATGTGGTGGGCCTCGCACCAGGTGGCGGGGATGGTGCAGGCGGGGAACGCGCAGCCGAGGTCGCGGGCGGTAAGGGCCTTGCGGATGTGGGGCGGGAACACCCGGGAGGTGCGGCCAATGTCGAGGATCCGGCCGTTCCCGCCGAGCAGGACCGGGATGATGTCCGCGTCGCAAGCGATCTTCCGGACCGTGGAGGCCGTCACGGGCCCGGTGAACAGCATGTTCCCGGTGTTCCCGGTGTTCCCGAGGCTGTCGAGGCGGGCGAGCAGGTCCCGGTAGTCGATGGTGACCATGACCTGGGGCCGGAGCCCTCCGGTCGCGGGCAGCCCGCCGGCGGCCAGCGCGACTTTGGAGGCGCCGACGAGGCCGTCGAGGCGTTTCTGCGGCTGGGTGCGGAGGTCGAACGGGACACCGTCACCGGCACCCCCGTCCGCGGCATCGGCTCCCGTGCCGGTGGCGCGGGGGTTGGTGCCGGTGTTCATGACGGTGACGAGCTGTTCGAACTGCTCGGTGGTTGCGAAGATCTCCAGGTGGTGCAGGCCGTGGCGGGGTTTGCGGATAAAGGCGCCCTGAACTTGGCGCAGGAGTTCCTCGGACGGTTCGGCCCCGTCCTGATCGAGCGCATCCACCCATTTCCGGGCCACCCGGGCCAGGAAATCCGGGTCATTCTCTACCGCTACACGGGTCAGGGCATACTCCATCCGGTCCGCGGCCTCCGGAGCGCACGTATGCCGGACCCGGTCCAGGGCCAGGGTGATGATGGTCGCGGACCGGGAGCCGACCTCCCCGGACGCGACAGCAGCCCCGAGTTCCCCGCGCACCGCAGGCAACACCTCCCCGGTGAAGCCCCACCGCGGCAACAGCTCCCCGGACAAGGCCAGCCGGCGGCGGGCCTCCGCGGCGCTGATCCGCAACCGGCCCCGCAAGAACTCCGTGGTGTTCCGGTACCCGTCATCCACCACCGCAGCAGCCTCCGCGGCCGCCACGCTCGCCGCGGCCGTGGCACCCGACGCGCCGGCCGCCACGGCATCCCTTGCCAGTCCCGCTAACGGAGTTCCGTAGCTTGAGTCATCGCGCCAGTCAGCCGCGGCACCGGAAGCAGCATCCGTCGTCGCGGGTGTCGTCGCGGTGCCGGTGTCGTCGCGCCAGCCGGCCACACCTTCGGAAGCAGCATCCGTCGTCGCGGGTGTCGTCGCATCGCCGATGTCGTCGCGCCAACCCGTCACACCTTCAGAAGCAGCATCCGGAGTAGCGGGTGTCGTCGCGTTACCGGTGTCGTCACGCCAGCCGGTGGTCCACGACGTGCTGGCTTTCGCTGCCACGGCCGCGGCGTGCTTCCTGCTCCGGTCCACGGCACCAGCCCCCACCACCTGCAAGTGCTCCACAAACCGCGAGAGCTCCTCGACCTTGCCCGTGAAATCCGCCGACTCCCGGAAGTCCCACAACGCGGAGTCCCCGGCCGCCGACGGGCCCACATCCTGCAGGAGCGCCAGGGCCGCATCCAAAGCTTCGGCGGTGCTCAAGCGGCCCGGACGGTCCCTGCCGTCGGCTCCCACAACACGTTCCGCACCGGAGTCCCCGGCCGGAACGTTGTCCCGGCCCGAGTCCTCAACGGTGATGAAATCCTTGACGGTTTCCATAAACCCACACTAGTAACGACCTACGACAAAATAGCGCCGGCCGGCGTCGGGCCCGGATGAGTGGCCAATACTTTGCCGGCAGCGCCCAGGCCTGCCTGCTATTCCAGGAACCGGGGTCGGCCGAATTGGGTCCGGACGCCGGGGGAGAAGAGCACTGATTCGGGCGGACCCTCAACGTGGATGCCGGCCGCAGCAACCAGCTGATCCTCGCAGTGAGTCAGTTGCGTCCGGTATAGCGGCCAAGGCTGATGCGTGTTGGGAACGTACAGGGTCCGGCCCCGGAACCGGGTGTGCAGACCAAACCGGGCAGTGAGGTGGAGGGACAACGGATCTGAGGCTTCGACGTCGGGCTCCGGGGCGACGGCGAAGTCGGAACGCGCCCCAGCCCGAAAACGCTGCACCCAGTAGCCGACAGACCCGCCCGGCCGGCCCGCCGGGCCGACAGCAGCGCCCGCAGCGGCGCCCGTACCCACCCCACGAAACCCCGACCGGGACCAGACGTACGGAATACCGGCCGCCCGCGCCGCCAGCACCACAGCCAGCCGCGTCGCGTCGAGGCTGAGGAAGACCACACCGCGGGTGCCGTCCGGCTCGCGGGAGTAGAGGCGGACGTTGATCTCGGTGAAACTTCCGAAGTACGGAATCGCGGGACCTTGCCCCAGACCGGCGCCCTCCATCCGGAAGCCGATCAGCCCCACCCACGCCGAACCGTCGAAGTTGTCCGGCGCCACTCCGGGCGGCATAAACGCGGCAGCGACGGCGTCGGGGATGCGCCAGTGCAGGAAGACCGCGTCCGACCACCGCTGGTCCATGATGACCGGGGCGGGAAGTTCGGGGGCGAGAGGCCAGGGATCGTGATCCATGAGGATAGAGTCCCTCAGCCCGGGTGTCCGGAGGGGCTTGTGCCCGCTGCCGACGCGGAGGATGGTTCGGGCTCTTTCTGCCAGGGCCAGCGGCCGGTGATTTCCAGCTCGAGGGAAAAGCTCAAGAACGTCCGGATCAACACAATGATGGCCAGCACGCCCACACTCTCGTAAGTGGGAGCCACGGCGACGGTGCGGATGATGTCGGCCGCCACAAGCAGTTCCAGCCCCAGCAGGATGGACCGGCCCAGGAGCTGCCGGTACGACCGGTACACGGAGAACGGTTCGGCCCCCTCCGGCAGCCTCCGCGGCTGGAATCCGCGGATCGCCAGCGGGATGGAAACGACGGCGCCGATCACCATGACGGCAACGCCGGCCACATCCATGTACCGGCCCGCGGCTTCGATGATCGCCTGAAGATCCATAGTCCCCGTCCTGGAAAGCGTACTGGCGGCTTGACCCGGTAAGTCCTAGGGGTACCGTACGCCTACGCCGGCCAGGATGTCCCGGTAACCTTCACGGAAGCTGGGGTACGCGAACTCCAACCCGGTGCTCCGCAGACGTGCGTTACTGCACCGCTTGTTGCCACCCCGGGACGGTTCGCCACTCTTCCGCGAGCTACCGTTACCCGAGCCGCCGTCGGGGGCCTCCTCTGCGGCGGCCGACGGCGGCTGGGGGAGTCCCAGCTCGTCGGCCAGAAAGCGCAGGACCTCGCCCATTTCGGCAGGTTCGTTGTCGACGCCCAAGTACAGGGGCTCCGGCACGGATTCCATGGTGCACAGGTGGACAATTGCGGCGGCGGCGTCGTCGCGGTGGATGCGGTTGGTGAAGCGCGGCTCCGCCGGAATCACCGCAGTCCCGCCGCGCACCTGGTCGATCAGCCGGGTCCGGCCCGGGCCGTAGATACCGCCCAGGCGCAGCACCACCGGCGTGATCCCGGTTCCGTCCAGCCGGCTGAAGAGCAGCTCCTCCGCCTCGCGGATGATGCGGCCGGAGAACCCGCCGGGCTCCGGCGCCGTGCTTTCATCGATCCAGTCCCCGCCGGCGTCGCCGTAGACGGCTGTGGAGGAGACAAAGAGCACCCGCTGCACCGGCGCACCCGAGGCGAGGACGGCGTCCAGCACGTTGGAGAGTCCGTCCACATACGCGGCGCGGTAGGCGGCTTCCGTGGGGGAGTCTGCTGCGACCGCGACGACGACGGCGGTGGTGTCCGCGGGGACGGGCGGCAGTTCGCGGGCGGTCAGGTCAGCCGCGGCACCTTCGATGGCGGCCGGAAGTTTGTCCGGCGAACGCCGCCAGCCCACCACGCGGTGTCCTGCCGCGGCGAACCTCAGCCCTGCCTCGGTGCCCAGATCGCCGCAACCGGCCATTAGTACAGTCATAGGAACAGTCTGCCAGCCGGAAGGGGCGGCCAGAACCGGCCCGCCCCGCCGTCGTCCGGCTACCGCGCCGGGATCGGGAAGAACACCCGCGGATCCTGCAGCAGCGCCGGGTAATCGAAGTCCGAGCGCTTCAGGATCTCGTCCACCTCGAAGTGGCGCGCGAAGCGGCCGTTCACGGTGATCGGGCGGCCCAGCACCTTGCCGACGGCGAAGGACGCGCCGTCGTCGAACGGGATCGCGATGGTCGACTTGCCCGGAAGCGTGTTGAACGCTTCTTCCTGCTGCTGGCGTTTGCGGGTGGGCTTCTTGACGAGCTGCTTCGGCGGCAGCTTGCGCACCTTGGGCCGGCGGGACCCGGAGTCCGCGTAGACGAACTGGTAGTCATCGTCGCCGGCGTCGGCAACAGCCTTCGCCCGGCCCACGAGCGGCAGGCTTACCGTGTCCAGCTTGTCCGGGGCGGTGTCACCGAGCGGCAGGCGGAGGACCCACATCCGGTCCCCGGTGGGATCCTCCGGCAGGAGTTCGTGCTTGGGCTCGGGCCACACGTACTCCAGATCCGGTTCCGTGTCCGGGAACAGCTCCGTGTAGAACCGCGGGTCCTTGGCGATCAGCCGGGAGCGGTGGCTCAGGTGCACCTCGGGGTTGCCCAGCCACGGCGGCATGGGGATCTTGTCGGCATAGCCGGGGTGGGCGGCCTGCGGCGCGAATTCCATGATCTTCTCGCGCGTGGTGTCCGCGCCGCCGCGGGCGGTCCACTCGTCCACCATCGCCAGGCCGTACAGGGTCAGCGCGGGAACATACCCCATCCACATCCGGATGGCCGGGTGCGACTGCCAGCCGTACTCCGGGATCACCAGCGCACGCAGGGTCTGCAGCGCCTCGACGCGCTGCTTGCCGAGCCGGGCGCGGTCCAGGACCGCGGCGCTCTGCTGGAAATCGGGGAAGGGGAGAAAAGTCTGCATCAGTCCAGTTTGAGGCCACGGAGCCAATGCGCCAATTGGGGAGGGCCGCGGGTGAGGGTGTTCACATTTCGGAACGGGCAAGACGGGCGCCGTAAGTGGCGCGTAAACTATCACAAAGAACCCCTGCGCGCCCGAGGACTCTCCAATGTCGAAGAATATTTTAACCGCATCTGAGGCGCCCGCCGCGCCCGCACCCCTGCCCAAATACGGACGGATGCTGAGCCCCGAAGCGAACGGCATCCTGGTCCTGGAAGAATTCACCATCGATCCCGCGGCAGCCCGCAAAGAGCAGCACGGATTCGGCGCGGCCATGGCCTCCGTGGCGCTGACCATGCGCCGCCTGGTGGCACTCCGCCTGTTCATCGCGGTGGTGGCCATCGCCAACCTTCCCCTGTTCCTGCTGTCCAGCGGGTGGGAAATCTACGTCTATTCGCTGACCGTGGTGGTCGGAGTCCATGCCGCGGTGTCCTGGCTGAACCGGCACGAGCCGAAGATCAAGCAGCGGCGCATGCTGGAGCTGCACCTGCACCGCGAGAAGAGCGACAACTACCGCAAGGTCCGCGACGCCGTGAAGTACGTTATCGACGCTCCGGCCCGCATGAACGAAAGCCTTTACCTGGAGCTGCTCGCCGCCAAGCGGGTCGCCCTCCACCTCGCCATGGGCACCGTGGCGCTGCTCGACACCAGCGACGACACCGCCTGGAAAGTCCGGATCATCCGCGAACTTCCGGTCGCCGCCTAGCCCCGGGAGGTTCCCCTCCTTCCCGGTTGCCGGCCTTACTGCCGGGCGATGCTGAATGCGTCGGTGAAGGTGTAGCCGTCGGCCGGGACAAACCTGGCGGAGAGCTTGTCTGCTGTCAGGACGACGTCAAGGGTGCCGAAGGCGGGGCTGCGGTTTTTGCCGGAGAAGGCGGCGAAATATTTTGCCTCGGAGTCGTCTTTGTGCACATCGTAGAGGCTTTCACCGCCCACACCGGTGGTGGTGAACACGGTCCCGGCGGTTTTGACCAAGGTGTCGTCAAAATCGGCGATGCAGCCCGGGGAAAACGTATCGGGAACCAAAGCTGGGCAGTCCGGGCCGAGCGCCAGCTGATGGGTGCGCTGGTAGATGTGGTCATGGCCGGTGAGGACCAGGTCGACTTTCTTGGCCAGCAGCATGTTGGCAAATTCGTGGCCGACCGGGCAGTCGTATCGGCCCACGCTTAGGCAGGTGGCGTGCATGCCCAGGATGGTCCAGGGGATGTTGGCCGCTGCGGCCCCATCGATGGCCTTGGTGGTCCAGTCCAAGCGGTCGCTGCCACTGGAATAGTCCAAATCCTGCCCGTCCTCGAAGGGGATGCCGGGGGAGACCATGATGAGCCGCACCAGTGGGTTCTTTTCGGGGACATCGACGTACCATTGCGTCCCGTAGTCCCCTTGCAGGCCCGGGAGCTTGTTGGGCAGGCACTTGGTGATGGTGTCGATGTCGCCATCCGTGCCGTCGCTGTCATGGTTGCCTGCGATGACTTGGTAGGGGAAGCCCGGGCCCAGCTTGCCCTTGACCATGTCGCAGAACTGTTGCTCGATACCGGCCTTGTAGCTGAAGTCGCCGAGGGCAAGATTCAACTGCGGCCTGAGGCCGGCGATCGTGTCCAGCACCTGTTTGGAAGACTTTTTTACGCCGATGTCGCCCTGCGCCGTGAAATGCAGGGAACCCCCCGAAATCTCCGGAGCTGGACCAGGCCCCGGCGCAGTTGGCGGGGCGGGTTCGGGGGAGCCCGGCTGGCAGCCCGCCAACATCAGGCACAGGCATGCAGCGAGGGCTGCGGCCGTTCTTCGTCTTCCCGGTTTAGCAGCCATGACCATTCCTCAACGGCAGAGTGGCGCGGTAAAAATTTCGTCCCGTATTGGTAATGATGCCGTCACCACCTTGCGGTGACCACTGGACGGCCGGCCCCTGGCCCGCCGGAGCCAGGCAGCAACGGCTCGATACGCGACCACGGGCCACAAGTTAAACCACGACGCCGGAGCTCCCGCGTGGGGAACGCTCCGGCGTCGTGGTTTATCGGTCAGTTACGGCCAGGTCAGGCGGGCAGCTGCAGCACCTGCCCCGGGAACACCAGGTCAGGGTCACTGATGGTCGAGGCGTTGGCGTCGGCCAGCTGCTGCCAGCCCCCGGCGATGTTGAGCTTCTCCGCGACCTTGCTGAGCGTGTCGCCGCTCTGGACGGTGTAGCTCTCACCGCTCAGGGCAACGGCCGCGGCGTGGCGGGGCGCGGCGGCCTTCGCGGGGGCAACGGCCTTGGCAGCGGCCGCCGGAGCGGCAGCCTTCGGGGCGACGCTGCGCACCGGCGCCTTGGCCGGTGCAGGAACGGCCGCTTGCGGCGCGCTCTGCGGAGCCACCGCGCCGCCGCTCAGGCCCAGCTTCGCAGCGCACGAGGGCCACGCTCCCCAGCCCTGGCCTGCCTGCACCCGCTCCGCGACAGCGATCTGCTGTTCACGGCTGGCGTTGGCCGCCGACCCCGTTCCGCCGTAGGCCGCCCACGTGCCCGGGCTGAACTGCAGCCCGCCGGCGTAGCCGTTTCCGTTGTTGATGCCCCAGTTGCCGCTGCTCTCACACTGGGCCAGCGAATCCCAGACGGTGCTGGAGGTAGTGCTGGGGACCGCCGCGTTGGCGGCCGACGCTGACAACGCGACGCCGGCCATCGTGACGGCCGCAAGGGTGGCTCCGCGGCGCGCGGCAGTGCTGTAGGTGGATTTCTTCATGGGACAGATGCTCCTGAGGGCCACCGGTGCTCGGTCCGTCCCCGGACGTTATCGCACTACTGCCCGCCCCTGACGATAGAGGTCATGACGGTGTCTACCGGTCGGGCAGTATCTGGTGGTGGCAGCACCGGGCATTCACTACCCGGTCCTCGGGCATGCACCCAAGGCTAGGGCAGGTGCCCGCCGTTATCAAGACGTTATTTTTGCCGGCCCCGCCCGTAGAATCACGCGGCGGCCATCCGGGCGCCTAGAAGTCAGCGTCCCAGCACCTTGGCAAGGTACGGCGCTGTCCGGCTTTTCTTGGACTTCGCGACGGCGGCAGGGGTGCCCACCGAGATGATCTTGCCGCCGGCGTCGCCCCCGGCCGGCCCGAGGTCGATCACCCAGTCCGCCGCGGCCACCACGTCCATCTCGTGCTCCACCACGATCACGGTGTTCCCGGCGTCCACCAGCCGGTGCAGCTGCGCCATCAGGAGCTCGACGTCGGCCGGGTGCAGGCCGGTGGTGGGCTCGTCCAGCAGGTAGAGCGAGTGCCCACGCTGGGTGCGCTGCAGCTCGGTGGCGAGCTTGATGCGCTGGGCTTCGCCGCCGGAGAGCTCCGTGGCGGGCTGGCCGAGCCGGAGGTAGCCCAGGCCCACCTCGCGCAGCGTCTGCAGGCTGCGGGAAGCGGCGGGGACGTCCGCCAGGAACTCGGCGGCGGCGTTCACCGTCATGCCGAGGACCTCCGCAACGTTCTTGCCGCGGTAAGTGACCTCCAGGGTCTCCGGGTTGTAGCGCGAGCCGTGGCATTCCGGGCAGGGGCCGTAGCTGCCGGGCAAGAACAAGAGTTCGACGGCGACGAACCCCTCGCCCTGGCACGTCTCGCAGCGGCCGCCCGCCACGTTGAAGGAGAAGCGGCCGGCGCCGAAGCCGCGGGCCTTGGCCTCGTCCGTGGCCGCGAATTCCTTGCGGACGGCGTCGAACAGGCCGGTGTAGGTGGCGAGGTTGGAGCGCGGGGTGCGACCGATCGGCTTTTGGTCCACCTTGACTAGCCGGTCCAGCTGGTCCAGCCCGGAGACCGGTCCCACGGAGAGCGGCTCAGTCGCGGCCTCGGCGGTTTCCAGCTCGTCCGCACCCTTGGCGGCGTCTGCCTCCGGGTGCAGCCGGGCACCCACCACCTCGGCCAGGACCTGGCTGACCAGGGTGGATTTGCCGGAGCCGGAGACGCCGGTGACCGCGGTCAGCACGCCGAGCGGGAAATCGGCGTCGAGCTCGCGCAGGTTGTGGCGGGTGATGTCGCGCAGCTCCAGCCAGCCGCCGGCTTCCCGGCGGGCACCGGCCGCGCCACGGCGGCGCGCGCCGCCGTCGAGCGTTTCCTCGGAACCCTCTGCGGAGCCAGACCCGTCCGGGAACAGGAAGGGCCGGGTCACGGACGCATCCACGTCGGCGAGCCCGGCGACGGGGCCGCTGTAGAGCACCTCGCCGCCGCCCTCGCCGGCGCGTGGGCCGACGTCCACCAGCCAGTCGGCGCTGCGGACGATGTCCATGTTGTGCTCCACCACGAACACCGAGTTGCCGGAGGCCTTGAGCTGGTCCAGGACCGCGAGGAGGGGTTCGGCGTCGGCCGGATGCAGGCCCGCGGAAGGCTCGTCCAGCACGTAGATCACGCCGAACAGCCCCGAGCGGAGCTGGGTGGCGATGCGCAGCCGCTGCATCTCGCCGGGGGAGAGTGTGGGGGTGGACCGGCCCAGCGCGAGGTAGCCCAGGCCGAGGTCCAGCAGCACCGTGACCCGCTGCAGCAGGTCCCGGGTGATGGCGACGGCCACCTCATTGCCCTCGCCGGAAGTCTGCTTCCGGGACGCCGTTCCGGCCGTGGTGAGTTCGGTGGTGGGGCGGATGATCTCGGCCAGGTCGCTCATGGGCACCGCGTTGAGTTCCGCGATGGTGCGTCCGGCGAACGTCACGGCCAGGGCCGCGGGGGTGAGTCCGCTGCCGCCGCAGACGGGGCAGGGGCCGGTTTCCATAAAGCGCAGCACCCGGTCGCGCATGGTGGTGCTCTTGGAATCGGCGAGGGTGTGCAGCACGTAGCTCTTGGCGCTCCAGAAGCGGCCCTTGTACGGCTTGGCCACCCGGTCTCGCTGCGGCGTCACCTCCACCACGGGCTGTTCCTCGGTGAAGAGGATCCAGTCCCGGTCCTTCTTGGGCAGTTTCCGCCAGGGGGTGTCGACGTCGTAGCCCAGGTGGGTGAGGATATCGCGGAGGTTCTTGCCCTGCCACGCACCGGGCCAGGCTGCAATGGCGCCGTCGCGGATGCTCAGCGACGGGTCCGGGACCAGCGAGGATTCGGTGACGGTGTGGGCGATGCCCAGGCCGTGGCATTCCGGGCAGGCGCCGGCGGCGGTGTTGGGCGAGAACGCGTCGGAATCAAGCTGGCTGGCGCCGTCGGGGTAGCTGCCGGCGCGGGAGAAGAGCATGCGCAGCGAGTTGGAGAGTGTGGTGACCGTGCCCACGGTGGAACGCGAACTCGGTGTCCCGCGGCGCTGCTGGAGCGCGACGGCGGGCGGCAGCCCGGTGATCATCTCCACTTTGGGGTTGTGGCCCTGCTGGATGAGCCGGCGGGCGTAGGGCGCCACGGACTCGAAGTAGCGGCGCTGGGCCTCGGCGTAGATGGTGCCGAATGCCAGTGAGGACTTCCCGGACCCGGACACCCCGGTGAACGCCACGATCGCGTCGCGGGGCACGTCCACGTCCACGTTCCGCAGGTTGTTTTCCCGGGCGCCGCGGACCCGGACAAAGCCGTCCGTGGTGTGGTTGGGAGCGGAAGTCCCGCCGGAGGGATCGGAAGCCTGCTGATCAAGGTGCATCGAATTGATTCTATCGGTGTCTGCGGCCCGCGGGCATATCCTTACCCAATGGAAACTAACGACGGCGTCCCGGCCGCCGCGGGCGCTGGACCGGACAGCCCTGCTTCGGACAGCCCTGCGCAGAACAACACGCCCCCGGTCAGCGCTGCACAGGACAACACCGCACAGGACAACCCAGCACCCGCCACCCCGGAGGTGCCCGAATTCGCCGAGGTGCCCGAGGAGGTGCACGGCCCGCTGCCGGTGGCCGAACTCCACCTGCACATCGAGGGCACCCTGGAGCCCGAGCTGATCTTCGCGCTGGCCGAACGCAACGGGATCCAGCTGCCCTATGCGGACCTGGACGAGCTGCGCTCGCGGTACGAGTTCACCGACCTGCAGTCGTTCCTGGACCTGTACTACGCGAACATGGCCGTGCTGCAGACCGAGCAGGACTTCGCGGACATGACCCGGGCGTACCTGTCCCGCGCCGCGCTCGCCGGGGTGCGGCACGCCGAGATCATGCTGGACCCGCAGGCGCATGTGTCCCGCGGGGTGGCCCTTGAGACCTGCGTGAACGGTGTGGCGTCGGTGCTGGCCGTGTCGGAGCAGGAATTCGGCATCTCCACCCTGCTGATCGCCGCGTTCCTGCGGGACCTGTCCGAGGACTCGGCGCTAGAGGTGCTGGAGCAGCTGCTCGCCCTGAACGCGCCCATCGCAGGCATCGGCCTGGATTCGGCCGAGGTGGGCAACCCGTCGGCCAAGTTCCAGCGGCTGTTTGCCCGGGCCAAGGACGCCGGGCTGCACCGGATTGCGCACGCCGGCGAGGAGGGACCGCCGTCGTACATCATTGACGCCCTGGACCTCCTGGACGTCGAGCGGATCGATCACGGCATCCGCTGCATGGAGGACCCGGAGCTGGTGGAGCGGCTGGTGCACGAACTCATGCCGCTGACCGTGTGCCCGCTGTCCAACGTCCGGCTCCGGGCCGTGGACACCCTGAAGGAGCACCCGCTGCCGGCCATGCTCGCGGCGGGGCTGAACGTGAGCGTGAACTCGGACGATCCGGCCTATTTTGGCGGCTACGTGGACGATAACTTCGCCCAGCTGAAGTCCGTGATCGGATTGTCCGAGTTCGACTGCGTGCGGATGGCCGCGAACTCCATCCGGTCCTCCTTCGCGAGCGAGGAACGCAAGACGGAGCTGCTGGCCGAGCTGGCGGCGTCCGGGCGCTAAACCCCCGGGTTGCCCTATCACTTGTGGTGGCTAAAACCGCGGCAAAGTCAAGTAGTCGGAGCAACGCCAGGGTTCATGCCGCGGTTCGCAGCAGCTGGTTCAGCCGGTTGGCTGGGGTCTCGAGGTTGAGGGTGGGCCGGGGCCGGCGGTTGAGTTTCGCTGCGACCGGGGGAAACGCCCGGTCCCATTCCGAACCCGGAAGCTAAGACCCACAGCGCCGATGGTACTGCACCCGGGAGGGTGTGGGAGAGTAGGTCACCGCCGGAACATCATTAGGTCGAGGACCCCCGAACACCGTTCGGGGGTCCTCCCGCATTCAACCCGAAAACCACACCTGCGAGAGCCTCCGCGATACCCCCGCCATAGGTGCGGGAGCGTCCGCGGCACGGCAGCCATAGGTGAGGGAGCGTCAGCGGTACGGCCGCCATAGGTGAGGGAGCATCGGTGTGGTCGGGGAACCCTGGCCGGGCCGGGGTCGTTGGGGTTCGGTAGGCTCGTTTCAACCAGCCACATCCCGCATCTGCCCGGAGGACTTTTTCATGACCGCACGGACCATCGTTATCACCGGCGCCAGCGACGGCATTGGCGCGTCCGCGGCGCGGACCCTGAGCAGGCTGGGAGAGCGCGTGGTCGTCGTCGGGCGTTCCGCGGAGAAGACCCGGAGCATTGCGGAAGAGATCGGCGCCGACTACTTTATTGCCGACTTCACGGAATTGGCACAGGTGCGTCAACTCGCCGCCCAGCTGAAGGCGAAGTACCCGCGGATCGATGTCCTGGCCAACAACGCCGGCGGCATCATGGGCCGGCGCGAGCTCACCGTGGACGGGTACGAGAAGACCTTCCAGATCAACCACCTGGCTCCGTTCCTGCTCACCCTCGAGCTGATGGACGTGCTCACCGCCAGCAACGCCACCGTCATCAACACCTCCAGCGCCGCCAACGGCTTCGGCAAGCTGGACGTGGATGACTTGGATGGCGCCACGAACTACTCCACCAACCGCGCGTACGGCACCGCCAAACTTGCCAACATCCTTTTCACCACCGAGCTCCACCACCGCTACGCCGCGGAAGGCATCAGCACCGCCGCATTCCACCCCGGCGTGGTGGCCACTAACTTCGCGGCCGAGTCCACTAGCCGCATGCGGCACGCCTACAAAACCTTCCTCAACAGGTTCATGCTGACTCCCGACCAGGGCGCCGACACGCTCGTGTGGCTCGCTACGTCCACCCCGGGCCAGGACTGGACCTCCGGCGCCTACTACGCCAAGCGGGCGCTGGCGAAGGCCAACAAACAGGCCTACGACGCCGGCCTCGCCAAGGAGCTGTGGGAGCGCAGCGCCGCGATGGTTGGCGCGGACCTCGACGAACTTGACCCCCGCTGATCCAGGCCTGAGCGGCTCTAGCGAAGGGAAAGCCGGCCGGCCAGCGCCGGGCCACCCGGACTAGCGGCCGGCTTCGACCTTGTCGATGGCCGTCAGCGCGCTCTCCATCGTCCCGGCGAGCTCGCTGGCGGGTGCCGGCTTGGCGAAGAGGTAACCCTGCAGGGAGTCGCAGCCGCGGTCCATCAGGTAGCTGGCCTGCGCCGCCGTCTCGATGCCCTCGGCAGTGACCCTGAGGCCCAGGGAATGGGCGGCGTTGATCATGGTGTCGAAGAACGGCAGCTGCTCTTGGCCCGTTTTGATCATCGCCACAAAGGAGCGGTCGATCTTGACTTTGTCCAGGGGCAGCCCTTTGAGTCGGCCCAGGGACGCGTAGCCCGTGCCGAAGTCGTCCATCGCAATCCGCACTCCGGCCTCCCGCAACTGGCGCAACTGGCGCAGCACGTCCAAATCGGATTCGAAGAACACGCTTTCGGTCAGTTCCAGCATGAGCTGGCGCGGATCAACCCCCGTGGACGCCACGATCGCCAGCACGTCGGTGGCGAAGTCGCGGTTCTGGAACTGCAGGCCCGAGACGTTCACCGCCACGCTGTAACCGGCATCGCCGGCAAGCCAGGGCCGGATTTCCGCGCAGGCCCGGCGCATGACCTCGTCGCCGATCTCCCGGATGAGGCCGCTTTGTTCGGCCACGGGCAGGAACTGGTTGGGGGGGACCAGCCGGCCGTGCCGTTCCCAGCGCGCGAACGCCTCGAACTGGACCACGGCACCCAGCCCGGGGGACACCACGGGCTGGTAGTGGACCGAGATCTGGCCCAGCTCCACCGCCTGCCGCAGCCCGGCCCGGCCGTCAGCCTTGGCCGCTGCCGTGCCGAGCATCTCCTGCCGGAACCGCAGCCAGGTGTTCTTGCCGCCGGTCTTGGCCGCCGTCATGGCCGCATCCGCCTGCCGCAGCAGCTCCGCGCCGTCGAGCGTCTGCGGCGTCCTGGACGCCAGCCCCATGCTGATGCCCGGCCGCACCAAGGAACCGCCGACGCGCAGCGGCTCGTACAGCGACTCGGCGATCCGTTTGGCCACCGCTTCCGCGTTGAGGCACTCGGTCAGCAGGACCACGAACTCGTCGCCGCCGAGCCGGGCTACGGTGTCGTGCGGACGCACGCAGTTCCGCAGCCGGCTGGCCACCTCCACCAGCATTTCGTCGGCGGCAGAGCGGCCCAGCATGTCGTTGAGGTTTTTGAAGTCGTCCAGGTTCAACAGCAGCACGTCCACGGGGTCCGGCCGGCGTAGCGCCGCTGCGAGCCGCTCGTTGAACAGGGTGCCGTTGGGCAGCGCGGTCAGCGGATCACGCAGCACCCCGGCCCGGAGCGCGTCGTCGGGTTCGGCGAAGGCCGCGGGTGCCGGAGAAGAAAGATTACGACGGCGGGGCGCTGCGGCGTCCGCTGCAGTGCCGCCGGGCCCGTTGCCGGCGGGTGTGTCCTGGCGGTGCCCGGCGCGCACCGAGAGGGCCACCGGCCGCGCCGCCGCGCCAGGGCCATTACCGCCGTCGGGCAGCAGCGAACACGTGATCTCGACGGGGACTTCGGTGCCGTCGGCGCGGCGGCCGGCACCGGTGAAGGGCCTGCGTGAGCGGGGCGCGGCCGGGGCCAAAGCTGCCACGGCACCGCGGAACGGTTCACGGGAGTCCTCTGCCAGGAGGAGTGACGAATGGGTCCCCAGCAGCTGCGCCCGCGAGTACCCGAAGAGGTCCTCCGCGGCGGCGTTGAGGAAGGAGATGGATCCGTCCGAGGCGAGCAACAGCAGCGGGTCCGGGCTGTGCTCCAGCAGCAATTGTGCGAGTCCGGATTCCATGTGTTTTGCCTGCCCCCCAAGCGACGGATGTGAAGTAGCAGCCGCCTCAGTGAGAACCCGGCGGGCTGCGCTTCCTGAATCATATGTGGTCGCGGACGCCCCCAGCGGCACGCGCAATGACGCGGCCCGGATTGTGTCGCCGCCAGCGCCCGGTTCGCGCTCCTACCCCGGCAGCGGCACACCTTCCAGCGCCGCAATGGCGGCGACGGAGTTGCGGATGCCAAGTTCCCGGCGTGACCCGGGCTCGGGCCGGGAGAAGAGGAAGCCCTGCAGGGCGTCACAGCCGTGATCCATCAGGTAGCGGGCCTGCTCCGGGGTTTCGATGCCCTCGGCCGTGACCTTCAGTCCGAGGCTGCGTGCCATGTGGATCATCGATGTCAGGATGGGCAACTTCTCCGTCCCGGTCCGCAGCATGGAGACAAAGGACTTGTCGATCTTCACGATGTCCACGGGGAGCTCCTGCAGCCGGCCCAGCGAGGAATAGCCCGTGCCGAAGTCGTCCAGGGCTACCCGGATCCCGGCCCCGCGCAGGGTCACCAGCTGGGTGATGACATGGCATTGGGCATCAAAGAACACACTCTCCGTCACCTCCAGGACCAGCTGGTGCGGGTCCACGCCGCTCCACGCCGCGATGTCCAGGACGCGCTCGGCGAAGTCCGGGTGCTGCAGCTGCACGCCGGAGACGTTCACGGCGAGGGTCCGCCGCGGGTCTTCCGCGAGCCAGGGCTGCAGTTCGGCGCAGCTGCGCCGCAGCACCTCCGCCCCGATTTCCCGGATCAGGCCGCTGCGCTCCGCCGTCTGGATGAACTGGTCCGGCGGCATCAGCCTGCCCTCCCACTGCCAGCGGGCCAGTGCCTCGAACTGCACGACCTGCAGCTGCTCGGCGGACACCACGGGCTGGTAATGCACGCTGATCTGCCCCAACTCCACGGCCCGCCGCAGCCCGGCAGTCAGCTGGGTGCGTTCCAGCAGCGCGGCGTGCATCTCCGGCCGGAAGTGCACGTAGCAGTTCTTGCCGGCTTCCTTGGCCGCATACATGGCAAGGTCCGCCTGGCGCAGCAGCTCGGAGGACGTCATGGTTCCGGCGCCGCGCGAGGCCACGCCCAGGCTCAGGCCGGGCCGCATGAGGGTTCCCTCGATGGAGACCGGGGCGTTCAGCGCGGCCACGATCCGATGCGCCACTGCGTCGGCGTCATTGCAGCCCACCAGCAGCACCACGAATTCGTCTCCGCCGAGGCGCGCCACCGTTCCGTGCGGCCCCACGCACTTCTGCAGCCGCCGCGAAACCTCTACCAGCATTTCATCGCCGGCCTGGTGCCCCAACACGTCGTTGACTTCCTTGAAGTCATCCAGGTCCAGCAGCAGGACGTGCACGGGTCCGGGTGTCAGCAGCGCGGCGGCGGCGCGCTCGTTGAAGAGCATCCGGTTGGCCAACCCTGTCAGCGGGTCTTGGAAGGCCAGTTCCTTGAGCTTGTCCGTCTGCTCGGCGAGTTCCTCCATGGCGCGGCGAGCCTGGTCCTGGGCGCGCTGCCGGCTGGTGATGTCACGGAAATTCCAGATCCGGCCCACGATCGTCCCGGCGGCCTTCTGCGGACGGGAGTAGAGTTCCACGATGCGGCCGTCCTTGAACTCCAGCACATCGTGGCTTTGTTTGAACCTGTCGGCGTAAAGCTCCGCGACCTTCTGCAGGAAGGCGTCCGGGTCCAGCAGCTGCCGTGCGATGAAGGTGACCAGCGCGTCCGGGTCCTCCGCAGCAATCAGTTCCGGCGGCATGCCCCACAGCTTCAGGTACTGGTCGTTGACACCGGTAATCTGCCCCTCACTGGAGACCACCACAATCCCGTCGGCGGTAGTTTCCAGCGTTGCATCGAGCAATGAGACCGCCAGGCGGCGGCCCGAATCGGTGTCCTTCCGGTGGCTGCCGTCCCGGACGGCAACCGCCATGGCTGTGCCGCCGTCGACCGTCACCAATGAGCAGGTGATCTCCAGCGACAGATCGCTGCCGTCCCGGTGCCGGCCTGCCGCCGCGAACGGGCGCCGGCCGGCGCTGCTGCCACGTCCCAGCCGGCCGAAGACCCGCAGGAATCCGCCGCGCTCGTCCTCCGACAGCAGCACGCCGTGCCCGACGCCGAGCAGCTGTTCGCGCGGATAGCCGAAGAGCCGCTCCGCCGCCGGGTTCGCGAACGCGATGGTGCCGTCCGACGTCAGCAGCAGATACGCATCGGGGCCCTGCTCAAGCAGGGTCTTTTCAATCCCAGTTCCCACGGCGATACCGGCCCCCAAAGCGACGGATGTTGACGGACGTGCAAAGAAGCCCGGCGGCTGCGCCGCGGACGAAAGCGTTTCCTGCATCATAGGGTCCGGTGTGCCGTTGTCCAGCACCTCCGGACCGGGACTTTCCGCGGGTCACCGGCGCCCGGACACCCGGCCTCCCCGGAGCGCGGCAAAGGCGCCGGCGGACCGGGTGATGGCGGATGCCAGGGCGGGCTCAGGTTCCGCTTCGGCAAAGAGGAACCCCTGCAGCGAATCGCATTCAAGGTTCATCAGATATTCGGCCTGCGCCGCCGTCTCCACGCCCTCCGCAGTAACGGTCAGGCCTAGGCCGTGGGCCATGGTGATCATGCAGCTGAGGATCGGGAGGTGCTCGTCGCCGGTGCGGATCATGGAGGTGAAGGACTGGTCGATCTTCAGCGTGTCCACCGGCAGATCCTGCAGCCGGCCGAGGGAGGAATATCCGGTACCGAAATCATCCAGGGCCACCCGCACGCCGGCCGCGCGGAGGGCGGTGAGCTGCCGGATGACGTGGCAGTCGTCGTCGAAGAACACACTCTCGGTGACTTCCAGCACCAGCTGCCGCGGGTCCACCCCGCAGGACGAGGTCACGGCAAGCACCAGCTCGGCGAAGTCGCCGTGCTGCAGCTGGACCCCGGAGACATTGACGGCGAGGGACCTCGCGGCGTCCTCCGCCAGCCAGGGCCGCAGCTCGGTGCATCCCTTGAGCAGGACCTCGGTGCCGATCTCGACAATCAGGCCGCTGCGTTCCGCGGCCGGGATGAACTGCTGCGGCGGGACGATCACGCCGTCGCGCTCCCAGCGCGCCAGCGCCTCGACCTTCACCACCACGCCCAGCCGGGACGAAACAATCGGCTGGTAGTGCACGGAGATCTGCCCGGTGTCGACCGCCAAGCGGAGGCCGGCTTCCGTCTCTGTGCGTTCCAGTAGCGACTGCATCATCTCGGGCCGGAACCGCATATATCTGTTCTTCCCGGCCACTTTCGCCGCGTACATTGCGACGTCGGCGCGGCGCAGCAGCTCGGACGCACCCACCACGTCATCGGTGATGGACGCCAGCCCGAGGCTGAGGCTGGGGCGCAGCATGGTGCCGTCGATCCAGAGCGGCACCCGCAGCGAGTCGACAATCTTCTCCGCCACCGCCTCGGCGTCCAGCGAGCCGACCAGCAGCACCACGAATTCATCACCGCCCAGGCGTGCTACGACGTCGTTGGGCCGGACGCACTCCCGCAGTCGCCGGCCCACCTCGATCAGCATCTGGTCACCGGCGTGGTGGCCCAGGATGTCGTTGACTTCCTTGAAGTCGTCCAGGTCCAGCAGCAGGACGTCGACGGCGGTGCCGTACGGCCCCAGCAGCGCGGCCGCGAGGTGGTCGTTGAAGAGCTGGCGGTTGGACAGCCCGGTCAGCGGGTCCTGGAAGGCGAGTGACTTGAGCTGGGCGGCCTGCGCTGCGAGGTCGGCCATGGCCTGGGTGATGCGGTCCTGCGCCACCCGGGCGGGGGTCACGTCCCGGAAGCTCCAGACACGGCCGACCACCTTGTCTGCAACCTTCTGCGGGCGGGAGTAGCGTTCGAACGTCCGGCCGTCGCGGAAGTCCAGCTCGTCGTGGCTTTCCGCGGCGGGGTCGGCGTACAGCGCACTGACCTTCTCGACGAATTGCCCGGGGTCGGTGAGCTGGTCCAGGACGAAGCCCATCACGGCCTCGTCATCCTGGGTGGCCAGGAGCTTGCGCGGGATGCCCCACATGGAGATGAACTGGTTGTTGACCCCGTCGATCCGGCCGTCGCTGTCGACCACCAGGATGCCGTCCGCCGTGGACTCGAGTGTGGCGGTCAGCAGGGACATAGCCTCGCGCAGGCCGGCGTCCGCGGCCAGCCGGTGGGAGGTGTCACGCACGGAGACGGCCATGCTCCTGGGGGCAGTGGGGTCGCCGCCGCTGTCCTGGGCCAGCAGCGAGCAGGCCACTTCGCCCTGGAATTCGGTGCCGTCGCGACGCACCCCGTAGGCCTCGACCGGGGGGAAGGACGGAGGTGCGGGGACGGGCCCGGCGTTGGAGCCGGTAGCGGCCGGGCTGGCGTTGGCGTCCTTGCGGAGGGCGAAGAAGATGCGCTGCAGGCCGGTGCGGAAGCCTTCGGCGAGGAGCATCCGGTGGTCCCGGCCGAGGAGTTCGTCACGGGTGTAGCCGAACATGCGTTCCGTGGCGGCGTTGACGAAACGGATGGTCCCGTCCTCGGCGACGACGAGGAGGGCGTCGGGGCAGGAGTCCAGCACGGCCTCGGGGCACGGCGCCGGGTACGGGGAAGCCGTCACGCGGCCACCGCCGGGTGCATTCGAGACCGCTTGTATTTCATGGACATGCCCTCCCCTCAGGAAATCATAGGGGCCGCGCGGGCGGGCGCCGTCCAAGTTGGGCGGCGCGTTTCAGCGGGCCTGTTCCGGCGCCGGGTGTGTGGCGGCGGCCGCGTTGCTGCGGTCCAGGCCCCGGCCCAGGCCGCGGACGGTCCAGCCCTCCGCCTCCCAGGCAGCCGCGTCCACCACGTTTCTTGCGTCCAGCAGGGTCCGTCGCCGCACCTGGGCTCCGGCGACGGCCGGGTGGAGGGAGACATAGTCATCCCACTCGGTGAGCATCAGCACCAGTTCGGCCCCGTCCAGGGCCTGCGCCGTGGCCGGTTCGAAGCGCAGCTGCGGGTAGCGCCGCCACGCATTGTTGACCGCGGCCGGGTCCGTCACCGTGACATGGGCGCCGTCCGACGCCAGCTGGAGGGCGACGGCTAGGGCCGGGGAGTCCCGGATATCGTCCGTATCCGGTTTGAACGCCGCGCCGAGCACGGTGACCCGGCGGCCGCCCAGCTGCCCGCCGCACAGTTCCCGGGCCAGCCCCACGGTGCGGGACCGCTGGTCCTGGTTGATGGAGTCCACCACCGCCATCCACCGATCCACCGAATCCACGCCCGCGGCTGCCGCCTGCACCCGGAGGGAGCGGATGTCCTTGGGCAGGCAGCCGCCGCCGAACCCCAGCCCGGCGTGCAGGTACCGGCTGCCGATGCGCGGGTCCAGGCCCATGGCGGTGCCGAGCTGGGTCACGTCCGCCCCGGTGGCGTCGCAGAGTTCGGCCATGGCGTTGATGAAACTGAGCTTCGTGGCCAGGTACGCGTTCGACGCCGACTTGATCAGTTCCGCCGTCGCGAAGTTGCAGACTAAGCGGGGAATCCCGGCGGTGAGCAGCGGTCCGTAAACGGCGTCGAGGGCGGCGGTGACCGCGGCGCCGGTGCCGGCCGTTTTTCCCGCGGCGCTGCCGGCTGTCCCGTGCCCGGGGACGCCGTAGACCAGCCGGTCCGGAACCAGGGAGTCCTTGACGGCGGTGCCCTGGCGCAGGAATTCGGGGTTCCAGCCCAGGAGCACGTCCGGCCGGGTGGACAGGACGCCGCTGAGCATGTCCACTGTTCCCACCGGAACCGTGGACTTGCCCACGACGGCGGCCCCCGGCAGCAGGTGGGGGAGCAGCGCCTCCGTCGCGTCGACGAGGTAGGTGAGGTCGGCGCCGTCGGACGTTGCGGACTGCGGGGTTCCCACGCACAGGAAGTGCAGCTGGGCGCGGGTGGTATCCGCGAAGTCCGTGGAGAAGCGGAGCCGGCCGGTGGCGATGCCGTCGCGGAGGAGTTCGTCCAGCCCGGGCTCGAAGAACGGCGCCGCGCCGCGGCCCAGCTGCTCCACCTTGGCGGAGTCGACGTCGATCCCCACCACGGTGTGGCCCATGGAGGCGAGGGTGGCCGCGTGCACGGCCCCCAGGTAGCCGCAGCCGATCACGGAAATTCTCACAGGGCGGCTCCTTGCCGGGTGGTGCTGGTTGTTCGGCCGTTGCAGGGGACGCCGGCGGCGAGGACCGCCTGGTAGTGACGCACCAGCTCGGCGCCGAGGGCGGACCACGTCCGGCCCTGGACCGATGCGTGGGCCGCCGCTGCGAACGCGCGGCGCTTGGCGTCGTCGCCCATCAGGTCCATAACGCGGGAGCGCAGGTCGGCCAGGTCGCCGGGCTCGTACAGCCAGCCGGTGCGGGAGTTCTCGACGAGGTCCAGCGGACCGCCGCGGCCCGTGGCAACCACCGGCACGCCCGAGGCCATGGCCTCCTGGATGGTCTGGCAGAACGTCTCGAACTCGCCGGGGTGCACAAACAGGTCAAAGGACGCCACGGCCCGGGCCAGCTCTTCGCCGCCGAGGAACCCGGTAAACACAGCGTCCGGCAGCGCCTCCTCGAGGGCCTGCCGCTGGGGCCCGTCGCCCACTATCACCAGCCTGGTGCCAGGAACAGTGCGGAGGGCGGCGAGGTCCTGCACCTGCTTTTCGACCGCGAGCCGGCCCACGTAGCCGATTATGCGCTCGCCGGCCGGGGCCACGGTGCCCCGCCAGCCGGCGTCGCGCTTGTCCGGGGAGAACCGGCGGGTGTCCACGCCGCGCCGCCACATCTCCACCCGCGGGATGCCGCGGCCGCGGAGCTGGTTCAGCGCGAAGCTGGAGGGGGCCAGGGTGCGGGAGGCCAGCAGGTGGATGTTCTCCACCCGGGCCCAGGCCCAGTTCTCCAGGAAGGGGACGCCGTACCGCCCGGCGTAGCCCGGCACCTCGGTCTGGTAGACGGCGACAGTGGGGATGCCCAGCTGGTGGGCGGCCTGCGCCGCGCGCCAGCCCAGCACGAACGGCGACGCCAGGTGGACCACGTCCGGTGCATAGTCGGCAAGGATTCGCTTGACCCGAGAGACACCGCCCATCGCCACCCGCACGTTCGTGTAGCCGGCCAGCGGAACCGAGGGCAGCCGGTGGACATGCGCCCCGTAGACCTCCCCGGGTGCGCCCGCGTCCAGCGTGGACGGCGCGATCACCAGCACCTCGTCCCCGCGCTCCTGCAGATACTCCAGGACCCGCAGGATGGAGTGCGTGACCCCGTTCATCAGCGGCAGGAATGACTCAGCAACAATTGCGATCCTCACCCCTCCACCCTGCGCGGGCGTGCTTGCGGCGCGGGGTGGGACGGGTGGCGGCCGGGCGAAGAGTGGGTTAACGGGTGTGGTTCGTGAACCAGCTACTGCGGCCCGAGGAGTTGGCGGGCCTGCCGCTGGGCCTCCAGTTGCTCGTCGGTGACGGTGGCGCCGGGGAGGAAGCCGGCGTCGGCGATGATCCGGCGCAGCTCGGCCACGGTCCGGGGCGTTGCCACCCCGGCGTGCGCCATGGCGTGGCAGTTGGCGCAGAGCGGCACGAGGTCGGCCAGGGGATCCAGCTCGTAGCTGCTCCCAAGGAGGGCGGCCGGGACCAAGTGGTGCACCGGGATGAAGTTCCTGCCGATTTCGCCGTACTTCTGCTCGAACGAGAACCCGCAGGCCGCGCAGCTGGTGCCGTGATGGGCCAGGCACGCCCGCCGCGCATCCGCGTCCTGTTCGTAGCGGTTCACCGCGGCCCTAATGACAGCGTGCTGCGGGTACGTGCCGGCCGCAGGCAGGGTGGGGTCCAGGCCCGGGGGAGGCCCGTAGTTCCGCCAGAGGGACCGGATGGCTTCTTCGTCGGCCGGCTCAACGCCCAGCCCCTCCGGGTGCCCGGCTTCCCACGGGATGCCGGGCACGGCCTCGGCCAGGAGGCCGACGGCAATCTGCTCGCCGGGCGGAAGCAGGGAGTCCACTGCAATGTGCACGTACACCGCGGTGCTGTCCGGCCCGGCGGCAGCCGACTGCGGGCTGACGGACGGCGGCGGTCCGGCGTCGGGCTGCTCCGGAAGCACCACGCCGTGGCCGATCAGCCCCCGGCCGCGGTCCCCCTCCAAGAGCAGCCAGACGTCCGTGCCGGCGGTGGCATCCAGCTGGCCGCCAACCCTCCACCGCCCCAGGTGCAGTCCGGTCGCGGCGACGCGTTCGACGGCGGCCTGGTGGTTCCGGCGGTCCGGGTCCCAGCCCAGGATGATGGCACTCATGGGGCCATTCTCGCAGGAACCGGCGAGCGTAAAATTAGTACCAGAGGTGTTGGACATGACCGGGTCCTTTGTTGCGCTGCTGGTTGTCCTCGCGGCGGTTTCACTCCTCGCCATCGTTGGCACGGTGGTGCTGGTGATTCGCGACGGCCGTGGACACCTCCCCGTGGAGAAGTCCGAACGGCCTTGGACCGCTGGAAACTTGCCCAGCATCCCGTACTCCTTGGTCCGCTTCTAGCCGGTGGCTCTGCACCCCCAACCCGACCCCACATCGGCCATTCACCACGAATGGCCGCTAAGCGGGGGTGCTTAGCGGCCATTCGTGGCAAACCGGTGGAACGGTGTTGCGCAGTAGCGGCCATTCGTGGCAAACCGGCGGGGCCGGGCGGCGCTGAGAGTCAGCGCACCGCCGCCGGCTCGGCCGCCACCACGGGGTGGTCGCGGCCCAGGTTCCCGAGGGTCGAGGCGCCCTGCGGCGACCCCAACTCCTCGAAGAACTCCACGTTGGCGCGGACGTAGTCGGCCCACTCGTCCGGCACGTCGTCCGAATAGTAGATGGCCTCCACCGGGCAGACCGGATCGCACGCGCCGCAGTCCACACACTCGGACGGGTGGATGTAGAGTGCCCGCTCACCCTCGTAGATGCAGTCCACCGGGCACTCGTCGATGCAGGCCTTGTCCTTCACATCCACGCAGGGCTGCGCGATCACGTACGTCACGGCGCGCTACACACCCGTGTAGACGGTTTTGCCCCACGTGAAGAAGTCCAGCGCGGACTTCCCCTGTTCGCGGAACGTGTTGGTGGAGGAGTCCTTCACCCCGCCGAAGGGGACGTTCAGGTCCAGGCCCGCCGTCGGGCGGTTGACCTTGATGACCCCGGCCTGCGCCCGCGCCGCGAAGTCCGTGGAGAACGCCAGCGAGTCGGTGCAGATCCCGGCGGTGAGGCCGTACCGGGAGTCGTTGATCGCGGCCAGACCGGCCTCGTAGTCCGGGACCTCCAGCACGGCCACCACCGGCCCGAAGATCTCCTCGGTGACGGCGGCGTCGTCGAACGCCAGCCCGGTGAGGACCGCAGGCGGGAAGAACAGCGGACCGGCAGGATCGCCGTCGTGCGCGCCGGTCAGGAGGACAGCGCCGCGGTCGACGGCGGAGCGCACCGCGGCCTGGTTCTGCTCGAACTGCTGCGGGCTCACCACGGCGCCCATCGCGGCCTCGAGGCCGTCGCCGGGGGTGTACGCGGCCGCCTCCTCGGTGAGCGCGTCGAGGAACGCGGCCCGGATGCCGGGGGTGACGTAGACGCGGGACGTTGCGGTGCAGGCCTGCCCGGTGAGCCCGAACGCGCCGGCGGCGACCACCTTCGCGGCCTTGCGGGGATCGGCGTCGTCCAGGACCAGGACGCCGTTCTTGCCGCCCATCTCCAGCTGCACCCGGGCGCGGCGGGCGTTGAGGATCTCCTGCAGGCCCAGGCCCACCGCCGTCGAGCCGGTGAAGGACAGCCCGGCGATGCGCGGGTCGCGGGCCAGGGCGTCTCCCACCACGCGGCCCTTGCCGTGCACCACGTTGAACACGCCGGCGGGCAGCCCGGCGTCCTGCAGCGCACGGGCCAGGTGGGTGGCGGAGAGCGGCGTGAGCTCGGCCGGCTTGATGACCACGGCGTTGCCGCTGATCAGCGCGGGGGCGGACTTCCACGCCGGGATGGCGATGGGGAAGTTCCACGGGGTGATGAGGCCGACGACGCCGAGCGCCTCGCGGCGGGTGGTGATGGTGGTGTCCGGCAGGCCGCTGGGCAGGACTTCGCCGGTGGCGGCCCAGCCGAGGGATCCGAAGAAGCGCAGCACGTCGGAGGCGCGTTTCACCTCGCCCTTGGCCTCGGCGAGGGTCTTGCCTTCCTCGCGGACCAGGTCCTCGGCGATCGCGGCCTGCCGTTCCAGGAGCAGGTTGCCGGCGGTCATCAGGATGGCGCCGCGGGCGGGGGCGGGCAGCGCGGCCCAGGCCGGCTGCGCGGCGGCGGCCGCGGTGGTGGCGGCGCCGACGTCGGCGGCGGTGCCGCTGGGGGAGAGGGCAGCGAGCTCGCCGGGGCGGGCGGGGTTCATCCGCTCGGTGTCCGCCTCGCCCAGCCATTCGCCGTTGATCAGGTGCAGGGCGGTGATGAGCTGGCGGTCGGTGCCGGCGGAGAGGTCTGTGGCCGTGGAAGTCATGGGGTTTCCTTCGGGTGGTGGGTAAAGAGGGTCAGAGGCTGCGGATCAGGCCGCCGTCGCACCTGAGTGCGACGCCGGTGATGTACGACGCCGGGGCGCTGCAGAGGAACGCGGCGGCGGCGCCGAACTCCCCGGGTTCGCCGTAGCGGCGGGCGGGGATGGTCTTGCGGGACTCGAGCTGGATCTCCTCAACGGTGGTGCCGCGGCGCTTGGCGGCGGCCTGGTCGAGTTCGGCCACGCGGTCGGTGGCGATCCGGCCGGGAAGGAGCATGTTCACCGTGACGGCGTCGAGGGCCACCTCGGCGGCGAGGGTCTTGAGGTAGCCGGCCAGGGCCGCGCGCCCGGTGTTGGACACGGCCAGGTTGGGCAGGGGCGCCACCACTCCGCTGGAGCCGACCGCGAGGATCCGCCCCCAGCGCCGTTCCCGCATGCCGGGGAGCACCTGTGAGATCAGCGCGTGCTGCGGCTTGACCAGCACGTCGAACGCGGCGGCGATGTCATCGGAGGTGAGGGTGGCGGCCGCGCCGGGCTTCGGCCCCGGGCCGTTGAGCACCAGGATGTCGATGGGTCCGAGCGCGTCGGTGCAGCGTTCGACGGCGGCCGCCGCACCTTTGGGAGTGCCCAGGTCCGCCTCGATGCCGACGGCGGTGTGCCCGGCGGCCTCCAGCTCGGCCGCGATCTCCTTGGCGCGGTCCGGCCGGCGCCCGGTGACGGCGACGCGGACGCCTTCCGCCGCGAGGGCGCGGGCGATCGCGAGCCCCAGGCCGCCGGTGGACGCGGCCACAAACGCGGTCTTGCCGCTGATGCCGAGATCCATCAGAGCCTCCCCGCCGCGGCAAGGTGCTGGGCCGCCGGTGAGCCCGCCGCCGGTGCGGACGCCGGCCGTTCGGACGGACGCGCGTCCAGGGCCGCGGCCGCCTCGGCCAGATGGGTGAGCATGCCCGGCCGGAGCACCTCGGGGAACGGTGCCCCCGGGGCGCGGACGCCGGCGTCGGCGATGAGGCCGCGCTGGCGCAGGCACTCCTTCCGGACCGGCAGCGCGATCCGGGCCTGCTGTTCGAAGTTGATCAGCGGCAGGTAGGGGAGCAGAGCGTCCCGGGCGGCCTCGTACCCGTCGGCCTGCCAGGCGCGGACGCAGGCGATGAGGGCTTCCGGATAGGAGAAACCGGTCATGGCCCCGGCCGCCCCGGACAGGAGCTCGTCCAGCAGCCCCTGGCCGCCGAGCCCGCCGAACACGGACACGTCCAGCGCCGCGGTGAGTTCCGCGATGGCCACGGACGTGGGCGGGGCCTCCGCCTTGACCGCGATAACGGCGGTGCAGGCCTGCACCACACTGATGAGGGACGCGGTGCTGATGCTGACGCCGCTGGCCAGCGGGTAGTCCTGCAGCACCACCTTGGCGCCGGTGGCCTGGTGGATGGCGTTCAGGTGCGCGGCCACCACGGCGGGGTTCGCCGAATTGGCCTGCACCATCACGGCGGCCAGGCGCCCGCCGGCCACCGCCTGCGCCGCCCGGATTTCCTCAACGGCCGCGCCGGTATACAGCGAGGTCACGCCCACCACGAGGGGCAGGTCCGTTTCCTCGACCACCACCTCCAGGACCAGGCTGCGCTCGGCCGGGGTCAGCGCGGCGGCCTCGCCGAAGACGCCCAGGACGGTGAGGCCGGTGGCGCCGATGGCCTGGTAGTACTCCACCAGCCCGGCCAGGCTGTCGGTGTCGACGTCCAGGGTGCTGCCCTGGAAGGGGGTGGCGACGACGCCCCAGACGCCGGGTGCCAGTGATTCCCGCATGGGGTTCTCCTTAGCTGGTTGTTCCTGCATTCTCAGCGGCTGCATGCTCAGCGACCCGGCCACACGGGCGGGCGCTTTTCCTGGAAGGCGCGCACGCCCTCGGCCGAGTCCTCGCTGTCCAGCGCCGCCATCAGGGCCGGCAGCCGGAGGCCGCGCGCCTCGGCGGCGGTCAGGTGCCCGGTCCGGGCGACCATCTGCTTGACGGCCCGGACGGAGGTGGGGGCGCAGGCGAGGATTGAATCCAGCCAGCGCAGTACCGCGGCGTCGAGCTCCTCCGCGGGGACCACCTCGTTGACCAGGCCCATGGACTGCATCTCCGCAGCGTCGGCCTTCCGCCCGGTGAGGAGCATGCCCATCGCCTGGGTGTAGGGGATCCGCCGCACCAGCTGGTGGATGCCGCCGTCGAGCGCCAGGCGCCCCACCCTCGGTTCCGTCAGCCCGAAGCGGGCGGTGTCCGCGGCGACCACGATGTCCGCGCCGAGCACAATCTCCATGCCGCCGCCCAGGGCGTAGCCGTTCACCCGGGCGATCACGGGGACGTCCAGGGTGGTGCGCAGGCTGAGGCCGCCGAAACCGTTCGGGTCCAGCCCGGCCCAGTACTCCAGCCCGGTCTTGTCCACCGCGGCACTGGACATGTCCGCCCCGACGCAGAACGCCCGGGTGCCGGCGCCGGTGATGACAACGGCGCGGACGTCGGCGTCGGCCTCCAGCTGCTCCCAGATCTCGTTGAGCCGGGCCTGCGCGCGGCCGTCGACGGCGTTGAGCACGTGCTGGCGGTCGATCACCACCGTGGCGACGTGGTTCTCGATGGTGAGCGTGACCTCGTCCACTGCGTCCGGAACTGCGGGAGCGGCCGATGCGGGGCCCGCCGTCGTGCTTTCTACAGACACCGCGGTCACCGGAGCACCCCCAGCTGCTGCAGGCGCTCGATGGTCCCGGCGTCGAACCCGTTCTCCCGCAGGACCTCCACGTTGTGCTCGCCGAGGCGCGGCGCGGCGCGGCGGACGGTGGGCGGGGTGGCGGAGAGCCGGATCGGTGCGTTGAGCATGCGCACCGTTCCGACGCCGGGGTGCTCGGCCTCCACGATCATGCCGTTCGCTTCCGTCTGGGCGTCGGCGAGGGCCTGCTCCAGCGTGTGGACGGGCGCGTTCAGGAGACCCTGGTCCTCCAGCCGGGAGGTCCAGTACTCGGTGGTGTTGGTGGCGATGCGCTCGCGGAAGATGGCCTGCAGCGCCGGTTTGTGGGCAAACTGCTGCGCCAGGTCCGCGAACTCAGGCCGCAGGGTGAGGTCCTCATCCAGGCCCAGGGCCTCGGAGATCCGGGCCAGCGGGTCCGGGGTGAAGCCGCCCACCATGCACACGGCGCCGTCGGTGGTTTCGAAGACCCCGCTGAGCGGCATGGCGCCCCAGTTGACCTCATAGCCTCGGTTGAGCTGCATGCACGCCTCCTGCATCTGCAGGTGCAGCATGGAGTCGTACATGGTCACCTCCACCTTCTGCCCGACGCCGGAGGCCTCCCGGGTGCGCAGCGCCAGCAGGATGCCCTGCATGAGGTGCATGCCGGTGATGTAGTCGCACAGCGTGGTGGGGTAGATCGCCGGCTTCTGGTCGTCCGATTCGCGCCGCCACATCACCCCGGAGTAGGCCTGCGCGATCGCGTCCTGCCCGCCCTTGTGCGAGTAGGGGCCAACCGGGCCGAAGCCCGTGCCGGAAGCCCAGATGATGCCGGGGTTCTGCGCTTTGAGGTCCTCGTAGCCGAAGCCCATCCGTTCCATCACGCCGGAGCGGAAGTTGCTGACCACCACGTCCGCGTCGGCCAGCAGCCGGCGCAGCACGTCCCTGCCCTCCTCGGTGCGGGTGTCCACGGAGATGCTGCGCTTGTTCCGGTTGATGGACAGGAAGATCGGGTTGTCCTGGCCGTCCTTGTCCGGGAACGAGTTGCGGGAGATGTCCCCGGCGCCCGGGCGTTCGACCTTGATGATGTCCGCGCCGTAGTCGCCCAGCAGCTGGGTGCAGGACGGGCCCATGAAAACCTGGGTGAAGTCCACGATCTTGATCCCGTCCAGGGGAAGCGGGGTGCCGGCAAACTGGGGGTCCGTCGCGGCGGCGGGGGCCGCCGCCATGCGTTCTGCGGTGACGGTGCTCATGCCCCCACCACCGCGTCCACATCGAGGGTGGCGTTCGACGACGGGACGTCGCCGGGGTCCGCGCCGTGGCGGCGCATGCCCTCCTGGATGTCCAGGGCGGAGACGTCCCGGACCAGGGTGCCGTTCTGGACGGCGAGGGCGGCGGCGACGCCGACCGCCTGGCCCATGGCCATGCAGGGCGGGATCTCACGGGACATTTTCTGCGCCTCGGGGGTGGCGGAGTAGTGCCTGCCGGCGACCAGGAGCTGGTCCACTTCCTTGGGCAGCAGGGAGCGGTACGGGTAGTAGTAGTCGCGGCCGCGGGCCACGGTATCCGCGAAGTGCCGGCGGGTGGTGACGTCGTCCTTGGTCATGACGTACTCGCCTTCCAGCAGGCGGGTCTGCCGGACGCCCATCTGGGAGGCGACGTCCAGCATGTAGCAGTTCTCGAAGCCGGGCAGGTGGGCGCGGACGTAGTCCACGGCCTCGGAGATCCGGTCGCGGGCGGCGAACTCGGCGGCGGTCATGTCCGCCGGGTCCACGCCGTCGAACCCGGTCATGTGCGGGGCGTTGCACCAGACCACACCGTCGATGGGGGTCTTGAGCCACCACAGTTCCCAGGCGCCGCCGAGGAGGCGCTTGATCTTGCGGTTGATGGCGCGGGCTTCCTTCGGGTTGGCCTGCTCGAACGCTTCGGCGGCTTTCGTGTCCACGTTGCCGAGCCGGAAGACAAGGGTGGTGAGGTAGCTGTCCTTGACGTAGCTGGCGCCGGCCCGGGAGGCGACGTCGATGTCTCCGGTGGTGTCGATGACGATGTCCGCCATAAACGCCTGCGGGCCGGACTTGGTCTCGCAGATGACGCCCTTCATGACGCCGTTGTCCACGATGGGGCGGGAGAACCAGGAGTGCAGGCGGAGGTCGACGCCGGCTTCGCGGACCAGGTCGTTGGAGACGCGCTTCCAGCCGTCCGGATCGAACGCCGCGGCGTAGCAGACGGGCTTGGGGGTGGTGTGGGAGTGGAAATCGAAGGTGCCGTAGCGGCCCCACTTGTTCCAGAGTTCCTCGGAGGTCTTGCGGTCATCAGCCGGCGGGACGATCGCGAGGCCGAGCTTCTGCAGCCGTTCGACGTACTCGGAGACGATGCCGGTGACGGTGATTTCCTGGCCGTTGATCATGTCATCGAGCACCAGGACCATGCCGCCGGAGGCGAGGCCGCCGAGGGAGGAGTAGCGTTCCAGCAGCGTGACGGAGGCACCGGAGCGGGCTGCCGTGACGGCGGCGGCGACGCCGGCAGGGCCGCCGCCCACCACCAGGACGTCGGAGCGGGAGATGACCGGGGCGGTGAGGCCCGCCGTCGTGGTGCGGAGGTCCAGGGAGCTTTGGGGGTCAAGGGAGTTCATGGGGATCCTTACTTTCCGACGAAGATGCCGTTGGTGCGGCGGGCCGCGAGGTAGAAGACGATGCTGAGGATGGAGAGGACGGCGACGTACACCGGGAAGACCCAGGTGAGGTTCAGGGACTGGAGCCAGACCAGCAGGTAGGACGCGGTGCCGCCGAACAGGGCGACGCCGATCCCGTAGCCCAGGGCCACGCCGGTGCCGCGGCAGTTCTTGGGCATCAGCGACGTGCTGACCACGTTGTAGAGGGTCATGTTCAGGACCAGGACGACGGAACCGCCGAGCAGGACCGCCGCGAAGCCGCCGATGCCGGGCTGGACGTACATCAGCATGAGGAACACGGAGGGGATGGCCAGGATGCGGGTGATGAGGAACCAGCGGGACATGGACCGTCCGTCGGCCAGCTTGCCGATGATCCAGCTGCCGGCCACCAGGATCACGCCAAGGGCGGTGGTGAGGGCGAAGACCGCCGTCGGGTCCTCCTTGAAGCCGCTGCGGGCGGCGCTGGGCAGGCCCACGTTCCAGGCGTAGTTGTAGGCCTGGGCCGCACCGACGACGAAGATGATGGCGAGGACCGAGAGCCAGTGCTTGCGGACCCCGGTCCAGACGGCGCCGGAGGAGTTGTTGGCCATTTCTTCCGGGCGCATGGTCTCCGGGAGGGCGCGGCGGAGGTAGACGACCACGAAGCCGAAGACAGCGCCGATGATGAACGGCACGCGCCAGCCCCATTCGGCCATCACGGCGCCGCCGAGGGTGAGGCTGCAGAGGAAGCTGACCAGCGAGGCGAGCAGGATGCCGATGTTGACGTAGAAGGACATGATGCCGGCGACGTAGCCTTCGCGGCCCTCGGGCACCAGCTCCACGGCGTGCGAGGTGGAGAGCGGGGCCTCGATGCCGGTGGAGATGCCCTGCAGGATGCGGCAAGCCACCAGGATGATGCCGGCCCAGACGCCGATCTGTTCGTAGCTGGGGCAGACGGCGATCACCAGGGTGGTGCCGGCCATCAGCAGGATCGACAGCAGCATGACCCGCCGTCGTCCGATCCGGTCCGCGAGGGTGCCGAGCATAATGCCGCCCAGCGGCCGGAACGCGAAGCCGACGGCGAACACGGCGAGGGCGTTCAGCGTGGCGGAGAGGGGATCGGTGTTGGGGAAGAAGTTGGGTCCGATGAAGGCGGAGAGGAGGCCGAAGACCATCCAGTCGTACCATTCGAGGGCGTTGCCGAGGCCGAGGCCCAGGAGGCCTTTGCGGACCTCGGGGGTGAATTTCTTGCTGTTGTTGGTGTCTTGCTGGGCCGTGACGGCGCTGTCCGGCCTGGTGTTGTCAAGCATGGGTGTATCGAGCATGGACGTGTCCTTACGCTGACGCCTTGGGGGGAGGCGGGGGAGGGTATGACGCATCGCCGTCCGGGGTGTGCGGACGGTGAATGCGTGGCAAGGACTGTCAGCGGGCCGGTTCAGGCCGCGACAGTTGGGAAGCGATAGGGGCCGCTTGGGGTCGGCGCCGCTACCACGCGTGAGGTGCGTTAACCCAGATCGCTACGCATACCTCTTCGTAGCTGTTCTTGTACCAGTGCGGGGTGTCCGAGGAGAAGGTGATGGAGTCACCTTCCTCGAGCGTGTAGCACTCGCCGTCCAGGAAGATGTCCTTCCGGCCGGAGAGAATGATGCCGAATTCCTCGCCGCTGTGGCGGAAAGGGGTGCCGCTGGTGTCGTGGCCCGGAGGGCTGACAATCCATTGGGCTTCCAGGGCGCCGTTGAGGTCGGGTGTGAGCAGTTCATAGACCGCCTCACCCACGGATTTCCTGGTGACGCCCTTCAGGTTGCGGCGCTCGGCTTTGCGGACCACGGGCGACCTGGTTTCTTCTTGCCCGATGAAGAATTTCCCCACCGGGATGTCCAGGCCGTGGGCCAGCTGCGCCAGGGTGGTGAAGGACGGGTTCGCCAGGCCGCGTTCGATCTGGCTGACGATGGCCGGGCTGAGGCCCGTAATCTCCGAGAGCTTGGCGAGCGTCATGCCTTTTTCCTTGCGCATGGAGCGGACCTTGTTGCCAACCGTGGCAAGGAGTGCGCTGGTGGCAAGGGGGGCACTGCCCGTGGTGCTCTCGGCGGTCATTCGATGTCCTTCATTTGGTGACCTGACTCACACAACTATAGTGAAGATTTTTAGCAGGTCAATGATTCTGTCGTAATTAAAGTGAAGATTTTTACCGGAGTACGGTTTCTGTGGGTGGTCCGGAGTGGAGTGCGGAGCTGGGGTGCGGGGTTGGCTGCCAAGCCGCGGCAACACCGCCGTCGCGCATTCCCTTGCCGGGAGCGGAGCGGGGTGTGGCGTCGAATCGCCACGAATGGCCGCTAAACCGGGTCCCACAGCGGCCATTCGTGGCAAATGGGTGAACCATCGGCGGCATAGCGGCCATTCGTGGCAAATGGCTGGGTGTGAAGCAAGGTCGGCCGCCAAGGTTCCGCAATGCCGAGGGCGCCCCGTTGCGTCACCCCGCGGCGGCGCCGGCGGTGAGGCGGCAGAGCCTGCCGTAGCGGTCCGCGAGTTCCTCGGGCGTGAGCTCGCCGTCGATCCGGTACCACTGGGCCACGCCCGTGCACATGGTGGTGATGGCGCGGCTGGTCTCGCGCGGGTGGGGCGCGTCGAAGATCCCGGCCGCGACGCCGTCGTCGATGATTCCGCTCAGCAAAGCCTGCTGGCGGTCGCGGGCCGCGATGTGGTCCGCGCGGGCCGTGCCCTCGAGGCTGCGGATCTCGCTCTGGGCGATGAACGCAAGGTCGCCCCGGTGCGCGTGAAACAGGGTGAGGCAGCGGATCAGCCGGTCGAATCTGTCGAGCACTGCCTGCGGGCCGTCGGCCAGGGCGGCCGTGCTCCGGTTCCAGAGTTCCGCCATGGCCTCGGCGTCGAGTGCCACGAGCAGCGCCTGCTTGGACGGGAAATGGTGGTACAGCCCCGGAACGGACAGGCCAGCCCGGGTGGCCACCTGCCGGATGGTGGTCCCGTGGTAGCCGTTCTCCATGAAGCAGGCCAGGGCTGCCGCCAGGGCCGGCCGGAGAGCCGGCGGGGAGAAATCCTGCCAGGCCCCGCCGGCCGGACTCGCTGCCGCAGCCGACACCCCTGAGCGCATGGCATCCTGTCCGCCCATATTCCGTGACCCCTTGCCGTCGTTGTGTAACTACACTATATTCGATCAAACCGAGCGAGCGCTCGGTAAAGTGATACGCATTACACGAATGATTCACCGTCCTCTGTTCAACGAAGAAGAGACTCATCGCTGTGAACCACACCGCAGACCGCCCCTGGACCGCCCTCTACCCCGACGGCGTCGAGCCCCTCGTCGAACCGGCCGCCCAGACCATCAACGAGGCCTGGGCCCAGCGCGTCAGCGCGGACCCGGACGCCACCGCGGTCACCTACTTCGACCAGTCGCTGTCCGCGTCCGACGTCGACGCGCTCGCCGATGCCCTCGCCGTCGAACTGCAACAGCGGGGTGTGGGTCCCGGCACCGCCGTCGGCATCTACCTGCAGAACATCCCCCAGTTCGCCCTGTCCCTCCTGGCCATCTGGAAGGCCGGCGGAACGGCACTGGTGCTGAACCCCATGTACAAGGGCAAGGAACTCCGCGCCATCATCGACGACTCGGGTGCCGTCGGCATCGTGTGCCTCGACAGCGCGCTCGACGGCGTGACGGAGACCCTGCGCGGGAGCCGTGTAGCCTGGGCGGTCACCACGTCAGACCGGGACTTCCAGAGCGAGGATGATCCGCGGGTCTTCAGCGGAACAGGGACGCCGGAGCGGACAGAGGACGACCTGCTCGCGATCGTCCGGCGCCGGGCCGGCCAGGTTCCGGCGGCGCCGCCGCTCACCGGGGAAAGCGTGGCACTGCTGACCTACACCTCGGGAACCACCGGCCCGGCGAAGGGCGCCCTTGGCACGCACCGGAACGTGCTGAACGTGGCCACGGGCTACGCGAGGTGGCAGCAGCTGGCACCCGCCGACGTCGTCCTGGCCGTGGCGCCCCTTTTCCACATCACGGGTGCGGTGGCCACTGCGGTGACCTCCCTCATCCATCCGGTGAACCTCGTTTTCATCAACCGGGTCCGGCCGGACGTGGTTCTCGAGGCGTTCAGCCGGCACCGCGTCACCCATGTGATCGGGTCCATCACCGTTTTCAACGCGCTCCTGGACCTGCCCCACGCGACGGCAGCGGATTTTGCCACGCTGAAGTACATCTACTCGGGCGGAGCCCCGATCCCGCCGGCCACGGTGGCCACCTTCCAGGCCCGGTTCGGCCAGTACATCCACAACGTGTACGGCATGACCGAGACGGCTTCGGCGGTGATCGCGGTGCCGCCCGGTGCGGTGGCGCCGGTGGACCCCGGCAGCGGCACGCTCGCGATCGGGGTGCCGCTGCCGAATCTGGTGGCCCGCGTGGTGGGCCTCGACGGCACCCCGGTCCCGGCCGGGGAGCCCGGGGAGCTGGAACTCAGCGGCCCGCAGGTGACCCCGGGCTACCTCAACAAACCGGCGGAGACGGCCGCGGCCCTGCCCGGCGGCCGGCTGCGGACCGGCGACGTCGCCATCATGGACGCGGCAGGCTGGATCTACCTCGTGGACCGCATGAAGGACCAGATCAACGTCTCCGGCTACAAGGTGTGGCCCCGGGAAGTCGAGGACGCCCTTTATGAGCACCCGGCCGTCCTGGAAGCCGCCGTGGTGGGCCAGCCGGACAGCTACAGTGGCGAATCGGTGGTGGCCTACGTCTCGCTCAAAGCCGGCGCGCAGGCCACCGACGCCGAGCTGGTGGCCTTCGCCAAGGAACGGATGGCCGCCTACAAATATCCGCGCCGGCTCTACATCCTGAACGATTTGCCCAAGACCCACACCGGCAAGATCCAGCGGCGGGAACTCCGCGGCCTGAACCTGAAGGACTGAACGTGACCGGACCCAACCTTGAACCAGCCAACGCCCCCGAATCCAACGTCCCCGACTCCAACGCCCCCGAATCCACCCCTGACCAGTTCACCCCTGACCAGCCCTCCGTCCCCAGCCGGCTCCGCGGCAAGACCGCGCTGGTGACCGGCGCCAGCCGTGGCATCGGCCTGGCCATCGCCCGCCGGCTCGCGGCCGAGGGCGCACGGGTGGTCCTGACGGCCAGGACGCAGGAAACCCTCGACGACGCCGTCGCGTCCTTCCCCGCCGGCACCGCGTTCGGCGTCGCCGGGAAGGCGGACGACGCCGCGCACCAGCAGGCCGTCTTCGACCTGATCGCCCGCGAAACCGGCGGCCTGGACATCCTAGTCAACAACGCCGGCATCAACCCCGTCTACGGCCCGCTGTCCGAACTCGACCTCGACGCCGCCCGCAAGGTCTTCAACGTCAACGTCATCGGAACCCTCGCCTGGGTGCAGGGCGCCCTGTCCCACCCCGGGCTGTCCTTCCGCGGCCGGCGCGGCTGCATCGTGAACATCTCCTCCGTCACCGGCGACACACCGTCCGAGGGGATCGGCCTCTACGGCATCAGCAAGTCCGCGGTCTCCCACCTGACCCGCACCCTCGCCGTCGAACTCGGTCCTGACATCCGCGTCAACGCGGTCGCTCCCGCCGTCGTCAAGACCCAGTTCGCCAAGGCGCTCTATGAGGGGAAGGAGGCGGAGGTCGCCGGGCAGTACCCGCTCAAGCGGCTGGGTGTCCCCGAGGATGTCGCCGCCGCCGTCGCGTTCCTCGCCTCCCCGGACGCCGACTGGATCACCGCCCAGATCCTTACGGTCGACGGCGGCCTGCTCACCGCCGGGGGCACCGCCTAGCGGCGGGCTCCCGAACCAACGCCCTCCTGGCCGCCGCCACGGCGCGGCGCGCCGGCACGCCTCCGCCCTGCCTCCGCCCTGCTTCCCTTCCGGCCCGAAAGGACCTCCTATGACCCACAGCACCCTCCCTCCCGCCGTCGAAGACCTGCGGCTGCGCACCCGCGACTTCATCCGCACGGTGGTGATGCCCGCCGAACCGCGGCCCGGCGAACGCCTGGATGACGGTCTCCGTCGCGAACTGGGTGAGGCCGCCAAAGCCGCCGGCGTGTTCGCCCCGCACGTCCCCGCCGAGTTCGGCGGCCAGGGCCTCGCGGTGGACCAGTGGTCCCCGATCTTCCAGGAGGCCGGATACTCCCCGATCGGGCCGGCCGTCCTCAACTGCATGGCCCCGGACGAGGGGAACATGCACATGCTCAACATCATCGGAACCGCCGAGCAGAAGAGGCGCTACCTCGCGCCGCTCGCAGCCGGCGAGACCTTCTCCTGCTTCGGCATGACCGAGCCGCACCCGGGCGCGGGATCGGACCCCGCGGGCCTGCTGACCACCGCCCTCCGCGACGGTGACTCCTGGACCATCTCCGGGCACAAGCGCTTCACCAGCGGGGCCGAGCACGCCGGATTCGCCATCGTCATGGCACGGACGCCCGACGTCGGGCCGGAGGCGGACAGCGCCACGATGTTCCTGGTGGACATGGACGCGCCCGGGGTCCGGCTCGGCGATCCGATCCACACCATCGACCGGACCATCGCCGGCGGCCACCCGAACCTGCACTTCGACAACGTTGTGGTGGGGCCGGAGGCCGTGCTCGGCCAAGCGGGCCTGGGCTTCAAATACGCCCAGGTCCGGCTGGGGCCGGCCCGGCTCACCCACTGCATGCGCTGGCTGGGCCTGGCCCGGCGCTCGCTGGACATCGCCCTGGACCGGACGGGAAGCCGCGAGATTTTCGGCTCGCCCATCGCCCAGCTCGGCATCGCCCAGGAGATGATCGCGCAGTCCGTGATCGACATCGAAACGTCGGACGCGATCATCGCCAAGACCGCGGCCCTCCTGGTGTCCGACCCCAAAGCCGGTTCCGCGATGTCCTCGATCGCCAAGGTGCACTGCTCCGAGGCCGTCTTCCGGGTGATCGACCGTGCCATCCAGCTCTGCGGGGGCGACGGCGTCTCCGACGGGCTGCCGCTGGCGCAGTACGCCGCCGAAGTCCGGCCGTTCCGGATTTACGACGGCGCCAACGAGACCCACAAGTGGGCCATCTCCCGGCGTGCCTCGTCGCAGCGGCGCCGTGCGGTGGCTGCGGGGGAGCCGTTCCTGGGCGCGGCATCGGTCCACGAGGGAGCTGCATCATGACGCCGGCGCCCGTCACGTCGCAAGCCGGCGGCACGGTTCAGTCAGGCGGCACGGTTCAGTCGGATGGCACGGTTCAGTCCCAGGGCACGGGCGAGCCCGAGGTGGTGGACAACCAGGACCAGGCCGCCGCGTTCACCCGACCACCGCTGCTGGTCCTGGACAACGTCCGGAGCTTCCTGGACGACGCCGGCCTGGGAACCGGCGCGCTCAGGTGGGAGCGGATCGGCGACGGCCAGTCCAACGTGACGTTCCGGCTGCAGCGGGAAGGGGCCGACGTCGTGCTCCGCCGCGGACCCCGGCCGCCGCTGCCCAAGTCCACCCATGACATGGCGCGGGAAGCCCGCATCCAGCTGGCCCTCGCGCCGCTGGGCGTGCCGGTGCCCCGGATCCTGGCCGTGTGCGAGGACGAATCCGTGCTGGGGGTCCCGTTCTACGTCATGGAGCATCTCCACGGCACGGTCCTCACCGACACGGTGCCGCCGCACCTCGACTCCGAGGCAGCGCGCCGGGCGACCAGCACGGCCCTGGTGGATACCCTTGCGGACCTGCACTCGCTGGACGTCTCCGGCGGCGAGATCGCCCGCCTCGGCCGGCCGCAGGGTTACCTGGAACGCCAGGTGGCCCGGTTCGCGTCCTTGTGGGACGTCAACACCACCCGGGACCTGCCCGCCGTCGGGCGCCTGGCCGCCTGGCTGGAGGAGAACCGCCCGGACAGCCAGCGGGACTCGGTGATCCACGGCGACTACCGCGCGGGGAACCTGATGTTCGCCCCTGACGGGCCGCCGCGCGTCACCGCTGTCCTGGACTGGGAAATGGCCACCCTGGGGGACCCGCTGGCCGACCTCGGCTACCTGACCGCCACCTACGCCGATGCCGACGAGCCGTTCACCCCCATGGAGCTGACCCCGGTGACCCGCCTGCCCGGCTACCTCCGACGGCGGGACCTGATCGAGCGGTACCAGGAGCGGATGTCCCTCGACCTCGGCGCCCTGCCGTGGTACCAGGCGCTTGCCCTGTGGAAGGCCGCGATCTTCAGCGAGGCCATCCACGCCCGGTGGCTGCGCGGCGAACGCCCGGGGGATACCGGGTTCGGCGCGGCCATGGAACACGGCGTGCCGCAACTGCTCGACGTCGCCGAGCGGCTCGCGTCCCGCCTGAAGTAGCGCGCGGCCGGGCCCTGCCCCACGCCAGTAGCCGCCGCACCTTTTGTCTCACACCTTGAATTCCTCATACAGCGCAGTAGGGAAGGAACCACCATGGACAGCACCATCCGGCTTGAGGAGGCCCCGGCGTCGGGGCAGCCGCAGCTTCAACTCGACCGGCAATCCAAACGGCGCTCCATGTTCGCCAGCACGGTCGGCAACGTCCTGGAGTGGTACGAGTGGAGCGCATACGCCGTCTTCGCGCCGTTCATCGCTGCGGCGATGTTTGACGCCAAGGATCCGGTCTCCGCGCTCCTGTCCACCCTGGCTGTCTTCGCGGTGGGCTTCCTGATGCGTCCGCTGGGCGGCATCGTGTTCGGCCGTATTGCAGACCGGCGCGGCCGCAAGTTTGTGCTGATCAGCACCATGCTGATCATGGCCGGCGGCTCGCTGCTGATCGGGCTGATGCCCACCTACGGCCAGGTGGGCATCTGGGCGTCCGTGCTGCTGCTCCTGGCCCGTGTAGCCCAGGGGTTCGCCCACGGCGGCGAGTCCGCAACCGCCAACACCTACATCGCCGAGATTGCACCGCCGGCCAAGCGCGGGCAGTGGGGGAGCATCGTCTTTGTTGCCATCTTCGGCGGTTCGGTGCTGGCGTACGTGGTGGGCGGCGGCGTCACCAGCGCCCTGGGCACGGCGGGGGTGGCCGAGTGGGGATGGCGCATCCCGTTCCTCCTCGGGGCGGTGCTGGCGCTGGCCGCACTGTACCTGCGGCGGGGCATGGAGGAGAGCGACGTCTTTGAAGCCAAGGCATCGGATGCCGAGACCGCTCCGATTCCGCGCAAGACCGTCATCCGCGCGGTTTTGCTCATGATCGCCATGACGTCCGGAATCACGGCGGCGCACTACACCTGGACGTCGTACGCCTCGACGTTCGCCATCACGCAGCGGGGAATGGATCCGCAGACCGCCTACTGGGCCTCGGTGATCGCCCAGTCGATTGCCCTCATCACCCTGCCGTTCTGGGGGCGGCTCTCGGACCGCATCGGACGCAGGCCTCTCCTGATCGGGTTCTCCGTGGCCATGGTGGCCACCCAGTTCCCCCTGATGGGAATGATTACCCGTGAGGGGTGGACGCTTGCTGTCGCGGCCACCCTGGCCCTGTGCATCGTGGCCATCCCGGGGGCTCTGCTCGCGTCGGTGCTGTCGGAGAACTTCCCGACCAAGATCCGGACCCAGGGCATCGGTTTTGCCTACTCGCTGTCCGTCGCGATCTTCGGCGGAACGGCTCCGTACCTGAACGCCCTCTTCAACAGTTGGAACCTGGGCTGGCTGTCCAGCGCCTACATCATCGTGCTGTGCGCGGCCACGGCGCTCGCGGTGTTCAAGCTCCCCGAAACCAAAGGCATCGACCTCAAGGACGCCTGATCGGCGGCGCGCGTCCTGGGGCCGGGGCGCCCGGGTCGGGGGAGGCCGTCGCCGAATCACCACGAATGGCCGCTAAACCGGGTCTCATAGCGGCCATTCGTGGCAAATGGAGGGCCCACCGGATGGCGTAGCGGCCATTCTTGGCAATCGGGTGCTGCGGGACGTGGCGTGCCGCCAGGGTGGATCGCATTGACTCGCCGAGTCACCACGAATGGCCGCTATGCGAGGGCTCTTAGCGGCCATTCGTGGCAGATGGGTGGGGCCTGGACGGCGTAGCGGCCATTCGTGGCAAACGGGTGCTGCGGGCCGGGGCGTGCGGCGCCCGGGTCGGGGGAGCGGGGCCAGGCCATCGCCGAATCACCACGAATGGCCGCTAAACCGGGTCTCATAGCGGCCATTCGTGGCAAATGGAGGGCCCGCCGGATGGCGTAGCGGCCATTCGTGGCAAACGGGTGGTCCGCAACGACGTGCGTGCCACCCCGGCGCGCGGCCACCCCCCAAACACAAAAGAAGCTGGTGCAGTCGCGCGAGGCGTCTGCACCAGCAGGTAGTACGAATTTTCAGATTGCTATGAAACGTTACTCATTCGCGGCTCCCTTTTTCCCGGTTGTTCGCTTACCGGGCTGTTGCGTCGTCAGCCAGATGCCTTGACATCAGCCAGCCGGCGCCGACCATTGCTAGGCCAAGGACCATAAAGCCCCATGCGCCCATGACATTCAGCGACAGGAAATTGGCCACCGATCCCACTCCGACAATGAGCGAGTAGGCGCTAAGGACGATGTACAACAGGCCAAAGCCCATCAGGAAGTTCCGGGCACCCATGGGGTTGCTCCGGGACATGACCACTCCAATGACGCCGATAAGGGCCTGAATGATGTTCAGCAGCATCGAAACCTGGAACACACCCAGGAACAGGGCCGTGGAATTCGGTCCAACGAACGCCAATGAGTCGTACTGCGAGGTGACGCCGGGGATGAATCCCAGGATGCCCACCACGATAAGGACAATACCTACACCCATGCCGACGTTCTGGACATCCGTCCGTCCGAAATGAACGCCGTGAGCATGTGGAGATGCGGTAGTCATTTTCTGCCTCCAACCAATGATTGCGGACACTAACAATTTTACGGCCGGGTAGGGGAAAAAGCGCTGGCAAACGGGCAGCCGAACTGAGGGTGGACTCCCTGAAACCGGCCGTGGAAAGCCCCACAAAATCGGCCGGTTGAGCCTGTCGCAACGGGCGGCCAGCCCGGCGCGTGGCACGATGGAACACGATGAAACTGCGCGCTGATCAGACCGGAGACCGTGGACTTCCGATGCCCTTGTGGCTGCAGGGAGCCCTCGAATCCGCGCAGGCTGCCGTCATCTCCGCCCTGGTGGTGGCCGCCCCGATTGTCGCGGTGTGGGCTACGGCCGGTTTCCAGAACGGCGCCCCCGACGTCCTGGCCCGGCTCGCCGGCCAGGCGTGGATGCTGATCCACGGCGTTCCGCTGCTCCTCGACACCGCCGGCACCGGCGCCGTCGCGCAGCCCGAATCCGGCGTCCTGTCGCTCACCCCGCTGGGTCTGACCCTCATCCCGTTCCTCCTCGCCTGGCGCGCCGGCCGGCGGCTGGCCCGGGCGTCCTACACGGACCAGCTCTGGCAGGCGCTGCTCGGCTCGTGGCTGATGTACGCCGGCTTCGGTCTGGCCACCGGCTTCGTCTGCCGCACGGACGACGTCGGTGTGGGCCTCTGGTCCGCCGCCCTCATCCCGCTGGTTCCGTTCGGCCTGGGCATGGTGATCGGCGCCCGCCGCGAGGCCGGTTCCTGGAGCCGCCTGATCGGCGTCGACGCCGTGGACTGGCTCGCCCGCACCAGCCAGCATTCGCGCTGGGCCGGGTCCTACCTGGGGTCCGCCATAAATGCAGGCTTCGTGGCGCTCATGGCCAGCCTGGCCATCAGCTGCGCCCTGCTCGCCGCCACCATGTTCATCCACTGGAACCTCGTGATCGCGGTGTATGAAGCGCTCGACGCCGGCGCCCTGGGCGGTGCCGTGCTCACCATTGCGCAGCTCGGCTTCCTCCCCAACCTGGCGGTGTTCGCCCTCGCCTGGACGTCCGGGGCGGGCTTCGCCCTCGGCGTCGGCTCGCACGCCGGGGCGCTGGGCACCGCCGTCGGGCCGCTGCCATCAATCCCGGTGTTCGCCGCGCTGCCCGCCGGGTCGCTGGACTTCGGAGCGGCCGCGCTGGTGGTGCCCGTCATCGCGGGGACGCTGGCCGGCTGGTGGTTCCTCCGCGAGGGCGAAAACCACTTCGACGAATGGCTCTCGATCAAGATCCGCGCCCGCTGGTTCACCGCCACGGTTTCCACCGTGGTGCTCGGCGTGATGGTGGGCGCTGTGGCCGGACTGCTCGCGGCAGGACTCGCCTGGCTGGCCCAGGGTTCCGGCGGCATCGGCCGGCTCACCGACATCGGCCCGGACCCGCTCACAACGGCACTGTTTGTCGCCGCGGAGGTGGCGGTCGGCGTCGTGATCGGTTACGCCGCCGGACCGTGGCTGGAACGCCAGCAGAAACTGCGCGAAGCCGACCTCGAGGCCTCGTCCGTCTGACGCCGTCCGGCCCGCGATCCAGCGGAAGTCAGAGTCAGCGGAAGCGTGGCAGTGAGTTCTCCAGCTGGGTCTGGCACTTGGACGCCGCCTGCTGGGTCAGGGCCTGCCGGCTGCACTGCTGGTACTCCCGCACCTGGTTGAAGAACAGGGCCGAGGACACCAGCAGGAGCACCTGCACGGCCAGCACCACCAGCCCGGAAATGGTCCCGAAGAGCACGAACTTCGATTCCTTGTACCGGGCGTACCGCACCAGCACCATGATGCCCAGCACCGTCCCGGCCGCCGTCAGGAGCGCGCTCAGCCAGAGGTAATTGATGTCCAGCTGGTAGACGAAGAACGATCCCAGCACGGCCACGATAAAGCTGCGGAACAGGAGATGGGTCTTGGCCTCGGAGGCCTTGGCCGCATCGCTGAGGGGGTGCGGGCCCTGCTGCCGGCTGCCCGGGCTGCCGGCGGGGTCGTTCGGGGGATTCATGTTTTCCAGCCTACGCGAGCGTCCCCATAAGCTAGGACCATGCGCATCGTAGTCCTCGTCTCCGGCACCGGCTCCAACCTCCAGGCCGTCATCGACGCCGTCAACGAGGGAACGCTCGACGTCGAGATCGCCGCCGTCGGCGCGGACCGGCCCGGCACCTACGGGGTGGAACGCTCCGCCGCCGCCGGCATCCCCACCTTCGTGGTGGACTTCAAGGCCTACCCGGACCGGGCCGCCTGGAACGCTGCCCTGACCGAAGCCGTGGCCGCCTACTCCCCGGACGTCGTGGTGTCCTCTGGGTTCATGCGGATTGTGAGCGCGGACTTCATCGACGCGTTCGGCGGCAAATACCTCAACACGCACCCGGCCCTGCTGCCGGCGTTCCCCGGCGCGCACGGGGTCCGCGATGCCCTCGCCTACGGGGTGAAAGTCACCGGATGCACGGTGCACTGGGCCGACGCCGGAGTGGACACGGGCCCCATCATCGCGCAGGAAGCCGTGGCGGTGGCCGACGGCGAGACCGAGGAATCCCTGCACGAACGGATCAAGGTGGTGGAGCGCCGGCTCCTGGTCTCCACCCTGGCCTCCCTCGCCGCTGCGGAGTAGCCGCAACCACACCCAGTCGACTCCCGAATGCTGCCTTGCGGAGGCCGCTGACGATGACAAACGCCAGGTGATTCGGGCTGCTCTGCCCCCGTTGGGGCCGGATCGTCCGGGCCATTTGGTGGTACCAAGTAGTCCGTCCGGCGAAACCGAGTACTCCACCGAAAAGTCGGGTACTCAAGGGCCAAAGTCGAGTATTCCAACGCCGGTTCCGCGGGCTTTGGGGGCCGTAGTCTGGCGCAGTCTCATTCGTCTCATGCGCCCCGGGGGTCCATCGTGTCTCACTTCAGCTTTGCCAAAACCAGTCCCAAGATCCTCGGCCTGACTGCCGCCCTGGTTCTCGGTACCGGAGCAATTTCCGCCGCCTACGCCGTCTCGGCCACATCCGGCACCGGAGAAATCAACGGCTGCTACAACATCAACAACGGCGGTCAACTGAGGGTCCTCGCCGCCGGCGGATCGTGCGATTCCAAGAAGGAAACGGCGATCTCGTGGAACATGCAAGGTATCCAGGGGCTGCAGGGCCTCGCCGGCCCGCAGGGCATCCAGGGAGAGAACGGGGAGAAGGGCGACACCGGGGCCACCGGGGAGACCGGTGCGGCCGGCGCCCAGGGGGAGAAGGGGGATACCGGGGAGACCGGTGCGGCCGGCGCCCAGGGGGAGAAGGGCGACACTGGGGAGACCGGTGCGGCCGGCGCCCAGGGGGAGAAGGGCGATACCGGGGAGACCGGTGCGGCCGGCGCCCAGGGGGAGAAGGGCGACACTGGGGAGACCGGTGCGGCCGGCGCCCAGGGGGAGAAGGGAGAAATCGGAGCCACCGGCCCGGTTGGACCGGCCGGAGCCATGGGGGCCACCGGTGCCACCGGTGCGGCTGCGTCCACCAGTGTGACGGTGGCCTCCGCCAGCGGAACGACGGCACTGACCGTCTCGGCGTCGTGCCCCGCAGGCAAGACGGCCGTGTCGGGAGGCTACTCGCTCGGCTCGACCACGGGCAACAACGCAGCCACGGCGAGCCAGCCGATCACGGACGCCAACGGCACACCCACCGGCTGGACCGTCACCCAGAAAACCGCGACGGCCATGACGGTCTACGTCACCTGCATCCAGTAGCGAACGCCCGGATGCTCTCTCACTTTTGGCTGCTTTGAGGCCCTCAAAGCAGCCAAAAGTGAGAGAGCGTCCTGGGTGCCGGGCGGCGGAAACCGGCCCTCGAAAGCCCCCGGCGGCGTTACTCGAGGTGGCGCTGCTTGGTCTCCGGGGCGAAGAATGCCATCCACAGCACGCTCAGCAGCACCAGCACACCGGCGATCGCGAACGAGGTTGCCAGCCCCAGCTGCGGCCACAGGAACGCCGCGAAGATCAGCGGGCCGAAGCCGGCGCCGAGCCGGGAGAAGGTGGACGCCCAGCCGAAGCCCGAGCCGCGCAGCTCCGTCGGATACAGCTCCGAGACGTACGCGTAGAGCACCGGGATGGCCACCTGCACCACAAAGCCGAAAACCAGCAGCCAGAACACGGCCGCCGTCGGGATGTCCACCACAAACGCGACGATCACCAGCGTCAGCGCGGACAGCGGGCCGGTGATCGCCAGGATCCACTTCCGGCCCACGCGCTCCACCAGCAGCGCCGCCACCACCACGCCCAGGAGTCCGACGGCGGCCATGGAGGCGGTGGTGAGGAACGCCTTGTACTCCTCGAAGCCGGCGCCGATCAGGATCCGCGGCATCCACGTCAGCGACAGGTAGTAGACCAGCAGGATGCTGAAGAACAGGGACCAGGCCGCCGTCGTGATTTTCCAGTCGTACTGCCAGAGCCGGCGCAGCTGGGTCCAGGCGCTGCCGGCGGACAGCCGCGGGGCGTCCTTCGCCTCCGGCAGGCTGTAGGCGCGGGGCTCGGCGCCGGTGGCCGAGACGAGGTCGTCGATCACCTTCGCGGCCTCCTCCCGCCGGCCCTTGCGGATGAGGAAGAGCGGGGATTCGGGGACGCTGCGGCGGACCCAGAACACCAGCAGCGCCGGCAGCACCATCACCAGCATCGTCAGCCGCCAGTCGCCATACAGGGCCACCAGCCCGGCGGAGACGAACCCGCACAGCGCGGCGCCGACCGGCCACCAGCCGTCCATTGCGGTGAGGACCTTGCCGCGCTGCTTGCGGGGCGTGAACTCGCCCACCAGCGCGTAGTCCACCGGGATGCAGCCGCCCAGGCCGAACCCTGCCATAAACCGGAAGACGCAGAACCAGATGAAGTCGGGGGAGAAGGCGCCCAGCACGGTGAAGACGGAGAAGATCAGCAGGGTGGCGGTGAACGCCTTTTTGCGCCCGATGGTGTCCGCGATGGTGCCCCAGATGAAGGCGCCCAGGGCCATGCCGATCAGGTTCGAGGTGCCGATCCAGGCGGCCTCGCCCGGGCTGAGGGACCAGTGCTTGGACAGCAGCGGGATCAGGATTCCGTTGAGGGTGACGTCCCAGGCGTCGAACATAAAGCCCAGGCCGCCGATCAGGAAGATCCGGCCCTGCACCTTCCAGCGCCAGGGCAGGTCCTGGACCACCTGTTCGCCGCTGGGCACAGTGGTGTACGTATTCATCTCAGCCTCCTGGGGAAAACTCTACGTGGCCGGGCCCGCCGGCGGTGCGTGCTTCATACTCCGGCGCGCGGGAAGGTGCGGCGCGCCGACGCGATAAACTGGCCGCATCCCCACCACCCGCGGCCCCGCCGCGATATAAGACGGAGACTTTTGTGAGCTTCACGCAGCTTGACCGTGTATCCATCGACCGTGTCCCCATCCGCCGGGCCCTGATTTCGGTCTACGACAAGACCGGTCTGGAGGAGCTCGCGCGGGGCCTGCACGACGCCGGCGTGAAGATCGTATCCACCGGCTCCACCGCCAAGAAGATCGCCGCCGCGGGCATCCCGGTCCAGGAAGTCGAGGAAGTCACCGGCTCCCCGGAGATGCTGGACGGCCGCGTCAAGACCCTGCACCCGCGCGTCCACGGCGGCATCCTCGCCGACCGCCGCGTCCCGGCCCACATGGACACGCTCGCGTCGATGGACATCGAACCGTTCGACCTCGTCGTCGTCAACCTCTACCCGTTCGTGGAGACGGTGAAGTCCGGCGCCGCGCAGGACGACGTCGTCGAGCAGATCGACATCGGCGGCCCCGCCATGGTGCGTTCCGCCGCGAAGAACCACGCCGCCGTCGCGATTGTGGTGGACCCGTCCTCGTACCACGACGTGGTGGCGGCCGCCGCTTCCGGCGGGTTTGACCTGAAGGCCCGACGGCGGCTGGCCGCCAAGGCGTTCGCGCACACCGCCACCTACGACACCGCCGTGGCCAGCTGGACCGCCAGCCAGTTCCTCGACGAGGACGGCGACGGCGTCATCGACTGGCCCGCGTACGCCGGCCTGGCGCTGGAGCGCTCCGAGGTGCTGCGCTACGGCGAGAACCCGCACCAGCAGGCCGCCCTCTACGTGGACAAGGCCGCCCCGGCCGGCATCGCGCAGGCCGACCAGTTGCACGGCAAGGCCATGAGCTACAACAACTTTGTCGACGCCGACGCCGCCCTGCGCGCCGCGTTCGACTTCGCCGAGCCCGCCGTGGCCATCATCAAGCACGCCAACCCGTGCGGTGTGGCCGTGGGATCCGCCTCCGCGGCGGACCCGATCGCGGACGCGCACGCCAAGGCCCACGCCTGCGACCCGGTCTCCGCGTTCGGCGGCGTGATCGCGGCGAACCGCACGGTCACCGCCGGCATGGCCCGGACCGTCGCCGGCATCTTCACCGAGGTGGTGATTGCCCCGGGCTTCGAGGACGAGGCCGTGGAGATCCTGTCCAAGAAGAAGAACATCCGTCTGCTCGCCCTGCCCGAGGGCTACGGCCGCTACCCCTCCGAAATCCGGCAGGTCTCCGGCGGTGTGCTGGTGCAGATGTCGGACCGCGTGGACGCCGACGGCGACAACCCCGCCAATTGGACCCTCGCCGCCGGTGAGGCCGCCGACGCCGACACCCTGGCCGACCTCGCCTTCGCGTGGACCGCCTGCCGCGCCGCCAAGTCCAACGCCATCCTGCTGGCTGCCAACGGCGCTGCCGTGGGCATTGGCATGGGCCAGGTCAACCGGCTCGATTCCTGCAAGCTTGCTGTTGAGCGGGCCAACTCACTGGGTGTGGCCGTGGATTCCGCGGTGGAGGGCGCCGGCGGTGCAGCCAACGCTGACGCGGCGGGCGCGCCGGAGCGTGCGCGCGGCGCCGTGGCGGCCTCGGACGCGTTCTTCCCGTTCGCCGACGGCCTGCAGATCCTGATCGACGCCGGCGTCCGCGCCGTGGTCCAGCCCGGCGGCTCGGTCCGCGACGACGAGGTCATCGCGGCAGCCAACGCCGCAGGCATCACCATGTACTTCACCGGCGCCCGGCACTTCTTCCACTAGCGCCAACGCAGGCGCGGCGGCCGCCGTCGGGCTCTGCGGGCACGCGGTGGGGCATGCGCCCGGGGACGTACAAAGAAGGGACATGTCCTCCCTTCCCGGGAGGACATGTCCATTTTTTGTGGCCACGACCGGGCATATAGGGCATATGTCCAGTCTTGGGCGGGTGCGGAGGGCATGTCCTGTGGAACCGGGGGAGTAGTTGCACCCGGTGCCCCTCCCGCACGCAAAAGCGGGGCCACCTGGGCCCATCCCCGCTGCTGGAGATGGGCCTCGAGTGACCCCGCGCTTGTGTGGCTGGGTGCAAGTCCTAGGCGGCAGAGGATGCGCTGCTGTAGGCCTGCTGGATGACGGAGCCCCAGTACGGGCCGTACATCGTGGTGGACTTGCTGCCGTAGCCGTAGCTGTTGACCGAGTTCTGGTAGCCGGTGGAGCTGGTGCCGATGAACCACGGGCCGCCCGAGGAACCGCCGGTCATGTTGCACGGGATGCCCTGGCTGTTGAACTGCGGGTTGTACGGGTCGTTCGTGGCGGTGCCGCTGCAGCTCTTGAGGGATTCGCCGTCGAAGGGCCGTGCGGCGGGGTAGCCGAAGGCCTTGTAGGTGAGGCCGCGGGCGGCGTTGAACTGCACGCCGGAGGCGCCCACCACGTCGGCGAGCCGCTGGCCGTTGAGGGTGTTCATCACCGCGAAGCCGGTGTCGTAGGTCATGTCGCCGCCGGAGCTCCACTGGGTGGGTGCGTACAGGGCCTTGGCCGTCCACATGCCGTACGGTGCCGAGCCGTTGAGGTAGGCCGGGACGAACGTGAACTTGGTGGCGAAGGCACCCGGGCCCTCGTTGAGGCAGTGGCCCGCCGTCGACACCGTGCTCTTGTTTGTGGAGGACACAGAGTTGCCCGAGCAGACGTAGTTGGTGCCGCCCAGGGTGAAGAACACCTTGCCGATGTGCTTGACCGGGGTCTCGCTGGCGTTCGCCTTCGTGTCCACGGCCTTGGCCTGCTGCTGCGGGGCCTGCACCTCGACGGTGGCGGGCGCTCCGGCCTCCGCCGGGCGGTTCAGGCCGGCCTTCGAGTTCGCGCTGCGCTGCAGGGCCCTTTCGGCCAGGACGTCGCCAGGGATGGCGTTGCGCATCCGCTCGGCGGTCCAGTATTCCGCTCCGCCGGTCTCGACGACGGTGTGGCTGGTGACCCCCGACGTTTCGGCCGGTGCCTTGCCGGATCCCGGGGCGGCGTTCGCTGCGCCCGCGGCGCTCAGTGCCAGCAGCGCCGCGGCCGAGAGGCTGAGAAGGCTGGTGGCCAGAGTCTTGGGTGTTCTCATGGGTGTCCTAACCGGTGGAATGCGGGGCGGCCGCCTCTGGCGGCCGCGGTGATGGAACGAAACTACGGGACATTGACGGGCGTGTAAAGCATTTTGTCAATTCTTGTCACAGCACGTTGCTGCCGTCACGGAGCCGGGAGCGCACGACGCCGGTAGGCGGCAACGCTGCTCCCTCGGGTAAGTTAGGGGTGTTGAGATAACACAAGATTCCGGAAATACCCAGACCTTCAGGGAGACGCCCGAGCAATGGCAAAGATTATCTATACCCACACCGACGAAGCGCCGATGTTGGCCACCTATTCGTTCTTGCCGATTGTCGAAGCCTTCGCTTCGACGGCCGGTGTGGAAGTGGAGACCCGCGACATTTCGCTGGCCGGCCGCATCATCGCCGCATTCGGCGACTACCTCACCGAAGAGCAGCGGGTCAACGACGCCCTGGCTGAACTTGGCGCCCTCGCCAAGACGCCCGAGGCGAACATCATCAAGCTGCCTAACATCAGCGCCTCCGTGCCCCAGCTGAAGGCCGCCATCGCGGAACTCCAGGGCCAGGGCTACGCCCTCCCGGACTACCCGGACAACCCTTCCTCCGACGAGGAAACGGACATCCGCTCCCGCTACGACAAGATCAAGGGTTCCGCCGTGAACCCGGTGCTGCGCGAAGGCAACTCGGACCGGCGTGCGCCGCTCTCCGTCAAGAACTACGCCCGGCAGAACCCGCACAGCATGGGCGCGTGGACCCCCGAGTCCAAGACCAACGTGGCCCACATGGACGCCGACGACTTCCGCTCCAACGAGAAGTCCGTCGTCATCGGTGCGGACACTAACGTCAAGATCCAGCTCGTCAAGGAAGACGGCACGGTCAAGGTCCTGAAGCGTGCCTTCCCGGTCCTTGCCGGCGAGGTCCTTGACGGCACCGTGATGCGCGCCGCCGCGCTGGATGAGTTCCTCGCCGCCCAGGTGGCCCGCGCCAAGGAAGAGGGTGTGCTCTTCTCCGCCCACCTGAAGGCCACCATGATGAAGGTCTCCGACCCGATCATCTTCGGCCACGTCGTCAAGGCGTACTTTGCCGACCTGTTCAACACCTACGGCGCCCAGATCGCCGCCGCGGGCCTCAGCCCCAACAACGGCCTGGCCTCCATCCTCAACGGCCTCGAGGACCTCCCCGAAGAGATCCGCGCCGACGTCGAGGCAGCCATCCAGAAGGGCCTGAACGACGGCCCCGAGCTGGCCATGGTCGACTCCGACAAGGGCATCACCAACCTGCACGTCCCCTCCGACGTGATCGTGGATGCCTCCATGCCCGCCATGATCCGCAGCTCCGGCCACATGTGGGGCCGCGACGGCCAGGAAGCCGACACGCTCGCCGTCCTCCCGGACAGCAGCTACGCCGGCATCTACCAGGTGGTCATCGACGACTGCCGCGCCCACGGCGCCTTCGACCCCACCACCATGGGCACCGTCCCGAACGTCGGCCTGATGGCCCAGGCTGCCGAGGAATACGGCAGCCACGACAAGACCTTCGAGATCGCCTCCGCCGGCACCGTCCAGCTGGTGGACGACGCCGGCACGGTCCTGATCGAGCACCAGGTCGCCCCGGGCGACATCTGGCGCGCCTGCCAGACCAAGGACGTGCCGATCCGCGACTGGGTCAAGCTGGCCGTCACCCGCGCCCGCGCCTCCGCCACCCCCGCCGTGTTCTGGCTGGACAAGGGCCGTGCGCACGACGCCCGCATGATCGCCAAGGTGGAGGAATACCTCAAGGACCACGACACCACGGGCCTGGACATCAGCATCATGTCCCCGGAGGAGGCGACGGCGTTCACGCTGGAGCGCATCCGCAAGGGCGAGGACACCATCTCGGTGACCGGCAACGTGCTGCGCGACTACCTCACGGACCTCTTCCCGATCCTGGAACTCGGCACCAGCGCCAAGATGCTCTCCGTGGTTCCGCTGATCAACGGCGGCGGCCTCTTCGAGACCGGCGCCGGCGGCTCCGCCCCGAAGCACGTCCAGCAGCTGCTCAAGGAAAACCACCTGCGCTGGGACAGCCTGGGCGAATTCCTGGCCCTCGCCGTCAGCTTCGAGCACCTGGCCACCTCCACGGGCAACGCACGGGCGCAGGTCCTCGCCGACACCCTTGACCGCGCCACCGGCACCTTCCTGCTCGAGGACAAGTCCCCGAAGCGCAAGGCCGGCGAGCTGGACAACCGCGGCAGCCACTTCTACCTGGCCAAGTTCTGGGCCCAGGAGCTGGCCCGCCAGACCGACGACGCCGAGCTGGCCAAGGCGTTCGCCGCGGTCTCCGCTGCGCTGGACTCCGGCGAGGAGACCATCGTGGGCGAGCTCCTGGCCGTCCAGGGTTCCCCGGTGGACCTCGGCGGCTACTTCCACCCGGACGAGGCCAAGGTGACTGCTGCCATGCGGCCCTCCGCCAAGTTCAGTGAAGTGCTGTCGATGCTCGGCTAGCACGTCCCCGGCCGGCGTCCAGCCGGCTCCAAAACGCCAGAGGGCGCACCGGATTTTCCGGTGCGCCCTCCGGCGTTTCCGGGTCCGTCGCGCCGGACGGCTGTTGCCTGCGCGGGTGAGGTCACCTAGGGTGCTAAGCAAGCTTAGTTTTTGTCCGCGGTGCCGCACGGCCCACCGTCGAAGCTGGGCTTGCCTACCTGAGGAGTCATCCCATGCCAGCAGAGCACAACATCCAGATCCCCGGCGCCCCCTCCGTGGAGCCGCCCCAGCTGGAGGAACCCACCACGCCGCGGGAGCCCCTGCCGCCCAAACCGGACCAGCAGGGCCCCGAAGCTGTCTCACCTACCGGCAGCCCCACCGGCGCCCCGGCGAACTCGCGGGCACAGTCCGGCGCGTACCTCACCACGGCCCAGGGCCTCCGGCTCTCCGACACCGACCACTCGCTCAAAGCCGGACGGCGCGGCCCGGTGCTGCTGCAGGACCACCACCTGCGCGAAAAGATCACCCACTTCGACCACGAGCGCATCCCCGAGCGCGTAGTCCACGCCCGCGGCGCGGGGGCGCACGGCGTCTTCCGGTCCTACGGGTCGGCGTCGAACATCACCCGCGCCGGGTTCCTGGCCAAGGACGTCGAGACGCCCGTCTTCGTCCGCTTCTCCACGGTCCTGGGCTCCCGCGGCTCGGCGGACACCGTCCGGGACACCCGCGGCTTCGCCACCAAGTTCTACACCGACGAGGGCACCTTCGACCTGGTGGGCAACAACATCCCGGTCTTCTTCATCCAGGACGGCATCAAGTTCCCGGACATCGTCCACGCCGCGAAGCCGCACCCAGACCGCGAAATCCCGCAGGCCCAGAGCGCCCACGACACCTTCTGGGACTTCGTCTCGCTGCACACCGAGGCGCAGGCCCACACCATGTGGAACATGTCCGACCGGGCCATCCCGCGCTCCTACCGCACCATGGAGGGCTTCGGCGTCCACACCTTCCGCTTCGTCAACGCCGAGGGCAAGACCAGCCTGGTGAAGTTCCACTGGAAGCCGAAGCAGGGGGTGCACTCGCTGGTCTGGGAGGAAGCCCAGCTCATCAACGGCATGGACCCTGACTTCCACCGGCGGGACCTGGCGGACGCGATCGAGGCCGGCGCCCACCCCCAGTGGGAACTCGGCGTCCAGGTCTTCCCGGACACGGAGGAGGAATTCTTCGAGGGCATCGACCTGCTGGACCCCACCAAGTTCGTCCCCGAGGAACTGGCCCCCGTCCAGCCGATCGGCCTGATGACCCTGAACGCCAACCCGGTGAACTACTTCGCCGAAACCGAGCAGGTGGCCTTCCACCCCGGCCACCTCGTCCCGGGCATCGACGTCACCAATGACCCGCTGCTCCAGGTCCGGCTCTTCTCCTACATCGACACCCAGATCAGCCGGCTCGGCGGCCCCAACTTCAGCCAGCTGCCCATCAACCGCCCGCACGCGCCCGTCAACGACATGCTGCGCGACGGCATGCACCAGACGGCGGTGCACGGGGGAGCGGCGCCGTACCACCCGAACTCGCTCGACGGCGGCTGCCCGTTCCTGGCCGGCGCCGACGTCGGGGCGTTCATCGACGTTCCCGAAGAACTCGCCGCAGCGGTCAAGGAGCGCAAGTCGCCGGCGTCTTTTGACGACCACTACAGCCAGGCGCGGCTGTTCTTCCGCAGTCTGGCCCCGGTGGAACAGGACCACGTGATCCAGGCGTACACCTTCGAACTCGGGAAGTGCCGCGAAGAGGCGGTCCGCCAGCGCCAGCTGCTGGCCCTGGCCAACATCGACGCCGCCCTGTGCGCCGCCGTCGCCGCCGGGCTCGGCATGCCGGCGCCGGAGCCCACCGCAGAGGTCGAGGATGCCGCCCCGAGCCCCGCGGTCTCGCAGATCGGGGGGTCCTGGCCGGTGTCCGGCCGGGTGGTGGGCATCATCGCCGACGAGGACAGTGACCTGGATGCGGTCCGCGCCGCACGGGCCGCGCTCGACGCCGCCGGGATCGTGCCGCTGGTGATCGCACCGGCCGGGGGCTTCCTGGGCGGCGCCGACGGCGGCGTGCCGGTCCAACGCACGTACCTGACGGCCCGCTCCACCGAGTTCGACGCCGTGATCGTCGCGGCGTCGGGCGCTCCGGCACCGGATGCCGCGCAGGGGCGGGACGCCAAGGCCGGCGAGCCGGGAGCGTCGCTGGACCCGCGGGTTGTGCTGCTGCTCTCGGAAATGTTCCGGCACGCCAAGGCCATCGGCGGCTGGGGTCCGGCCGTCACATGCCTCGACGCGGCGAGCATCCCGGCTGACGCCGCCGGCATCGCCCTGGGGCACGGCCCGGACGGCGTCGTCTCCCAGCTCACGGACCTGCTGGCGGCGCACCGCGCCTGGGAACGCTTCCCGGCCGCCCGCGCCTAAAGGGCCGGCACCGGCAACCGGTCAGCCGGAATGAAGAAGGGAGGAGCCCGCGGGCTCCTCCCTTTTTCATGTTCCCGCCGGCCGGCGGTGTCTAGCAGTACCTCTAGCCGTCTTTGCCTTTGCCTTTGCTCTTTGGCTTCCCGCTGTCAGGGGCGGGCGCGGGTGCGACGGCGGGCGGGGGTGCCGCCGCTGCGGCCGCTGCGGCCGCTGCGGCCGCTGCGGCGGCTTCGGCCTGGGCGGCAGCGGCCGCAGCGGCCTGCGCTGCAGCTTCCTGGACCGCCCGTTCCTGCTCGGCGGCGACCCGGGCAGCTTCGGCTTCGGCCTGCCGGGCGTTGAGGTCGGCCCGGACGGCGTCGACGGACTTCTGGATGCTTTGGTGCCGTTTGAAGGACACCTCGCCGCGGGCCGCCGCCTCGTCCAGCTGCAGCTTGAGCTCGTCGAGGTGCTTCAGCGACGTTGCGGTGTCATCGGCTGCGGCCGCCTCGGTGACGGACAGGACCAGGGACTGCAGCTGCCGGGCCGCGTCCCGGTCCAGGTCGGGCGCCGCGGTGCAGCCGGCCAGGGCGGCGGTGAGCAGTACCGTGCCGAGGACCCAGCCCGCGAGATGCGGCCGGATGCGGTTGGGGTGCGGGGAGGTCAGGTTCATGGCTCCACGCTCTTCTGCAGTTCCTGCAGGTGCTGCCCCAGGTCCCCGGTGACGGCCGGATAGGGCACCACGGCGGGTGGAACAGGGGCCGCGAGGGCGACGGCGGCCGCGACCGCCCCCGTGACCAGCGCCAGCAGCAGGAGCGCCAGCAGAATCTGGGTCCGGCGGCGGGCCAGCCGGAAGCGGCCGGCGGTCCGGGACGCCAGCGACCGCGGGTTGGCCCGCTGGCCGCTGACGGCGTCCGGGTCCAGCAGATGCCCGGCCCGGATGCCGGGGGCGTGCCCGGCGGGGGCCGGCGGAGAGTTCAACGGGGCGGCGGCGGTCAACGGCGCTATCTGGGTGGCGGGGGCCAGCGGCGCGGTCATGGGAGCGGCGGGGATGGTTGCGCCCAGCGGAGCGGCCCCTGTGCCGGGAACCGCTTCGGCGGGCGACAGCCGCGGGGGCCGGGCCGGCGGGGCGGGCAGGACGCGCGTGCGCTCTTCCGCGAGGAGCCCGGGCAGCGACCCGGGGGAGACGAGAGCATGCCGCAGCGCCACTTCGATGTCTGGGGCCGAGGGCCGGTCGAGGGGATCCAGCGCCGTCATGGCCCGGATCAGCTGGGCCCATTCCGCGGGGACAGAATCGGGGATGGCAGGGGCGCGGTGCAGCCGGGCGACGGCGGATTCCACGGCACTGCCGGGGTACTCGAGCTCACCCTTGATGCATTCGAGCAGCACCAGGCCCAGGGAATAGATGTCACTCGCCGGTCCCAAGTCGGCGCCCCGGGACTGTTCCGGGCTCAAATACGCGGCGGTCCCCACCATGGTCCCGGTGGCGGTCAGCCGGGTGCCGTCCACCAGGCGGGCGATCCCGAAGTCGGTGAGCTTCGGCCGGAGCGGTTCCCCGGGGCGGACCGGAACCAGGAGGATGTTGGCCGGTTTGATGTCCCGGTGGACGATGCCAAGCGAGTGCACGTAGGCCAGCGCGTCCGCCACGCCGGCGCCGACGACGGCGACCTCATCCAGCGGCAGGGGGCTGTGCCGGATCCGGGTCCGGAGGTCCTGGCCCTCCACCAGTTCCATAGTGAGGAACGGGCGGGGTTCTTCCGGGATGCGGGTGTCCGTGCCGGCGTCGAAAAGGGTCACCAGGCTTGGATGGTTCAAAGTGGCCAGCAGCTCTATTTCGGCCTGCTGGCGGCGGAGTTCGTCAGGATCAGCGGACTGCGGGGCAAAGAGTTTGAGGGCCACGTCGCGGCCCAGGTTCAGGTCCGTGGCGGTGTAGACGGACGACATTCCGCCCCGGCCGATCACTTCCCCGAGCCGGTAGCGGCCGCTTAAGAGCTCGTCCGTGATGGCTGTGGGCGAACTGTTGTCCACGCTGTCCCCGTTTCTTCCCCCCGGGTGCCAAGGCGGCACCCCTCATGAATGATACCGGGACGGGTATCGGTCCCCGCACTGCGGCCGGGGACCAACGGCCGCTGTGCGGGACAGATGTTCTGCATCCCACGTGCCGTTGGATCCCCCAGCGGACCCAACGGCGGAATGCTTTTGCCGGTGCCTCTTTGTCGTTGGGTCCCCCAGCGGACCCAACGGCGGAATGCTTTTGCCGGTGCCTCTTTGTCGTTGGGTCCCCCAGCGGACCCAACGGCGGAATGCTGTACCGGAGCCTGTGAGGCCGTTGAGTCCCCCAGCGGACCCAACGGCTTCGCTCCGGCCTCACAAGACTTGAGGGGAGCGGGCTTCCTACGGCGGGCGTTCCCGGTGATGCGGGGAGGGTTTATGGCGCGCACGCGGCCCTGCGTGCCGTGCCCGCGCGGGATGCAGCGGGCCGGCCGCCGGTGGCGGGGCGTCGGGTGGGTAGGACGAAAAAGGGGTGCCGGAATGCCGGCAGTGGACGGTGGCGTCCATCGGGATCTCCTGGATGACTGTAGGCGGGCGCTCAAGGGCAGCCCGAGTGGCCGTGCTCTGTGGAGGGCAGAGACGGCTAACTAGTCAGGAGATGAACCGGGGTCAGCGGCGACGGCTGAGTGCACGTGCTGCAGCGGACCACGGATTGGTTCTGAGCCGGAGGTGGGGATCACCAGGTACTGGCTGGGCAGCCAGGCGGCTGCGCTGCCGGGACCACCGGACGTGAGGGTGTTGGCGGATCCGGAACCGGGAGCCGCCGGCAGGGCATTGGGAGCGGGCAGACCTGTCCCGTTGGGCCAGGGTCCGGGGCGTTCCTTGCCCTCAGGAGCTTCGGGCGCGGTTCCCCCAGGGGCCGAGCCTGCCGGAGGCGCGCTGCCGGCATGGTGGCCGTCCCCGGCCGGCAGGATCTCAGCATCCAGCACCGGCAGGTAGAGGGCCGCGCCAAAGAAATCGGTGTCCCGTCCGGTGGCGCCCTCTTGCAGTCCGGACAGGGCTTCGCCGCTGACATCGCAGTCGGCAGGGATCTCCGCGGCAGGCAGGGCGGGAGGTGCCGCGGAGATCCCTGCCGACTGCGATGTCAGCGGCGAAGCCCCTGTAGCACTGAGGACGGGGGTGGGGGTGGGGGTCGGGGTGGAGTCAGCCGCGGCGCCGGTAGCGCAGAGCGCCAGCCACGCAAGTCCCGCGGTGCCGCCCAGTATCACCCGCCGGAGCGTGCGGCGCGCGCGTAACGGGACTGATGCTGGGTCCACACGCACACCCCATTTCCCCGAACGCCCAATGGTGCATCTAGGGTAAGTCCGCGCGCGGGCGTGAGTCCATAGCGCCCCCTAAAAGCGGCAGGCAAAACCGCGGAACTTCGCGATAAATCCGCAGGTCAGCGGGCGTCGTTCGGGTAGCTGACCCCCAGCTGGGCGCGCACGCCGTCGAACAGCCGCATGGTGTTGAGCGAATCCTCGAGGGGCATGACGGGGCTCTCGGTGAGGCCGTGCTGAATGCAGCGGGTCACCTCCCGCAACTCATAGCTGTACCCGCGCCCGACGACGTTGAACGTCTCGGTGCGCGGCTCGTCGAAGCCGACGCGCACCAGCAGCTCCTTGGGGTTGTTGATGGAGCCGATGGACTGCAGAAACCCATTGCTGCCGGCCACGGTGGCGGTCCGGGGGCCGTGTGCCAGCAGGGAGGAGGTCAGCTGGGCCTGCGCCCCGTGGTGGTAGCCGAGCGTCAGCGCGTTCTGGGCGTCCACGCCGTCGTCGTTCAGCCAGCCCGTGGCGGTGACAGTCTGGGGGAAGCCCAGCGTGCCCAGCGCCCAGAGCAGCGGGTAGACGGTGAGGTCCAGCAGCGCGCCGCCGCCGTCATGGGGCGCCCAGAGGCGCGAGGTGGGCGAGTACGGCGCCGGGAAGCCCAGGTCCGCCCCCACCCACCTGACCTCCCCAAGCTCGCCGGAGCCGGCGATCTCGAAGGCCCGCTGCATGCCGGGCAGGAAGCGGCTCCACATGGCCTCCATCAGGAACAGCCCGTTGGCCCGCGCCAGGGAGACCAGCTCGGACGCTTCCCGGGCGTTGACGGTGAACGACTTCTCGCAGAGGACGTGCTTGCCGGCGGTCAGGGCCGCCATGGCGATTTCGTGGTGGTGGGCGTGCGGCGTGGCGACGTATACGACGTCGACCGCCTCGTTGGCGAGCAGCCGCTCATATCCGGTGTGCCCGTCCTGGTCCCCGTAGGCGCGGGCAAAGCCGAAGTCAGCCGCGAACGCATCGGCCGCGGCCTGGGTGCGGGAACTGACCGCATACAGCTCGGCGTCGGCAAGGAGTTCCAGGTCCCGGGTCACCGCGGCGGCGATTCCTCCCGTGGCGATCACACCCCAGCGCAGCCGGGCGCCGGTGGCAGTACGGGGGTCGGTGTCCGGCTGGCTGGACAACCAGGGCTTGGCGATGAGGGCGGTCATGGAGCCATCCTCTCATTCGGGGGAGGGAGGGGTGTGGTTCCTGGCACCGGAGCTGCGGGAGGATCGGGAGGGATCCGCCCGCAGCGCCCCTGTTACGCCGGCGCAGGCGCCGGCGCGGTTGCCGCCGGACGGGCCGGGGACGCCTCCTCCGTCAGCCGGCCCTGCTGCAGCCGGAAGCGCCGGTCCGTTTTGTTCGCGAGCTGGCGGTCATGGGTGACCACTAGGATGGTGGTGTTGTGGTCCCGGCTCAGAGAGCTGAGCAGCTCGATGATGTGCTCGCCGGTCTGTTCGTCCAGGTTGCCGGTGGGCTCGTCCGCCAGGATCAGTTGGGGCGAGTTGGCCATGGCCCGGGCGATCGCCACGCGCTGCTGCTCGCCGCCTGAGAGCCGGTTGATGCGGCGGGCATGCTTTCCGGGGTCCAGTTGCACCTGCTCCAGCAGTTCCCTCGCGCGGGAAAGCCGTGCGGCCTTGCGCATCCCGGCGAATTCCATCGGCAGCATCACGTTGTCCACCGCGGACAGGTTGGGGACCAGGTTGAACTGCTGGAATACGAAGCCGATGCCCTGCCGGCGGTAGTCCGTCAGTCTGCTGTCCGGCATGCCGGCCAGGCTCACACCGTTGACCAGTACGTCACCGCTGGTGGGCTTGTCGAGCGCGCCGAGGAGGGACAGCAGGGTGCTTTTGCCGCTGCCGCTCTTGCCCACAATGGAGGCCAGCGTGCCCTGCGCAAGCTTGAAACTGACATCGTTGACCGGTTTGATGGTCCGGTCGCCGGACTTGAACGTGCGGACCAGGTTTTTGACTTCGAGCATGGCTACTCTCCTCGGAGGACTTCGATGGGGCGGATGCGTGCGGTGAGCAGGGCCGGAACCAGCGCGCCGATGATGGCGACGCCGAACACGGCGGCGATGCCGGCGCCGATCACGCCGGGGGAGGCGCTCGCAGTGACGGACGTCAGCAGCTGGCCGGCGCCGCCCAGCGGGTTCCCGCCGGGAGCACCCGGGAAGCCGCCCGGCGCCATCCCGCCGGGAATCCCGCGCTGCCCTGCGGCACCGGCCGCCCCGGTGGCCGTGGTGGTGTTGGAGCTGATCAGTGCGGAGGCGATGCCTCCGCTGGCGAAGGAGGCGACGGCGGCCCCCGCGGCACTGCCCAGTGCCACGAGGACCAGCGCCTCCAGCACGAACTGCAGGCCGATGGTACGGTTCCGGGCGCCGATCGCTTTCAGCACCCCGATTTCCCGGCGGCGCTCGCGGACCAGCATGACCATGATCAGCAGGATGATCAGGCCCGCGGTGGCCAGGGCAGCCACGAATGCGATGAAAGAGATGCTCTTGACGCTGCTGAGCGAGCTGACGGCGGTTTCCAGGTTGCGCTGGCCCTGGCTGACATCGGCGGCATCGGTGCCGAGCGCCGCCTGCAGGGCCGTCTTGGCGGACTCGACGTGGTCCATGGAGTCCACGGTGACGATCAGAGTGGACAGCTCCCCGGGGAGCTCCGCGAGGGTCTGGGCTGTGGGGAGCGTGAGATACAGCGCGTTGTTGCCGAAGGCCGTGCCGGCGTCGAAGAGCCCGGCCACGGTGAAGCTCTGGTCCTTGATCGTGAACGCCGAGCCGACGCCGAGGCCGTTTTTCTCGGCGAGTGTGGTGCCCAGCAGGGCACCGGAAGAGGCGGCACTGTAATCGCCTAGTCCCGAGCCCGCCGTCAGCTCCAGTGCCTTGCCCGTGGTGTCCACTTCGGCACCAACGCCGGTGGCTGTAATGGGCAGGGAGAACGACGTCGCGGCGCCGGGGCTCCCGGTTGTGCCCGTCGCTGCCTGGTTGCGGGTGCCGAGCGTCCCGGCGTCGACGGCGGCTGTGAGGCTGGTGGTCACGGTGGCGGCGGACTGGCCGCCGGGACCGCCCTGGCCCGCGGGACCTCCCGCGCCCGCCTGGGCGGCGGCCGCCTCGGCGTTGCGCAGCCGCAGCGCCGTGGCGCCGACCACCGAGCTGACGTTGGGCACGCCGGCCGCCGTCGTCGCCTGGTCTGCGGTGAGCGGCTCGCCGCCGCCTTCGAAGCCCTGCCCGCCGGCGGGGGTGACGGTGAGGACGGTGCCCACCGAAGCGTTCAGTTCCGAGACCTTGCCTGCGACGGCCTGGTTGGCCACCAGCATGGCCAGGGCGAGGCCGATGGCGACCGCCAGCACGGCCACTACGGCCGCTGTTCGGACCTTGTTTCGAAAGGCGTTGCCGATACTCCGGGCAAGGACGCTCACGTGACTCCTAGGGATCTTGAGCCGGCCCGGGTGGCCGGCGGCAGATCCCACAGTGGTACGGGCTGCTGTGCGGACCGCCGTCGGGAGCTATGGATCCGCTGTGAAGGGAGCCCCGTGTGAGAACCCTGTGAAGGGAGCCCCGTGCAGAGAACCCCGTGAAGAAACATGGCGAACGCGGAAAAGCGGGCAGCAAAAAGCCCCGGCCCGCTTCTGGACTGGTCCAGAGGCGGGCCGGGGCTCCTTGATGTCGGTGCTCCCTGACGTCGGTTCTACCTGATGTCAGGGCGACCGAACTATCCCTGGGTCAGCGGTCCGAGTACCGGATCGTTGACGTAGGCCGTCTTGACGTTCTCCGAGGTCACGATCACCGGCTCCAGCAGGTAGGCCGGAACAACCTTGACCGTGTTGTCGTAGGACTTGTCGTCGTTGATCTCAGGCGTCTTGCCGGCCTGGAGGTCCTTGACCATGGTGATGGCGTGCTCCACGAGCTTGCTGGTGTCCTTGTTGATGGTGGAGTACTGCTCTCCGGCCATGATGGACTTCACGGACTCAACTTCGGAGTCCTGGCCGGTGACGACCGGGATCGGCTTGCCGGCGGCCTTCACCGAGGTGATGATCGCGCGGGCCAGGGTGTCGTTCGGGGACAGGACGCCGTCGAGCGTTGCGCTGCCGTAGGTGCCGGCGAGCAGGGTGTCCATGCGGCGCTGGGCGTTTTCTGCCTTCCAGCCCTGGGTTACGGCCTGTTCGAAGGAGGTCTGGCCGGACAGTACCTTGAGGGTGCCGTCGTCGATCTTCGGCTTCAGGACGCTCATGGCGCCGTCGAAGAAGACCTTCGCGTTGGCGTCATCCGGGGAACCGGCGAAGAGCTCGATGTTGTACGGGCCCTCGGGCTTCTTAGCCTTCATGCCTTCCAGCAGCGCCTGGCCCTGGAGTTCACCGACCTTGAAATTGTCGTACGCCACGTAGTAGTCCACGTTGGCGGTGTTCAGGAGCAGGCGGTCGTACGCGATGACCGTGGCTCCCGCCTCCTTGGCCTGCTGCAGCTGGGTGCCCAGCTGCGCACCGTCGATGGCGCCGACGATGATGACCTTGGCGCCCTTGGTGATCATGGCGCTGATCTGGTTCTGCTGTTCCGAAACGCCGCCGTTGGCGAACTGCACGTCCGGCTGGAAGCCGGCGTTCTTGAGGCCGTCGTTGAAGAGCGTCTCCGCCAGAACCCAGTTTTCGCTGGTCTTCTGGGGGAGCGCGACGCCGATCATGGAGTCCTTCGGGAACGCTTCCCCGCCGGTGGTGGAGCCGCCGGTGGACCCGGTGTCGGCACGGCCGCAGGCTGTCAGCGCCAGTGCCGCAATAGCAGCGATTGCTGCTGCCTTTCCTGCTTTACCAATCAGTCGCATTGCTTGGTTCACTTTCTTTAGATGGTGTGCGGAGAATCTTGGGGAGGTCCAGGGAGCCGATCAGGCGCCCTTGGAGATGACCTCTTTGGTGGAGGTGGTCTCGTCGGGCTTCATCTCGCTGCTGCGGCCGAAGTTCTTGAACATCAGGCCGATGATGGATTTCTTGCCCTGGGTCTTGTTGTAGACGTCGAACGCGACGGCGATCAGTAGCACCAGGCCCTTGATGATCTGGGTGAGGTCGGCGCCGACGCCGAGGAGCTGCAGGCCGTTGTTCAGCACAGCCATGACCAGGCCGCCGACGATCGAGCCGATCACGGTGCCCACGCCGCCGGTCACCGCTGCGCCGCCGATGAACACGGCCGCGATGGCGTCCAGTTCCCAGCCGACGCCGTCGAACGGGCCCGAGGCGGTGGAGCGGCCGACGAAGATCATGCCGGCCAGGCCGGCCAGGACGGACATGTTCATCATGACCAGGAAGTTGACCTTCTTGGACTGCACGCCGGAGAGCTCGGCGGCGTGCCGGTTCCCGCCGACGGCGTAGATGTGGCGGCCGATCACGGTCTTGGAGGAGATGAAGCCGTAGATGATAACGAGCGCTGCCAGGATCAGGCCGGGGATGGGGAAGGACGTGCCCGGACGGCCGGTGGCGAACAGGTACGTGGCGTAGAGGATAGCGGCGCAGATCAGGACCAGCTTGGTGATGCTGACCCAGGTCTCGGGGACCTCGGCGCCGAGGGCCTTGGCGGTGCGGCGGGAGCGGATCTCGCTGAAGATAACGAACGCGACGGCGGCCAGGCCCAGGAGCAGGGTGAGGTTGTTGTAGCCGGTGGTGGGCCCCACCTCGGGGAGGTAGCCGGAGCCGATCTTCTGGAAGTCGGAGGGCACCGGGATGGTGTTGGACTTGCCCACGTACTGGTTGGCGCCGCGGAAGATCAGCATGCCGGAGAGCGTCACAATGAACGCCGGAATGCCGATGTAGGCCACCCAGAACCCTTGCCAGGCCCCGATCAGGACGCCCAGCAGCAGCCCCATGAGGATGCCGAGGTACCACGGGATGCCCCAGTCGCGGATGAAGAGGGCCACGCAGACGCCGACGAACGCCGCCACCGAACCCACGGACAGGTCGATGTGGCCGGCGATGATCACCAGGACCATGCCGATGGCAAGGATCAGGATGTAGGAGTTGCCGTTGAAGAGGTTGATGACGTTGCCCGGGGTGAGCGTGCGGCCGTCGGTGGCAATCTGGAAGAAGATGATCAGGGCCACCAGGGCGAAGATCATGCCGAATTGGCGGGTGTTGCCGCCAAAGAGCTTCTTGAGCGCGTTCATTGTTTCAGTCCTTGGTTCAGGCGGTCTTGCGGGCGGAGGTCATGAGCTTCATGAGGTTTTCCTGGCTGGCTTCGTCTTTGTTCAGCACGCCGGTGATGGCGCCCTCGAAGATGGTGTAGATCCGGTCCGAGAGGCCCAGCAGCTCGGGCAGCTCCGAGGAAATCACAATCACGCCTTTGCCCTGGTTGGCCAGCTGCTGGATGATGCCGTAGATCTCGTACTTGGCGCCGACGTCGATCCCGCGGGTGGGTTCGTCCAGGATCAGCAGCTCAGGGTCGGTGAACATCCACTTCGCCAGCACCACCTTCTGCTGGTTCCCGCCCGAGAGTTTGGCCACGCCTTCCTCCACGGAGGGCGCCTTGGTCCGCAGGGATTTGCGGTACTGCTCGGCGACCGTGAAGACCTTGTTGGCGTCGATGACGTTGCGTTTGCTGACCTTTTTGAGGTTGGCGGAGACGGTGGTTTCCTTGATGTCGTCCAGCAGGTTCAGGCCCAGGGTCTTGCGGTCCTCCGTGACGTAGCCCAGGCCGGCGTCGATCGCCTGGCGGACGCTCTTGAGCTCCACTTCCTTGCCGTCCATGTACACGTGTCCGGAGAGGAACCGGCCGTAGGACCGGCCGAAGACGGAGCGGGCCAGCTCGGTGCGGCCGGCGCCCATCAGCCCGGCGAAGCCCACGATCTCGCCGCGGCGGACGAAGAAGTTCGAGTTCTTGCAGACCATGCGGTCCTGGACCTGGGGGTGACCCACGTTCCAGTTCTTCACCTCGAAGAAGACCTCGCCGATCTTCGGCTCGTGGTCCGGGAACCGGGATTCCAGGGTGCGGCCCACCATGCCCTTGATGATGCGGTCCTCGTCGACGCCGTCGGCCTTGACGTTGAGCGTCTCGATCGACTTGCCGTCGCGGATGATGGTGATGGAGTCCGCGATCTGCTCGATCTCGTTGAGCTTGTGCGAAATGATGATCGAGGTGATGCCGCGGCCCTTCAGGCCCAGCATCAGGTCCAGCAGGTGCTGGGAGTCGGACTCGTTCAGCGCTGCGGTGGGCTCGTCGAGGATAAGGAGCTTCACCGACTTGTTCAGGGCCTTGGCGATCTCCACCAGCTGCTGCTTGCCGACGCCGATTTCCTTGATGGGGGTCTCCGGGTCCTCCCGCAGTCCCACGCGGGCCAGCAGCTCGGTGGAACGGGTCCGTGCCTCGGCCCAGTCGATCACGCCACGCTTTGTGGGTTCGTTGCCCAGGAAGATGTTCTCCATGATGGACAGCTCGGGAATCAGCGCGAGTTCCTGGTGGATGATCACGATTCCGGCGTGCTCGCTGGCCCGGATGTCCTTGAACTGCTGGACTTCGCTCTGGTAGACGATGTCGCCCGTGTAGCTGCCGTAGGGGTAGACCCCCGACAGGACCTTCATGAGGGTCGACTTGCCGGCGCCGTTTTCACCGCAGATCGCGTGGATCTCACCGGCCTTCACCCGCAGGTTCACCTCGGACAAAGCTTTAACGCCGGGGAACTCTTTGGTGATGGAGCGCATCTCGAGGATTACCGGATCGCTGTGCGTGTTGAGGGACGTCATCTGCCCTTACGCCTCCAATGCATGACTTCGTTGTCCGCCCCTGCAAACCGCAGGGTCGTCTGATGGAAAAGTAAACTGGATCACAGGCGTTGTCGTCAAGTCTTTAACGCAACGGCCCGATAACGAAAACTCAGTTTCGTCGGATTCCCGCGTGCTGGAACACCAATGCGGTGGCTCCCAGGGCCTCGGCCCGGTCGCCCAGCGAGGACATGGTGAGGGTGGTGGTTTCGCCGATCACGGGCACGGCGTGGCGGACCAGGCCCCGCCGGATCGGGTCCAGCAGCAGCTCGCCGAGCCCGGCCAGCGGGCCGCCCACAACGATCACCTCGGGGTTGATCAGGTTGGCCACGTTGCCCAGTGCGCGGCCGACGGCGAGCCCGGCGTCGTCCACCACGCGCAGGGTCGCCGAGTCCCGGGCGAGGGCCTTGCGGACGATGTCCTCCGGGGTGAGCGGAGCGTCGTCACCGCGGCCCAGGAGCTCGATCATGGTGGTGGTGGAGGCGATGGTTTCCAGGCATCCGCGGTTCCCGCAGCGGCAGACCAGGCCGTGTTCATGGATGGTCGCGTGGCCGATTTCGCCCGTGATTCCCACGTTGCCGTAATAGGGCATTCCGTTCAGGATCAGCCCCGCACCGATGCCGGACCCGATCTTGAGGAACATCAGGTTGCTGATGCCGGTGTGCGGCCCCCAAGTGACCTCGGAGAGGGCGCCCAGGTTGGCGTCGTTGTCGACAAAAACGGGCAGATCCAGGGCCTCTTCGAGGCGTTCGAGGATGTTGATGCCCACCCACTCGGGCAGGATGGCGCCCTGCGCCACCGTCCCGGTGCGCCGGTCGATGGGGCCGGGGATCCCGACGCCGGCACCCACCACGGCGCTGCGTTCCACGCCGCTGGAATCCAGCAGCCGGTCCACCAGCCCGACGGCGGCGGTGATGCCCTCCTCGGCCTGGTGGCCCAGCGGGAGGAGGACGGATTCCTCCGCGATGACGTGGTAGCTCAGGGACGCCAGAACAACGCGCAGGTGCCGGCGGCCGAAGTCGATGCCGACCGCCACGGCCCCGTTGCTGTTGAGCCGGACGTTGAGGGCGCGGCGGCCGGAACTGGTGGTGGGCTCGGTGGAGGCCAGCCCGGCGTCCTGCATGATCTTTACGATGTTCGAGACGGTGGCCGTCGACAGGCCGGTCTGCCGGGCCAGTTCCGCCTGCGTGGAGGGTCCGGCGAGAAGGCATTCGATGATCCGCTGCTGGTTCAGGTGGCGGAGGGCGGACTGCGATCCGGGGTTTTTGGTGCGGCTCCTCGTTGAGCGCGTTGGTGAGGGCATGCATGAAGGTTCCCGCATCACGCTCTTGTAGTCAAGAAGTTAACGCAACCGGAGCGCCCGTGTCGGGTCAGGCGTGCAGTTCCCGGTGCGCCCGGGCCAGTCCCTGGTAGTGCGCGGCGTTCTGCTGGACCCCGGCGAATTCCTCGTCGGTGAGCGCGCGCCGGACCTTGGCCGGGACGCCGGCGACCAGCGAGCGGGGCGGGACCACGGTCCCCTCCAGGACCACGGCACCGGCCGCGATGAGGGAGCCGGCACCGATGACGGCGCCGTTGAGGATGGTGGCGCTCATGCCGATGAGGCAGTCGTCCTCCACGGTGCAGCCGTGCACCACCGCGCTGTGGCCCACGCTGACCCGGGCGCCCACCGTGCAAGGGAAGCCCGGGTCGGCGTGCAGCACCACGTTGTCCTGCAGGTTGGTGCCCGCGCCCACGGTGATGGCGGCGGTGTCGGCCCGGACGGAAACGCCGTAGAAGGCGCTTGAGTCCTCGGCGAGGGTCGCCTTGCCGATCACCGAGGCGGTGGGCGCGACGAAAGCGGAATCATGGACGGCCGGGGTGTCCCCGGCGAATGCGTAAATGGGAGCCATTCCTCCAGCCTAGGACACGGCCCCGGCCCAGGAGCTGCGCGGCAGGGGGTTGAACCGCGGCCGGGGCTGAGTAGGATCGGGCCCATCACAGCGCGCCGTCCGGGAGGGGCCGTCATGGCTGACAAGAACATGTTCCTGCGAACCATGCGGCGGCTGGGGGAGTCGGAGCGGCTGGACCCGGCCGTCCGGGCGGCCGGCCCGCTGGCGGACAAACTGGTGGCCGACCGGCGGCTGCGAAGCTTCTTCAGCGGCGAGGCGACCGGGATACCGCCGCACGGGATCGCCACCGATGTGCCGTTCGGCGCCTGGTTTATGGCGATCTTCCTGGACCTCTTCCGGGACGACGGCACCAGGCGGGCGGCCACACGGCTCGTCGCCCTCGGCGTTGTTGCCGCCGCCCCCACCGGGATCACCGGCTGGGCCCAATGGGCCCGGGCCGACCGCGCAACCCGGCGCATCGGCGTCGTGCATGCCGCGGCCAACCTCACCGCCACCCTCATCTTCCTGGCGTCGTGGGTGGCCCGGACCCGGGACCGGCACCGCCTGGGCGTGCGCCTGGCCCGCGCGGGCGGAGCGGTCGCAATTGTGGGCGGTTTCCTGGGCGGCCACATGCGCAGCCGCCGCACCCCCTAATCGCCCCGCCCCCCGACCCTCCCGCAGATCCTGCAGCGAGAAGACGAACCCTCCCGCAGATCCTGCGGTTTACAAACGGACCCTCCCGCAGATCCTGCAGCGAGAAGACGAACCCTCCTGCCCGATGTGAGGGGCGTCGGGTGGAAGGGCTCCAGATGTGAGGGGGGCGTCGGGTGGAACGCCGCCGGATGTGAGGGAGCGTCGGGTGGAACGCCGCCGGATGTGAGGGGGCGTCGGGTGGAACGCCGCCGGATGTGAGGGGGCGTCGGGTGGAACGCCGCCGCATGTGAGGAGGATCGGGTGGAACGCCGCCGGATGTGAGGGAGCGTCGGGTGTGGCGGGTGTCAGGCGGGGGAGCGGACCACGGTGTAGCCCTCCCCGGGTTCGGGGCGGACGACGGCGATCGGGGCACCGGGCGCTGCGACCCGCTGGAGTTCGCGGACCACACCCTCCCATTCCTCCGGCGGCAGCCCCGCCAGGGCATCCGGCGCCCACACCGCCGGGAAAACGGAGTCAGCAAACGGCAGCGCCGGGGCGGCGGCCACCGAGGCCTCCAGCCCGCGGGCCCGCGCCGAGTGGACGTTCTCCTCGGAGGGGTCGACGCCGGTGAAGTGGATGCCCGACCGCACAAAACGCAGCCCGTCCGTGCCCTGGCCGCAGTCCAGGCCCAGCACGCCCCTGCGGCCCTCGGCCTTGAGCAGGGCCACGAAGTCCGGGAACGGGTCTTGCGCGGAAAGTTCCATACCCCTATTCAATGACCGGGATCAGCTGAAAACAACCGGTCGAAGGAAGCCCGGTGGGAAGGCAGCTCAGTTGAAGACAACCGTCCGGTTTCCGTCGAGCAGGACGCGATGTTCGGCGTGCCACTGCACCGCCTGGGCCAGGGTGCGGCCCTCCACGTCGCGGCCCATCTGGACGAACTGCTCGGCGGTGCGCCGGTGGTCCACCCGGATGACTTCCTGCTCGATGATGGGGCCCTCATCCAGGGCCGCCGTCACGTAGTGCGCGGTGGCGCCGATCAGCTTCACGCCGCGGGCGTGGGCCTGGTGGTAGGGCTTGGCGCCCTTGAAGGATGGCAGGAAGGAGTGGTGGATGTTGATGGCTTTGCCGGTCAGTTCCTGGCACAGCTCGTCGGAAATGATCTGCATGTAGCGGGCCAGGACCGTGAGTTCGATGTCGTGCCGGGCCATGAGTGACCGCAGTTCGTCCTCGGCCTGGGCCTTGGTGCCCGGGGTGACGGGAATGTGGTGGAACGGGATCCCGTAGAACTCGGCCAAGCCCGCCAGGTCGCGGTGGTTGGACACGATCGCCGGGATTTCGATCGGCAGGGTGCCGGAGCGCTGCAGGAACAGCAGGTCATTGAGGCAGTGCGCCGACGTGCTGGCCATCAGCAGGGTGCGGACCTTCCGGCCGGCCGGGTTGAGGCTCCACTGCATCCCGAAGGCCTGGGCCACGGGCTCCAGGGCGGCCTGCAGTTCGGCCTGCGGGGCCGCCGTCGTGGCCTCGACGCGCATAAAGAACGTGCCCGTGCCCTGGCTGCCGTACTGCTGCGAGTCCGTAATATTGCAGCCCGCCACGAGCAGGGCGCCGGCGACGGCGTGCACGATTCCGGGGCGGTCCGGGCAGGAGAGGGTCAGGATGTAGGAAGCAGTCAGCTGGTGGTCATTCACGGAGAACAGCCTACCCGCGAAGGACGCGGGGCCCGTGCCGGCGGCTGGGGCACGGCTGCGGGTCTGGGGTAGTCTGGAACGGTCGCAACTGGCGTTGGGTGGTTAACCACCGGGGAGCGGCACGCAGTGAAGACCACGGATCGTACGCCTGGGCCGAGGGTCACGTTTTTCCGGCGGGCAGCACCCGCTGCCGGCCCGTGCCTGGCATCCCGCAACCGGATGCCGGCCCCTTGCTGTTGCTACTTTCCCGCAGTCCGGGACCGTAACCTAGGGGCGCAGCCGCGGGCCAGCCGGTAACCTGACCTTTGAGCAGTGCCCGTTGCCTAGCCAGGAGTTCCCCGTGACCACCTCTCTTAGCCTTTCGTCCGCCGCCGTGAGCAACCAGCCGCTGGCGGACCTCGATCCTGAAATCGCAGCAGTCCTCGCCCAGGAGCTCGGCCGCCAGCGCGGCACCCTGGAAATGATCGCCTCCGAGAACTTCGCCCCGCGCGCCGTGATGGAAGCCCAGGGCTCGGTGCTGACCAACAAGTACGCCGAGGGCTACCCCGGCCGCCGCTACTACGGCGGCTGCGAGTACGTCGACATCGCCGAGCAGCTGGCGATCGACCGGGTCAAGGAGCTCTTCGGCGCCGAATACGCCAACGTCCAGCCGCACTCCGGCGCCCAGGCGAACGCTGCGGCCCTGTCCGCGATGATCAAGCCGGGCGACAAGATCCTGGGCCTCTCCCTCGCCCACGGCGGGCACCTCACCCACGGCATGAAGCTCAACTTCTCCGGCAAGCTCTACGACGTCGCCGCGTACCAGGTCGAGGAAGACAACTTCCGCATCGACATGGACAAGCTCCGCGAGCAGGCCATCGCCGAGAAGCCCAAGGTGATCATCGCCGGCTGGTCCGCCTACCCGCGCCATCTGGACTTCGCCGCGTTCCGCTCGATCGCCGACGAGGTGGGCGCCCTGCTCTGGACCGACATGGCGCACTTCGCCGGCCTCGTCGCCGCAGGCCTGCACCCCAGCCCGGTGCCGCACTCCGACGTCGTCACCTCCACGGTGCACAAGACCCTCGCGGGCCCGCGCTCCGGTGTGATCCTGGCCAAGCAGGACTGGGCCAAGAAGATCAACTCCAACGTCTTCCCGGGCCAGCAGGGCGGGCCGCTGATGCACGTCATCGCCGCCAAGGCTGTTGCCTTCAAGATTGCCGGCACGGCTGAGTTCAAGGAGCGCCAGGAGCGTGTCCTCGAAGGCGCCCGCATCATCGCCGACCGCCTGAACCAGTCCGATGTGGCCGACGCCGGCGTTTCCGTCCTCACCGGCGGCACGGACGTGCACCTGGTCCTGGTGGACCTGCGCAACTCCCAGCTGGACGGCCAGCAGGCCGAAGACCTGCTCCACTCGGTGGGCATCACGGTCAACCGCAACGCCGTCCCCTTCGACCCACGCCCGCCGATGGTCACCTCCGGGCTGCGCATCGGCACGCCGGCCCTGGCCACCCGCGGCTTCGGCGCCGAGGAGTTCACAGAGGTCGCCGAGATCATCGCGACCGCGCTGAAGGCCGGCTCCGGCACGGACGTGGAGGCGCTGCAGACCCGTGTGGACAAGCTCGCCGCCGACTTCCCCCTGTACCCGCAGCACGAGCAGTGGTAATGACGACGGAGACTCCCATCATCCCCGCCAGCACCGCCCGGATCCTTGACGGCAAAGCCACCGCCGCCACGATCAAGGCCGAACTGACCGAACGCGTCGCCGCCCTGAAAGCCCAGGGCATCGTCCCGGGCTTGGGCACCATCCTGGTGGGCTCCGACCCGGGCAGCACCTGGTACGTGGGTGGAAAGCACAAGGACTGCGCCGAGGTGGGCATCACGTCCATCCGCCGCGACCTGCCCGAGGAGACCACCCAGGACGAGCTCCTGGCCGTGGTCCGGGAGCTGAACGAGAACCCGGAGTGCACCGGCTACATCGTCCAGCTTCCGCTGCCGAAGCACATCGACCAGGACACCATCCTGGAGGCCATGGATCCGGACAAGGACGCCGACGGCCTGCACCCGATGAACCTCGGCCGGCTGGTGGCCAACGTCGGCGGGCCCATGAAGTCCCCGCTGCCCTGCACTCCCAAGGGCTGCGTGGAGCTGCTCACCCGGCACGGCATCGACCTCAACGGCAAGCGGGTGCTGGTGGTGGGCCGCGGGGTCACCATCGGCCGTCCGGTGGGGCTGCTGCTCACCCGCAAGGACGTCAACGCCACCGTCATCCTGGCCCACACCGGCACCGTGGACCTGCCCGCTGAACTGCGGCAGGCCGACGTCGTGATCGCCGCGGCCGGCCAGCCGCACATGATCCGGGCCGAGGACCTCAAGCCGGGCGCCATTGTGCTCGACGTCGGCGTCAGCCGCGTCGACGACGGTTCCGGCAAGGCCGTGGTCACCGGAGACGTGGACCCGGCCGCGGCCGACGTCGCCGCCTGGCTCTCCCCGAACCCGGGGGGAGTGGGGCCGATGACCCGCGCAATGCTGCTGGCCAACGTGGTGGAAACCGCGGAACGCCACGCGGCCGCAGGCCGCAGGTAGGGCCGCAAATAAACGCCGCAGCTAAAGGCCTACAACAGACGGTAGATAGCTGCTTTACCCAGGGCGCCCCCTTCGTTGGAGGGGCGCCCTGGCGCGTTTAAGCCCCTGGGGCATCCGGATCAGCAAACGTCTGGATTTTTTTTTACGAAAAGACTCTTTCATAGTTCGGCCGTTTCCATTACCGTGTTCGGGTGCCTGAACTCGTCTCCAAACACAGCCAATCCGCGGAAGCCTCCTCAAAGGACGCCCCCTTGAGCACCCCCAACAGCAGCGCCGCCGCAACCGGGGCGCCGCAGTACGTCATCACCGCCGAGAACCTGACCAAGCGCTACGGCGACGTCGCCGCCGTCGACGGCATCTCCTTTTCCGTGCCCGCGGGCGAGGCGTTCGGCCTCCTGGGCCCCAACGGCGCCGGCAAATCCACCACCATGAAGATGATCGGCGGGGTGTCCCAGCGCACCTCCGGAACCCTCCGCATCATGGGCCTGGACCCCGACCAGAACGGCCCGGAGGTGCGGGCGCACCTGGGCGTTGTGCCGCAGCAGGACAACCTGGACGAGGAACTGAAGGTCCGCGACAACCTGCTGGTCTACGGCCGCTACTTCGGCCTGCCCATGAGCTACCTCAAGCCCAAGGCCGACGAGCTGCTGGAATTCGCCCAGCTCACGGACAAGGCCAAGTCGAAGGTGGACGCCCTGTCCGGCGGCATGAAGCGCCGGCTCACCATCGCCCGGTCCCTCATCAACGAACCCCGCATCCTGCTGCTGGACGAACCCACCACCGGGCTGGACCCGCAGGCCCGGCACATCCTCTGGGACCGGCTGTTCCGGCTCAAGGAGCAGGGCGTCACCCTGATCCTCACCACCCACTACATGGACGAGGCCGAGCAGCTCTGCGACCGGCTGATCGTGGTGGACAAAGGCAAGATCATGGCCGAGGGCTCGCCCGCCAGCCTGATCCGCGAATACTCCACCCGCGAGGTCCTGGAACTGCGCTTCGGCTCCGAACGCAACGCCACCATCGGCGCCGAGCTCGAAGGGATCGGCGAACGCCTGGAAACCCTGCCGGACCGCGTCCTGATCTACGCGCACGACGGCGAAGCCGCCCTCGAGGAGGTCTCCGCCCGCGGACTGCGCCCGGTGACCTCGCTGGTGCGCCGCTCCTCGCTGGAGGACGTCTTCCTCCGGCTGACCGGCAGGAGCCTCGTTGACTAAGGCAGAAACCACGACGGCAGCGCCCGCCCTGCGCGCTCACTCGCCGGAGGTCTCGGCGGCGAAGGCCCGGAAGTGGGGGGCCTTCTACTACGCCGAGCAGGTCCTGCGGGTGATGAAGGGCTACGGCTGGACCATCGTCATGTACGGCGTCGGGCAGCCGGTGGCCTATCTCTTCGCCATGGGGGTCGGCCTCGCCACGCTGGTGGACACCAACAGCACCTCGGCCTTCGGCGGGGTCAGCTACCTCGTGTTCATCGCCCCGGCGCTCCTGGTCTCGGCCGCCGTCATGACGGCCGCGAACGAGTTCACCTTCCCGGTGATGGACGGCTTCAAATGGCGCCGGGTCTACTACGGGCCGCACGCCTCGCCTCTGACCCCGGAGCAGATCGCGCTGGGGCAGATCATCGCCGTTACGGTCCGCCTGGTGCTGCAGTCCGCCATCTACTTCGCCGTGGTGGCCCTGTTCGGCGCGTCCCCGAGCCCCTGGGGGTGGGCCTCCATCCTGGTGGCCACCGTCGCCGGACTGTCCTTCGGCCTGCCCCTTATGGCCTACGCAGGCTCCATCAAGGAAGACAAGGGCCAGTTCGCCATGGTGATGCGCTTCATCGTGATGCCGCTGTTCCTGTTCTCCGGCACCTTCTTCCCGCTGGACACGCTGCCGCTGGCCGTGCGCTGGATCGGCTGGATCTCGCCGATCTGGCACGGCACGGAGCTGGGCCGGGTGCTCAGCTACGGCTATGAGGAAGCCCCGCTGCTGACCATCGCGCACGTCGTGTTCCTGCTGGCGCTCTGCGCCGCCGGCTGGGTCCTGACCAAGCGCCAGTTCGTGAAAAGGATGGGCGGATGAGCGCCGTCACCACCGGCCCGGGGCCGGCGAGCCACAGCGTCACCGAGGCGGCCCGCAACCGGCACTTCGGCCCGCTCTACTCCCGCAACGTCCGCGCGGTGATCGCCCGCGGCCTGATGGCCACCAAGAGCAGCAACTGGATGGTGATGCTCTCGGGCTTCTTCGAACCCGTGCTGTACCTGATCTCGATGGGCGTGGGCCTCGGCGCGATCGTGGGGTCGGTGCAGGGCCCCGGCGGCGGGGAAATTTCCTACGCCGCGTACATCGCCCCCGCGCTGCTGGCGGTATCCGCCATGAACGGCGCCGTCTACGACTCCACGTGGAACGTCTTCTTCAAGATGAACTTCGCCAAGCTGTACCAGGGCATGCTCTATACCTCGCTGGGGCCGCTGGACGTTGCGATGGGGGAGATCTTCCTGGCGCTGCTTCGCGGCCTGATGTACGCCACCGGATTCACCGCCGTGATGGGCCTGATGGGCCTGATCACCACCCCGTGGGCCATCCTGATGATCCCGGCCGCGGTGCTGATCGCCTTCGGCTTCGCCAGCTTCGGCATGGGCATCACCAGCTACATGAAGACGTTCCAGCAGATGGATTGGATCAACTTCGTGATGCTGCCCATGTTCCTGTTCAGCGCCACCTTCTACCCGCTGAGCGTGTACCCGCAGCCCATCCAGTGGTTCATCCAGGCCATGCCGCTGTGGCACGGCGTGGAGCTGCTGCGCCAGATCAGCGTGGGCGTCTTCACCCCGGCCACGGCCGTCCACATCGGCTACTACCTGGTGATGATCGTCCTGGGCGTGCTGCTCACCACCGGCCGGCTGCGCAAGCTGTTCCTCAAATAGTCCCCGGAGGGAGGTCCACGCGGACTGCCGTTCGCCCCGGGTGGAAGCGGGCCGGGGCGCCCGCAGGGGTTTGCGATAATAGGCTCATGCAATCTCTGGGCAACTCCGAGTCTTCCAAGCCGTCCGCGTACAACTCCGCCGCCGGCAAGTTCTCCCTGTTCCGCATCAGCGGACCCGGAATGATGGTGTTTATCATCGCCTTCGTCGTCGCGGTGATCTTTGCGGCCAACCAGAATGACGTCGTCGGTTGGATCGTTGCGATCATCGCCGGCTTCTGGCTCGCGCTGGCCTCCTTCGTCGTCTTCAGCATCCAAAAGGCGGCCAAGAAAGCGGGAGCCAAGCTCACGGAAGCCCAGAACGCTTTCAACGCGGCCGCCGGCCTGGCGCCGTCGCCGGGCAGCGCCGACTCCGGCAGCACCCGCCTCGTGGAGGTCCGCCGCGAAGCGGACGAGGTCCGGGACATGAAGCTCGACCACTCGTTCAAGATCGTGCAGGTGCAGGTCCGCGTTGTGGAGCAGGAGCGGGCCAAGGGCGCCGCCTCGGACCAGGACACCATCCGCCGCGCCCTGGAGACCATCGAGATCACCGCCACCAACGCCCGGGACATGATCAAGTCCTCCGGCGGCGCCGACGAACCGGTCTCCGGAACCATTGTCGACTAGAGTGGATCGGGTGAGCCAGGCATTGAAGAAGGACAACCTTCGCATCGCGTCAGTCAACGTTAATGGCCTGCGCGCCGCCTACAAGAAGGGCATGGCCGAGTGGCTGGCGCCCCGCGAGGTGGACATCCTGTGCCTGCAGGAGGTCCGCGCCCCCGACGCGATCGTCCATGAACTGATCGGCGAGGGCTGGTTCATCCTGCACGCCGAGGCCGAGGCGAAGGGCCGCGCCGGCGTCGCCATCGCCTCCCGCACCGAGCCCCAGCAGACCCGGGTAGGCATCGGCGTGGACTACTTCGCCACCGCCGGCCGCTGGGTCGAGGCCGACTTCATCGTCCGCAACGCCGCGGGAGAAGCATCGCAGCTGACCGTCGCCAGCGCCTACGTGCACTCCGGCGAGGCGGGAACCCCGAAGCAGGACGACAAGTTCCGCTTCCTCGACGCCATGATCACCCGGCTGCCCGAGCTGGCCAAGCACAGCGACCACGCCCTGGTGGTGGGCGACCTCAACGTCGGCCACACGGAGCTGGATATCAGGAACTGGAAGGGCAACGTCAAACGGGCCGGCTTCCTGCCGGAGGAGCGCGCCTACTTCGACCGGTTCTTCGGCGAGGACATCGGCTGGAAGGACGTGCACCGGGGCCTGGCCGGCGCCGTCGACGGACCCTACACCTGGTGGTCGCAGCGCGGGCAGGCCTTTGACAACGACACCGGTTGGCGCATCGACTACCAGATCGCCACGCCAGACCTCGCTGCCGCCGCAGTGTCAGCGGTTGTCGACCGGGCACCGTCCTGGGACACCCGCTTCTCCGACCACGCCCCGCTGGTAGTGGACTACCGGCTCTAGCCTTAAGGCCCCTCGCGAATGACCTCTTCTTCCACTGTGACCCCCGTGACCGACACCGCCGCTGTTCCGGCCGCGGCTCCCGCCGTGGCCTCCGGGCTCCCTTCCGGGGTTCGCCAGCGCGTCCTCTCCGGCATGCAGCCCTCCGCGAACTCCCTGCACCTGGGCAACTACCTCGGCGCCCTGGTGAACTGGGTCCGGATGCAGGACGAATATGACGCCGTCTTCTTCATCCCGGACCTGCACGCGATCACCGTCCCGCAGGACCCGGCCGAGCTGGCGCACCGCACCCGCGTCACGGCCGCACAGTACATCGCCGGCGGCGTGGACGTGGACAAGTGCACGCTCTTCGTCCAGTCGCAGGTGCCCGAACACGCCCAGCTCGCCTGGGTCCTGAACTGCATCACCGGCTTCGGCGAGGCCTCCCGGATGACGCAGTTCAAGGACAAGGCCTCGCGGCACGGCTCGGACCAGGCCAGCGTGGGCCTGTTCACGTACCCCATCCTGCAGGCGGCCGACATCCTCCTGTACCAGCCGCAGGGTGTTCCGGTGGGCGAGGACCAGCGGCAGCACGTGGAGCTCAGCCGCGACCTGGCCCAGCGCTTCAACACGCGCTTCGGCGAGACCTTCCGCGTTCCGGAACCCTTCATCCAGAAGGAATCCGCCAAGATCTACGACCTGCAGAACCCCACCGCCAAGATGTCCAAGTCGGCGGAGTCGCCGGCGGGGCTCATCAACCTGCTCGATGACCCGAAGGTCATCGCCAAACGGATCAAGTCCGCGGTGACGGACGCGGAGACGGAGATCCGGTTCGACCGCGAGGCCAAGCCCGGGGTCTCCAACCTCCTGACCATCTACTCGGCCCTCACCGGGCGGACCGTCGAGGACCTTGTCGCGGCCTACCAGGGCAAGATGTACGGCCACCTCAAGGTTGACCTGGCAGAGGTCGTCACCGAGTCCCTGACCCCCATCCGGGACCGGGCCAACGAGCTTCTGGACGATCCCGCGGAACTCGACCGGCTGCTGGCCCTCGGCGCCGACAAGGCGCGCGGGATCGCCTCGGCCACGCTGCAGGATGTCTACGCCAAGGTGGGGTTCCTGCCCTACGCCGGCACCTCCGGAGCCCGCTAGGATCATGTCCTCCGCCAGCAAAGTCACCGCCCACCAGACGGCACGCGCTTACCCGCGTGGCGGCACCACGGCGCCTGCGGCAGGGGACCCCCAGGGCAACGGACAGCGCGGCGACGGCATCAGCATCGGTGTGATCCTGGGCTTCCCCGCGGACATCGCCGAGGAGCTCCAGCGCTGGCGCGCCTCGTTCGGCGACCCCATGGCCGCCGTCATCCCGGCCCACATCACGCTGGTCACCACCACCATGACGCAGGACTGGGAAGCGACGCGCAGCCATGTGCGGGATATCGCGCGGAATCAGGAGCCCTTCACCGTGACCATCGCGGGAACCGGATCCTTCCGGCCGGTCTCCCCGGTGGTTTTCCTGAATGTCGAGGAGGGTTTCGGCGACTGTGTGAGCCTGCACCGGCAGCTGCAGGCCGGCCCGCTGGAGCGCGAACTGCCGTTCGACTACCACCCGCACGTCACGGTGGCCCACGACGTCGCCCCGGAGAGCCTCGATGAGGCCGAGGAAGCGCTGAAGAACTACAGGGCCACGTTCCCGGTGGCTAGCATGGGACTTTACGAGCACGACGACAACGGCATTTGGCAGCTACGGGAAGAGCTTCACTTTGGGACCAAACAGCACCACGACGGAGGCCCGGACGTCCCCGCGGACGCCGGCTAAGCCGCCGCTTCCCACCGACCTGGCCGGGCTGAAGCTGGAAGTCATCAGGAAGCAGGTGGACTGGGGCCGGGCCCGGCGCTCCGGCGGCGGCATGGCGTCGCTGATGGCCATGGTGCCGTGGCTGGTGGCCCGGGTCAATGCGCTCCTCCCGGTGCGGGCCTTCGCGCACTACGGCCGGCAGCACGGCCCGCTGATGAGCGCCGGCATCGGGTTCCGGATGTTCTTCTCCGTCACCGGCCTCCTGGCCACCGGGTTCTCCCTGGCCGGCCTCTTCCTCAGCGGGCAGCCGGCCCTGCTGGACCAGATCATCAAGAGCGTGGCGTTGACGGCGCCCGGCCTCCTGCAGGTCGACGGCAGCGAGGGCCTGGTGGACCCCTACGCGCTGCTGAACCCGTCCAGCCTGGGCTGGGCGGCGCTGATTGCCGCCGTCGTCACGGTCTTCACCTCGCTCGGCTGGATCAGCGGAATCCGCGACGGCGTGCGGGGCATGATGCAGCTGGGCCCGCGGGGGGCCAACCCCGTCCTGCAGATCCTGCGCGACGTCGCAACGCTCCTCCTGCTCGGACTTGCCCTGGTGACCAGCGCGGCGGTGTCGCTGGTGTTCGGCACGGCGGCGGACTGGGTGACGGCGCAGCTGAACCTCGACCCCGAGGTGGCCGGGCCACTGACCACGTCCGTGATGATCGTGGTGCCGCTGCTGCTCGGCTGGGGTACTGCCCTGATCATGTTCCGGGTGGCCGCGGGGGTGAAACCTGCCTGGCGGACGCTGCTGGAAGGGAGCGTGCTCGCGGCGATCGGCACCACGGTGCTGCAGATCTTCAGCACCCAGCTGCTGGCCAGCGCGGGCAGGAACCCCATCCTGGCCCCGTTTGCCATCATCATCGGCCTGCTGATCTGGTTCAACCTGGTCAGCCAGGTCTACGTGATCTGCGCCGCCTGGGTGGCGATCCGGGAGCAGGACCGCGCCACGGAACCGGCCGCCAGCACCACCGGGTGGGGCGCCCGGCAGGTCCAGCGCGGCAGGACGCCGTCCGAGCCGCGGCCCCGCCGGACGGCGTGGTCCGCCGCGTTCAGGCGTCGAGGTACTGGTCGGCCCACGCCGAAATAATCTTCGCGGCCCGGGCCGCCTGGCCCTTGGCCGTCAGCAGATGGTCGCTGCCCTCCAGGGAGACGAAGCTCCGCGGGTGCCGGGCGGTCTGGAAAATGGTGCTGGCGTTCTCGATGCCCACGGTGTTGTCGGTGGGGGAGTGCAGCACCAGGAGCGGTTTGCCGAGCTTCCGGATGCAGTCCGTCAGGTCCGCGTTCTCCAGGTCCTCGACGAAGTGCCGCCGGATCTCCACACGCTTGCCGCCCAGGTCCACCTCCGCGCTGCCCTCGCTGAGGATCCGGTCCAGCGCCGCGTCGAAGACATGCGCGACGTGTTTGGGGGAGAACGGCGCGCCCACCGTCGCGACGGCGTCGAGCTCCGGGATGGAGCGGGCGGCGGACAGGACCGCGGCTCCGCCGAACGAGTGGCCCACCAGCAGGGACACCTGACGGCCGGTCTCCCGCATGTACTCGGCGGCCTTGACGGTATCGGCCACCTTGTGGCTGAAGGACCCCTCGGACCACATCCCGGCCGATTCGCCGAGCCCCAGGTTGTCGAACCGGAGCATCCCCACGCCGTTGTCTGCCAGGGCCTTGCACATGCGCGACGCCGAGGGGCTGTCCTTGCCCAGGGTGAAGCCGTGCGAGAACACACCCCAGCCCTTCACGGGGCCCTCGGGGACGTCAACGATGCCGGAGAGCAGTTCGCCGGTGGAACCCTGGAACGAGACTTTTTCGGAGCGGGACACGGCGTCCGCCTTTCGGTTCGGGGGAGTACGACGACGGCGCCCCCACCCAGAAGGTGAGAGGCGCCGTCGTCTGTTGTTTTTGGTGCTCCAGGTCAGGGTGACGCTAGACCTTGCGGGACAGGATGGCCTGCTTGACCTCGGCGATAGCCTGGGTGACCTGGATGCCGCGCGGGCATGCTTCGGTGCAGTTGAAGGTAGTGCGGCAGCGCCACACGCCTTCCTTGTCGTTCAGGATCTCGAGCCGCATGTCGCCGGCATCATCACGGGAATCGAAGATGAAGCGGTGGGCGTTCACGATTGCCGCCGGGCCGAAGTACTGGCCGTCGGTCCAGAACACCGGGCAGGACGAGGTGCACGCGGCGCACAGGATGCACTTGGTGGTGTCGTCGAACCGTTCGCGGTCCTCGGCGGACTGCAGGCGTTCTTTGGTGGGCTCGTGGCCGCGGTTGATGAGGAAGGGCATGACCTCGCGGAAGGACTGGAAGAACGGTTCCATGTCCACGATCAGGTCCTTCTCCACCGGCAGGCCCTTGATGGGCTCGACCGTGATGGGCTTGGACGTGTCCAGGTCCTTCAGCAGGGTCTTGCAGGCGAGGCGGTTGCGGCCGTTGATACGCATGGCGTCGGAGCCGCAGACGCCGTGGGCGCAGGAGCGGCGGAAGGAGACGCTGCCGTCCATCTCCCACTTGATCTTGTGCAGGGCGTCCAGGACACGGTCGGTGCCGTACATGGTGACCTGGAAGTCATCCCACGTGGCGTCCTCGGAGACCTCGGGGTTGTAGCGGCGCACGCGCAGCGTGACGTCGAAGGACGGGATCTCCCCGCCGCCCCCGACGCCGGCAGGCAGTTCAATCTTGGATGCTGGCTCAGCGAGTTCAGCGGTCATCTTAGTACTTCCTCACCATCGGCTCGTAGCGCGTAAAGACCACCGGTTTGGTGGCCAGCCGGATGCCGGCAATCGACTCGGCGGACCCGTCCGCCGGAGCGTGGTCATCCTTGTACGCCATAGAGTGCTTCATGAATTTTTCGTCGTCGCGCTCGGGGAAGTCCTCACGGAAGTGACCGCCGCGGGACTCCTCGCGGTGCAGGGCCGCCACGGTCATAACCTTGGCCAGTTCCAGCAGGAAGCCGAGCTCCACGGCCTCCAGGAGGTCCAGATTGAAGCGCTTGCCCTTGTCCTGGACGCTGATGCGCTTGTACCGCTCCTCGAAGGACGCGATGTCCTTCAGGACCTGGTTCAGCGTTTCGGCCGTGCGGAACACCTGCATGTTGGCATCCATGGTGTCCTGCAGTTCCTTGCGGATCGCAGCGACCTTCTCGGTGCCGTCGGCGGTGCGGACGTGGTTCAGGAGCTCCTGGGTGTAGGCCTCCGGGTCGGCCGGGAGCTCCACGAAATCGGCGGTCTTGGCGTACTCCGCGGCGGCGATGCCGGCGCGCTTGCCGAAGACGTTGATGTCCAGGAGGGAGTTGGTGCCCAGCCGGTTGGAGCCGTGCACGGACACGCACGCCACCTCGCCGGCGGCGTACAGGCCCGGGACCACGGTGTCGTTGTCCTGGAGGACCTCGGCACTGATGTTGGTGGGGATGCCGCCCATGGCGTAGTGCGCCGTTGGGAACACCGGAACCGGCTCCGTGTACGGCTCCACACCCAGGTAGGTGCGGGCGAACTCGGTGATGTCCGGCAGCTTGGCGTCGATGTGCGCCGGCTCGAGGTGCGTCAGGTCCAGGAGGACGTAGTCCTTGTTCGGACCGCAGCCGCGTCCTTCGCGGACCTCGTTGGCCATGGAGCGGGCCACGATGTCGCGGGGGGCGAGGTCCTTGATGGTGGGGGCGTAACGCTCCATGAAGCGCTCACCCTCGGAGTTGCGCAGGATCGCGCCCTCGCCGCGGGCAGCCTCGGACAGGAGGATGCCCAGGCCTGCAAGGCCTGTCGGGTGGAACTGGAAGAACTCCATGTCCTCCAGGGGGATGCCGCGGCGGAACGCGATGCCCATGCCGTCGCCGGTCAGGGTGTGCGCGTTGGACGTGGTCTTGAAGACCTTGCCCGCGCCGCCGGAGGCGAACACCACGGACTTGGCCTGGAACACGTGCAGTTCGCCGGAGGCCAGGTCGTAGGACACGACGCCGGCAACACGCTTCTGCTTGTACGGGGTGCCGTCCTCGCGGACCGCGTCTTCCTCGACGGTCAGCAGGTCAAGGACGTAGTACTCGTTGTAGAACTCCACGTTGTGCTTGACGCAGTTTTGGTAGAGGGTCTGCAGGATCATGTGACCGGTGCGGTCAGCGGCGTAGCAGGCGCGGCGCACCGGTGCCTTGCCGTGGTCGCGGGTGTGGCCGCCGAAGCGGCGCTGGTCAATCCGGCCCTCGGGCGTGCGGTTGAACGGCAGGCCCATCTTTTCCAGGTCCAGGACGGCGTCGATCGCTTCCTTCGCCATGACCTCGGCAGCGTCCTGGTCAACCAGGTAGTCGCCGCCCTTGATGGTGTCGAACGTGTGCCACTCCCAGTTGTCCTCTTCGACATTCGCCAGGGCCGCGCACATGCCGCCCTGCGCCGCGCCGGTGTGGGAGCGGGTGGGGTACAGCTTGGTCAGTACTGCTGTTCGGGCGCGCTGACCGGATTCGATCGCCGCGCGCATCCCGGCGCCACCGGCACCGACGATGACGACGTCGTACTTATGGACCTGCATACCAGACGCTCTTTCTCTAAAAATTCGCTTTACAGCACCGGGCCGGCGGAGCCGGGCCGGTGACATCTCGTGGAAATCCCTTGCCCGCACCGGGCAGGCAAGGGATCAAGTGCCGCTGGGACTGCGCCGCTACGGGGCGGGGCAGAAACCGCCGGGCAGCTGGACGCCGTTGACCACGGGGCACGGGTCAAACGTGAAGATGACCAGGGTGCCCAGGATGATGATCACGGTGGTGGCCGCGTAGAGCACCACCTTCAGCCACATGCGCGTGGCGTCCTTCTCGGCGTAGTCGTTGATGATGGTGCGGACACCGTTGGTGCCGTGCAGCATGGCGAGCCACAGCATGGCCAGGTCCCAGATCTGCCAGAACGGGTCGGCCCACTTGCCGGCCACGAAGCCGAAGTCGATCGCGTGGATGCCCTCGCCCACCAGCAGGTTGACCGTGAGGTGCCCGAAGATCAGGACCACAAGGACAACGCCGGAGAGCCGCATAAACAGCCAGGCGAGCATTTCGAAGTTCCCCTTGGACGTGCCGCTGCGGCGGTACTGCGGGGCGATCCGGCCGCTGCCGACGCCGGGCGCCTTGCTGCGGGGGCTCTGAATCTCAGTTGCACTCATGGCTAGTGTCCTCCAAGGGCGAGGGAAAGGTGGCGGATGGAGAAGCCCACCATGACGACTGCCCAGAGAATGAGCACCGTCCACAGCATCTGGCGCTGGTACTTCGCACCCTTCTTCCAGAAGTCGACGGCGATGATCCGGAGGCCGTTGAAGGCGTGGAACACGATCGCTGCGACAAGGCCCGTTTCACCCAGGGCCATCAGGGGGTTCTTGTAGGCACCGATCACGGCGGTGTACGCCTCGGGGGACACACGCACCAATGAGGTGTCCAGCACGTGGACCAACAAGAAGAAAAAGATCACTACACCGGTAATACGGTGTCCAACCCAAGACCACATGCCTTCACGGCCGCGGTACAAGGTGCCAGCTGGTTTTGTCGGCACTGAATAAACCTCCCTGCAACACAGCGGCGCTGGCATGGGATCCACGCGGGGGGAACGCCTGCTGCGAGAGCACTCGTAAGCTCAAGCCTAAATCTAGGCTTCGCTACAAGCTTATTCAATTCAGCCACCCGGCGGTGACTCTGCACTGCGCGGTTTTCGCCGGATTTTGAGACGAACGCCACATTCGCGGCAGCCGACGCCGGGGGCAGCGGCGTGCCGGCTGCCGCCCCCGGCGGTGCCTGATTGTCCTGCGTATTCTCCTGAGTGTTCGCCTGCGGCGGCGCCGTGTCCGCCGCAGGATCAGGGACGGCCGCACCCCGTTCGGCTAAAGTAGCCGTGATGACTACAGATAAAGCGACACGCCAGGACTCACGAAACGATTCGGCCCTGAGCCGGTTTATTGCCGTGATTCCGGCAGGTGGGGTGGGGACCCGCCTTTGGCCTCTGTCGCGGGCAGCAGCCCCCAAGTTCCTTCACGACCTCACGGGATCGGGCAGCACCCTGCTCCGGTCCACGTTCGACCGTCTTGAGCCGCTCGCCGGCGCGCACATGCTGGTCGTAACCGGAATGGCCCACCGAGACGCGGTCTGCCGCCAGCTCCCCGAGATCGACGACGCGGACCTGGTGCTCGAAAGCGAGCCGAAAGACTCCGGTGCCGCCATCGGCCTGGCCGCCGCGATCCTGCACGAGCGCGATCCGGACACCATCATGGGCTCCTTCGCCGCGGACCAGGTGATCAGCCCCGACGACCTCTTCCACGAGGCAGTGCGGGAAGCCATCCACGCTGCCGCCGCCGGCAAGATCGTCACCATCGGCATCAAGCCCACGCACGCGTCCACCGGGTTCGGCTACATCCGGGCCGGGAAGAACCTCGGCGTGGACGGCGCCCCCAGCGCCCAGGCCGTCGTCGAGTTCGTGGAGAAGCCGAGCGAGGAAGTCGCCCAGGAATACCTCGACAGCGGCGACTACGTCTGGAACGCCGGCATGTTCGTGGCTCCGGTGGCGCTGATGCTCAAGCACCTTGAGGCCAACCAGCCCGAGCTGTTCGCCGGGGTCCAGGAAATCGCCCAGGCATGGGACACCCCGCAGCGGGACGAGGTCAAAGCGCGTGTTTGGCCCACCCTGCCCAAGATCGCCATCGACTACGCCGTGGCCGAACCGGCCGCCGCCGCCGGGGACGTCGCCGTCGTGCCCGGGACCTTCCGCTGGGACGACGTCGGGGACTTCGCCTCCGTGGGCCGGCTGAACAGCGCCAAGGAGGTCAAGGACGTCACCGTGATCGGCGAGGGCGCCCGCGTCTTCACCGAGGACGCGAGCGGCGTGGTGGTGTCCGACACCAAGCGTGTGATCGCCCTGATCGGGATCAAGGACGTGGTGGTGGTGGACACCCCGGACGCGCTCCTGGTGATGCACAAGGAACACTCCCAGCGCGTGAAGCAGGCCGTTGACGCCCTCAAGGCCAGCGGCGACACCGACGTCCTCTAGGTCCGGTTGTTCTCCAGGTTCCTTCGGTTCCGGGGCGACAGGGCCTTCCGGCCCTGTCCCCGGCGTTGGGACAATGTTCGCCGGACCGTAACGCGCCGGACCCGATGCCGCTATTCTTTGTGCGCTCGCTAGAGTTATTCCGTGCGCAACTACTCTACTGAAGCTGAGCCCACCACACTGGTGGGGCCGTGGCTCGAACCCCTGCTGCCGGAACTGATCGACTTCCGCCGGGACCTGCACGCGCACCCGGAGCTCTCCTTCAAGGAATTCCGCACCACCGACAGGCTCGCGCAGCGGCTCGAGGAAGCAGGGCTGCAGCCCCGGCGCCTTGAGGGGACCGGCATCACCGTAGACATCGGCGAGGGGCCCATCGCCACCGCCCTGCGCGGGGACATCGACGCCCTGCCCATCATCGAGGAGACCGGGCTGCCGTTCGCCTCGAAGAACCACGGCGTCACCCACGCCTGCGGCCACGACGTCCACACCACCACCATGCTCGGCGCAGCCCTGGTGCTGCAGCGCATGCACGAGGTGTCCCCCCTGGGCGGCACGGTGCGGATCATCTTCCAGCCGGCCGAGGAGACCATGCCCGGCGGTGCCCAGAGCTGCATTGAACAGGGCGTCCTGGAGGGTGTTCCCCGGATCCTGGCCCTGCACTGCGACCCCCGCATCGAGGTGGGCAAGATCGGCACCCGGATCGGTGCCATCACATCCGCCTCGGACACCATCAAGATCGAACTCACCGGCCGCGGCGGCCACACCTCCCGGCCCCACCTGACCGAGGAACTCGTCTTCGCCCTGGCGCAGATCGCTGTCAACGTCCCCGCGGTGCTGTCCCGCCGCGTCGACGTCCGCAGCGGTGTCTCCGTTGTCTGGGGCCACATTTCCGCCGGCTCCGCGCCCAACGCGATCCCGGCCAGCGGCTACATGGCCGGCACCATGCGCTGCCTGGACCGCGACGCCTGGCACAGCGCCGGCGAAATCCTGGACGAGGTGGTGCAGCAGATTGCGGCGCCCTACGGCGTGGACGTGCACCTGGAACACACCCGCGGTGTGCCTCCCGTGGTGAACTCCGAGCACGAGACGGCCCTCATTGAGGCCGCGGCCCGCGCCGAGATCGGCGAAGGCGCTGTGGTCCTGACGCCGCAGTCCATGGGCGGCGAAGACTTCGCGTGGTTCCTCGCAGACCTCCCCGGCGCCATGATGCGCCTGGGTACCAAGACCCCGGGCGGCGAGGAGTACGACCTGCACCGCGGCGACTACATCGTGGACGAACGCGCCCTGGGCCTCGGCATCCAGGTCCTCACCGCCGCCGCCCTGCGCACCATCCGCGACCTTTAGGGACCCTTCCGGCCAGTCCGGCCTCCGGCCACGGGTAGATAAGTTGTGCACAATTGAATTGTGGGCTACTGTTGTTGCCATGACCGATGCCCCCCGACTCACTGCGCCCCGCCTGGACAGGCAGGTGTGCTTCGCCATGTACTCGGCGTCGCGGGCGGCCACCGCGGCCTACCGGCCGATGCTCGACGAGCTGGGCCTGACCTACCCGCAGTACCTGGTGATGCTGGTCCTCTGGGAAGAGGACCCGCGCACCGTCCGCGAACTGGGGGAGGAGCTGGGCCTTGACTCCGGCACCCTCTCGCCGCTGCTCAAGCGGCTCGAGGCCCTCGGCTTTGTGGAACGCCGCCGGTCCGCCGCGGACGAGCGCCGGGTGGAGGTTTTCCTGACCGATGCCGGGACCGCGCTGAGCGCACGGGCCACCGGCATTCCGCAGCAACTCGCCGACGCGGCCGGGCTTACCCCGGCGGAACTCGACCAGCTCCGCGAGACACTCGGCAGGCTCACCGCCGCGCTGCACGCCCCGCGCTAAGGGCCCTCGACGTCGAAATCGACGGAGGCGTGCCGGCTCGCCGGAAGTTTCCGGCGGGCGCGCACGCTTCCGTCGACTTCACCGCCGGCTACCAAGATTTCCCCAACAGATTGGATTTCCCTTGAAGACTCTCTATACAGCTGAAGCACTGGCCTCCGGCGACGGCCGGGACGGAACCGCCGTGACCCGGGACGGAAAGCTCAACGTGGCCCTGGCCAGCCCGGTGGAACTCGGCGGCAGCGGCGAAGGGACCAACCCCGAGCAGCTCTTCGCCGCCGGGTACGCGGCCTGCTTCCACTCGGCCCTGCGCCTGGTCGGCCGGCAGGCGAAAGCGGACCTAACCGATTCCGCCGTCGCCGCCCGGATCCACCTGGGCGCCCTCGGCGAGGGAGCCGGCTTCGGCATCGCCGCAGAACTCGAGGTCGCCCTGCCCGGCGTCGACCGGGAAAGCGCCGAAGCCCTCGTAGCCAAGGCACACGAGGTCTGCCCCTATTCCAACGCCACCCGCGGCAACATCACCGTCGACATCAAGATCCTGGAGGTCGCTGCATGAGCACCAACACCAACACCCAGACCCTTCCCGCCACCACCCGCGAGATCCAGCTGGCATCCCGCCCGCACGGCCGGCCTGTACCGGAGAACTTCCGCCTTGCCGAGTCGGCCCTGCCGGAACTCCAGGACGGCCAGGTCCTGGTCCGCAACCTCTTCATCTCCGTTGACCCCTACATGCGCGGCCGGATGAACGACGTCAAGTCCTACTCGGCCCCGTTCGCCCTGGACAAGGCGCTCGACGGCGGCGCCGTGGGCGAGGTCATTGCCTCCCGTTCCGAGGACCGCAAGGTGGGCGACACCGTTGTCCATTCCCTGGGCTGGCGGGAGTACGCCGTGCTGGACGCCGCTTCCACCACACCGGCACGCACCGACCTGGCGCCCGCCCAGGCGTTCCTCGGGGCCCTCGGCATGACCGGGCTGACGGCTTATGCCGGCCTGCTCAAGGTGGCCGACTTCAAGGCCGGGGAAGTTGTCTTCGTCTCCGGCGCGGCAGGCGCCGTCGGGTCCCTCGTGGGGCAGATCGCCAAGGCCATGGGCGCGTCCCGCGTGATCGGCAGCGCCGGCTCGCCGGAGAAGGTGGCACGCCTGCTGGAGCTGGGCTTCGACGCGGCGTTCGACTACCACGACGGCCCGGTGGCCGAGCAGCTCGCCAAAGCAGCGGGGGAGCGCGGAATCGACGTCTACTTCGACAACGTCGGCGGCGAACACCTCGAAGCCGCGCTGTCCGCGCTCACCGTCGGCGGCCGGGTAGCCATGTGCGGCGCCATCTCGCAGTACAACTCGACCGAACCGACGCCGGCCCCGCGGAACCTCATGCAGGCCATCGGCAAGCAGCTGACCCTCAAGGGCTTCCTGGTCGGCGGCTACTGGCAGCACATGGGCGAGTTCGTTGAAACGATGTCCGGCTGGCTCGCCGACGGCACCGTGCGCTACGACGAGACCATCGTGGACGGGCTCGAAAACACCCCGCAGGCCTTTATGGACCTCCTGGACGGCGCCAACACCGGCAAGATGCTGGTGCAGCTCTAACCCCACACGCCCCGCACCGGACGCCTCCGGTGCGGGGCGTTCTGGTCTCTACCGCTTGGTAACAAGTTCTCAACAATCTCCGGTTTCACGGTGAGCTGTGCTACTTGGACGTGTCGCAGGCCACTAAAGTGGCTTCCATCAGTGCGCCTCGGCGCAGTGCTGCGAAATCCATCAGTGAAAACAGCGTTTCAGCGGCAATCCCGCCAACAGACACTCATTGAGCTCCCGTCGTAGCGCCTACTCTTTCTTCCTGGAGGAAAATTGAAGAACTCTCTGCGTGCCACCTTCAAGCGCGGTTCGATGGCCGGAGTTGCCACCGCTGGTGCGGCTGCACTCCTGCTGACCGGCTGCGGCGCCGCCCCGACCCCCGGCACCAGCGCGGCCCCGACGGCCAGCGACTACACCGGCTGCATCGTTTCCGACTCGGGCGGATTCGACGACCAGTCGTTCAACCAGTCCTCCTACGAGGGACTGAAGAAGGCCGAAGCAGACCTGGGCATCAAGGTCAACCAGGCCGAGTCCAAGACCAACAACGACTTCGAGCCCAACCTCCGCGCCATGGTCACCGCCGGCTGCGACCTGACCGTCACGGTCGGCTTCCTCCTCGGTGACGCCACCAAGGCCCAGGCCACGGCGAACCCGGACAGCCACTTCGCCATCATCGACTTCGGCTACGAAACCCCGATCAGCAACGTCAAGCCGATCATCTACGACACGGCCCAGGCTGCCTTCCTGGCCGGCTACCTCGCGGCAGGCACCACCAAGACCGGAACGGTTGCCACCTTCGGCGGCATCAAGATCCCCACGGTCACCATCTTCATGGACGGCTACGCCGACGGTGTGAAGTACTACAACGAGCAGAAGGGCACCGACGTCAAGGTCCTCGGCTGGGACAAGGCCAAGCAGGACGGCTCCTTCACCGGTGACTTCGAAAAGCAGGACAAGGGCAAGCAGTTCACCCAGAACTTCCTGGACCAGGGCGCGGACATCGTTATGCCCGTCGCCGGCCCGGTCGGCAAGGGCGCCGGCGCGGCCCTGAAGGAAGCCAAGGCAGCAGGCAAGGACGTCAAGCTCATCTGGGTTGACTCCGACGGCTTCCTCACGGCACCGGACTACAAGGACATCATGCTGTCCTCCGTCATGAAGCAGATGGGCGACGCAGTCGAGGCCGTTGTGAAGGAAGACAAGGACGGCAAGTTCAGCAACACGCCGTACGTTGGCACCCTCGCGAACGACGGCGTCCGCCTGGCCCCGTTCCACGACCTCGAGTCCGAGGTTCCGGCCGAACTGAAGTCGGAACTGGACCAGATCAAGAAGGACATCGCCGACGGCAAGCTGAAGGTTGAATCCGCAGCAAGCCCGAAGGTCTAACTTCCTTTAGCTAGAGCGCCACGGCCCGTCCGGTCACCACCGCACGGGCTGTGGCGCTTTTCGTTGGGCGGGCAGGCTCCGCATCCGGCTGCAGGCACTACGCTGGTTCTGCAGCCCCATCATCCGTCCGGGCCACAAGACTCCGGACACTTCGAGATTGGTCAGAGTTTTGAAACTTGAACTCAAGGGGATCACCAAACGCTTCGGCTCCCTGGTAGCCAACGACCACATTGACGTGGTGGTTGAACCCGGGCAGATTCACTGTCTGCTCGGTGAGAACGGCGCGGGCAAGTCCACGCTGATGAACGTCCTCTACGGACTGTACGAACCCACCGAGGGCCAGATCCTCATCGACGACAAGCCCGTCACCTTCCGCGGCCCTGGCGACGCCATGGCCGCAGGCATCGGCATGGTGCACCAGCACTTCATGCTGGTCCCGGTCTTCACGGTCGCCGAAAACGTGGCCCTGGGTGCCGAGACCACCAAGGCCGGCGGCTTCCTGAACCTGGACGACACGCGCCGGAAGATCAAGGAGATCTCGGACCGCTACGGCTTCGACGTCGACCCCGACGCGCTGATCGAGGACCTCCCGGTCGGCGTGCAGCAGCGCGTTGAAATCATCAAGGCCCTGGTCCGCGACGCCAAGGTGCTCATCCTCGACGAGCCCACCGCCGTACTTACCCCGCAGGACACCGACGAGCTGCTGGACATCCTGCGCCAGCTCAAGAGCCACGGCACCTCGATCGTCTTCATCTCGCACAAGCTCCGCGAGGTCAAAGCCGTCTCCGACACCATCACGGTGATCCGGCGCGGCAAAGTGGTGGGCACCGCCGACCCCGGCGCCTCCACCACCGACCTGGCCTCGCTGATGGTGGGCCGGGCCGTGAACCTGACCCTCGACAAGGCACCGGCCAAGCCGCAGGAAACCACGTTCCAGGTCAAGGACCTCACGGTCATCGCCCCCAGCGGCCAGCACGTGGTGGACGGCATCAGCTTCGACATCGCCCGCGGCGAGATCCTCGCCGTCGCCGGTGTCCAGGGCAACGGGCAGACCGAACTGACCGAGGCGATCCTCGGCCTGCAGGAACGCGCCCACGGCTCCATCCTGCTCGACGGCGAGGAACTCCTCGGCCGCAGCGTCAAGGACGTCCTCAACGCTGGCGTCGGCTTCGTGCCGGAAGACCGCTCGGTGGACGGCCTGATCGGCACGTTCTCGATCGCCGAGAACCTGATCCTGGACCGCTACGACAAGGCCCCGTTCGCCAAGGGCATCAGCATGAGCCCGGCCAAGGTCCTGGAGAACGCCAAGACCCGGATCGACGAGTTCGATGTCCGGACCCCGTCCGGTTCCCTTGCCGCCGGCACACTGTCCGGCGGCAACCAGCAGAAGGTGGTCATGGCCCGGGAGCTGTCCCGGCCGCTGCGCCTCTTCATCGCTTCCCAGCCCACCCGCGGCGTGGACGTGGGCTCCATCGAGTTCCTGCACAAGCGCATCGTGGCCGAGCGCGACCACGGCACGCCCGTCATGATCGTCTCGACCGAACTGGACGAGGTGATCGAGCTCGCCGACCGGATCGCCGTGCTGTACAAGGGCAAACTGGTCGGGATCGTGCCGGCCGGCACCGGACGCGACGTCCTCGGCCTGATGATGGCAGGCCTGTCCCCGCAGGATGCCCTCGCCGACGCGGCGAGCCGGCAGCAGGCCGGCGGCCCCGTAGTCCAGCACACGGGCCAGCCCGCAGACCAGCACGCGGGCCAGCCCGCCGAGAGAACAGCAGCAGACCCGGCGCCCGCCGCCCAGCCCGTGCAGGAGCCCCGCTCCGGCGCCGTAGGAGACGACCATGAGTGAGAACAACGAGCCGAAACGCCCGGCTGACCCGGATCCGGACAAGATTCGAGCCACCCAGACCCCGGCAGGGGAAACGGAGCCCCTGGAGGACGACGCCGAGTTCGTCACCTCGCTGGACACCGCCGGCGGCGCCATGCGGCCGTCCGCCGTCCCGGTCTCCGCCCAGAGCGGGACCCTCCCCGGCGAGGAACGGCCGGACTCCGTGCTGCGCCAGATCTTCACCGGCAACGGCATCGTGACCATCCTGGCCGTCCTCCTCGCCCTGATCCTGGGCGGGCTGCTCATCGCCAGCACGGACAAAGTGGTCGCCGCCACGTCGACGTACTTCTTCGCCCGGCCCGCCGACTTCTTCGCGGCCGTCTGGTCCGCCGCCACCAGCTCCTACGTGGCGCTCTTCCAGGGCGCCGTCTTCAACCCGCGCGCCAACGCCGTCTCCGGACAGTTCGCGCCGCTGATGGAGACCCTCACCATCGCCACCCCGCTGATCACGGCCGGCCTCGGCGTGGCCCTGGCCTTCCGGGCCGGCCTGTTCAACATCGGCGCACAGGGCCAGATCATCATGTCCGGCATCCTGGCCGCCTGGGTGGGCTTCGCGCTGCACCTGCCGGTGGGGCTGCACCTGCTGCTGGTCCTGGTCGCCGGCGTGATCGGCGGTGCCGTCTGGGGCGGACTGGTCGGTGTGCTCAAGGCACGAACCGGAGCGCATGAGGTCATTGTGACCATCATGTTCAACTACATCGCGCTGTACTTCCTGCGCTACCTGCTGGACACGGATCTGTTCCAGCGGCCGGGGGAGACCACACCGATCTCCCCGATCCTGGACCCGTCCGCGCTGTACCCGCAGATCTTCGGCAGCCAGTACCGGCTGCACCTTGGCTTCCTGCTGGCCATCGCGGCCACCCTGTTCGTCTCGTGGCTGCTGAACCGCTCCACGATCGGCTTTGAGTTCCGCGCCGTCGGCGCCAACCCCAAGGCCGCGCTGACCGCCGGCATCAACGTCCCCCGCGCCACCATCCTCGTGATGACCATGGCCGGCGGCCTGGCCGGGCTGGCCGGTGTCGCACAGGTGGCAGGCACCGAGAAGGTCCTGACCGACGGCGTCGCCGCAACGTACGGCTTTGACGCCATCACCGTGGCGCTGCTGGGACGCTCGACGCCGTGGGGCACGTTCGCTGCCGGCATCCTGTTCGGCGCCTTCCGGGCCGGGGCGGTCCAGATGCAGATCCAGACCGGAACGCCCATCGACATCGTGCTGGTGGTCCAGTCCCTCATTGTGCTGTTTATCGCGGCGCCGCCGCTGGTCCGGGCGATCTTCGGACTCAACCCGCGCAAGAAGAAAGCCGCACCCGCCGGCAAGTCCCCCAAGGCAGCAACCACCGGAGGTGCAGCATGAGCACAACAGCAACAGCGCCCGTTCCGGGCGGCCCGCAGGGAAAGCCAGAAAAGGCAAAGGAACCCGCGCAGGGAATGTCCGCCAAGCCCGTGACCTGGAAGCTGCCGGTGACTCTCGCCGTGCTGGCCGTCGTTGCCTTCATCTTCTTCGGCCTGCTGGGCCCCCAGTCGACCGCCAAGTTCGGTGTGTCCTCCGGCGGCGACTTCTTCCAGCTGCCGGCCATCGAAGTTCCGGCCTTCCTGTCCGGGATTGTCCTCTCCCTGGTCCTGCTGGGCCTGGCCGGCTACGCCCTGGTCCTGAAGGTCAAGCAGAACCGGCGGCCGCCCCGCTGGCTGCCGGTCGTGTTCACCGTGGTCTTTGTGGTCGCGTTCCTGATCTGGGTGGTCGGCGGCGCCAGGACGCCCAGCATTTCGCTGGCCGGCCTGATCGCCGGGTCCGTGACCCTGGCCGTGCCCATCGTGTTCGGTTCCCTCTCCGGTGTCCTCTGCGAACGGGCCGGCGTGGTGAACATCGCCATCGAAGGCCAGCTCCTCGGCGGTGCCTTCACGGCCGCGATCGTCGCCAGCGTGACGGACAACCCGTACCTCGGCCTGCTCGCGGCCGCCGTGGCCGGCGCCCTGGTGTCGATGGTGCTGGCCGTGTTCAGCATCAAGTACGTGGTCAACCAGATCATCGTCGGCGTGGTGCTCAACGTCCTCGTCTCGGGCCTCACGGGCTTCCTGTTCAGCACCGTCATGCAGGCCAACAAGGAAATGTTCAACTCGCCCGGCCGGCTGCCGATCATCGAGATCCCCGTCCTGTCCAGCATCCCGGTCCTCGGCCCCATCCTCTTCAAGCAGTCCGTGGTGGGCTACCTGATGTACGTGGCCGTGATCGTTGTGTGGATCGGCCTGTTCAAGACCAAGTGGGGCCTCCGGGTCCGTTCCGTGGGTGAGCACCCGCAGGCTGCCGACACCCTCGGCATCAAGGTCAACGCCACCCGCTTCTGGAACGTCACCCTCGGCGGCGCGGTGGCCGGCATCGGCGGATCGTTCTTCACCCTCGTGGCGATTGACAGCTTCACCAAGGAGATCTCGGGCGGGCGCGGCTTCATCGCCCTCGCCGCGATGATCCTGGGCCGCTGGAACCCGATCGGGGCCTTCTTCGCGGCGCTGCTGTTCGGCTTCGCGGACAACCTGCAAAGCATCGTGACGATCATCGGCACCCCGGTGCCGAGCCAGTTCATGGCGATGCTGCCGTACCTCGTGACCGTGTTTGCCGTGGCCGGCCTGGTGGGCCGTTCGCGGGGTCCGGCCGCGAGCGGCATACCCTACGTGAAGGGTTGACGGCGGTGGAAGGGAACAACGTCGACTGGGCGGCCCTCGAGGCCGCTGCCGTCGCCGCCATGAAAAACGCCTACGCGCCGTACTCGAAGTTCGCGGTGGGGGCGGCTGCCCTCACCGCGGACGGCCGGACGGTGAGCGGCTGCAACGTCGAAAATGCCAGCTACGGGCTGACCCTCTGCGCCGAGTGCGCCCTGGTTGGCAACCTGCAGATGACCGGCGGCGGCCTGCTCCGCGCCTTCTACTGCGTGGATGCCGCCGGCAATGTCCTCATGCCCTGCGGACGGTGCCGGCAGCTGCTCTACGAATTCCGGGCTCCCGACATGGAGCTTATGACCACTCAGGGAATCAAGACCATGGACCAGGTCCTTCCCGATGCCTTTGGCCCCCAACACCTGGAGGAAACCCGGTGACATCAACCCCGAACCCAAGCGCCGACAACGCCAACGCGTTCGACGCCGTCGACATCATCCGCATCAAGCGGGACAAGGGCGTCCTCAGCCCGGCCCAGATCGACTGGACCATCGACGCCTACACCCGCGGTGCGATCGCGGACGAGCAGATGGCCGCCCTGAACATGGCCATCCTGCTCAACGGCATGGACCGCTCCGAGATCTCCCGCTGGACGGCGGCGATGATCGCCTCCGGCGAGCGGATGGACTTCTCCAGCCTGCGCCGGCCCGACGGCAGCGCCAAGCCGACGTCGGACAAGCACTCCACCGGCGGTGTGGGGGACAAGATCACCCTGCCGCTGGCACCGCTGGTGGCCGTGTTCGGCGTGGCCGTGCCCCAGCTGTCCGGCCGCGGCCTCGGCCACACCGGCGGCACCCTGGACAAGCTCGAGGCGATCCCGGGCTGGCGCGCCGCGCTCAGCAACGAGGAGATGCTGGCCCAGCTCCAAGACGTGGGCGCCGTGATCTGCGCCGCCGGTGCCGGGCTGGCCCCGGCCGACAAGAAGCTCTACGCGCTGCGCGACGTCACCGGCACGGTGGAAGCCATTCCGCTGATCGCCTCCTCGATCATGAGCAAGAAGATCGCCGAGGGCACCGGCTCGCTGGTCCTCGACGTCAAGGTGGGCAGCGGCGCGTTCATGAAGGACGAGGCCCGGGCCCGGGAGCTGGCCGAAACCATGGTGGCCCTGGGCAAGGATGCCGGGGTCAATACGGTGGCGCTGCTGACCAACATGAACACACCCCTGGGCCTGACGGCGGGCAACGCCATCGAGGTCGAGGAGTCTGTCGAGGTCCTTGCCGGCGGCGGTCCGGAAGACGTCGTCGAACTCACGGTCCGGCTGGCGGAGGAAATGCTGGCCTGCGCCGGCGTGCACGACGCCGATCCGCGCGCCGCGCTGCGTGACGGCCGGGCCATGGACGTCTGGAACCGAATGATCGAGGCGCAGGGCGGCGACCCGCGCGCCAAGCTTCCGGTCGCCAAGGAATCCGAGGTCATTTACGCACCGGCCGACGGCGTGCTGGTGGAGCTCGACGCGATGGCCGTCGGCGTCGCCGCCTGGCGCCTCGGCGCCGGACGCGCCCGCAAGGAGGACCAGGTCCAGGCAGGCGCCGGGGTGCGGATGCACGCCAAACCGGGCGCCGTGGTCAAGGCCGGCGAGCCGCTCATGACCCTCCTGACGGACACCCCGGAGAAGTTCGGGCGGGCCAGGGACGCACTGGCGCACGCCGTGGTGATTGCCCCCGAGGGGTCCCGGCCGGCGCAGCAGCTCATCATCGACCGCATCGCCTGAAAATCCGGCTGCCCTGCCCTGCCCCCCTTGCGGCGCCCCGGTCCGGGGCTGACCGCCGCAGGGGGCAGGGCAGGCTGCCGGTACACTGGCACCACAGCTGTCCACCCGTTGTTTGGTAGGAAACCGTGCAGGCAATCAACGACTTCATCCTGGCCGCAGCAGGCCAGCCCTGGGTGCTGTTCCTGGTGTTCGCATGCTGCGTGATTGACGGTTTCTTCCCGCCCATTCCCAGCGAATCCGTGGTGGTGGGGCTCGCAGCCGTGGCCTCCACCGCCGATGTTCCCAACCCCGCACTCCTGGCCGCCACGGCCGCCGCCGGGGCGTTCCTCGGCGACAACATCGCCTACCTGCTCGGACGCCGCACCGGAACGCGGCGCTGGGCGTGGATGCGGGGGCCCAGGATGCAGCGGGCCTTCCGGTGGGCGGGCGCGGAACTGCGGAAACGGCCCGCCTCCCTGATCCTCGTGGCGCGGTTCGTGCCGATCGGCCGGGTGGCGGTCAACCTGACGGCCGGCGCCACGCACTTCCCGCAGCCACGCTTCGTTGGGCTGACGGTCCTCTCCGCACTGCTCTGGGCTGCCTATTCCGTCGCGATCGGCCTCTTCTTCGGGCAATGGTTTGAAGAGAACCACCTGCTCGGGGTGGTCGTCGCCGTCATCTGCGCGATCGGCCTGGGCATCGTGGTGGACCTCGTCATCAGCCGGCTGCGCGGCAGGATGCCCGACGACGTCGAGGAGCGGGTCCCGCCGGCCGAGCCGTAGAATTCCGCGGCACGGGAAGTCAGCAGATTTATCCGGCCGGAACGTAGCGGATCCCGGTCCGCCGTGGGACACTGAAGAGCGCTTTTCGTCACTTTCCTAGGAGCAACGCCCGCGTGGAATTCATCAATGAGGCTATCCTCCATGCCGCGGGCCAATGGTGGATTTACCCGATTCTGACGCTCTTCTGCTTCATCGACGGATTTGTTCCGATCCTGCCGAGTGAAACCCTGATCGTCGCCCTGGGTGCCCTTTCCGTCACCTCCGGCCAGCCGAACATGTGGTGGGTGATGGCCGCAGCCGCCCTAGGCGCCGTCGCCGGCGACAACATGGCCTACCTGCTGGGCCGGCATATCGGCGTCGAACGCTTCCGCTGGATGCGCCGACCCAAGGTCCAGCGCGCGCTGAACTGGGCCCGGTACGAACTCGACAAGCGCGGCGCCATGCTCATCTTCACGGCCCGCTACATCCCCGTGGGCCGCGTGGCCGTCAACTGGATCGCCGGCACCACCGCCTACCCGCACCGTCGCTTCATCGTCCTCGACCTGTTCGCCTCCATCACGTGGGTGGCTTACTCCGCCGGCGTCGGCATTGTCGCCGGCAACTGGGTCCACGAGCACCCGCTGCTGGGGGTGGGCATCGCGATTGCCTTCGCCATTGTGCTGGGCATCGTGATCGACCACCTGCTGACCTGGCTGCACCGCTGGCGCGACACCCGCGGTGCTGCCGCAGCCGCCAGTCGTGCCGCGAGCCTCGCCGCCGACGCCAAGGCAGCGCACGCCAAAGCAGCGCAGGCTGAGACACCGCAGTCTGGGACAGCGCAGCCTGAAACATCGCAGTCCTCTGCGCAGCAGCCCACAACGACGCTGGCCAAGACGCAGCACACCACGGTGGCGCGTCCCGCCGCCCCGGCGCCCCTGGCGTCACCGGCCGACGTCGAAGCCTGAAACCGCACCCGGCCTCCGGCTGGTGTTGCCCGGCGTCCGACCCTAAGGTTGGAACGTGACTGAGATAATTCTTGACGCTGCCCCTGACCTCGACTTCGACCTGAAGGGCCTCCCCAAGGTTTCCCTTCACGACCACCTGGACGGCGGACTCCGTCCGGCCACCATCATTGAACTGGCAGAGGCCGTCGGGCACGAGCTGCCCTCCACGGATCCCGTGGCCCTGGGGGAGTGGTTCCGCGAATCCGCCGACTCCGGCTCGCTGGTCCGCTACCTCGAGACCTTCGATCACACCGTGGCCGTGATGCAGACGAAGGAAGGCCTCTTCCGCGTCGCCAAGGAATTCGTCGAAGACCTCGCTGACGACGGCGTTGTCTACGGCGAGGTGCGCTGGGCACCCGAACAGCACCTTGCGAAGGGACTGACCCTGGACGAGGTCGTCGAGGCCGTGCAGGCGGGGCTGGATGCCGGCGTCGACGCCGTCGCCGAGTCCGGCCGCGACATTCAGGTCGGCCAGCTGATCACCGCCATGCGCCACGCAGACCGCGGCCAGGAGATCGCCGAGCTGGCGGTCCGCCACCGCAACAACGGCGCCGTCGGCTTCGACATCGCCGGCGCGGAGGACGGGTTCCTGCCGTCACGGTTCAAGGACGCCTTCACCTACCTCGCGCAGCACAACTTCCCGGCCACGGTCCACGCCGGTGAAGCCGCGGGACTCGATAGCATCCAGTCCGCCCTGGTGGACGGCCGGGCCCTACGCCTGGGCCACGGCGTCCGCATCGCCGAAGACGTCACCGTCGAATTCGAAGAAGACGAGGACGCCGAGAGCGACGAGTTCGGCGACAACATCGGCATGGTCACCCTCGGCGAGCTGGCCAGCTGGGTCCGCGACCGCGGGATCGCCCTGGAGATCTGCCCGTCGTCGAACCTGCAGACCGGCGCCATCGCCGGGTTCGGCGAAGGCATCGAAAGCCACCCGCTGGACATGCTCTACCAGCTGGGCTTCAACGTCACCATCAACACGGACAACCGGCTGATGAGCGGCGTGACCCTCACCGACGAGTTCGAACTGCTGGTCGAAACGTTCGACTACGACCTCGACGACCTGCTGGAGCTCACGCTGAACGCCGCCGAGGCTGCCTTCCTGCCGCTTGAGGAGAAGGAAGCCCTCGTCGAATACATCAACGAGGCCTACGCCGACCTTGGCTAAGACGGACCCCACCGCGGTGGGCGCGCTGGCCGGTAAGATAGCCGACCTGCGCGCCCACTGCCCCTGGATGGGCGCCCTCACCCATGAATCCCTCGTGGAGTACCTCCTCGAGGAGGCCTACGAGGTGGCGGAAACCATCGAGACGGACGGCAGCGACGCGGAGCTTAAGGCCGAACTCGGCGACGTCCTGCTCCAGGTGGTCCTCCACGCCCGCCTCGCCGAGGAGCGCAACGCCTTCACCCTCGACGACGTCGCCCGCGGACTCCACGCCAAAATGGTGCGCCGCAACCCGCACGTGTTCCGTCCCGACGGAACACTGCAGGAGTCCTTCCCGGCGACCGTGGAGGACGTCGTCCGGACGTATGACGCCGTCAAACGCTCGGAGCAGGTGCTGCACTCCAGCGCTGAAACATCCCGGCACGCCGCGCTCGGCGGGGTCCCCGCCGCCCTTCCCGCGCTGGCCCGGGCGCAGAAACTGCTGGACCGCGCCGAACGGGCGGGCCTCCCGGTGGCTGCGCAGCCGGTGGAGGTTCCGGCGACGGAAGCTGAGCTCGGCGACCTGCTCTTCGCCATGGCAGCCGCCGCCCGCGACCGGGGGCTGGACGCCGAACGCGCCCTGCGCGGCGCCAACCGCCGCTTCCAGTCCGGCCCCGCCCCGGCCCCGGCGGGTGAACCGTCCGAGTGATCCGCCACAAATGACGTCCGGGGACTGGATAGGTTTCTGTAACTTATCCCACTCTCGACTAGGCTGGGTACCGACGAGGACGTCGGTCATTCAGCTTGATTCCCAGCTTGATTTCCCATCAGATTCCCAGCAGACCGCTTCACCAAAGGAGCTAATCCATGGCGCTTATCGATGCCATCCACGCCCGCGAGATCCTCGATTCCCGGGGCAACCCCACCGTAGAAGTTGAAGTCCTGCTCTCGGACGGCCAGATCGGCCGCGCGGCAGTACCCTCCGGCGCCTCCACCGGCGAGCACGAGGCCGTTGAACTGCGCGACGGCGACAAGGGCCGCTACCTCGGCAAGGGCGTGCAGAAGGCCGTTGACGCCGTCATCGACCAGATCGCCCCGGCCCTCATCGGCTTCGACGCCACGGACCAGCGCAGCATCGACCAGTCGATGATCGACCTGGACGGCACCGCCAACAAGAGCAAGCTCGGCGCCAACGCCATCCTGGGTGTCTCCCTGGCCGTCGCCAACGCAGCCGCGGCTTCCGCGGACCTGCCGCTCTACAAGTACCTGGGCGGCCCGAACGCACACGTCCTGCCCGTCCCGCTGATGAACATCCTCAACGGCGGCTCACACGCCGACTCCGACGTGGACATCCAGGAATTCATGGTTGTCCCGCTGGGCGCCGAGACCTTCTCCGAGGGCCTGCGCTGGGGCGTCGAGGTTTACCACGCCCTCAAGGCCGTGCTCCAGGCCAAGGGCCTCTCCACCGGCCTCGGCGACGAAGGCGGCTTCGCGCCGAACCTCCCGTCCAACCGCGCCGCACTGGACCTGATCCAGGAAGCCATCCGCAACGCCGGCTACACCCCGGGCCAGGACATCGCCCTCGCCCTGGACGTTGCCTCCTCCGAGTTCTACAAGGACGGCGCCTACCACTTCGAAGGCAAGTCCCTCAGCTCCACCGAGATGAGCGCCTACTACGCCGAGCTCGTCGCCGACTACCCGCTGGTGTCCATCGAGGATCCGCTGGATGAAAACGACTGGGAAGGCTGGAAGACGCTCACCGACACCATCGGCGACAAGGTCCAGATCGTGGGTGACGATCTCTTCGTTACCAACCCGGAGCGCCTGCAGACCGGCATCGACTCGAAGACCGCCAACTCGCTCCTGGTCAAGGTCAACCAGATCGGCTCCCTGACGGAGACCCTCGACGCCGTCTCCCTCGCCCAGCGCGCGGGCTACACCACCATCACCTCGCACCGCTCCGGCGAGACCGAGGACACCACCATCGCCGACATCTCCGTCGCGACCAACGCCGGCCAGATCAAGACCGGTGCCCCGGCCCGCTCCGAGCGCGTGGCCAAGTACAACCAGCTGCTGCGCATCGAAGAAGAACTCGATGACGCCGCACGCTACGCCGGCCGGAGCGCTTTCCCGCGTTTCAAGGGCTAGTAACAGCACGAACCGCGAACCGGTGGCTATGGTTGAAAGACCATGGCCACCGGTTCCGTTTTTTGGCACCTGCGGTGCCCGGCCTGGGCCGCGGACAGCAGCACAGATGACAGGAGTGACATGGCCACCCGCCGACCCAAGGTTCCCCGGGCCACGCCTGCGGCCCCGAAGTCTCAGGACGCGGGCGACGGCGGCGACGTCATCCAGGCTGACTTCGGCGCCACACGCGGCGCCCACCCTGGCCCCGCCGGGAAAACCGCCCCGCACCCCGGCCCCGCCGGGAAAACCGCCCCGCACCCCGCCTCGCCCGGACAGCACCCCGGCCACACCGCCCGTGCCGGCTCCGGGCCGGCCAAGTCAGCCGCCGACGGCTCCGGGCCCGGCAAGTCAGCCACCGCCAAGTCAGCCGCTGCCAAGGCCGCTGCCGCGAAATCCGCAGCCGCAGCCTCCGCCGCGGGCCGGGCGGCCGCAGACCGACTGAGCGCCGCTACGCAGAAGCCCGCGGCCCCGGGCACCCCGGGCAAGGCTGCCGCCACCGGCCCGGCTTCCGGCGCTGGAACGGCCGAAGAGCACCCCGTCCCCGCCAAGGCCTTCTCCGGCCGCATGCTGGCGCTGCTGGTGGTCATGATCGCCATCACCATCATGCTGGCGCCCACGGTGAAGATTTACTTCGAAAAACGGGCCGAAATCGCCGCACTCCAGGCCGACATCGCGGCCAAGCAGTCCGAGCAGGACGACCTCCGGCGCCAAGTCTCACGGTGGCAGGATCCGAACTTCGTGAAGCAACAGGCCCGCGACCGCATTAACATGGTTATGCCCGGTGAGACGGGCTACTGGGTTTTCGGCAGCGATCTTCCTGCCGGGTCCACCGGTGGCGCAGCCGGGACAGGATCAGCACAAGACCCGGCCGAGCTGCCGTGGGTGGACTCCCTCTGGGATTCCATCCGGCGTTCGGCAACAGACTAAAGACGCGGTGCCCGCCGCAGGATTGTCAGCCGGACAACCCAGACAGGGCAGGAAGGTGCCGCCCCCGTGGACCAGAACCAGGTGGACCAGAACCAAGCGGACCAGACGCCCAGGTCAGGAAATGGCGGCGCAGGAGGCCCGGCAACACCGGAGGACCCCCGCTCCGCCGCGGAGTCCCGCCGGCCCTCGCCCCGCGACCTGGACGTCCTGAGCCGGCAGCTGGGCCGCCCGGTGCGCGACGTCGTCGAGATCCCCGCCCGATGCGTCTGCGGCAAGCCGCTGGTCGCGGCCACCTCACCGCGGCTGAGCAACGGCACCCCGTTCCCCACCACCTTCTACCTCACCCACCCCGTCATCACCTCGGCAGTGTCGCGGCTCGAGGCCGCGGGCCTGATGAACGAGATGAACGAACGGCTCGGGGGAGACAGCGCCCTCGCCGCGGACTACCGCGCAGCCCACGCGGCGTACTTGGTGTCCCGCGCAGAAATCGGTGCCCGGTCCGGCATCGGAGCCGTCCCCGAAATCGACGGCATCTCCGCCGGCGGGATGCCCACCCGCGTCAAGTGCCTGCACGTGCTGGTGGGCCACTCCCTGGCCGCCGGTCCCGGGGTGAACCCGCTCGGGGACGAAGCCCTCGCCGCAATCAGCGAGTGGTGGACCAAAGACCGGTGCTACTGCGACGGCGCCTGGGACACCGGCGGGGAGGCTCCCTCGCAGGACCTCAGCCGGCACGGACCGCAGGGCCTCCCGGAGATCGTGGGCCGGCCGGCCCCCGTCCGGAAGTCACGCACCGAGGAGCCCGGCGCTGCCGGCGCCAGCGGGGCCGGCCAGTGAGCCGCGTCGCCGCCGTCGACTGCGGCACCAACTCGATCCGCCTGCTCATTGCCGACGTCAACGCTGCCGACGTCAACGCTGCCGATGCGGGCACCGGCGCCCCGGCGCCCCGGCTGGCCGACGTCGTGCGCGAGATGCGCGTGGTCCGGCTGGGCCAGGGCGTGGACGCCACCGGCGAGCTCGCCCAGGAAGCCCTGGACCGGACCTTCGCCGCCACCGCGGACTATGCCGCCGAGATCCGCAGCCACGAGGCCGCCAGTGTGCGTTTCGTCGCGACGTCGGCCACCCGCGACGCCCGCAACCGGCAGGTCTTCGTCGACGGCATCCGCGAGATCCTCGGCGTCGAGCCCGAGGTGGTCACCGGCGATGAAGAGGCCGCACTGTCCTTCGCCGGCGCCAGCAGCGTCCTGCCCTCCCGCGGACAGGATCCCGTCCTCGTGGTGGACCTCGGCGGCGGCAGCACGGAGTTCGTGCTCGGCAACGCCGATGGCGTCATCGCCGCCAAGTCGGTGGACATCGGCTGCGTCCGGATGACCGAACGCCACCTGCAGAGCGATCCGCCCACGGCGGCGCAGATTGAAGCCGCGGAGGCGGACGTCGACGCCGCCATTGATGAAGCGGCGCGGACGGTGCCGCTGGAGCGCAGCGCCGTCGTCGTCGGGGTGGCGGGTTCCATCACCACCATCACGGCCCACGCGCTGGCCCTGCCGGAATACTCCGCGGCGGCCATCCACGGCACGGAACTTTCGCTGGATGCCGTGCGCCAGGCCTGCACCGAACTGCTCGGGATGACCCATGCCGAACGTGCCGCGCTGCCCTACATGCACCCCGGCCGGGTGGACGTGATTGGCGCCGGCGCCCTCGTCTGGCGGCGCGTTCTGGAACGCCTTGCCAGTGCCACGGATGGCAGGGTGACGACGGCCGTGACCAGTGAACACGATATTCTTGACGGAATTGCCCTCAGTATCAGCTAAGCCGCAGGGCGTCAGCTAAGCCGGGGGCATCAGTTAGGCCGCAGGGGTTCAGCCGGGCCGCAGTGAACCAGCCAGGCGACTGGCAGCAGAGCGACCGCACGGCCACCAGCAACCCCGCCGATAGGACCCGAATGACCAGAGCAACAGACCGGCGCCGCCGGACCGCCTCCGCGTTGATGGCCTTGGCCCTGGCGGGCGGCACCGCCGCCACCACCCTCGCGGCAGCACCCGCCGCGCACGCCGACGAATGGCGGGACAAGCAGTACTGGCTGGACGAATCCGGCATCACCAAGGCCTGGGAGGTGTCCAAGGGCGCCAACGTCAAGATCGCCGTGATCGACAGCGGCGTGGACGGCAAGCACCAGGACCTCGCCGGTGTCCTGTCCGGCGGCGTCGACGTCTCCGGCGCCGGCAGCCCGGACGGCCAGAAAAGCATCGGCGCGAAGCCTGAGCACGGGACCCTCGTCGCCACCATGCTGGCCGGCCGCGGGCACCAGCCCGCCGACTCGACCGCCAAGCCCAGCCCGAGCGCCGGCCCCACCGTGGGCCCGGACGGCATTGTCGGCGTGGCGCCCGAGGCGCAGCTCCTGTCCGTCTCCACCTGGCTCGGATCGCCAAACCCCGGCGGGAAGAGCGATCAGGACCAGATACCCCAGGCCGTCCGCTGGGCCGTCGACAACGGCGCCGGCGTCATCAACATCTCGCTCGGCAGCACCTCGCCGGAATGGCCGCAGAGCTGGGACGCCGCGTTCCTGTACGCGGAGCAGAAAAACGTTGTCATCGTCGCTGCCGCCGGCAACCGCGGTGGCGGCAACGTCCAGGTGGGGGCCCCGGCCACCATCCCCGGGGTGCTGACCGTCGCCGGCCTGGACCGCAAGGGAAACGCCAGCATCGATTCCTCATCCCAGGGGATCAGCATCGGCGTCGCCGCCCCGGCGGAAAACCTGATCGGGGGGCTGCCTGGCGGCGACTACACGGAGTGGGCCGGCACCTCGGGGGCCACGCCCATCGTCGCCGGCGTGGCAGCACTGATCCGCTCCAAGTGGCCGGACATGACGGCCAACCAGGTCATCAACCGAATCGTCAGCACGGCCAAGGACGCCGGCGCGCCGGGACGGGACCCGCTGTACGGCTTCGGGATCCTCGACGCCGAGGCTGCGCTCAAGGACGACGTGCCGGAAACCCGCCTGAACCCGCTCGGCTCGATTTCCGACTGGATCCGGGTCCACCGCCGCGGCAACCTGGCCACCACGCCGGCCGCCGCCGCGGCGCCGCCCACCAGTGCGGCGCCCACCCTCCCGGAAGCCACCGTGCCGGTCGCGGAGGCCCCGTCCGGGCTGGACAGTGCCGTGCCCGCCATGGTGGTGCTCGGCTTCGGCGGACTGTTCCTGTGCATCGTGGGAGCCGCCGTGTTCCAGATCAGGCGGGCCGTGCGCGCCGCCCCCGCCGCGGGCCCCGACGGCGCAGGCAGCCCGGGTACCGGGGTCCTGGATCCGGTGGATTCCGGCGGCAAACCGTAGTTAGTGAAGTTTTTCACAAACTACGGTATTCTTGAGGGCATGGCATCCTCCCCTCAGCTCCAGGACCGTCCCAGGGTACTCGTCGTCGGCGGCGGGTACGTCGGCCTGTACGTAGCCCTCAAACTGCAGAAGAAGATCGCGAACGCCGGTGGCATCGTCACCGTCGTTGATCCGCTGCCCTACATGACCTACCAGCCCTTCCTCCCCGAAGTTGCCGGCGGCAACATCGAGGCACGCCACGCCGTTGTCTCGCACCGCAAGCACCTCAAGCAGACCGAGCTCATCCAGGGCCGCGTCACCTCGATCGACCACGCCAACCGCACCGCCGTGGTTGCCCCGGCCGACGGCGGAGCCAACTTCGAGGTTCCCTACTTCGACGTCGTCGTGGCCGCAGGTGCGATCACCCGCACGTTCCCGATCAAGGGCCTCGCGGACAAGGGCATCGGCCTCAAGACCATCGAGGAGGCCGTCGCCCTGCGCAACGGCGTGCTCGAGCGGATCGAGACCGGCTCGCTCATGACCGACCCGGTGGAGCGCGCCCGCGCCCTGACCTTCGTCGTCGTCGGCGGCGGTTTTGCCGGCATCGAGTGCATCACCGAAATGGAAGACCTGGCCCGCGCCGCGGTCAAGAACAACCCGCGCGTCAAGCAGGAGGAAGTCCGCTTCGTCCTGGTTGAAGCCATGGGCCGGATCATGCCCGAAGTGACCGAGAGCCAGGCCCAGTGGGTCGTCGAGCACCTCCGCAGCCGCGGCATCGAGGTCCTCCTGAACACCTCGCTGGACAACGCCGAGGGTTCGCTGAAGCTCATCAACCTCCCGGACAAGACCCCGGCGCAGGAATTCGAGTCGGACACCCTCGTCTGGACCGCCGGTGTCCAGGCGAACCCGATGATCCGTTCCACCGACTTCCCGCTGGAGCCGCGCGGACGCGTCCGCGTCCTGCCGGACCTGCGCATCGCGGGCGACGAGGGCATCATTGACAACGCCTGGGCTGCCGGCGACATCGCCGCCGTCCCGGACCTCACGGGCAACGGCCTGCCGGACGGCACCTGCGTCCCCAACGCCCAGCACGCGCTGCGCCAGGCCAAGCGGCTCGCCAAGAACCTGTGGGCATCCCGCTGGGACAAGCCGCTGACCGACTACAAGCACAAGAACCTGGGCGCCGTCGCAGGCTTTGGCGAATGGAAGGGTGTGGCCAACCTCAAGGTTGTTGGCCGGATCGGCCTCAAGGGCCCGCTGGCCTGGCTGGCGCACCGCGGCTACCACGGCCTGGCGATGCCCACGGTGGAGCGCAAGCTCCGCGTGATCTTCGGCTGGATCCTGTCCTTCTTCGTGGGACGCGACACCACCCAGCTGATGGATCTGGACAACCCCCGCGGCGCCTTCGTGGCCGCCGCGACCCCGGCCCCGAAGCCGGCGGCTGCCCCCGCCGCACCGCCCGCCGACGCGTCCGCCGGCAAGCCGGCGGCCGAGGCCGGAAAGCCTGCGAACAAGGAAGCGGTTTCGGCCGAGTCCAAGTAACACTGCAGCAGCCTTCGACGGCGGCCGTTCCCCCTGGGGGAGCGGCCGCCGTCGCTGTTAACCGGCGGTACCGCGCCGGTGGCGGGACGGCGCCAGCAGCGGGACCGCGCCTAGACTGGCTCCATGACCGCTGAAAAGGACCTCCACACCCTGCTGGCCACCATGCGTCCGGAGCTCCGCGATGGCGAATTCGTCTACGTCCTCTGGCCCGACGGCCGGCCCCTCGCCGGTGGGGTCTCCGCCGCCGTCCGCGAGGCGGAAGGACTGACCGTGGTGCTGCCGCGCGCGGAGGCCGACAGCCTCGGGCTGTCCTACGACTTCGTCGCCGCATGGATCACCCTGCAGGTGCATTCGTCGCTCGAAGCCATCGGCCTGACCGCCGCCGTCAGCGCCGCCCTGACCGGAGCCAAAATCAGCTGCAACGTCCTCGCCGGCTTCCACCACGACCACATCCTCGTGCCCGTCGCCGACGCCGAGCGGGCGCTGGAGGTGCTGCACGAACTGGTTGCCGCCAGCGGGGACCAGCAGCCCGCCCCTGAACTGGTGCTGCGGAGCGAGGAGCCCGCGGACCGCCCCGCCATCCTCGCGCTCACCGCCGCGGCGTTTGCCGTCTCCCCGGTCACGGGGCTGCCCGTGCAGGGTGTCCCGGAAGAGGTGGGCCTCCTTGCGGAACTCTTCGACTGCGAGGACTACCTGCCGCAGTTCAGCATCGTCGCTGAGCAGGGCGGGGAAATCGTGGGTCACGTCATCAGCACCCGGGGCCGGGCGGGGGAGCTGGCGCTCCTAGGCCTCGGCCCGATCGGCGTCGTGCCGCGGCTGCAGCGCCACGGGATCGGCACCGCCCTGATGAGGGAAACGATTGCCCGGGCCAACGCAGCGGGGGAGCGCGGCATTGCCCTGCTGGGCGACCCGGAGTACTACTCGCGGTTTGGCTTCGTGGCGGCGTCCTCGCTCGGCGTGGAGGCCCCCGATCCGGCCTGGGGTGCGCACTTCCAGCTGCTGCCGCTGGCCCTGTGGCCCGGCGGTGCGAGCGGGACCTTCCGCTACGCCGGGCCGTTCGGCGTCGCTGAGCCGTACACCGACCCGGCGGCCGGGCGGGATACCATGGACCGGGCGCCCCAGTAGCCCAATTGGCAGAGGCAGCGGACTTAAAATCCGCGTGTTCAGGGTTCGAGTCCCTGCTGGGGCACGTTGGCCGGCAGGCTCCGCTCCAGCCGGCAGATTTCCTCTATGCAACGAGTGTTATAAGGATGTGACCGTAGTCACTTTGGATCGGGCGGAAAGTGCACTAGCTTGAAGTTAAATCAGGAACACCTGATCTTTCGCATCAAAGGCCGTTCGCACCTTTAGATCGAGGAGATTGTAAATGACTTCACTCCCCCAGGCGGCGCCGCGCATTGCTAAGCTCACCGCATTGAGCATCGGCGTCGCCCTTCTGGCCACGGCCTGTGGTGGCTCGTCCACCCCGACGGCGACCGGATCCGGAACCGCTTCCGCCAACGCCGCGGGCATCGCCTGCCCGGCTCCCAGCGCTGGTGCTGGCGCCGGCACCGCTGCCGCGACCAACACCGGGCCGGTTCCCGCATCTAGCACCACCACCGACACCCCGCTGAAGATCGGCTCGCTCCTGCCGACCACCGGTTCGCTGGCCTTCCTCGGCCCGCCCGAAATCGCGGGTGTCAACCTTGGCATCAAGGAAGTCAACGACGCCGGCGGCGTGCTGGGCAAGCCCGTCGAGGTCATCCACCGCGACTCCGGTGACACCAAGACGGACATCGCCACGCAGTCCACCACGGCACTGCTGGGCCAGGGCGTCAGCGCGATCATCGGCGCTGCATCCTCCGGCGTCTCCAAGACCGTGATCAACCAGATCACCGGCGCGGGCGTCATCCAGTTCTCCCCGGCCAACACCTCCCCGGACTTCACCGACTGGGACGACAAGGGCCTCTACTGGCGCACCGCCCCCTCGGACGTCCTCCAGGGCAAGGTCCTCGGCAACTACATGGCCACCTGTGGCGCCCAGACCGTTGGCATGATCGTACTGAACGACGCTTACGGAACCGGCCTCGCAAAGAACGTGAAGTCCGCGTTCGAGGCGGCAGGCGGCAAGGTTGTGGCCGAGGAACTCTTCAACGAAGGCGACTCCCAGTTCAGCAGCCAGGTGGACAAGGTCCTGGCCGCGAAGCCGGACGCCATCGCCCTGATCACCTTCGACCAGGCCAAGAGCATCGTTCCGCTGATGACCGGCAAGGGCGTCAAGCCCACCCAGATGTTCCTCGTGGACGGCAACACGTCCGACTACAGCAAGGACTTCCAGGCCGGCACCCTGAAGGGCGCCCAGGGCACCATCCCGGGCACCTTCGCCAAGGAAGCGTTCCGCACGAAGCTCCTCGCCATCGATCCGGCCCTGAAGGACTTCAGCTACGCAGGCGAGTCCTACGACGCTGTGAACCTGATCGCACTGGCTTCCGAAGCCGCCAAGAGCACCAAGGGCGCCGACATCGCCGCTCAGCTCAAGGCAGTCTCTGAAGTTGGCGAGAAGTGCAGCGACTTCGCCTCCTGCGTCACCCTGCTCCGCGAAGGCAAGGACATCGACTACGAAGGCCAGTCCGGCCCCGTAACGTTCTCCGACGCCGGCGATCCGACGGAAGCCTACATCGGCATCTACGAGTACCAGGATGACAACAGCTACAAGGCATCCAAGGAAGAGTTCGGCAAGCTCTAAGCCCGCCGCTTCCTAGCCACCAAGAGGCCCCCGTCCACCGGACGGGGGCTTTTTGGTGTCTCGGCCCAGCGTTACGCAGGTCAAGGCTTGTAGGCGGCACAGGTAGGCCCGACGGCGGGGTGCGGAAGGTGAGACGAACGCCGAGGGCGCCGAAGGCAGGTGCTTGCGAAAGCGCCGTTGTTGCGTTTGGCCCACGGCGGAAGGGGAAGCCACAGAAGAGGACGACGGAGGCAGGTGCTTGTGAAAGCGCCGTTGTTGCGTGAGGAACGAGCGCAGGCGCCGAGCAAGTGGCTGCCTGCGGCGGCCGGAGGTCGCCCGCCGCCCCGGGGGCCTCCCACATGCCCTGGACACGCAGAAGGGCCGCCACCGGCTGGTGACGGCCCTTCTTGGCTGTGCGGAGGACTACTCGACGGTGTCGGCGAGGGTGCCCAGGTACAGCTGGATGACCTTCGGGTCCTTCATGAGTTCGCGCCCGGTGCCGGTGTACGCGTCCTTGCCCTGGTCCAGGACGTAGCCGCGGTCACAGATCTGCAGGCAGCGGCGCGCGTTCTGTTCCACCATGATGACGGAGACGCCGGCCCGGTTGATCTCGTGGACCCGCAGGAAGGTCTCGTCCTGCTTGACGGGGGAGAGGCCTGCGGAGGGCTCGTCCAGCAGCAGCACGGCCGGATCCATCATGAGGGCCCGTCCCATGGCGACCATCTGGCGTTCGCCGCCGGACAGCGACCCTGCACGCTGGGCCCGACGCTTCGCCAGCTCCGGGAACAGGTCCGAGACGAACTCGAACCGCTTGGCGAAGTCCTTGGGCCGCTGGAACATGCCCATCTGGAGGTTTTCCTCGATGGTCAGGGCGGCGAACACGTTGTTGGTCTGGGGCACAAAACCGATGCCCCGGCTGACCAGCTTGTTGGCCTTCAGCCCGGTGATGTCCTGGCCGCGCACCACAACCGAACCGGAATGGACCTTGACCAGGCCGAACATCGCCTTCAGCAGGGTGGACTTGCCGGCACCGTTGGGTCCGATGATGCCGATCAGCTCACCCTTGCGGGCCTCGATGCTGCAGCCGTTGAGGATGTTGACGCCAGGGAGGTAGCCGGCCACCAGATCGGTGACCTTGACGACCGGTGCGTCGCCCTCGACAGGCGTTGCGGCGGCTGCCGCGCTGGTGGCGCTCATGGTGTGTCCTTGTCTGTGCGGTTCGGTTCCTCGGCGCTGCGCCGGCCGCGCACCGGACCGCTGGTGTCCGGTTGCGCAGGCTCCGCTGTTTCGGAGGCAACGACGTCGAGGGAGATGATGCCGGCGTTCTCGGTGCCGACAATCGATTCCTCATCGGCGACCAGCTCGGCGGCCAGTTCCTTGATGCCCTCGGAGTCACCCAGGTCCACGTCGTGGTGGGCGCCGAGGTAGGCGTCGATCACGGCCGGGTTCTTCATGACCTCGGCGGGCGGGCCTTCAGCCACGATCTTGCCTTCGGCCATGACTACCACCCAGTCCGCGATGTGCCGGACCATGTGCATGTCGTGCTCGACGAACAGCACGGTCATGCCCTCGGCCTTGAGGTTCTTGATGTGGTCAAGCAGGGACTGCGTCAGCGCCGGGTTCACGCCGGCCATCGGCTCGTCGAGCATCACCAGCTTCGGCCGAACCATAAGGGAGCGGGCCATCTCCAGAAGTTTGCGCTGGCCGCCGGAGAGGGACGCTGCATAGTCGTCCTTCTTGGCGTCCAGCTTGAACTTCTGCAGCAGGACGTTGGCTTCCTCGGTGATCTTCTTTTCCTGGCCGCCCCAGATACCCTTGAAAAGGGCCTTGGACAGCCGCTCGCCGGACTGCTGGGAGGCGCCCAGGCGCATGTTCTCCATCACCGTGAGCTTGCCCATGACCTTGGTCAGCTGGAACGTGCGGACCATGCCCATGCGGGCCACCTTGTAGGAGGACACCCCGGCGAGGCTGTTGCCTTCAAACTGCCACTTGCCCGTGTTCGGGGTGTCGAAGCCGGTCAGGAGGTTGAACAGCGTGGTCTTCCCGGCGCCGTTGGGGCCGATCAGTGCCGTGATCTTGTGCCGCGGGATCTCCAGGTACTCGACGTCGACGGCGTTGATGCCGCCGAAGCTGCGGGTGACGTTCTCCGCCACCACGATCGGATCGCGCTTTTTGCAGCCGGGGGCGGTCTCGCCCGCGGCAATCGGACGCGTGTCCGTCATGTAGTCGATGTTTTCTGTATTTCCCGGGTTCCCCGGGGTCGTTCCCGGGCGGGACTCTTCGTTCTGCGTGCTCATGCGAACGCCAGCTCCTTCTTATTGCCGAGGACGCCCTGCGGCCTGAATATCATCAGGAGCATCAGGGCGACACCCACCAGGATGTAGCGCAGCTGGCCGGCCTGGACGGTGTTCAGCCACGTGATGGTGCCGGACTCGATCAGCCCGTACAGGATGCCCTGGGTGAGGGACAGCACCACCCAGAAGATCATGGCGCCGACCACCGGCCCCAGCACCGTGCCGAGGCCGCCGAGCAGCAGGCAGGTGTAGAGGAAGAAGGTCAGCTCGGTGCCGTAGTTTGCCGGCTGGACCGCGCCGCGGGGGAGCGTGAAGATCATGCCGGCAAGGGCGCCGAGGACGCCACCGATGATTAGTGCCTGCATCTTGTAGGCGTACACGTTCTTGCCGAGCGAGCGGACGGCGTTTTCGTCCTCACGGATGCCCTTGAGGACGCGCCCCCACGGGCTGCGCATCAGCAGCCACACCAGGAGGCAGCAGACGGCCACGAGGGACCAGCCAACAACGCGGATGAAGAAGTCGCGGTTGTTCATGCCGAAGTATGAACCTTCGGGGAACGGGTTCATCGCATAGAACCCGCCCTCAAAAGCGGCCAGGCCGTTGGCCGAACCGGTCACCGAGGTCAGCTGGTTGGTGGTGACGATGTAGCGCACGATTTCCGCCGCCGCGATGGTGACGATTGCCAAGTAGTCGGCGCGCAGGCGGAGGGTTGGAATACCCAGCAGCAGCGCGAAGATCGCCGAGCAGACCACCGCGATGAGCACGCCGATAAAGAACGGAACACCGAAGGTCAGGGTGGAGATGGCGAAGCCGTAGGCCCCCACCGCCATAAAGCCGGCCTGGCCGAAGTTGAGCAGGCCTGCGTAGCCGAAGTGAACCGCCAGGCCGAGGGTGGCCAGGGCGTAGGCAGCCGTCGTCGGGCTGAACAGCTCACCGGCAGCACTGGAGAAAATAAATCCGAAGTCCATGGCTGTCTCCTAACCCACGCGCTCGCGCCGGCCCAAGATGCCTTGGGGCCGGATCAGAAGGACAATGATCATGATGAAGAGGGCTCCCACGTACTTGAGGTCGGCAGCGAGGCCGAACACGGTGGTCAGCTCCACGAAGATACCGACGATGATGGATCCGATGAGGGCACCCCACACCGTGCCGAGGCCGCCCAGGGTGACGCCGGCGAAGATGAGCAGCAGGATCTGCGAACCCATGTCGAACGTGACGCCGGGCCGGTAGTACGCCCACAGGATGCCGCCGAGGGCGGCGAGCATGCCGCCGGTCACCCAGACAATGCGGATGACGGAGTCGACGTCGATGCCGGAGGCCGCTGCCAGTGCCGGGTTGTCGGCGACTGCGCGGGTGGCTTTGCCGAGGCGGGTCTTGAGCAGGACGACGCCGAGGACCGCGATGACAACGGCGCTGATCACGAGGGACCAGAGGTTGTTGGGCGAAATGGAAATCGGGCCGATCTGGATCTCCGCGCTCTGGGCGAAGGGCAGCTGCTGGGTGGCGCCGCCGAAGAAGAACTGGATCACGTAGCGGACGGCCAGTGCGAGGCCGATGCTGACGATCATCATCGGAACCAGGCCGGTGCCGCGGCGCCGCAGGGGCTTCCAGAGGCCGGCGTCCTGGACATAGCCGAACAAGCCGCCGCCGGCGACCGCCAGCAGAATGGCCAGCCAGAACGGCAGGTTCATGGCGTTGAACGCGAAGACCAGGACCGCGCCCAGGGTGACCATCTCGCCGTGGGCGAAGTTGGTCAGGCCGGTGGTGCCGAAGATCAGCGAGAGGCCGACGGCGGCGAGGGCCAGCAGAAGGCCGAAGCTCAGGCCGGCCACCAGGCGGTTGATCAGGTTCTGGCCGAAGTCCTGCTGCTGCACCACAATGCCTTCACCGAACGCGAAGATCACCGAAAGGTTGGAGGTCTGGCTGAAGGTGACCTGCCGCGGGTTCTCCTGGCCGTCGGCGAGCTTGATGCCTTCGGGGAGGGTGGACTCGTCCAGTTCGATTTCGTAGGTGCCCTGGGCAGGGACTCCGATGGTCCAGGAGCCGTTGGCGCCGGACTTCGTGGTCCCGGTGAAGTCGCCCTGTTTGGCGGTGATGGTGACATCGGCGATCGGCGCGCGGTCATCGCCGCGCAGGAAGCCGCTGATGCTGTTCTGGAACGTGGTGGCCGACGGGGATGGTGTCGGCGAGGGGCTCGTGGCCTGGGATGCCGGCGCGACGATCAGCAGGAGCGCGGCTACGGCGGCAAAAACAGCCCCCACAACTTTCAGCAGTCTGCCGCGCCGTCTCTGCGACAGGCCTCTCGGTGTGCTTCTCAAAATGAAACCTCCACATGGGGGTGGTGTGGGTTGCGCCATTGCAACCGCTGCGAACGGTCAGGGTGACGGGATGTGGTGCGTGGTGCGATGCGGTGGAGCAGTTGGGCTTGTGATGTCCGTCACCCTGTTGGGCCCATGTTACAGCCCGATGGGGGTGATGAATGCCGTCGCGAGCAGGCAGAACGTCGCGATCAGGTAACAACCGTGAAGCAGTGATAGCAGGGTGGTTTACCGGTCCTAAAGTAAACTTTTGTTGATCCTGAGTATGCCTAAACAGTCGGCTCCCGCGCCGCGCCCAGTACCCCCCCGGGGCCCGCGGACGCGCCCGCGAGGTCACGGTTGGGTTGCGGCAGCACTGTTCCGGGAACTATCGCTGCACGTCGGCGGTTGATATTGGTAGCGTGGTGCAAGCGGCACCCGTGGCACATCACCGGACCATCATTCACCCCCTTTATTTGGAGGACACCCGCAATGGCACTTGGCGGAAACCCAGTCTTCAACGGAAAGAACTTCCGTGGAGCAACCCAGGCACCGCCTGCCCCGCAGGCTTACGGACAGGGCCCCTACGGCCAGAACGCCTATGGCCAGCCCCAGTTCGGCCAGGCCCAGTACGGTCAGACCCAGACCGGTTGGAACCCTGCACAGCAGGGCATGACCCAGCAGCAGCTGCAGGACATGTACAACCAGCCCGCTGCCGGCCCCGCCGACACGGGACGCATGACCTATGACGACGTCATCATGAAGACCGCGGCCTGCCTTGGCGCAGTGGTTGCCGGTGCCGCCGTCACCCTGGTGGTGGCCGAGAGCCTGGCCTACACGCTGATGATCGTCGGCGCGCTGGGCGGCTTCGTCCTCGCTCTGGTCAACACCTTCAAGAAGCAGCCGTCACCGGCGCTGATCCTGGCCTACGCCGCCCTTGAAGGCCTGTTCCTCGGTGGCCTGACCCGGATCCTCGACAACATGTTCCCGGGCGTCGGCCTGCAGGCCGTGGTCGGCACGCTGTCCGTGTTCGCCGTGACGCTGGTGCTCTTCAAGAACGGCAAGGTCCGGGCCACGCCGAAGGCCATGCGCTTCTTTATGATCGCGACCATCGGCTACGCCGTCTTTGCGCTGGTCAACATGGTGATGATGTGGACCGGCGCGGTTGATTCCCCGTTCGGCCTGCGCACCGAGATCCAGATTGCCGGCATCCCGCTGGGCGTCTTCATCGGCGTGCTGGCGATCGGCCTGGCCGCGTTCTCCCTGGTCATGGACTTCACCAGCATCGAGGCCGGCGTCCGCAGCGGCGCCCCGCAGCGCTTCTCCTGGACCGCGGCCTTCGGCCTCACCGTCACCCTGGTGTGGCTCTACGTGGAGATCATCCGGCTCCTGGCCATTCTCCGCGGCGACGAGTAACAACCGCGGCTGACTGCAGCCGGCAAAACCACAGCGGGGAGCCCCGCCGGACCGAGCACCTCGGGACGGCGGGGCTCCCTTTTTGTACCTCAGGCCAGCCGCTCCAGCACCACGGCCATGCCCTGGCCGCCGCCCACGCAGAGTGTTGCCAGGCCGAGCGACGCGTCGCGCTCCCGGAGGCCGTTGAGCAGGGTGGTGGCCATGCGGGCGCCGGTCATGCCGAAGGGGTGGCCCAGGGCAATGGCGCCGCCGTGGACATTGAGCTTGTCGTGGTCGATCCCGAGTTCCTTCGCGCTGGCGACTACCTGCACCGCGAAGGCCTCGTTGAGTTCCACGAGGTCGATGTCCTGGATGCCCAGCCCGGCGAGCTTGAGTGCCCGGCGGCTGGCTTCCACCGGGCCCATGCCCATCAGCTCGGGGGAGAGGGCGCTGACACCCGTGGAGACAATCCGGGCCAAGGGTTCCAGCCCGAGCTCGTGTGCCCGTGTGTCGCTCATGACCACGAGGGCGGCCGCGCCGTCGTTCAGGGGGCAGGCATTGCCCGCGGTGACCGTGCCCTCGGCGCGGAAGACCGGCTGCAGGGCGCTGACGGACTCAACGGTGACCCCGGCCCGCGGGGAATCGTCGCGGTCGACTACGGTGCCGTCCTTGCGGGTGTAGGGCGTGATCTCGCGGGCATAGAAACCCGAGGCAATGGCCGCCTCGGCGCGGTTCTGGCTCAGCACGGCCCAGGCGTCCTGGTCGGCCCGGCTGATGCCGTAGCTGGTGGCCACGTTCTCCGCGGTCTGGCCCATGGCGATGTAGATGTCCGGCATGCGTCCGCCCATCCGCGGATCGGTCCACGGGGTGTTGGAGCGGGCCCTGGCGGCCGTGCGTTGCCGCGCCGCGTCAAAGCGCGGGTTGTGGGTGCTGGCGTCCGTCTCGCCTGCGCCGGCCCAGTCCCGGTAGCGGGACACGGCCTCCACCCCGGCCGCCACGAAGGCGTGCCCTTCTCCGGCCTTGATGGCATGGAACGCCATCCGCAGCGTCTGCAGGCTGGAGGCGCAGAAGCGGTTGATGGTGGCGGCTGGAACGTCGTCGAGCCCGGCCAGGATGGTGACCACCCGGGCCATGTTGGAACCGGCCTCGCCGCTGGGCTCGGCGCAGCCGAGGTAGAGGTCGTCCAGGCCCCGGCCGTTCCCGTCCGCCGCGTCGAAGGACGGAATGCGGGCCAGCGCCGCGGACACCATGGCGGCCGCAAGGTCGTCGGGGCGTTCGTCCTTCAGCGAGCCTCTGAAGGCGCGTCCGATGGGGCTTCTGGCAGTGGAAACAATCACGGCGTCCGGCATGCGGCCAGCCTACGCCCCGCCTATGCCAGGCGCATCGCCCCGGCCGCGGGACGCACGGCAAAGATCTCCGGGGCCGGGTACCCGGCCCGGCGGAAGGCCTGCCCGACGGCGGCGCGCACCTGCTGCTCGGCCGCCACCGGGGTGAGCGCAATGGCCGAACCGCCGAAGCCGCCGCCCGTCATCCTGGCACCGACCGCGCCGGCGGAGCGGGAAACGTCCACGGCGAGGTCCAGTTCGGGGCAGGAGATCTCGAAATCGTCCCGCATGGAGGCATGGGACGCATCCAGCAGCGGGCCGATCTCCCCGGGGCCGCTGCCCTCCAGGAGCTGGACCGTCTGCAGGACCCGGTCGTTTTCCGTCACCACGTGCCGCACCCGGCGGAACGTCACCGGGTCCAGCAGGCCGCTGGCCTCCTCCAGGTCGCCCAGGCCGACGTCGCGCAGGGCCCGTACCCCCAGGACCCCGGCGCCGAGCTCGCACGAGGCGTGCCGCTCGGCATACCCGCCGCCCGCATGGGAGTGCGACACCCTGGTATCTATCACCAGCGTCACCAGCCCGGCGCTTTCGGCGTCGAACGGCACCAGCCGGCTGGCCTGGTCCCGGCAGTCCAGGAAGAGGGCGTGGCCGGCCGCCCCGCGCAGGGACGCTGACTGGTCCATGATGCCGGTGGGGGCCCCGACGAAGTCGTTCTCGGCCCGCTGGGTGGCCAGGACCATGTCCCGGGCATCCAGGCCCGCCCCGGCCAGCTCGTTGACTGCCGTGATCACGGCGCACTCGATGGCGTGGGACGAGGACAGCCCGGCGCCGCGGGGAACATCGGAGTCGAGGAGCAGGTCCAGCCCGCCGACCGGGAGCCCGTGCTGCTGCAGCGCCCACAGGACGCCCAGCGGATACTTGGTCCACCCGCGCGCGGTGTCGCGGCTGAGGGAGTCCGCGTCCGCGGTGGTGAGCCCCTGGTTCCCAAAGGTGGACAGGAGCCGGATGGTGGAGTCCGTCCGCAGGCGCACCGCCACGCGGGCGGTCCGGTCGATCGCGAACGGCAGCACAAAGCCCTCGTTGTAGTCGGTGTGCTCGCCGATCAGGTTCACCCGGCCCGGCGCCTGCCACACCCCGGCCGGTGGCGCGCCAAAGACGGATTCAAACCGGGCCGCCAGGGCCTCTGCGTCGAGGGGGAGCGTCATGCGGGGCTGCCTGCGGAGGCCATGCCGGGGGAGCGGGTCATGGCTCCACGGTATACGCCGCGGCGCGCGGCTGGGTACGGTGGTGACCATGGACCCGCAGACCCCCGTTTCCCCCGACGCTCCCCAGACCAGCGGCCCTGCCGCTTACGTCAGCCCTGCCGCTTCCTTCGGCCCGGCCGGCCCGGACGAAACAGTCCGGCGCTATGCCACCGGCCGGCAGTACGAGCTGCGCCGCGGTGACGCGCTCGCCGTCGTCACCGAACTGGCCGCCGGGCTGCGGCTGTACAGCCGCGGCGGCACGGTCCTGACGGAAACCTACGGTGACGGGGAGATCGCGCCGGGCGCGGCCGGGATCACGCTGGCGCCCTGGGCCAACCGGGTGGAGGACGGCGTGTGGCACCTCAAGGGCAGGAAGCAGCAGCTGGACATCACCGAGCCGTCCCGGAACAACGCCAGCCACGGGCTGCTGCGCAACGCCTCGTATGAACTGGTGGACGAGTCGGAGTTCTCGGTCACCCTCGAGGCGGCCGTGTTCCCGCAGCACGGCTACCCCTTCCTGCTGCGCCACCGCGTGCGCTACGAACTCGACGCGGACCTTGGCCTGGTGGTCCGGCAGCAGCTGGTCAACGACTCCCAGGAACCCGCCCCCTTCGTCCTCGGCGCCCACCCCTACCTCCGGCTGGGGGACGTGCCCAGCGAGGAACTGGTCCTCACGGTCCGCGCCGGCACGAGGCTGGTGACGGACCAGCGCCTGATCCCGCGCCGCACAGAACCGGTGTCCGGCGACTTCGACCTCCGCGGAGGGCGGCTGGTGGACGGCCTGGAGCTCGACTCCGCCTACACCGACCTGACGTTCGACGGCGGCATCGCCCGCCATACGCTGCGGGCGCCGGACGGGCGCAGCGTGAGCCTCTGGCAGGACGAGGCCTGCGGCTACGTCCACGTTTTTGTGACCACGCAGTTCCCGGGCCGGTCCAAGGCGGTGGCGATCGAACCCATGACCGGGCCGGCCAACGCCTTCAACAGCGGCGACGGCCTCCGCTGGCTGGCTCCGGGAGAGCATTTCGCCATGACGTGGGGCATCAGCGCATCCCTTGAGCCGTAACAGCGGCCGCGGTTTCCCATCCCGCGTTTCCCATCTGCGTTTCCCATACGGGGGAGTGCTGGTGAATCATGGGGCTATGACGCCTGCTGACGATTCCGCCCCGCGAGACCCCCGTGCCGCCGGCACGGACCCGGGCAGGGAGCCAGGAAACAGACCAGGCATCGCCCCGCCGCTGCGTGTGGTCACCGACCGGGAGATCGACCAGGACATCCCGTACGGAGTGCGGATCGCCGCGTCCTGGTCATGGCGCCTCGGACTCATTTTCCTGATGGCCGGCGCGCTCGTCTGGCTCCTGAGCAAAGTCAGCTTCCTGCTGATCCCCGTGATGGTGGCGGCATTGCTGGCCGGGCTGCTCTCGCCGGTGAACAACTGGCTGCGGAGGAACCGGGTCCCCAACGGCCTCGCCGTCGCCATCACTGTCGTGGGATTCATTGGCGTGATCGGCGGAGCCCTGGCCCTGGTGGGCCGGCAGCTCGTGGCCGGGTTCGCGGAACTGTGGAGCCAGGCGCTGACCGGGATCCAGAAAATCCAGGCCTGGCTCGCGGACGGGCCGCTGCACCTCTCCGCGGCCCAGATCGACCAGTACATCAAGGACGGCACCGAGGCGCTGCAGAACAACAGCAGCAGCATCCTCAGCGGTGCCCTGTCCTTCGGCAGCACCGCCGGGCACTTCGCGGCCGGCATGATCCTGGCCCTCTTTATCCTCATCTTCTTCCTGCTCGAGGGCGGCCGCATCTGGTCCTTCCTGGTGCGGCTGCTGCCCCGGAAAGCCCGTGCCGCCACGGACGGGGCCGGCCGCGTGGGCTGGGCCTCCATGGTGAGCTACGCCCGCATCCAGATGTTCGTCGCCTTCGTGGACGCCGTCGGGATCGGCGTCGGCGCGGCGATCATCGGCGTGCCGCTGGCCCTGCCGCTGGGTGTGCTGGTGTTCCTCGGTTCCTTCATCCCGATCGTCGGCGCCCTCGTCACCGGCGCCGTCGCCGTCCTCCTGGCCCTCGTCGCCAACGGCTGGGTGAACGCCCTGGTGATGCTCGGCATCGTCCTGCTGGTCCAGCAGCTGGAAAGCCACATCCTCCAGCCGCTGGTCATGGGCAAGGCCGTGTCCCTGCACCCGGTCGCCGTCATCCTCGCCGTCGCCGCCGGTTCGTACCTCGCCGGCATTCCCGGCGCCCTGTTCTCCGTTCCGATCCTCGCCGTAGCAAACTCGTCGATTCGCTACATTGCCGGCAGAACGTGGGAACATGAAAGTGCGCTGGCCACCGCGGGCCCGGGCGGGGCGCCGGAGCCGGATCCGCGCCCCCAGCCCGCCGACTGAGCCGACAACTGATCCGACAAAGGAGACTAGTTCGTGAACACCCTTGAGAGCCTGCCCGTCACGCTGGACGATGTCCTGGAGGCGCAGAAGCTGCTCGACGGGATTATTACGCGGACGCCGGTTGAATCCTCCCGCGCCCTGGGCGGCATGGTGGGCGGCGAGGTCTTCCTCAAGTGCGAGAACCTGCAGCGCGCAGGGTCCTTCAAGGTCCGCGGCGCGTATGTCCGGATGGCCAAGCTCTCCCCGGAGGAGAAGAAGCGCGGGGTTGTGGCGGCATCCGCCGGCAACCACGCCCAGGGTGTGGCCGTCGCGGCCAAGAGCCTGGGCATCAAGGCGCGGATCTACATGCCGCTGGGCGTCGCCCTGCCCAAACTCGCCGCCACCCGCAGCCACGGCGCCGAAGTGGTCCTGCACGGCCACAACGTCGACGAGGCGCTCGCCGAGGCGAAGCGCTACGCGGATGAGACCGGCGCCGTCTTCGTCCACCCGTTCGACGACGTCGACGTCGTCGCCGGCCAGGGCACGGTGGGACTGGAAATCCTTGAGCAGGTCCCGTTTGTCGACACCATCCTGATGGGCGTGGGCGGCGGCGGGCTCCTGGCCGGCGTCGCCGTGGCCGTCAAGGCGCGGGCCAAGGAACTGGGCCGCGAGATCCGGATCATCGGCGTCCAGGCCGAAAACGCGGCTGCCTACCCGCCCTCGCTCGCCGCGGACGCGCTGGTGCCGCTCAAACGCGTTTCCACCATGGCCGACGGCATCGCCGTCGGCCGGCCCGGCCAGCTGCCCTTCAGCATCATCCGGGAACTTGTCGACGACGTCGTCACCGTCAGCGAGGACGCCCTCGCCCGGGCGCTGATCTTCCTGCTGGAACGCGCCAAAATGGTGGTCGAGCCCGCCGGCGCGGTGGGCGTCGCCGCGCTCATGGAAGGCAAGATCGAGAACCCGGGCACCGTGGCCGTGGTGCTCTCCGGCGGCAACATCGACCCCATGCTGATGCTCAAGGTCATCCAGCGCGGCCTCTCCGCCGCGGGACGGTACATGACGGTCCGGATGATGCTGGACGACCGCCCGGGCTCGCTGGCCACGATCGCCCGCATCATCGCCGAGAACGACGCCAACGTGACGGGCCTGGACCACACCCGCGTGGGCGGCTCGATCAGCATGGGGGACGTGTCCATCACCGTCAACCTGGAGACGAAGGGCCACGAACACTGCGAGAAGGTCCTCGCGGCACTCCGGGCCGAGGGCTTCCAGCCGATCGTGGTGCATTAGGGGGACGTGATGCTCGATTCCACCAGGGACGGCACGCCGCGCGCCGTCGACACAGCCGCCGGACGCGCCCGTAAGGGGTTGGTGGTGGTGGGATCGTTCGTCCTGGTGCTGTACGTCATCGAGGTCATCAACGCCCTGTCGCTGCGCTCCCTCAACGGCACGTTCGGGCTGCGCCCGCGCAGCCTGGACGGCCTCCTGGACATCTTCACGTTTCCGCTGCTGCACGCCAACCTGGCGCACCTCTTCTCCAACACGCTCCCGCTGATCATCTTCGGCTTCCTGGTGCTGCTGTCCGGGCGCCGGGTGTTCTTCACGGCCTTGGCGCTGAGCTGGCTGGCCTCCGGGGTGGTGGTGTGGCTGATCGGCGGTTTCAACGTCACGGTCGGGGCGTCCGGGCTTGTCTTCGGCCTCTTCTCGTTCCTGCTGGTGCGCGGGTTCTTCAACCGCAACTGGTGGCAGATCCTGCTCTCCGTGGTGCTGTTCCTGACCTACGGCGGGATCCTGGTCGGGATCCTGCCTACGGTGGTGGGCTACGTTTCCTGGCAGGCGCACCTCGGCGGGGCCATCGGGGGAGTGGTCGCCGCCGTGCTGCTCAGCCTCCCGCGGGCGGAACGGCCCCGTCCCCGCGCCTGACCCCTACCCCGCCGGAGGCAGCGGCGACAGGGGCGACAGTGCCAACAACGGACGACGCCGGCCCTCCCGCATGGGGAGGGCCGGCGTCGTTCGCTGTCTTGCGGCACAGCCGCCGGGTCAGCCGGCGTACGGCTTGGCGGAGATGATCTCCACCGTGATGTCCTTGCCGTTCGGGGCGGTGTAGCTGAGCTTGTCGCCCTCCTTGTGGCCGGCGATGGCCGCGCCCAGCGGGGACTTCTCGCTGAAGACGTCGAGATCGGAGTCGCCGGCGATTTCCCGGGAGCCGAGCAGGAAGGTCTCCTCGTCGCCGGCGATGTTCGCGACGACGATCATGCCGGGCTCGACGATTCCGTCGTCGGCAGGAGCCTCGCCCACGTGCGCGTCGCGGAGGAGCACGGTCAGCTGGCGGATGCGGGCCTCGATCTTGCCCTGCTCCTCCTTGGCAGCGTGGTAGCCGCCGTTCTCCTTGAGGTCGCCTTCCTGGCGGGCAGCTTCGATCTTCTGAACGATGTCTGCACGGCCGGCGCCGGAGAGGTGGTCCAGCTCTGCCTTCAGGCGGTCAAAAGCTTCCTGGGTGAGCCAAGCTGCAGTTGCGCTGTTGGTGGTCGACACGGACTTCTCCTTTTGATGGTCAAACAAGCAAAGACCCCGCCACGGTGGCCACTTATGGATCTCAGCAACCAGCTCAGCGGGGTAGAGGTATTGATCCATTGTAGTCAATGCTGTGGATAAACCAAAGAACACTGCGGTGTGCATCACACCGTGTTACCGCCGTATTACCCCGCGGGGCAGCCGGGCCCGGCGGCTGGCCGCTAGTTTCCGCCGTCGGGAATCCAACAGCTGTCGACGACGCCGGAGACGGCCTGGGACTCGGTGCGCAACGTCGCCCGGTGGGCCGTGGTGCGCCCGCCGTCGGTGCCGGCATCCGCAGCGTTGGGCGGGATGTCCACCACTTTCCAGCCCACGACGGCGAACTTGGAATCCAGCGCCTTGACCGAGCACTTGGCGGCGGTGGCGGGTTCCTTCGTGACCTGGAAATCGATCTCCGCCAGGGTGGCATCCGGGGTGCTGTAGCCGATGTCCTTGAACGTGACGCTTTCCGTCGCGTTGGATGTGGAGATCCACGCCATCAGGGCCATTCCGGCCGCAAGGGCAAGCAGGAGGATGGTGCGTTTGGCTTTGCCGCTCAGCGTGCGCTTTTGGCCGCCGTAGCGATTGGCTAGGCTGGGGGATGCCGGTGCGGGCGGGGCAGGCTGATCCTTGGAAGTCACCAGTCCAGTTTAGTGTGGATCCCGGGACGGGTCCGCCGCGGCCCTCGCGGTCCCCACGCCTGGCCGCAGAGTCCCGTGCCGCAGTCCCGTCCAGCGTTCCGTCCCGCAGTCCCGTCCCTGAAGATGAAAGAGGAGCCGTCCACGATGACAGCGTCCACCAGCCCGTCAGCACCCCTACGGCTTCTGGCTGTCCATGCTCATCCCGACGACGAATCGAGCAAGGGCGCCGCCACGATGGCCATGTACGCCGCCGCCGGCGTCGACGTGCTGGTGGCTACCTGCACCGACGGTTCCCGCGGGGACATCCAGAACCCGGCCGTGGAGGGCGCACCGCACCCCAAGCGCGACATGGCCGGCGCCCGCCGGCTGGAGATGGAGCACGCCGCCAAGGTCCTGGGCGTCCGCCAGCGCTGGCTGGGCTTCGTTGATTCGGGGCTGCCCGAAGGCGATCCGCTGCCGCCGCTGCCGGCAGGTTCATTCGCCACCCTGCCGCTGGAGCGGGCCGCCGCCCCGCTGGTCCGGCTTGTCCGCGCGTTCAAGCCCCAGGTGATCCTCAGCTACGACGAGAACGGCGGGTACCCGCACCCGGACCACATCATGGCGCACCGCGTCGCCGTCGAGGCCTTCGAAGCCGCCGGCGACCCTGGCCGCTACCCGGGCACCGGCGAGGCCTGGACGCCCAGCAAGCTGTACTACGACCGTGCGTTCAGCCCCGAACGGTTCCGGGCCCTGCACTTCGCGCTGGAGGAAGCGGGGCTGCAGTCGCCGTATGCCGAACGGCTCGCCGCCTGGCTGGAAGCCGACGCCGAGGGCCACACCCCGCCCGCGCCGACCCACCCCACAACCACCCAGATTGAGTGCGGCGACTTCTTCGAGGCCCGCGACGAGGCGCTGCGGGCCCACCGCACCCAGGTGGACCCGGAAGGCTTCTTCTTCGCCGTCTCCACGGCCATGCAGCGCCGCGTCTGGCCCTGGGAGGACTACTCGCTGATCCAGTCCCGCGTCCCCGCCGAACTGCCCGAGAAGGACTTCTTCGCCGGGCTAAGATAGATCGACAGGCCATTTCTATGACGCGTAGAAGACGTCATGGAAAAGATTCCGGCAGCTCCCCGCCCGGCCCGGGTGCCGCCACCAAAGCCCCATAGAAGGTCCCAACCGTGCATTCCTTGCTTATCGCCCTGGCGACCACCCCGGCGCCCGCCCCCACGCCGTCGCTGCGCCCCGGGCTGTCCCAGGACCAGGTGACCCCAGGCCTCCTGGGGTTCCTCCTCACCGCCTTCATCGTGGTGCTGACGGCCCTGCTGATCGTGGACATGGTCCGCCGCATCCGGCGGGTCCGCTACCGCGCCCAGGTGGAGGAAGAACGCGCGGCTGCCGCTGAGGCTGCGGCCGACGGCGGCGCCCCGCAGGCTACCGGCGCGGGCGACCCGGCCGGCCGGCCCGGCACCCGTCCCGAGGCCAACGGCGAGGCGGAGCCCGGCAGCCGCTGACGCTCCGCCCGTCCGGGCCGCCGGACGCGGGGTGGGACCGGAAGTACGAGCCGTGGTACCGCGACGCCTTCGAGCACGGGCTGACGGCGGTGGACGGCATCGTCGAAGCCCTCGATAAGCTCCGGCTCCCGCACTGCGTCGCCTCGAGCGGGACCCATGCCAAGATGCGGCGCACGCTCGGGCAGACCGGGCTATGGCACCGCTTCGAGGGGCGGATCTTCAGCGCCACGGACGTCGCCAACGGCAAACCGGCCCCGGATCTGTTCCTGCACGCCGCCGGGACGCTCGGCGCCGCACCCGAGCGGTGCGCGGTTGTCGAAGACAGCGCCCACGGCGTCCAGGCCGCCCGCTCGGCCGGAATGCACGTCTTCGCATACGCCGGCGGGGTGACCCCGGCGGACCGGCTCTCCGGGCCCGGAACCACGGTCTTCACCGACATGCGGCAGCTGCCCGGGCTCATCGAGGCCGGCCGGCCCGCCTGAGCTGCGTTGAACCAGCCCGGGTGGAATCAGCCCCGGTGGAATCAGCCTGGGTGCAGTCAGCTCAGGACGGCGATGGCGATGGCGATGTAGTGGGCGGCGAAGGCGAAAACCGTCAGGGCGTGGAACAGTTCATGGAACCCGAAGTGCTCGTAGCTGATGTTCGGCTTCTTCAGGGCGTAGAACACGGCGCCTGTGATGTAGAGCGCCCCGCCGACGCAGACCAGCACGGCCGAGGCCACGTTGGCGGCGAAGAAGTCCGGCAGATAGAACAGCGCGCCGCAGCCCAGGGCGATGTAGATCGGCACGTAGAGCCAGCGCGGGGCGTCGGTCCACAGCAGGCGGAAGAGCACGCCCAGGATGGCCCCGGACCAGATCACCCACAGCAGCAGTTCGGCCTTGTCCCGGTCCAGGAGCGCCCACGCCAGCGGGGTGTAGCTGCCGGCGATGACCAGCATGATGTTCGTGTGGTCCAGGCGCTTCAGCACGATCTTGACGCGCGGGGACCAGTTCCCGCGGTGGTAGACGGCACTGACGCCGAACAGGAGCACTCCGGTGAAGGCGTAGATGGCGCAGGCGATCTTGAGGTCCGGCGTCGGGGCCAGCAGAACCAGCACCAGGCCGGAGGCCAGCGCCAGCGGGGCCGTGACGGTGTGGATCCAGCCGCGCCACTTCGGCTTGATCATCAGAAGCTCGGCGAGCCGGACGGCGGCGTCGTCCACCGGGCCGTGTCCACGGTCCGCAGGCTGCTCCGGGAGGTGGCCGGACGTGTTGCTTTCCATGCCGCCATAATAACCTACGGGCTAGTAAGTTACCCGCGAGTAACAATACGTTGCAGGTGACATCGGACCGCCCTTGCGCGCCGCCCCGCGCTCCGGGCGGTAGCCTAGGATTTGCACAGCAGTCGTTCTTCAAGGAAGCCAGGTGAAACTCCGGATGGAAATGCCCGGGTTCCTCTACGGCTTCTACGAGCGCAAACTCCAGCGGTCACTCGACCCGGAGCGCATCCCCCGGCACATCGGCGTTATGGTGGACGGCAACCGCCGCTGGGCCCGCCAGTTCAACGCCCCCACCAGCCAGGGTCACCAGGCCGGGGCGGACAAGATCCACGAATTCCTCGGCTGGTGCCAGGAGCTCGGCGTCAAGGTGGTCACCCTCTACATGCTGTCCACGGACAACATGAACCGCTCGGGGGAAGAACTCGACCTGCTGATGGGCATCATCGCCAACACCCTGGACCGGCTGGATGAGGACGCCGACATTTCCGTCCATGCCATGGGTGCCCCGGAACTCCTCCCGGACTACCTGGCCGCGAGGCTCAACCGGCTCACGGCCCGCACCCCGGTGCGGGAGAAACTCCACGTCAACGTCGCCGTCGGCTATGGCGGACGCCGCGAAATCGTCGACGCCGTCCGCGAACTCCTGCACGACGCCGTCGCCCGCGGAACGGACATCGGGAAACTGGCCGACGACCTCAGTGTCGACGACATCTCCCGCTTCCTCTACACCCGTGGCCAGCCGGATCCCGACCTGGTGATCCGCACCTCCGGGGAACAGCGGCTCTCCGGGTTCCTGATGTGGCAAAGCGCCTACAGCGAGTTCTATTTCTGCGAGGCCCTGTGGCCGGCGTTCCGGAAAGTGGACTTCCTCCGGGCCCTCCGCGACTACGCCGGCCGGCAGCGCCGCTACGGTTCCTGAGGCGTTAACAGCTGTTCACGTGATGGCAACAGGAATCGCCGGTGAATGGGCACGGAAACGCCGCATACCGGACGTACGTTAATCCCATCAGCAGGCAAACCGCCGGCTGATCGGGGAGGCCAGTACATGGAGCGGACGTCCGCACCGGGTGTATGGGAGGCCGCGTCCGGCCTCCTGGCCGAGCCGCCTCACCAATAACAATTCCGGGCATGCGCCCCGGGGCTGGAGTCGATGTGGCTATTTCTGAACAACTGCCCGACGTCGTGACCGACCAGGGACAGAAAGCTACCTCTCGCGCCAAGCGAGCCACCTCAACAACCGGTGCAGCGGCCAGTGACGCCGCGGCCGGTTTTGCTGTTTCCGGGGAAGGGGCAGCAACCTCCGACCGCGGCCGGAGCTTTGTGATCGACACCTCGGTGCTGCTCTCGGACCCGCGGGCCCTGCTGCGGTTCGCGGAACATGAAGTGATCCTGCCGATCGTCGTGATCACCGAACTCGAAGGCAAGCGCCACGACCCCGAACTCGGCTACTTTGCCCGCAAGGCCCTCCGGCTCCTTGATGACCTGCGGGTGGAGCACGACGGGCTGGACCGTCCCATCCCGCTGGGCCACGACGGCGGCACCCTCATGGTGGAGCTGAACCACATCTCCGCGGAGGTGCTCCCGGCCGGCTTCCGCGGCGGGGACAACGACAGCCGGATCCTCGCCGTCGCCAAGAACCTCGCCAACGAGGGCCGCGACGTCACTGTGGTCTCCAAGGACCTCCCCATGCGCGTCAAGGCCTCGGCCATGGGGCTGCAGGCCGACGAGTACCGCAGCGAACTGGTCAAGGACTCGGGCTGGACCGGCGTCGCGGAAATCGACGCCACCGAGGAGGAGGTCTCCACCCTCTACGGCCACGAGCCGGTCTTCATCCCGGAAGCGGCGGAGATGCCGGCGAACACCGGCCTGGTGCTGCTGTCCCAGCGGGGATCCGCGCTGGGCCGGGTGGGCGCCGACAAGCAGGTCCGCCTCGTGAAGGGCGACCGCGACGTGTTCGGGCTGCACGGGCGCTCGGCCGAGCAGCGGCTGGCCGTCGACCTGCTGATGGACCCCTCCGTGGGCATCGTGTCCCTCGGCGGGCGGGCGGGAACGGGAAAGTCGGCACTGGCCCTCTGCGCCGGCCTTGAGGCGGTGCTGGAGCGCCGGGAACACCGCAAGGTGATCGTTTTCCGGCCGCTGTATGCCGTGGGCGGCCAGGAACTGGGCTACCTGCCCGGCTCCGAGGCGGAGAAGATGAACCCGTGGGCCCAGGCCGTCTTCGACACACTCGGCGCCCTGGTCAGCCAGGAGGTGGTGGAGGAAGTGATGGACCGCGGCATGCTCGAGGTGATGCCGCTGACCCACATCCGCGGACGGTCCCTGCACGATGCCTTCGTGATCGTGGACGAGGCCCAGTCGCTCGAAAAGAACGTCCTGCTCACCGTCATGAGCCGGATCGGGCAGAACTCCAAGATCGTCCTGACCCACGACGTCGCCCAGCGCGACAACCTCCGGGTCGGCCGGCACGACGGCGTGGCCGCCGTCGTCGAGACGCTCAAGGGCCACCCGCTCTTCGGCCACGTCACGCTGACGAGGTCGGAGCGCTCGCCGATTGCGGCACTGGTGACGGACCTGCTGGAAGGGGCGGAGGTCTAGGCGTTACTGTCCCAGCACCGTGCCGTGGATTGCCGCGGCGGGGATGGGGCCGAAGGCCCGGGAGTCCACTGAGGACTCCCGGTTGTCGCCCAGGACGAACAGCTGGCCGGGCGGGACGGTCACCGTGCCGAAGTAGACTCCGTCAATGGTCCGCCGGTTGACGTAGGGCTCCCGCGCCTCGGCCCCGTCCACGTAGAGGACGCCGTCACGGATGGCGACGGTCTGGCCGCCGGTGGCGACAACCCGTTTGAGCAGCACCGCCTGGTTGGGCATCTCGCCGTCGTCCGGGCCGGTGAACACCACCAGCTGGCCCGGGCGGACGCCGGCCAGCTGGGGGCCTGCCTTGTTGAGCCAGACGACGCTGCCGGCCGGGACTGTGGGTTCCATGCTGGTAGAACTGACCGTGATCGGCTCCACCACCCAGAGCCGCAACACCAGCAGCCCGCCGAGGCAGGCGGCGGCGACGGCCAGTGCCCGGCCCGGCATCCCGGTCAGCCCTTTACGGGATCCCAGACGGCCGGGGCCGCCGTGATCGGATCGTTCGGGTCCGGCTCGTCGGCTCCGAGCCCCACCCGGAACTGGAGCATCATGGAGTGGTCCTCATGGGTCAGGTTGTGGCAGTGGACCATGTAGCGTCCGCGGTGGGGCCCGAAGTGGATCAGCAGCCGCACCGTTTCCTGCTCGCCGAGGTACACCACGTCCTTGGGGCCCTTCTCATACGCGAACGGCGGACTGCCGTTGCGGCTGAGGATCTGGAAGTCCACAAGGTGCAGGTGCATGGGGTGGAACCAGCCGCCCGAACTGTTCTCCAGCTCCCAGATTTCCACGGTATCCAGGGCGGGTGCGGCCATCACCCGCTTGAAACCGCTGGCGATGACCTCCTCCCAGGTCAGGTCGTCAATGGTCCAGATGTTGGTGTCATCGTCGTGTTTGATCCGGAACCTGCGGGTCTTGGTGGCATCGGCTGCCGTGAGGTTCATGGGATGGCTGGAGGCCAGTGTAGTGGGGATGGTGTTCCAGGTGGGGTCCGCCGTGTTGACGGGGTCCCCGACGACGTCGAAGGCCATGATCTTGCCGGTGTTGTCGAAATCGCGGTTGTTCTCGTTCGACGAATTGCGCAGTTCGATGCGGGTACCGGCGGCGTATTTGCGGAAGTCGATCAGGATCTCGTAGCGTTCAGCGCCGCCGTGGCGCCAGGACCCTACCGTCTGCGCCACGGGAACCAGTCCGGAGTCGGTGGCCACCACGGTGACAGGGTCTCCGGTGCTGAGCCTGAAGTTGTACGACCGCGACACGGAGGCGTTCAGGATCCGGAAGCGGTAGACCCGCTTCTGGACCTTCATGACCGGCCAGGGCTTGCCGTTGACCAGGATGACGTCGCCCCACAGGCCTGAATGCTCCCGGTCGTCGAAGCCCAGCGCCCCGTTGGCCGCGAACATGGCGTCGCTGATGGTGAGGGGAACGTCGAAGGCGCCCTGCGGGAGCAGCGCCTTCTCCACCGGGTCGCTGATCAGGAACTGGCCGGCCAGCCCCGAGTACACGTTCTGCGCCGTGAAGTGCACCGCGTGGTCGTGGTACCAGAGGGACCGCGCCGGCTGGGCGTTCGGATAGTGGTAGTCCTTGTAGAACCCGGGGAGGGTGAGGTCGTTGGCGTAGCCGTCGAACTGCGGCAGCGAGGCGGAGCCGTGAAGATGGGTCGACGTCGGCAGGGCGTAGCCCAGCGTCGGGTGTGTGGCCGGGAGCTGGTTGCGGACACGCACGATGGCCCGAGTTCCCCGGTCGATCCGGATGGTGGGGCCGGGGAAGATGCCGTTGTACCCCAGGATAGGGGTGGTCAGCCGGGACAGGATTCTGGCGCTGCCCAGCCGCTGCGTCATGGTGTAGTGGCGGGTGGTCACGCCGTCGGCGCCGACGGTGGTCTGGTACGCCAGCGGCGGGGGGACGGTCAGCGGCGTCGCATAGGGCCGCGGCATGTCGCTCTTGCTGAGCTGGCTGGCGGACTTCGCACTGACCCCGGAGATGGGCACTGTCACGAGGCCGGCCCCCACCATTCCGATTCCGCCAAGGATGAGCGCCTGCCGCCGCGTAACCGACATCTTGACCAGCTTCCTTTCACCATCGGTGCTTTGCCGACAGCGTCTGCCCAGGAGCTTGGAAAAACCTCCAGAATGCCGGCCAGGCAGTACAGCTACGGGGTGTGGTGGGACAGCCCCAGCGACAGCCGGGAGCCGCCGGGGCCGTCGAGGACGAGGGCCACCGCCTGGTCCGGGACCTCGAAGACCAGGGTCGCCTTGACCGAGGCGCCCTGTTCGAGGTCCGTCATGGGCGGTGACTGCCAGACCGGGCGGAAGACGTCCCGGCCCAGTCCGGAGATGCTGAACTTCCGGGTGTCCAGGCGCATCCCGCCGGGCTCCAGGGCGGTGGCACGGACCACCAGCCGCACCCGGTGGCTGCCCGCCGGAGGGGGTGCGTCAAAGGCGTCGTCGTCGTCGTCCGGTTCCCAGCCGTCGTTCTCCACCGGGACGATCTCGCTGATGCTGGCCATGCCGCCCGGGACGGACGCCGACGCGCCGAGGGGGACGCTGCGCTCGGGTTTCGCCGTGACAAACAGATAGGCCAGGCCCAGCCCGATGACGGCAAGCAGGGCGACGGGAACAAGGATGATCCGCCGGCGTCTGGCGTGCTCCGGCGGCGTCGCTGCAACCCCCGTGGCGGACATGGTGCCAGTCAAGCCCGGCGGACTTGGGAAAACCCGGTGACCGGCGGTCCCAGTCCGAATTTGCCTAGGCGTCGATCCCCAGGAACGCCGCGGTGGCGGCATGGCCCTCCACCTGCAGCTGCCAGCCGGGGCGGATGAACCCGGCGGGGGTGAGGCGGACCTTCTGGACCTCCTGGCGTGTGCCGCCCCAGGCTGCCCGGCCCACGCCGTTGAGTTCATAGCCAAGGGCGCGGGAGACGCCCAGGGACTGCCGGTTCCAGGCGGCGGCCTCGGATTCCGCGGCTTCCGCGCCCAGCCAGTCGAACGCGTAGAGGGCGACGGCGGCACGCATCTCCTTCCCGAACCCGCGGCCCTGTGCGCTCTGCCGCAGCCAGGAGCCGGTGGACACCGTCTTGAGGGAAGCGAAATCCTTGGCGCCGACGTCCTGGCAGCCGATGAACGCGCCGTCGTGCCAGATGCCCAGCAGGAGGGTCCACTCCGCGGGGGTCATGTCCCCGCGGCACCGCCAGTACCACTGCGCCATGTTGCGGCTGAGCTCCGCGGCGGGGGCCTCGGCCCACGGCCTGCTGAACGGGCTGCGGCCGGGTTCGTGGATGCCGCTCAGCGCCGCTTCCGCCGCCGCCGGGATCTCCTCGTCGCGGATGGGCCGCAGCACCAGGCGGGGCGTGGTCAGGGTGAGGCCGAATGGCGGCCAGAAGCGGGTCAGCTCGGTCATCCGGGAAGCCTAGCGGCGCTCGCGGCCCGCGGCCAGTCACAGGCGCTCAGCCGGCGGGTAGTTCCCAGCTGATGTGCCGGCGCACGTCCGTGAGGTTCAAGGATTCGGCGAGGAACAGGTCATCGAGCATGTACTCGTCCACGGCCAGGATCCGGATCCAGTGCCCGTACTCCTCCTGTTCGGGCTGGTCCTCTCCGGGCTGGTCCTGTCCGCCGTCGAGCCAGCGGCTCGCGACGCAGACGCCTGTGCCCGTATCGATCCGGACCTGGGTGCGGCCCGGCCGGCACAGCGGGGCGGAGGGGTCGAGGGGGCGGTAGCCGGGGTTCGGCGCCACGGTGGCCTCCAAGGCGGGACGGCCCTCGTGGACGACGTCGGTGACGGTGCCCAGTTCGACCGCGTTGGCGTTGGGGAACTCGAGCGGCACCGGGGCGTTGCCGGCCAGCTCCACAGGGTCCAGGGCGGCGGCGAAGCGGCCGTTCCCGAACCCGGGTTCGCCGTACGCCGCCTCCGGGCGGCGGCGGACCAGCCCGTGGTCGTCGTAGACCGGGGTGACCAGGTGCGGCGGCAACAGCCAGGTCTTCCGTGTGGAGCGGACGTAGAACACATCGCGCGAATCGTTGATGCCGGTGGTGCTCTCCAGGATCAGCCCGTCCGCGGTTTCCAGCCGCAGCGCGCCGGGACGGCGCAGCCACGCGCGGACCAGGTCCGGCGGGGTGCCCGGGGCGCCGGGTCCGCCGTCGAAAGGCCGGTCCAGGTACTCAAAGCGCAGGGTCTGCCACTTCCACGGCGAGGAGCGGCACAGGTGGCGGAAGGCGGCCGTCCGTTCCGCGGCGTTCCCGGGCTGGCGCGTCCCGCGCCGGTTCGAGCTGTCCCATGCGGCCATATCCACAGTTTACGCGCGGCCCCGGTACTGGCCGCGGGAAATTCCAGTAGCATCCGAGGGTGATCCAACGACTCGACGGGCTGGGTGAAGCGGCGCCGCTGGCGTTCTGGCTGGTGCTGCTGGCCTGTGCCTATCTGGCCGTCGCGGCCGTGAGGCTCACCGTCATCGACATCCGGCACCACCTGCTGCCGGACCGGATCGTTTTCCCGTCCTACGCCGTGGCTGCGGTGCTGCTCTTGGGCGCAACGGCCGTCCATGCGGCGGCGGGCGCCCCGGCGTCGGCGGCCGTGCCCGACGGCGACGCCGGGCTTTTCGGGGTGCCCGGCCTCCGCGTGGTGGCCGGGGGAGCGGCGCTGTGGCTGTTCTACTTCCTGCTGCGGGCCGTGTACCCGCCCGGCATGGGGTTCGGCGACGTCAAACTGGCCGGCGTGCTCGGCATGTACCTGGGCTTCCTCGGCTGGCCGCACGTGTTCGCCGGGACGTTCGCCGCGTTCCTCTTCGGCGGCCTGTGGAGCCTGGCGCTGCTGGCGACCCGGCGCGGGAGCCTGCAATCGAGCATCCCCTTTGGGCCGTTTATGCTGGCGGGCGCCACCGCGGCTATGGCCCTGCTGCCGGCCTGACGGGGACGCGAAACGGCGGCCGGCGCCTTTCGCTGGAAAGGTGCCGGCCGCCGTCGGGGGCTGCCATGTGTGCGGCGCCTGTCAGCGCCGCGCTGGAACTAGGCCAGGGGCTAGGCCTTGTGCGGCGGGCGGGTCATGGACATCACGTCCAGGGCCGTGTCCAGCTGCTCCTCGGTCAGTTCGCCGCGCTCCAGGAAGCCCATGGCCACGACGGTCTCGCGGATGGTGAGGCCTTCGGCGACGGCCTTCTTGGCGATCCTCGCGGCGTTCTCGTAGCCGATGAACTTGTTCAGCGGCGTAACGATCGAGGGGGAGGCCTCGGCGAGGAAGCGGGCGCGCTCGACGTTGGCGGTGATGCCGTCAATCATCTTGTCCGCCATGACGCGGCTGGTGTTGGCCAGCAGGCGGACGGATTCGAGCAGGTTGGCGGCCATCACGGGGATGCCGACGTTCAGTTCGAAGGCGCCGTTGGTCCCGGACCAGGCGATGGCGGTGTCGTTGCCGATGACCTGGGCGCAGACCATGATGGAGGCCTCGCAGATCACCGGGTTCACCTTGCCGGGCATGATCGAGGAGCCCGGCTGCAGGTCGGGGATCGCGATCTCGCCGAGGCCGGTGTTGGGGCCGGAGCCCATCCAGCGCAGGTCGTTGTTGATCTTCATGAAGGAGATCGCGATGTTGCGCAGCTGGCTGGACGCCTCAATGAGGCCGTCACGGTTGGCCTGGGCCTCGAAGTGGTCGCGGGCCTCGGTCAGCGGCAGGCCGGTGTCGGCGGCCAGCAGCTCGATGACGCGTTCCGGGAAGCCGGCCGGGGTGTTGATGCCGGTGCCGACGGCGGTGCCGCCGAGCGGGACCTCGGCGACGCGGGGGAGGGAGGCGTTGATGCGCTCGATGCCGTAACGGACCTGGGCGGCGTAGCCGCCGAACTCCTGGCCCAGGGTCACCGGCGTGGCATCCATCAGGTGCGTGCGGCCGGACTTCACCACGTCCTTGAACTCGACGGCCTTGCGGTCCAGCGAGTCGGCGAGGTAGCCCAGGGCGGGGATCAGGTCGTTGATCAGGGCCGACGTGGCGGCGACGTGCACCGACGTCGGGAAGACGTCGTTGGAGGACTGCGAGGCGTTGACGTGGTCGTTCGGGTGGACCACCTTGTCGCTGCCGGCGGCCTTGAGGGCGCGGGTGGCGAGCTCGGCGATGACCTCGTTGGCGTTCATGTTGGAGGACGTGCCCGAGCCGGTCTGGAAGACGTCGATTGGGAAGTCGCCGTCGTACTTCCCGGCGGCGATCTCGTCAGCGGCGCCGGCAATGGCCTGGGCGAGCTCGCCGTCGAGCACTCCCAGCTCTGCGTTGGCCTGGGCTGCGGCCTTCTTAACCCGGGCGAGGGCCTCGATGTGGGCGCGTTCCAGGGTCTTGCCGGAAATGGGGAAGTTTTCGACAGCACGCTGGGTCTGGGCACGGTACAGGGCGTTCACGGGGACGCGGACTTCGCCCATCGTGTCGTGTTCAATGCGGAATTCTTCGGTGTGCAACTCGTCTGTGGAAGTCATGGGGCTAGCTTATTGGGCGGAGGCGCCCCACCGAAAACCGTGAAGCCGCCGGGGCGGGCCGGCGGCAGCGCCTACAGCTCGCCGATCCCGGAGACCAGGTCGGCGCGGCCCTCGGCGAGGCGGTAAGCGAGTCCGATCACCGCGGCGCGGCCGCCCTGGACGGCGTCGGAAATGACCCGGGAGCTGTCCACGAGGCGCTGCGAGGTCTGCTTGACGTTTTCGACCACCATGTCGTTGATGTCGTGCTGGTCGTTGCGGATCGAGGTCAGCACGGACGGGGTGATGCGCTCGACCAGGCTGCGGATGAACCCGGCCGGCATCTCTCCGGTCTTCACGGCGTTCTGGGTGGCGATGACCGCGCCGCAGCTGTCGTGGCCGAGGACCACAATCAGCGGCACGCCCAGCACACCGACGCTGTATTCCAGCGAGCCGAGGACGGCGTCGTCGATGACCTGGCCCGCGGTCCGGACGACGAAGGCGTCGCCGAGGCCGAGGTCGAAGATGATTTCTGCGGCCAGTCGCGAGTCCGAGCAGCCGAAGATCACCGCGAAGGGGTGCTGGTTCTCCACGAGCGAGGAACGGCGGGAGGCGTCCTGGTTGGGGTGGGACGACTCTCCGGCGACGAAGCGTTCGTTGCCTTCGCGCAGACGGCGCCAGGCAAGGGCAGGGGTGAGATAAGTGGCCACGGGAATACCTTACGGCGAAGGAATAGCCGAGGGCGAAACTGTTGCGCCGGCGCTGTTTCCGGTGGATGCGCTGCCGGCGTTCTCAAGGGACTGCAGCACCGCGGTGGCCAGGGCCGTGAATTCGTCCAGCTGGGCGGACCCGGTCAGGATGACGGTGGTCCCGGCGGCGTCGTTCAGCACCATGCTCTTTTCGCCCTTGCCGGTGTCGCGGAGCTCCCACTCCCTGCCCCCGGCGCTGCGGGTGCCGGTGACGGGCGCGCTCTTGACCTGCTGGAGCAGCCACGTGGGGTTGGACTGCCGGGTCTGGACCAGGCCGATGAAGGATTCCTTGGGGGTAAGGTAGCCCACCTCCCAGGTGGGGACGCCGCTGCCGGTCCCGGACTCCCACCGCGCGTAATTCGCACGGAATGTGTCGCCGGTTTCCGGGGCGGCCGGTGTGAATCCCGCCACATCGGCTGCGTTCGCCGCCACGGCGCTGACGTTGATGTCCGGCCGGTAGCCGTCCGATTTCGGCGACGGATTCAGCAGGACGATCGGCAGGAACGTGGCGATGCTCAGGACCAGCGCAATGATCATGCCGATCACCGAGGCGTTCGCGCGCTTCGCCGCTCCGGCGGTCAGGACGGGCTTGACGGGCTGCTGCCCGGACGCGCCGGGCTCTCCCTGGCCGGCGCTGCCGGAAGGGGAAGCGGGGGCGGAGGGGGGCGTTTCCTGCAATTCACTCACCCCTCTATAGTCGCCCATCGCGGGCCCGAACTCACATTCGACGGCGCTCCGCCGGGAGGGACGGGTGTTTCACGATCCGGTCATTTCCGAGACGCGGCTTTTCGCCACGACTATGATCAATAGCAGACGAGATCACTCACCAAAGAATCACCGCGACGGATCGACCTGTCCGTGCGGATTCAATGATCGCCACTCGAAGAAGAGGTTCACGTGACACCAGCGCCAATGACCCAGAAGTACTCCACGCTCTCCCCGTCCCTCGCCGTCGGCATCGACGAGCCGGACCGCAACCTTGCACTGGAGCTGGTCCGCGTCACCGAAGCCGCCGCCATCGCCGGCGGCCACTGGGTGGGGTTCGGGGACAAGAACAAGGCCGACGGCGCCGCCGTCGACGCCATGCGCTCCTTCCTCCAGACCGTCCACTTCAACGGCGTCGTTGTGATCGGCGAGGGTGAAAAAGACGAAGCCCCCATGCTCTTCAACGGCGAGCACGTCGGTGACGGCACCGGCCCCGAGTGTGACGTCGCCGTCGACCCGATCGACGGCACCCGCCTGACCGCCCTGGGCATCAACAACGCCCTGGCCGTCCTCGCCGTCGCCGAGCGCGGCTCCATGTTCGACCCCTCCGCGGTCTTCTACATGGAAAAGCTGGTCACCGGCCCGGAAGCGGCCGACATGGTTGACCTGCGGCTGCCGGTCAAGCAGAACCTGCACCTGATCGCCAAAGCCAAGGGCGTCAAGGTCAACCAGCTCAACGTCATGATCCTGGACCGCGACCGGCACCGCCCGCTGGTGGAGGAAATCCGCGAGGCCGGCGCCCGGACCAAGTTCATCATGGACGGCGACGTCGCCGGCGCCATCGCCGCGGCCCGCTCCGGCACCGGCGTCGACGCCCTGATGGGCATCGGCGGAACGCCGGAAGGCATCGTCGCCGCCTGCGCCATCAAGTCCCTGGGCGGCGTCATCCAGGGCCGGCTGTGGCCCACCAGCGACGACGAGAAGCAGAAGGCGATCGACGCCGGCCACGACCTGGAACGGGTGCTCTCCACCAACGACCTCGTCTCCAGCGACAACTGCTACTTCGCGGCGACGGGCATCACCGACGGCGACCTGCTCAAGGGCGTCCGCTACTCCAAGGACAAGGTCCTCACGCAGTCCATCGTGATGCGCTCCAAGTCCGGCACCATCCGCTTCGTCGACGGCGAGCACCAGGCCAGCAAGTGGGAGGGCTACGCCCGCAAGAACTAGTTGCGGCCGCCGGGCCGGCAGACTCCCGGATCCCGGGGCGCTTCCGCGCCCCGGGATCCGCTGTTTTCCGGGCGCACCGGGGCCGCTCCCGGATTGGATAGGGTGGAGCCATGACATGGCTCGTAACAGGTGGCGCAGGGTATATCGGTTCGCACGTGGTTTCCGCTCTGCGGGACGCCGGGATGCAGGCGGTGGTGATTGACTCGCTGTCCAGCGGACACCGCGAGTTCGTCCCGGAGGACGTCCCGTTCGTGCACGGCACCATTCTCGATTCGGAGCTCGTGGCCCGCACCATGCTGGAGCACAAGGTGGCCGGCGTGATCCACCTGGCCGGCTTCAAGTACGCCGGCGTCTCCGTGCAGGAGCCGCTGCTGACGTATGAGCAGAACGTCACCGGCACGGCGGAACTGCTCAAGGCCATGGAGCTGGCCGAGGTCGACAAGCTGGTCTTCTCCTCCTCCGCAGCTACCTACGGCACCCCCACCGGCGACGTCGTCACCGAAGACACCCCGACGCAGCCTGAATCCCCCTACGGCGAGAGCAAGCTCATCGGCGAATGGCTGATCCGGGACCAGGGCAGGGCGCGGGGTCTCAAGCACACCTCGCTGCGCTACTTCAACGTTGTCGGCTCCGGCTCGCCCGAGCTGTATGACACGAGCCCGCACAATCTGTTCCCGATCGTGCTCCGCGCGCTGACCGGCGGAAAGACGCCGCGCATCAACGGCACCGACTACAACACTGAAGACGGCACCTGCGTGCGGGATTACGTGCACGTGGCCGACCTGGCCACGTCGCACGTCGCGGCGGCCCGGGCCCTGGCTGCCGGCACCCCGCTGGAGCGCGTCTACAACCTCGGTTCCGGCGATGGGCTGTCCGTCCGCCAGATCATGACGGCCATGGCCGCGGTCACCGGGATCGACTTCGAGCCGGAGATCGGCCCCCGCCGCGCCGGCGACCCGGACCGGATCGTGGCCGACGGCACCCTGGCCGCGCGGGACCTCGACTGGAAGATGCGGCACTCCGTGGAGGACATGGTGGCCAGCGCCTTTGAGGCTCAGAAGAAGGCAGTCTCCGCCGGACACTAGCGCCCCAACCGGGGGACATGTCCAGTGTTCGCGCCCGGGAACGGACATAGTGGCACTATGCCCAGCGGGCGGGGCAGGCAGGGGGCATGTCCACTGTTCGCGCCCGTCACTGCGGGACATGCTCATTGTTCGTGCCCGCCACTGCGGGACATGCTCACTGTTCGCGCCCGCCACTGCGGGACATGTCCAGTTTCGCGCCCGGGAACGGACATAGTGGCACTATGTCCAGCGGGCGGGGCAGGCAGGGGGCATGTCCCGTGGGGGAGTCAGCGGCGGAGGGCCCCGCGGAGGCGGGCGGGCAACGCCCGGGCTGCCTTCAGGCCGCGGCGGGCCGTCTGTGCCCCGAGCCGGGCCGCCTGGTATCCGCCGTAGCGCAGCTTCTTCACCGGCAGGTCCCATGTCCCCGGGTAGGCCACCTCGCGCCCGCCGAAGGATTTCTTGAACGCCGTGAAGCCGGCCCACTTGTGGTCGGGCTGGTCCGCCGGTGCGACGCCCCAGAGATCCACATGCTTCAGGCCCTTTTCCTTGGCGTCGGCCATCAGCGTGACCAGCAGCGGGATGCCTGCGCTCAGTTTCCGGTGCGCGTCGTCCAGGGCGGCGTGGGCGTAGGTGCGGGTGTCCGCCGAGTCATAGGCCAGGGCGGCTGCCACCGGCTGGCCCTCCAGCTCGGCAATGAACAGGGTTGCGGCGCCCGCGGGCATCAGCGCACGCGCCACCTGGGTCAGGTATTCGTCGCTCTGCGGCTTGAACCCGTTGCGGGCGGCCGTGAGGTGCAGGAACCCCAGCAGGACCGAGATCTCCTCCGGGTCCTGGCTGGAGCGGAACGTCACACCCTTTTTGTGGATGTTGCGGTACAGGTTGCGGTTCACCGGTTTCATGTCGGCGAGGACGTCCTTGAAGTCCCGGTCCAGGTCCACAATCCAGGTCAGTTCGGGCTGCTGGTTGGCCGGGGCCGGCCGCAGCCCCCGCGCGCGCAGCACGGTGCCGGCGTCGGCCGCCGTGAAGCCTGCGTCCACCGGCTCGATCCGGACAAACACGGCCCCGCAGGTGCGGGCCAGCTTCACCAGTGCCGCCAGGGCTGCGTCGAACGCGGCCAGGGACTCTGCCACCGGGCCGTAGGGGGCGTACAGGAGTTTCCCGGCCGGGTTGCTCTCCTCGATGGCCAGGACGCTCCAGCCCGGGCCGGAGAGCTGGTGGACGCTCCGGCCCTGGGCTCGCTGGACATCGGCCCACGCGGGGCTCTGCAGGAAGTGGTCCACAGTCTCAGGCTTTCAGTGCTGTTGTGACGGCGAAGGCCACGGCTGTCCCGGCAGCGCCGGACACGGGGTGGGCATTGACCGGGGCCTCGGCCGCGGGGAGGAAGGCGCTGCCGCCGCGCTCCAAGCGCAGCTCGCCCTTGGGGGAGTCCAGGAGGATGGAGCCGGACACCACAAGGATGACCGCGGCACCGGACTGGGCCACCGGGACCGGTTCCGCGCCGGGACCGAGCTCGATGCGCTGCAGCTGGAACTCCCGGAACGGCGGGCGGAAGACCTCCTGGCCCAGCATCGTCGGCTCGGCAGCGAGGGTGGGCACGCCGGCGGATTCAAAGGCGATGGTCCGGAGCAGTTCCGGCACGTCCACGAACTTGGGGGTCAGGCCGCCGCGCAGCACGTTGTCCGAGGACGCCATCACCTCGATGCCCAGGCCGTGGAGATACGCATGGACATTGCCGGCGGGAAGGTAGACGGCCTCGCCCGGTGCCAGCGAAATGCGGTTGAGCAGCAGCGAGATCAGCACCCCCGGGTCGCCCGGGTACTGCGCCTGGAGGTTGACCACCGTGGACAGCTCCGCCTGGAACGGGGCGGTGGGGGCGCCGGAGACGAGGGCGGCCACAATCACGGATGCCGCGTCGGAGACGTCCGCGCCGCCGGCGATCAGCCGCTCAAACGCCGAGCGCAGGGCCGTGTGCTCCTCGGGGTGGGACAGGTCCGCCAGCAGGAGCGGGACCAGGCCGGGCAGTTCCAGGCCCGCCAGTTCAAAGTCGGCGGCGATCAGCTCGAACACCGCTTTCGCCTCTGCCGCCGGCCGGAAGCCGCACAGCGCCTCAAACGGTGTGAGGGCGAAGATCATCTCCGGCTTGTGGTTGTCGTCCTTGTAGTTGCGGTCCGCCGCGGCGCGGTCGACGCCCGCCGCCTCCTCGCGGGCGAACCCCTCCCGGGCCTGTTCCAGGGTCGGGTGCACCTGCAGCGAGAGGGGGCTGTCAGCGGCCAGGACCTTCAGCAGGAAGGGAAGCCGCGGTCCGAACTCCGCCACGCTGTCGCTGCCCAGGTGGTGCTCCGGGTCTTCCGCGATCAGCGCGTCCAGGGCCCGGCCTCCGGGGTGTTCAGCGGCTGCGGCATGGGCGCCGGCCCGTCCGGTGCCGGCCGGGCTGAGGGCGACCGAGGGGGAGTCCGGGTGCGCGCCGATCCACAGTTCAGCCTCCGGCCCGCCGGAGGCCGCCCTGCCCAGCAGTCCGGCGATGGCCGTGGTGGAACCCCAGGCGTAAGGCCGGAGGACATTCTCGAGTTCGTACACTGCCTGGTGTCCCTATCTGTTACTGATGTTTGCTGCGGAAAGTGCGGCCGCCGGACTTACAACGGAGCGCACTGGCCGTTCGTGGCGACCAGGTTGCGGATGGATTGTTCGTCGCCGATGCGCTTGAACTCGTTGAGCATCTCCACCGTGATCGGCTCGCCGTCCGGCGTGGTTGTCACCGGAGTGAAGTCCGACGGCGACGGTGCCGGCTGGGTGCCGGGCTGGGCCTGCGGCAGCGCCCCTGCTGCGGACAGCGGGCCGGGGGCCGCGTCCTGCGGAACGATGGCGTCCCCGGCGGCCGCCTCGGGGGCGGGGCCAAGGAGCGCGTCCACCTTCTGGTGGATCTGGTCGAAGTCCGGGACGGTCGAGAAGGAGGCATCGAAGTCCGGTGGCCCGATGGTCAGCCGGCTCACGTCCTGGCCCTTGGCCTTCATGGCGAGGTCCACGAAGCTGCCGAGCTGGCCGGCCGAGACGTTGGAGTCCACCACCTTGGTGCCCGCGTTGGCGATGTCCTCAAACTTCGCCAGCAGGGTGGCCGGATCCAGCTGCTTCAGCATGGCCTGCTGGACACACTGCTGCCGCTGGATCCGTGCGTAGTCGTCCACGAACTCGCGGGAGCGGCCGTACCAGAGGGCGTGGTAGCCGTCGAGCGTCTGCTCGCCGGCGCGGATCCAGCCGATCGGCATGCCGTGGATGCCGTTGGCTTCATCCACCATGTCGCCGCTGAGCGGAACCCAGCCGCCGGCCTTGATCCGGATGCCGCCCATGGCATCAATGAGCTTGGCGAAGCCGTCCATGTCCACCAGCACGTAGGCCTGGACCTTGATGCCCAGGGTCCCGGACACCGCTTCCATCGTGGCCTGTGCGCCCGGGTCCGCCACACCGGGGTAGAGGTCCCGGTGCTCGTTGGTGACCTCGGTGTTGATGGCGTTGATGAGGCACTCGTTGCCGCAGTCGTAGCCGTCGGGGTAGATCTTCCGCATCGGCGAGTCCTCGCTGAACTGTGCGTTCTGGAGGTTGCGGGGTACGGAGATGATGGCGGTTTTGCCGGTCTTGGCGTCCACGCTGATCACCGAGAGGCTGTCCGGCCGGCGGCCCGTCCGGTCCGCGCCGGCGTCGCCGCCCATCATGAGGAAGTTGTACCGGCCCTCCGAAGGCTCAATGGCCGGACCGTTGGAGAAGATGCTGCCGATGGCGGCGCGGCTGACGTTGAGCATGTAGGCGGCGTAGCCCAGGGAGCCGCTGCTGAGAACCATGGCGAGGACCAGCACACCGACGACGGCGGGGCGCGCCTTGGGCGCAAGCAGGACCGGGCGGATCAGCCGCAGGGTGTTGATGAACAGGGCCGCCCAGCCGGCGGCCAGCGCCACCAGGCCAACGATGAGCAGCAGCGACGTCACCGGGCCGGTGACCAGGTTGATGAGCGTCGGCCGGGAGACCACCAGGAGGACCGCTGCCAGGACGGCCAGCACCCAGACGGTGAGCGTGACCCGCAGCGCGAACCGGCCAAGACGCCGGTTGCCGGCGACGATCTGCGCGCTGCCGGGCACCAGCAGCGTCATCAGGACCAGCAGGAAGGCCCGCTTGGTCAGCACCGGCGCGGCTGCCCCGGAGGGGTAGCGGACGGGGTCCGTGAGGGACGGCGCGGCCGTCCGGTTCCGCGGTGCCGGCTGACGGGAGGGGGCGTAACTGTTGGTCATCTCGCGGTCCTTAACGGCTGCCCCGGGGAACGACGTTGCCGCCGCCGAACACGTCAGCCACCTTGTCCCGCAGGCTGGCACCCTTCCGGGTGGCCACCTGGTTGAGTTCCTGGGCGAAGTCCACCAGGTCCGCGCGCAGCCGCGCGGCCAGCGGGTCCGTCCCCGCGGCCAGCATCCGCACCGCCAGGAGGCCCGCGTTGCGGGCGCCGCCGATGGAAACGGTCGCCACGGGAACGCCGGCAGGCATCTGGACGATGGAGAGCAGGGAGTCCATGCCGTCCAGGGTTTTCAGCGGCACGGGCACGCCGATCACCGGCAAGGGCGTGACGGAGGCCAGCATGCCTGGCAGGTGGGCGGCGCCGCCGGCGCCGGCGATGATGACCCGAAGGCCGCGTTCGTGGGCGCTCTGGCCGTACTGGACCATTTCCAGCGGCATCCGGTGGGCGGAGACGACGTCGGCCTCGAAGGGAATGCCGAACTCGGCGAGGGCCTGGGCGGCGGCCTCCATGACGGGCCAGTCAGAGTCCGAACCCATCACGAGCCCGACGATCGGGGCTGCGCTGTTGATGTTGCTGGTGCTCATACGTTCTCCTCGTGGGCTCCCGCGCCGGCGGCGGGCTGGACCCGGCCGTCGCGGATGATGTTGGCGACCGTGGCGGCGCGCTCCCGGACCGAGCCGACCTCGGCCACGGAGCCTCCCACCAGGTTGACGTGCCCGATCTTGCGGCCGGGCCTGACGGCCTTGCCGTAGCAGTGGACCTTCGCCGCAGGCTCACTGGCCAGCGCCGCAGGGTAGGCGGAAAAGAGGTTCTGGTTCTCGCCGCCGAGGAAGTTCTTCATGACCACCACGGGGCCGAGCAGGTCCGTGGCGCCCAGGGGCAGGTTGAGGATGGCCCGGAGGTGCTGTTCGAACTGGCTGGTCACCGAGCCGTCCTGCGTCCAGTGGCCGGTGTTGTGCGGGCGCATGGCGAGTTCGTTGATCAGGAACCCGGCGCCCACGCCGGGGGTCTCGAACATTTCCACGGCCATGACACCCGTGACGCCGAGCTCGCTGGCGATCCGCAGTGCGGCGTTCTCGGCCGCGGCCGCGACCTCCAGCGGGATGTCCAGGGCGGGGGCAATCACTTCGTCGCAGACGCCGTCGACCTGGACCGTGTGCACCACGGGCCACGCCCGGGCCTCGCCGTCCGGTGTGCGCGCCACCATGGCGGACAGCTCGCGGCTGAACTCGACTTTGGCTTCGGCCAGCAGCGGCGACATGGTCTCAAACCAGTCCGCCGTCTCTGCGGCGTCTGCCGCGGAGTCCACGATCCGCACACCTTTGCCGTCGTAGCCGCCGCGCGGGGTCTTCAGTACCACCGGCCAGCCGGCGTCGTCCCCGAAAGCGACCAGCGCGGCGACGTCGTCAACGGCGGCCCAGCGCGGATTAGGCAGCTCCAGTCGGTCGACGGCGGCCCGCATCACCAGCTTGTCCTGGGCGTTGACCAGGGCATCCGGGCCGGGGTGGACGTTGACGCCGGCGCGCTGCAGGGCGCGGAGGTGTTCTGTGGGGACGTGCTCGTGGTCGAACGTCAGGACGTCCAGGCCGCGGGAGAACTCCAGCAAGTGGTCAAGGTCGGTGTAATCACCGACCGGGGCGTTGGCCACGGCAGAGACGGCAGAGACGTCCTCACCTTCGGCAAGGACGCGGAGCTCGAAGCCCAGGGCAGTGGCTGCGGGGGCCATCATTCGGGCGAGCTGGCCGCCGCCAACCACACCGATTACAGGAAAAGTCACATCTCCCAGCCTACCGAAAGCCTCGGCATATCCCGGCTTTTGGTGTTCCCGGTCCGGGTGCCGCAGGCCTTCCCGCCGCTTCCGGAGCGCAATCGGCGCTAAAATGGGCCGTTGGCCTTATGGCCCACAGTTCACACAGGCCACGGAGGGTCATGATTACTACACTTACGGAGCGCCTGCGGGGGCTTGCCTCGCTGTTCTGGCGCGAAGTGGCCAAATTCGGTGCCGTGGGCGGCGTCGCGTTCGTCATTGACAACGGGCTCACCTACTACCTGATGCACGGCCCGATGACCGACAGCGAGGCCAAGGCCCGCTTCGTCGGGGCCAGTGTGGCCACCGTGTTCTCGTGGATCGCCAACCGCTTCTGGACCTTCCGCCACCGCCGGCAGGACAACGTGCTCCGCGAGTTCCTGATGTTCATCCTGATCAACGGGATCGGCATCGGCATCTCCACCGGCTTCACCGCCCTCGCCAAGTACGCGTTCGGAATCACGGACAAGAACGTGCTGTTCCTGGCCGGAGTGGTCGGCATCCTGGTCGCCACCGTGGTGCGTTTCTTTGCCTACCGCTTCCTGGTCTTCAACAAGGAACTCGACGAAGAGCCGGAGTTCTCCCACGACCACGAGATCATCGAACGGCACCCGCAGGGCGACGGCGCAGCCGTTAAGAAACACAGCGAGGGAGCAGCGGTCACGACGCAGGCCGCCAGGGACACCGCCGGAGTGCAGGGCGTGGCGGATCCGGAACGGCCCGGCCCGCAGGCCTAGGCAGGCCTGCGCTCAGCCGGCGCTGACGCGCTCGTCCGCGAGCAGCTTTTCCGTCACCTCGACGTCGGGGTGCACCAGCACCACGGAGCCGTCGCCGCGCCAGGCGCCCAGGGACCTCGCCAGGACGGTCTCCAGGCCGTCGCCGGCAGGCACCAGGAGCCGCACCCCGCCGTCGTGGGATGCCGCGAAGCCATCCAGCAGGCCTCCGTGCAGGTGCTCTGCCCCCGCAGCGGTCAATACGGCCCGCCGCGATGGCTCCGGGTCAACGTGGGGCATAAATACATCCCCGTGGGAGCGCACCTCCGCGGCGTAGTCGACGACGCCGGTGGGCAGCTCGCCCGGCCACCGCATGGCCAGGGCCGGCAGCGCCACGGCCACCACGGCGTCGAACGCCCCCAGAGCGGCGCCGGCGGCCGGTTCGGCGGTGGCCAGGAGATCCGCCTCCGCGTCCCCGAAAACCACCTCCATGCCGAGCTGCCACGCCGCCAGGGCCAGGATCACGGACTTCCAGTGCGCCGGCAGGTCCAGGCGCAGCCGGGTTCCGGGTTCGGCGTCCAGTTCGTCCTGCAGCAGGTTGCTGGTTTTTGCTACCCAGTTCTCCAGCACCCGGCCGGAGAGTTCCACGCGCTCGGCGTCGGGGCCGTACCAGGTCAGGCGGGGCGAGGTTGACTGGCCGGACCGCAGGGCTGTCATCAGTTCGATTGCCGGGATGCTCATGGATTCATCTTGTCACGGCGGGAACCGGTGTGATCTCCGTCATGTCCGTGGCGGGTCATCCGGCGCCGGCCGCGGACGGCCCGGGAACTTTCCCGCGAATTCAGGAAAAATTCTCAAAAGTACTCAGTACCCTGATTATTCCGCGGGTTCTCCGGGCCGGGGTCAAAAAAAATCGGGCGTGGCGTGCCCCTGTTTTGGATCCGGGGTTGATTATTATCTCCGCCGTGGCTTGACTCCCGGATACTTACACACGTGTAATTAGGTATCGAAGGCCAATGCGCAGAAACCGGCACACAACCGAGTGTCCGAGGGTCAGTCAAAGGCTGCAAAAATCAGAGAGGAACGCCAATGGGGCTAGCAGAGCGTATCCATGAAGAGGCCGTCGTTGCTGGACAGGCCACGGCAAAGTACCGTTCACGCGGGGTGCCGAGCGACTGGTATGTGGATCCGGCGGATCCGGACGCAGCCGACCGCTACAACGAACAGGCCAAAGACTCGCTGCAGGACCAGGCCACGGCCTTCCTCGCGGCACATGACGAACTTCTGTCGGGTCCGGACCCGGACAACGACCCCCTCGACCCGCCCATGGAGCTCCAGGGTGCCCAGCAGGGCACCACGGCGCAGCCGGTGTGGATCGGCTTGCCCTCCCAGCAGGACTTCGACGATGAAGGCGAGCTGGGCTGGCAGACGGATGCGCTGTGCGCACAGACCGACCCGGAGGCATTCTTCCCCGAGAAGGGTGGCTCCACCCGCGACGCCAAAAAAGTGTGCGGGGCATGCAACGTCCGCTCGCAGTGCCTTGAGTACGCCCTGTCCAACGACGAGCGTTTCGGCATCTGGGGCGGCCTCTCCGAGCGCGAGCGGCGCCGGCTTAGGAAGCGAGCAGTCTAATTCTTCAGGAAGTACGAGTCACCGCCGTCGTGGTTTCCCACGACGGCGGTGATTTTCTCCCCAGAACCTTGGCGGCATTGGCGGCCCAGACCCGGCCCGCGGACACCTGCATCGGGGTCGACACCGGATCCCGCGACCACTCCGCGGCGCTCCTCGAACAGGCGTTCGGCGCAGCCAACGTCACCGTCTTCGAGCAGGCCCGCAGCGGCATGGGTGCCGCGGTGCAGGCAGCCCTCGGCACGCTGGCCCCCTGGGGCGGCGCACCCAAGGGTGCCGGCGCGGCCACCGAGTGGATCTGGCTGCTGCATGACGACGCAGCGCCCGCCCCCGAGGCCCTCGCCGAGCTGCTGCATGCCGTGGAGCGTGCCCCGTCCGTCACCGTGGCCGGCTGCAAGCAGCTGGACTGGCATGCCGAGCGCCGGCTGATCGACGTCGGGCTCTCCACCAGCCGCTGGGCGGAACGCCTCACCCTCATCGAGGCCGATGAACTTGACCAGGGGCAGTACGACGGCCGGAGCGACACGTTCGCCGTCAACTCCGCCGGCATGCTGGTCCGCCGGGACGTCTGGGAGGACCTGAACGGCTTCGACCCCGCCCTGCCCGGCAGCGGCGACGACGTCGACTTCTGCTGGCGGAACCGGCTGGCCGGCCACCGCGTGGTGGTGGTGCCCAGCGCCCGGATGTTCCACGTTTCGCACCGCCCGCACGCCCTCGGCAACGCGACGGCGGCCCGCAAGGCGCAGGTGCACCTGCGGCTCAAACACGCGGCCGCATGGATGGTCCCGCTGCACGCGGCCGGGGCGCTGCTGGGCAGCATCTTCAAACTTGTCCTGAGCATCGCCGTTAAGGATCCGGGGCACGGCTTCTCGCAGCTCCTGGCCACCATCGGGGCGCTGGGGCGTCCCGCGGCCGTGGTCCGCGGCCGGCGCAACGCCGCCCGGACCCGCCGCATCCGGCGGTCGGTCATCAGGGGACTGCAGACCCCCCGGCGTGAAGTGTGGGCGCATCGCCGTTCCCTCATGGAGGCCCTCGGGGCTGACGACTCCGGCGACGGCCCTGCCGCCAACGACCCGCTGGCCGAACAACCCACGGGAGACGCGGCCGACGACTTTGCCGCCCTCACCACCACCGAGCGCGGCTGGGTGGGCAACGGGGCGCTGCTCGCCATCCTCATCACCACCGCGGTGTCCCTTGTTGGCCTGCTGAACATCTTCCGCGCCGGCGCCGTGACCGGCGGCGCGATGATTCCCGCCTCACAGCAGCTGGGCGAGATCTGGAACCACGCCTCAGGGTGGTGGATCACCCTCGGCGCCGGGCTGCCCGGGCACGGCGACCCCTTCGGCTACGTGCTGTGGGCACTCGGTGTCCTGGGCGCCGGCGACGCCAACGCAGCGGTCGGCTGGATGCTGGTGCTGGCCATGCCGCTCTCCGCCCTCGGCGCCTGGTTCGCCGCAGGGGCCCTGACGCAGCGCCGCCGCCTGCGCCTTGCGGCCGCCCTCGTCTGGGCCGGCGCGCCGGCCCTGCAGGTGGCACTGAACCAGGGCCGCACAGGCGCGCTGATTGTCCACGTCATGATGCCGCTGCTGGTCCTTGCACTGCTGCGGGCCACCGGAACCGCAGCGGGACGGGGCCGCTACGCGGTGCCCGCCCCCGGCGAACGGCGCTTTACCGAGGCGCCCCCGGCCAAGCCCGGAATCAACGGCACGCCGTCCTGGACCGCCGCCGCCGCGGCGGGGCTGGCCCTGGCTGTCGTCTCCGCGGCGGCCCCCTCGCTGCTGCTGCCCGCCGCTGTCCTCGTGGCCCTCTGCGGCACCCTGCTGGGCCGCCGCGGCCGCACGGTGTGGTGGGCGCTGCTGCCCAGCCTCGCACTGTTCGTGCCGTTCGCCATGTCCACCCTTGACCGTCCCCGCGCCCTGCTCGCGGACCCGGGCGTGCCGCTCGGATTCGACGCCGCCCCGCTTTGGCAGCAGTTCCTGGGCCAGCCGCTGCGTTTCGCTGCCGACGGCGGCCTCACCGGACTGCCGGTGTTCGGCGCCGGATCCGCGGTGCCGTGGGCGCTCCTGCTGGGACTCCTGGTCGGACTCCCCGCACTGCTCCTGGCCGGGGCCGCGCTGTTCCTGCCGGGCCGGGCTGCGCGCACCGCCCGCGCACTGTGGGCCGCCGCGCTCCTCCTGCTGGCCGGAGGCTGGCTCAGCAGCCAGGTCGCCACCGGCGCCAGCGCCACCGTGCTGGTCACCCCCTTCACGGGACCGGCCGTCTCGGCCGCCGCCTTCGCCCTCCTGGGGGCGGCCCTGATCGGCACCGCCGGCCTGCTGGACGCCGCAGACCGGGCCGCCGCGGCAACGGCGGGCCGCAAGGTCCTGGTCCGCGCCACAGCAGTCACGGCCATGGTCCTCCTGCTCGCCGGCCCGCTCGCCGGTCTCACCGTGTGGGCCGCGCAGAATGTCCTCCCGCCGGCGGCCGGCACCGGCCTGCCCGGGACAGCATCAGGGGGCTCCGGCTCGCTGGGCACCCCGCGGCTGGTGCAGCCGGCCGAACCCCGCACCCTCCCCGCGACGGCCATCGACCGTGGTGAAGGACCGGAACAGTCCCGGACCCTGTTGATCTCCACCGGCGAGGACGGAAGCTTTGACGCCACGCTGATGCGCGGCGCCGGCACCACGCTCGACGCCCTCTCCACCATTGCCGCCGCCCGCCCGGTCATGGGCGGTCCGGGCGAGGAACAAGTCCGGGACGACGACGCCGTGGTTGCCTCGCTCCGCAACGTCGTGGCCACGATCGTGGCCGGCCAGGGCGTTGATCCGCGCGGTGAGCTCGAGCAGCTCGGCGTCGGCTTTGTGGTCCTGCGGGCGGCTGACACCGCGGCGGAGCTGACCGCGAGCCGCATGGACGCCGTCCCCGGGCTGGTTGCCGTCGGCAAGACCGGCGCCGGCTGGCTCTGGCGGATCAGCCCCCTCAACCAGCCGGCGCTCCAGGCCGCCGACGTCGCGCATCGGGTACGGATCGTCGACGCCGCGGGCGCCACGGTGGGGCTGGTCCCGTCCCGGACGGTGTCCGCCGACTCGGCGGTCCCTGCCGGACCGGACGGTCGCCTGGTTGTGCTGGCTGAACGCGCCGACCCCGGCTGGAGCGCCTGGCTCGACGGCCGCCGGCTCACCTCCACCACCTCCGGCTGGGCACAGGCCTTTACCCTGCCCCCGCAGGGAGGCCAGCTCAGTCTCCGCTACGAAGCGCCCTGGGCCGTCTGGGCGGGCGTTGCCCAGGCCGTCATCATCGGCCTGACCGTGCTGCTCGCCATCCCCATGCCTGCCCGCCGGCCCAACACCGGCCTCTCCCGGGACGAAGGGTCCCTGCGGAAGGAACGCCACCATGCCCAGGGATGACACACCCGCCACCACCACCCCGGGTGCACCCGGGCCCGAGGCCTCCGCGCAGGAGCTGCCGGCGTCGCCGGCACGCCGGAAGGCGCTGCCGTCCGCCGGCCGGCTGGGCGGCGTCCTCACGGCCGTTGTGCTGGTCGCAGCCGGCGGCGGGCTGGTGTCTGCGGCAGCGCTTTCCCCCCAAGACTCAGCCAGCAGCCGCCCTGTCGAGGCCCCGCTCGCGGCCGTCCCCGCGGGCAGCAGCATCGGCGTCTGCCCGGGCCCGGCCCGGCTGCTCGAAGGCGCCCCCGTGGGCACCGACCCGCAGTTCAGCCCCGAGTCCGCCACGGCCCGCAGCGACGTGAACGCTGTGGTGCTGGGTTCCAGCGGCGGTGTCCTGCCGGGCAGCCGCCTTGCCTCGCTTGCGGGCACCGCACTGGTGGAACTCGCCCCGGCGGCGCCGGAATCCGGCAGCTCTGCCCCGGCCGCGCCGGAATCCGCCAGCTCCGCGCCGTCCGGGGGGCCTCCCGTCCAGGCCGCCGGTGTGGTCTCCCAGCGCGGCGTCGACGGCGTCAGTGTCCTCAGCGCCGATGCGCAGAACGGGCGGCAGGCGGCCGCGGGCGCGGTGATGCGCTACGCCGCCGACGACGGCGACCTCCGCGGGTCGGCAGCCGTGGCATGCCAGCAGCCCGCCAACGATCTCTGGCTGGTCGGCGCGAACACGTCCCTGGGCCGGACGGCCGTGCTGAACCTCACCAACGCCTCCAGCAGCCCGGCCACCGTCAGCCTCGACCTGTTCGGAGCCAAGGGACAGATCCAGGCCCCGGGCAGCCGCGGACTTCTCGTCGCCCCGGGCACCACACGCTCAGTCATCCTGGGCGGGCTGGCGCCGGGCCAGGAGCGGCTCAGCGTCCGGGTGCGCAGCGCCGGCGGGCCCGTGGCCGCCGCCATCCAGCAAAGCGTCCTGCGGGGACTGACACCGGGCGGCGTCGAGTTCATTGCCCCCGCAGCGGCCCCGGCCCTCCGCCAGGTGGTCACCGGCGTCGACATCCAGGATCCGGCCGGGCTGGCGGATCTCACCGGCAAACCCGGCTTCGGGGACGCGGGACCTGCCCTGCAGATCACCGTGCCGGGGTCTGCCGATGCGGTGGTGGCGGTCAAGCTGTTCGGACGGGACGGCCAGAAGGCCCTGCCGGGCGGCGGGGCCGTCACGGCCAAGGCCGGATCGGTCACTGAGATTCCGCTCTCCGGGGTGCCGGCCGGGCCGTACACGGTCGCCGTCAGTTCGGACGTTTCCTTCACCGCGGCAGCCCGCGTCACCCGGGGCCTGGCCGCCGCGGATCCCGTCGATTTCGCGTGGTCCGCAGCTTCGGCACGGCTGGGCAGCCAGCACGTCGTCCCGGTCCCCGGGTCGGGAGAGCGCCACCTTGTCTTCGGCGCACCCGAGGGCCGTGCAACGATCACCTACACGCCGGTCACGGCGGACGGCAAGATCCGTGCCGCGGCCGCGGCCGACATCGCCGGCGGCACCACCGCCTCGATCGCTGTCCCGGCCGAGGTGGAGGGCTCAGCGCTGGTCGGCTACCTCGTCTCCGCCGCGGGGGATCCCGCGTACGGGGCCGTGCTGGTGCAGCAGGACGGCCGGCCGGACGTCTCCACCGTCGCGATTGCCCCCGGGGCAGCAGGGCAGGAACAGGTCCCGGTGACCCTCGGCTACTGACCGGGGGAGTGGTGCCGGCCGGGCGCAGTCGTGAAACCGGCGCGGTTCTAGTAGCGGCGGTGCTGTCCTAGTAGCGGCGGCGGTAGACGGGGTCCAGCGACTCCGGCGGCACACCCAGCATCTCTGCCGTGTACTCCACAACGACGTCGTGCACCAGGTCCTGGAGTTCGTCGCGGCTGCCGCAGGCCTGCTCCACCACCCTGCGGTACAGGGTGATAACAGGGCCTTCGTCCGGCGTGGCCGGGGTGTAGGCGCCCATCGGGGCGGGGGCGCGGTCCGCGACGAGCTGCTCGAGCCCGGGCGGAATCTCGTTGACGGCGAAGCGGACGCCGTCCAGCGGTTTGCCCCAGATGTCGTGAAGGCGCTCCGCCGAGTCCAGGACAAAGTCATCGAAGCGGTCCGACCGGGTGCGGTACCCCGGCAGGGTGGGCAGCATGAGCTCGCCGCGGAGACCGCGGCCGTGCCGGTTCCGCCGCCGCTGCCGGAAGCTCCTCGGCGCAGCAGGTCCGGCGTCCGTTTCAGCCAAGCGGACCGTAAAACCCGAATCGTGGTGCGATGACTGCATATCTCGACTCTAAACCCGCCGCATGGTTTACGCGATATGGGCCGCCCGACCCGCCGTCAGCGTGCCGCCCGGCGTCCGGCGGCCCGGGGGAGTAGTCTGTGATGTCGTGGGTGCGATTCGTCTTTGTTCAAGGTCAGCCTGCCGCAATTCAGCGGTGGCGACTTTGACGTACGTCTATGCCGACTCCACCGCGGTGCTCGGTCCCCTGGCCACCTACGCCGAACCGCACTGTTACGACCTGTGTGAACAGCACGCCGGATCCCTGACCGTTCCGCGCGGCTGGGAAGTGCTGCGGCTGGCCATGCCGGCCACCCCGGCCGGTCCCGGCCCTGACGACCTGCTGGCCCTCGCCAACGCCGTCCGTGAGGCGGCCGCACGGCCCGCCGCGCCCGAGTCCGGCCCGGCCCAGCGCGGTGCGCACGCCGCCCTTGAAGCTCCGGCCCCGGCCGAGGGGACCCGCCGTGGGCACCTCCGGGTTCTGCGCGAACCGTCCTAGCGTGCAACTGGCGGTAGGCTGGGAACTGCAAAATCCGTAAGCCACCGGCGCCCGCTGCGGCGTCCACCAGGGAGCGTCCACCATGCCGAAGATCAGCCCCGAACTGTTGTCTGTCCTGCGATGCCCCGTGACAGGCTCCGCGCTGGCGCAGGAGGGCGAGGAACTCGTCGCCGCAACGGCCGGGCCCTCCGGCGAGAAGCTTCGCTACACCATTGAGGACGGCATCCCGCTGCTGCTCCCGCCGGAACTGCTCCCCGCCGCCGCTGCGGCCCCCTCTTTCCAGCACGACGCCGGCACCACCTCCGGGTCCTGAATCACCGGCCCATCGTTCCGCCGTTCGGCACCGAAGTACTTCCAGCCACCGATAAGCACGCACACCGGCCTGCCGGACAGCCAGCGCCCGGACAGCCAATTTCCGGACAGCCAGCTCCAGGGCCGCCCGCCACAGCAAAGGATTGCCATGACCTTCGATTACAAGATTGCCGACATCTCCCTGGCCGAGGCAGGCCGCCACCAGATCCGCCTCGCCGAGCATGAGATGCCCGGACTGATGTCCCTGCGCGAGGAATTCGGCGCCAGCCAGCCGCTCAAGGGCGCCCGGATCGCCGGCTCGCTGCACATGACGGTGCAGACCGCCGTGCTGATCGAGACCCTCACCGCGCTCGGCGCCGAGGTCCGCTGGGCCTCCTGCAACATCTTCTCCACGCAGGACGAAGCCGCCGCCGCCGTTGTGGTCGGCGACGGCACGGTGGACGACCCCCGCGGCGTGCCCGTGTTCGCCTGGAAGGGCGAGACGCTGGCCGAATACTGGTGGACGGCCGAGCAGATCCTGACCTGGCCCGGCGCGGACAGCAATCCGGACCTGGGCCCGAACATGATCCTCGACGACGGCGGAGACGCCACCATGCTGGTCCACAAGGGCGTCGAGTTCGAAGCCCTCGGCACGGTCCCGGCCGCCGCGGACGACGAGTCCGAGGAAGGCCGCGTCTTCCTTGACGTGCTGCGCGCCTCGCTGCAGGCCGACCCGCAGAAGTGGACCCGGATCGGCTCCCGCCTGCTCGGCGTCACCGAGGAAACCACCACCGGCGTGCACCGCCTGTACCAGCTCGCGGAGCAGGGCAAACTGCTGTTCCCGGCCATCAACGTCAACGATTCGGTCACCAAGAGCAAGTTCGACAACAAGTACGGCATCCGCCACTCCCTGCCGGACGGCATCAACCGCGCCACCGACGTCCTGATGGGCGGCAAGGTCGCCGTCGTCTGCGGCTACGGCGACGTCGGCAAGGGCGCGGCCGAGGCCTTCCGCGGCCAGGGCTCACGCGTGATCGTCACCGAAATCGACCCCATCTGCGCGCTCCAGGCCGCCATGGACGGCTACCAGGTGGCAAAGCTGGAATCCGTCCTCAGCGAGGGCCACATCTTCATCACCACCACGGGCAACAAGGACGTCATCATGGCCGAGCACATGGCCGGCATGCGTGACAAGGCGATTGTGGGCAACATCGGCCACTTCGACAACGAGATCGACATGGCCGGACTGGCCCGGATCCCCGGCATCAAGAAGGTCGAGATCAAGCCGCAGGTCCACGAGTGGGTGTTCGACTCCGGCACGGGGGAGCAGCGTTCCATCATCGTGCTCTCCGAGGGCCGCCTGCTGAACCTCGGCAACGCCACCGGCCACCCGTCCTTCGTGATGAGCAACTCCTTCGCCAACCAGACCATCGCGCAGATCGAGCTCTTCACCAAGCGCGACCAGCCGGAGGGCGAACGGGAGTACGACAAGCAGGTCTACGTGCTGCCGAAGATCCTCGACGAGAAGGTGGCCCGGCTGCACCTCGACGCCCTCGGCGCCGAGCTCACCGAGCTGTCGAAGGAGCAGGCGGAGTACCTGGACCTGGAGGTCTCCGGCCCCTACAAGCCGGAGCACTACCGCTACTAGGACGCTCCCGCGCCAGGGCCCCGGCAGCGCCGCGGCGCCTGCGGACAACGAGCCCCGGACCGTGCCCAACCAGCCGGTCCGGGGCTCCTTTTGTAACCTGATCGTGCCACGGCCGGGGCCGTGGTGAGCTGCCGCTTCGCTTATGCTGGCATGAGGGAACCGCGAGCCCTGAGCTGGGCTTGCAGGCAAAATCTGCGGGGGAATACTGGAAGTGGCCATGACTGAAGACAGCGGGCACCGGCGCCGGAAGCCGGGACAGCGTCCCCGCAACACCGGGAAAATGCTGGCTGTCCTGGCCATCTGTGCGGCGGTCGGCGCGGGCGGCATCGGCGTCGCCACCGCCCCCGGCTGGGCCCACGCGGACATGCCCTCGGAGGCCTCGGCACCGATGCGGAACGTGTCCGGCCTTGCCGCGCCCGTCGTGAAGCCCGTGGAGCTGGGGGTCACCCCGACCGACGGTGCCAAAGGCGTCAACCCGGCCGCCCCGCCCTCGATCAAGGCGGTGAACGGCACGGTGAAGGACGTGGTGCTGGTCCCGGCCGCCGGAGGCGACCGTGTCCCGGGGACCACCAGTGCCGACGGCTCCACCTGGACGGCCGAGGACCCCCTCGAGTTCGACACGAAGTACAAGTACAGCTTCACCATCGTGGACCAGGCCGGGCGTGAGACCAAGAAGGCACAGACCTTCGGCACCGTCACCGCGGCCAATGAAGCGGATGCCGCCGTGTACCCGCTGAACGGGACAACCGTCGGCGCCGGCCAGCCCATCGAGATTGTGTTCAGCGAACCGGTGCTGAACAAGGAAGCGATGGAAAAGGCGGTCACCGTGACGTCAACCTCCGGCCAGCCCGTGGCATGGCGCTGGTATTCGGACCGCCGCGTCCGGATCCGGCCGGAAGCGTTCTGGGCGTCCAACAGTGTGATCACCTTGGACCTGAAGCTCTTCGGCGTCGATTTCGGCAACAAGATGATCGGCAACTCCGACTCCACGGTTTCCTTTAACGTCGGGCCGCAGCGCCTCGCCGTGGTGGACGACATCACCAAGACCATGAAGGTCTACTTCGACGGCCAGCTGGTCAAAACGGCTCCTGTCACGCTGGGGGGCGCCGACTGGCTCTCGCCGACCGGGTTCGCCGTCATCATGGAGCAGGAACGGACCTCCGACTTCAACGCCGGCAGCATCGGGCTCAAACCCGGCGACAAGGGCTACTACCCGCCCCTCACCGTCGAATACGCCAACCGGCTCACAAGCTCCGGCGTCTACGTCCACCAGGCCCTCCCCTCCGCGTATGGTGCGGTGGGCCGCGCCAACGTCTCGCACGGCTGCGTCGGCCTGCTCCCGGCGGACGCCGCCTGGTTCTTCAACAACATGAAGACCGGCGACGTGGTGCAGACCCTCAACACCGGAGCCCCCGCCGTGGAGCCGCTCGAGGGATTCGGCGACTGGAACATCCCTTGGGCGCAGTACGCCAAGCGCTGACGGCGCCGGAATCCGCCCGCGCCCCACGGGGTGGCACCTCGCCCGCGGCGAGGCTCTGGCGGTAGGCTCGGAAGCAGATATGTAGCGTTGCCGGGCCCCGGCCGGCGGCGCGGACACCTACGGAAGCGAAGCTGCAGTGACTGACTCAAGTCCCACCCCTCCGAACCGACAGGATCCGCCGCTGGATCCGGCCGACGATTCCGACGAACCCGCGTTCGACTGGATGAAGCCGAAGCCCGCGGACCAGCGTCCCCAGGCCGGAAGCCGCGCCGACCGCAAGGCCGCGGAAGCCGCCGTCGTGCCGGCATCAGACAGCGCAGTTCAGTCGGACAGCACCCCCTACAGCGAGCCGCTGCCCACCTCCGCCCTCCAGGTCCGGCCGCCGGAAGAGGAAGTGCAGCGCCGGAACGCCGAGCGTGAGCTCGCGGCGAAAGCCAAGCCCGTGGCACCGCGCGTGATGCAGGTCCTGCTGGCGGTATGCTTCCCCGTCATCCTGCTGGTGCTGGCCGTCCGCGCCGTCGCCAGCCCGTTGTTCCTCTGGGTGGAATACAACCGCCCCGGCTTCCCCGGCGACGGCTACGGTTTCAGCACTGACGACCGCATGACGTACGGCTCGTACGCCGTGGACTACCTCGGCAACTGGGCGGGCCCGCGCTACCTCGGCGAACTGGTCAACCGCAGCGGCGACCCGCTGTTCGGGAATGGGGAGGTCAGCCACATGGCAGACGTCAAGGTGGTCATCCTGTCCGCCTACGGCGCCGGTGCCCTGCTGGTACTGCTGAGCCTCATTGCAGTCATCTACCTGCGGCGCCGTACCCCCGGGGGAGTGCGGCGCGGACTCTTTGCCGGGTCCGTCATCGCCCTCACCGTCATCCTCAGCCTCGGCGTGCTGGCCGCGTTGGGCTGGGAGCAGTTCTTCGCCCAGTTCCACAGCATTTTCTTCGCATCCGGCACGTGGACGTTCGCGCTGCAGGACACGCTCATCCGGCTCTTCCCGGGCCAGTTCTGGGTGGACGGCGGCATCACCGTCGCCGGTCTGGTGCTGCTCGCCTCGCTGGTGACCCTCATCCTCACCTGGCCGACGCGCAAGCGCCGCGGGCTGCCGAAGCGCGGCGCAGCGGCCACTGAACCTGCAAACACTGAACCTGCAAACACTGACCCTGCGGCCACGGACTCCGCGGCCACCGACGGGGCTGACGAAGTTCCGACTGAGGCTGACGTCGACGCTGCCCCCGCCAAACGGTCCCGCTTCCGGCGGGACAGGTCCGGCACCTCGAGCACTGCCGGCGGCGCAGCCCCGGCAGGAGCATCCACCCCGGACACGGACGCCAGCGGGGCTTCGGGCGCCGCGGACGCCGGGACGCCCGGCACGCCGGCGCGGGGACACTCCAGCACCGTCTAGCGGCGCGGCGGAGGTCAGCCGTAGATCCGGTTGATCTCCGCTTCAAAATCGCGCACGACGGCGGCCCGCTTGAGTTTCAGCGACGGCGTCAGGTGCCCGGACTCCACGGTGAAGTCGGCGTCCAGTACAGCGAAGCTGCGGATCGACTCGGCCTGGGAGACCAGTGCGTTCGCCATGTCCACTGCCCGCTGCAGCTCGTTGCGGACCAGATCATTGCCGCTGGCTTCGGCGGGGCTCATCACGGGCACCTTGCGCGCGGCGCACCAGTTCTCCAGTCCTTCCGGATCCAGGTTGATCAGCGCCGACACAAACGGCCTGCCGTCCCCGACCACCACGGCCTGCAGCACCAGCTCGTGCTCGCGGATCTTTTCCTCCAGCGGGCCGGGGGCGACGTTCTTGCCGCCGGCGGTGACCAGCAGGTCCTTCTTCCGGCCCGTGATGCTCAGGAATCCGTCGCTGTCCAGGGACCCGAGGTCGCCGGTGCGGAAGAACCCGTCCGTGAACGCCTCCGCATTGGCTGCGGCATTGTTGTGGTACCCCTTGAACACGCCGATGCCCTTGACCAGGATCTCGCCGTCGTCCGCGACCCGGATGGTGGTGCCGGGCACCGGGATGCCCACCGTGCCCACTTTGGTCCGGGTGGGCGTGTTCGCGGTGCACGGGGCCGTGGTTTCGGTGAGGCCGTAGCCCTCAAGGACGGGGATACCCGCTCCCCGGAAGAAGTGGGCGTCGTGGAGGCCGAGCGGGCTCGCCCCGGACACCGTGTATCCGACCTGTCCGCCGAACGCCTGGCGCAGCTTCGGGTAGAACAGCCGGTCGAAGAGCGCGTGCTTGGCGCGGAGCACCAGTCCGGGGCCGGGGGTGGTGCCCCTGGCGGCGGCGTCCTGGGCCTTGGAGTAGTCGACGGCGACGGCGGCGGCCGACCCGAACAACCGCTCCTTGCCCGCGAGGGCAGCTTTGTGGGACGCCCCTGCGTAGATCTTCTCGAAGATACGGGGCACGACGAGCAGGAACGTCGGTTTAAAGCTGTCCAGGTCCTCCAGCAGGTCCTTGGCGGAGGCGGTGTGCCCCACGGTGCTGCCGGCGCTGAGGCAGATGACCTGGACGGCGCGGGCCAGGACGTGGGCCAGCGGCAGGAACATCAGGGTCCTGGTGCGGGGCTGCAGCAGGATTTCGGGAAGGAACAGCACGATGTTTTTGGCCACGAGGGCAAAATTGCCGTGCGTGATCTCGCAGCCCTTCGGCCGGCCCGTGGTGCCGGAGGTGTAGACCAGGGACGCGACGTCGTCGAGTCCGGCCGCGGAGCGGTGCCGTTCCAGTTCGGCGTCGCCGACCCCCGTGCCGGCGGCGGCCAGGCTGGCGAGGTTGGGCACGGCGCCGTCGTATTCCATCCGGACCACGGGGAGCACGGTGTCTCCAAGCAGCCCGGAGTTGTCCAGGACGGCCTGGACGAGGCGGCATTTGTCCTCGTTTTCGGCGAAGATGCGCCGCGCGCCGGAGTCGTGCAGGATCCATTCGACCTGGCTCGCCGAGGACGTTTCGTAGATGGGGACGGGCACGCCGCCGGCGAACCAGATGGCGAAATCCACCACGGTCCACTCGTACCGGGTGCCGGCCATCACCGCCACGGTTTCGCCGGGGGTGATGCCGCCGGCAATGAGGCCCTTCGCCAGTGCCCGGACCTGGTCCAGGAACTGCTGTGCGGTCACGTCGGCCCAGCCGGACGGTCCCTTGCGGGAATAGAGGGGATGCACCGGATCCTTGGCGTGCTGCTCCAGCAGCAGGTCGGTCACGTTGCTGCCCGGATCGAGCTCGACGAGCAGTCCGGTGCTTGCTTCTCTCACAGCGGTTTCTCCATTCCGGGCCGGCAGGGCGCAGGCTCACGCCCCCTGTAATCCTGCCCTAGATCCAGGACGGCATCCACATCCGGAACCGCCAGTCCTGGTAGGAGATGGTTTCGGCGGTCCAGACCGGATAGAAGAACGCCGAGACAACAACGGCCGTGACCACGAAGAGCGTGACGATGTAAAGCCCGGACCGCCGCCGCCACGGCGGGTCCGTGCGCTGCCCCAGGACCAGGCCCAGGCAGTAGACCAGGGCCAGCACCAGGAAGGGCTCGAACGACACGGCGTAGAAGTAGAACATGGTGCGTTCCGGGTACAGGAACCAGGGCAGGTAGCCGGCGGCCACGCCCGCCAGGACGGCCCCCGCACGCCAGTCGCGGCGCCCGGCCCACCAGAAGAGCAGAACACCCAGGCACACCGCCGCGCCCCACCAGATCACCGGGTTGCCGACCGACAGGATCGCTGTGGTGCAGCTGGCGGTGTCACAGCCCGGGCTGCCCTGCTTGGGGGACTCATAGAAGAAGGACGTGGGCCGGCCCAGCACCAGCCAGCTCCAGGCGCTGGCCTCGTAGGGGTGGTCCGAACTGAGGCCCTGGTGGAACTTGTAGGCCTCCAGATGGTAGTGCGCCAGGGACCGGACGGCGTCGGGCAGCCAGCCCCACTCCGCCGACGGAACGGTCTGGGCCCATTTCCGGAAGTAGGCGTCCGTGGACCGGAACCAGCCGGTCCACGTGGCCGCGTACACCGCGGCGGCCACCGGAACGATGCTGAGGAACGCGGGGATGCCGTCCTTGAGGATCCCGCCGCTGATCCACCCGTGGATCCCGGCGATCCGGCGGGCGCTGAGGTCCCAGAAGACGGTCAGCAGCCCGAAGCCGGCCAGGAAGAACAGCGCCGACCATTTGGTGCCGACGGCCAGGCCCAGGCACACGCCGGCGGCGAGCCGCCACCAGCGGATCCCGAGCCAGGGCCCGGACGCCAGCTGGAGCAGGGTGGGCCTCCCGTCCGGGGCGGCGGCGGCCTGCCGGCCGAGGCGGGCAGCGAGCCGCCTGCGGCCGTCGTCGCGGTCCATCAGCAGGGCTCCGAACGCGGCAAGGACCCAGAACATCAGGAAGATGTCCAGCAGGGACGTCCGGGACATCACCAGGTGGTGCCCGTCCACCGCCAGCAGCACGCCCGCCACGGCACCGAGGGTCAGCGAGCGGAAGAGCTTCTGGGCGATCAGCGCCAGCAGGAAGATGGACAGCGTGCCGGTCAGTGCCGCGCCGAAGCGCCAGCCGAAGGGATTGTCGGGGCCGAAAAGCCACATCCCCGCGGCGATCATCCACTTCCCGACCGGCGGGTGGACGACGTATTCCGGGGTGTCCAGCAGCACGCCGGGATTGCCGGCGACAAACGCCTCGTTGGCCTTGTCCGGCCAGGACCGTTCATAGCCGCTGACCAGGAACGAGTAGCCGTCCTTGACGTAGTAGGTCTCGTCGAAGACCAGGTTGCGGGGTGTATCCAGCCGCACAAAACGCAGGATCCCGCCGAGCACCGCGGTGAGGGTGGGGATCAGCCAGAACCACAGGCGGAGTCCGGGCGGATATTCCCGCCAGCTGCCCAGCCCGCCGATCAGGCGGTCCTTGAGGGCCCCGGGCGTAAACGCCTCCGCCGGGCGGCTGATCCAGCGGTGCCCCTCCAGGTTGCGTCCGGTGCTGGTGGCTGGGGGCGCCGATCCGGTGGAACCGGCGTCGACAGGCCGTGTGGAGGTCTGCGTCACGAAGCCCATGCTACCGTTCACGGCTGTGACTGCCGTTGCGGCGGCAGCGCCGCGCCCGCCGCCGGCAGTAGGCTGGAAGGGTGGATCCTCAACTCAGCACCTCCCCGACCCCTTCCGGCGACCAACCGGGCCCGGCAGCCGAAGGGCCGGGACGGATTGTGCTGGCGGGAACCCCGATCGGCAACACCGGCGACGCCACCTACCGGCTGATCGAACTCCTGACCACGGCAGACATCGTCGCGGCCGAGGACACGCGGCGCCTGCACCGCCTCGTCCAGAACCTCGGCATCACCGTGGCCGGCAGGATCATCAGCTACCACGAGCACAACGAGGCCGCCAAGACCGGCGAACTCCTGGACCAGGTGCGGGCCGGCAAGACCCTCGTGATGGTGACCGACGCCGGCATGCCGTCCGTCTCCGACCCCGGCTTCCGCCTGGTCGAAGGGGCCGTGGCGGCCGGCCTGACCGTCACCGCAGCGCCCGGCCCGTCCGCAGTGCTCACGGCGCTGGCACTCTCCGGCCTGCCGACCGACCGTTTCTGCTTCGAGGGGTTCCTCCCGCGTAAGGCCGGCGAACGGTCCTCGCGCCTCGCCGACCTCGACGCCGAACGCCGCACCATGGTCTTCTTCGAGGCCCCGCACCGCCTGGAACCGATGCTCCGCGCCCTGCGGGAGCGGTTTGGCGCCGACCGGCGCGCCGCCGTCTGCCGGGAACTGACCAAGACCTACGAAGAAGTCATCCGCGGAACCCTCCGCGAACTCCTGGAATGGGCCGAAACCAACGAGGTGCGCGGCGAGATCGCCGTCGTCGTGGGCGGAGCCCCCGAACGGGAGCCGGGCAAGCCCGAGGACCACGTGGCGGACGTCAACGCCCTCATTGCCCAGGGGATCCGGCTCAAGGAAGCGGTGGCCGCCGTCGCCGACGAGGCCCGGGTCAGCAAGCGCGAGCTCTACTCCGCCGTCCTCGCTGCCCGGTAGGCGGGCAGGCAGCCTTTGCTGTGCACCTGAACTGTACCCATGCTGTGCACCTGCACAGGGCACACCGGCCCGCGTAGTGCGCGGATGCGTAGACAGCCTGAAGAACCCGGCAGTACCGTGGCAGTAAATCCAGCGCCCCGGATAGTCATCGGGACAGCGCTGAACCCATCCCATCCACCCCGTATCGCTGACGAGGGAGTCAACCGTGACTGTTACTGCCCAGCCCATTGTTACCGCAGAGCGCGAGAGCGCCCTGCTGGCTTCTGTTCCCACCGGTCTGCTGATCGGCGGGCAGTGGCGTCCCGCAGCGTCCGGAAAGACGTTCGACGTGGAGGACCCCTCCACCGGCAAGGTCCTCCTGAGCATTGCCGACGCCGGACCCGAGGACGGCGCTGCCGCCCTGGACGCGGCAGCCGAGGCACAGGAGTCCTGGGCGAAAGTTCCGGCCCGTGAGCGCGGCGAAATCCTGCGCCGGGCCTTCGAGATGGTCACGGCCCGGGCCGAGGACTTCGCCCTGCTGATGACGCTGGAGATGGGCAAGCCGCTGGCCGAAGCCCGCGGCGAAGTCACCTACGGCGCGGAGTTCCTGCGCTGGTTCTCCGAGGAAGCAGTCCGCGCGTTCGGCCGCTACTCGGTGTCCCCGGACGGAAAGTCCCGGCTGCTGGTGACGAAGAAGCCGGTGGGCCCGTGCCTGCTGATCACCCCGTGGAACTTCCCGCTGGCCATGGCCACCCGCAAGGTGGCCCCCGCCGTCGCCGCCGGCTGCACCATGGTGCTGAAGTCCGCCAACCTGACGCCGCTGACCTCCCAGCTGTTCGCCGCCGTCATGCTGGAAGCCGGGCTCCCCGCCGGTGTGCTCAACGTGATCCCCACGTCCACGGCGGGTGCCACCACGGGTCCGCTGATCAAGGACTCCCGGCTCCGGAAGCTCTCCTTCACCGGCTCCACCGAGGTGGGCCGCCGGCTGCTCTCCGACGCGTCCGAGACGGTGCTGCGGACCTCGATGGAACTCGGCGGCAACGCCCCGTTCGTGGTGTTTGAAGACGCCGACGTCGACGCCGCTGTGGCCGGGGCCATGCTGGCCAAGCTCCGCAACATGGGCGAGGCCTGCACCGCAGCGAACCGGTTCATCGTGCACGAGTCCGTGGCCGATGAGTTCGCGGAGAAGTTCGCCGCGAAGATGGCTGACATGACCACGGCGCGCGGCACGGAGCCGGAGTCCAAGGTCGGCCCGCTGATCGACGCAAAGAGCCGCGACAAGGTCCACGAGCTGGTCTCCGACGCCGTGTCCGCCGGCGCCGTTGCGGTAACCGGCGGCGCCGCCGTCGAGGGACCGGGCTACTTCTACCAGCCCACCATCCTCAAGGGCGTCACCGAAGGTACCCGGATCCTGTCCGAGGAGATCTTCGGCCCGGTCGCGCCGATCATCACCTTCGATACCGAGGACGAGGCCGTCCGGCTGGCGAACAACACCGAGTACGGGCTGGTGGCCTACGTCTTCACGAAGGACCTCAACCGGGGCATCCGGATGGGCGAACGCCTCGAGACCGGCATGCTGGGCCTCAACGCCGGCGTCGTCTCCAACGCCGCAGCCCCCTTCGGCGGGGTCAAGCAGTCCGGCCTGGGCCGTGAGGGCGGACTCGAGGGCATCGAGGAATACCTCTACACCCAGTACATCGGCATCGCGGACCCCTACGCGGTATAGGTCCGCAGGCGGCCAGGTCCGCCGCTGAGGCGGCTCAGCTCCCGCGGGACCGGCGCTCCCGGCGCACGGCCCCGCGGGTGCTGGACCAAACACCGGCGAGACCGCGCCCTGCGCGCCGCCCTGCGCGTTGCGCTGCACGCCGGACCGCTCGGAACGGCGCCACCACGGCAGCGCGCCAGCTGGCCATCACCGAGGGCGGCAGCCACGCCGCTCGGAACCGCGCCAGCGGCCTGGCATGGGCGCCCAGCGATCCCCGGACCGCTGCGATCCGGCGCCCGGCCTCCGTCCCCCCGCCGGCCGTCCCGGCCGCAGCAGTTTCAGGGGCAGCAGTTTCAGGCACATGGTCCGCGCCCGACGGCGGGGGCCCGTACTGGCGGCGTTCAAAGTCCGCGGTGAGGGACCGCACGGCCCGGTGGCTGTCCGCGTCCGCGCCGTCCGGGTCGCCGAGTGCGCCGGAGGAGCGCAGCCGGTCGGAGAAATGCCGCGGGGTCTCACTGGGCCGGGGCGGCACACCGAAGTCCATGGCAAGGTCCCGCAGCTCCGCCCAGCCCAGCACGGCTGCGGCACCGCCCTGGTCAGCGCCCAGCCGGCGCCGGCGCCGCGCAGTGCGCGCCAGCCGCGGGGAGGCCAGCAGCAGCCCGAGGAGCAGCACCGCCCCGGCGCCGTACAGAACGGGCAACAGGCGGACGGCCGGATCCGCCGGGGCCGCAGCACCCGGCAGCGGCAGCGGCGCCACTGTGGGCTGCGGCGCGGGGTTGGCGCTGATGCTGGGGAGCAGGCCGTCATTGTTTTCGTTCGTGCTGGCACCGCTCGGGGCCTGGGCCTCGATGGCGTAGGACGGGACGGCGCCGCGGGACGGGGTCGGTTCAAAGGGCACCCAGCCCAGCCCCTGGAAATACAGTTCCGGCCACGCGTGCGCGTCGCGGCCGTCGACCTCGTATTCGGGCAGGGCGCCCTGGCCCCCGATCGAGACCGTGCCGCCCGTGGACCGGCCCGGGGCGTAGCCGACGGCAATACGGCTGGGGATGCCTTCCAGCCGGGCCATCACGGCCATGGCGGACGCGAAGTGGATGCAGTATCCGCTCTTCTGGTTCAGGAAGTCCGCCAGGACGGAGAGCCCGTTGCCGTCGTAGCCGCCCTGCACCGGGGACTGCAGTGAATAGGTGAATTCGATCGACCGCAGGTACCGCTGGATGGCCATGGCCCGCGCGTAGGCGGTGGTGCTTCCCTCCGTGACGGTCTGGGCGGTGGTGCGCACAATGTCCGGAACGTTGTCCGGGATGGCGGTGAACTGCTCGGGAACGCCCTGCACCGGACCGTTGGCCTGGGCCAGCAGGTCCGGGGTGAGCTGCGGGGACGCGGAGAGCACCACGTACTGCTGGTTGCGGGAGTTGGTATCCACCCCCTTGATGCTCAGCGTGGCGGGGTCCCAGCTCCACCGCCCGGTGAGGCCGTTGACGGCCTCGGGGGCGTACGGCGCGGGCAGGTAGGGGCTGGTGAACTGGCCGGTGTCGACGGCGGTGACCACACGGACTTCCGCTGCCGCGGGCTCCAGGCCCGTTTCCATCCGGCCCGTGCCCAGCCGCCGGGTGCTGTCGCGGTCATCCGGCGCCCAGGTCTCCCCGTTGAAGTTGTCCACGGTCACTGACCGCAGGTAGGGGGCGGCCGGCGCGTTGGTGGCATAGGTGATGCGGCCCTCCCCGCTGGGGCTGCGCAGGCTGTTGCCCAGGCTGATCATCGGGTTGAGCCCGGTGGCCGTGCCGAAGGGGTTGAGCCGGGAGCCCTGCGGGAACGTGCCCTGGTCAAATCCCGGGATGACGAGCTGCAGCAGGAGGGTCACGGTCAGCGCCAGGGCCCCGGTCATGGCACCGCGGCGGAACTGGCCGGGATTCCGTGCGGTGTCGGCGCCGGTCCGCGGGTCGGGCGCGAACCAGTGGCTGACGGCGAGGATCATCAGGAAGCCGGCGGTGGCGCCGGCGAAGCCCAGCACGCCGACGCTTTGCGGCTTGATCATCGCGGGGACGACCAGGATGGCGAGGATCCCCAGCCCGCTCGTCGCCGGGAGGGCCAGCGGGTAGGCGAGGGCATCGATCAGGATCACCAGGAGCCCCAGGACGGCGCAGACCACCAGGACGATCCCGGCATTGGGCGCCACGGGGGCGCTTTCCGCCAGGACGGTTTCGCTGGCCCGGCGCAGGTACCGGCCCACCTGCGGAAGGGTCTGGCCGGAGGGGATGAAGCCAAGAATGCTGTGCGGCCGGAAGAAGGTAAATGTCAGGATCAGCACCATCGCCGCCAGGGCACCGGCCGTGACAAAGACACTGCGCCACCGGAGCGCGCGGAGCCCGGCCATGGTGAACGCCACCGTGAGGACGGTCGAGAGCACGGGGGAGTACCAGGCCCAGCCGCGCAGCACCCCGTTGAGTCCCAGCGCGGCCCCGGCGACGGCGGCGGCCACCGATACGGCCATGAGCCACGGCTGCGCCCCCGCCTTCGTCCGGGGTTGCTGCCGCCCCGGGGACCCCGGTGCGAGGAAGGAACCGCTCTCTGCGGGTGCTCCGGACTGGCCGGGGCGCCCGCCCGCGCTGCGCTGGGGTGTCAGTGTCATCGCCGGGCCCCCGCTCCGCGCCGGACATCGGCGGCACCGGCCAGCGGCGCCGCCCCGCCGTCGTCGAAGGCAGACCAGGCAGCAGCAAGGGGCGTGGACGGGGCCGCGGCGACCGCACGCCAGCCGCCGAGCCGGAGGATGCCGAGCACCTCGTCCAGGTCCCCGGGCCGCTCCGTGACCACCAGGGCAAAGGCGTTGGCGGCGTACCCGGCGGCGGGGGACAGCGCACGGGCCTCGGCCGGCGTGAGGTTTCCCAGGATCGCCAGGACCGGCCCGCGCATCCGGTGCGCAGCCAGCTTGTCCATCAGCCGGTCATCGAACGGCTGGGGGCCCGCCTCGGCACCGGAGGGGTGGCGGGGAGCCCGGCGGGACGCCGGATCCCTGTGGCCGTGGTGGGACCCGGACAGCTGGATCGCCGCCAGGGCCTCGGCGACGGACTGCAGGCCGGACGCGCCGGCGTATTCCTCGGCGTCCGGCTCGGGGGCCGACCGGGAATGCTGGAAGGCAGGCTCCCCGGCAACGTCGAGGAAGCGCAGCGCGTAATTGCGCTCGGCGAGGTGCGCGGCGATCGACACAGCGGCCGTCACGGCCCATTCGAAGGCGTCGGTGGTGACGAGCTCGTGGCTGTCCGGGCCGAACGTGCCGCGGTGGTCAGCACTGCGGTGGTCGGCTCCCCGGTGGTCCGCGCCGCGGGTAAAGGCGGCGAGCCGCTGGTCCAGGATGACGGTCGCTTCCGGAGTGGTGACCGACTCCTCCTGGCGGACCATCAGCTCCCCGTGCCGGGCGGTTGCCGCCCAGTGCACCCGGCGCATCGGGTCGCCGTGGCGGTATTCCCTGGTCATCACGTCGTCATCGCTCGGGTTCGCCCGGATGCGCGTGGCGGTGACGCCGTCATGCCCCCGGGCGCCGGCCAGGCCGGTGGCCGGAAGTTCGACGGCGGCGGGGGTCACCGTGAGGATGTCGCCGTCGTCGATGGCATGTCGGTGCAGCGAGAGCCCGAAGGGGTCGCTGAACTCGGCCGTCACCGGACCGATCAGGAACTGGCCGCGTTTGCCGGAGCGGAGGTGGTACTCGTAGCGGCTGGTCCTGCCCTCGGCTGTCCGGGCCGGGAACCGGAACACGGGGGACTCCCCGAACCGGGCGGGCAGGCGCTCTTCCATGAGGGCCTGGCCGGAGCCGGTTCCGGTCCGGGCGACCGCCAGCCGGACGGTGGTGGTGGCGGAGGTCTCCACGCTGGCGGGGCTGAACTCGCGGTAAACCTGGAAATTCGGCTTCAGCGCGCGGGTTCCGGCCAGCGACAGCAGCGGCAGGACCACCAGGAGGATGGCCAGCGCCAGCAGGTCCCGGCGCCCCATGATCTGGGCGGCCAGCAGGAAGACCGCGCCGGCGCCCAACAGTCCCCAGCCGCGGTTGGTGAAGATGTGCTTCGGGAACCGGTCGATCAGCGCCACAGCCGGGGCACCCCTAGCGGCGGTTCTGCAGCGTGGCGGCCGGTGCGGCCGCCGTGCCGCGGGCGCCCTGGCCGGCGGAGGCGGGCCCCGCCCCTGCCATGTCCGGGCTGACCGGGATTCGAGCCAGGATGGCGCGGATGACGCTCTGCGGGGTCTCGCCCGTACTGGCGGCTTTCCGGTCCAGGATGATCCGGTGGGCGAGCACGGATTCGGCAACGCTGACGACGTCGTCCGGCAGCACGAAGTCCCGTCCGTCCAGGGCCGCGGTGGCTTTGGCCGCGCGGAGCAGCTGGAGCATGGACCGGGGGCTCGCGCCCAGCCGGAGCAGGCCGCTTTCCCGCGTCGCCCGGCCCAGGGACACCGTGTAGTCCTTGATCGACTGGGAGACATAGACCTGCCGCACGGTTTCGATCATGGCGGCCACCTCGGCGGCGGTGACGACGGCGGTGACCTTGGCCAGCGGGGACGCAGCCTGGTGGGTCTCCAGCATCTCCATCTCGGCCTCCTTGTCCGGATACCCCATGGAGATACGCGCCATAAAACGGTCCCGCTGTGCCTCCGGGAGCGGGTAGGTCCCTTCCATCTCAATCGGGTTCTGCGTGGCCACCACCATAAAAGGCTCGTCCAGCTTGTAGGACTTCCCGTCCACGGTGACCTGGTGCTCCTCCATGCATTCCAGCAGCGCCGACTGGGTCTTCGCCGAGGCCCGGTTGATTTCATCGCCGATAACGATGTTCGCGAAGACCGCACCGGGCCGGAACTCAAAGGACCGGGAAGCCTGGTTGTAGATGGACACCCCGGTGACATCGGAGGGGAGCAGGTCAGGGGTGAACTGGATGCGGCTCACCGAGCAGTCAATGGTGCGGGCCAGCGTCTTCGCCAGCAGTGTCTTGCCGACCCCGGGCACGTCCTCGAGGAGCAGGTGCCCCTGGGCCAGCAGCACGGTGAGGGCCAGCTTGGCCGCATCCGCCTTGCCGTCGATCACCGTATTGATGGCGGCCAGGATGTCCCTGCTGGCGGAGCTGAACGCCTCCGGGTCCATGGCAGCCGGCGGCTGCCCCTGGCGCGGGGTTCCCGGGCGGCCGGACGCGGCGGACCCGTCCCTGAGGCCCTGGCCCTCGGGGAGGGCTTCGTCTAGGGAGGTGCGCTGGTAATCCATCGGTAGCCTTTCAGCCCTGGTGGTACCCGGGACGGGTCAGTTGTGGTTGTACGGCCACTGCCAATAACAGCGTACTCACACAACTGCCGGGCCTGACAGAGAGTTCCGGGCAAATATCCGGCAGCCAGCAGGGAGGGGAAGCGACAGCGGAAATAGCGCGGCTGCGTTAATACGTGCACGGGGGCATTTACCCGGCTCCGGCGGCCTTCGCTAGGGTAGGAGGATGCACAATCCCCTGACCCCCGTCCCCTTCCGTGCGTCCGGCAGCGATGGCTCCGGCCGGCAGGGATACCCGCCGGCGCCGGAGCCGCTCCCGGTGCCGGTCATGGACAACCACACCCACCTGGATTTCCCGTGGGATGGGGAGCCGCGGGTCAGCATCGCCGATGCGCTGGATGCCGCCGAAGCCGTCGGGGTGCGCGGCGCGGTGCAGGTGGGATGCGACCTTGAGTCGTCCCGGTTCACGGTGCAGGCCGTGGAGCAGGACCGGCGGCTGCTGGGCGCCGTCGCCCTCCACCCCAATGACGCTCCGGAGTACGCCGCCCGCGGCGAACTCGAAGGCGCCCTGGCCGAGATCGAGGCGCTCGCGGCGCACCCCCGGATCCGGGCGATCGGCGAGACCGGGCTGGATTTCTTCCGCACCGAGGGGGAGGGGCTGGTCCACCAGCGCTACTCCTTCCGCCGCCACATTGACATCGCCAAGCGGCTCGGGCTGACGCTGCAGATCCATGACCGCGACGCCCATGACGACGTCGTCCAGGTGCTGCGGGAGGAAGGCGCCCCCGAGCGGGTGGTGTTCCACTGCTTCTCCGGCGGGGAGGAGCTGGCCCGGATCTGCAACACCGAGGGCTGGTACATGTCCTTCGCCGGGACCATAACGTTCAAAAACGCCGCCAACCTGCGTGCCGCGCTGGCCCTCGCTGAGCCGGAACGGATCCTGGTCGAGACCGATGCGCCGTTCCTCACGCCGCACCCGCACCGGGGCCGGCCGAACGCCAGCTACATGGTCCCGTACACCGTCCGCGCCATGGCCGAATTGACTGGATGGGAACTCTCGGAACTGTGCGCGGGAATCACGGAAAATACCGTGCGCGCCTACGGATCCTGGGACCAATACGACGAAAATTGACTCCGGTCATTGGATACCGGGTATGCATAATTTGTTGGCTGGTTTATAACGCTCCGGTTACAGTGGTCAACTATTAGCCGGGGTCGGGGAAGGCCATCGGATAATTTCTCTCCTGCAGGGCGCGCATCGTGGCCAACGAACCATGGGCGCGCTCTCGTTTGTGAGCTGGCAGTGCACTCAGCTGCCGCGGACTCAACGCACCGCCTGCGGTGCTGCCTCCGGGCTGTCTGCGGTAGTCGGTTTCGTGCGCTTTTCCCCGTGCCCGGATGGTCCAAGAGATATGGGCAATCGTGGTCAAGTTCTTTACATCGGATGGCAAGTTCAGCTTCGTCAAAGTCGGCACCCAACTCGTCGTCCTTGTGGCGCTCGTGCTGGGTCTTGTCGCCTTCGTCGGCAACAACAAGACGGTCACCCTCAACGTCGACGGCAAAGTGAGTTCAGTCCAGACCTTCGGCGGTACCGTCGGCCAGGTGGTCAAGGGCGCCAACCTCGAACTCCAGCCCTCCGACAAGGTCTCGCCAGCCACGGACTCCCATGTACAGGACGGTTCCGTCATCAACGTCAACCTCGCCAAGGCCGTCAAGGTCAGCCTGGACGGCGCGGAGCGGACCATCAACACCACCGCGCCCACGGTCGAGGGCCTCGTGACGGAACTCGGTGTCGCCAGCGCCTCGGAGCTTTCCGTTCCGAAGGATGCGCAGCTCTCCGTGTCCGGTTCCTTCGTGTCCATCTCGACGCCGAAGACCGTAAGCATCGTCGCTGACGGCAAGGCCGAGACGACCACCACCACCGCCCCCAGCGTCTCCCAGGTGCTTGCCGACGCCGGCATCACCCTCGGTGCCAGCGACCGGGTGTCGCAGCCGGGCAACGCCCCTGTGGTCAATGACATGGTGATCAAGGTTTCCCGGGTGGACGTCAGCCAGACCGCAGAGGCAACCGAGCCCGTGCCGTTCGAAACCCTCACCACCGAAGACCCAGCACTGACCAAGGGCGAGAAAAAGGTGACCCAGGCCGGCGTGGCCGGCACCATCAACAAGAGCTTCAAGCTGGTCCTCGTGGACGGCCGGGAAGCGTCCCGCACCCTGGTGGCGCAGTCCGTCAGCACCCAGCCGGTCACCGAAAAGGTCACCATCGGCACCAAGCCCAAGCCTGCCGCCCAGTCCGGCGGCGCCAACACCGGCGCCGCAGCCCCCGCCATGATGAACGAGGCCATGTGGGACAAGATCGCCCAGTGCGAGTCCACGGGCAACTGGAGCAGCAACACCGGCAACGGCTACTACGGCGGACTGCAGTTCGACATCCGGACCTGGCTTGGATCCGGCGGCGGCGCTTACGCCCCCAACGCCAGCCTAGCCACCAAGGCCCAGCAGATCGACATCGCCAACCGCGTCTACGCACAGCGCGGCCTGCAGCCCTGGGGCTGCGGCTGGGCAGCCAGCCGCTAGAGGCACAGCGCCAGCTTCCCGGCTCCTGCCGGGGGACGGCATCCACGGCATCCGCAGCAGTTGACCACAGCGGCGGACGCCCCGGCGAAGGCCGGGTCCGGTTTCCGGGCCCGGCCTTCGCCGTGCCCGGCTGTTGATACCCGGCTGTCGCGAGGGCTGGCTGTTGATGCCCGGCTGTCGCCAGGCCCGGCGGAGCGGCGGGATAGGATACCTAGGTGACTGAACCGACCCCCTCCGCGCCGGCACCCCTCCTGGGCGCCTCCGACATCCGCAGGCTGGCCGAGGAAATCGGGGTCCGGCCCACCAAAACCCTCGGCCAGAACTTCGTCATCGACGGCAACACGATCCGCAGGATCGTCGCCGCCGCAGACATCCACCCGGACGAGACCGTCCTCGAAGTCGGGCCCGGGCTGGGATCCCTCACCCTGGGCCTCCTGGACGCCGCCCGGTCCGTCGTCGCCGTCGAGATCGATCCGGTCCTGGCCGGCAAGCTGCCCGGCACCGTCGCCCAGTGGCGGCCGGAGGCCGTGGACAATTTCCACCTGGTCCTCGCCGACGCCATGCAGGTCACCGAGCTCCCCGTCGAGCCCACCGCGCTGGTGGCGAATCTGCCCTACAACGTTGCCGTCCCCGTGGTGCTGCACCTGCTGCAGCACTTTCCCAGCCTCCGGCACGGCCTGGTGATGGTCCAGGACGAGGTGGCCGACCGGCTCGCCGCCGGCCCCGGGTCCAAGACGTACGGTGTTCCCTCGGTCAAGGCGGCCTGGTACAGCAGCATGCGCAAAGCCGGTGTGATCGGCATGAACGTCTTCTGGCCGGCGCCCAAGATCCACTCCGGTCTGGTGGCCTTCACCCGCCGTGAACCACCCGCCACCACCGCCACCCGGGAGCAGGTGTTCGCCGTCATCGACGCCGCCTTCGCCCAGCGGCGCAAGACCCTCCGCGCCGCCTTGGCGGGATGGGCCGGTACCGCGGCAGAGGCCGAGCGCTGCCTACGCGCTGCCGGCGTCGACCCCACCGCCCGCGGTGAAGTGATCGACATCGCCGCGTTTTCCCGGATCGCGGAAGCGCGGGAACAGCCGGCCCACTGAGGCCTGCGGCGCGCCGGCGAGGGCGCCCCCGGCCCGGCGCCCTGCTTGGAGCCTGACCCCGCCATGCCATAGCGTGGAGCCATGAACGCAGTGAGAGGGCGCTTTGCCGCGAGGACTGTCCGGGTCAAGGCTCCCGGCAAGATCAACGTCTCACTCGACGTCGGGCCCCTGCGCGCAGACGGGTACCACTCCGTAGCCAGCGTCTACCTCGCCGTCTCCCTCTACGAGGAAGTCGCCGCCACCAGCACGGACACCGGGGACATCACCGTCAGCATCAGCCCGGCCAGCACCCTCAACCTCGACGGAGTGGACATTCCCCTGGATGAGCGGAACCTTGCGTACAAGGCCGCCGCCATCATGGCCGACGTCTCGGAGCACTCCACCGGCGTCCACCTGGAAATCACCAAGCGCGTGCCCGTGGCCGGCGGCATGGGCGGCGGCTCAGCCGACGCTGCCGCCACCCTGCTGGCCTGCGACGCGCTGTGGAACAGCGGGTTGTCCCGCGACGAACTGGCCCACCTGGCGGCCGAACTTGGCGCCGACGTTCCGTTTTCCCTGCTCGGCGGGACAGCCGTGGGGCTGGGCCTGGGTGACGAGCTCTCTCCGGCCCTCGTCAAGGCGCAGACTGACTGGGTGCTGGTGGCCGCGGACTACGGCCTGCCCACTCCCGAGGTCTACCGGACCCTGGACCGGCTGCGCGCTGCCGAAGAGGCGCAGGTCGAGGAACCCGTGGCGGTGGACCCCCTGATCCTCCAGGCCCTGCGCGGCGGCGACGCCGATGCCTTGAGCCGGGTCCTGGTCAACGACCTCCAGCGCGCGTCCATCGAACTGGCGCCCGGGCTCCGGGACACCCTCGGGCTCGGGGAATCCCTGGGGGCGATCGCCGGGATTGTGTCAGGGTCCGGGCCCACGGTGGCGATGCTGGCCCACAGCCCGGCGGCGGCAGAGGGACTCGCCGAGGACCTCCGGCACCACGGCCTGGACGCCCTGGCGGTGCACGGGCCGGTTCACGGCGCGCGCATCATCTCCGATACGCTCCTTTAATAGGATTGTCTGAGGCGTTCCGTGGTCCGCACAGCCCTGAAGGGGTTGGAACGATCCGGCCCGGCCAATTCTTGTTCGACCTTATTTTTCTCTAGGAAAGCAGCTCCCAGTGGCACACCTGCTCGGCGGCGAGAACCTCACCGTCTCGTATGCAACCCGTACCGTTCTCGATGGCATCACCCTCGGCCTCGAAGAAGGCGACCGGATCGGCATGGTGGGCCGCAACGGCGACGGCAAGTCCACCCTCATGCGGCTGCTCGCGCTGCGCTCGACCCCGGACTCCGGGCGGGTGACCAAACGCAGCGAGGTCAACATCGGCTACCTGGACCAGAGCGACGTGCTCGACGGCGACCTCACGGTCGGCGCCGCGATCGTCGGCGACCAGGCCGACCATGAATGGGCGAGCAACCCCCGGATCCGCGAAGTCATGGGCGGACTCGTGTCCGACGTCGACTGGCACGCCAACGTCCACGCGCTCTCCGGCGGGCAGAAGCGGCGCGTGGCGCTGGCCAAGCTGCTGATCGAGGACCACGACGTCATCATGCTCGACGAGCCCACCAACCACCTCGACGTCGAAGGCGTCGCCTGGCTGGCCCGGCACCTGAAGACCCGCTGGCGGGCGAACCAGGGCGCCTTCCTCGTGGTCACCCACGACCGCTGGTTCCTCGACGAAGTCTGCAACAAGACCTGGGAAATCCACGACGGCATCATGGACCCCTTTGAGGGCGGCTACGCGGCCTACGTCCTTGCCCGGGCGGAGCGCGACCGTACGGCCGCCGTCGTCGAAAGCAAGCGCCAGCAGCTGGTGAAGAAGGAGCTCGCCTGGCTGCGCCGCGGCGCCCCGGCCCGCACCGCCAAGCCCAAGTTCCGGATTGAGGCGGCCAACGCCCTGATCGCCGATGTCCCCGAACCGCGCGACTCGACGGCGCTCAGCAAAATGGCCACGGCCCGGCTGGGCAAGGACGTCCTGGACCTCGAGCATGTCTCGCTCGACTTCCTCGGCGGCGAGCCCGGGCAGAAACTGTTCGACGACATCACCCTGCGCCTCGCGCCGGGGGAGCGGCTGGGCCTGGTGGGCGTCAACGGCGCCGGCAAGACCACACTGCTTAAACTGCTCAATGGCGAAATCCAGCCGACCTCCGGCAAACTCAAGCGCGGCAAAACCGTTGTCACCGCCGTCCTGACCCAGGAAGTCAAAGAACTCGACGACGTCAAGGACCTGCGGGTCATCGAGGTCATCGAGCGGGAGAAGCGCTCGTTCAACGTCGGCGGCAAGGAATTCACCGCCGGCCAGCTGGTGGAGCAGCTCGGCTTCACCAACCAGAAGCAGTGGACCCCGGTCAAGGACCTCTCCGGCGGCGAACGCCGGCGCCTCCAGCTCCTGCGCCTGCTCGTGGGCGAGCCCAACGTGCTGATGCTCGATGAGCCCACCAACGACCTCGACACGGACACCCTGGCCGCCGTCGAGGACGTCCTGGACGGCTGGCCGGGCACACTCGTCGTGGTCAGCCACGACCGCTACCTGCTCGAACGCGTCACCGACCACCAGATGGCCCTCCTCGGCGACGGCAAGATCCGGTCCCTGCCGCGCGGCGTGGACCAGTACCTCGAACTGCGCGAAGCGGCGCTGGCCGGCTCCACCATCACCGGCGGCGGCAACCCCGTCACGGCCGCCAGCACCTCCTCGGCCCCCGCACCCGCCGGCCCCACCGAAGCCGAGAAGCGTGACGCCCGCAAGGCAAAGAACCGCATCGACCGCCAGCTGGACAAGCTCAAGCAGCAGGAGGACAAAGTCCACGCCCAGATGACCGCAGCAGCCGCCGACCCCGCCGCCGTCGGCGACCTCGCAGCGCTCGGCAAGAAGCTCAAGGACCTGGCCATCGAACGCGAGGCCCTCGAACTCGAATGGCTGGGAGCCCTGGAAGTCCTCGGCGAATAAGCCGCCAGGCCGTAACGGAACCTGTGGCACTAGCGGCGCGGGAGTCCTTCGCTAAGGAGCGCATCGCGGCGCATCGGGCCCCGTAGGTCGCCCCGCGACCGCAGGGGCCCCTATGCGTCGTGTCTAAGCGACGGCGAAGGGCGCCCGCGCCGCGGAGGCGACCAGACGCCCGAAGCCTAGTCCCCGCTGCGGAGTTCGGGGTCCTTCTGCAGGCCGGTGAGCCCGTTCCAGGCAAGGTTGACCAGGTGGGCGGCGACGTCACGCTTGTCCGGGGTGCGGCTGTCCAGCCACCACTGGCCGGTCATGGCCACCATGCCTACCAGCATCTGGGCGTACATCGCCCCGTCCGCGGCCGTGAAGCCGCGGCGGGCGAACTCGTCGGCCAGGATGTGCTCCACCCGGGCCGTGACCTGGGAGAGCAGAGTGGAGAAGGCGCCCTCGGGCTGCGTGGGCGGGGCATCGCGCATCAGGATGCGGAAGCCGTCGGTGCGGTCCTCGATGTAGTTCAGCAGGGCCAGGGCGGCCCGCTCCACGAGGACCCTGGGCTTGGCCTCTTCGGACAAGGCGTCGTTGATGGCGCCCAGCAGGATCCGGAACTCGTAGTCGACGACCTGGGTGTAGAGGCCTTCCTTCGACCCGAAGTGCTCATAGATCACCGGCTTGGAGACGCCCGCGGAGGCGGCGATTTCCTCAATCGTGGTGCCGTCCAGGCCGCGGAGGGCAAAGAGGCCGCGGCCGATCCCGATGAGCTGGCTGCGGCGCTGCGGGCCCGTCATCCGGATCCGGGGTACGTAGCCGGCGGGCCGCACCGGGCGGCCGCCTCGGCCCTCCGCCCCTCCGGATACCCCTGCGCTGTTACTCACAGGTCCATCATGCCCCAGAACGCCGACGTCGGGCGGGGCGGCCCTGCCGGCGTGGGCCGCCCCCAGCACGGAACGGCAACGCAGTATGGCAGAATTGATTCTCGTGCCGCAGGCTCAGCGCCTTGGCATGGTCCGCTCTGGTGTAATGGCAGCACCCCGGCCTTTGGAGCCGTGGAGTATAGGTTCGAGTCCTATGGGCGGAACTGCAAAGTAACGGCATGAGCTAAGCCAATGAGCAAGGAGAGCCCGTACGTGAGCCCCGAGAAAACCGGCCCGGCCGCCGTCATCGTCCTGGCGGCAGGCGCCGGTACGCGGATGAAGTCCCGTACCCCGAAAATCCTTCACGAAATCGGCGGACGGTCCCTCGTCGGGCACGCCCTCCACGCCGCCCGGGCCATCCACCCGCAGGAGCTGGCCCTGGTGGTCCGGCATGAACGCGACCTTGTGGCAGCCCACATCGCCTCCATCGACCCGGCAGCACTGATCGTCGACCAGGACGAGGTGCCCGGCACCGGCCGCGCCGTCGAGGCCGCCCTCGAGGCCCTCGATGCGAGCCACCCTGACGGGCAGCTCAGCGGAACGGTCGTCGTTACCTACGGAGACGTGCCCCTGCTCACCGGCACCCTCCTCGCCGAACTGGTCGCCAGCCACGAGGCCGGACGCAACGCCGTCACCGTCCTCACCGCCGTCCTCGCGGACCCCGCCGGCTACGGCCGCATCCTCCGGGCTTCCGACGGCACGGTCACCGGCATCCGGGAACACAAGGACGCCACGGATGCCGAACGCGACATCCGGGAGATCAACTCCGGCATTTACGCCTTCGACGCCGCCGTGCTGCGCGACGCCCTGGCCCACGTCACCACCGACAACGCCCAGGGTGAGAAGTACCTCACCGACGTGCTGGGCCTGGCCCGGGCCGCCGGCGGCCGCGTCGCCGCCGTCGTCACCGAAGACCGCTGGCAGGTCGAAGGCGCCAACGACCGTGTCCAGCTCTCAGCCCTCGGCGCCGAACTCAACCGGCGCACCGTCGAGGCCTGGATGCGTGCCGGCGTCACGGTCGTCGACCCCGCCACCACCTGGATCGACGCCACCGTGACCCTCGACGAGGACGTGCGGCTGCTGCCCAACATCCAGCTGCACGGCACCACCACCGTGGCGCGCGACGCCGTCGTCGGCCCCGACACGACCCTCACCGACGTCCAGGTGGGGGAGGGCGCCACAGTGCTCCGCACGCACGGATCCGGCGCCACCATCGGCGCCCGGGCAAGCGTCGGCCCGTTCACCTACCTCCGCCCCGGCACCGTCCTCGGCGAGACCGGCAAGATCGGCGCGTTCTACGAGACCAAGAACGTCACCATCGGCCGCGGGTCCAAACTGTCGCACCTGGGCTACGCCGGCGACGCCGAGATCGGCGAGGACACCAACATCGGCTGCGGCAACATCACCGCGAACTACGACGGCGAGAAGAAGCACCGCACCGTCATCGGGTCCGGCGTGCGCACCGGTTCCAACACCGTGTTCGTGGCTCCCGTCCGGGTCGGGGACGGGGCCTACAGCGGCGCCGGCGCCGTCATCCGCCGCGACGTCCCGGCCGGCGCGCTTGTCCTGTCCCTCGCGAAGCAGGACAACGCCGAAGGCTGGGTCCTTGAGAACCGTCCCGGTTCGGTCTCCGCCGCCCTGGCCAAATCTGCCCTGGCTGAATCCGCTGCCGCGGATGCCGCCACTACAACCTCCACTACTCCGGCACCGACAGAAGAGGGCTAGCAATCATGAGCGAAATTACGGCACACGGCGAGAAGAAGCTGGTGCTGGCCGCGGGGCGGGCGCACCCGGAGCTGGCGAAGGAAATCGCGAAGGAGCTCGGAACCGAGCTGCTGCCGCTGGACGCCTACGACTTCGCCAACGGCGAGATCTACGTCCGGGCCGGCGAGAGCGTCCGCGGCACCGACGCCTTTGTGATCCAGGCCCACCCGGCCCCGCTCAACAACTGGCTGATGGAACAGCTCATCATGATCGATTCGCTCAAGCGGGCCTCCGCCAAGCGGATCACCGTGGTGTCCCCGTTCTACCCGTACGCCCGGCAGGACAAGAAGGGCCGCGGCCGCGAGCCGATCTCCGCCCGCCTCGTCGCCGATCTGTACAAGACCGCCGGCGCCGACCGCATCATGAGCGTGGACCTGCACACCTCGCAGATCCAGGGCTTCTTCGACGGCCCCGTGGACCACCTGATGGCCATCCCGCTCCTGGCCGACTACATCCGCACCCGGGTCGGCTCGGACAACGTCACGGTGGTCTCCCCGGACACGGGCCGCGTCCGTGTCGCGGAGCAGTGGGCAGAGCGGCTCGGCGGCGCGCCGCTGGCCTTCGTGCACAAGAGCCGGGACCTCACCGTCCCCAACCAGGCCGTCTCCAAGACGGTGGTGGGCCAGATCGAGGGCCGCACCTGCGTCCTGATCGACGACATGATCGACACCGGCGGAACCATCTCCGGCGCCGTACAGGTACTCAAGAACGCCGGCGCGAAGGATGTCATCATCGCGGCAACCCACGCCGTCTTCTCCGATCCCGCGGCCCAGCGCCTGGCTGAGTCCGGCGCCCGCGAGGTCGTAGTCACCAACACGCTCCCGATCGAGGCCGCCAAGCGCTTCCCGCAGCTCACCGTGCTGTCCATCGCGCCGCTGATCGCCCGCGCCATCCGCGAAGTGTTCGACGACGGCTCGGTCACCAGCCTGTTCGACGGCAACGCGTAGCACCCCTATAGGTGCGCCGGTGCGGGCCCGCTTTTCGCAAAGCGGGCCCGCACTGGTAGCCTTGAACCGAACCTTGGCGAGGGAGAGCGCCGGTAGCGCGTGATAAACGAAGTTTCCTCAGGAACTTCGCACGGCACACCGGAGTGCTGGTCTCCGTTATCGACTGGGTCTGATTCTCCCTTCGGAAGGGCGGCCACGGCCGCCCGGCGTTGAAGGTCGCAAACAGACCTCCGCCCTTGCTGCACCGTTTAGCCCCACAGCTTGAAATCCAACGAGGAGATACCCATGTCTGAGCAGAAGCTCGCAGCAGAAGTCCGCACCGAATTCGGCAAGGGCTTCGCCCGCCGCGCCCGCATGGCCAACCTGATTCCGGCCGTCATCTACGGCCACGGCGCAGAGCCGATCCACATCACCCTGCCGGCGAAGGCCACCACCCTGGCCGTCCGCGTCCCGAACGCCCTGCTGTCCCTGGACATCAACGGCGAGGGCCACCTGGCCATCGTCAAGGACGTCCAGCGCGACCCGATCAAGCAGATCGTTGAGCACATCGACCTCCTGACCGTCCGCAAGGGCGAGAAGGTCACCGTTGACGTTCCGGTCCACGTCGTCGGCGAGGTTGCGCCGGGCAACGTCCAGAACCTTGAGCTCACGGTTGTCTCCCTCGAAGCCGAGGCCACCCACCTGCCCACCGCCGTCGAGGTCAACGTTGAAGGCCGCGGCGCCGGCGAGCACGTCCACGCCTCCGACCTGGTCCTGCCGAAGGGCGCAGTCCTGCTGACCGACGCAGAAGCGCTGGTCGTCAACATCTCCGAAGCTGTGGAGATTGTTGAAGAAGAAGAGACTGAGGAAGCTGCTTCCGCAGAGGCCGCCGAGGCCACCACCGAGGAAGCCGCCGAGTAATTCCGGCACCCCTCGATTTTCCTGCTCTGGCCGGGTCCCCTGCGGGACCCGGCCAGAGCCGTCTTAAGCCGCCGCCCGGGCCGGGCACACCCTGACCAACTTAGGATTGACGCATGAATGACACCTGGCTGATCGTAGGCCTTGGCAACCCCGGACCCGACTACAGCCAGAACCGGCACAACGTCGGCCAGATGGTCCTGGACGAACTGGCCGCCCGTGCCGGCGGCGGCTTCAAGTCGCACAAGGCCCGTGCCCAGGTCCTCGAGGGGCGCCTTGGCATCGGAGGGCCCCGGGTGGTCCTCGCCAAGCCGCTGTCCTACATGAACGTCTCCGGCGGACCGGTCTCGGCGCTGGCGCAGTTCTACGGGATCGATCCGGCCCACGTCATTGCCGTCCACGACGAGATCGACATTCCCTTTGACACCGTGAAGCTGAAACTCGGCGGCGGCGAGGGCGGCCACAACGGATTGCGGGACATCTCCAAGGCCCTGGCCACAAAGGATTACCTGCGTGTCCGGGTCGGGGTGGGGCGCCCGCCCGGCCGGATGGACACCGCAGACTTCGTGCTGAAGGACTTCTCCAGTGCGGAGAAGAAGGAACTGCCCTTCCTTATCGGTGCCGCCGCGGACGCGGTGGAAGCACTGGTCCGCGAAGGCCTGCTGGCGGCGCAGCAGCAGTTCCATCCCGCGAAGGCGCCCTAGCCGCGAGAGGCGGGCGCCGTCCCCGGAAAGCCCGGCGTAACGCGCCGCCGCCGACACCCCATTTCCTTTCCAAGCTTCCGGAATTCCCGTTATGATCGCTCTACTCTCATATCGGTGGATAGGGATACGCTACTTCTAGCGGACGGGCTCTGTTTTGCTGTCCGCACAGCGGTACAAAGGAAGCAAAATGTCTAGGGAATCGCTGGGCTGGGGAAATGGTTCCACTACATTGGCACCCGGAGTAGAAGATCCTGCGGCAGGTCCGCTGGACCGGCACAGGTGGTCAGGCCTCGCGCGCCATGCCGACGCCGACCGGGTGCGCAACGCCCTGCTCGCAGAGGACCGCATGGGTGTGGTCATCACCGGTGAGCGGGGCGTGGGCAAGACCCAGGTGGGCCGCGCCGCAATCGCCGGCCTCGGGCCCGACGTTTACACCCTGCAGCTGCGCAGCACCGGACCCGGCTCGGCCACCCCGTACGGATGCCTGGCCTTTACCCTCGCCCGCCTGCCCCAGAGCTCCCTCGGTTCGCCGACGGCCATCCTGCACGGCCTCACCTCCCTGATCCGGGACGACGCCGCAGGACGGAAGTGCGTCATCCTGCTGGACAATGCCGGGGCGCTCGATGAACTCAGTACCGGCGTCCTGCTCAACCTGATGCAGACCCGCACGGCGCGCCTGATCGCCACCGCCCAGCGCACCACGGACCTTCCGCCGGACTTCTACTGGCTGATCACGTCCGGCCAGCTGGCAGAGGTGCGGCTCGCCAACCTCACGGAAGTCGAGACCCTGGAGGTGCTCCAGGCCGCCCTCGGCCACCGGGTTTCCAGCGCACTGGCGAGCCAGCTCCACCAGCTGGTGGGCGGCAGCCCCACCCTGTTGCAGGCGGTGGTCTCGGAGCAGATCGAACGCGGCAACCTGGTGCTGTCCGGGTCCGTCTGGACCCTGGTGGACGAGGTGGTCCTTGACGGGCGCACCGCACTGGAAGACATTGTGCGGGCCCGGTATGCACGCGAAACCCCGGTGGCCAGGGAACTCATCGAAGTCCTCTCCTGTGCCCGGACACTGCCCCTGGCCAGGCTCGCCCGGATGTACAGCCCGGAAGTCATCGCGGACATGGAGGACGCGGGCCAGATCGTCGTCGACCGGACCGGCCGTCACCTCGTGTCCCTCGGTGACCGCTACCTGGGTGACATCGTCCGCAACTGGCTCAGCGTCGAGCGCCGGCTCGAGCTGCGGGACAAGGTCCCGGGGCACCAGCAGGATGAGCTTAATCAGCTGACAGTGGAGGACCTGCTGGCCTACGCGGCGTGGACCCACGACTGTGACGCGCCGCTGGCACCGGCCCACGCCGTGGCGGCCGCCGGTGCCGCCGTCAGGCTCTTCGACCCGAAGTTTGCGCTCAAGTGCGCCGCCAGCCTGAAGCCGGAGGACCCGGAGTGGACGGAGGGCCAGCTGCAGAAATCCGCAGCCTACCTGCAGCTGGGACTGCCGCTGCAGGCCATGGCCGCCCTGGACGATGTCACGGACCAGCAGATCAGCGGCCTCGGCGCGGCGGCCTACGCCGAGCTGATTGCCGCCAAAGCGGACTGCATGGCCTGGCTCGAGGACCGGACCGGACAGGTCCCGGACCTGATCCGGCAGGCCCGGCTGCGGCTTTCCGAGCTGGGCGCGGACCAGCCGGGGGCATCAACCGAGGAGCTGGCGCGTGCCGGTTTGTGCCTGGACCTCTGCGAATTCAACTACCTCTCCTTCATTGGCGACTACGCGCCCATGATGGACCGGCTCCGGGCGGCCGCCTCGGCGGACGTGGACGACATCAACCCGGTGCACCGCCTGAGGTCCGGCATCATCCTGATGGAAGCGCTGTGCATGACAGGCAAGGAACTTGAAGCCCGCCAGCTGATGCGCGACATCGGCGGGCAGCTCGGCGAATGGTCCAACGTCCCGCGGATCCGGGAGAACTTCGCCTGGCGATCCTTCAACGTGCTCCTGCTGTCCGGGCAGTGGCGGCAGAGCATCGACATGCTCAAGGACGCCAGCGGCAGGGCCGGCCACGGGCTGCACTCCGGCAGCGCCCCCACCGACCTGGCTGTGGGACTGGCCTACGTCTACGCGGGCCGAGGCTACATGGCCCTCGATCCGCTGCTGGCCGCGATCGCCCAGCTCGAAGTCCGGGCCAGCCTGCACTCGTTGCGCCAGGCCTACGCCGCCACTGCCTTCGCCTACGCCCAGACCGGAAACTCCGTGCAGGCCACCGTCTACCTGGACCGGGCCCGGTCGGCCGACGGCGCCGCACGCTTCGCCGTCCGGAGCTCCGCGGACTTCTGCCTGGACATGGCCTCGCGCTGGCTGGGAGACCCGGAAGCGAAGGACCGCCTGGTGAGGTCCGCGGAGGACCATTTCCGCAACGGCCGCTATACCCTCGCGGGAATCTTTATGCTGGGCGCGACGGTCAACGGCACCACCAAGGATTTCCAGTTCATGGAAGAAATCGCGGCCCTGCGGCAGGGGCCGCTCGCGGAACTGTCCCGCACCATCGCCGTGGGCAGCCGGAAGAAGGATGCTGCCATCATGCTCGAAGCCGCGGGCCAGGCCGCAGCCATGGAGCTCGACGCCGTCCAGGCGCGGTGCGCGGCCCTCGCCTTCGACTTCGCCAAGGCCGCGGGCCTGAGCGGGAAGGCCAGCGCCGCCCATGCGATCCTCGAGAGCCTGGCCGATTCCGTGCCGGCCCTGCCCATCATGCCCCGGAACAAAGGCCCGCTGCTCACGGACCGCGAGCGCCAGATAGCCACACTTGCCGGCAACGGGGTCTCCAACAAAGACATTGCCCTGGCCATCGGCATCTCGGTGCGGACGGTCGAAGGACACCTGTACCAGGTGTTCACGAAGCTTGGAGTTTCTTCGCGAAGTGATCTGCTTGGACTCATCTAGGAACCGCGCCACCGCCCCGGAGGCGGCAGAAGAATCCAACGCCCTGACCGGCCGCACTGAGGACCTGGGCTCGGCGGTAGAAGCCATCAAAGGCAACACCCACGTCGCCGTCCTCCTGCTCGGGGACAGCGGGATCGGAAAATCCACGCTGTTGGAGTCCGTGGTGGCCCACCTGCGCGCCGACGTGACGCCGGTCCGCATCCACGGCAGCCCTTCCCTGACGAACGTCCCGTACGGAGTGCTCGGCCCCTTCATCGTGGGGCTCCCCGTGCAGGAGGCCACCTCGCAACTGGCGGTGCTCCGGACGTTCTGGTCCCGCCTGGAGGAAGAGCGCCGAGCCACCGGGAATCCGCTGCTGCTGATTGTGGACGACGCCCACGACCTGGACGAGGCGACCGCGGGCATCCTCGTGGAACTGGCCGCTGCCGGGTGGGCCAAACTCCTGGTGGCGTCGGCCACCCGGCCCGGCCTGCCCGAGCCGCTGCTGCAGCTCTGGTTTGAAGGCATCGCACAGCGCATCGACCTCCGGCCCCTGACCCAGCGGCAGACGGGCGACATCCTGGCCCGCGCACTGGGACCGCAGGTCCTGCCGAACGTCGCCGAGATTCTCTGGGAAGCCTCCGAGGGCAACCCGCTGCTGCTCAACGGGCTGATCGACGACGCCAAGAGCGACGGCACCCTGCTCCAGCGCAACGGCGTGTGGCTGCTCACGCGCCCCCTTAACAGCCACGGGGACCGCCTGAGCGATGTGGTCCGCCGCCAACTGCTGAGGCGCACGCCGGAGGAGCGCCAGACCCTGAACCTGGTTGCCCTGGCCGAGCCCGTGTCCCGCGAGCTGATTGAAACCATGGTGGGCGAGGACCCGGTGGCGGTCCTGATCGAGCACGAGCTGATCCGTGTGACGCCCTCGCCCCACCCCCAGCTGCGGCTGTGGCACTCCATCTACGGCGACACGCTGCGCAACCTGATTTCTCCGGCGCGGAGCCTCCAGCTCCGGCAGAGCCTCCTACGCCTGATGGACAGCGAGCCGACGTCGGCGGAGGGCCTGCTCCGCCAGGTCAGCTGGTCGATGGAATGCGGGGCCGAGGTCGATGACCGGCAGCTGCTGCGGGCCGCCGTGCTGGCCAGCAGGCTCCACCAGGACGACCTGGCGCGCCAGGCCGCGGCGCTGGTCAAGGATCCTGACCTGCAGGTGGTGGCGCGGTCCGTGACGGCGCGGACACTCTTCAACACGTCGGACTATGCCGCAGCCCGGGACATCTTGGAGGCGGACTTCGCCCAGGGACTCAGTGTGGCTGTCCTCCTGACGGGCACCCTGATGTGGGCGGCCGTGCAGGCGGCCCTGGGCCACCCTCCGGCTGAGATCATGGCCCGGGCCGGAGCCCTCCTGGCGGCCGGGGAGCGGCTGGCCGCGGAACATCCGGAGGATGCCGGCGGCATCCTTGCGGCCACACGGGAGCGCTATGCCACCATGCATGCCATGGTGTTCGCGCTGGCCGGCGAGTATTCGGAGGATGCCGGCGGCGCGGCGGATCCAGGGCCGTCCGGCAACGTCCTGGAGGGCGCGTTCAAGCTGGCCCTGGAATCGGAACGGCTCCTGGTGCAAGGCAAGGCGGTGCAGGCGTTCGCGGCGGCATCCCAGGCGCTGGAATCCGCAGGGGCCGGCCATGAGGAACTGTATTTCCTTGCGGAGTTCCTCGTGGCACGGGCGGCCGCTGCCGCGATCCATGGCGGGGATTGGAAGGCCGCCGACACGCTACTGGCCGGGGTGACGGCGGGCCCGGGTCCCAACCTGATCTCGTTCGGCGGGGGAGTCCACGCCGCGCACGGAATCATCCTGCTCTACCAGGGCAAAGCCGCCCAGGCGATGACCACCCTCAGTGCGGCCCTGGAGTCGCTGCGGCTTGCGGACCCCCAGCAGCTTTTCGCCCTGACCGCCGCGATGGCCTTCGCTGCCGCCGCTGAAGTCGGGGCAAAGGACAAAGCCGCGGCTTTCCTTGCTGAATACGAGGCCGCGCCGCGGGCGGTGTCCCGTTACCTCCGGGTCCTCTCGGAGATGGAAGTGGTTTACGGCAAGGCGCGGCTGGGAAACTACCCCGGCGCCGTCGACGAGCTCCGGGCGCTGGGCAGGCCGCACGGCGATGGTTCCACGGCCGGCCTGGAGTTCGACTCGCTGGCGTTGTGCCTGGCCCTCGGCGACCGGGAGGCAGCGGCCCGGCTGCTTGAACTGCGGCCGGGGCTGGAAGGCCCCCGGGCCGCCGCGATCTGCCACTATGCCGCGGCTGTCAGCACCGACGAGGCGGCGGACCATCTGGAGGCAGGAAAAGCCTGCGAGGACGCGGAGCTGTGGGGCTTCGCGGCACTGGCCTACGATGCGGCCGCGAACGGCTACCGATCCGCGGGTGACACCCTGCGCGAGCGGATGGCGCTGTCCCAGCGGAAGCGGTGCCTTGACCGGGCAGACAGCGTGGCCGGGCAGGAAGAGGACGCTGCGACCGATGCGCTGGGCCTGCTGACCCGCCGTGAGCGCGACATTGTGGCCCTGGCGGTGCGCGGCCTCAGCGACCGCCAGATTGCCGCAGAGCTGCAGGTGTCCATCCGGACGGTCGAAGGCCACCTGTACCGCAGCTATGCCAAGCTCAACGTCAAAGGCAGGGACCAGCTGCCGGGTGTCCCGACCTCCTAGCCGCCCGGGCCGCGTTCCGGAGTGCGTAGCTCCCGGGACCCGGCAAGTAGGCCGCCGGCTACCCGGGTACGGGGGCCGCGTAGCCGGACGGTGCCGGCGTCGGGGGCCCGCCGCCGCGGCAAGTACCCACCGTTCCCGGTGGGCTCCCAAGCGGCCGCGAATTCGAGTACGGACTACCGGTGTGCGGCTGCCGTCCGGTTCGCTAGATTGTAGTCAGCACCAGGAACCACCCAAAACCAGGAACCACTCAGAACCAGGGACCACCCGGAATCAGGAACCACCAGAATTCCTTGAGGTGGAGGTCTCTGAAAAATGAAGTCTTTGAAGGAAAGGACTTTGAACGTGGAGCCATCAGCGCACCAGCGGCCCGGCTACAGCAATGAAGCTGCACGGACCGCAGGCCGTGGGGACGATGGACCGCCCTGGAGTTACAGGCAGGTGCCCTAGGCATCAGGCCACAGCAGACATTGAATCGCTTCGCACGGGTCTCCTCCAAATGGTTTCCGGCTACGGAAACCCCTTTGACGGAGCCGACGGCGTCGGAACCTTCTGAGACCGAGGTTCCTCCCCCCAGCCGCCGTCGGCTCCCTAAACTTCCAGTACCCCAGTCCTGGCTCGGCCGCCCGCAGGCCGGGCGGCCGTGCCAAGACTGTGCCGGCACTGTCTGTTCCGGCACTGTCTGTTCCGGCGCTGCCTGTTCCGGCACTGATGCGACGCTCATCCCATGAGGGCACGCCCCTCCCACGGAACCCCCGGCCCCGCCCTCTGCCGCAGGACGGTGCGGGCGGCCCGACTACTTGGTTTCGGAGCCCTGGGTGCGCCGCGAGACTGAGTACATCTACGTAGCCCGGAGCCGGGCACCAGAGAGGTAATCGAGTAGCACTTACGCATCCCGATGATCCGCCACCTCCCTAAGTTGGATTTATCGGTAGTCAATACTTTGATTGCGAAGGTCTCTCTCATGTTTCAGCAAGAAGCCGGCCTGTCTGCGGGCAGCGGCAGAACAGATGTGATTTCAGCCGCCCAACGTCCGGGGAAGGGGTGGCATCAAAAGCACTACACACGGCACAAGACCGTTGTTGACGTAGTCGCGGCGCTGACCTCAGGAACCGGTTGCGGGGCAGTCATTGTGGGGGAACACGGGGCCGGAAAGTCGTTTATTGCCCAGCGCGCCCTGGAACAGCTCGGTGACGACTTCCTGGTGGTCCAGGTCCGCGGAAGCTCCATTTCCTCGAAGCTCCCGTACGGGGCCCTCAGTGTGCTGCTCAATGAACTCGACGCCTCCCACCTTGAGCACCCGCTTATGGTGCTCCGCGGCCTGACCCAGCTGCTCCAGACCCGGGCCCAGGGCCGCAACGTGGTGCTGTTCGTCGACAATGCCCATGACCTTGATGAGCTCTCCACCATGATGGTCGCCCAGCTCTGCGCCGGCGGCCACGTCCTCCTGCTCGCCGCGTGCGTGGACCTGCCCAACCTCGGCAGCGACATCATGGGTCTGTGGAAGGACGACCTGCTGCGGAGGGTGGACCTTGGCCCGTTCGACTTCAGCGAAACGGTGGACAGCCTCGCCCAGGAGTACGGCGGGCACTTCTCCCACACCGCGGCACGGGCGCTGTGGAACGCCAGCGGCGGCAACGCCCTTTTCCTGCACGCCCTGGCCCGTGAGCAGATCAAGCTCGGCATTATTGTCCGCCACGACGACTCCTGGGTCCTCGGGGACAAGCCGGTGGCCCTCGCCGGTGAGATCCGGGATGTCCTCAAAGCCCGCCTGAACCGGCTCAGCCCCGGCCAGCGCGACGTGTTCGAGCTCCTGTCCCTGGCCGGTGCCCTGCCCCTGCAGACCCTGATGAGCGTGTCCAAGGCGCAGGATATCGACACCCTCCAGGAACGGGCCCTGATCCGCGTCAGCCACGATCATCCGCCTATGGTGAGCATCGCCAACCCGGTCACGGCGGGCATTGTCGCCAGTGTGGTGCCTCCCGGCCGGAGTGCCGAACTGCGCCGCCGGCTGGGCGCTGTGCTCCAGGACCTCGACCTCGACGACTACGCCGGTTCCACTGCTGTCGCATGGGCGCTGGACTGCGGGGAGGAAGTGGGTCCCCAGGTGGCCCTGGCCGCTGCCCGCCAGGCCAACAAGGCGTCCGACCCGCATTCGGCCCTGAGGTTCACCCGGGAAGTAGCCGGAACCGGGAACCTGACGGAGGTAGCCGTCGAATCTGCCCGGGCGCTCATGGCCCTGCACAACGACGAGTCGGCCCGCCGGGTCCTGGCTGACGCCGAGCAGCGCGCCGGCGACACCTTGGGCCTGGATGAATGGGCCTCCCTGCAGCTGCTGTGGGCGGAGCTGGACAGGCGCAGCCCCGCCGCGGCCGCCAACGCGCTGGCCAGGCTGCAGGAGATTGAACTGCGACTTACGGTGTCCCGCGACGACGGGGCCGTGCCCGGTCCGGCAGGGGACCGGGTGCGGCTGGCCTACGCCGAACTGGCGGCTTTCGAAGGCCGGTACGGGGACGTCCTGCAGATGTTCCAGGACGTGGATGCCACGGACCTGGGCAGCGAAGCCAAGATCATGGCGGCCAGCCTGCTGTGCGAGGCGAAGGCCGTCACCGGCGACGTCCTCGGCGCTGTGGCGCTGGGCCGGCAGATCATTGCCGCCGCCGGGTTCCTGGACCTGCCGGACAGTGTGATGCGTGAAATCAGGGGCCGGTTCCTGCTGCTCCTGCTGCTGTCCGCGAAGTTCCGGGAGGCCGCAGACTTCATCGCGGGCACCACGGAGTCCCTGGACGAACAGTCCCGTCTGGGCGGCATGTTCGAGATCGGGCAGGGAATCGTTGAACTGCACCGCGGCCAGCTCGCCGGAGCCGTCCAGCGGCTGCAGTCCGGGGTCTGGCAGCTGCGGGTCCACGATCCGGATGCCGTCGCCGGCCTCGCCACGGCGGCCTGCGCCTACGCCTTCGCGCTCCAGGGAGACGAGGACAAGGCGGCTGCCCTGCTGGTGGACGTCGAAGAGGTGCACCCCCGTGCGTCGTGGCTCGTCAACCGGATCACCCGGTACTACGAACTCTCCGCCAAAGCGGAAATCGGCCAGAAGACCGAGGCCCTCCGCGCGCTGAAGATGGAGGCGGACAGCGACACGGAGGCCCAGGCCCTGGCCACCGGACTCCAGTTCCTGTCGGCGGTCGCCCGGCTGGGGGACCGCCAGGCCAGCCAGAAGCTCAGCGGGCTCGCGGGGCAGGTCACCGGTCACTTCGCCGGGCTGTGCGCCCGGCTGGCGGAAGGGTTGAAGGACTCCGACAGCGAGGAGTTGCTGGCCACGTCCAAGGACGCGGACGCCGCCGGCCACGCCGTGTTCGCCCGGGACGTGACCCGCAAAGCCGTCAGCTGCGCCAACGACGCCGGCAACCGGATCTCCCTCCGGATGGCCCAGCGCACCCAGCAGTCCCTCGAGGACCGGTTCGGCAACCCTAGGAACGGTGTGCTGTCCCTGCTGACCTCAACGTTGACGGCCCGGGAGTCCGAAGTGGCGGTCAGGGCCGCCGCGGGGACGTCCAACCGGAAGATCGCCGACGAGATGCATGTTTCTGTCCGAACGGTTGAGGGTCACCTTTACCAGGTGTACGCGAAACTGCACGTCGCGAGCAGGTCGGAACTCAAAGATGTCATCTCCGGACCAGTGGAACACGCGCGCCTCGGCTAACCGGCCGGGCACCCTATCCTCCGGGCGGTCCTGGAGCAGCCGCGCCGCAGGGAGGTCCGCGGGTGGAAAGCCTGACTGAGTCCGCCACACTGGTCGGCCGGTCCGGCGTCGTGAAGGACATCCTTAAGTGCCTGCGCGAGGGAGGGACCTCCGGTGCCCTGATCGTGGGCAACCCCGGCACCGGAAAGACCGCAGTCTCCCGGGCTGTCATCCGCGAACTCCAGCCCAATGCCGCCATGATTAAGCTCACGGCGACACCCGCCCTCTCGGCCGTGCCCTTCGGCGCGCTCTCGCCGTACCTCGGGCAGCTCCCCGCCCGCGATTTGGACTCCTTCGCTGCGGTGGTGAAGGCCGTGACAGACAGCATCAAAGCCCAGCCCACCAAACCGCTGTTCGTGATCGACGATGCCCAGTTCCTGGACCGCGGGACGACGCAGCTGGTTGCACAGGCTGTGGCTACCGGGTCCGCGAGCGTCCTGGCCACCTGCAGGCCGGGCCTGCTGATCCCGGAAGAATTCCTGGCCCTCTGGGACGACGGGATCCTGGCAAAGTTCGATCTGGAGCCGCTGACCCGCTCCGAGGTGCACCAGCTCTGTGAACAGGTCCTCCGCGCCGATGTGTCGCCCTGGGCCTCCGCGGTGCTGGCCGACGCTTCCGCCGGAAATCCCTTTATGCTGCTGTCCCTGATCGACCACGCCCGCACCACCGGTGCACTGGGACTGCGTCATGGCGTGTGGTACCTCCTCTTCCGTCCCGGCTTGTCCGACGTCCCGGTCGCCGACCTGATCGGCCACGAACTGCGGTCGATGTCGCCCGAGGAACGGACTGCCGCCGCGATCGTGTCGCTGGCGGGTCCGCTGCCCCTGGGCCAACTGCTGGGCTTTGGCGGGCCCAAGGCGGTGGACACCCTGGAGCGGGCGGGCATCATCACCGTCTCCCGGGGTGCCGACCGCACGGTCCGCCCCGCGAGCCCGCTTATCGGCGAGATCATCCGCCGGTGGGTTCCGGCCGGCAGGAGCGCCGGGCTGCGGGCGAGTTTCGTGTCGCTGCCTCCGGGAACGTCCGTGCATCCGGAAGCCTTCCTCAACCGAGTCCGCTGGGCCCTGGACTGCGGCGCGCCCGTTTCGGCGGAGCAGCTCCTGGCAGCCGCCAACGCCGCCAACGTCGCGCTCGACGCGCACGCCGCACTCAGGGCGGCGGAGGCCGTATCGGACGCCGCGATGATTCCGGCGGCGCGGCTGCAGATGGCCTACGCGCGGTACCTGCTGGGCGACGCCGGCCAGTCCATGAAGTTCCTCCAGCTGGCCCACCCCCTTCCGGACCATGGCGCCAGCTACCTGGCGGCTCTGCTGTCAGCCCGCCTCCGCGGGCAGCCGCCGGCGACGGCGGACCGTGCCGGACCCGCCGCCTCGCCGGGGGACCTGCTAACCGCCGCGCCGGATGCGGCCCTGCGGCCCAGCGGTAACGGCGGCCCCCCGATGGGCGGCGTCACCGGACCGTCGTGGCTGGACGCGGGCCCGGTAGCCGCCGCCGCAGGCCTCCCCGGAAGCAAGTTGGCCGGCGCCGCCGCGGACCGGGAGGGCGGGCTCAGCCAGCTGGTGGCGGCCGCCGGCGGCCGGCCCGATCTCAAGATCCCGGCGGAGTCGCTGCTCGCCGAACTGCTCTGCGCCAAGGGCAGGACTGCAGAGGGGCTGGGGCTGGCGCGGGAAGCCTGGCACGAGGCGCAAAGCCCGGGCCTGGCGCTGCCGCTGGTCTACGAGGACCTCCTGGTGCGCTACAGCCTGAGCCTGAACTGGGCGGGGGAGTGGGAGGCGCTCGCCGCGGCCCTCGACGAGTATGAGGCCCACTACCCGTCGAGGCTGCTGCTCAGCGGCGGCATCCTGCACCTGATGCGCGGCCTCGCCCGTGTCCGGCAGGGGCGCATGCCCGAGGGCACCGCCGAGCTCGTCCTCGGCGTCGAGGAACTGACCATCGCCGATCCCTGGGAGCTGCTGCCCTTCGCTCATGCCGTGGCCGCGTACGCAGCGTCAGTGGTGGGCCACACCCGGGAGGCCGAAGAGCACACGGCCGCGTTCCGGCGGTCCAGGTACCGCGGGCCCGGAACCCTTCCGTTGCTGGCCGAGGCGTACTCCACCGCGGCGGGCGGAGCGCCCGGCGGGGCCGGCGAGGCCAGCAGGAGGCTGGCGGGCCTTGCCGCGGAAGCCAAGCGGCAGGGGCTGCGCGGCATTGAAACCGACATCAGGCGGCTTGCCGTGCGCCGGGGGGATACCGGAGCGGCGGACGGCCTGGCCGCCAGCAGCCTCGCAGTCGAGGGGCGGGAGGCCGGGATGCTGCACGACTACGCGCTCGCGGTCCTGAACGCCGACGACGTCGAACTCGTCCGGATCAGCGACAAGGCGCTGCGCGGCGGCTACGTGCTGCTGGCCCTGGAAGCGGCGCAGCAGGCGGAGCGGTGCCTGGCCGAAACCACGGACAAGCGGAAACTGCTGGCCGTCCAGCGCAAGATCCAGAACCGGATGACCGCCGCCGGAATGGCCGCCCACATCGACCTGGTCCGTCCGGAGCAGGACGCGGAACTGACGGCCAGGGAAACGGAGATCCTGGACCTGGTGTCAAGCGGGGCCACAAACGCGGAGATCGCCAGCAAGCTCTGCGTGTCCCAGCGGACCGTGGAAGGGCACCTCTACCGGGTCTTCGCCAAGCTGGGTGTCAGCCGGAGGGTCGATCTGATCGACACGGGCGGCGATTCCCGCCGGCCCTGAACCTGGCGCTGCCGGCCCGCAGCGCGGGCGGCAGAATGCGGCGTGCCGTTCCGTGGGATGATGGATACCAGTCCATTTGACCCGATCCGAGGAGGCCAGCGTGGTTTTTGTGCCCACGTCAGAGTCCCAGGCGCTGTCCGCGCCCGCCCTGACCGACGACGAGGTGCTGCGGATCCGCAACGACTTTCCTGTCCTCTCGCGGACTGTGGGCGGGCAGCCGCTGGTCTACCTGGATTCCGGCGCCACGTCCCAGAACCCGCTGAGCGTCATTGAGGCGGAGCAGGAATTCTACGAGCAGCGGAACGCCGCCGTTCACCGGGGCGCCCACCTGCTGGCGGTGGAAGCCACGGACTCCTTCGAGGACGCCCGCGAGATTCTTGCCGCGTTCCTGGGCGCGGGGGCCGATGAAATCATCTGGACCTCCAACGCCACGGAGGGCCTGAACCTGCTCAGCTACGCCTTCCTGAACTCGTCCCTGCCCGGCGCCGGCGCGGCGGCGGCACGGTTCGCCCTCGGAGCCGGCGACGAGATCGTGGTCACCGAGATGGAACACCACGCCAACCTCATCCCGTGGCAGCAGCTGGCGGAGCGGACCGGGGCCACCCTGCGGTTCATCCCCGTCGACGACGCAGGCCAGCTGGACCTCGACGCCGCCGCCGGCATCATCAACCCGGCCACCCGGGTGCTCGCCTTCAGCCACGCCTCCAACGTCCTCGGCACCATTAACCCGGTCAAGACGCTCGTGGCGATGGCCCGCGACGCCGGTGCCCTGACAGTGCTGGACGCATGCCAGTCGGCGCCCCACCTGCCGCTGGATGTGCAGGACCTCGGCGTCGACTTCGCCGTCCTCTCGGGCCACAAAATGCTGGGGCCGACCGGCATCGGGGTGCTGTACGGCCGGTCCGAACTGTTGAACGCGCTGCCGCCGTTCCTCACCGGGGGATCGATGATCACCACGGTGACCATGGAGCGTGCCGCCTTCCTGCCGGCCCCGCAGCGCTTCGAGGCGGGCACGCAGAAAGTCTCGCAGGCCATCGCACTCGCCGCCGCCGCCAACTACCTCACCGAGACGGGAATGGGCCGCATCCACGCCTGGGAATCCTTCCTCGGGCAGCGCCTTGTCGAAGGCCTGGCATCCATTCCCGGCATCCGCGTCCTCGGCCCCGCGCCGGGGCAGGAGCGGATCGGCCTGGCGTCCTTCGACGTCGCCGGCGTGCACGCGCACGACGTCGGACAGTTCCTGGACAGCAAGGGAATCGCGGTCCGCGTCGGCCACCACTGCGCGCAGCCGCTGCACCGCCGGCTGGGCCTGACCGCCACCACCCGTGCCAGTACCTATCTTTACAACACGACCTCCGACGTGGACGCGTTCCTCGCGGCCGTCGCTGAGGTCCGCCCCTACTTTGGAGCCTAAGGACCAGCAGACATGAGCCTCGAACAGCTGTACCAGCAGATCATCCTGGAGCACGCAAAACTGCGGACCGGCAGCGGCCTGGCGGAGGCGCCGGTGCCGGCGGGGACGTCCACGGGGCAGTCCCACCAGCTGAATCCCGTCTGCGGGGACGAGATCACGGTCCGGGTGGCGGTCTCCGGCGGAAAGGTCGCGCAGCTGCGCTGGGACGGGGAAGGCTGCTCCATCTCCATGGCCTCGGCCTCGGTGCTGGCCGAGATGGCCGAAGGCATGGATGCCAGCGAACTGAGCAGCGTGATCGACAATTTCCGCGACGTGCTGCGGTCGCGGGGAAAAGTTGCCGCCGATCCCGAAATACTCGGCGACGCCTCGGCCTTCGAAGGCGTCTCGAAATACGCCGCCCGGGTCAAATGCGCCATGATTTCGTGGGTGGCAGCCGAGGACGCCTTGTCCCAGGCCCTGGCGGGCAGCCAGACTCCCAGCAGCTGACCGTCCGGCAGCTGATCGTCTGGCAGCTGATCGTCTAAAAACAGAGTGCCCCTGAGCGCGGAACGCGCTCAGGGGCACTCTGTTTTCGCCTAACCCAGCAGGCCGGCGATCCCGATGGCCGCCGTCGCCGCACCGAGCAGCATCGAGATGCTGACCAGGACGACGTGGACGGTGAGGAAGCGGGTGGCTTTGCCGTTGGCGTCACGGGCCCGCGGATCCTTGAGGACCCGGCGCAGGAACTGCGGCCAGACCACCAGGGACCAGACTCCGGCCACGATCAGGACTACGGCCAGGAAGGCCGGCAGCTCCATGTGCTAGTGGCTTTCGAGCCAGGCCTGGGCCTGCGTGGACTGGATGTTCAGGGCCTTGCCCACCATCGGCTCGGCCGCGTCGGCGATCTTGCCGCCCAGGAACGGCACGGAGGACGTGACGGTGCCTTCCAGCTCGATCCGGGTGCCGCCGCCGTCGGCCACAAGGCGCTGGACGGCGCTGACGTCCAGCGGGGCGCCGGCGACCTTCAGCGTGATGTTGCTCAGCCGGGACCCGTCAGCGGCGGGAGCGTCCCAGTTCTCAAGCTGGGTGACCTTGAGGCTTTCGCCGACGAACTTGCGGGCCAGGTCCGGCATCCGGTTGGTGGGGATGGTCCGCACCGTGGTGGTGCTGAAGGCACCGGCCGTGTCGCCGTCGACGGCGAAGGACTCCAGAGTGCCGCCCACGAGTTCGCTCGTGTGGCGCAGGAAGTCTTCGTTGACAAAAACTGCGGTGACGCGGTCAACGCTGTGCGGAAGGTTGGTGGATGCGCTCAAAGCCATGGTTGGGGGTCCTCCGTGGGGTGGAACTGGTCGTTTCGGGCTCCAAACATCTTACGGGGTGTGCCCGGCGGGCTCCGATTCCTGCTCCTGGAGCGCTTTCGCCGCCGCCGTGATGTTCCGCGACATGGCAGGGAAGATCAGGCTGTGGAACGGCAGCACCGCCAGCCAGTACAGCTTCCCGCTGAGGCCCTTCGGGAAGAAGATGGCCCGCTGCCGGTAGAGGCTGCCGGTACCCTCCGGCTCCACCGACAGTTCCAGCCAGGCCCGGCCCGGCGCCCGCATCTCGGCGCGCAGCCGCAGCAGGCGGCCGCGCTCGATCCGCTCGGCCCGCCACCAGTCCACCACTTCGCCTTCGGCCAGCAGGTGCGGGTGCCGGCGGCCGCGCAGCAGCCCGGCGCCGCCGGTGAGCTTGTCCAGCCAGCCGCGGACCTGCCAGGCCAGCGGCATGGAGTACCAGCCGTTCTGCCCGCCGATCCCTTCGATGATGGTCCAGACGTGTTTGGGGTCCACGTCGCTGGAGAAGCTGCGCTCATCCAGGTACACGCGGTGGCCGGCCCACTCCGGGTCGGAGGGAAGCGGATCGGCGTCGGCGCCCGCGCTGGCCCACGTGGTTGCCACCTGGCCGTCGCGTTCCTTGCCCAGGGCCAGGGCCACGGCCCGGCGGTACGGGGTGAGCCCGCCTTCGGGCGGGGGAATGTACGCGTCGATGTCGTGCTCCTGCGTGACCGCGTCGTGCTGGAGCGACTCCACCAGCGGCAGCGACATCGACAGCGGAATCGGCGTGGTCAGCGCGACCCACATTCCGGCAAGCTTGGGCGCCGGGATGGGCAGTGCCAGCACCACACGGTAAGGCAGCCCGGCCTCCGCGGCATACTCCTGCATCATGCCTGCGTAGGTGAGGACCTGGCGGCAGCCGATGTCGAAGGTGCGGTTGATCGGTCCCTCCAGCCCGGCGGCCCCCACCAGGTAGTGGAGCACGTCGCGCACCGCGATTGCCTCGATCTTGTTGCGCACCCAGCTCGGGGCCGGCATCAGGGGCAGCGTCTCGGACAGGTGCCGGATCATCTCGAACGACGCCGACCCGGAGCCGATCACCACACCGGCCTGGAAGACAATGGCATCGACCGGGCTGTCGAGGAAGACCTTGCCCACGGCCTCGCGGGACCTCATGTGGGTGGAGAGTTCGGCGTTGGACGGGTGCAGCCCGCCCAGGTAGACGATCCGGTCCACACCGGCCGCGGTTGCTGCCCGCGCCGCCGTCTCGGCCATCGCCTTTTCCTTGGCTTCGAAGCCCGAGCCGGCCGCCATGGAGTGGACCAGGTAGTAGAGCACGTCGACGCCCTCCAGCGCCGCCTTCAGGGCATCGCCGTCGTCGAGGCTGCTCTGGACGACCTCGACGTCGGACAGCCACGGCACCCCTGCGATTTTGGCCGGGGTCCGGACCAGTACCTTGACCGTGTGCCCCGCCTCCAGCAGCCGGGGGACCAGCCGTCCTCCGATGTAGCCGGTGGCGCCGGTGACGAGCACCGTACGTGGGTTGCCGTTCATGGAGTCTCCTCGAAGGGGTGGGACAGCCTGGACAGCAAGCTTAGCAATGCCGGGGCGCGGACCGTCCGGCCGGGCAGGCCGCGCCCGTCACTCCCGTTGCCACCCCGTCTCAGCATGCACACCCAGTAACAAGCCTCTCTCTACCATCCTCCGCACCTGCCGGCGCACGAGTCCCAAGAATTTCCAAAGGCATCAGGAGAATGCTGTGGCCATCCAGTGAGCCGAGCGACCACATTCAGGGGGGAGCCGGTGCGACTCGATGGAGGAATACATCATGGCGAAACATCGCAAGACCAGAAGGAGGGATGGCAGCCTTCCGGTTCGAGGGAAGGCGCCGGGTGTCACGCGCAAAGTCGCGGCCGGTGCCCTTGCCCTCATCCTCAGTGCCGGGGTTGTCCCGTCCGTGCTGGCGCCGGCGGTCTCGGCCGCCCCGACCGGTCAAGGTTTCACCCTCAATGCAGGCGATATCCGGTTCATCCTGAAGCAGATCAAAATCGCTGAAAACCACGCCACCAAGGAAGACGCCCAGGGCAACGACGTCCCGGGCCAGCCCCTGATGGGCTCCGGCCCCAACCAGATCGCCAACCCGCTGCTGCCCTACGGCCTCCGCACCGTGGACGGCACGGAGAACAACCTGGTGGAAGGCCAGGGCCACTTTGGTGCCGCGAGCCGGGCGATGCCGCGCCTCTCGGATCCCGAGTGGCGCACGTCGACCGGCGGGCAGAGCTACCAGTCGGTGAACTCCAACGTCACTGACAGCAATCCCCGCTTTATCAGCAACGTGATTGTGGACCAGACGGCGACCAACCCCGCGGCCGTGGCCGCTGCGGGCCAGGCCCACCGCACGGTCAATGACAGCCCGACGGCGGTGCCTTGCGATGGGGCGGGCCTGCCGGAGAACTGTGTGCCCGAAGGTGCCACCCTGGACATCCCCAACGTGACCACCGACTTCGGCCTCTCTCCGCCCTACAACGGCATGTTCGCGCTGTTCGGGCAGTTCTTCGACCACGGCGTGGACTTCACCAAGAAGACCAAGAACTACGTCATGATGCCGCTGGCCGAGGACGATCCGCTGTACGTTCCGGGCGGCCGCACCAACTTCATGCTGCTGAACCGGGCCGAAAACCAGGCCGGGCCGGACGGGGTGCTCGGCACCGCCGACGACATCCAGGACGCCACCAACACCGACTCGCCGTGGGTGGACCAGAGCCAGACCTACGCGTCCCATCCCTCGCACCAGGTGTTCCTACGGGAATACGTCCTCAACGAGAACGGCGATCCGGTCACCACGGGCGAGCTGATTGAAGGCGAACCGGGCGGCATGGCCACGTGGGGGCATATCAAGGAGCAGGCCCGGGAACTCCTCGGCCTGGAGCTGTCGGATGTCGATGTGGCCGACGTCCCCAAGATCGCCACTGACCAGTATGGCCGGTTCCTGCGCGGTCCCAACGGGCTCCCGCAGTACGAGACCGCCACCGGCCGGGTCGAAGGCAACCTGTCGGCGCCGGTTGCGCCGCCGGCCAACGTCGAGCGCATCGGCATCGCGTTCCTGGACGACATCGCGCACAACGCGGCGCCGTTCAACTCCCAGACAGGCCTGCCGCTGGCAGCTGACGGCGACTCCGACCTCAATCCGGTCACCGTACCGCTGGCCAATCCCGGCACCTACGACGACGAGCAGCTGGCGGCGCACTTCGTTGCCGGCGACGGACGCGTGAATGAGAACATCGGCCTGACGGCGATCCACCAGGTGTTCCACTCGGAGCACAACCGGCTGGTCACCTACATGCAGGACCTCATCACCACGCAGAACATCGACGTCAGTGAGTGGAAGCTCCCGAACGGGCAGTGGAACGGCGAACGCCTGTTCCAGGCTGCCCGCTACGTCACGGAGATGGAATACCAGCACATCGTCTTCGAGGATTTTGCCCGCAAGATCCAGCCGGGCATCAACCCGTTCAACGTGTTCACCCAGTCGGATACCGGCATCGACCCCTCCATCATGGCGGAGTTCGCCCACGCCACGTACCGGTTCGGGCACTCCATGCTGACGGAGACGATTGACCGTAAAACCAACTCCGGCGCCGACATCGGCATGCCGCTGCTGGATGCCTTCCTCAACCCCACGGCGTACTACTCCAGCACGGCCGGCACGCTTTCCCCGAAGCAGGCCGCCGGAGCGATCGCCATGGGCATGACGGACCAGGTGGGCGCCGAACTCGACGAGTTCGTCACCGACACCCTGCGGAACAACGTCCTGGGCCTGCCCCTGGACCTTGCCTCGCTGAACCTGGCCCGCGGCAGGGACACCGGCGTCCCGTCCCTGAACAACTTCCGTGCCCAGCTGTACGCGAGCACCGGCGAGTCCTCGCTGAAGCCGTACACCAGCTGGGTGGATTTTGGCCAGAACCTCAAGCACCCGGATTCCGTGGTGAACTTCATGGCTGCCTACGGCACCCACCCGACCATCACGGCAGCAACGTCGATCGCGGACAAGCGGGCGGCCGCCCAGCGGCTGTTCGATATGGACACCGCGGATGCCCTGACTCCGGCCGACTCGTTCGAGTTCGTCAACAGCACGGGCGCCTGGGCTGACGGGTCCACCGGCCTGGGCAGCGTGGACCTCTGGGTCGGCGGTCTCGCCGAGTACCAGAACCTCTTCGGCGGCCTGCTGGGCTCGACGTTCAACTACATCTTCGAGCGCCAGATGACGGACCTGCAGGACGGGGACCGCCTGTACTACCTTTCCCGCACCTCGGGCCTGAACCTGCGGACCCAGCTGGAAGGCAACTCCCTCTCCGAGCTCATCATGCGCAACACCGACGCATCGGCCCTCAAGGCTGACGTCTTCGGCGTCGCTGACTGCGAGTTCGAGATGGCCAACATCACCGGAACCACCGGCAACTCGGTGGCGGACGACCCGGCCTCGGCCTGTGATGAATCCGCGCTGCTGATGCGGATGGCGGACGGCACCATCCGGTACCGCGTCACCAACAGCGTCGACCGGCCCGGGCTCAACGCCCAGTCCACCTACAACGGACGCGACGACGCGGCAGACCGGATCTGGGGCGGCATCGACAACGACACCGTCTGGGGCAACAACGGCGACGACATCATCGAAGGCAATGATGGCGCCGACGTCGTCCTCGGCGGCGAGGGACGGGACCGCGTCACGGACTCGCACGGCGACGACGTGCTCAAGGGCGGACCCGGCAACGATGCGATCGACGCCGGACCCGGTTTGGACATCGTGATGTCCGGTGAGGGCGACGACTTCTCCAACGGCGGCCTCAACGGCAACGAAACGTTCGCCGGTGAAGGCAACGACCTGGTCCTCTCCGGAGACGGTCCGGACACCGTGTTCGGCGGCGGCGGCGATGACTGGCAGGAAGGCGGCAACTCCAACGACCTGCTCCAGGGCGACAGCGGCGCACCGTTCTTCGACGACATCAACGCCCCGGGCCATGACGTCCTGATCGGCGACTCCGGCGAAGACGACTACGACGCCGAAGGCGGCGACGACATTATGGTCGCCGGCCCCGGCATCGAACGCAACCACGGCGTCTTCGGCTTCGACTGGGTCACGCACGCCCGTTCGGTGGAAGCCGCCAACTCGGACATGCGGATGATCATCGTCGACGGCCCCAACGCCCTCAAGGACCGCTTCCTCCTGGTTGAGGCCCTTTCCGGCTGGGACAAGGATGACGTGCTCTACGGCGACGACCTGGTTCCGTCGCAGCCGAACAACGAAGTCAACGTCGAGGGCCTGACCAACGAACTCGACGCGGCGGGCATCGCACGGATCAGGGGGCTGGCGGACCTGCTGCCTCCGGGTGCCGCCACCTTCGGGGCCGGCAACATCATCATCGGCGGCTCCGGCAGCGACGAGATCTGGGGCAACGGCGCCGATGACATCATCGACGGCGACAAGTGGCTCAACGTCAGGCTCAGTGTTCTCGACGGCAACGGCGCCGAGACCCGGACGGCCACTTCGCTGACCGAGCTCCAGGCCGACATCATGGCCGGCACCATCGATCCCGGCAATGTGAAGATCGTCCGGGAGATCCTCTCCAGCCCGGGCGAGGCCGACGTCGACACGGCGGCCTTCTCCGGAAACCTCGACGAATACGACATCAGCACCGTCAACGGCGTCACCACCGTGACCCACGTCGGCGGCCGGGCAACAGATGGCACGGACCGGATCACCAACGTCGAACGGCTGCGGTTCCTGGACCAGACCATCAATGTTGTCCCGGATGCTGTGGTTGCGCCCGCTGCCCCGGCTGCCCCGACTGCGGTTGGCGGCAACACGACGGCAACGGTGAGCTTCGCAGCACCTGAGGGTGCCGACACGCTCAACATCCTGGTCCGCAACGGCAACACGGTGGTCAACACCATTGAAGGCGTCGCGGCAACGGAAACGTCGCTGGTGGTGGTGGGCCTGACCAACGGCACCGCCTACAACTTCCAGGTTGAGGCAGTCAACGCCGGAGGAACCAGCCCGCGGTCCGCGGCATCGAATGAGGTCACCCCGGCCGCGCCGGCCGTGCCTGCGACGTCGATGCGGCTGAACGACTTCAACGGTGACGGCAACACCGATGTGATCGCCCGGGACGGGTCCGGCCAGCTGTGGCTGTACCCGGGCACGGGGACGGGTGACTGGTTCACCCGGATCAACCTCGGCGGCGGCTGGAACGTGATGACGTCGATCGTCAGCGCCGGCGATTTCAACGGCGACGGCGACGCGGACGTGATCGCCCGGGACACCAACGGGGAGCTCTGGCTCTACCGGGGCACCGGGACCGGCGACTGGCTACAGCGGCAGAGCCTGGGCGGCGGCTGGAACGTGATGACCTCCATCGTTGCCCCGGGTGACTTCAACGCCGACGGCCGGGCGGACCTGATCGCCCGGGACAGCAGCGGACGCCTCTGGCTCTACCCGAACAACGGTGCCGGTGACTGGTTCACCCGCGTTGACCTGGGCGCAGGCTGGAACATCATGAGCTCCATCGTGGCCCCCGGCGACTTCGACGCCGACGGCAAGGTGGACCTGATCGCCCGCGATTCCAGCGGCGAACTGTGGCTCTACCCGGGCAACGGGCAGAACGAATGGTTCACCCGGGAAAGCCTCGGCGGCGGCTGGAACACGCTGAACGCCATCACCGCTCCGGGCGACATGGACGGCGACGGGAAGCCCGACGTCATCGCCCGGGACACCAGCGGCCAGCTGTGGCTCTACCCGAACGACGGTGCCGGTGACTGGTTCACCCGCATCGACCTCGGCGGAGGCTGGAGCCCCATGACCGCGATCCTGTAACCCGCCGGACCTCCGCCGGACAACCCGGTGGCGGTCCTGGGTACAGACACGGCAGGCAGGAAGGAAGGTCCCCCGCATCGCTCACGATGCGGGGGACCTTCCGCGTCCGGCCCGTCACGGGCTGCGCGGTAGGCTTGGGGTACCCGGGATTCTCACGAATTTCGGCTATTCGTGTTGCCTGCACCCCCGTGATCCCTTCAGGAGCCACAGCTATGAGCCTCAACGGACCCTCACTCACCGGCCTGCGCCGGGCCCTGGCCGAGGACCGGAACTACGCCCGCGTCAAGGCCGAAGCCTCCCGGGGCTTCGCGGCCCGGAGCGAGGACTACCAGATCAGCGCCCCGGCCGGGCTGCGCCCGGCCCTGCTGGCGGAGATGGCGGAAGGTCTGACGCAGTCTTGGGCACCGCAGTCGGTGGAAGACACGGACGGCACCGGCGCCCCCGCGCCCGTGGTCCTGGCCATCACTGCCACCGGCAGGGAAGCCGAAGACCTGTCGGCTGCGCTGCGGGCCTTCCTGCCGAGCGACGCCGTCGCCGAGTTCCCCAGCTGGGAAACGCTCCCGCACGAACGGCTCTCACCGCGTTCGGACACGGTGGGCCGGCGCCTGTCCGTGCTGCGCCGGCTGGCGCACCCCGAAACGTCCACCGCCGGCGCCCTGCGCGTTGTGGTGGCCCCGGTCCGCGCCGTGGTGCAGCCGATTGTGGCCGGACTGGGCGAACTGGTCCCCGTGACCCTGAAGGTGGGCCAGGAGATCCCGTTCAGCGACGTGGTCCGGAACCTGGCCGCCGCCGCCTACGCCCGCGTGGACATGGTCACCCGGCGCGGTGAGTTCGCCGTCCGCGGCGGCATGCTGGATGTTTTCCCGCCCACCGAGGACCACCCCATCCGGGTGGAGTTCTTCGGTGACGAGGTGGACCAGATGCGCTGGTTCGCCGTCGCGGACCAGCGCTCGTTGACCGCGCCCGGCGTGCACCATCCCACCGAACTCCACGCCCCGCCGTGCCGGGAAATCCTCATCACGCCGTCGGTGATGTCCCGCGCCGCGACGCTGAAATCCCAGCTGCCGGCCGCCGCGGACATGCTTGAGAAAATCGCCGGCGGCATCGCGGTGGAAGGCATGGAGTCCCTGGCCCCGGTGCTGGTGGACGCCATGGTGCCGTTCCTGGACCAGTTCCCGGCGGGCTCCATGGCGGTGGTGATCGAACCCGAGAAGGTCCGCACCCGCGCCCACGACCTCGCCGCCACCAACGAGGAATTCCTGGAAGCGGCGTGGTCCACGGCCTCCGACGGCGGCGCCGCGCCCCTTGATCTGACGGCGCAGGCCACGGAGGCCCTGCACTCGGCCAGCTTCCGTTCGCTCACGGAGACCCGGACGGCGGCCCTCGCCCACGAGGTGTCCTGGTGGTCCATCAGCTCGCTGGCCACCGACGAGGAACTGCTGCCCGACGTCGACGTCCTCAACCTGCACGCCCGCGAACCCCGCGGCTACCAGGGCGATGTGGCCGAAATGATGGACTTCATCGGCTCCCACGTGCGCGACCAGTGGCGGATCGTCGTCGCCACCGAAGGGCCCGGACCGGCGCAGCGCCTGGCCGAACTCTTCCACGACAACGACATCCCCTGCGCCAGGGTCGAGGCCCTGGAGGAGCTGCCCCAGGCCGGGCTGATCGAGGTCACCACCGCCTGCGTCGGCCGCGGTTTTGTCCTCGAGCCGCTGAAGCTCGCCCTGCTGACCGAGGCTGACCTGCTGGGCCGCACCTCGCCCGGTTCCACGAAAGACATGCGCCGGATGCCGTCGAAGCGGCGGAACGCGGTGGACCCGCTGCAGCTCGTGGCGGGGGACTCCGTGGTGCACGAGCAGCACGGCATCGGCCGGTTCGTGGAGCTGATTCAGAGGAAGGTGGCAGGCGGGGGCGACGGCGTGCGCGAGTACCTCGTACTGGAGTACGCGCCGTCCAAGCGCGGCGCCCCCGGCGACCGGCTCTTTGTGCCGACGGACCAGCTGGACCAGGTCACCCGCTACGTCGGCGGCGACACCCCGGCGCTGAGCAAAATGGGCGGCGCGGACTGGGCCAGCACCAAGTCCAAGGCCCGCAAGGCGGTCAAGGAAATTGCCGGGGAGCTGATCCGGCTCTACTCGGCACGCATGGCCTCCCGCGGATACGCCTTCGGCCCGGACACCCCGTGGCAGCGCGAGCTGGAGGAAGCATTCCCGTACGTGGAAACCCCGGACCAGCTGACCACCATCAACGAGGTCAAGGCGGACATGGAACGGGAGATCCCGATGGACCGGCTGATCTCCGGCGACGTCGGCTACGGCAAGACCGAAATTGCGGTCCGGGCGGCGTTCAAGGCGGTCCAGGACGGCAAGCAGGTGGCCGTGCTGGTGCCGACCACCCTCCTGGCCCAGCAGCACTATGAAACATTCACCGAACGGTTCTCCGGCTTCCCGCTGGTGGTCAAGCCGCTGTCCCGGTTCCAGGCCGCCAAGGAGGCCAAGGAAACCGCCGAAGGGGTCAAGGCCGGTTCCGTGGACGTGGTGATCGGCACCCACCGGCTGCTGTCCAAGGACTTCGCGTTCAAGGACCTCGGCCTGGTGATCGTGGACGAGGAGCAGCGTTTCGGCGTCGAGCACAAGGAAGCGCTGAAGAAGATGCGCACCAACGTGGACGTCCTGGCCATGAGCGCCACCCCGATCCCCAGGACCCTGGAGATGTCGCTGACCGGAATCCGCGAGACCTCCACGCTGGCCACCCCGCCGGAGGAACGGCACCCCGTCCTGACATACGTGGGCCCGTACACGGACAAGCAGACCTCCGCCGCGATCCGCCGCGAGCTGATGCGCGAGGGCCAGGTGTTCCTGGTGCACAACCGGGTCTCCACGATCGACCGGACCGCGGCGAAGATCCGCGAGCTGGTCCCGGAGGCCCGGGTGGAAGTGGCGCACGGGCAGATGTCCGAAAGCCGGCTGGAGCAGATCATCGTGGATTTCTGGGAGAAGCGCTTCGACGTCCTGGTCTGCACCACCATCATCGAGACCGGCCTGGACATCTCGAACGCCAACACGCTGATCGTGGACGGCGCGGACAAGTACGGCCTCTCCCAGCTGCACCAGCTGCGCGGGCGGGTGGGCCGCGGCCGTGAACGCGCCTACGCCTACTTCCTCTACCCGTCCGAAAAGCCGCTGGGCGAGGTGGCGCTGGAACGGCTCAAGGCCGTGGCCACCCACAACGAACTCGGCGCCGGCATGCAGCTGGCCATGAAGGACCTCGAGATCCGCGGCGCCGGCAACCTGCTCGGCGGCGAGCAGTCCGGCCACATCCAGGGCGTCGGCTTCGACCTCTACATCCGCCTGGTCGGCGAAGCCGTGTCCGAATTCCGCGGCGAGGCCGAGGAAAAGGCCGCGGAGATGAAGATCGAGCTGCCGGTCAACGCGCACCTGCCGCACGACTACGTGCCGGGCGAACGGCTGCGGCTGGAGGCCTACCGCAAGCTCGCCAGCGCCATCACCACCGAGGCCATCGACGAGGTGCTTGCTGAACTGGTGGACCGCTACGGCGAGCTGCCGCTGCCGGCGAAGAACCTGATCGACGTCGCCCGCTTCCGCGTCGGGGCCCGCAGCGCCGGGCTGTCCGACGTGGCCCTGCAGGGCAACTTCATCCGGTTCTCCCCGGCGCAGCTGCCGGAGTCCAAGCTCATGCGGCTCACCAGGATGTACCCCGGGTCGCAGTCCAAGCCGGCCCTGGACGCGGTGCTGATCCCCAAGCCCAAGACCGCGCGGATCGGCGGCCGGGACCTGCAGGACGCCGAAATCCTGGAATGGGCCAACGGCGTCATCCGCAACATCTTCACGGATGAACCGGTGGCAGCCTCGCCGACGGGACGCTAACCCATGATGGGAGGACACCACGCCGCGTCGGGAGCCGCGGCGTGGGTGGCGGTCGCCTCGACGGGGCCGTACACGCTGGGCTGGTATCCGCTGGACGCGGCCGGAATTGTGATCGGCGGAATGGCGACGGCGGGAACCGCCCTGGTCTGCGACTGGGACCACCGCTCCAGCACGGTGGCGCAGTCGCTGCCGCCGCTGTCGAATGTGATCGCCGTCGGCATCGAGAACGTGTCCGGCGGGCACCGGCAGGGCACGCATTCCCTGCTGGGTGCGGCGTTCTTCGTCCTGCTCGCAGCACTGGCCGGGCAGTTCCAGCTGCAGACGGACTGGGGGCTGTTGTCGGTGGGAGCCGGCCTGCTGTGCATGTTCATGATCAACATCGCGGCCAAGGCGCTCAAGCTGTTCCCCAAATACGGTTGGATCAGCAACTGGGTCTTCGCACTCACCATGGCCGGTCTGGTGACGTGGTTCGCGCCGCACCAGTGGACCTGGCTGCCCGTCTCCATGCTGATCGGCGTGCTGGTGCACATCGTGGGGGACATGATCACCACCGGGGGAGTGCCCCTGCTGTGGCCCATCGTCATCAAACCGCCGAAACTGCTGCGCAAGCTGCCGCTGCTCCGGAACGTCTGGAAGGCCAACGGGGCGTTCTCCATCCCGCTGCTCGGCCGGGCGGGGTCGCGGCGGGAATGGTTTGTGCTGATCCCGGTCAGCGCCTACGCGATGGTGGGCATGTTCGGCGCGGCGCTGGCCCTGGCCAGGCTGCACTGGCCGGACGCCGTCGCCCTGGGCACCGGCCTGATCAACAGCCTGTTCGCCCTGCTCGCCGCCGCGTAGCCGCGTGCAGCGTGTGGTCCGTACTCCTTAAAGCACTGAAGCCCCGGTTTCCCGGGGCTTCAGTGCTTTAAGAGTGTGGTGTCAGCTTTCGCCGGCGGAGTCCGAGCGGCCGGTGATGGTCTGGGGAATCCAGAAGGCCAGCGCGAACAGGCCCAGGCAGACAGCCATCGGCCAGGGGTTGCCGAGGGTCAGGAAGCCCAGCGAGTAGATCGACGCGAGGAACAGGACCATCATCAGGGCGAACAAGATGATGCTCGAGCCAAGGCTGTTCTCGTTCTGCGGCGTCTTGGTGTTGGTGTTGCTGGACATTCATTCCTCCTCGGCCCCGTGGGGCTCAAAACTGTGGCGGCAACGGTTCTTACCGGATAGCGGTCAGTACGCGGAGGAACCCTGTTCACCCTTGACGATCGCGATGCCGGAGCTGGCGCCAATTCGTGTTGCACCTGCAGCAATCATAGCCTGAGCGTCGGCAAGGGACCGCACCCCGCCCGAGGCCTTGACACCGAGGTCAGGGCCCACTGTCCGGCGCATCAGGGCGACGTCGTCAACGGTGGCCCCGCCGCCGTTGAAGCCAGTGGACGTCTTCACGAAGTCGGCGCCGGCTTCCACCGCGGCCTCGCAGGCCAGCACCTTCTGGGCATCATCCAGCAGGGCGGTCTCGATGATGACCTTCAGGATCGCGCCGCCCTCGTGGACGGCCTCGGCGACAGCCGCGATGTCATCGACCAGGGCGCCCTTGTCGTTGGCACGGGCCGCGGCGATGTTGATCACCATGTCCACTTCCTCGGCGCCGTCCAGCACGGCGCCGCGGGCCTCAAACGCCTTGACGTCACTGGGGGTGGCACCCAGCGGGAAACCGACAACGGAGCACGTCAGGACACCCGAACCCTTGAGGGCCTTCTTGACCGACTTGACCCACACCGGGTTCACGCACACCGACTTGAAGCGGTACTCGGCCGCTTCCGCACAGACCTTCAGGACCTCGGCCTCGCTGGCCTCCGGCTTGAGCAGGGTGTGGTCGATGTACGAGGCGATGGTTCCGGCGCCCGGGGCGGTGGCGGCTCCGCCGGCGGCAGGGGTGGCGCTTCCGGCGGTGACGGGGGCTTCGTTGCTCATGGTGTTCCCTTCGTGGCTTCTCAGGTGTCCATCTTGCCATAACGGCCCACCTGCGGCCGGGGCCTGCGCCGGGGCTCAGGCGGCCCGGGCGAGGTCCTCCGCCATGACGGCCTGGAGCACCTGGGAGGCGCAGACGGACGCGGCGGAGGACGCCGCCACCAGCAGTCCCAGGCGCACGCCCTCGAACACGGCGGCGTCGCCGACGGCCCAGATTCCCGGGACCGAGGTGCGGAAGTTCCGGTCGATGACAATCCCGCCCTGGCGCGCCGTCGCCAGCCCGGCACTGACCGCGAGGGCGTCCCGTGCCAGCGGTTCCTCGGCCAGGACCACGAGGTCTCCGGCCATGCTGGAGCCGTCCTCGAACACCACGCCCGCAGCCGGGAGCGGGGAGCCTGCGAGGGTGGGAACCACCGAGGCCGGCCGCTGGGTGGTGCGGATGGGGCGGACGCCGCGGGCCCGGAGCACGGCTTCGGCCTGGCCTGCGGACGTACCGGTGCCCACCAGGATGCCCAGCGGGCGGCGGCCCAGGACCCGGGTGACCTCCTTGACGGCCTCGCCCAGCCGGGCGGCGTCGTCGATGGTTGCGTAGTTCAGGCACCGGCCTTCCCCGGCCAGCGGCGCTCCGGCGGGGGACGACCCGGTGGCGATGACCAGCTGGTCGTAGCTGAACTCGAGGCCGTCCGCCGTCGTGACGTAGCGGCGGTCGGGGTCGATGTAGCTGGCCGGCTGGCCGAAGCGGACGGAAACCTGCGGGAGGGCGGCGAGCTCCAGCAGCTCCGCGGGCGCGTCGTCCCGGTTGCTGAGAACAGTGATGCCGCCCGCGAAAGGCGTCCGCGTGAGCTGGCGGACCAGGGCCTGCGCCGCAGGCCCGGCCCCGGCGATAACGATGCGGGGCCGGGCCGCGGAGTCGGTGGAGCTGGCGGAAACGGTGGAGGTGGCGGACATGGTGAGGCCCTTTCGCTGGTGGCCCGTGGTGTGGCCTGACTGCTTGATGCCACCAGCGTAGGCGGGCGTTTTTTCCGGCGTGTTTCCCGGGTGTTGCAGTATTTTCCCGGGCCGTTCGCCAATGTTTACCGGCCAGTAATGCCGTGGGTCACACGCGGATCCGGTAGCCGCGCTTCACCACGGTCTCCACCAGCCTGCCGTCCGGCAGGGCCGAGCGCAGCCGGCTGACCGTCATGTCCAGGGCATGGACGGAACCGCGGAGTTCCAGCAGTTCGGACAGCGACTCACGGGTCAGGACCGCGCCGCCGGCACCCAGCAGGGCCCGCAGCAGCAGCAACGGAGCGGGTGCCAGTTCCACGGCCTCGCCGTCGATCCGCAGCGAACGGCCCCGGAGCTCCACCCGGCCCGACGCCGTGTCCAGGCGCCGGACGTGGTTGAGGGCAAGGTGCTCCACGACAAGCCGGATCAGGGCGCCCATCCGGAACCGGTCGGGGACCAGCGGCTGCAACCCTGCGTCGACGAGCGGCTGCGCGGTGATGGGGCCGACCACAGCGGTGGCCACGGTGGTCTTGAGGCTCTCCACCAGCTGCTTGTACAGGCCCATCTCGTGCGCGGTGCTCCACATCGCGTCCACCGCGGGGGCGCTGGTGAACGTCAGCACGTCCAGGTTCCCGCTGCAGGCGGCCTCGATCAGCCGCGGCAGCCGGTCCGCGCCGTCGGGCTTGACCCAGCGGTACGGGGTGACGGTCAGGACCGTGGCCCCGGACATCCGGAGCCGTTCCAGCTGGCGGACGTCGGTGTAGCCGTGCAGCTGCACCGCGACGGTCTTGCCGCGCACCCCCTCGGCGAGGAGCATGTCCACCAGCGTGGCGGTGGTCTCGTCGCTGCTGATCCCGACGTCGGCCAGCCCGGCGGCGCGGACGGCGCCGCGGGCTTTCGGCCCGCGGACGAACATCCGGGTGGCGCCGAGGGTGTCCAGCAGCTGCTCGCCGATGCCGAAGGTGTCCGCGGCCTCGCACCACCTCCGCATGCCGTAGGCGGTGGTGGCGATGCACAGGTCAGGGCGGGCGGCGATGATGGCGCGGGTGTCCTCGATCAGGTTCAGGTCCTCCTGCACCGGGGCGATCTTCAGGGCCGGGGCGTGCAGCACCTGGGCGCCGCGGCGTTCCAGGGCCTCGATCAGGTCCTGGGACCGGCGGTGCGAGGTCACACCGATCCGGAAGCCTTCCAGCGGCAGCTCCGCGGTGTCCAGGCCCGGATCCGGGGCCGGGCCGGTGCCGGCCAGGCCGGCCGGGGCGATCGCGTCGAGCGCGCTCACCGCCCTCACGCTCCCATCAGGGACGCGGCCAGGCGGTCCAGTTCGGCTTCCGCCTCCGCGCAGCCGCGGTTGGCCTCCGCCACCCGGACGACGTCGCCGATCACCAGCACAGCCGGGTTGCTGCAGTCGGCAGCCGCCGTGGTGATGGTGCCCAGCTCGGCAATGGTGGTCCGCTGTCCGGGGCGGTAGCCGCGCTCCACCACGGCCATCGGCATGTCGGCGCGCATTCCTGCCCGGCGCAGGCCGGCGGCGAGCTGGTGCAGGGTTCCGATGCCCATCAGCACCACGATGGTGCCGCCCAGCCCGGTCAGGTGCCGGTGTTCCGTATCGGTCAGCGGCGCGTGGCCGGAGACCACGGTGAACATGTGGCTGACCTCGCGGTGCGTGACAGGGATCCCGGCCGCGGCCGGGACGGAGATGGCGCTGGTGACACCGGAGATCACCCGGACGGGCACACCGGCCTTGACGCAGGCGGCCACCTCTTCGCCGCCGCGGCCAAACACGTACGGGTCGCCGCCCTTGAGCCGCACCACGTTCTTTCCGGCCAGGGCGGCGTCGACCATCAGCTCCTCGATGCCGGCCTGGCTGACCTTGTGGTGGCCGGGCTTCTTGCCCACATCCACGAGCTCGGCCGAGGTCAGGGACGGCAGCTCCTGGTACGGGGCCAGCCGGTCGTAGAACACGACGTCGGCGTCCCGCAGGGCCTTGACGGCGGAGACGGTCAGCAGCTCGGGGGTTCCCGGTCCGCCGCCCACCAGGGTGACGTGCCCGGCGGGCCCGGCGGCGGGTTCCACGGCCACCGGGATGCCGGTGTCGCGGCAGCGGCCCAGCAGGGCATCCCAGCCGGGCTGGCCGGCGTCGACGGCGGCGACCAGGAACGGGCGCTCGGGCAGCGGCCCGTCGTGGCGGGCGCCGGCCGGGCTGCTGAGCCGGGAGACAACGGCGCCGGCGGCGCGGTAGCGGCGGACGGCCTGCCGGGCGGCGGCGTCCGAGCCGGTGACCAGGACGTCGCGGCCGGTGAGGTCAATGGTGATCTGCATGGCTATACCTCGTTCTCGTCAAGCAGTTCCGGGGTGGCCGCGCGGACCGGGATGGAGGACCCGATCAGGACGGGCTGCTGCCCGGCGAGCGCCTTCTCTTCGGCCGTGGCCGGGCGCATCTGGCCGCGCTCGTCCGGGACGAAGGTGATGGAATCGTCCTTCTGGTCCGGGGCGTTGACGAAGGAGCGGAAGCGGCGCAGCCGTTCGGGATCCCTCAGGGTGTCGGCCCATTCGTCGATGTACGTGTCCACGTGCTTGGCCATGGCCGCCTCGAGGTCCGCGGCGATGCCCAGGGTGTCGTGCACCACCACGTCCTCGACGTGCTTGATGCCGCCGTCGAGCTCCTCCTGCCAGCGCGCGGTGCGCTGCAGCCGGTCGGCGGTGCGGATGTAGTACATGAAGTAGCGGTCGATGTACTTGATGAGCGTTTCGTCGTCCAGGTCCTTGGCCAGCAGCTGGGCGTGCGCCGGGGTGGCGCCGCCGTTGCCGCCGACGTAGAGGTTCCAGCCGTCCGCGGTGGCGATCACCCCGACGTCCTTGCCGCGGGCCTCGGCACATTCGCGGGCGCAGCCGGAGACACCCATCTTGAGCTTGTGCGGGCTGCGGAGGCCGCGGTAGCGCAGCTCCAGGGCGATGGCCATGGCCACGGAGTCCTGCACCCCGAAGCGGCACCAGGTGGAGCCGACGCAGGACTTCACGGTGCGCAGGCTCTTGCCGTAGGCCTGGCCGGATTCGAACCCGGCGTCCACCAGCTCCTTCCAGATCTCCGGGAGCTCCTCGAGCCGGGCGCCGAACATGTCGATCCGCTGCCCGCCGGTGATCTTTGTGTAGAGGTTGTACTTCTCGGCCACGGCGGCGATCACACCGAGCTTTTTCGGCGTGATTTCGCCGCCGGCGATCCGGGGCACCACCGAGTAGGTGCCGTCCTTCTGCATGTTGGCCAGGGCGCGGTCGTTGGTGTCCTGCAGGGTGCCGCGGCCGGCGTCCAGGACGTAGGCGCTGTTCTGGCTGGCCAGGATGTTGGCGATGGTCGGCTTGCAGATGTCGCAGCCGTCCCCGGTGCCGTACGTGGCCATGATCTCCTCGAAGGAGGTCAGTTCCAGCACGCGGATGGTCTCGAAGAGTTCCTGCCGGGACAGCGCGATGTGCTCGCAGAGGGCCTTGGAAACTTCGACGCCGGATTTGGTCAGTTCACCTTCCAGCAGCTTCTTGAGCATCGGGACGCAGGAGCCGCAGCTGGTTCCGGCGCGGGTGCAGCCCTTGAGCCCGCCCAGTTCCCGGACGGGCGTGTTGCCCTCGCAGGCGCCGCAGCCGTTGACGGTGTCGCGGATGGTTCCGGCCGTCACGTTGTTGCAGGAGCAGAGGATGGCATCATCCGGCAGTTCGGTTTCGGGGGCGTCCCCGCCGCCGGCCGCCGTGAGGTACGCGCCCGGCTCGGCGGGGAGCTCGCGGCCCAGCATGGGGCGCAGCGACGTGTAGGGGGCGGCGTCGCCGACGAAGATGCCGCCCAGCAGGGTCTTGGCGTCGTCCGTGGTGACGATCTTCTGGTACACGCCGCGGGCCGGATCGGCGTACACAATCTCCAGGGCGTGGTCCGTGCGGGCGAACGCGTCGCCGAAGCTGGCGACGTCGACGCCGGAGAGCTTGAGCTTGGTGGCGGTATCGAAGCCCGGGAAGGTCGCGTCGCCGCCGTGCAGCCGGTCCGCGACGATTTCGGCCATGGTGTTCGCCGGGGCCACGAGTCCCAGGCACATGCCGCCGAAGTTGGCCACCTCACCGATGGCCCAGATGCCGGGAACCTCCGTGGAGCAGTCGTCCGAGATAACGACGCCGCCGCGCGCACCGAGCTGGAACTGCTGCGGTTCACCTTCGGCGGCGCGGAACAGCTCGTCGCGGGGCTTAACGCCGATCGCCACGATCACCAGGTCGGCGTCGATGATCCGGCCGTCGGCCATCAGCACTCCGGTGACCTGGCCGGCGTCGTCGGCCAGGACCTCGGAAGGGAACACCCCGCCGTGGACTGTGAAGCCCTTGGCCTCGATGAGCCGGCCGAGGGCCTGCCCGGCTCCCTCGTCCAGCTGGGTGTTCATCAGCCAGGGGGAGCCGTTGATGACCACCGGGGTGGCCCCGAGCTGCTCGGTGCCGGCCGCGGACTCCAGGCCCAGCAGCCCGCCGCCGATGGTGACCGCGGTGACCTTGCGGCCCAGCTTCTCCGTGAGGTCGGCGATGGCCTTGTTGATGGCCCAGACGTCCTCCAAGGTGCGGTAGACGTGGGTGAGCTCGGCACCCGGGATGGGCAGGCGGGCGGCGTCGGAACCGGTGGCGACCACCAGGTCGTCGTAGGGGTAGACGGTCCCGGCGGCGGTGGTGACGGACTTGGCCGCCGTGTCGATGCCGGTGACGCGCTCGCCGGTCCGCAGAGTGAGCGCCTCGTGGTCCCACAGGGACGCCTCGCCCAGGGTGAGGTCGACGCCGGCGTCGGTGAGGGCTTTGCTCAGGGCGACGCGGTCGTAGGGGAGGTGGGCTTCCTCGGTGAGGACGGTGACCTGCCAGCCGTCCAGGCCCCGGGCATGCATGGCATCGGCGAAGCGGTGGGCGGCGGGGCCGCCTCCGGCAACCACCACGCGGCGCGGCGGCAGGGTGCGCTCTGCGCCCTGGTTCTGGGGGCTTGAAGTCTGTCCGGTCACTGTGGGCCTTTCGCAGGGGCCGCAGTCGGTGCTCCGCGGCCTTCTCAATCGAAGTGTCCGTCCAGACTAGGCAGGCGCAGTTTCGCTTCAGTTTCCCGAATGTTTCGTGGTCTTAACTTCTGCATCACGAACGCATTTCCGGCCGCGTGAGGTCTCTTTTACCCGCCGGACACATTCACCGCACCCGGTGGAAACACCCCGCCCCTAGCGTGGAGGTGTGGCCGCAGGAGCGGCTGAGCCCGTCAGGACTGGACAGAAAGGGGCCGGCATGACTGCCGTACTTGAAACCGCAGCGCGGAGCTTCGTTGAACACCCGGGCGCCGGCACCGGCTGGCACCGTGTGTGCGCCGTGGAGGACCTGGAGCCGGCCTGGGGTGAGGCCGCGCTGATCGCTGGGCGCCAGGTGGCGTTGTTCCGCACCGTCTCCGGTGAGGTGTACGCCGTCGCCCAGGAGGACCCTGCCACGGGGGCCTTCGTGATGGCCCGCGGCATCACGGGATCGCGCGGACCGCGGCCCACGGTGGCGTCACCGCTGCACAAGGAGGTCTACGACCTGGCCACGGGCGAGTGCCTGGGCACGCCGGGGCTCCGGCTCCAGACCTTCGGTACCCGGATTGTGGGCGGGTACATTGAGGTCGAACTCTAGGAACCGGTACAGACCCCGCGAGTTGGCATTTCACGGCAGTGTTTTCCGCAAACACTGCCGCGAACTGCCAACTCGGCGCCTTGGCCGCGTTACAGGCCCAGCGCCTCGCGGACGTCCGCCAGGACGCTGTCCAGTGCGGCGCGGGCCTCGGCCCGGGCCTCCGGCAGTTCGGCGGCGGATCCGACGCAGCGGATGACCTCCAGGTAGCACTTGAGCTTGGGCTCCGTCCCGCTGGGACGGATGATGATGCGGCTGCCGTCCTTCGTGAGGTACAGCAGCCCGTCGGTGGGCGGCAGCTGGGCGCTGCCTTCGGCGAGGTCCGTGACGGTCTCGACGGCGGACCCGCCAAAGGACTCCGGCGGGCTGACCCGCAGCCGGTTCATCATGGCGTCCAGCAGGCCCAGGTCCGCGACCCGGATGCTCAGCTGGTCGCTCGCATGCAGGCCGTGCACCAGGTACAGCTCATCCAGCGTGTCGAAAATCGTTTTGCCCTCGGCTTTCGCAGCCGCCGCGCATTCCGCGATCAGCACCGCCGCGGAGATCCCGTCCTTGTCCCGGACCAGGGAGGGCGCCACGCAGTAGCCCAGCGCCTCCTCGTAGCCGTAGAGCAGCCCGGGCACGCGCGCAATCCACTTGAAGCCGGTGAGGGTTTCCTCATGCGCGTAGCCTGCCGCCGCGGCGATCCGCGCGAGCAGCCGCGAGGACACGATCGAGTTCGCGAACACCCCTGGCGTGGCTTCGGAGCTGTTGCCGCCGGCCGCCGCCAGCCGGGACACGACGTGGGCGCCCAGCAGGGCGCCCACCTCGTCGCCGCGCAGCATGCGCCAGGCGCCGGTGTCCGGATCCTTCGCGGCAACCGCGGCGCGGTCAGCGTCGGGATCGTTGGCGATCACAATGTCGGCGTCTTCGCGGAGGGCGGTTTCGAGGGCCAGGTCCAAGGCGCCGGGCTCTTCCGGATTCGGGAAGTTCACCGTGGGGAAGTCGGGGTCCGGGGCGGCCTGCTCGCTCACCAGGGTGACGTCCGCGAAGCCGGCCGCGTGCAGCACTGCCACCGCGGTCTCGCCGCCCACGCCGTGCATGGGGGTCAGGACGATCTTGAGGTCGCGGGCAGGGAACTGCTCCCGCTCCGCCAGGGCGGCGACGGCGGCCTCGTAGTCAGCCGCGATGGACGGATCCAGGATGGTCCACCCGTCCGCGGCCAGCGGAATGGAATCCAGCGTGCCCACCCGGTCGATCTCGGCGGCGATCAGCGCGTCGTACGGCGCGACGATCTGCGCCCCGCGTCCGCTTTCCTCCACGGCGTGCCGGCCCAGGTAGACCTTGTAACCGTTGTCCTGCGGCGGGTTGTGGCTGGCGGTGACCATCACGCCGCCATCGCAGTCCAGCGCCCGCACGGCGTAGGCGAGCAGCGGCGTGGGCAGGGCCGAAGGCATCAGGAACGTCTCGACGCCGGCGGCGGTGAGGATCGCGGCGGTCTCTTCGGCGAAGATGTCCGAGTTGTGGCGGGCGTCGTAGCCGACGACGGCGCGCGGCCGGGTCCCCGGAGCGGCCTGCCCGACGGCGCCGGTCAGGAATGCCGTGAAACCGGCGGCGGCGCGGCGCACCACCACGCGGTTCATCCGGTTGGGGCCGGCGCCGAGGGCTGCCCGCAGCCCTGCGGTGCCGAACTGCAGGGTGCCGCTGAAGCTGTCGGCGAGTTCCTGCCGGGCGGCGGCGGTGCCGTCCCCGGCGAGCGTGACCAGCTCGGTCAGAGCGGCGGCGGTGGTGGGATCCGGGTCCTGCGCGGCCCAGCTCCGGGCGTCGTCCAGCAGGCGGGCAAGTTCGGCATCAGAAGACGTCATAGGAACCAAACTAGCGCCAATCGCGGCGGATGCCTCTTTTGACAAGCCTTTTCGGCCCCAGTGGTGTGCCTCACAAATCGGTTCCGGCGGTGTTGGCGCCAGACCCTTGACAGCCATTTTTCCGGACACGTAGCGTCTGGAATATGAGGATGGGGCGTGGGGTGGAGTGGGCCGTGCACAGCTGCGTCAACATGGCGTGGACGCCGGCCGGAGAAGCGGTCAACAGCGCCCGGCTGGCGGAGTACTACAAGCTTCCCGGCGCCTATCTGAACAAACAGCTTCAGGCGCTGGTCCGTGCCGGGATTCTCGGCTCGGTCTCGGGCCCGCGCGGGGGTTTCCACCTCGCGCGCCGGCCCGAGAACGTCACCGTCCTGGACATCGTGCTGGCCCTGGAAGGCCCGGACCCGGTGTTCCGCTGCGACGGCATCCTGGCGAACGTCCCGGAGGCGGACACGGAGCAGAACTTCGTCCGGAGCTGCCTGATCGCCCAGACCATGCGCCAGGCGGAACTCGCCTGGCGGCAGGCCCTGGCCCGGCAGACCATCGCCGGGATCGCGGATTCGATGGAGCGCCGGTTCCCGGAGGACCGGGAGAAGGCCGTGCGCTACCTCATCCCGGGAAGCTGACGCCTGAGGTTTTCGCTTAGAGCTCCGCTCAGGGCGCCTCTCAGAGCTTGGCGATGATTTCCGCGAGCAGTTTGGAGATGCGCGGTCCCGCGGCCTGGCCGGCTTCGAGGACTTCCTCGTGGCTCAGCGGCACGGGGCTGATGCCGGCGGCGAGGTTGGTCACCAGCGAGATGCCGAAGACCTCCATGCCCGCGTGGCGGCCCGCGATGGCCTCGAGGGCCGTGGACATGCCCACCAGGTCGGCGCCGATCCGCTTGGCGTACTGCACCTCGGCAGGGGTTTCGTAGTGCGGGCCGGTGAACTGGGCGTAGACGCCCTCGTCCAGGGAGGGGTCCACCTCGCGGGCCAGGCCCCGGATCCGTGCGGAGTAGAGGTCGGTGAGGTCCACGAAGGTGGCACCCTCGAGCGGCGAGGTGGCGGTGAGGTTGATGTGGTCGCTGATCAGCACGGGGGTGCCGGGCGTCCAGTCCTCGTTGAGGCCGCCGCAGCCGTTGGTCAGGACCAGGGTCTTGCAGCCGGCGGCAGCGGCGGTGCGTACGCCGTGGACCACCGCGCGGACCCCCTTGCCCTCGTAGTAGTGGGTGCGGGCGCCCAGGACGAGGGCGCGCTTGCCCTCGGTGGTCAGCACGGAGCGGATGGTGCCGACATGCCCCACCACAGAGGGGGAGGAGAAGCCGGGGACCTCGTCAGCGGAGAGGGTGGCAGTGGTCTCGCCGATCAGCTCGGCGGCGTCGCCCCAGCCTGAGCCGAGCACCAGGGCCACGTCGTGCGCGTCCACACCCGTCTCTTCTGCGATGTAGTCGGCGGCGGCGCGGGCGGCGTCGAAGGGGTCCGTGTTCAGGAATTCTGTTGTACTCACCGGTACAAGTTATCCTGCCGGCGGCGTGCTGCCCAGCATCGCACGGCGTCCGGTTCTGCGTTCTGCCGGGTGTGATGCAGGCCCGGATTCTTGGTGGTGCCGGTCCGGATGGTGGACAATGGCTGATTGTGACTACGCATCCCGATTTCAGCTCACCCCGCATCGCAATCCTCGGCGGAGGGCCTGGCGGTTACGAAGCCGCCATGGTCGCCGCCTCACTCGGCGCGAAGGTCACCATCATTGAACGCGCCGGCCTGGGCGGCTCCGCGGTGCTGACCGACGTCGTGCCGTCCAAGACCCTGATTGCGACGGCGGATCTGATGACCCGCGTCGGCGAGGCCGGGGAACTCGGCGTCAAGTTCGACCTCGACGGCGGCGACTGCACCCCGACGATGCGCGCGGACCTCAAGCACATCAACGACCGCCTGCTGCGGCTGGCCCGGCAGCAGTCCGCCGACATCCAGAAGGGCCTGGAGAACCAGGACGTCCGGATCATGCTCGGCTCCGGCAAGCTGCTGGACAACCACACCATCGAGGTCCTCACCGCCGAGGGCACCGAGATCATCGAGGCGGACGCGATCCTCCTCGCGGTCGGCGCCCACCCGCGCGAACTGCCCACCGCCCGCCCGGACGGCCACCGGATCCTGAACTGGGCGCAGATCTACAACCTGGACGAACTGCCCGAAGACCTGATCGTCGTGGGCTCCGGCGTGACCGGCGCCGAGTTCGCCTCCGCCTACAACGGCCTCGGTTCCAAGGTCACCCTGATTTCCAGCCGCGACCGCGTGCTGCCCGGCTCCGACACCGACGCCGCCGAAGTGCTGGAGGGCGTCTTCGAACGCCGCGGCGTGAAGGTCCTGTCCCGGGCCCGCGCCGAGACCGTGGAGCGCACCGCGGACGGCGTGACCGTCACCTTGGGCGACGGCTCCAAGGTCGCCGGCAGCCACTGCCTGGTGGCCGTCGGCTCCATCCCCAACACCGCCGGGATCGGCCTCGAGGAAGCCGGCGTCGCGCTGACCGAGAGCGGCCACGTCAAGGTCGACGGCGTCTCCCGCACCACCGCGCCGAACATCTACGCCGCCGGGGACTGCACCGGGGTGCTGGCGCTCGCGTCCGTCGCGGCGATGCAGGGCCGGACCGCGATTGCGCACTTCCTCGGCGACAGCGTCACCCCGCTCAAGCTGCACCAGGTCGCGTCCAACATCTTCACCTCGCCGGAAATCGCGAACGTGGGTGTGTCCGAGGCGGAGATCGACTCCGGCAAGTACCAGGCCGACGTCGTGAAGCTTTCGTTGCGCAGCAATGCCCGCGCCAAGATGCGCAACCACAAGGACGGCTTCATCAAGATTTTCGCCCGGAAGGGCTCCGGCACCGTGATCGGCGGTGTGGTGGTGGGCCCGAACGCCTCCGAGCTGATCTTTGCGATTTCCCTCGCGGTGGCGCAGAAACTGCACGTCGACGACGTCGCCAGCACCTTCACGGTGTACCCCTCGCTCAGCGGCTCCATCTCCGAAGCCGCCCGGCGCCTCCACGTCCACATGTAGTCCGAAGGATGATGCCATGCGGAGTCCCCAAGCCCTGATCGACGCCGTCGAGCGGGCGGGTGAACCGCCAGCCGGGGCCGGGGAGCGGTTCGTCGGGTACGGCGTGACTGGCGTTCCGTTCAGCTCCGGCTACGTTCTGGCTCTGCGGCGGTTCGCCTCGTCGTCGATCGGGCCGGGGTACACCTCAGTCTGGATCCGTAACCCCGCCGGCGCGTGGTCAATGCACGGCACTGCGGCCCCCGGGCTCTCCTGCCCCCGGTATTTCGGCACCGCACTGGAGTCGGCATCGGTGTCCGGCATTTCCATCGCGTGGAGCGGGGGCCACAATTTAACGGTCGACGTCGACGGCGGGGCTGTTCTGCACTGGGAGCTCACGCTGCGTCCCACGAAAGTCACCCGGCTCATGTCGGCGGTGTCCGGCGCGGCACCGGAGCGGCTCTGGCGGAACCGCCATTTCCTGAGTGCCATGGGTGCCGTCGCCGGCCCGTTCCTGGGGGCCGGACACATTGGGCTGACGGGCCGGGTCCCCAACGGCCAGATTTTCGCCGTCCACCCCCGGTGGATGTGGATCGTCGATGGCAGCCGGGCCGTGCTGGGAGGACAAGATCTGGGAAAGCCGTCAGCCCTGCCGGTCCAGGAAAAGCTGGGCGATTTCTGGATCCCCCAGCGGGGCATCCTGATGGCCGGAACGGTGGCGTTCGAACCGGGGAAATGAGCCGCATCGCACCGGGATTCCTTCAGCTGGCATTGGGGGTGCCCACCGGGCCCTTCGGCCGTAGAGCGCCTCAGACAGCGGGGAACACACTGGAATATGGCCAACATCTACATTGCGTACGGCACCGTCGAAGGGCAGACGGCCCAGATCGCGGAATACATCGCGGAACTGATCCGCGCGCACGGGCACATGGCCGAGGCCGCGGATATCAAGCGGTCCGGGGATGCCCTTCCGGACGGCTACGACGCCGTGATCGTTGCGGCGTCCGTGCATATGGGCAAGCACGAGGGGCACGTCACGGACTTCGTGAAGAAGAACCGTGCCGAGCTTGAGCGGCTGCCGTCCGCGCTGGTCTCGGTGAGCCTGGCCGCGCACGGGGACGCCGAGAGCGCCGAGGGCTACGTGGAGAAGTTCGAGGCGGAAACGGGGTGGCGGCCGGCCCATGTGGGGTTGTTCGCCGGCGCCCTGCTGTACACCCACTACGGCTTCATCAAAAAGCACGTCATGAAGAAGATCGCCAGCGACAAAGGCTCCCTCGACACTGACACCACCCGGGACTACGTCTACACCGAATGGGACGGCGTCCAGCGGTTCACTGAGGAATTCCTGGTGCGCCTTGCCGCTCGGCGGGGCAGCGCGTAGGGCTCAGGAGTACGCGTACGGCGGGACAGTGTCGCCGGGTGCGAGAGGGGTGAACCAGTGCTCGAAGCCGAGCCCGCCGTCGTCGCCGCCGGGACCGGGAGTGTCCGAGAACAGCGTTCCACTGTCGGCGTCCTCCAGCAGGAGTTCCTCGACCTGTGTCCGCCAGCCGTCCGGGAGGTCCAGTTCGTAGATGTCCTCGGTGATCTCCGCCTGGTCGAGCAGGCAGCGGACGGCAAGTTCGGCGGCCAGGCTGCCGGGAGCGGTCCAGCCCCGGACCAGGGACGCCGTGACGTCGGCTGCCACCACAATGAACTTCTGGGTGAATTTGGCGTCGTATCCGGCCGCGAACTGCGGCGGCAGCGAGGACAGCACCGAGGTCCCGGCGACATCGGACGCGGTGACCTCGTCCAGTCCGTTCAGCGTGCCCAGGTCACGGAAGAGCTGGTCCAGGAGGATGCTAGAGGAGTTCCACAGGAGGCCGGCCAGGAGCCGGGCCTGGGTGACGGCCTTCCGGCGTTCCTCCGGCGGAACGGCGGACATCTCGGCCAGGTCTTCGGGCTCGAACTGGAGCCGCTGCTCCGGGGTCATGTCATCCGGGTGCGGGTCGAGACCCAGGAGTTCGAGGCTCAACCCGGTCAGCTTGTCGGCGTCGGCCAGCAGTTCTTCGGTGATGTCGTCGTCGTCGGCGCTCATGGGCCCGATGCTACCCGCCATCGGCGCCGGGCCCGATTCCTGTGACGCACAGATGTCCGCCTGTCCTTTACGCCGCAGCCGCCCGCTGGTGCCCCGGGGTGGTGCTTCCGCCTGCCATCCGGGCGGAGACCAGGTAACTGATGCCGGCGATCAGCGGAACCACGCTCGCCGCGGCGAGGGATGCGACCGGTCCCGACCTGCCGATGACAGTGATCAGCAGCGGCAGCGCGCCCAGGGCTACCAGCAGCCACCCGGCCAGGGCAGCCCGCTTCAGGCCCAGGACGGCAGCCGGGAACGACAGCGCAATCACACTGACGGCGATGACGGGCCCGTTGTCACTGATGAAGCTGCGCAGGGCCGCGGGATCGAACGCGAGCCAGATGCAGGCGGCGATAAAGGCAGAGGAGAGGGCCAGCAGCAGGGGAGCGGTGGCGGCCGGCCAGAACCAGGCCGCGGCGGCGAGGATCAGCATCGGCAGCACCCATGCGAGGGTAATCAGCAGCCCGTTGGTTCCGCCGGGATCCTGGAGCGCGTAGCCGGCGATAAAGATGCCCGCGAGGACCGTGAACACACCCATGACGGACGCGCCGGTGCGCTGCAGCGCGGCGGCCCGGTGCCGTGGATCCTTCTCCCGGGTCAGAAACACGACGACGGCGACCACCAGGATCGCGCTGACGGCAAGGATGACCGGAATGTTCATGGGGTGCCTCCTGCGGACGAATGGAGCCTCAGCCCATTGCACCCCCGGCCGGCGGCCGTGCCAAGGGGAGAAAGGCCCGCTTCATGCGGCCCGCCGGAGGCAGGGGCCCGGGGCCGGATGCACCGGAATCCGGCCCCAGGCCTCTACCTCCGGCGTGTCGGATGTGAAATAGTGTCGCCATGTGGATCGTCGTGCTATTGGCCATCGCGCTGGTGGTCCTGTTATGGAAATTCATCCTGGTTGCCTTCGTCCTTTGGGTCGGTGTGCGCGTGATGCGGGCCCTCCTGACAACGACGGCGGCACATGCGGCGCCGGACCGCCGTCGTGCATCCAGGCCCGTCCCGTCCCGGCCCGTGTCCAGATCCGTCCAGGTACGGCCCGCTCCCCAGCCCGTCCGGGCACGGCCGGCGCCTGCCCGTGATCTCCCCGCGCCCGACTACCTGCCGCGGTGGACTCCCGGCCGCAGGCTGGACGCCGGCCGCGAGCATGCGCAGTGGCAGAAGGAGTTCGACCTCGCGGCGTACTTCAGTGACACCCCCATACGCCGCGGGACTGCCAGGGAATAACACGGCCGTCCAGGTGTCCGGCTGAGTGCCGCTGCACCGGGTCAATGGCCCGGTCCGGTGATGATCTTCTTGCGTTCGGACTCGTGCGCGCCGCCCTTCTTCGCCAGCGTGGTGCACGCCTCTTCGATGTCCCGGGCGAGCGTGTCGACGTGCTCGCGGCTCATCGTCTGCTTGACCAGGGCCCGCATGATGGTCACATCCTGGGCATTCGGGGGCAGGGTGTAGGCCGGCACCATCCAGCCGCGCTCAGCCGAGAGCTGCCAGGCGATATCGAACTCGTCGTAGCCGACGTCGGCGGCAAGCCGGAACGCGACCAGGGGAAGTTGTTCCTCGTCGGCGCCGATAATCTCGAACCGGCCCATGGCGTCCAGCTTCTCCGCCAGGACGCGGGCGTTGGTCTGCATGTTTTTCATGATGTAGGCGTAACCGGCCCGGCCGTAGCGCACGAAGTTGTAGTACTGGGCGAGCACCATCGACGAGCCGGTAGAGAAGTTCAGGGTAAAGGTCGAGTCGGTCTTGCCGAGGTAGTTCTCCTCAAAGACCAGGTCCTTGGCCAGATCGGCCTTCTCCCGGAAGATCAGCCAGCCGATGCCGGGGTAGACCAGGCCGAACTTGTGCCCGGAGACGTTGATCGAGCGGACCTGCTCAAGCCGGAAGTCCCACTTCGAGTCCGGGTAGAGGAAGGGCCACACAAACCCCCCGCTGGCCCCGTCCACATGCAACGGCACATCAAGGCCCTGCTCCCGCTTGATCCGCAGCAGCAGGTCGTTGATGCCCACGATGTCGTCCTTGTGCCCGGTGAACGTCGTCCCCAGCACGGCGGCGACTCCGATGGTGTTCTCGTCGACCTGGGGCTGCACGTCGTCCGGGCCGATCGTGTACTTTCCCGGCTGCAGGGGCACGATCCGCGGCTCGACGTCGAAGTAGCGACAGAACTTCTCCCACACAACGTGCACGTCTCCGCCGAACACCAGGTTAGGGCTCGACGTCGACGCTCCCGCCGCCTCCCGGCGCTTCCGCCAGTTCCACTTCAGGGACAGGCCGCCGAGCATGATTGCCTCGGATGATCCCTGGGTCCGGGCTCCCGTCGTCTCGCCGGGCGCGTGGAAGAGGTCAGCGAGCATCCGGATGCAGCGCTGCTCGATCTCCGCCGTGCGGGGATACTCGGCATGGTCGATGAAATTGCGGTGCAGGTTGGCGGCGATAATCTGTTGGGCCTGCGGCTCCATCCACGTCGTGACGAAGGTCGCCAGGTTCCGGGCCGGATCCCCCTCCAGCGCCAGGTCCTCCGCCACCAGACGCAAAGCGTCCTGGGCAGGAATGCCGGTCTCCGGGAACTCCCGGCTCGGAACCTCCTGGGTCACGAATCGGTTGCCGAACAGCGCCACGTCGGCATCCGCCGGCTGGAAATTTGCTGACATCACTTCTCCTTCAGAGAGGGTCGAACAGGAATTACTGACGGGCGCCCCGGTCTGCGGGGACCGGGGTTTCGGTGGATTCCGGGCGCAGCATCAGAATCGCGCCGGTGAGGAAGCACAGTGCTCCCACGAGGGTGCCGAGATTGGACAGCTCGGCGTTTAAGAGGTCGCCGCTCGACGGTATGACGAAGGCCGCGACGGCCGAGATGCCGAACGCCACCGAGCCGGCCACGTTGATCACCCCGATCTTCCACACCCGGGGCCGGGGTTGCCCGGCAACGGCGCTGCGGCCCGCAATCTGTAGCGCCACACCGCTGGAGACGAGGAAGGCGATGGAGCCTAGAGCGTCGGGCCTCCACACCCGCTGCTCGGTCAGCGCCACGCTGAGATTGGTCAGCAGCGCATTGGCCGTACTCCAGTTGAACCACAGCGTGCCGGCAAGTTGGATCGCGCCAGCTAGCCAGACTGGTTTCCGCGGGGCCCATGACCACACTGACCGGCGTCGTGTGGCACCCACGGCCGGGAGCGCGTCAACGGCTTCGCGGTACTGCAGGAATGCCGCGCAGGTGAAGAACAGCGAACCGACGAAGAAGGTGGCTCCACACCAGTGCAATCCCACGGCCTCGGCGTAAAACGGCACCGCGCCCAGGGCGAACAGGCTTGAGCCAATGATGAACAACCAGGCGATCCACCGGTCCCGTCGGGTCAGACGGCCCGTGCTCACGTGGCCCTCCGGGGAGGCTGGTGTTGGACCGTGCCGGCGTCGTCGGACGCCACGGCCGCCCCCGGACCCGGGACCGGCAGCGCATTGGTGATCACGAAGGCCACGGCCACCGCCACCACCACCTGGGGCGTGACGGCCACACCGTCCACTCCCAGCAGGAGCGTGGCCAGCAGCGTCGACGTCAACGGCAGCCGCAGCATGGCCGCACACATGGCCCCCATGCCCATCCCGATTCCGGCCGCGAGATCCATGCCGGGCAACCCGCTGGCTGCGATGCCGAGCGCCGCGCCGATGAACATCGACGGGAACACCGGCCCGCCTCGGAATGCGCTCAGCGAGAGGCTGTAGACCACGGTCTTGCAGAAAATCAGCACGACCAGCACGGCAAGCGGGTAGCCTGCGGCGTGCTCCACCAGTTCCGGAAGTGCGTCCTGCCCGGAGAACAGCACCTGCGTGAAGCTGTGGCCGGTGATCAGCTGGTATGCCATTGCGGTCAGGCCGATCAGCAAACCGAGCGCGGAGGTCACCAGCAGGCGGTTCAGATGCACCACCGGACGAAGCGACAGCGCGGCCCGGCGGATCACCCAGCCCAGGAGCGCGCCGACCGCACCCATGACCACCGCCCAGCCGAGCGAGGCCACGGTGGGCGGCTCCGCCGGCGGCACCACCGGCAGTGCCAGCGAGAAGCTGCCCAGCCCGGTCCAGCTGTCCAGGCCGACGAACACCAGCGCCCCGACGCCGGATGCCAGCAGTCCGGGCAGGGCCACCAGGCTCATCGTCCTGCCGGCGATCCCGGCGGCTTCCATGATCAGGAATGCGCCGAGCACGGGCGACCCCAGCAGGGTGCTGATCGCTGCGAAGCTGCCGGCCGACGCCATGACGGTCAGCGCCATGGGCGGAGCGTCCTTCTTCACCAGGTGCACCGCCAGCGCCCCGAGGCCGCCGCCGATCGCGATCAGCGGACCCTCCGGCCCCAGCACCGCACCCAGGCTGAGCGTGGCCAGCGCGGCGAGAACAATGCCGGGGAGTTCCCGGCCGCGGGGCGGCCCGCCGCCGGCGGCGAACCCGAAAGCAGGGGAGTGGCCCCCGGTGCCCGGCAGGTACCGGATGGTCAGCGCCGTCAACAGCCCGCACAGGACCAGCCACGGTACCGGCCACCACGCGGGTGCCGGACCCCCAAAGACCTGCTCCGGCAGCCCGGCGAAGACGAACCGCTGCACCGCTGCAACCAGGGCGAGGAATCCGTACGCGAGGATCGAGACGGGAACGCCCAGGGCCGCCGCCAGCAGAAGAGCCGCGATATACGGCCTGGAACGCATCACAGCAACCGGGTCCATAGCGGGCTGCGGTGCGGCGGGCGCGCTCATCACCGGCAACCCGGCAGGCCCGTGAGCATTCCGGTCACTTTTCCGTGGTCACAGTGGAGCATCCCGTCCCCTTCCGCTGGCCGTTGCTGGACGGCGGGAACCTTCGTGGGGTCTCGCCAGCCGGAGGGCTGGTCAATCACGTGATCCCCAAACTAACGGTCGACGGCGGGACAGGCATCACCCGATGCGGGTGAAAGGGAACCGGGGCGCCGCCCGGTCAACCCCGTTACCGGGTGGGGTTGCCGGGAGGCGGGAATTATTTCCGGGACTGTCAGCCCGCGCTGCCCTCAGGCCACGGCCGCCTGAAAGTGGGCCTCGATGAGTCCTTTGATGTCGTTGTGGCAGCCACCGCAGCCCGTCCCTGCGCGGGTGGTGCCCGAGACCTCGGCCACCGTGCCGCAGCCTGCGGACACCGCGGCGGCGATTGTGGTTCCGCTGACCCCGGCGCACCGGCACACGGTGCGCTCCGGGTCGGCAGCACCGGCCACGGACGCCTGGTCCGGGCCGTCGAGGCGCAACAGCAGCGAGCGGTCCGCCGGAAGCTCGGCGCCGCGTTCGAAGAGCTGCACCAGCTCGGCCGCGGTGCGGGGCATGCCCACCACCACGAGGCCTTCCAGCACACCGGCCCGGGTGGTCATCTTGACGTAGCGGCCGTGTTCCGGATCAGCCCATTGGGCAATCTGCAGCCGGGCACGGCCGTTCACGGCCCCGGCCGTCAGCGCCTCCTCGTCCCAGGGGTCGGCGCGGACTTCCCCCGCCACCGCCATGTTCATGCCGCGGGCCTTCAGCACAATGACGCCCGGAAGCTCCGGGGCCAGGGGAGGAAGCGAGCCGGCGCCGGGGGATCCGGCGGCCAGCAGCGTCAGGTATTCGGCGAGCCATTCGGCCTGCCGCCAGCCCGGGCCCACCAGCCCTGACGGGCCGCGCGCGGTGCGGCACTCGATGCAGTCCGGATCGGGACAGCGGACCTCGGCGCAGTCGCCGATCGCGAAGATGTGGGGCTCGTGGTGTGCCCGCAGTTTGTGGTCCACCAGGATCCCGGCTCCGGTGGAGAGCCCGCAGCCTTCAGCGAGCTCGGTCCGCGGCCGGACGCCGCAGGACAGCACCAGCAGGTCGCCGTCGATCGCGGAGCCGTCGTCGAGCAGCAGCGCCGAGAAGCCGCCGCCGGGGGCGTTGTGTTCGACGCCGGTGGACCGGGCGTTGCCGGCCACCCGCACGCCGCAGTTCCGCAGGGATGCGGCGAGCACGGCGCCGCCGCCCCGGTCGATGTTGCGGCCCAGCGGATGCGGGCCGTTGTGCACCACCGTCACGGTGGCGCCCTCCTCGGCCGCGGCCAGGGCCGTTTCCAGGCCCAGCACGCCGCCGCCGAGCACCACCACGCGCTTGCCCCCGGCCACGGCCGCCTGCAGCGCCGCAGCGTCGCGCAGGTCCCGGAGCGCCGTCACGCCGGCCGGTAGCACCGGGGCGGCCGGGTCCGGGTTGAGGCCCGTGAGGTTGGGGATTACCGGGCGCGATCCGGTGGCGAAGACCAGCCGGTCGTAGCCCGGGGACGTGCCGTCGCTGAGGACCACCTGCTGCCGGGCCCGGTCCACGCGGCGGACGCGGACGCCCAGCCGCACGTCGACGCCGTCGGCAATCAGTGCGGCCGCGTCGGACAGCGCCAGGGCCGCTGCCGTGGTCCGGCCGACGCCGAGGTCCGCCACCAGCACCCGGTTGTAGGCGGCCTCGGCCTCCTCGCCGACCACGCTCAGGTGCGCGAGGCCGCTGCGGACCGCCGGCAGCAGCTCATCGACCAGCCGCGCGGCCACCGGACCGAAGCCCACAACAACAATGCGCTCAGTCATAACGCACCTTCCTTCTGCAGTTCGTTGGCGCGGGGTTCGGCAGCCGCGGGCCGGACCCAGACGTGGCTTGTCTTGAATTCCGGCATCCCGGAGATCGGATCCGTGGCCGCCTCGGTCAGCCGGTTGGCGCTCTCCAGTTCGGGGAAATGGAACGGCAGGAACACCGTTTCGGGCCGGATGTCCGTGCTCAGCTCCGCACGGCAGGACACCTCACCGCGGCTGTTGGAGATCGAGACGAGGTCTCCCTCGGCGATGCCCTGCGCAGCGGCCGCTGCGGGATGGATCTGCAGCCGTGCCCCGGGCCGGGCCGCGGCGAGGGCGGCCACCCGGCGGGTCTGCGCACCGGACTGGTAGTGCTCCATCAGACGCCCGGTGATCAGGGTCATCGGAGTGCCAGCGGGGTCCGCGGCGGAAGCGGCGGACCCGGTGCCGGGCCCCGACGACGGAGTACGACGGCGGGGCGTCACCGGGGTGAACACGGCCCGGCCGTCCGCGTGGGCGAACGCGTCCAGGAACAGCCGCGGCGTTCCGGTGCTGCCGGCGGGGTAGGGCCAGTAGGCTGCCTCGCCGCGGTCCAGCATGGCGTAGTCGATGCCGGAGTAGTCGGCCAGGCCGCCGGCGGAGGCGAGCCGGATCTCCTCGAAGACGGACTCCGGGTCTTCGCTGAACGTCGAGGGGGCGTCCAGGGCTTCGGCCAGCCGGGCCATGATCCACAGCTCGGTGCGCACCCCGGGCGGGGGAGCGAGGGCCCGGCGGCGGCGCAGCACCCTGCCCTCCAGGTTGGTCAGGGTGCCTTCCTCCTCGGCCCACTGGGTGACCGGCAGGACCAGGTCTGCCTCGGCGGCGGTCTCGGAGAGGAAGAAATCGCAGACCACCAGGAAGTCCAGGCTCCGCAGGCCGGCGATCACGGCGTTGGCGTCCGGCGCGGACACCGCCACATTGGCGCCGTGCACAAAGAGGCAGCGGACGCCGTCGGGCTGTCCCAGCGACTTCAGGAGCTGCACGGCGGGCAGCCCGGGGCCCGGGATCAGGGTTTCCGGCACGCCCCAGACGGCGGCCATGTGGGCGCGGGCGGCGGGGTCTGTGATTTTGCGGTAGCCGGGAAGCTGGTCCGCTTTCTGCCCGTGTTCGCGGCCGCCCTGGCCGTTGCCCTGGCCGGTGAGGGTGCCGTAGCCGCTGCGGGCGGAGCCGGGCAGGCCGAGCAGGAGGGCCAGGTTGATGGCGGCGGTGGCGGTGTCCGTGCCGTCGACGTGCTGTTCCACGCCGCGGCCGGTGAGGATGTAGCTGCCGCCGCGCCGGGATCCGTCGGCGAGCCGGCGGGCCGTCTCGCGGATCAGCCCGGCCGGGACGCCGGTGATGGACTGCACGCGCTCGGGCCAGTAGGAGGCCACGCTGCGGGCCACCGCCTCGTAGCCGGTGGTGCGGGCGGCGGTGTAGCCGGCGTCGGCCAGGCCCTCATGGATCACCGCGTGCGAGATGCCCAGCAGGAGGGCGAGGTCTGTGCCCGGCAGCGGCGCAAGGTGCAGGCCGCCGCCGTCGTCCGTGAAAGCCGCGGTGGCGGAGCGCCGGGGGTCCACCACGATCAGCCCGCCGGCGTCGCGGGCGCCCTGGAGGTGCTGGACGAAGGGCGGCATGGTTTCGGCGACGTTGGAGCCAAGCATCAGGATGGTGCTGGCGGAGTCGAGGTCCTCCACCGGGAACGGCAGGCCGCGGTCGACGCCGAACGCGCGCATCCCGGCGGCGGCGGCCGAGGACATGCAGAACCGGCCGTTGTAGTCGATCCGTGAGGTGCCGAGGGCCAGCCGGGCGAATTTGCCCAGCTGGTAGGCCTTCTCATTGGTGAGTCCGCCGCCGCCGAAGACTCCGATCGCGTCCGCGCCGTGGCGGGCGCGGGTGGTCTTGACGGCGGCGGTGATCAGCGCCAGGGCCTCGTCCCAGCCCACCGGACGGTGGACGCCGTCGGCGCCCCTGCGCAGCGGCTCGGTGACGCGTCCGGGGTGCTGCAGGAGCGACGCCGAGGTCCAGCCCTTGCGGCACAGGCCGCCGCGGTTGGTGGGGAAGTCCCGGCCGGCCACGTCCGGGGGAGCGGCCGGCGCGGGGGTGAGCGTCATGGCGCACTGCAGGGCGCAGTAGGGGCAGTGCGTGGCGGCGCCGTTGGTCATGTTAGACGTGTCCCATCGCGTTCCGGTTGGCGTTGCGGATGTAGAAGAACCAGCAGACGGCGAGCATCAGGACATAGGCGCCGACGAAACCGTAGAACGCCGGGGTGTACGAGCCGCTGGTGGTGTTGGAGGCGTTGAGCACCTGCGGGATAACGAAGCCTCCGTAGGCGCCGATGGCCGAGATCAGGCCCAGGGCCGAGGAGGCGAGGCGCTGGGTGGTGACGGTGCCGGCGCCGGACTTTGCCGCGCGGCTGGAGGTGGCGAAAATGATGGGGATCATCCGGTAGGTTGCGCCGTTCCCGAAGCCGCTGGCGGTGAAGAGCAGCAGGAACAGGCCCAGGAACATCCAGAAGTTCTTCAGCGGCAGTGTCCAGACCATGGCCAGGGTGATCACTGCCATCGATGCGAATGCGGCGACCGTCATCCGGGCGCCGCCCATGCGGTCGGCCATGCGTCCGCCGTAGGGACGGGCCAGCGACCCCACCAGCGGGCCCAGGAACGCGAGGGAGAGGGCCACCGTGCCGACCCCGATCGAGGAGAACGCCGGGAAGTAGTCCTTGATGAGCTTGGGGAACACACCGGCGAAGCCGATGAACGAACCGAAGGTGCCGATGTACAGCAGCGCCATGATCCACAGGTGCGGTTCCTTCAGCGCGGCGAGCGAGCCGGCGACGTCGCCCTTGGCGCTGGTGAGGTTGTCCATGTACTTCCACGCGCCGAACGCGGCGAGCAGGATCAGCGGGACCCACATCAGGCCGGCGACGGGCAGGTTGACGGTGCCGGCGGCCAGGAGCGTGATGGCCACCGGGACGGCGAGCTGCGCGACGGCGGCACCCAGGTTCCCGCCGGCGGCGTTGAGGCCCAGCGCCCAGCCCTTTTCGCGGGCGGGGTAGAAGAAGGTGATGTTGGCCATGGAGCTGGCGAAGTTGCCGCCGCCGAACCCGGCCAGGGCTGCGACCAGGAGCATGGTGCCGAACGGCGTTTCCGGGTTGGAGACGCACAACGCCAGCCCGATCGAGGGAATGAGCAGCAGCAGTGCCGAGACGATGGTCCAGTTGCGGCCGCCGAAGCGGGGGACCATAAAGGTGTAGGGGATCCGGAGGGTGGCCCCCACCAGGCTGGGCATGGAGATCAGCCAGAAGATTTCCGAGGTGGTGAAGGTGAAGCCGGCCGCGGGGAGCTGGACCACCACGATCGACCACAGCTGCCACACCACAAAGCCCAGGAACTCGGCGAAGATGGACCAGTTCAGGTTGCGGCGGGCGATGGCCCGGCCCTGGGATTCCCACTGTTCCTTGTTCTCCGCATCCCAGTTCGCGATCCAGCGGCCGGGGCGGTGTTCGAGGGCGGGCCCGCCGAGGGCGGTGCCGGCACGGGCGGCGGGGGAAATTCCGGGGGAAATGCCGGTCGGGGCATCTGCGGTGCGTTCAGCAGTCACGGGGACCTCCTTGGGGATGTTGTCCTTTCACGGTAGGGACGCCGCGTTTCCGGGACCGTCGCTGTTTGTTAACGTGCTGTGACGTTTGCCTATCGGCGCGTTTGTGACGGGGTGAGGGGATGTTGGGGGCATAGTGTGATGACCACCACGTGAGACGAATCAACCTGTCCAAATAGTGGAACATTTGTCCATTGACTGGACGCCCGGAACTAATATGTAAACATACGTATCCTCCGCCGGGCGGCTTCGAGCAGCACCAGTCCGGTCTTCAATGAAAGCGCTACTACATGTCATCCACTGCTACATCCACGGAGCATGGGTCCGCCAAACAGGTGAACTCGCGCGGCCGCGTCATCGTCGCCAGCCTGGTCGGCACCACCGTTGAGTTCTACGACTTCTACGTGTACGCCACCGCCGCTGTGCTCGTCTTCCCCCGCCTGTTCTTCCCCGGGCAGAACGAAACCACCCAGCTGCTGAGCTCCTTCGCGGTGTTTGGTGTCGCCTTCATCGCCCGCCCGCTCGGGTCCATCGTCTTTGGTCACTTCGGTGACAAGTTCGGCCGCAAGGGCACCCTGGTGGCGTCGCTGCTGACCATGGGCATTGCCACCTTCCTCATCGGCTGCCTCCCGACGGCGCTCGTGCCGGGCTGGGAATTCTGGGCGCCGGCCCTGCTGGTTGTGATGCGCTTCGCCCAGGGCCTGGCCCTCGGCGGCGAGTGGAGCGGTGCCGCACTGCTGGCCACCGAGAATGCCCCGGCGGACAAGCGCGCCATCTACGGCACGTTCCCGCAGCTGGGTGCCCCGATCGGCTTCATCATCGCCAACGTGATCTTCCTGGTCTTCAGCTACGCACTCTCCCCGGAAGCGTTTATGGAGTGGGGCTGGCGTGTGCCGTTCCTGCTCAGCGCCGTGATGGTCATCATCGGCCTCTACGTCCGCCTCAAGCTGATCGAGACCCCGGCCTTCACCAAGGTCATCGAATCCAAAGAGGTGGCCAAGCTGCCCCTGGCCCGGGTCTTCAAGACCAGCTGGCGCCAGCTGATCCTGGGCACGTTCATCATGCTCGCCACGTACGTCCTCTTCTACCTGATGACCACGTTCACCCTGACCTACGGCACCCGCGCGTCCAGCCTGGACGCCGCCAAGGCTGCAGCGGAGAAGGCCGGCAAGCCGATGACCGAGGCGGCCGCAGCCGCGTTTGTTCCCGGCCTGGGCTACTCCCGCAACGACTTCCTCTGGATGCTGATTGCCGGCGTCGTGTTCTTCGGCATCTTCACCCTGGTCTCCGGCCCGCTGGCCGAGAAGTACGGCCGCCGCAAAATGCTGATCGCCGTGACCTTCGGCATCTTCGCGTTCGGCCTGCTGTTCGTTCCGCTGTTCAGCGCAGGCTTCGTGGGCACCATGGCCCTGCTGATCATCGGCTTCTCCCTGATGGGGCTGACCTTCGGGCCCATGGGGGCGCTGCTGCCGGAGCTCTTCCCGACGAACGTCCGGTACACCGGCTCCGCCATCAGCTACAACTTCTCGTCCATCCTGGGCGCAGCGGTGGCCCCGTTCATCGCCGTCTGGCTCTGGGAGATGGCGAAGGGCAGCCCCGTGCTGGTGGGTGTCTACCTCGCGGTCATGTCCGTGCTGACGCTGATCGCACTCTTCGTCAGCAAGGAAACCCGCGATCTGGACTACACCAACAACGTAGCCTGACGCCCGTTCCCGGTCCGGGCTGACGCTCCTGCCCGGTTACTGATGGAATTGCCCGGTGTGTTCGCTGAACACGCCGGGCATTTCCGTGTCCGGGGCCGGTGCGGGAAAAGTAACCGGGCAGGAACGCTCCGCCCGGTCAGGGCAGGTCAGGTCAGGTCAGGGCAGGCCCGGGGTTGGTGCATCCAGCGCGGCTAGGCGGCGTAGCGCTCCACAAAGTTCCGCAGGATCTTCATCGGTTCCGTCGCGGAGAATCCCCGGGCGTCCTCCATCAGCATCTCGGCGGCCTCGGGCGGGAAGTAGCCGGCGTGGCGGTAGATGTCGATCCGGGTCACCAGGCCCTGTGCATCGAGTTCGGGATGGAACTGCGTGGCGTACAGGTTGGTCTTGATCCGGAACATGTGCACCGGGCAGGTTGCGGAACTGGCCAGGAGCACCGCGTGGGAGGGCAGGAGCGTGCAGGCTTCCTTGTGGCCGGTGAAGGCTGTGAAAGTCTCCGGCAACCCCCGCAGCAGCGGATCCGCCAGCCCTTCCTCCGTCAGCTTGATGGCGACGCCGCCGAGGCCCTCCCCGTAGGTCCGGTCGATCACAGCGCCCTGGTGCCGGCCCAGCGTGCCCACCCCATAGCAGGCGCCGAGGAAGGGGAAGTCCGCAGGCACGATCCGGTCCAGCAGGGCCGCGAGCTCATGCTCCACCCGGTGCTGGACGTCGCTTTTTTGCCCGGCGGGATCGCTGGATGTAAACGGGCTCCCGCCCACAATCACGCCCGAGTAGTCGGCGAGGTCCAGCCGCGGAAGAGGCCCGGCCTCCATCCGGATGCGCTCCAACTGCGAGGGCTCCAGCCCGCCGTAACGCAGGTAGGCCTCGTATTCGTCCTCGGCAGCAGCGTCCTCTGCCCGGGAGGCAAGGAGCAGAAATGGCTTCACAGACCAAGTCTGCACGGGCGGGACGCGGGGGCGCCAGAGGCGCGCCCGCGTCCCGCCGGGCGGTCAGCTATTCGGTGGCCGCGTCTTCGATGAGGGCAATGATGGCACCGGCGGAGACGGTTTCTCCGGCCGCCGCGGCCAGCCCGATCACAATGCCGCTGCGGTGGGCGGTGAGCGGTTGTTCCATCTTCATGGCCTCGAGCACCACCACCAGGTCGCCTTCGGCAACGGTGTCACCCTCGCCCACGGCCACCTTGACGATGGTGCCCTGCATGGGCGAGGTCAGGGCGTTGCCGCTGGCCGCAGCAGCAGCGCCGCCGCGGGAGCGCTTTTTGGCTTTGGCCGGCTTGGCCGCGGCCGGGCCGGCCCCCGTGCCCAGCGACGCCGGGAGGACGACCTCAAGGCGTTTGCCGCCGACCTCGACGACGACGCGCTGGCGTTCGCCGGCGTCGGGCGTTTCCACATCGGTGCCGGTGGGGGTCCAGGCGGGGATGTCATTGACGAATGCCGTCTCGATCCAGCGGGTGTGGACCTTGAACGGGCCCTCGGCGGGAGCGAAGTCAGGGTTGCCCACGACGGCGAGGTCGAACGGGATGACGGTGGGGATGCCCTCGACCACCATCTCCTCGAGCGCCCGCCGGGAACGCTGCAGGGCCTGCGCGCGGGTGGCGCCGGTGACGATTAGCTTGGAGAGCATCGAGTCGAAGTTGCCGCTGATGACGTCGCCCTCCTCCACGCCGGAGTCGATCCGGACGCCCGGGCCGGTGGGGTTCTTCAGCCGGGTGATGGTGCCCGGGGCGGGCATGAAGTTCCGGCCCGGGTCCTCGCCGGTGATGCGGAACTCGATCGAGTGGCCGCGGACTTCAGGGTCGCCGTAGCCGAGTTCCTCGCCGCGGGCCAGCCGGAACTGCTCGCGGACCAGGTCGATCCCGGTGACCTCTTCGGAGACGCAGTGCTCCACCTGGAGGCGGGTGTTGACCTCGAGGAAGGAGATGGTGCCGTCCTGGCCGACGAGGAATTCGCAAGTGCCGGCGCCGAGGTAGCCGGCTTCCCTGAGGATGGCCTTCGAGGACTCGTAGAGCCGCCGGTTCTGCTCCTCGGTGAGGAACGGGGCCGGGGCCTCTTCGACAAGTTTCTGGTTGCGGCGCTGCAGCGAGCAGTCGCGGGTGGAAACCACCACCACGTTGCCGTGGGCGTCGGCGAGGCACTGGGTCTCCACGTGGCGAGGGGCGTCCAGGAAGCGTTCGATGAAGCACTCGCCCCGGCCGAAGGCCGCTACGGCCTCGCGGACGGCGGATTCGAACAGTTCGGGGATTTCCTCGCGGGTGCGGGCTACTTTGATGCCGCGCCCGCCGCCGCCGAAGGCTGCTTTGATGGCCACCGGAAGGCCGAACTTGTCCACGAACTCGAGGATTTCCTCGGCGGATTCCACGGGGTCGGCGGTGCCGGGAACCTGCGGCGCGCCGACCTTTTCGGCGATGTGGCGGGCCTGGACCTTGTCGCCGAGGGCGGAGATCGCGGCAGGGGAGGGGCCGATCCAGGTGATGCCGGCGTCGATCACCTTCGCGGCGAATTCGGCGTTCTCGGCCAGGAACCCGTAGCCGGGGTGGATGGCATCGGCGCCGGAGCGGCGGGCCACTTCGATCAGCTTGTCCATCACGAGGTAGGACTCGGCAGCGGTGTTGCCGCCCAGAGCGTACGCCTCGTCGGCGAGCTTGACGTGCAGGGCGTCGCGGTCCGGGTCTGCGTAGACCGCCACGGAGGCGATGCCTTCGTCGCGTGCGGCGCGGATGATGCGCACCGCGATTTCACCACGGTTGGCGACCAGCACCTTGCTCAGGGAATGGCTGCCCGGCGCGGCTGCGGCGGTGCCTTCCTGGGCGGATCGCTGCAGGGGATTTGCGGACTGCTCCGTATTTGCTGACAAGGCGTCTCCTTCTTTCCTTCAGGGAGCCTAGCGCGGTTTTGGAGGTTCCGCCGATATTACTTGCGGATTCCGCGCGTAAAGCGCCCAACCTTTGTAGGGTTTCCACAAGGTGCTGCGAAATAGCTCACTCAGCCCGGAGAAGTGCGGGATCCGCGGCGCCGGTGGTCCACAGATCGGTGATGCCCACTTGGGCCTGCCCCAGGAGCCCGCGCAGGGTGGAAATGGACAGCCCGACGACGGCGTGCGGGTCGCCGTCGACCTTGCGGATGAACGCGCCGCCGTAGCCGTCGATGGTGAAGGAGCCGGCGCACTGCAGGGGCTCGCCGGTGGCGATGTAAGCCTCGATTTCTTCCGGGTCCATCTCCATGAAGTGGACTTCCGCTGAGGTGACGTGGCCCAGGGTGGCGCCGGAGCCGGTTGCCCCAGGCTCGTCGGAATCCTCGGTGTCGCGGCAGTCCACCAGCCAGTGTCCGGTGTGCAGCACACCCTTGCTGCCGCTCATCCGGAGCATGCGCTCCCTGGCGACGTCCGCTGTGTACGGCTTGCCGTGCGCCTCGCCGTCGAACTCGAAGACAGAATCGCAGCCGATCACCAGCGCGCCGTCGGCCTCGGGCAGGGAGGCGACGGCCTCTGCCTTGGCCCGGGCCAGGAGCAGGGCGGTGTCGTGCGGGTCGGTGACGCCGTAGCGGGCCTGGACGGCGTCCTCGTCCACATCGGAGACAAGGACCTCGTGCCGGATGCCGGCGTCGGTGAGCAGCTTGGTGCGGGCGGGGGACTGGGAGGCAAGAATGAGGCGGGTCACGGCTCCAGCCTAGTTGCCGGGGCTGGATGCTGCCGTGCTTTTTTGTCGGAGGTCGCTGGCAGGGTGGGTGCATGGATGAGAGCCAGGGGTTCAACCGGGGACCACGTCAGGGAACAAGCAAGGGGCCAGCCCAAGAAACGGGAAGCGCGTTCCGTGGCCTGATCGCGATGTGCGGTGCCGCGCTTGACCAGGTGCCCGAGCCCACCAGCGCAGCAGGCTTCCTTGAGACTCTCCGCCGGCTGGACGTGCTCAGCGCAGCGATGGCTGATGTCAAGACCCGGTTGGAAGTGGAGCTGATTCTTTGCCGTGCGCCGCTATTGACGTCCGGTACGGGGACCTCGCCCATGGCCGCAGAGGCTGCTGACCGACTTCGGCTGGCCATCAAAAATGTCATAGCTCTCGGGGAGACTTGAACCATGAACGGTACGGAGTCAGCCGCGGAAGCACCGGCAGCAGCCGGGTGCAATTGCGCCTGCCGTTGCGGGAAGGATGAGGCGGGCGAATACGAAGCCACAGCGACGCGCGGCGTGATGCCGGAGCAGGCTGGGGCTCAGCCGGAGATGTCGGAACTGCACGGGCCCAGCCGGGACGGGACTGGGCCGGAAAGCGCCCAGCCGGCCGGGGCAGGGATGCTTGCTGAGATCCGCGAACTGGAAGACGAGAAGTCTGCCCTGTCAGCCCGGCAGTCCGTCGAGTTCGACCTGGTCCAGCGCCGGGAACAGGCCGCGGCCGGGGTGCCGGCGGCCGAACTTGGTGCCGGTGTCGCAGCGCAGATCGCGCTGGCCCGGCGTGAGTCCCCGGCCAAGGGCGGCCGGCTGCTGGGCCTGGCCAAAGCCCTCGTCACCGAGATGCCCCGCACCCTCGCGGCGCTGGAGGCCGGGCAGGTCAACGAATGGCGCGCCACCCTCCTCGTGAAGGAAACAGCGGCGCTGTCTGCGGCGGACCGGGCCGCCGTTGATGAGGAACTCGCCGCGGATACCGGAACGTTCGACGGCGCCGGGGACCGGGCCATCATCGCCGCCGCTCGGGCCGCGGCGTACCGGCGGGACCCGCGCACCGTCACCCAGCGCGCGGCCCACGCCGCGACCGAACGGACCGTCTCCCTCCGCCCGGCGCCGGACACCATGTGCTACCTCACCGCCCTGCTCCCGGTCTCCGCCGGGGTCGCCGTGCACGCCGCCCTCACCCGGGACGCCGACAGCGCCCGCGCCGCCGGAGACCCGAGAACCCGTGGCCAGCTCAAAGCCGACGCCCTCGTTGAACGGATCACCGGCACCCCCGGCGGGATCACCGGCATCGAGATCCAGCTCGTCATGACCGACCGCACCCTGTTGAGGGGAGACGCGGAACCGGCCCGGCTCCCCGGCTACGGCATCGTCCCCGCCGGCTGGACCCGAAAACTCCTCACCGGCGCCCAACCGGAAGCGGGACCCGACTCGGGAGCGCTCTCGGGAACCGAAGCTGGACCCGACACGGGAGGGCGGACGCGTGCGAGACGCGACACGGAACCGTGGACCGGAACTGAAGCGGAATCGCGAACGGGAACCGAAGCTGGACCCGGAGCGGGGCCGGAGGCAGGACCGCCAACGGGCACTGGCGCTGACCTGACCCTCTGGCTCCGGCGACTCTACACCGCGCCGGGCACCGGTGAACTGGTGGCGATGGACTCCCGGGCGCGGCTGTTCCCGCCCGGGCTCCGCCGCTTCATCACCGCCCGGGACGACACCTGCCGCACCCCGTACTGCGACGCGCCCATCCGCCACCTGGACCACATCATCCCGTGGCACAGCGGCGGCCCCACCACCGCTACCAACGGCGCCGGGCTCTGCGAAGCCTGCAACCACACCAAAGAAACCCCCGGCTGGACCGTCAGGCCGCGCCCGGGCCCCAGACACACCCTTCAAGTCACCACCCCCACCGGCCACACCTACCACTCCACCGCACCACCCCTCCCAGGCACGCCCTTGACGGGCACACCCCTGACGGGCACACCCCCGACCGGCACCCCGCGCACCGGCCCGGCTCTGCCCGGAATGCCACTGGCCGACCAGCCACTACCCGGCATTCCTCGCTCCGGCACATCCTGGCCCGCTACTGCGACGCCCAAATCCGGTGTCGCAGACACCAGGCGTCACCGACGCAAACTCCGGCACGAGGCGAAGGCCCTCAAGCTGGCCCGGTGCCATCGGTCTCGGGCGGCCAAATCTGCGGCCAAACCTGCGGCCTGAACCCGCCCGGAAGAGCGCCTTGGAAGCAGTGCCGCCAGCAGCGCTCGGCCACCTGCCGTGTTCGCTACAGTGCGTGCGCACAACAGAGCCGCCCGCCGATCGTAAGGATTGGCGGGCGGCTCTGTTGTAACCCAGCGGGTGCAACCCGGTGGCGGCTAGATGGAGGCTAGCGCGCGGCGACTTCCTCGGGTTCAGGCTCGGCGACGTCCGCCGTCGGGCTTGCCTGGGTGCGGAGCTTGGCGCCCTCCACATCGACGTCGGGCAGGATGCGGTCCAGCCAGCGGGGCAGCCACCAGGCCTTCTCGCCCAGCAGGTACATAACGGCTGGGACGATTGTCATGCGGACCACAAAGGCATCGATCAGCACCCCGAAGGCCATGGCGAAGCCGAGCGGGCGGACCATGTTCAGGTGCGAGAAGATGAAGCCCGAGAACACGCTGACCATGATGATCGCGGCGGCCGTGACCACCGCGGCGGCGTGGCTGAAGCCCGAGCGGACCGCGTGCTTGGCGGACTCGCCGTGCATGTACGACTCGCGCATGCCGGAGGCGATAAAAACCTGGTAGTCCATGGCCAGGCCGAACAGCACACCGATCAGGATGATCGGCAGGAAGCTGAGCACGGCACCGGGGTTCTCGACGCCGAAGACGTTCCCCAGCCAGCCCCACTGGTACACCGCGACGACGGCGCCGAACGCTGCGGCGAGCGAGAGGAGGAACCCGCCGGTGGCGAGCAGCGGCACCCAGATGGACCGGAACACCAGCAGCAGGAGGATCAGCGAGAGCCCCACCACAATGGCCAGGTACGGCGGCAGCGCGTCGCCCAGCTTGGTGGAGACATCCACGTTGCCGGCTGTCTGACCGGTGAGACCGATGGTGACGCCGGTGCTGTCCTCGATCTGGCCCTTCTCGGCGCGCAGCTGGGACACCACCTGCACGGTGCTGGCGCTGGCGGGGCCTTCGTTGGGGATGACCTGGAACACCGCGGTGCGGCGGTCCTCGCTCAGTGCCAGCGGAATGGCGGCGCTGACGTTGTCCGTGCCGCGCAGGATGTCGGCGACGTCGAACTGCTTGGCCTGTGCCTCTTCCGCGCTCAGGCCCGCGGGGAAATCGCCCACCACAATGATCGGGCCGGTCATGCCTTCGCCGAAGCTCTGCCTGGTGGTGTCGTAGGCCTGGAACGCAGTGGAGGCGACCGGTTCGGAGCTGGCATCCGGCAGGGCGAGCCGCAGCTGGCTGGCAGGCAGCGCCACGATCCCCAGCAGCAGGACCCCGGCCAGCATGGCCAGCCACGGGTGCTTGGTGACGATCCCGCCCCAGCCGTGGCTGCTGCGGTATTCATCCCGGGCACGGTCTTCGGCGTCGTGGCCGGGAGCGGCATTGTGCTTCTCCGCCTTGGCCCACGCGCGCTTGGAGATCAGTTTCCGGCCCACGAGCGAGAGGACAGCCGGGGTCAGGGTCAGGGCGACGACGACGGCGACGGCCACCGTCGCGGCGGCCGAGAGGCCCATCACGGCGAGGAACGGAAGGCCCGGGACCACCAGGGCGGCGAGGGCGATGATGACGGTGAGGCCGGCGAAGAGCACGGCGTTGCCGGAGGTTCCGGTGGCCAGCGCCACCGATTCTTCCGCGTCCATCCCGGCCAGCAGCTGGCCGCGGTGCCGGTTCACGATGAACAGCGAGTAGTCGATGCCGACCGCGAGGCCCAGCATGAGGGCCAGCATCGGGGAGATGGAACTCATGTCCACGGCACCGCTGAGGGCGAATGTGCCGCCCACGCCGACGGCGACGCCGACCAGTGCCATCAGCAGCGGAAGGCCGGCGGCGATCAGGGTGCCGAGCATGATGATCAGCACCAGGGCCGCCACTGCGATGCCGATAATTTCGGCGGTGCCAAAGAGTTCGGAGATGTCCTCGCTGATTTCCTTGCTGGGCAGCGCGGTCACGTCGGCGGCGGAGACCTCGCCCACGATGTCCTGGACCTGCTGGCGGACCTCTGGGTCGAGCCCATTGATGGAGGTGGTGAACTGGACCTGCGCGATTGCGGCCTTGCCGTCTTCGGATACGAAGCGCAGGCCCTCCGAGGCCTCCAGCTGGCGTGCACCCAGGGCCAGCTTTGCCTCGCCGGCGGCGAGTTCCTGGTTGCCGGCGTCGAGCTTGGCCTGACCCTCGGCGAGGGCGGCCTTCTGCTGCCCCAGCCGGGCTTCGATCGCAGCCGGGGGCATGCCGGCGGCGGCCATCTGCTGCTCGACGGCGTCCAGCTGCGCCTTTCCTGCCGCGAGTTCCGCGACGGCGGTCTCCAGCTGCGCCTTGCCGGCGACGGACTGTTCCTTGCCGGCGGCGAGGTCCGCCGCGGCCTGGTCCAGCTGCGCCTGCGTGGCGAACGGGTCCACCGTTCCCTGCACGTCCGGGAGGGTTTCGAGCTTGGTCAGCGCCGCGGACACGGCGTCCTTGCCCGCCTGGCTGAACTCCGCGCCGTTGGCTTCAAAGACGACGCTCGCGGAACCGCCCGAGGCGGAGGGCAGCTTCTCCTTGAGCTTGTCTGCCATCTGCTGGGTTTCGGTGCCCGGAATCTGGAAGTTGTTGGACAGGGTGCCGTGGAAGGCGGCGGCAGCACCGCCCACCGCCACCATCACTGCGAGCCACAGTGAGATGACGAGCCAGCGGTGGCGGTAGGAGAACTTGCCGAGACGGTAGAGCAGTAGGGCCATGTCAGTGCCGATCTGGGGAAGGGTTGGAGGCGGTGGCCGGAGTGGCCGGGACGGCGTCGGGGAGGGCGAACCCGGAGCCCAGCAGGCTCATGGATTCGATCAGGAGCTGGCGCAGGGTGGAGAGGGAATCGGCGGTGAGCGAACCGCCGCAGCGGGCGAACCAGACGTCCATGGCTGCTTTGCCGCAGGAGATGACGGACCCGGCCAGCGCGCGCAGGTACAGTTCGTCGAGCTCGACGCCGTCGCTGAGGCGTTCGCGGGCGGCGGCAATGATCTGGTCGGTGCAGTGGTCCCAGGCTTCCAGCTCGGACCGGCTGAGCTGGGGGTTGGCCTGGCCCAGGCTGTAGAGCTCAGCCAGCGGGGCCACCGTCATGGGGTCTGCGAGCTCCACGAGCGCCGCCCGGGCGGATTCGAGGAAGGGTTCGCCGGCCGGGCGCAGCCGGAACTGCTGCAGGGCCTTGTCCAGGAAGCCGAAGGTGACGGCGGCGATGGCCGCCTCGGTGCTGCCGAAGTAGTTGAAGAATGTGCGGCGGGAGATCCCCGCGGCGTCGGCGATGTCCTCCACCGTGAAATTGCTGGGACCCTTTGACCGGATCAGCGCCAGGGCGGCATCGGTGATGGCCTGGCGGGTGGCCGCCTTGTTGAGTTCGCGGCGCGACGGTGCCTCGGGCAGGGGCTGGGTCTGGAAGGCGGGCACGCTTTTACACTACGTGCATATTTGCACTCCGGGCAACTTTTTCCTGGCCGGATTTCCGGGGCCGAAAAACCCTCACAGGAAGATGAAAGGTTCCCGACAGCTCTCGCAGAAGCGGCCCTCGCAGACTGGAACCACGTCTTGAACAAGACACCATCGAGAGAGCCGTGGCGACACGGCCGGACCAGGAGGCACTCCATGTCACGCACCAAGAGAATGACGCTCGCCATTTCCGCCGGGGCGCTGGCCCTCGGCGCCGGCCTTGGCGTCACCGAGATGGCGTCGGCCGCCACCACGCCGACGCCGGCCCCCAGCACCAGCACGTCCGCGGAAGCGGCTCCCGGCACCACCGACGGGCCGGGCATGCGCGGCGGGCACGGCCGGGGCGGCGACCGCGGGGCGGCCATGGCCTCGGAACTGGCCGCCAAGCTCGGCGTCGATGAGGCAAAAGTGACCGAGGCCCTGCAGGCCTTCCGGGAGGCCAACCGGCCGGCGACGCCGCCGGCGGAAGGCACCAAGCCGGACCGCGCAGAGCGGGAAGCCGCGCTGGCCAAGTCCCTGGCGGAGTCGCTGGGCATCGAGGAATCAAAGGTCACCGCGGCGCTGGAGGAGCTTCGCACCGCGGCGCAGTCGGACCGTGCCGCCGCGTTGAAGACAAGGCTGGACAAGGCCGTCTCCGACGGGACCCTGACCCAGGCCGAGGCGGACGCCGTCACCAAGGCGGTCGAGAAGGGCGTGATCGGCGGCGGCGGACACTAAGACCCGCGCGGGCCGCCGTCGTCCCTGACCCGGCCCAATTCCAAAGGCGCCAAAGGAGCCCAACACCAAAGAAGTCCCCGGGAATTCTCCCGGGGACTCCTTTCGTGGAACGTATGCCTGCGGCTACGCCTTGGCGTCGGCCAGCTCGCGGCCGTTCGCAGCGGCGGTACCAGTTGCTGCGGCGGGCCCGCCGTCGGCCGTGGCCTCAGCCGTGTTCTCAGCAGCCGTGTTCTCGGAGTCATCGCTGAACGGGTCGCCGGTGCGCGGCGCGTTGTACAGCGACTCGTCCAGGATGCCCTGGCGCTTGGCGACGATGGTGGGGATCAGGGCCTGGCCCGCAACGTTGACGGCGGTACGGCCCATGTCCAGGATCGGGTCGATGGCCAGCAGCAGCCCGACGCCGGCCAGCGGCAGTCCCAGCGTGGAGAGCGTCAGCGTCAACATGACGACGGCGCCGGTGGTCCCGGCGGTCGCGGCGGAGCCTAGGACGGAGACGAGGGCGATCAGCAGGTACTGGGTGAAGTCGAGCTGGATGCCGAAGAACTGGGCCACGAAGATCGCAGAGATGGCCGGGTAGATCGCGGCGCAGCCGTCCATCTTGGTGGTGGCGCCCAGCGGGACGGCGAACGAGGCGTAGCCGCGGGGGACACCCAGGCTGCGTTCGGTCACACGCTGCGTCAGGGGCAGGGTGCCCACCGAGGAGCGGGAGACGAAGGCCAGCTGGACGGCCGGCCAGACGCCGGAGAAGTACTGCCGGACGGACAGTCCGTGCGCGCGGACCAGGATGGGGTACACCGCGAAGAGCACCAGCGCCAGGCCCACGTAGATGGCGAACGTGAACTTGCCGAGGGAACCGATGGTGTCCCAGCCGTAGATGGCCACAGCGTTGCCGATCAGGCCGACGGTGCCGAGCGGGGCGATCCGGATGATCCACCAGAGAACCTTCTGGATCACGGCGAGGGCGGAGGCGTTGAGGTTCAGGAACGGCTCGGCCGCCTTGCCCACCTTCAGCGCTGCGATGCCGACGGCGACAGCAATCACCAGGATCTGCAGGACGTTGAAGCTCACCGAGGTGGTGGCCACACCGTCGGTCACGGTGGTGCTGGCCCCGAGTCCCAGGAAGTTCTTCGGGAACAGGCCGGTGAGGAAGGCCCACCAGCTGCCCACCTTGGACGGTGCCTCGCCCTGGCCGGTGATGCCGGTGTTGGCGCCCGGCTGCAGGAGCACGCCCAGGCCGATGCCGATCAGCACGGCGATCAGGGCCGTGATGGCGAACCAGAGCAGCGTGTTCCAGGCCAGCCGGGCGGCGTTGGAAACCGCGCGCAGGTTGGAGATGGAACTGACGACGGCGGTGAAGATGAGGGGCACGACGGCGGTCTGCAGCAGCGAGACGTAGCTCGAGCCGATGGTCTGCAGGGTGGCGCCGAGGGCGTTGGGGTTCGCCTTGGTGCTGCCCGTGTACTTGGCCAGGAGGCCCAGTCCCAGGCCCACGATCAGGGCGGCGATGATCTGGAAGCCGAACGAGCCGGCCCATTTGGGCAGCTGGAAGCCGGTCTTCCCGGCGGGTGCGGGGGTGCTTGTCTGAGTGGTCACCGGATCACGCTAGGACCGGGGTGCCTATCACGGCGAACGCATGTTGAGAAATATTACGTGGCCGGGATTGCGGTCCGGCCGCAAAATCCCCGAAACTACGCCGCGGAACGGCCCGTTTGTGAAGTTATTCCCGGCCCGGATGTGGCGATTGTCTCCGCTCCCTGCACCGAGACAGCAGTTCGCGGCAGTGTCATCGAACAACACTGCCGCGAACTGCACACTCGCGGACCGCGCCTACCCCAGGAGGGCTCGCTTGAGGGTGTCGAGGCCGACCGAGCCGATGTTGAGGGCCTTGGTGTGGAAGGCCTTCAGCTCGAAGCCGGGGCGGGACTCAAGCTCGGCGCGGATCTGCTCCCACAAACGCTGGCCCACCTTGTACGACGGCGCCTGTCCCGGCCAGCCGAGGTAGCGGGTGAACTCGAAGTTGAGCTGGCCCTCGCTGATGGCGAGGTTCTGCTTCAGGAAGCCGTAGCCCTTCTCCGGGGTCCAGGTGCCGGAACCCCAGCGCTCGGGGACGTCCAGCTCCAGGTGGACGCCGATGTCGAACACCACCCGTGCCGCGCGCATGCGCTGCATGTCCAGCATGCCCATGTGGTCGCCCGGGTCCTTGAGGTAGCCCAGTTCCTGCATCAGCTTCTCCGCGTAAAGCGCCCAGCCCTCGCCGTGGCCGGAGGTCCAGCAGACGTTCCGGCGCCACTTGTTCAGCAGTTCGCGGCGGTAGGTGGCGGTGGCGACCTGGAGGTGGTGGCCCGGAACGCCCTCGTGGTAGACCGTGGTGGTCTCCGCCCAGGTGGTGAACGTGTCCTCGCCCGGCGGAACGGACCACCACATGCGGCCCGGCCGGCTGAAGTCATCCGACGGGCCGGTGTAGTAGATGCCGCCCTCGTCGGTCGGGGCGATCTTGCATTCCAGGGTCTTCATGACGTCCGGGATGTCGAAGTGGACGCCCGCAAGGTCGGCCACGGCCTTGTCCGAGAGTTCCTGCATCCAGGCCTGGAGGGCGTCGGTGCCCTTGAGCTGCCGCGCGGGGTCGTTGTTCAGAACCTCCTTGGCCTCCTCGATGGTGGCGCCGGGGCGGATCTCTTCGGCCACACGCTCCTGCTCGGCGATCAGGCGGTCCAGTTCCTGCACGCCCCAGGCGTAGGTTTCCTCCAGGTCCACCGTGGCGCCGAGGAACGCGCGCGAGGCCAGCGCGTAGCGCTCGCGGCCCACCGCGTCCTTTTCGGGGGCTACGGGCAGCAGTTCGGATTCCAGGAATCCGGCCAGCCGGGAGTACGCCACGCGCGCTGCGGCAGCACCGGCGTCGAGCCTTGACTGCACGTCCGCCGGCAGCGGGCCGTCCGCGGTCTTGGCCTCCTGGGCCAGCTTCGCGAAGAACCCGTCCTCCGCGGCGTGCTTGGTGGTCTGTTCGATCACGATCTTGACCTGCCGGGCGGCGGCCACTTTGCCGTCTTCCTTGGCGGCCCGCAGCGATTCGATATAGCCGTCCAGGGCGGCCGGGACGTTGTGCGCACGCCCCGCGATGTGCTCCCACTGCCCGGCGGTGTCCGTCGGCATCAGGTCGAAGATGGCCCGGATCTCCTGCGAGGGGGAGGCGATGTTGTTCAGTTCGGCGAGGTCCCAGCCGGATTCGTGGAGCTCCAGCTGCAGGCCCAGCCGCTCGCGCATGGCATCCAGGGTGACGGCGTCGACGTCGTCTGCCGGCGCCAGGCCGTCCAGCGCCGCGAGGGTCTCCCGCGCGGCCGCGGTGAACTCCTCGTGCCCGGCGGGGGAGAAGTCCTGGTACTCGGTCTCGTGCCCGGGAAGGCCAAGCTCGGTGGCGAAGCTGGGGTTAAGCCGGATCAGGGTGTCCGTGAAGGCGTCGGCGACGGCATCGATGGCCGTGTGCGGGCGTGCGCCGTCCAGGCTGGTGGTGGACGTGTTCTCAGTGGTTTCGTTAGTCACCCGACGAGACTAGCCCGGCACCGGCCGTTATGAAAGGGTTGCTGAACTTTTATTAGCCCCGGCTGCGCCGCCACGAACCGGGTCCGGGCTTGGGCGCCAGCTGCAGCTGCTGGCGGCGGATCCACTGCCGTGCACTCGGTTTCTCCGGCGTGGCCGGGCCGCCGCTGCCCAGGGCCAGCACGACGGCGGTGAGCGCGGCGAGCTCTTCCGGCGTCGGCTCGCCCTTGGCGACGGCGAGCAGGGGCTGCTCCGGGCCGGCGGCACCGTTTTCCGGGACTGCGTTTTCCGGGACTGTGTTTTTCGAGACTGTGTTTTCCGGGACTGCTGAGGCCGTCACAGCGGGATGTTCCCGTGCTTCTTGGCGGGCAGGCTGGCCCGTTTGTCCCGCAGGGCACGCAGGCCCTTAATGATCTGCATCCGCGTCTCCGACGGCGCGATGACGGCGTCCACGTAGCCCAGCTGCGCGGCCTGGTAGGGGTTGAGCAGTTCTTCCTCGTACTGCCGGATGACCTCGGCGCGCTTGGCCTCGACGTCGCCGCCCTCCTGGGCGACCGCGGCGAGTTCGCGGCGGTACAGGATGTTGACGGCGCCCTGGGCGCCCATCACACCGATCTGGGCCGTAGGCCAGGCCAGGTTGATGTCCGCGCCGAGCTTCTTGGAGCCCATCACGATGTACGCCCCGCCGTAGGCCTTGCGGGTAATGACGGTCAGCTTCGGCACGGTGGCCTCGGCGTAGGCGTAGAGCAGCTTGGCGCCGCGGCGGATGATGCCCTGGAACTCCTGGTCCTTGCCGGGCAGGAAGCCCGGGACGTCCACCAGCGTAATGATGGGGATGTTGAAGGCATCGCAGTGCCGGACGAAGCGGGCTGCCTTCTCCGAGGCGGCGATGTCCAGGGTGCCGGCGAACTGCATCGGCTGGTTGGCAACGATGCCCACCGTGTGGCCCTCCACCCGGCCGTAGCCGATGATCACGTTCGGGGCGTACAGGGACTGCATCTCCAGGAAGTGCGCGTCGTCCACGATCTGCTCGATGACCTTGCGCATGTCGTAGGGCTGGTTGGCCGAGTCCGGGATCAGGACGTCCAGGGCGAGGTCGTCGTCGTCGAGCTCCAGCTCCTGGGAGTGCTCCAGCACGGGGGCTTCGGCGAGGTTGTTGGACGGCAGGAAGTCCAGGAGCTCACGGACGAACTCGACGGCGTCGGCCTCGTCGGAGGCGAGGTAGGTCGACGTTCCCGTGGTGGCGTTGTGCTGGCGGGCGCCGCCCAGGGTTTCCATGTCCACGTCCTCACCCGTAACGGTCTTGATGACGTCCGGGCCGGTGATGAACATGTGGGAGGTCTTGTCCACCATCACCACGTAGTCTGTCAAGGCGGGGGAGTAGGCCGCGCCGCCGGCGGACGGGCCCATGATGAGGGAGATCTGCGGGACGACGCCGGAGGCGTGCACGTTGTTGCGGAAGATGTCCGCGAACATGGCCAGCGAGGCGACGCCCTCCTGGATGCGGGCGCCGCCGCCGTCGAGGATGCCCACCACGGGGCAGCCGTTGCGCAGCGCAAACTCCTGGACCTTGACGATCTTCTCGCCGTTGACCTGGCTCAGCGAACCGCCGTAGACGGAGAAGTCCTGGCTGTACACGGCCACCGGGCGGCCGTCCACCGTGCCGTAGCCGGAGACCAGGCCGTCGCCCAGCGGCTTCTTCTTCTCCATGCCGAAGGCGGAGGAGCGGTGCACGGCGAGGGCATCAAACTCGACGAAGGAGCCGGCGTCCAGCAGCAGGTCGATGCGCTCGCGGGCCGTGTTCTTGCCGCGTGCGTGCTGCTTTTCGATCGCTTCCGGGCCGGAGGGCTGCTCAGCACGGGCCTGGCGGTCGCGGAAGTCGGCAATCTTCCCCGCGGTCGTGGTCAGATCGTGGCTCATCAGGTGTCTCCGGCTCTGTAGGTCATTACGGCTGTGTACGTTCTCGCTGGCCTGTGCGGGGGCGCTTAAGTGGGTTCCACACAAAAACATGGCCGTGTTGGCAAGTCTAGTGACGGTATTCGCCCGCGCCGCTGTAGAAAACCTACAATTTTCGGCCCAATCCCACCCGGGTGCCGGACCGCAACACCCGGCAGCGCCGGTATGTTACCGGCGAGTAACATCGGTTAGAGTGTCCTCATGACTTTGAGCAACGACGCTTCGGGCGCCGCCCCGCAGTCCCAGCCGCAGTCCCGGCAGGAGGGGCCCTACCAGGGGTCCGGTTCCCTGCAGGGCCGCACCATCCTCATCTCCGGCGGCAGCCGCGGGATCGGTTTGGCCATTGCCGCCCGTGCCGCGCGCGACGGCGCCAACATCGTCCTGATGGCCAAGACCGGCCAGCCGCACGCCAAGCTCGAAGGCACGGTGTACTCCGCGGCCGAACAGATCGAGGCGGCCGGCGGACAGGCCCTGCCGCTGGTGGGGGATGTGCGCAACGACGCCGACGTCGCCGCGGCCGTGGCCGCCGCCGTCGAACGCTTCGGCGGGATCGACGTGGTCATTAACAACGCGTCCGCCATCGACCTGTCCACCACCGACGACGTCGACATGAAGCGCTACGACCTCATGCAGGACATCAATGTCCGGGGCACGTTCCTGCTCTCCAAGCTGGCCATGCCGGCCCTCCGCAAGTCCGACGCCGGCCACATCCTGACGCTGTCCCCGCCGCTGAACCTGGACCCCAAGTGGGCCGGCCTGCACCTGGCGTACACCATGGCCAAGTACGGCATGAGCCTGACCACCCTGGGCCTGGCCGAGGAACTGAAGGCCGACGGGATCTCCGTGAACTCCCTGTGGCCCCGCACGCTGATCGACACGGCCGCCATCCGCAACATGCCGGGCGGGGACAAGATCGTCCAGGGCGCCCGGGGACCGGAGATCATGGCGGACGCAGCCCACGCGGTGCTGACCGGCAGCCACGCCGTTCCGGACTCCGGCAGCCGGACGGGAAACTTCTATACCGACGAACAGGTCCTCGCCGCCGCCGGCGTCACGGACTTCAGCCCGTACAGCCTGGGCGCCCCGGAAGACCGGCTGATTCCCGACATCTTCCTTTGAACCCCCGGATAAACCCCCAGGGTTTCCTGTGGATTCCGCACCGGCGGCACTTACCGCCGGTGCGGCCGGAGCCGAGCACCGCGTAACTCGGTAGGATTCAAAGCATGGAAGCCGCGCAGGAATCCCCGGACCGTCCGCCCCTTGATGTGAACGCCCTCAGCGATGAGGCGTTCCTCTCAGCCAACGGCATTCCGCGGCTCACCGTGGTGGAGTCCACCGGCTCCACCAACGCGGACCTGCTCCGCGGAGCCGGCGAAGATCCCTCCGCCTACCCGGACCTGACGGTGCTGGCCGCCGAATACCAGAGCGCGGCGCGCGGACGGCTGGACCGCCGCTGGGAAGCGCCCGCCAGGAGCTCGGTGTCAGTATCGCTTGTGCTGCGCCCGGTCAACGCGGAGGGGCGGCCGCTGCCGACCCAGAGCTATTCCTGGCTCTCCCTGCTCGCCGCCCTCGCCCTTTGCGAGGCCCTGGTGGACACCGCCGGCCTCCCGGCGGAACTGAAATGGCCCAACGACGTCCTGGTCCGGGGCCGGAAGATCGCCGGCATCCTGGCCCAGCTCGGCCCCCTGCAGGGCGGCGCCGTGCCGCCCGTGGTGCTGGGCACCGGACTGAACGTCACGCTCACCGAGGCCGAGCTTCCCGTCCCCACCGCCACCTCCGTCCTGCTGGAAAACGCTGCCTCGACGGACCGGACTGCGCTGCTTAAGAGCTACTTGTCCCGCTTCACCGCGCTCTACCGCAGCTTCTGCAACGCCGACGGCGATCCCACCGCCGGGATGGCCGGCGGGTCCTCCCTGCACAAGCGGCTGGAGCACCAGCTCACCACCTTGGGCAAGCAGGTCCGTGCCCAGCTTCCCGGCGACCACGAAATCATCGGCCACGCCACGCGCCTGGACGACTACGGATCGCTCCTGGTGGTGGACTCCGGCGGGCACGAGCACGTGGTGACTGCCGGCGACGTGGTGCACCTGCGGCCCTGGACACCTCCGGGCCAGAGCGCGGGCCATGAAAGCGGTTATGCGTAAAGAGCTCCTGCCGGGCGAACAAGTCATTGTGGTGACCCGGCCGCAGCCCCGGACCCTGATTTTCCCGGCGCTGCTGTTCATCCTGGTGCCGGCCCTGGCTGCCTACGCCAGCGCATGGATCGTCAAGGGCGGGCCGGGCACGCTGGTTCCGGTGGTCAGGGAATCGGCCAGGCAGTGGACGCCGTGGCTGGTCGGGGCGTGTATCGGGCTGGCGGCCTGGGTACTGCTGGGCTACTGCCTGCCCAGGGTTCTGTCCTGGCAGGCCACAAAATACACGCTGACCAGCCAGCGGCTGGTTGCCCGGTACGGCATGCTCCGACGGCGCGACCAGCAGGTGTGGCTGGCCGCCGTCCGTAATGTGGAGATCCATCAGTCGTTGCTCCAGCGCATATTGCGGTCAGGGAACATATCCTTGGATACCGGGTACCCGGCCGGCACCGTGGTCCCCGACGTTCCGGAAGCGGCGACGTTCCGCAGCTTCATATTCGACGCCATCAAAGAGCTCCCGCAGGGCGGGGTGCTGGGCGCCGGGGAACTGCCCTACGATAACGCCGGCCCCGGGCAGATAGAGCCGTGGACCTTGGAGACGAGAGAAGGTGGAAGAGATGAGCGCTGACAACGGTCACCGTGACACGGGGCTGCTGGCCGAAGGGCCCGCGCATGTTTCGGATGCCTTTGTGGAGGCTGCCAGCCTCGAAGCCGCCGTCCTCGACACGCTCGCCGAGGGCACCGACGGCGGGTCCGCGGCTTCCGCTGTAACACCGGAACCCGGTATTGCTGCGTCCGGGGTCGTTGAACCAGACGATGACGACCCGGACGTCGTTGAACCGGACGTCCGTGAACCTGACGCTGCTGACCCGGACGCCGTTGATTCAGGCGATGCCGAGCCTGCCGTTGCTGAGCCCGACGTTGCCGATGCGGCCGTTGCCGGTTCCGACGCCGCCGACGCGGACGCCCCCGACACGGACGCTCCCGACGCGGACGCCCCCGACGCGGACGCCCCCGACGTAGCCGCCCCCGCTGCCGCCGGGCCGCCCACCGGCGCCATGTCCGCCGAACGCCTTGCCCTCAAAGCCCTGGAGCAGCGGCTGCTGGGCGGCGAACGCAAACTCCGCCGCCGCGAGGTGGCCTCCGGCGCCGGGCTGTCCCTGCTGTCCGCCCGGAAACTCTGGCGCGCCCTCGGCTTCCCCAATATCGGGGACGAGGATGTGGCCTTCACCGAACGCGACCAGTCCGCGCTGAATACCATCGTGGACCTGGTCCGCGCCGGCCAGCTCACCGAGGAAGCCGCGATCTCCGTGACCCGCGCCATCGGCCAGATGACGGACCGCATGGTGGTGTGGCAGATCGAAGCCCTGGTGGAGGACATGGTCCAGAACCAGGGCGTCACCGATGCCGTGGCCCGCAAGCGACTGGTCGGCGAACTGCCGTCCCTCGTGGACGCGCTGGAGGAAATGCTGGTCTACTCCTGGCGCCGCCAGCTCAACGCCGGGATCCAGCGCCTCGCGGTGCGGGCCGAGGCCGGGCTGGCCTCCAGCGAGGAAGGCCGCGAAGGCGACGAGGACGACGCACCGCTGCCGCTGGCACGGGCCGTCGGCTTCGCGGACCTGGTCTCCTACACCAGCCTGTCCCGCCGGATGAACGAAAAAACCCTGGCCCAGCTGGTGCAGCGCTTCGAGAACAAGTGCGCCGAAATCATCTCGGTGGGCGGCGGGCGCCTGGTCAAGACCGTGGGCGACGAAGTCCTTTACATCGCCGAGACCCCCGCGGCCGGCGCCGAAATCTCCCTCGCCCTGTGCCAGGCCTTCACGGACGACGAGATCCTCCCGCAGGCCCGGGTGGCCATGGTCTGGGGGCGGATCCTGTCCCGGCTGGGCGACATCTACGGCCCCACGGTCAACCTCGCGGCGCGGCTGACCGCGCTGGCGGATCCGGGAACGGTGCTGGTGGATTCCATGACGGCAGCGGCGCTGGAACACGATGAACGCTTCGTCCTGCTGCCGCGCCCGGCCGAGGACGTCCGCGGCTTCGGCGAGATCCACCCGATCCAGCTCCAGCGGGGCGCCGGCCGCGGGCTCGTTCTGGACTAGATCTGGATTAACCGCACCTGAGCTGGGCCGATGCTGACCCGGCCGGATTTGACCCGGCCAACGTTTCTCTAATCGATGGCTAATATGCGATAGTCGAAGCTATCTGGCACCACCGCGGGCGATGCCCCGTGCGCGGCGCCGTGACTTTCTGGGGGACACAGCACACATGAACACCTTCCTCGCTGCCCTGCGGCCGAAATCCCGCCGGCAGGCTGACGCGCGCCCCCTCACCGCCCGCCGCCGGCGCATCCTCTCCGGTACCGGCCTTGTGGTGGCGGGGGCGGTGTTGGTGACGGGTGCAATTGTTTATCCGGGGTTTAAGACCACTGAGGTGGAGTTGAACGACGGTGGTGTGTGGGTGGTGTCGAAGTCGAAGAATGCTGTGGGGCGGTTGAATTATCCGTCGCGGGTGTTGGATGGGGCGGTGACGCCGGCGTCGACGACGTTTGATGTGTTGCAGGATGCCGGGACTGTGTTTGTTGATGACAGTGCTGGTTCGACGTTGAACCAGGTGTCGGCGGCGCAGATGCGGTTGGGCGGGGATAAGCAGTTGCCGGGGGCGGCGGAGGTGAGTTTCGGGTCGGACGTTATTGCGGTGACGGACGCGGCGAAGGGCACTGTGTGGGCGTTGTCGCCGTCGACGGTGAGTGGTTTTGATGCGGAGAATTCCGAGCCGGTGTTGCAGGGGTCGCAGGGCACGGTGTCCGCGGTGGGTGCTGATGACCGGATTTACAGTGCGGATCCGAAGTCGGGGCAGGTGACGGTGACGTCGGCTGGTGCCGATGGTGTGGTTGCGGATTCGTCGGTGGAGACCTGGGATGGGTTGAAGGGTGCCGGGGATTTGCAGTTGGCTGTGGTGGGGGACCGGCCGGTGGTGCTGGATGCCGGGCGGGGGAAGTTGTTCCTGCCGGGCGGGCGTGAGTTGGCTTTGGCGGATGCGCGGGAGGCGAAGCTGCAGCAGAGCGGGCCGGCGGCGGATGCTGTGGCGGTGGCGACTCCGAAGGCGTTGTTGATGCAGCCGTTGGATGGTTCGACGGCGAGGACGGTGGGCTTTGGCGGGCAGGGTGTGCCGGCGGCTCCGGTGCAGCTGGGTGGTTGTGTGCATGCTGCGTGGTCGGGGGCGAACAAGTACGTCCGGGACTGTGTGGATGATGCCAATGACAAGAACGTCGATGTGCCCAAGGCGTCTGCGTCGCCGAGTTATGTGTTCCGGGTGAACCGGGACCTGGTGGTGCTTAATGATGTGAATTCCGGGAATGTGTGGCTGGTCAACCAGAACATGCAGCTGGTCAACAACTGGGACGACGTCATCCCGCCGAAGGAAACCTCCGACGACGCGGACAAGGACTCCGCCGACGAGGTCCAGCAGACCGTCCTCCCGGACCGGACCAAACCCAACAGCGCCCCCACGGTCAAACCGGACACCTTCGGCGTGCGCGCCGGGAAGACCACCATCCTCCCGGTCCTGGACAACGACACCGACCCCGACGGCGACATCCTCACCGTCCGCGCCCCCGAACCGATCGGCTCCGGGCTGCTGGCACCCATCTACGGCTCCACCGGATTCCAGGTCAGCGTCCCGGCGGACAAGACCGGCTCCGAAACCTTCAAATACTCCGCAGACGACGGCCGCGGGCTCTCCGCGTCCACCGACGTCACCCTTAACATCATCCCGGCGGGGGAGAACTCCGCCCCGCGGCAGAAGCCCAACCGGAACACAACCCTGGTGGTCCAGTCCGGCAAGCTCGTCAGCCAGAACATCCTCACCGACTGGATCGACCCCGACGGCGACGACCTCTACGTCGTCAGTGCCGCCAGCAGCGACCCCCGTGACCAGGTCAAGGCCCGGCCCGACGGGCTCCTCAGCTTCCAGGACTCCGGCTCGGAGCCCGGCCGCAAGGTCCTGACGGTCACCGTCTCCGACGGCCAGTCCAGCACCGAGGGAAAGATCACCGTCGACGTCCGGGCGCCCGGCGCGCTGCCGCCGATCGCCAACGCCGACCACCTCGTGGCCGTGGCCGGTGTGGACACCGTCATCGCCCCGCTCAAAAACGACTCCGACCCGCAGGGCGGCGCGCTCCGCCTCGCCCAGGTCACCCCGGACGGCAACTCCACCGCCACCATCGGCGCCGACCAGCAGACGTTCACCTTCGGGTCCGCGTCCCCCGGCACCCACTACATCACCTACCTCGTCACCAACGGCCCCGCGAGCGCCCAGCAGCTGGTCCGCGTCGACGTCGTTCCCGGCAACGGCGACGGCGCCCCGGTGGCCGTGCGGGACACGGCCCTGCTGCCCAGCGGCGGCAGTGTCCTGGTGGACGTCCTGGGCAACGACTCCGACCCCTCGGGCGGTGTCCTGGTGGTCCAGTCCGTGACCGCCGCGGACGGTCAGCCGGTCAGCGTCTCGGTGCTGGACCACTCCGTGGTCCGGATCACCGACGTCCGTGCCGAGGGCCAGCTCAGCGTCAAATACACCATCTCCAACGGCACGTCCTCCGCCAGCGGGGAAATCGCCGTGCTGGTGGTCCCCGCTCCCGCCAAGCTCCAGGCTCCGCAGGCCAAGCCGGACGAGGCGACCGTGCGGGCCGGGGACGTGGTGACCATCCCCGTCCTTGAGAACGACACCGACCCCAACGGCGGCAAGCTCACCCTGGAACCGGTGCTGGCCCAGGAACCCGACGCCGCCGACGGCCGTATGTTCCGCTCCGGCGGAACCTTGCGCTTCATCGCCGGGGACGTCGCCAAAACCGTCTACGCCATCTACAAGGTCACCAACGACTCCGGGCAGTCGGACTCCCAGCAGGTCACCATCCGGATCAACGCCCGCGACGACGAGCGGAACACCCGCCCGGAACCGAAGAACCTGACGGCCCGTGTGGTGGCCGGCATGGTGGTCCGCATTCCCGTACCGCTGGACGGCATCGATTCCGACGGCGACTCCGTCCAGCTGATCGGCGTGGACAAGGCGCCCGGGATGGGCACCGCCGTGGTCAGGGACGGCTACCTCGAATTCACGGCCACCGGCACCGCCGCCGGCACGGACACCTTCAGCTACCGCGTCCGGGACCGGATCGGCGCCGAAAACACCGGCACCGTGATTGTCGGCATCGCCCCGCCGGAAGCCAACAACCAGAAACCCATCGCCATCGACGACGCCGTCGACGTCCGGCCCGGACGCAAGATCGCCGTCGACGCGCTCACCAACGACTCGGACCCCGACGGGGACCCGATCACCCTGGCCTCCAACGCCTTCGAGGCCCGCCCCGAACTGCAGGTGGAGGCGGCCGACGGCGGCAAGGTGCTCCTCACCGCCCCCGGCACCGCCGGCAACGAGAGCGTCAGCTACACCGTCCAGGACGACAAAAAGGCCCGGGGCAGTGCCGTGATCCGCGTCCGGATCAGCCCGGACGCTGCCCTCAAGCCCCCGGTTGCCAAGGACGACGTCATCACCCCTGCCGAAACCCTCGGCAAGGCCGCCGTCGACGTGCCGGTCCTGAAAAACGATTCGGACCCCGACGGCGTGGCCGCCGACCTCAAGATCTCCCTGCCGGACGGCAACCCGAACGCCCGGGTGGGCGGCGACGGCAACGTGGTGGTGGCCCTCGCCCCCACGGACCAGCTGGTCCCGTACACCGTCACCGACGTGGACGGCCAGAGCGCGACGGCGGTCATCTGGGTCCCGGGGCAGGGCGAACAGCACCCCACCCTCTCGCGCACCGACGTCGTCGAGGTGATGGCCGGCAAGGAGGTCACCCTCGACCTGAATGATTACGTCCGCGTCAGGGAAGGCCGCACCCCGCGGATCACGCAGGTGGACAAGATCCGCGTGCAGGGAGCCGCGGCGGACAACGTCGTCGCCGGCAACGGCACCGCGCTGCGCTACGCCGCGCTCCAGGACTACGTGGGCCCCGGCTCCGTGACCTTCGAAGTGACGGACGGCACCGGCCCCGACGATCCGCAGGGCCTGAAGTCGACCCTCAGCATCATCACCAGGGTCATCCCGGACCCGAACGCCAATCACCAACCCACCTTCAGCGGGACCGACCTCGAAGTGCCGAAGGCCGAATCGGTCAGCCTCGAACTCGGCGACCTCGCCAAGGACGTCGACCCGGGCGACCAGGAGAAGCTGAAGTTCGAGCTCGACGGCACCCTGCCCGAAGGGCTCAAAGCCACCGTCGACGGACAGACGCTGCAGGTCAGCGCGGAGCCCACCACCGCCACCGGGCGGAAGGGCGCCATCCCGCTGAAGGTCACCGACGGCCGCTCCGAGCCGGTCAAAGCCACCGTCGAAGCCACCGTCGTCGCCTCCAACCGCCCCCTCCCGACGGCCAACGAGGACGTGATCGAGAAAGCCAACGCGGGCCGGGCCGAGACCATCAACGTCCTGGCCAACGACTTCAACCCGTTCAGCGACACCCCGCTGAAGATCATCTCGGCAACCGTCGAGACCGGCTCCGCCGCGGGGGCCCCTGCCGTGAACGGCGACTCCATCACGGTCACGCCCGCCGACGGTTCCAAGGGCGTAATGGTGATCCGCTACACCGTGCTGGACAAAACCGGAGACCCCACGCGCCAGGCGAGCGGCCGGCTGCGCATCACCGTCCGGGACAAGCCGGACACCCCGCCGGCCCCGTCCGCAACGGACGTCCGCAGCCGCACCGCCGTCCTCAAGTGGGCCCCGCCCTCGGACAACGGCGCTGCGATCAGCAAATACACGGTCCGCTCCAGCGGCTTCAGCCAGGACTGCCCCACCACCACCTGCACCCTCAACGGCCTGACCAACGACGTGAAGTACGTCTTCACCGTCACCGCTACGAACGAGGTGGGCGAGTCAGCGCCGTCGGTGGCGTCCAACGAAATCCGGCCGGATGAGAAGCCGTCCCCGCCGGAGGCCCCGGCGGTCAAAGCCGGCGACAAGAACATGGTGATCACCTGGGCTCCGGCGAAAACCGAGGGCTCCGCCGTCAAGAGCTACAACTTGGAGATCTCCCCGCCGCCGGCCTCCGGGATCGCCGTGAAGAACGGGGTCACCGGGCTGACCTACACGTGGCCGGGACTGACCAACGGCGTCCGGTACAAGGTGCGCGCCCAGGCCGTCAACGAACTCGGCCCGTCGGAGTGGGGCATCTACTCCGCCGAGGACAACCCCGCCGGGGTCCCGGCCGCCCCGGCTGCCCCCACCACGAGTGTGGCCTCCGCCGTGGGGTCCACGAACCAGCTCAAAGTGAACTGGACGGAACCGAATACCAATGGTGATGCCATCAGGAACTACTACGTCACCATGACCGGCGGCGGAGGGACCTCCCAGACGCAGATGGTGGCCGGGACGGTCCGCACCGCGACCTTCACCGCCAACAACTCCGAGGCGTCCTACACCTTCACCGTCCAGGCCGAGAACAAAGCCGGAAAGGGCGCCGTCAGTGCCCCCTCGGCCCCCCGGCGCGCCACCGGCAAACTGGCACAGCCGTCCGGCGTCAGCGCCACCGAGGCCAACACCGGCGGCGCCGGCAAGGCTGTCACCATCAACTTCCGGGAACTCACCGACGCCGAGCGCAACGGCTCGGCGCCCAACGAGGTCAGCTACACGTTCCGCGCCACCACCGGGCAGTCCGGGCCCATCCGGCCCGGCCAGACCGTGGGCGGCTTTACGAACGGCGCCGCCACCACCATCACGGTGACGGCGAACTCCACCGTCGCGCCGAGCTCCGACGCCAGCACCGGCGCCACCGCCAACCCCTACGGTGCGCCCGGAACCCCCTCGGCGTCGGGCCAGAACGGCGGCCAGAACCAGAAGTCGCTCAGCTTCAGCTGGAGCTCGCCGTCCACCTCCACCAACGACGTCGCCTACACCCAGATCAACATCGACGGGCGGGGCTGGGAACGGGTGGCGGCCTCCGGCAGCCGGACCGTGAACACCGGTGGCTTCGATGAACGGCACACCATCCAGGTCCAGACGGTCAACTCCCGGGGAACCGGGGGCGGCATCGCCACGGCGGCGGCCCAGTCCGGGCCACCGACGCGCGAATGGACCACCCGGATCAAGACGTCCGATCCGAACTTTGTCCGCAGCTGCACCTACACCCGCGGCGGCTCCGACTACCGCCCCAACCCCTACTTCGACTGCGGTGGCGTCAACAACGGCGACACGCCTCCATGGTTCTACAAGAACAGCGGGGAGACCATCGTGGTGAAGTGCTACATCATCCAGAACGACAATTGGACGAGCTCGCCGGACACCGAGTGGTACCGGGTGGAACTCGGATCCAACCGAAACGTGGGCCGATACGTCATCGCAGGTCACACGCAGCTTGGCGCGCCGTACAGCCACGGGATCCCGCCATGCGGCTGATATCCGGGCCCGGGACCGCCACTTCCCGGGGCGCCGCAGGGAAGTCCTCCCCATCGCACGGTCCCGGAACGTTCGGTAGGCTGTCGCGGGAAGTGAGGGCCCGGTACCGGGTCCGGCACGCGAATCATGACGCCATCTTGAAGGAAATCTGAAGCTGTGACACGACTTTTCTCCGGCCTGGGGGCCATCAAGCAAGGCTTTATGAAACCGCGGTCCACCCGCCGCAAAAACCTCATCAGCGGTACGGGCCTTGCGGCGGCGGGTGCGGTGTTGGTGACGGGTGCGATTGTTTATCCGGGGTTTAAGACCACTGAGGTGGAGTTGAACGACGGTGGTGTGTGGGTGGTGTCGAAGTCGAAGAATGCGGTGGGGCGGTTGAATTATCCGTCGCGGGTGTTGGATGGGGCGGTGACGCCGGCGTCGACGACGTTTGATGTGTTGCAGGATGCCGGGACGGTGTTTGTGGATGACAGTGCTGGTTCGACGTTGAATCAGGTGTCGGCGGCGCAGATGCGGTTGGGCGGGGATAAGCAGTTGCCGGGGTCGGCGGAGGTGAGTTTCGGGTCGGACGTTATTGCGGTGACGGACGCGGCGAAGGGCACTGTGTGGGCGTTGTCGCCGTCGACGGTGAGTGGTTTTGATGCGGAGAATTCCGAGCCGGTGTTGCAGGGGTCGCAGGGGACGGTGTCCGCGGTGGGGTCTGATGACCGGATTTACAGTGCGGATCCGAAGTCGGGGCAGGTGACGGTGACGTCGGCTGGTGCGGACGGTGTGGTTGCGGATTCGTCGGTGGAGACCTGGGACGGGTTGAAGGGTGCCGGGGATTTGCAGCTGGCTGTGGTGGGGGACCGGCCGGTGGTGCTGGATGCCGGGCGGGGGAAGTTGTTCCTGCCGGGCGGGCGTGAGTTGGCTTTGGCGGATGCGCGGGAGGCGAAGCTGCAGCAGTCCGGGCCGGCGGCGGATGCTGTGGCGGTGGCGACTCCGAAGGCGTTGCTGGAGCAGCCGTTGGATGGTTCGACGGCGAAGACGGTGTCTTTTGGCGGGCAGGGTGTGCCGGCGGCTCCGGTGCAGCTGGGTGGTTGTGTGCATGCTGCGTGGTCGGGGGCGAACAAGTATGTCCGGGATTGTGTGGATGATGCCAATGACAAGAACGTGGATGTGCCGAAGGCGTCTGCGTCGCCGAGTTATGTGTTCCGGGTGAACCGGGACCTGGTGGTGCTTAATGATGTGAATTCCGGGAATGTGTGGCTGGTCAACCAGAACATGCAGCTGGTCAACAACTGGGACGACGTGGTCCCGCCCAAAAACCAGTCCGATGACCAGGACCAGGAATCGGCGGACAACAACACCATCAACGTCCTGCCCGACCGGACCAAACCCAACCGGCCGCCGGAAACCACGCCTGACGCCGTCGGCGTCCGGCCCGGCCGCACCACAGTCCTGTCCGTGCTGGACAACGACTCGGACCCCGACGGCGATGTCCTGACCGCCTCCGTCGGGGGCAACGGCCCGCAGGCCGGGAGCCTGGAGAACATCTACGGCGGCACCGCCTTCCAGGTCACCGTCCCCGCCGACGCGAAACCCGGCACGGAAACCTTCGCCTACAACGCCGCCGACGGCCGCGGGCTCTCCGCCGCCGGCAGCATCACGCTCAACGTCGTGGGCCCCGACGAAAACAAGCCGCCGCTGTTCAAGCGCGGCGAACCCACCACCATGCTCGTTGAACAGGGCAAGACGGTCAGCCAGAACATCCTCACGGACTGGACCGACCCCGACGGCGACGACCTCGTCCTCATGGACGCCAAGGCCGACAACGAACAGGACCAGGTCAAGGTCCGCCGCGACGGCCTGCTGACCTATCAGGACTCCGGCGCCGCCGCGGGCAAGAAATCCGTCACCGTCACGGTCTGGGACGGCCGCGCCACCACCACCGGCAAAGTGGTGGTCAACGTGCAGCCGCCAGGAGCCCTGCAGCCCGTGGTCAACGCCGACCACGTGACCGCCGTCGTCGGCCAGGACCTCGTGATCGCCCCGCTGAAGAACGACGTCGACCCCAACGGCGGCGCCCTGCGCCTGGCCCAGGTGGAGGCCGCCGGCCCCGCCCAGCTGGGACCCGTGACCGACGGCGGAACCTTCACCTTCCGCAGCGACACCCCCGGGCCCGTCTACCTGACCTACATCGCCAGCAACGGCCCGCAAAGCAGCCAGGGCCTGATCCGGGTGGACGTCGAGTCCGGCAAGGACGTGGGCAACCCGGTGGCCGTGCACGACGTCGCCCTGATGCCGGTCGGCGGCAGCGTGCTGCTGGATCCGCTGGCCAACGACTCCGACCCGTCCGGGGGAGTGCTGGTGCTGCAGTCCGTGCAGCTGGCCGACAACGCCACCGCCTCGGTCAGCGTGATCGACCACAGCGTCCTGCGGATCACCGACGTCGTCGGCACGAAGGACCCCTTCACCTTCCGCTACACCATGTCCAACGGCACCAAATCCGCCACCGGCAGCGTCTCCGTGGTGCCGGTCCCGGCACCGGCCGTCGTGGAAGCGCCGCAGCCCAAACCGGACGAGGTCAACGTCCGCGTCAACGACGTCGTCACCATCCCGGTGCTGGCCAACGACACCCACCCCCAGGGCGAAAAGCTCACCGTCGACCCCGTGCTGCCCCAGGCGGTCCCGGACACGGACGGCAAGAGCTTCGTCTCCGAAAACAACCTCCGGTTCATCGCCGGCGCCGAGCCAAAGACGGTCCGCGCCATCTACAACGCCGTGGACCCGCAGGGCCAGAAGAGCGCCGCGGCCGTCACCATCCACATCCTGCCGCTGGAGGGCGCGGAGAACTCCCGCCCGCAGCCGAAGAACCTCACCGCCCGCGTGGTGGCCGCCGGGACCGTGCGGATCCCGGTGGAACTCGACGGCATCGACCCCGACGGCGACTCGGTCCAGCTGACCGGCATCGACAGCACCCCGGCGATGGGCACCGCCACGGTGGGCAGCAACTTCATCGACTTCACGGCAGCCGGCGACGGCGCCGGCACGGACACCTTCCGGTACAAGGTGGTGGACCGGCAGGGCGCCGTCAACACCGGCACCGTCACGGTCGGCATCGCCCCGCGCGGGGAAACCAACCAGAAGCCCACCCCGGTGGACGACGAGGTCAAGGTCCGGCCCGGCCGCCAGATCGCCATCGATGCCACCGGCAACGACACCGACCCGGACGGCGACCCGATCCGGATCGTCGGGGACGGGATCGAAGCCGCCCCGGAACTCCAGGCCAGCGTCAGCAAGCAGAGCTCCCGGATCCTCCTGCTGGCCCCCGCCGAGGAAGGCACCGTCAACGTGCGCTACTCCGTCTCGGACGACCGCGGCGCCACGGCCCAGGCCGCCATCTCCGTCAACGTCCGGAACGACGTGCCCCTGCAGGCGCCGATCGCCCGCGACGACCGGGTGACCTCCGCCCAGACCCTGGGCAAGACCGCCGTCGACGTGCCAGTGCTCAAAAACGACGAGGACCCCGACGGCGTCGGCGAGAACCTCAAGATCGCCACCGAGGCCACCACCGCCCGGCCCGGCGCCGAGGGCACCATGATCGTGGAACTGACCGAACAGCCGCAGCTCATCCCGTACACCGTGGAAGACGTGGACGGGCAGAAGTCCACCGCGATCATCTGGGTTCCGGGCCTGGGCCAGCAGGTCCCCACCCTGGCCAAGGACGACGTGATCGAACTCGTCGCCGGGCAGTCCGTCACGGTGGACCTCAAGGAATGGGTCAAGGTCCGCGACGGACGCTCGCCGCGGATCACCCAGGCGGACCGGATCAAGCTGATCGGGGCCGACGGCGCCGACGGCTCCGACGTGGTGGCGGACAACGGCACCGCCCTGAAATACACCGCCGGCAAAGACTACGTGGGCCCCGGCTCGCTCAGCTTCGAGGTCACTGACGGCTCCGGCCCGGACGACCCCGCCGGCCTGAAATCGACCCTCAGCATCCGCACCCGGGTCCTGCCGGACCCCAACCGGAACAACCCGCCTGTCCTGCTGGGCAGCCAGGTGGACGTGCCCATGGCGGACTCCGCCAGCACCGACCTGTCCCGGCTCACCACTGACCCGGACGACGGCGATGTGGACCGGATGTCCTACGAACTGGTGGGCGGCGTGCCGGCCGGATTCGATGCCGGCATCGAGGGGAAGACCCTGAAGGCTGCCGCCAAGGACGGCACTGTCGCCGGGACGCGAGGCACCGTCCAGGTCAAGGCCAAGGACCCCAGGGGCCTCGAAGCCACGGCAACGTACCAGCTGGCCGTCACCGCCTCCAACCGGCCCAAGCCGGTGGCCAACGACGACCTCGAACCCGATGCCGCCGCGGGCAAGCCCGTCACGGTCAACGTGCTGGCCAACGACGCCAACCCGTTCCCCGAAACGCCGCTGAAGATCGTCACCGCCGGGACCGAAACGGGCCAGGGCACCGCCGAAGTCGCGGGCGACTCCGTCACCGTCACCCCGTCCGAAGGGTTCTCCGGCACCATGATCGTGTCCTACACAGTGGCCGATAAGACCAACGATGCGTCCCGTCAGGCGACGGCCCGGATCCGGCTCACCGTCAAGGACAAGCCGCTGGCGCCCACCACGCCGCAGGCCGCCAGCGTGGGGGACAGCACAGCCCTGCTGAACTGGACCGCCCCCGCGGAGCGCGGCTCGGCCATCACCAAGTACACCGTGTACGGCGAAGGCGGCTACCGCCAGGACTGCCCGGCCAACTCCTGCACCCTGACCGGACTGACCAACAACTCGAAGTACCACTTCCAGGTCACCGCCACGAACGCCCTCGGCGAGTCCGAGCGGTCCCCGGCCTCTGCCGAGGTCCGGCCGGACGTCAAACCGGACACCCCCGTGGCGCCGGCCCTCAAGGACGGCGACAAGCAGCTCACGGTCACGTGGGCGGCGCCGGCGTCCAAGGGCTCCCCGGTGAAGTCCTACGACCTGGAGATCTCGCCGGCCCCCGCCGGGCAGAACGCCCAGATCCAGAACCTCACCTCAGTGAGCTACGTCTGGAAGGGCCTCCAGAACGGCGTGGCCTACAAGGTCCGCGTCCTGGCCCGCAACGACGCCAAGGAGCCCTCCGAATGGAGCGCCTACTCCGCGGCGGAAACCCCGGCCGGCGTGCCCGCCACCCCGGCGGCGCCGAGTGCGACTGCGGCGCCTTCGGTGGGCAGCCAGAGCCAGCTCAAGGTGGCGTGGACAGCCCCGAACAACAACGGTGACGCCATCTCCAGCTACACGCTCACCACCCTGCGCGGCGGAGCCGTCGTGGCCACCCAGCAGGTCTCCGGCACCACGCAGAACGTCACGGTGGACAACTCCGAGGCCGGCTACACCTTCACGGTGTCCGCCACGAACAAGGCGGGCACGTCAGGGACGTCCGGCCAGTCGGCCGCGGTCCGCGCCGTGGGCAAACCGGCCATGGTGGGTGCGCCGTCGGCGTCCCTGGTGGATACCGGCGGCGACGGCGGCAAGATCGACGTGCGCTTCACCCCGCTCACCGCGGACCAGCGCAACGGCTCCAGCGCCGGGGAAATCACGTACAAGTACAAACTCACCTCCGGTGACGGCAGCGGCAACATCCCCGCCGGCGGCGGGGTGGTGGCTGCCCCCAACGGCACCGCCACCGCGGTGGTGGTCTGGGCCGTCTCCTCACGGAGCTCCGCCGCCGGCGACGCCAGCCCCGCGTCCAACTCGGTAAACCCCTACGGGCTGGCCTTCGCGCCCAATGTCACGGGCAGCAAGAGCAGCGGCGTGGGCGACAAAACGGTGTCCTGGACCTGGAACCAGCCCAACGGCAACGGACGCCCCGTGTCCGGCTACCAGTACAGCCTCGACGGCGGCGCCTGGCAGGACACCGGCCAACGGTCCTTCTCCAAGAGCGTGGGCTTCAGCGAAACCCACACCCTCCGGGTCCGGGCCATCAGCGCTAACCAGCCCGGCCGGATCGGCAGCGACACGTCGCGCAGCGGCGCGGAGCCGGCGCCGCCACCAACCTCCCAGGTACAGGTGGAAGCCACCACCGTCCGGACTTGCCCCGGCAAGCCGAACCAGACCGACACGTTCTCCGAGGGGCCGCCGAAGACCTGCGGCGCCGGCTGGGTGGAACGGTCCGAGGGCAGGCTTACCATCAACTGCACCAAGGACATCTACGGCAACGGAACCCCCTGGTTCCGCGTGACCGAAGGCAGCCACCCGGGATGGTTCGTCAAGTCCACCACCGTGGACCTGTACGGACCCCGGCCCGGCGGCTGCTGATGGCCGCTCCACATTCCAGCACGGGCCCCGGCCGGAACCTCCGGCCGGCGGCTCGCCAGACTTTCCACCCAGAACAGAAGAGGACCAACCCATGACCATGACCACCGAACAGGCCGAATGGTTTGCCGGCACCTTCGAGAAGCTCGTCGACAACGTGGGCCGGGCCGTCCTGGGCAAGTCCCACGTCATCCGCCTGACCTTCACGGCCATGCTGGCCGAGGGGCATGTCCTCTTCGAGGACGCCCCGGGCACCGGCAAGACCTCGCTGGCGCGGGCCCTCGCGGCCACCGTCCAGGGCTCCAACAACCGCATCCAGTTCACCCCGGACCTGCTGCCCTCCGACGTCACCGGCGTCACCATCTACGACCAGAAGACGCAGAAGTTCGAGTTCCACAAGGGCCCCATCTTCAACAACATCGTCCTGGCCGATGAAATCAACCGCGCCTCGCCCAAGACCCAGTCGGCACTGCTGGAGGTCATGGAGGAATCCCGCGTCACCGTGGACGGCACCACCTACGAGGCCGGCCGGCCGTTTATGGTGATGGCCACCCAGAACCCGATCGAGCAGGCCGGCACCTACCGGCTGCCCGAGGCCCAGCTGGACCGCTTCCTCATCAAGACCTCCATCGGGTATCCGGACCACGCCTCCACCGTGCAGCTCCTGGGCGGCGCCAACCTCAAGGACCGCTCCAAGGACATCACCGCCGTCATCACCACCCAGGCCGTGGCCGACATGGCGGACCTCGCCGCCACCACCCACGTGGACACCGCCGTGCTGGAATACATCTCCCGGCTCTGCGAGGAGACCCGCACCGCGCCGGAAACCCGCCTGGGCGTCTCCGTCCGCGGCGCCCTCGCAATGGTGCGCGCCGCAAAGGTCTGGGCCGCCAGCCAGGGCCGCAACTTCGTGCTGCCGGACGACGTCAAGGACCTCGCCTCCGTCGTCTGGACCCACCGCCTGGTGATGGACCCGGAAGCCGAGTTCTCCGGCGCCACCGCCGACGCCGTCCTGGCCCGCGTCCTCGCCGAGGTGGCCGCCCCGCAGCAGCGCGCGTCCGTCAGCTAGCCTGCACCCCGGCACCCCACGACCCCGGCACCCCACACCCCAGCACGAACAAAGGCCCCCATATGTCCTCCAGCGCTGCCCTGACCCGGCTTGCTGAACACCTGCAGCGCCTCTTCCACCGGGACGGCAGGCCCACGCGGCTGCATCCCGCGTCCCTCTGGGGCGAGGCCGCCAGCACTGCCGGCCTGGCCCTCGCCCCGGCCGGCCGCGCCGTCCGCAAGCTCTGGCTGGGCTACGCGTGGCCGGTGCTCTCCGTGGTGAGTGTGCTGGGCTGGTCCGTGCTGGCGGCCGCGATCCTGCTGTGGACGGTGGGCCAGGCCTTCGGCTGGCAGGAAGCGAAAGCGGCAGCCATTGCCGCCTTTGTGCTGTTCGCCCTGGCCGTCGGCTTCATCCTGGGCCGGTCCTCCTACGGTGTGGTCCTGGATCTGGCCCGCACCCGGGTCGCGGTGGGGGACAGCGCCGTCGGCAGCATCGCGGTGTCCAACACCTCCGCCCGGCCGCTGCTGCCCGCGGACCTGGAACTCCCGGTCGGCGCCGCCACCGCCGTGTTCCACCTGCCCCGGATGAAACCGCAGCAGGTCCACGAGGACCTGTTCACCATCCCCACCGCGCGCCGCGCCGTGATTGTGGTGGGCCCGGTGCGCTCCGTCCGCGCCGACCCGCTGCACCTGCTGCGCCGCCAGGTCCTCTGGACCGAACCCGAGGACCTGTTTGTGCACCCCAAGACCACGGCACTGGCCGGCTCGGCCGCCGGATTCATCCGCGACCTCGAAGGCATGCCCACCACCGACCTGTCCAGCGCCGACGTGTCCTTCCACGCCCTGCGCGACTATGTGCCGGGCGATGACCGGCGGCACATCCACTGGAAGACCACGGCCCGCACCAACAAGCTGATGGTCCGCCAGTTCGAGGAGACCCGCCGCGCCCACCTCGCGATCGCACTGTCCATCAACACCGACGAATACGCCTCCGAGGAGGAGTTCGAACTGGCCATCTCCGCCGCCGCCTCGATCGGACGGCAGGCCATCAGCGAACAGCGCGACCTCGACGTCCTGACCCAAAAAGGGCCGCTGCGCTGCGAGACCGGCCGCAACATGCTGGACGACATGACCCGGATTGTCGGCGCACCGCAACGCAAGAACGCCGTCGACCTCGCCCGGACCCTGGCGGACACAGTCCCCAACGCATCCGTGGTGTTCCTTGTGGTGGGCAGCAACGTCACGGCCGCCCAGCTGCGCTCCGCCGCGGCATCCGTACCCCTGGGGGTCCGCAGCCTCGCTGTCCGGCTCCAGCTCGGCGCCGCCCCGGCCCGGGCCAACATCGGGGACCTGACAGTCCTCACCCTCGGGGACCTCTCCGACCTGGCCATCGTGCTGAGGAAGGCTGCCGCATGAGTTCCGCACCAGCAACCCGACGCCGCACCACCGCCGCGAAGCGCAGCGGCTTCGCGGACGGCCAGCCGGCCTGGCACTACGCGCTCGACGCCGGTGCCCTCACCGCGCTGCTCGGCCTCGGCGTCCTCGGCTTCAGCCTCAGCTTCGGCGGCGATCCCTACTACCTGGTGGCAGGCTTCGGCGGCATCCTGCTGGGCCTGGGCCTGGCAGCGGCCAGCGTGCACTACCGCCTGGGGCTCCTGATCACCGCTGCCCTGACCCTCGGCGCCTACCTCGTCTTCGGCACCGCCCTCGCCGTGCCGGAGGCCGCCATCGCGGGCGTCCTGCCCACCCTCGACTCGCTGCGCACCCTGCTCCTCGGCGTGGTATTCGCCTGGAAGGACATGCTCACCGTCGGGGTTCCCGTGGGCACTGCCGGCGGCACGCTGATTGTGCCGTTCCTGAGCTCGCTCCTCACCGCCCTGGCCGCCGGGCTGCTGATCTGGCGGCGCAAGAGCCCCTACTGGCCGCTGCTGCCGGTGCTGGTGCTCTTCGTCACCGGCATCGCCTTCAGCACCAGCGCCGGCTTCCTTACGGTGGAACGCGGCATCGCGCTCACCGTCATTGCCATCGCCTGGGCCACCTTCCGCCGCGATGCGCTCCGCCGCAGCGACACCCGCAAGGTCTCCGTCAACCGGCTGGAGAAGGACGAGGCCACCGCCCGCGCGGCCAAGGCACGCCGGCTGGGAACCGCCGCGGCGGTGATCGCAGCCGCCGTCGGGATCACCGCCGTCGTGTCCCCGATCGTCACCGCGGACGACAACCGCCGGGTGCTGCGCAACACCATCGTGCCCCCGTTCGACCCCAAGGACTACGTCACCCCGCTGGCGAGCTTCCGGAACTTCGTCAAGGACAAAAAGGACGACAGCCTCTTCGTGGTCAAGGGCCTGCCCAAGGACGCCCGGGTCCGCCTCGCGGCGCTCGATTCGTTCAACGGCACCAACTACACCATGGACCCCAACGGCTCCGGCAGCTTCAGCAAAGTGGGTGACGCGAAGTCCCTCAACACCCTCGCGGACTCCACCGGGATCGTCCCCACCACCAACTACACCCTCGACATCACCATCGAGGACTACCAGGGCTTCTTCCTGCCGGGCGGCACCAAGACCACCGGAATCAGCTTCGCCCGGGACGGCTCCGGTGCGGCCACCGGACTGTACTTCAACGCCGGGACGGACACGGCCGTGACCACCAAGGGCCTGGCCCGGGGCGACGCCTACCAGGTCCAGGTGGCAGACCCCGCCACCCTGGAACACGGGCAGCTGACGCAGTACGACTTCGCCCGGCTGTCCCTGCCGGACCCCACGGAGGTGCCCCCGGTGGTCGGTTCCCAGGCGAACGACCTCTCCGCCGACGCCCCCACCGCCATCGACCGGGTGCGCCAGATCGAGGCGCACTTCCAGAAGACCGGCGCCTTCAGCAACGGCCTGATCGCCGAAGGCCAGCTGCCCAGCGTCTCCGGCCACGGGGCCAACCGCATCCGGAGCCTGCTCACCGCCAAGCAGATGCTGGGCGACGACGAACAGTACGCCGTCGCGATGTCCCTGATGCTGCGCCACCTCGGCATCCCCTCCCGGGTGGTGATGGGGTTCTACCCGGATCCCAAGAGCCCCGAAAACGGCGCCGGCGAAGTGAAGATCACCGGCAAGGACGTCCACGCCTGGGTGGAAGTCGCGTTCGACCGGGTGGGCTGGGTGTCCTTCGACCCCACCCCGCCCAAGGACAACGTGCCCATCCCGCCGGACCCGGAGAGCAAATCCAAGCCCAAGCCGCAGGTCCTGCAGCCGCCGCCCCCGCCGCAGGAGCCCGCGGACCTGCCGCCGGATTCCTCGCCGGACGCGCTGGACGCCGACGAGAAGAAGAACAACCCCTGGCTGTTCTGGGGCCCCCTCCTCACGGCGATCGGCATCGCGCTGATCCCGGTCGGGATCCTCGCGCTGCCGCTGCTGCTCATTGCGCTGCTGAAGTCCCGCCGCCGGAAGTCCCGTTTCAGCGACGGGCCTCCCGCGCAGCGCGTCGGCGGCGGCTGGAACGAAGTTCTCAGCCTGGCGACCGACCTCGGCGCCGGCGTCGACACCCGCGCCACCCGGCGCGAGTCCGCCGTCGTGCTCGCGGATGCCTTCCCGGCCGCCGGGGGGACCACCACGCTGCTCGCCAACCGGGCCGACGCCGCGATCTTTGGTGCGGGCCAGCCCAGTGAGGACCAGGTGCGGCAGTACTGGGAGATCGTGGACGGCTCGCTCAAGGAGATGACCGGAGGCCTCGGGTTCTGGGGACGGCAACGCGCCCGGTTCTCACCGCGTTCCCTGCTCGCCGACGGCAGGGCGGTGCTGAAACTGCAGGGCCTCCGGCCTGTGCTGCCCGGCAGGAAGGGCGTGGCAGCAGGTGGGCAGGAATCGCCCGCAGGTACAGTGGAACCCGGTCCGGCCGCAGGAGTACCCAGTGACGGTGCTGACGGCGCCGGGTCCACGACCAGCCACACCGCCAGCCAGACCGCCAGCCAGACCGCCAGCCAGACCGCCAGGAAGACTGCCAGGAAGAGCCGCAACGAGCCATGACCGACGACGCCGAGCGCTGCCCGCGCTGCCAGCAGCCGCTCCGCGCGGGAGCAGCCTTCTGCACCTCGTGCGGGACGCCGCTGAGCAACCGTTCCGCGCGGAACGCCCGCAACGCGCGGGAGCATGCCCAGATCCCCGGTAGTATCCCCGTAACGCCGGGCCCGGCCGCGGGCCACGGACAAGGGGGAGGTCCTGCCGTGCCAAGCAAACTTGAGCTGGTTCCCGCAACTGCCGGGAAACGGCTGGCCGCAGCCGTGCTGGACTGGCTGCCGCCGGTCACCGTCCTGGCGATCCTTTTGGCGCTCGGGTTCGCCGGCATCACCCGGACCCAGCGCGGCGGGTTCATCGTCTACGACACCTCCTCCCTGGTGCTCTTCGGAGGCATCGGCGCGGGCGTCACCCTGGCCTACGTGGTGGTCCTGGCCATCCTCGAAGGCCGGTCCGGCGCAACCCCCGGCAACCGCCTGATGGGCATCCGCAGCACGGACGCCGACGGCTATGCCCCGGGCGGCGGCGCGGTGTTCCTCCGGGGCCTCATCACCGGTGCCGGCGTCCTGCTGGCCGTGGTGGCCGCCGCCGCGGTGGTGGTCTTCCAGTGGTTCGGCATGGCCCTGCTGATCCTCGGCCCGCTCCTGTTCCTGGGTGCTGCGTGGGCTGTCCTGGTGGTGCTGTCCAGCACCTGGGACCGCAACGGCAAGCTCCGCGGCTGGCACGATACGGCCGCGAAAACGCTCGTCTTCGACGTCAAGGCCGGACGCAACCCCATCACTACCGGCGGCATCGCCGGACCGTACAGCTTTGCGCCGCTGGACCTCCCGCCGGTCCAGCAGGTGGCCTCGCCGCTGGCCGCGGCCGCTGCTGCCGCCGCGCCCGCTCCGGCGGTGCTCGACCCCAACCAGTGGCAGCCGCCCGCCGCCCCCGTCAATCAGGTCCAGCCGCCCGCCACGGTTTTGCCTTCCGCAGTCCAGCCGGCCGAGGTGCGTCCTGCCGTCCAGCCGGCCGCCGCCGCCCAGCCCGCCCGGGTCGCCGTCGAAAGTTCCCCGGTCCGGCAGCTGCCGCATCCGGATGACGACCACGACCGCACCCAGGTGCGCGGCGACACCCACGCCCCGGTGACCGTGGCCATGCTCCGGATCCGGCTGGACGACGGCCGCGATATCGAACTGGACCGTACGGTGCTGATCGGCCGGAACCCCGCCGGCCACCCCGGCGAGGAGTCCGTGCAGCTGATCCCGGTCGCCGATCCGGGCCGCTCGATCTCCAAAACCCACCTTCACCTGCTCGCCGGCAACGGGGGCGTCTGGGTGACGGACCGCAATTCCACCAACGGCAGCGCCGTGACCACCCCGGACGGTATCCGTACCGCCCTTGCGGCCGGGGAGCCCACCCACGTCCGCCCAGGTTCCACCGTCCACTTCGGTGACCGCTCCTTCTACCTAGGACAGGCATGAATCCCTCGCCGGCCGCTGTTCCCTCCGCCCCCGGTCCCGACACCGCCCCCGTACCCGCCGCTGCCACGTCCCTGGACGAAGCCGCGAATGCTGCCGGAGGCGGCCCCGACGTGGCCGCCGGCGCCGCCTCAAGCCTGCGCCTCAACTGCGGCTACGGCACTGACCGCGGCCTGCGCCGGGAAATGAACGAGGACTCCTTTATCGCCTCCGACCCCGTCTTCGCGGTGGCGGACGGCATGGGCGGCCACGAGGCCGGGGAGATCGCCAGCGGCATCTGCGTCCGGACGCTCGCCCGGATCCCGCAACTGGCCAGCGGCAAACGCGACGCGACCGCCGGCGTCGTGCAGGAACACCTGCTGATGGCCGACGAGAGTATCCGCGAGGCCACGGGCTCCCGCGCCGGCACCACCCTCTCCGGTGTTGTGGTGGTGGAACAGACGGGCGTCCCGTACTGGCTGGTCCTCAACATCGGCGATTCCCGGACGTACCGGCTGAGCCAGGGCAAGCTCACCCAGGTCAGCGTGGACCACTCCGAGGTCCAGGAACTGGTCGACGCCGGGCAGATCAGCCAGGCCGAGGCTGCCGTGCATCCGCGCCGGCACGTCGTCACCCGCGCCCTCGGCACGGGCGACGAGATTGAGGCCGACTACTGGCTGCTGCCCATGGACGAAGGCGACCGGATCCTGGTCTGCTCCGACGGGCTCAACGGCGAACTCGACGACCAGCACATCGCCAACATCCTGCGCGCCCACGCGGACCCGCAGGCGGCCGTGGACGAACTCATCCAGGCCGCCCTCCGCAGCGGCGGCCGGGACAACGTCACCTGCATCGTGCTGGACGCCACCAACGTCACCCACCACGACGCCGCCGCCCAGACGGCGCCGCGCAGCGCAGCCGCAGCGGAGGACGAGGACACCCTGCCCCGCACCGATGCCCTGGATCTGGCCCCCAACGGGGAGCTGCTCCCCGGAGCGGAAACGGCTGACGGGGCGCCGGCCGGGGCAGTTGGCCCCGAAGTGCCGGCCGCTGAAGAACACGCTGCCGCAGCCGCTGACGCAGCCGCTGAGGCAGAAAAAGCCAAGGACCCGCATGATGGCAAGCAGTAACCCCGCCGCCGCGCGCTACACACCCGGCAGCTGGCTCGGCGTGGTGCGCTCCGGAACCGTGGTGCTGCTGCGCCCGGACAGCGGGGCGGACCTCGTCGACTCCCTGTGGAAGCTTCTGGCCACCGGCCCCGAGGCCCATGAAGTGCTCGACGCCGTCTCCGCCGCTTCGGGCGGTTCCCTGGCCCGGCTGCCGTGGTTCGCGATTGTGGCATGCCGCGGCCCCGTCCAGGTGTTCCTCCGCGGCGAGATCGACCTCACCGTGGACCTGCCCTCGGGCCCGGCGGAACTGAGCGGCCGCGATGTCACTACCTGGACGGAACGGCGCTTCGCGGCGGCCGACGGGTTCAGCCTGACAGTCCCCGCGGACGAAACCGCTGCCGAGTCCGTCGGCACCGCGGACCAGGCACAGGACGCAACCCAGGACCAAGCACAGGACTTGCCATTGACTGACGGGGTGGTCCTGCTGCGGGCCCTGCGGGTGGACCTCACCGGCGCCGCACCTTCGGCCGGCACCGGGTCCGTGCCCACGGCTGCACCCGCGGCCGCCGGGTCCGTGCCCGCGGCTGCGCCCGCGGAGGCCGCCGTGATTGCTCCTGCCGAGATTGCTCCCGCCGCCATTCCGCCCGCGGCGACAACGGCCGCCCTGGCGGCCGGCCCGGTGCAGCCGGACCCCGGGGCAGCGGACGAGGCCGCTTCGGAGGATGAAGTCCTGGCGGCCGCCGAGGCTGACATGGCCGCCGGGCTCACCGACCACGGCGCCTCCGCGGAGACTGTGCTGGAGTTCTCCGAAGAGGATCTCGACGCCGACGCGCAGGGTGACCCAGCTCAGGATGACCCCGCGCAGGATGACCCAGCCCAGGATGACCCCGCGCCGGACACCGGCCCCGCCGCGGAAACTGATGATGCTGCTGCGGCGTCCCCGCAGCAGCCCGACAGTGCCCCGGAGCCTGCCGCCGCGCCGGAACCGGCCGAGCAGGAGCCGACCAGCAGCTACGACCACCTCTGGGAACAGACCGTGATGCGGAGCATCGAAGACGCCGCCGTCCGCGAGGACCCCGACGCCGATCCCGCCGTCGAATCTGCTTCCGAGCCCGCAGCAGGCTCCGACCACCGCAGCGGTCCCGGGGCGGATCCGGCGGGCTCCCCGGAACCCGGGCATTCAGAAACCCCGGGCCCGGGCACGGCGCCTGAGGTTCCGGAACCTGACACCGCCGGCCCCGCGCCCGCTGCTGCTTTCGCGCCGGAACCGCCGGCGGCACCACGGAACCCGCTGCCCACGGGCCTTATCGACTCCGTGCCGTGGAACACCGGCGGCGACCGGCCGTCGGCGTCCCCGGCATCCCCGCTGGCGCCGCCAGCTGTCTTCGTGCCGCCGACGGCCTTCGTCCCGCCGTCCGCCCCGCAGGCACCCGCCCCGCAGATGCCGGCCGACGCCGACCACGACGGCCAGACGATCATGAAGGGCGATCTTGCCGGCGCGCAGCCGCGGCCCGCAGCCGCCCCGGACCCGGGCGCCGCCCCGTCCACCGGTCCCATGGTGCTGGCCCGGGTCTGCCCGCAGGGACACGCCAACCCCTCCACCTATTCGCAGTGCGGGCGCTGCGGTGCGCCCCTGCCCGGCGACGGCATCCAGGTCCGCCGCCCCCGGCTGGGCCGGATGCGGCTGTCCACCGGCGAGCTCATCGACCTGGACCAGTCCCTGATCGTGGGACGCCAGCCCTCGGTGTCGCGCGTCCAGGGCGCCGTCATGCCGAAGCTGGTCCAGGTGGCGAGCCCCAGCGGGGACATTTCCCGCTCGCACGTCGAAGTCCGGCTGGAAGGCTGGCATGTGATGCTGTGCGACCTCAAGGCCACCAACGGCACTGTGCTGATCCGCGAGGGCCAGCCGCCGCGCCGGCTGGCCCAGGGCGAGATGGCCATCCTGCTCGACGGCGACATCGCCGACGTCGGGGACGGCATTTCCCTGCGCTTTGAGGAGATCCCGTGAGTACCAAACGCCCGGTCGCCCCGCCGCCGGCCATCCCCGGCTTCACCTACATCAGCCTGCTCGGGTCCGGCGGGTTCTCCGACGTCTACCTCTACGAGCAGGACCGGCCGCGCCGCAAGGTGGCCGTCAAGGTGCTGCTCTCCGACCTGAAGACCGAGGGCGCCCGGCGCCGCTTCGAATCCGAAGCGAACCTGATGGCACAGCTGTCCTCGCACCCGTACATCGTGACGATCTTCGAAGCGGAGATCACCGACGCCGGGCACTCGTACCTGGCCATGGAGTACTGCTCCCGGCCCAGCCTGGACGTCCGCTACCGGCGCCAGCGGTTCAGCGTGGACGAGGTCCTCGCCGTCGGCATCCAGGTGGCCTCCGCCGTCGAGACCGCCCACCGGGCCGGAATCGCGCACCGCGACATCAAGCCCGCCAACATCCTGGTCACGGACTACAACCGGCCCGCCCTGACCGACTTCGGCATCTCCGGCACGCTGGCCGGGGACGCCGACGAAGACGCGGGCATGTCCATCCCGTGGTCCCCGCCGGAGCAGTTCACCGGACACCAGGTGGACGGCGTCCTGGTGGACGTCTGGGCGCTCGGCGCCACCCTGTACACCCTGCTGGCCGGCCGGTCCCCGTTCGTCCTGCCGGGAGCGGACAATTCCCAGCGCGAACTGATCTCGCGCATCACCAACCTGCCGCTGCCCAGGCTGGGCCGCGCCGACGTGCCGGAATCCCTGGAGCTGGCGCTCTCGACGGCGATGGCCAAGTCCGCCTCCTCCCGCTATTCCTCCGCGCACGCCTTCGCCCTGGCCCTGCAGCGGATCCAGGCCGAACTGAACCTCTCGGTGACCCCGTTCGAGGTCCTGGAGGAGCCGCGCGCCGAGGAACACCACGCGGACGACGGCGTCGAGGAAACCCGGGTCCGGAGCGTCGCCGCGATCGACCCGGACGCCACCGGCAACGCGCCCACCTTCCCGGCCCGGCTCCCGGCCGGTGACACCGGCGGTGACACCGGAGGGGAGCCTGACAACGCCACCACCTTCAACAACCGGACGGTCCAGCGGCCCCGGGCACTGCCGGGGTTCGATGCCCCCGCCCCGCGGCGGCCGGCGCCGGACGACGACGACCTCGCCGCCACCGTCAACCGCTCCAGCGCCGCCCCGTCCGCCGACACGGCAGGCAGCGACGGCGTCGACGGCGCGGGGGAGGAGACCAACGGCCACGGCCGCCGGAACCTAATGCTGGCGATCGTCGGCGGCACTGTGCTGGTAGCCGCCGTCGGCCTGGGACTCGTGGCGGGCACCACCCGGCCCGATCCGGCACCGAAAGCCACGGACCAGGTCAGCAAGCCGCCCGCGGATGCCCTGGACAACGGCACCGTCCCGGACGTCACCGGGCTGGCCGGCACGGCCGGACCTGCCGGGAAGGTCAGCTTCACCTGGACCAATCCGCAGCCCAAGCCCGGCGACAGCTACAAGTGGCGGGTCCACACCCTCACGGGCGACGGGCCGTACCAGGCCGCCGACGGGCCGGCCGCCGAAATGGCGGCGAACCCGAGCGAACCCAGCTGCATCCAGGTGATGATCGTCCGCAGCGACGGGGCCTCCTCCCCGCTGGGACCCGATTCAATCGCCTGCGTCCCGAAGTAGCAGGCCTCCGAAGTAGCAGGGCACCAGCGCGCCAACCGGCAGTGCACGGCACCGGCACCACACACCAACGACTTCCCGGAAAGGTACGGATGATGGGGGATCTGGCAATAGATTTCTGCGGCGAATGGCATGAGCCCTCGGACGAGGACATCTTCAGCATCGGCCGCGAGGGCGACCTTGAGGTGGACGACAACCCCTACCTGCACCGGCAGTTCCTGCAGATCGCCCGCTACGACGGCATCTGGTGGCTCAGCAACGTGGGCAGCATGCTCTCCGCGACCATCGCCGACGCATCCGGCGGAATGCAGGCCTGGCTGTCGCCGGGGGCCCGGATCCCGCTGGTCTTCAGCCACACCAACGTCATCTTCACCGCCGGCCCCACCACCTACGAATTCGCCGTGCACCTCCGGACCCCCGCGTTCCGGCAGGAATCGCGCGAGGAGGACAGCGGCGGGGACACCACCATCGGCCCGGTGGTGTTCACCGACTCGCAGAAGGCACTGATCGTGGCCCTCGCCGAACCCGTACTGCGCCGCGAGGGGACCGGCTTCAGCGCCATCCCGTCCTCCGCCGACGCCGCCAAGACCCTGGGCTGGGCGCTCACCCGGTTCAACCGGAAGCTCGACAACGTCTGCGACAAGCTGGACCGGGTGGGGGTGGCCGGCCTCCGCGGCGGCGGCGGAAAACTCGCCACCAACCGCCGGGCCCGGCTGGTGGAGCACGCCGTCACCTCGCACCTGGTGACCCCGGCCGACCTGTACCTGCTGGAAAAATTCCGCACCGGCGAACCCGGCCCGGACGACGCAAGCCCTGACAACACAAGCCCGGACAACAAAAGCCAAGACCAGAAGAAGGGCGGCCAAGGGTGAGAATCCGACTGACGCTGCGCCGCGACCCAGCCGAGGCCAAAGACCTGGCCGTCACCGTGGACGGGCTCGCCACCGTCGCGGACATCGCCACCCAGCTGTGGGCGGCCGACCCGGCACGCCGGGGGACCCCGCCGCCGTCGAACCTGTCCCTCAGCATCGAGGAAGCCTTCGCCGCCGGCGGCCTGAAAGGCACCACCCTGGACCGCGGGGACAACCTGCTCGAATCCGGGCTGCGGCCCGGCTCCATCGTGTCGCTGACCCAGCTCAGCGAGCAGTTCGGGGCGCCGGCGGCAAACCGGGGACCCGCCGCGGCGACGCTGCGGGTGCTGTCCGGGCCCGACGTCGGACGCGAATTCTCGCTGCCGTCCGGCACCAGCTACATCGGCCGGGGCCGCGACGCCGACGTCCGGCTCACGGACCCGCTCACCTCCAAACGCCACGCCCGCATCACCGTCGGCGAGAGCGTCGAGATCGTGGACACGAATTCGGCCAACGGCCTGCTGATGGACGGGCTGCCGGTCACCCGTGCCACCCTGAACTCCTCGGACACCGTGGCCCTGGGCGACACCACCGTCGCCGTGGTGCAGCTGGGCACAGGGCACGGCGCGGGGCCCACGTCCCCGCTCATCGACTTCAACCGTTCGCCCCGTGTGGTGCCGCGGTTTGAGCAGCAGAAGCGGATGCTCCCTGCCGGCCCCAAACGCCAGGAGCACCACGCGTTCCCGTACATCATGCTGCTCGCGCCGCTGATGATGGGCGGCATCCTCTTCGCCGTCACCCAGAACGTGCTGTCCGTCGTGTTCATGCTGATGATGCCGCTGTTCATCGTGGGCCACTACGTGGACCAGAAGCTGCAGGCCAAGCGGGAACGCAAGGAACAGCACAAGCAGTTCCGCGAATCCATGGCAGCCTTCCGGACGGACATCACCCGGCTGCAGAACGTGGAGCGCTCGGTCCGGCTGCAGGAAGCACCGTCGGTCAGTGACACGGTGGACTCGATCTACAAGCTCGGCCCGCTGCTCTGGACCCACCGGCCCGAGCACACCGGGTTCCTGGGCCTGCGCTTCGGCCTGGGCACGGCCCCCTCGAGGATCCAGTTCGAGGAGCCCAACAGCAACGACACCGAGGCCGAGTACATGGCCGAAATCCGCGAGTGCATGGCGCAGTTCCAGGACATCGAAGGGGTGCCGATCGTCTCGCAGCTGCGCACCGCCGGGTCCTTCGGCCTCGCCGGTTCCCGCGGCCTGGTCGACGACGTGGCCCGCGGCATGGTGCTGCAGCTGGTGGGGCTCCACTCGCCCGCGGAAGTGGTGGTGGCTGCCATCACCTCGGCGCAGTCGAAGGACCGCTGGGAGTGGCTGCAGTGGCTCCCGCACGTCGGCTCCGGCCACAGCCCGCTCAGCGGCGACCACCTCGCAGCAGGCCCGGCCGGCGGTTCGGCGCTGCTCTCCCGGCTGGAAGACCTGATCGACCAGCGCGAGGCCGCCGCGCAGGAACCCCGCCCGGCCCTGCGGCCCGGCCTCGACCCGCTCAGCACCGACCTGCCCGAGCCGCTGGTGCCCACCGTGCTGCTGGTGGTCGAGGACGACGCCCCCGTGGACCGCGGCCGGCTCACCCGGGTCCTCGAGCGCGGCCCGGACTCCGGCGTGCACGTGATGTGGGTGGCCTCCTCCGTGCAGCAGCTGCCCGCCGCGTGCCGGGACTTCATGGCGGTCGACGGCGACCACGGCACCACCACCGGCCAGGTCCGGCTGGGCCGGCACACCTTCCCGGTGAGCTGCGAAAGCCTCGACGCCGGCCTCGCGGCCCAGCTGGCCCGCATGCTCTCGCCCGTCGTCGACGTCGGCAAGCCCCTGGAGGACGACTCCGACCTGCCGCGCGCGGTGTCCTACGCGACGCTGATCGGCAAGGACTTCCTGGACAACCCGGCGGCCGTGGCCGAGCGCTGGACGGAAAACAACTCCGTGCACGCCTCCGCGGTCCCCAACCGGAAGGACAACGGCACCCTGCGGGCGCTGGTCGGTTCCAAGGGCATCGAACCGCTCTACCTCGATCTCAAGAACGAGGGGCCGCACGCGCTGGTCGGCGGCACCACCGGCGCCGGCAAGTCCGAGTTCCTGCAGTCCTGGGTGATGGGCATGGCCGCGGCGTACAGCCCGGACCGGGTGAGCTTCCTGTTCGTCGACTACAAGGGCGGCGCCGCGTTCGCGGACTGCCTGCACCTCCCGCACACCGTGGGCCTGGTCACCGACCTGTCCCCGCATCTGGTCCGCCGCGCGCTGACCTCGCTGCGGGCCGAGCTGCACTACCGGGAACGGCTGCTGAACCGGAAGAAAGCCAAGGACCTGCTGGAACTGCAGCGCGAAGCGGACCCGGAAGCGCCGCCGTACCTGGTGATCATCGTGGACGAGTTCGCCGCCCTGGCCACCGAGGTGCCGGAGTTCGTCGACGGGGTGGTGGACGTCGCCGCCCGCGGCCGTTCCCTGGGCTTGCACCTGATCCTGGCCACCCAGCGGCCCGCCGGTGTCATCAAGGAGAGCCTGCGCGCCAACACCAACCTGCGGGTGGCGCTGCGGATGGCCGACGAGGACGACGCCGTGGACATCCTCGGTGTGCCCACCGCGGCCTACTTCGATCCCTCCATTCCCGGCCGCGGCGCCGCCAAGACCGGCCCCGGCCGGATCCAGGGCTTCCAGACCGGGTACGCCGGCGGCTGGACCACGGAAAAGCCGCAGCGGCCGCAGATCGAGATCGTCGAGATGGCCTTCGGCTCCGGCCCGGCCTGGGCCGCCCCGGCCCCGGAAACCCCGGTACGGGAGGAGGCCGCGGGCCCGAACGACATCGCCCGCATGACGGCCAACATCATCCGGGCCGCCGACGTGCTCTCGATCGAGCCGCCCCGCAAACCCTGGCTGGACGAGCTCGCCACCACGTACGACTTCTCCAAGCTGCCGAACCCCCGCACGGACGAACGGCTGCTCCTCGGCGTCGCGGACGACCCCGCGCACCAGGACCAGCCCACCGTGTTCTACGAGCCGGACCAGGACGGCAACATGGCCATCTACGGCACGGGCGGCTCCGGCAAGTCCGCCGCCCTGCGCGGCATCGCCATCGCCGCCGCCGTCACCCCGCGCGGCGGCCCGGTGCACGTCTACGGCATCGACTGCGGCTCCTCGGGGCTGAAGATGCTCGATGAGCTGCCGCACGTCGGCGAGATCATCAACGGCGACGACGTCGAACGCGTCGGCCGGCTGCTCCGCTGGCTGCGGGACCTCGCCGACGACCGGTCCGCCCGCTACGCGGAGGTCCGCGCGTCCACCATCGTGGAGTACCGCACCCTGGCGAACCAGCCGGAGGAGAAGCGGATCTTCGTGCTGGTGGACGGCATGTCAGCCTTCCGCGAGGCCTACGAATACAGCAAGCTCTCGGCGCTGTGGGACATCTTCCTGCAGCTCGCCACCGACGGCCGCCCGCTGGGCATCCACCTGGTGGTCAGCGCGGACCGGCCCAACTCCGTGCCCGCGTCGCTGCTGGCCTCCATCCAGCGCCGGCTGGTCCTGCGGCTTTCCTCCGAGGACGACTACCTGTCCATGGACGTGCCCAAGGATGTCCTGGGCCAGGCCTCGCCTCCGGGCCGCGGCCTGCTGGGCAGCCTCGAGGTGCAGCTGGCGGTGCTGGGCGGCAACTCCAACCTGGCCGTGCAGGCCCGCGAGGTGCACAAGCTCGCCGACGCCATGCTGCGCCAGGGCATGGAACGCGCGCCGCGGATTGAACGCCTCCCGGACCAGATCGACCTCGAGATCCTTCCCGCCGGCAGCCCGGACCTGCCGGTGATCGGCGTCGACGACGAGACGCTCCAGCCGGCCGAGATCCTGGCCAAGGGCCCGCTGCTGCTGGCAGGCCCTCCCGGCTCCGGCCGCACCGTGGCCCTGGTGACCCTGGCGTACGCGCTGCGCCGCTCCAATCCCGGCGTCGAACTGATCTACCTGGGCTCCCGGCGCTCGGCCGCCGCGTCCCTCAAGCTGTGGGACCGCTCCGTGGTGGGTCCTGACGACGTTGAGGAAGCCCTGGACGAGCTGGTGGACTACTCCACCGGCACGCCGGGCAAGCTGGCCATTTTCATCGAGGGCCTGACGGACTTCACCGACACGGGCGCGGAATCCGGGATCGAACGGCTCATCACGTCCTCGATCAAGGCCGAGCAGTGGGTGGTGGGCGAATCCGAGACCTCCACCTGGTCCTCGGCGTGGTCCCTGGCGCAGCCGTTCAAGTCCGGCCGCCGCGGCCTGCTGCTCAACCCCGGGGACATCGACGGCGACAGCCTGCTCAGCACCTCGCTGGGCCGGATCAGTACCGACTTCATCCCGGGCCGCGGCTACATTGTGGGCCGCGGCAAGGTCCGCAAGCTCCAGGTGGCGCTGCCGCCGGAGAACCGGAACTAAACCCGTTGCGCTATCAGTTGTGGTTGCTTCCGGGCCGTGTGATGTCTCACCTGATCGTTGACACTTCATGTCTCAGCTGATCGTGGACATTTCATGTCTCAGGACTTCGTGGACGGTTGCTTGCCCGGGCCGTTGAGGCCGATGTAGACGGTTCCTTTGGGCGGGCGTGGGTGGCTGATGATTTCCGTTCCCCGGGCGTCGAA
>NZ_LNUT01000004.1:729756-1105291 GCF_001512305.1 Arthrobacter sp. EPSL27
ATCTTGATATCGGGGTGCATTTTGCTCATGATCCGAGCAAAACCGGCAAGAGTGTCCACGATGTCCTGAGACACACTGTCCACGATGTCTTGAGACAGAAATGTCCATTAAGTCATGAGACTCAACAGTTGCTTCCGGGCCCGGATAAGGACCACAACTGATAGGGCAACGGCGATGGGGAGGGGTCCCCATCGACACTGTTTGACCGGGCAGGATAGTTTGGGGGCACTGGATCTTCCGGAACGACCGGGGGCCTTTGGGGGACGCCGACCTGGTTCGGGTCCGTTTCACTGACGATAGAAGGAGATAACACATGGCTATTTGGGGTGCTGACATTGCTCAGCTGAAGACGCTGGGCACCAAGCTGCAGTCCGGTTCGTCCGAGATCGACAAGCAGAAGTCGCTGCTGACCAAGGTGCTCGAGGGCACCGACTGGAAGGGCCCGGACGCCGACAAGTTCCGCAGCGAGTGGAACGGCCAGCACGTGGCGGCCCTCGCGAAGGTCTCCCAGGCGCTGCAGGAGGCCGGCAAGCAGGCCAGCCGCAACGCCACCGAGCAGGAGAACGCTTCCCGCTAAGCCGCGCCAACCAGCCGGCTTTCCGCCGCAGGGCCCGGACGCACCCGCGTCCGGGCCCTGCCCGGTTAAGCCCCGGCCCGGCCCGCGCAGCGCCCCGGGAATCCTGACCGGACAATGTCGGCGATCTAAGGCAGGATAGGTCTGTGAGCACAGGGAACGCAGCAGCTGAAGCCGAGACCGCCACGCCCTCCGAGGCAGTGCGCGAGGAATACGAGGTCCTGGTCGAGGAGGTCCGCAAACACCGGTTTGCGTACTACCAGGAGGACGCGCCCATCATCTCGGACGCCGAGTTTGATGAGCTGTACCGGCGGCTGGAGACCATCGAGGCCATGCACCCGGAGCTGGTGGCCAACGATTCCCCCACCCAGGAGGTGGGCGGCGAGGTGTCCGCCGCCTTTGCCGCCGTCGAGCATCTCCAGCGGATGTACAGCCTGGAGGACGTCTTTTCCCTCGACGAGCTGGAGGCGTGGATCGCCAAGGCGGAGGCCAACATCAGCAAGCTCGGCAACGGGACCCCTGCCTGGCTTACCGAACTCAAAATCGACGGGCTCGCCGTGAACTTGCTCTACCGCGACGGGGTGCTGATCCGGGCCGCCACCCGCGGCGACGGCACCACGGGGGAGGACATCACCCACAACGTCCTTACCATCAAGGAGATCCCGCAGCAGCTCAGCGGGGAGGGTTTCCCGGCCGAGATGGAGGTCCGGGGCGAGGTGTTCATCCCGTCCAAGGCGTTCGCCGAATTCAATGAGGCGCTGATCGAGGCCGGTAAGGCGCCGCTGGCCAACCCGCGGAACGCCGCCGCCGGCTCGCTGCGGCAGAAGGACCCGGCGGAAACCGCCAAGCGGCCCCTGCGGATGTACGTGCACGGCATCGGCGCCCGTGAGGGCCTGGACACCGTCAGCCAGTCGGACACCTACCGGCGGCTCGCGGAGTGGGGTCTGCCCACCAGCCCGTACTTCGAGGTTCTGCCCGGGCTCAAGGACGTGCTGGCGTTCATCACCCGTTACGGCGACAAACGGCACAGCCTCACCCACGAGATCGACGGCATTGTGGTCAAGGTCGACGACTTCGCCACCCAGCGGGCCCTCGGCTACACCTCCCGGGTTCCGCGCTGGGCCGTCGCCTACAAGTACCCGCCCGAGGAAGTCCACACCAAACTGCTGGACATCGCCGTCAACGTGGGCCGCACCGGCCGCGTCACCCCCTACGGCGTGATGGAACCGGTCAAGGTGGCCGGGTCCACCGTGGAAATGGCCACCCTGCACAACCAGGAAGTGGTCAAGGCCAAGGGCGTCATGATCGGCGACATCGTGGTGCTCCGCAAGGCCGGGGACGTCATCCCGGAAATCGTCGGGCCTGTCCTGGCGCTCCGGGACGAGCAGGATCCGCCGGTCCGGGAGTTCGTGATGCCCACGGAGTGCCCTGCCTGCGGCACCCCGCTGGCGCCGGCGAAGGAAGGGGACGTGGACATCCGCTGCCCCAATTCCCGCTCCTGCCCGGCCCAGCTGCGCGAACGCGTGTTCCACCTGGCCGGCCGCGGCGCCTTCGACATCGAGGCCCTCGGCTGGGAGGCGGCCATCGCCCTGACCCAGCCGGCCGAACCGGACACCCCGCCGCTGACCACCGAGGCCAACCTGTTCCGCCTGACGCCCGCTGACCTCGCCGGCGTGCGGATCCGGCGGGAAAAGCGGTCCAAGGGCGTGGCCACCGGCGAGTTCGAGCTGGTGCCGTACTTCTTCAGCAAGGGCACGGCCAAGACGCCGTCCAAGCCCACCGCCACCACCGAGAAGCTGTTCCGCGAACTGGAGAAGGCCAAGACCCAGCCGCTGTGGCGTGTCCTGGTGGCACTGTCCATCCGGCACGTCGGTCCGCGGGCCTCCCGCGCCCTGGCCACGGCGTTCGGGAGCATGGCCGCCATCCGGCAGGCCTCGGAAGAGGAACTCGCCCACGTCGACGGCGTCGGGCCCGTGATCGCGGCGGCCCTCACCGAATGGTTCGCCGAGGACTGGCACCGCGAGATCGTGGACACTTGGGCGGCCGACGGCGTCCGGATGGAGGACGAGCGCGACGAGTCCGTGCCGCGCACCCTGGAAGGGCTGACGATCGTGGTGACCGGCAGCCTGGAGGGCTTCAGCCGGGACGAGGCGAAGGAAGCCATCCTGGTCCGCGGCGGCAAGGCGGCCGGCTCGGTGTCGAAGAACACCAGCTACGTAGTGGCCGGCGAGAACGCGGGCACCAAACTGGACAAGGCCGAACAGCTCGGCATCCCGGTCCTGGACGAGGACGGCTTCCGCGAGCTGCTGGCCAACGGCCCGGCGGACGCTGATTTGACGGACGGTGCCGCGGATCCGGAGGACACGGAAGAGGACCAGCAGGAAGCCGCAGCCGAATGAGCAACGGTTCCCAGGACCGCGGCGCCCAAGCGCTGCTGGAACTTGCCCGTCAGGCTGCCGCGGCGGGGGCCGCGGTCCTTGCCGGGCGGAACGCCGCCGAGCTGGACGTCAGCAACAAGGGCGACTCGGGGGACTGGGTGACAGCCTTCGACCTCGCCGCGGAATCAGCCGTCCGGGGCGTGATCACCGCGGCCAGGCCGTCCGACACCATCACCGGCGAGGAAGGCGGCACCGTCCTGCCCGCGGAGCCCAGCGGCTACCGCTGGTCTATCGACCCGCTCGACGGCACCACCAACTTCATCCGCAACATCGTCTACTACGGCACGTCCGTGGCGGTGGCGGACCCCGACGGCGTCTGGCTGGCCGGCGTCGTCAATGCCCCGGCGCTGGGCCGGGAGTACTACGCGCTGCGCGGCCACGGAGCCTGGCTCGAGGAAAAGGGGCGGCGCACGGAGCTGGCCGGACCGGTCGCCGGGCGCACCGGGCAGATCCTGGCCACCGGCTTCAGTTACGACCCCGACGTACGGGCGGAACAGGCAGGCACCATGGGCGCCCTGATGGACGGCTTCGCGGATGTCCGCCGGCTGGGCTCTGCCGCCCTGGACCTCTGCCTCGTGGCCGACGGCACCCACGACGCTTACGGTGAGCGGGGCCTGAACGAGCACGACTTCGCCGCGGGGGCCCTGATCGCCGAGGAGGCAGGCTGCTGGGTGCGCCGCCCGCGGCTGACCAGCCCGCTGGCCGGCGGTCCCTCCGACGACGAACGCCTCGCGGCGTGGACCTGTGCCGCGACCCTGGAGCTCTCCGGCAAGTTTCCGCTCTGACCCGGCCCTGCCCCGTACGGCGCTGTTCTGATAGTTCAGTCACGGAAACGGCCGTTCCGGTGCCGGACCGCCGTCGCCGCCCGTAACATTGACAGGTGCATTCCCAGATCCTCATCCGACCCGCAGTTCCGGCCGACTACGACGCCATCGCGCGCATTACGCGGGACGCCTACCTGGCGGCGGGCTACTTCGAGAGCGCCGACCACCCCTATATGCGGCAGATCCAGGACGTGGCCCGGCGCGCGGCGTCGGCCACCATCTGGGTGGCTGAACGCGGCGGCAGCGTCGTCGGCTCCGTGACCCTGGCCGTGGCCGGGGAGCCCTATGCGGACATTGCCCTCGGCGATGAGCTGGAGTTCCGGATGCTGGTGGTGGACCCGGCCGTGCAGCGCAGCGGTGCCGGCAAAGCCATGGTGGAGGCCATCCTGGACCACGCCCGGTCCCTGCCCGGGATCAACGCCGTGGCCCTGACCACGGGCCAGACCTGGGAGAGCGCCCACGGGCTTTATGCGAAGACCGGCTTCCAGCGGACGCCGGAACGCGACTGGCTGGTGCCGGACACGGACATCAAACTGCTGGTGTACCGCCAGGAGCTGTAGGTCCCCGACATTCGGGATCCCGATGCCGGCCAGACCCGGCGCAGCGGGTGCGTCACCGTGTAGGGTTTTGCCCAATCGCACACGTTGGCAAAAAGCACCCTGGAGGATCCATGGCACCGCACATCCCCGGCTCAATCGACGGGAAGCTCCTCGGCCTGTACCTGTCCGACCACCTGACCGGCGCCACCGCCGGCGTCTCCCGGATCCAGCGCATGGCCGAGGCCTTCGCCGACACCCCGGTGTCCGCTGAGCTCTCCCGGGTCAGCGCCGAGATCACGCGGGAGCGGGACGTGCTTCTTGGCCTCATCCGGGATCTCGGCGTCCGGCAGCGCCCGCACCGCCAGGCCGCGGCCTGGCTGGCCGAGCACGCCGGGCGGCTCAAGCTGAACGGCCGCGTCGTCCGCAGGTCTCCGATGACCATGGTGCTGGAAGCCGAGCTGATGCGCGCCGCGATCCTCGGCAAGCTCGGCGGCTGGCAGACCCTGGAAGAGCTGGCCCCCGATCTCGGCCTCGACCCTGCCACGTTCGTCGCCCTCGGCAACGACGCCCGGGCCCAGATCGAGGCGCTTAGCCGCGTCCACGAGCACGCCCGCCGCAACGCATTCCGCCAGAACCGGGACATCGGCAGCTGACCGGTTCCGGCTTATGGTGCGCCGGTGAGCGGCCGTCCGGGGGCACTTTGCGAGCATTGTTCGACGACGGCGCTTTAGTTCACGGCGTGTCCGCGCCAATGTGCCCCCGGAACGCCGGCGCCACGAGTGAGCCCGCGACCCCGGCGGCGGGCCAGGGACACCCGGGGCTGACACATTTCCGCCGGTTTACCGGCCGGGGCCCCGGCCACCCTAAAGTGGTGCCGACTTCACGCCACACTGCGAAAGGCACTTCCATGCGCAAGACATTCGGCACCGGTTCCGTCTGGGAACAGAAGGTCGGTTACTCACGGGCGGTCCAGGTGGACAACACCCTCTACATTTCCGCCACCGCCGCCAGCGGCGAGGACGGTGTGGTGGGTGAGGACTTCTACACCCAGACCCGCTACATCCTCGACAAACTGGGCAAGGTCCTGGCCGACGCCGGGTTCGACTACGCGGACGTGGTCCAGTCCAAGCTGTACCTGACGGACATCAGCCAGTGGGAGGAAGCCGGACGCGCCCACGGCGAAACGTTCGGCGAGATCCGCCCCACCCTGGCGCTGGTCCACGTTCTCCCGTTCCTTGACCCCAAGATGCTGGTCGAGATCGAACTGGTCGCCCAGAAGAGCGCCAGCTAACCCCAACGCGGGGTCATTTAACGCCCATCCGGGGCCTCCGGATGGACCGCACATGACCCCGCGTTGCTTTTGTCTGCGGAGTCAGACGCCGGCTGCCGGGGGCAGCCCGTAGCGGTGCTCGGGCCGCCCGGTGGTGCCGTAGCGCAGCTGGATGTCGACGGCGCCGTCGTCGGCCAGCGCCGAAAGGTAACGCTGGGCGGTGGCCCGGGAAACGCCCACCCGGGTGGCCACCTCCGCCGCGGAGTACTGCTCGCCCGGTTCCAGCGATTCCAGCACGGCGGCCTCCGTGGCGGACCGGGGCTTGGCCGAGGCGACGACGTCCCCCGGGATGAGCGCTCGCTTGGCCCGTTCCACCGTCTCTTGGGCGACGTTGCCCGGCTGGGACAGGATCCGCCGGTACCGGGCGTAGGAGCGCAGCTGCTGGGAGAGCGATTCGGCCGTGAACGGCTTGAGCAGGTACCCCAGGGCTCCGCGCCGGAACGCCAGCCGGAGCGAGGCGGTGTCCGAGGCAGCGCTGAGCATGATGGCGTCCACATCCAGCTGGTGCAGCAGATCCAGGCCCGACGCATCCGGCAGGTACACATCAAGCAGCACCAGGTCCGGCCGCAGGCTGTGGATGGCCTGGAGCGCCTGCGACGCCGATCCGGCCGGCGGCAGCGCCAGGAACCCCGCCACCGAATCCACATAGGCCGCATGCAGCTTGGCGACGTGGAAATCGTCGTCCACAATCAGCACCCTGAAGTCCTCAGGCATCGTTGTCCCTCTCGCTGGGTATAGTTCCGTTGGCCGCGGTCTCCGCGGGCCGGCCCTGGTGCGGCGCCGTTGTCCCCGGAAGCGTGGCCATAAACACCGCGCCGGGACCGCCGGGGGAGCCCGGGTCCAGCACCCGCACGTCCCCGCCGCGGCGGCGCGCCAGCTGCCGCGCCAGCGCCAGCCCCAGGCCGTGGCCGGCGCCCGCCCGGGCAGGCCGTTCCGAGGTGGTGAATCCTTCCGTGAACACCGCTTCGGCCCCGTCCGCTCCAATCCCGTCCGGTCCGGCAGCCGGAAGCCCGTCCCCGGAATCCCCGACGACGATGTGGAGCGTGCCGCCGTCGGCACCGGTGCCGGGCGCGTCGAGCACCTCCACCTCCACCCAGCGCTCCGGCGCCGAACCCGCGACGGCGGCGTTTACGGCGTTGTCGATCAGGTTGCCCAGGACCGTGGTGACCTCCTGCGGTTCGGTGACCTGGCCGCGGACCAGAGTTTCCGGGCCGAGCCGCAGCGTCACCCCGCGTTCGTCCGCTTCCACACCCTTCGCGCCGAGGAAGGCCTGCAGGTAGGGGTCCTGTAGCAGCTCGGCCTGGTCCACGGGGAACTTCAGCGGCCCTGTGGCCGCCAGGCGTGCCAAGTAGTCGCGGGCCTGCTGGTGCTGGCCGATGCTCATAAACCCGGCGATGGTGTGAAGCTGGTTGGCGAACTCGTGCCGCTGCGCCCGGAGCGCGGTGGACATGGTGCCCACGGCGTCGAGCTGGCGGGTCAGCTGCTGGAGCTCGGTCCGGTCCCGCAGCATCACCACCCAGCCCAGGTCCTCGCGGCCGTGCAGGGCCTTGCGCGCGCTGGCAACCAGCACGCGGCCGCCGGCCACCAGCTCCACCGCGTCGCCCTCGGCGGCGTCCGCCCTGGTCAGGGCGTGCAGCCGGTCCGGCACCGGCGCGCCGGCCCACGGCGTTCCGGTGAGGTCAGGCTGGTCCAGGAGCCGTTGCGCGGCGGCGTTGAAGACACTGATCCGGCCGTCCGCGGCCACGCCGATCACGCCGTCGTCGACGCCCTGGAGGACCGCCACCTGGTCGTGGACCAGGGTGCTGATCTCCTCCGGCTCCAGGCCCAGGGTGAGCCGCTGGAGCCGGCGCCGGAGCAGGAACGAGGCCAGGAGCCCCACAAGCAGGGCCCCGGCGGCGGTCAGGACAATCGGGACAACGTCCCGGGCCAGGCTTTGGCCGATGGTCTCGGTGGAGTAGCCCACGCTGACCTCACCCACCACGGTCTCCGAGCCCGGGGCGAACACCGGGACCTTAGCGCCGGCGGAGGGGCCGAGCGTTCCGGTGTTCCGGGTGGTGACCTCCTTGCCGGCCAGGGCCTCGGACGGGTCCGTGCTGACCCGCTCGCCAAGCCGTTCCGCGTCGGGGTGGGCCAGGCGCAGCCCGGTCTCGTCGGTGATGACCACAAAGAGGGCCCCGGTGCGGGTGCGGGCGCCCTCGGCGGCGGCCATCAGCGGCCCGGCCAGAAGTTCGGCGGCCGGGGGTGTGCCGGGCAGGGCGCTGATCTGCTGGACCTGCGCCCGCACGTCGGGGTCCGACGCCACGGTCCGGGCCAACGTCAGGGCCTGGTTCTCCGCCTCGCGGCCCAGCCGGTCGTAGGTGAGCCAGCCGTGGACGGCGCTTGTCAGGAGGACCACCAGCGCCACCACCCCCAGCTGCAGCAGCAGGGTCTGGGTGGAAAAGCGCAGGGGAGGGCGGCCGGTCAAACCCCTGCCGGTCACGCTGGCCACGGCGGCCCTCCTTTGGATGTGAGCAGAATGCGCAAAATGCGTCCAACAAGCAGTATGCCAATCAAATGAGGCAAAGACCCAGCCGTGACGTGCGCCACTCTAACGTCTGTAGTGCGCATCACACCGGGGTGGTGCCTTTCAATGAAGAAGGAGCCGGCCGTGCTGGTATTACTAGGATTCGCCATGATCGCGGTGTTCATGGTGCTGATCATGACGAAGAAGCTGACGCCCGTGCTGGCGCTCATCATCGTCCCCACCGTCTTTGGGCTGTTCGCCGGCGCAGGCCTCGGCATCGGCCCCATGGTGATGGACTCCATGAAGTCGATGACGTCCACCGCGGCGCTGCTGATGTTCGCCATCATCTACTTCGGCCTGATGATCGACGTCGGGCTCTTCGACCCGCTGGTGAAGTTCATCCTGCGCAAGCTCGGCAACGACCCCGCCAAGGTGGTCCTCGGCACGGCCATCCTCGCCGCGGCCGTATCCCTCGACGGCGACGGCTCCACCACCTTCATCCTCACCACCGCGGCCATGCTCCCCGTGTACCTGCGCCTCAAGATGAGCCCCGTGGTCCTGACCTGCGTGGCCGGCCTGGCCAACGGCACCATGAACATACTGCCCTGGGGCGGACCCACGGCCCGCGCCGCCACCGCGCTGAAGCTCGACGTCAACGACGTCTTCGTCCCCATGATCCCGTCCCTGATTGCCGGCCTCGTTGTGGTGTTCGTCTTCTCCTGGCTGCTCGGCCTGCAGGAGCGCAACCGCCTCCGCGCCGTCGCCCCCGAAATCTGGAGCATCCCGGATTCGGCAGAATCGCTGGTTGACGGCGACGGCGGCACGGCCGGCGGCTCCGGCAACGGCGGCGCAGCCCGCACCGCCGGCAAGCCCGGCACCGGCGGAGGCGCCGGCGTCGCGGTCCTGGAACGCACCGAAACCCTCGTTGACGACCGCGATTCCGCCATGGCAGACACCGCACTGGACCCCAACCGCGCCACCCTGCGGCCGAAGCTGTTCTGGTTCAACCTCGGCCTGACCGTGGCGGTCATGGTCACGCTGGTCGCCAATATCATCCCGCTGCCCTTCGTCTTTATGGTCGGCTCCGCCATCGCGCTGCTGGTCAACTTCCCGAAGGTCAAGGACCAGGCCGCCCAGCTGATCGCCCACGCCCCGTCGATCGTCGCCGTCGTCAGCATGGTCATGGCCGCGGCCGTCCTCACCGGCGTCCTCAACGGCACCGGCATGGTCAAGGCCATGTCCGAATGGCTGGTCGCCATCATCCCCGCCGACATGGGCCCGTTCATGGCCGTCATCACCGGCGTCCTCAGCATCCCGATGACGTTCTTCATGAGCAACGACGCGTTCTACTTCGGCGTCCTGCCGGTGCTCAGCGAAACCGCCGCCCACTACGGCATCAACGCCGCGGACATGGCCCGCGCCTCCATCACCGGCCAGCCGTTCCACCTGCAGAGCCCGCTGGTCCCCGCCATCCTGCTGCTGGTTTCCCTCGCCAAGGTTGACCTGGGCGACCACCACAAGAAGGTCCTCTGGCGCACCGCCGTCATCTCCCTGGTCATGCTCGGAGTAGGCGTCCTCACCGGAGCCATCGGCATCGGCTAACCACCCCGCGAGTACGCAGTTCGCGGCAGTGTTTGCAAAAACACTGCCGCGAACTGCTGTCTCGGCGTCTGACGGTGGGAGCACGCCAACCCACGTAGACTGGGACGGAAAATAATCCGTACCTTGCAGGGGAGATCCATGGCTGCGATCAACCGCGACGACGTCGCGCATCTCGCGCGTCTCGCGCACATCGAGATGAGTGCTGAAGAGCTGGACAGGATGGCCGGCGAACTCGCCGTCATCGTCGATTCGGTCAAATCCGTCAGTGAAGCGGCCGGTGACGACGTCCCGGCCACCTCGCACCCGATTCCGCTGACCAACGTGTTCCGCGAGGACGTGGTGGGCCACACCTTCACCGCCGAGCAGTCCCTCTCCGGCGCCCCCGACGCCTATGAAGGCCGCTTCAAGGTCCCGGCAATCCTGGATGAGGACTAAGACCATGACTGAGAACAACGAACTGATCCGTTCCTCCGCCGCCGCGCTCGCCGAGAAGCTCGCCGCCCGCGAAATCACCGCCGTCGAGGTCGTCCAGGCGCACCTGGACCGGATCGCCGCCGTCGACGGCCAGGTCCACGCCTTCCTGCACGTCAACGCCGAGGAAGCCCTCGCCGTCGCCGCCGAGGTGGACGCGATCCGCGCCGCCGGCGGCGCCGAGGCCGAGGCGCTGCACGAACTCGCCGGCGTGCCTATCGCGGTCAAGGACCTGATCGTCACGATTGGCCAGCCCACCACGGCCGGCTCCAAGATCCTCGAAGGCTGGCACAGCCCCTACGACGCCACCGTCGTCGAACGCCTCCGCGCCGCCAAGATGCCGATCCTGGGCAAGACCAACCTGGACGAGTTCGCGATGGGCTCCTCCACCGAGCACTCCGCTTACGGCCCCACCCGCAACCCCTGGGACCTGGACCGGATCCCCGGCGGCTCCGGCGGCGGGTCGGCTGCCGCTGTGGCCGCGTTCGAAGCGCCGCTGGCCCTCGGCACGGACACCGGTGGGTCCATCCGCCAGCCCGGCGCCGTCACCGGCACCGTCGGCGTGAAGCCCACCTACGGCGGCGTGTCCCGCTACGGCGCGATCGCCATGGCGTCCTCGCTGGACCAGATCGGCCCGGTGTCCCGGACCGTGCTGGACTCCGCCCTGCTGCACCAGGTGATCGGCGGGCACGACCCGCGCGACTCCACCTCGCTGCCGGACCCGCTGGAGGACCTCGTGGCCGCGGCCAGGACCGGCAACGTCGAGGGCATGAGGATCGGCATCATCAAGGAACTCCACGGCGAGGGCTATCAGGCCGGCGTCGAGAACCGCTTCAACGAGGCGCTGGAGCTGCTCAAGGGCGCCGGCGCCGAAATCGTCGAGGTTTCCTGCCCCAACTTCAAGTACGCCCTGGGCGCCTACTACCTGATCATGCCGTCGGAGGCCTCCTCCAACCTCGCCAAGTTCGACGGCGTCCGGTTCGGCCTGCGGGTCCTGCCGGAAGAAGGCCCGATGACGATTGAACGCGTCATGGGCGCCACCCGCGCCGCCGGCTTCGGCGACGAGGTCAAGCGCCGCATCATCCTGGGCACCTACGCGCTCAGCGCCGGCTACTACGACGCCTACTACGGCTCGGCCCAGAAGGTGCGCACGCTGATCCAGCGCGACTTCGACGCCGCATTCGCCAAGGCCGACGTGCTGATCTCCCCGACGGCGCCGACCACGGCGTTCAAGCTCGGTGAGAAGCTCAACGACCCGCTGGCGATGTACCTGAACGACGTCGCCACCATCCCGGCCAACATGGCCGGCGTTCCGGGGCTGTCCCTGCCCGGCGGCCTGGCCGACGAGGACGGGCTGCCGGTCGGCGTCCAGCTGCTGGCCCCGGCCCGCCAGGACGCGCGGCTGTACCGGGTGGGCGCGGTGCTCGAATCGCTGCTCGAGGCGCAGTGGGGCGGCCCGCTGCTCGCGAAGGCCCCATCCCTGACCGACGCTTCTTCAGCGGCCGGCGCCGCACTGAGCCACGGAGGTTCCCACTAATGTCTGACGCAACCCTCAGCTTCGAAGAAGCGATGGAGAAGTACGACCCCGTCCTGGGCTTCGAGGTCCACGTGGAGCTCAACACCAAGACCAAGATGTTCTCCTCGGCGCCCAACGTCTTCGGCGACGAGCCCAACACCAACGTCAACGAGGTGGACCTCGGCATGCCCGGCGTGCTGCCCGTGGTGAACAAGACCGCGATCGAGTCCTCGATCAAGATCGGCCTGGCGCTCAACTGCAAGATCGCCGAGACCTGCCGCTTCGCCCGGAAGAACTACTTCTACCCGGACACCCCGAAGAACTTCCAGACCTCCCAGTACGACGAGCCCATCGCGTACGACGGGTACCTCGACATCGAGCTCGCCGACGGCACCGTGTTCCGCGTCGAGATCGAACGGGCCCACATGGAGGAGGACGCCGGCAAGCTGACCCACATGGGCGGCGCCGCCGGCCGCATCCAGGGCGCGGACTACTCCCTGGTGGACTACAACCGCTCCGGCGTGCCGCTGGTCGAGATCGTCACCAAGCCGATCGAGGGCGCCGGCAGCCGCGCGCCCGAGCTGGCCAAGGCCTACGTGGCCGCGGTCCGCGAAATCGTGAAGAACCTCGGCGTCTCGGACGCGCGGATGGAACGCGGCAACGTCCGCTGCGACGCCAACGTCTCGCTCCGCCCGCACGGCCGCGAACGCTTCGGCATCCGCTCCGAGACGAAGAACGTCAACTCGCTGCGCGCCGTCGAGCACGCCGTCCGCTACGAGATCCAGCGGCACGCCGCCGTGCTGGACTCCGGCGAGCCGGTCATCCAGGAAACCCGCCACTGGCACGAGGACACCCGCTCCACGACGTCGGGCCGGCCTAAGTCCGACGCCGACGACTACCGCTACTTCCCGGAACCGGACCTGGTGCCGGTCGTCGCCTCCCGCGAATGGGTCGAGGAGCTGCGGGCCACCCTGCCCGAACCGCCGGCCGCGCGCCGCAAGCGCCTCCAGGCCGACTGGGGCTACTCCGACCTGGAGTTCCGCGACGTCGTCAATGCCGGCGTCATGGACGAGATCGAGGAAACCATCGCCGCCGGCGCCACCGCCACCGTGGCCCGCAAATGGTGGATGGGCGAGATCGTGGGGCGTGCCAAGAACGCCGATGTTGATCCCGGGCAGCTGGGCGTCGCACCGGCCACCATTGTGGAACTGAACAAGATGGTGGAGGACGGCAAAATCAACAACAAGATGGCCTCCGAGGTCCTGGACGGCGTGCTCGCCGGCGAGGGCACCCCGGCGGAGATCGTGGAGAAGCGCGGCCTCGCCGTGGTCTCCGACGACGGCCCGCTGCTCGAAGCCATCGACGCGGTCCTCGCCGCGCAGCCCGGCGTCGCGGACAAGATCCGCGCCGGCAAGGTCCAGGCGATCGGCGCGATCGTCGGCGGCGTCATGAAGGCCACCCGCGGGCAGGCCGACGCCGGCCGCGTCAAGGAACTGATCCTGGAGCGCCTCGGCGTCGAAGGCTGACCCTAGCCGTCCACCAAATCGGTCATGATGGTCTGCAGCGCCTCGCAGACCATCATGACCGATCTGCGTTTAAGGTTCTCCGGCCGGGCCAGGATGTCGATCCGGCGCCGGGTGCTGATGCCCTCGAGCGGCCGCAGCACAATGTCCGGATTCAGCACCGGCTGCGCGGTGTGCCGCGGCAGCAGCCCGATCACGCTGCCGGTCGCCACCAGCGCAGCCACCGTGGAGTAGTCGTTGATCCGGTGCACAATGTTCAGCTCCCGGCTGGACACCGCGGCGACGGCGGAGAGCACGTCCGCGGGGGAGTACCCGGCGCGGCTGGTCACCCAGGGTTCGCCGACGACGTCGTCCGCCGTCACCGCCCGCTGGCCGGCCAGCCGGTGGCCGGCGGGCAGCGCGACGTCCAGCGGCTCGTGCGCGAGTGGGATCACCGCAACCCGTTCCTCCGGCCAGCGCGGGCTGTGGTCCATCCGGTGCGCCAGCACCAGGTCGTACCGGGCCGTCAGGGCCGGGAAATCCTGCTGGGCGACGTCCTCGTCGGAGAGCAGGATCCGCGGCTGCCCGGGACCGGCCAGCAGCCGGGCCAGCGGCGCGAACAGGGCCTGGCCCGCGCTGTGGAAGCCGCTCAGCGTCACCGGCGCCACCGCGGAACCGTGGTAGGCGCCGATCGCCGTCCGGGCGTCCGCCATGGCGGACACGACGGCGGCCCCGGCGTCCGCGAGCACCTGGCCGGCCTCGGTCAGGACCAGGTTGCGGCCCTCCTTGCGGGTCAGCGGGACCTCGACGGACTTCTGCAGGGCGGCGAGCTGCTGTGACACGGCCGACGGCGTGACCGCCAGGGTTTCGGCGACCGCTTTGACGCTGCCGAGGGCCCCAAGTTCGCGGAGCATCTCCAGCTGGTGGATTTCCATGCAGCCCAGTCTATGCTCAAGGAAAAGCTAAATCGTCGATTGAGAAAAATCCGGTTGTGCTAATGCTTTTCAGCGGCTTCAATGGGGTGAGTTGTCCCACAGAGCACAGTTAGGAACGCCCATGAAGGCTCTCTACAAGGCCGGCGCCCACGCAGGATTCGAACTCGTTGACCGCCCGGAGCCTGAGACCGGCGCCGGCGACGTGAAGATCCGCGTCATGACGACGGGCATCTGCGGCACCGACCTGCACATCCAGTCCTGGGACGCCTGGGCGCAGGGCATCATCAACGCCCCGCTGATCGCAGGCCACGAGTTCTACGGCGAAGTGGTGGAGGTGGGCGAGGACGTCCTGGACGTCAAGGTCGGCGACCGGGTGTCCGGCGAGGGCCACATTGTCTGCGGCATCTGCCGCAACTGCCGCGCCGGCCGCCGGCAGATGTGCATCAACACCGTCAGCGTCGGCGTCCAGCGCGACGGCGCCTTCGCCGAGTACGTGGTGATCCCCGAGACCAACGTCTGGGTCCACACAGACCCGTCGGTGACGCCGGAACTCGGCGCCATCTTCGACCCCTTCGGCAACGCTGTCCACACCGCGCTCAGCTTCCCCCTCGTCGGCGAGGACGTGCTGATCACCGGCGCCGGACCCATCGGCCTGATGGCGATCGCCGTCGCCCGCCACGCCGGTGCCCGCAAGATAGCCATCACCGACGTCTCCGCCCCGCGGCTGGAACTGGCCCGCACGCTCGGCGTCGACCTCGCCATCGACGTCTCCAAAATGCGCGTCAAGGACGCCCAGCGTGAACTGGGCATGCGCGAGGGCTTCGACATCGGCATGGAAATGTCGGGACACCCCACCGCCCTGCCTGAGATGATCGACAACATGAACCACGGCGGCCGTATCGCGATGCTGGGACTGCCCAGCCAGTCCATCGACATCGACTGGGGCAAGGTGGTCACCCACATGCTCACCATGAAGGGCATCTACGGCCGCGAAATGTTCGAGACCTGGTACGCCATGAGCGCCATGCTGTCCTCCAACCCCGCCCTGCACGCCAGCATCTCCGCCGTCGTGACCGACACCCTGCCCGCCACCGACTGGGACAAGGGCTTCGAGATCGCCCGCGCCGGTGTGGGCGGCAAGGTGGTCCTCGACTGGACCTGCTTCTAACCCCGCCACCGGACCACCGACCCACCCAGCCCAGGAGCACACCGACATGTATTCAGCCATCAAGGACCAGCTGCAGAGCGAACTGGACGAGATCCGCAGCGCCGGACTCTACAAGACCGAGCGGCACATCGACTCCCCGCAGGCCAACCACATCAAGGCCGGCCAGATCGGTGAGTCCAGCGCGGACGTGCTGAACTTCTGCGCCAACAACTACCTGGGCCTGGCGGACCACCCGGAGATCATCGCCGCCGCCAAAGCCGCCATGGACGACCGGGGCTTCGGCATGGCCAGCGTCCGCTTCATCTGCGGCACCCAGGACCTGCACCTGGCCCTCGAGGAACGCGTCTCGAAGTTCCTCGGCACCGAGGACACCATCCTGTTCTCCAGCTGCTTCGATGCCAACGGCGGCGTGTTCGAATCGCTCTTCGGCCCGGAGGACGCCGTCATCTCCGACGCGCTGAACCACGCCTCGATCATCGACGGCATCCGGCTGTGCAAGGCCCAGCGCTTCCGCTACGCCAACCAGGACATGGCGGACCTCGAGTCCAAGCTGATCGAGGCCACCACGCAGGAGAACCCGGCCCGCCGCAAGATCATCGTCACTGACGGCGTGTTCTCCATGGACGGCTTCCTGGCCCCGCTGGAGGCCATCTGCGACCTCGCTGAAAAGTACGACGCCATGGTGATGGTGGACGACTCCCACGCCGTCGGCTTTATGGGGGCCTCCGGTGCCGGCACCCCGGAACATGCCGGCGTCTCGGACCGGGTGGACATCTACACCGGCACGTTCGGCAAGGCCCTGGGCGGCGCCTCCGGCGGCTACGTTTCCGGCCGCCGCGAAGTCATCGCCATGCTCCGGCAGAAAGCCCGCCCGTACCTGTTCTCCAACTCGCTCGCCCCGGCCATCGTCGCGGCCACCCTCACGGCACTGGACCTCGTGGAGAACTCCGGTGAACTGCGCGCCAAGCTCTTTGCCAACGCGGAGCTCTTCCGGTCCCGCATGACGGAGGAGGGCTTCACGCTGCTCCCCGGCGAGCACGCGATCGTCCCGGTGATGTTCGGCGACGCCGTGATGGCCGCCAAGGTGGCGGATGCCATGCTGCACCACGGCGTCTTCGTGACGGCGTTCAGCTACCCGGTGGTGCCCAAGGGTGCCGCCCGGATCCGCGTCCAGCTGTCCGCCGCGCACAGCGCCGAGGACGTGGAGGCCTGCGTGCAGGCCTTCGTGAGCAGCCGCGCGGCGGTTGCCGCCGCCCTCTAGGACTCGACGGTCCGCGGTGCGGAAAGTGCTGACGTGACCTCCGGTCGGGTGCAAGGATGGAGGCATGTCAGCTAATTACGATGTCGTGATCGTGGGCGGCGGGATTGCCGGCCTGTCCCTCGCCTCAGCCCTCGCCGGCAAATGCAGCGTGGCCCTGGTCGAGGCCGAGCAGTCGCTGGGGTACCACACCTCGGCCCGCTCGGCCCGGCAGCTCATCCCGAGCTACGGGCCGCCGGTGGTCCAGGAACTGACCATGCGCACACTGGAGCTCATCGGCATCCGGGAGGGCACGCGGCCCGAACCCGTGCTCTCGCCGCGGCGGTTTATGCTGATCGGCGACGAGGAAAGCGTCCGGCAGCAGGCGAGCGGCTTTATGCAGCCCATCAGCCATGCCGAAGCCCTGAAAATCTGCCCGGCGCTGACACCGGAGTCCTTCTCCGCCGCCGGCCTCGACTCCGGCTCCTTCGCCTGCAACGCGTCCCTGCTCCTGGAAGACCACCGGGAGTGGGCGGTGGAGGGCGGCGTGGACATCATCACCGGGGCCCGCGTCCACTCGGCGCAAAGGCTCGGCTCCGGCTGGGAACTCGGCGCCGGGCAGGAAGGCCTCCAGACCTCCGTCGTGGTCAACGCCGCCGGCGCCTGGGCGGACGAATTCGCGGTGCTCAGCGGCGTCGAGAAGCTCGGGCTCCAGCCCTACCGCCGCACCGCGGCGATTGTCGACGTCGAGCATCCGCTCCCGCACGGCTGCCCCATGGTGGCCGCCGCCGATGAAAGCTTCTACTTCCGGCCCGACGGCGCCCAGGTCCTGATCTCGCCCTCGGAGCACGTTCCGAGCGGGCCCGAGGACGCGCGGCCGCACCCCGGCGACATCGAGGCCCTGATCGCCCGGCTGAACGCCCTGACCACGATGGGGATCGGCAGTGTCCGCCGCGCCTGGACCGGGCTGCGAACCGAGGCCGCCGACGGCCTTCCGGTGGTGGGGTTCGACGCCGAGGCTCCCGGATTCTTCTGGCTCGCCGGCCAGGGCGGGTACGGTTTCCAGACCTCCTCCGGGATCGCGGAGCTGGCCGCCGGGCTGATCCTCGCCGGGCAGGGCGCGGCCGCAGGCGCCGCCGCTGACGGTCCGGCATCCCGGACAGCGGAGGCCCTCGCGGCGACGCGCTGGTCCATCCGGCGCTGAAGAATGGACGCATGAGCACCCTCATCACCAACATTGCCGAACTGATGACCCAGGACGCGGAGCACCGCGTCCTGAAAAACGCGGCGGTGGTGGTCGAGGGCGAGCGGATCTCCTGGCTGGGGCCGACGGCGGACGCTCCGGCCGCGGATGAGGCCGTCGACGCCGGTGGCCGCGCCCTGCTGCCCGGCTGGGTGGATTCCCACACCCACCTCATCTTCGCCGGGGACCGCACCGCCGAGTTCGAGGCGCGGATGGCGGGGGAGAGCTACCAGGCCGGCGGCATCGCGGTGACCACCGGCGCCACCCGGAACACCGGCGACTTCGACCTCACCCGGCTCGCCCTGGGCCGGGTGGCGGAGGCCGTCTCGCAGGGCACCACGTACCTGGAGACCAAGACCGGCTACGGCCTGGACGTCGAGAACGAGGCGCGCAGCGCCCGCATCGCCTCCACCGTGGCGGACGAGGCCACCTACCTCGGCGCCCACCTGGTCCCGGCCGGGATGGAGCCCGAGGAGTACACGGACCTGGTCTGCGGCCCCATGCTCGCCGCCGTCCGGCCGTACGTGCGCTGGGCCGACGTCTTCTGCGAACGGGGCGCCTTCACCGAAGAGCAGTCCCGCCGTGTGCTCCAAGCCTGCCGGGATGCCGGGCTGGGGCTGCGCGTGCACGGCAACCAGCTCGGCGAGGGCCCCGGCGTGCGGCTCGCCGTCGAGTTCGGGGCCGCGAGCGTGGACCACGTGAACTACCTCGCGCCCGCGGATGTCGACGCGCTGGCGGGCAGCTGGTCGGGCTGGGACGCAGAAACCGGTGAAGGGCGCGGGACAGGACACCGAGGGACAGTGGCGACGTGCCTGCCGGCCTGCGACCTGTCCACCCGGCAGCCGCTGGCCCCCGGCCGGGAACTGCTCGACGCCGGCGTGCAGGTGGCGCTGGCCTCCAACTGCAACCCCGGCACCTCGTACACCAGCTCGATGGCCTTTTGCGTCACCACCGCCGTGCTCCAGATGCGGTTGAGCGTCCATGAGGCCGTGCGCGCGGCGACGTACGGCGGTGCGCTGGCCCTTGGCCGGGAGTCCGGGAACGACGTCGACGGCGAACGCGCCGTGGGTTCGATCGCCGTCGGGCACCGCGCGGACCTGCACCTGCTCAACGCACCGTCCGCCACCCACCTGGCCTACCGGCCGGGCATTCCGCTGACCCACGCCGTCTGGCGCGCAGGGGTCCGCGCCCGCTGACTCACCCCGGGAGGTCACCATGGCCAGGCTGCTGGAAACACTCGGCACCGCCCTCGACCAGCTGCGCGCCCAGTGGCAGGGGCCGGCGGGCCTGGCCCGGCGCCGCGAGGAACGGCTGGCGGCCATGGTTGCCCATGCCAGGACCAGCTCGCCGTTCTACCGGCACCTGTACCGGCACCTGAACCGGGATCCGGGGCGGGTCCCGGACGCCGGCCAGGTTCCGGCCAGCGTCGTCTTGGCGGAGCTGCCGCCGGTCACCAAACAGCAGCTCATGGCCAACTTCGATGACTGGGTCACGGACCCCGCGGTCACCCGAGCCGGGGTGGAGGCCTTTATCGCCGATCCGTCCAGGGTGGGAACACCGTTCCTGGGCCGGTACTTCGTCTGCACCACCTCAGGCACCACCGGCCACCCGGGCATCTTTGTGCACGATCCCCGTTCCCTGGCGGTCTCGCAGGCCTTTGTCCTCCGCATTGACCTCGCATGGCTGTCGCCCGCCGGGCTGCTGGCCATGGCCCGCCGCGGACTGCGCTGGGCGGCTGTGGTGGGCACCGGCGGACACTACGCGGGGGCAGGCTGGGCGCAGTGGCAGCGGCGGCGCAGCCGGTGGAAGCGCCGCATGATCCGGGTGTTCCCGGCGCAGCAGCCGCTCGCGTCGCTCGTCGCCGCCCTGAATGAGTGCGACCCTGCCGCTGTCACCGCGTACCCGAGTGCCCTCGCACTGCTCGCCGAGGAACAGCTCGCCGGCCGCCTCCACCTGCAGCCGGTGGTGGTGGAGCTGGCCGGCGAATCCTTCCGGACCGGAAGTGCGGGCCCGCATCGCGGAGGCGTTCGGGGTAGCCGTCCACGATGCCTACGCTGCCTCCGAGTTCACGCCGCTGGCGTTCGACTGTGCCCGCGGGTGGCTGCATGTGAACAGCGACTGGGCCATTCTGGAACCGGTCGGGGCCGACTACACGCCGACGCCGCCGGGGGAGCCGTCCTACACGGTGCTGCTGACCAACTTCGCCAACCGGTTGCAGCCCATCATCCGCTACGACCTCGGCGACTCCGTGCTGGCCAAGGCCGGCCCGTGCGGGTGCGGCAGCCCCCTGCCTGCCATCAGGGTCGCGGGCCGCCGCGACGATGTGCTCCGGCTTCATGCCGCCGGCGGGACCACAGTCCGGGTCCTGCCGCTCGCCGTCGCGTCGGTCATCGACTCCACCCCCGGGCTGCACCGCGGTCAGCTGGTCCAGACGGGCCCGGCCACCCTGCGCCTCCGGCTGGAACCGGAACCCGGCGCCGACGCCGGGGAGGTGTGGCGTGCGGCGTCCGGGAAGCTGGCGGGGTACCTCGCCGGGCTGGAACTGGGGAACGTCGACGTCGTCCGGGCGGAAGAGCCGCCGGAACAGGGCGGCCTGAGCGGGAAGTTCCGCCAGGTCATCGCCCTGGCGCCTGACTGACCGGCCGTGGGTGAACGGGAGCTGCTAGAAGAACATCGGCGGGGCGTCCAGCACGGTCTCGTCGACCCTGCGGTCCACCCACTGGCTGAACGGCTTGTCCAGCTCGTACTTGCCGCGACCGGTCCGCAGCAGGGTCCGCACCTCGGCGTTGTCCGGGTTGTTCAGCGACTCAAAGTACTCCACCGACCAGTGGAACCAGCGCATGCAGAACAGCCGCATGGTGAGCCCGTGCGTGACGAACAGCGCGTTCGGGGCGTAGCCGGGCTTGGACCAGTGCCGGTACAGGGTTTCCATAAAGGAGGAGATCCGGTCGTAGACATCGGAGCCGGACTCGCCTTCCCGGAAGCGGTAGAAGAAGTGGCCGTAAGCGTTCCGGAGTTCCTTCTGGTCCTCGATCTCGCCGGCAATCTGGAAGTTGGCCCAGTCCTGCTCCCGCAGCCGCGGCTCCTCGATGACCCGCTCCACCAGCGGTCCGAGGTCCAGCGCCTCCAGGGTCTGGTAGGCGCGGAGGTAGGGGGAGACGTACACGCAGACCTGGCGGCCGTCCAGCAGCCGCCGCACCTGTTCCCCGGCCGCCCGGGCCTGTTCCACCCCAAGCGGGGTCAGGGGAATCCGGTAATCGGGCACGCGGTTGTAGATCGAGGTGTCGGCGTTGGCGGCGGACTGGCCGTGCCGGATCATGATGATTTTCCCGGGCGCACTCATAAGCCCCAGCATAGGGCCCGGCCGCGCGGCAGCCGCGGATTCAGGAAACTACCGGCAACTGCAGGCAAGATGGGAACATGCTGGTTCCCTCCCGCCGCCGCCTGCGGATTGAAATGTGGATTGTCCTGGGCCTGTCCCTGGGCCAGTCCGCCGTGTATTCGGTGGTGCAGCTGCTGGACAAGATGACGCGGGCGCCGCTCGCCGAGGGCACGTCCACGCTGAACCGCTCGCAAAGCAGCCGCGAATACTTCGACCTCACGTACCAGCTGCTGGACATTGTCTTCGCCCTGGTGCCCGTGGTCCTGGTGATCTACTTCCTGACCGAACACCGCCCGTCCGGCGCGGCCGGGGGCGGCACGGCGTTCCAGCGGCTCGGGCTGAACTTTGAACGGCCCGGCAGGGACCTGCTGCAGGGCTTCGGACTGGCGGCGCTGATCGGCATCCCGTCCCTGGGCCTCTACGCGGCAGGCCGTGCGCTCGGCATCACCACGGCAATCATCCCCAGTGCGCTGGACGCCTACTGGTGGACGGTGCCGGTGCTGGTCCTGTCCGCGATCCGGCACGGGATCGTGGAGGAAGTGATCGTGGTGGGCTACCTCCTGGACCGGCTGGGCAAACTCGGCTGGGCCATGCCCGCGGCGATCTTCGCCAGCGCCATGCTGCGGGGCAGCTACCACCTCTACCAGGGCTTTGGCCCGTTCATCGGGAACGCCATCATGGGCGTGATTTTCGCCGTCGTGTACACCCGGACCCGGCGGCTCATGCCGCTGGTGATTGCCCATGCGGTGCTGGACATCGTGGCGTTCGTCGGCTTCAGCCTCTTCGGCAAAGCCATCGGCCTCGGCTGAGCCCGTTGCGCTACAAAAGCAACGCGGGGTCACTTCGAGCCCGTCCGGAGCCTCCGGACGGGCCCGAAGTGACCCCGCGTTCCACTATCGTCTGGCGTTTGCAGGGGGCCAGGCTTAAAAGAATTCGGCCGCCATCGGTGGGTGACGACGTTGGCACCCGCTGATGGCGGCCGAAGCGTGGGGCGGTGGAGCGTCAGATGGTGACGGCTCCGGTGGCCGTCTCAAACGTGACGGAGAGGATGCCGGGCGTCCCGCGGGGAGCCAGCCAGTTCACGGCCACATCTTCCAGCGGCTTTTCCACCGGAACACCCAGCCATTCGGTGACGCGCTCGGCGGAACCGGCGATCGTGAGGGCGGACATCTTGACCTGGCTCTCGTAGGCCTTGGACGGGTGGAGCTCCGGGTCGCCCTCCCACTTGAGCATGTACGGCACCTGGGGATCGGCGATGAGCCCCAGGATACCGATCTGCTTCCAGACCAGCTCCCGGCCGTCCGGGAACTTGCGGTTGCCGTTGACGGCGGCACGGCCCAGGCGCTCCTCGAACGGGGCCAGGTCGTCCACCTCGACGCACCAGCCCATCCAGCCGCCGCCTGCCTCGGACCGGGCGCGGACGGCCTGGCCGAAGGGGGCCTTGTCGGATGCCGGGTGGTTCAGGACCTCCACGACCTCCAGGTATTTGTGTCCCGCGAGCGGGATGATCATGTTGCGGGTCCCGAAACGGGGGTGTACTCCGCCCTTCACGGCTTCAACACCGAGGGCGGACGCAATTCTTTCAGTGGTGGCCGCGAGGCCATCTTGTTCACAGGCGTAAGAGACGTGATCCATGCGCATGCCCTCATCTTGGCACTTTGTGATGCGGCTCTCAGCTTAGGGGAGCCTTACCGAGATGGGATGTCATTTCCGGACGCCTCCCGGATGGATCTATTCCGCGCCATTGCAGGGAACCCGGGTGCCTGCCCAGGCCCGAGCGCCGCCCCGCTTCATGTTCGTCACAAAGCTATTCAGGGCCCGGAACCGGTTCCTAGACTGGGTTCAGGTCATGAGTGCCAGCACACAGCCCCGGCTTGCTGGCCGGCAACCCTCGTATCGCGGTGGGGTGCCCCGGGTGAAGACCTGGCCCTCCGGCGCCCGCCGGACGGCAAGCGCGGCGCCAGCACTGACCCCGGCCTTTGGGCCCGGGCCGGTCTGGGCCCAGTCCCCAAGGAGTTTCCCGATGTCCAATGCCTGGTCCTTCGAAACCCGCCAGATTCACGCCGGCCAGGAGCCGGACAGTGCCACCGGCGCCCGGTCGCTGCCTATCTACCAGACGACGTCGTTCGTCTTCCCCAGCGCCGAAAGCGCCGCCAACCGCTTCGCCCTCGCCGAGCTGGCTCCCATCTACACACGGATCGGCAACCCCACCCAGGACGCCGTGGAACAGCGCGTGGCCAGCCTGGAAGGCGGGCTCGCCGCGCTGCTGCTGAGCTCGGGACAGGCCGCGGAGACCTTCGCGATCCTGAACATCGCCGAGGCCGGCGACCACATCGTGGCCAGCCCCAGCCTCTACGGCGGCACCTACAACCTGCTGGCCCACACGCTGAAGAAGTTCGGCATCTCCGTGACCTTCGTCGAGGACCCGGACAACCTGGCGCAGTGGCGCGAGGCCGTGCGGCCCAACACCAAGCTCTTCTACGGCGAGGTGGTCTCCAACCCCCGCCAGGACGTGCTGGACATCGGGGGCATCTCCGCCGTGGCGCACGCGGCCGGCGTTCCACTGATCGTGGACAACACCCTCTCCACGCCGTACCTCATCCGGCCCCTGGAGTGGGGCGCGGACATCGTGGTGCACTCCGCCACCAAGTACCTCGGCGGCCACGGCGCCGCCATTGCGGGCGTGATCGTGGACTCCGGCAACTTCGACTTCAGCAAGGACCCGGAGCGGTTCCCCGGATTCAACACCCCGGACCCCACCTACAACGGACTGGTCTACGCCCGGGACCTCGGCGCAGGCGGGGCCCTTGGCGCCAACCTCTCCTTCATCCTCAAGGCCCGCGTCCAGCTGCTACGCGACCTCGGCTCGGCGGTTTCCCCGTTCAACGCCTTCCTGATCGCCCAGGGCATCGAGACCCTCAGCCTGCGCATGGAGCGGCACGTCGCCAACGCCACCCGGGTGGCCGAATGGCTCGAGGCCAGGGACGACGTCGACTCTGTGGCCTATGCGGGGCTGCCCTCGAGCCCCTGGTACGAGCGCGGCCGCAAGTACGGCCCCCGGGGCACCGGCGCCGTCGTGGCCTTCAACCTCGCCGGGGGAGCGGAGGCGGGCAAACGGTTCGTCGACGCCCTGGAACTGCACTCCCACGTGGCGAACATCGGCGACGTGCGCTCGCTGGTCATCCACCCGGCGTCGACCACCCACAGCCAGCTCACGGCGGAACAGCAGGCGGTGGCCGGGGTGACCCCAGGCCTGGTGCGGCTCTCCGTCGGCCTGGAACACATCGATGACATCCTGGCCGACCTCGAGGCCGGCTTCCGGGCAGCCAAGGAGGCCTAGGCCGCGGCGGAGGGCGGCCGTCACATGGAAGTCACAATCTTCGCCACAGCGCCGCCCTCTTTCGTAAACTCAGTGCAGGTCATGAGTGCCAGCGACAGCCCCGGCTTGCTGGCCGGCAACCCTCCATTTGCGGCGGGGTGCCCCGGGTGAAGACCTGGCCTGCCGGTCAGCTGACGGTGGGCAAGCGCGAAGTGAGGTCTACACATGACGATTGCCGCCACCCGCCAGGGTGCTCCTGCCAGCACCGCCACATCCCTCCCCGCCTCGACGGCGCTGGACGGCACAGTCCAGTACGTCCGGATCGGCGACCTGGAGCTTGAATCCGGCGCCCGGCTGCCGGATGTCACGCTGGCCTTTGAGACGTGGGGGACCCTCAACCCGGACGCCTCCAACGCGGTCCTGATCGAACACGCCCTGACGGGGGATACCCACGTCACGCGCGGCGCCAGCGAGGAGCCGGGCTGGTGGGAGCAGCTGGCCGGCCCCGGCGCCCCCGTTGACACCGACAAGTACTTCGTCGTCTCGGTCAACATCCTGGGCGGCTGCTATGGCTCCACCGGACCGTCGACGGCGGCGCCGGACGGCCGGCCCTGGGGCTCCCGGTTCCCGCTGGTCACCCTGCGGGACACCACCGCGGCCGAGGCCAGGCTTGCGGACGCCCTCGGAATCCGCGCCTGGCATGCCGTGCTGGGCGGCTCATTGGGCGGGGCACGGGCCCTCGAATGGGCCGTCAGCTACCCGGACCGGGTCCGGCGCTGCGGCGTTTTTTCGGTCGGCGCCAGCAGCACCGCCGAACAGATCGCCTTCGCCCAGGCCCAGACCCTGGCCATCCGCCAGGACCCCAACTTCAACGGCGGGGACTACTACGGCGGGCAGCAACCGGAAGCAGGCCTGGCCCTGGCCCGGCGGATAGCGCACATCACCTACCGCTCCGCCGCGGAGCTGGACGGCCGGTTCGGCCGGAAGGCCCAGGACGCGGAGGCCCCGCTGGAAGCCGGCTCCCTCGCCGGGCGCGGGCGCTACCAGGTGGAGAGCTACCTTGACCACCAGGGCAACAAGCTGGTCCGCCGCTTCGATGCGAACAGCTACATCGCCATCACCGAAGCCTTGATGAGCCACGACGTCAGCCGCGGCCGCGGCCCCCTCACGGAGGCACTGGCACCGGCGACGGCGGACTTCCTGCTGGCCGCCGTCGACTCGGACCGGCTGTACTTTCCCGCGCAGACCCGCGCGCTCGCCGACGCGCTGCCCGGCGAGGTCCCCGTGCACACCATCGAGGCGCCGATCGGGCACGACGGCTTCCTGACCGAGATCGGCCAGCTCAGCAGCCAGCTCAGGCAACACTTCTTCGGCTAGATGTGTAGTTGCCGCGGCCGGTGCGGAGCGGCAGCTTTCCTCAGTGGACCCTGGAAGTCGGGAGTGGCCGGAAGTAGTCGGTCAAAAAACCGGACACCACACCGCCCAGAATCAGCACCAGCGCGGGCCACAGCATGATGGGGCCCACAAAGCCACGGACATCCATGCCCAGGAACGGCAGCAAAAACATGGCGGCGGCGTAGGTGATTGCCAGTACCGCTCCGACCGTCGCGACGGCGTAACCCCGCGACCGCGCTTTCTGCCTGGGAAACTGCCTGGCATACTCCTGTGAACTGCCGAACTCCTCGTTAGCAGGCGACCCGGCGGTGATTGCGTGGGCGCGAACCTCATCCAGGGCCTCCGCGATCGCATCCTCGGAGAGCCCGCGGATGCGCAGGTTGAAAGCAAGGTCCCGTTCGTAACTCATGGTTGTACCTGTCGGGTTGTTCGGAGCTCGGTGAATGCCTGGTGTCACCACCTAGCGTGGAGTACACCCTATGTGGCAGCCGCACGGCGAACGGGTTCGAGTGTGCAATTTTGCAGATGCGCTCTGCACTAATGGCCGTTGAGGCCCACGGCGGGAGCGTCCATACTCGTTGGGAATGATGCCCAGTGTTCCAAATCACAGGTATCCCATTGCCCAGAGTTCCATAGGGTGTCGACGGAGACGCCAAAGGAGTCGAAATGAGTACGCAAAACGCCGCCGCCAGGCGTCCGGAAGAGGAAGACGTCAAAGCGTCCGGCCTCAAAAAAGTAGTAACGGCCTCTATGGCCGGCACCGTGGTCGAGTGGTATGAGTTCTTCCTCTACGCCTCCGCAGCCACCCTGGTCTTCGGCAAGACCTTCTTCCCGAACTCCGGCACCGAACTGGACGGCATCATCGCCGCGTTCCTGACCTACGCCGTCGGCTTCGTTGCCCGCCCCATCGGCGGCATTGTCTTCGGCCACTTCGGCGACAAGTTCGGCCGCAAGCAGCTGCTCCAGCTCAGCATCATCCTGGTGGGCGTCTCCACCTTCCTGATGGGCTGCCTCCCCACCTTCCAGCAGATCGGCTACTGGGCTCCGGCCCTCCTGGTCTTCCTGCGCTTCGCCCAGGGCTTCGCCGTCGGCGGCGAATGGGGCGGCGCTGTGCTCCTCGTCGCCGAGCACAGCCCCAGCAAGTCCCGCGGCTTCTGGGCCAGCTGGCCGCAGTCCGCCGTTCCGCTCGGCAACCTGCTCGCCACCGCCGTGCTCTTCACCCTCTCCGCCACCCTGTCCTCCGCTGACTTCCTCAGCTGGGGCTGGCGTGTGGCCTTCTGGCTCTCCGCCGTAATCGTCCTGGTGGGCTACTACATCCGCACCAAGGTCACCGACGCCCCCATCTTCCTGGAGGCCCAGAAGGAAGTCACCGAAGAGAAGAAGGGCTACGGCGTCGCCGAAGTGTTCCGCCGCTACCCGCGTGGCGTCTTCACCGCCATGGGCCTGCGCTTCGCGGAGAACATCCTCTACTACCTCGTGGTCACGTTCTCCATCACCTACCTGAAGGTGATCGTCCAGACGGACACTTCCCGGATCCTCCTGCTGCTGCTCGTGGCACATGCCATCCACTTCGCAGTGGTTCCGATGGTCGGCCGCATGTCGGACCACTTCGGCCGCAAGCCGGTCTACATGGCCGGCGCCATCCTGGGCGGCACCTGGGGCTTCTTCGCCTTCCCGATGATGGACACCAAGAACGACTTCATCATCCTCGCCGCCATCACCATCGGCCTGCTGTTCCACGCCCTGATGTACGCCGGCCAGCCGGCCATCATGGCCGAGATGTTCCCCACCCGGATGCGCTACTCCGGTGTGTCCCTGGGCTACCAGGTCACCTCGATCGTGGCAGGCTCCATGGCTCCGATCATCGCCACGGCCCTGCTGGGCCAGTTCAAGTCCTCGACGCCGGTGGCCATCTACCTGCTCGGCGCCTGCCTGGTGACGATGGTGGCGGTGTACTTCCTCAAGGAAACCCGCGGCGTCTCCCTGCGCGACATTGATGCCGCCGATGCCCAGGGCACCGCGGACCTGCTCGCCGCCTCCAAGAAGTAGACAAGAAGAAACAAACAGCACCACCAGCAACGGCAACAGCCCGGGCGCGCACTGCGGGGCCCGGGCTGTTGCCTTTGCTCCGGCCGGTCCGGCCGGTAAAGCGCTCAGCCCGCCAGGACGGCTCAGCCTGCCAGGACGTCCTGGCGGGCGGCGATCTCGGTGCGGACCGCGGCGAGCACGGCCTGGACGGGAGCCGAGCGCAGCGACTCCGCGCGGGCCACCGCCCAGATGGGCAGCTGCCGCTGGAAGTCGTCGGGCAGCACCGGCAGGAATGCGGGATCGCCCACCACCAGGAAGTTGGGCAGCAGGCCGATACCGGCCCCGCGCCGAACGGCCTCCAGCTGGGCGAAGATGCTGGTGGCCTGGAAGCTGGACCGCGGAACGGGAAGCTGGGTGGAGCGGTGGCCCAGTTCGGCGACCTGCAGCGCCGACTCGACGTACGAGACAAAGCCGTGCTGCCGGACGTCGTCGAGCGTTTCCGGCAGCCCGTGGTCCTGCGCGTACTGCGGGCTCGCATAGAGCCGGAGGAAGTAGTTGGACAGGAAGATGGTCTGCGCGTTGCTGACGTCCAGGTTGCCCACCACCACCTCCAGGTCCACACCGGAGCGGTTCTGGCTGACCTTGCGGGTGGCGCTGAGCATTTCGACATTGAGCAGCGGGTGCTCCCGCTGCAGCCGCACGAGGGCTGGCGCGACGAAGCCCGCGCCGAAGCCGTCCGGGGTGCTGATCCGGACCAGGCCCGAGAGCGCGTCGCCGGACTGCGCGATGCTGCGGGTGAGGGCGCCGAGGGTTCCCTCGATGGCCTCCGCGGCCGCCACCGCCTCATTGCCGAGGTCGGTCAGTTCCCAGCCGTGCGGGCTCCGTTCGAGCGTCCGCCCGCCCAGCTGCCGGTCGAGGGCCAGGATCCGGCGGGAGATGGTGGTGTGGGTGGTGCCGAGGGTTTCCGCCACGGCGTTGAACCTGCCCAGCCGGGCCACCGTCAGCAGGATCAGCAGATCGTCCGGACTCGGAAGTCGCCTCAGGTCCACCGGCACTCCTCTGCAATCGGGCGTGTGCATCCATGCACATACCATCTGTGGTTTTTTGCCTTGATTGCACTGTAACAGGGTGTGATGCTGGACACTGCAAAGACGCTGGAGTACGACGCAAAGCAAAGGAGCTTATGCCATGGCAGTAATCGCTTGGATCGGACTGGGGAACATGGGCGGGTCCATGTCGGTCAATCTCGCCAAGGCCGGCCACGACGTCCGCGGCTTCGACCTCAACGCCGAGGCCGTGGCCGCTGCGGAGGCGGGCGGCGTGAAGCCCGCCGCGAGCATCGCCGACGCCGTTGACGGCGCCGACGTCGTCTTCACTATGCTCCCCAAGGGTGAGCACGCCCGCGCCGTGTACCTCGGCGAGGACGGAGTCCTGGCCCACGCGGACAAGCGCACGCTGCTGGTGGATTCCTCCACGATCGACATCGCCTCCGCCCAGGCACTGCACGACGCCGCCGCTGCCGCCGGCTTCCGCTTCGTCGACGCCCCGGTCTCCGGCGGCATGAGCGGCGCCAAAGCCGCCACCCTGACCTTCATGATCGGCGGGGAAGCCGGCGCCGTGGCCGAGGCCACCGAATACATCAAGCCGATGGCCGCCAACATCATCCCCACCGGCGGTGCCACCACCGGCCAGGCCGCGAAGATCTGCAACAACCTCATGCTCTTCATCAACCTGGCCTCCACCGCGGAAGGCGCCGTCCTGGCCGACCGGCTGGGGCTGGACAAGCAGGTCTTCTGGGACATCGCGTCCGTCTCCTCCGGGGACAGCTGGGCCCTACGCACTTGGTACCCGGTGGCCGGCGTGGTCCCCACCGCGGCCTCGAACAACGACTTCGCCCCGACCTTCACCACCGAGCTGGCCAACAAGGACATCGGACTGGCCATCAGCGCGGCCAAGGACACCGGCACCCCGCTGGAAATCGGCGAGCACGTCCAGCAGCTCTTCCAGCGCCTGATCGACTCCGGCCAGTCCGGCACCGACTGCTCCGCGATCGTCAAGCTGGTCGACGGCTCCCTCGACGCGGCCAAGTAGCCCCCTTCCTGAGAAAGAGAACTCCCATGGAACGCATTCCGCACTTCATCAACGGCGCCCTGGTCTCCGACGCCGACCGTTACGGCCCGGTGTTCAACCCGGCCACCGGCGAACAGGAGAAAGAGGTGGCCCTTGCCTCCGCCGCCCGCGTCGAGGAGGCCATCGCCGCCGCCCGCGCCGCCCTCCCCGGCTGGCGCGCCACCAGCCTCGCCAAGCGCACCAACATCTTCTTCAAGGTCCGCGAGCTGCTGCTGCAGCGCCGGCCCGAACTGGCAGCCCTGCTGACCAGCGAACATGGCAAGGTCCTCTCCGACGCCGAGGGCGAGATCACCCGCGGCCTGGAGAACATCGAATTCGCCACCGGCCTGTCCCACATGCTCAAAGGCGAGCGCTCCGAGCAGGTGGCCGGCGGCATCGACGTCCACTCCGTCCGCCAGCCCGTGGGCGTGGTTGCCTGCATCACGCCGTTCAACTTCCCGGCCATGGTGCCGCTGTGGATGATCGGCAGCGCCCTGGCCTGCGGCAACACCGTGCTGCTCAAGCCCAGCGAGAAGGACCCGTCCTCCGCCAACTTCATCGCGCAGGTGTTCGCCGAGGCCGGCCTGCCCGCCGGTGTGCTCAACGTGGTGCACGGCGACAAGGAAGCCGTGGACGTCCTGCTGGAGCACCCGCACGTCAAGGCCATCAGCTTCGTCGGTTCGACGCCGATCGCGCAGTCCATCTACAAGCGTGCCGCCGACCACGGCAAGCGCGTGCAGGCCCTCGGCGGGGCCAAGAACCACATGGTGGTCCTGCCGGACGCCGACCTGAACATGGCCGCCGACGCCGCCGTCTCGGCAGCCTACGGCTCCGCCGGGGAACGCTGCATGGCTGTCAGCGTGCTGGTGGCCGTGGGCAACATCGCCGACGACCTGGTCGAGGCCATCACCACCCGGATGGCCACGCTGAAAATCGGACCCGGCACCGACCCCGCCTCGCAGATGGGCCCGCTCATCACGGCCGAACACCGCGACAAGGTGGCCTCCTACGTCGCCGGCGCAGCCCAGGAAGGCGCCACCGTGGTGGTGGACGGCCGGGACCAGGCCTTCGACTCGAACGGCTTCTTCATCGGCGTCAGCCTGGTGGACCACGTCAAGCCCGGAATGAAGGTCTACGACGACGAGATCTTCGGCCCCGTCCTGTCGGTGGTCCGCGTCGAGACCTACGCCGACGCCGTCCAGCTGGTCAACGACAACGAGTTCGGCAACGGCGTGGCCATCTTCACCCGCGACGGCGGCGCCGCGCGGCAGTTCGAGTTCGACGTCGAGGCCGGCATGGTGGGCGTCAACGTGCCCATCCCCGTACCGGTGGGGACCTTCTCCTTCGGCGGCTGGAAGAACTCGCTCTTCGGCGACACCCACATGTACGGCCCGGAAAGCATCCGCTTCTACACCCGCGGCAAGGTGGTCACCACCCGCTGGCCGGACCCGTCCACCTCGGTGATCGACCTCGGCTTCCCCCAGGTCGACTGAGGACCCGCACGCCAAACGCAACGCGGGGTCACTCCCGGTCCATCAGCACCTGCTGGATGGGCCGGGAGTGACCCCGCGTTGTTGTGTGTGGGAGGTCAGCCCTTCATGATCTCGTCGCGCTGGGCCAAGTAGTCCTCCATGGTGATCTCGCCCCCGCTGTACTTCTGGTCCAGTTCGGCGAGCTTGCGTGCCCGGTAGCCCTGCGGGGCCGACGGCGACGGCGGCGGGGGCACCGCGGGGCCCGACGACGCCTGGCCGCCGGACTGCTGGCTGTTGAACTGCTGGCCGCCGAACTGCTGCGGCGCCTGCTGCTGGAACGGCTGGGGCTGGTTGCCGGGGTAGCCCGGGCTGTCCTCATAGGGGACAGGGGACTGGTACGGCTGGCCCGGGTACTGCTGTCCCGGGTACTGCTGGTTGGGGAAAGGCTGGTTCGGATACTGCTGGCCCGCCGGCGGGGCGGGAGGCCGCGGAGCGCCGAGCTGGCCGAAGGCCCCGAAGTAGTCCCGCTGGGTCATGCCGTCGCGCGGCTGCTTGTTCTGCGGGCCCGGGTAGGGGCCGGCGCCGTAGCCGGGCTGGTCGCCGGGGAACTGGCCGCCCTGGCCCGGGAAGCCGCCCGGCATGCCCTGGTTCTGGTCCCGCCCGCGCACCGACCTCTTGTAGTAGCGCATCGCCATCGGGATCAGGAATGACAGGATGATGATCCAAAAGAACAAACTGTTCACGGTACCGCGCCTCTCAGGAAGTGTCTTTCCAGCTTAACGCCCACCTCCTGCGCTGCGTGCCCGGTGCCGCGGGCCCGGTGCGGGCACGGGGCAGCGCTCAGGAACGCACCGGTTCCTCGGAGGCCGGCGGTCCCTCGCCCGAGCCGAGTGGCATGCCCGGGCCAAAGACCGGCCCGGGAAGGGGCCGCTTGGCCGTCACGCCGTCGCCGGAGGACCGGTGCCGGATCCGGCGGACCACCCACGGCACAAAGTGCTCGCGGGCCCAGACCAGATCGCCGGAGCGCGCCTGCCGCCAGCTTTGCTGCGGCAGGGGCTTGGGGGAGAGGGGCTCCAGGGTGTGCTCGACGTTCAGCGAATCCAGCACCATGGCCGCAATGGTGTGGTGGCCCAGGGGCGAGAAGTGCAGGCGGTCGGCGTCCCACATCTGGGGATCGTTGAGCTGCCGCAGGGACCACATGTCCGCGATGATGGCGTCGTGCCGGGCCGCGACGGTACGGAGGTTCTCGTTGTAGATGGCCACTTTGCTGCGCACTCGGCCCAGCACCGAGGACCCGGTGTCCGGGCCGTTGAACAGGACCACCGTGGCGCCGGCCAGGCTGAGGATCTGCACCACCGAGTCCAGCTTCTCCGCCAGGGCATCCGGGTCCCCGCCGGGACGGATCAGGTCGTTCCCGCCGGCGGACAGCGTCACAAGGTCCGGACGGAGGGAGAGGCAGTGTGCCAGCTGCTGGTCCACGATCTGCTGCAGGAGCCGGCCCCGCACGGCCAGGTTGGCATAGGCAAAGCCCTCGTGGCCGCGGCTGAGTTCCTCGGCCACCCGGTCCGCCCAGCCCCGGTGTCCGCCGGGACTTGCCGGCTCGGGGTCGCCGATGCCTTCCGTGAAGGAGTCTCCCATGGCCACATAGCGGGTCCAGGGGTGGGGGACGGTGTTCTCCGGAAAATTCTCTACGGCTTCGGTTTCGCTCACCTTCATATCGTGCCCTGTTCCCGCAAAGCTACGCCACCGTAGGTTGTTACCTCCGGGTAACTGTAAGAATGGTGCAATGACTTCCGCCGCTGCCTTCCCCGCCCCCGTTGTTCTGTGGTCCAAGCCCGAGGAGGAGCGTGCCGGCAAGCCGCTCCTGGTATTCCTGCACGGCTACGGCGCCAACGAAGAGGACCTGCTCAGCCTGGCAGAGCTGCTGCCGCAGGAATTCGCGGTGGCCTCGCTGCGCGCCCCGATGGTGTCCGGCGCCGGGTTCACCTGGTTCCCCCTGACCGCGTCCATCGACTACTCCCTCGACGCGGTCAAGGACGCCGCCGCGTACGTGGAGGGCTGGCTGGACACGGTCCGGCCGAACCACCCGTCCGTGACGCTGCTGGGCTTTTCGATGGGGATGGCGCTGGCAACCACGCTGCTGCGGCGCCGGCCCGCGGACTATGCCGCCGTCGTCGGGCTCTCGGGTTTCGCCGTCGACGCCGGCGGTGACCCCACTTTCCGCGACAGCGAACTGGACGGGACGGTCCCGCTGTTCTGGGGACGCGACCAGCAGGACCCGGTCATCACACCGGACAAGATCGAGTTCACCATGGGCTGGGTGCGCAAGCACGTGAAGCTCACCAAGGTGCTTTACACGGGCATGTGGCACGGGATTAACCAGCAGGAGATCGGGCACGTCTCCGAGTTCCTCACCCACGTGGTGCTGCCCAAATAACGGCCCGACGCCGGGCACCAACTGCCCGGCGTCGCGCTCCGGATTTAGGCGCTGCTCTAAGCCCCGGCGGGGGTGCTGATCCGCACGGTCTGTCCGTTCACGGTCACAGTGTCGCCGTGGCGGAGCTGGCGGCCGCGCCGCTCGTCAATCTCGCCGTTGACCTTGACCAGCCCGGCCTTGATCAGCTCAGCCGCTTCGACGCCGTCCTCCACCAGGCTGGCGAGCTTCAGCAACTGGCCGAGCCGGATCATGTCGTCGCGGATAGGGATGTCTTCAATTTCCGGGTTGCTCATACAAGCAATAATGCCTGACGTAAGGGAACAGCTATGACGCACACACCCCGGCTTCCGTTCATCGCCGGGCTGCCCCTCGCGGTCGCGGCGGGGCTGCTGATGCCTGTCCAAGGCAGGATCAACGGTGCCCTCGGGGCGGCGCTCGCGGACGGGATCGCCGCCGCCGTGGTGAGTTTCACCACGGGCCTGGCGGTGATGGTCGCTGTGTCGCTCGCGCTGCCGAAGGGCCGGGCGGGGCTGGCCCGGATCCTGCCTGCGGTCCGGGAGCGCAGGTTCCCGCGCTACTACCTCCTGGCCGGCTGCATCGGCGGGTTCTTCGTCTTCACGCAGTCCTTCACCGTGGGCCTGCTGGGCGTCGCCCTCTTTACGGTGGCGACCGTCACCGGGCAGACCCTGAGCGGCCTGTTCGTGGACCGGATGGGTATCGGCCCCGGCGGCAAGAGGTCCATCACCGGCATCCGGGTGCTGGGCAGCGTCCTGACCGTCGCCGCCGTCGCCTGGGCTGTCTCGCCGCGCTTCTCCGGCGCCGGCCCGGGCCCGGGGGAGCTGTTGGTTCCTGTGCTCCTCCCCGTGCTGGCCGGGTTCCTGATGAGTTTCCAGCAGGCCATGAACGGCACCGCCGCCGTGCACTACGGCACGCCCATTGCCGCCACCTTGATGAACTTCATCACCGGGGCCCTCCTGCTGTGGGCAGGCTGGCTCGTCAAGGTGGCTGTCGCGGGACCGGGCAACCCGCTGCCGGGCGAATGGTGGTACTACCTTGGCGGCCCGATGGGGTGCGTCTTCATCGGCGTGGGCGCCCTGCTGGTGCGCAGCCTCGGTGTGCTGGTGACGGGACTCGGCATGATCGCCGGGCAACTGCTGGGTTCCCTCGGACTGGACCTCGCCTTTCCGGCGCCCGGCACCGTGGTGGCGTTGCCCACAGTACTGGGGACCCTGCTGACCCTCGCCGCGATCGTGCTGGCCAGCCTGCCCTGGCCCAAGGGTGCCCTGAAGCGGTGACCGGACCCGGATGACCGGAACCGTATAACCAGACCAGGCAGCCGGGCCCGGGCGGCTGCCGCCCGCCGGAACCCGGCGGGCCGGTAGGCTAGGAGGCGCAGCTTCCTGCGCCGCCATCACTGTGTCCGCCCCTCGGGCCGCGTGTTTGAGTGTGTGCTGTTTTAGGGATAAGTTGTGCGTTTTTGTAGTGCCCCGTCCGGCAACCAGCCGGGGTTCCGGGGCTGAGACCGCGGACCGCACCCAGCGGCCCTGTAGAAAGTGGAGTTCCCATGGCAGCAAAATCCGTACTCGACCAGATCATCTCCCTCGCCAAACGACGGGGATTCGTCTTCCAGGCCGGTGAAATCTACGGTGGCTCCCGCTCTGCCTGGGACTACGGGCCCCTCGGTGCCGAGCTGAAGGAAAACATCAAACGCCAGTGGTGGCAGTCCGTGGTCCGCGGCCGCGAAGACGTCGTCGGCCTGGATTCCTCCGTCATCCTGCCCCGCCAGGTCTGGGAAGCGTCCGGCCACGTCGAGGTCTTCTCCGACCCGCTGGTGGAATGCCTGTCCTGCCACAAGCGCTACCGCGCGGACCACCTCGAGGAAGAATACGAGGAGAAGAAGGGCCGCCCCGCCGAGAACGGGCTCAAGGACATCGCCTGCGCCAACTGCGGCACCCGCGGCGAATGGACCGAACCCCAGGAGTTCTCCGGCCTGCTCAAGACCTACCTCGGCCCGGTGGCCAGCGAAGAGGGCCTGCACTACCTGCGCCCCGAAACGGCCCAGGGCATCTTCGTGAACTTCAACAACGTGCTCACCACCTCCCGCCGGAAGCCGCCGTTCGGCATCGGCCAGATCGGCAAGTCCTTCCGCAACGAGATCACGCCGGGCAACTTCATTTTCCGCACCCGCGAGTTCGAACAGATGGAAATGGAATTCTTCGTCGAGCCCGGCACCGACGAGCAGTGGCACCAGTACTGGATGAAGGAACGCATGGCCTGGTACACGGGCCTCGGCATCCGGGAAGAGAACCTGCGCTTCTTCGAACACCCGCTGGAGAAGCTCAGCCACTACTCCAAGGGCACCACGGACATCGAATACCGCTTCGGCTTCCAGGGCTCCGAATGGGGCGAGCTCGAGGGCATCGCCAACCGGACCGACTTCGACCTTTCCACGCACTCCAAGGCGTCCGGCCAGGACCTGAGCTACTTCAACCAGGCCACCAACGAGCGCTACACCCCGTACGTGATCGAGCCCGCCGCCGGCCTCACCCGCTCCTTCATGGCGTTTATGATCGACGCCTACACCGAGGACGAGGCACCCAACGCCAAGGGCGGCGTGGACGTCCGCACGGTCCTCAAGCTCGATCCGCGCCTCGCCCCGGTCAAGGCCGCCGTGCTGCCGCTGAGCCGCAACGAGGACCTGTCCCCGAAGGCCAAGGACCTCGCCGCCCAGCTGCGCAAGAGCTGGAACATCGAATTCGACGACGCCGGCGCGATCGGCCGCCGCTACCGCCGCCAGGACGAGATCGGCACCCCGTTCTGCATCACCGTGGACTTCGAAACCCTGGACGACCAGGCCGTCACCATCCGCGAACGCGACACCATGAGCCAGGAACGCGTCTCCCTGGACAAGGTGGAGGGCTACCTGGCCGCACGGCTGATCGGCGCCTGAGAATGGCCATCGCATACCGCGAATGGCGCGACGGCGACGACCTCGCGCTGCTGGAAGTGTGGGGCGGGCCGGAAACCGAGCAGGCCCGGCAGTTCCGCGGCACCCTGGCACCGTCGGGCAACGCGCCCTGGCGCCGCTGCATCGTGGCTGAGGACGTCATCGACGGCGTCGCCATCCCCGTCGCGGCCGGCGTGGTCCACGAGGCCTCGCTGCATCCGGAACGCCTCTGGGTGTACGTCGAGGTGGCCCGCGACCACCGCCGCACCGGCATCGGCTCCACGCTGCTGGCCATGCTCCGGCACGAGGCCGCGCAGTCGCCGTCGGGAGTGTCCCGGCTCCGGACCAAGGTCGAACCGGGCACGCCCGGCGCCGCCTTCGCCGAGGCCGCCGGCCTCGCCCCGATCCAGCGTTCCCGGCTGGTGGTCGTGGAGCCCGGCGCGCTCAAGTTGCCGGTCTTCGGCGACGGCTCGGAGGCGGCCGCCTCCGAGCAGGTGGAGGACCTTGCCACCGGGTCGGTGGAGCTCAGCGACGTCGTGGGCCGGTACTACACGGCCGTGCACGGCTGGGACAGCCCCGGCGACCTCAGCATCGCCACCGTGCAGCGGTTGTTCCTGGATGATCTCAGCGGCGCCCACGGCGCGATTGTGCTGCGCGCCCCCAAGGCCAGTGCCTTCGGGGCGGGGGTTCCCGCCAGCAAAAAGGGCCGGCTGCAGGCGTTCGCGGTCAGCTACGCCCAGGGCGGGCCTGGCCTGGGCGGCCCCGACGCCGCCTCGGGCAACGGCCACGCGGACACGGCCGGTGAACCCTCCGATGTGTTCCTTGGCCACGAGCCGGAACTGTCCGCGGAGGACGCCCAGGCCGCGGTCCGGGACCTGCTGGCGCTGATTGCGTACCAGTACCCGGTGCTGCTGGAACTGGACGATTCGATGACTGCCCTGCGCGCCGTCGTCGAGCCGTTGCTGGAAAGCGGCAAGGCACGCCTGGCCGGAGCGGAAACCCTGGTGGTCTCCGACCCTGCATAGCCCCTTAAACGGCTGGCCCGCACCCTGCACGGCGAGGATTCCTCGCACTGCCGGGTGCGGGCCGGTTTTCGTTGGCCCTGCTACGGTTTCGCCCTTACTTCGGCATCACCGGCGGAACGAAGTCGAACGTCTCGCCCAGCAGCCAGACGAGCATCAGCACCACCGGAAGGTGGAACACGAACTGCAGGAAGGTGAAGCCCACCAGGTCACGCGCCCGGAGCCGCAGCACCGCCAGCAGCGGCAGCATAAAGAACGGGTTGATGAGGTTCGGCAGGGCCTCGGCGATGTTGTAGATCTGCACCGTCCAGCCGAGGTTCATCTGCACATCCGTGGCGGACTGCATCACGTACGGCGCCTCGACGAGCCACTTGCCCCCGCCCGACGGCACAAACAGGCCCAGGAGGGCCGTGTACAGCGCAATCACGACGGCGAACCCGCCGCCGCTGCCGATCTCCGAGAAGAACTCGGCCATGTGCGAGGACAGCGTCATTCCGCCGTGGCCGGTGGCCTTGGTCAGGATGGCCGCCATCGCGGCGTAGAGGGGGAACTGGACCAGGATGCCGGCGGTTGCCGGCACGGCTTTGGTGACGGCCTGCAGGAAGTTCCGCGGGGTGCCGTGGAGCACCAGGCCGAGGATCAGGAACACCAGCAGGTAGCCGTTGAGGCTGCTCACCACGGTCAGGAACGGTTTGGTGAGGAACTGCGAGACCAGCCAGCCGAGCGTCAGGATGCCGGCCAGGAGGGGCAGGATCCTGCTGTACTCGAGCCATTCACCCGGGCGCGAGCGCGGCTCCGGTTCGCTGGGTTCGTCGTCAAGGTCGACGCCGAGGTCCGCAGCGGTGCGGATGGCTCCGCCCTGGGGCGCTGAGAAGTGCGCGATCACGGTGGTGAGCACCACCAGGATGGCGAGGGTGAGCAGCGACTGCCAGGTAAAGATGGTGGCGCCGAAGTCCAGGATGCCGGTGATTTTCAGCAGGGCGGGCGGCAGCGAGGCCGCGGTGGCCTGCAGCTGCGCTGCCGAGGAGGACAAGCCGAGCGCCCACACGGCCCCGAGGCCCATGAAGGCCGCGGCGCCGAGCGCGCGGTAGTCCACGGTCAGGTCCTTGCGGCGGGCGATGGCGCGGGCCAGGAGGCCGCCGAAGATGAGGCTGAGCCCCCAGTTGAGGAAGGACACCGACATCGACATCAGCGCCACGAAGCTGACGGCGGTGCGTGCCGTGGCCGGAACCAGGGCCAGCCGGTTGATCAGCCTGGCGACGGGCGGGGAGGTGGCTACGACGTAGCCGGTCAGCACCACCATGGCCATCTGCAGGGTGAATGCGGTCAGGTCCCAGAAGCCGTTGCCGAAGGAATCGGCGATCGACTGGGGCGAGGCGCCAATGGCCAGCGCGGCGAGGGCGATGATAATGACGCCGGCCAGGGCGAAGATGTAGGCATCGGGGAACCATTTCTCCGTCCACGCCGCCATCCGTTGGGCTATTCGGGCGAGACCGCGTTCTTCGCCGATTCCGCTTTGCGTCAGGACTGTGTTTGCCACAGAGGAGTACCTCTTCATTGAGTGCGATTTTGTACCCCATGGAGCTTAGTCAAGACGATGGCGGTAACCGGGTTTATCGGCGCCGGCCTCCTGCGCGCCGCGGGCCCTCGGCCTCGTCCAGGCGCTGCCGCTCCTCGTCGGTGGGTGCTCCGCCGCCCAGGTCCGCTGGCATCCACCATGCGCCCGGGGCCGCTTCCAGCGGGAAGTCCGCGATGCAGGTGTCGATTCCGGCCTGGAGGGCTGCGCGCAGCGCCTCCGTGGCCGCTTGGGCATCCTGGGACGGGGCCGTGATGCCCGGTCCCAGGGTCACCGGCCCGCCCACATGGATCCGCACCGGGGCGCGCCAGGCCCGGGCGGGGGAGAACCCGCGGCTGCGGGTCATCAGCCGGTGGGCGCCCCAGACGGACACCGGAATGACGGGCACACCGGCCTCCGCCGCCATCCGCACGGCGCCGGTCTTGCACTCGCGCACACGGAAGCTGCGGCTGACGCCGGCCTCGGGCAGGATCGCGACGTACTCGCCCGCGCGGAGCCGGTCGACGGCGGCGGCGTAGGCGTCGGCACCGCTCCCGTAGCCCACCACCACGTGGCCGGCCGCACTGACGGCGGGCCCGGCAAGCCAGTGGTCGGCCGCGGCCTGGGTGACGAGGAAGCGCAGCTGGGCCCTGGAGTGCCGCCACAGCAGCAGTTCGGCGAAGGCGAAGTCGAGGTAGCCGAAGTGTGTGATCGCAACCAGGGCGCCCCGGCCCGGCACCACGTGGCGGGACGGGCCGGGCGCGGCCGTGCCGGCCGGTGCTCCGGGCGGCTCCGGTGGCGGGAGGTGCTCCTGCCCGGTCACGATGACCCGGATCCGGAACAGCCGGACCAAGGCCAACCCGGTGCGGACAATGACGCGGTAGAAGCGGTCGCTGGGCCGGGGGAGCCAGGGCATGTCAGCGCCCGCCCCGCCGGCGAGGCGGCAGCGGCAGGAAACCCGAGGTGGCTTCCACGTACTCCTTGTACCCGGGACGGGAGGACATCGCCTTCTCAGTCAGCGGCTTGCCGGACTTGCCGGCGAGCAGCCAGATCATCAGCGCGGGGGAGAGGATGGTCAGCACGCCCGGCCAGGAATCGGCAGCCACCAGAAAAATCCCGGCCCAGACGGCGGCGTCGCCGAAGTAGTTCGGATGCCGCGTATACCGCCAGAGCCCGGTGTTGAGCACCGTCCCGCGCCGCGACGGATCGGCCTTGAACTGTGCCAGCTGCCAGTCGCCCACCGTTTCGAAGACAAAACCGACGCCCCACAGCAGCACGCCCAGCCAGGCCAGCCAGCCCAGGGTTCCGGTGCTGAACATCCCCACCTGCACGGTCAGGGAGACGAAGAACAGGATCACGCCCTGCGGCAGGTACACCTTGCGCAGCGCGTAGGTGTTCCGGGAGCCGGGTGCGGAGGAGAGCATGTCCGCGTACCGCGGGTCCTCGTGGGCGCCGCGGGCGCGCAGACCGATGTGCACAGCGAGGCGCACGCCCCACACGGCCACGAGTGCCAGCAGCAGCAGGCGGCGGCCGCCGTCGCCGTGCCCGGCCGAAAGGAACCAGGAGATGGCAGCCGCCACCACGAAGCCGAGCCCCCAGACGGTGTCCATCACCGAGTGGCGGCGCTGGCGGACGCCGACGACGAACGTGACGGCCAGCAGGGCCGCGATCCCGGCCGCAACCCAGGGCAGGCTGGCCAGGAACGGCCCCAGGGGGAAGTCGCTGAGGGGGAGGCCCGGCATCACAGCACCGCCGGCATCACAGCACCACCGGCATCACAGCACCACCGGCAGGCGGACTCCGGACGCGGGCAGGAGGCTGCGGAACGCGTCGGCGTCGCCGTCGACATTCCGGCCTGAACTGGCGGCGAAGGCGTCAAGGATGAAACCGTTCGCGAGGGAGTTCCACAGACCCACCCGCCGGAACATAAAGTGCCCGGCCCCCTTGAGGGCGACGTAGTCCACGGACTCCGCGACGCCGTCGGCCCGGCGTGCGTAGGCGAGCGAATTCGCGGGGCTGGTCCAGCGGTCCTCGGTGCCGTGGACGATCAGGATCCGGCGGCCGGCCACGCGTCCGGCGGGGGTTGAGCTGTCCAGCCAGGGGGCGAGGGCGGCGACGGCTTCGACCTGGGGGTGGTCAGCGACGCACAGCGCGGTGAGGCCGCCCATGGAGTGGCCGAGGAGGTAAACGGGGACGCCGGGGTGTTCGCGGCTGATGTGGGACAGTGCCCAGCGGGCATCCTCGACAGGGGACATGTCCTTTCCGTTCCAGCCCCGGTACCGGTTCCGGAGGGTCCAGACGGCCAGCCCGTCGCTGCCGCCCCCGCGCTGGAGGGCCCGGGCGAAGGGGATCATCCGGGCGGGGCTGAGGTGCGTCCCGCGGACGGCGTCGTAACTGTTCGCGCGGCCGCCGTGCAGCACCAGCGCCACGCCGCGGGTTTCCCCGGCAGCTCCGGCAATGCTCAGGACAGCCCTGGCCGCCGGCCCGGGGACCCCCTGCGCAGGTTCGCGGTCGTCGATCTTGCGTATGGCCACGCTGTATCCTCCACGTCTCGTCCGTCATTTCCAACCATAGGGCGCGCAGCGCGCCCTCAGAACATTCGGAGCGGTGCCTCCGGGAGATTGGCAGGGATCCCTGCGGGTGCTGCCCCGGCGGGCGGGATGCTCTTGACGGTGCGGGGACGCAGGAGTAGGCCTGTGCTCGTAAACCTCCGGACGTCTCGCCGGCTGGGAGCACAGTTCACCGTCCGGGTCGGAACTCACGACGAAATCGACGGTAAAGAAAATGAACGGAACATCTTTGGACAGCCTGCGCGAGCAAGTCCGCGGGCCGGTCATCACGCCTTCAGACGCAGGCTACGATGCGGCGCGTGCGGTCTTCAACGGCATGATCGACAAGCGCCCGGCCGCGGTGGTGCAGGTATCCCAGGTGGCTGACGTGATCGCGTGCGTCAACTTCGCCCGGGACAACTCCCTCGATCTGGCGGTCCGCGGGGGAGGGCACAGCGCCCCGGGCTTTGGCACCTGGGACGACGCGCTGGTCATCGACTTCTCCCAGACCACCGGGGTGCGCATCGATCCCGCGGCGGCCACGGCGCGTGCCGAGGCCGGGGCCACCTGGGCCGACTTCAACCACGCCACCCACGCCTTTGGCCTCGCAACTCCCGGCGGCATTGTCGGCTCGACCGGCATCGCCGGCCTGACCCTCGGGGGCGGCATCGGCTACCTGAGCCGCAAGTACGGGCTCAGCTGCGACAACCTCGTCTCGGCCGACGTCGTCACGGCCGACGGGAAGTTCCTGACCGCCAGCGAAAACCAGCACCCCGACCTGTTCTGGGCGCTGCGCGGCGGCGGCGGGAACTTCGGCGTCGTGACCTCGTTCGAGTACCGGCTGCACCCCGTGGACATGGTCCATGCCGGCATCATCATCTACCCCATCGAGCACGCGCAGACGGTGGCTGCGTTCTACCGGGACCACATGGCCTCCGCACCGGAAGAGTTTGGCGCGTTCCTGGGCTTCCACCAGGGCCCGCCGGTGCCGTTCCTGCCGGAAGAGTGGCATGGCAAGCCGGTGTGCGTCGTCGTCGGGATGTGGACCGGCGACCCGGCGGAAGGTCCGGCCCGCTGGCAACCCTTCCTGGACGCCGCGCCGGCGGCCGGATCCATGGTGGGGCCGATGCCGTACCCCGCGCTGAACTCGGCCTTCGACCCGCTCCAGCCCCCCGGCATGCAGGCCTACTGGAAAGCGGATTACCTGGCGGAGCTCAATGACGGCGCCATCGCGGCGCACATCGAGCACGGCAGCAGGGTCCCCAGCGTGCAGACCGCGGTCCACATCTATCCCATCGATGGCGCCGTCCAGCGGGTGGGCGCCACGGACACGGCGTTTGCCAACAGGGACGTCAGGTTCTCCCCGGTGATCGCGGGCCAGTGGATGGACCCGGCGGAAAACGAGGCCAACATCGCCTGGGTGCGGGACTACGCGGCCGCCCTGCGGCCCTATTCGGCTCCCGGCGGGTACATCAACTTCATGGACAACGACGACCTGCCCCGGATCGCGGAAAACTACGGGCCCAACTACAACCGCCTGCGGGAGATCAAAGCCGCCTACGATCCGCAGAACCTCTTCCACGTCAACCAGAACATCACCCCGGCGTAGTCCGCCAGGGTCCCGGCGCGTCATCAGCAGGGGGCTCCCCGGCACGCCACGCGTCCGGACGGCCCCGCGGAACCCAGTAAAGTCTTCGGCATGAGGTTGAACTGCTGATGGGCGCCGGACATTCACACACCCTTCCGGGGCACGCGGATCTGACGCCCCGGGCGCTCGCCGCGCGCAAGAAAGCCAACCTCATCCTGGCCGCCATCCTGATCCCTCTGACGCTGCTGACACTCGTGGCGATGGCCCTGTTGTGGCCCTCAGGCAGCAAGGAGGGGATCACCCTGGCCAGCCCCTACGCGGCCGCGCCGGGTGTCACGTTCGATACCGGCAAGATCCAGCGTGTGGTCACCGGCCCCTGCATGGACGCCCTCCAGGAGGGCGGGGCAGAAGCGGGAGCCGCGCCGCAGCCGGGCTCCGAGTGCACCTTTGCGTTCACGGACCCGGACAAGGGCGGCAACCCCGTCAAAGTGGTGATCAACCCCGACGTCGCCAAGTCCCACGGCGTGAAGCCCGGCGACAACATCCGCTACCTGAACCTCTCCAAGGTCCAGGGCGCCGAAGCCCAGGGCACCCCCGCCTACGTCTTCGTCGACTTCGTCCGGACCCTGCCCATCATCTTCCTGGCCGTCCTGTACGCCGTGGTGGTGATCGCCGTCGCCCGCTGGCGCGGACTGCGGGCGCTGATCGGGCTGGTCGGCGCCTACGGCGTGCTGGTCTCGTTTATGCTGCCGGGGCTGGTGGAGGGCAAGCCGCCGCTGCTGCTGGCGCTGGTGGGGTCCACGGTGATCATGATCGGGGTGCTCTACTTCGCCCACGGCTTCTCCGCCCGGACCTCGACGGCGCTGCTGGGCACCATGTTCGGCCTGGCGATCACCGCGCTCCTGGCCGCCTGGGCCACCGACGCCGCCAACCTCGCCGGCGTCGGCAGCCACGACTCGGCGACCCTCGCCAACATCTCCGACAACATCTCCATCTCCGGCATCATCCTGTGCGGGCTCATCATCTCCGGGCTGGGCGTCCTCAACGACGTCACCATCACCCAGTCCTCGGCCGTGTGGGAACTCTGGGAACTGGCCCCGGAAACATCCGCCCGCCAGCTGTTTGCCTCCGCCATGCGGATCGGGCGGGACCACATCGCCTCCACGGTTTACACCATCGCATTCGCGTACGCCGGCGCGGCGCTGCCCGTGCTGATCCTCGTGATGCTCTACGAACGGCCGCTCGGGGATGCCCTCACCAGCGCCGAGCTGTCCGAGGAAGTGATCCGTACCCTGGTGGGTTCGGTGGGCCTGGTCCTGGCCATTCCGGTCACCACCCTGATCGCGGTCCTCGTGGTAAAGGCGACCGGAATCAAAGCCCGCGGCAGCGCGGCCGGCGGGGACCGGAGCGCCGTGCTCCAGCCCGCCTTTGCAGGCCCGGCCCGTTCTGCAGCGGACGACGGCGGCCGGCAGCCGGAGGGCGGCGGCGCCGGGTTCGATCCCTCCGAACCTGAGCCCGGACCCGCGCCGGCAGGGCGCCGCGGGCGCCGTGCCGCGGCGCGGGACTGACGCCGGATTTTCCACATATCCGGCGCGGATCCGGCCGATTTGCCCGGCTTTGAGACAATAAACGGGTGACTGTTGTAGCTACCCCTCCCGCCCCCAAGCTGGAACTCCCGCCCCTGAAGCTGGGTCCCCTCACGGTGGACACCCCCGTGATCCTGGCTCCCATGGCGGGCATCACCAACTCCGCGTTCCGCAGGCTGTGCCGTGAATACGGCGGCGGCCTGTACGTCGCGGAGATGGTCACGTCCCGTGCCCTCGTCGAACGCACGCCGGAGTCGCTGCGCATCATCTCGCACGACGACGACGAGAAAGTGCGCTCTGTCCAGCTCTACGGAGTGGACCCCATCACGGTGGGACAGGCCGTGCGCATGCTGGTCGAGGAAGACCGGGCCGACCACATCGACCTGAACTTCGGCTGCCCGGTGCCCAAGGTCACCCGGCGGGGCGGGGGTTCGGCCCTGCCCTGGAAGACCGACCTCTTCACCGCGATCGTGCAGACCGCCGTCAAGGAAGCCTCCAAGGGCGACATCCCGCTGACCATCAAGATGCGCAAGGGCATCGACGAGGACCACCTCACCTACCTTGACGCCGGCCGGATCGCCCGCGACTCCGGAGTCGCCGCCGTCGCGCTCCACGGACGCACCGCCGCGCAGTTCTACTCCGGCCAGGCCGACTGGTCCGCGATCGCCCGGCTGCGCGAGGCGCTGCCGGACATCCCGGTCCTCGGCAACGGCGACATCTGGTCCGCCGAAGACGCCGTCCGCATGGTCCGCGAGACCGGCGTCGACGGTGTGGTGGTGGGCCGCGGCTGCCAGGGCCGGCCCTGGCTGTTCGGTGACCTCATGGCTGCTTTCGAGGGCAGCGACGAACGCCACAAGCCGAGCCTGGGTCAGGTGGCCGAAGGGGTGTACCGCCACGCCCAGCTGATGGTGGAAACGTTCGGCGGCGACGAAGGCAAGGCGCTGCGGGAAATCCGCAAGCACATGGCCTGGTACTTCAAGGGATACGTGGTCGGCAGCGAGCTGCGGACCAAGCTGGCGATGGTGACCAGCCTTGAGGTGCTCCGCGGAACGCTGGACCAGCTGGACCTCGAATCGCCCTACCCCGGAGTGGACGCGGAAGGTCCCCGGGGCCGTGCGGGCTCGCCCAAGAAACCCGCCCTGCCCAAGGACTGGCTTCTGGACCGCACCCTGGACGCCGAGCAGTCGCGCGAAATCTGCCACGCGGAACTGGACGTGTCCGGTGGCTGAAACCAGAACCTCCGCTCCCGTGCTGGACGGCTACGTGGCCCGCGACGCCGCCCGCTGGGTGGAGGAGCCGCCCAAGTCCACGTACCGTTCCGACTTCGAGCGCGACCGCGCCAGGGTGCTGCACTCCTCGGCGCTGCGCAGGCTGGGGGCCAAGACCCAGGTCGTGGCCCCTGACACCGACGACTTTGTCCGCACCCGCCTCACCCACAGCCTTGAGGTGGCGCAGGTGGGCCGCGAGCTGGGGCGTGCCCTGGGCTGCGATCCGGATGTGGTGGACACCGCCTGCCTCAGCCACGACCTGGGCCACCCGCCCTTCGGCCACAACGGCGAATCGGCGCTGAACGAGGTCGCCCACGCGATCGGCGGCTTCGAGGGCAACGCCCAGACGCTTCGCCTGCTGACCCGGCTGGAGCCCAAGGTGCTCGCCGCGGACGGGCGCCCCGCCGGGCTGAACCTGACCCGTGCCAGCCTGGACGCCGCCGCGAAGTACCCGTGGTCCGCCGAGAACGCCCCCGTGATCCACGGCGAACGGACCAGCAAGTTCGGCGCCTACGAGGACGACCTGCCCATCTTTGACTGGATCCGCGAGGACGCCCCCGCGCACCGCTCCTGCCTCGAGGCGCAGGTCATGGACCTGGCCGACGACATCTCCTACTCCGTGCACGACGTCGAGGACGCGATTGTCGCCGGGCACTTCCAGCTGCGCTGGATGGACAACCCGGACCACCGTGCCCGCGTGGTGGGCTACGCCAAGCAGTGGTACCTGCCGCACAACGACCCCGCCGCGATTGATGCCGCCCTCGCCCGGCTGGAGGCCACCAGCGTGTGGGTGCGCGAGACCGACGGCAGCCGCAAGTCCATGGCGGCGCTCAAGGACATGACCAGCCAGCTGATCGGCCGGTTCTGCCAGAGCGCGCTCGCGTCCACCCGCGCCGTCTACGGCCCCGAGAACCTGACCCGCTACAACGCGGAGCTGATCGTTCCCGAGGACACCGTGCTGGAAATCGCCGTGATGAAGGGCCTGGCCACCACTTTCGTGATGACCACAGAACACCGGCAGCCCATCTACGAACGCCAGCGGGAGGTCCTGCACGCCCTCGTCACCGCCCTGAACGCCACCGGTGACCGGCACCTCGAGCCGATGTTCGCTGCCGACTGGCAGGACGCCGCGGACGACGGCGCGCGGCTGCGTGTGGTGATCGACCAGGTCGCGTCGCTGACGGACGGATCCGCGCTGGCCATGTACGAGCGGCTCGTCGGCAGCCTGCCGTCGCTGTGGTGACGGACGCCATTGGCGGCCCGCCGGCGTCGTACCCGGGGACTAGGATGGCATTGTGGCCGGCCTGATCAAACGCGAAGACATTGACGAAGTACGCCAGCGCACGGACATCAAGGAAGTCGTCGACGGCTACGTCACCCTCAAGGGTGCCGGGCTGGGCTCTTTCAAGGGCCTGTGCCCCTTCCACGACGAGCGGTCGCCCTCCTTCACCGTCCGCCCCCAGGTGGGCAGGTACCACTGCTTCGGCTGCGGCGAGGACGGCGACGTCATCTCGTTCGTGCAGAAGCTGGACCACACAACGTTCCATGAAGCCGTGGAGAAACTGGCCGCCCGGATCGGCTACGAACTCCGGTACGAGGACGGCGGCTCCGGCCCGAACCGTGAAGAGGTGGGGCGGCGGCAGCGGCTGCTGGATGCGCACAAGATCGCGGACGAGTTTTTCCGCGCCCAGCTGCTGACCCCCGGCGCCACCGAGGGGCGGAACTTCCTGCACGCCCGCGGCTTCGACCGTGCCGCGGCGGACCACTTCGGCGTCGGCTACGCCCCGCAGGGCTGGGACTCGCTGCTCAAGCACCTCCGCGGCCGCGGCTACACCGACGCTGAGCTGAAGCTCACTGGCATGTTTTCAGAGGGTGGCCGGGGAATTTATGACCGGTTCCGCGGCCGGCTGATCTGGCCCATCCGCGACATTGCCGGGGACACCATCGGCTTCGGCGCCCGCAAACTCTACGAGGACGACCAGGGCCCCAAGTACCTCAACACTCCCGAGACTGCGCTCTACAAGAAGTCGCAGGTCCTCTACGGGATCGACCTGGCCAAACGGAACATCGCCAAGGACCGCCAGCTGGTGGTCGTCGAGGGCTACACCGACGTGATGGCCTGCCACCTCGCCGGGATTCCGACGGCCGTCGCCACCTGCGGAACCGCGTTCGGCACCGAGCACATCAAGATCGCCCGGCGCCTGCTCTCGGACGACGGCAGCGGCGGGGAGGTCATCTTCACCTTCGACGGCGACGCGGCCGGCCAGAAGGCCGCCCTGCGGGCCTTCGAGGAGGACCAGCGCTTCGTCGCCCAGACCTACGTGGCCGTGGAGCCCGGCGGGGCCGACCCCTGCGAGCTCCGCCAGTCGAAGGGCGACGCCGCCGTCCGGGACCTGATCGGCACCCGCCGCCCGCTGTTTGAGTTCGCCATCCGCGCCGCCCTGAAACGGCACAACCTGGACACCGTCGAGGGCAGGATCGCCGCCTTGCGCGAATCCGCGCCCGTGGTGGCGCAGATCCGGGACGCCGGCATCCGCCCGGCCTACGCCCGCGAGCTCGCCGGCTGGCTGGGTATGCCGGTCGAGGAAGTCAGCCGCGCCGTCGCTGCCGCCGCCAAGCGGTCGGCGCAGCAGCCGGCGGGCCAAGGGTCCGCGCCGGGAGTGGCGCCCCTGCCGCCGTCGCCCGTGCTGCCGTCCTTCAACCGGCCCGATCCGCGGGACCCTGTGGCCGCCATGGAGCGGCAGGCGCTTGAGGTTGCCCTGCAGCAGCCGGGAATGCTCGAAGGGGAGACCTGGCAGCGGTTCTCCGAGGCCAGGTTCTCTACGCCGGCGTACCTCGCCATCCAGGAGGCCATCCGGGCCAACGGCCTGGCGCTCACCGGCGACCCGGTGCGGTGGGTGGAACAGCTGCTGCAGGAGGTTCCCGAGCCCCTGCGCCCGCTGGTGTCCGAGCTGGCCGTGGTGCCGCTGCCGGCCAGCACCGCCGACGGCGTGCAGCGCTACTGCCGGGACATCCTGGCGCGGCTGTTCGAGCTGCAGATCACCCGGGTCAAGGCCGAGAAAATGGGGCAGCTGCAGCGGCTGGACGCCACGTCCGACCCGGAGGCGTTCCAGCGGCTGAACCGCGAACTGATGCAGCTGGAGATGCAGCGGAGGTCGCTCCGCTCGGAGGGCTAGCGGGGCCAATTTCACTTCCCGGCCGGGTGTTTGCTAGGCTTATACCCGCTTCATTCCTCCTTAGCTCAATTGGCAGAGCATTCGACTGTTAATCGAAGGGTTGCTGGTTCAAGTCCAGCAGGAGGAGCGCGCAGTCCCCGTTCCGGGTTTCCGGAACGGGGACTTTTTTATACCCGGAGGGGGTATTGCCGGGAGCTGCGGGGGAGGGCCGGGCGCCGATTTCCTAAGCGGCAAAACCTTTGCTAATGTCATACCTGCTTCATTCCTCCTTAGCTCAATTGGCAGAGCATTCGACTGTTAATCGAAGGGTTGCTGGTTCAAGTCCAGCAGGAGGAGCGGACAGGTCCCGCGGCCGGTGAAACCACCGGCTGCGGGACCTTTTTTGTGCCCTCTTACGGCGGCCCGGCACGTCCTTAGACGAAGTACATTTCCACTTGGAGGAATCTCTCGGCTTCCGCCACCGCACCCTGGAATGCCTCGAACTCGGTGGGGGACTGGCGGGGCTCGCGGGGATGCCACTCGTGCGGGGCGGAGTGGATCTGGGTGAACCCGCCGCCCGGCGGGGCGTAGAAGATGCCGAAGCGCTGCACAGGCCACTCGGGAGAGGTCTCCGGGGCCACCAGGAGGGCGGAATCGTCGGCCTTGTTGCACCACTGCGCGATCGGGCGCCGGCGGTCCTCGGTGAAGAGCCCGGCGGCGAAGAGCGCCGCCGACTGCTGGCTGGTCTGACTGCACAAGCGGTCCCACCACAGAGGCAGGATTCCGGTGTCACACCGCTGCCACGTGGCCGGGAGGGGCGGATGTTCCTGCCAGTGGGGCACATCTCCAACTTTATCGCCAGCGGTGGGACGGGAACAGGGCCGGCGCCGGGTGAAAACGCTGTGCCGGCTACTGGATGGGCGGGACGGTGCGGGGCCGGACCACCAGCCACAGGGCGGCCGCAGCGAGGAAGATACACCCGGCCTGGACGGCGCCCATCGGGGTGGCGGACGTGACGCCCAGCCAGCCCACCACGGGCGAGATGAGGCCTGCCATGAGGAACGTGGCGGCGCCAAGCAGGGAGGCCGCGGTACCGGCCTGGGCACCGTGCTTGGCCAGGGCCAGCACCTGCACGCACGGGAACGTAAAGCCTGCACCGAGGATGTAGAACCACAGCGGCACCATGACCCCCCACAGCCCGAAGCCCAGCTGGTCGAAGACCACAATCAGCACGGCCATCAGGAACATCCATGCCGTCGAGCAGGCCAGGATCCACTGCGGCGGGACCTTGCGGATGAGCCGTGAGCTGGTCTGCACGCCGGCAACGATGCCCAGCGAGTTCACGCCGAAGAGCAGGCCGTACTGCTGCGGGGTGAAGCCATACACGTCCTGGAACAGGAACGGCGACGCCGAAAGGTAGGTGAAGAGGCCGGCGAAGTTCATGCCGCCCACCAGCAGCAGCCCGACGAAGATGCGGTCGGCGAACAGCACGCCGTAGCGCTGGCGGGAGGTCATGCCGGATTTGCCGCGGAGCTCCCTGGGCAGCGTCTCGCGCACCACGAACACCGCGGCGATGAGGACGGTCATCCCGTAGGCGGCCAGAAAGAGGAAAATCCCCGGCCACGGCATAAAGAGCAGCAGCTGTGAGCCGATTACCGGCGCCAGGATCGGAGCCAGGCCGTTGACCAGCGCCATCCGGGAGAACATCCGCACCATCGCGTAGCCGCTGAACAGGTCCCGCACCATCGCCATCGCCACCACGCCGCCGCCCGCCGCGCCGATGCCCATGAGCACGCGGAAGAACCCCAGCGTCGTGATGTCGGTGGACAGCGCCGCACCCAGGGACGCCATGATGTGCACCGCCGTCGCCAGGATCAGCGGCATCCGCCGGCCGAACTTGTCGCTGAGCGGTCCCACCACAAGCTGGCCCAGGGCGAAGCCGAGTGTGGTGCCGGCCAGGGTCAGCTGCACGGCCGCCTCGGACACCCCCAGGCTTTCCTCCAGGGCCGGGAAAGCGGGAAGGTACAGGTCCACCGTGAAGGGTCCCAGGGCGGTCAGGGCGCCGAGCATCAGGATGTAGAGCAGCTTGCGGCGCCGGCTCAGGGAATCGCCCGGATTGGGGGGTGTAGTCACAGAGGTCCATCCTAGGGCCCGCGTCCCTGCCCGCCGGCCGTGAAACGGGAGGCGCGCCACAGCCCGCCGCCGCGCCCGGGCCGCGGCCTGAATGGTAGTTTTGACACCGGGGTGTGCGTGAAGCTGCGCAGACCGGCAAGCCCGCGGAAGCGGAATCACGGATGAATCAGTTAGGCGGGACCGATGAGCGGACGTCACACCGGCGGGACAAGCACGGGGTTGCGCGTCGCTGCGCTGCCCAAGACCCTCAAGCTGATCTTCAAACTTGCTCCGCGGCAGCTCAGCGACGAGATCGCCCTCGCCAAGGTCGAGCTCAAGCGCAAGGGCATTCAAGTCGGGGTTGCCGCCGCCTTCCTCGGCGTGGCGCTGGTCTTTGTGTTGTTCCTGGTCATTGGCCTGGTTGTCGCCGCGATCATGGGCCTCGCCACCGTGATGCCGGCCTGGCTCGCAGCCCTGCTGGTCTCCGCCGCCTTCCTGGTCATCGCCGCGATCGGGGCCCTGGTGGGGGTCGCCAGGTTCAAGAAGGCCATGCCGCTGGTTCCGGAGGACACCATCCGCGGCCTGAAGTACGACCTCGGCATTGCCAAGGAGGGCTCCGCCTTCGATCCGGCCCTGCTGGACCCCGAATCCGACGCGTACAAGGCAGCCAAGGCCGCCAAGGACGAGGCCGCTGCGAAGGCCAAGGCAGAGAAGGAAGCCCAGAGGGCCGCCGAGCCGGACTTCGGCCCGCCGCCCACCGAAGCGGAACTGCGGCGCCGGCTGGACGAGCGCCGGACGCACCTCACGGGCGTCCGCGACGAGCTCAACGAGGAACTCGACGTCAAGACCCAGGCCCAGGCGCTGCTGGCCGCGGCCCAGGTGAAGCTGCAGGACGGCAAGGAACAGCTCGGCGGCAAGGTCGCCGGCTTCCGGTCCGCCGCAAGCGACGCCGCCGCGAAGAGCGGCGTGCCCGAACAGCTGGGCCAGCGCTGGCAGCCCCTGGCCGTCCTTACCGCCTCCGCCGCGGTGCTGGTCTTCCTGCTGCGCAAACTCCTCAAGGGCTAGGCAGCCCGCTGGACTGCAGCCCCCGATCGTTGCCGGCCACGGAAAGGCGGACAGGATGAAGTTCATTGGCGCCGGTGCCCGGCCCGGACAGGCCCAGGTCCATCACGACCGGATCTTCACCGTCCCCAATATCCTGACCGTGGTGCGGTTCCTCGGTGTCCCGCTCTTCATCTGGCTCGTCCTGGGGGTCCAGGAATACGGCTACGCCGCCCTGGTCCTCGCGGTCATGGGCAGCACCGACTGGGTGGACGGTTACGTCGCCCGCCGGTACAACCAGATGTCCAACCTGGGGCGGATCATGGACCCCATCGCGGACAGGCTCTCGCTCATCGCCGTCGCCGTCACGCTCGTGATCGCCGGCGTCCTCGAATGGTGGTACCTCGCGGCCCTCCTCATTCCGGACGCCATCCTGCTGGCCCTGTCTCTGCACTACTTCCACGGCCACCCCGACCTGCCCGTGAGCAGGATCGGCAAGATCCGGACGGCCCTCCTGCTGCTCGGCACGCCGCTGCTGGTCCTCTCGAAGCTTCCGGTGCCCGGCACCGAGGTGTACTTCGTGGCCGCCTGGATCTGCCTGGGACTCGGGCTCGTGGGGCACTGGATCGCCGGCTACAACTACTTCTGGGCCATCATCCGCAAGGGCAGGAGCCTTAGAGGCGCCGGGCCCGACGTCGAAGGCGGCACCCGCTGATGGTGTGGTTCGCCGTCCTGCTGGCTGTGCTGGGCGCGTTCTGCCTCGCGATCGGAGCCCAGCGCCAGGGCAGCGCCGTCAAAGCGGACACCGGGGGACTGGCCCTCAGCACCCATGGCCTGCTGCGCCTGCTCCGCAACCCCCGCTGGGTATTTGGCCTGCTCCTTCTCACCGTGGGCATGGCGATGAACGCCGTCGCCCTGGTTATGGCCCCGCTGACCGTGGTGCAGCCAATCGGAGCCATCGCCCTCGTCATCACCACCATCGTCAATGCCAAGGACCAGGGCCTCAGCATCAACCGGGCCACAGTGGTCGCCATTTCCGCGTGCGTCACGGGTTCTGCCCTGTTCGTCATCCTGGCGGTCAATGTCACCCAGGAAAACCACCAGGTCAGCTCCTCCGACGAGCTGACCGTCGTGCTGCTGCTGGCCTTGGCCGTGGGGCTTTTCGGGACCCTTGCCCTGGTGTTCAAGCACCGGATGAGCGCGTTCATCTACATCCTCGGCGCGGGCATCCTCTTCGGCTTCGTTGCCGTCCTGACCCGCATCATCGGCAAGCATCTGCTGGACCCGAACGGCCTGGGCGTGCTGAACGTGCCCTGGTATTCGGTGGTCGCGATCGCGGCCGCCGGGGCCCTCGGCTCGTGGTTTGTCCAGAACGCCTACGCGGGCGGCCCGCCCGACCTCGTGATCGCCGGCCTGACCGTGATCGACCCGATCGTCGGCATCGCAATCGGGATCACCATCCTTGGCGAACTGCGTCCCGATGTCCACGCCGTGACGGCGATTGCGATGGGCGCAGCCGGTTCGCTTGCTATCGTGGGAGTGATCGCTTTGTCCAGGCACCACCCAGAAGTCACCAAGCGCAAGAAGGAAGCGCGGAAGGCCGCGGGGCGGGTGTCCTAGGACAAACAGACGTCAGCAGCAGGCCCGTCAGGCCTGCGCCGACGGCCGGCAGGCCGCACCAGTCCCAGCGGCCCGCACCGTGACCACCAGGAGTTCTCCACGTGACCATGCCCGACAACCAGCGCCCCCTGACCATCCTGATTGCCGCGGACACCTACCCGCCCCACGTCAACGGTGCGGCCATGTTCGGCTACCGCCTGGCCAAGGGAATGACGGCCCGCGGCCACGATGTCCACGTCCTGGCCTGCCGTGCCGACAAGGGCAAGAGCTTCACCGAATTCAATGCAGAAGGCACGGTCCACCGGATCCGGTCGCACTCAGTTCCCACGCACGAATACTTCCGGATCACGTTCCCCTGGGAAATCAAGAAGGAAATCAGCCTGCTGTTCGACCGCGTCCAGCCGGACGTGGTGCATATCCAGAGCCACTACATGATCGGCGAGCACGTCCTGTACGAAGCCGTGAAGCGGGGCGTCCGGATCGTGGCGACCAACCACTTCATGCCGGAGAACCTCAACCCCTTCCTGCCCTTCCCGCAGTGGTTCAAGGACATCGTTGGCCGCATCTCCTGGAAGGACATGGGCAAGGTCATGGGCCAGGCCGATGTGGTCACCACTCCCACCCCGCTGGCGGCCAAGGCCATGCACGAGCACGCGTTCCTCCGCCAGGTGCTTCCGCTCTCCAACGGCATCGACTCCGCCGCCTACGAACTTGGGCCGGGGGAGGAAGTGGAGCGCCACGCCAGCCCCACGGTCCTGTTCGCCGGCCGCCTCGCCGAGGAAAAGCACGTCGACGTGCTGATCGACGCCGTAGCCAAGACTCCCAAAGAGCTCGACGTGCACCTGGAAATTGTCGGCGGCGGCGAGGTCAGGCCGGCCCTCGAGGCCCAGGTCCAGCGACTGGGCTTGCAGGACCGGGTCAAGTTCCTGGGCCTGGCGAGCGACGCCGAACTCCGCCGCGCCTACATCGCCGCCGATCTGTTCTGCATGCCCGGCACGGCTGAACTGCAGTCGCTGGTGACGCTGGAGGCCATGTCGGCCTCCACACCGGTGCTGCTGGCGGACGCCATGGCGCTGCCCCACCTGGTGCGCGACGGCGAAAACGGGTACCTCTTCACACCCAACGACAGCGACGACCTCGCAGCCAAAATGGTCCGCGTGCTCTCCCTGCCGGCGGATGAGCGTGCGGCCATGGGCAAGGCGAGTCGCGGGATCGTGGAGAGCCACAGCCTGGAGCGCACCCTGCAGGCCTTCGAGGACATTTACCGCGGGGCCAGCTACGACGACCTCGCGGTCTGAAACAGCCCACTACCATTGGTAGAGTGATTTCCGCCCGGAAACACCCGGCCCTGCAGGGCGGTTTCCGGGCCCACGGGGCTATAGCTCAGCTGGTTAGAGCGCGGGACTCATAATCCTAAGGTCCTCGGTTCAAGTCCGAGTAGCCCTACATTCCTGCGGACCCTTTTCAGGGATCCGCCCCCACGGGAGCCGTGGCTGACGTCCGACGTCGGCCGCGGCTCCTTTCGTTTCTGACACTCCCTATGGTGTGCGTCACTTGCGGTGTCCGTCCGGGGTGCGGTAAGTTACTGGTGAGTAACATCCCGCTGGCGCGAAGCCCGCGCCATTCTGGTCGCTGCTGATCACACGTGAAGGAACACCATGTCCAAAGCTGACATCGACATCAACAACCTCCCTTACGCCGACGGCGACTTCTTCGCCTTCGAACAGCTGCTCAGCAGCAAGGAGCAGGACCGCCTCGCCGAGGTCCGCGCGTTCCTGGCCCGCGAGGTCAAGCCCATTGCTGTGGACTGCTGGAACCGCGGCGAGTTCCCGATGGACCTCATTCCGAAGCTCGCCGAGATCGATCTGGTCAGCCCGGTCCGGAGGCAGGGGTACTCCAACCTCTTCGCCGGCATCATGCATGCAGAGGCCACCCGCGCTGACACGTCCATTGCGACCTTCATGGGCGTGCACGACGGTCTCTTCACCGGCTCCATCGAAGCCCTCGCCTCCCAGGAGCAGCAGGACGCCTGGCTGCCGGATATCTACTCGCTGAAGAAAATCGGTGCCTTCGGCCTGACCGAGCCCCTCGGCGGCTCCGACGTCGCCGGCGGAACGCGGACCACCGCCCGCCGCGAGGGCGACAGCTGGGTCCTGAACGGCGCCAAGCGCTGGATCGGCAACGCCACCTTCTCCGACTGGGTGGTCATCTACGCACGGGACGTCGGAGACAACCAGGTCAAGGGCTTCCTCGTGGACACCAAGGCCGAAGGCTACAGTGCCACCAAGATCGAGAATAAGATCTCGCTGCGCACCGTGCAGAACGCCGACATCACGCTCGAGAACGTTGTGGTGCCGGACTTCTTCAAGCTTGCGAACGCCAACAGCTTCCGCGACACAAACAAGGTCCTCAAGGTCACCCGGCTGGCCGTCGCCTGGCAGGCGGTGGGACAGCAGCTCGCCGCCTTCGACGTCGCCCGCCGCTACGCCGTCGAGCGCAGCCAGTTCGGCCGCCCGATCGCCTCCTTCCAGCTGGTCCAGCAGCAGCTCGTGCAGATCCTGGGCAACGCCGTCAGCTCCATGGGAATGATGGTCCGTCTCTCCCAGCTGGAGGACCTCGGCCAGGCCAAGGACGAGCAGTCCGCCCTGGCCAAGGCCTTCACCACGGCGCGGATGCGCGAAAGTGTTGCCTTGGGCCGCAGCATCCTCGGCGGCAACGGGATTGTGACCGACTACGAAATGGCCAAGGTGTTCTCGGATGCCGAGGCCATCTACTCCTACGAGGGCACCTACGAGATCAATACTCTCGTCACCGGCCGGGCGATCACGGGAATCTCCGCGATCGTCTAGGAGGCGGCCGCACGGCGGAGTCGGCCCCAAGACGCTCCGCCCGTGCGGCCGGCACCTCCGCCGGCGTTCCGTCCCTGCGTGCACCGTGCGCCAAATACCGAACCCCTCAGCCAGGGGTGTTACCCGGGAGCGGGATCGAGGGGCGGCAGCAGGACGGAGGGCCGGAGGTCCGTCACGAACGCCAGCGGGTTGAGGTATTCCCCGCCGCGTCGTACGCCCCAATGGATGCACGGCGCGGGTGTGCAATGGCCCGGCAGGACCGACCCCAGAACGTCCCCCTCGGCCACGGCGTCGCCCGCCGTGAGGTGGCTGCGCACCGCCTCGAAACTGCTCCGCAGCCCGTTGCCATGGTCGATGGTGATGACGGGTCGGTCCACCACCACTCCGGCGAAGCTCACGGTCCCGGCCGCCGGCGCCGTAACCCGAACGCCGTCGTGCGCCGCCCCAAGATCCACGCCCCGGTGCCCGCTCAGCCACGGACGGGCCGGCGGGTCGAAGACGCGAAGGACCGCCGGCCTGGGCTCCAGCGGCCAACTCCACCCGCCGCCGGCAGGATCCGGACCGGAGGCGCCGGTCGCCGCGGGAGGGGCCAGGACCAGGAGCAGGGCGGCGGCCGCCGCGGCCCGGAATGCCGGAGTCTTCATCCACCCAGCCTGCCGCCGCCGCGGGATCTGAAGAAGCACCCAAAAGCCCTATGTGGAAAGGCAGGCGTGGTCCGGCCGGCGTGGATAAGCCCCCGGCAGCACCCCCGCAAGCGGTGCAATCCGGCACCGGCCCTGTAGTACACTTGGTGGAGCAGTTTGCTGTGCCCTCACGCGCGGTCAATTTACGCGGTCAATTTACTTGATCAATTTCAATTGTCCATGCCGGCACGCCTCATTCAGGGGTGCGGGGGAGCAGCAGCTGACTACGCGTATCCAGCCCTCCTCATTCGAAGCCTGAACTCTTCAGATGCGGTGGACTGCGCCTCTTTCGGTCCGGGCCTGTGGTCCGGGTAAGTCGCGCAGTGGATGCCAGGAGCACCGCCCGCCTGGGTGTTGCTAATCAACCGTCAACTATTGGCAGGGTAAGAGTGCCCCTTGGGCTCTCTCATGAATGACCTGCCGGAAGGAGCGCCGGCATGCCCGTCGTAACTATGCGCCAGCTGCTTGACAGCGGCGTCCACTTTGGACACCAGACCCGTCGTTGGAACCCGAAGATGAAGCGCTTCATCTTCACGGAGCGCAACGGCATCTACATCATTGACCTGCAGCAGTCGCTGTCCTACATCGACCGTGCCTACGAGTTCGTGAAGGCCACCGTTGCCCACGGCGGCACCGTCCTCTTCGTCGGCACCAAGAAGCAGGCGCAGGAATCCATCGCCGAGCAGGCCACCCGCGTTGGCCAGCCGTACGTCAACCAGCGTTGGCTCGGCGGTATGCTGACCAACTTCCAGACGGTTTCCAAGCGCATCCAGCGCATGAAGGAACTCGAAGAGATCGACTTCGACGACGTCGCCGGTTCCGCGTACACCAAGAAGGAACTGCTGCTCCTTCGCCGCGAACTCACCAAGCTGGAAAGCAACCTCGGTGGTATCCGCAACCTGACCAAGGCGCCTTCCGCCCTGTGGATCGTCGACACCAAGAAGGAACACCTCGCCGTCGACGAGGCCAAGAAGCTGCACATCCCGGTTGTTGCCATCCTTGACACCAACTGCGATCCGGACGAAGTCGACTTCCCGATCCCGGGCAACGACGACGCCATCCGCTCCGTCAACCTGCTGACCCGCGTTGTTGCTGACGCCGTTGCTGAGGGCCTGATCGCCCGCAACCAGCGCGCCACCGGCACCACGGAAGCTCCGGAAGAGCCGCTGGCCGAGTGGGAGCGCGAGCTCCTCGAAGGCAGCAAGACCGAAGAGGCTGCTGCCGCTCCGGCCGCAGAAGCTGCTCCGGCTGCAGAAGCCGCTCCGGCTGCCGACGACGCCGCCGGCGAAGCCAAGTAGCCAGACCCACCGGGTCTGCTTCCCAGCTGACAAATAAATCCGGATCTCCCTCCGCGCCCGCAACGGCGCAGGGGAACTGACAGGATGGCCGCTCACCAGGTGAGCTGCCGTCCTGTCAGTCCGTACACCACACAAAATTTCTAGACAGAGGGGTTCACATGGCGAACTACACTGCTGCTGATATCAAGGCTCTGCGCGAGCGCACCGGCGCCGGCATGATGGATGTCAAGAAGGCTCTCGACGAAGCCAACGGTGACGCCGAGAAGGCCATCGAAATCATCCGCATCAAGGGCCTCAAGGGCGCAACCAAGCGCGAAGGCCGCTCCACCGCTGAAGGCCTGGTTGCTGCCAAGGTCGCCAACGGCGTCGGCGTGATGATCGAGGTCAACTGCGAGACCGACTTCGTCGCGAAGGCTGACAAGTTCATCCAGCTCGCCGACAAGGTCCTGGCTGTTGCCGTCGAGTCCGGCGCTGCCGACCTCGAGACCCTGCTGGCCACCGAGGTCGACGGCAAGCCGCTGTCCGAGGTTGTCGTTGAAGAGGGCGCCGTTCTCGGCGAAAAGGTGGTTGTCCGCCGCATCTCCCGCATCGAGGGTGCCACGGTCGACGCTTACCTGCACAAGACCTCCAAGGACCTCCCGGCCCAGGTCGGCGTCCTGTTCGCTGTTGACGGCGAAGGCGAAGCCGCTGCCACCGCAGCACACGACGTCGCCGTGCACATCGCCGCGATGTCCCCGAACTACCTCACCCGCGAGGATGTTCCCGCCGACCTCGTTGACTCCGAGCGCCGCATCGCCGAGGAGACCGCCAAGGCTGAAGGCAAGCCGGAAGCTGCCATGACGAAGATCGTGGAAGGCCGCGTCACGGGCTTCTACAAGGGCGAGGTTCTCCTCGACCAGGCATTCGCCAAGGACGCCAAGAAGTCTGTCGCCCAGGTCCTCGAAGAGGCCGGCGTCAAGGGCACCGCATTCACGCGTTTCCGCGTCGGTTCCTAGTCAGACACACGTCGGGCATTAGCCAGACACGCTGAGGGGGTGGTCACTGCGGTGGCCACCCCTTTTGCATGCATCCGGGACGCCGTCCCGGGAGGGAAGAAACCGGCAAGGCCGGGCAAGATCCGAACGACCGGGACCGGGCGCAAATGACGCCTTTGGCCACCGGCACGATACCCTTTTTCAGAGTTCACCAACGGGAAGGCACCATGGAAACCGTCACCACTTCAGCCCAGCCGAAAAAGAGCCGGCGCCGAGTCCTGTTGAAGCTTTCCGGCGAGGTCTTCGGCGGCGGAAAACTGGGCGTCGACCCTGATACCGTCCGTGGCGTGGCCAAGCAGATCGCCGCAGCAGTTCCCGACGTCGAGGTTGCGATCGTCGTCGGCGGCGGAAACTTCTTCCGCGGCGCCGAACTCTCCCAGAGCGGCATGGACCGCTCCCGCGCCGACTACATGGGCATGCTCGGCACGGTGATGAACTGCCTGGCCCTCCAGGACTTCCTGGAGCAGGCCGGCGTCGAAACCCGTGTGCAGAGCGCCATCACCATGGGCCAGGTCGCCGAGGCGTACATTCCCCGCCGCGCCATCCGCCACATGGAAAAGGGCCGCGTCGTCATCTTCGGCGCCGGTGCCGGGCTCCCGTACTTCTCCACTGACACCGTGGCCGCCCAGCGCGCCATGGAGGTCCACGCCGACGTCGTCCTGATGGCCAAGAGCGGCGTCGACGGCGTCTACACCGCGGACCCCAAGAAGGACCCCACGGCCGAGAAGCTGCACCGCCTCAGCTACGACGACGCCCTGCGCCGCGACATCCGCGTAATGGACCAGACCGCCATGACCATGTGCAAGGACAACAACCTCACCATGGTGGTGTTCGGCATGGAAGGCGAAGGCAACGTCACCCGCGCCATCCGCGGCGAGGACCTGGGCACCGTCGTCACCCCCTAGCAACGGCTAGGATGTTTTCAGGACATTTCCGCACCTCGAAGCCGGGGTCTGGAACACAATCAAGACCGTGCAGCACCCCGCCAGCAGCGGGTGCACCAATTTCTGAGGAGAGATCGTGATCGAAGAAACCTTGCTCGAAGCCGGGGACAAGATGGACAAGGCGGTTGAAGTAGCCAAGGAAGACTTCGCCTCGATCCGTACCGGCCGCGCCAACCCGGGCCTCTACAACAAGGTCCTGGTCGACTACTACGGCTCGCCCACGCCGCTGCAGCAGCTGGCCTCCTTTGCGATTCCGGACGCCCGCACCATCCTGATCACGCCGTTCGACAAGACCGCCCTGCGGGACATCGAACGCGCCCTCAGCGACTCCGAGGTCGGCGCCAACCCGTCCAACGACGGCAACGTCATCCGCATCACCATCCCGGAACTGACGTCCGAGCGCCGCAAGGAATACGTCAAGATCGTCAAGTCCAAGGGCGAGGACGCCAAGGTGTCCATCCGCAACATCCGCCGCAAGGCCAAGGAAACCCTGGACAAGCTGGTCAAGGACGGCGAAGCGGGCGAGGACGAGGGCAGCCGCGGCGAGAAGGAACTGGACGCCATCACCAAGGCCCACGTCGACGGCATCGACGAGCTGCTCAAGCGCAAGGAAGCCGAGCTGCTAGAGGTCTGATGGCGCAGGAACAGGGGGACCCCGGCGCGGACGTCCGGGTGCGGGGGAAGCAGAGGAAGAACCCGACGCCGAAGGCCGGAAGGAATCTTCCCGCCGCCATTGTCGTGGGCCTTGGCATGCTCATCTTCGTCCTGGGCGGACTGCTGTTCCTCCCGCTCGGGTTCGTACTGATCGTCACCGGATTCGGCGTCTTCGGCGTCTGGGAAATCTTCCGCGCCCTGGAAGCCTCGGGCACCAGGCTGCCGATCATCCCCGTGATGACCGGCACCGTGGCCATGCCGGTGGCCGCTTACTTTGGCGGGCCGGAAAGCCTCCTGTTCGCGATGATGCTCAGCAGTGTCGCGGTGCTGATCTGGCGGTCCCTGGAGGGGGCCGCCGGTTCGGCGCGCAGCATCTTCGCCGGTGTCTTTGCCCTGGCGTGGGTCCCGTTCTTCATCAGTTTCGCGGTGCTGCCGCTGCACACGCTCGTGGGGGAGACCCCGGTGGGGCTTTGGCCCGACGGCGTCGTGCCCCCGGGCGCGTGGCAGATCGCCACGCTCCTGCTCCTTGTGGTCGCCAACGACACGTTCGGCTACCTCGTCGGTGCGTCACTCGGTAAACACCCCATGGCGCCGAAGATCAGCCCCAAGAAAAGCTGGGAAGGCTTCGCCGGGTCCGTGGCCGGCGCGACGGTGGTCGGGGTGCTCGCCGCCGTCTTCCTGCTGGACAAACCCTGGTGGGTCGGCGTGGTGCTGGCCGTCGGCATGGTGGCCGCGGCAACTGCCGGCGACCTCGCCGAATCCATGGTGAAGCGCGAACTTGGGATCAAGGACATGAGCAGCATCCTCCCCGGCCACGGCGGGGTGATGGACCGGCTGGACTCGATCGTCTTCGCGTCCCCGGTGGCCTACATCCTCTACTCAGTCTTTGCCGGCGCGTAAGGCTTCTCCCCATCCACCCGCAGGGCCCTAGAATGGTGCCGGGCAAACCGGCCGAACGGCATTGAAGGAAACAATAGTTACAGTGGACATTCAACGGCAGATTCCTGCTTCCTTTGACCGCGTGCAGCGGAACCAGTACGGCTACAACGCCAAGCAAGTGGACCAGTTCATGCAGCGCGCACGGGTGTCCTTCGAATCTCCCAGCTCGGCAGCCAGGCCCGTCAAGAGCGGGGACGTCCGGTCTGTCTCGTTCGACCCGGTCAAGGGCGGCTACTCGGCGGCCGACGTGGACGCGGCGCTGGACCGCCTGGAGGATGCCCTGGCGCTGCGGGAACGCGACGAACTTGTCGCCGAGCGCGGCGAAGAGGCCTGGCTCCGCGAGATCGGACGCCTCGCGGGCCTCCTCCGCGGACGGCTGCACCGTCCCGACGGCCAGCGCTTCCGGCGCCCGGCCAAGGCCAAAGCGCGCAGCTACAACACCACCGACGTTGACGACCTCTGCCATGACCTGATCGGCTACCTCGAGGAGGACCAGCCGCTGAGCGTGGACAACGTCCGGCGCGCTGTGTTCCGCCCCGCCGTCGGCAAGGACGGCTACGAGGAGAACCAGGTGGACGCCTTCCTGGACCGCGTCGTCGAACTTATGGCCGCCATCGACTGAGCGCGGTCAGCGCCCTGGTCCTCAGCGCTCTGGTCCTCAGCGTTCCGTGGCCAGCGGCCGCTCCGGCGTGTGCAGCCGGGTCATGAGCCGGGTGATGGTGCGCGGGACCCGGTCGCGGGTGGCGCGGGAGGCCAGGACCATCACGGCGAACGCGGCCGGCACCGTCCAGGCCGCCGGCTGTGCCAGCCACGTCGGGGTTCCGCCGGCCCCTAGCACCGCCCCGGCCACCATCGCCCCGCCGCACAGCACGGCTCCCGTCACCATCCCGGCAATGGCGCCGGCGTCCGTGAGCCCGCGCCACCAGATGCCCAGCAGCAGCACCGGGCAGATCGTGGACGCGGTGAACGCAAACACCAGGCCGACACTTCCGGCCAATGCCAGCGACCCCGTCATGGATGCGATGCCCAGCGGAACCACCGCCGAGATGACGGCAGCCCGGCGGAAGCCCTTGACGCTGCCGCCGAAGAGGTCCTGGCTGATCACACCGGCCAGCGAGACCACCAGCCCCGAGGTGGTGGACAGGAACGCGGCAAACGCTCCGGCCACCACCAGCGCGGAGAGCAGGTCCCCGGCCGTCCCGCCCACCAGTTCCCCGGGGAGCAGCAGCACGAGCGCGTCCGCCTGCCCGCTCTGCGCCAGGTGGGGGGCGAACATCCGGCCCACCAGCCCGTACGCCGTCGGGAACAGGTAAAAGACCGACAGCAGGCCCAGCACAATCAAGGTGGTCCGGCGGGCCGACTGGCCGTCCGGGTTGGTATAGAAGCGCACCAGCACGTGCGGCAGGCCGAGGGTGCCGAAGAGCAGCGCCACGAGCAGCGAGATGTTCTGGTACAGCCCGGCCGGGGCAGCGCCCGTGGGGTTGGTTGAGGCCGCCGCCACCGCCGGGGTCCCGGAGTCCGCGAGCACGAAGAGAATAAACAGGATGGGCACGGCCAGGGCCGTCAGCTTCAGCCAGTACTGGAACGCCTGCACGAACGTGATGGACCGCATCCCGCCGGACACCACGGTGACGCAGACGACGGCGACCACCGCCACCTGCCCCACCCAGGCCGGCAGCCCGGTGGTGGCCCGGATGGCCAGCGCCGCACCGTGGAGCTGCGGAACGATATACAGCCAGCCCACCATCACCACCACCACGCTGGTGACCCTGCGGACCACCCGCGAATCCAGCCTCGCCTCGGTGAAGTCGGGAATGGTGTAGGCGCCGGATCTGCGCAGCGGTGCCGCGACGAAGAGCAGCAGCATCAGATAGCCGGCGGTGTAGCCCACCGGGAACCATAGGGCGTCCGTGCCGGAGAGCAGGATCAGCCCGGCCACACCAAGGAAGCTCGCGGCCGAGAGGTATTCCCCGCCGATGGCCGACGCGTTCCACCAGGGCCGCACGGTCCGGGAGGCCACATAGAAGTCCCCGGTGGTGCGGGAGATCCGCAGCCCGTAGAAGCCGATGACGGCGGTGGCGAGGGACACGGCGGCGAACGCGGCGATGCCGACGGCCGGATTCACGGGTGCCTCATTTATCGCCGAGGAGGTCCCGGTAGCGGGCCTCGTTCCGGGCCGCCGTCCGGATGAAGAGCCAGGCGCTGAGCCCGATCACCGGGTAGATCCCCGCCCCCAGCAGCACCCAGTCGAACGGCAGGCCCGCCAGGGTCGAGTCGGCGAGGCCCGGAACGATGCCCAGCATGAGCGGGAACGCCGCCAGGATCAGCAGGAAACCCGCGGCCACCACCACCGCCAGCCGCAGCTGGGAGCGGATCAGCGAACGGACAAACACCTGGCCGGCGTCGGATTCCTCGGCGGCTTCGCGCGCATCGGCGGGCGGCCGGCCGCCGGGAAGCGCGCTGCCACCCGCGGTTCCACTGCCCGCAGCGGCCCTGCTTTGATCAACCCTTCGTGGCGCGGTGACGCGGACGCGGGTCATGACTGCGGCCGGATCCGGGTCGTTTCGAGCTTCTCCCGGACGGACGGCAGGTGCCGGCGGCTGATGGGCAGCTCGGCCCCCGCCACCGTGACGCTCGGCCGGGTGGCGGCGAGCTTCATGTGGCTGACGTGGGTCAGCGCGATGAGGTACGAGCGGTGGATCCGGAGGAACCCGGCGTCGGCCCACTGCTGCTCCAGGTCGGCCAGCGGGACGCGGATGAGGTAGCTGGCGTCCGCGGTGTGCAGCCTGGCGTAGTCGCCCTGGGCCTGGACGTACGTGACGTCCTCCCGGCGGATCATCTTCGTGGTGCCGCCCAGGTCCACGGTGATCATCTCCGGCGGCGGGGCGCCGTCCTTGAGCAGTTCGCAGATCCTGCCGACGGACTTCGCCAGCCGTTCGGCCCGGACGGGTTTCAGGAGATAGTCGACGGCGGCCAGTTCGAACGCCTCCAGCGCGCAGTCCTCGTCGGCGGTGACAAACACGACGGCGGGCGGCTTGCTGCTGCGTGAGATCACGCGCGCGATGTCCAGCCCGGAGAGCGCCGGCATGTGGATGTCGAGGAACACTGCGTCGACGTCCTCGGCTTCGAGGGCCCGCAGCGCCTCGGCACCAGAGGACGCGCGGTGAATGGTGCCGATCCGGTCATCCTTGCCGAGCAGGAATGCCAGTTCCTCGACAGCGGGCAGCTCGTCATCGGCGACGAGGACGTTAATCATGGTTCAAGACTACTGCCGCGGGTACCGGCGCCGGCCGCAGGCTCAGGCGTCGTGGCGGGGCTGGGACTTGGGGACCCGCATGGTGATCAGCGTGCCTTCGCCGGGCGCCGTCTCGATCACCAGTCCGTGGTCGTCGCCGTACACCTGCCGCAGCCGGGCATCGACGTTGCGCAGGCCCACATGGTCGCCCTCGCCGTGCCCCGCGAGGACAGCCCGCAGCTGCTCCGGGTCCATGCCCACGCCGTCGTCCTCAATGGTCACCTCGGCGAAGGCGCCGGAATCGTTGGCCGTGATGGTGATGTGGCCCGGGCCCTCTTTGGCCTCCAGCCCGTGCCGCACGGCGTTTTCCACCAGCGGCTGCAGGCTCAGGAAGGGGATCACGGTACTGAGCACCTCCGGGGCGATCCGCAGGCTGACCTGCACCCGGTCGCCGAAGCGGGCCCGCTCCAGCAGCAGGTACCGGTCAATGCAGCGCAGTTCCTCGGCGAGGGTGGTGAAGTCGCCGTGCCGGCGGAAGGAATAGCGGGTGAAATCGGCAAACTCCACCACCAGCTCCCGCGCCCGCACCGGGTCGGTGTTGATGAAGGACGCGATCGCATTCAGGGAGTTGTAGATGAAGTGCGGGCTGATCTGGGCCCGGAGCGCGCGCACCTCGGCCTCCATCAGAAGGGTGCGGGACGCGTCCAGTTCCGCCAGCTCCACCTGCGTCGCGACCCAGTCGGCCACTTCGCTGGTGGCCCGGACCAGTCCGGCGCCCGCCGCCGGCGCGAACGCCGCCACCACACCCACCACCCGTGTCCCGGCCTTGATGGGGGCGATCACCGCGGCGCGTTCCACGTCCGGGCGGGTGGCGACGCCGCCCTTGCCCTGGGCGAGTTCCTGCACCTCGCCGGCCGGAATCACGGCCGTGTGGCCGCCGTCGAACACTCCTGCAGACAGCTCCATCAGCAGCGGCTTGAGTTCCTCCCCGGCGCCGTCCCAGGCGAGGACCCCGGACGCGTCCGTGATGGCCAGCGCGTCGCAGCCCAGCAGGCTGCGCAGCTGGCGGCTCGCCTTCGCGGCGCCGGCCGGATTAAGCCCGGTGCGCAGGTGCTGGCCGGCCCGGGAGGCCGTGTGCAGCGTCTTGTAGGTGGCCCGCTCTGCGTCCGTGCCAAGCTCCCGGAAGGAGCGGAGCACCTTGAGGCCGACGGCGACGACGACGGCGATTGCCGCGGCGATCACGGCAATCGCGGCGGCGGTGAACAGGGGAGAGTCGGGCATGGCCCCAGCGTATCGCGGGAGGTACGGGCGGGAACCGCTGAAAGCAGCCTCAGGACCGCTGACCGCAGCATCGGGACCGCTGAGCGACGCAGGGCGCGGTGAATCTGGAATGTAAGCCACATCACGCGAGACAGTGATTGCAGTCACATTGGCCGGAGGGCTGTACTGAGCAGGCCAGGGCAGCCGGTGTGGACTCACCAGTCTCAATGAGGAGGAACGATGGGTCACGAAGCCCAAGAAACGGACGCTGCGGCGGCCGTGGACTTTAAGGAAGTCCAATCGACGCCGCGGTTCCAGGAACTGCGCAAGCGCCACCGCAGCTTTGTTTTTCCGATGGCCATTGCATTTCTGCTCTGGTACTTCGCCTATGTCCTGCTGGCCGACTACGCGGTGGAGTTCATGTCCACCAAGGTCTGGGGCAACATCAACATCGGCCTGATCATGGGCCTGCTTCAGTTCGTGACCACGTTCGCCATCACCGGCTGGTACGTCAGCTACTCGAACCGGAAGCTGGACCCCATCGCCGCCGAAATCCGTGAGGAAATCGAAGGCCACGAGTTCGACAAGCACGGCAACCGAGTGGGCGGGGCAGCACAATGACAACATTTATGGTTCCCGCGGTTGACGTCGCCGCCCTCAAGGACACCACACTGCTGAACATGGGCATCTTCGCCCTGTTCGTGGCGGTCACCATGGTGATCGTGTTCCGCGCCAGCCGTAACAACAAGACCGCCGCCGACTACTACGCGGCCGGGCGGTCCTTCACCGGCTCCCAGAACGGCACTGCGATCGCCGGCGACTACCTGTCAGCCGCATCCTTCCTGGGCATCACCGGCGCCATCGCCATCAACGGCTACGACGGCTTTATGTACTCCATCGGCTTCCTCGTCGCCTGGCTCGTTGCCCTGCTGCTCGTCGCCGAACTGCTGCGCAACACCGGCAAGTTCACCATGGCCGATGTCCTCTCCTTCCGGCTCAGGCAGCGTCCCGTGCGCATCGCCGCCGCCATCTCCACGCTCGCGGTCTGCTTCTTCTACCTCCTGGCCCAGATGGCCGGCGCCGGCAGCCTGATCTCCCTGCTGCTCGGCATCAGCGACTGGGGCGGGCAGGCGTTGGTGATCATCGTCGTCGGCGCCCTGATGATCATGTACGTCCTGATCGGCGGCATGAAGGGCACCACCTGGGTCCAGATCATCAAGGCCATCCTGCTGATTGCCGGCGCCGCGGTCATGACCCTCTGGGTCCTGGCAATCTACGGCTTCAACCTCTCCGCCCTGCTCGGCGGTGCGGTGGAGACCGCAGGCAACCCGAACATCCTCAACCCGGGCCTGCAGTACGGCAAGTCCGAGACCTCCAAGCTGGACTTCCTGTCCCTCGGCCTGGCACTGGTCCTCGGCACCGCGGCCCTGCCGCACGTGCTGATGCGCTTCTACACGGTCCCGACCGCCAAGGAAGCCCGCAAGTCCGTGGTCTGGTCCATCTGGCTGATCGGCCTGTTCTACCTCTTCACCCTGGTGCTCGGCTACGGTGCCGCTGCCCTGGTGGGCGCTGACACCATCAAGGCCGCCCCGGGCGGCGTGAACTCCGCGGCGCCGCTGCTGGCCTTCCACCTCGGCGGACCGCTGCTGCTCGGCTTCATCTCCGCGGTGGCCTTCGCCACCATCCTGGCCGTCGTCGCCGGCCTCACCATCACGGCCGCGGCGTCGTTTGCGCACGACATCTACGCCAACGTCCTGGCCAAGGGCAAGGCCGATCCTGACACCGAGGTCAAGGTGGCCCGGAAGACCGTCGTCGTGATCGGTATCCTGGCGATCATCGGCGGCATCTTCGCCAACGGGCAGAACGTCGCGTTCCTCGTGGCACTGGCCTTCGCCGTCGCGGCATCGGCCAACCTGCCCACCATCCTGTACTCGCTGTTCTGGCGCCGCTTCACCACCCAGGGCGCCATCTGGAGCATGTACGGCGGCCTGGGATCGGCGATCATCCTGATCGCCCTGTCCCCGGTGGTGTCGGGAGCGAAGACGTCGATGATTCCGGGCGCCAACTTCGCGATCTTCCCGCTGAGCAACCCCGGCATCGTCTCCATCCCGCTCGCGTTCTTCCTGGGCTGGCTGGGCACCGTGCTGGACAAGCGGCTCGAAGACACCTCCAAGCAGGCCGAAATGGAAGTCCGTTCCCTCACGGGTGTGGGCGCCGAGAAGGCCACCAACCACTAACGGCGCCGGAACCGGCCCCACACAGCAGGAGCCCCCGTGCAGCCGCACGGGGGCTCCTGCTGTTTGTGTCCATGAAATCCCGGGGGCCGGCGGCTCGCGGGGGCTAAGCGTCAGCCTTCGGCCGAGCCGCGTTCGAGCAGCGGCTGGATCCGGAACGGGATCATCTCGCTCATGGCCAGGGCCGTGTCCGTCCGGTCCACGCCGTCGCAAGCGAGGATCTTGCCGTTGATCCGGAACAGGTCCTCGGCGTCGAGCGCCACCACCCGCAGCAGCAGGTCGGCCGATCCGGTCAGGCCGTAACCCTCCAGGATCTCCGGAATGTCGGCCAGCTCTCCGGCCAGCCGGCCCAGCTTCTGCTGCTGCACATGCACGGAAATGAAGGCCATCAGCGGGTAGCCCAGCGCGGCCGGATTGATGCGGCGCTCAAAGGAGAGGAACACGTGTTTCTTCTCCAGCTGGGCCATCCGGGCCTGCACGGTATTCCGCGACAATCCCAGCTTCTGGGCCAGTGCCACGACGGTCCCGCGGGGGTCCCGGGCCATCGCCGAAAGCAGGCGGGTGTCGGTGCCATCCAAGGGTTGCATAATGCGCAAGATTAGCACGGTGCCAGCATGCCCGGCGGTGCAGAATGCTCAATTTATCCGGGGGTGGTTGTACCCAATGGGCATTGTGAGTAGGGTCACAACTATCCGGGGCAACGGCGCCCGGGCGGCCGGTGCGCACCGGGATCACGAGTCCCTGCGAGCAGTGGTCAGACGACGTCAGAAGGTGCGGACAACTGTGTTTACCGACGACGCGGGCAAGGGCGGCATTTCCGCCGGGGGCCCCGGGAACAGTGCAGAATCAAACAGGCGGACGGGCGGGGACCTCGTTCAGCTCATCACCCCCGGGGGTGAACGCGTCAGCCATCCCGAGTTTGACCCCTGGCTGCAGGACGTCACCGACGAACAGTTGGGTGCGCTCTACGAGGACATGGTGGTCATCCGCCGGATCGATGCCGAGGCCACGGCTCTGCAGCGCCAGGGTGAACTCGCCCTCTGGCCGCCGCTGCTGGGCCAGGAAGCCTCCCAGATCGGCTCGGCCCGGGCCCTTCGCGACGACGACTTCGTCTTCCCCAGCTACCGTGACAACGGCGTCGCCTACTGCCGCGGGGTCAACCCCGAGGACATCGTCAAAGCCTGGCGGGGCAACGCGCTGGCCGGCTGGGACCCCTACACAGTCAACGTCGCCACGCAGCAGATCATCATCGGCGCCCAGTCCCTGCATGCCACCGGCTACGCGATGGGAATCCAGAACGACGGCGCCGACTCGGTCGCCGTGGCCTACTTCGGCGACGGCGCCACGAGCGAGGGCGACGTCAACGAGGCCATGGTGTTCGCGGCCAGCTTCCAGGCCCCGGTGGTCTTCTTCTGCCAGAACAACCACTGGGCCATTTCCGAGCCCGTCCGCCTGCAGTCCCACATCCAGATCGCGGACCGTGCCGCCGGCTTCGGCATCCCCAGCATGCGCGTGGACGGCAACGACGTCCTGGCCGTGATGGCCGCGACCCGCATCGCCCTCGACCGTGCCCGCCACGGCGGCGGACCCACCTTCATCGAAGCCGTCACCTACCGCATGGGCCCGCACACGACGGCGGACGACCCCACCCGGTACCGCGATGCCAACGAACTTGAGGACTGGGCCGCCAAGGACCCGATCGCCCGGCTGAAAACACTGCTGGAGCGCAAGGGGCTGCTCCCCGAGGAGCTCGAAGCCACCGTCGCCGCCGCGGCGGACGCCGTGGCCAAGGCGCTGCGCTCCGGCACCATCAACATGCCCGACCCGGCGCCGATGGACATCTTCAAGCACGTCTACAGCACGCCCAACTCCTCGCTGGACCGCCAGCAGGACCACTATTCCCGTTACCTGGCTTCCTTCGGCGATCCCGCAGAAGCCGCCACTGAAGAAGGTGCACGCTGATGACGCAGATGACCTTTGCCCGAGCCATCAATTCGGGCCTGCGCAAGTCCCTCGAGAATGATCCCAAGGTAGTCCTCATGGGCGAGGACATCGGCGCGCTCGGCGGCGTCTTCCGCGTCACCGACGGGCTGCAGAAGGACTTCGGCAAGCACCGCGTCGTGGACACTCCACTGGCAGAATCCGGCATCATGGGCACCGCCGTCGGACTTGCCTACCGCGGCTACCGCCCGGTGGTGGAGATCCAGTTCGACGGCTTCATCTACCCGGCCTTCGACCAGATCGTCAGCCAGGTCGCCAAGATGCACTACCGCACCCAGGGCGCGGTCAAGATGCCCATCACCATCCGCGTGCCCTTCGGCGGCGGCATCGGCTCACCCGAACACCACTCCGAATCACCCGAGGCCTACTTCACCCACACCTCGGGCCTGCGCGTTGTCTCCGTCTCCAACCCGCAGGACGCCCACACCATGATCCAGCAGGCCATCGCCTCCGACGATCCCGTCCTGTACTTCGAGCCCAAGCGCCGCTACCACGACAAGGGCGAGGTGGACGAGACCCTGGACCTCGGCGCCGCGCTGTCCCTGGAAAAGGCCCGCGTCGTCACCGAGGGCACCGACGTGACCCTCGTGGCCTACGGCCCGCTGGTCAAGACCGCCAAGGACGCCGCGCTCGCCGCCGCGGACGAGGGGGTGTCGGTCGAGGTCATCGACCTGCGCTCGCTCGCCCCGGTGGACTTCGCCACCCTGGAAGCCTCGGTCCGGAAGACCGGCCGGCTGGTCATCACGCACGAAGCCTCGCAGACCGGCGGCCTCGGCGCCGAGGTGGCCGCCAGCATCACCGAACGCTGCTTCTACCACCTGGAGGCCGCCCCGGTCCGCATCACCGGCTTCGATGTCCCGTACCCCTACTCGAAGCTTGAAATGCACCACCTCCCGGGCCTGGACCGGATCCTGGACGGCGTCGACCGTGCCCTGGGCCGCCCCAACTCCCTGAGCGGGCTGGAAGGATGAGCGCCACCATGATCAAGGAATTCAAGCTGCCGGACCTCGGTGAGGGTCTCACCGAATCGGAAATCGTCGCGTGGAAGGTTGCGGTGGGGGATACCGTCGCGCTCAACCAGATCATCGCGGAGGTGGAAACGGCCAAGGCCGTGGTGGAGCTTCCCTCGCCGTTTGCCGGCGTCGTGGCCGCCCTGCACGAACAGCCCGGCACCGTCGTCGAGGTGGGCAAGCCCATTGTTTCCTTCGAGGTTGCAGGCGACGACGGCGGTCCCGCCGCCGGTGGCACCGGTTCCGACGCCGGGGCTCCGGCCAGACGCGAACCGAACCTGGTGGGCTACGGCGCCGTCCTGGAGACTTCCGGCCGCCCGGCACGCCGCGCCCGCACCTTCGCCGCGCAGGCGGTTCCGGCTGCCGCGGCCGCACCCGCCCCGGTGGCTGCGCCGGTGTCCGCGCCGGCCGCAGCCCCCGCCCCGGTCATCGAGCCCGTGGCAGCTGTTGCCGCAGCGCCGCTGCAGGCCGAGCGCCCGCGGTCCACGCCGCCCGTGCGGAAGCTGGCCAAGGACCTCGGAGTTGACCTGGCCGCCGTCACCGGCACCGGGGAACACGGCCTGATCACCCGGGAGGACGTCCGCAACTTCGTCGGCGGGGGAGACCTGCCCGTCGCGCCGCAGGACCTGGCCGGGGTTGCCCCGCAAGCCGCGGCGGACGGCGAACGGGAGACCCGGACCCCCATCAAGGGCGTGCGGAAGCACACCGCTGCCGCCATGGTCTCCAGCGCCTTCACCGCTCCGCACGTCACGGAGTTTCTCACCGTCGACGTCACCCCCACTATGGAGCTGCTGGCAAAGCTCAAGGCCAGCCGGGCGTTTGCCGGCTACAAGCTCACCCCGCTGACCCTGGTGTCCAAGGCCGTGCTCATCGCCCTGCGCAACCACCCCACGCTCAACTCGCGCTGGGACGAGGCGACCCAGGAAATCGTCCAGTACAACTACGTGAACCTGGGCATTGCGGCTGCCACCCCGCGGGGCCTCACCGTGCCGAACATCAAGGACGCCCACCGGATGTCCCTGCTGGAGCTCTCCACGGCGCTGACCGCACTGACGGACACGGCCCGGGCGGGCAAGACCGCCCCGTCCGAGCTGTCCGGGGGCACCATCTCCATCACCAACATCGGTGTCTTTGGCATCGACGCCGGCACGCCCATCCTCAACCCGGGCGAGGCCGCCATCCTGGCCCTGGGAGCCGTGCGGAAGATGCCGTGGGAATACCAGGACGAGGTGGCGCTGCGCCAGGTCATGACGCTCAGCCTCTCCTTCGACCACCGCCTGGTCGACGGCGAGCAGGGCTCGCGTTTCCTGCAGGACCTCGGCGCCATGCTGTCCGACCCGGGCATGGTCCTCGCGATGGTCTAGCCACAGGGCTCAAAGGCCGGGCATTCACGTGGTGGGTGCCCGGCCTTTTGCCGTCCGGGGGCACTTCGGGGACGGATCCCGACGTCGGCGCCTGGTTTAGCGGCGTGTCCGCGCCAATGTGCCCCCGGAGCGCCGCCGGCCGGAAGGTGGCTTATCGGGCGGTTCTGCTGTGCGCCCTGGGTTTCGCCGTCCGCGGGCACTTTGGGCCCGGATCCCGACGTCGGCGCCTTGTTTAGCGGCGTGTCCGCGCCAATGTGCCCCCGGAGCCCCGGCGGCCGGAAGGTGGCTTAGAAAGAGGGCAGCAGTCCTGTTGTGCGACCGGGGTTTCTCCGTCCGGGGGCACTTTGGGCTCAGATCCCGACGTCGGCGCCTGGTTCAGCGGCGTGTCCGCGCCAATGTGCCCCCGGAGCGCCGGCTATCCGAGCGGTTCGGGAACCGCCGGGGCCAGGAGGGCCGCCAGGGCCATGCTCTGCAGCAGCGGCCGAGCGCGTTTGACCGCAATCCGCCGCCCGTGGCTGCGCACTGAGTGGGGGGTGGAGTTGATGAGGCCGAACGTGGCGTGGGCCCGCATCCGCAGCTCGGCGGCCTCGGTCCCGGGGTGCAGCCCGGCCAGGACCTCGACCCAGAGCTCCACGTAGTTCCGCTGCAGGGTGCGGACCTCGGCCTGGTCGTCGTCGGCGAGGTTGCTGAAGTCCTGGTCCTGCACCCGGATGACGTCCGGGTTGCTGAGGGCGAAGTCCACGTGGAACTCCACCAGCTTGTGCAGCGCCTCGGACGCGCCGCCGGAATCGGCAACCACCCGCCGGCCGCCGTCGAGCAGTTCCTGGCTGACGCTCAGCAGGAGCGCCCCCAGGACAGCCTGCTTGCCGGCGAAGTGGCGGTACACGGCCGGGCCGCTGACGCCGGCAGCAGCGCCGAGGTCCTCGAGGGACACGCGGTTGAACCCGTCGACGGCGAACAGGGCGGCGGCCGAGGACAGCAGCGCCTGGCGGCGGTTCTCCTTCGCCTGGCCGCGCTGGGTGGTCGGAAGCTCGGTCACCGGCGCATCCCTCATCTCGACTTGTCAGCCCCCGCAGGCCGTGTTGGACATCACAGTTAATAGAGACTAACCTAAATCTCAGTTATGCGGTACTAACCGAAATGGCTGGGGCGGGCTCAGGTCAGGTCCCCAGCATGAAGGCCCAGAACGGAAGCAGTCAATGGAGACAATCGCCAGCCAGGTGGACGCCGCGAGCGCCGCCTACGCCGCGAACCGCGAGGCCCAGCTGGGGCTGGCCCGCGAGCTGAAGGAACGCCTCGCCACGGCCGCGCTGGGCGGGCCGCAAAAGTCCCGGGAGCGGCACGTGGCCCGCGGCAAGCTCCTGCCGCGCGAGCGCATCGACCAGTTGCTCGACGACGGCAGCCCGTTCCTTGAGATCGCCCCGCTGGCCGCCGACGGCATGTACGACGGCGATTCGCCCGGCGCCGGCGTGATTGCCGGGATCGGGCTGGTCCACGGCCGCCAGGTCCTGGTGATCTCCAACGACGCCACCGTCAAGGGCGGCACCTACTACCCGATGACGGTCAAGAAGCATCTCCGCGCCCAGGAGATCGCGCTGGAGAACCGGCTGCCCTGCATCTACCTGGTGGACTCCGGCGGGGCCTTCCTGCCCAAGCAGGACGAGGTCTTCCCGGACAAGGAGCACTTCGGCCGGATCTTCTTCAACCAGGCCAAGATGTCCGCGGCGAAGATCCCGCAGATCGCCTCCGTGATGGGCTCCTGCACCGCCGGCGGCGCCTACGTGCCCGCCATGAGCGATGAAACCGTGATTGTCCGCAACCAGGGCACCATCTTCCTGGGCGGTCCGCCGCTGGTGAAAGCCGCGATCGGCGAGATCGTCACGGCGGAGGAGCTCGGCGGCGGCGACGTGCACTCGAAGATCTCCGGCGTGACGGACCACCTGGCCGAGAACGATGAGCATGCCCTCCAGATCGTCCGCGACATCGTCTCCACCCTGCCGAAGCCGGCCGCCCCCGCCTGGGACGTCGACACCGTCGTCGAGCCGGTGGCCGACCCGGAGGAGCTGTACGGCGCCGTCCCCACCGACGTCAACGCCCAGTACGACGTCCGCGAGGTCATCGCCCGGCTGGTGGACGGCAGCCGCTTCCACGAATTCAAGAAGAACTACGGCACCACCCTGGTCACGGGTTTCGCCAAGCTGCACGGCCACCCCGTGGGCATCGTCGCGAACAACGGCGTGCTCTTCAGCGAATCCTCGCTCAAGGGAGCCCACTTCATCGAGCTCTGCGACCAGCGCGGCATCCCGCTGATCTTCCTGCAGAACCTCTCGGGCTTTATGGTCGGCAAGGATTACGAACAGGGCGGCATCGCCAAGAACGGCGCGAAGATGGTCACCGCCGTCGCCACCGCGCGCGTGCCCAAGCTGACCGTCGTGATCGGCGGGTCCTTCGGCGCCGGCAACTACTCCATGTGCGGCCGGGCCTACTCGCCGCGCTTCCTTTGGATGTGGCCGGCCTCCCGGATCTCCGTGATGGGCGGGAACCAGGCCTCCAGCGTGCTCGCCACCGTCAAGCGGGACCAGTACGAGGCCCGCGGCGAGGAATGGTCCGCCGCGGACGAGGACGCGTTCAAGGCCCCGATCAAGCAGCAGTACGAGGACCAGGGCAGCCCCTACTATTCCACCGCCCGCCTCTGGGACGACGGCGTGATCGACCCCGCGGACACCCGCACCGTCCTGGGACTGGCGCTCGACGTCGTCTCCCGCACCCCGCTGCCGGAGACCTCCTTCGGCCTTTTCCGGATGTGAGCCAGCCATGACCATTTCTTCACCGACTGAAACTTCTCCGACTGAAGCTTCTCCGACAACGGAGCACAGCGCACCGCTGTTCGGCACCGTGCTCGTCGCCAACCGCGGCGAGATCGCCTGCCGCGTGATCCGCACGCTGCGCGCCCTGGGCATCCGCTCGGTCGCCGTCTATTCGGACGCCGACGCCGGCGCCCGGCACGTGCGGGAGGCGGATGTCGCCGTGCGGATCGGCCCGGCGGCCGCGGCCGAGAGCTACCTCAAAATCGAGGCCATCATCCAGGCCTGCCGAGAGACCGGCGCCGAAGCCGTGCATCCTGGCTACGGCTTCCTGAGCGAGAACGTCGACTTCGCCCGCGCCCTGGAGAAAGCGGGCCTCACGTTCATCGGCCCCGGCGTCGAATCCCTCAACGTCATGGGCGACAAGATCCGCTCCAAGAACCACGTCACCGGCTACGGCGTGCCAGTGGTTCCGGGCATCGCGGAGCCCGGCATGACGGACGCGCAGCTGATCGAGGCCGCGGCCGGCGTCGGATACCCGCTGCTCATCAAGCCCTCCGCCGGCGGCGGCGGGAAGGGGATGCACATCGTGGAACGCCCCGAGGACCTCGCGGACACCCTGGCCACCGCCCGCCGGGTCGCGGCCAGCGCCTTCGGTGACGACACCCTGTTCCTGGAGCGCCTGGTGCTCACGCCGCGGCACATCGAGGTGCAGGTGCTGGCGGACAACCACGGCAACGTCATCCACCTGGGGGAGCGCGAGTGCTCCCTGCAGCGCCGCCACCAGAAGGTCATCGAGGAAGCCCCCTCGCCGCTGCTGGAAAACCTGCCCGACGGCGAGGCCATCCGCGCCCGCCTCGGCGAAGCCGCCTGCAACGCGGCGCGCAGCGTCCACTACTCCGGCGCCGGCACCGTGGAGTTCCTGGTCTCGGACAGCGCCCCGGACGAGTTCTTCTTTATGGAGATGAACACCCGCCTGCAGGTCGAGCACCCCGTCACCGAAATGGTCACCGGCATCGACCTGGTCGAATGGCAGGTGCGCATCGCCGCCGGCGAGGAGCTCACCGTCCGCCAGGACGACGTCGTGCTCACCGGGCACTCCGTGGAGGCCCGCGTCTACGCCGAGGTCCCGGAGAAGAACTTCCTGCCCTCCATCGGACAGGTTGTGCTGCTGGACGAACTGCCGGACACAGCCAGCGGCAAGGTCCGGGTCGATTCGGCACTGCTGGAGGGCCTGCAGATCTCCAGCAGCTACGACCCGATGATCTCCAAAGTCATCGCGTGGGGCGAAAACCGGGCGGAGGCGCTGGACACCCTGGATGAGGCCCTCGCCGGGTACACCGCGCTGGGCATTGACACCAACGTCGAATACCTGCGGCTGCTGATCAACGACGTCGACGTCCGCGCCGGACGGCTGGACACCGGCCTGATCGAGCGCAAGATGCCCGAGTTCAGCTTCCGGCGCGTGGACGACGCCGAACTGGTGGCGGCCGCGCTGTATGCGCTGGCCATGGAGGAGCACAACACGGCCGCCGTTGACGGTCCCTGGCTGCGGCGGGACGGCTGGCGCCTGGGCGTTCCGGCCCCGCGGATGGTCAGCCTGGGGACGCCCGGCGGCGGCGTCGCCTCCGTGTACGTGCAGGGCAGCGCAACCTCGACCGACGTGACCGTCGCGGTCGGCGACGGACCGCACCGCCGGGCGTCCCTGCAGTTCCGCAGCCGCAACGACGTGATGGTGACCCTGGACGGTGTGGACCGCATCTACCGCCTCGCCCCGGCCTCCACCGGACCCACCGCCCCGGCCCGGGACAACCAGGCGCCCGGCGTGCCCGACGGGATCTTCCTCGGCAACGAGGGCTGGTCCTGCCGGCTCGAGGTGCTCACCCGCGAAGCCCGGCTGGCCCGGGTGCTGGCCGCCATCGAGAAGGAGGAAGGCGCAGCGGACCCCGCGGTGCGCTCGCCGATGCCGGGCACGGTGGTGTCCGTCTCCGTGAACAACGGGGATGCCGTCACCGCCGGACAGGTCCTGCTCGCGGTGGAGGCCATGAAGATGGAGCACCAGCTGGTGGCCCCGCTGGACGGCACCGTCCACATCAGCGCCGGCACCGGCGACCTGGTCAAGGCGGACCAGGTCCTCGCCACTGTCCACCCCGCTCACACGGGGGAGCCTTCGAAAGCGGAAGACACCATCGAGGAAGCCGTCATAGCAATGGGCGCGGCGGACTAGATTCCCAAGCTTCACCACCAGACCGTATTTCCCAGACAGCACCACTTTCCAGACCGAACACCTTCCAGACCGCACCACGGACAGAATGACCGACAAAGGAGTCACCATGCCAGATTTTGAACTCAGCGAGGACTACCAGGACCTCAGCAACACCGTCCGCGAATTCGCCGACGAAGTGGTGGCCCCGGTCTCCGCCAAGCACGACGAGGAGCACAGCTTCCCCTACGAGGTTGTCTCCCAGATGGCCGACATGGGCCTGTTCGGCCTGCCCTTCCCGGAGGAGTTCGGCGGCATGGGCGGGGACTACTTCGCGCTCGCCCTCGCCCTCGAGCAGCTGGGCCGCGTCGACCAGTCCGTCGCGATCACCCTGGAAGCCGGCGTATCCCTCGGCGCCATGCCGATCCACCGCTTCGGCAACGCCGCCCAGAAGGAGGAGTGGCTGCCGCTGCTGGCCTCCGGCAAGGCGCTCGCCGGGTTCGGCCTGACCGAACCCGAGGCAGGCTCCGACGCGGGCGGCACCAAGACCACCGCCAAGCTGGGCGGCGGGGAGTGGGTCATCAACGGCAACAAGGAGTTCATCACCAACTCCGGCACCGACATCACCCGGCTTGTCACGGTCACCGCGGTGACCGGCCAGGAGGAGCGCCCCGACGGCAGCATCAAGAAGGAAATCTCCACCATCCTGGTGCCCACCAACACCCCCGGATTCCGGGCGGAGAAGGCCTACAACAAGGTCGGCTGGAACGCCTCGGACACCCACCCGCTGACCCTGGACAACGTCCACGTCCCCGAGGCGAACCTGCTGGGCACGCGGGGCCGCGGCTACGCCAACTTCCTCTCCATCCTGGACGAGGGCCGGATCGCCATCGCGGCGCTGGCCGTCGGCGCAGCCCAGGGCTGTGTGGACCAGGCCGTGAAATACGCCAAGGAACGCAGCGCGTTCGGGCAGAACATCGGCAAGTACCAGGCCGTCGCGTTCAAGATCGCCAGGATGGAAGCCCGCGCCCACACCGCCCGGCTGGCCTACTACGATGCGGCCGCCCGGATGCTCGCCGGCAAGCCGTTCAAGACGCAGGCGGCCATCGCTAAGATGGTCGCAGGCGAGGCAGCCATGGACAACGCGCGGGACGCCACCCAGGTGTTCGGCGGCTATGGCTTCATCAACGAATTCACCGTGGCGCGCCACTACCGCGACTCCAAGATCCTTGAGGTCGGCGAGGGCACCACGGAGGTCCAGCTGATGCTGATCGCCCGCGAACTGGGGCTCTGACCGGCCCGCTGGCCGCAACCGTCGAGAGAGGGATCAACGATGATTAACAAGGTTGTGGCCAGCGCTGCCGAGGCAGTGGCCGACATCCACGACGGCGCCTCACTCGCCGTCGGCGGGTTTGGCCTCTGCGGAATCCCCGTAGCCCTCATCGAGGCCCTGCACCAAAGCGGCGCCACGGACCTGGAGACCGTCAGCAACAACTGCGGCGTGGACGACTGGGGGCTCGGGATCCTGCTGAAGGACGGCAGGATCCGCCGCACCATTAGCTCCTACGTGGGGGAGAACAAGGAGTTCGCCCGGCAGTACCTCGCCGGCGAGCTGGAGGTGGTCCTCACACCGCAGGGCACGCTGGCCGAGAAGCTGCGCGCCGGCGGTGCGGGGATCCCGGCGTTCTACACCCCGGCCGGCGTCGGCACCCAGGTGTCCGACGGCGGCCTGCCGCAGAAGTACGACGCCGACGGCAACATCGCGGTCGCCTCAGAAGCCAAGGAGGTGCGCAGCTTCCACGGCGCCGACTATGTGCTCGAGGAATCGCTCACCCCCGACTTCGGCCTGGTGCACGCCTGGAAGGGCGACCGCCACGGCAACCTCGTCTTCCACGCCACGGCGATGAACTTCAACCCGCTCTGCGCCATGGCCGGGAAGATCACCATCGCCGAGGTTGAGGAACTGGTGGAGCCGGGGGAGCTGGACCCGGAGCACGTCCACATTCCCGGCATCTTCGTCCAGCGTGTGGTGCTGGCTCCCGGCGTCGAGAAGCGGATCGAGAAGCGGACGGTAGCCCTGGGGGCCCCGCCCGCCGGCACCGGAACCCCAGCCACCCACCAGTCAGGAGCCTAGGCCATGGAATCCCAAAGCCTGCAGGAGGAACCGCCCCGCCCGGAGGCCGTGCGCCACGAATACCGGCCCGCCGCCGTCGAACACCCCGCCGGGGTGGAGAGCAAGGGCTGGACGCGGAACGAACTGGCCGCGCGGGTGGCACGGGAGCTGCGGAACGGGCAGTACGTCAACCTTGGCATCGGCATGCCCACGCTGATCCCCAACTACATCCCCGCCGGCGTCGAGGTGGTGCTGCACTCCGAGAACGGGATCCTGGGCGTCGGGCCCTACCCCGCGGAGGACGCGGTGGATCCGGACCTGATCAACGCCGGCAAGGAAACCGTCACGGTCAACAAGGGGGCCGCGTTCTTCGACTCCGCCGCCTCCTTCGGGATGATCCGCGGCGGGCACGTGGACGTGGCCGTCCTCGGGGCGATGGAAGTTGCCCGGAACGGCGACCTGGCCAACTGGATGATCCCCGGCAAGATGGTCAAGGGCATGGGCGGCGCCATGGACCTGGTGTTCGGCGCCAAGAAGGTCATCGTGATGATGGAGCACACCGACCGGAACGGCCGGCCCAAGATCGTGGAGCAGTGCACGCTGCCGCTCACCGGGAAAGGCTGCGTGGACCGGATCATCACCGACCTTGCGGTGATCGACGTCGTGACCGACGGCGGACAATCCCGGCTGGTGCTGCGCGAACTCGCCCCCAACGTGACGGCCGAGGACGTGGCCGCAGCCACCGGAGCCGAACTTTTCGAGGAAGACCAGGAACTGACGGTATGACCACTGAATCCCAGCACACCACTGAAACCCGTGTCATTGAGCAGCGGGGCCTGTACTTCGACGAGCTCGAGGAGGGCGTGGTCTACGCGCACCGGCCCGGCCGGACCGTCACCGAGGCGGACAACGTCCTCTTCACCACCATGACCATGAACACCCAGGCCCTGCACCTTGACGCCGCGTGGAGCGCGGAGCAGCCCTTTGGCCAGCGCCTCATGAACTCCATGTTCACCTTGGCCACCGTGGTGGGTCAGTCGGTGCCGCAGCTGACCCAGGGCACCATCATCGCCCAGCTGGGGCTCACGGACGTGTCGTTCCCGCACCCGATGTACCACGGCGACACCCTTTACACGGAGACAGTGGTCACCGGGAAGCGCCTGTCCTCCTCCCGTCCCGGCCAGGGGATCGTGACTATGAAGCACACCGGCCGGAACCAGCACGGCGACGTCGTTGCGCTCGCCACGCGCAGCTGCCTGATGTGGACCCGGGAAGCGCACTCCGCAGACCAGACCGCACACAGAGGGGCAGAATAGATCCATGAGTTTCCTGATGGGCCCCGCCCTGCTGTTCTGCCCCGCCGACCGCCCGGAGCGCTACCAGAAAGCAGCCGAGCGCTCCGATGCCGTGATTGTGGACCTCGAGGACGCCGTCGCGCCGGCCGACAAGCAACGGGCGCGCGGCGCCATCCTCGCCCAGCTCGGCGCCACCGGGGACGTCCCTGAACTCGACCCCAGCCGCACCATTATCCGGATCAACCCAGCCGGCACGGAGGAGTTCGAGAAGGACCTCCACTGCCTGAAACACACTCCCTACCGGCACATCATGCTGGCCAAGGCAGAGGGCGCCCACCAGCTCAAGGAGCTGGAAGGCTACAGCGTCATTGCGCTCTGCGAGACCGCCCTGGGGGTGGTCAACGCCGCCGCCATCGCCGCCGAACCCAACGTGGTGGGGCTGATGTGGGGCGCCGAGGACCTGCTCGCCTCGCTCGGCGGCACGTCCAGCAGGACGGACGACGGCGCCTACCGCGCGGTCGCGCTGCACGCCCGCTCCACCGTGCTGCTGGCCGCCCGGGCGTTCGGCAAGGAGGCCGTCGACTCGGTCTACGTCAACATCCCGGACCTGGACGGCCTCGCCGTCGAAGCCCGCGACGCCGTCGCTTCAGGCTTTAGCTCCAAGGCGTGCATCCACCCGAGCCAGGTGGCCGTGGTGCGTGGGGCGTACGCACCGTCCGAGTCCGAGGTCGCGGCTGCCGCCGAACTGCTGGCCGCCGCCGCCGAGGCTGGCTCGGGTGTATTCCAGTTCAACGGCAAGATGATCGACGGGCCCCTCCTGAAGCACGCCGAATCCACCCTTCGCCGCGCCAGCCACTAGCGCCCGCACCGGCGCCCGGTGTGGCCGGGCGTCGTCGATTCACCACGAATGGCCGCTATGGAGGCTCTCTTAGCGGCCATCTGTGGCAAATGGGTGTCACCCCGACACCCCCCTGCGCTGACCGAGCGGGGGTTCGTGGCGGCTCTGCGGAGCACCGGAGCCGGCCCGGTGCGGCCGGGCGTCGTCGATTCACCACGAATGGCCGCTATGGAGGCTCTCATAGCGGCCATTTGTGGCAAATGGGTGTCCCGAGGGTCAACGGTGCCCGGGCGCTGCCGCGAAGAATGCGCATGTTCCGTACTTCACCCGGAAATTGGACATGCTCCGCGCAGCTTGCGAACCATGGGCATGTTCAGCGCTTCCACAGGTACCGGTTCTCCGGCCGGCCCGCTGCGCCGTAGCGTGGTGTGAGCCGGGCGAAGCCGTTGATCACCAGGTACTCGAGGTAGCGCCGGGCACTAACCCGCGAAAGCCCGAGCTGGAGCGCCATCCCTGCCGCGGAGACGTCCTCCGGGCTGGACTTGAGCGCCTCGATCACTGCATCCAGCGTGGGCCGGGAGAGCCCCTTCGGCAGCCGGGCCGGGGCATCCGCCAAGGACCCCGCCGCCGGGGCGGCCGCCGGATCCGCAGCGGCCCGGCGCGACGGCGCCACCAGGCGGTCGATGCTGTCCTGGTCCAGCGGCCCGTCCGCCCCGCCCGCCGCCAGTTCGCGGCGCAGCTGCAGGTATTCGTCGAGCCGCTCGTTCAAGGCCTGGGACGTAAAAGGCTTCACCAGATAGTGCAGGACGCCGCCGGCCATGGCGCCGCGGACCGTGTCCAGTTCCCTTGAGGCCGTGATGACCAAGACATCCAGGGCCTGCTGGCGGCCACGGAGCTGCCGGAGAACGTCCAGGCCGGACATGTCCGGAAGGTGGATGTCCAGCAGGACCAGTTCCGGCCGCAGCTCGGCGGCCAGGTCCAGGCCCTGCTGTCCGGTGTGGGCGAGGCTCACTACGTCGAAGCCGCCGCGGGCCAGCAGGAACCCGTGGTGGATCCCGGCGACTGCCACGTCATCGTCAATGATGAGGGTGCGTATGGGGCTCATTGGTCTTGTAGTTCCGCCTCTTTTGTTTTCAGTACCACGGTAAAGCAGGCGCCGCCCAGCCTGGAGGACGCCACCGACGCGGTGCCGCCCCGGCGCAGGGCCACGCGGTGGACCAGCGCCAGGCCGAAGCCGCGGGTGTTGATCCCTTCGGTCGGTTTGGTGGTCACGCCCGCTTCGAAGACGGCGGCGCGCTCCGGCTCGGGGACGCCCGGCCCGTCGTCCTCGACCGTGATGGTGCGCCGGCCGTCGGGGGTTTCCTCCAGCCGGACGCCGATGGTGCTGTCGTAGCCTGCGGCGTCCACCGCATTGTCGATCAGGTTCCCGAGGACGGTGATGACGTCGCCGGTACCGTCCGGGGTGCAGACCGACTCCGGACTCACCAGGATCTCCACGCCCCGCTCGGCACAGACAGTGGACTTGGCAATCAGCAGCGCCCGGACATCGTGGTCGGTGATGCCTGCGGCCAGCGGGCGGTTGACGAAGGCCGCGTCGCTGTGGCTGCGGCCCAGGAACTCCACCGCCTTGGCATGCTCGCCAAGTTCGAGCAGGCCGGAGATCACGTGCAGTTTGTTAGCGAATTCGTGGGCCTGCGCCCGCAGCGCCTGCGTTACGTCCAGGGCGCCGTCGCGGTCGCGGAGGATCGTGTGGAGCTCCGTCCGGTCGCGGAGGATCAGGACCTTGCCTACCTCCCGGCCGTCCACGGTGGCCGCGTTGACCTTGCCCAGCAGGATCCGCTCGCCGGAGAGCACCAGCTCCTCCGCAGCCGTCCCCGCGGTCAGCATCGCCCGGATCCCGGGTTCCAGGCATTCGCTGGCGGGCTGTCCGGTGACCTCCCCGCCCACGCCCAGCAGCCGGCGGGCTTCATCGTTCACCAGCGCCACCTTCCCGTCGGCGTCGACGGCGACCAGCCCCTCGCCCAGGCCGTGCAGCATCGCGTCGCGCGTCTCCAGCAGGGCCGCGATGTCCTCCGGCTCCAGCTTGTAGATCCGCCGCCAGACGAGTTTGGAGATGTACATCGCCCCGAGAGACCCGAGCAGCGCCGCCCCGAGGAGCCACCCGAAGAGTTGCGGCAGATCCTCATAGAGGTCCTCGGCCAGGGTGCTCTCCAGGACGCCCACCGACGCTGAACCGATCACGGCGCCCGCGCCATCGAAGACGGGAACCTTGACGCGCCAGGATTCGCCGAGCGTTCCTGTCTGGGTCCCGACGTAGATCTCGCCGGACAGCGGCACCGACGGATCGGTGGACACCGGCCGGCCGATCTCCGCCGGGTTCGGGTGGGACTGGCGGACGCCGTTGCGGTCCGTCACCACCACGTAGGTGACGTTGGAGGCCTGGCGGATGACTTCGGCGATCGGCTGGATGGTCGGGGACGGGTGCGGCGTGCCCAGGGCGTTCACCACGGAGGGCAGCCGGGCCACGCTCTCCGCCACCCCGATCAGCCGGCCTTTGTAGGCGTCCCTGAGCTGTTGCTCCTGCATGCGGATGGTCACTACCCCCACCGCCGTCAGGACTGCCAGCACGATGGCGAGCTGCAGCGCCACCAGCTGGAAGCGGAGGGGAATCCTGTGAACCATGTCACAAGCTTCCCATCCTGCCACCCGCCGCGCGGGCCAAATCCGGGCTCCCGGCCGTGACCAATATGACCACTACTACCTCTACGGCCAAATTCTGGTCCCCGGGCCGGGCCGCTCCTAGTCTCTGGGAAGTGATTCCGATGACGTGCGTCACATTTCAACAAGGAGAAACCATGACCTCCCCCTCCCATTCCACCCGGACCGCCTTCACCCGCCGGGCTGCGCTCGCTGCCGGGGCAGCCGGCGTCGTCCTCGCCATGTCCGCCTGCGCCGGCGGTGCCAGCGGCGCCTCGGCAGGACAAGGCTCCGCCGCGGATCCGCTCAAGAAGCTCAGCATCATTGTTCCGGCGAACCCGGGCGGCGGCTGGGACCAGACCGGCCGTGCGATGCAGCAGGACCTGCAGTCGAACAAACTCGTCACCTCCGCCCAGGTCAGCAACATCGGCGGCGGCGGCGGCACGAACGGCCTGGCCAAGCTGGCCACCGAAAAGGACCCCAACACGCTCATGGTGATGGGCTACGTCATGGTCGGTGCCGTGGAAACCAACGCCGCCAAGACCCGGCTGGAAGACACCACCCCCATCGCGCGCCTCACTGAGGAGCCCCTGGTCCTGGTGGTCCCGGCGTCGTCCAAGTACCAGTCCGTCCAGGACCTGGTGGATGACATCAAGGCCAACGGCAAGGCAGTGGCCATCACCGGCGGCTCGGCCGGCGGCGCGGACCACATCCTGGCCGGCCAGATCCTCAAGTCCCAGGGTGTGGCGTCCGACCAGCTGAACTACATCGGCTACTCCGGCGGCGGCGAATCGATCGCCGCGCTGCTGGGCAACAAGGTCCAGGCCGGCATCTCCGGCGTGGGCGAATACGCGGAGCAGGTCAAGGCCGGCAAGGTCCGCGCGCTCGCTGTCTCCGGCACCTCTGAGGCGCCGGCCCTGCCGGGCGTCAAGCCGCTGAAGGACCAGGGCGTCGACGTGGTCCTGACCAACTGGCGCGGGGTGGTGGCGCCGGGTTCCATCGACGACGCGACCAAGGCAAAGCTGACCGAGACGGTCACCAAGCTGCACGAGTCGGAGGCGTGGAAGTCCACCCTGGCCAAGAACAACTGGGACGATGCCTTCCTTGCCGGCGACGGTTTCAAGACCTTCCTCACCGAGGACATCGCCAAGGTCAAGACCACCCTGACTGAGATCGGCCTGGTCAAGTAGCAATGTCCGTCCACGTCAGCACGCCCGCCAAACGGCCCACGGGGGAGATTCTCTTCGCCCTGGTGTTCGTCAGCGTGGGCGCTGCCGGCCTCCTGACTGCGGGATCCATCCCGATCCCGCCGTCAGAGACCGGCATCGGCCCGCGGGCCTTCCCCTACATTGTGTGCAGCATGCTGGTGCTCGTGGGCACCGGCATCGTGGCCCAGGTACTCCGCGGCAAGGTGGGCCAGGCGGAGGAAAGCGAGGACCTCGACGCCGCCGCCAAGACCGACTGGGTGGCCCTCGCGAAGCTTGTCGGCTTCGTGGTCCTCCACATCTTCCTGATCGAACCGGCCGGCTGGCCCGTGGCCGCCGCCGTGCTGTTCAGCGGTGCGGCGTGGTCCCTGGAGGCCAAGCCGCTCTGGAAGGCCGTCATCATCTCCGTGGTGCTGGCCCTTGTGCTGCAGTACGTCTTCGGCGGGCTGCTGGGCGTGTCCCTGCCGCCGGGCCCGCTGCTTGAGGGGGTGCCGTTCTTCAATGGATAGCTTTCTGATGCTCCTTGAGGGCTTCTCGACGGCGCTCCAGCCGGTCTACCTGCTGTACGCCCTGGGCGGGGTCTTCGTCGGCACCGCCGTCGGCGTCCTGCCCGGCATCGGCCCGGCCATGACGGTCGCGCTGCTGATGCCCATCACCTACGCGCTGGATCCCGCCGCCGCGCTGATTGTGTTCGCCGGCATCTACTACGGCGGCATGTACGGCGGCTCCACCACCTCCATCCTGCTCAACACACCCGGCGAGTCGTCCTCGATCGTCACGGCGCTCGAGGGCAACAAGATGGCGAAGGCCGGCCGGGGCGCGGCCGCACTGGCGACGGCGGCGATCGGCTCGTTCATCGCCGGCACCATCGCGACCGTGCTGCTGTCCTTCCTGGCACCGGTGGTCGCGGAACTCGCCGTCGGCCTGGGGCCCGTGGACTACGTGGCCCTGATGGTGGTGGCGTTCCTCACCGTCGGCGCCCTGCTCGGTGCATCCGTGCTGCGCGGCCTCGCGTCCCTTGCCCTCGGCCTGTTCATCGGCATGATCGGCATCGACGACAGCACCGCCCAGCAGCGGTTCACGTTCGACAACCCCACCCTGGTGGACGGCGTCGACATGGTCCTCGTGGCCGTGGGCCTCTTCGCCCTCGGCGAGGCGCTGTACGTGGCGTCCAAGCTCCGACACGGACCCGTGGAAGTCATCCCGGTCAGCAAAGGCAAGAACGGCTGGCTGTCCAAGGACGACTGGAAGCGGTCCTGGAAGCCGTGGCTGCGGGGCACCTTCATCGGGTTCCCCATCGGCACGGTCCCGGCCGGCGGCGCGGACGTATCCACGTTCCTGTCCTACGCCGCGGAACGGAAGCTGGCCAAGGGCCCCAACAAGGCGCAGTTCGGCAAGGGCGCCATCGAGGGCGTGGCCGGTCCGGAAGCGGCCAACAACGCCGCTGCCGCCGGTGTCCTGGTGCCGCTGCTGACGCTCGGGATCCCGACGACGGCTACCGCGGCCATGATGCTCACGGCGTTCCAGCGGTACCAGATCCAGCCCGGGCCCCTGCTGTTCGAGAACCAGGGTGCGCTGGTGTGGACCCTGATCGCCTCGCTGTACGTCGGCAACCTGATGCTGCTGGTGCTGAACCTGCCGCTGGTGGGCCTGTGGGTGAAGATCCTGCAGATCCCGCGGCCCTACCTGTACGCGGGCATCCTCGTCTTCGCGGCCCTGGGCGCCTTCTCGGTGAACTTTGCCGCGGCCGACGTCGGGATCCTGCTGGTGGTGGGCATCCTGGGGTACTTCATGCGCCGCTACGGCTACCCCGTGGCACCCATGGTGGTGGCGATGATCCTGGGGCCCATGTTCGAAGTGCAGCTGCGGCGCTCGCTGCAGCTCTCCCAGAACGACCCCTCGGCGCTGTTCTCCTCGCCGTTCGCAGTGGTGGTGTACGTCTCGATGGCCTTGATCTTCGTGGGTTCGTGGTGGCTGCGCCGCCGCCAGGCCGCCCTGGAGGCTGCTCCGATGAAGGACAAGCTTCCCGTCTAGGTGGGACCGCCCTGTGGGGCACGGATGGCCGGAACGGGAAACCGCTCCGGCCATCTGTCATGTCCGGCCATCCGTCGTGTCCAGTTCAGTCCTCCGGCGGCAGGGACAGCGGCGGAATGGACTCGTGCAGCGGCACCCGGATCCAGCGCTGCCCCGTGGCCCGGAATTCGGCCCGGGTGGCGAAACGGTACAGGTAGCTCCGGGCCCGCACCCACCGGGGCCTGCCGCCGTCGAACGGATCGTGGCGCAACAGGCGCAGGGTGGGCCGGTCGGCCTCGAGCAGCCTGGCGAGGAAGGCGTAGAACCACTGCTCGTGCACGGTGCGCAGGGGGAGGAACCACATCAGCCAGTCAAGGCGCAGGTGGTACGGCGCCCACTGGCGCGGGGCCCGGCGGACGTCGCCGGGCTTGCCCCGGAACCCGTACTCCCGCCAGTCCGCGTCGTCGTCGGGCTCCGCGTCGAGGGTTCCCTCCACCACGATTTCGATCCGCTGCTTCGTCACCGTGCCGAACGCGCCGTAGGTGTTTCCAAGCTGCCAGCGGTTGAAGGCGGCATTCATGAGCTGGTAGTGGGAGAACAGGTTCTGCGCCGGGCGGTAGCTGAGCACCACCAGCAGCACGGTGGCGACCAGGACCACCACCAGCCACGCCACCGGCGCCTGGCTGCCGGCCCCCGCGGCCCCGGAGGCTGCCGCGTGCCAGTCGAGCGGGATGGCCGGGACCAGGGCATGCGCCACCGGGTCGCTGACCGCTGCGAAGGCGAGCAGGATCGCCATCCAGTTGAGCCAGGCAAAGTTCCCGCTGGCCACCAGCCAGAGCTGGGTGAAGATGATGACCCCGGCGGCAGCACTGGCCACGGGCTGCGGGGCAAAGAGGAGGAACGGCACCACCAGCTGGGCGAAATGGTTGCCGAGGACCTCCAGACGGTGCCACGCCTTGGGCAGCAGGTGGGCCTGCCGGCTGAGCGGCCCGGGCATGGGCTGGGTCTCGTGGTGGTAGTACAGGGCCGTCAGGTCACGCCACTCCCGGCCGCCGCGGATCTTGATCATCCCGGCCCCAAACTCCAGCCGGAACACCAGCCAGGCCAGCAGGATCAGGATGGTCCGCGGCGGGGGAGTCTGGTCGGAGCCGAGGAAGGCCACAATGAACCCGGCCTCGAGCAGCAGCATCTCCCACCCGAAACCGTAGAACGTCTGCCCCACATTGACGATCGACATGTACAGCCCCCACAGGGCCAGGAACGCCAGCATCGGAACCCACGGCGGGCCCAGCTGCGGCAGGCCCAGCACGATCGTGGCGGCAATTGCCATGCCGGCCCAGCAGACGGCCCGCAGTAGTTGGTCCGAATAGCGCCAGCTGAACAGGGTGGGCCGGCGCAGGCGGCCCGAGCGGGCCAGGAAGTCCGGCGCCGGCAACAGCCCGCGCTCGCCGAGCAGGGCAGGGAACTGGTTGAGCGAGGACAGGAAGGCCACAAGGTAGATGGCGGCGATGCCGCGCTGCAGCACCTGCCGGGCGAACTCATACTCCGGCGCGTCCAGCCAGGCCGTCCACTCCACAGTTCCCACGTTACGTCGAGTGGACACTTCACGGCAGTGCCTGCCGCCAACACTGCCGTGACCTGCGAACTCGGCGGCGGACCCGGGCACCCGGACACGTGCGGGATACTTAAGCCATGCAGCCGCGCAAGATCGTCCTCCTCGGGTCCACCGGTTCCATCGGCACACAGGCGATTGACGTCGTCGACGGCGCCCCGCACCTTTTTGAGGTGGTGGCGCTCAGCGCGGGCGGCGGCAACCTCGAACTCCTGGCCCGGCAGGCCGTCCACACCCGGGCGCAGGCCGTCGGCACAGCATCCGGCGACGCCGGTGCCCTCCAGGCGCTGATCGACGACGCCGCCGCCGCGGCCGGCGTGACCGGGTACCGGCCCGACATCATCACCGGCCCCGACGCGTCCACCCGCATCGCGGAGGTGGGGTCCGACGTCGTCCTCAACGGCATCACGGGCTCGATCGGCCTGGCGCCCACCCTGGCGGCGCTCGCCTCCGGCGCCACCCTGGCCCTGGCCAACAAGGAGTCCCTGATTGTCGGCGGCGCCCTGGTCAAGGCAGCCGCCCGCGAAGGCCAGATCGTCCCGGTGGACTCCGAGCACTCGGCCATCGCCCAGTGCCTGCGCTCCGGCACCGCCGCCGAGGTGGACCGGCTGATCCTCACGGCCTCCGGCGGCCCCTTCCGCGGCAAGACCCGGGAGCAGCTGCACAACGTGTCCCCGCAGGACGCCCTGGCCCACCCCACCTGGGACATGGGCCTCATGGTCACCACCAACTCCGCCAGCCTGGTCAACAAGGGGCTGGAGGTGATCGAGGCGCACCTGCTCTTCGACATCCCGCTGGAGAAGATCGACGTCGTGGTCCACCCGCAGTCCGTGGTCCACTCGATGGTCCAGTTCATCGACGGCTCCACCATCGCCCAGGCCTCCCCGCCGGACATGCGCCTGCCCATCGCCCTGGGCCTCGGCTGGCCGGACCGCGTGCCCGGCTCAGCCCGGCCGTGCGACTGGAGCCAGGCCACCAGCTGGACGTTCGAGCCGCTGGACACCGACGCGTTCCCCGCCGTCGGGCTGGCCAAGGACGCCGCACGGCAGGGGAGCACCTTCCCGGCGGTCTTCAACGCCGCGAACGAGGAAGCAGTGATGGCCTTCCACGCCGGCCGGATCCGGTTCACCGACATCGTGGACACCATCGACGCGGTCCTCAGCGAACACACAGGTTCCTCCGGGCTGACGGTGGACTCCGTGCTGGATGCTGAAAGATGGGCACGCGCCCGCACCCACGAACGTTTAGCCGTCAGAAGCGCCTAGTTTGCCAGTTTTTAGGAAGCAGCAGAGTCAAGCATGAGCCCCGTCCTCCTCTTTATCCTCGGTGTCGTCTTTGTGGCGATCGGCATCGCTGTGTCCATTGCCCTCCACGAGGTGGGCCACCTGCTGCCGGCGAAGCTGTTCAAGGTCCGCGTCACCAAGTACATGATCGGCTTCGGGCCCACGCTCTGGTCCCGCAGGAAGGGCGAGACCGAGTACGGGTTCAAGGCCATCCCGCTGGGCGGCTTCGTCTCCATGATCGGCATGTACCCGCCGAACAAGGACGACGGCACCGTGCGCCCCTCCAGCACCGGCATGTTCCAGTCCCTCGCCTCGGACGCCCGCTCCCTGGCGCACGAGGAAGTGGGCCCCGGGGACGAGAACCGCGTCTTCTACAAGCTTCCGGTTTGGAAGAAGATCATCGTGATGCTCGGCGGCCCGGCCATGAACATGCTGATCGGCCTCGCGCTCACGGCCGTGCTGCTGATGGGCTTCGGCACCGCCGCCCAGACCACCACCATCGCCGACGTCTCCAAGTGCCAGGTCAAAGCCGGCGAAACCGTGGACCCGGACTCCGCGGACTGCAAGCTCACGCCTGCCGCCGCCGCCGGGCTGCTGCCCAACGACGTCATCACCTCTTTCGACGGCAAGGCCGTGACCAGCTGGGACGAGCTCACCGGCTGGATCCGCGCCTCCGCTGACCGGCAAGTGAGCATCACGGTAGAGCGCGACGGCGCCCCGGTCACCACCACCGTCACGCCGGTCCTCTCCGCACGGCCCGTGATCGGCGAGGACGGACGCCAGGCCAAGAGTGCCGACGGCACCCTCCTGTACCAGGACGTCGGCTTCCTGGGCATCGGCGCGCAGACCGCGCTGGTGCCGCAGCCGGCGTCGGCGGTCCTGCCCATGGCGGGGGAGAACATCAAGCAGATCACCGGCGTCGTGCTGAACCTCCCCGCCCGTGTGGCGGGTGTGGCGCAGGCGGCCTTCAGCGAGGAGCCCCGCGACCCCAACGGACCCATCAGCGTGGTGGGCGTGGGCCGGGTGGCCGGCGAGGTCGCCGCGATGGAGGAAGTGCCCATGCAGTCCCGGGTGGCCACCCTGGTGGGGCTGCTGGCCGGGCTCAACTTCGCCCTGGCCGTCTTCAACCTCATTCCGCTGCTGCCGCTCGACGGCGGCCACGTGGCGGGCGCGCTGTACGAGGGGGCCCGCCGCCGGATTGCCAAGCTCTTCGGCCGGCCGGACCCGGGCGCGTTTGACATCGCAAAACTGCTTCCCGTCACGTACGTGGTGGCGGTGCTGCTCATGGGCATGGGCGCGCTGCTGATCTACGCGGACATCGTCAAGCCGGTCAATCTGTTCGGCTGACCCGGCGGGGCCCGGGCCGGCGGACATGCCCGCTGAGGTTCAGGGCAGTGTTCACCGAGAACAGGACCAGGAAGACAGTCCATGCCCCGCGCTGCAGGTCCCACAACGGCCACCATAGGAACATCTGCGCCCAGAAGTACAACGCCACGTAGGGAACCAGCAGCGCGAACCTGGGCGGAGAACGCCATTCCACCCGGCGCCAGAGATCAAGATAGCTGCCAAAGACCGCCCAGCAGCCCAACAGCAGCGGACCGCCGAACAGCCGCCACGACTGCTCTCCGGCGAGGAACCAGAGGCCGAGCGGGAGCCCCAGGCCTGTGGCGCCATACGCCAGCCAGCCGAACCGGTCCGCGAGCGGGGGACGCCACCGCCGTGCCGCGAAGTAGGCAACCAGCAGAGCCTGGGAGCCGAGGCCGAAGGCGGTGAATACGGTCTCCTCTGGTGTCAGCACCGGCCCACCTCCGCGGCGTCGTTGATGTGCCCCAGACTGGCCCGGCGTTGGTGCGGTGTCAACGGCGGTTCCGATCGGTGCCGGACCGGGCTGGCGGTGCGGGGGCACTTTGCCGGGGTCCGGCGTCGAAACCGGCGGCAGTGGACGGAATGTCGGTGTCGAAGTGCCCCCGGGCGGCCGATGTGCCGCGCGGGGGAGAGCAAAGCACAATAGGCTTATTCGCCAATATCACCCTATTGAGGCTGATTCTAGGTAATCAGTTGAAAATGATTGATTATCTACAATCAGCCGTTTAGGGTGGGGTCATGTACGTGATGACGATCGACCAGCGCGGCAGCAGCGCCGACTCGGACCGCGTCCCCGCCCTCCTCAAAGAGCTGGCGGGCCTGTCCACGGACGCGCGCTTCGAGCGGTCCGTGGGCGACGAGGTCCAGGGCGTCGTTGAACGCCCGGATGAGGTTGTCGAGATCGCCCTGCACGCCCTGCGGAGCGGCCGGTGGTACGTGGGCATCGGCGTGGGCGCCGTGGACCAGCCGCTGCCGTCCAGCCCGCGGGAAGGATCCGGCCCGGCCTTCATTGCCGCCCGCGCGGCCGTGGAGAACGCCAAGTCCGGCTCCGCCCATGTGCCGGTCGCCGTCGTCTCCGGTGGACTGCGCAGGGGAGAGGCCGCGCCTTCGCCCGCAGGATCTGCCGGCGCCCGTGCCTGCGCCAATGCCGAGGCGGTGCTGCGGCTCATCGGACGGCTCGTCCAGGACCGCACCGCCGCCCAGTGGAAGGTTGTCGATGCGCTGCGTGCCGTGCAGCACGGCCACTCCGGCACCCACGGCACCCAGAAAATGGCCGCCCGGAAACTGGGAATCACCGAACAATCGGTGAGCCGCGCCCTGCTCAGGTCCGGCTGGCAGGAAGAATGGGCCGCGAGGCCGGCGGCGGAAATGCTGCTGTCCTTCGCCCATGGAATCATCATCGGCAACCCCGACGCCGGGGAGCCGCTTCCGGGCCGCTCCCGGGACGCGGGCTCTGCCCGCCTCCCCGATTCCCGCACCCGGCACAGTCTGTAAGGAGAACGGTGGACGCCCTCTGGATCACCCTGGCCCTGCTTGTGGCCGGCTTTGGAGGCTGGCCCGTGACGGCCCTGGTCTTCCGGCTCGCCCGGACCATCGATGACCGGGCCGACGCCGGTGCCCCCGACCCCGCCAGCGATCCGTCGGCCGACGTCACCGTGGACCCGCAGCCCTCCGCCGGATCCGTACCCGCCGCCGCGGCCGTGGCGGCAGGCCCGGCAGCCGCGGTGAACAGCGCCCGCATCCTGCGGGGAGGTGCCATCATCGGTGTGCTGGAGCGCCTGGCGGTGTGCGTGGCTATCCTCGCCGGCGAACCCGTCGCCATCGCCTATGTGGTGGCCATCAAGGGCCTGGGCCGGTTTGCCGAGCTGAAGGAGACCCCTGTGGCGGCCGAGCGGTTCATCATCGGCACCCTCACGTCCCTGCTCTGGGCGGCCGGCGTCGCGGTTCTGGCCAAAGTCTTCTTCCTCGGCTGACGGCAACCGGGGCCCTGGCAGGCCCCACGCGCGGTGGGTCCACGGCCGGCGGGGCGATAGTGTATCCGTATGACTGTTTTTGCTGTTGAGTACGTATACGGTGCCGAATCCGCCGAAATCCGCAACGCCACCCGCCCCGCGCACCGCGAATGGACCGCAGGGCTGGCCCAGGAAGGCGCGCTCCTCGCGAGCGGCCCGTACGGTGACGGCGCCGGCGCCCTGCTCATCTTTAACGCCGACGACGAAAGCGCGCTGAACGAGCTCCTCCGCCAGGACCCCTTCGCCGCCGCCGGCGCCATCTCCGGCACCCGCACCATGGCCTGGGCGCCCGTGACCGGCCTCCTCGCCGGGCACGCCGGCTAACCAACCCGCCAGCCCTACTTCGATTCGACCAGCCCTACTTCGATACGACTAGCCTTTCTTCGATACAAGGAGTCCATGTGACCTCGGTCAGCCTGGGAATGCCGTCAGCACCGCCCCCCGTCCTCGCGCCCCGCCGCAAGACCCGCCAGATCAAGGTCGGCTCGGTGGGCGTCGGCTCCGATTCCCCGATCAGCGTGCAGTCCATGACCACCACCCCGACGACGGACATCAACGCCACGCTCCAGCAGATCGCCGAGCTCACGGCCTCCGGCTGCGACATCGTGCGCGTCGCCTGCCCGTCCGCCGACGACGCCGAGGCGCTGCCGATCATCGCCCGGAAGTCGCAGATTCCCGTGATCGCGGACATCCACTTCCAGCCGAAGTACGTCTTTGCCGCGATTGAAGCCGGCTGCGCGGCGGTCCGGGTCAACCCCGGCAACATCCGCAAGTTTGATGACCAGGTCAAGGAGATCGCCCGGGCGGCCAAGGACCACGGCACGTCGATCCGGATCGGCATCAACGCCGGATCGCTGGAACCGGGCATCCTCAAGAAGTACGGCAAGGCCACGCCGGAAGCCCTGGTGGAGTCCGCGGTCTGGGAAGCCTCACTGTTCGAGGAGCACGGCTTCCGCGACTTCAAAATCTCGGTCAAGCACAACGACCCCGTGGTGATGGTCGCCGCCTACGAGATGCTCGCCGAACAGGGCGACTGGCCGCTGCACCTCGGCGTCACGGAGGCCGGGCCGGCGTTCCAGGGCACCATCAAGTCGGCCACGGCGTTCGGGGCTCTGCTGTCCCGGGGCATCGGCGACACCATCCGGGTTTCGCTCTCCGCCCCGCCGGTCGAGGAAATCAAGGTCGGCAACCAGATCCTCCAGTCGCTCAACCTGCGTCCGCGCAAGCTCGAGATTGTCTCCTGCCCGTCCTGCGGCCGCGCCCAGGTGGACGTGTACACGCTCGCAGAGCAGGTCACCGCTGGCCTGGAAGGCATGGAGATCCCGCTGCGCGTTGCCGTAATGGGCTGCGTCGTCAACGGGCCGGGTGAAGCCCGCGAAGCCGATCTCGGCGTCGCCTCGGGCAACGGCAAGGGCCAGATCTTCGTCAAGGGCGAAGTCATCAAAACTGTGCCTGAAAGCCAGATTGTTGAGACACTGATCGAAGAGGCCATGCGGATCGCTGAAGAAATGGGGGAGGCCGATGGCGAAGATGCTGTCAAGGGTAGCCCCGTGGTTAGCGTCTCGTAAGGACGGCGCCCCAGCCGGCGTCGCCGTCCGGGTACTGGGCGGCTCGGACACGTCCGAGCTCCGGGACTTGGCGCGGCAGGACGCCGTCGCCAATGTTTTTATCCTGTCCCACCTGGAGACCGCCGGTTCGGCTGCCCCCACGGCCGGCGGCGCCAACATTCTCGGCGTGTTCGACGGCGGCACCCTGGTGGGCGCCTGCTGGGCCGGCGCCAACCTGGTGCCGGTGCAGCTCGACCCAGGGCTCGCCGGTGCGGTGGCGGCCGCCGCGCACCGTTCCGGACGCCGCTACGCCTCGATCTTCGGACCGGCCGACACGGTGCTGGCGCTGTACGTCGCGCTGGAACAGTTCGGCCAGACGGCCCACGAGATCCGTGGTGACCAGCCGCTGATGACGATTTCCGGGCCCCCGGCCGTGGCCCCGAATCCACTGCTGGGCCTCGGCCAGCTCGCCGATTTCGACAAGATCCTGCCCGCCTGCGCGGCGATGTTCGAAGAGGAAGTGGGCTATTCGCCGTACCTCGGCGGGCGGGAATACTACAGCCGCCGGGTCAAAGGGCTCATCCGCGAGGGGCATTCCCTGGTTCACCTGGACGCCGGCGAGGTGGTGTTCAAAGCAGAGCTGGGCGCCGTCACCCCCGACGTGACGCAGGTGCAGGGCGTCTGGATGAACCCCGCACTGCGCGGCCGGGGCCTCAGCGCCGGGTATATGGCCGCCGTCGTGGTCCTGGCCCAGACCCGGGCCCCCGTCACCAGTCTGTACGTGAACAGCTTCAACACCCGGGCCCGGGCCACGTACGAGAAGGTGGGCTTCCGCCAAGTGGGTACGTTCGCTACAGTGCTCTTCTAGCGGGCGTCTGCCGGCATTCATTCTTTTTGGGGGAAAATTGAAGATCACAGCTCTGCGCACTTTCGGTGCCGCAGCCCTTGTTGCTGCAACCTTGTCAGCATGCGGCGGCACCAGCGGCTCAGCCAGTGCCGGCGACGCCAAGGCAACCGGCGTCGAGGCAGCCGCAACGCCCGCGGCGACCGCCACATCGGCAGCGCCGGCCCCGCCGAGTGCCCGGACGTATACAGCCGGCGAACTGGAAGCCGTGGTGGGCCGGCTCAAGGATGACCAGGGCCGCGCGCTGAGCGTCCTGTCTGCCGCCGACGTGGCGGCCAGCCTCGAGCAGACCAAGGCCGCGATGGCTGCGATGACGGTGGAACCGGCCGCGTGCCGTGAACTGGCACTAGCGGGGGTCGCCCCCTCAACGGACGACGCCGCCTTTGCCGTGGGAAGCAGCGTGGACCAGGCCAGCGGCGCCTCGACAGCGATCTCGCTGTCCTCGGGCCTCGGTGAGGCATTCCTCGCCCGGGTCCCCGACATGGCTGCCGACCTCGACACGTGTTCCACGATGTCCATCACCGCGAACGGCGTCCAGATCAACGCGAACGTCACCGTCCTGGACGGCATCAGCGGTCTTCCGGACGCCGTAGGCTACCGGACCGACTCGGAAATCTCCGACGGCCGCCGGCAGTCCATGATCACAGTGCAGGCCATCCAGCAGGGAGTCCTGCTCACCAGCGTGGCATCGGGCGGAGCGAGCGAGCAGGAGGCAGCTGACAGGGCCGGCGCCATGCTCGATGCGGCGGCCGCGCTGTTGAAATAGGATCCCGGGTGGCCTGATCCCGGAGCGCCTCAGCCGGGCACCGCTGGAAAAATATCTGGATGCCAACTCTTGTTTTCGTGCCCTGCGTCACATAGGTTCGACCTAGCCGTGTCGCATGGGCACGTGGTACCCCGGGTGCAAGTGCCGGGGTGGCAAACGCCCATTGGGGGCAACAACAGGAGCCCACTGCCAGATTTGGCGGTACTGGGGGCCGCAGAGCCACGTCATGACAGGATGACCAGCCGGAAACGGCCAGGGGCTTCCGTCAGTTATGGCGTGGCTCTTCTGCGTCCGGGCTGGCGGTAGATTAGTACCTAGCCTCGCGGGCCGGATTGACCGTTCCCAGTGATGACTGCTTTGCCCCGCACCTTCCCAGAAACGGATAGATACCCAGTGGTCCTTCGACTCTCCCAGCTGTTCCTGCGCACCCTGCGTGAAGATCCTGCCGACGCTGAAGTGGCCAGCCACCGGCTCCTGGTCCGTGCCGGCTACATCCGCCGCGCCGCCCCGGGCATCTACACCTGGCTGCCGCTGGGCCTGAGCGTGCTGCGCAAGGTGGAGACGGTCATCCGCGAGGAAATGGCGGCCATCGGCGCCCAGGAGGTGCACTTCCCGGCCCTCCTGCCCAAGGAACCCTATGAGGCCACCAACCGCTGGACCGAATACGGCGAGGGCATCTTCCGGCTCAAGGACCGCAAGGGCAACGACTACCTGCTGGCCCCCACCCACGAGGAAATGTTCACCCTCCTGGTCAAAGACCTGTACTCCTCGTACAAGGACCTGCCGCTGAGCATCTACCAGATCCAGAACAAGTACCGCGACGAGGCCCGTCCCCGGGCAGGCCTGCTGCGCGGCCGCGAGTTCATCATGAAGGACTCCTACTCCTTCGACGTCGACGACGCCGGCCTGGACGCCAGCTACGAGGCGCACCGCGGCGCCTACCTGAAGATCTTCGAGCGCCTGGGCCTCGAGGTTGTTCCGGTCTCGGCCACCGCCGGGGCCATGGGCGGGTCCAAGAGCGAGGAATTCCTGCACCCCACCGAGATCGGCGAGGACACGTTCGTCCGGTCCGCCGGAGGGTACGCCGCCAACGTCGAAGCCGTCACCACCGTGGTCCCGCCGGACATCGACTTCTCCAACGCCCCCGCAGCTGTTGTCCGCGACACCCCGGACACCCCCACGATTGACACGCTGGTGGACGCCGCCAACGTGCTGGTACCGCGCAGCGAGGCCGACGGCGGCGCCTGGACGGCCGCTGACACGCTCAAGAACGTGGTCCTCGCCGTCACCCTGCCCACCGGTGAACGCCAGATCGTGGTCATCGGCGTCCCCGGCGACCGGGGAGTGGACCTCAAGCGCGTCGAGGCGAACATCGGGGCCTTCCTGCCCATCGCCGGCGAAATCACGCTCGAGGCCGCCGGCGAGGAGGACCTCAAGAAGCACCCCCTCATCGTCAAGGGCTACCTGGGCCCCGGCATGTCCCTCGACGCGCCGCTGCTCGGCACGGAGGGTGCGGCCAAGCTGCTGTACCTCGTGGATCCCCGCGTGGTCCGCGGCTCCGCCTGGGTCACCGGTGCCAACGAGGCCGGCAAGCACGTCTTCGGACTCGTTGCCGGGCGCGACTTCGGCTGGGACGGCGTCATCGAGTGCACCGAGGTGCGCGCCGGCGACGAGGCCCCCGACGGTTCCGGCCCGCTGGAAACCGCCCGCGGCATCGAAATGGGCCACATCTTCCAGCTCGGCCGCAAGTACGCCGCAGCCCTGGACCTGAAGGTCCTGGACCAGAACGGCAAGCAGGTCGTGGTGACCATGGGGTCCTACGGCGTCGGTGTCACCCGCGCCGTCGCTGCCCTGGCCGAATCCAACCACGACGACAAGGGCCTCGTCTGGCCGCGCGCCGTCGCCCCGGCCGACGTCCACGTTGTCGCCGTCGGCCGCGGCGAGGAGATCTTCGCCGCCGCGGAGAGACTGGCCCTCGAGCTCGAGGCCGCCGGCCTGGACGTGATCTACGACGACCGTCCCAAGGTGTCCCCGGGCGTGAAGTTCGGCGACGCCGAACTGGTGGGCGTGCCCACCATCCTCGCCGTCGGGCGCGGACTGGTGGACGGGGTCGTGGAGATCAAGGACCGCCGCACCGGCAACGCCGAGAACATCGCGGTTGAGAAGGCAGTCGACTTCTGCGTCGACGCCGTCCGCAACCACTAACCCGCTGAATCCGCGGGCGTGGTCTCCGGACTCGAGTCGATCGAGCTCAGCACCCTCATCCTGATCGTCGTGGCCGGCTTCGCCGCGGGCTGGGTCGATGCCGTCGTCGGCGGCGGCGGACTGATCCAGCTCCCGGCGATGCTCCTGGTGCCGGGCATCAGCCCGGTACAGGCGCTGGCGACGAACAAGATGGGGTCGATTTTCGGCACCACCACCAGTGCCGCCACGTATTATCGCCAGGTGCGGCCGGACCTGCGCACCGCGCTGCCCATGGCGGTGATCGCCATGGCGGGCAGCTTCGGCGGGGCGGTCCTCGCGGCCAACCTGCCGGCCAGCGTGTTCAAGCCGATCATCGTCGCGGCGCTGGTGGCCGTCGCGCTGTTCACGGCCTTCCGCCCCAACGTGGGCGAGCTGACCAGCCTGCGGCACAGCGGCCACCGGCACTACGTGCTGGCCTGCCTGATCGGCGGTGTGATCGGCTTCTACGACGGTCTGATCGGCCCCGGCACGGGGTCGTTCCTGATCATCGCACTGGTCTCGGCGATGGGATATGCGTTCCTCGAAGCCAGCGCCAAGGCCAAGATTGTCAACATGGCCACCAACGCCGGCGCCCTGCTGTTCTTCGTGCCCCACGGCGCCGTGCTGTGGGGCCTGGGGCTGGTCCTGGGCGCGGCGAACATGGCCGGCGGCTACCTCGGCGCCCGGACCGCCGTCAAACAGGGGAACAAGTTCATCCGCATCGTGTTCCTCGCCGTCGTCGGGGCCCTGATCATCAAGCTGGGATCCGACATCTGGCAGGACAGCTTCGCCTGACACCCCTGCCCGCGCTGCCGGAGCGGGCGTAGCATGCAGCTATGTCAGCACCCGAGGAACGCTACAGCGCCGCCCTTGAAGCAGCGGCCCACCACGCCCGCCAGTGGCTGGAGAGCCAGGAGACCCGGCACGTCGGCCCGCAGGTGACGGCGGCGGACCTTGCCGCGGCCTTCGGCGGCCCCCTGCCCCGGGACGGCATGCCGGCGGCGGAGGTGGTGGACTACCTGGCCGCGAAGGCCGAACCCGGGCTGATGGCCATGCCCTCCGGACGGTTCTTCGGCTGGGTCATCGGCGGCACGCTGCCGGCCGCGCTGGCCGCGGACTGGATGGTCAGCGCCTGGGACCAGAACGCCGGGCTGCGGTTCGCCACCCCCGCGACGGCGGCCATCGAGGAGGCCGCCGGCGCCTGGCTGCTGGAGCTGCTGGGGCTCCCCGCCGACGCCGACGTCGGGTTCGCCACCGGCGCCACCATGGCGAACTTCACCGGCCTCGCCGCGGCCCGGTGGCGCCTGATGGCCGACGCCGGCTGGGACCTCGACGCGGACGGCCTCGCCGGCGGCCCCCGGATCCACTGCTTCGTGGGCCAGGAACGGCACGACACCATCGACCTCGGCCTGCGGTACCTGGGCCTGGGCCGGCCCACGGTGGTCCCCTCCGACCGGCAGGGCCGCATCGACCCGTGGAAGCTGGACCAGGCCCTCCGCAGCGCCGTGGAGAGCGCTGCGGCGGCCGGCTCGGGCCCGGCTCCGCTGCTGGTCTGCCTGCAGGCCGGAAACCTGCATTCGGGGGCCTTTGACCCGTTTGTGGAGGCGATCGCCATCGCCAAAGCACACGGCGCGTGGGTCCACGTGGACGGCGCGTTCGGGCTCTGGGCCGCAGCAGTACCCGAACTGGCGGCCCTCACGGCCGGGCTTCAGGGCGCCGATTCCTGGGGCACCGACGCGCACAAGACCCTCAACGTGCCCTACGACTGCGGGATCGCCGTGGTCCGGGACGCCCGGGCGCTGCGCGCGGCCATGGGCCTGCACACCAGCTACCTGATCCAGGACGCCGGCGGCGCTGCGGACCCCTTCGAGACAGTGCCGGAGCTTTCCCGCCGGGCCCGCGGCGTCCCGGTGTGGGCCGCCCTGAAGTCCCTGGGCCGGGAGGGAGTCGCCGGCCAGGTCCGCGGGCTGGTGCAGTGCGCCCGGCAACTGGCGGAGCAGCTGTCCGCGCTGGACGGCGTCGAGGTCCTCAACGACGTCGACTACACCCAGGTGTCCCTGGCGTTTGGCGATGACGCCACCACCCGGGCGGTGACTGCGCGGATCATCGACGACGGCCGCGTCTGGATGTCCGGTTCCCGGTGGCAGGACCGCGACATCCTGCGGATCTCCGTCAGCAACTGGAGCACGGACGACGCCGACGTGGCAGTGGCCGTCGATGCCGTGCGGGACGCGGTGGCCGCCGTCCGCGGCTCCCGGCAGGAGGATCGCTAGCCCGCTGCTTCCCCCGGCGCCGGCAGCTCATGGGCCGCGGGGAGCTCCGGGAGCGTCCGGCCGGCGAGCGTACTGGACACCCAGAGTGAGCGGGCCAGGTCGCCCCCGTGCCGGGGCTTCGAGGCGTACCAGAGCGCGTTTTCCACCTCGCGGGCGAGGCTCCACTGCCGGGCCACCTCGGCGTCCAGCCCGGCCGCGGCGCTGAAATCCCGGCAGCGCTCTTGCAGGCCCCGATGCGGGTCGGCCCGGGGCAGCTCCCGGATCCGGTTCCACAGCAGCGGCGCCACCGCGAATTCCGCCTCGCCCACCATGGGCTGCGGATCGATGGCGGCCCAGCCGGCAGCCGGTTCACTGCCGGCCTGGTCACTGCCGGTTGAGGGGACCACGGCGCCGGGCCGGGCCAGGACGTTCAGGTAGTGCAGATCGGTGTGGACCAGCACGTCCTTGCCCGAGCGGCGGCCGACGGCGCCCCGGGTCTGGCAGACCTCAAGGGCAGCCTCCAGCAGCCAGCGCGGGAAAGGCCGGCCCAGACGTTCCCAGCTCTCGGGCAGCTCGTCGCTCCACTGTTCAGCCCGGGCCGCCACATTGCCGAACTCCTGCCACTGCGCCCGCCCGTTCGGGACCACGCTCAGCTGGCGGACCAGGGAGCCCCACACCGGCACTGCCACGTCCATAGGCTCGTCCTGCAGGGACCGTGCGCCGTCCAGGCGTTCCAGCAGCAGCGCGCCCGCCGCGGCGTCGTGGGCCAGCAGCCGGACGGCACCCTTGCCGTTCCATACCGCCAGGGCGTGCGGTTCCACGAGCGCTTCGTCGTGCGGATAGGCGATTTTCAGGACTCCGGCGCTGCCGCCGGGCAAGCAGCCGGCGGCAGCGCCGGCTCTGCTGCGGACCGGGATCACGATCGCACCATGGCCGTGCCACGGCAAAGCCCCGGGGGCGAGGTCCAGTTCCAGCTGCCACCGGTCCAGGCAGTGGCCGGCCACGCGGGGCAGCGATGCCAGCCACTCGCGGCCGCTTGCGCTGCCGCCGTAGCGGCGGCTGAGGTCGGGCGGAATCGGGATGTCTGCGGGCTGGTTCATCGGCTCCAGCGTAGCTGGCCGTGCACCCTGCACCGCGTACGGCCAGGCGGTCAGACGGCGATGCCGCTGGCGCCGAGCCAGCTGCCGATCAGGAAGGTGGCGATGAGGGCCGCAGCGCCGCCGATCACCACGCGGACGGCGGCTTTGGTCTTGGAGCCACCGCCGATCCAGGCGCCCACGGCACCGGTCAGGGCCAAAGCAACCAGCACAGCCACGAAGGTCAGCGGAACACGGATGTCCTCCGGGGGCAGCAGGATGGCAAGCATGGGGAGGATGGCGCCAACCAGGAAGGCCGCGGCCGAGGCGAACGCGGCGTGCCAGGGGCTCACGATGTCTGTCTCGTCGATGTGCAGTTCCGCGGAAAGGTGGGCGCCGAGGGCATCGTGGGCCGTCAGTTCCCTGGCCACGGTCCGGGCGGTGTCCGCGCTAAGGCCCTTGCCCTGGTAAATGGCGGCGAGCTCCTCAAGTTCCTCCTCGGGCTGCTCCGCCAGCTCCCGGCGTTCCTTCTCGATCAGGGCTTTCTGGCTGTCCTTCTGGCTGCTGACGGAGACATATTCCCCCAACGCCATGGAGATGGCACCGCCCACGACGCCGGCGGCACCGGCGATGAGGATGGGGCCGGACTCGGTGGTCACGCCGGCGACGCCCACCACGATCGCGGCGACGGAGACGATGCCGTCGTTCGCGCCCAGCACACCCGCGCGCAGCCAGTTGAGGCGGTGTGCGATGTCGTTCTGGTGCGGCTCGTTCTCATGCTGGATGGGGGAGGTTTGGCTGTCCATGGGTACAGCAAACCACCGTGTTCCCCGCCAGGCCAGCCTGATGAGCCTAAGTTAGCCACAGCTTCCCCGGCGGGGACGTCTGCTAGGGGCTGGGTGTGGGGGACGGCGGCAGCGTCGGGAACGCTTCCGGGTCCGCGGTCAGGCCCGGGAGTGCGCCCGGGTCCGCGCCCCAGAGGACGCTCCGGCGGGCGGCGCCCACCAGGCCGGAAATCGCCCATTCACGCGTCTGTCCTTCACCCAGCGCCACCAGATCGCCGTAGACAGCCAGGCCGGAGGCCTCCAGGGTTCCGAGTCCGGCGGCAGGCGCTGCAAGGAACCCGGGTGCGACGGCGTAACCGGCTTCGCGCGGCGGCACCGGGGCGCACTGTGCCCGGCTCAGCTCCTCGGCCCCGGCCACAAGGTCCTCGTGCCGGGCGAGCTGCTGCGAGGCCGAGGCCGCCGCGTCGCCTGCCAGCCGGGTCAGGGCGACTTGGTAGCCGTACACGGTTTCCCGCTCGGCGCGGACCGCCGCCGCCAGCGCCCCGGGCAGGGTCGCGGCGGGGGAGTCGGCTGAGGCAGGCTCGGATGATGCGGCTCCGGCTGTTGCGGCCGGCGTAGCCGCGGGGGAGGACGACGGCGCCGCTGCCGCAGTGCCCGGGCACTCCCCGGACAGCGGGGGCGCGGTGGGGTCCGGCACCGCCGGGGCAGGCACCCCAGCCGCCGCGGCGAGGGCGGATGCCTGCAGCAGTTGGGCGGTCCCGACGGCGGCGAGCAGCCGGGCCATCCCGCCGTCGGCCACGGCAGCGTCCGCGAACCGCTGCCCGGCGCTGTCCGCGAGTGCGCCAGCCAGGGCCGGCACCGTGGCAGGCAGGGGAGCTGCGGTGGAAGTGGCAGTGGTAGCCGGCGTGGCAGCGGAGGCTGTTGCCGCCGGCGGGGTCCCGGCTCCGTCGGCGGGCACCTGGAGGGCCCGGGCCTGGGTTGTCAGCAAACTCACAGTCCGCCCCACAGCGGGTTGTCCGGTGCCGGCGGCGCCCCGGCTGAGCTCCTCGCCGGCGGCCCTCAGGCGCATGGTGTCGGTGAGGGCGGCAGCCCGTGCCTGCTCGGAAAATGGCGGTTCCACGGGCTTCTGGGGGCGTCCGGGGCTCAGGACCATGCCGAGGCTGACCACCACCAGAGCGATGCACGACAGCAGCGCGATGCGGGGGATCAGCTCCTGCCGCCGCTTTTGCCTGGTGTCGTCTTTCACAACGGACCATTTTGTCACGGCCGGCGTGAAGGCCGGGAACTGAAGTGCACCACGGCGTCTGGAAAATCGCTAGGCTAGTACACACAACATCATCTAGCGGGAGGCGGCCGGCATCATGACCAACGCAGAAGCCACGACTTCAACAGACCGGACCGGGACGGGGAAGGCTGAAGCCGCACCCGCTCACAACTTCGAGGCCGAGCGGCTGCACGCGCTCCTGGAGCCCGCGGTCCTGGCCAACCGCCTGTACCTGGAGGACGTCTCCATTCACGTTGCCGGCGCCAACCGGGTGGTCCACGTTGTGGTGGACCTGCCGCAGGAGGAGACCGGTGGCGTGGGCCTTGACGTCATTGCGGAGATTTCCAAGACCCTTTCGGACATCCTGGACACCGATCCCACCATGGACGCCCGCCCCTACGAACTCGAAGTGTCCTCACCCGGCGTCGGCCGCCCGCTCACCGAAGAGCGGCACTGGCACCGGGCCCGCGGCCGCATGGTCAAGGTCAGTGTCCTGCAGGGCGAGAACGTCACCGGTCGCGTCATGTCCGTCGACGACGGCGGCGTGACGCTGGTCCCGGAGATCACCGTCAAGAAGGGCATGAAGCCCAAGCAGGGCGACCCCATCAAACTTCCTTTCGACAGGATCCGCAGCGGAAAAGTCGAGATAGAGTTCAGCCACCTCGACGAGGCCGGTCTGGAGAACGCACACAATGGACCTTCTGAGGAGGCCTGATGGATATTGACATGAGCGCACTGAGACTTCTGGAGCGTGAGCGTGAAATCCCGCTGGACCTCCTGATTCCGACCATCGAGCAGGCACTGCTGGTGGCGTACCACAAGACGCCCGGGGCCTTCGAGAAGGCCCGGGCGGAGCTGGACCGCAAGAGCGGCCACGTGACCATCTGGGCCACCGAAATCGACGACGACGGCGCGCCGATCGGCGAATTCGAAGACACCCCCGCGGGTTTCGGCCGCATCGCCGCGAGCACCGCACGGCAGATCATCCTGCAGCGCCTCCGCGACGCTGAGGACGACAACGTCCTGGGCCAGTTCAAGGGCCGCGAAGGCGAGCTGGTGGCCGGCACCATCCAGCAGGGCAACAACCCGCACATGATCCAGGTCAACCTGGGCACGGTGGAGGCGCTGCTGCCCCCGCCGGAGCAGGTGCCTGGCGAGAAGTACATCCACGGCAACCGGCTCCGCGCCTTCGTGATCGACGTGCACCGCGGCACCAAGGGCCCGTCCATCACGCTGTCCCGGTCCCACCCGGGCCTGGTGCGGAAGCTCTTCGAAATGGAGGTTCCGGAAATCGCGGACCGCTCCGTGGAGATCGTCGCCCTCGCCCGCGAGGCCGGACACCGCACCAAGATGGCTGTCAAGGCGAACAACCCCGGCATCAACGCCAAGGGCGCCTGCATCGGTGAAATGGGTTCCCGCGTCCGTGCGGTCATGAACGAGCTCAACGACGAAAAAATCGACATCGTCGACTACAGCGAGGACCCGGCGACGTTTATCGCCAGCGCGCTGTCCCCGTCGCGGGTGAATTCGGTCACCATCACGGACGAGGCAACCCGCTCGGCCCGCGTGGTGGTCCCGGACTACCAGCTCTCCCTTGCGATCGGCAAGGAAGGCCAGAACGCACGCCTCGCCGCCAAGCTCACCGGCTGGCGGATCGACATCGTCTCTGACGCCGCGGTCAGCCGCGACAAATAGGCCCGGCGCGTGGCCCCGGCAGCGGGGCCGCGCCGCAGGCACCTGTGCCCTTCCTCCGGCGCCCCCGGTCCCGCAAGTTCGGGGCCCGGGCGCTTGAGGGGCTAGAATAGACATGACCGCGCCTAACGGCCGGTATCCGCGTGATCCCCACGCGTCCGGAACCCGTCCGGCGAAGGAACTGCTCGCAGCGCCTTGGCCGCACCGGGCCCAGGCAACCGGGGCCGGCAGATATGTACTGGCAGGAAGATACTCGTAAGTGGCACACGTGCAGCACCTCGAGGATCAGCCGCAGCGCACCTGCATCGGATGCCGGAAGAAGGGTCCGCGGTCGGAGCTACTCCGGCTCGTCGCCGGCGGCAGCGGTTCAACCGCCGTCGTGGTCGATGAACGACGCCGGATGGCTGGCCGGGGTGCATGGCTGCACCCCAGCGACAAGTGCCTGGCACTGGCGGTCAAACGTCGAGCGTTCGGTCGCGCCCTCAACGGCGCTACCGGAACAGCCGACGTCGAGCGCCGGATCACGGCAGGCACGCAAGCCGCGGGCACCCCGGTGGCCGCAGCAAAAACCGTCCAACCTGAAAGCGGGTCAGAAAACTGATGGAAACCCGATGAGTTCCCACCGATGAGTGCGCAACGATGACAACTTTGTTGCGCTCTGCAATGGGCCTTTCAGCTGCACTCGCGGCGGAGGCCCGCAGTAAGAAGTAGACGGTTCGTGCCTGGCTCGGTGCGGACCGAGACAGGAGAAATGTGGCCAAGGTCCGCGTACACGAGCTCGCTAAAGAGCTCGGTATTACTTCCAAAGATGCAGTAACCAAACTGCAGGAACTGGGCGAATTCGTTCGCTCTGCCTCTTCCACCATTGAGGCCCCCGTTGTGAGGAAACTCCGCAACGCGTTCCCCGACGCGCCGGCAGCTTCGAAGTCCGAAGCCCCCGCGTCCGCCCCCAAGGCACCCGCCAGCCCCGCGGCAAACCGACCGGCGCCCGCGCCGGCTCCGGCTGCGCCCGCGGCACCGGCGGCTGCACCCAAGACTGAAGCTCCGGCGCCGGCAGCAGCTGCTCCGGCTCCCGCTCCCGCCGCAGCGGCCCCGGCCGCAGCAGCACCCGCCGCACCGGCGGCCCCCGCTGCCCAGGCTCCGGCCCCGTCGACGGGCGCCAAGCCCGGCGCACGTCCGGCACCCAAGGCTGAAACCCCGGCTGCTCCGGCACGCCAGGGCGGTTCGGCACCCCGTCCGGGCGGCCCCCGTCCGGGCAACAACCCGTTCGCCACTTCCCAGGGCATGCCCCGGGGCCGCGGCGGCGACAACGAACGTCCCGCGCGTCCGGGTAACAACCCGTTCGCTCCTTCCCAGGGCATGCCGCGTCCGGGCGGAAGCCGCACTGAGGGCGAACGCCCCGGCGGTCCCCGTCCCGCGGCCGGTGCCGGTGGCCCCCGTCCGGGCGGTCCCCGTCCGGCAGCTGGCGCCGGCGGTCCCCGTCCCGGTGCACCGCGTCCGGCCGGAGCACCCGGCCGTCCCGCAGGTGCCGGTGGAAACCGGCCGACGCCGGGCATGATGCCTAACCGCACCGAGCGTCCCGCACCCGCAGGTGCCGGCCGTCCCGGCGGCGGCCGCGGTCCGGGCCGTCCGGGCGCACCGGGTACCGGTGCTCCCGGCACCGGTGGCGGCGCTCCGGCCGGCGGCGGCTTTGGCAAGGGCGGCCGCGGTCGCGGCGGCACCCAGGGCGCCTTCGGCAAGGGCGGCGCAGGCCGCGGCAAGCAGCGCAAGTCGAAGCGTGCCAAGCGCCAGGAACTGGAGCAGATGAGTGCTCCGTCGCTGGGCGGCGTCAGCGTGCCCCGCGGCGACGGCAATACCGTTGTCCGGCTCCGCCGCGGCTCGTCCATCACGGACTTCGCCGACAAGATCGAGGCGAACCCCGCTGCACTGGTCACCGTCCTCTTCCACCTCGGCGAAATGGCCACGGCCACGCAGTCGCTGGATGAAGAGACCTTCGCCCTGCTCGGCGAAGAGCTCGGCTACAAGCTGCAGGTCGTGTCCCCGGAGGACGAGGAGCGCGAGCTGCTCTCCGGCTTCGACATCGACTTCGAGGCCGAACTGGAAGCCGAAGGCGACGAGGAACTGGAAGCGCGTCCTCCGGTAGTCACCGTCATGGGTCACGTTGACCACGGTAAGACCCGTCTGCTCGATGCCATCCGCAAGTCCGACGTTATGGCGGGCGAGCACGGCGGCATCACGCAGCACATCGGTGCTTACCAGGTCACGCACAACCACGAAGGTGCCGATCGCAAGATCACCTTCATCGATACCCCGGGCCACGAGGCGTTCACCGCCATGCGTGCCCGTGGTGCGAAGGTCACCGACATCGCCATCCTGGTGGTTGCAGCGGACGACGGCGTGATGCCGCAGACCATTGAAGCCCTTAACCACGCCCAGGCGGCCAACGTGCCGATCGTCGTGGCCGTGAACAAGATCGACAAGGAAGGCGCCAACCCGGACAAGGTCCGCGGCCAGCTGACCGAGTACGGCCTGGTTCCGGAAGAGTACGGTGGCGACACCATGTTCGTGGAGGTCTCTGCCCGCCAGAACCTGCACATCGACGAGCTGCTCGAGGCCGTCCTGCTCACCGCAGACGCAGCCCTGGACATGCGCGCCAACCCGAACAAGGACGCCCGCGGTATCGCGATCGAAGCCAACCTGGACAAGGGCCGCGGTGCGGTTGCCACCGTCCTGGTCCAGTCCGGCACCCTGCACGTCGGCGACACCATCGTGGCAGGCACGGCCCACGGCCGTGTCCGTGCGATGTTCGACGACGACGGCAGCGCCCTGACCGAGGCCGGCCCGTCCCGCCCCGTGCAGGTCCTGGGTCTGTCCAACGTCCCGCGCGCCGGCGACACCTTCTTCGTGACCGCTGACGAGCGCACCGCCCGCCAGATCGCCGAGAAGCGTGAAGCTGCGGACCGCAACGCCGCCCTGGCGAAGCGCCGCAAGCGCATCAGCCTGGAAGACTTCGACCAGGCCGTCGCCGACGGCAAGATCGACACCCTCAACCTCATCCTCAAGGGTGACGTGTCCGGTGCCGTGGAAGCCCTCGAAGACGCACTGCTCAAGATCGACGTTGGCGAGGGTGTCCAGCTGCGCGTTATCCACCGCGGTGTCGGTGCTATCACGCAGAACGACGTCAACCTGGCGACGGTCGACAGCGCCGTCATCATCGGCTTCAACGTCAAGCCTGCCGAGCGTGTTGCCGAACTGGCAGACCGCGAAGGCGTGGACATGCGCTTCTACTCCGTCATCTACGCAGCCATCGATGACATCGAGGCAGCCCTCAAGGGCATGCTCAAGCCGGAGTACGAAGAGCACCAGCTGGGCACCGCCGAGGTCCGCGAAGTGTTCCGTTCCTCCAAGTTCGGCAACATTGCAGGCTCGATCGTCCGCTCCGGTGTCATCCGGCGCAACGCCAAGGCCCGCATCAGCCGCGACGGCAAGATCATCGGTGACAACCTCACCGTTGAGACGCTCAAGCGCTTCAAGGACGACGCCACCGAGGTCCGCACGGACTTCGAGTGTGGTATCGGTCTTGGGTCGTACAACGACATCAACGAAGGTGACATCATCGAGACCTTCGAGATGCGCGAAAAGCCGCGCGTCTAGTCTGACCGCCTTCGGCGAGTCAGTAGCAAGAGGTGCGGGGCCGTTGGATTCTTTCCGGCGGCCCCGCCCCTTCGCTGGGCGGCAATCGATCTTCGATCGTTTGCCGCCCAGCTTCGGCAGGCCCGATGCCACTCCCGGGCCGCCGGAAAGAATCCAACGGGGGTCCGTCGTTTGACTCACCGTAGTGCGTGGCAGAAAACTGAAGCGAGCGACTCCGCCCACCAGGCGCCGTCGTACATCCCAAATTTTTTTAGGAGTGGAAATGGCTGATCCCGCACGGGCTGCCAAGTTGGCGCAGCGGATAAAGGTTGTTGTTGCTGAGGCGCTGGGCCGGAGGGTCAAGGATCCCCGGCTGGAAGGTGTGACTGTTACCGATGCGCGGGTGACCAATGACCTGCAGCACGCCACCGTGTACTACACGGTGTTCGGTGACGAGGTTGCGCAGTCCGATGCTGCCAAGGGGCTGGAGAAGGCCAAGGGTGTGCTGCGCCAGGAAGTCGGCCGGAACATCACCGTGCGGCTGACCCCCACGCTGGAGTTCGTGGCAGACCAGATCCCGGTCAACGCCTCGAACCTTGAAGAGCTGCTGCGCGCCGCGAAGAAACGCGACGCCGAGGTGGCCGCACTCGCTGCCAGCGCCAAGCACGCCGGCGACGCCGACCCCTACAAGAGCGACGTTCCCCAGGACGTGGAACTCGACGAGGACGACTTCGACGAAGAGGACCTGGACCTCTCCGCCGACGGCGACGTCGATGAGGACAGCAACAAGTAGTTCAGCGTCGACGCAGTCCTGAAGATTAGCGTCCTGCGCGAGGAAATGGCCGGCCCCGGCAGGGGACCGGCCATTTCTGTGTGTATTCACGAATGGTTGGTCAGTGGCCGCCCAGCTCCACGTACATCACCTGGCCGTCGGGCGGCCCGTCCGGGCCGGGCAGGGCGTTGACCGCCGCGTAGAGGGTATGGCCGCGGATGTCGGCGTCTGCCGCGAACTTGGCCGCGAGCACCACTGTCGACTCACCGGAGTCCGGGTCAATCCGGAGCACCCCCTCTCCGAACAGCGAGGCGACGTACAGGCCGCCGTCGTCATCCAGGGCCAGTCCCGTGGGCGTCATGATGTCCTCCGCCAGGAGCTCCACGTCGCCGTCCCGTCCCACCGTGAAGATGGCGCCGCGCGGGCCCAGCGTCGGGTCTTCCGGCCCGCCGGGCAGCGAGGTGACGTACAGCCGGCCGTCCGGGCCGACGGCGACATCGGTCGGAACAGCCTCGAAATCGTAGGTGGTTCCGACGACGCAGGCAGGCAGTCCGTTGGAGGCGGCAGCCTCAGCGGTGATGGTGTAGGGCCGCGGCGGCAGCACGGCCATGGTCTCGGTCTCCCCGGTCCGGGCGTCAACGGACACCACGCTGTTGGCCCCGGCGTCCGCAACGTAGATGGTCCGCTCCGTCAGCGCGATGCCGTACGGATGGGAGTCAATTTCACCCTGGTACGTCTCGGGCATGTTGGGCGGCAGTTCCGAAGCGCAGCCCGCCGGCAGGTCGCGGAAGCCGTACCGGGTGCCGCCGTCGGCGTTCTCCTCCGTCTCAAGGGCGGCGAAGTCGCCCAGGGTCTCCTGGCTGCCGTCCTGTTCAATGATGCGCACGTGGCCGGCCAGCTCCCCGGGGTCGGGGCCGGCGCCCTGGCTTTCGAGGAAGTAGGTGCGCCCGTCCCGCTGGGCGTTGCCTGCCACGCTCCAGTCCGGGGTTTCGTAGAGGACGCTGTGGGTCCCCGCGTCGTCCACCCGGGTCAGCCGGCCGGCAAAGGACTCGCTCACGGTCACGGAGCCGTTGCGGCCCGTGCTGAGGTGGAGCGGGCCCACCAGCCCTCCGGTCAGCAGCACGGCTGACTTGTCTCCGGCGTCCCCGCCGCCGCCGCCTGACGGGTTGCCGGGTGCGGCGCCGGCGGCGGTCCCGGTCGAGAAGAACACGGCGGCTGTGGCGGCCGTGGCGAGCAGTGACAATCTGGTTCTCATGGCTGGCTCCCGGAGCGTATGGCTAAGCATCCACATCGTTGAGACCACTGAGACCGTTCATTGGCGGCCGGGAAATTCCACGGCGGCCCCCAGCGAATTTTAAGCCGCAGGCGCCGCAAAGTCGATGCCTTCCGGGCGCGCAGACCCTCTGCGGGGCCGGTCGGCTCGCTATGATCGGACCATGCCCATGCCGCCCGCAGATACCGACATCCGCAGTTTCCTCGACCAGGCGATCCGGCTCGCCGCCGGGAGCGCTGCCGGCGGCGGCGGCCCGTTCGGGGCGCTGGTGGTCACCGCCGACGGGAAGGTGCACACCGGCGTCAACCGGGTGACGCGGGACAACGACCCCACGGCCCATGCCGAGGTGGTGGCCATCCGCGCCGCCGCTGCCGCGTCCGCCACGTTCGATCTCAGCGGCGCTGTGCTCTACGCCAGCTGCGAGCCGTGCCCGCTATGCCTTGCCGCGGCCCTGTGGGCCCGCGTTGACCGGGTCTATTTCGCTGCGGACCGCCACGCGGCCGCCGCTGCCGGCTTCGACGATGCGCTGTTCTACGAATACTTCGACGGCACCCGGCCGGACCTGATGCCGGTCCGCCAGGCGGCAGTACCGGCGTCGGATGTTCCCTTCCAGGCCTGGCGCGACAACCCCGACCGCATCGAATACTGACGGGGACGCCCCGCCCGGGGCCTTTGGACCCTATGCCCGGCCGCCGCCGGAGCGTCCCATGGAACCATGACTGCGGGGACCCGGGAAGGCGGTGGACTGTGGGCTCCAGCCTGATCAAGTGCCCCCAGTGCGGGAAGACGAACCGGATCCCGGCGGCGGCGGCCGGCCACCCGCGGTGCGGCCACTGCCGTACCGACCTGCCGTGGATTGTGGACGCCGGCGACGCCGACTTCGCCGCCATTGCAGAACAGTCCTCGACGCCGGCCCTGATCGATTTCTGGGCAGCCTGGTGCGGGCCGTGCCGCATGGTCAGCCCGGTGCTGGACAGGCTGGCCCACGACCGGGCGGGCCGGGTCAAGCTCGTGAAAGTCGACGTCGACAACTCGCCGGCGCTTTCCCAGCGGTTCCAGATCCAGGCCATCCCGACCATGCTGCTGATCCGGGACGGCAAAGTGGTGGCCCGCCAGGCGGGAGCCCCGCCGGCGGCAGCCCTGCGCGAATGGCTCGACGGCGCCCTGGCCGCGGGCACGCCGTGACCGGCCTGCGGGCAGGAGGGAGGACGCAGTGACCGAGATACTGCGCTACGAAGTGGGATCCGGAACGGTGCTGGTGGAGGCTGCGGAGAACAGCTTCGGCGTCGAACGGCCCGCAAGGAACGAACAGGGGATCACTGATGCCGGGCGCCGGCTGGAGGATGCCCTCGCTGCCGTCCGGCCGGCGGCCGCGGCTGCGGCCGAGGTGCTGAAGGAAGTCGGTGCGGAGCACATGGAACTCCAGTTCGGCGTCAAGCTGGCCGGTGGGGCCGGGGCCATCATCGCCCAGAACTGCTCCGAGGCCCACTTCGTCGTCACACTCTCGTTCAGCCACACGCCGCCGGCGCACGCGGCGCCGGAACCGGAGATCATGCTCTGACGCGGGCCGGGCCGCCGGTCCGGCCCGTACAGCCGTTCAGCGTCGCCGGCTCCGCGCGCCGCGGGCGCCCAGTCCGCCCAGAAACGGCGAGCCCACCCCCAGCAGGAAGCCGAAGTCGTACCAGTTACCGGCCCTGGCCGAGTTGTAGAACGGGAAATCGCTCCACTGCCCAAACACATGGACGATCAGCACAATCCACGCCGTCAGCCCGTTCCAGATGCCCCATAACAAGTCCTGCCACCACATGTGAACCTCCCTGGCCGAACCGTGAATCCGACCGGACTGCCTGGCCGGACCACGCGATGGACTCAGGGTAGGTGCTGCGGGTCAGGCGCGGTAGGGGACAGCGGCCCGGTGACCGGGCCGCCTCAGCCCTCAGCTGTCAGCCGGGACCCTGGCGGGGAGCCGCCCCAGGCCTTCCACCAGCTCTGCCTGGCTGCCGCACAGCGCAATCCGGATCCAGCCCTCGCCGATCGAACCGAAGGAGGTGCCGGGGGCAAGAGCCACCCCCGAATCGGCGAGGAAGCGGCGGACCCACGAACGGACGTCGCCGCCGCTGACGTGGGAGACGTCGGCCCAGAGGTAGAAGGCGCCCTGCGCCGTGAGGAACGGAATCCCTTTGGACTCCAGCACCGCCGAGGCGGCGTCCCGGTTGGCGCGGTAGTGCGCGTGCGCGTGGCTGACATAGTCCTGCGGGCCAGTGAGCGCGGCCAGCGCGGCGTACTGCGACGGCGAGGCGACGCAGGAGACGATCGCCTCCATCACGTTGCTCATCTGCTGCTCCAGGCCGGGCGGGCAGATCAGCGCGCCGATCCGCAGCCCGGTCAGGCCGTAGGTCTTGGACAGGGTCAGCGACGTGAACACGCGGGCTTCGCCGGGGACGTCACTGTCGAAGCGGGCGGGGCTCACATGCGGGACGTCGTAGGTGAACGCCTCGTAGCATTCATCCGAGATGATCCAAAGGTCGTGGCGGACGGCCAGTTCAACCAGGCTGCGGGTGAGCTCCTCGCCCAGGACGGCGCCCAGCGGATTGGACGGCGAGTTGAGCACCAGGACCTTGGTGCGCGGGGTAATCAGCGCCTCGATGTCCGCGATCCGGGGCTGGAACGCGTGTTCGGGATACAGCGGGTACCGCACCGGGACGGCGTGGAGCAGGCTGCTGGTCATGGCGAACGTGGGGTACCCCGGATTGGGGATCAGGATCTCGTCGCCGGGGGAGAGCAGCAGGCTCATCGCGAAGTGCAGACCTTGCTGGGCGCCGTCGACGACGTACACGCGGTCCGCGCCGACCGGCGTCGCGTTGTGTTCGCGGAACCTCGCGGCAAAGGCCTCGCGCAGGGCGGGGAAGCCGGCGTTGGGAGTGTAGTTCGTTTCGTCGCGGTCCAGGCAGGCCATCCCCGCCTCGAGGATGTGGCGGGGGACGGCGAACCCCGGTTCCCCGATGCTCAGCACGATCGCGCCGGGGGTTCCCCAGGCGGCTTCGGTGATCTCGCGGATCTGGTTGACGGGAACGTCGCGGACGTGGGCGGCAAGCTCGGGCATGTCTGCCATCCTAGCCGCCGCTGCCGGCTGCGCCGGGGTACAGGAGGGGGCCGCGGCGGAGGCCGGCCCCGGCGCGGATATACTGGGAAGCGTGCTTTCTGGACTGGTGATAGTGGACAAGCCGCAAGGCTGGACCAGCCACGATGTGGTTGGACGGATGCGGCGGCTGGCCGGTACCCGAAAGGTGGGCCATGCGGGGACGCTGGACCCGATGGCCACGGGAGTCCTGGTGGTCGGCATCAACAAGGCCACCCGGCTGCTGACCTATATCGTGGGCACCTCCAAGACGTACACGGCCACCATCCGCCTGGGCGAATCGACGGTGACGGACGACGCCGAGGGCGAGGTCACCGCCACCCGCAGCGCCTCCGCGGTCACCGAGGACGCCGTCCGGGCCGGCGTTGCCGCTCTGACCGGCGAGATCGAACAGGTCCCCAGCAGCGTCAGTGCCATCAAAGTCAACGGGGAACGCGCCTACGCGCGGGTCCGTTCCGGCGAAGAGGTCAAGCTCGCCGCCCGGCCCGTCACCATCCACCGCTTCGAGGTCCACGGGATCCGCCCGGCACGTGGCGGCGAGGCGGCCGACGTCGACGTTCTCGATGTGGATGTCACGGTGGAGTGCTCCTCGGGGACGTACATCCGGGCTTTGGCCCGCGACCTTGGCGAGTCGCTCGGTGTCGGCGGCCACCTGACGGCGCTGCGCCGCACCCAGGTGGGCCCCTACACCCTGGACCAGGCCCACACTCTGGAGCAGTTGGCCGAGCACCTGGACGTGCTGGAAATGTCGCAGGCCGCCCGGGCACTGATGCCCAACCGTGAACTCAGCGACGAGGAAACCACCGAGATTTCCTTTGGCCGCAGGATCGCCGCGGGCGCGGCCGCCGGAACGCCGGACGCCGCGACGCCTGAGAACCCGGCAGCGGCGTTCGCCCCGGACGGGACGCTCGTGGCGCTGCTCGCGGACAAGGGCAGCTACGCCAAACCGGTGCTGGTGTTCGCGCCGGACAACGAAAAACGTGCGGCCGCGGAGCCGGCAGCGGAACAGCAGGCCGGGCAGTAGTGGACGTTTATTTCTACATTGTCCTGGTGGCCGGGCTGGTCTCCACCGTCATCTGCCTCACCGCCGGCATCCTTAAGAAGGCGCCCAACGACACCACCATTCTCTCGGTGGCCGCCGTCGAGCTCTCCCTCCTGGTGTACCTGGTCGGCTCGATCGTCCGGGTTGCCAGCGGGGAACAGATCGCGGGGGAGCCGTGGGAGTTCTGGGGCTACCTGCTGACGGCGCTCCTGCTGCCGGTGGGCGCGGTCTACTGGGCCATCCTGGAGCGAACGCGCTGGAGCAACTTTGTGCTGGCCGCCGTCGGCGTCACGGCACTGGTCATGGCCGCCAGGATGAATCAGATTTGGTACTGACGTGGAAGAGGCTCAGAACGTGACGGCGAAACCTTCGCAGCAGAACCCCGGGACGACGCCGGCACCGGGCTCTGTGCCGGCGTCAGTGCCGGACCCGGAGACTAAAGACACCCGGAACACCGGCCCCGGCCGACTCCTGATCGCTGTCTACGCCGTCTTCGCGATCTCCGCGACGGCCCGGGCCGGCTACCAGATCCTCACCAAGTTCTCCGAAGCCCCGGTGGCCTACCTGCTGTCGGCCTTCGCCGCCGTCGTGTACCTCGTGGCGACGGTGTCCCTCGCCAAGTCCGGCCGCACCTGGTTCAAGGTCTCCGTGGTTGCGGTGCTGGTGGAGCTGGTGGGTGTGCTGGTGGTCGGGGCGCTCAGTGTGTTCGATTCGGTCAGCTTCCCGCATGAGACTGTGTGGTCCCTCTTCGGGCGCGGCTATGCGTTCATCCCGCTCCTGCTGCCCATCCTGGGCCTGATCTGGCTGTACCGCCGCCGGCCGGCGTCAGTCGGGACCGTCGTCGAGCCCTGACAACCTGCGGCGCAGGCCGGGCCAGGCTGCTGCGAAGCCGGGATGCAGCGCCTTGCCGCCGACGCTTCCCACCGGCACCCACTGCAGTTCCAGGCTCTCCGGGTCGCTGATTTCCGGCTCGAACGCCGTCACCACCTCGACGGCCACCGTGGTGTAGCTCCAATAGCCGACGTCGAACACCGTGGTGAACAGCACCCGGACGTTTTCCGGCGGCACGGCGGCTTCCTCCTGCGCCTCACGGAGGGCGCCGTGCACCGCTTCTTCGCCCTGGTGCAGGGCCCCGCCGGGGAGTCCCCACGTGCCGCCCTGGTCGCTCCACAAAGCCCGGTGCTGGAGGAGGATGCCCTTGGCAGGGTCGTGGACAAGGAGGCCCGCCGAGCCAAAGCGCCCCCAGAAGCGCCCGCGGTCACCCTCGACCCATGCGTCCCCCGGATCGCGCGGGCCGAGGGGCCTGCGCAGCTCAAAAGGCGGTTTGGTGGACTGAGGGTCGCTAGGGCTGTCCATGCCCCCCAGTCTCCATTAGTAGTCGGGTCGAATCCAATCTGTGACCGGGATGAAGTTAGGTGAGTTTTCCCGGGCGAGCGGCACATCGATCTCGACGTCGGTCAGTATGGTGACGTCCCCGAGAATTGCCATTTTCTCGATAACCCCGGTCGTTCTGTTGACGACGGCTGTAGCTCGGAACGCGGGGTCGTCGACGTGCTCGAAGGTGACCGAGAGCGACCGATGCTCCCGCTCTCCCCGCTTTGTACTTGCCTCATTCCGCGAACGGGCTCCCTACCCCGGCGGGTCCTGTCCCACCAGACCGTCCACCGATTCTCGGATGAGGTCTGCATGGCCATTGTGACGGGCGTATTCCTCGATCATGTTGAGGAGGATGTAGCGCAGACTGGGGAGTTCGACGTTGTGGTTGGAGGCAACTGTGCCTTGCCGGCCTGGACCGCCGTCCTTCAGCGCCTGCGCGAACAGGGCGCGGGAGCGGCTCACCGCGTCGCTCCATCTTCCATAGAGTTGGTCGGGGGAGTCCTCGCTGGCAGAGGTCCAATCCCAGTCAGGGTTGGCGTCCCAGTCCACGGCGTTCCACGGGGGGAGCTGTTTGCGGCCATGCAGCCATTCGGTGGACATGTCGTCCTCGAATCGGGCCAAGTGTTTGAGCAGGCCGCCCAGCGTCATCGACGAAGGGGCGAGTGCCGCCCGTAGGCCTGCGGCGTCGAGTCCGGCGGTCTTCCAGGCGAAGGTCGCCCGCTGTCGCTCCAGGAAGCCCAGCAGGGTAGCGGACTCGTCTCCGGCCATAGGGGGCTCGGTATAGGTCTCGGCGGCCTGGTCCCTTTGGTCGTTCAACGGGTGCCTCCTCGTGGTGTCGGGCGATCCAGAGTTTGTCGTGGAAAGTCCAGGGTACGAACCGGATCCTACATTCCAATCACCCGACAGGAAATCCTTTAGCGGCGCTTCGTTCGGCAACAGAATGCCGACGGCGGACGCCACGCAAGGGGTGGGTATCAGCTCCCGAGGACGGCTTTATATCGGCGTTCAGTCTTCTCGTCTGCCCGCCAGATACCGTGCGATCAAACGAAGGGATATGCCCACGCCGAGTCCAACCGGTAACACGTAGAGCGGACCCGACTGCGGGAACAGCTGCCCAAGAAAGGCGCCGGACTATCTCCGCTATGTTCGCCACTTTTGCGGCGCCATGACCCACCTCGGCCTTCCTGAACTCAACCAGCCATTGATGGTGCTAGGTTGTTCCCAGCTGGGGGGCATTGGGTACTCCCTGCACTCTCGAGGGGGACTCACATGAGCACTGAATATCCACACCCGGCCTACGCAGCCATCGCAGGGGAGACTGAAGACGCCAAGCGCTCCCGTAAGGGTCGGACCGGCATCGGAATCGGGCTCCTTGTAGTGGGTGCGCTTGGTGCGTTTGGCATGGTCTGGTTGTACACGCAGTACGGCTCCCTCATCGACACCCTCAGCGAGAGCGAGAGGGTCGAAGTCGTCATATTCGACGCCCTTAATGTCGTTTTCGTTCTCGCTCTGCTCGGAGGCGGGATTTGGAACCTCGCAGCACGACGCAGCAAGTCCCTGGCTCCCCCTATGGCGGCGCTGGCTCTGTCCGGCATCGGCCTTGCACTTGCAATCACCAACTTCCTGGACGCCGTAAATACGGAGGGAATGAGGCCAAACGTCTTCGCGCTGTTTGTCTACCTAGGCATCCTCGTGCAGGCAATCAGGCTCGTACGGGGGCGTTGACCAGCTTCGAGCCCACGTTCCTGGTCGCCGTTGCGGCTGTGCGCGGGTTTGCCCCTGTGGGGGTGCAGGCCGGCGCCTGTGGACAGCAGCGGTTGTGCCCGGCACTGTCCGGTCAGGACCCAGTGAGGCGGCCGATGACCGGCGCGATATTGATGACCCAAATGATTATGCCGGCGGCGATGAGGGCCAGGACGAGTCCTGCGACCAGCATGATCAGGGGAGCGTTGTCACGGTTCCAGATGCGTGACATAGGTGTCACCTAACTGTTCGGATTCTTGAGTTGGCGGCGCTTCTGCGCTGGCTATGTCGCGTCCGCTGTTGCGGCAGCGGCTGCCCCAGTCCGACCAGTGTGGGTCCGGGGGCTATGTCCTCCACACGGATCGCCTGTGGATTTGCTGTGCGGGTGGGCTGGAGATCCCGGAGGGGACAATGCGTCCAACGACCCTGCGTATCGGCCGGCGCCTGCCGTGACCGCTAGGATCTCAGTTTACGCGCGGTGAGCGGGGGAGAGCATGGGAATTATTGGCGAAGGCCCAACGGCCACGGAGCCAAAGCTTCGCCGCTACCCAGCCTTTGTCAGGTTCTGGGTGGCCTCGACGGTGTCTGATTTCGGCACCTACATCACCACCCTGGCTATGTCCGTTCTGATCCTGGTCACGATGAGCGGCACCCCGTTCGACCAGGGCCTGGTCAACGCCGCGAGGTGGACCCCGTATCTGCTCTTCGGTCTGGTTGCCGGAGTCTGGATCGACCGGTTCCCCCGGCGGACTGTCCTCATCGGCGGAGACGTGGGCCGTGGTCTGATCCTCGCCGGGGTTGCCGTTGCGGCAGTGACGGCGGCCCTTTCGGTTCCGGCGCTGATGATCCTGATGTTCGCATTCGGAACCCTCGCGCTGACCAGCGACGCCGCCTATCAGAGCTTCCTTCCCCGGCTGGTCTCCAGGTCCCTGCTCACCCAGGCCAACGCCCGGCTCCAGCAAAGCGACACCGTGGCCCAGACGACGGGCAGCGCGCTGGCCGGCGGCCTGGTGGCCCTGGTGACGGCGCCTGTGGCTCTCCTGGTGGATGCTGTCTCATATTTCTTCTCCGCAGCGGTGCTCCTCTCCCTGGACCGGCCGTCCGACCAGGCTGCGGCACTGAGCGGACAGAAACTGCGCCACCAGATCGCCGAGGGGCTCCGGTGGGTCTATGGCCACGCCCGGCTGGGGCCGCTGGCGTGGAGCACCCACATCTGGTTCATCGGTTCCGCCATCCTGGGGACGGTCCTGCCCGCGGTGGTCCTGAAAGATCTTGGCTTGGGTGCCCTGGGCCTGGGTGTGGTGATGGGGTGCGCCGGAATCGGTGCTGTCGCGGGCACCACACTTTCCACCCGCCTGGGGCGCAGGTGGGGTACCGGCCGTGCGATCGTTGCGTCCCGCCTTGCCGAGCCGCTGGCCGTCGCGGTGGTGGCGCTGGCGCCCCTCGCCGCCGGTGCCGGAAACAGCGGAGAGGCGCACGGTTCCCCTCTGCACTGGCCCGTACAGCTGTGGACGGCCTTGGTGCTGGCCGGCGTCGGGCAATTGCTGTTCGGCCTGGCCATGGGCGTCAAAGGGCCGCTGGAAATGGGGTACCAGCAGGCCGTGACTCCGGACAGGCTCATCGCGCGCATGAGCGCCACGAGGCGTTCGGTGAACCGGGGGATGATCGTGCTCGGAGCCCCCTTGGGCGGCCTCATAGCAACCGTTGCCGGCTCCGGCGCGGCACTGTGGGTGGCCGCTGCCTTCCTGCTAATGGCCTCACTGGTGCTGCTCTTCTCCCGGTTCAGGGATGCACGGATTGAGGACCATCAGCTGTCCGACGAGGAAGCGCTGCGTGGCTGAACGGGCGGCATGCGGGAGTCTTACTGACCATCACTGAGGCCATGGCGGCGGTGACCCATGACGATCCTGGTAACCGCCGCTTCCGATCCGGCTGAGAAGGGGCCGTAACGCCCCTCCACGGCCCACCGGGTTTCCTCTTCGACAAGGCCGGCGTTGATCCCCGCCCCGGCCATGACGCCTTCAGCCGCAGCGGTGATGACCTGCGCCATGAGGTTGGAGACGTTGCCCGCCGCATAGACGCCGGGGACGGCCGTGGCCCCCAGAGAGTCGGTCTCGATGAACCGTCCGGCCCCCGACGGGTGCTCCTGCGGATCCAGCCCGAGGGATTCGAGGAGCGACGACCTGGCCTTCATCCGTGGCGCCACGGCCAGGGCCTGGACGTCGACCGAGGCACCCTGGCGGAGCGTGACGCCAGACAGGACACCCCCGACGGCGTCAACAGCAGCCACAGCGCCGTCCACGACCCTGACAGACCGGGCAGCAAGTTTCTCCCACTCCTCATCGGTGGGTTCCACGGTGTCGTTGAGGAAGAGCGTTACATCCGGGGACCACTGCCGAAACAACAGAGCCTGGTGGACGGACAGCGGGCCGGTGCCCAGCACTCCAATCCGTTGCCCGCGGATTTCCCAGCCGTGGCAGTAGGGGCAGTGCACAACGCCCTGTCCCCACTGCTCCCGCAGCCCCTCGACGGGTGGCAGTCCGTCGGCCAGCCCGGTGGTGACCAGGAGGCGTCTGCCGGAGAACCGGCGGGCATCCCCGAGGACCACCTCGAACCCGTCAGGGCGCCGCCGCGCGGCGACGGCCTCGCCGTCAATGACCGTTCCTCCGTAGGACATCACTTCGCTGCGACCAATGGACAGGAGTTCCAGGGGGTTCATGCCGTCCCTCGAAAGGAAACCGTGAACCCCCGCCGCGGGTGCGTTGCGTGGCGTACCGGAATCGATGACCAGTACCCGCCGCAGCGCGCGGCCCAGCGTCGTGGCGGCGCTGAGTCCAGCTGCGCCGCCGCCAACAATGACAACGTCATACCGTGTGGTGTCCATCCTGCTTGTCCTTCGTCGAGTCCTGAAGTGCTGCCGCCGGCGTCGGTTCCCGGCCATACCAGCCTCCATCCCGATGCCAAGTTTTGACAAAGAAGATTGCCACTATGGCAAAGTGGGGGCATGGCACAAGAACTTGATGATGTTCTCGGAGCGGTCGGGCCACGGCTTCGGGCCCTCCGCGCGGAACGGAACCTCACCCTCGGAGATGTGGCCGGCGCATCCGGAGTGTCCGTCAGCACCCTGTCCCGCCTCGAATCCGGCCAGCGCAGACCCAACCTCGAGCTCCTGCTGCCATTGGCGAGGCTGTACGGTGTTCCCCTCGATGACCTGGTGGGCGCACCGCCCACCGGAGATCCGAGGATCCACCTCCAGCCCATCACCCACGCGGGCATGACGGCTGTTCCCCTCACGCGCCGCCCGGGCGGTCTGCAGGCCTTCAAAATGGTGCTTGCCGGCAACGCCCGGGGCGCAGAGCCGGACCCGCGCGTCCACGAAGGCTACGAGTGGCTCTACATCCTCAACGGGCGGCTGCGTCTGGTGCTGGGCGATAAGGACTTTGAACTCCGCCCGGGCGAAGCTGCGGAATTCGACACCCGCACCCCGCACTGGTTTGCCAGCGCCGACGGCAGTCCGGTCGAATTCATCAGTCTGTTCGGGCAGCAGGGCGAACGGATGCACGTACGGGCACGGCCTAAGCACTCATAGCTCCGCGGGCAGGCCTGGCCGCCGTAAGGCCCGTCCAGCACCTCGCGCAGAACACCTGAACGGGCGCCGGGCCTGCCGGGTTACCCGATCATTTGCCTGCGGACGGGTTCCTCGCCGGCCCCAGAGTTATCCACATACGGGCCTTAGCCGAGGCTACTCACGCCTTGAATGGGGAATCATTGAATTAGCCCCCCGGGGCTGTCTGGAAGCAGATCTCTTGCGGGGGCGCAGTGATGGCAACGTCTCATGCGCCCGCACTCTCCGCAGGAAACTGCCCAATCCCCGTCCGGGGAGTCCCCGTCCCAGAAGCCACAGCCATCAGGAAGATTTTGGCTATGAAGGTCAGCGAAGTTGTCACCCCCGTGCAGGCTTCCCGGCCCGACGCCGTGATTCTTTCCGGCCTTCCCCGGCTCAATTCAGCCACACATCAACCCGAGGACGTGGTCCGCGCTGTTGAGGAGGCGCTCGCGCTGCTGCGCTCGTCGATCGAGACGGCCGTGAATGGGACGGAACGGCTGGGGCTGGTTGAAGCCGCGGACTTCGCCGGCCACGTAGAGGACCTGTCGCGAACTGTGGACTACCTTCAACTGGCGGCCGCCGCGGCAGTCGACAAGACTCGGAGCCGGGCAGCAGCCGGGCCAAGGGCTGCCATTGCGACTCCCGGTGGCGAAGCGCCGGCTGGGTGGCTAACGGGCTGGAACACCGATTCGACCGTTCCGGCTCATTCTCCGTCGGACCCCATCTGGAATGAGCCTGGCAGCGCTGGTGCTTCACCGGCCTGGGTGGACGACGGATACCGGAACACCGCCGATTTCCTCAGGGCGCGGCTGCGAATCAGCAGCGCGGAAGCCCGACGCCGCCTGGCCCTGGCCGCGGCCGTCTTGCCGCGAAGGGGAATAACGGGCCAGCCCTTGCCGGCTGCCAAGGAAGAACTCGCAGCTGCAGTCGCCGCCGGAGAGGTCGCTTCAAAGGCGGCGACCATTATTACCCTTTCCCTGGACCGAGTCCGCCATACATCGCCACCCGAGGATGCCGCGCGGATGGAGCACAGTCTTACTTGTACGGCGGTTGAGAATGACCAGGACTTCCTGATCAGGATCGCAAAACGCTGGACAGACGCGTTGGACCCTGACGGCGCGGAACCCGGCGAGCAGGAACTGCGCCGTCGGCAGGGTGTCTTCATTCGCCGGCTTCATCGCGGACTGCACCACCTGGAAGTCTTCGCCACGGCTGAGCAAGTCGAGCCTTTGCTTACCGCCATGAACACTGCCGCCAATCCGCGCGCAGGACGTGCGGGCGGCCCCGCCGGCGGGAGATATTCCGACGGGCATGCCGAGACCGACGCTGGAAGCGGGCTACACGAAGATGCTGTCACCGCGGCGGGCGCGGTTGATCCTGCCGGCGGCGTGGAAGACGCTGATGCGGCGCAGCTGGACCGGCGGACCCGGCCGCAGCGGCTCCTCGACGGCCTCGTCGGCGCCTGCGAAGCCGCTCTCGCTGGCGGAAAGCTTCCCGCTGCAGGAGGACTGCGGCCGCAGGTGATGGTCACCATCGACTACGGTGACCTTCTGGAGCGGCTGGAAGGCGCCGATACGAACCTAGGGCCGGCAGGCTCCCACGCCGGGACGCTAATGTTTACGGGCCCGGTTACGGCCAAGACCGTGCGCAGGATTGCGTGCGACGCCGACATCGTCCCCATCGTTCTGGGCGGTAAGGGCAGGATCCTCGACATCGGACGTGCGTCGAGGGTGTTTCCGCCGCACATCCGCAAAGCCATTGCGGCGCGGGACGGGGGCTGTGCGTTTCCGCAGTGCACCATCCCCGCGTCCTGGTGCGAGGCGCACCACATCGACTACTGGTCGCGCGGGGGGAGCACCGGTACCGGCAACGGTGTGCTTCTCTGCTCGCATCACCACCATCTGATCCACAAGGAACAGTGGCGCGTCCAGCTGATGGGCGGCGTCCCATGGTTCATCCCGCCGCCGCACCTCGATCCGCGCCAGTCGCCACGGCGAAACCGCTACTTCCAGTTGGAGTGAGGGTGCCGGCCGGGACTCCGATCAGCCTGGCAGAGCAGGTGCTCGCACCGGGCCCTCCGGCACTCGGCACTCGGCGCACGGGCGCACGGGCGCACCTCGGCACATGGCACCCGGCACTCGGCGCACGGGCAGAGGCGCTAAACCGCGCAGCCGGGACGGGTGGTGCTAGCGTAGCGCCGAGGAACAACAGCGCCGAGCCGTGCCGGCGGCAAGATCCGGGGGACCAACCATGAATTCCACTACGGCAGAAGACAACCGCAAGCCGCACACTGCGACCGCTGCGCCGGGGTCGCCGGGCATCCTCAAATCAATTCCCGCAGCGCCCTCGCGCGTCCTCTTCTACGGCGTGACCGGCAGCGGCAAGTCGTCCGCCGCCCGGGCCTACGCCGAGGCCACCGGGCTGCCTGAGTACTCGGCGGATGATGACATCGGCTGGCTGCCCGGCTGGCAGCAGCGCACCGTCGAGGAGCAGCGGGACCTGGCCGCCGCGATTGCAGCCCAGGACCACTGGGTGCTGGACAGTGCTTACGGTGTCTGGCGGGACGTGGTGGTGCCGCGGGCAGAGCTCGTGATCGGCTTGGACTATCCGCGCTGGCTCTCACTGGCCCGGCTGGTGCGCCGTTCACTGCGGCGGGCCTTGACCCGGGAACCCGTCTGCAACGGCAACCGAGAGACCCTGGCCCGGCTCTTTGTCCAGGACTCGATCATCCGGTGGCATTTCCGGTCGTTCACCCGGAAACGCCATGTGATGCGCAGCCTCCACTCGGACCCGGCAATGCCGCCGGCTATCCTGTTCCGCCATCCCCGCGACCTTGACGCCTGGCTCGCCCGGCTGCCCGCCCGGTCCGCGGGCACCGGGCGGGCCAAAAGCCTCTGACCCGACAGCGGCTGCGGGCGCCTACGCTGGAGCCATGGCCGGACGCATGCCTGCACCCAGGGCCGGACAACCCGCTCCGCGCGGACTGCGGGACGCCGAACGCGCGTCGCTGCTGCGGGCTGTGAAGGCATTCCATACGTTTGCATGGTTCACCATCGAGGCCTGCATGGTCTACGTCCTGTACGCCGGTGCCCGAGGCCGCACCGATAGAAGCGTGGGCATGGCCGCCGGGGTGGTGACCGCCGAGACCCTGGTCTTCGCCGCCAACGGCTTTCACTGCCCGCTGACCGCCGTGGCCAGGGATTTGGGCGACGAGACGGGCTCGGTCACTGACATCTACCTGCCGCGGTGGTTCGCGCGGAACCTGCCCGGCATCCACGTCCCCCTGATCCTTGCCGCTGTGCTGCTGCACTGGCGCAATTACCGGGCTGCGGGCCGGCGCTAGCCGGGGGAGTTCCCCTACTTCTTCCCGAACAAGCCGCCCAGGATTCCGCCGAGCCCGCCGGCGTCCTTCTTCCGCTCTTCCGGCTGGCTGTCCGGAAGGTCGACCTCGATCATTTCGCCCGGGCGCGGGGCGCCGCCGGCGGGCTGGCCCTGCGGGTAGGCCTGGGGCTCCAGCGACGAGTCCCGCCCGGCATCCGGGACAGCTGCGGGCGACGACGGCTGGCCTCCGCCCAGGATCCCGCCCAGCAGGTCGCCGAGTCCGCCCATGCCGCCCGCGCCGCCTGCGGCAGCGCCGCCGCCAAGAATCCCGCCCAGGATTCCGCCGAGGTCAATGCCGCCCGCCTGGCCGGAACCTCCGTCGCCGGCTCCGGACGACTGGCCGCGGCCCCCGAGGACCTTGTTCGCGAGATAGGACATCACAATCGGCGCCAGGATCGGCAGGAGCTTCCTGACCAGATCCCCGCCCACACCACTGAGCTGCGACGTCCCGGCCAACTGGTTCGCCACCTGGTCCTGCTGTCCGCCGAAGACGTGGCTGACGATCTTCTCGCCGTCGGCCGTGTCCACCTGGGATGCGTCCACGCCGCCGTCCAGCAGACCGTCCTGGTGCTGGCCCAGCGCCGACTGCAGCGAGGCGGCGCCGTCGGAGCCCTGGGCATTGTTCTGCATGCCGGCCAGCAACGTGGGAACTGCGGCCTCCACCGCGGCCTGGGCCGTCTGCCGGTCGGTGCCGAGCATGCCGGCGATCTGGTCTACCGGGATTTGCCGCAGGATGTCGTTGAGCTCAGTCATGGGATACTCCTTCAGCCGCAGTCGTTGCGGGCCTCGCTGGACACAGCGCCTGCACTGGCGCCGCCGGTCGGTTGCCATTGCATCGTAGTCCGGGCGCCCGGAACGCGGAAGGACGCTGCCGCCGGGGGAGGGCTGCGCCGTCGGAGGCGGACCGCGAATGCGGGTAATCTAGGAGAGTTCCGGAGCCGGCAGGATTTTCCGGACGCACACCCAGCAGGCAGCAAAAGGCGAGGTTGATGGTCCACATCTGGAACGATCCGTCCGAAGTCCCCGCGGACTTCGGCCCTTCAGTCGTGACCTTCGGCAACTTCGACGGCGTGCACCGCGGCCACCAGCAGGTACTGTCGCAGCTCATCCGCATCGCCCGGCTGAACCACGCCCGCGCCGTCGCCATCACCTTCGACCCGCATCCGGCGCAGGTCCACCGCCCCGAATCCGCCCCGGAACTGATCATGGGGCTGGAAGACAAACTGGTGGCGCTCGGCGAGCTGGGGCTCGACGCCGTCCTGGTGATGAAGTACTCCCTGGAACTGGCCAGCCTCACCCCCGAAGAATTCGTCGCCGACATCCTGGTCGGCAGCCTCAAGGCAAGCCACGTGGTGATCGGCCACGACGCGCGGTTCGGCCGCGGGAACTCCGGCGACCTGGACACCATGCAGGAGCTCGGCAGGAAGCTCGGCTTCGAGGTGCTGGTCATCAGTGAATTCGGCTCCGAAGGATTCCCGCTGCACGGGGACCTGCACGGTGACCAGCACGGGAACCAGCACGACGGCGGCAGCAAAGACCGCCGCTGCTCCTCCACCTGGGTGCGCGAGGCCCTGCGCGAGGGCGACGTCGCCACCGCCGCCGCCGTCCTGGGCAGGCCGCACCGGATGCGCGGCGAAGTGGTCCACGGCGCCGCGCGCGGACGCGACCTCGGCTTCCCCACCGCCAACCTCGCCTCAGACTCGACCGGCTACATCCCCGCCGACGGCATCTACGCCGGCTGGCTGGTGGACCAGGCCGGCACGCGCTGGCCCGCCGCCATCTCCGTCGGCTCCAACCCTACGTTCGACGGCGTCAGCCGGCAGGTGGAAGCGCACGTGATCGACCGCCCGGAAGAGGCCGTCGAGGATTTCGATCTGTACGGCCAGACAGTGGTGGTCGAATTCGTTGCCCGGCTGCGGGGGATGGTGGCATACCGTGGCCCTGAGGCCCTGGTGGACCAGATGCGCCTCGACGTGGTCCAGGCCCACAACATCCTGTTCGCGCGCTGAACCGCACCTGCGGTCCTGCATCGGCATGCTACGCAGGGATTCACAGCAATTTGGCAAGGAAGGCACAGAGTCGTGACCATTGAGAAAAACACGCGGGAGCTGGACAAAGAAATTGTCCGGGACTTCAGCTCGAGGATGAGCTACGCGTCCTACCTGCAGCTGCCGACGCTCCTCAGCGCGCAGCAGCCGGTCAGCGAACCGGAACACCACGACGAGATGCTGTTCATCATCCAGCACCAGACCACGGAGCTGTGGCTCAAGCTGGTCCTGCACGAGCTCCGCAGCGCCGCGGCCTGGCTCCGCGCCGATGACCTCGGCTCGGCGCTGAAGGCGATCGCCAGGGTCAAGCACATCCAGAAAACGCTCACCGAGCAGTGGTCCGTGCTGGCCACCCTCACACCCACCGAGTACTCGCAGTTCCGCGGCTTCCTGGGCAACTCCTCCGGATTCCAGTCCAGCCAGTACCGCGCGGTGGAATTTCTCCTCGGCAACAAGAACCGCAAAATGCTCCCGGTCTTCGAATCCGACCCCGAGGCCCACGCGATGCTGACCGAACTCCTCGAATCCCCGAGCATCTACGACGACTTCCTCGCCTACCTCAAGCGCCAGGGCTTCGACGTGCCCGCGTCGGTGCTGGAGCGGGACGTTACCCAGGCGCACGAATTCAGCGCCGGGCTGGTGCCGGTCTTCAAGTACATCTACGAGAACGCCGCGGACAACTGGGGCGCCTATGAGGCCTGCGAGGAACTGGTGGACCTGGAGGACAACTTCCAGCTCTGGCGGTTCCGGCACCTGCGCACGGTCCAGCGCACCATCGGCATGAAATCCGGCACCGGCGGCTCCAGCGGCGCCGCCTTCCTGCAGAAAGCCCTCGAACTGACGTTCTTCCCGGAGCTCTTCGCCGTCCGGACGGAGATCGGCCAGTGAGCGCCCTGCAGCCGGAGACGGCCGGAACCCCTGCCGTGTCGGGAAACCCGGCCCGGGCCGCCGGCGACACCACGGACCTCCTCCAGCGCGCCCGGGACCTGGACGCCGCCGATCCGCTGGCAGCCTACCGGGAGCACTTCGTCGGTACGGACACGGACCTGTCCTACCTGGACGGCAACTCCCTGGGCCGCCCGCTCAAGCGCACCGTCACCGACATCAGCAGCTTCATCCAGGACAGCTGGGGCGGCCGGCTGATCCGCGGCTGGGATGAGGAATGGCTGGAACTCCCGCAGGCCATCGGCGACCAGTTGGGGCGGGCAGTCCTGGGCGCTCCTCCCGGACAGACCATCATCGCCGACTCCACCACGGTGGTGCTCTACAAGCTGATCCGGGCCGCGCTGGCCGCCGTCGCGGACCCCGCCCGCACCGAAATCGTGCTGGACACGGAAAATTTCCCCACCGACCGCTACCTGGTTGAGGGCATCGCCCGCGAAGAGGGCCTCACGCTGCGCTGGATCGACGCCGACCCCGCCTCCGGCGTCACCGTCCAGCAGGTGCGCGACGCCACCGGCCCGGCCACCGCCGTCGTGGTCCTGAGCCAGATCGCCTACCGCTCCGGGTTCCTCGCGGACCTGCCGGGCATCACCGCCGCCGTGCACGACGCCGGCGCGCTGGTGGTGTGGGACCTCTGCCACTCCGCCGGTTCGGTGGAGATCGCCCTGGACGACGCCGGCGTCGACTTTGCCGCCGGCTGCACCTACAAATACCTCAACGGGGGACCGGGCTCGCCTGCGTTCGCCTACGTCAACGCCCGGCACCTGCCCGGGCTCCAGCAGCCCATCTGGGGCTGGATGGGACGCAAGGACGCCTTTGAAATGGGGCCCGGCTACCAGGCCGCCGCGGGCATCCGCGGGTTCCTCAGCGGCACCCCTGCCATTTTCGGGATGCTGGCCATGCGCGGCACCCTGGACCTGATCGAGGAGGCGGGCATGGCCGCCGTCCGGGAGAAATCGCGCCTGCTGACCGCGTTCGCCGTCGACCTCTACGATGCCTGGCTCGCCCCGGCGGGAGTGGAGCTCTCCACGCCGCGGGATCCGGAATTGCGCGGCAGCCACATCACGGTGAACCACCCGGCCTTCCGCGAAATGACGAAGGTGCTCTGGGAACAGGACATCATTCCGGATTTCCGGGCGCCGCACGGCATCCGGATCGGGCTGTCGCCGCTCAGCACGTCCTTCGCCGAGCTCTACCAGGGCGTTGCGGCGATCCGCGGGCAGCTGCCCGGTTCCGCGTAGGCCGCCGCCGCACGCGCGGGCAGGCCGGTTTAGACAAGTCCGGCGGCGTGCCGGTAAACTGGACGGTGGATCCGGCTGCAGTCCGTGGCGGCTGGTTCCTGTTGTGTTCGGGACGCTTTCCTTGCGGGGAGATTTCCGGGTACAGCACCCCCGGCGGTGAATTACTGTTTCGGGCCTCACGGCACATCTCTAGGAGTTATTGTGGCACTTGAAGCCGCTGTAAAGCAGTCCATCATGAAGGAATACGCAACGTCCGAGGGCGACACCGGTTCGCCGGAGGTCCAGGTTGCGGTCCTGACTCAGCGGATCAAGGATCTCACTGAGCACATGAAGGAGCACAAGCACGATTACCACACCCAGCGCGGTCTGCTGGCCATGGTTGGTCGTCGCAAGCGTATGCTCACCTACCTCAAGAACACTGACATCAACCGCTACCGTGCGCTCATCGAGCGCCTCGGCCTGCGCCGCTAGTCAGCTTTAGGGGCGGCCCTTTCCATCACGGAGAGGGCCGCTTTCTTCAAACAAAAACTCAACAGGAGGATCAACCGCATCACGCATTCGCGGTCCTCGGTAGTGATCCCCGGGAACGGCTTCCACGACGGAAGCCCCGGCCCGTGGGTCTCGATCGATGACCGGGTGCAGTGCAGGCCAGTAGACAGATGCTGGACTGGGTTGATGCGGCTGGACTCCGTGAATCATGAAACGGAGGTGACTCTCTTGGAGGGTCCCGAAATCCAGTTCTCAGAAGCAGTCATTGACAATGGCCGCTTCGGCAAGCGTGTAATCCGCTTCGAAACCGGCCGCCTTGCCAAGCAGGCAGCCGGCGCAGCCATGGTCTACATCGACGAAGAGACCGCGCTGCTGTCCGCCACCACCGCGGGCAAGCACCCGCGCGAAGGCTTCGACTTCTTCCCGCTGACGGTCGACGTCGAAGAGCGCATGTACGCTGCCGGCCGCATCCCGGGCTCGTTCTTCCGCCGCGAAGGCCGCCCGTCCACGGAAGCCATCCTGGCCTGCCGCCTCATGGACCGTCCGCTGCGCCCCGCGTTCGTCAAGGGCCTCCGCAACGAGGTCCAGATCGTCGTCACCGTGCTGTCCATCAACCCGGACGAGCTCTACGACGTCGTCGCGATCAACGCGTCCTCGATGTCCACCCAGCTCTCCGGCCTGCCCTTCTCCGGCCCGATCGGCGGCGTCCGCGTTGCCCTCATCGCCGACGAGAACGGATCGCAGTGGGTTGCGTTCCCGAAGCACTCCCAGCTGGAGAACGCCGTCTTCAACATGGTGGTTGCCGGCCGCATCGCGGGCGACGACGTTGCCATCATGATGGTTGAAGCCGAAGCCACCGACAACTCCTGGAACCTCATCAAGGAACAGGGCGCCACCGCCCCCACCGAAGAGGTCGTCTCCGAGGGCCTCGAGGCTGCCAAGCCGTTCATCAAGGCTCTTTGCGAGGCACAGTCCGACCTGGCAGCCCGCGCCGCCAAGCCGACCGTCGAGTTCCCGGTCTTCCTGGACTACCAGGACGACGTCTTCGCCGCTGTGGAGTCCGCTGCCGCCGAGAAGCTGACCGCCGTCTTCCAGATCGCCGACAAGCAGGAGCGCGACACCGCCTCCGATGAGCTCAAGGACGAGGTCGTCTCCTCCCTGGCCGGCCAGTTCGAGGGCCGCGAAAAGGAACTCTCCGCAGCCTTCCGCTCCGTCACCAAGCAGGTTGTGCGCCAGCGCATCCTCAAGGACCAGATCCGCATCGACGGCCGCAGCCTGACGGACATCCGCCAGCTCACCGCCGAGGTCGAGGTCCTGCCCCGCGTGCACGGTTCGGCCATCTTCGAGCGCGGCGAGACCCAGATCATGGGTGTCACCACGCTGAACATGCTCAAGATGGAACAGCAGATCGACTCGCTGTCTCCCGTCACGCGCAAGCGGTACATGCACAACTACAACTTCCCGCCGTACTCCACCGGCGAGACCGGCCGCGTCGGTTCCCCGAAGCGCCGCGAAATCGGCCACGGTGCCCTGGCAGAGCGCGCCATCATGCCGGTGCTGCCCTCCCGCGAGGAATTCCCCTACGCCATCCGCCAGGTGTCTGAGGCGCTCAGCTCCAACGGTTCGACGTCGATGGGTTCCGTCTGCGCCTCCACGCTGTCCCTGTTCAACGCAGGTGTGCCGCTGAAGGCCGCTGTTGCCGGTATCGCCATGGGCCTGGTCTCCGACCAGGTTGACGGCCAGACCCGCTACGCCGCCCTGACCGATATCCTCGGCGCCGAAGATGCCTTCGGTGACATGGACTTCAAGGTTGCCGGTACCTCCGAGTTCGTCACGGCCATCCAGCTGGACACCAAGCTCGACGGCATCCCGGCCTCCGTCCTGGCCGCCGCCCTGAAGCAGGCCCGCGAAGCCCGCCTGCACATCCTTGAGGTCCTGAACTCCGCCATCGACACCCCGGACGAGCTCTCCGAGTTCGCTCCGCGCGTCATCGCGGTCAAGATCCCCGTGGACAAGATCGGCGAGGTCATCGGCCCGAAGGGCAAGATGATCAACCAGATCCAGGAAGACACCGGAGCCGACATCTCGATCGAGGACGACGGAACTGTCTACATCGGCGCCACCAACGGCCCGTCTGCCGACGCAGCACGGTCCGCGATCAACGCCATCGCCAACCCGCAGGTCCCGGAAATTGGTGAGCGCTACCTGGGCACGGTCGTCAAGACCACCACCTTCGGTGCGTTCGTCTCCCTGACCCCGGGCAAGGACGGCCTGCTGCACATCTCCGAGCTGCGCAAGATCGCCGGCGGCAAGCGCGTGGACAACGTCGAGGACGTCGTCTCCGTCGGCCAGAAGATCCAGGTGGAAATCACCAAGATCGACGACCGCGGCAAGCTCTCCCTGTCTCCCGTTGTGGCTGACGAGGCCGGGGCTGGCGACGCTGAGGTCTCCGCGGAGTCCGCAGAGTAGTCTTTCCTGACCCAAGCAGAGGGGCCGGTGGATCATCCACCGGCCCCTCTGCCGTTAAAGGCAGGTAGGATTGCAGGCAGATTTGGCGCGCGTTTACCGAAAGGCCTCGATGACAGTCGTCCCCCTGCCGCTTGAGCAGAACCAGCACGCAGACACCCTGATCCACGGAGCAGACGGGGGATCCGAGGTCCGCCGCTCGGTCCTTCCCGGCGGCGTACGCGTGCTCACCGAGGCGATGCCGGGCCAGCGCTCGGCCACCATCGGCTTCTGGGTGGGCGTCGGCTCCCGGGACGAGGCCCCCGGGCAGCACGGCTCCACCCACTTCCTGGAGCACCTGCTGTTCAAAGGCACCACGCGGCGCACCGCCCTGGAGATCGCCTCGGCCTTCGATGAGGTGGGCGGGGAATCCAACGCCGCCACGGCCAAGGAAAGCACCTGCTACTTCGCCCGCGTGCTGGACACCGACCTGCCGATGGCGATCGACGTCATTGCGGACATGATCACCGGCGCCGTGCTGGACCCGCAGGAGATGGAGCAGGAACGCGACGTCATCCTCGAGGAGATCGCGATGGACAGCGACGACCCCACGGACGTCGCCCACGAACACTTCGTCGCCGCGGTGCTGGGCACCCACCCGCTGGGCCGCCCGATCGGCGGCACCCCGGACGCGATCCGGGCCGTCGCCCGCGACTCGGTCTGGGACCACTACCGCCGCTACTACCGCCCGGACGAGCTGGTCATCACCGCCGCCGGGGGACTGGACCACGACGTCGTCTGCCAGCTGGTGGTCGATGCGCTGCACTCCGCAGGCTGGAGCCTGGAACCCGACGCCGCCCCGGTGCAGCGCCGCTCCACCGACCGCGCCGACATCACCGGCACCGCAGGCCTGCACGTGGTCAAGCGCCCGGTGGAACAGGCCAACATCATCATGGGCTGCCCCACGATCGTCGCCACCGACGACCGGCGCTTCGTGATGAGCGTCCTCAACGCCGTGCTGGGCGGCGGCATGTCCTCCCGGCTCTTCCAGGAAGTCCGGGAGAAGCGCGGCCTGGTCTACTCGACCTACTCCTTCGCCTCCTCCTACGCCGACGCCGGCTACTTCGGCATGTACGCCGGCTGCACGCCGTCGAAGGTCCGGCAGGTCCTTGAACTGCTCGGCGCCGAGCTCGACAAGCTGGCCGAGGGCGGCATCTCCGACGAGGAGCTCCGCAAAGCCGTCGGGCAGCTCTGCGGCGGCATCGTGCTGGCCCTGGAGGACACGGGCTCCCGGATGTCCCGGCTGGGCCGGGCCGAGCTGGTCTCCGGCGAGTACCAGGACATCGACGAGACCCTGCGCCAGATCCAGGCCGTCACCGCGGCCGAGGTCCAGGAACTGGCCCGCGAGCTCGCGGCCGCGCCGCGGACCGTCACCGTGGTGGGACCCTTCGAGGAAACCGAGACCTTCGGCCTCTGACCCGCACGCTCCCTCAGCACCGGCGCAGAAACTGCTGACCGTCCATCAGCTCCGGTGGGGAAACTGCCGAGCCTCCCGCAGATCAGGCGGCGACGGGCGCAGGCTCGGGCACGCGGCGGCACACCGTCGTCATGAACGGGCTGAACTCGCTCGCGCTGCCCAGCCGCAGCCCGGCGGCATGGGTGAGCTGGCCGTCGTCGACCCTTAGGGTGTGGCGCGCGGTGCCGCGGTCGCTGCGCCGTTCGATGGTCAGTGTGCCGTCGAGCCAGCTTGCGCGGGCAGGCGCCTCCGGCGGCAGCCCCATGCTGTTGACGTGGTACCAGAGCGTGTCGGGACGGTCGGGGTCCATGGTGAAAACGCCCACGCCCTCGGTCTTGGTACCGTCGGCATCGGTGTGGCGGTAGCTCATGGTCACCGCCAGGCCGGCGGCGGCACGGGTGAAAACGACCTCGGACGCGGCGCTCCGGGCCGGACCCCAGGCGGTGGCTTCCCACTGGGTGGTTCCGCTCCAGTGCCCCAGAAACAATTCAAGGGCTTCATGTGCGCTGCCGGGCAGCGGTCGATCCATGCTTCCTCCGGGTGGGCTTCCCTCAGTCTGGTCCCGCCACCATCATCACGCCGTGTCCAGCGGCTGTAAAGGAGCACCGCAGGGTGCGCTCATTATCCCGTTGCCAAAACGTTGCAGGGCCGGGCCTGGAATCCGTTGACACTTCGTGGGTTGCACCATAGATTTGCCGTAATCTGAATCACCTTTCAGGTTCAGCGCAGTTCCCGTTCGATCTCATGCACAGATTCCATTCAAGAAAGGCATCCCGTGAAGGATACAAAGAAGTTCCTGATGGCCGCCGTGATGGCCACCGGGCTCGCCCTCAGCGCCTGTGCCCCCACTCCGGGCAGCGCGGCGCCGGCCGGCTCGGGCAGCGCAGCCGCCGCCGAACCGGTCAACGTAGGCATCATCTACTCCAAGACCGGACCCCTGGCCGCCTACGGCGCCACGTACTACGAGGGCCTCCAGGCGGGCATCGACCACGCCACCGGCGGCACCGGCGAAGTCAACGGTGCCAAGATCAACCTCACCTACGCTGACGACGGCGGTGACCCGGACAAGGCCGTGACGGCCGCCAAGGACATGATCGGCAAGGGCTACAAGATCATCGGCGGCACCGTTTCTTCCGGCATCGCGCTCAAGCTCGCCGAGCAGGCTGCCCAGAACAAGGTGGTGTACATCTCCGGGCCCGCTGCCACCGATGCCATCCAGGGCATCAACAAGTACACCTTCCGCTCGGGCCGCCAGAGCCTGCAGGACGTCGCCACCGCGGGCTCGTTCATCGACACCAACGGCAAGAAGGTGGTGGTCTTCGCGCAGGACAACGCTTTCGGCCAGGGCAACGTCGCAGCCGTCAAGGCCGTCCTCGGCGCCAAGGGCGCCACCGTGGAGTCGGTCCTCGTTCCGGAAGGACAGGAACTCACCCCGTTCGCCCGCCAGCTCATCGACGCGAAGCCGGATATGGTTTTTGCCGCCTGGGCCGGGGCAACGTCCGGGACCATGTGGCAGACCCTGAGCCAGCAGGGCGTTTTCGACGCCGCCCCCGTGGTCACCGGGCTTGGCGACGCCTCCACCTTTGGGGCCTACGGCGAGGCGACCGCCAAGATCAGCTTCCTGAACCACTACTTCCCCGGAGCCGCGGGCAATGAGGTCGAGAAGACGATGATCTCCGCGGTGGAGAAGGCCGGAGCCAAGGCGGACCTCTTTACGCCCGACGGATTCGTGGCCGGCCAGATGATCGTCCAGGCCATCAAGGAAGGCGGCTCCGACGCCGACTCCATGGTCAAGGCCCTGGAGGGCTTCAGCTTCGACGGGCCCAAGGGCAAGACCACCGTCCGGGCCTCGGACCACGCCCTGATCCAGGACATGTACCAGGCGAAGCTGGTCCAGAACGGCGGCAGCTGGACCCCCGAGCTCGTCACTGTTGTGCCGGGTGACACCGTCGCCCCGCCGGAGAAGAAATAACCCGACGCGGCGCTGTGTCGGGCCCCACCGCACAGCGCCGCGCTCCTCGACACGACTCCAGCCAGACACAAAGGATCCGCATGAATTCCCCAGCCCTGCCCGCCCTCGCGGTGGACGGCCTCGGCCTGCAGATCGGCGGTGCCCGTATCCTGCAGGATGTGGGCTTCACGGTCGGCGCCGGCGAAATGGTCGGTGTCATCGGCCCCAACGGGGCCGGCAAGACCACCCTGTTCAACCTGATTTCCGGTGTTCTGCGGCCGACGGCGGGCAGCATCGCCCTGAACGGCAGGGACATCACCTCGGAGCCGGTCCACCGCCGTGCCAAGGCAGGGCTGGGGCGGACCTTCCAGACCTCCAACCTGTTTCCCCGGCTCAGCGTGCTGGAAAACGTCCGGCTGGCCGCCCAGGCCAAACTTGGCGGCAGTTTCAGCATCCTGCGTTTCCCGTCAGCCTCCGATGAGGCCACCCGCATCGCCCGCGGCACCATCGACGAGGTCGGCCTCACCGGCCAGCTCACGACGGCGGCCGGGGACCTCTCGCATGGCGAAAAACGCAAGGTGGAGATCGCCGTGCTCCTGGCGACGGATCCCGCCGTCGTCCTCCTGGACGAGCCGATGGCCGGGGTGGCGTCGGGGGACGTCCCGTCCCTCAGTGCGATCATCCGCGGGATGCACCGGGACCGCGGCTGCACCGTGATGATGGTGGAGCACCACATGGATGTGGTCCTGGGCCTCGTGGACCGGGTGGCTGTGATGCACCACGGCAGCCTGCTGGCCCTGGACAGCCCGGAGGCCGTGATGTCGGATCCCACCGTACAAAGTGCCTACCTTGGAGAGCCCGTATGACCGCCGCCGCGGAACCCCGTCCCATCCTCCGGATTGAGCGGCTCAACGCCCATATCGCCGGCCAACAAGTGGTGGAGGACGTCTCCTTCACCGTCCCCGCCGCAGGCATTACCGCACTGCTGGGCCGCAACGGTGTTGGAAAGACCAGCACCATCAAAGCCATCATCGGACTGATCGACCGCACCGGAGCCGTGGAGCTTGACGGCGTGCGGATCGAGAAAGAGTCGACGTACAAGATCATCCGCAGCGGTGTTGGGTATGTGCCGGAAGACCGTGAGGTGTTCTCCAAGCTCACCGTGGCGGAGAACCTCCGGCTCGCCGAGCGCGACGACGCCCCGCGCCGCCAGCTGGTGGAGGAGCTCTTCCCGGACCTGGTGGCCCGGTCGGGTCAGATGGCCGGCACCCTCTCCGGCGGCCAGCAGCAGATGGTCTCGCTGGCGCGCGCGCTGCTGAACACGAACAAGATCCTGCTCGTCGACGAGCCCACCAAGGGCCTGGCCCCGAAAATCGTCGCCGAGGTGGCCGAAACCCTCGCCGAGGCCGCCAAGACCGTTCCTATCCTTCTGGTCGAGCAAAATCTGCACGTCGTACGCCAGCTCGCCGAGGGCGCTGTGGTTCTCTCCGGGGGCCGTGTGGTCCACACCGGCGACGCCCTGGAATTCCTCGACGACGCCGAGCTGACCCAGCGACTGCTGGGCGTCTCCGCTGACCCGCTGGCTGAGAAATCAGCCGGGAAAGGCGCCGCCCTGTGAGTACCGTTGTCCTGCTCCTCTTCACCGGCCTGGGCCTTGGCGCCCTCTACTTCCTGGTGGCCGCCGGGCTGTCCCTGATCTACGGGCTCATGGGCGTGCTCAACTTCGCCCACGGCGCCTTCCTGACCCTCGGTGCCTTCGCCGGCTGGGAAGTCGCCCGCCGCACCGGCTCCGACGACTGGGGGATCTTCCTGCTCTCCCTGCTGGTCGGAGCGGCCGCGGGCGCCGCGTTCGCGGCCTTCACTGAATTCGTGCTTATTCGCCGGCTGTACCAGCGGCACATCGAGCAGCTCCTGATCACACTGGGCCTGTCACTGGCCGCCGTGGCCCTGTTCGACGGCATCTGGGGCACCGATCCCGTTTTCATCCAGGGACCCGCCTGGTTCAAGGACACCACCGAGATCTTCGGGGCCCGGGTTCCCAACGACCGGTTCGTCTGCATTATCGCGGCCGTCCTGGTGCTGCTCGCCATGGTGTTCTTCCTGAAGAACACGCGCTACGGCATGATTATCCGGGCCGGCGTTGAAAACCGCTCCATGGTGACTGCCCTCGGCATCGACGTCCGGAAAGCTTTCACGCTCGTGTTCACGATCGGCGGTGCCGCCGCCGGCCTGGGCGGGGTCCTTGCCTCGCACTACTTCGGCTACGTCTCGCCCATGCTGGGCGGCTCGCTGCTGATTTTCGCCTTCATCGTCACCGTGATCGGCGGGCTGGGCTCGCTGACCGGCGCGGCCATTGCCGCCGTCGCGGTTGCGGTCCTCCAGCAGTTCGCCAACTTCTACCTCGGCGGCACCGGCGACTTTGTCGTCGTGCTGGCCTTGGCGCTGGTGCTGCTGTTCCGTCCCTCCGGCCTGCTCGGGAGAACCTCATGACCACCGATACCGATGCCTCCGGCGTCAACAGTGCCGGCACAGGGGCCAGCCAAGGCACCAGCACCCCCGGCAGCCCCGCGGGACTGCGCCAGACGGCAGGTGACGGCCGTTCCGCTCCACCGGCCGGGCCCCGCCTGACCCGCCGGAGGATCCTCGGAGCCGCTGCCGGGCTCGCCGGTGTGGTGCTGCTGGTCCTGCTGCCGCTGTTGAACCTGTCCCTGCCGGGCGTACTGCCCGGACCGACGTACACGCCGGGGTCCCTGCAGCTGCTGGCCATGTGCATGCTGATGGCCGCCGCGGCCCTGACCTACCACCTGCTGCTGGGCGTCGCCGGGCTCCTCTCCTTCGGCCATGCCCTGTACTTCGGCGCCGGCGTGTACGGGCTGGCGATCATCCTCCAGAACCTGGACATCCCGCTGCTGCCGGCCATGGGCCTGACCCTGCTCGTTGTGATCGTGCTGGCCCACGTGGTGGGCAGCATCAGCCTCCGGGTCAGCGGCATCCCCTTCGCCATGGTGACCCTCGCCTTTGCCCAGGCCGGTTCGGTCATCGTGGGACGCAACCCCGACGGCACCACGGGCGGAGACGAGGGCCTGTCACTGCGCACCGAAAACCTGCCCGACTTCCTGGTGGGGGTGGTCAACACCCGCAATCTCTACTGGCTGGCCCTGGCCGTGCTGGTTGCCGTGTTTGTTGTGGTTACTTGGGTGCAGTCCTCGCGCGCCGGCCATGCGGCCGCCGCGGTCCGGGAGAACGAACTGCGGGTCCGCGTCCTGGGCCTGCAGCCGTACCTTGTGAAGCTGCTGATCTTTGTGGTGTCGGCCGTCCTGGTCAGCATCATCGGCATGGTGTTCCTGCTCCTCCAAAGCGGTGCCGTGCCGCGGGCCATCTCCGCGGACCTGACCATCACCCTGCTGGTGATGGTGGTCCTGGGCGGCGTCGGCTCCCGCTGGGGCGCCGTCATCGGCGGGGTTTTCTACACCATCCTGGACCAGCGCCTCACGACGCTGGCGAACTCCGACGCCATCGACACGCTCCCGGACATCCTCCGAATCCCGCTGTCTGAGCCCCTGTTCATCCTGGGCACCCTATTTATCCTCGTAGTGCTGTTCCTGCCCGGCGGCCTGACGGGCGCCGCGCAGCGGCTGGCCGAACGGCGGAACCGCCGCAGCGGCACCCGGCACAGCACCGCGGCCTCCCGGGAGATCCTGGAGGAATCGGCATGAGCGCCGCCGCCGGCCTCCACGGGGCGGACGGTCTGCACACGCTGGGCCGCTGGACCGCCGACCGCAGCCTCGCCGCGCCGCACCGGACCGCCGTCGACGACCGCGGCTGCACCCTCAGCTACGGCGAGCTCGAACGCCGGGCCGCAGCACTCGCCGCAGGCTTCACAGCCGCCGGCTACGTGAACGGGGACCGGGTGGCCACCCTGACAGGCAACAGCTCGGACCACGTGGTGGTGTTCTTCGCGTGCGCCAAGGCCGGGCTGGTCCTGGTCCCGCTGTCCTGGCGGCTCTCGCCGAAGGAGCTCGCCGGTCAGCTGGAGGTCGCCGACCCGCAGCTCCTCCTCGTCGAGGATGAGCTGGATTTGCTCGCCGCCGGGGCGTGTGCCCTCCTGCCGCGCCGGCCGCGGACCGCCGCGCTGGGTCCCGGCGACATTGAGAAGTCCGTGCCGCCGCCGCTCCGGACCCGGCAGATGTCCGATCCGCCCGGCGGGACACCTGGTCTTCGGCGGGAAGTGCACGACGACGATCCCCTCCTGATGATCTTCACCTCCGGCATGGAAGGGGCCAGCAAGGCCGCGGTGCTGACGCACGCCAACTGCTTCTGGACCAATCTTTCGCTCTCCCGGACGATGGATCTGGGCAGCACCGACGTCGTACTGGCGGTGCTGCCGCAGTTCCACGTCGGCGGCTGGAACATCCAGCCCCTGCTGGCCTGGTGGACCGGCGCCACCGTGGTACTGGAGCGCGGCTTCGAACCCGGCCGGGTGCTGCAGCTGATCGCGGAGCGAAAGGTCACCATGCTCATGGGTGTCCCCACCCAGTACCTGATGCTGGCGGAACACCCCGATTTCGCCACCGCGGAGCTGGGGAGCCTCCGCCACGCCGTGGTGGGCGGGGCGCCCATGCCGGCACCGCTGCTGCGGATCTGGCACCGCAGGGGAGTAGCGCTGAGCCAGGGCTACGGCCTCACCGAGGCGTCACCCAACGTCCTCTGCCTGGCCAACGAGGACGCCGCCCGGATGGTCGGCTACTCAGGCAAACCGTACCCGCACGTCGAAGTCGCCGTGGCGGACCCGGTGACCGGGGAAGTCCTCGACGGCGCCGCGGCCGGGGAACTGCTGGTGGCAGGCCCGGGCGTCTTCGCCGGCTACTTCCGCGACCCGGCCGCCACCGCCGCAGTCCTCTCCGGGGGCTGGCTGCACACCGGGGACCTGGTGGAACGCGACGCTGACGGGTACATCAAAGTGGTGGACCGGCTGAAGGACATCTACATTTCCGGTGGAGAAAACGTCGCTCCGGCTGAGGTGGAGGCCGCCCTGCTGGCCCATCCGGCGGTGGCGCAGGCCGCCGTCGTCGGGGTGGCTGACGATCGGTGGGGCGAAACCGGCGTCGCCTTCGTGGTGATCCGTCCCGGCATGGCCACGGACGAACAGGAACTCCTTGAACACTGCGGGGCACAGCTGGCGCGGTTCAAGGTGCCCCGCCGGATTGAGACCGTCGGAGCGCTGCCGCGCACGGCGCTGAACAAGGTGCTGCGCTCCCGCCTGCGGGATAAGCTCGACGGAAGCACCCGGGCAGGATATCCCGGCCACACGGCAGCTGCCGTGCCCGCGGACGGGAGCCCGGCATGAGCGCCGTGCCCCGCACCGCCCGGGGGACCCGGACCCGGGCGAAGCTGCTGCAGGCGGCGGAGACCGTGTTCGCCTCGGTGGGCTACCACGAGGCCTCGATTGTGAAGATCACGGAGGCGGCCGGCGTCGGGCTCGGCACCTTCTACCTCTATTTCGACAGCAAACAGGCCATCTTCGACGAGGTCGTCGAGGACCTGAACCGGCGGGTCCGGCACGCTATGACGGACGCCGCCCGGGCCGCCGGGACCCGGCTGGAGGCCGAACGCGCCGGGTTCCGGGCCTTCTTCAAATTCACGGCGGAACACCCGGCGCTTTACCGGATCATCCGGCAGGCCGAGTTCGTCTCGCCCGGCGCGCTGCGGCTGCACTACACCCGGATCGTCAACGGCTACATTGAGGGCCTTAAAGCCGCGCAGCTCAGCGGCGAGGTCCGGGAGATGGATCCCACCGTGGCGGCCTGGGCCCTGATGGGCATCGGCGAGCTGATCGGCATGCGCTGGGTGTTGTGGGATGAAGAGGGCGCGGATCCCGCCCCCGGCGCCCGCCCGGACGTTCCGGAGGAAGTCTTTGAGGAGATGATGCAGTTCATTGAACGCGGGCTCGCCCCCGGCCCCGCTCCGGGAGTCGGCCGCGATTCCAGCCCCACCCAGACCCAGGAAGGGAACGCCCCGTGAACCAGCCCGCCCAGATACAGCCAGCCGGCCACGCCACCTACCGCACCACCGAGGTCCCGGTCCGTGGCGGGACCCTGCACACTGCCCTCTGGGGACCGGATGACGCGTCCGCCCCCACCATCCTCGCGGTGCACGGGGTGACGGCATCCCACAAGGCCTGGCCCAAACTGGCAGAGGCCCTTCCGGACGTCCGGATCATCGCACCGGACTTGCGGGGCCGTGGGCGCAGCAACGCGCTGCCTGCCCCGTACGGGATGCCTTCCCATGCCGAGGACCTCTCAGCAGTGCTTGCCGCGCTGAGCACGGGGCCGGTGGTGGTGGTGGGCCATTCCATGGGCGCCTTCGTGTCGGTGGTGCTCGCCAACCAATACCCGGAGCGCGTGCGGTCCCTGGTGCTGGTCGACGGCGGCCTTCCGCTGCAGGTGCCGGAGGAACTGAGCGATGACCAGATCGTTGCTGCCGTGCTGGGGCCTGCGGCCGAACGGCTGAACGCCACGTTCCCGAGCCGGGAGGCGTACCGCAGGTACTGGAAGCAGCACCCGGCCTTCAGCGCGGACTGGAGCCCGGCTGTGGAGGAGTACGTCGACTACGACCTCACCGGTGAGGAGCCCGTGCTCCGGCCCGCCACCCGGTTCCAGGCGATGGCGGACGACACCGCCGAACTGCGCCGCGGCCCCTCGCTCCTGAAGGCGCTGGACGAACTGGCGGTGCAGACCGTGGTGCTGCGAGCGCCGCGGGGGCTGCTGGACGAACCCGCCGGCCTGTATGCGCCCGGCTACCTGGACGCCTGGGCGGAAAAGCTTCCGGCCTTGGAAGTCCGCGAGGTGCCGGACGTCAACCACTACACGATCATCATGGGCGAAGCCGGCGCCGCCGCCGTCGCTGACGCCGTGCGGGAGGCGCTGGCCGCAGGATGACGGCCGGGCGCCGGGTGCGCGTCAGGGCGCGGATTCCAGAATCCGGGTTTTCGGGGCACCCGCGAGGGCGGGGGCAACGGTGGAGGAGTTCCAGACGTTAGCCTGGAGGTTCGCAAGCAGCGCTTCCGCCTGGTCCCGGCCCTCGAAATCGAGTTCGACCACCACGTAGTTCGGATCATCCACCGGGCGGCTGATCCGGTGCGCGGTGACGCCCGACGCCGCCCGGTTCACCGGATCACGGTCGAAGGCGGCCTTCCACATGCCGAAATCCTTGATCGCGTGTTCTATCTGCAAGGTGTACATGCCAGTCGTTCCTTCCGGCTACTGGTCCCGGGGTTTCTGGGATGGTTCCACGCTACGCGCGGCGGGGGCCGGGCGGTATCCCAAAAACGTGGCGGGGGATGGCCGGCGGGCTGCCTAGCCGCCGGCGAACGGCGGGAGCACGTCGACGACGTCGTCCGGCTTCAGCGCCGTCGCACGGTTGCGGACCGCCACCTCGTTGAGCAGGAAGCTGCTCCGGGACAGCAGCCGCGCCAGCGGCGGGGTCCCGGCCGGGGGTTCCGGGCGCTCGACGGCGAGGATCGCCTCCAGCAGCGCGTCCACGGTGGCGTCCGCGGCGAGGTCAAAGCGCTCCTCGTCGACGCCGGCAGCGGCGCGCGCGGCAGCGAAGTAACGTACGTTCACAGGTGCTTCAGCCTCCGATGGCGCTCATGCTGCGGTCCGGCTGGACGAAGTCCGGGGCGTCCAGTCCGACGTGGTCCATGCCGTGGGCTTTGGGTTTGATCCACATGGCATCCTGCCAGCGTTCGGCGAGCTGTTCGTCGCTGGCGCCCTCGCGGAGCAGCCCCAGCAGGTCGATTTCCTCGCGGGAGAAGAGGCAGCTCATGATCTTGCCCTCGGCCGTGATGCGGGTGCGGCGGCAATCGGAGCAGAACGGCTCGGTCACGGACGCGATGATCCCCACGGTGCCGAGGACCGGCCCGGTGGCCTCGGCCGTGCCGGGCACCCGGGCCCGGACCTCGAAGCGTTCCGCCGGGGCGCCGTCGCGGTCGCGCGGATCGGCGCTGAGCACGTAGTCGACGGACAGCAGCTCCCGGATTTCCGCGGCGGTGATCATGTTCCGCCGGGTCCAGCCGTGGTCGGCGTCGAGCGGCATCTGCTCGATGAAGCGCAGCTCGTAGCCGCGGTCCAGCGCCCACGCCAGGAGGGCGGGGGACTCGGCGTCGTTGATGCCGCGCATCAGCACGGCGTTGAGCTTGACGGGGCCCAGCCCGGCGGCCCAGGCGGCGTCGACGCCGGCGAGGACCTTGTTCAGGAAGGGCCGGCGGGTGAGCTGGGTGAACGTTTCCTCATGGAGGGAGTCGAGGGAGACGTTGATCCGGGACAGTCCGGCGGCTTTGAGCCCGGCGGCTTTTTTATCCAGTCCCACGGCGTTGGTGGTCATGGAGATGGGCAGGTCAGGGTGCGCGTGGCGGAGCGCGGAAATGATGTCCATCAGATCGGCCCGGACCAGCGGTTCGCCGCCGGTGAGCCGCAGCTCGCGCACGCCCAGCATGTCGACGCCGATCCGCACGATCCGGACGATCTCCTCCGCCGACATCACGGCCTGCTTGGATAGCCACTCCAGGCCCTCGGCCGGCATGCAGTACGTACAGCGCAGATTGCATTTGTCCGTCAGGGAAAGCCGCATGTCGGTGGCACGGCGGCCGTAGCGGTCCATCAGGCCGGCGGGCAGGCCGGCCGGGCGGCCGGGCACCTGCGCGGCGGAAGTGCCCGCGCCGGAACCGTCCTCCGCGCGGGGCTGGGGCATACCAAGCTGAACACTCATAAGCTCAGGCTACGCCACCTCGGCGCCGGCATCACTCCCGTTGGACCCCTCATTGCGCTGCACAGCGGCCTTTGCCCCAGGACGGTGCCAGCGGTGCCCCCCAGCCCCTTCCCGCAGGACGGTGCCCCGGCTCCGGCTCGAACCTATGCTGGAGGGGTGAACACTTCCCCGCCCGGGCCGGACACCCTTCCCGGCCCCGGCACGCGGACCCCGGCCCCGCGAGGCGCGGACCGGCACGCGACGGCCTGGGCGGCTGCCGCGGGAGTCGTAGCCGTCGGCACAGGGCTCGCCCTCGGAGAGCTCGCGGCGGGCCTGGTGAGCCCCTCGCTGTCCCCGGTGACCGCCGTCGGGGGCGCCGTGATCGACGTGGTCCCGCCGGGAGTCAAGGACTGGGCCGTGGCGCTCTTCGGCACGGCGGACAAAGCCGCGCTCCTTGGCGGCATGGGACTCGTCATTGCCGCGCTGGCGGCCCTGTCCGGAATCGTCGAATTCCGGCGCCGGTTCGCCGGCGTGGCCATCATTGCCGTGTTCGGCGCGGCGGGGCTGGCCGCCGTCCTCAGCCGGAGCGAACTGACGCCGAACGCGGTGCCCGTCCCGCTGTTCGCCGCCGTCGTCGGAATGGTGCTGCTGCGCTGGCTGATCCGCCGGCTGGAGGACTGGCAAGCCGACGCCGGGATGTCCGCGGAGGCACCAGGCGCCACACCCCAGCGGCCCCCGTCCCGGCGCCGCTTCTTCCAGGTCCTCGGCGGAACGGCCGCCGCCGGCGTGCTCGCCGGTGTGCTCGCCGCGACCTTCCGGGGAGCCGCCGCCGTCGTGAGCGAACTGCGCAGCAAACTGGCCCTCCCCGCCCCGGCATCCCCGGCTCCGCCGATCCCGGCCGGGGCCGAGGTCCGGCTGGACGGCATGGGCCCGCTGGTGACCCCCAACAAGGACTTCTACCGGATCGACACGGCTCTGCGCGTCCCGGTGCTGGACCCGGGCCAGTGGACCCTGAAGGTCACCGGGATGGTGGAGCGCGAGGTCTCGCTGGACTTCGCCGCCCTGCTGGCCAAACCGATGGTCGAACGGCACATCACCATTGCCTGCGTGTCCAATGAGGTGGGCGGGGACCTGATTGGCAACGCCCGCTGGCTGGGCTGGCCGGTCCGTGACCTGCTGGCACTGGCCGGCCCGAAGGACTGCGCGGACATGGTGTTGTCCCGCAGCTCGGACGGCTGGACCGCCGGAACGCCGCTGGAGGTGCTGACGGACAGCCGGGACGCACTCCTTGCCGTCGGGATGAACGGCGAACCGCTGCCGCTGGAGCACGGCTTCCCGGCCCGGCTGATCGTCCCCGGCCTCTACGGCTACGTCTCCGCCACCAAATGGGTCACCGAGCTCAAGGTGACGCGCTTCGCTGACGACGTCGGCTACTGGACGCCCCGCGGGTGGAGCGAGCGCGGACCCATCAAGACGTCCTCCCGCATCGACGTGCCCCGGGACGGCCGCTCCGTCAGCGCCGGCAACGTCACCTTCGGCGGCGTCGCCTGGGCCCAGCACACCGGCATCGGCACGGTGGAACTCAGGGTCAACCGCGGCCCATGGCAGCAGGCGGAGCTGGCCCCCGGGATCTCCACGGACACCTGGTACCAGTGGAAGCTGGCACTGCCGCTCACCCCCGGCCGGTACGAGGTCCAGGTCCGCGCCACGGACCTCACCGGCGCCGCCCAGGTGGAGGACCGCGCGCCGGTGGCGCCCAGCGGGGCCACCGGCTTCCACACGGTTAGAGTTGACGTAAAGTCCTAACCGGCCGGGCCCTGCCGGGCCAGGGAACCGGGCCGGGGCACCGGACCGGCTGCCCACGCCGCAGGCTCAAGACGAGGGGTCACCAACGCATGCACCGCACCCAGGCAGGGCACGTCACCGTGGAAGCGCACCGCGAATCGGTCCGCCGGCTCCTGGCCCCGCTCCGCACCCCGGACCGGATCGAACGGCTCCCGCTCCTCGCGGCGCTGGGCCGCGGGCTCGCGGCGGACGTCGTAGCGCCGCTGGACCTGCCGCCGTTCGCGAATTCCCAGATGGACGGCTACGCCATCCGCAGCGCCGACGTGCCCGACGGCGGCACCGGGCTGAGCGTCGTCGCGCCCGTCCCAGCCGGGGCCGCGCCGCCCGCACTGGCCGCCGGTACCGCCGCGCCGATCATGACCGGCGCCATGATGCCGCCCGGCGCGGACGCCGTGGTCCCGATCGAACAGGCCGTTCCCGCCGCGTTCCCCGCGCCCGGCGTCCCGGCCACGGTGCGGCTGCCCGCCGTTCCGGCCGGGACCTTCGTCCGGAACGCGGGCAGCGACATCCGCACCGGCGAGCCCGCCCTCGGCGCCGGCACCTTCCTGGGACCTGGGCAGCTGGGGCTCCTGGCCGCCTTGGGATTCACCGACGTGCCCGTCTACCGCGAGCTGCGGGTAGTGCTGGTCACCACCGGCGACGAGGTGGTGGAACCGGGCACCCCGCTGGGCGCCGGCAAGATCTACGACTCCAACGCCACCTTGCTGGAGTCCTCCATGCGCCAGGCGGGCCTGCACGTCACCCGGACCGGGATCGCCACGGACCGTCCCGGGGAGCTCGCGGCACTGCTGCGCCGGCACGCCCCCGACGCGGACCTGATCATCACCACGGGCGGCGTCAGCAAGGGCGCGTACGAGGTGGTCCGGCAGGCGATGGAGGGCCACGACGTCGACTTTTACGGCGTCGCGATGCAGCCCGGCGGCCCGCAGGGCATCGGAACGTTCGACGGCGTACCGGTCCTCGGGTTCCCGGGGAACCCGGTGAGCTGCCTCGTCTCCTTCGAGATGTTCCTCCGGCCCGCCCTCTTCGACCTGTTCGGGTCGCCCGCGCCGCGGCCGGCAGTCAGGGCACGCCTGGCCCACGCCCTGGAATCGCCGCCGGCAAAGCACCAGGTGCGCCGGGGCACGGTCCTGCCGGACGGCACCGTCCGGCTGGAGGGCGGCGCCGGATCCCACCTCGTCAGTGCCCTGGCTCACTCCAATGCCCTGATCCAGGTCCCGGAAGGAATTGACGCGCTCGCCGAGGGCGCAGAGGTGGAAGTATGGATGCTGTGAAAGAAGAAGCCCCGGCAACGGAAACATCCCCGGCGGAAACCCCGCGCCTGACCCATCTCCGGCAGGACGGCTCCGCCCAGATGGTGGACGTGTCCAACAAGGCGGAGACCACCCGTGAGGCCACTGCCACCGCCACGGTCCGCAGCACCGCCGAGGTCCTGGCCCTCCTCGGCGCGGGCGAGCTGCCCAAGGGCGATGCCCTTGCCGTGGCCCGGGTGGCAGGCATTATGGCGGCGAAGAAAACGCCGGAGCTGATCCCGCTGTGCCATCCGCTGCCCATCGCCAAGGTCACCGTGGACTTCGAGCTCGAAACCGACTTTGTCACCGTCTTCGCCACCGTCAAGACACGTGGCATCACCGGCGTCGAGATGGAAGCGCTGACCGCGGTCTCCGTGGCAGCCCTCAGCGTGTACGACATGATCAAGGCCGTGGACAAGCACGCGGTGCTGACAGACATCAAGGTGCTGGCCAAAAGCGGCGGCAAGAGCGGGGACTGGACACTATGAGCATGCCCGAACCACACCGGCACGGCGAAGCCACCGGGCGGAAGGCCGGCGTCGTGATCGCCTCCACCCGGGCCGCGGCCGGAATCTATGAGGACCTCACCGGGCCGGTCATCATCGACTGGCTCACCGAGCACGGCTTCGAGACGTACCCCGCCATGGTGGTCCCCGACGGCGACGCGGTGGGCGCAGCCCTGCGCGCCCTCCTGACCCAGGCGCCCGCCGTCATCATCACCAGCGGCGGCACCGGCCTCAGCCCCACCGACGCCACTCCGGAACAGACCCTGCCGCTGCTGGACCGCGAGATCCCGGGCATCATGGAAGGCATCCGCGGCGCCGGGATCGCCAAGACGCCGATGGCGATGCTTAGCCGGGGCCACGCGGGAGCTGCGGGCCAGACCTTCATTGTTAACCTTCCCGGCTCGCCGAAGGGCGTCATGGACGGCCTCGGCGTGCTGGATCCCATCGTCGGACATCTTTGCGACCAGCTGGAGGGCAGCCATGGCCACTGAACCGAACACCGAAACTTCACCGGCCTTCGACGTGGTGCACGCGGTGCTGAGCGCCGAGCCCATCTCCATCGACCAGGCCGTCGCTGCTGTCGAATCCGAAACCGCAGGCGCCGTGGTGAGCTTCAGCGGCGTGGTCCGTAACCACGACGGCGGCAAGCCGGTCCTCCGCCTGAGCTACAGCGCGCACCCCACGGCGCACCAGGTCATGGCCGACGTCGTCGCGCAGCTCGTCGCCGAACAAGCCACTGAACAAGTCATCGGACAAGCCACCGGGGGAGCCCCGGGCCACCCGGTGCGGATCTGGGCGGCGCACCGGATCGGGATGCTGGAGATCGGGGATCCCGCGCTGGTCTGCGCCGTCTCCGCCGCGCACCGCGGGCAGGCATTCGCGGTCTGCTCGGAACTCGTGGACCGGATCAAGGCCCAGGTGCCGATCTGGAAAGAGCAGTTCTTCACCGACGGCACGGTGGAATGGGTCGGCGCGGGGGAGTAGTACCGCGGGGCGGCCGGTTCAAGGCCGCCCCTGCCCCGGCGGTAGGGTTGATGGCATGACCGAACAACTCGCAGTCGCCGTGCTGGGCGCCAACGGGCGCATGGGCGCCGAAGCCGTCCAGGCCGTCGAAGCCGCCGCGGACCTGAACCTTGTCGCCGCGCTGGGCCGCAACGATCCGCTGGAGACGCTTGTCGACGCCGGCGCCCGGATCGTGGTGGACCTGACCGTCCCCGAAAGCACCGAAGCGAACGTCCGCTTCGCCGTCGACCACGGCATGCATGCCGTAGTTGGTACCACCGGTTGGGATGCGGAGAAACTGGCCCGGCTGGAGGAGCTCCTCGCCGGCCAGCCGGAGGCGGGCGTCCTGATCGCACCAAACTTCGCCCTCGGTTCGGTCCTCGCCTCAGCGTTCGCCGCCAAGGCCTCCCGCTACTTCGAGTCGGTGGAAATCGTCGAACTGCACCACCCGGACAAGGTGGACGCCCCGTCCGGCACCGCCGTGCGGACTGCCCAGCTCATTGCCGCCGAGCGCTCTGCTGCCAGCCTTCCCGCCAGCCCCGATGCCACCACCAGCGAACGCTCCGGCGCCCGCGGCTGCGACGTCGACGGCGTCCGCGTCCACAGCGTCCGGCTCCGCGGCCTCGTGGCGCACCAGGAAGTGCTTCTGGGCGGGCCGGGGGAGCAGCTGACATTGCGGCACGACTCCTTCGACCGCGCCTCGTTCATGCCCGGCGTGCTGCTGGGCGTGCGCAACGTGGCGGCCCACCCGGGCCTCACCGTCGGCCTCGACGGCTACCTGGACCTGGGACTCTGAGCGCCGTGGCCAACGTCCTCGCCGCCTTCAAAGCCAACCGCACCAAGATCTGGGTCGGTGCGGTCACGCTCCTGCTGGTCTTTTACCTGGTGGTGTCCTTCCAGCGCGCCGTGCTCCTCATGACGGACCCCAACCTGGTGGCCAAGGCCATCGGCGCCGCGTACCTGATCCTGCCCGTGATCGGTGCCTGGGCCCTGGTCCGCGAACTGCTCTTCGGTGCCCGGACCGAACGGCTGGCCAACATCCTCGAAGCCGAAGGCGGGCTGCCCGAAGACAACCTGCCGCGCACCCCCGCAGGGCGGATCATCCGCGAAGCCGCGGACCGCGAATTCGAGAAGTACCGCGCCGAAACGGAAGCGGCGCCGGAGGACTGGCGTTCCTGGTTCCGGCTCAGCTGCGCTTATGACGCCGCGGGCGACCGCAAACGGGCGCGTGCCTCCATGCGCGACGCCATCCGGCTGTACCGCACGGGATCCCGCCAAGGCTGAGCGCCCGCGGGCTGCCCGGGGCCCCGGACGGCCCCCTGGCTACCGGGGGCCGTCCGGGCCGCCCGGGCCGTAGCCCGGGCCGCAGCTACCTGACCCGCGCCGGCTGGTACCGGCCCAGCTGGTTGGCGGCATGCGCCACCCATTCCAGCGGCCCCCGCCACGCCAGCGCCGCGAACATGCCGCCGATCGCGAGGATCGCGGCCGCCTGCGCCCAGTAGACCCCCTCCACCGTCCAGCCGGACGGCAGCGGCTGGCCGGAGAGGGACGCCATCGCGCACAAGTGGGCCGTGTAGAAGGTCAGGGTCATGGCTCCGGCACCGCGCAGCGGCAGCAGCAGGTCCAGTCCGGCCCCCTGCACCAGCCGGCCCAGGATCAGGAAAGAGCCCACCACGGCGGCCGCGACCCCCGAGGTGTGCAGCAGGTCCAGCGTGGTGCCCGAGTGCGGGGCGCTGGATGCCAGCCACCAGGCCGATCCGGTCTGGTCCACCCCGGCGAGGTTCACCTGCAGCAGGCTTTCCAGCGGATACGAGGGGTCCAGGAGGGATGCTTGCAGCTGCGCCCGGCCGCCCCAGTCCTCCATCATCACCACACTGAACCACTTGGCGAGGACGGCGACGGCGGCGCCCACGGCCAGCAGCAGGACGGGGACTGCCGCCGACGTCAGCGCCATCCGGCCGATCGCGAGGCCCACCAGCAGGTAGGTCATCCACTGGAAAACGGGATAGTAGCCGGTCAGGAACAGGTCCCCCAGCAGGATGGCAGGGGTGGACAGGTCCTCCCAGACGGGGTTGTGGCCCAGCTGCAGGGGAGGCTCGGCGGCAAGGAGCCACGGCCTCAGCAGGAAGGCCATTGCCGGGCTGACCAGCACCCAGCCGGCGGCCAGCACCAGCAGGTGCTTGACGTCCAGGCCCAGGAACGGCAGCACACACAGGAACAGCACGGCGTAGTGGACCAGGATGATCGCGATGTTCACTTCGAGCCCGCCGACGGTGAGCCCGACGGCGCCGATCACCAGGGCGCGGAGGGCGATGCCCCGGCGGGCCGCCCACAGCCGGGGACCGTCCAGCGGCTGCTGCTTCCCGGTGGACAGCGCCAGGCCGATCCCGGCAAGCACGGCGAACAGGGCCGAGGCGCGGCCGGAAAAAACCAGCCCCACCCACGTCGGGGTGAGCTGGGCATTGGACTCGAAGGTCGGAAAGACATGCGTCGCCATCATGCCCAGGAGGGCCAGGCCGCGGGCGGCATCAATTCCTGCGAGCCGCATCCCGGTGGCCTTGGCTGCTGCGGACCGGGATGGGGATGCTGTTCCGCGCGGCGTCATTCGTCGATCGTCTCACGACCTCCGGCAGCGGTCCTCCGTCAACGGCGGGTCAGGGGAACTTCACAGGCGCCGCACAGGCCTTGTATTCGAATATATGTTCGAATAGGATGGCGCCATGAACAACAGACCAGAACCCGCACTCCCGCCGGAGGCGGTCCCCGGCGTGCTGAAGGCGATGAGTCCCGGCGTCGTGGACTTCCTGTTCCGGCAGCTCGTCGCCGGCGAGCCGGCGGAGGATGTGCAGTGGGGCAGGGAGGGGACGGCCCTGTCGGCGCAGGCGCCCGGTGCCGAACTCGCCCGCCGGCTTGCCGAGACGGACCTTGAAGCACTCACGCCCGGCGAACTGTTCCACTACGTGCGGGCCGCCCAGCGGCTCGCGGCGTGGGCCGAGGCGCTCCGCGAAGAAGCGGTGGGCCGCTACTGCGATGTGCCGGCCGGCGGATCTGCCCAGCAGGGATAATCAGCAGGGATAATCAGCGGCGCGGCACCGTCCGAAGGGGGCTTTCCGGACACGGCTTGATCTTCATCACTTCGCCTTCATTGTCTTATCAAGCCGGGGACAGGGTAACGTTTTTCATATGCCTGACTCTCGCACTCGCTCTTACACGTTCGGATCCCTCGTAACCGCCATGGTTACGCCTTTCACAGCCGACGGTGAGGTCGATTACCAGCAGAACGCGGAGCTGGCCAACAAGCTCGTCGACGACGGCCACGATGCCCTCGTCATTTCCGGCACCACGGGGGAGACCTCCACGCTGGAGGACGACGAAAAAGAGAAGCTCTTCCGCGTCATCGTCGAAGCGGTGGGCGACCGCGCCAAGGTGATCGCCGGAACGGGCACCAACCACACCTCGCACTCCATCGAGATGGCCAAGCGCGCCGAGAAGGCCGGAGCCCACGGCCAGCTGATCGTCACCCCGTACTACAACAAGCCGAGCCAGGGCGGCATCCAGGCCCACATCGAAGCCGTCGCCGACGCCGCCGACCTTCCCGTGATGGTCTATGACATCCCCGGCCGCTCCTGCGTCCCGATCGAACCCGAGACCATGATCCGGCTCGCGGAGCACCGGAACATCATCGCGCTCAAGGACGCCAAGGCCGACTTCGCGGCCGTCACCCGGGTCCTTGCCAACACCGACCTTGACGTCTACTCCGGCGACGACGGGCTGACCCTGCCGTGGATGGCAGCCGGCGCCGCCGGACTCGTGAGCGTTTCCGCGCACGTCGCCACGCGGCAGTTCCGCGCCATGATCGACGCCGCACTTGCGGGCGACTTCGCCACCGCCCGCACCATACATTTCGAACTGGACCCCGTGGTCCGTGCAGTGATGACCCACATCCAGGGTGCTGTTGCTGCGAAGCAAGTTCTTAAGTGGCAGGGAGTCCTGCCCAACTCTGTTGTCCGCTTGCCCCTCGTGGAGCCGGACGACGCCGAGATCGAAACCATCCGCGAGGACTTGGCGGAAGCCGGAATGGTCTTTTCCTAATCAGTGACCCTGATGAGTGGAGACCAGGCCGGCAACCGCCTGGAAAGTAGTGCACTATGACCCAAACTGCCCTTCCCGGCCTTGTCACGCCGCCGAAACTGCTCAAGGACACCCTGCGGATCGTTCCGCTCGGCGGCCTCGGGGAGATCGGCCGCAACATGACCGTCTTCGAAATCGGCGGCAAGCTCCTCATCGTCGACTGCGGCGTCCTCTTCCCGGAGGAAACCCAGCCCGGCGTTGACCTGATCCTGCCCGATTTCTCCTACATCGAGGACCGCCTCGATGACATCGTCGCCGTCGTCCTGACCCACGGCCACGAGGACCACATCGGTGCCGTGCCCTACCTGCTGCGCCTGCGCGCCGACATCCCCCTGGTGGGTTCCCAGCTGACGCTGGCCCTGATCGAGGCGAAGCTGCAGGAGCACCGGATCCGGCCGATCACCCAGACCGTCACCGAAGGCCAGATCAAGAAGTTCGGCCCGTTCGAGTGCGAATTCGTGGCCGTCAACCACTCCATCCCCGACGCCCTTGCTGTCTTCCTGCGCACCGCCGGCGGCACCGTCCTGCACACCGGCGACTTCAAGATGGACCAGCTGCCGCTGGACGGCCGCATCACCGACCTCCGCCACTTCGCCAAGCTCGGCGAAGAAGGCGTGGACCTCTTCATGTCGGACTCCACGAACGCCGACGTTCCGGGGTTCACCACCGCCGAGAAGGAAATCGGGCCCACCCTGGACCGGCTCTTCGGCCAGGCCACCAAGCGCCTGATCGTGGCCTCGTTCTCCTCGCACGTGCACCGCGTCCAGCAGGTCCTCGACGCCGCCGCCAACCACAACCGCAAGGTTGCCTTCGTCGGCCGCTCCATGGTCCGCAACATGGCCATCGCCGCGAAGCTCGGCTACCTCGACGTGCCCCCGGGCATCCTGGTGGACATCAAGAACATCGACAACCTGCCGGACAACCGCGTGGTGCTGATGTCCACCGGTTCCCAGGGCGAGCCGATGGCGGCCCTGTCCCGCATGGCCAACGGTGACCACCGCGTCGTCGTCGGCCAGGGCGACACGGTCATCCTCGCCTCCAGCCTCATCCCGGGCAACGAGAACGCCGTCTTCCGCATCATCAACGGCCTGCTCAAGCTGGGCGCCGACGTCATCCACAAGGGCAACGCCAAGGTGCACGTCTCCGGCCACGCAGCGGCCGGCGAGCTGCTGTACTGCTACAACATCCTGGAGCCGCTCAACGCGATGCCGGTGCACGGCGAAACCCGGCACCTGATCGCCAACGGCAAGATCGCCCTGGACTCCGGCGTCCCCGAGGAGAGCATCCTCCTCGCGGACAACGGCACCGTCATCGACCTGCGGGACCACCAGGCCGACATCGTGGGCCAGGTGGAGGTCGGCTTTGTCTACGTCGACGGCTCCAGCGTCGGCGAGGTCACGGAAGCTGACCTGAAGGACCGCCAGACCCTCGGCGACGAAGGGTTCATCTCCATCATCACCGTGATCCACCGCGCCACCGGCAAGGTGGTCTCCGGGCCGGAGATCCACGCCCGCGGCGTGGCTGAGGACGACTCGGTCTTCGACGAGATCATCCCGAAGATCAACGCCGCGCTGGAAGAAGCCGTGCTCAACCGCACCGACCACACCACGCACCAGCTGCAGCAGGTGGTCCGCCGCGTCGTCGGAACCTGGGTCAACCGCAAGCTCCGCCGCAAGCCGATGATCATCCCGGTGGTGCTGGAAGCGTAAGCCCCGGCCTGGGTCCCGCGGGACCCAGGCGGCGGCACCGTCCGCCACCTACCAGAACGGCCGTCCCGGCCCGCCACAGGCCCCGCCTGCGGCAGGCCGGGGCGGCCGTTGCTGTGTGCCCGGCGGGCAACATGGTCCCGGCCGAGGCCCGGAAATCCGGGGTTTTCTGCCCGGCGTCGGGTACCGTAGCGGGTATGGCGACTCGTACTTCCTCCGCGCCACGAGGTAACTCCAGCGGCAAATCAGGCTCCCCGGCCAGGGGCTCCGGCTCGGCCGCGTCCAAATCGGGAAGGACGTCCAGCGCCGCGCGCACCCGCCAGCTGGCCGCCGTCGAACCCCAACAGCCGTGGTTGGTCAGGGTGGTGGCCGGCGCCTGGCTGGGTGTCGCCCACGTCGTCGGCGCCGGAATCCGGCGGATCGGCTACGACGTCAGCGACCTCGCGCCCGAGGAACGCCGCGACGGCGCAGCCCTGTTCAACCTCGCCCTCGGCGTCTTCGTGGCCACGTTCGCCTGGTGGGGTTTCCAGGGCTGGTTCCCGGACATGGTCTACAGCATCGTCAACGGCACCTTTGGCTGGATGTCGCTGCTGCTGCCGCTGATGCTCTTCGTCTGCGCCTTCCGCCTGTTCCGCCAGCCCGTCGACGGCCGCGGCAACAACCGGATCGGGATTGGCTTCCTGATCATGACCTTTGCCGGGTGCGGCCTCGCCCACGTCATTGGCGGGGAACCGACCGTCGCCGAGGGGTTCGACGGGCTCCGCCAGGCCGGCGGCATGCTCGGCTACCTTGCCGCGGCCCCGCTCGCCGCCATCCACGCCGCGGTGCCGCTGGCCGCCTACAGCCTGCTCGCCTTCACCTCCCTGCTGATCGTCACCGCCACGCCGTTCGGTGCGATCCCCGCCCGGCTGCGCGGCGCCTATGAGCACCTCATGGGCATCGACCTGCAGGACCACGACGGCCACGCTGACGGCCATGACCGCAGCTACCTTTACGAAAACGATCCCGCACCGGCGAAGAAGAGGCGCCGCCGCCTCTTCGGCAAAGACCACGAGGACGACGCCGGACTCGAAGGCTACGTCGGCGACGAGGCGTTCGAACGGGCACTCATCGCGGACGAGGAAGCCGAGGCGGCCCGGACGGCCGCTGAGGCAAGAGGGGATGCCAAGGCGGCCGCGAAGAGCGCCGCCAAGGCCGCCGCCCCCGGCGTCCGCCGTCCCACCCAGGCCGAGATCGCCGTCGAGAAGATCAAGGCAGCCCAGGGCCTCGGCAGCGCCGCAGCGGGGGAGAACGCCACCGAAGCGATCCCGCTCGTTTCCCCCGGAATGGCCGCCGGCGGACCCCCGGCCCCGCCCGCGGCCGGCGTCGTCGCCGCCGCCAAGGTCCCCTCCAACCCGCCGGCGTCGTCGCCGACGCCTAGGTCCCCTCCAACCCCGTGGCCCCGGCGCCCCTGCCCACGCCCATCCCGCAGCGCACCGAACAGCTCTCGCTCGCCGGCGACGTGACGTATACGCTCCCGGCGTCGGACGTCTTGACCCCGGGCTCCATCCCGAAGGAACGCACCGAGGCCAACGACGCCATCGTCGCCTCGCTGACCGAGACCCTCACCCAGTTCAACGTGGACGCCCAGGTCACCGGCTTCAGCCGCGGCCCCACAGTCACCCGCTACGAGATCGAACTGTCCCCGGGCACCAAGGTGGAGCGCGTCACCGCGCTGTCCAAGAACATCTCCTACGCCGTGGCCAGCTCGGACGTGCGCATCCTGAGCCCCATTCCCGGCAAGTCGGCCATCGGCATCGAAATCCCCAACACGGACCGCGAGACCGTCTCCCTGGGCGACGTCCTCCGCAGCCAGAACGCCCGGCGCACCGACCACCCGATGGTGATGGGTGTCGGCAAGGACGTCGAGGGCGGCTACGTCGTCGCGAACCTCGCCAAGATGCCGCACCTGCTTGTCGCAGGCGCCACCGGCGCCGGCAAGTCGTCGTTCGTCAACTCGATGATTACGTCCATCCTGATGCGCGCCACCCCCGACGAGGTCCGCATGGTCATGGTGGACCCCAAGCGCGTGGAACTCACCGCCTACGAGGGCGTCCCGCACCTGATCACCCCGATCATCACCAACCCCAAGAAGGCCGCGGAGGCCCTGCAGTGGGTGGTCCGCGAGATGGACGCCCGCTACGACGACCTCGCCAACTACGGCTTCAAGCACATCGACGACTTCAACAAGGCCGTCCGGGCCGGCAAGGTCCACCCGCCGGAGGGGTCCAAGCGGGTCATCCGGGCCTACCCGTACCTGCTGGTGATTGTGGACGAACTCGCCGACCTGATGATGGTGGCGCCCCGCGACGTCGAAGACTCCATTGTCCGCATCACCCAGCTGGCCCGTGCAGCCGGCATCCACCTCGTGCTCGCCACCCAGCGGCCCTCGGTCGACGTCGTCACCGGCCTGATCAAGGCCAACGTGCCGTCCCGGATGGCGTTCGCGACGTCCTCGGTCACCGACTCCCGCGTGGTCCTGGACCAGCCGGGCGCCGAGAAACTCATCGGCCAGGGCGACGCACTGTTCCTGCCGATGGGCGCCTCCAAGGCCATGCGCGTCCAGGGCGCCTGGGTCACCGAGTCCGAAATCCACAAGGTGGTGGAGCACGTCAAGGGCCAGCTCAAGGCCGTATACCGCGACGACGTGGCTCCCGACGCGCCCAAGAAGCAGATCGACGACGACATCGGAGACGACCTCGAGGTCCTGCTGCAGGCCACCGAACTGGTCGTCACCACCCAGTTCGGTTCGACGTCGATGCTGCAGCGCAAGCTGCGCGTCGGCTTCGCGAAGGCGGGCCGGCTGATGGACCTGCTCGAGTCCCGCGGCGTGGTGGGCCCCTCCGAGGGGTCCAAGGCCCGCGACGTGCTGGTCAAGCCCGATGACCTGGCCACCGTCCTCGCCGCCATGAAGGGCATGGAAATGCCCGCCGGCGATTCGCAGACCGCGGCGCTGAGCGAGAACGCCAACGCGAACATCGCCCAGGGCGGCTACGCGGAGGACCTCGTCGCCGACGACCTGGACCGGCGGACCCAAAGCACCGAGTATTACGACGGCGCCGACGGCGGCTCCGGGGATGACGAGGACGGTTCCGAGGACGCCTGGTCGCTCACCGGACGGTAGCCTAGGAACGTGACTAGCGCCGAAACCAACAGCCCCGGATCCGCCTCGCAGATCTGGAACCTGCCCAACATCTTGACGATGCTGCGGATTGTGATGGTGCCGTTTTTCGTCTGGTTCCTCCTGCTTGACGCGCCCGGCCTCGAGCCCCAGTACGGCGTCTGGCGCTGGGTCGCCGCCGCCACGTTCGCCGTCGCCATCTACACCGACAAGCTCGACGGCGACATCGCCCGCAGCCGCGGCCTGGTCACCGACTTCGGCAAGATCGCCGACCCGATCGCCGACAAGCTGCTCACCGGCTCGGCACTCGTGATGCTTTCCCTGCTGCAGGAACTGCCGTGGTGGGTCACCATCCTGATCCTGGTCCGCGAATGGGGCGTCACCGCACTGCGGTTCTTCGTCATCAAGTACGGCGTGATCCCGGCCTCGCGCGGCGGAAAGCTCAAGACCGTCATCCAGACGGTGGCGATCTTCCTGTACATCCTGCCGCTCGCCTCGATCGCGCCGTGGCTCGGCGTCGTGGCGTTCGTGGTGATGATGGCGGCCCTCGCCATCACCGTCTGGACCGGCGGCGAATACGTCATCGAGGCCCTCAAGCTGCGCGCCAGCGGCATCCGGGCCCGGCAGCAGCAGAGCCAGGAGGGCAAGCCATGACCGGACCCCACCGCCCCGTGAACCTGCACCACCTCGCCGAGGACGCCGTCACCACGGCGATCGCCCGCGGCCAGACCGTCGCCACGGCCGAATCCCTCACCGCGGGCATGGTGGCCGCCGTCCTGGCCGACACGCCCGGCGCCTCCGGCATGCTGCAGGGCGGCGTGGTGTCCTACCAGAACTCCGTCAAGGCCGAGGTGCTGGGAGTGCCGCGGGACCTGCTGGACAGTGTCGGGGCGGTGGACGGCCGGGTCGCCGAGGCCATGGCCGAAGGGGCACGCCGGACCTGCGGCGCCGACATCGGCGTCTCCACCACCGGCGTCGCCGGTCCCGAGCCGCACGGCGGCAAGGACGTGGGGTCCGTGTTCATCGGCGTCGCGACGGCGGCGGGCTCGGCGTCGTACGGCTACAGCTTCGAGGGCAGCCGGCCGGAAATCCGCGGGCAGGCCTGCGCCGCGGCGCTGGAGCGGCTGCTGGAAGCCCTGAAGGACGAAGGCTACCGGGCGTAAAGTTGCCGGGAACAAAACTTGATTCCTAATAGTTGTTACATTGTGTCGCTTCCGAACAACGGAGGCGCCTAGGATGAAAGCATCATCAGTGTCCGCTTTGACCAGCGGGCCCGACCTAAGAGGGAGCAAGGCGATACAGATGGTAAAGCAGCCCGTATCCGTAAACGGCGTTGTCCGCTGGAAGGATGTGGGCCTCGCCGATCAGGCTAAGAGCGAACAGAAGGAGCGCAAGATGGTTGTACTTCGTCACGAAATCGGTGATGTACTGCGCGATGTCCGCCAACGCCAAGGCCGTACCCTCCGCGAAGTCTCGCACAGTGCCCGCGTTTCCCTGGGCTACCTGAGTGAAGTGGAACGCGGCCAGAAGGAAGCCTCCTCGGAGCTGCTCTCCTCGATCTGCTCGGCCCTCGATGTTCCGCTGTCCAGCATGCTCCGGGAAGTCAGCGACCGGGTCGCCGTCGCCGAGGGTGTCGCCGTTCCGGACACCGTTCCCCAGGAGTTCGCACAGCGCTACGGCCGTGACCTGGACCGTGAACTCAACTCCGACCTTAATGACGAGCTGGCCAAGGGCCTGCTCTCCGGGGCGCGCTAGCCCCGGCACCCCTATTCGACAAAAAGACCCCGGCGGTGTGCCGGGGTCTTTTGCGTGCCCTCCTCAGGCCGGGGCCGGAGACGTGCCGGCGGGACAGCCCTGCTCCATAAGGGTGCAACTAGTGGGGGTCGACCCGGGGGAATCCGTCCCGCTCGTAGGTGGCATTGAGTTTCCCGATGTAGCCGGCCAGGCTCTGCAGCTCCTCCAGCGGCCATTCACCGAGGCGTTCCCGGAACACTTCGCGCCGCGCGTCCTGCACCTCGTGCATCTTCTCCTCGCCCGCGGGCGTCAGCCGGATCATCTGCGCGCGGCCGTCGAGCGGGTCCGGTTCCTTGGCCACCAGACCCAGGCGCTCCAGGAACGCGATCTGCCGGCTCACCGAGGGCTTCCCGACGCCGATGCTGGACGCCAGCTCGGTCAGCCGGATCGCGCCCTCGCGGCGGATCACCGAGAGCAGGCCATAGGCTGCCGGTTCCATGTCGGGGTGCACCTGGCGGGAGAGCTGGTGGGAGACGGAACGGGCGCGGCGCCACAGCATGCTCAGCTGGTGCTCGACGGCGGTCAGTGCGGCTTCGGTGGAGTCATCGGCCGGGCCGGGGATCCGGGGGCCTTCGGCCGGGGTGATCATGGCAACCATTCTAGAGTCTCCCGGGGCGTGAGAGACTCGAAGGGTGCGAATCAGTGATTTTTGGCGCCTCATGGACGACGAATTCGGGGCCGGGTACTCCCGTGTCCTCAGCAGTTCCCTGGTCCTGGCCGGAGCCGGCGGGCGGACGGCGGACCAGGCCCTGGCCGCCGGCATGCCGCCCAAGCAGGTCTGGCTCGCCCTGTGTGACGTGCAGGATGTTCCGCCGGAACGGCGGCTGGGCCGCGACGTCAAACCGCGCTGAGCCCCGCTGCCGGCTTGCCGGTTGATGTGCCGGTTGATGTGCCGATTGATGCGCCGTTCCGGCGTTGCGCCGCTGACACGCCGGACTGATTGTTCGAATATCTGTTCGGGTGGGACTATGCTTTTTGCAGAGTGTTTTTCCACATACGCGGGGCGAGCAGGAAGCTCTGTCGGTGGATGCCAGTAGCTTCAGTAATGACAGAAAACTGATCACGAACACTACCCGGGGCCCCGCAGGCCCCTCCACAGCGAGAAAGTATTAGAGGTGTGAACCATGGCCGCAGCCCCGGATCGCCAGAAGGCGCTCGACGCAGCACTTGCCCAGATTGACAAGCAGTTCGGCAAAGGCTCGGTCATGCGCCTTGGCGACGAAGTCCGTGCGCCCATCGAGGTCATCCCGACCGGATCCATCGCACTGGACGTCGCCCTTGGCATTGGCGGCCTGCCCCGCGGCCGCGTGGTGGAAATCTACGGTCCGGAATCCTCCGGTAAGACCACCGTCGCGCTGCACGCGGTGGCCAACGCCCAGCGACTGGGCGGCATCGCCGCGTTCATCGACGCCGAGCACGCCCTCGATCCGGAGTACGCCGCCAAGCTGGGCGTCGACACCGACGCCCTCCTCGTCTCCCAGCCGGACACCGGCGAGCAGGCCCTGGAAATCATGGACATGCTGGTGGGGTCCGGCTCGCTGGACATCGTGGTCATCGACTCCGTGGCGGCACTGGTTCCGCGCGCGGAAATCGAGGGCGATATGGGCGACAGCCACGTCGGCCTGCAGGCCCGCCTCATGAGCCAGGCCCTCCGTAAGATCACCGGCCGCCTGAGCCAGACCAAGACCACGGCCATCTTCATCAACCAGCTGCGTGAAAAGATCGGCGTCTTCTTCGGCTCGCCGGAAACCACCACCGGCGGCAAGGCCCTGAAGTTCTACGCCTCCATCCGTATCGACGTCCGCCGCATCCAGACCCTCAAGGAGGGCGCGGATTCCGTCGGTAACCGCACCAAGGCCAAGATCGTCAAGAACAAGATGGCCCCGCCCTTCAAGATCGCCGAGTTCGACATCATTTACGGCCAGGGTATTTCGCGTGAAGGCGGCATCATTGACATGGGCGTCGAGCACGGCCTGATCAAGAAGTCGGGCTCCTGGTTCACCTATGACGGTGACCAGCTGGGCCAGGGCATGGAGAACTCCCGCCGCTTCCTGCGCGACAACCCCGAGCTCGCCGCCGAACTGGAGCGGCTCATCAAGGAGAAGCTCGGCGTTGGCGTGAAGCCTGCCGAGGAGGGCGAAGACTCCCCGAAGCTGAAGGCCGTTGACGGCTTCTAATACCGGCGCCGGCACCGGGCCGGGGTTCCTTCCCTGGAGCCTCGACCCGGACGGCGATGCCGGCCCGGGTGCCGAGTCCCGCAGTTCCCGCGAGTCCCGAAGTTCCCGCGAGTCCCACAGTGCACGCGGCTCCCGCAGTTCACGCAAGTCCGGCAGGTCCTCCGGGGCCGGGGGAACGCGCAGCGCAGGTTCCCGGCCCGCCGGGGCGCCGTCCCCGGAACTGGATCCGGACGCGGACCCGGCGGCTGTCGCACGTGCCATCGTCCTGCGGCAGCTGACCAACTCGCCCAAAAGCCGGCTGCAGCTCGCCCGCAAACTGGCCGAACGCCACGTTCCGGACGACGTCGCCGAGGCCGTCCTGGACCGCTTCGAAGAAGTGAAACTGGTCGACGACGCGGACTTCGCCGACATGTGGGTCCGGTCCAGGTCCCAGAACCGCAAGCTCGCCAAGGGCGCCCTCCGCCGGGAACTCGCGGACAAGGGCATCGACGACGCCACTGCGGCCGGTGCCCTGGCGCAGCTCAGCGACGCGGACGAGGAATCCGCGGCCCGCGACCTGGTCCAGCGCAAACTCCGCGGCACCACCGGGTTCGCGGACCGTGCCGAGCGGGACAAGACCACCCGCCGGCTGGCGTCCATGCTGGCCCGCAAGGGATACCAGCCGTCCCTGGCGTTCCGGATCGTGGGCGAAGTGCTCGATGAGGCTGTGGCAGCTACCGGTGCGGAGCCGGAACCGGATTTCTGAGGCGCCCCGGCACCGTACCGACCCGGTACCCTTAACAGGTGAGTTTGACCATTCCTTCCCCAGCAGCCGGCCCCACCCCGTCCCCGGACACCGCGTCATCGGACACCGCGCCCACACCCCGCCCCGAGGCGGTGCCGGCCGCGCAGCCCCGCACGTACCAGGTGCGGACCTTCGGCTGCCAGATGAACGTGCACGACTCCGAGCGGATGTCCGGGATGCTCGAGGCCGCCGGCTACGTCCCCTCCGCCGGGGAGCTGGCCGACGTCGTGGTCTTCAACACCTGCGCCGTGCGGGAGAACGCCGACAACAAGCTCTACGGAAACCTCGGCATCCTGGCCCCGGTCAAGGCCGCGAACCCGGGAATGCAGATCGCCGTCGGGGGATGCCTGGCGCAGAAGGACCGCGAGACCATCCTGAAGAAGGCTCCCTGGGTGGACGCCGTGTTCGGCACCCACAACGTCGGCTCCCTGCCGGCGCTCCTGGAACGGGCCCGCCACAACAACGACGCGCAGCTCGAAATCCTCGAATCCCTCGATGTCTTCCCGTCCACGCTTCCCACCAAGCGCGACTCGGTCTACTCGGGCTGGGTGTCCATCTCCGTCGGCTGCAACAACACCTGCACCTTCTGCATCGTCCCCGCCCTGCGCGGGAAGGAAAAGGACCGCCGGCCCGGCGACATCCTGGCTGAGATCCAGGCCCTCGTCGACGACGGCGCCATCGAGGTCACCCTGCTGGGCCAGAACGTGAACTCCTACGGCGTGGAGTTCGGCGACCGGCAGGCGTTCTCCAAACTCCTGCGCGCGTGCGGCGAGATCCCCGGCCTGGAACGTGTCCGGTTCACCAGCCCGCACCCGGCAGCCTTCACGGACGACGTCATCGACGCCATGGCCGAGACCCCCAATGTCATGCCGCAGCTGCACATGCCGCTGCAGTCCGGCTCGGACAAGGTCCTCAAGGACATGAAGCGTTCCTACCGGTCCACCAAGTTCCTCGGCATCCTGGACAAGGTCCGCGAGAAAATCCCGCACGCCGCCATCTCCACGGACATCATCGTCGGCTTCCCCGGCGAGACCGAAGAAGACTTCCAGGCCACGCTCGACGTCGTGGAGAAGTCCCGGTTCGCCACCGCCTTCACCTTCCAGTACTCCAAGCGGCCGGGCACACCCGCCGCTGAGCTCCCGGGCCAGCTCCCCAAAGCGGTGGTGCAGGAGCGCTTCGAACGCCTCACCGCCCTGCAGGACCGCATTGCCGCCGAAGAGAACGCCCGCCAGCTCGGCCGGCGGGTCGAGGTGATGGTCACGGCCCAGTCCGGGCGCAAGTCGGAGGAAACCCACCGCCTGTCCGGACGCGCCCAGGACCAGCGCCTGGTCCACTTCTCGGTGCCCGACGGCGCAGAGACACCGCGTCCCGGCGACCTCGTCACCGTCACCATCACGGAGGCCGCGGCGTTCCACCTCGTCGCGGACCCCGCCACAGCCGGCGACTACAGCCTCCGCCGCTCGCGCGCGGGCGACGCCTGGGACCGGTCCCAGGCGGACTCCTGCGGCGCCCCGGCGCCCGGATCGGCGTCGGGCGGGACCGGGGTCTCCCTGGGCATGCCCACCCTGCCCGTCCGCGGCCGATAGGCCGTGGCTGCTTCCGCGACAGCCCAGCAGGGCGCCCCGGCAGACGTTCCGGCCGGACCGGGGGCAGCAGCCGCCCCTGCGGCGCCGCCGGTGATCGCCGTCGTCGGACCCACCGGCTCCGGCAAATCCGACCTGGCGGTCTCCCTGGCCCTGGAACTCGACGGCGAGGTCATCAACGCCGACTCCATGCAGTTCTACCGCGGCATGGACATCGGCACCGCCAAAATCACCATGGCCGAACGCAGGGGAGTGCCGCACCACCTCCTGGACATCCTGGACGTGACGGAGGAAGCCAGCGTCTCGGACTTCCAGCAGCAGGCCCGTGACCTGGTCGCGGACATCCACGCCCGCGGCAAGCGTGCCATCCTGGCAGGCGGCTCCGGGCTCTACGTCCGTGCCGCGCTGGACGTGCTGGAATTCCCGGGCACCGACCCTGCCATCCGGCGCCGGCTCGAGGCGGAGCTGGAAACCTCCGGAGCCGCGCCGCTCCGGGCGCGGCTGCAGGAGGTGGACCCGGTGTCCGCCGGCCGGCTCGGAGACGCCCGCCGGATCATCCGCGCGCTGGAGGTCTTCGAACTCACCGGGCGGCCCTTCAGTTCCTTTATGCCCACACGCGAGTACTTCCAGCCCGCCGTGCAGATCGGGCTGGAGGTGGACCGGGAACAGCTCCGGGAACGGCTGGCCCGCCGCGTCCACACCATGGTGGACCGCGGGCTGCTGGACGAGGTCCGGGCGCTCGACGCCGCCGGTCTCCGGCTCGGCCGGACCGCCCCGCGGGCCCTTGGCTACGCCCAGTTCCTCAAGGTCCTCGACGGCGGCTCCGACGCCGCCCAGGCAGCCGAGGAAACCATCATCGCCACCCGGCAGTTCGCCCGCCGCCAGCTCACCTGGTTCCGCGCCGACCCCCGGATCCACTGGCTCGACTGGCAGGACCCTGACCTTGTGGCCAAAGCGGCCGCCCTCTGCATCCCCGGCTGACAGGCCGCCCCGCGGGACCGGCAGCCGGTCCGGTTTTCCGGCGGCCCGAACTGCACCGTAACCTTGGACCATGGACGAATCCCTGGCCGTGGCCGCTGACCGCAACCCCTCCGCTGACACTGCAGCCCTGAGCGGACTCAAGTTTTCCAAAGGCCACGGCACGGGCAACGACTTTGTCCTCGTGGCGGACCCCAACGGCGCCCTGGCACTGGCCCCCGAACAGGTCGCGGCCCTCTGCGACCGGCACCGCGGCATCGGCGGCGACGGGCTGATCCGCGCCGTCCCGTCCCGGCTGCTGGCCGAGGGCCAGGAGCTGCTGGCCCGGCACCCCGATGCGGAATGGTTCATGGACTACCGCAACGGCGACGGCTCACTCTCCGAAATGTGCGGCAACGGCGTCCGGGTCTTTGTGCACTTCCTCATCGCCGAAGGGCTCGTGGACCTGCCGGCCGGCGAATCGCTGACCATCGGCACGCGCGGCGGGGCGAAAACCATCGTCCGCACCGCCTCGGGCTACGCCGTCGACATGGGCCCCTGGGAGTTCATCTTCCCGGGCGAGGCCACCGCGCGGGCCATGGATTCACTGGTCAGCGCCACCGGCCTGGAAGTTGCCCGGCCTGCCCTGTCCGTCAGCATGGGCAACCCGCACACCGTCGTGGCGCTGGCCGAACTGGCCGAACTGGAGGCCACCCAGCTGTTCACCGCACCGCACGTTGACCCCACCCCTCCGCAGGGAACCAACGTCGAGTTTGTGGTGCCGTCCGAACCGCTGGTCCACGACGGCGTCGGGACCGTCACCATGCGCGTCCACGAGCGCGGGGTGGGGGAGACCCAGTCCTGCGGCACCGGCGCCTGCGCCGCGGCGGTCGCCATCCGCCACTGGGCCGGCCAGGGCGCTCCCGACGTGTGGAACGTCCACGTCCCCGGCGGCGTGGTGGGTGTGAAGTTCTTCCTCGGCACCGAGGGCCACGAGCATGTGGAACTCAGCGGACCCGCGGTGATCGTCGCTACTGGGACGCTTTCCTGACCCGGAGGATCCGGAACGACTTCGAGGTGCTCTCACGGGTCACCGTGAAGCTGCTGTCCAGCTCCGCCGCGAGCCAGCGCTGCAGCGAATCCGAACCCAGGTTCTTCTGCACCACCAGCCAGGCGGAGCCGCCCGGCGCCAGCCGCGGCAGCCACAGCAGCAGCAGCGCATGGAGTTCGTCCTTGCCGATCCGGATGGGCGGGTTGGACCAGATGGTGTCGAACTGCAGCCCGGGGTCCACGGCGTCGGGCGTGCTGGCCGTGACGTTGCCCAGGCCCAGCAAGGCCGCGTTTTCGTTGGTCAGCGCCACGCAGCGCTCGTTGACGTCCACGGCGTAGACCTGCGAGTGCGGTGCGCGCAGCGCCATGGTCAGCGCAATGGGACCCCAGCCGCAGCCGATGTCCAGCAGCGTGCCCTGCGGCGCCGGGGCAGGAGCCTCCGCCAGCAGCACAGCGGTGCCCTTGTCGATGCCGTCCGGGCTGAAGATGCCGGAGGACGTCAGCACCTGCCGGGTCTGCCCGGCAAGCTCCACGGTCAGTGGCTTGCGGGTGAACGGCCCGGCGGGCTGGGCGCTGAAATAGTGTGCAGACTCCATAACTGGCCAGATTAGTTCGCCGCGCCCCCGGGTGGGAAACCGGGCGTGGGAAACGGGGCGTGGGAAACCGGGCGTGGGCAACCCCAGCATGGGAGACCCCAGCATGGGAAACCCCGGCGTGCGGCCGGGAGCGGCCACCCGGTCTGCTAGGCTTAAAGACATGTTCCTGAACTTCAAGTAGCCGGCACGGGCCCCCCTTTCACGCAGGTCCCGTCCCCGCAGCGACGCAGGTAGTTACCTTCCGCTCAGTGCGCCACCCCCGATGCTCCTGAAAAGGACCCATCCGCTGGCGCCCGAATTTCTTGAAGTCCGGCAGTGCCCGCCAGGCCCGGCCGAGCGGACCGTTCCTCCCTCCTCAAGGCAAACCCCACGCCTGATCCTTGTCCTTACCCAGTGCTCCCGACCGGAGCCCAGCCCCGCCCGGCACCGTAGCCGCAGGCATTCCAGGAGGCCGTGAATGACCACCAGCCGTCAGCCCAGCGCGAATACCGCCCCACACAGCACCGATCGGCACTATTCTGAAACTGCCGAACCTCTAAAGGAGACCATGACCACTCAGCCCAACACCGGACCCGATTCAGCATCCCAGGACATGAGTCCTGCGGAGATCCAGGCTGTCATCGACCGGATCCTCGCCAAGGACACCCCCTCCCGGAACGCGGCCCCGGCCGCCGGCGGGCCCAAACCGGTCCTCGGCAAGGCGCAGGCGATCTCCCGCCTCGACGAAGAACACAGCACCTACGACGGCGACCAGCAGGACCTGGAGGAGCGGCACGCCCTGCGCCGCACCGCCGGGCTCTCGACGGAACTCGAAGACGTCACCGAAGTCGAATACCGGCAGCTCCGCCTCGAGCGGGTGGTCCTGGCCGGCCTCTGGACCGAAGGCACCCTCGCCGACGCCGAGAACTCCCTCCGCGAACTGGCCGCCCTCGCCGAGACGGCCGGCTCCGAGGTCCTCGACGGCATCGTCCAGCGCCGCCAGAAGCCCGACCCGGGGACATTCCTCGGTTCCGGCAAGGCGCAGGAACTGAAGGACATCGTGATGTCCACCGGCGCGGACACCGTCGTGGTCGACGCCGAGCTGGCGCCGTCCCAGCGCCGCAGCCTGGAGGACATCGTCAAGGTCAAGGTCATCGACCGGACGGCACTGATCCTGGACATCTTCGCCCAGCACGCCAAGAGCCGCGAGGGCAAGGCCCAGGTGGAGCTGGCCCAGCTCGAGTACCTCCTCCCGCGCCTGCGCGGCTGGGGTGACTCGATGTCCCGCCAGGCCGGTGGCCAGGTGGGCGGCGCGGGCGCCGGCATGGGTTCGCGTGGTCCCGGTGAAACCAAGATCGAACTGGACCGCCGCCGGATCCGCACCCGGATGGCCAAGCTGCGGCGTGAAATCGCCGCGATGGCGCCGGCCCGCGAGACCAAGCGCGCCAACCGCCGTCGTAATGCCGTTCCGTCCGTCGCGATCGCCGGGTACACGAACGCCGGCAAGTCCTCGCTCCTGAACCGGCTCACCGATGCCGGCGTCCTGGTGGAGAACGCCCTGTTCGCCACCCTCGACCCGACCGTCCGGAAAGCCGAGACCCCCGATGGGCTGGGCTACACCCTCTCCGACACCGTGGGCTTCGTCCGGTCGCTGCCGACGCAGCTGGTGGAGGCCTTCCGCTCCACCCTGGAGGAAGTGGCCGACGCGGACCTGATCCTGCACGTCGTGGATGTTTCGCACCCGGACCCGGAAGGCCAGATCGCCGCTGTCCGCAAGGTGTTCAGTGAGGTCGACGCCCGCAAGGTGCCCGAGATCATCGTCCTGAACAAGGCCGACGCCGCAGACCCCTACGTCGTCGAACGCCTCAAGCAGCGCGAGCCGCGCCACGTCGTGGTGTCGGCACGCACCGGCGAGGGTATCCCGGAGCTCCTGTCGGCCATCAGCGAAGGCATCCCGCGGCCCAGCGTCAAGCTGGAACTGCTGATCCCGTACCAGCGCGGTGACCTGCTCAGCAAGCTCCACGAGACCGACGCCGAGATCCTCAGCCTCGACCACGAGGAAGCGGGAACCCGCGCCGTCGTGATGGTGCGCGAGGGACTGGCCGCTGAACTGGATCCGTTCATCGCGCATGACTGAGGCAGCAGTGACCGGCGCGGCCGCAGGCACGGAGACAGGTACGGACGGCCCGGCGGGGGAGGAACCCCCGGCTGAAGACCAGGAAAACGCCCGGTCTTCAGCCGGGAAGCGCCCGGCCGGCCGGGGCGGCAGGGACGGCAGCGAGTTCGTCATCGAGCTGCTCGACCGTGCCGTCTCCGGCATGGGCGGCCAGAGCCGCGACGGACAGCACGAGATGGCCCGGCAGGTGGCGCACGCCATTGACAGCGGCGACCACCTGCTGGTCCAGGCCGGGACGGGAACCGGCAAGTCCCTCGCGTACCTCATTCCGCTGATCGCCCACTCGCTGGACAGCGACAAGCCCACGCTGGTTTCCACCGCCACACTGGCGCTGCAGACCCAGATCGTGGGCCGGGACCTTCCCCGCCTGCTGAAAACCATCACTCCGGCACTCGACCGGCCAGTGAAGGTGGCCCTCGTGAAGGGCCGCTCCAACTACGTGTGCCGGCACAAGCTGGAGGGCGGGTTCCCCTCGGAGGAACCCGCCGAAGGGCAGCTCTTCTCGCTCGGCGAAGACACGTCCGTGCCGCATTTCGCCGCGGCCATGGGCGGACCGTCGTCGCAGCTGGGCAAGGAAGTGGTGCGGCTGCGCGAATGGGCCGAGGACACCGCCACCGGGGACCGCGACGAGCTCCTGCCCGGCGTCACGGACCGTGCCTGGCGGCAGGTTTCCGTTACCTCCATGGAATGCCTGGGCGCGCAGAAGTGCCCCCTGGCGGCCGAATGCTTCAGCGAACTTGCCCGGCAGAACGCCGCAGACGCCGACGTTGTGGTCACCAACCATGCCATGCTGGCCGTCAGCGCCTTCGAGGGCCTCGCCGTGCTGCCGGACTACGACGTCGTGGTGGTGGACGAGGCCCACGAGCTCCAGGACCGGGTCACCGGTGCCGTCTCGGGCCAGCTGTCCGTCGCGATGGTGCACGCCGCCGCGTCGGGCGCCCGGAAGCACACGGGCATCACCGTGGACGCACTGAACAACGCCGCCGCCAACCTCGAACTGGCCGTCGCCGGCGTCCCCAGCGGACTGATGCCCAACGGCCTCAACAGCGAACAGCTGGACTGCGTGGACCAGCTGCGTGACGCCTGCCGCGCGGCGCTCTCGGATTCCAAGGGCGACAGCGCCACCACGGCCGACGGCGGCCGGCAGCTCGCGCGGTCCCGGCTCATGGTGATCCTGGAACTCTGCGAACGGCTCCTCGCCGCACGCGAGAACCGCGAAGTGGTCTGGTTCTCCCGGAACAGCACCTTCGACCCGCAGCAGGGCTACTCCCAGCCGGACGACACCGCGCCTGCCCTGATCAACATCGCCCCGCTCAGCGTGGCGGGCCGGCTCCGCGAGGGGCTCTTCGCGGACCACACCGTCATCCTGACGTCGGCCACCCTGGCCATCGGCTCGGCCTTCGAACCCGCCGCCGGCGGCCTCGGCCTGGTGGGACCCGGCGCCCCGAGCTGGACCGGAGTGGACGTCGGGTCGCCGTTCGAATACCCCAAGCAGGGCATCCTGTACGTGGCCAAACACCTGCCCAAGCCCGGCCGCGGCACGTCCCCGGAGGCCCTCGAGGAGCTGGAGAAGCTGATCCGGGCCTCCGGCGGCGGGGCCCTGTGCCTCTTCTCCTCCCGCCGCGCGGCCGAGGACGCAGCCGAGGCCCTGCGGCCCCGGCTGGGCCTGAGCATCCTCTGCCAGGGGGAGTCGACCATGACCGCGCTGGTGAAACAGTTCGCCGACGAACCGGACACCTGCCTCTTCGGCACCATGTCGCTGTGGCAGGGTGTGGACGTGCCGGGGACCTCGTGCCGGCTTGTCGTGATCGACCGGATTCCGTTTCCGCGGCCTGACGACCCCCTGATGACGGCCCGCTCCCGTGCAGTGGCCCAGGCGGGCGGCAACGGCTTTATGAGTGTCTCCGCCACCCACGCCGCCATCCGCCTCGCCCAGGGCGCCGGCCGGCTGATCCGCACCACGACCGACAGGGGAGTGGTGGCGGTGCTGGACTCACGGCTGTCCACGGAACGGTACGGGGGCTTCCTGCGCGCTGCCCTGCCGCCGTTCTGGCCCACCACCGACCCCGCAGTGGCCCTGGCGGCCCTGGAACGGCTCGCGAAGGAGTCCGGCCAGCCCGCCACCTAGGAACGCAAAGGGCCCCGTCCGGCAATGCGGCGGGGCCCTGTTTGGCGGTTGCTGGGTTGCTGGGGTTTGGCTGTTGAGAGAGGTGCGCTTGCCCTAGAGGGAGCGCAGCACCGAGACCACTTTGCCCATGATGACGGCGTGGTCGCCGAGGATGGGCTCGTACTGCGTGTTCTGCGGCAGCAGCCAGGTGTGGCCGTCGCGCTGGCGGAACGTCTTGACGGTGGCCTCGTCGTCCAGCAGGGCGGCCACGATGTCACCGTTGACGGCATCGCCCTGGCGGCGAACCACTACCCAGTCACCGTCGCAGATGGCGGCGTCGATCATCGAGTCGCCCGCGACCTGGAGCATAAACAGCTCGCCGTGGCCCACCAGCTGGCGCGGCAGCGGCATGACGTCCTCGACCACCTGGTCGGCCAGGATGGGCCCGCCGGCCGCGATCCGGCCCACCAGCGGGACCATGGCGGTGTCCGTGGCGCTGGCCAGCTCGGAAACGGACTGGCCGCCAACGGTGCGCAGGCCGCCCGGCTTCTCTGCGCCGGCAATCTTCGCGGGCCCCTCGTCCAGGGTGAGCGGCATCAGTACCTCCATGGCGCGGGGGCGCTTGGGGTCACGCCGCAGGTAGCCGAGCTTTTCGAGCTGCGACAGCTGGTGCGTCACGCTGGACAGGCTCGCCAGGCCCACGGTGTCGCCGATCTCGCGCATGGACGGCGGGTAGCCGTTGTCCGTGACGGAGCGCTGGATGGTTTCGAGGATCTTCTTTTGCCGGACGGTGAGGCTCTTGGGTGGCCGGGCGGCCTGCGGACCCCGCTGGGAGGCCCTGCCGCCAGTGGCTTGTGCTGCCATGTTCGCCAACGCCTTTCCGTTCCACCCGGCCGCCGTGGCTGCTGCTGCCGGGAACCTCCGGCCTGAAATGTCAGACCCTGCTGATCAACTGCAGAAGTGGTTGTTCTTTGATCCAAACCTGTGGTCGAAACCTTTGACTCAAACGTAGGCCAGCCACATGGCTTTTTCAAACATTTGTTCTAGCGAGTCTCGACAATGTTCGTCAATAAGTGCTAAAACTGAAAATGCGTTGTTCGAACATGTGTTCTAGTCGAAGGCATGGCGGGCACCGCATAACGTTCGGTTCTTTGTTCGAAGGTTAGGCCGGTTGGCGGCGGTAAGTGGAGTACGCCGGACGGCACACGATGGTCCAGGAGGGCTCAGTACATGTCAGCAACAAGTGCGTTTCACGATACTTTCGGCCGCGACGTTTCCGGCGCCTACGGCCGGCCCGCCGTTGGACCATTCGACGGACCATCCGGCCGCGGTTCTTCCAGCGGCTCTGCCGGGACGTCGAAACCACGGCAGGCACCGCTCCGGCTGACCCGGCGCGGGCGGTTTGTCTTCATCGGTGTTCCCCTGATCCTGCTGGCCGCCCTGCTGCTCTCGCTCAGCGGCTTCTTCAACGCCCCGGCCAAGGCCGCTGAGTCGGCGTCCGAGCTGTCACCCACGCCGACGGTGACAGTCACCGTGCAGCCCGGTGAGTCGCTGTGGGCCATCGCCGCGGCCGTCGCCCCCGAGCGCGACCCCCGCGATGTCGTTGCCGACATCGTCCAGCTGAACAACCTCGAGGCAGCCCGCGTGGTGCCCGGCCAGGCGCTCTTCATCCCGGCCGAGTAGGGCCGCCTGCCCGTCACAGTTTCGGCCGCCGCCGGGATCTCACTTAAACTGGTTAAGTGACTGACCAGCTAGAGCGCCTGAACCGACTTCCCCTCCGGACGAACCTCCGGGGCCTGACCCCGTACGGGGCGCCCCAGCTGGACGTCCCGATCCTGCTCAATGTCAACGAGAACACCCACGGCGTCCCCGCCGATGTGCGCGCCGCCATCTCCGAGGCGGTTACCGCCGCCGCAGTGGGACTGAACCGCTACCCGGACCGGGAATTCACAGAGCTCCGCGAGGCCCTGGCCGAATATCTGGGGCACGGCCTGGGCCCGGACAACATCTGGGCCGCGAACGGCTCCAACGAGGTGCTCCAGCAGATCCTCCAGGCTTTCGGCGGGCCGGGCCGCACCGCCCTCGGGTTCCCTCCCACATACTCGATGTACCCGCTGCTGGCCTCCGGCACGGACACCGCGTACATCACCGGAACCCGCGCCACCGACTACGGCCTGAGTGCCGAATCGGCCGCCCGCCAGGTCCGCGAACTCCAGCCGAACATCGTCTTCCTGTGCTCCCCGAACAACCCCACCGGCACCGGCCTTGGCCTGGACGTCGTCGAGGCCGTCTACGAGGCCGGCGAAGCGAGCCAGACCATTGTGATCGTGGACGAGGCCTACCACGAGTTCGCCCATGACGGCACGCCCAGTGCCCTGACGCTGCTGCCCGGCCGGGAGCGCCTCATCGTCTCGCGGACCATGAGCAAGGCCTTCGCGCTGGCCGGCGCCCGCGTCGGCTACATGGCGGCAGCCCCGGAGGTCACCGACGCACTGCGCCTGGTCCGCCTGCCGTACCACCTCTCCGCCATCACCCAGGCCACCGCGCTGGCCGCACTGCAGCACCGGACCGCGCTGATGGCCGACGTCGAGGACATCAAGCGGCAGCGGGACCGGATCGTGTCCGAGCTGCTGCGCATGGGTCTCAAGCCGGCCGCGTCGGATTCGAACTACGTTTTCTTCGGCGGCCTGGACAGCCCGCACGAGGTCTGGCAGGAGCTGCTCAACGCCGGCGTGCTGATCCGGGACGTAGGCATCCCGGGGCACCTTCGCGTCACCGCCGGCACTGAGACGGAAACCACAGCTTTCCTCGAAGCGCTCGAGCGGATCCTGGCCGGCCGCGCAGTGCAGCCCGCCTAGACTTAACCCAGGACATCCACCCGGCCGGAACGCCGGGCCCCGCCGTCAGCCAAAGGACACCCACATGAGCAACACCGGAGCAGCCGCTGCCCAGGGCCGGACCGCACGCATGGAACGGACCACCAGCGAGTCATCCGTGCTGGTCGAGATCGACCTGGACGGCACGGGCGTCTCTGACATCAGCACGTCGGTGCCGTTCTACGACCACATGCTCACGGCGCTGAGCAAGCACTCCCTGATCGACATGACGGTCAAGGCCACCGGCGACACGCACATCGACGTCCACCACACGGTCGAGGACGTCGCCATCACCTTCGGTGAGGTGCTGCGCACCGCGCTCGGGAACAAGGCCGGCATCCGCCGGTTCGGCGAAGCCACGGTGCCCCTCGACGAGGCCCTCGCACACGCCGTCGTTGACGTCTCCGGCCGGCCCTACCTCGTGCACGGCGGCGAGCCCGCAGGCCAGGAATACCACCTGATCGGCGGCCACTTCACCGGCTCTCTGACCCGCCACGTCTTTGAGGCGATCACCCTGCACGCCGGGATCTGCCTGCACATGAACGTCACCGCCGGCCGGGACCCGCACCACATCGTCGAGGCCCAGTTCAAGGCCTTCGCCCGCGCCCTCCGCGCCGCCGTCGAACCCGACCCCCGGGTCACGGGCATCCCCTCCACCAAGGGTGCGCTGTGACCGGCAAGGTGCTGAAGGACGGCGCCATCATCAACCCGGACGCCGCGCGGAAGCCGGCTTCGCCCGAGGGCAAGCCCACGGTCACCGTCCTCGACTACGGCTCCGGCAACGTCCGCTCCGCCGTCCGCGCCCTGGAGCGCGCCGGCGCCGAGGTCATCCTCAGTTCCAAGCCCGAGGACGTGCTCAACGCCGACGGCCTTGTGGTCCCCGGCGTCGGCGCGTTCGAAACGGTGATGCGCGAGCTCAAAGCTGTCGACGGCATCCGCATGATCGGCCGACGCGTCGCCGGCGGCCGGCCTGTGCTGGCCATCTGCGTCGGCCTCCAGGTCCTCTTCGAGGCCGGCGTCGAACACGGCACCGAAGCCGAAGGCATGGGGGAGTGGCCCGGCAAGGTCGAGCTCCTGCCCGCGGACGTCGTGCCGCACATGGGCTGGAACACCGTGACCGTGCCCGAGGGCTCCAGGCTCTTCGCCGGAGTTGAAGACGAGCGTTTCTACTTTGTGCACTCCTACGGCGTCCAGCAGTGGGATTTCGACGTCATCCAGCCGCGGATGACGGCGCCGCTGGTCACCTGGTCGGAGCACGGGGCCCCGTTCATCGCCGCCGTGGAAAACGGCCCGCTGTGCGCCACGCAGTTCCACCCCGAGAAGTCCGGCGACGCCGGGGCGCGCCTGCTGCGCAACTGGGTGGAGGGCCTGCGGGTCCGTTCCCGTCCCGCGGAACCCGCATCCCCGGAATCCGCATCCCCGGACGCCGGGACCGCCTAGATGTGGTCCCTCGTGCTCATGGGACTGGCCGGTCTGCTGGTAGGCGGCGCGCTGTCCTTCCGCCAGCAGAAAAGCCCGCGCTGGGTCCAGGCCGTGTTCTACGTCCTGGCCGCGATGTCGCTCCTGGCCGCCTACCTCCTGACCTTGCCTGCTGCCTGAGCGCCGGCAGCGCACCACCCCCGTGCCGTCCCTGAACAGCTGAGGAGCTACCGATGACCACCGAAACCCCGCTGCCCGTGCTGGAACTGCTGCCCGCCGTCGACGTCGTCAACGGCCAGGCCGTACGCCTCGTCCAGGGCGAGGCCGGCAGCGAGACCAGCTACGGCACGCCCCTCGAAGCCGCGCTGAACTGGCAGCAGCAGGGCGCCGAATGGGTCCACCTCGTTGACCTCGACGCCGCCTTCGGCAGGGGCTCCAACGCCGAGCTGCTCCGCGAAGTGGTGGGCCGGCTCGACATCAAGGTGGAGCTCTCCGGCGGGCTGCGCGACGACGAATCCCTCGAGCAGGCCCTGGACCTGGGCGTTGCCCGCGTGAACCTGGGCACCGCGGCCCTGGAAAACCCCGAGTGGACCGCCCGGGTCATCGACCGCTTTGGCGACAAGATCGCCGTCGGCCTGGACGTCCGCGGAACCACGCTGGCCGGCCGCGGCTGGACCAAGGAAGGCGGCGACCTCTGGGAGGTCCTGGGGCGCCTCGAAGAGGCCGGCTGTGCCCGCTACGTCGTCACCGACGTCACCAAGGACGGCACCCTGCAGGGCCCCAACGTCGAACTCCTGCGCCAGATGGTGGAGAAAACCGGCAAGCCCGTCGTGGCCTCCGGCGGTATCTCCAGCCTCGAGGACCTCAAGGTGCTGCGCTCCCTCGTCCCGCTGGGCGTTGAGGGCGCCATCATCGGCAAGGCGCTGTACAACGGCAACTTCACCCTGCCCGAGGCCCTCGACGTCGCCGGCCGCCGCTAGCCGGGTCCGCAGCATGGAGCAGCCGCCGGCACCCGGCAACCCCGAACCCGGCAGTCCCGCCGGCCAGCCCGCCCCCGCGCGCCAGCTGCCCGGCCATATCGCGGCGGCCCTGGCCGGCGCCGGCGGCGCCACCGATTCGGCGGGCCGGCCCTGGGCGGGACGCAGCCTGTCCGGCGACGACGCCACCATCCACAACTTCGAGGACGACGACGGCAGCGCCGACGCCGGCTACCTCGCCGCCCTGGCCGCCCTGGCGGACGGCAGCGGGGACGAGGCCGCGGTGGTGGCCGCGCTGGCCACGGCCCGGGTCTTTGTGCCCGTCCTCGCCACCCTGGCCGAAGAAGGCGAAGGCGCGGCCGGACTGCACTCCGACAAGCAGGCCGACATGGCGCTGGTCACCCTCAAGGCACCCGACGGCCGGACCGCGATGCCCGCGTTCACCTCCGCCGCCGCCCTGCAGGCCTGGCACCCGGACGCGCGGCCGGTGGCCGTCTACGCCGCCCGGGCGGCACTGTCCGCCGTGGCCGAGGGCGCGGAACTTCTGGTGCTCGACCCCGGCTCGGCGGTCACGTTCGTGGTGCGCCGGCCCGCCGTGTGGGCCCTGGCGCAGCAGCAGGACTGGACGCCGTCGTACGCCGATCCCGAGCTTGCTCGGAACCTGGGCGGGGCCGTGGCTGGCTTTCCGGCGGTCCGCCGTGTTGAAATTCATCCGGGGAGCGGAGTCGCCACGCTGGCGGCAGACGGAAGCCGGCTCCCGGGCGGCGGCTCCGGTCCGGAGCTTCGCGTGGTCCTCTACCTTGAAGACGGGCTCGACGCCGCCGGCGTCCAGTCCGTGGTGTCCGGCCTCAACAGCGCCTGGGCGCAAAACGAAGTATTTGCTGAGCGGGTTGACTCGATCGAAGTCACATTGCAGCGCGCAGCGCCGTAGCTGACGGTCAGCCGGGGACACCTGGTGCTGCCGGGGGCAGTACCAGAAGGATGTTTGTCTCGTGAACTTCGCGCTTTACCGGGAACTGCTGGCAGTCCGGCCCATCAGGCGGCTCCTGCTGGTCGGGATGGTTGCCCGCATACCGCACTCCGCGGCAGGGGTCCTGCTGACCCTCCACATTGTCCTGACCCTGGGCCAGGGCTACGCCGCCGCGGGCGCGGCAGCCGCCGTCATGACCATCGGCATTGCCGTCGGCGCCCCCTGGCGGGGCAGGCGCGTCGACACCGTGGGCCTGCGGAAGGCCCTCATCCCCTCCGTCATCGCCGAGGCAGTGATCTGGTCCGTCGTGCCGCACGTCTCCTACGAGATCCTGCTCCCGCTGGTGTTCGTGGGCGGCCTGCTGACCCTGCCCATTTTCAGCGTGGTGCGGCAGTCGCTCGGGGTCCTCGCCACCGGGGACCAGCGGCGCACCGCGTTCGCCCTCGACGCCATCTCCACCGAGCTGGTCTTTATGATCGGCCCCGCGGCCGGCGCCCTGACAGCCACCGCTGGGTTCTCGGTCCTGGGGCTCACGGTTGTCGGCATCGCAACGTCCGTGGCGGGGCTCTTCCTCATGTGGTTCAACCCGCCCACCCGCACCCCCGGGACCGTCCCGGGACAGAATCCAGCGGCCGGCGCGGAGTCCGTTGCGTCCTTTGAGGCGGGCCAGCAGGAAGGTGCCGAAGCCGCCGTCGTGGCCGCTGCGCCGGCGCACCTGCAGGAAGCCGCTGCCGAGTTCGCCCCACTGGCCGCCGCCGAGGAACGGCACCATGAACAGGCGGGCCTGCGGCACAAGGTCATCTCCAACTTCGCCTGGTTCACGGCCGCCGTGGCCGCCGTTTTCGCCGTCGCGGCCGGCGCCGGCATGGTCCTCAGCGGGACCGACGTCGGGATTGTGGCCGCCCTCGAATCCAGCGGCCGCCAGGCCGAGATCGGGCTGGTGTTCCTCTTCTGGTGCGCGGCCTCGGTGGTGGGCGGCCTGGTCTACGGCGCCATGCACCGGCCCATCTCGCCGGTCCTGCTGCTGCTGGGGATGTCGGCGCTGACCATTCCGATGGCCTTTGCGCAGGACACCTGGACCCTGTGCCTGCTCTCGCTCCTGCCCGGCCTGCTGTGCGCCCCGGTGCTGTCGGCGGCCTCGGAGAAGGTCGCGGAACTCGTGGACGAGCGCCGCCGCGGCGAGGCCATGGGCTGGTACGGCTCCGCCCTCACGGGAGGCGTGGCGCTCGGCGCGCCGCTCGCCGGGGTCTTCATCGACGGAGTCGGCCCTTCGGCAGGCTTCGTGGCCGTGGGCCTGGGCGGCGTCGCGCTGTGCCTGGTGGGCCTGGTGCTGCAGAACCGCCGGCGGAGGCGCCGCGCCAGCGTCGACGCCGACTGTCTCTGACAGCTGTTAACGACGACGGCGGCGGGCGGACCGCTGTGGTCCGCCCGCCGCCGCGCTGCTGGTGCCTAGTTGACGGGGCCGGTGTACTTCTCTCCCGGGCCCTTGCCCGGCGCGTCCGGAATGATGGATTCTTCCCGGAACGCCAGCTGCAGGGACCGCAGGCCGTCGCGCAACGGTCCGGCGTGCTGGGAACCGATTTCCGGCGCCGCGGCGGTGACCAGTCCGGCCAGGGCCGTAATGAGCTTCCGGGCCTCGTCCAGGTCCTTGAGCTCCTCGGCGTTCTCCTCCGCGGCAAGGCCGAGCTTCACAGCGGCGGCACTCATGAGGTGCACGGCTGCGGTGGTGATGACCTCGATCGCGGGCACCTCGGAGATGTCGCGGATCTGCTGGGAAACGTCGCCTTGGGAGCCGGCGGGCTCGAAAACGTGTGAATTACTATCTGCTGTGCTCATGCTGGTAAGCTTGTCACAGACCGACTGATTGTCGTTATTCAGCCCCTGGTTTTTGAACCACAGTTGTTTAGCCACAGTTGTTTAGCCCGTCAGCAGCCAGCATGCCCGTCATGCAGGTGCGCCGGACGGGATTTCTTCTGTAGAATCGACTTTCAGTTTGCAAGCGGAGTTCTCTCCCACCCGCGTCAGCCGTTCTCCTTCGGGAGGCTTCGCAAGAAGCCAGGTTGCCGGGTATCTGGTCGGGCATCGTCCCGGGCGCCAGCCCGGAAGGATGCATGCCGTCTCACCCGAGACGGGCAGTTCCGATCTTCGAGGCCTTCGATTGCTCCGGCAATTGGGGGCCTTCTCTTTTTGCCGGTGGAATACCCCTCACGAACACAGGAGCTTTAACATTAGCGAGCCAAGAATCAATGAGCGTATCCGCGTCCCCGAGGTGCGGCTGGTCGGCCCTGCAGGCGAACAGGTAGGAATTGTCCGTATTGAGGATGCCCTGCGTTTGGCTGCCGAGTCCGATCTAGATCTCGTTGAAGTTGCACCGCAGGCGAAGCCTCCGGTGTGCAAGCTGATGGACTTCGGCAAGTACAAGTACGAAGCCGCCGTCAAGGCACGCGAAGCCCGGAAGAACCAGACCAACACGGTCCTGAAGGAAATCCGCTTCCGCCTGAAGATCGACACCCACGACTACGAAACGAAGCGCGGCCACGCGCTCCGCTTCCTGGGTGCCGGTGACAAGGTCAAGGCCATGATCCAGTTCCGCGGCCGTGAGCAGCAGCGCCCCGAGATGGGCATCCGTCTGCTCCAGCGCTTCGCCGACGACGTCTCCGAAGTTGGCGTTGTTGAGTCCAGCCCGCGGATCGATGGCCGCAACATGGTCATGGTGGTTGGTCCCCTGAAGAACAAGGCAGAAGCCAAGGCCGAGGCCCGCCGCGCATCGCAGCGGGCGGAAGCCAAGGCCGAGAACGAAGCCAAGGCCTCCGGCCGCGTCGACGTGTCCGGCGGCAACGCCCCGATGACGCAGTCGCTGGCCGACCTCCTGCCGGAAGGGTACGAGGTCAACACCGAGGCACCCGCCAAGGCAGCGCCTGCTCAGGAAGCATCTGCACAGGAGGCTCCCGCACAGGAAGCCCCGGTCCAGGAAGCCCCCGCTGCGGCCCCGGCCGCCGAGGAGGCTCCTGTTCAGGAAGCTCCGAAGCAGGAAGCGCCCAAGCAGGAGGCCCCCAAGGCTGCTCCGAAGGCTGAAGCCCCGAAGGCTGCTGCCAAGCCGGCCGTAGCCAAGGCGCCGGCAGCGCCCAAGGCCGCCGCGAAGGCCCCGGAAGCTGCGAAGGCTCCCGAGGCTGAGAAGGCCGCTCCGGCGGCAGCACCGAAGCCGGTTGCTGCTCCGAAGCCGGTTCCGCGTCCCGCGGCTCCGAAGCCTGCCGCACGGCCGGCTGCGCCGAAGGCTGCAGCCAAGCCGGGCACCAAGAAGACCAACTAGTCCAGGGCTGCAGGACAGCAATGTCCGGCAGCAAGAAACCAGCATGCCGCCCGCAGGGGCGGCTGCACGAAAGACTGCAGACCTTGTCTGCGGATACGTAAGGAGATCGGTTCCCATGCCGAAGATGAAGACCCACAGCGGTGCTAAGAAGCGCTTCAAGCTGACCGGCAGCGGCAAGCTGCGCCGCCAGCAGGCCAACCGCCGCCACTACCTCGAGCACAAGTCCTCACGGCTGACCCGCCGCCTCGCCGGCGACAAGATCGTCTTCAAGGGCGACGCCAAGGTCATCCGGAAGATGCTCGGCATCTAAGTTCCAAGTTCTCTGACTGGTGCCACCTGGCAGCAGTCAACTACCACAAAGGCTTCTCAGGCCAGCCGGTTGTTCCGGCAGTAGTTGCTTGGGATCAGATTTTCGAAGGAGTACGCACGTGGCACGTGTGAAGAGGGCGGTCAACGCCCACAAGAAGCGCCGGGTTATCCTTGAACGCGCAAAGGGCTACCGTGGACAGCGTTCGCGCCTGTACCGCAAGGCCAAAGAGCAGCTGCTGCACTCGTTTGTGTACAGCTACGGCGACCGCAAGAAGAAGAAGGGCGACTTCCGTCGCCTCTGGATCCAGCGCATCAACGCTGCATCCCGCGCCAACGGCCTGACCTACAACCGTCTGATCCAGGGCCTCAAGGCCGCTGAGGTCGAGGTTGACCGCCGTATGCTGGCCGAGCTCGCCGTCTCCGACGCCAACGCCTTCGCCGCGCTGGTCAAGATCGCCAAGGACGCGCTCCCCGCCGACACCTCCGCTCCGGCCGTCCAGGCTGAAGCTGCACCGGCTGCGAAGAAGCCGGCCGCCAAGAAGGCTGCCGCCAAGAAGCCGGCCGCTGCCAAGGCTGCTGAGTAATACTGAAGTAGTTTCAGCAACACCCCGTTCAGGGACCGGCTGTAAAAGCCACTAAGGTTCTTATATGAACGAATCCGGGCGCCCGCAAGACTTTCTGCTTTCCAACCCTCGAGCTGATCGGGTGAGGAAGGTGGCACAGCTTGCCGGGCGCCCGGCCCGTTTAAAGCGCCGGGAGTTCCTGGCGGAAGGCCCGCAGGCGGTCCGGGAGGCCCTCGCCCTGCACCAGAAGAGGGTTGCCGCGGGGGAGCCCGGCATTGTCCTTGAGGTCTACGCCAGCGAGTCCTGCCTGGACCGCCACCCGGAGCTGGAAGCGCTGGCGGAGGGCGTCAGCGCCTACCTCACCACGGACGAAGTGCTCGCAGCCATGGCGGACACCGTGACCCCGCAGGGCGTCGTCGCCGTGTGCCGCCACTTGGACGCCACCCTTGAAGAAGTCCTCGACGCCGGTCCCACCTTGGTTGCCGTACTGTGCCAGGTCCGTGACCCCGGGAACGCCGGCACCGTGCTCCGGGCGGCCGACGCTGCCGGTGCCGACGCCGTCATCCTGACCGGTTCCAGCGTGGACATCTACAACCCCAAGGCAGTCCGTTCGACGGCGGGATCCCTCTTCCACCTGCCCGTGGTGCTCGGCGCCGACGTCGCGGACGTCGCGGCCCGGTGCAAGGAGCGCGGCATCGGCGTCCTCGCCGCCGACGGGTACGGCCAGCTGAACCTCGATGTCCTGCAGGACCAGAACGCGGCCCGCCGCCTGGGCACGGGATCCGCGGTTTCGGATTACGCCCTCGAGAACCCCACTGCGTGGCTCTTCGGCAACGAGGCGCAGGGCCTGTCCGAGGAGGAACTCGCCCTGGCCGACCACCGCGTGGCCGTGCCCGTCTACGGGGCGGCCGAAAGCCTCAACCTTGGGACCGCGGCGACCGTCTGCCTTTATGCCAGCGCCCGGTCGCAGCAGGCCGGAGCGAAAGCCCCGGCCTAGCGGCGGAACTGCCCGGCCCACATCCCGCAGTACTCTGCGGCGAGACCGTCCGGGCAAAAAAGTACGGCGGGGGTCCACCGAAAGGTGGGCTCCCGCCGTCGTACGTGTGCAGTTATGAGGTCTTGTTGCGTCCTGTGATGGCGCCGTATACGCCGGCAACCACCAGGCCACCGACAATGGCCAGAATCCAGGAACCGAGATTCCAGAATTCCATGGTGCCGCCGCCGAACAGCAGGTCCCCGATCCAGCCGCCGACGACTGCGCCGACAACGCCGAGCACGAGGCTGGTAACCCAGCCGCCGCCCACCCTGCCAGGCATAACTGCCTTGACGATTGCACCTACTATGAGTCCGAGAATGATCCAGCCAAGAAAGCCCATTACTCCTCCTACATATTCGTCGGCATCCAAATGGTGAATCCCGATTATGGCTTCAAGCTAACATAGGCGGGTTTGCTTGTCAGCAGAATAACCCCCAATCGTTACCTGCCCGGTGACCTGCGCAATTGCCGGCCAACAGGCTGCACGGCGGGTGCCCGGCGGCCGTAGCTGCGGCTAACGGACCAGCGGCCGTCTGCGTTCCACCAGGCCGCTGATGGCGGCGACGCCGAGGCCCAGGACTGCCAGCACGGCGCCGACAAGGGCGGGTGCCACGTAGCCCCAGCCCCAGGCGATCACCAGGCCGCCGAGGAAGGCGCCGAGGGCGTTGGCGACGTTGAGGGCGGCGTGGTTGAGCGAGGAAGCCAGCGAGGGCGCGTCGGGGGAGGCATCCAGCAGCCGGGTCTGCAGCGCGGGGACCAGGAGTGCCCCGGCGGCGCCGACGACGAAGACCATCACGTAGGCGGACCAGGGCCAGTGCACGGCCACGGCGTAGACCACCAGGGCGACGGCGATGCCCGGCAGGACCCAGTAAATGGTGCCCATGACGGACTTGTCAGCGATCCGGCCGCCCACAATGTTGCCGGCCACCATGCCCAGGCCGTACAGCGCCACCACCAGCGGAAGCCAGGCGGCGGGAATTCCGGCCACGGAGGTCATGGTGTGGGCGATGTACGTGTACGTGGCGAAGAACCCGCCGAAGCCGACGATGCCGATCAGGATCGCCAGCCAGACCTGGAGCCGCTTCAGGGCGCCCAGTTCGCGGCGGAAGCTCGCATCGGCGTGCGGCTTCTGGAACGGAACAAACTTCCACAGCATCACCATGGTGAGGATGCCGATCAGGCCCACCAGCAGGAAGAGCAGCCGCCAGCCGTAGGTCTGGCCCAGCCAGGTGCCGAAGGGAACGCCGATGACGTTGGCGACGGTCAGCCCCGCCATGACCATGGAAATGGCCCAGCCGCGTTTGGTCGGTGCAACCAGTGACGCGGCGATGACGGCCGCGACGCCGAAGAATGCGCCGTGCGGCAGGCCGGCGGCGAAGCGGGACACCAGCATGGTGCCGTAGTCGGGTGCGATGAAGGATGACAGGTTCGCGATGCTGAAGAACAGCATGAGCCCCAGGGCCAGGTACTTGCGCGGCATTTTTGCGCCGACGGCCGCCAGCAGCGGGGCTCCGATCACGACGCCGAGGGCGTAGGCCGAGATCAGGTGGCCCGCCTCGGGGGTGCTGATGTTGAGTCCCTGCTCCACCTCCTTGAGCAGGCCCATCATGGTGAACTCCGTGGTGCCGATGCCGAATCCGCCCATGGCGAGGGCAAGGATGGCGAGGGCAAGATGGCGGGTCCCGGTTTTGGGCGCCGCGGGGGCATGGGTGGTGGTTGTCATTCGTCTGCTTTTCAGGAACGTTCCCGGGCCAGGCCGGGACAATGCGGCAAGTTAAATCAGATGTGTGGGTTTGGTGTGTGTAACGGGGCGGGGGCTCGCGATATTCCGGTCCCCGCCAAGGCCGCCGCTTCCATTCTCCCCTACACCGGTGCCGCACCTAGACTTGGTGCGTGACTGGACTGATACGCGTTGCCGGCGGCGCGGTACTCGATTCCCTGGCCGACCCCGGCAGTCTGCTCGTGGCACGTCGGACGTCCCCGCCCCGGTTTGCCGGCATGTGGGAGTTCCCCGGCGGCAAGGTGGAGCCCGGCGAGACCGCGGAACAGGCCCTGCACCGCGAACTGCGCGAAGAGCTCGGCATCAGTGTCCGGCTTGGCGCCGAACTGGACAGCGGGACGGCCGACGGCTGGCCGCTCAACGAGCGCGCCGCGATGCGGGTGTGGTTCGCGGAACTGCTCGACGGCGTTCCCCGGCCCCTGCAGGACCACGATGAGCTGCGTTGGGTCAACCTCCGCAACCGCAGCGAGGTGCTGGGCCTGCCGTGGATCCCGGCTGACCTGCCCATCGTTGAAGCGCTGCTCGAGACCCTCCGGGTCGCCGGAGCCGCTGCCTTGCCCGTGCGCTGAACGGCTGAGCCGGCCCGCCGTGGCCGCACCCCTCGCCAAAGCGCGGCGCATGTGGCTACTCTGAAGCGAATCGAGAGGAGCAGCCCGTGCAGGTCGGCGTCAGGCGGGAGCAGCGTGCGGGGGAGAGGCGGGTTGCGGCCACTCCGGAGACAGTGCAGCAGCTCATCGCCCTGGGCCTGGACGTGGCGGTCGAAACCAACGCCGGCGCCGAGGCCGGGTATGGCGACGCCGCCTTCGCCGCGGCCGGCGCGTCGATCGTTTCCCGGCTGGCCCCCGAGACCCTGAACATCCTGCTGCATGTCCGGCCGCTGGAGCCTGCGGCCGCGGCTGAGCTCCTGCCCGGCACCATCACGATCGGATTCGCCTCCCCGGCGTCCGAACTGTCAACGGTCGCCGCCCTCGCCGCCGCCGGCGTGTCCTCGTTCGCGCTGGAGCTGGTGCCGCGCATTTCCCGTGCCCAGTCCATGGATGCGCTCAGTTCCCAGTCGCTGGTGTCCGGCTACCGGGCCGTGCTGGAAGCCGCGCTGCGCTACCCGCGGTTCTTTCCGCTGTACATGACGGCCGCCGGAACCATTCCGCCCGCCCGTGTGCTGGTGCTGGGGGCCGGGGTCGCCGGGCTGCAGGCGATCGGCACAGCGAAGCGGCTGGGAGCCCGGGTTTCCGCCAACGACATCCGGGCAGCCTCTGCCGACGAGGTCGCCTCGATGGGCGGCACGTTCATCCGGCTGGACCTGGACGCCCAAGGGGCTGCGGACGGGGCCGGCGGCTACGCCCGTGAGCTCGGCACGGACCGGGCCCTGCGCCAGCGCGCGCTCTTGGCCCCGCATGTCGCGGCGGCGGATGTCCTCATCACCACGGCGGCCATCCCCGGCCGCGCGGCCCCTTTGCTGGTGACCACGGAGATGGTGGCCGGAATGCGGGCCGGGTCGGTCGTCGTGGACCTCGCGGCGGAGTCCGGCGGCAACGTCGAAGGAGTCGTCCCCGGCCGGGACCTCCAGGTCCCCGTGGAGGGCGGGTCCGTGACACTGGTCGGCCTGCAGGATGCCGCCTCGGCGATGCCCTCCGACGCGTCCCGGCTGTTCGCCAAGAACGTCGCGAACCTGCTGGCCCTCATGGCCTCGGACGGCACCGTTGTTCCGGACTTCGACGACGAAGTGGTGGCCGGCGCCTGCCTGACCTACGGCGGAACCGTCCGTCATCACGCCACCGCTGAAGCCCTGGAGGCCCTGAAATGATGGATCCGGTCACGCTGCTGACGGTGGTGGTGCTCGCCGTTTTCGTGGGGTTCGAAGTGGTGTCCAAGGTGACCAGCAAATTGCACACCCCGCTGATGTCCGGAGCGAACGCCATCCACGGCATCATCCTGGTGGGAGCCATTATTGTGGCCGGCCAGGCCACGGACCCCTGGCTGCTGGCGATCGCGCTCCTCGCCGTGGTCCTGGCGACCGCCAACCTGGTGGGCGGATTTGTGGTCACCGACCGGATGCTCGAGATGTTCGGCGGCCGCAAACGCGCCCGGCCCCGGACGGACGCGCGGGAGGACGGGACATGAGCATCCTCGGCCCCGGCTGGACCGCTCTGCTCTACCTGGTGGCCTCCGTCTGCTTCATCCTCGCGCTGAAGGGCCTGAGTTCGCCGCGGACGGCCCGGCGGGGCAACGCCATTGGAGCCGCCGGCGCCCTCGTTGCCGTGGCCACGGTGTTCCTCTCCGCGGACCTGGCGAATATCCCGCTGATCCTGGCCGCGATCGCCCTGGGCTCCGCCGTGGCAGTTCCTGTGGCGCGGCGGGTGCAGATGACCCAGATGCCGCAGCTGGTGGCGCTCTTCAACGGTGTGGGCGGCGGAGCCGCTGCCCTTGTGGCGGTGCTGGAGCTAGGCCACACGGAGGATCCCTGGGTGCGGCTGGCCGTTGTCTTCACCATGCTGGTCGGGGCCGTGTCCTTCGCCGGCTCGGCCGTCACTGTCGGGAAGCTGCAGGAGCTCATCAGCACCCGGCCCCTGCTTTTTCCCGGCATGCCGGTGGTGATGGGCGTTGTGGTGCTGGGCGCGGTCACCGCCGGGGCCGTGGTGGTCCTTACCGGGTCGGCCGGCTGGGCGCTGGCCCTGCTGGTGCTCGGCCTGGCGGGCGGGGTCCTGCTGGTCCTTCCCGTCGGCGGGGCGGACGTGCCGATCGTGATCTCGCTGCTGAACGCCTTCACCGGCCTCGCGGTCGCGGCCTCCGGCGTGGTGCTGGGGAATGTGCTGCTGGTGGTTGCGGGGACGCTCGTCGGGGCCAGCGGCACCATCCTGACCAAGGTGATGGCATCCGCCATGGGCCGCGGGGTGGCGGGCATCATGTTTGGCGCCTTCCGGGGCGGCTCCACGGCCGGATCAACCGCCCAGAGCGACCGGCCGGTGCGATCCTCGTCCCCCGAGGACGTCGCCGTGCAACTCGGTTACGCGCAGCGCGTGGTGATTGTTCCCGGTTACGGGCTGGCCGTGGCCCAGGGCCAGCACACCATAGCCGAGCTCGCCACCGCCCTGGCGGCCCGCGGCGTGGACGTGGTGTTTGCCATCCACCCGGTGGCCGGGCGCATGCCGGGCCACATGAACGTCCTCCTCGCGGAGGCCAACGTGCCCTATGAGGCGCTGAAGGAGCTGGAGGAAGCCAACCCGGAGTTCCCCACCACCGACGTGGTGCTGGTGGTGGGCGCCAACGATGTGGTTAATCCGGCCGCGAAAAGCACTCCCGGGGCGCCGATCTACGGGATGCCCATCCTGGAGGTGGCCCAGGCCGGGCAGGTGGTGTTCCTCAAACGGTCCATGCGGCCGGGCTTCGCCGGGATCGACAACGAGCTGCTGTTTGACCCGAAGACCACACTCCTGTTCGGCGACGCGAAGGACTCGCTCACGCGGGTACTGGGGGCCGTGAAGGCGCTCTAGAAGAGGGTGGGCTGCGCAGCGCCGGCTTCCCGCGCGGCTGCGGCTTCCCGCGCGGCTGCGGTTTCCCTCGCGGCGCTGTGGAAGGCGGCCGGTTCGGGGATGCTGCCGGCGGGGTATTGCGCTTCCTCATCCCGGGGGTCAAGGCTGCCGTGACTTGTGTTGCTGGGGTCAAAGCTGCCGGGGTGATCGTTGACGTCGCGGTGGCTGAAACCATGTGATCCGGAAAAGCCGTGCCGGGCCTTGAAATACCGGATGCGGCCGGCGAGCCAGTCCCGGTACTCCTTGGAGGCGTAAGACCCCGTGCCGTAGAGCCGCCGGTACTTGCCCGCGAGCTGGGGGTGCTCCCTGGCAATCCACTGCATAAACCATTCCCGGGTTCCGGGCTTGAGGTAGAGCGCCCCGGCGGTGACCCCGGTGGCTCCGGCCGCGGCCAAGGCGCCGAACAGGGCATCGAGCGCCTCGTCGCTGTCGGAGAGCCACGGCAGGATGGGCATGGCCATCACCCCGCAGGGCAGCCCTGCCTCCCGGAGCCGGGTGATGAGTTTCAGCCGCGCGCGCGGGCCGGGAGTTCCGGGCTCCACGGCTTCGGAGAGGCTCTCGTTCGTCATGGCCAGGGAGATCCCCACGCCGACGGGGACCTGGGCAGCGGCGTGCTTCAACAGCGGAATGTCCCGGGCCAGCAGCGTGCCCTTGGTCAGGATGGACAGGGGAGTGCCGGAGTCAGCCAGGGCGCCGATGATGCCGGGCATGAGCTTGTACCGTCCCTCGGCCCGCTGGTAGGGATCCGTGTTGGTGCCCAAGGCCACGTGCTGGCGCTGCCAGGAGGGCTTGGCGAGTTCCCGGCGGAGGACCTCCGCGGCGTTGATCTTCACCACCACCTGGCTGTCAAAGTCCAGTCCGGCGTCGAAGTCGAGGTAGGTATGGCTTTTCCGGGCGAAGCAGTAGACGCAGGCGTGGCTGCAGCCGCGGTACGGGTTGATGGTCCACTCGAACGGCATCCGCGAACCGGCCGCCACTTTGTTGAGCACCGATTTGGCGGTGACCTCATGGAAAGTGACGCCGGCAAACTCGGGGGTGGACACGGACCGCACCAGCCCGATCAGGGGCAGCAGCGCATCGGCAGCCGGGGGCTGGGTGCGCCCTGCGGATGCAGCAGGCAGTCCGGGGTTGGACGTCCCACCGCCCTGCCTCCCGGCGTCTTGTGTTCCTTTTGTAGACGTCCCGCCGACAGGGCCGGAATGTCCGGGCGCCGGCTTCAGTGCTTGTGCGTCCCATCTCATCGCTCCATTCGAATATATGTTCGAGTCAAAGTCAAGGGCGGCGCGGGATCATTCCTCGGATGCGCCTAGGCAGGCCTACAGCGCCGGGGCGCGTTGCTAGGCTGGGGGCGATGATTCTCCTGACAGGGTTCCAGCCGTTCGGCGGCGACAGCACCAATCCGTCGTGGCACGCCGCGCGGGAGGCCGCGCACCGGCTCAGGGCCGAGGGCATCGAGGCGCTCGCCGTGGAGTTGCCCTGCGTCTTCGGCGAAGCCCTCCACGTGCTGGAATCAGCCCTGGAGCAGCACCGTCCCGAGCTGGTCATCTGTGCAGGCCAGGCCGGCGGCAGGCCCCGGATCTCGCTGGAACGCGTGGCGATCAACTGTGACGATGCGCGGATTCCGGACAACGCCGGCAACGCGCCCGTGGACGAGCCCGTGGTCCACGGGGGACCGGCTGCGTATTTCAGCACCCTTCCGGTCAAAGCGGCGCTCGCCGCCCTCACGGCGGCGGATATCCCCGCCGAGGTGTCCCAGACGGCGGGCACCTACGTCTGCAACCACGTCTTTTACGGATTGATGCACGCCCTGCGGCTTCGGCCCGGCACCCGGGGAGGCTTTGTCCATGTGCCGTATGAGCCGGGCCAACTGCCGCCGGGGAGTACGGCTCCGGCACTGCCGCTGGAGCAGCAGGCCGAGGCGCTCGCCGTCGTCGCCCGCACGGCTCTGGCGACCACCGTGGACCTCAGGATCGCCGCCGGCGCGACGCACTAGCAGGAGGCAGCCGCCCGGCGTCCTCAGCCGAGCAGTTCCCAGACGACGTTGATGGTGGCGCTGATGCTGGCCTCGCCCGCCTCCACGGTGAGCGACTCGACGGCGACGGCCCGCTGCATCTTCGCCACCGGGATCGGGGCCGGGTAGCCGGTCTGCTGCGTCAGGGACACCACCTTGCCCAGGGTGGCGCCGGCGAGGGACGCGAAGTGCCCGGCGGACGTTAGCGCGTCCTGCCAGGCGGCCTCCCTGGCGCGGGCGGTGACGGCAGCAGGATCGGCGAAGCCCAGCTCCAGCCCGTTGAGCCGGACGTCGTTGCCGCCGGCCTCGACGGCGGCGGCGATGACCGCGGACGAGGACTGCAGGTCCCTGATCCGGACGCTCAGCGCGCTGGACGCCACGTATCCCGTCACCACCTGGCCCCGGCCCTCCTGCCAGTTCACCTCAGCGCGGACGTTGAGGCCCGACGTCGTGATGTCCGGGTCCGCCACACCATGGCCCCGGAGTACCGCCGCAATGGCCGCGGAGACGCGGCCTGCCTCGCTGAAGGCTGCCTCGACATCCTCCCGGCGGCATTCGACGCCGATGGAGAGGGTCAGCAGGTCCGGCGCGGCTTCCGCGCTGCCGGAGCCCGTGACGGAAATGGTCCTGGGGGAATCGCTCATGGTGTGCCTCGTTCCGTTCGGGGAAGGCCGGCAGCGTCCGGCCGGTCATGGCGGGCCCGCTGTCCGGGCTCCGGGTAACCGCCGGCCTGCAGCCCGGCGTGCCGTTCAAAAACATTCCTCGAGCCCGGGTTGCCGGTCCGGGCCAGGGACCAGCCTGCGGCGAGGAAATACAGCGGCAGGAAGGGCAGGCCAAGGCACCAGGCGTACTGCGTGCAGTGGCGCTCCTCGTGGCCCAGCAGCACCGGGTTGCCCGCGGCCTCCGCGGGCCCCGCACGGAAAATCACCACGTTGCCCACCGTGAAGGCGCCCGCGAAGGGCAGCCGCCAGCGGTACCCGGTGGCAATCAGCAGCCCCCGGGGGCCGCGCCGGACCGGGGCGCGGGCACACCCGGCCAGCAGCAACCCCAACGGAGTCGTTGCATTCAGTACGTTGGCCACCTGCCGCAGCCGCTGTCCCGGCGTCATGAGGCCATGCTAGCCCGCGGCCCGCCCGCGGGACACGAATCCGCGCCCGCTGCCAGCCTCCCCGAACGCGGCCGTCACGTTCGGGCACGTGGGCCCGTTCAACTAGACTGGAGGCGAGTGCCCGCCGGAGCTGTTTTGGCGAGCCCTGCCCTTTGCCGACGCGCCGGTCCTGCATCCCTGAAGGTCCCGTACCCGTCGGCATGAACCGACTCGTAGCTAAGAACAGTAGATGACTGAAACTTTGCCGGGCGCAGGCGTCCCGAATCCTCTGGATGAAGCCGCCATCACCGCCGCCGTAGACCAGGCCGTAGCCGCCATTGCCGCCGCCTCCACGCTCGACGAACTCAAGGCCGTGCGCCTCGCCCACACCGGCGAGAAGTCCGCGCTGAGCCTCGCCAACCGTGAGATCGGCGGGCTGCCGAAAGACCAGAAGGCCGCCGCCGGCAAACTGATGGGCGCGTCCCGCGGGCGCGTCAACAAGGCGCTCGCGGACCGCACGGCGGAACTCGAAGCAGAGAACGACGCCCGCATCCTGGTGGAGGAGACGGTCGACGTCACGGCCGCTCCGCGCCGCCGTCGGGCCGGCGCACGCCACCCGCTGTCCACGCTGCAGGACCGCGTCGCGGACATCTTCGTCGGCATGGGCTGGGAGATCGCCGAAGGCCCCGAGGTCGAGTCCGAGTGGTTCAACTTCGACGCGCTGAACTTCAAGCCGGACCACCCCGCCCGCGAAATGCAGGACACCTTCTTCGTGGAGCCGCCCGAGGCCCACCTGCTGATGCGCACCCACACGTCCCCGGTCCAGGTCCGTTCCATGCTGGAACGCGAGCTGCCCATCTACGTGCTGTGCCCCGGCAAGGTGTTCCGCACCGACGAGCTCGACGCCACCCACACCCCGGTGTTCCACCAGTTCGAGGGCCTGGCCATCGACAAGAAGCTCAGCATGGCCGACCTCCGCGGCACCCTGGAGCACTTCGCGCGCCAGATGTTCGGCGACGAGGCCCAGATCCGCCTGCGCCCCAACTACTTCCCCTTCACCGAGCCGTCCGCCGAGCTGGACATCTGGCACCCGGGGGCCAAGGGCGGTCCAAGCTGGATCGAGTGGGGCGGCTGCGGCATGGTTAACCCGAACGTGCTCCGCGCCGCCGGCATCGATCCGGACATCTATTCAGGTTTTGCCTTCGGCATGGGCATCGAGCGGACCCTGATGTTCCGCAACGAGGTCGGCGACATGCGCGACATGATCGAAGGCGACGTACGTTTCAGCGAGCACTTCGGGATGGAGATCTAACAGTGCGTATCCCACTTTCCTGGCTGCGTGAATTCGCGCAGGTACCGGCCGGTGCAACGGCCGAAGACGTCATGGCGGACCTGGTCAAGGTCGGCTTTGAAGAAGAAGCCGTACACCGCCCCACCGATGCCCTCCGCGGCCCCATCGTGGTGGGCCAGGTCCTGAGCATCGTCAAGGAACCGCAGACGAACGGCAAAACCATCAACTGGTGCCAGGTCCGTGTGGTCCCCGAGGGCCAGCAGCAGAGCCTCACCGGCGACGGCATCGACCCGTCCGGCGTGCAGGGCATCATCTGCGGCGCCCACAACTTCGTGGAAGGCGACAAAGTGGTGGTCACCCTTCCGGGCGCCGTACTGCCGGGCGACTTCCACATCTCCGCGCGGAAGACTTACGGCCACCTGTCCGCCGGCATGATCGCCTCCGTCCGCGAGCTTGGCATCGGCGAGGACCACGACGGCATCCTGGTGCTGTCCCGGATCGGGCTGGACCCGGAAATCGGCACCGACGCCATGGACCTGCTGGGCCTCTACGACCAGGCCGCCGAAATCAACGTCACCCCGGACCGCGGCTACGCGTTCTCGATCCGCGGCGTGGCCCGTGAGTACGCCCACGCCACCGGCACCTCCTTCACCGACCCGGCGTCGAAGGTCGAGGCTCCCGCGGAACTTGCCGGCGGCTACACCGTCAAACTCAACGACGACGCCCCGATCTACGGCAAGCCCGGCTGCGACCGCTTCGTGGCGCGCACCGTGCGCGGTGTGGATGCCACGAAGCCCACGCCGCCGTGGATGACCTCCCGGCTCCGGCTCGCCGGCATCCGCTCCATCTCCCTGCCCGTCGACATTTCCAACTACGTCATGCTCGAACTCGGGCAGCCCACGCACTGCTACGACCTCGACAAGCTCTCGGGCGACATTGTGGTCCGCCGGGCCGTGGCAGGGGAGAAGATCACCACCCTGGACGAGAAAGTCCGCACGCTCGATGTCGAGGACCTGCTCATCACCGACGGCTCCGGCGCGATCGGCATTGCCGGCGTGATGGGCGGCGCGGCCACCGAGGTGAGCGATTCGACGTCGAACATCCTTGTTGAAGCCGCGCACTTCGACGAAGTGTCCATTGCCCGCTCGCGACGCCGCCACAAACTCCCGTCCGAGGCCTCCAAGCGCTTCGAACGCGGCGTTGACTGGCACGTCGCAGGCACCGCCGCGCAGCGCGTGGTCGACCTGCTGGTCGAGCTCGCCGGCGGCACCGCCGATGAGGCCGGGACCGACGTCGGGACCGCACCGGAAACTGTCACTGTGGAGCTCCCGGCGGCCTTCGCCGCGGAACGGATCGGCATCGACTTCACGCAGGAGCAGGTGGTCACCTCGCTGGAGGACCTGGGGGCCGTCGTCGTCGTGACCGACGCCGGCTACACCGTTACGGCCCCGAGCTGGCGGAACGACCTGGAAACCAAGGAGGACCTCTCCGAGGAGATCGCCCGTCTGGTCGGTTACGACCAGATTCCCGCGAGCCTTCCGGTGGCGCCTCCCGGCCGCGGGCTGACCCGCACCCAGCAGCAGCGCCGGCGCCTTGTGCAGGCCCTGGCCGACGCCGGCCTGACCGAGGTCCTCGCATACCCGTTCGTCTCCAAGGCCGCCAACGACACCTTCGGCGTTCCAGTGGCAGGGGAGCCGCGTAAGGCCCTCAAGCTCGCCAACCCGATCAGCGAGGAGCAGGGCTACCTCCGCACCTCGATCCTGCCGGGCCTGATCGAGGTCGCCAAGCGCAACCACTCCCGCGGCTTCCGCGACCTGGCCCTGTTCGAGGCCGGCCTCGTGTTCCTGCCCGGCGACACGCTTGGCACCGCGTCCATCCCGCCGCTGGGCGCCAAGCCGGGCGATGAGGTGCTGGACGGACTGTACGACGGCGTGCCGGACCAGCCGCTGTATGTCGCGGCAGTGCTCACCGGCCACGATTCACCGGCCGCAGCCGGCCACGCGCCCCGGGCCTGGGACTGGGCCGACGCCCTCGACATCGCCCGGATCGCCGGCGACGTGCTGGGCGTGGATATCGTGGTCAGCCAAGGCCAGCACCAGGCCTTCCACCCGGGACGGACCGCCCAGCTTGCGCTCCGCACCGGCACGGTCCTGGGCTACGCCGGCGAGCTGCACCCGAAGCTGCTGGCTGCGCACGACATGCCGGCCCGTTCGGTGGCGCTTGAGTTCAACGCGGACGCCCTCTTCGAGGCCGCGGCCGACGTGATCGTCGCCCGGCACATCTCCACCTACCCGGTGGCCACCCAGGACGTCGCCCTCGTGGTGCCGCAGGACGTCCCGGCGGAAGAGGTCCTCACGGCCCTGCGCGAAGGGGCCGGCGAACTGCTTGAAGACGTCGCCCTGTTCGACGTGTACGCCGGCAAGGGCATCGAGGACGGCAAGAAGTCGCTGGCCTTCAGCCTGCGGTTCCGGGCCGGGGACCGCACGCTCACCGCGGACGAGGCTTCGGCCGCCCGCGAAAGCGCGGTGGCCGTGGCCCATGAGCGCTTTGGAGCAGTCCAACGCTAGAACCGAGGGAACACCGGGGAACGCTCGCCGTAGCCGGGATCACCGTCCGGTCCGTACGTCTTGCCGACGTCGGACCGGACGGTGATGGCTTCCTTGATGCCGTTGAACGCTCGCGGGCTTCAGGCATCAAGGACCCCGCGGCCCGCCGGGAGTTCCTGGCCGGCCGGATTGCCCTAAGGGACCTCGCCGCCGGAATCCTTGGCGTGCAGCCCTCGGATCTGACTGCCGCCTCCGCGTGCCCGGAGTGCGGTACGGGACCGGACATCGACCACGGACGGCCCGGCTACCTCCTGGCCGGCGCGCCCGCCGGCCTCATCCTGAGCCTTTCGCGCAGCCGCGGCTGGGCACTGCTGGCAGCCGGCAGCGGGGCGGCCGGGACTGCGGTCGGCGTCGACCTGGAACACAGCTCCGGCGTCGGGTTCACCGGATTCGACGACGTCGCGCTGACGCCGGGAGAGCGGGAACTGCTCGCCGCCGTCCCGCCGGAGCAATCGCCCCGTTGGCGGGCCGCCGCGTGGGCGCGCAAGGAAGCCCTGCTGAAGGCGTACGGCACCGGACTGCGGACCGACCCGGCCACGGTTGAAGCCTTCGCGGATTTCCCCGCCGGCACCCTCCTCGTGGACCTGGCCCCGGCGGACCTGGGCCTGCCGGCTGAGTTCGCCGCCGCGCTTGCGGTTCTTGGCGGAACGTAGTCCCGACGTCGTTCACCGTATTCAAAGCTGACATCCTGGTGCCTTAGTGCGGGAGGCCGCGGCGTCGGTTCCGGTCCTGATCTCCAGACGCGGCCCGGATGTGACGGTTCCGCCCGGGCCCGCCTCCGCTTAGGCTGACGCCATGCTCACGCTGACACGCGCCCGACCAGCGCTTTTCATCTCCGAAGTGGGATTGCTGTTCCTTGCGCTCGTTTTGATCGGCATCGCGTTAATAAATTCCGCCGCCGCAGTCGCCGCCTTCCCCGTCGAGCCGTTGGCGTTTCTGGGCTCTCTTATATTCCTGGGCGCCGGTGCCGGCTGCACCGTGGTGAGCCTTTGTGCATTGTCGGGACGTCCCCGCTCGGTGATCGCCAGGGCTGTCTGGATGTGTGCGGGGTGGGCGGCTGCGGTGTACCCACTGAGTCTTGCGCTGACACATCTGGCGGGTACGTACGCTGCGGCATTGCCGGTTGCTGGTGCGGGCATCCTCCTCGCTGTGCTGCCGGTCGGGAAGGAAAAACATTACGGTCCCCGTGACCGGGGCTGCGAGAGCATTCGAAGCTGAAGGACCGCGACAACAGAGCCGGTACGTTCCGAACGGTAGCGGCCTACGCGGTATCGGCATGCACCGTTGCGGACTCCGGCACACTGTGGTCCTTTTCTGCCCGACGGCGGCTGGGCTCGGCTTTTTGTCGGTGCCTCTTGAGACGATATGGGTATGGAAAACAGGGTTGTTTTCAGCAGTGCGGAGGTTCGGGAGGCGGCGCGGGCTTTGGCCGCGTCCGCGATGGCGCTGGCTGCCTCGATGGGCGCGGATCTTTCCTGTCTTCCTGCCGGCGGTCTTCCCGATGGCGGTCTTCCTGCCGGCGGTTCTGAGGGTGGTTCTCCCGAGGGCGGTTCTGGCCCGTTGGAGGGTGGGGATCCGTTGCGGGATCTGGCCGATGCGAGCCTGGATGGGTTGTCGGGGCTCGCCCGGGTGGAAGCGCAGACCGCGGCGTTGAAGGTCCTGGTCACCGGGGAGTATCTGGACACAACCAAGGCATTGGCGGCGCCGGAACTGCCCAGCAGCGCGCAGGAGATGGCGGAGATCGCCGAGGTCGCAGGCGTCCTGGGGGTCTCTGAGCGGTCGGCCGGGGCGTTTCTGGGTGAGTGTGTGGCGTTGACCTCGCGCCTGCCGCTGACGCTGGCGGCGCTGGGTGCCGGGACACTCTCGTGGCAGCACGCCCGGGTCATGGTGGACGAGACGGCGAACCTGGACGCTGCGGGGGCGGCGGCGCTGGAGGCCCATTTCCTGGACCCGTCCGCACCCGACCCTGCCCGCGGCTGCCCGGCCGGGGAACTCGTGCCGGGGCGGTTCCGGGCCAAGGCCCGCACGTGGCGCGAACGCCACCACCCGGTCAGCATCGAAACCCGGCACAGGAAATGCGCGGCAGACCGGCGGGTCGAGTTCGTTCCCGACAGCGACGGCATGGCCTGGTTCAACACTTATCTTCCGGCGGAGACCGCGGCAGGGATCTGGAACCGGACCACCGCGCAGGCGAGAGCGCTGCAAGGCCCGGCGGAGCCCCGGACCCTCACCCAGCTCCGCTCCGACATCGCCGCCACCCTCCTCCTCAACGGCAGTGACAGCGGGGACGTTGGTGCGGATGTGCCGGTGCCGCGGGCGCAGGTGCTGGTTACTGTCCCGGTGATGTCGCTGCTGGGTGTGACGGAGGAACCAGCCATGCTGGACGGGTACGGGCCGATCCCGCCGTCCATGGCCCGCCGTCTGGTAGCTGATGGCGCGGATTCGTTCCACCGGGTCCTGGTTGATCCGCGGGACGGGGCGCCGCTGGAGATCGGCCGGACCAGTTACCGGGTCACCAAGGCCCTGCGGCAATGGTTGCGCCTTCGGGACGCCAAGTGCTCCTTCCGGGGCTGTAACAACGCCTCGCTCGACAACGATGCCGACCACCTGCTGGCTTGGGCTGACGGCGGCACCACCGGAATCAGCAACCTCGGCCAGCCCTGCCGGAAACACCACCGCCTCAAACACACCACCGCCTGGACACCCGCCGGCGCCACCAAGGAGAGCCCGCCCGGCTGGACCTCACCCACTGGGCGCCACTACCCCAGCGAACACCAGGACTGGGAACCACCCCACTGGCCGGACAGCAACCTGCTCACCGACGCAAACCCGGACCCCGGCCGGGATCCTGACGTGGACTTGCTTCGGGACCCCTTCGCGGACTGGTTTCAGTTCACCGAAGGCCGGGAGCCCGAACCGGAAACGGACCCGGAAGACCCAGGATGGGACCCCGACAGCGAGCTACCCACGGACCCGTTCCCCGACTGGTGCCAGTTCACCGCCGCCTGACCACCCGCGGCGACGGAGAACCATGGCCGGTCTGTGCCCCGCGGCGGCGCCGGTTCCCAAGTATTGCTGTCGCTCCTGCGCCCAATGATTCACGCCGGGGGCAAACGCATCAGCCTGCGGCCGGCAGCGGAGGCAAGGCCTCCTGGTACAGCCACGGGTGCAGCAGGGACTCGGTGTCGAGTCCGGTAGCACGGTCGGCCGTGAGGATGAACTGCTGAGTCGACACGGAACCGTGCCGGTTCTCAGCCACCCACTCATGCAGCAGAGAGAAAAAGGCCAGGTCACCGCAGCGCAGGCGCAGGGCATGCAGCGCCAGTGCGCCGCGCTTGTAAACCCGGTCATCGAACATCAGCTCCGGCCCGGGGTCGCCCACCAATAGGTCCTGCTTGCTGGTGGCCAGCTTCCGCCATGCCGCGGCGGCCCGGCGGGCCACCGTCAATACACCGGACTCCTCGGACCAGATCCACTCGGCGTAGCAGGCAAAGCCCTCATGCAGCCAGATGTCCCGCCACGAGGCAGCCGTGAGCGAGTTCCCGAACCACTGGTGCGACAGTTCATGCGCAATCAGACGCTGGGACTCCCAGTCCAGCTTGAGGTGATTGGGACCGAAGATCGACAGGCTCTGCGCTTCCAGCGGGATCTCCAGGACATCCCCGGCGACCACCGCCGTGTACTCGGCAAAAGGGTACGGGCCGAAGCAGTTGATGAAAGTGCGCATCATCTCCGGCTGCCTCGCCAGCCCCGTCCGGGCCGCGTCCGCAAGCTCCGCCGGAACTGCGGCGAACTGGGGAACGTGGGATGGCTGCCGGACCGTGTCGAGGGCCAACAGCTCATAGCGGCCGATCTGGACCGTGGCGAGGTAGGTGGACATCGGCTCGGCCTGCTCATAGACCCAGGTCTCGCGGCTGGACCGGCTGGTGCGGGACACCAGGATCCCGTTGCACACGGCCCGGTAATTGGCATCCGTGGTCACCGAGATCCGGTAGCTCGCCTTGTCCTTCGGGTGGTCGTTGCACGGGAACCAGGACGGTGCGCCGTTCGGCTGCCCTGCCACCAGGACGCCGTCGGTCAGTTCCTCCCAGCCCACTTCGCCCCACAACCCGCGGCGGGGAGCGGGGTTTCCCTCGTACCGGATGTCCAGGGTGAACTCCTGTCCCGGCAGCAGGGCAGCCTCGGGCACGATCACCAGCTGGTCGGCGCGCTGGCTGAATTTCCGTACCCTGCGCCCGCTGAGCTGGATCTTGGTGGCCCGGAGTCCCGTCAGGTCCAGAACAATGGCCGACGCCGGCCGTTCCGTCACAGCGTGCAGCACCGCCCGCCCGTTCAGGCGGTTGCTGCTGAGTTTGTAGTCGAGATCGAGTTCGTAGCGGGTGACCCGGTAGGCGTCCGTCCCGTGGCCGGGCAGGTACGGATCGGGTGAGGCGGCCGCCTCGTCAGCCGGGGGGCCGCCGGCGCCCCCGGGGGCGGCCGTGGAACTCGGAAAAATGGAACTCATAAACCGGCTTTCGCGCTTGCAGGTGTGCGGACGGGCGGGGCTATTTCAGTTTGGGGGCGGGCACGGCCGGGCCGGCCCAGGGGCTCACCGGATTGCCCATCCAGTAGGTGCCGGCGGGCACAGTTTCGCCGCGCATCACGAGCGACGCCGGGCCCACTGTGCCGCCGCTGCCGATGCGGGCCTGCGGGAGGATGACTCCGTGCGGCCCCATCGTTGCCCCGTCATCGAGCGTAACAGTGTCGATGCTCATGACGCGGTCGTGGAACAGATGGGTCTGGACCACGCAGCCGCGGTTCACCGTGGAATTCCGGCCCAGGGTCACCAGGTCCGCTTCGGGCAGCCAGTAGCTTTCACACCACGTGCCGGGACCGATTTTTGCCCCGAGGGCGCGGAGCCACCAGACCAGGGCGGGGGTGCCGCTGGCCGAGCGGGCGAACCACGGAGCGCTGACCATTTCGATGAACGTGTCCACCACCTCGTTGCGCCAGATGAAAGAGCTCCACAGCGGATGCTCACCGGGCTTGATGCGCCCAACCAGCAGCCACTTCGCGACGACGGCACTCCCGGCGGCCACAAAGCCGGCAGCCAGGATCACGACGCCGCCCAGGAGTGCCGCGATGCCGTAATTGAACACCGTGGCCAGCCAGTCGAAGGCGACGAACACGACGGCGGCGATCGCCACCGTCGTCATCACAGGGATGAACCGGCACAGCTCCCACAGCGCCCGGGCAACCTTGAGTTTCAGTGGCGGCTGGTACGTCCTGGTGTCATCCGAGGCGATGGCGGTGCGCCGGAGCCGGACCGGCGGGCTACCCAGCCACGAGGTCCCGGACTTGGCCTTCGCGGGCGTCGCCGACAGTACCGCCACGAGGGAGTTTTTGGGCACATTGCGCCCGGCGCCCGTCATGCCGGAGTTGCCCAGGAAGGAGCGTTTGCCGATCTTGGCCGGCGCGATCCGCAGCCAGCCGCCGTCGAGCTCGTAGGACGCCACCATGGTGTCGTCGGCCAGGAAGGCGCCCTCGCCGACCGTGGTCATCTTGGGAATCAGCAGGACGGTGGAGGCCTCGACGTTTTTGCCGATCCTGGCCCCGAGCAGGCGGAGCCAGGCCGGTGTGAAGAGGCTGGCGTAGATGGGGAAGAGCAGGTCGCGGGCCAGGTCCAGCACCCGTTCCGTGGCCCAGACCTGCCAGCCGATCCGGCTGCGCACCCGGTAATATCCCTCGGCCAGGCCGAGGCCTAGGAGCCGGGTGGTCACGAGGATCAGCACGAGGTTCGTCAGGAACCAGGCCAGGGCCGCGGCGGGCAGGGAGAGGAGGAGCTGCGGCAGCGCCGCGCCCAGAGATTCGCTGCCGCGGATGAAGCCAAAGACCACCAGCGCCGCCGCGGCAGCCGAGACGTAGGGGATCAGGGCCAGGACGGCGGAGGCACCCGCGAAGCCGGCAAACCAGAGCCGCCCGATCAGCGGGTGGTGTGGGGGAGTCTCCGGCCGGGCGGCCTTGGCCTTCCCTCGGCGCTCGGCGGGCGACCCGGCCACGAGCTGCCCGGACTTCACCTTGCCCAGCACGGCCGAGCCGGGCTCCACCTTCGCTCCGGCGCCGATCGTGGCGCCGGGCATCAGCGTGCTGCGCGCCCCGACGGTGGCGCCGGGGCCGATCCGGATGGCCCCGATGTGGACGACGTCGCCGTCGATCCACCAGCCGGACAGATCAACCTCGGGCTCCACGTTGCACCCGCTGCCCAGCGAGAGCAGGCCCGTGACGGGCGGCAGCGAGTGCAGCTGGACGTTGTCGCCGATTTTCGCGCCGAGGGCCCGGGCGTAGTACGGCACCCAGGGGGCGCTGGCCAGACTGATGGCACCGGCCAGGTCCTGGATCTGCTCGGCCAGCCACAGGCGCAGGTGCACCCGGCCGGACCTCGGGTACGTTCCCGGGACCACCTTGCGGAGCAGCAGCCGGGCCGCCGCGACCGAGATCAGCATCCGGCCCGCCGGGCTGACGAACACCAGCCACGACGCGCCCACCCACCACCACGAGAGGGTCGGCGCCGCCGTGAAGCCTGCGAACGTAAAGAGAAGATTGTTTGCCGCCATCAGGTACGTCAGCCAGCGCATGCCGACCAGGATGTGCAGCGGGACGCCCATCAGCGTCTGGAAGACTTGCGACTTGCGGGCCGTGCGGCGGACCACGCGTTCCGCGGGGGCGACAGCGCCGCCGTCGGGCAGCGACTGCCGCGCAACGTCGATCAGTGCCCCGATGCGGGGAGTGGCATAAATGTCCGCCACCGTGATGGTGGGGTAGCGCACGCGGAGCGCCGAGACCAGCTGCGCGGCGGCGAGGGACCCGCCCCCGTAGGCGAAGAAGTCGGCGTCGAGGCTGGACGCGGTGGTGCCCAGCACCGCGCTCCACTGCTCCACAATCCACGTTGCATCGTCCGGGAGGTTCAGCGGGGCCGCCTCGGTGTCTGCTGCTCCGGCCCCGGCGAGGGGCCACGGCAGCGCGTGCCGGTCCACCTTGCCACTGGTCTTGGTGGGCAGCGAGTCCACCACGGTCAGGAGCGGGATCAGCGGGGCCGGCAGGCTGCCGCCGAGCAGTTCCCGGGCGGCGGCAAGATCAAGGTCCTTGCCGCCGGCCGGCGCGAGGTAGCCGACCAGGATCTGGTTCCCTGCCGCCGTCGTCTGCACTGCCGCGGCCGCGCCCGCGACGTCCGGCAGCGACTGCAGGGCGGCATCGATCTCGCCCAGCTCGATCCGCCGCCCGCCCAGTTTGACCTGTTCGTCGGCGCGGCCCATGAAGATCAGCCCCGCGGCCTCGTATCGGACCAGATCGCCCGAGCGGTAGGCGCGCGCCCAGCCCAGTGAGGGCATGGGGGCGTACTTTTCGGCGTCCTTGGCCGGGTCCAGGTACCGGGCGAGGCCGACGCCGCCGATGATCAGTTCGCCGACTTCGCCTTCCGCGACCGGCCGCGACCGCTCATCCACTACGGCCAGGTCCCAGCCGTCCAGCGGCAGGCCGATCCGGACCGGACCGGACCCGCCCAGCGGCGCGGCGCACGCGACCACCGTGGCCTCCGTGGGCCCATAGGTGTTCCAGACCTCGCGGCCCTCGACGGCGAGCCGCTCGGCGAGGTCCGGCGGGCACGCTTCGCCGCCGAAGATCAGCAGGCGGACGCTTTCCAGCGACTCCACCGGCCAGAGCGCGGCCAGCGTGGGGACCGTGGACACCACCGTGATGCCGTGGCTGATGAGCCACGGGCCCAGGTCCATGCCGGTCCGGACCAGGGCGCGGGGTGCCGGGACCAGGCACGCGCCGTGGCGCCACGCGAGCCACATCTCCTCGCAGGAGGCGTCGAAGGCGACCGAGAGCCCCGCGAGGACACGGTCCTGCGCCCCGACCGGATCCCCCTGCTGGAAGAGCCGGGCTTCGGCGTCGACGAAGGCCGCGGCAGATCGGTGCTGGACCGCCACGCCCTTGGGGGTGCCGGTGGAACCCGAGGTAAAAATAACCCAGGCGTCGTCGTCCGGGCCGGGCAGCCGCGGAGCAGGGAATGGGCGGGGCTGCTGGCCCTTTGTCACAATCTCACCGCCGCCGCGCAGTATGCCCGCGACGCCGGCCTCGCCGAACACCAGCCGGGCGCGTTCCTCCGGGTCGTCCGCGTCGACCGGGACGTAGGCGGCCCCGACCATCAGGATGGCCAGGATGGAGACGTACAGCAGGTTGGTGCCGGACGGAATCCGCACCCCGATCTTGTCCCCGGCGCCGAGGCCGACCAGGTGCAGCTCCTTCGCCCTGGCCCGGACCGCCGCCATGAGCTGGGCGTAGCTGAGTGACTCGTGGCCGTCGTCGAGGGCGGACGCCTCCGGAAAGCGCGCTGCGGTGTGCCGCAGGATATCAACCAGGGTCCGCTCCGGCGGCGCGGCCAGGGACCCGGGAAGCTGCGGCAGGAAGTCCGGGCTGGCGGTGGCCAGGGCCTGTGGCGGGCCGCCGGGTTGCGCTTGGTGATCAGTCACAGGGGGATGGTCTCCGGCCTAGGTGAACGGAAGGTGTCGGGGTTCGCTTGGTGTTAATAGTCCGCCTCTGGAGCGATGTTCGCACGCGGTTCCGCATTGTTCCTGAGCCTGCCTGTTCCGGAGCCTGCCTGTTCCTGCGACCGTGGTACTTGGCCCTAGGGCACCAGCAGGACTTTGCCGGTGGTGCGCCGCTGCTCGAGGTCATCGTGGGCCCGGCCGGCTTCGGCCAGGTCGTAGCGGGCGCCGATCCGCACCTTGAGGGTCCCGTCGGCCACCGCCGCGAAGAGTTCGTCCGAGCGCCAGCGGCGTTCCCGCGCGTCGCGCAGGAAGTGGGCGATCGTCGGCCGGGTGAGGTACAGCGAGCCGCCCGAGTTCAGCCGCTGCGGGTCGAAGGGCGGCACCGGGCCCGACGCGGCACCGAAGAGCACCAGGGTGCCGCGGATGCGCAGGGCGGCGAGGGACCCGTCGAATGTGTCCTTCCCGACGCCGTCGTACACCACGTCCGCGCCGGCCCCGTCGGTCAGTTCACGGACCTCCGCGGCGAAACCGTCGTACCGCAGCACGTGGTCCGCGCCCGCCTCGCGGGCCAGCTGTTCCTTGTCATCGGTGGACACCGTGGTGATGACGCGCGCGCCGCGGGCCTTGAGCAGCTGGATCAGCAGGAGTCCGACGCCGCCGGCGCCGGCGTGCAGCAGGACGGTGTGGCCCGGCTCCACCTTGAACGAGGAATTGATCAGGTAGTGCGCGGTGATGCCCTGCAGCGGCAGGGCCGCGGCCGTGAAGTCGTCCACGCCGTGCGGCACCGGCAGCGCCTTGTCCTCATCAATCAGGGCGTAGCCGGCGTAGCAGTTGACGCCCTCGGCCGTGGCCACGCGGTCGCCGACGGAGAACCCCGTGACGCCGTCACCCAGTTCCTCCACGGTGCCCGAGGCCTCGGAGCCCGGGGTGAAGGGGTAAGCCACCTTGTAGGCGCCGCTGCGCTTGTACGTGTCGATGAAGTTCACGCCGACGGCGGCGACCTTGACCAGCAGCTGCCCGGGGCCCGGGACCGGGCGGTCCACTTCAGCCAGGTTGAGGACGTCGGGGCCTCCGGCCTCGCGGGCAACGATTGCATGCATCATGGAACTCCTTGACTGGGCTGACGTGCGCGGGCCGGACCCGGCTGTTTTCACCCATCCTAGGGACACCGGCCCCATCGGCGAAGCGCCGTCCGGGATCCGGCGCGGCCGCGCGGCACACTGCCGTCCGGCGCAGCCCGGGTAGGGCCGGAGGACACGCATGACCCATGCATAAATATCGGCATCTATGCATACTCTTGCTGTATAGTCGGAGCTATGACTATTTCTGTTGCCGTCTCCGGAGCCAGCGGCTACGCCGGCGGCGAGGTGCTGCGGCTCCTTGCCGGCCACCCCGACGTCACCATCGGCGCCATCACGGCGCACAGCAACGCCGGTTCCAGACTAGGGGAATTGCAGCCCCATCTCCACGGTCTGGCCAGCCGCATTCTTGAGGACACCACCGTGGAGAACCTGGCCGGACACGACGTCGTGTTCCTGGCCCTCCCGCACGGCGCCTCCGCCGATATCGCGGCGCAGCTGCCGGCCGGCACCGTAGTGATCGACGCCGGCGCCGACCACCGGCTGGACGACGCCGCCGCCTGGGAGAAGTTCTACGGCTCCCCGCACGCCGGAACGTGGCCGTACGGCCTGCCCGAACTGCCGGGCCAGCGCGAAGCCCTCCGCGGCGCCAAGCGGATCGCTGTCCCGGGCTGCTACCCGACGTCGGCCCTGCTCGCCCTGACCCCCGGCTTCAGCAACCACCTGCTGCAGGCGGACGACGTCGTGATCGTCGCCGCCTCCGGCACCTCCGGAGCCGGGAAGGCCGCGAAGGTCAACCTGATCGGCTCCGAGGTCATGGGCTCCATGAGCCCCTACGGCGTGGGCGGCGGCCACCGGCACACCCCGGAAATCGAACAGGGCCTGTCGAAGGCACTGAACGCACCGGTCACGGTCTCGTTCACCCCCACGCTGGCCCCCATGAGCCGCGGCATCCTCACCACCGCCACCGCCAAGGTGCGGCCGGGCGTGACGGCGGAGGAGCTGCGCTCCGCCTGGGCCGAGGCCTACGACGACGAACCGTTCGTCCACCTGCTGCCTGAAGGCCGCTGGCCCTCCACCAAGTCCGTGCAGGGATCCAACCACGCCGTGATGCAGCTGGCGCTCGATGCGCACACCGGCCGCGTGATCGTCACGTGCGCCATCGACAACCTGACCAAGGGGACCGCCGGCGGCGCCGTGCAGTCCATGAACATCGCCCTCGGCCTGGCGGAAACCGCCGGCCTCAACCACCAGGGAGTCGCACCGTGAGCATCACCGCCCCGCAGGGGTTCCGCGCCGCCGGCGTCACCGCCGGCCTCAAGGCCTCCGGAAAGCCTGATCTCGCCCTCGTGGTCAACGACGGGCCCGCCAAGGCCGCCGCGGCCGTGTTCACCTCCAACCGGGTTGCCGCAGCCCCCGTGCACTGGTCCCGCGAAGTGGTCAAGGACGGCCGCGTGGACGCGGTCATCCTCAACTCCGGCGGGGCCAACGCCTGCACCGGCCCGCAAGGCTTCCAGAACACGCACACCACAGCCGAGAAAACCGCGGAGGCCCTGGGCGTCTCCGCCACCGACGTGTTTGTCTGCTCCACCGGACTGATCGGCGAGCAGCTTCCCATGGACAAGATCCTGTCCGGGATCGGTGCCGCCACGTCGGCGCTCAGCGGCGACGGCGGATCCGACGCCGCCACCGCCATCATGACCACGGACTCCGTGTCCAAAGAGGCCGTCTTCACCGGCACCGATGCCGCCGGCAAGGAATTCACCATCGGCGGCATGGCCAAGGGCGCGGGCATGCTCGCCCCCGGGCTCGCCACCATGCTGGTGGTCCTCACCACCGACGCGGACGTCCAGCCGGACATGCTCGACGTCGTCCTCCGCGACGCCACACGGGTCACCTTTGACCGGGCGGACTCGGACGGCTGCATGTCCACCAACGACACGGTGGTGCTGCTCGCCTCCGGCGCCTCCGGCGCCGTGCCGTCCGCCGTCGACTTCGGCGCGGGCCTGACCGCGGTCTGCGCGGAGCTGGCCCGCAAGCTCATCGGCGACGCCGAGGGCGCCAGCCACGACATCGCGATCCGCACCTTCAACGCCGCGAGCGAAAAGGACGCCGAAGTGGTCAGCCGCGCCGTCGCCCGCTCCAACCTCTTCAAGGCCGCCATCTTCGGCAAAGACCCCAACTGGGGCCGGGTCCTCTCCGCCGTCGGCACCACCGACGCCGCCTTCGAACCCGACCAGCTCAACGTGTCCATGAACGGCGTGCAGATCTGCCGCAACGGCAGCATCGGCGACGACCGCAGCCTGGTGGACCTGGAACCCCGCGAGGTCCTGGTCGAGATCGACCTGCAGGCCGGAGAGGCCGAGGCCACCATCTGGACCAACGACCTCACGCACGACTACGTCCACGAAAACAGCGCCTACTCCAGCTAGTCCCTTCGACGAAGGACGAACAGGAGGACAAACAGGAGGACGCCCCATGAACACCCAGACCCGCGAAACCACGTCCATGTCCGACGCGCAGGACAAGGCCGGCACGCTGATCGAGGCCCTGCCCTGGATCCAGCGCTTCGCCGGCACCACCATGGTGATCAAATACGGCGGCAACGCCATGGTCAACGACGAGCTCCGCCGTGCCTTCGCCGAGGACGTCGTCTTCCTGCACCACGTCGGGATCCACCCCGTGGTGGTGCACGGCGGCGGTCCGCAGATCAACGCCATGCTCAGCCGGCTCGGCATCGAATCCGAGTTCAAGGGCGGCCTGCGGGTCACCACGCCCGAGGCCATGGACGTGGTCCGGATGGTCCTCACCGGCCAGGTCGGCCGCGAGCTGGTGGGCCTCATCAACTCCCACGGCCCCTACGCGGTCGGCATGTCCGGCGAGGACGGCGGGCTGCTCCGCGCGGTCCGCACCGGCACCGTCGTCGACGGCGAGGAGGTGGACCTGGGCCTGGTGGGCGAGGTCACCGGCGTCAACCCGGAGGGAATCCTGGACATCATCGCCGCCGGACGGATCCCGGTGATCTCCACCGTGGCCCCCGAAATCTTCGACGACGGCAGCCTGGACGCGGGAACAAAGCAGGCGCAGACCACCGGCCAGGTCCTCAACGTCAACGCCGACACCGCCGCCGCAGCCCTCGCCGAAGCCCTCGGCGCCTCGAAGCTGGTGATCCTCACCGACGTCGAGGGGCTCTTCGCCAACTGGCCGGACCGCTCCTCGCTGATCTCCTCGCTGACGGCGTCGGAGCTCCGCGAGCTGCTGCCGCGCCTGGAATCCGGCATGATCCCCAAAATGGAAGCCTGCCTCAAAGCCGTCGAGGGCGGCGTGGAACGCGCGCACATCGTGGACGGCAGGCTGCCGCATTCGATGCTGCTGGAAACCTTCACGACGGCGGGCATCGGCACGCAGGTCGTCCCGGACGAGGAACGCAAATGAACCAGATCGAAACTGCCCCCGAACTCACCGAACTCGTAGAGACCGGCGGCCAGACCACCGGCGCCCAGTGGCTGTCCCGCTACTCGTCCTCCCTCCTGGGTGTGTTCGGCACCCCGCAGCGGGTCCTGGTCCGCGGCGCCGGCTGCCTGGTCTGGGACGCCGACGGCAAGGAATACCTGGACCTGCTTGGCGGGATCGCCGTCAACGCCCTGGGCCACGCGCACCCCTTCGTCACCTCCGTGATCTCCAGCCAGCTCGCCACCCTGGGCCACGTCTCCAACTTCTTCACGAGCCCCACCCAGATCGCCCTCGCCGAAAAACTGCTGGAGCTCAGCAAGGCCCCGGCCGGATCCAAGGTGTTTTTCGCCAACTCCGGCACGGAAGCGGTCGAGGCCGCGTTCAAGCTGGCCCGGCGGAATACGGGCGCCAGCCCGGACAGTGCAGCGAAGCCGCGCACCAAGATCATTGCGCTCGAAGGCGCCTTCCACGGCCGGACCATGGGCGCCCTCGCGCTGACCGCCAAGGAAGCGTACCGGGCGCCGTTCGCGCCGCTGCCCGGCGGCGTCGTGCATGTCCCGTTCGGTGACATCGACGCGCTCCGTTCCGCCATTGACGAGACCACTGCCGCCGTCTTCCTCGAACCGATCCAGGGCGAGGCCGGCGTCCGGCCGCTGCCCGCCAGCTACCTCAAGGCGGCCCGCGAGGCCACCAGCGCCGCCGGTGCCCTGCTGATCCTGGACGAGGTCCAGACCGGCATCGGCCGGACCGGCAAATGGCTGGCCAGCGAGGACGCCGGGATTGTCCCCGACGCCGTGACCCTCGCCAAGGGCCTCGGCGGCGGCTTCCCGATCGGGGCGCTGCTCACGTTCGGCCCCGAGGTGTCCGCGCTGCTGTCCGCCGGCCAGCACGGCACAACGTTCGGCGGCAACCCCGTGGCCACCGCCGCTGCCCTCGCCACCCTGCACGTGCTGGAAAGCCAGGACGTCCTGGCCCACGTCCGGAAGGTGGGCCGGCACCTGCGCGACGGGCTGGCAGCCACCGCCGGCGTCACCGAGGTCCGCGGCGAGGGGCTGCTGATCGGCTTCGACCTCGACGCCGACATTGCCCCGGCTGTGGTGGCGGCCGGCCTCGACGCGGGTTTCATCGTCAACAGCCCCGGCCCCCGCACCATCCGGCTCGCGCCCCCGCTGATCCTCAGCACCGACCAGGCCGACCGTTTCCTCGCGGCCCTGCCCGCCCTCCTCCAGACCGCAAAGGATTCCCAGTGAACGCTCCGGAGATTTCGACAGTGACTTCTAACAGCCAGGTCCGGCACTTCCTCAAGGACACGGACCTCACCCCGGCCGAGCAGGCCGAGGTTTTGGACCTGGCCGTCCGGATGAAGGCCGCCCCGTACAGCGTCCAGCCGTACGCCGCCGAGGGCAGCGGACGGAAAACCGTCGCCGTCATTTTCGACAAGACCTCCACCCGGACCCGGGTCTCCTTCGCCACCGGGGTGGCGGACATGGGCGGCAACGCGCTCATCATCAACCCCGGCGAGGCGCAGATCGGCCACAAGGAATCCGTCGAGGACACCGCCAAGGTGCTCGAACGCATGGTGTCCACCATCGTGTGGCGCACCGGCGCGCACGCCGGACTGGTTGCGATGGCCCAGAACTCGTCCGTGCCCGTCATCAACGCCCTGTGCGATGACTACCACCCCTGCCAGCTCCTCGCCGACCTCCTCACCATCAAGGAACACAAGGGCAGCCTGGCGGGGCTCACCATGAGCTACCTCGGCGACTCCGCCAACAACATGGCCAACTCCTACCTGCTGGCCGGTGTCACGGCCGGCATGAACGTCCGCATCGCCGGGCCGGAGGGGTACCTGCCGTCCCCGGAGATCATCGCCGCCGCCGAGGACCGCGCAGCGGAGACCGGCGGCTCGGTGCTGGTGACCGTGGACGCCGCCGAAGCGCTGCTCGGGGCCGACGTCGTCGCCACCGACACGTGGGTCTCCATGGGCCAGGAGGACGAGAAGGAAGCCCGGCTGCAGCTGTTCCGGAACTACGCCGTCGACGAGGCGGCCATGAAGCTCGCCGCGCCGGACGCCGTCGTCCTCCACTGCCTGCCCGCCTACCGGGGCTACGAGATCGCCGCGGCCGTGATTGACGGCCCGCAGTCCGTCGTCTGGGACGAGGCCGAAAACCGGCTGCACGCGCAGAAAGCCCTGATGGCGTGGCTGATGCACCGCTCCGGACTGGCCGTGGTTGAAGGACTCGGCTAGTGTCCGTCCAGCCCGCGTCGCCGGGGGCCAGTCCGGCCACCAAGACGGCACGGCAGGCGCGGATCACCGCGATCCTGACCGGGGAATCGGTCCGCTCCCAGGCCGAACTCGCGGCGCTGCTGGCGGACGACGGCGTCCAGGTCACCCAGGCCACGCTGTCGCGGGACCTCGTGGAGCTCGGCGCAGTCCGGGTCCGCGGCAAGGAAGGCGTGCTGGTTTACGCGGTGCCGGGGGAGGGCGGGGAGCGGGCGGCCAAGAGCGGCGTCACTCAGGAGATCCTCGACGCGCGGCTGACCCGGCTCTGCGGCGAACTGCTGGTCACCGCCGAAGCGTCCGCGAACATCGTTGTGCTCCGGACGCCGCCGGGCGCAGCGAACTTCCTGGCCCTCGCGATCGACCACTCGGTGATGCCGTCCGTTTTAGGCACCATCGCCGGGGACGACACCGTGCTGCTGGTCACCCGTGACCCGCTGGGCGGCGCAGCCGTGGCGGCCCGTTTCCTGCAGCTCGCCGAGGAAGCCGGCACCAGCTGAGCACCCGCAGGATTTTTTTGAAGATTGGGCCTGCCACGGCCATGTGACAGGCTTTCCCTAGACAAAAGCAGTACCAAAACAACTAAGGAGCATTTGACGTGACTGAGCGTATTGTTCTGGCCTACTCCGGTGGCCTGGATACTTCCGTAGCCATCGGCTGGATCGGTGAAGCCACCGGTGCCGAGGTCATCGCCGTGGCGGTCGACGTCGGACAGGGCGGCGAGTCGCTGGAAACCATCCGCCAGCGCGCTCTCGGCTGCGGCGCCGTCGAAGCCTACGTGGCCGACGCCTCCGACGAGTTCGCCAACGAATACTGCGTGCCCACGCTGAAGGCCAACGCCCTCTACCAGGGCCACTACCCGCTGGTCTCGGCCATCTCCCGCCCGGTGATCGTCAAGCACCTGGTCAAGGCCGCCCGCGAGTTCGGCGCCACCACCGTGGCCCACGGCTGCACCGGCAAGGGCAACGACCAGGTCCGCTTCGAAGTCGGCATCCAGACCCTCGGCCCGGACCTGAAGTGCATCGCCCCGGTCCGCGACCTCGCCCTCACCCGCGACAAGGCCATCGCCTTCGCCGAGGAGAAGGGGCTGCCGATCGAGACCACCAAGAAGAACCCGTACTCGATCGACCAGAACGTCTGGGGCCGCGCCGTCGAAACCGGCTACCTCGAGGACATCTGGAACGCCCCCACCAAGGACATCTACGACTACACCGCCACCCCGGAGTTCCCGCCGGCACCGGATGAAGTCACCATCTCCTTCGAAGCCGGCGTGCCGGTCGCGATCGACGGCGTCAAGGTCACCCCGCTGCAGGCCATCAAGGAACTCAACCGCCGCGCCGGCGCCCAGGGCGTGGGCCGGATCGACGTTGTCGAAGACCGCCTGGTCGGCATCAAGTCCCGCGAAATCTACGAGGCCCCCGGCGCCATGGCCCTCATCACCGCGCACAAGCACCTCGAGGACATCACCATCGAGCGCGAGCAGGCCCGCTTCAAGGCCACGGTCGGCCAGCGCTGGGCCGAGCTGGTCTACGACGGCCAGTGGTTCTCCCCGCTGAAGCGCTCCCTCGACGCCTTCATCGAGGACACCCAGAAGTACGTCTCCGGCGACATCCGCATGGTGCTGCACGGCGGCCAGGCGATCGTGAACGGACGCCGCTCCGAGACCTCGCTCTACGACTTCGATCTCGCCACCTACGACACCGGCGACACCTTCGACCAGTCGATGGCGCGCGGCTTCATCGAGCTGTGGGGCATGTCCGCCAAGGTCGCTTCCGGCCGCGACATCCGCGTCGCAGGAGAGTAGCCCGCGTGGCTGAGTCTGAAACCACCAAGGCGGAGATGGGCCCACGAGCGCAGGGGTCCCCGGCAGAGCGAAGCGAGGCCGGGGTGCGCTCGGGGACTAACACCGGTGCGCTGTGGGGCGGCCGGTTCGCCGGCGGCCCCGCGGACGCCCTCGCCGCGCTGAGCAAGTCCACGCACTTCGACTGGCGGCTGGCCCGCTACGACATCGCCGGTTCCAAGGCGCACGCCCGCGTGCTGCACAAGGCCGGGCTGCTGGACGACGCCGAACTGGAAGGCATGCTGGCCGCCCTCACCCGGCTGGACGAGGACGTCGCCTCCGGCGCGTACCTGCCGGCCGAATCCGATGAGGACGTGCACGGTTCGCTGGAACGCGGCCTGATCGAGCGCGCGGGCCCGCACCTGGGCGGCAAGCTCCGCGCCGGCCGGTCCCGCAACGACCAGGTGGCCACGCTGGGCCGGATGTTCCTGCGCGACCACGCCCGGATCATCGCCCGCGGCGTGCTCGCCACGATCGATGCGCTGGTGGACCAGGCCAAGGCGCACCAGGGGGTGGCCATGCCCGGCCGCACGCACCTCCAGCACGCCCAGCCGGTGCTGCTCAGCCACCACCTGCTGGCCCACGCCTGGCCGCTGCTGCGCGATGTGCAGCGGCTGGCCGACTGGGACAAGCGCGCCGGGGTGTCGCCGTACGGGTCGGGTGCCCTGGCGGGCTCCTCGCTCGGGCTGGACCCGGAGTCCGTGGCCGCGGACCTGGGCTTCTTCTCGGCCACGCACAACTCGATCGACGGCACGGCCGCCCGCGACGTGTTCGCCGAGTTCGCGTGGGTCACCGCCATGATCGGCGTGGACCTGTCCCGGGTGTCGGAGGAAGTCATCCTGTGGGCCACGAAGGAGTTCTCCTTCGTCACCCTGCACGATTCCTACTCCACCGGCTCCTCGATCATGCCGCAGAAGAAGAACCCGGACGTTGCCGAGCTCGCGCGCGGCAAGGCCGGCCGGCTGATCGGCGACCTCACCGGGCTGCTGGCCACGCTCAAGGGCCTGCCGCTCGCGTACAACCGCGACCTGCAGGAGGACAAGGAACCGGTTTTCGACGCCACGGACACCCTGGAGCTCCTGCTCCCGGCCGTCTCAGGCATGATCGCGACCCTGACGTTCAACACCGAACGGATGGAAGCACTCGCGCCGCAGGGCTTCGCGCTGGCCACGGATATCGCCGAATGGCTGGTCCGGCAGGGCGTGCCGTTCCGGGAGGCGCACGAGCTCTCCGGTGCCGCGGTGAAGCAGGCTGAAAGCCGCGGCGTCGAGCTCTGGGACCTGACGGACGAGGAGTACGCGTCCATTTCGGAGCACCTGACGTCGGAGGTCCGCACGGTCCTGTCTACCGAGGGTTCGCTCAACAGCCGCAACTCCCAGGGCGGCACGGCTCCGGCCGCCGTCGAGCGCCAGCTGCTGGCACTCGAGGCGGAGCTTGAGGGCGTCCGCGCGTACGCCGGGTAACCACCCCGGGGAACGCGCGCCCACACGAGTTGGCACTTCGCGGCAATGTTTTTGAACGACACTGCCGTGAAGTGCCAACTCGCGGCGCTTAAGGTGGAGGAATGAGCGAATCATTCCGCCAGCTTCTGCGCGGCCTGCCCGATTTCCCGGACGAGCTGCCGGACTTCGACCCGGCCTTGGCCCCCGCGGATCCTGCCGAACTCTTCCGGCAGTGGCTCCAGGAGGCCCTGGAGGCCGGGGTGCCGCAGCCCAACGCATGCAGCCTCGCCACCGCGGACGGGCTGGGGCGGCCGTCGTCCCGGATGCTGATCCTGAAGGACATCGACGACGACGGCTGGCACTTCGCCACGTCCCGCGCCTCCCGGAAGGGCAAGGAACTCACCGGCAATCCGCACGCGGCGCTGAACTTCTTCTGGCAGCCGCTGGGCCGGCAGGTCCGCGTCGCCGGGGCCGTCCGTGAACTCTCCCGCGAAGCCTCCGCGGCCGACTGGCACGCCCGGCCCGGCGCGGACGGCAGCGACAACCCCGACTGGCAGCTGTACGCCATCCGCCCCCGCGAGGCCGAGTTCTGGCAGGCCCGGCACGACCGCCGGCACATCCGCCACCAGTACGGCCCTGCGCATTTCAGTTAGCCGGCAGTTCAGTTAGCAGGCAGTTCAGTTGGCCGGTGTTTCAGTTAGCAGGCACCTCAGTTAATCGGGATTAGCCAGAGCCTCGGTTAGGATGATCGCCATGACCCACATCACCCCGGAGAAACTCCCGGAAGAACTCCGCCGGGCAGCCGGCGTCGTGGCCGGAATCGCGGCCACTTTCACCGCGGAGGACGTCAAAGCCGCCTCGGAGCTGCCGGGCTGGACCCGCGGCCACGTGCTGGCCCACATCTGCGGGATCGCCAACGCGATGGCCCGCCAGGTGGAATTCGCCGCCCGCGGCGACAGCATTGAACTCTACGACGGCGGATTCGAGGGCCGGACCCGCGCGATCGAGATGGCCGCCGGGCACACCCTGGAGGAGCACCGGGCCGATCTTGACGCCGCGCTGGACCGGGCGTTGCGTGCCTTCGGTGCGCTGGACGGCGCCGGCTGGCAGACGCCCATCAGCTACCGCGGGGGAGTGGTGTTCGACGGCGGCCTGGCGCTGTGGCGCGAGCTGGTCATCCACGCGTCCGACCTCGGCACCGGCCGCGGCCCGGAGACCTGGAGCCGGCCGTTCTGCGAGCACCTGTTCGATTTCCTGTCCGCCCGGGTGCCGGAAGGGCAGCGCTTCGTCCTCCAGCCGCTCGGACTGCCGGCGGTGTCCCTGGGCGCCCCCGGCGGCCGCACCACCGTCATCAACGGGATGCTCACTGACATCGCGGCCTGGCTCGCGGGGCGCACGCCCACCCTGGGCAGCCTGCGCGCCACCGCCGCGGCCGACGGCGTGGACCTCCCCGAGCTGCTGCCGTGGCCGGCCGGGGTGCCCGTCACCCGCTGACCCTCCCGCCGAGGTGAGATTTCGCGCCCATGACCACAAACGGCATGGGCGCGAAGGCCCGTCCCGCGGATCAGGCGGCGGCCGCCCGGCTCTCCCGCGCCAGGAGGCTCTCCTTGATGGGCAGCCCCCAGCGGAAGCCGCCCAGGCTGCCGTCCGTGCGGATCACCCGGTGGCACGGCACAAACAGTGCGGCCGCGTTGAAGGCGCATGCACTGGCCGCGGCCCGGACGGCCTTCACGTTTCCGGAGAGTTCCGCGTATTCGGTGTAGGTGACGGGGTGCCCGGGCGCAACGGTCCGCAGCACGTCCCAGGCGTGCCCGCGGAACGGGCCGGACTTCTGCAGCACGGGCACGTCCATGGCGGGCCCGGGATTCCCGGCATAAAACTCCTCCACCGCCGCGGAGATGCAGCCCAGTTCGGTGACGGCCCCGTACTCCGCGGGAAGCAGATCCGGATGGATCTGCCCCGTCAGCTCGCCGGGCACCGCGGTCCAGCCGGAGGCCAGCACGGCCCCGTCCCGCGCAATGATGGTGAAGGGTCCGTCGGGGGTGGACATGGTCAACAGCTGGGCTTTCATGGTGTCACTTTCTTTGGAGTTGCAGTCTTCGCGGACCGGGCGGCCGCTTGGGCGCCGGCCGCCGCGCGCCACAGGTGCATTGTGGCGTAGGAGCGCCAGGGGCTCACCTCACGGAAATCCGGGGCAAGCCGTTCCCCGGACGCCGCCGGGCCTTCCGGGTCCCGGCCGAGGGAGCGGATGCCGTTGCGCACGGCCGCGTCGTTGGCCAGGAAGACATCCGGTGCCCCGATGACGCGCATCGCCACATAGCCCACGGTCCAGGGCCCGACGCCGGCGAGCGGCAGCAGCTTGGACTCCAGGGAGTTCAGGTCATCACCGTAGCCGAAATCGAGGTCGCCGGACGCCATCGCGGCGGCGGCACCGCGCACCGAGTCGATGCGGCGCTGAGGGCCGCGGAGCAGTTCAAAGCCGGCCCCGGCAATCTGTTCCGCGGTCGGGAACAGCCGGTGCAGCCCGTCCGCCGGAACCAGGCTCCCGCTCCCGGCTGCGGAGAGCTGGATCAGGGCCGTCCGGGCCGCGGCGACGGTGATCTGCTGGCCGATCATGGCGCGGATCAGCAGTTCCTGCGGGTCCACGGCCCCGGGCATCCGCATCCCCGGTGCGGCCGCGACACTGGCGGCGAGCCGCGGATCCGAGCCCAGCGCGTTGTCGATGGCGACCGGATCGGCGTCGAGGTCCAGGAGCCGCCGGATGCGGCTGAGCAGGGTGGGCAGGTCCCGCAGGTCGACGGCGCCGATGGTCAGTACCAGCGGGCGGCCGGGCGCGCCGGCGTCGTAGTCCACGCGGAAGCGGGCGTCACCGTGGGCCAGGCGCAGCGTCCGGGCGTAGGAGCTGGCGGTCCCCTCCTCGATGCCCGGGATGGCCCGGACCGCGAGGAAGCCGAACACCCCCGGATCGAAGGGCTCCCGGTAGGGAAGGGCCAGGGTCAGCGCGGTCGACGGGGACGCTGCAGCGTGGGCTTGCGCCTTGGGGTGACGCGCGGTGGCCCGCAGCGCCGACGGGGTCATCGCGAAGACCTCGCCCATGGTGTCGTTGAACTGGCGCACGCTGCTGAATCCGGCGGCGAAAGCGATGTCGGCCGCCTTCATCGACGTGGAGACCAGCAGGGTGCGGGCGGTCTGCGCGCGGCTGGCCCGCGCTAGAGACAACGGCCCGGCGCCAAGTTCGTGGCTCAGGATCCGGTTGAGCTGCCGCGAGGAGTAGCCCAGCCGGGCGGCGAGCCCTTCCACGCCGTCGCGGTTGATCACACCGTCGTTGATGAGCCGCATGGCCCGGCCGGCGACGTCGGAGCGCAGGTTCCAGGCGGGAGTGCCGGGGACGGCCTCGGGGAGGCAGCGTTTGCAGGCCCGGTAGCCGGCGTCGTGCGCGGCGGCGGAGGTTTCGTAGAACGTGACGTTTCCGGCCTTGGGGGTCCGGGCGGGGCAGGACGGGCGGCAGTAGATGCCCGTGGTGCGGACAGCGGTGTAGAACTGCCCGTCGAACCGGGTGTCGCGGGCGTCGATTGCCCGGTAGCGCTGCCAGAAGTCCATAGGTTCATCCTGCCAGCTGTACCGCGGCGCTGCTAGCGGAAATCGGACACGGCCGTGGCGCTGCAGGCCGCCCGATGAAGGGCGCGGAACGCGGCCCGATAAAGTTGGACCATGACTGCGACGCCCCGTGCCGGCATACCCGCCGGCGGCCAGCCCACCAGCAGACAGCCCGCCAGCGGCCAGCCCGCGCCCGGACTGCGCGGGCTGCTCTCCCAGGACGCCCGGGACGTGGCGCCCCTGCTGCTCGGTGCCGTGCTGACGCACGACGGGCGCGACGGCGCGGTGTCCGTCCGGATCTCCGAGGTGGAGGCGTACCTGGGCCCGCACGACTCGCTGCACCCGGATCCGGGATCGCACACCTTCCGCGGCGCGACGGCCCGCAATTCGGTGATGTTCGGCCCGCCCGGCTTCCTGTACGTCTACTTCACCTACGGCATGCACCACTGCGCCAACATCGTGTGCGGGCCTGACGGCACGGCGTCCGCGGTGCTGCTGCGGGCCGGCGAAATTGTGGCGGGGGAGGAGCTGGCCCGCAGCCGGCGGCCGGCATCGAAGTCCCCCAAGGACCTCGCCAGCGGCCCCGCCCGGCTCGCCACGGCACTGGGCCTCACGACGGCGGACAGCGGCCGGGATGCCCTGGCGTCCCCGTTCCGGCTCGAACTCCCGGCAGCCCACGCAACGGATGTCAGCTCGGGACCCCGGGTCGGCGTCTCGGGAGCCGGCGGCAGCGACCGGTACCCCTGGCGCTACTGGCTCACCGGCGACCCCACCGTCTCCCGCTACAAGGCAGCGAAGGCGCGCCAGTCCTAGGCAGCCGGCGCAGCCGGTCCCGGCGATTCCCAACCACACGCGGCACAGAGATGGCGGCGCAGGGATGATAGTGCGGGGATGATGAGGACTTATGGGTGAGGGCAAGCGCGGGAAGCCCCGCAACGAACTCGAACGGCTCGAGATCTTCGCGGAGCTGGCCTCGGACTACTTCCGGATGACGGAACTCTTCCAGCCGGCCCCGGAGTCCGGCGGGCCAGCAGCCGGCGGGCCACCAGCCGGCGTGCCGGTGCCGCCGGACGCCCGGGAACTCGAGCGCCGGCAGTGGCTGGAGCTTTTCCGGGCGGCCCTGCTGCGCAAGTTCATCGTCCGCGACGAGCACGTTTCCCTCAAACTGGTGGTGCGGGCCCTCCGCCGGTGCAACACCGGGGCGGACCCCACGCTCGCCGAAGGGGCGGACGCCGTGGCCGGACTGTTCACGCCCGAAATGGTCCAGGGCCGCCAGCACGTGATCCCGGCTCCGGCGCCCCCGGACGGGAGCGATGTGGTCGAGGACGTTCTCTACGGCCGGCTCCTGCACGGCGACGCGGACCGGTTCCGCAGCTCGGAATGGGCAAAGGACCCCCTCCGCCTGGCCGCCGCAACGGCCGGCCGGTTCAATGCCGAGCGCGCGCTGCGGAAAGCGCTCGACGTCGTCAGCTACGGGCTGGCGCACGGACTCCTCCGGCCGCCGGAGGATTTGGAACCGCCCAGTAGGGTTGATGGGTGAATCAAAGCGAGCTCCAGCAGACCACCATGACCACCAGCGACGCCGCCATGCCGGTAGGCCAGCTGATCAGCAGCCTCTGCGCCACCATCCCCGACTACCCCAAACCCGGCATCGTCTTCAAGGACCTGACCCCCGTGTTCGCCGACGGCGCGGCCCTCAAAGCTGTGGTCAACGCCCTGGTGGAGCCCTTCGAGGGCCAGTTCGACGCGGTCGCCGGCGTGGAAGCCCGCGGCTTCCTGCTGGCAGCGGCCGCCGCCTATGCCACCGGCACCGGCGTCATTACCGTCCGCAAGGCCGGCAAGCTGCCGCGGGACGTGGTGGCGGAGGACTACGCGCTCGAATACGGCACCGCCACCCTGGAGCTGCACACCACGGACCTCGCTCCCGGCAGCCGGGTCCTGATCCTCGACGACGTCCTCGCCACCGGCGGGACCCTCGGCGCCGCTGCCCGGCTCTTCGAACGCTGCGGCATCCACGTGGCCGGCGTCGGAGTCGTGATGGAACTGGGCGATCTGGGCGGCCGCGCGGCCCTGGCCGGCCACCGGGTCAGCTCGCTGCTGGCCCTCTAGCCCACTTCCTGGCCCACGGCCGGCCGGCGACATGCCTGCGGCAACCATGGACGACTCCACCCGCGTCGGTAGAATGCCAGCAAAAAACTGACATGTTCCGATGAGACGGCCGAAATGGTAGTAGAATGGTTGGTCTGTCTTTTTCGATAGGGGAACGTTCGATGCACGACGCTGATTTGGCCCATGAACGCGAGTATGTAGCCGGATTGTATGCCCGGCTGGATGAGTTGCGGGCGGAAAAGCGCGCCCAGCTGGCCCAGGTCCGGCGGGCCGGGGCCGTGGGCACCATGCAGAACGTTTCGGAGCGGGACGCGTTCGCGGCCCTCTACGAGGACCGCCTCGCGCAGCTCGACGCCGTCGACGACCGGCTCGTATTCGGGCGCCTCGACCTCGACTCCGGCGAAGCCCAGTACATCGGCCGCATCGGGCTCACCACCGACGACCTCCAGCGCCTCATGCTCGACTGGCGTGCGCCCGAAGCCGGGCACTTCTACCAGGCCACCGCGTTCGACCGGCAGGGGGTGCGCCGCCGCCGCCACCTCATCCTGCAGGGCCGTGAGGTCAAGGCCATCGAGGATGACGTGCTCGACGTCGACCTGCTGGCCGACAACGAATCCCTCCAGGGCGAGGGCGCCCTGCTGGCAGCCCTTAACTCCAAGCGCACCGGCCGGATGTCCGACATCGTCGGCACCATCCAGTCCGAGCAGGACCGGATCATCCGGTCCTCGATCTCCGGGGCCCTTGTGGTCCAGGGCGGGCCCGGCACCGGCAAGACCGCCGTGGCGCTGCACCGCGCCGCCTACCTGCTTTACACCCACCGGGACCGGCTCAAGTCCGCCGGCGTCCTGCTGGTGGGGCCGTCGTCGTCGTTCATGAAGTACATCGAGCGCGTGCTGCCCTCCCTTGGCGAAACCGGCGTCGTGATGGCGAGCGTCGGCCGGCTGATGCCCGGCATCCACGCAGTCGCGGAACCTGAATCCGCCGTCGCGGCCATCAAGGGCCGGCTGGACATGGCCGAGGTGGTGGCGAACGCCGTCGCCAACCGGCAGCGCATCCCCGCCGAGAACCGCATCCTCGAAGTGGACGGGCGCAAGCTTGTCCTGACGCCCCGGCAGGTCCGCCGCGCCCGGGACCGGGCCCGTGCCACCGGCAAACCGCACAACGAGGCCCGCGTCTCCTTCGTCAAGATCCTGCTGCGCGAACTGACCGAGCAGATGACCGAACTCGTCGAAGCCGGGAGCCTGGGCAACAACGCCGACCGCTCCTACCTCGCCGAAGACGTCCGCTCCGCCCGGGATGTCCGCATTGCGCTGAACCTGTGCTGGATGCCCATGACCCCGGAGAAGCTCATCACCGAGCTCCTCAGCAAGCCCGCAATCCTTGAGGCCTGCACCCCGCACCTCAGCCCCGCCGAGCGCGAACTGCTGCTCCGGCCCGCGGACTCCCCGTGGACCGAGGCGGACGTTCCGCTGCTGGACGAGGCGGCGGAACTCCTCGGTGAACTCGACGCTGCCGCCGGCAGGGGGCTGGCCCAGCAGGAAAGTGACCGAGCCCGCGACCTGGCCAACGCCAAGCAGACGCTGGTCAACATGGAGACCGCCGGCGTCGACGCCCTGTTCACCGCGGAAGAGCTGGTGGAGCAGAACCAGGAGCGCGAGGCCCGGCTCACCGCTGCCGAGCGCGCCACGACGGACCGCAGCTGGGCGTTCGGCCACATTGTGGTGGACGAGGCCCAGGAGCTTTCGCCGATGCAATGGCGGCTGCTGGTGCGCCGATGCCCGCTGAAGTCGTTCACCATCGTGGGCGACATTGCCCAGACCAGCTCTGTGGCCGGCGCCAACTCCTGGCACAGCGCCCTGGCGCCCATGTTCGGCGACCGCTGGCAGCTTGAGGAGCTCACGGTCAACTACCGGACGCCGTCGCAGATCGCGGAAGCCGCCGCCCGGATGGCGAACGCGGCAGGCCTGGTGGTTTCCGCACCGAAGGCCGTCCGTGAAGGCCGCTGGGCGCCCGTGATCGACCGCGTCGAACCCGGCCAGATCATCAGCAAGCTCGTGGACGTGCTGCCGGAGGAAATCTCCGCGCTGGACGGCGGGCTGCTGGCCGTCATTGCCGACGGCGACCTGCTCCCCGAAGCGACCGCGGCACTGCGCGCCGTCTACGGCCACCGCGTGGGCACGGACGCCGGCAGCTACGAGCAGGACATCGTGGTCATCAGCCCCCGCGAGGCCAAGGGGCTCGAGTTCGACGGCGTTGTGGTGCTGGAGCCCTCGGCCATGCTGAACCACGAGCACGGCAGGGTCGGCGACCTGTACGTCGCCATGACCCGCCCCACGCAGCGGTTGCGCCTGATCGCCGCAGCGGCAGTGCCGGCCGGCATCGAAGACTGAACGGACGACGTCCGGGGCGGGCATCAGGCAGGCATCGCAGCCGGGCACCGCAGGCGGGAGCAGGGCGGTCACACACGCTGGGACCGCCCTGACCCTGCTAACTTAGATTCCGTGTCCCAGCTAAATGATCTTCGTTCCCAGCAGAATGACCCCAGCTTCGCCAACGTCTGGCAGGAGCTGAAATGGCGCGGCCTTGTCCACGTCTCCACAGATGAGGCGGAGCTTGAAAAGCTGCTCGCCGGCGAACCCGCAACCTATTACTGCGGCTTCGACCCCACCGCACCGAGCCTGCACCTGGGCAACCTGGTCCAGCTGCTGCTGATGCGCCGGATCCAGCTGGCCGGCCACAAGCCGCTCGGGCTGGTGGGCGGTTCCACGGGCCTGATCGGGGATCCCCGGCAGACCGCCGAGCGCGTGCTGAACACCCCGGAAACGGTCGCCGAATGGGTCGGCAAACTGCAGGCACAGGTGCAGCGCTTCCTCAGCTTCGAGGGTGACAACGCCGCACGGATGGTCAACAACCTGGACTGGACGGCACCGCTGAGCGCCATCGATTTCCTGCGCGGGATCGGCAAGCACTTCCGGGTCGGCACCATGATCAAGAAGGACATCGTCGCCAACCGGCTGAACTCCGACGAGGGGATCAGCTACACCGAGTTCAGCTACCAGATCCTCCAGGGCATGGACTACCTGCAGCTGTTCCGCGACTACAACTGTGTCCTGCAGACCGGCGGTTCTGACCAGTGGGGCAACCTCACCAGCGGCACCGACCTGATCCGCAAGGTCGAGGGCAAGCACGTCCACGCCCTGGGCACGCCCCTCATCACCAACGCCGACGGCTCGAAGTTCGGCAAGAGCGAGGGCAACGCCATCTGGCTGGACCCGGAAATGTGCAGCCCCTACGCCTTCTACCAGTTCTGGCTGAACACGGCGGACAGCGATGTTGCCTCGCGGCTGAAGGTGTTCACGTTCCTGGGCCGCGCAGAGATCGAAGCCCTGGAAGCCGCCGTTGCCGAGCGTCCCTTCGCCCGCGAGGGGCAGCGGAAGCTCGCCTACGAAGTCACCTCCCTGGTGCACGGCGCCGAGGCCACGGAGAAAGTCATCGCCGCCTCTGCTGCTTTGTTCGGTAACGGCGACCTCAGCGTCCTCGACGAGGCCACGCTCAAGGCGGCAACCTCCGAACTGCCGACAGCCACCGTCGACGCCGGCGGCCTGGGCATCATTGACCTCCTGGTCGCAGCCGGGCTCTCGGACAGCAAGTCCGCGGCCCGCCGCACCGTGGGGGAGGGCGGGGCCTACGTGAACAACGCGAAGGTGACCGACCCGGAGGCAGTGATCGAAGCCGGCCAGCTGCTGCACGGCCGCTACCTGCTCCTGCGCCGCGGCAAAAAGAACCTGGCCACGGTGGAGGTCAGCGCCGCCTAGCCGGAGCTTCGCCGAACTACAGCGCGTCACCTGCACGCTCCTTCCCGACCCGGTTGCAAGGTCGGGGAGGAGCGTGTATTGTTTTCTGAGTCGCCACCGAAGAGTGGCGGCCAACCCCAACAAAAATAGAGAAGCAATTCTTCTAGTACTTTCGGCTCCCCTGGAGCGGGCGGCGCAGAAATGAAAGGTTGCTTCCAATTATGCTGGGCGGATTCGCTTCAGCGGATGAAATGCAGATGAAAATCTGGATTTGCAAAGTTGAAATGAATGAAATAAGCTGGAAATATCGCAGCGAGGGAAAAGCGAATAAAGAATTCAATTTATTGAATTGTTCGCCGAGTAATTCGAATGTGTCTGTTGTTTGAGAACTCAATAGTGTGCCAAGTTTGTTGATACCAATTGTTTTATTGATTGGTTGTTTTGGCTGTGTTGTCCACCCCGTGGATGGCATGGTTTTTACAGCTGGTTTCAAATTTGACATGAGCGGCTTCATCGCATGGGCCGGGGTCTGACATGGCCGAGTGCGTTCCCCTGGATGTCATCTGTCAGGGCGGCAATGCGGTTTCCGGGATGCTCGACGACGCCATTGGCAATTTGGCGAAGGCGATCATGGAGGGCATGAGCCAGATGGTGACGACGCTCTCCACTTTCTGGGTGTCCATGCCCACGGCCAACCTCGCATCCCAGGATGGGGTCACCGCCAGTCCTGTGGTCGGGTTCGTCAATTCGGAACTGGGCTACTGGACACTGGCTTTGGCGGTTCTGTCGGTAATCCTTGGGGGCACCCGGATGATCTGGGAGCAGCGTGGGGCGCCGTTGAAGGACCTGCTCCGGTCCCTGCTGACCCTCACGCTGGTGTCCGGCCTCGGACTGGCGGTGATTTCCATCCTGGTGATCGCTGCCGATGCGTTCTCGGCCTCGATCATTGACCGGGCAACCGACGGCAAGGGCTTCGCCCACGCGATGGCCATCCTGGTGATGACGAACCAGACCGGCGTCGGGGTCTTCATTCTGATCATCCTGGGCCTGGTGGGTCTACTTGCCTCGCTGGTGCAGATCGTCCTCATGATCGTCCGCGGCGGAATGCTCGTCATCCTGGCCGGCATCCTGCCGACCACGGCGGCGTTCACCAACACCGAGATGGGACGCCAGTGGTTCCAGAAAGCCATCGGCTGGACCATCGCTTTCATTCTCTACAAGCCGGCCGCGGCCATCGTCTACGCCGTGGCCTTCAAGCTCATGGGATCCTCGGGCGGCAACGTCCTGCTGGGTTCCATTACCGGTTTCGCTCTCATGATTGTCGCGCTACTGGCACTGCCGGCGTTGATGCGCTTCGTCACCCCGATGGTCGGAGCTGTTGCTTCCGGTTCCGGCGGGGGAGCAGGAGCGGCGGTGGGGGCCATGGCTACCGGTGCTGTGTCGATGGGCCGCTCGGGCAGTGGACGCGGCAACGCATCGCCCACACCGGCCAGCCAGCCCGGCCAGAGCGCCAGCGCACAGGGCAGCAAGGGCGCTGGCGGCAGTAACGGCGGCAACGGCAAACCCACCCCCGGCTCAACGGGCCCCGGAGGGGCGCCCGGCAAGGGCACAACCGGAAGCGCCGCAACCGCCGGGGCAGGCACCTCCGGCTCGGTTGCAGGAGCCGGCGCAGGTTCCGCCGGTGCAGGCGCCGCGTCGGGAGCGAAAGCCGCCGGCCCGGCCGGAATCGCCGTCGCCGCAGGAGCACAAGCAGCGTCAAAGGCCGCGTCGGCCGCACACCAGACCGCGCAGGATTCAACCGGCCAATCAGGATCGATGGAGGGCCCCAGTGGCAGCAATTAATACCGAGTACAAGGAACCGTCCTACGGCAACTGGCGGGTTCCACGCTCCGCAGGGTTGGGAAGCCTGGGCGCGATCGGCACCGGCATTGTCATGACCGGTCTGTTGGCCGGCATCATCACCTTCGCGTTTCTTGGCCTGCTGCCGGGGCTGAGCGTCCTCGCCGTCGCGGGCATACTCGTGCTGCTGCTGACGGTCAAGGACAAGCACGGTCAGTCCATCGTGGACCGGTTCGCGACGCGGATGAACTTCCGGCTCGCCCGTTCTGGCGGGACCAACCTCTACCGTTCCGGCCCGCTCGGGGTCACCGAGTGGGGCATGTTTCAGCTTCCCGGCCTGGCCGCGAAGTCCCGGCTGTACGAGTTCAACGACTCCTACAACCGCCCGTTCGCCATGCTTCACGTCCCCACCACGAACCACTTCACCGTGGTCTTCTCCACCGAACCTGACGGCGCTTCACTGGTGGATCCGGAACAGGTCGACGCCTGGGTCGCGAACTGGGGCGGCTGGATCGCCGGGCTCGGGGATGAAGCCGGGCTGGAGGCCGCGGCCGTGACCGTGGAGACCGCTCCCGACTCCGGCTACCGGCTGCGCAACGAAGTTGAAATGAACATCCACCCCGACGCCCCGGAGGCCGCGAAGGCAATCCTCCGCGAGGTTGTCCGCACGTACCCGGAAGGCTCGGCCACCGTCCGGGCCTGGGTGTCCCTGACGTTCACCGCAGCACTGCGCTCCGGGTCCCGGAAGCGCGAACCCGAAGATGTCGCCCGGGACCTGGCATCCCGCATCCCCGGGCTTGGTGCCCGGCTGCAGGCCACCGGCGCCGGCATCGCCCGGCCGATGTCTGCGCAGGAACTCTGCGAGGTCGTCCGGATCGCCTACGACCCGCCCGCGGCCTTGATCATTGATGAAGCCCACGCCGCCGGGTCCACGGTCGCCCTTACCTGGGGCGAAGTCGGCCCCTCCGCGACGCAGGCGGGCTGGGATGACTACCGGCACGACGGCGCGTTCTCTGCCTCCTGGACCATGACCGGCGCCCCGCGCGGGTCGGTAAATTCCTCGGTTCTCTCCCGGCTGTTGGCCCCGCACGGGGATATCGACCGCAAACGCGTTTCCCTGCTCTACCGTCCGATGGATTCGGCCCGGGCCGCCGCCGTGGTCGAGCGGGACCAGAACAACGCCAACGTCCGCATCACCTCCGGGAACCGCCCGTCCGCCCGCGCGCTGGTCGATGCCCGCTCCGCCGCGCAGACCGCGCAGGAAGAAGCACAGGGGGCCGGTTTGGTGAACTTCGGCATGGTCGTCACCGCCACCGTCACCGACCCGGCCCGGCTCCCCGATGCGGTCGCCGCCGTGGAACAGACCTCCGGGACCGCCCGGGTGTTGCTGCGCCGTGCCTACGGCTCCCAGGACACCGCGTTCGCCGCGTCCCTGCCGCTCGGACTGGTTCTGCCCAAGCACATCCTGCTGCCCACCGAAATCAGAGAGGCCCTGTAATGCAGAAGCTCTTTCGACGGAAGAAGAATCCGTTCCTTGACGGTGTGGAAACCGAAGCCCGCGCGTCCACGGCCCGTCCGGCCCGGTTGCGTGTCCCCGGGTCCCGTGGCTGGGGCGGGCGCGGGGGAGGGGCTGCGGCCCTGGTCCCGGCGGTGCGTGAATACCGTGGGACAACGGTGCAGGTTTGCGGGCTGTGGCCGTTTTCCTCTGGTACGTCTTCGCCCATGGTCGGGGTCCCGTTGGGCCGGCACGAGGAAACCCAGGCCACGGTCTGCTGTGATCCGATCAGCTGGTTCCAGCGCGCCCATCTCATTTCCAACCCCTCCGCGTTCGTCCTCGGCAAGCCGGGTCTGGGGAAGTCCACGCTCGTGCGCCGCATGATGCTGGGCCTCTCCGGCCAGGGCGTACACCCGCTGGTGCTTGGGGACTTGAAGGGCGAACACGTGGACGCCATTAGGGCCATTGGCGGGCAGGTCATCGAACTCGGCCGCGGCCGCGGCTACCTGAACATCCTCGATCCGGGCCAGGCCATTGAGGTCGCCCAGCTCCTCGAGGAACAGGGAAACCATGAAGCTGCCGTCCGGGTCCGGGCCGATGCTCACGGCCGGCGCCTGAACATGGTCGTTTCCCTCATCACGATCAGCCGGAACAATCCGCCCACGGATCAGGAACAGACCATTTTGGACCGCGCCCTGCGCGTCCTCGATGACTCCTTCGACGGTGTTCCGGTCCTGAAAGACCTGCTCGACGTCATCATCGCCGCCCCGGACGAGCTGCGCCAGGTCGCGCTGGACCGCGGGGACATGACGGTCTACCTGCAGGAAACCCGGGCACTGGAAGCAACCCTGCTCGGCCTGACCGGCGGCGGGAAACTCGGGGAAATCTTCTCCCGCCACACCACGAACCCGATGCGGCGTGACCGGGCCGTGGTCTTCGATGTCTCCAGCATCGATGAGACCGAAACGGACCTGCAGGCCGCCGTACTGCTGGCCTGCTGGTCCTACGGCTTCGGCACCGTCAACGTCGCCAACGCCCTCGCCGACGCCGGCCTGGAACCGCGCCGGAACTACTTCGTCGTCCTGGACGAGCTCTGGCGGGCACTGCGCGCCGGCAAGGGCATGGTGGACCGGGTGGACGCCCTGACCCGGCTCAACCGCTCCGTCGGCGTCGGGCAGGTCATGATCTCCCACACCATGTCCGACCTGCTGGCCCTCCCGGCCGAGGAAGACAGGATGAAAGCCCGCGGCTTTGTTGAACGTTCCGGCATGGTCATTTGCGCAGGCCTCCCGGCTTCGGAGATGCCGCTGCTGACCGCTGCGATCCCGCTGTCACGGCAGGAACAGCAGAAGCTCATCTCGTGGCAGGACCCGCCCGCATGGGACTCCCGCGGCGGTGACGTCGAACCCCCGGGCCGGGGAAAGTTCCTGATCAAGGTCGGCGGCCGCCCCGGCATCCCCGTTACCATCGGTTTAACCTCCATCGAAGCCTCCCTGAACGACACAAACCGCCTCTGGCATGCACCGGCAGAAACCCTGCTGGATGCAGCAGCCCCAATCCGGGAAGAAGGTGCGGCATGAGTGCCCCGAACCGCAAGGGAACCGGCCTCGGCGACGCCCTGGGGATTTGGCTCGCCATCGGCGCCGCCACCATCTTCGGCGGCGGCACCTGGGTCGCCGCTCACCTCGGTTCCTGGATGGCTGGCCTCGCCGCCCCGCCGGCGCACCCGATTGACCTGGTCGCCGGGTTGGCCAAGGGTCGGGTGCCCTGGCCTGACCAAGCAACTGTGGTGGCCTGCGTGCTGGCCGGTGTCCTGATCGCGCTGGTGGTGACGGTGCTGGTGGTCCGGTCCCGGACCGCGAGCAAACGCACCAGGGTGGACAAGGCAGCGGTGTACATGGGCCGGGGCAAGGACCTGAACCACCTCTCGACCAAGGGCGCCACGGCCACGGCCGTGCGCCTTGGTGTGGAAAATTCGACCGGTGTCCGCCTTGGACGCAGCGTGGCCGGCAAGCGCCCGCTCTGGGCATCCTGGGAGGACATGCTGATCCTCATCGCCGGGCCCCGCACGATGAAGACCACCTCCTACGCCGTCCCCGCCATCCTTGACGCACCCGGCGCGGTGATCGCCACGTCCAACAAACGCGACATCGTCGACGTCACCCGCCCCATCCGCTCCGAGGCCGGGCAGGTATGGGTCTTTGACCCGCAGGCCGTTGCCGAGGAAGAACCATCGTGGTGGTGGAACCCGCTCTCCTACGTGAAGAACGAAGCCACGGCAGGGAACATGGCGCAGCACTTCGCCAACGGCTCCCGGGAACCCGGAACAAAACCCGACGCCTACTTCGACCCGGCCGGACAAAACCTGCTCAAAGCCCTCCTGCTCGCCGCCTCACTCAGCGCCGCCCCGATCACACAGGTGTACACCTGGCTGACCCGCCCTCACGACGAAGCACCGGCTGACATCCTCCGCACCGCCGGCTTTGACCTGCTGGCTGACATGGTCATCGGCCACATCAGGGAACCGGAAAAGCAGCGGGCCGGCGTCTACGGCACCGCCCGGCAAATGGTCTCCTGCCTCACCGATCGGGACGTCAGCCAATGGGTCACCCCAACACCAGGCACAACCGTCGACACCGACCCCCGGCCGCAGTTCGTACCCGAAGACTTCGTCCGCGGCAAAGGCACGCTCTACAGCCTCTCCCGCGAAGGCGTCGGCACCGCAGGCCCCCTCGTCACGGCCCTGACCGTCGCCGTCGTCGAAGCTGCCGAAAAGTACGCCACCTCCCAACCCGACGGCCGCCTCGCAACCCCGCTGCTGGGTATCCTCGATGAAGCCGCGAACGTCTGCCGGTGGAAAGCCCTGCCGGACCAGTACAGCCACTACGGCTCACGCGGCATCATCCTCATGACCATCCTGCAGTCCTGGTCCCAGGGCGTGGAAGTCTGGAACCTCGAAGGAATGCGGAAACTCTGGTCAGCATCCAACGTCAAAATCTACGGCGGCGGCGTCTCCGAAGTCGGCTACCTCGACGAACTCTCCCGCCTCATCGGCCAATACAGCTACATCAACGTCTCCCGCAGCCACAGCAGAAACGGATCCTCATCCTCCCGCCAAGAAAGCAAGGACGAAATCCTATCCGTTGCCGACCTGACAGCACTGCCACGATTCAGGGCCATCCTGCTCGCCTCCGGTGCCCCGGCCACCATGATCGAAACGATCCCCTGGATGAACGGACCGCACGCCCAAAAGGTCAAAGACTCCCTCGCAGCCAAGGAAACAACTGACCGTGCCCCTGTGGCTGTTGCCGCCCACAATCCATGGACGGACGGAGACAAGGCGTGAGTGAAGATTTCGCGGACGCCTTCGGGGACGAAGAGGATCAGCCCCCGACCGGCGGGCACAGCCACGCTGAGCCCGAACCGGAACTGGTGTACTCCAGCGCCGTGGAATTCTTCGCTGACCTCCTGGCCCAGTCCTACGTCCGGGAAGTCAACGAGGGCGCAGCCTACGCGTGGTGCCCGGAATGGTACAAACACCCCGAAGCCCTCATCCGGATGGAAGCCATCTGGCGCGCCTGGGAACACCTACGCCTCGAACCCGCCCTCGGCATCAGCACCTGGTGGCTGAACCACGCCGACCCACACATGCGCACCCTCATGGATAAGGAGGGCCCCTTCAAAAAATGCGCCTACGACGGACACAAAACCCCCGCCCCGGGCAAAACCGCCCTTCCCCACAAAACCCCCGAAGCAGGAATCTTCGACTAGCAAGGACTGCCCTCCACTGCACGCTTGGAAGCAGTGCTTCTACACTGCTCGCCTAAAATCACTTTCCGCGCCCTCTTCCTCGCGGAGCCGCCCGCCCTCATTCGGGATGCTGGCGCCCGCCGGCGTGCAGTAACGCGACGAAGGGCGCGGCCGCGGTTCGTGCCATCCTGAGGGTATGGCGCGAACCTGGTTATCGGTGACGGTGGAACTGCTCGGTGGTCGTGGTGAGGAGCTGTGGCCCTGGCCGGGGCGAGTCTTCGCGGTTGGACAGTCGCACACCTTCTTGGATCTCGCCAACGCCATCAACGATGCCTTCGCCCGTTGGGACCGCTCGCACCTGTCCATGTTCACCCTGAACGACGGCCGGGTAATCACGGACCAAGAGACGGGAGCTGAGATGGCCGGATCCGGCGGTGGGCCGATCATCACAGCTATCGACATCGCGACCGCCAAGGTCGCCCGGACGCTGGGGCCGGGATCTGAGTTTCAGTTCATGTTTGACCTTGGTGACGCTTGGATGCACCGGTGCGTGGTCGAGGAGACGAAGGTCGACCCGCTGGAGGTATTGGGTATCCGCCCTGATTTCCCTCTGCCCTACTGGGGCTGGGGCAGCATCCCGGACCAATACGGGCGCCGGTGGTCCACTGATGACGGGGAGAGCCGGGTCCCGGCGAAACCGGGCGAACCGCATCCGATGCTGCTGCACGCATGGCCCGCCCAGGTCTCGGTGCCGAGGCTCGACCTGCCCGAAATGCGTGAAGCCATCGCGGCAGCAGACGCGGCCCGTTTCCTCGCAGCCCTGACCGGACGCGACATCGATGACACCCTCCAGCAGGTGGGGGCTGGCATACCGATGGCCTTAGAGCACAGGCGCAGGGAAGCCGAACCCGTGGCACTGTCGGTCATCAACCGGCTGACCCGGCGCGGCTGCGCCGGTGACCAGGTGCTCGCCGAGGACCTGCTGGCATCCCTGCGCCGCGTGCCGCTGACCGGCAGGGTGGTTCCCGTGGACCTCGACATGCTCAGCATCATCTTGGAAGGGGACCCCGATCTGTCCACCGGCGGCTACCTCGACCTGCACACCGGGCAGGTGTACGACGAGGCCGCCACTGACCCGATGATCGTCGGGCAGGACACCGCGATCGACGTAGAGGACGAACCGGACCGATGGCTTCGGCTGAACCGCACGGGTTCCGGGAACGGCTGGCAGGACATGGCAGCTTTCGCAGACAGGCAGCACGAGGAAGCCCTCCGAGAGCGACTGGAGCGGGCGATCGAGGGCAAAGGCGCCTTCTTCCGGTTCCGGGAAATCGTCCACGACGAGAACCTCAGCGAACACTGGTACGCCTTCTCTACCGACCGGCAGATGGGCCGTGCTCGCGAATACCTCGCTGGCAACGGCATCCACGTGGGCTGACCCGGGCTCGGCCGGTTGATCCCTTCGACGTGCGGACCTACCCACATGAATGGCCACCCGGAAATTCGGGAGGGCCTTACTGTCACGCCAGGGCCAGTGTCGGGTACGGTGAACCCGGCACACTGGACAACATTCAGAGCACCCCTTGGTCGGGGGAGCGGGCAAGGAATCTCATGGCCGGTAACGAGCACACCCGCGGCAAAGAAGTGGATGGTGGCACCCGGCCAGAGGAGCACGACGAGATCAGCGACGCCCTCCAGTGGATGCGCCTGACCTACGCCCTCGACTACGCCGCCCGCCCCGACTCCTGGGAACGGCCCGAAGACTACCCGCAGTCATGGAGCATTCGCGCCTACATCGACGCTGACATCCTCGATCCCGACTACGACACCTTCGACGCCGACGCCCAAGGCCGGGTCACCGTCGCCGAAGCCAGCGTCCACCTCGTCCCGGACGTTGGCAGCGTCAACCTCTTCGACACCTTGGACGCCCACAGCGCTGACCTGTCCCGATTCGCCGAAGCATTCATCGTCGCCGGATCCGAGCCCAGTCAGCTCAGCGTCGAGGGCGAACCGGTCCTAGAAGGCGATCTGATGATCGTGTCCTGGGTGAGCGTCCAGCCGCGGTTCCGTGGGCACCGGGCCGGGCACCAAATATTCAAGGCTATCCTCGGAGCAATCGGCCGCGGTACCGTCGTCACCGTCCTGCACGCGGCACCCGGGCTCAAGGACGATACGGATGAAGGATCCCTGAAACACCGGAGGGAATGCCGCGCCCTTGCCAAGTACTGGGGCGAACTCGGATTCCGGCCACTGGACGGCAACATAATGGTCCTGACCTGCGAGGACATGCTCGCCATGCTCGAGGACGAGGACCAGGAGGACACCGATTTCAACCTCGACGAGCTGCGTGATGTGCCGCTAATGCAGCTCTCCCAAGAGCAGCGCGACGCGGTGTTTAGGAACCTCCGAACCAAACTCGACGAATTGCCCTGACGCCAGGAGTCCAAGGCACAAAGGTGGGACTAGAAGCTGTCCATAGTTGTGGTCAATCCGGGTTATCCACAGCTGGAATTGGGAGCCCTGAGGATAGCTCCCTTCGCAGCAGTAGCGGTGGATAACCCATCAGGATTGTCCACGAGTGTGGGCAGCGGAACCAATTGTCCAGACGGTTTCTGGACAATTGGGCAACAGGCTGTTGCCCAATTGCGTCCCTGCCCCGCGCAAGCTCCTCAGCGGGGCTGGCTGTCAGATTTGAATCTAAGACAGAAGGGTGGGGGAGTGTAAGAACCGCTCTGAAGACCCTATTCTGACGCCCTTTTTTCTTGCTGCTGACGTCAGGTTGGGGTGTGTCTCATCTAGGAACCGGCCCCAGCCGGGAAGGGGAAAGCCCTCGACCGGAGCCAGTCGAGGGCCTTCCTCATATGCAGTGTTGTGGAGGAGGTGGAGGTCTACGGCTTGGAACGATTCGCCTGGGTCCCGCCGTGTGGAGTCTCGAAGAGCAGGTGCTCCCCCTCCAGCACTTCGCGGTCTGCCGGTGCCACGCCGGCCCTTGCTGCCTGGTGGTCTGATAGGCCCCTGTAATGACTGCTATCCGGTGTAGGGGTCGGCGATGCCGATGTACTGGGTGTAGAGGTATTCCTCGATGCCTTCGAGGCCGCCTTCGCGGCCCAGGCCGGACTGCTTGACGCCGCCGAAGGGAGCGGCGGCGTTGGAGATGACGCCGGCGTTCAGGCCGAGCATGCCGGTCTCGAGCTTTTCACCCATCCGGATGCCGCGGTTCAGGTCCTTCGTGAAGACGTACGCCACCAGCCCGTATTCGGTGTTGTTGGCCAGGCGCACAGCGTCGTCTTCGCTGCTGAAGGTGGTGATCGGGGCGACGGGGCCGAAGATCTCCTCGGACAGGATCCGGGTGCCTTCGGTGACGCCGGAGAGGATGGTGGGCTGGTAGAAGTATCCCGGGCCCTCCACCGGTTCCCCGCCCAGGACAGCTTTCGCGCCGGACGCGACAGCGTCGGAAACCAGCTCGTGGACCTTGTCCCGGCTCTTGGCATCGATCAGCGGGCCCACCTTGGACTCGGGTTCGGTACCCCGGGCGGTGGTCATCTCCTTCATCTTCGCCGCGAACTTCTCCGCGAACTCCGCAGCCACCGATTCGTGCACGATGAAGCGGTTGGCCGCGGTGCAGGCCTCGCCCATGTTCCGCAGCTTGGCGAGCATGGCGCCGGCGACGGCGGCGTTAAGGTCGGCGTCTTCAAAGACGACGAACGGCGCGTTGCCGCCCAGTTCCATGGAGGTGCGCAGAACGGTTTCGGAGGCGTCAGCGAGCAGGCCCCGGCCCACTTCGGTGGAGCCGGTGAAGGAGAGCTTGCGCAACCGGGAGTCCTTGATCAGCGGTCCGGTGGTGGCACCGGCGCTCGAAGAAGGGATGACGTTCAGGACGCCTGCGGGCAGCCCGGCCTCCATCATTACCTCGGCAAACAGCATCGACGTGAGGGGCGTGAGTCTGGCCGGCTTGAGGACCATGGTGCAGCCGGCGGCGACCGCGGGGGCGATCTTGCGGGTGGCCATGGCCAGTGGGAAGTTCCAGGGCGTGATCAGCAGGCAGGGGCCCACCGGCTTCTTGGTGACCAGCAGCCGGGACTTGCCGTCCGGGGAGACGGAGTAGCGGCCGAAGGCACGGACAGCTTCCTCGGAGAACCAGCGCAGGAACTCGGCACCATAGGTCACCTCACCACGGGCCTCGGCAAGCGGCTTGCCCATCTCCATGGTCATCAGCAGCGCGAAGTCCTCAGCCCGTGCAGTGACAAGGTCAAAGGCGCGGCGCAGGATTTCACCACGCTCCCGCGGGGGGACCTTCGTCCAGGACTCCTGCGCGGCAGCGGCCGCGTCCAAGGCAGCCATGCCGTCCTCGGGACCGGCGTCGGCGATGCTGAGCAGCACCTTGCCGGTGGCGGGGTCTTCGACGTCGAAGGTTTTCCCGGAAGTGGCTGGCTGCCATTGGCCGTTGATCACCAGGCCGGTGGGAAGGCAGGCGAGCAGCTCGCTCTCACTGCCGGACGTGATTGATGTTGCAGTTAGTGACATTGTCTTCTTCCAGTGCTTAGTGGTGCCGGTACGGGCGGGGGTTCAGCGTCGGCGGATGATCGAGACTCAGTACGCTTTGACGCGTTGTTCGACGATGAGATGAATAAGGGCGAAGACGTGGTCCTCGTCGATCATTCGAAGGACGGATGCCAAGGCGGCGGGGATGTCCTGGTCGTGTGGGGTTACGCCGCCGTCGTACGGCGGGCGATCATTGCAGCGCTGCCGCTCGGTAGGACAACAGTTCTGCCAAGTCCTCTTCGAAGTGATCAGCTGCATCTCTGTCCTGGCGGAGCGCCCTTCGTACTGTTGATGTAAAGCCAACGGCACGTCCAATGCCCAAATCGATTCGTCCGGGAAAGATGGCCTGGAGAGTCGCCGCTTGCTCAGCTACAACCAAGGGCTGGTGGTTTGGCAGCACCACCCCGCCCCGAGCCGACGCGAATTCGCTCTGTTTGCGGCGATCACAGCCATCAACCCTGTTGGAGCGGAACCGGCAATTTGTATGCTCCCTTCGGACTAAAGGAACCGCAGTCTTGGGACTGCGTCTGGTTGGATAGGGTGCCAATACCGGGATATTGCATATGGCGGTATTCTCGATGCCTGAGCTCCCGGAAGTAGACGGCCTGAACCAGGCGCTGGGCCGGTTCCGCCACGGGTGACGGCGGCTTTGCGGAGCGGCGTTTCCCGATCTAGTTCAGCGGGCGGGGCTTGATCCAGTCGAACACCGGGGTCTCCTTTGCCAGGAAGGCGCGGATCCCAGTTTCTGGTTCTCCGCTGGTGGCCATCTGGTCCTGCCAGTAACCGCTGATGACCGGGAGCGCCGGGTCGTTCACCGCGATCGCGTCGATAATTTGTTTCATCGCCTGGATGGAGAGCTGGGAGCGGGTGGCGAGGCGGGCAGCTAACTCCTGGATCTCGTTCCAGAACCCGTCCTCGGGGACCACCCTGGCCAGCAGCCCCAGGCCGTGCGCTTCGGCGGCGGTGATGAAGTCGCCAGTGAGCAACAGGTATTTTGCGGTGGCGGGTCCGGCGAGCCGGACGAGGCGTTCGATGCCGGAGAGCGGGTAGACGATACCGACCTTGGCGGGGGTGATGCCGAAGGTCGCGGTGTCGGCTGCGATGCGGATATCGCACGCGCCGGCGATCTGCCAGGCGCCGCCGATGCAGTAGCCCTCGATCGCGGCGATGGTGGGCTTGGGGAAGGTGGCCAGCGCGTTCTCACCGGCGCTGACGTGCCCGCCGTCGTGCGCGCCGCTGTCCGGGTCGCGCAGGATGGCTTTGAGGTCGCTGATGTCGGCGCCGGCGGAGAAGTTCCCGCCGGCGCCGCGGACCACGACGACTTTGACTGCAGGGTCCGCGGCGAGCCGGTCTAGCAGGGGTGCGAACTGCTGCCACATGTCCTGGTTCAGAGCGTTGCGGCGCCGGGGATTGTCGATCACGATCGTTGCCACGGGGCCGGTTTGTTCGATGCGAAGGGACCCTGTCATGGTTTCCTCCGCGGTCCCGGTCATGCTTGTACCCTATCTGCGGCGCGGGTTTCGTGGACGATGCCGGAGGTGATGAGTTTCTCGATCTGTCCGGGTGTCAGGGCTAGGTCTTCCAGTATTTTGCGGGTGTCTTCGCCCAGGGCAGGTGGTGCCTTGCGGACCGGTGTTGGGTCGCCGTTGACGGACAACGGGCCGCGCAGCAGCGGCAGTTCGGTGCCGTCGTGCCGGTTCACGGTCCGGAGCATGTCCACAGCCTGCACTTGCGGGTCGGCGAAGACTTCCGCGTAATTGTAGATTGGGCCGCAGGGGATCTTCGCGGCCCGGAAGGCCGCAAGCCAATCCAGCCCCGGACGGTCTGTGAGGTGTTCTTCCAGTCGCCGAGTCAGGTCTTTGCGGTTGGTCGAGCGGTCCCTTCCGGTCAGGTAGTCCGGGTCGTGGGCCAGGGCCGGGTCCCCCACGAGTCCGCAGAGTTGGTGCCATTGCTTGTCGTTGCCGACTGCGATGATCACTGGAATGTCCGCGGTCTTGAAGACCCCGTATGGTGCCAAGACCGGGTGGTCATTGCCTTGGGGCGCCGGGGTTTCGCCGTTGCTGAGGTAGCGCTGGCCCTGGAAAGCGGACAGTGCTAGCGCCGACTCCAGCAGCGAGGTGGAGATGTCCAGCCCCGAACCGGTACGTGCCCGGCCGTTGAGGGCTGCCGCGATGCCGTAGGCGGCGAACATCCCGGTGCACATGTCCACGATCGGGACCCCGAACCGGACCATATGCTCCGTGTCCTGGCCGGTTACTGACATGAGTCCGGACATGCCTTGGGCGACTTGGTCCAGCCCTGCGGTCAGGGCTAGCGGCCCGGTCGTGCCGAACCCGGTGATAGACGCGATGATCAGTCCGGGATTGGCGGCCCGCAGCTCCTCGGGATCCAGCCCCATGGTGGCTAATACCTCGGGACGGAAGTTTTCGATCAGCACGTCCGCGTCCAGTGCCAGCTTCCGCAGGAGCTCCTTGCCCTCGGGTGTGTAGAAGTCCACGGCGATGGAGTTCTTGCCGCGGTTGACCGAGTCGAAGTAGAGGCTGTGCTCGTCCTCGAACGGTGGCCAGGAACGCGAGGAGTCTCCGCCCTTGATGGACTCGACCTTGATCACGGTGGCTCCCATGTCGGCCAGCAGTGCGGTGGCGTACGGGCCGGCGAGGGCGCGGCTGAGGTCCAGAACGGTGATTCCGGCCAGCGGACCCGCCGCCGCGGTCGTTGATTTCTGCGTCGTTGCGTCCATGGTCAGCCCCTGAGCTTGATGTTGATTTGCTTAGTCTGGGTGAACCCCGCCAGCATTCCTTCCAGGGAGACCTCGCGGCCGATACCGCTTTGCTTGTAGCCGCCGTAGGACTGACCCACCATTTGGCCGCCGCCCTGGTTGACCTGGACCCAGCCGGCCTCAACCCGGTGAGCGGTGTTAAGGGCATTGTCCAGGTTGCGGCTCCAGACGTAGGCCGCCAGGCCGTAGTGCGAGTCGTTGGCCATGCCCACGACCTCGTCGATGTCTTTCCAGCGGATGGCTGCCAGGACGGGCCCGAAGATCTCTTCCTGAGCGAGGCGGAAATCGTTGCGGACCCCGCCGAAGACGGTGGGCACGTGGTAGTAGCCCTCCGTCAGCCGCCCCTCTGTGGGGGCGCGGCCGCCGAGGGCAACTGTCAGGTCCTTGTTGGATCTGCCTTCTTCGAGGTAGTTGCTGATCTGGCTGAACTGGTTGTTGTTGATGATGGCGCCCATGTCCGTCGCTTCATCGAGCGGGTTCCCGACCTTGAGTGCGCCGAGCCTGGCGACGAGCCGGTCGAGGACTTCTTCGTAGATGTCCTCGTGCAGGAACAGCCTGGATCCGGCAGTGCAGCTCTGGCCCTGCCGGGTGAACCGCGAAGCCGTCAGCAGCCCGTCGATCAGCTCGTCGTCGACGGCGTCGGGGAACACGATAGACGGATTTTTGCCGCCGAGTTCCAGGGACACATGGGCCAGCCGCTCACCGGTCTGGCGGGCGACACCGCGTCCGACGTCGGTTGATCCCGTGAAGGAGACTTTGTCCACGCCCGGATGGGCAGACAGTGCTTGACCGACGATGCTGCCGCGGCCTGTGAGTGCGTTCAGGACCCCGGCTGGCAGGTGGCGGTTGCAGATTTCAGCTAGCAGCAGGATGGTCAGCGGTGCGTCGTCGGCGGCCTTGAGGATGACGGTGTTACCGGCGGCGAGTGCGGCCGGGATTTTGAATCCGGCGATCATCAGCGGGGAGTTCCAAGGCAGGATGCATGCGACGACGCCGAGCGGTTCCAGCCGGGTGTATTGAAGCTGGTTGTCTCCCGCGGGCAGGGTGGTGCCCTTGACCTCTCCGGCGACGCCGGCGAAGTAACGGAACAGCGCTACGAGCGTTGCCACTTCGGGGCGCGCCTGGGTGCGCAGGGCATTGCCCGTGTCCAGTGCGGTCAGCCGGGCGAAGTCTTCAGCCCGGACCTCGATGTCGTCTGCGATTTTCGCCAGGGCCCGGGCACGTTCGGTGAAGTGCATTGAACGCCAGCCCGGGAACGCGCGGCGTGCGGCGCTGACGGCGCGGTTGACGTCGTCAGTTCCGGCAGAGGGCACGCGGGCGATTACCTGCTCGCGCACGGCGGGGTTTTTTACCTCGCGCCACTCACCGGTGCGGGCTTCAGTTCGCTCGCCGTCGATCCACATCAGTGGTTCGAATCCGTTCAAGACAGCATTGGCTCGGGAGTCAATCGCTACTTCGGTCATGTGTTCCTCGTGTTCATAATGTTGGGTCGGACAGCAGCCTGCAGGGGGCTGCTCGTTGTCAGCGGTGGGTGAAGTCCGGGACGCGCTTGTCGATAAAGGCGGCCATGCCTTCTTTCTGGTCAGCGGTGGCCCAGCAGGAGTGGCTCAGGCGACGCTCAAAATGCACGCCTTCGGCCAGTGACATTTCGTGTGCTGCGTTGACGGCTTCCTTGGCCAGGAGGGCAATCGGTTTGGACATACCCGCAATCGTTGCTGCGGCGGCCAGCGCGTCGTCCATGAGCCCGGCGACGGGGACCACCCGGACGACCAGCCCGGCGCGTTCGGCTTCCTCTGCGCCCATGGTCCGGCCCGTGAGGATCATTTCCATGGCTTTGGATTTTCCGATCGCCCGGGTCAGTCGCTGGGATCCGCCCATGGCCGGGATCACGCCGAGTTTGATTTCAGGCTGTCCGAATTTGGCGTTGTCCGCGGCGATGATGAAATCACAGATCATGGCCAGCTCGCACCCTCCGCCGAGGGCGTGGCCGGCGACGGCGGCAATCATTGGCGTGCGGAGACGGGCCAGGTCATCCCAACCGGCGAACCAGTTCTGCGTATACATGTCAATGTAGCTGCGAGGCGCCATTTCCTTGATGTCGGCCCCGGCGGCGAAGGCCCGGTCCGAACCCGTGATGATGATGGCACCGATGCCGGGGTCCGTATCGTAGGCGCGGGCCGCGGCCAGCACTTCCTTGCACAATTGGACGTTTAGTGCGTTTAGGGCTTCGGGCCGGTTCAGGGTGATGATCCCGACGCGTCCGTCCTGCTTGACGAGGATAGTCTGGAATTCGCTCATGCCAAGGCCTCCACTGCCGGTGCTTCCACGTCCGACGCGGCCCGGATGTCATTGATGATGCCGGAGAAGTCCTGGCCGGATCCAGCACCGCCGGCGAAGTTGCGGTAGATTTCCTCCGCGAGGGAACCGAGCCGGGCCTGGGCACCGGTTGATTCGAGGGCTTGGACGGCCAGACCGAGGTCCTTGGCCATAAGCGCCCCGGCAAAGCCGGGCTCGTAGTTGCGGGTCGCCGGACTGGTCGGAACCAGACCGGGGACCGGGCAGTTGGTGGTCAGTGCCCAGCACTGGCCGGAGGCGGCCGAGGCGACGTCAAACAGCGCCTCGTTGGACAGGCCCAGCTTCTCGCCCAGGACGAAAGCCTCCGAGACAGCGATCATCGACACGCCAAGGATCATGTTGTTGCAGACCTTCGCGGCCTGTCCCCCTCCCGGTCCCCCGCAGTGCACAATGCGCCCACCCATGGAGGCCAGGATGGGTTCGGCATCCGCGAAGTCTTCGGCACTGCCGCCCGCCATGAAGGTCAGGGTGCCGTCCGTGGCCCCGGTCACGCCGCCCGAGACTGGGGCGTCCAGGCTTCGGTGGCCGGCAGCGGTGGCCAGTTCGTGGGCGGCGCGCGCGTCCTCCACCGAGATCGTGGAGCAGTCCAGGAATAGCGTTCCCGGAGCGGCGACGGCCAGCAGCCCGTTCTCGCCCTGGTAGGCGCCAAGTACGTGGCGTCCCGCGGGGAGCATGGTGATGACGACGTCGGCGCCGGCCGCGGCCGCGGCAGCGGACTCCGATACCTCAATGCCCTGCGTCCGGGCTTGGTCCAGGGCCTCGGGCGCTAGGTCGAAACCAGACACGCGGTGGCCGGCCTTGACAAGATTTGCGGCCATCGGGCCGCCCATGTGGCCCAGGCCAATGAAAGCTATCTTTTTACCCATTGAAAGTCCTCTTCCTTGAGATATCTGAGCTCGTGGTTGTTCCTGCTTGTGTTGTTCAAGCGGTAGCGCCGGAAGTGGCCGCGGACAGGCACAGTTCGCGTGGCCCTAAATCCGTGAAGTAGGCGGCGACGTCGGCCGGAGGTACCGCCTCAAGGGTGGCCGGGACCCACTGCGGGCGCCGGTCCTTGTCGATCACCTGCGCCCTGATCCCCTCGGCCAGGTCACGTCCGGCCAGGCAGCGCACCGACACCCGGTATTCCTGTTCCAGTGTTTCGGGCAGGCTGCCCGACGTACGGGCCCGGCGCAGCGATTCCAGTGTCAGCTTCAGCGCCGTCGGTGACTTTGCCAGGATTGACTCGGCGGCAGCCTGCGCCGCGGGAACTCCCGAGGCGTGCAGCGCGGACACGATTTCCTCGACAGTGTTGGTGGCGTAGCAGTCGTCAATCCAGACCCGCTCCGCAGCCAGGGCCGACGGCGGGAAGTCACCTCGGGCGAAGGACCTGACGGCTTCCGCGGCGCTGTCCCAAGCCAAAGCCTGCCTCAGCGCAGGAAGTGTTTTCTGGTCCACGAAATGGTCGGCGAAGCCCAGGGCGATGGCATCGGCCCCGGAAAGGTTGGCAGCGGTGAGCGCCGCATGGGTGCCCAATTCACCTGGGGCGCGGGAAAGTAGGTATGTGCCGCCGACGTCGGGGACGAAACCGATGCCGGTCTCCGGCATACCCAGCTTCGTCCGCTCCGTAACCACGCGCAGCGAACCGTGAGCCGAAACCCCAACGCCGCCACCGAGCACCAGACCGTCCATGATCGCGACGTAAGGCTTCGGGTAGTCCGCGATTCGGGCGTTGAGCCGGTACTCATCAGCCCAAAAGCGTTCGGTCCCGGTGCCGTGGTTCACCGCGTCGCGGTGGATGGCCACGATGTCACCCCCGGCACACAGCCCGCGCTCCCCTGCACCGGTCAGCAGGACGGTGGCAACAGCGTCGTCGTGCTCCCAATCGTCCAGGGCAGCGGCAATACGGGTAACCATAGCGTGGGTCAGTGCATTGATCGCTTGGGGTCGGTTCAGGATGATATGTCCCAGGTGGCCTTCGCGGCGCAGCAGGATCTCGTCGTCCGCCATGCCTATGCCCCTGCAACGATGCGTCCGACAACCAGGCGCATAATCTCATTGCTGCCCTCCAGAATCTGGTGGACTCGCAGGTCCCGGGCGATCTTCTCCAGCCCGTACTCGGACAGGTAGCCATAGCCACCGTGGAGCTGGATCGCACTGTTGGCGACGTTGAAGCCGGCGTCCGTGGCGACCTGTTTGGCCATGGCGCACAGCTTGACAGCATCGGGTGCCCCCCGGTCCAGCGCATCGGCTGCCCGCCAAAGCAGTGTCCGCGCAGTCACCAGCTCCGTTTCCATGTCGGCGATTTTGAAGAGCAAGGATTGCTGGTTGATCAGCGGCCCGCCGAACGCCTGGCGTTCCTTGAGGTAGGCCACGGACTTGTCCAAGGCGGCCTGACCGCCGCCCAGGGAGCAGGCCCCCATATTGATGCGGCCTCCGTTCAGGCCCTTCATCGCGATCCCGAAACCGCTGCCCTCTTCCCCGAGACAGTTGGCCACCGGAACCCGCACGTTCTCAAGAATGACCTGACGGGTCGGCTGCGAGTTCCACCCCATCTTTTTTTCGTTTGCACCGAACGACAGCCCCGGTGTATCCGCGGGGACCACGATCGCCGTGATGCCGCGGCTGCCGGTGTCAGCGGTGCGCGCCATTATGACGTAGTAGCTGGAGGATCCTGCCCCGGAGATGAACTGCTTGACGCCGTTCAGGACGTAATCCTCACCGTCGCGCACCGCTCTGGTGCTCAGTGCCGCAGCGTCGGAGCCGGCGCCTGGTTCAGTGAGGCAGTAGCTGCCCAGCGCCTCCATGGAGGCCAGCTGCGGGACCCACTGTGCACGCTGTTCATCGTTGCCGAACGAGTCGATCATCCACACCACCATGTTGTGGATGGAGATGTAGGCGGCGATCGTCGGATCGGCCTTGGCCAGTTCCTCGAAGATCAGCACCGAATCGCTGCGGGTGAGCCCGGAGCCGCCGAACTGCTCCCGGGCGTAGATGCCGCCCATACCCAGCGCGCCGGCCTGGGCCAGCACATCCACGGGGAAGTGCTTGGTCTCGTCCCACTTTGCGGCGTTGGGGGCCAGGGCCTCGGTGGCGAAGTCCCGCACCATCGCAACCAGCGCCTGTTGGTCCTCGTTAAGTTCAAACATGGGGTGTCCTTGTCGAAGATGAAGGTTCCGATTCAATGTAATAGGAAGTCCAACTAATTACTAGGACTTCCTACTATGTTTCTGGTGACGCGTATTTGCGTAAGTGGCTTCTCGTGTCACTTCGGCTGCACTCTGGACCATGGTTATGTATTTCTGGCGGCCGGGTGTTCGACACAGCTAACATCCTCCCGTTGTGGGCTGACTCGAAGAGTCGGGGACTTGGGGAGAGTCAAAGAAACGCAAGGCTTCGGCAAGAATCAGCTGGCAAGAGGCTGAGTCCCTGAGGATCGGAAAATTTCTTGCCTGCTGGCCGGGCAAACATCTTGCGCCTCCCAATTCCAAAAGATAATGTTGCCTCATAGCCGGAGTTTGGAACGATGTACCGCACAGCAGCACGCACGCTGATAATGTTAGATGGCTGCGGGATTTCAGCACAACTCAACCGAAGCTCTGCACTGATGATTCTCACGAGGTCAGCAAAGGACAAAATATGAACACTTCAACGGAGAAGTTGAACGCGACGGCGCCAACGGAGGAGCAGATCGCGAATGCGTGGCTCGGGAGTTTCTCAACTGCTCTTGCCAGCAACGACCTCGAGGAGCTCCGTCCCCTCCTGTCGAGCGACGTCTGGTGGCGTGACCTTGTGATTGTTAACTGGGATCTGACCACCGCGCACGGCTTTGACGAGGTCGCCTCATTTCTGGGCAGCCGAATCTTCCAGGCCGGCATCACGGATCTCGCGTTAGACCCGAAGAACCCTCCCACCCCCTTTGGGAACATGGTTCAGGCGTTCTACACGTTTAAGACCAAGGTCGCCGAAGGACGCGGCATTATCCGCCTTGTCCAGGAGGCAGGTGAATGGCGTGCTTGGTCAATTCTGACCAAGATCGAGGGGATCGTAGGCCGCCCGGAACTCACCACGTCCGTTTTTGATGCTGCCAAACCTGCCTACAACCAGCCTGTCGGGGAGCGTCTTTCATGGAATGAGTACCGTGACCGCCAACGCGAATTCCTCGATGGCGACCCGGAGGTCGTTGTTATCGGCGGAGGACATTCAGGCCTCTGCATCGCGGCGCGTCTTGGCCATCTTGGCCTATCGACCCTTGTGGTGGAGAAGAACGAGCGTATTGGTGACAATTGGCGTCTTCGTTACCACAACCTGTCGCTTCATGACACCAAGTGGTACGGCCAATTTCCCTACCTTGCGTACCCTGACAACTGGCCGGTGTTCTCTCCCAAGGACCTGCTTTCCGACTGGATGGAGGCCTACGCCTGGATTCTTCAGCTCAACGTGTGGACCAATTCCACGGCCGAGAAGGCCACATACGATGCAGAAGCGGGGCAGTGGGAAGTCACCATTAAGCGTGACGGCCTAGAACGGGTGCTTCATCCCAAGCACATCGTGTTCGCGACAGGCGCCTTTGCGGGCACACCGCAGTTGCCTGAAACCCCCGGCCGCGAGAAGTTCAAGGGCCAGGTGATTCACTCCAGCCAGCATGCGGGCGGGCACGAGGTAAAGGGCAAGCGCGTCATCGTCGTCGGTTCCGGTGCGAGCGGCCACGATGTGGCGCAGGACGCCTTCGAAATGGGTGCCTCGGTGACCATGGTGCAACGCGGTCCGACCTATGTCGTGTCGAGCCAGTACGGAGTGCCGAAGATGCACGCCGACCTGTACAGCGAATCTTCCCCGCCCATTGACGATGCGGACCTTATAGGACTGTCGTACCCGTGGCACCTGTTCTTAGCCTCTTCGGGTCCGATGGTTGACGAGCTGGCCGAGGTCGATAAGGAACTCCTTGATGGACTTGAAAAGGCCGGGTTCCGCACCACTCTTGGTGAGAATAAGTCCGGCCTGTTTGGGCTGAGCCTGCGCCGTGGTGGCGGATACTACATCGACAAGGGCTGCTCGAGGCTCATCATCGAGGGCAAGATCCGCGTTCAGCCGGGAGAGATTGCCGAGTTCACCGAGACCGGGGTCATCTACGCGGACGGGAGCAAGGAGGACGCCGACATCGTCGTCTTTGCGACAGGTTGGCCGAACATGCGTGAGGCGGCACGTCCGATCGTCGGCGATGAAGTCACCGATCAGCTCACCACGATCTGGGATCTGGACGAGCAGGGCGAGATTAAGGGCGCGTTCCGCCCCTCGGGCCACCCAAACCTATGGTTCCAAGCCGGCGGCTTCCAGCAGGCGCGGTACGGATCCAAGCTCCTCGCCCTGCAGATTCTCGGCGTTGAGCTTGGCCACAATGACCAGGTATCGACGAAGGTCAGCGTCACAGTCGACGCCTAATCATAAAAGCGCGGGGATGGGTGAGTTACCGCCTATCCCCGCGGTTTTTCCGCGTCATTCGAAACTGCCTCGCAGTATAGAGTCGCCGTTAGAGGGAGAAATTGTGACAGCATCCAGAACCCCGGAGTCCGGTACTGTGATTGAATCGATCGAGCGGCTCCGGCAACTTCAGCAGTCTGCACTTGCATGGCTCCTGGAACGGATCGATGACGATGGTCGCCCTGTACGCGCTGATGAGCACAATGGCTATTACCGGCTCCCTTGGGTGCTCGCGTACACAGGCCACCGCGACGTAGCCGACCGTGTGATGTGGTGGATGGACCGCAATACCCTCACTGAGTCGGGGGACCTGCGGGAAGGTCCGGCGAGGGAGGCCTTCACTACTTCAGCGGCGTCCTACCCGCTCTCCATCATCGCCCAAGGGGCACACTTACTGGAGCGCTACGATGTCTCCAGTCGGGTGCTTGACACCTTGCGTGATTTCCAGGACCCGCAGTCAGGCGGTGCCTATACTGCGCGGAAGGGCCAGGGTTCTTCGTTACAGCTGGCATATCTCACAGCTCAGCTCGGGATGACAAGCCTCGCCGCTGGCCGCATCGAGGTCGCGGACGCAGCCTATCGTTGGTTCGAGCGGTTTTTTGATGCACAACCAGACCTTCCGAATTGTCTCTATCTCGGCTGGGATGACACGGGCCTGGTCACGGAGATCCCCACCGATGGCGGGTATAGCCTCCTGATCAACTTCAACCAGCCGCGCCAGGCCTTTCACACACCCGGCATTTCCGCCGCCTTCCTCGCTAGGTATAGCATGCAGGCCGGCACCAAGGCTGCAGGTGAGATGGCCCGGGCACTGCTCAGATTGCATGACACGGCCACAGATGAGCAATTCAACCACTGGGAGTCAAGCGCGGTCTGCAAGTTGGGGCTGGGAGCTGCGGCACTAAACGAACTTTCGCCGTCCCCTGAGTACGTGGGTATCCTGCAACGCATGACCGATTGGTATACGGACGCTCAGGAACCGGCGGGCAATTGGGTGCATCGTGCCGTCACGCGTCCCAACCCCACGGAGGCGCACCTCATGGAGAAGACAGCAGAAAACCTGCTGTGGGTCTCTATGATGCTCACCAGTTTAGCCGGCACGCGGGCCGATCTGTCCGTGGCCTAACGACACACTTCCAAGGAGACTTATCCCATGACGGCAGACATTGCGTCCACAAACGGCAACGATTCCGTTCGCTCCGCGATCGTCACGGGTTCGGCGGGCGGCATTGGCGCGGCAGAGGTTGCGAGATTTATTTCTGCGGGATACTACGTCATTGCTAACGACATCGACGCAGCGCGGCTGGCCAATACGGTTGAGCAGCTGGGCGGTGCTGCTGTGGTGACGGGTGTTCCCGGCGATATCTCCTCATCAGACACGGCACGGGCTCTCGTGGCAGAAGCCACCCGCGACGGCCGTCGCCTCGAGACCGTGATCAACAACGCCGGGGCGATCCGGAACGGCCCAATTCACGAACTCAGTGACGACGATTTCGACCACGTTGTGGCCACCAACCTCCGGGGAACGTTCATGCTGAGCCGCGAGGCTTCGAAGTATTGGCGGCGGAATGCCGTTGACACCGGCCGGGCAATGCGTTCAAACCTGATCAATACGACATCGAGGGCGGCCCTCCTCGCGAACCCGGCCCAATCAAACTACGGTGCGGCGAAGGCCGGAGTTGCTGTGATGACGCAAATTCTCGCACGCGAGTTGCGCACCTATGGGACACGCTGCAACGTCATTGCGCCGCGTGCGTATACCCCGATGATGCGTGAGGGGCTTGGGGAGTTCCGTCAGGACGCATTGGAGGAGTGGTCCCCCGACTACATTGCGCGGTTTGCCGAGTTCCTCTCAAGCCCGACGGCCGCAGGTATTACGGGGCAAATCTTCGTTGTGCACGGTTGGCACGTACAACTCGCACGCACCTGGGACGTGTCGGATTCCGTCGACCTCGACTACTCGGGCGGCCAGGGTCGGGTGCTGGCGCAGCTTGACGGACTCTTCGCCGGGGAACCGATGGAAATCAGCGAGTTCGAGGCGGACGACTTTCCGCTCGCGGATTCCACTGCCGCCAACCCGTTCAAGCTAGCCAATCTGAAGGCATCGGCAGAGTGAGTGCAGTGACAAAAACGTCCAGGCCGAATCCTGAGATCCAGTTCCTGCTGGATGCACCGCCCTCTCGGGAGCGCATCGCGATCTTCGAGGGAACCCCGTGGGATCGTGCGGGCCAGGGGGTCATTGTCGATACGCTCCGCCTGATGCCGAGCGCTAAGGTTGCGCCCTTCCCTATCGGCGAGACGTGGGACTTCCCGGTTGGGTCCAGGGGCACACAGGTGCGGGGCTATCGCCCATTGGCGGTGGAAGGCCCACTGCCCATAGTCGTCGACTTCCACGGAGGAGGCTGGGTTTACGGAAGTGTCGACACCAATGATCAGTCTTGCCGCGCCATCGCCAACTCCGCTCGCTGCCTCGTGTTCAATGTGGGCTACGGCCTTGCCCCTGAAAACCCCTTCCCAGGGCCTCTGGAGGAGTGCATCGAGGTTACACAGTGGATCATAGATAACGCCGAATCACTCGGGGGTGATCCCGGTCGGATTGTGGTTTCGGGGCAGAGTGCAGGTGGCAACCTTGCCGCCGCCGTTGTTTTGCACGCGGCGGAAACCGGGGCGTTCAGCATCACCGGCCAAGTATTGTCTTACCCGGCGCTTGATGCCACTCGCAGTCTCCCTTCGCACCGGGAGAATGAATTGGGGTACATTCTGTCCGCGAAGGAAATGGAGTTCTACTGGCTTGCCTACCACCAGGATCGGGTAGATCCTGAGACCCCGGAACTTTCCCCCCTGTTCGCGGCGGACCTGTCCAAGCTGCCGCCCACGATCGTGCTGACATCCGAGTTCGATGTTCTTCGCGACGAAGGTGAGGCGTACGCCCGTCGGCTGACCGAGGCGGGCGTGCCAACTATGCTGCGGCGGTATGCAGGGCAGATCCACGGACTCCTGGGGCTCGGCGCTGTCACGCCGGATGCCGGCCATGCAATTAGTGAGATCGGTGCTTGGCTAAGGGCCCTTTTTGCCTCTGAAGTATGAGTTTTCAGCCTTGCCGGCGCCAACCGACGACCCCATAGACGAGGCGCCCGTATGAGCGCCTCGTCTATCCTTTGTTCCAATGATGCATGCTGTCCGGCTGCCGTCGGCAGTCCGGCCCGAGAAGTGTTCTGAATTTTCGGTTACAGAGGTTTGCCTAGAACACCCTGTAACCGAAAGACACGCATCTCGTAGATGAGGCACGGCACAACAGCGACTCAGTGTCGCGACCGGCAAGGTGCCACGAAGAGCCCTGAAAGTTGTCGGTGACGGTCGAAAAGTGAGCCATAGTGACGGTTGAAATCTGAGCCACCCGTTCCAAACGATTGGGTGGGTGATCACAGTGGAGGATTGGGCGCTTATTCGGCGGTTGCATCTGGCCGAGGGTGAGTCGATGAGATCGATAGCGGCGCGGCTGGGTATCTCCAGGAACACCGTTGCTAAAGCAGTGAGCGCTGACGGTCCGCCAACTTATGTCCGGGCGCCGCAGGACTCCGGGATCAAGGCTGTGGAGCCGGCAATTCGGGCGCTGCTGCTGGAGAACCCGCGGATGCCGGCGACGGTGTTGGCTGAACGGGTGGGCTGGTCGGGGTCCCCGGCCTGGTTCCGGGAGAACGTTGCCAGGATCCGGCCGGAGTTTGCCCCGGCTGATCCAGCGGACCGGATCACGTATGAGCCCGGGGATCAGGCGCAGTGTGATCTGTGGTTCCCGGAGGTGCGGATACCCGTGGGTGCTGGCAAAGCCAGGGTGTTGCCGGTGCTGGTGATGGTGTCCTCGCATTCACGGTTCATCATGGCCCGGATGATCCCGTCCCGGATGACCGGGGACCTGCTGGCTGGGATGTGGGAGCTGCTCGGATCCCTGGGCGCGGTTCCGCGGCGGCTGATTTGGGACAACGAAGCCGGCATCGGCCGGCGGAACACCTACGCCACCGGAGTCGCAGCATTCGCCGGGGTCTTGGCCACCCGGATCGTGCAGGTTAAGCCCTACGATCCGGAGAGCAAGGGCGTGGTGGAGCGGGCCAACCAGTTCCTGGAGACGTCCTTCCTGCCGGGCCGGGTCTTCGCCTCACCGGAGGACTTCAACAACCAGCTCGGCCAGTGGCTGCCGAAGGCCAATGCCCGGCTGGTCCGGCGGACCGGCGCCCGCCCGACGGACCTGCTCGCTGCGGACAAAGCGGCCATGCTGGCGCTGCCACCGGTTCCACCGGTCACAGGTTTCACCGCGCGGGTCCGGCTCCCGAGGGACTACTACGTCCGGATGGGATCCAACGACTACTCCGTCCACCCGCAGGCCATCGGCCGGTTCGTCGATGTCACCGCCGACCTCGAAACCGTCACGGTCAGCCTGGACGGCAGACCTGTCGGGACCCACTCCCGATCCTGGGGCGCCGGTCTGACGATCACCGACCCGGACCACGTTGAGGCGGCACGGGCACTGCGGAAGGCATTCCAAACCCCGCAGCCGGTGGGTGAAACGACCGGGCTGAGGGATCTGGCGGACTACGACCGGGCGTTCGGGGTTGTCCTTGATGACGGGCAGGTCGCCTGATGCCGGCCGCTAAGGACACCATCGGCCAGATCGAGTATTACTCCCGGGCGATGAAAGCCCCGCGGATCCGGGAAGCAGCGACCCGGCTCGCGGACCAGGCCCGTGAAGGAGGCTGGACCCATGAGGAGTACCTCGCCGCTGTCCTGTCGCGGGAAGTCGCAGCCAGGGAAGCCTCCGGCGCCGAGATCAGGGCCCGGGCTGCTGGGTTCCCGGCCCGGAAATCACTCGAGGACTTCAACTTCGATCACCAGCCCGGCCTCAAACGCGACATCATCGCGCACCTGGCCACCGGGGCGTTCCTCGCCGAAGCGTCCAACATCGTCCTGCTCGGGCCGCCCGGCACCGGCAAAACCCACCTCGCCACCGGCCTGGGCTTACGGGCCACCCAGCTCGGTCACCGGGTTCTGTTCGCCACCGCCATTGACTGGGTCGCCCGGCTCCAGGCAGCCCACCAAGGCAGACGGCTGCCCCAGGAACTGGTCAGACTGCGCCGGTTCGGTCTGATCATCGTGGACGAAGTCGGTTACATCCCGTTCGAGCAGGACGCAGCGAACCTGTTCTTCCAGCTGGTCTCATCACGCTACGAGCACGCCTCGCTGATCCTGACCTCGAACCTGCCCTTTGCCCGCTGGGGCGACGTGTTCGGCGATCAGGTCGTCGCCTCTGCCATGATCGACCGCATCGTCCACCACGCCGAAGTCATCACCCTCAAAGGCTCCAGCTACCGCCTCAAACACACTCAGGTCGACTCACTGCCCTCGACAAGGCCGGAAAATACGGCAGAATAACCAACGTCAAAGTGGCTCATTTTTCAGCCCGCGAAATGGCTCACTTTTCGACCATCGCTGACAAAAGTACCCTCCCGGCCGTAATACGGGCGGCCCTGGCGCCCCCAGCGTTACACGGTGCTTGTGTAGGGACGCCGGGTTGTTTGCCGACACCTATTCCACCGGTGAAACGGCCCTGCTGGACCGCAGCAAGGGGAAGGCCTCAAATGGCTGCCTTGCACCCCCGTTGGGCGGCTCACCCCTATGTGACGCCGGACGCCCCTCCAGCAACAGCTCGCCTGCTGAAGCTGCTGGAGGGAGACCCGTTCGTTCCTTGATCTTTCTTGGTGGAGCTTAGAAGGAGCGAGGCATCTTGAGCACGTGCTGCCCAACGAATGAGAGGATCAGGTTCGTTGAAATCGGGGCAACCTGGAAGAGTCGTGTCTCGCGGAACTTGCGCTCGATGTCGTACTCCTCTGCAAATCCGAGCCCGCCGTGCGTCTGAATTGCAACGTTGGCGGCCTCCCAAGAGGCCTCCGAGGCGAGAAGCTTGGCCATGTTGGCTTCGGCACCGCAGGGAGCCTCGGCGTCAAAAAGGTCACATGCACGCCACCGCATGAGGTTTGCGGCTTCGACGTTGACGTGGGCCCGGGCGATGGGGAATTGGACGCCCTGGTTGGATCCGATGGGGCGGCCGAATACTATTCGCTGTCCTGCATACTTGCGAGTGCGCTCGATGAACCAACGGCCGTCGCCTACGCATTCCGAGGCAACGAGTATGCGCTCGGCGTTAAGGGTGTCCAGCAGGTAACGGAAGCCTTCGCCCTCCTTACCGACCAGGGCGGATTCGGGTACGCGGACGTTGTCAAAGAACACCTCATTAGTCTCGTGGTTGACCATCGTTTGAATCGGCACGGCGGTGATGCCGGTCGTCTCTCGCAGGTCGATAAGGAACAGCGATAGACCCAGCGATGGTTTGGCTACATCCTCCCGCTTGCTCGTGCGCGCCAGCAGAAGGAGTAAGTCTGAGTGCTGAAAACGGGACGTCCAGATCTTCTGCCCGTTGATGACATACTCGTCGCCGTCACGTACGGCCATAGTCCGGATGTTTGTCGTGTCAGTTCCTGCATCAGGCTCCGTCACCCCGAAGGCCTGCAAACGGACCGCACCAGAGGCAATCCCGGGCAGATACTTCTTCTTCTGCTCCTCGCTGCCGTGCCTTAAGACTGCTCCCATCGTGTACATCTGGGCGTGTACAGGGCCGGCGTTGCCTCCATTCGCGTTAATTTGCTCGAGGATGACTGACGCGTCGCCGAGACCGAGGCCGAGGCCGCCGTACTCTTCGGGAATCAGGGCCCCCAGGCAGCCGGATTCAGTGAGCGCGTCAACAAAGGCCTCGGGGTACGCACGAGCCCGGTCGACGGTACGCCAGTACTCGTCGGGGAACTTCGTGCTGATGCTGTTAACGAGGTCGCGGAGGTCGCGGCGCAGCTCGGACTCCGAGAGCGCGTGATTAAGGGTAGCCGTGGATTCAGCCATGGTCTAGGAGTTCCTTTTCTGTTGCGAAGCGCGGACCGAAGCCGTGCTTGTAAATGAGGGCACTGCGCTTGAACGAAATGACGAGATCCTTGTTTTGGTTGAATCCCTCCGTAAACACCGACACGATCCCCAGCTGTGGACGCGAGTTTGACTCGCGTACGGCCGTGATTGTACTGCGCGAGTGCAGCGTGTCACCTTCGAAGACAGGATGCGGCAGCAGTACGTCGGTCCAGGAGAGATTTGCAAACACGTTCTGCGAGATGTCCGTGACGGTCTGCCCGACTACGAGGGCAAGGGTGAACGCGGAATTGACCAGCGGTTTGCCGAATTCAGTGCGTGCGGCGTACTCGTGGTCGAAGTGGACCGGAGCAGTGTTCTGTGTAAGCAACGTAAACCAAATGTTGTCAGCGGTCGTCACTGTTCTCCCAAGTGGGTGCTCGAATATGTCGCCCACTACGAACTCCTCGAAGTAGCGGCCGTGCCAGCCCCGATGCGTAGTCACGCGGTCCTCACTTTCCTGTTGGGTACATTTAGGGTCAAGGCGTCAGCGTCGATGCCAAGCCAGTTGCAGATGGCCTCGGTGTCTTCGCCCACGGCGGGGATTCTGCCGTAATCGAGATCATGTCCTTGAGGCACCCAGGGCGGAAGCAGAGTCTGAAAGTTGCCTTGCGGACTCTCCGTTGGAATCCACCGGTTTCGTTCGACAATCTGCTCATGAGTGGCGAGCTGGTCGAGCGTGTTGAGCCGGGAGTGCGCGATTTCTGCTGCTCCGAGCTGTGCAAGCAGGTCGTCGCGGTTGATCATGGCAATGCGCCTGGTAACGATATCGTCGAGCTCAGTTCGGTTTTGGATGCGTTGCTCATGGCTGTTGAAGCGGGGATCCTCGGCGAGTAACGCGTCTCCGAGAATGCGGAGGCAAAACCGCCGCCACTCGCTGTCGTTCTGCACCGCCAGCAGCACTTGGTGTCCCTCGCGTGTCGAGAACGCTCCGTAGGGTGCAATCGTGGCGTGACTGACCCCCATGCGGCGGGGGGCAGTGCCCCCGTGCTGGGTGTAGTAGAGCGGATAGGCCAGCCACTCGACAAGGGAATCGAAGAGGGATACGTCCACACTGAGCGCTTCCCCCGTAAGGTTTCGATGCATCAGGGCGGCGAGGACGCTGGAGTAGACATACATTCCCGCTGCGATGTCAGCGATGGAAATGCCGACCTTGGCCATACGGTCTTCACTGCCGGTGAGGGAAACCAGGCCGGTCTCGCCCTGTACAAGGAGGTCGTATGCCTTTGAGTCGCACAGCGGTCCGGATTTTCCGTAACCTGAAACTGAGCCGGCAATAAGGCGAGGATGGGACCGCGCCAAAGTTTCCGAGTCGAGTCCCTGTTTTGTTGCGGCACGAGGAGAAATGTTGTGCAGAAACACGTCCGCTCGACCTATAAGAGCCTCCAAGGCTGCCCGCCCATCCTCGCTCTTAATGTCGAGGGCCACCGATTCCTTACCTCGATTTAGCCAAGCAAACGCACTCGATAGCCCATTGATCTTGCTGTCATAGCCGCGGGCAAAATCACCAGAACCGGGTCGTTCAACTTTGATGACCCGAGCACCGAGATCCGCGAGCTGGCGGGTGGCAAATGGCACCGCGACTGCCTGCTCGAGGGCGACGATAATTAATCCTTCTAGCGGTCGACCCGGCATGGCTCGTCCTCCGAATCCTGTAGTTTGACCTGACTAATCAGCTGAATGGTTGTCCGTATCGACCTTTCGGCGCGCAGCGCGCGTAGAGGGCGGTAGACGTCATCTGGAACGCCCTGCTCCTCGAAGCCGGCACACTGCTCAAACTTCGCCCGAAGCTGCCCTTCGGTGAGGGGGGCACCAGTGTGACCGCGCGGGACGTCATTGCGGGCAGTGAAGATTCTGCCGTCACGGGTGGTGACGGTGACTACGGCAAATGATTCGTGCCAATTAGGCGAACCGTAGGGAGGAGAAGCGGATTCAGTCGCCGTCACAAGCTTGAGTAGAGTCTGCACCTCGGGCCGCCGGACACGTGATTCGTCGAAGCTCGACAGAAAGACGTCCCCGTCCAGGAGGGCGGCTGCGACGGTGTACTCTATGCTGAACTTCGCCTCGGATCCATCGGCGGGGCGGTGATGAATTAGCGGGACAAGCCCCGCAGGTTGGACCGTGACGTTAATCGCCGTTACCTCAGAGAGGTCGATCTGCCCTGCCAATTCTGCCGCGGCCTCGATTGCCGGGTGTGTGCGGTAGCAGCACGGGTAGCGCTTAATGTTGAACCCTGATGCCACGAACGCCCTCTGAACCACCTCGGCCGTTGGTTTGATTCTGCTGGAACTCCCGCGGAAGAGCTCAAGGAACCCGATCGGCCCGGAAAGCTGCTCCGGGTTTGACGTGAAGCCGCGTATGCCAAGTTCAGCGGCTAGCACAGCATTCGAGGCCGCGAAGCCCGCATGGAGGGGCTTGACCATAGTGCCGAAGTTCTGCCTGCTTCCGGCTGCGAGCGAGCCTGCAATCCCGAGTGCGTTGCGGGCACCAGTGGCGTCGGCGCGGAGAAGTCGGGACACCGCAGCGGCTCCCCCGACGGTGCCGATGGTAGAAGTGGAGTGCCAACCGGCACCGAAGTGCGTGGTGATATCCAGGTGCGCGGCGATGACGCGGTTTGTGATTGCCCCTACCCGAAAGGCAGCGAGAAGATCTTTACCGCTAGCGTTGACTTTTTGCCCGATAGACCAGAGGGCTGGGAATATTACCGCACTAGGGTGCGCGATGTAGGCTTCGTCCATATCGTCGAGATCGAGTGCATGGGCGCTCGTGCCGTCCAGTAGTGCAGCGTCGCGTGACGCCACCGGGCGGGACGCCGCTATCGAGTAGACCGGCCCCTCGCCCGCTTCCACTGTGGCGTCCAGAATGCGCACGGGCTGTTGCCGGGAACCAGCCAGAGTGACGCCGACCGTATCGACAAAGGCGCGCTCTCCAATCGTGGCCCACTCTTCCTCAAGGAAGGCCTCCTCGTTCGAGATGAGGTCGACGAGAAGCTCGGTTAGCGAGGGATTCTCTCTTGAAGGCATGACTACACTTCCCTAAGACTCTTGAGCTCGCCCGAGTATGGCTTCGGCCCGAGTGGCAATCGGCTGGTCGATGAAGGTCCCATCGCTGAGCCGCACCGCACCTGATCCCTGCGCACTTGCGCGGGTGAAGGCTTCAATCACGCTGGATGCCCATGCAATCTCGGCCGTTGTCGGAGCGAACGCGTTGGTGACGATGCTGAGCTGTTTCGGATGGATAGTGACCATTCCGTGGAAGCCCAGAAGGTGAGCGTTGTCTGCAGCCACTCTGAGTCCGGCATCATCATCGATGTTGAGGTGAGGCCCGTTCCAGGGCTTGGTGATGCCCGCAGCCGCACACGCCAGCACTACCATTGATCGGGCGGTGAGCAGCTCCTGCCCCTCTGCCGTCGGGGTTATCCCAAGCTCGGCCGATAAGTCAGCCAGACCGAAGAGTAAGGTATGCACTGAACCGCTTGCTGCCGCGATTTGCCGGGCATTCCATACACCAGCCGCTGACTCGATAGTGGGGATCAGCGACGGGAGTACGTCCACGTCGCCAGACCCGAGCAGCAGTGCCTCGAACGAGTGAACATCGTCCGCCGATTCGACCTTCGGCAGGATGATCATGTCGATCTCCGACAAAACCGGCTGTAAGGCCTTGAGATCTTCCAGCAATTCGGGCAATTCGGCAACGCCGTTGACTCGCACGATGCGGGTTACGGAACCCCAATCGGTAGTACGCAGGGCTTCACTGGTGAGTGTGCGTGCCCGCGGTTTAACGCTGCCCTCAACGGCGTCTTCCAAGTCTAGGATGACGGTACGGGCCCCGCGCTCAATAGCTTTCCTGATCAACTCCGGATGGTCGCCGGGTACGAACAGGGGTGCAGTGAGAACGCGTCGTTGATTGTTTCGTTCTGCGGCACGCTGTTCCATAATCTAATTGTCCCGACGTGGGTATCCGATGTCAACCCACTTGCATGGACAATGATCTGCTGGCTTTTGTTGGCCCGATTGGGTTGCACCATGCGAGGAAATAGCCGGCGACGGAGGGGGAGCCACGTGGAGAATTATGGATTCGCCTCGTCCGAGGTGTGGCATATTTGCGGAACGCCGTGCTGATAAACGAAAATGGTTACCAAGAGGTGGAGGCCCAGGCAGATGGAAGAGAAGCAGATCGGCTCGATCCAGAGCGTAAAAAATGCTCTGAAGATGATCGAAAGCATCGGCGAGCTTCAGCCCGTCGGTGTCTCGGAACTTTCGCGTCACGTGGGATTGCCCAAAAGTTCCGTGCAGCGAGCCCTCACGACGCTCGGCAATGCCGGGTGGATCAAACAGCTCCCAGATGACCAGAGCCGGTGGCAGCTCACTACTGTGATGCTCGCGATTTCGCTCATGGCTTTTGGTGAACACTCGCTTGTGGAGCTGGCTGATCCTGCGATGCGGGAGCTGCAGCAGCGTACCGGAGAGACCATTCACCTCATTTCCCTTGACGGCGACTCGGGTTTGATCCTTCACCGGGTGGACAGCGAACATACGGTGCGGACTTTCGTGCCTGTTGGTACCCGCTCGCCACTGCATGCTACCGCGGCCGGCCAGGCCATGCTTGCCTTCATGCCTCCAGAAACAACTGATGAGATCCTGCGCCGCAGTCTCGGTTCGTTTACGGAGCAAACCGTTACTGATCCCGCTGTGCTCATCGAGCGGCTCGAAGTCGTACGGGAACGCGGGTACGCCGTTAATGTCGCGGAGTGGCGGCGCGAGGTGGCCTCGATCTCATGTGCAATCAGAGCGGCACACGGTGCTGTAGTCGGAGCGCTGACTATCTCGATACCTCTCAGCCGCTTCTCTGAGAGCCTTGTGCCGCTGTACGGGTCTTGGTTGAAGGAGCTTACGGAATCCATCACGCCGATCTCGTCCCGCCGAGTCTAAAAAATTGGGGCAGTGTCTCGTTTCCAGGTTTTAGCGATGTCCGGTGCGCCCCGCATCGGGGCCGGTGCTGCCATGTCGGCATCGACGGGATGCCTGACTGGTTGGACAGCCGCTCCCTGGCAAGGTGGGAACATACTCACCAGGTGCTCGCCCTGCATAGCGAGGAAGCAGCAAACACGTGCCGGACCGCGGGCAGGCAGGCAGGCAGGCAGGCAGAGCAGTTCAGCATCGGTGAGCGCCGGTACCGGCCTTTACTCGGTCAGGGGCCGGCGCGAGATGAATCTGCGGGTGTTGAGATCTGTCCTCGCAAACAGGTCTGGGACCCTCGACCTCCGACCGACAGTACCAAGTGGGCCCGGCCACTCCGGATCCATTCATCTGGTCCGAAGGTAGCGGCCTGGTACGCCTGGAATGACCGCTCTGGAGTGACTTGCGGGGCACGAGGGTAATTTTGTGGCAGAGGACTTCCAGCTGGTGGGTCGCGCCTGGGAACGCCTACGGATAGACCTACCGCCGGTTGAAGCGGCGGTATGAGATCGTGCTGAGGCCAATTCGGAACACGCTCCGGGCGGACCACTCGCATGGGCAAACGGATTGACGAGGCCCAGCCTGCCTCAGAGGCCATTTAGGCGCCCTGGTCAGGGCTGCGCTCGGCGGGGGCTCCCTGGGCTTTGGAAGGCATGACTTTGAATCCGGTACACCCCCGGCGCCTATCGACCGCCGGGTCAAGGGAACCGTTGCTAGCAATGACCCTCGGAGCGATCATCTAACCGACAGCTGCTGGCTGGACAAGGGATTTCAGGCTGACGTCGTCCGAGGCGAGGTCGGCGTCGTTCAGGGATATACCTGACTTCATGAGCTCCATCGCGGTGCGGACATCCCGGGGCCGGTTGCATCCGGCCACGCCGACGAGGCGACGCCCGTCAAGGTAGAAGACGGAGAAGTCACGTGCAGACACGCTGCCTCGAGTGACGTAGCGGTCCCAAGGACCGTGGAAGCCAGCGTAGTGGATGCGTTCGGTGTATTGGCTCGACCAAAACCAGTGGACGTCGTCATAGGAGACCATCTGGCCGAGCATGTTCCGAGCCGCGACCTTGGCCTGAAGGATGGCGTTCTGCCAGTGCTCCACGCGGAGATGCCGCCCTGCAAGCGGGTGGAAGTGGTTCGTCACGTCGCCGGCCGCGTAAATCCCGTCCACGCTTGTTCGGCAGAACTCGTCGACTCGAATTCCTCCTTGGACCTCAAGTCCGGCGTCAACAGCCAGCTCCGAGTTTGGCTCTGTGCCAAACCCAAACACCACGAGGTCGCACTCAAGCGTGCGCCCGCTTGCAGTGAGGACGCTTTTGACATGCCCCTCGCCTCCCAGGGCAATCGCGCGGTCCTCAAAGATCATGTCTACTCCATGTTCCGCATGAACATCCTTGAGCACGCTGCCCATGTCATTGCCGAGGGCTTGAACGAGTGGCGCGGAAAGCATTTCCACGGCGGTGACCTCCATGCCGCTCGAACGCAGGGCGGCAGAGACCTCGGTACCGATGAAACCCATGCCAAGTACTACGGCCCGGCCCCCTGGGCGGATAGCTCTTCTGAGGGCAATCGCATCATCAGCGGTCCGCAGGCTGAACACTCCCTGAAGGTCCAATCCAGGTAGGGGCAAGAGCCGGTTGCGTGCGCCGGTTGCGAGCAGGAGTCGATCAAAGGGGAGCTGCTCGCGGGAGCTAAGCTCAACGGACCGGCTGGAAACATCGATCTTCACTGCTCGAGACCCGAATTTCGTCTCGATTCCCCGATCGGTGTAGCTAACTATGGGACGGGTGAGAATTGCGTCGAGGCTGCCGTTGGCGAGAAAGTCTTTGGAAAGGGCTGGACGCTCATAGGGGGCGTGCGACTCCTCACCCACGAGCGTAACGCGGCCCTTATATCCCTCCTCCCTGAGCGTCACCGCGGCTGTGCCTCCGGCGAGACTGCCGCCGATGATCACGATGTTCTCTGGGTAGTCCATGGGGTCTCCTAGTGGAAGTGAGGCCGATCACGCACTGATGTTGCAGGTGCTGTCGGTGATACAGCAGCAAATAGTCCTTGCGTGCCGCATAGTGGACCATCTTGCCAAAAATGTTGACGAGCTTCAATAGTTCATGGAGGATGGCAATCATCGACCACACGTGACGCGCCTCTCAATACAGAGGGTGCAGACGTGGATGACAAGGAGGTCAGTCTATGAAAGTCACCGTTAATCGGAATCACTGTCAAGGACACACGATGTGCAATATGGCGGCGTCCGAGGTCTTCAAGTTGGATGAAGACGGCAATGCCTATGTTGAAAGCTCAGAAGTACCAGCCGAACTCCATGCCAAGGCTCAGGCGGGCGCAGCCGCCTGCCCCGAGCGCGCGATTGTGATCGAGGAGCAAACACGCCCATGACCAACGAAATCCCCACCCGCAACGAAGTCGATCTCGACATCCATTCTCCTGAATATCGCGATGGTACGGTCGCAGTTGAAGCAGAAGTGCGCTCGAAATGCCCAGTCGCCTGGACTAAGCATTACGACGGCCACTGGGTTGTGACCAGTCACCACGGCGTCGGCGCCGGGCTGCGGGACCGCGATCGATACTCGGCGGCGAAGACGCTGGATGAAAATGGGAGGCTCACTGGCGGTGTGACCATCCCCACCGCCGAGACCTACCGTGCGCTGCCTAACGAATCCGATCCTCCCGAGTGGGACCACTACCGGAAGCTCGTGAGTCGTCCGTTCTCTCCGCAGTCGGTTGAGAAGCTTGTTCCCCTGATCGAGAAGTACACGACCGAGGTCATCGACCACATGATTGAGCTCGGTGAGGCCGACTTCGTGATGCAGGTTGGCAGTCCTGTGACCGCACTTATCACCCTCGACGTGATCGGACTGCCTCTCGGCGACTGGCGGTTCTATGCAGAGCGCATTCATCAGACCTTCACCGGAATGCCCGGTGACGGCAGTTCGGAAGCTGGCATTCCGGGCATCCATAAACGACTTTCTGAAACGATCACTGAGCGTCGAGCGAACCCAGGCAAGGGCCTTCTCGATGACCTCATCGCCTCGGAAATCGAGGGGGAGCCCGTAACTGACGACGTCATCAAGGATCTCCTCTACGACATCCTCATTGGCGGGTTTGATACGACGGCGGGCCTGCTCGCCGCGTCGCTCAAGTACCTCGCCGGAAAGACTGAAGTCCAAAAGCGCCTCTTGGAGGACGATGATTTCCTTCGGACCGCCACCGAGGAATTCCTGCGCTGGGTCAGCCCGGCCGTCGGCCTAGCAAAGACCGCAACTCAAGACATTGAGCTCGAGGGCCAGACCATCCCGGCCGGCGACCGCATATGGTTCATGTACCGTGCCGCCAACTGGGACCCCGAAGAATTTGAAAACCCCGAGACCCCGGATTTGGAGCGAACACCGAATCGGCACTACGCGTTCGGTGCAGGAATCCACCGGTGCCTTGGTTCCAACCTTGCACGAGCGGTCTTCCAAACGGTGCTGCGCCAGTTTCTGACGCGTGTACCCGATTACGAGGTTCAAGAAGATCAGCTTCAGAACTATGCCTACGCTGCAACCAACGCCGGTTTCGCGTACTTCCCCATTAAGTACACGCCAGGCAAGCGACTCAGCGAACACCCCATATTCGAAACGCTTTAAACGGAAGAGCAGGCTCGTGCACGAGAAATCAGGGAGAGTGTCACGTAGATGACATATGTCATTGCAAAGGGATGCTGCAACGATGCCTCGTGCGTCAGCGTATGCCCTGTCGACTGCATCCGGCCCCGGCCCAGTGACCCGGAGTTCAAGACCGCCGAGCAGCTCTATATCGACCCCGCGTCGTGTATCGATTGTGCTGCCTGCATGTGGGAATGCCCGGTTTCAGCCATTCATGATGAAAACGACATGCCCAGCGGACTCGATATCTTTCGCGATATCAATGCAGAATATTTCGAGCACAATCCGCTCCGTGTCACCGAAACGGCGAGGACGGGACGGCGTAAGCTACCCGAAACCAGACCCAAATTGCGGGTAGCTATCGTTGGGGCCGGGGCCTCCGGATGCTACGCCGCGGAGGCACTGGCCGTCGTTCCTGGGGTGGAAGTGTCACTTTTCGATCGGTTGCCCACCCCGTACGGGCTCATTCGTGCGGGAGTGGCACCGGATCATCAAAAGACCAAATCCATCACCAAACAATTCGAAAAGGTTCTTAAGCGGCCCAATGTCCACAGCTATTTCAACGTAGAGCTGGGCAAACACATCACTGTGGAAGACCTCCTGGAGTGGCATCACGCGGTCATCGTGTCGGTCGGAGCAGATGACGATCGCAAGCTGGGGATTCCGGGGGAGGATCTCCCAGGGTCCTATTCCGCCCGGGAATTCGTGGCTTGGTACAACGGAAGCCCGAGCCACGCAGACAGTTCCTTCGACCTCACGGGAGAGCAGGTTGTCCTCATCGGCAATGGGAACGTTGCCCTTGATGTCGCACGTGTTTTAGCCGAGAGACCGAAGGCCTTCGCTGCCACTGACATGACGGACTATGCGATAGATGCACTCGAGTCAAGCGGGGTCCGTGAAGTCATGATTGTGGCACGACGTGGAATCGACGAAGCCGCATTCACAACCTCGGAATTGCACGCTCTCACCGAGCTTGACGGCGTGGATGTGGTTATACGGAAAGAGGAAGTGGAAGCTGATGTCGCAGCCCCCCTGTCAAATGATTCGTTCGGGACCCGAGGGAAACGGGACCTTGCCTCCCGCATTTGCGTACAGGAAAGCGGCGATGCCGACCGAAAAATCACTTTTCGTTTTCGGCATGAACCCGTTTCGATCAACGGTGATACCGAAGTTGAATCGATTACGTTCCGGAGCACGCTCGATGAGTCGGTTGAGGAAACGATCAAGACCAGGCTGGTGCTCCGAGCCATCGGATATCGCACGTCTCCCACGCCGGGCGTGCCTTTTGATCCAAAAAAAGGCACCATCCCAAATGACGGAGGCCGTGTTGTCAATGTCGACATGGAACACGCAGTGCAAGGGCTGTACTGCACGGGGTGGGCAAAGAGGGGAGCGACCGGCGTCATCGGCACCAGCAAGTGGTGTTCGATTGAAACGGTCAATGCAATTTTTGAGGACTTCGAGCAGGGTTTGCTTCGCGACCCAGCCGCTCTCGATGAGGAGGTACTGGGCTTCGTGGCCTCACGTCAGCCTGAACTCATTGATCTCGAAGGCTGGTTGAGGATCGATGCCGCTGAGCGGCTAAGGGGTGCTGAAGCACCCACTCCTAAGCCGAGAAGGAAGTTTCATAGTCTCGCGGACATGCTGAGCGTCGGGCTCGGGCAACGGGCCTAGTACTGCAGCCGCGTTCATTCCTGGTCGCCAGGGGAATAACACAGTGGGCATCTGCGGCGGTTTTCCTGGCCGGAGCGGCAATGTTCAGAACCCGGAGAATAAGCCGCTAGGGGAGCCCCGGGCGCATGAAGGGTCTGCTGTTGATGTGGCTTGACCCCGAGACGCTCCGCGATGGGTTACTGGCCCGACCGGTGAATCATCCTGTGTCCTGACAGCGCAATGATCGGCTGGATGGCACTGGCACTCGGCGAGGAAACTGCTCTGCCAGATGCTCCGACCTCAGTGCGCCGGAACTTCCGAATCTCGTTGTCCCCGGTGGTCTGGCGCACGTTGTTGGGTCGGAAACTCTAGCTAAGCAAGTTCCGGTCGCCCTGGGAGGCCAGTGCAGGTTTGAACTCAGGGATGCCCAGTAGAGGTTGACGCATTCTATGAAAGAGAAACCGGGGCCAGTCAACGTTTAGCTGGCCGGTCCCATAGAGAAATGAACAGATGCGGTTGTGGCCCGGCAGCGGAATCCCGCCCGAGCCTTTTGGTATGGATGAAAAGAGATTGAACGTGGCACGTATTGGGATCGTGGCGGAGTTGAGCCGCGAGAAGCGGGTGGCGGCGACGCCGACCACCGTTAGGCAGTTGTTGGGTTTGGGCTACGAGGTCGTGGTCGAGAAGGGCGCGGGGGAGTCCGCGTCGTTCCGTGATGAGGCTTATGCTGAGGCCGGTGCTGTGATTGTGGGTGCTGACGAGGCGTGGGGCAGCGAGGTGGTGTTGCGGGTCAATCCGCCCACTGAGGAAGAGATCACCCGCCTGGCCGAGGGTGCCACGCTGATCGGGTCGTTGAGCCCTGGGTTGCGGCCGGAGTTGGTGGAGGCGCTGGCGGCGCGTCCGATCACGGCGCTGGCGTTGGATGCGGTGCCGCGGATTTCACGGGCCCAGTCGATGGATGTGCTCAGTTCGATGGCGAACATTGCCGGGTACCGTGCCGTGATCGAGGCGGCTCACGAGTTCGGCCGGTTTTTCACGGGACAGGTGACCGCGGCGGGTAAGGTCCCGCCCGCGAAGGTCCTCGTCGCGGGCGCAGGCGTTGCCGGGTTGGCGGCGATCGGCGCTGCGAGCAGCTTGGGCGCGATTGTCCGGGCGACGGACCCGCGGCCAGAGGTTGCCGATCAGGTGAAATCCATCGGCGGAACCTATCTTAAGGTCGAGGTCGCCGAAGAGATGCGGTCCACGGACGGGTACGCCAAGGCCACCTCCGAGGCATACAACGCCAGGGCTGCGGAAATTTACTCGGAGCAGGCTGCGGATGTGGACATCATTATCACCACTGCCCTGATCCCGGGGCGGCCGGCGCCGAAGCTGCTCACCGCTGAGGACGTGGCAAGCATGAAGCCGGGCAGCGTGATCGTAGACATGGCCGCCGGGCAGGGCGGAAACGTCGAAGGCTCGGTCGCCGGGGAACGGGTCGTGACCGACAACGGCGTCGTAATCCTGGGGTATACGGATCTACCGGCCCGGTTACCGGCCCAGGCCTCCCAGCTGTACGGGACGAACATGGTGAACCTCCTCAAGCTCCTCACCCCGGACAAAGACGGGCAGCTGACAATTGATTTCGACGACGTTGTCCAGCGCTCCGTGACGGTGGTGCGCGAGGGCGAGAAGACCTGGCCGCCGCCCCCGGTCCAGGTCTCCGCCGCACCCGCAGCCACGACCCAGGGCCCGGTCGCCGAAAGCCCTGCACCTAAGAAGAAACAGGGCCTTAGCGCTGCGGGCAAGACCGGTCTTTTTGCCGCCGGTATCGCGGTGTTGTTCGGGGTCAACGCGGTGGCCCCGGCGCCGTTGCCCCAGCATTTCACGGTGCTGATGCTCTCGGTCGTGGTCGGGTTTTATGTGATCGGAAAGGTCCATCACGCCCTGCATACCCCGCTGATGTCCGTGACGAACGCGATCTCCGGAATCATCGTCGTCGGTGCGCTGCTGCAGGTCACGTCCGACAACCCTGTGATGCAGGTCCTCGCCGCGGTCGCGGTCCTGCTCGCCAGCATCAACATCTTCGGCGGGTTCGCCGTGACCCGGCGCATGCTCGCCATGTTCTCGGCCGGGAAGGCCCGTTCATGAGCGCCGTCACCGCAACAGCAGCAGCAACACTTACGAGGAGCTCTACCGTGACTGACACCGTCTCCGGTCCGCTGACCGCCGACTCCATCGCCGGGGCGGCCTACATCGTCGCGGCCCTACTGTTCATCCTGTCCCTCGCCGGACTAAGCAAGCACGAGAAAGCCCGCGCCGGCGTCATCTACGGCATCACCGGCATGGTCATCGCCCTCGCCGCCACGATCTGGCTGACCCTGCAGGACGCCTGGGGCACCGGCCACGCCCTCACCGGCCTGGGCCTGCTGGTCGCCGCGGTCGCCGTCGGCGGGGCCATCGGACTCTGGCGCGCCCGGGTGGTCGAAATGACCGGCATGCCCGAGCTCATCGCCCTGCTGCACAGCTTCGTAGGCCTTGCCGCCGTGCTCGTGGGGTGGAACGGGCACCTCGAAGCCCCCGCGTTGTCGTCGGATTTGATGGCGATCCACCACGCCGAGGTGTTCATCGGTGTGTTCATCGGCGCGGTGACCTTCACCGGCTCGATCGTGGCGTTCCTGAAACTCTCCGCCCGGATGAAATCCTCACCCCTGATGCTGCCGGGCAAAAACGGGATCAACCTCGGCGCCCTCGCCGCGTTCATCGCCCTGACCGTCTGGTACGTCAACGACTCCCAACTCTGGCTCCTCATCGTCGTCACCGTCCTGGCCCTTGGGCTGGGCTGGCACCTGGTCGCCTCCATCGGCGGCGGCGACATGCCCGTGGTCGTGTCCATGCTCAACAGCTACTCCGGCTGGGCCGCCGCCGCGGCAGGCTTCCTGCTCAACAACGACCTGCTCATCATCACCGGCGCCCTGGTCGGCTCCTCCGGTGCCTACCTGTCCTACATCATGTGCAAAGCCATGAACCGGTCCTTCATCTCCGTGATCGCCGGCGGCTTCGGCATCGCCGCCCCCGCCAGCACGGGCGACACGGACCAGGGCGAGCACCGCGAAATCACCGCCGAAGCGACAGCGGACATGCTCACCAACGCCTCGTCCGTCGTCATCACCCCCGGCTACGGCATGGCCGTCGCCCAGGCCCAGTACCCCGTGGCCGAACTCGCCCACCAGCTCCGCGAACGCGGCGTGAACGTCAGGTTCGGGATCCACCCCGTCGCCGGACGCCTCCCAGGGCACATGAACGTCCTCCTCGCCGAAGCCAAAGTCCCCTACGACATCGTCCTGGAAATGGACGAAATCAACGACGACCTCGGCGACACCTCAGTCGTGCTGGTCATCGGCGCGAACGACACCGTCAACCCCGCCGCCGCCGAAGACCCGGGCAGCCCCATCGCCGGGATGCCCGTCCTCCGCGTCTGGGAAGCCGAGAACGTCATCGTGTTCAAACGATCCATGGCAGCCGGCTACGCCGGCGTCCAAAACCCCTTATTCTATCGCGACAACTCCCAAATGCTCTTCGGCGACGCCAAAACCCGCGTCGAAGACATCCTTAAAGCGTTCTGACGGCAGACCTAGCGATCTTCCCTTGCTGGTTCCCTGATGTATCGCCGGCTATCAGTGCCTGAGTGCGTGCAGCCAGCCCTGAGCTCAATAGAGGAGAAAAGAAGAATGATAAGACATCCAGTTCCACTGAACAACCTTTCTCAGAAGGCGGTTGGATTAGCTTCCCAAGACCTTTTCTGGCCGATCGAAGATCCCGATGGGTGTAGGGGCCTTGATATCGACGCTTTTATGGCCTCACCTTGGATTGGTCTTCACTACCGGCACGAGTTCTTGCTCCACCACAGGCATGAGCTTTTGGAGCAACACAGCAGAGAGCGACCCCTTGTCCGAGGAAGTGATTGAGGCCAAGCAAAAGACCTGCTCCGGAACAGAATCTATAGGCCCGCCCCGCTCCTGACAGCCCCTACAAGGCCGCTCTGGTGAATGCTGAGAATACTTAACCAAGAAATTCTCTCAGTATGTGCTGAGGGACTGGAGCAGCAGTCGTGGCGGCCCAGTCCGCGGCAGCCAGAAGGTCCCGGTGGGGCACCGGATGATCAACTATCGAAACGGGCGGTGCCCCGCCGCTTAGCCATTACGAGGCTATGACCGCCTCCACCTGAGCGCAGCCTCGGACGCTGTGGCCGTCACGCCTGGTGTTTGTCAATTCATTCCGTGGTTTCTCTGAAAGGCGATCCGTGAATCCTGAAACAGGAACATCGTTGTTCTTGGCGGGGCAAACACACTCCGTCCGAACCTTTCTGAGCCGACCTGCCCCGTTGTCCTCGAGCGATCTTGGATTCCATGCCACCCGCCGCGCGCTTGGACTGCCACGTATGGCCGCGGAACGACGAGGCTGTCGTCGAGGGGACAGGTCACCCATGCGGGCCTGCAGAGGCCCTGCCAAACAATCTGCCGGGGAAGGCCATCAGCTGGGACGTCCGGTCAGGATGGTGAAGAGGTTATGCCTGTTTGGGCTGAAGGCTGTGATTCTCTTTGCCTGGATAATCAGTGCGGGGAAAACTGGCTCCACAATTGGCGCAGGGCAGGAAGCCATGCGCTTCACTTGGCTAAGAAACTGCGGGTTAGAGAATTTCATCCATCAAAAAGTTCCATTGAACGGCCCACCCGCATGAGACTGGTAATTATCGGACCCCCTGGTGCGGGCAAAAGCACTCAGGCCAGGCTCGTCGCCAGCTTTCTTGGACTGACAACTGTCTCTACGGACGACATACTCCGCGCCCACGTCAGGAGCCGCACAAGTTTGGGCGTCCAAGCAAAAATGTACCTCGATACTGGCGCCCTGGTTCCGGACAGTGTGACTAACAGATTAGTTCGAGGCCGTCTCAGTCAGATGGTCGTGAAAAAAGGTGTCGTGCTCGATGGATACCCGAGAACCAGGGCCCAGGCGATCCTTCTGGACGACATCCTCGCGGCTAGTGAAAATAAGCTGGACGTCGTACTTCAGCTCACGGCTCACAACGAAGAACTACTCTCAAGGAGGCTTGGGTGGGCAAGCCAGGCACAGCGTAGCGCCGAAACCGCAGAGACCTTTCTCGACCGAGTTGAGCTTCACCAGCAGCAGACCCGGGAAGTGGCAGAAAACTACTCTTCCCGCGGAGTTCTTACCTCCGTGAATGGAATGGGTGCTATCGAGGAAGTTTCGGATCGGGTCCTGAAGACCCTGCGGGAACGCGTGGGCGGGTCACTGGTCGGTGACTACGCCGGCTTAATCAGTTAGGTCTCTGCAGCCACCTCCTTCGGCATGCCGGGATCGGCATTGCGATCCCCAACGAAGAAACGCCATCCGCTCGGATTCGGTGACAAGCTAAGTGACCCATGCAAGAGGTGTCAGATGCTAGTGAGCGAGCCGCCATCGACAACGATGGTCTGACCCGTCATGAAAGCGGCCGCGTCGCTTGCGAGGAACGCAGCGACGCGGGCGATATCGTCGGGCACGCCCACGCGTCCCAAGGGCATCTTCGCCGTGATGCCGGACACGAGTTCTGAAGCGTCCTTGCTAGCGCCGAGGAGTTGGCTCAGACCGTTAGTTAGTGTTACCGACGGCGCGATCGCCAGAATCCGGATGCCTCTGCACCCGAGTTCGGTGGCGAGGCCGCTCGTGAGCCCCCGCAGGGCCCACTTTGACGCGCTGTACGCGCCGGAACCGCGATAGGCGCCCGTTGACAGGATGTTCAGGATGACCCCCCGACATCCTGTTTCCTGCATGGTACGCGCTGCCGTCTGCGTACCCATGTGCGCTCCGGTGATGTTGAGCTCAAAGATCTCTGCCATCTGTTCGGGCGTCGTGTTCAGCGGATCATACGAAGGATAGATCCCCGCGTTGTTGACCCAGATGTCGAGCCGGCCGAATTCACGAGCAAGGCCCTCCACAGCAGTGCCGATTGAGGCATGCTTCCGCATGTCGAGCCGCAGGAACCGGGCGCGCGGACCACATGCGGCAACTGCATCGTCAGCCAGAGTTTCGTCGCGGTCCGTGATAACCACGGTGGCCCCCATTTCAGCGAACCGTTTGGCGATGGCGAGGCCGATTCCGCTGCCGCCGCCGGTGACCACGGCCAACCGATGTTCAAGAGAAAACAGAGCGGGCAGGGAGTCTCTGGAGAGGTCGGGGGCGATCATCTGCTTTGCGTTATCCATTGCATTCCTTCGGGTTGCGGTGCTTGACCACAATCTTTTGCACGCCTGCGGTCAGCTTAGTAGAAGCCCTCATTGCCGGTCGGTCCAGTTATCAGCAGCGATTGATAATGCGACGTACCGGTCCCTGCGCCAAATTTTTCGTCCGCATGCCATATAATGGCACGGCGTTCCGCTAGAGATTCTGCGCTGTCAGGTGCTGCCTGTCAAGAGATGCGTCAGGTACCGAGTTGAGTCTTAATGGCGTGAAGATATTGTCCGAAAAAGTAAGGCAACGCCCGCCCTAGGGTCTGTTGCTGCCAAATAAAAGTGGTTATCTGCTTGGAAGGTGGAAAGGTATCGCTGAACGTCGATGACCACGGTATGCGACGAACCCACGAGGTTAGAAGGTTGATGAAACGGATTGAGATAGCCCGCTACGGGTCCGAAGATGTACTCCAGTTCCTCGATTCGGCAGCCGGCCACGGTGATCCCATAGGTGAAGGATCCGACCGGCCGGGTGCGGGGGAGGTTGTCATCGAGGTTCGGGCTGTCGGCGTGAATCCCGCCGATACGTATCTGCGGGCCGGTAATTACGAGTTCCTTACACCTGATCTGCCGTTTACTCCTGGCTACGATGCCGCCGGTACCGTCACGGCCACCGGTTCTTCGGTTGAAGGGATCGCACCCGGTGACAGGGTCTGGGTTTCCACAATTCCCGGTCGTGTTGTCGGAACCTACGCACAGCAATTTATATGCACGGCCGAGATCGTTCATCCGTTGCCTGAGCACCTGTCCTTCGATCAGGGAGCCGCACTGGGCGTCTCCTACACAACTGCCTACCGGGCATTGTGCCAACGAGGTTCCGCCGCAGCAGGAGAGATCGTGCTCGTCCACGGCGCCAGCGGCGGAGTCGGCACAGCAGCTATCCAGATCGCCCGCGCCCTGGGACTGACCGTGATCGGCACAGCCAGCACCGAGACGGGCCGTGACTTGGTCCTCAACTTGGGTGCAGCCCACGCACTGGACCACACCGCACCCGGCTACCTCGATAAGACCTATGCACTCACCCATGGCCGAGGTGTGGACCTGATCATTGAGATGGCCGCGCACAAGAACCTCCAACGAGACACCGGGATCCTCGCGCGAAACGGGCGGGTGGTCATCGTGGGAAGCCGCGGACCGGTAGAGATCAGTCCGCGCTCACTCATGGTCGCCGAAGCCGACATCCGCGGAACGGCGCTGTGGAACATGACACCCGACGACTTCCACGATGCGTACGCCGCGATCGACCGCCTCGTCGCCGAAGGACTTATCCACCCCGTCATCGGCAAGCAGTTCCCGCTGGAAGAAGCAGCCGAAGCGCACAGGTTTATCACGAACTCCCACGCCCTAGGCAAAGTCATTTTGCACCCCTACGGCTGATGTAGGTCCGGTTGTCAAGAGCCATGGATGAGCTGCTCCTCGGTTTGTGGCTCCGGGGCCGCTCATCGTGTGCCAGCCGGTCGTGGCGTGAGTAGGTGGCGGGTCGTTTTCGACTGCAGTGTCAGGCTGATATGCGCGGGCGGTTGCCGCATGACGAGGTGGTCGGCTGGAGCGGTAAGGGTGGTCTAATTTCGAGCGTCGGCGGTGTGATCCATCTGCTCATAGCCGGGCCCCGAAGGGACTGCCCCCGGTTTTGTTGACTCCTTGACCTAGCGAGCTTGTGCTCGTGGAAGGATGTTGACCATGCCCACGGCTTATGGGGCGGAGTTCCGCCAGGATGTTATTGATGTGGCCCGCAAGGGCGAGGCGCCGCTGGCGCAGATTGCGAAGGATTTTGGGCTTTCGGTCACGACGTTGAAGCGCTGGATCGCTATCGCTGAGCGTAAGGACTCCGGGACCAGCCCAGCGGCGGCGGAGTCGGCTGAGGTGCGGGAGTTGAAGAAGCGGAACCGCCTGTTGGAGCAGGAGAACGAGATTCTGCGCCGGGCGGCTGCCTATCTGGCCAGGGACATCAACCCAAAATGATCTACCCGCTGGTCACGGATCTTGCCGCCGACGGTGTTCCCGTGGCGGTGACCTGCAGGGTGTTGGGATTTAGCAAGCAAGGCTATTACCGCTGGAAGGCGAACCCGGTGACGGAACGGGACTGGATCGATGCGCACCTGGTCAACGCCGCCCTTGACATCCACTCCGACGATCCGGCGTTCGGGTACCGGTTCATCGCCGACGAGCTCCCGGAGAAGGGCATCACCGCGGGCGAGAACAGGGTCCAGCGCTTATGCAGGGACCACGGCATCTGGTCAGTGTTCTCGAAGAAACGGGGTCTGAACCGGAAACCGGGGCCACCGGTCCACGACGACCTGGTCGAGCGGGATTTCACCGCCGCGGCGCCGAACGAACTGTGGCTGACAGACATCACCGAGCACCCCACCGAAGAAGGGAAGCTCTACCTCTGCGCGGTGAAGGACGTCTACTCCGGCAGGATCGTCGGCTACTCAATGGACGCCCGGATGAAGTCCTCTCTTGCCGTCGCTGCCCTGGAGAACGCGGTGCAGGCACGAAGACGGGAAAGAACGGTGGTCCACTCCGACCGTGGGTCGCAGTTCCGGTCACGCCGGTTCGTTGAATCGCTCCGTCGCCACGGGCTCACCGGATCGATGGGCAGGGTCGGTGCGTGCGCGGACAACGCCGCGATGGAGTCCTTCTTCTCGCTGCTGCAGAAGAACGTCCTGGACCGTCAGCGATGGCTCACCAGACAGGACCTCCGGCTGGCCATCACAACCTGGATCGAGAGAACCTACCACCGCCGGCGACGGCAAAGACGGCTGGGCAAACTCACGCCCATCGAATATGAAACAATCAACCGGACCGCGCTCACAGCGGCCTAAGACCCCGAGTCAACAAAAGCCGGGGCAGTCCCGAATTCGCTCGTGCTGCCATAGAACTTCCACAACGCTCCGGGGGCAGGCCGCATTGATGCGCCTGACGGCACCGGCCAGCATTGGTGAGCTACTTACAGTGGTCACTTCTCAATGCCGCTGACATCCCGAACCTGAATTTCGGGCTCCTTTGCTTGACATTGCCTCCTGCACGCTCAACACTTGGGTCGAGGGTTTACGGTACGTTGTGCCGATACGTGGCACAACCTGCAAATAGAAGGAAAGTGGATTCAATGGTGAAAAGACTTTATTATCGGGGTCCCGCGGCGGGGGTCATGTCTCTGGCATTGGTTACTGGGCTCGTGGGTTGCGCCAGCACGTCTACGAACAGCGATGGTGGTGCTCTGTCCGGGCCTGACTTGACGCCAACCGGGACGCCGATTGTTATCGGCGCTGACCTTGACACAACAGGACCCGCCGCCTCATACAATCTGCAGACGCAGGCTGGCATTAAGTTGGCGGTCGCACAGATTAACCGCGCGGGCGGTGTTCTGGATAGACCGCTTAGGCTTGCTGAGCAGAACAGCGAGAGTGACCCTGCGAAGGCTCCCACTGCCTACAACGGGATGATAAATGATAAGGCAGTGGCTGCCATCGGATACGTCACTGTGGGAATTCCGTCAGTCAAGAGCCTCGTTCAGGATGCCAAGATGCTGACTATTGCCGCCGGATCGACGTCAGATGCCTTGGTAACCACAGCGCCCGCCGATTACCTCTATTCGCTTCTGCCCACGGCCCCGTCCTATGTTGAGGCGATGTGTGGCGCGTTCGAGTCTGTCGGAGCCAAAAAGATTGCCATATTCCACGATGATGCTCCAGGTGTTGTTGGCCTAGTCGCTTCTTACGACACGCTTTTCAAGAAGTCGTGTCTTCCCGAGGGATTTGTTGGCAAGGAATCTGCGCCACTCACGGCTGCCGACTTCACTGCTCCGGTTGCTCGAATTGCCGCGGCGAAGCCTGATGCCATTCTTACTGTGAGCGTTGGGGGCACATTCCAGGCGCAGTCGGAGTCCGCTTTTGCACAGGCCCTGCCCAAGACGCCTCGGTTTGCAATCGGCGCATTTGACGGCCAGCCGGATTCGTGGAAGACAGCACAGCCCGGAGCGCTCAACGGTCTGGTCGTGATCCACCCGGTAACGTCGGACAATCCGCGCACCGTCCAGCTGCAGGAGGACCTGCGCGCATTCAGCGGAGACACCAACCTCTCGGTGTCCCAAACCCATGCACTTGGGTACGACTCCGTCAAGCTTATTGCGCTGGCCATCGAGAAGGCCGGCACGGTTGATAACCCAGACGCACTCAACACGGCGTTCCAGGAGATCAAGGGCTACCAGCCGACATTCGGGCAGGCAGCCTTCACTCTCTCCTTCGGCGCCGATAAACACATCGCCGCCGACAGTTCCTGCGGCCTTGCCTTTGCGGTCTTTGGAAAGGAAAACACTCTGACGGGCAGTTGGGCGGATTACCAGCCCACATGCTAATGGATCACGAAGGTGGGAACGACCAGCTTGGTCCCCTTCCTGCGGTTCACAGTTTTTCCGTGAAAGAGAGTGTGAAAGTGTGACATACGTACAGTTGAGCTTGTCGGTGATAGAACTAACTTGCTTTTTTGGCCTGCTCGGGTTGGCGTATCTTGTTGTTCTCGAAGGCTCCGGCTTCTTTAACCTGGCAATTGGGCCCTATGCCATGATGGGGGCGTTATCCGTCTCGGGGCTCGTGATCAATCAGGGACTGACTTTATGGCTGGCCCTTGTCATTGGCTTAGTCGTCGTACTCTTACTGGCAGGCTCCACCGAGCTGCTGGTGGTCCGGCCTATCGAGCGCCGCTCGGGAGGAGCTGAGTTCCCTGCCCTGGTTGCAGTGGCAGCGCTGGTCTTCGGAATCTCGCAAGGCGCGGGACTGGTCTTCGGCCGCCTCCCACTTCCAGGCCAGCAGGTAGTCAGTTTCCCGGCGATCGACCTGGCAGGTGCTTTCGTCTCCGCCTCTCTGGTTCTCATCGTCGGTTTCGCGATTGTTGCTTTCGGTGGCCTGACATTACTGGCGCGCACGACGGCGTTCGGGCGAGCGCTTAGAGCGGCAGGAGATAACAGGGAAGCTGCTCGCATTCTAGGACTGCGCGTTGATCGAATTCGCCTGCTCGCGTTCATTGTTTCTGGTGGCATCGCATGCGGGGCGGGGATAGCGTTCGCGTCAAAAGGCGGCGTCTCCTACGACGTGGGTCTTCACTGGGCTCTTCTGGGCTTTCTTGCCCTCGTTATCGGCGGCACCGGGTCCTGGTTGGCGCCGTTGCTCGGCGGTTTCATTCTCTCCATAACGCAGGTGATCGTGCCGTTCTTCATCGGGGGAGAGTTTGCGGACTACGCGGTTCTGCTTTTCGCCCTGATTTTCTTCGGATTCCGTCCGCAAGGGCTTTATGTAAGAAAGGTCCGCACATGAAACTCGACACGCAAACTCTGGGTGAAAGGCGACCCCTTCCCTTGCGCTCGACGTCGAAAACCCCAGCTGGTTCTCTTTGGACAGGATCGAGACGGGTAGGCCCATTTATCGTCGCAATCGTGATTGCAGTGATGATTCTCCTTTGGGCCGGGTCGAACAACTACCGGCTCTCGACCGTAATCCTTGCCGTGTCCTATTCCCTCATCGCTTTGGGAATGTACATACCAGTTGCATGGGCAAACTCCCTTTCACTCGCTTACGGCGCATATGGTGCAATAGGCGCCTACAGTGTTGCGGTCATCGCCAAGACCTTCGGATTGCCGGTGTGGCTCGGCTGGATAGTCGGCTCGCTCCTTGCCGCGGCGATCGCCGTTATTCTCGCCCTGGCTACCGCGCGATTACTGGGATTTCATCTTGTCGCGGCCACGTTGCTGTTCGCGTTCGCGTTCCAGACCTGGCTGGGTCACAACCCGGCTCTTGGTCAGGCCAATGGTTTGGTTGGGGTACCCGGTTTATCCCTGTTCGGGTGGGTGCCGTCCGCGCAGGTCCTTGTGACTGCGGGCGTCGCACTGGTCTTGCTTATTGCCGTCGCCATGGACCGGGCCAAGTTCAGCCGGTGGGGGATCATAGTTCGATCAATCGGTGAAGCTCCTCTCGTTGTCTCGACTAGTGGCATTTCCGTCCCCCAAATGACGATCGTGGTGCTGGCCATTGGAGCGGGTGTCGCTGCCCTCGGAGGGTCGTTCTTCGTGACGTCGGTCGGCGGAATTACTCCGGAAACTTTCAATTTGAACGTGGTATTCCTCGCGCTGTTTATGCCACTTCTCGGTGGACTCGGCACGGCATGGGGCGCTGTTGTGGGGGCGGCGCTCACTGTTTTCCTTACCGTTCAGTGGAAGGTCTTCTCCGCTGCGGGCGGTCTCTTGGTGCTGAGCATCGCGGTCCTAGTCGTCCTGCTTACTGTTCCCGGAGGAATGCTTGGCTTGCTCTCCCAAGCCGGATCTAAGGTCAGCCGTTTATGGACGGCGAGGGGAGGCGTCAATGAGTGATAGCGCGCTGATGGTCGCCACGAACGTAAGCAAGAGCTACGGCGGAGTGCGTGCGGTGAACGGTGTCGACCTCACCCTTCGTTCCGGTGAAATCGTTGGGCTGATTGGGCCCAATGGCGCAGGAAAAACGACACTCGTCGATCTCATTTCAGGCACACAAAATGCAGATGGAGGAACTCTCACTCTCAATGGGCGCCAGGTTGCCGCCACGCCATTCCAACGGGCTAGGGCAGGCTTCGGACGAACATTCCAGCATCCCCAGGTCGCTCCAAATCTCACGGTCCGGGAGAATCTCCTCGTCGGTCGCGCTGCCCAAGCAAGTTTCAGTATGCGGGAGATGGCCTGGGGGTTTGTTCGTGGTGTCGCAACACCGGTGCGCGCTGACGATTTTGATGCCATTGATGAGCTTGCTGATGAAGTTAGGCTCAATCGTCTCGACCGCAGAGGAAAGGATCTAACCCTTGGGGAACAGCGCCTTGTAGAAGTGGCACGAGCGCTCGGTCAACGTCCGAAGGTCCTGCTCCTCGACGAGCCGTTCGCGGGTGCAGACACAAACGGGATTGACGGAATCGTCGATGTCGTTCTGATTGCGCAGCGGCGAGGTTGCGGAATCATTATCGTGGATCACAACGTGGACCTCGTCGCGTCACTCGTAAATCGAATCGTACTTCTCTCCCAAGGCGCTGTTGCTTTCGATGGGAATCCAGAAGAGTGCATGAAGTCCCCCGAGATGAATCGGGTTTACTTCGGTGCGGAGGTGGCGAAATGACGAATAACTCATTGGAGGTCTTGGGCCTTTCTATTCGGTACGGTAAAGCCCAGGCGGTATCAGGGGTGTCGCTGACGCTTCCTGCTGGGATGGTCACTGCGATAACCGGGCCGAACGGCGCAGGGAAAAGCACACTGTTGCTTGCTCTCCGGGGAACGGTCGAGTCCACCGGAATCATCCGAATTGGAGGTCAGGATGCCCGGGACTTTTCGATGCGTGAGCGGGCCAAGGCTATCGCGATCGTGCCGCAGGGTCGGCAGCTGTTCCCCAGGATGACGGTCCGCGAGAACCTTCAGGTCATGGCCAGCCTGCTCCGTCTGCCGCGAGGGAAGGTGGACGAGGCAATGGATCGCTTTCCCGTCCTTCGAACGCGTTCGAAAAGTCTTGCAGGTGTGCTGAGCGGAGGCGAACAGCAGATGCTCGCAGTTGCGCGTGCACTGATGGCAGAGCCAGCCTTCCTTCTACTGGATGAACCGATGACCGGTCTCGCGCCGCTGATTGTTCAATCGATAAATGAAACGATTAGGGATCTTGCGGCGGGAGGGGTGGGCGTCGTCATCGCCGAACCGGCGGTGCGAGCACTGGGAGATGTGGTTCAGCAAGGCCACGTGCTGATCCGGGGTAGCGTCGCTGCCTCGGCAAATAGCCTCGTCGAGCTCGAGCGGGCATACAAGTCGGCGATGGGAGTGGAAGAGCGAATTCTCGAGGAGCACCTGGCCCTCGCGGACACGTCCCGACTGGGCGACACGCGGAGTTGAGCGCCTGTTCACAATCGCCGTGAAGGACCAGGGCCGTTTATCGACGGAAAACGCACCCGCGATGAGGCGTGGTCCGGTTATCAATGCCGATCAAGGCCAGCCGCTGGATAGGGAGGCCACCCGATAAGGTTCCCGCCCAGTATTTCTTGAATACCAGGCGAGACCTGTATGCCCGCTTTTCTGGTTTCCTAACTCAAGCTACCCCGCCGCAACCAGCCAGCATCTCTTCTCAAGCGACAATTAGCATCGTGCCGTCCAACGGGATGCTGTTCCATTTTTGATTCAGAAGAGGTAAGCTTGTTTGCAGGCGAAGGAGCGGGATTAGCCAATCTCTTCCGGAACTGATGGCTACAGCCGGTCAAGTGCCGTCCTAAAAAGGCCCTATCGCGGGACTTGTGAACGCGGGGAATAGCGCTTACCGGCTTGCAAGGGGTCTAGATGGGCAGAAGAAGGTCGTTGTGGACCTAGCGCAGGATTTGCCGCGCAGCAGGTTCCACTAACCATCTGGATTTCGACGGAGGTTGGTGTAGGAGCCGGATGAGGTTGCTTCCGTTTTCATCCTCCGTTTTCCGGGGCAGCGGCGGCCTTAATTCCAAGTAGGAGATCAGGAAATGAGTCAGGAACGGCGCATTGTCATAGCGGTGACGCTCAGGGAGAGTCGAGACCATGCCCAACTTTCTCGATTGGCTTCGATTTTCGGCCGCCGGGGTCTGGACGTGCTCGAAGCGGAGCTTTCCAGAATCTCACAGGGAAGCAGACTTTTCACTGCTACGGTCATGGCGTCCCCTCGCCGCGCCAATACTTTGCTTCAAAGCTTCCTAGGACTGGTAGACGTCGTTAGCGCTGAATTGCTCGATCATGGAGGTTCGGGGGCTGTGACGGCCCCGGAGGAATTGACAGCAGGAAGGGTGGCACATGTGCCACCGCTGCGCAGTGAGAAGGACAATTCTTGATGCCGCATGATCACCAAACCCTGACCGAAGCGATACACCGGGCGCTGGGCGAAGTTATAGATCCCGAGCTTCGTCGTCCAATCACCGAGCTGGGTATGCTGAGGGACTTTTCCGTTGACACCGATGGACATGTCACTGTGGAAGTACTACTGACTGTCGCTGCTTGTCCGATGCGCGGGGTCATAAGCTCAGACGTTAAGGCAGCCCTGGCACCCATTCGTGGAGTGTCGAAGGTTTCGGTGGTGTTGGACGTAATGACTACCGAACAACGAACGGCACTGAAGGAACAGCTCAAGGGAAGTAAAGGGCGAGTCATACCATTTAATGACCCGTCCTCGCTGACTCGAATCTATGCTGTAACCAGCGGCAAAGGTGGGGTCGGAAAGTCCAGCCTAACCGCAAACCTCGCGTCGGCAATGGCAGCTAAGGGTCTTCGGGTGGGCATCGTAGACGCTGACGTCTACGGCTTTTCCATCCCTGGATTGATGGGGATTGATCAGGCGCCTACCCGTATGGATGACATGATTCTGCCGCCTGTAGCTTTTGGGGTCAAAGTAATCTCCACCGGAATGTTTATCAGCGGGAATAAACCGGTGGTGTGGCGCGGTCCCATGCTGCACCGTGCTTTGGAGCAGTTCCTGAGGGACGTGTATTTCGGGGATTTAGATGTTCTGTTTATAGACCTGCCACCTGGTACCGGCGACATTGCTATATCGATCTCTCAATTGCTCCCTCAAGCTCGCATTCTGGTGGTCACTACACCTCAGAGCGCGGCCGCCGAGGTTGCCGAACGTTCCGGCCTCATCGCGGCGCAGACCGGACAGCTAATCGCCGGTGTCATAGAGAACATGTCCTGGCTCGAATTGGAAGACGGTAGACGCATGGAACTCTTTGGTTCTGGTGGCGGTGCAACCACCGCGGAGCGGTTGAGTAGTGAGCTTGGCGAAGATGTAGCGCTGCTGGGCACTGTTCCTCTCGAACCGCTTCTGCGGGAAGGCGGCGATAGGGGGCGTCCGCTCGTGACGGCGGACGGTGCGGCCGGAGCGTCCCCGGCCGCGAAAGCGTTGAGGGATCTCGCCGCCGCCCTAGCCTCTCGCCCCTTGGGCTTGGCAAGGCGCCCCTTGGGTATCAGCCCGGCATAAGTAACTTGACATGAAGTCATTAAAACCAGCAGGAGGAAACACCATGAAGATCGTCGTACTCGTCAAGCAGGTCCCGGATACCTACGAGGACCGGAAGATCGACCTATCCAGCGGGTTGCTGGACCGAGATGCTAGCGATATCGTGCCCGACGAGATCAATGAGCGTGCACTGGAGTCCGCGCTGCGCTACAAGGACGGCCAGAAGGCCACTGAGATCGTTGTACTGACGATGGGTCCGGACTCGGCAACCAAGACATTGCGCAAGATGCTCTCGATGGGGGCCGATTCGGCCATCCACATTGTGGACGACGCCTTAGCCGCCTCGGACATGGTGCAGACTGCACGGGTGCTAGCCGCCGCGATCCAGCGGGGGGGCTTCGACCTGGTCCTGGCCGGCAACGAGTCCACGGACGGGCGCGGCGGAGTGGTCCCCGCGATGGTGGCTGAGATCCTGGGCCTTCCCCTACTGCCCTCTCTGGACGCCCTGGAGTTGGAGGCGGGATCCGTATCCGGCACCTGCTCCATCGACGGCGGTTCTCTTTCCGTGCGTGCGCCGCTGCCAGCGGTCGTGTCCGTTACCGAACGCTCCGCGGAGGCCCGTTTCCCTAACTTTAAGGGCATCATGATGGCCAAGCGTAAACCCGTGGAGACGATGGACCGGGCCTCGCTGGACCTAGGTACCGCCGCTGTTGCCGCATCGGTCGTGGGATCCGCCACCAAGCGTCCTGCGCGTGCCGCCGGCACCAAGATCATCGACGATGGGACCGCCGCCCAGGAACTCGCCGGTTTCCTCGCCTCGAACCGCCTCATCTGACCCGCCTGATATCCCAACGGAGAAACCGACATGGCAAACATTCTTGTACTCATCGAAACCTCGTCCACCGGCGGCATCAAGGCCTCCGCGCCCGGCCTAATCGGGGCGGCCGCCCAGCTGGGCACCCCTGTCGCAGTCGTGGCTGCAGCCCCCGGGACCGGGGCCGCAGTTGCTGGCGAGCTGGGCCGGCTCGGTGCTGCGCATGTCTACGTCGCCGAGGGCGAGGACGCGGGCCGTATCCTGGCCCAGCCCCAACTCGTGGCACTCACCGCGGCGGTCAGCGCCTACGCACCGGCCGCGGTGCTGATCTCCAACTCCACCGAATCCCGTGAGGTCGCTGGCCGGCTGGCCATACGCACCGGCGGGGCCGTCGCCGCCGACGCTGTGAATGTCCGGTCCGAGGACGGGCGGATCGTCGCTGTCCACTCGGTTTTCGGCGGCGATTACACCACTGAATCCTGGGTCCGGGACGGCCTGACGATCATTACCATCCGGCCCGGTTCCATCCAGGAACGGGCTGCAGCCGCCACCGCCGAGCTCACTGTGGCCCCGCTCGCCGCCGCCGACTTCCCGGCGGCCATCATTGAACAGGTCCACGAAGCCGGAGCCGACACTGGCCGGCCCGCCCTTCGCGGTGCAACGAAGGTCGTCTCCGGCGGGCGCGGGCTCGGTTCGAAGGACAACTTCGTGCTCGTGGAACAGCTGGCCGACGCACTGGGGGCAGCAGTTGGCGCCTCCCGTGCCGCCGTTGATGCCGGGTACGTCCCGCAGTCCTACCAGGTCGGCCAGACCGGTGTAGCGGTTTCCCCGCAGCTCTACGTTGCCCTCGGCATTTCCGGGGCCATCCAGCACAGGGCTGGCATGCAGACTTCCAAAACTATTGTCGCCATCAACAAGGACGAGGATTCGCCAATCTTCGAGGTCGCCGACTTCGGAATTGTCGGCGACGTCTTCACCGTCGTCCCCCAGCTGATCGAGGCCATTAATGCCCACCAGCTGACGGCGGCACACTAGTCCGGAGCACGGGAAGGAAACGCGGAGTCATGTCCATTCCAACAAAGCAGTCTGCATCCACGCGGAAGGCAAAGCGCAGACCCGTACCGTCCTGGGTGAAGGCTGCCGCGGCTGTGGCGGCCGCGGCGGTGCTGCTGCTCGCGGTGTTCATGCTGGCCCGGTGGCTGCGGACCCTTCCGGCCGTGGAATCGTTCCTGCTACAGTATCCAGGCCATACCGAGCTGCCGGAGACCGCGCCTACGGGCCTTCCTGGGTGGCTGGGCTGGCAGCACTTTTTGAACGCATTCTTCATGGTCCTGATCATCCGCACTGGGTGGCAGGTACGCACCACTGCGCGGCCCAAAGCGTACTGGACCCGCAACAACAAGGGCCTGGTACGGACGAAGAACCCGCCGAAAAAGATCAGCCTCGACCTGTGGCTCCACCAGAGCCTTGACGCGCTGTGGGTGATCAACGGCATCGTGTTCATCGTGCTTCTGGTCGCCACCGGTCAGTGGATGCGGATCGTGCCAACGGGCTGGGATGTGTTGCCCAATGCCCTCTCCACCGCGCTGCAGTATGCGTCCTTCAACTGGCCCACGGAGAACGGCTGGGTGAACTACAACAGCCTTCAGGTTTTGGCCTACTTCGCCACGGTGTTCATCGCCGCACCGCTGGCCATCATCACCGGACTGCGAATGTCCGGGGCCTGGCCGCAGAATGCGCAGAAGCTGAATCGGCTATACCCGGTCGAGGTTGCCCGGGCGGTCCACGTGCCGGTCATGGTTTACTTCGTACTTTTCATCATCACCCACGTCGCCCTGGTGCTGCTCACCGGAGCGCAGAGGAACCTAAACCACATGTACGCCTCCCGGGACGACGCCAGCTGGGTTGGCTTTTGGATCTTCATCGGCTCACTCGCAGTTTTGGCCGCCGCCTGGTTCCTGTCCCGCCCGCTCTTCCTGCGGCCCATCGCATCGCTCATGGGCAAGGTCTCCCGCTAGGGAGGATGCGAACTCACCGAGGACCAGCAGGTGCTTGTCATGCAATCCCACGTACTTCGATGCGAACCGGCAAAACGGGACGAAACCATGTCCTTCGCCTGACCTCCCAACTCAGCTGTGCTAGCGCCTACACAGGCACCCCGCCATCGGGCAGACTAGCCAGGGATGATTTTTGGAGAGCTGGCATGCCAGCTTCCGATCGTCGATACATCGTTTTTCAACAACATGGTGATGGACGTGGGCCCATCCAAACTACGACGGGCCAAGTGGGCCGGCTGCCCCTGCCATAGCTGGCCCACCATCGTCCTCCCGCGAGCTCCGGATCCACAGGTCGGATCATGCTTCCAGATATGGGCATACCTCAGTTTCGGAGGGATAAATTTGATACCGACCTATGGAACGGCGTGCCACATAATGGTATGTTTTCTACACACGTCAGTGGATGAAACGCATTCGACTCGATCCGCTCCAAGCTTGTTGGGGCCTCCTGGGTTGGGGATAACCGGTGACAATAAAGCCGGATGTCCACCCGCAGGGCGGAGGTAGGCTCCTTCCTTGCCGTGGATACGCTCTCATCCAGTTTCGTGGCTAGATATGTGGCTAGATATACAGTCGGCTTTCGCCTCGCATAGCAGGCCGGCGATGGCCACACGGCTGGCGTGATAACCGGGCAGGACCTCGAATTCGTCGAGCTCGCCGCAGAGTTCGAGCCGCTTCGCCTATAGCACCGCCGGTTGACGACTCCACTTCATTTTCACCAGACAGATTGGATAGAAAAAATGACATATCAGCCACTCAAGGATCGCGTCGCTGTCGTGACAGGAGCGAGCCGCCAGGGGGGAATCGGACGTGCCATTGTCAAGCACCTCGCCGCTCTCGGTGCGAAGGTCGTCGTTTCGGATGTAGGACGCCCGCTCACAGTTGATCGTGATTACCCGGTTGCGTCGACTGAAGCCCTCCAGGAGACCGTCGAGGAGTTGGAGAGTCTCGGCCACGAGGCACTTGGTGTTCGCTGTGACATCACCAAGCCGGACGAGCTCAAGGCCCTCGTGGATGCGACAGTCCAGAAGTTCGGGCGACTCGATATCTGGGTCAACAATGCAGGTGTCGCGGTAAGTGGCATTGAGCTAGTAGACGTGCCTGAAAAGGATATCGACCTCACGGTCGGGGTCAATGTGAAGGGAACCTACCTTGGCGTACAGGCAGCGGCCAGGCAGTTTATTTCTCAAGGGGACGGCGGACGCATCATCAATGTAGCGAGCCAGGCGGGTAAGGTCGGTTTCCCGCTCCTATCAATTTATTCAGCCTCGAAATTTGCCGTTATCGGTATAACGCAGTCCGCAGCTGCAGAGCTCGGCAAGCATGGCATCAACGTCAACGCCGTGTGTCCCGGCACCGTTGACACTGAACTCTCCTCTGTTGCTTGGGCGGCCAACGCCAAGCAGGCGGGCGTCGATGTCGATGTCCTGCGGGCACAGACGAACGCAACTATCCCGCTCGGGCGCTTCCAAACGCCCAGCGACGTCGCCGATCTCGTCGGTTTCCTGGCATCCGACGAGAGCGGTTACATCACCGGTGAGTCCATCAACACCACCGGCGGCCAAACGATGGTGTGACTGGCGCTTCCAACTAACACATAGTGCTCGTCCGCCAGGGCGTGGCGAAGCGGTCCCGGGCCTAGAGCTTGGGACCGCTTCCTCTTTATGCGCTGCCGGGTTTACATGGCGGGTGACAGCACCGCCAGATCTCGGTAGAGGTACCGGATGGGTGCGACTTATCTGCAGCCACAGGGCCAGATTAGCTGCTCTGCTGAGGGGTTCAAGGGCAATGACGCCGCCGGCTGGAGAATAACCCAGCGTGAACTTGGATGGCAAACAGCAGCCCGGGTTTCTCGACGATGATGTGGGGGGAATAGCGCTCTAATCGGCTCCCTCCCAGGCATGATTTCGGCAATTTTCCGGGTCAACACGTGGATGCTCACCAGCAAAGTTTAGGGCGCGCCGAAGGCAGAATAGTATCGACCCTGCCCTGAACTCCCTGAGTTCCGGGTATGCCTCCCGTTATATGCACATACGTGGAGCCGGTGGTCGAGAATAATCAGTTGTTGCTCCCTCTGATGAAACCACCTGAGGGGCACTGAAGGACGCAGAAGGCCTGGTGGCGGGACTCGGACCGTAGAGGTCCGAACAGTGGATTCCTGGGCCCGAATTCAGTCTCCGGACTGCACCTCAAGGCCGGAGAGCTTCCCGCAGGAAGGAGGCCACACGGTCAAGGGTCGCCACGCCGTGGGCGATAGTGCCCGCCGATGTAAAAAGTCCATGCGCGTAACCGGCGAGGTGGTGGTGCTCTACCCGCGTGCCGGCTTCGGCTAGCTTTGCTGCATAGCGGATGCCCTCATCCGCGAGCGGATCATGCTCAACGGTGATCACAAGGGCGTCAGGGCTGCCCTCCGGTACCGGGTGGCGCAGTGGGCTTAAAGCAGCCTCACCACGAAGGGCGGCATTAGGCACGTACATATTGGCGAACCAACGCATCGTGGCGTCCGTGAGCGGAAACCCTTCCGTGACTCGCGAATAGGAGGGGGTGTTCATTTCCAAGTCGGTTACAGGGTAAAGCAACACCTGAGCCCGAAGCTTGCCAGGGATACTGTCTGTTGTGCTTTCCTTCGCAAGCACCGCCACCATTTGCGCCCCGGCGCTGTCTCCGGCGATCGCTACCCGGTCCGGGTCAATGTGCAATGCGGCAGCATTGGAAAAGAGCCAAGTGAGCGCGTGCCGGCAATCTTCAACCGCTGCGGGATAGGAGTGTTCCGGCGCCAGACGGTAATCGACGGCAAGCACAACGGCACCCGAGTGCTTGGCCAGGTAGCGGCAGAGCCTATCGTGCGTGTCCAGGCTGCCCACCACCCAGCCGCCGCCGTGAAGGAAAAGGATTCCGGCTGACCCGTTATCGTCATGTACCGCCTCGGAACGATAAACGCGGCCACGCACTCCGGTCACCTCGTCTATCACTATGTCCTCCACGCTGTGCAGATCTTCGGGTGGAACCCCGTTTGTTGCGCAACTCAGCTCATAGTTCGCTCGGGCCTGTTTCACGCCGACATCCTGGAAGGACTTGCCTCCGCCCAGGCGGAAAGCCTGGATCGAAGGCCATGCATCCTCGGCGATTGCCCTCGCTTGGCGCGGCGCCACGGCTCCTACCTCATTTCGGCGGCTGGAACCGCCGAACGGTAGTCGCCGCGATTCATTTCGGCGGTAAGCGCACGGTATTCCTCAACGGTGCCGCACCAGTTGTTGATCACCTTGCCCTCGTCGTTCTTGTACCACGAGGAGCAGTCCGACGAGAATGACGACATCTCGAGTTCCCGTTGCACCATGTCGTTGTACTCGCGTAGCACCATTTCATCGACCTCCAGCACATCGCCCGGGTTCGATTTCAGGTAATTAACAGCCTCGACAATGTATTCCTGTTGGGCCTCCATCATCGTCACGATTGAATTGTGGTTAAGGTTCGTGTTCGGACCATAAATCATGAACATGTTGGGGAACCCGTCAACGGTCATTCCCAAGTACGCCTCCGGGGTGTTACCCCACCGCTCCGCGAGTTGCATGCCGTGCCGGCCGACGACCTCCAGCTGGCCCTGGAATGCCTGGCTCTTGAACCCGGTACCGAAGATGATGACATCGAACTCGTACTCGCGGCCGTCCCGAGCGATGATCTCATGCTCTGTAATCTCTCGGATACCGCTAGTTTCAAGCATTACGTTGGGCCGCATAAGGGCCGGGTAATAGTCGTCGCTGCGCAGTACGCGCTTGCACCCGTACTCGTAGTCAGGAGTGAGTTTTTTGCGGAGAACCGGATCGGGCACCTGCGCTTCGAGGTGGGCCCGGGCGTCGAGAACGGCCTGCGCCTGGTCCGAAGAATCATGCTTCATCCGGGCGAACCCGGCCTCACGCATGTTGTGGATTCCGATGCGGCTCTCCAGGAAGACGGCAGGATTGGCACTGAACTCGTCAAGCCGCTCCTGAGTGAACACCACCTGGTCACGGGGGAGGATGTAATTCGCGGAGCGTTGAAAGACGACCAGTTCATCGGCCACCTTGGCGACCTCAGGGATGTATTGCACCGCGCTGGCCGCGGCGCCGATGCTCGCCACACGCTTGCCTCGAAGATCAACGTCATGTCTCCATTTGGCGGAGTGGAACCATTCGCCACTGAACCGTTCGAGGCCCTCGAAGTCAGGAATGCTAGGGGTGCTGAGCTGGCCCCAGGACGGCACAAAGGCACGGGCGAGGTAGGTCTCGCCGCCCGCCGTCTCGATGCGCCATATTCCCCGCACCTCCTGCCAGACGGCTCGGATGATTTCGCTGTTGAGCCGGATCCTGTCCGCCAGCTGAAACTTGTCAACAATGGACTCGATGTAGCCAAGCAACTCATCACGCCCGGCAAACAGAGCACTCGCCCGGAGATTGAGGTGGAAGCTGTAGCAGTAGATATGCGACTGCGTGTCGCAAGCCGCTCCCGGGTAGGAGTTGTCGCGCCACACCCCGCCGACCCGCCCGGCCTTCTCAAGCAACACAAAGTTATCAATATCGTTGCGCACGAACTGGGCGGCGGCACCGATGCCGCCGTAACCTGCGCCGAGGATAACCGCGTCGTAGACGTGTTCGCTCATTTCGCTTCTCCCTTGTGGAAGAGGACAACTTGGCGCATGGCGGAAGCGTCCGCCAGGCGGTCCATTGCCTCGTTAATCTGATCGAGTCGGATGGTGTCAGAAATAAGTTTTTCGATCGGAAAAGAACCTGAGCGCCACAGCTCAACAAATCGTGGGATGTCACGCTCGGGGATCGCCGCGCCCATATAGCTGCCCATGATCGTGATCGCCTCTGCTGTTATCCGCAGTGGCGAGATTGTCGCCGTCGACTCAGGGGAGGGCAGACCCACTGTGACGAGTCGGCCTCCCGGGGCAACTAGGCCGAACGCAGTCTCGAATGCCCGGGCGTTGCCGACAGCCTCGAGCACGACTGAGACCCGGATGCCCTCGTCGATGGCATCTTGGGGTGTCAGTGCTTTTGCGGCCCCCAGAGACAACGCGAGCTCAAGCTTCTCGGGCTGGTTGTCCACGGCGATCACCTGGGCGCATCCCTGCGCCACGGCAGTCAGCAATCCGGCCATGCCGACGCCGCCAAGGCCAACCACTGCGACCGTATCTTCCGCTGTGATCCTGGCGTTGTTGAGCAGAGCACCACCACCGGTGAGCACAGCACAGCCGAGCACGGCGGCGACTTCCGGAGGCACGTCGTCGTCTACAGGCACTACAGAACGTCGGTCGACGACCGCGTGCGTGGCGAACCCAGAGACCCCGAGGTGGTGCTGCACGGTCTCAGAGTTTGAATGCAGGTGGCGCGCACCGCTGAGCAGGGTTCCCTCGGTGTTTGCCCGGGTTCCTTCGCTGCAAGGCAATAACCCGTTGGTGCGGCAGTTCGCACAGGCCCCGCAGCGCGGCAGGAATGTCATAATAACTCGCTGCCCGGGCGCGATGTCCGTGACCTGGGAGCCGACACCCAACACACGGCCAGCTGCCTCGTGGCCAAGGAGCATGGGCAGCGGCCTGAGTCGGCTTCCGTTCACGACCGACAAGTCGGAGTGGCACACAGAAGCAGCTTCCATTTCGATGAGCAGCTCGGTTTCGCCCGGCTCGTTTAGCGTGAGCTCTTCAATGACGATCGGCCGCGACCGCGCGTACGGTTGCTCGAGCGCGCTGTACCGGAGCACCGCACCGCGAATCCGACGCGTAGCACTGATCCAGGGTGATGAAATGGTTGCCACGGAATTCCTCTTCGTTCGTACTGGGACTGGTTCAGACATACAGCATGGCCTCAGCGGGATTATGCAGGAGACGGCCGACGTCGGTAAGAACCCGTGACCCGAGCTCGCCGTCGACAAGACGATGGTCAAAGGACAACGCCAGTTGAGTGACCTGCCGCGGCACGATCTCACCATCGACCACCCATGGCATGTAGCGCACCGCGCCGAAGGCCAGAATGGCTGCCTCACCGGGGTTGAGGATTGGTGTTCCAGCGTCCACCCCAAGCGCCCCGATGTTGGTAATCGTGATCGTGCCGGAGCTCATATCTGCCGGGGTGGTCTCGCCGGAGCGCGCCCTGCTGACGAGCAGGTCGAGAGCGCTGGCGAGCTCAACCAGATCCATGGTGTGGGCATCCTTGATGTTCGGCACCAGAAGGCCTCGCGGGGTGGCGGCTGCGATGCCGAGGTTAACGTAGAACTTTTCGATTACCTCCTGGTTCGCTTCGTCCCAAGTGCTGTTGATAAGAGGGTGTTTCCTTGCAGCAAGCACGAGCGCCTTGGCCACGAAAAGCAGGGGCGAGACACGCACTCCCTGCCAGCGCGGATCACGCTTGAGCTGGGCAACCATTTGCATGGTGGCTGTAACGTCGACCGTGAGCCATTCAGTGACGTGAGGGGCGGTGAATGCGGACAGCACCATGGCTGATGCCATCACCTTGCGTACACCCTTGATTGGCAGGCGCCGTTCCCGTGCGGTGTCGACTGGTGCGGGAGTCGACCCGCCGGCTGCCGCGGCCTCAATCTCCTCGCGCGTGATCATGCCACCGTCGGTCTTGGCGAGCTTATCGAGGTCGACACCGAGTTGCTTTGCGCGAAGCCGTGCCGGCGGGGTCGCACGGCCCTTCGCGGGCTCAGCGTTTTCTTTGGCCACGGGAACGGAACGCGGGGCAGAGCGCGTATTTCCGGCGCCGTTGGGCCCCAGTCGGCGCCGACGATCCGCAGGCGCACTTGGCCCGGTGCCAACAAGTACAAGGGGCTTCGCTTCCTCACCCGGGCCGCCGACAGCGTGCTCATCATTCCCACCCTCTGCCTCCACGGTGACAAGCACGCTTCCCACCGGTACTGTGTCGCCCGGTACGCCGTGCAGCGTTGCAATGCGTCCCGCGAAGGGGGACGGCAGTTCCACGCTCGACTTGGCGGTTTCGATCTCTACGAGCACGTCATTGATGGCAACGGTGTCGCCGACGGAAACCTGCCAGCCGATGATCTCAGCTTCAGTAAGGCCCTCGCCCACGTCTGGCAACCGGAAGGTGTGCAGCGCTGTCATGATGTTCTCCTAAAACTTCAGGGCCTGATCGATGGTCTCAAGGACGCGGTCGACATCGGGCAGGAATTCGTTCTCGGTGCGGGCCGGGGGATACGGCAGGTTGTACGCTCCGACGCGCAGCACCGGCGCCTTGAGCGCGTAGAAGGCGCGTTCGGTGACAGCTGCCGCAATTTCGGCGCCTATCCCGAGGAAGGTGGAGGCCTCATGCACGACGACGAGGCGGCCGGTTTGTTCAGCAGCTAGGGTGATCGTGTCGAGATCAAGCGGGGAGATCGAGCGCAGATCGATCACGCCGACGGAGAAGCCGTCTTCCCCGGCGGCGTGGGCTGCGGCCAGGGCGGTCGCGACGGTGGGGCCGTGGGCCACGATAGTGCAGTCAGTACCTGAGCGGAGGACACGTGCCTTATCGAGAGGCTCAACGGGCCCTGTCAGGCCGTCGATATCAACTTCGCCCTTGTCCCAGTAGCGACGCTTGGGTTCATAGAAGATCACAGGGTCATCGCTGGCGATGGCCTGTTGGATCATTTGATAGGCGTCGGCCGGGTTGGAACAGGATACGACCCGTAAACCGGCGGTGTGGGCGAAGTAGGCCTCATTCGATTCGCTGTGATGCTCTACCGCGCCAATGCCGCCTCCGACGGGTATCCGGATCACGATCGGCAGGGCAATGCGGCCGGCGGATCGTGCCCGCATTTTCGCCAGCTGGCTGACGATCTGGTCAAAGGCCGGGTAGACGAACCCGTCAAACTGGATCTCGCAAACCGGTCGGTAGCCACGCAAGGCTAGGCCGATCGCGGTTCCGACTATTCCGGACTCGGCGAGCGGCGTGTCCACGACGCGTTCGGCACCGAACTGATCGCGCAGCCCGTCGGTCACGCGGAAGACGCCCCCGAGCCTACCGATGTCTTCGCCCATGAGCATGACGCGCGGGTCGGCTTCCATGGAGCGTCGCATGCCCGAATTGAGCGCTGAACCCAAAGTCATAGATACCAAGTCAGTGCTCCGTTTCAAGGTCTGCGCGGAACGCAATAAACTGCTCGCGCTCTCGGCTGGTCACAGGGTGCGGTTCAGCGTAGACGCTTTCGAATAGATCGGCGAGATCAGGGTCGGCCAGCCTGAGGCAGGCTTCCCGGGAGCTGGAGGCAAAGGCCTGGGCTTCTTCGTCGAGCTCGTCGAAGAATGAGCGTGATGTGCCGGTAGCTTTCAGAAGAGCCTCAAGCCGCAGAAGAGGGTCACGCGCCTCCCATTGGGAGAACTCATCCGGATTGCGATAGCGCGTCGGGTCATCCGAACTGCTGTGGCCTGCCATGCGGTAAGTTTCGGCCTCAATGAGCGCAGGACCGTTGCCAGAACGAACCCATGCAGCAGCCTCACGGGTGACAGCGTGAACGGCGAGGGCATCATTGCCGTCAACGTGCCATGAGGGCAACCCAAATCCGGCCGCGCGTTGCGTAAGTGTCGTGCGCATCTGCACTGCGGGCGGAGTTGAGATCGCCCACTGGTTGTTCTGCACGAAGAAGAGCACCGGCAACGTTCCCGCCGCGGCCCAGTTCAGCGCTTCATTCACGTCGCCCTGGCTGCTCGCTCCGTCACCGAAATACGCCGTGACCACCTCATCGCTACGGTCCATCTTGACCCCGGCGGCATAGCCCGTGGCGTGCAGCGCCTGTGTGCCTAGCACAAGTGAATAGATGTGAAAATGATGCTTTTGCGAATCCCAGCCTGAGTGGGCTATACCCCTCCATTGGGCAAAAAGTTGCGCGGGTGTGATGTCCCGGTAAAGGGCCGCAGCGTGCTCCCGATAGCTCGGAAACACCATGTCCGATTCCCTCAGTGCCGCGATCGACCCGACTTGTGCGGCCTCCTGCCCCCAGGACATCAGCCAGAGGGCCAGCTGGCCCTGCCGCTGAAGTGCCAGCGCCTCACGGTCAAGTGCCCTCGAGCGGGTCATATGACGATAGAGGGCGCGGGCGAGATCGGTGTCGATTTCCTGTGATCGTCCAGCCTCGGTGAGGGTCCCATCGGGATTCACGAATCTGATTATTGGAAGCGGAACCGGAGCTGTGACGCTTGGCGGAATGCGTGGACCAGTGTGGCGGGTCACCACGGCTAGTTCGTTCATGAGATGCCTCATATCTGTAGATGCGAGCAGCGTTGCCTCAAGGATCGGCGATTAGAGATCCCGGAAGGCCTCCGTGGTCGCGGTAGCGACTCGGGGGCAAGGTCTTCGGTCCCGCAGGCGGTCAGCTTCCTCCGGCGAAGAGCATGTGCAACGGTCGACCATTGATGGTTCGCAGAGTAGCACGGCGTGCCATTTTCTGGGTCTTTGTGATAGCGTAGCTGGTGAGACGGGCGCCACACAAGCTGCTACCGTACAAAGATCGAACAATTGGTCGTAATCGCGCCCGCGGCCAGGACGCGCTTGGACCACTTGGCTGCTGTGGGCCTTCCCGCGTAGCGGCAGGAAGGAAAGCTATGAAATCCCAGGTCCGCTCTCTCAACCGAAGGGCACACACGCGAGCGTCAGTAGAGGAGCTTGCTTTGAAGTACCGAACCTGGGGTCGCTGGGGCGCCCAGGACGAGCTAGGCGCCGCAAACTACATCACTCCCGAGCGCATTGCCGCTGCGGCCCAAGGCGTGAGTCGGGGGGCTGTCTTCTCCCTCTCATTGCCGCTGGACCGGTCTGGTCCGATGCGCGGGGGAGGGCCGAGAGTGAACCCCCAACACGTGATGCTCCGTCTACCGCACGAACAGATTGCAAGCCTCGCTGACCAGGGCCTGCAAACCGCTTCCGATGACGCGGTCTACATGCCGCTGCAGTGCTCCACCCAGTGGGATGCTTTCTGCCATATCTTCTACGAAGGGCAGACCTACAACGGGCGCACTGCCGACAGCGTCACGGTCACCGACGGCGCGCTCCATAACAGCATTACCAACTTGGGGGAGCGAGGGCTCGGCCGCGGGGTCCTGCTGGACATTGCCCGGCACCTCGGACTTCCGGCGCTCAAGCCGGGCGACACCATTCAGGAGGAGGATCTGGAGGGCTGCGCCGAGGCGCAAGGTGTCGAAATCCGGGAAGGTGACATTGTGCTTGTACGTACGGGGCATTTACAGCAGCGCCGCAAGGAGGGGGACTGGGGGGATTATGCCGGCGGGCCTGCCCCTGGCCTCGGCGTGAGCAGCGCGGATTTCCTTTGTGGACGTCGGGTTGCGGGCGTCGCCACCGACACGTGGGGGGCCGAGGCGATACCATTCGAGACCCCGGACCTTATGTCGCCTCTCCATGTCATTCTGCTGGTGAACGCCGGGGTCTACATAGGCGAGATGTGGGACCTCGAGGAGCTCGCTGCAGACTGCGCAACGGACGGGGTCTACGAGTTCTTTCTCGTTGCGCAGCCCCTGATGGTGACGGGGGCTACTGGTTCCCCCCTCAATCCGCTCGCCATCAAATAGCGCGCAGTGCCCGTCAGAGGTACTACCCTCATAGAAAAAGAATTGAAACGATGTGCCGCTCTGCGGCATAATTTACATTCCCACTTGAATTAACAATGGCGTTCCATCAAGGAGTCAAGGTGACAAACTTTCAACCTGGTGTTGAAGAATCGGTAAAGACCCACTACGACGTCATCGTGGTCGGGGCCGGCATGGGAGGCATCTACGCCGTCCATCGCTTCCGTAAGGACGGGCTGTCCGTGCTCGGCATCGAAGCGGCACCCGAGGTGGGAGGCGTTTGGTATCACAATGCCTACCCCGGTGCCCGCGTCGACGTGGAGAGCTACGACTACTGTTATTTTTTCGACCAGGACCTGTACAGTGACTGGACGTGGACCGAGCGCTACGCCGCCCAGCCCGAGATCCTCAGGTACCTTAACTACGCGGCCGACCGCCTCCAAGTCAAACCGTCTATCCTCTTCAATACGTGGGTCAACGGGAGCCAATGGGATCCGGACACTCACCGTTACGTTGTGACGACCGATACCGGCAAGACCTTTACCGCGCGCTACCTCGTCATGGCGACGGGCAACCTCTCGAAACCTCGCAAGCCTGACTTCGCGGGCATCGACGAGTTCAAGGGTGAGTGGCACCAGAGCGCACACTGGCCGCGCACCCCGGTCCAGATCGCGGGGCGCCGCGTCGCTGTCATAGGCACCGGATCGTCTGGCGTGCAAGCCGCGACTGCGATCGCCAAAGAGGCCTCCGAACTCTACGTGTTCCAGCGCACTGCGAACTATTCTGTGCCTGCCCACAACCGAGAGGCGGATCAGGAACGCCACCGGCGGTATAGCAGTAAGACGGAAACGATCTGGAAGGAACTCACCGAGTCCGGGGGAGGGATCATTCTTCCACCCGTTCTCGGCAAGGCGGGCGACTACACTGAGGAGCAGCAGCAGCAGTTGCTCGAGGAACGGTGGGCATTTGGCGGGCAGGCCCTGCTTGGCCTCTTCGCGGACCAGGGCACTGACCAAGCGGTGAACGACATCGTCTCGAACTTCGTTCGCGGCAAGGTCCGTCAGATGGTTAAGGACCCGGAGACGGCTGAAAAGCTCATGCCGACTTCCTACCCAATCGGTGTTCGCCGTCTCTGCATCGACACCGGCTTCTACGACATCTTCAATCAAGAGAATGTCACTCTGGTAGATGTCAACGCCGATCCGATCACACGGATCACCCCTACCGGCATTCAGGCTGGGGATAACCACTACGAAGTTGACCTCATCGTCTTTGCGCTCGGCTTCGAGGCCTTTACCGGCGCCCTCGACAATGCGAACATCCGCAACGAGCATGGCCAGCAGCCCAGCGACCTTTGGAAGCGTGGCCCCCGCACCTATCTCGGTCTCATGACCGCCGGATTCCCGAACCTGTTCACGCTGACCGGTCCGCTCAGTCCCTCGGTGCTGGCCAACATGAACGCCGCCAACGTACAGCACGTGGATTTTATTGCCGACATGATCTCCCACATGAATGAACGCGGCCTAACTCGCGTCGAGCCGACCGAGGAAGGACAGCAGGCATGGATGGACCATGCGGCTTCGCTCGCAAAGCCTTTGCTTCGCCTCGCACACGACAACTACATGGTCCACGTAAACAAGGACGACGGCTCGAGGGTTTTCGTTCCGTACTCGGGTGGCTTCAACAAGTACGTTGATCAGTGCAATGAGGTCGTTGCCGCAGGCTACCGGGGCTTCGCCTTCGATGCAGTCCGCGACGAAGCGGGGGAACTGACCGAACCCGTCGCTTCCGCTCACGCCCAGTAGCTACCTAAAGAATCTAAAGGAGACCAGTAATGCTTGTACGGTACGAACCCTTCATTGACGGAAAATCCACGCCGGTCAACACCGAGTTCTTTCGCCCGGTAAATCCGGCGACGGGTGAGGCATACGCAGAGGTATCCAGTGGGACGGCAGCCGAAATTGATCTTGCCGTGCAATCGTCACAGCGTGCATTCCTGACCTGGAAGCGGACCAAGCCGTCCGAGCGCGGACGCACCCTCATGCGTGTGGCCAACGCCATCCGTGAGAATGCTGACAAGCTAGCTGCCCTGGAGACCCAGGATAACGGCCAGCCGCTGAACCAGTCCTTTGGCGACGTCGAGGTGGCTGCGCGTTACTTCGAGTTCTTTGCCGGGGCAGCGGACAAGCTCCACGGCGACACCTTGCCGCTCGGCACCGACTACCACTCGTACACCACGCGGGAACCTTTCGGAGTCATCGGGCACATTCTGCCGTGGAACGCCCCGTTGCAGCAGGCTGCCCGCGGTTTGGGGCCGTCGCTCGCTTCAGGAAACGTCGCGGTCATAAAGCCGGCGTCGGAGACCCCTCTGTCGACCTTGGCCCTCGCACAGATCGCCTTTGAGGCAGGACTGCCCGCCGGAGTTTTCAATGTGGTTCCGGGATCCGGACGCGTGGCCGGCATGGCTCTGGTCCAACATCCGCTTGTCCGCAAAATCGCCTTTACCGGATCAGTCGAGACAGGTGCTGAAATCATGCAACGGGCGTCGGCCAGAGTGGTTCCCCTCACCCTCGAACTCGGCGGAAAATCGCCAAACATTGTGTTCGAGGATGCCGACCTGGACGCTGCGGCGAAGAGTGCCTGGACAGGATTTACCATCAAGGGCGGACAGGTCTGCTCCGCGGGTACGCGGCTGCTGGTTCAGGACTCCGTCTATGACGAGGTCGTGGCCCGGCTCGTGGTTCGCGCAAACAGTGCAAGTATCGGACCCGGGAGCGGAAGCCCGGACTTGGGTCCCCTTGCTACTCGAGGCCAGTTCGAAAAGGTGCTGGAGTACATCGAGATCGGCAAGCGGGAAGGTGCTACGCTCGCAGCAGGCGGCGGCCGTCCCGAGGCCGCCGATCTTCAAACGGGAAACTTCGTGCTGCCGACGATCTTCACCGAGGTGAAGAATGAAATGCGGATCGCCCAAGAGGAAATTTTCGGTCCGGTGCTGAGTGTCATCCGGTTCTCGCACGAGGATGAAGCCGTGCGAATCGCTAATGACAGCGAGTACGGGCTTGCGGCAGGAGTGTGGACCAGGGATCTGGGCCGCGCCCATCGCGTAGCGGCCCAAATCGATGCCGGTCAGGTATTCGTCAATGAATATTTTGCGGGCGGAGTTGAAACGCCATTTGGTGGGTTTAAGTCGAGCGGTTTCGGGCGCGAGAAGGGCTTCGAGGCATTGAAGAACTACACGCAGACCAAGACGGTCACCATCCGCTTATAAGCCCGAACAGTGTTTCAGCATGCCTTAGCGAGCAGCGCTTGTTTAGGGCATGCTGGATTTTGCACTACCGGGCACCACGCCCCTACATGGGGCACGTAGAACATGACCGGACTGCTGCCCGGCGCGGTCATTCAAAATGTCATTTTGTCGGAGCTCCTTGATGAGTAACGCCCATGACTGACGCCGGCCCTCGGTGAAAGCGCCGCCATGAGCGGCCCCGCGAAGGCGATAACGTGCAGGCCGCGCAGCAAAAGATCGACGAATGATGAGGTTCTCTATGTCCCAGGACATTTACGGCTCCACGGCCACCGCTGCCGCCGGTTCCGGACAAGGCGGGCAGGCCGGCCAGCAGGGCGATGCCTTTGAAAACCTGCTGCACGAGACCCGGACGTTTCCGCCCACTCCCGAGTTCGCCGCTGACGCTGTGGTCAAGGCCGGGGAGTACGAGGAGGCCGCCGCTGACCGGCCGGCGTTCTGGGCGAAGCAGGCGCGCGAGCTGCTGACCTGGAGCAAGGACTTTGACCAGGCATTGGACTGGTCCAACCCGCCGTTCGCGAAGTGGTTCGTTGGCGGGGAAGTCAACGCGGCCTACAACGCGCTGGACCGGCATGTGGAGGCCGGCCGGGGTGACAGGGTGGCCATCTACTTCGAAGGCGAACCCGGCGATACCCGTACCTACACCTACGCCCAGCTGACCGAAGAGGTGAAGAAGGCCGCGAATGCTTTCGAGTCCCTCGGTGTGGTGAAGGGTGACCGGGTGGCCGTGTACCTGCCGATGATCCCCGAGGCGGTGATCACGCTCCTGGCCTGCGCCCGGATCGGGGCAGTGCATTCGGTGGTGTTCGGCGGCTTCTCCGCGGACGCGCTGCGCTCCAGGATCGAGGATGCCGAGGCCAAGCTGGTGGTCACCGCGGACGGTACCTACCGCCGCGGCAAGCCCAGCGCACTCAAGAGCGCGGTGGATGAGGCCCTCGCGAACGATGGCCACAGCGTGCAGAACGTGGTGGTGGTCAAGCGCAACGGCCAGGACGTGGACTGGACCGAGGGCCGGGACCACTGGTGGGCAGACACTGTGGAAGCGGCTTCCACCGAGCACACTGCGGTGGGCCATGATTCCGAGCACCCGCTGTTCATCCTCTACACCTCCGGCACCACCGGCAAGCCCAAGGGCATCCTGCACACCACCGGCGGGTACCTCACGCAGAACGCCTACACCCACAAGGCGGTGTTCGACCTGCACCCGGAGACGGACGTGTACTGGTGCACGGCCGACGTCGGCTGGGTCACCGGCCACTCCTACGTCACCTACGCCCCGCTCATCAACGGCGCCACCCAGGTGATGTACGAAGGCACCCCGGACTCCCCGCACCAGGGCCGCTGGTGGGAGATCGTGGAGAAGTACAAGGTCTCCATCCTCTACACCGCCCCCACCGCGATCCGGACGTTTATGAAGTGGGGCCGGGAAATCCCGGACAAGTACGATCTGTCCTCCCTGCGCGTGCTCGGGTCCGTGGGCGAACCCATCAACCCCGAAGCCTGGATGTGGTACCGGAAGGTCATCGGCGGGGACAAGACCCCGATCGTGGACACCTGGTGGCAGACCGAGACCGGAGCGCAGATGATCGCCCCGCTGCCCGGCGTCACCGCGGCCAAGCCCGGCTCCGCCCAGGTTCCGCTGCCGGGCATTGCGGTGGACGTGGTGGATGAGATGGGCGAATCCGTCGCCAACGGGCACGGCGGCTTCCTGGTGATCCGCGAACCGTGGCCGGCCATGCTCCGCGGCATCTGGGGCGACCCCGAACGGTACAAGGACACCTACTGGTCCCGCTTTGAGAACATGTACTTCGCCGGAGACGGCGCGAAGAAGGACGAGGACGGCGATATCTGGCTGCTGGGCCGGGTGGATGACGTGATGAACGTCTCCGGGCACCGGCTCTCCACCACCGAAATCGAGTCCGCCCTGGTATCGCACCCCGCCGTGGCCGAGGCCGCCGTCGTGGGGGCCTCGGACGAAACCACCGGCCAGGCCGTCGTCGCGTTCGTTATCCTCCGCGGGGACGCCGTCGATTCCGGAGATGACATTGTCCAGGAACTCCGGAACCACGTGGGCAAGGAAATCGGCCCCATCGCCAAACCAAAGAACATCCTGGTGGTCCCGGAACTGCCCAAGACCAGGTCCGGCAAAATCATGCGCCGCCTCCTCAAGGACGTCGCAGAAGGCCGCGACCCGGGTGACGCGACCACCCTCTCGGACCCCACCATCATGCAGCAGATCGCGGCATCCCTCGGTAAATAATCCACGAAGACAGGGCAGGAACGGCCGAGGGAGAGGATCTGTGTCCTGCCTCAGTTGGGTGCCCTCCAGTTAGGCATGGCTGATCTGTGTGCCCGACAGAGGCACTGGGGGTCGGTGTGGATGAAACTGAAGGCCGGGCCACCGAGGCGTGAAGAACGTGACCGATCTACAACTACCGTGAAGTCCTTGATGATCCGCAAGTCCAAGCCCTGGACATGGTCAGGCACCTCACACGGCACAAGGGCTCGCACCTACCACTTTTACGTGACCGCGGTCCATCAGCAAGGCAACGCCGGAGCAAACATCAGTGACCCCAAAGATATCCTCCACGATCCCGTCACCGGCCGGTACGATGGCGACCACGTCACCGTTGAAGAAAACGCCCGGGCCCGTTTCCACAAAACCACCATCGCAGCCATTGACGGCTACTGCATCGGCGGCGGCTGACAGATCGCAGGTGCTTGCGATATCCGGCTCCCTTCTGACCGCTCCACAATCGGCATCATCTACCCCTTATGCGGCATTCAAAGGCTCATTAGGTTGGCAGGGCCAGCCACGGCGAAATACCTCCTCTTCAGCGCTGCCTTCAACCCGGCCGCGGAAGCAATATCCCTGGGCCTGGCGCGGGTAACACCAACCTGGCTTCTCGGCGGAAATCACCGACTTCGCTGAGCGTCTGGCCTCCCGTTCCCAGTTATCCATCCCGGCGATGAAAGACATCTTTGACGTCCTCGCCGAGGACGGCGACGGCATCGGGGAGACCAACACCGCGTGGCAACGTGAGATGGCCCTCAGCGGCGAGCACAAGATAGGTGTCGAAGCCTTCCTCAAAAGCAGACTCCCTAATTCAAGTGGACGGGACAGGATGCCCGGCTCTTTGAGCTCTAGCCGCACCACCCTGCAAGAAATGCCCGCGGGCCGTTACTCGTAGTCCAAGCGGGCGTTTTCGTCAAAATCCCCCGCCTGGCGCCGGAACTGACCAAGGGTTTCAATCAGGCCGCCAACCTCCTCACCGGTAAATCCAGTCTGCGTGAATACTTCTGCATTCAGGTCCATAGTGGCTGCTAAGACAGCCTCCCGGCCTTCAGAGGAAATTTGCACCAAGGTGGCTCTGCCGTCCGTTGGATGGGCGACCCTGCGGACCAGCCCTGCACGCTCCAGCCTATTTACCGCACTTGTCACGCTCGTGGGGTGAACCTGCAAACGTGCACTGGCCTTAGCCATCGGCAGTGACCCGTTCCGTGTAAAGCTGAGCAGCGCCAACAGTTCATAGCGTGCGAACGACAACCCATGAGGCTTAAGTACAGCTTCTATACGGCCGAGCAGGATCTGCTGAGTCCGCATCAGAGCGGTAACCGCAGCCATTCCGTCTGCCGCATCGCCCCATCCATGCTCCTGCCAATGACGACGCGCCTCGGCTATGGGGTCCTTGACTAGGGGGAGGGCGTCAGACACATCATTTCCTTCAGTTCGACAATAAGCAGAGCAAAGATACTCCGTCGAACGATTCTCTCATTTTGAAGCGAACTACTAGGAAGTGCTAGTAACTGCAGCTAGTAGTGCCCGGCCCGAATTTCTCGAACAAAACTGCAGCAGGGCATCGCATGACCGGGGTCAGGTGGACTCCTTAGGGAACAGTTCATCCGGGAGAGCTCCTTGCGTATGCCTTGCTTAGGCTGCTTTGGGTCACTTCGACGGAAAACTGTCAGTGGTCGAAAAGTGTGCCCCCTCAAGCCGTCCCAATGGCTCCCTTCTTGACCGTCACCGACAACCACAGACTCATGCAGTTCGAGGTCGGAACCGGGGATGACTTCTATCCGTCCACGGCTGGGGTCAATTCAGGTTATCCACGGCTGGAAGTGGAGCCGTTGGGTAGCTCTTTGGCAGCAGTAGCGGTGGTTAAGCTATGAGAATTGTCCCCGGATGCGGGCGGCGGCACCGCACTGCTCCTCGCGGTAGAGCGGAGAATTGATTCCCACTGGTTCTGCACCCCAGGCAGAAAGACGCGTGTGACGTGGGGATTTTCCTCAAGCTGAGGCTAATGGGTTAGCGCGCAACTTTCCGGGCGTCACTACTATGTCCTGACATTGCAGCGAAAGCCACCTTTATGGCTGACTACGGACGTTTAAGGACGCACAGTGCCGGTCAATACCTAGCGCACCGCCTCACTCCTCTCCGGCTTAGGTGGTCTGGGCTTGCTAAGGGACTGCATGATGCGGTCGGTGACCTCGTCGATGCTGCCGGTGCCGTCAACTCGGATAAGGATGCGGCGGTCGGCGTACTTGAATACAACTGCTTCGGTCTGCTTATGGTAAAGGTCCAGCCGGTGGCGTATGACGGCGCAGTTGTCGTCACTGCGGCCCTTTTCTTTTGCCCGGCCCAGGATCCTGGCCACCAGATCCTCGTCGTCAGCGGTGAGCTGCAGGACGACGTCGAGCTTCTGGCCACAGCCTTCGAGTATATGGTCCAGGTAGTCAACCTGGGCAGTCGTCCGGGGGTAACCGTCTAGGAGGAAGCCAGCGTCGGCGTCGGCTTCGCTCAGACGGTTGCGGACCATCTTGTTGACGACGTTGTCCGGAACGAAGTCCCCTGCATCTATGTATTGTTGGACCTCGACGCCGAGCGGGGTCTTGCCCTTGACGTTGGCGCGGAAAATGTCCCCGGTGGAGATTGCAACAACGCCAAGGCGCTCAGAGACGCGTTCGGCCTGTGTACCCTTGCCAGATCCTGGTGGTCCAATAATTAATATTTTGGTCATTGCGAAAGCCTTTCTAGTGGCGCTGCCCGGCGTAGGCTACATATTCCGGATTGAAAGTGACACCTTGGGCGCCTGCCGAACTTCCGAGAAGTTGCGTCCTCGTGAGGACGCACATGGCAGACGCCGTGGTCTTGTTTGCGCAGAGCGCTGACCCTGCGGCTGTCTAAAAGCGGCCGACAGAACCGCGGACTGGAGGGTGGCCATAAGTCAACCGCCGAGTTTGCGAGGGGGGAGGCGGTGGTCCCACGGGTAGCGGGAGTAGACCTCGTATCCCTCGACTCTCTCCACCATCTGCCGGGGAAACGCTCCCTCTGCTGAGATCCAAAGTATGGAGTTGTCTGACATCACGTCTTCGACCGTTCCTGTTCGAACGATTTCACCGTAACGTCGTACTTCCACATGTTGTCCTAACGTGCGCTGCCAGTCTGGCTGCAAGTGAAGATCCATGGTTTTCCTGTCGTTTCGACATAGCAAAAGTACCTGTGGTGAAGCGGTGAGGCGCCGAGAACGTTGCGATAGTTGATGATCCGGATGATCATCGAGCGCCCCACCGCAGCTACTGGGGCCGGCAATAGACCGGCTACAGGGAGCGCTGCTCTACGCCGTTGTAGGCGCTCAGAGGGCGGATGAGGGAGTTGGATGCAGCCTGCTCCATGATGTGGGCGGTCCAACCGGCGATGCGGCTGGCGACAAAGATCGGCGTAAAAGTGGGAGTGTCGAAGCCCATAAGGTGGTACGTGGGCCCGGCAGGATAGTCGAGATTGGGTTTGATGGCCTTGGCCTCGTCCATGGCTTTCTCAAGCCCTTGGTAGAGGCCCAGGAGTTCGGGCCGGCCGTAGTGGGCGATCATTTTGTCCAGGGCTGCTTTCATGGTGGGTACCCGGGAGTCGCCGTGCTTGTAGACGCGGTGGCCGAAGCCCATGACTTTCTTCTTCTGGGCCAGGGCGTCTTCCATCCAGGCCTTTGCCCGGCCGGCTGCCTCCTCAAGGGATTCCTCGGGTCGGATGCCGATCTCATGGAAGGTGTGCATGACGGCTTCGTTGGCACCGCCGTGCAGCGGGCCTTTGAGGGCACCGATTGCCGCGGTCACTGCCGAGTGGAGGTCCGAAAGGGTGGAGGTGACAACCCGGGCGGTGAAGGTTGAGGCGTTGAAGGAGTGCTCGGCGTAAAGGATCATCGAGACATTGAAGGCCTCGATGACCTCGTCCGCTGGCTCTTCGCCGAAGGTCATCCAGAGGAAGTTGGCGGAGTAGCCAAGATCCTCGCGCGGCCCGATGACGCCCTGTCCGTGGCGGCGTCGCTGGTCATAGGCCACGACGGCGGGCATCGCCGCCCACAGGTCGACGGCCTTGTTCATGTTGGCTTCGGGCGTGGATTCCTCGGCCAGAGGGTGCCGGGCGCCCAGCACTGAAGCTGCCGTGCGGCAGATATCCATGGGGTGGGCGTTCTTGGGCAAGGCGTCGATGATGGCTTGGAGTGTAGGGTCGAGTGCACGGCCGGCCCGCTCTCGGGCTGTGAATTCCGCGAGCTGTTCCGGGGTCGGCAGTTCGCCGTTCCAGAGCAGGTAGGCGACCTCTTCGAAGCTGCATTTGGCGGCGAGTTCCTGGACCGGGTACCCGCGGTAGAGCAGTGAGTTGGTGTCGGGGTTGACCTTTGAGACGGCGGTGTAGTCCACCACGACGCCTGCCAGGCCCTTTTTGATCTCTGTGTCAGTCATGCTGAACTCCTTCGTTGCAGCCCTTTACTAGCGGGTGTGGGGGATCTGGAAGTTGAAGATGCCGGAATCGAACTTGTTGTAGGCCTCGTAGTCCACGAGGTCATAGAGGCGGGCGCGGGTGAGCATTTCAGGAACACGTACTTCTTGGGTTCCCAGGCTCTTGAGCGTGTCCAGGACCCGTTCAGCTGCGCCCATGGCGCTGCGGAGCAGGGTGACCGGGTAGATGACCATGTTGACGCCCACGGCCTGCAGCTCTCTGGTCGAGAAGAGGTCGCTTTTGCCGAATTCGGTCATGTTGGCCAGGATGGGCACGTCCACGGCGTCGCGGATCGCACGGAATTCGTGCAGGTCGCGCATGGCTTCAGGGAAGATGGCGTCGGCGCCGGCGTCCACGAGGGCTTTGGCGCGATCTTTGGCTGCTTGAAGTCCGTCGGTGGCGCGGATGTCGGTGCGGGCCATGATGAGGAAGTTGGGGTCGCGGCGGGCGTCGGCGGCGGCACGGATGCGCTTGGTGGCCGTCTCCAGATCCACTACGTTTTTGCCGTCGAGGTGGCCGCAGCGTTTCGGGTTGAACTGGTCCTCGATGTGCAGTCCGGCCAGGCCCGCGTTTTCGATCTCCTGGACAGTGCGGGCCACGTTCATCGGTTCGCCGAATCCGGTGTCTGCGTCCACGATGGCGGGCAGGTCCGTCATCCGGGCGATCTGCCCGGCCCGGGTGGCCACCTCGGTAAGGGTAGTGAGCCCAATGTCCGGCAAGCCAAGATCGTTGGCAAGGACCGCGCCGGAAATATAGACACCGGCGAAGCCCTTCTCCTGGATCAGCCGGGCGGAGAGCGGGTTGAACGCCCCGGGGAACTGGGCGATAGTCCCCGAAGCGAGCAGGTTGTGGAAATCGATGCGCTTCTGCTCGGGAGTGACTTTCGAATACAGCATTAGAAGAGTCCCTTGGGTGCGGCGTTCAGGTCGATGATGCCGGGGGCGGCGGTGATGTTGAGCTGGTCCAGTTCCCCGGGGCCGAGTTCGGGGAGGCGTTCGACGGCGGCGAGGAACCGTTCGATTTCCGCTTCCTCCACGAGGCCGGCGGCGAGGGTGCGGAACTTGGTGATGTACTGCTCCCGGCCGAACGGGCGGGCTCCGAGGGGGTGGGCGTCGGCGACGGCGATCTCGTCGGTGATGACGGTGCCGTCGCTGAGGGTGATTTCCACGGACCCTCCGAAGGCTTTTTCGTTGATGTCCAGGGAGTGGTAGCGGCGGGTCCATTCCGGGTCTTCCTCGGTGGAGACCTTCTGCCAGAGGTCCACGGTGTCCGGGCGGGCGGCGCGTTCGGGGGAGTAGGAGTCCACGTGGTGCCAGGCGCCGTCCTGCAGGGCGACCGTGAAGATGTAGGGGATGGAGTGGTCCAGGGTTTCGCGGGACGCCGTCGGATCGTACTTTTGGGGGTCGTTGGCGCCGGAGCCGATGACGTAGTGGGTGTGGTGGCTGGTTTTGATCAGCACGGACTTCACGTTGCCCGGGTCGGTGGCCTCGGGGTGTTCGCGGTGCAGCTTGCGGGCGAGGTCGATCCAGGCTTGGGCCTGGTACTCCGCGGAGTGTTCCTTGGTGTAGGTGTCCAGGATGGCGCGCTTGGCCTCCCCGGGAGTGGGCAGCGGGACCTGGTAGGAAGCCTCCGGGCCGTCGAGCAGCCAGGCGATGACGCCGTCTTCGCCTTCGTAGATCGGCACCGGGGAGGTCTGGCCGCGCATCGCCCGGTCCGCGGCTTCGACCGCCATCTTGCCGGCGAAGGCTGGGGCGTGGGCCTTCCACGTGGAGATCTCCCCCTTGCGGGACTGCCGCGTCGCGGTGGTAGTGTGCAGTGCCTGGCCCACGGACTGGAAGATCGTCTCGACGTCGAGACCCAGGAGCGTGCCGATGCCGGCCGCGGCGGACGGACCAAGGTGGGCCACGTGGTCGATCTTGTGCTTGTGCAGGCAGATCGCCTTGACCAGGTTGACCTGGATCTCGTACCCGGTGGCGATGCCCCGGATCAGATCCCGGCCGCTGGAACCCACATGCTGGCCGACGGCGAGGATCGGGGGAATGTTATCGCCGGGGTGGGAGTACTCCGCAGCGAGGAAGGTGTCGTGGTAATCCAGCTCCCGCACTGCTACCCCGTTGGCCCAGGCGGCCCATTCGGGGGAGACCCGCTCTCCGATGCCGAAGACCTTGGCGCCCTTGCCGCCGGTACTCGGGCCATGGCTGAGTGCCTGGGCCCGGGCGGCCACGATCGGGGCCCGGTTCAGCGACGCGATCGCCACCGAAGCGTTATCGATGATCCGGTTGATCACCATGTCCGTTACCTCGGCGGCGACCTCCACGGGGTCGGCGGCAACCAAGGCGATTTTGTGGGCCAGCTGGTCCTCGCGGGGCAGGTTCTCTTCGCTCTTGTAGACGCGAACGTGGTGTTCCTTGACCATGGGGCTCCTTATTAGCGGGGTGTGTGGGTTGCTTTGATGTGGGAGAGACTGCGGTGCAGATGAAGAGTGGTGGCTGCTTCAGCCAGGCGGGGATTGCCTGAGGCGATGGCTTCGGCAATGGCTGCGTGTTCCGCGGCGGCGGCTGTAAGCCGGGTGGCGTCATCGGCGGCCAGCCGTCGGACCCGGACAAGGTGTACCCGAAGGCTGCGCACGGCCTGGGCCAAGTATGAGTTGGAGATAGCCGAGTCGATGGCCTCATCCAGCCGGCCAACCAGCTCGTAGTAGTCATGACGGGCAGGATCGGCCTCACTGATGAGCCCAGGCGCGGCCAGCAGCTCTTCATGCAGTTCCCCGAAAACTGTTGAGTCTCCCCGTTCCGCCGCCAGCGCGGCCGCCTTGCCTTCGAGTGTCTCGCGGAGCTCGAACAGTTCGTCAACGTCTTCCAGCGAGATGTCACTGACGACGACTCCGCGACCTCGGGCAGTCCGGGTCAGCCCTTCGGCGCCCAGTCTTCCCAGAGCCTCCCGAAGCGGAGTTCGGGACACTCCTAGCCGTTCGGACTGTTCGACTTCGGCCAGCACGGTTCCAGGGAGGAGACTCCAATCCAGAATCTCTTCTCGGAGGGTTTGGTAAGCACGTTCACTAGCACGCATGCAGCAAATGTATACATAGGCCGACGTTTAAGCAAGAAAAGGGCGAAAATCATTGCTTTTGTATACAGTGATCCTAGCGCGCGACTGCGGCGATGGGTTCTCAAGGGGCGGGCAGCAAGAAGCAAGAAGATACGCACGCCCCCGGCTGACCGAACGAGGAGTGCCGGGCAAGGCAGGGCGGACCAAAATCCGCGCATGCGAACCCGCGGTGGTGCTGGCGTAGTAGTTCCCAAGGGCCCAGCATCGAGCGAACCGAGTGACAACCCCCTGACCCCCGCTGACGGCGTCTCCTCCGATAGCGGCATATAGCGGCAAATTTTGAGGACGGGCTGAGGCACTTGGGATAGGCGGGCCTGGGGTGTGGGTGCCTTCCGCGTACTCAGGACCTTGCCGCGGGCGCTAGGAGCTGCAGTGTCATGGCGCGAGAGAACCCTTCTTACTCCCCCGGCCAATTTTAAGAGCCGATAACCTAGGTTATGTAAAGTAATTTGCTTTAATCTTCAAGTAAATCGTTGTTTTAAGCATTATGTACGCTCGTGCTGGCCAATCAGAACGGGTAAGACCGGCGCGGACTAGCCCTGGTTCGGTAACCCTCGGGTGGGACAAGCCCCTTGCGGTGATTGTTTGGTGTTGCATTTTCGTTGCTTTAATCCTGCATGCCTGCGACGATTGGAACATGGAAGCAACGACCCGGCATGACATTCACCTGGGGACCACCCGGATGAACATTCACGACCTTGTGCGCGAACTCAATGAGAATTTGGGTACGACGGTCGTCCAAACCATGGCCGGCGTGAAGGACCGCACGTCTCCGTTCCGCTGGGCCAAGCCTGACGGCCCGGAGCCCCGCCCGGAAATCGAGTCCCGCCTGCGCCTGGGTCATCGCGTATGGAAGACCCTTGAGCTCGCTGAAGGAAAGCATGTGGCCTTGGCCTGGCTAATGGGCGCCAATCCGCGCCTGGACGAAGAACTTCCTGTCCTTTACATCCAACAGCTGCGTTCCCGTGAGGTTTTGGGGGCAGCCGAAGCATTCGTGAATGACACCTACGCCGCATGATCACGACCGCCAAGGGGCGCCGGTGCGCCTCGACGGGGCTCACCCTTGTCCAGGCCGCTGGCCAGATTTCGTTCAGGGTGGCGAAGGACCGCTACGGCGCGTTGTCGGTCAGGAAAAACTCCATCGTTGGCCCGATGCCCATCGGAACTGCCGTAACCAGTGACTGTCGGGGACGGTACGACAGCATAGGCTCAACGATCTACCTCGCCGACTCCCGCCAGTGCGCCTACGCCGAGGTGTTGCTCGGCTTCCGACAGCAGCGCGCGTCCGTGGCCAAGGCGGCGGTGTCCATCGGATGGACGGTCGAGGACTACATCTCGAGCGTCCAGGCGCAAGCCCGGGAAAACGGGATCGACGTCCCCTGGGCCATCTCCGTGGACTGGCAAATGGACCGTTCGATCTACGAAATCCGGCTCCCGCGTCAGGGATGGTGGGTCCAGATCGACGACGCCGCCACCCTCCGCGCCCTCGAAGGCCTTACACCGGTAACTGCGGGACTGACCGAACGCCTCCAGCTCCTCACGGCCGGCTCCCTCACCGGAGACGACCGTGACCTGACAACGCTCCTCGCCCACGTCATCCGCGGCACCGTGCTGGACGACGGCTCAGAACCACTTGGTATCAGCTACCCATCAAAAACCCTGACCGGCAGATGCTGGGCCTACTGGGACCGGCGGGCTGACGAAGGCCTCTCCCCCAGCCGCAACGGCCTGCTGCAACTGACCTCTGAGAATGTCGGACCGGACCCCGAATTCCACCGCGTAGCAGAGCTGTACGGCCTACCGGTCCTCGGAGCCCGCCCATGAAACTCAAGGAATTTGTTGCCTAACAGTTCGCCATCTTCCAATGGCGCTACCCTGCTTCCCCTCTGTCGCGCTGGACCCATTTCGTGACGCGCTTCCACCATCGACGCCACCAGGGCACGTCCGACAGAATGTCGCCCTTGCTCGACTGAGCTTCGAAGTGATCTTCAAGCAGCCTCTGGTCCCTGGTGCGCAATTTGTTGACTTGTTCGGCAGTAAAGCCCTTGGCCCAGTGGACCTGGTTGCGCTTGATCCAATAGTGGGACTGACAGGGAAAGCTCCAGTTTCCGATTGACGGCGCCAGAGATACGGCAGTGCCATCAAACGTGAGAGACCATTGCTGAGGATGAAGGGGACTCACTACCTCGTTGCCACATCCACAGAGGCATAAGTGGCTGACCGTTTGGTACTGGATACATATATAGAGGATGCCTTCTTCTAGCTGCTCCGGGATCAGGTCGACGAATCGGTGTGTGATTGCAGGCGTAGTCACGACGCTTTGTCCTCATTCAGCATGTGGTTGCCGTCAATGACGTACACATTGTGGTGGTCGTCCTCCAGGTCAAGGTAGAAACCACACAGCTTCTTCCATCGGATGACCGCTATGGCGGCGTTAAGCGCGTTGAGATCAGCAATCTGAATGTTCTGCGAGTAGGCGTCGGCTTCGCCATCGCTAAATGGAATGCGGCCCAAGTGGTGCACGTGGTCACGGAATTTTGGAGTGCTAGTGGTTGCTCGGAGCTGGCCGGCAAGGAAGCCGTCTACTTCGTAGATGCCCATCCCACAATCAATGAAGGGCACGTGGTTCTGCTCCAAGACAGCTACGATTCGTCGTTTCGCTTCCCCGCCGGTGAGCGCGAGAAAGACGAAGTCTAAACCAGCCAGCTCATTCTCGTTAGCGTCTGTGACGTAGCATTCGTGAGCAACAATGCCGGTGCGCAGTTTGGAGTATGAGCTCGCCAGGTGGATTACTTTGCCCGGAGCCCCCGCCAACTCCTCGACGGATACCGCACCAGGCATGCGGAAGGCATTGTGCTGCAGAAGTTTGTCCCCATCGTAGAGATGGATTTCGGCTACGGGGGTTTTGGCGACTAGATCAAGAATGTACGACCCGGTTCCACCTAGGCCAATGATGCCGACACGGTGCCCAGTGGCTGTGACAGGTTTATATGGCCCCGGCAGGACGGTTATTTCCGGCCCCACTTCATGACTCGCCGGGCACCTGTGACGGTTATTTGTGGCCCCACCTTCAACGTTGGATCCATCAGTGGATGGATGCGGCGGAAGGCTGGTCTGGATGGAGTCGAGAGTGGAGTTGTTCGCGCGGATTCGGAGGGACGCCCGGGTTGAGGGCTTATCGGTTCGTGCGTTGGCGGTCCGGTACGGGGTTCACAGGCGAACGGTGAGGCAGGCGCTGGATTCAGCTGCCCCTCCGGAGCGTAAACAGAGACAAGGCGTGTCCTGGAGGCTGGAGCCGTTCAAGGGCGCGATCGACGCGATGCTGATCGAGGACACGACGGCGCCGCGGAAGCAGCGCCATACTGCACGCAGGATTCTGGCCCGGCTCATCGAAGAGCACGGTGCGCAAGAGCTGTCGTATTCCACGGTGCGTGATTACGTCAGGGTCCGCCGGGCCCAAATTGATGTGGAGGCCGGACGCCGCGTTGAGGTGTTCATTCCCCAGGAACACGCACCGGGTGCTGAGGCTGAGGTGGACTTCGGCGAGGTCTATGTCGTGCTGAACGGCGTGAAGACGAAGTGCCACATGTTCATTTTCCGGTTATCGCATTCGGGCAGGGCCATCCATCGGATCTACCCGACCCAGGCCCAGGAAGCCTTTCTTGAAGGGCACGTCGAGGCTTTCAAGGTTCTGGGCGGCGTCCCGACTAAACACATCCGCTATGACAACCTCACCAGTGCTGTCACCGCGGTGGTGTTCGGGCAGGGCCGGCAGCGCCGGGAGAACGACAGATGGGTGTTGTTCCGTTCCCACTACGGCTTCGACCCCTTCTATTGCCAGTCCGGCATCGCAGGGGCCCACGAAAAGGGCGGGGTTGAAGGTGAGGTGGGCTGGTTCCGCCGCAACCGGCTTTCACCGATGCCTGTTGCTGACTCCCTGGACGAGCTCAACGACCGGATACGGGCTTGGGAAGCTCAGGACGAGAACCGGCGGATCAATGACAGGATCCGCACCATAGGCCAGGACTTCGAGATCGAACGGCCGTTCCTGGCCCCGTTGCCGGCAGAGGAATTTGATCCGGGTCTGGCGCTGAACCCGAGGGTCGACAGGTCCTCGATGGTCACCGTCCGGATGGTGAAGTATTCCGTCCCGGCCCGGTTCATCGGCCGGAGGGTCCGGGTGTCATTGCGGGCGTCCGAGGTCGTGGTGTTCGATGGCCGCACCGTGGTCGCCAGGCATCAGCGGCTCGCCGCCCGGTCCGGGCAGTCGGTCCAGCTGGACCACTATCTCGAGGTCCTCAAAACCAAGCCCGGCGCCCTTCCAGGCTCCACCGCTTTGGCCCGGGCGCGAGAGTCCGGGACGTTCAGCAGCGCGCACGAGGCATTCTGGGCCGCCTCCCGCCGGGTCAACGGCGACGCCGACGGGACCCGTGAACTCATCGACGTCCTGCTCCTCCACCGGTCCATGGACGCCTGCGACATCCACGCAGGCATCACCGCGGCCCTCGTAGTGGGCGCGGTCAGCGCCGACGTCGTCGCGGTCGAAGCCCGCAGACACGCCACGACATCTTGCCGGGGCGGGGCCAGTTCGGACCGTCATCCCCGTGTTCATGCTGAAGAGAAGGTGCAACGAGTTGTCAGTCTCACCCAGCGCCGCCTCATGGACCCCGTCGCCGTCATCGCCGGGCTGCCACCTGATAGCCGGCCCCTGCCATCGGTCCGCGCCTATGACGAGCTGCTGGCCAAACGTTCGGAACACCCCGCAGGAACCGCGTCAAAGGAGAACATCTCATGAGCCCCACCGCACCGGCGACCACCATCACCCCGGCCCTGCGCCGGCGGCGAGGCCTGACCGAACAGGCAGCGGTTGCCGCCGTGGACCAGGCCTGCCGCCGACTGCGCCTGCCCACCATCCGGGCAGTCCTCGATGAAGGCCTCGCCGTCGCGGGGAAGGAACAACTCTCCTACCAAGGCTTCCTGGCCGAACTGCTGCTGGCCGAGTGCGACGACAGGGACCGGCGCTCCTCGATCCGGCGCGTGAAAGCCGCGAACTTTCCCCGGGACAAGTGGCTCGGGGACTTTGACTTCGACGCGAACCCGAACATCAATTCCGCCACCATCCACACCCTGGCCACCGGAGAATGGATCCGCAAAGGACAACCCCTCTGCCTGATTGGGGACTCCGGAACCGGCAAATCCCACCTGCTCATCGGACTCGGCACCGCCGCCGCGGAGAAGGGCTACCGAGTCAAATACACCCTCGCCACCCGACTCGTGAACGAACTCATCGAAGCCGCAGACGAGAAGGTCCTGGCCAAGACCATAGCCCGCTACGGCCGCGTGGACCTGCTCTGCATCGACGAGCTTGGCTACATGGAACTTGACCGTCGAGGCGCCGAACTCCTCTTCCAGGTCCTCAGCGACCGTGAGGAGAAAAACTCCATCGCCATCGCCTCCAACGAATCGTTCTCCGGCTGGACCAAAACCTTCACCGACCCGCGCCTCTGCGCCGCCATCGTGGACCGGCTGACCTTCAACGGCACCATCATCGAAACCGGCACCGACTCCTATCGCCTGGCCCATGGCATCGCGCGTAGAAGTTCGGAACAGGTGAACAACCCCGCTGCAGGAACCCAAGGTCCCCACGGAGGTGAATCCGACCTCATGCCACGGGCGCCGGCAGGCACTCGGTGACTCCCCTCGAAACTTTCCCCAAAAGTAACCGATACGGCATCCGCGTGGGGTAGTTTGATCGCTATGTTGACCGGATTCAAGAATTTCATCATGAAGGGCAACGTCGTAGACCTTGCCGTCGCCGTCGTGATTGGTGCCGCCTTCGGTGCCGTAGTCACGGCCCTAGTCCAAAGCGTTCTCATGCCGTTCATTGCGGCCCTGGTCGGATCTCCGAACTTCGATAGTTTCGCCGTCGTGACCCTCAACGGAAACGACATCAAATTCGGTGTCCTGCTCACGGCAATTGTTAACTTCGTGCTCGTGGCGGCAGCCATTTACTTCGTCATCGTCGTGCCCATGAACCACATGGTCGAGCGCCGCAACCGGCGCCTCGGCATCAACCCGGACGTCAAGGAAGAAGCGGCCGAAGACCCCCAGATTGCCCTGCTTACGGAAATCCGGGATTCCCTCCGGCAAGACCGCAGGCCCTAATCAAGCCGGCGTACCCGAACCCCGCCAAAATCCGCTGTCAGCGCTGAACCGCGGCGCAATTGCTTCGGCACGCTCACGTTCCACAGACCGACGCTGCGATAGCGTGTCTCTCAGCGGCGCAGGGATAAATCCGGGCGTTCGTGCAGCCGCAGGCTGGCTGGGCTTGTTTTCCGTCATCGATGAAAGGACATGAAAATGGCTGTTTCGATTGAATTGGGCAAGGCATTGGACAAGGGCTACGAGAACTCGACTCTGGACGAGGTCCTGTCGGCCCCGCCCTCGGCTCTTGCCGGACTGACCGAAAAGCACGACGAACTGCTTGCCGGTATGGGAATCAAAACCATCCGCGATCTGGGAAGCAACAAATACTTCGCTACGGCAGGGGTACTGGTCGCACTCTCCGGCAAGGTTGGGTAGTCGGTCTGGACTGTTAGCGCGTCTAACTGAAAGGGTCCGGCCCGGCGCACGCCGGGTCGGACCTTTTCCATTCCAGAATGGATTTCTCCCACTCAAGAGATCTGACATGCTAGCAACGACGGCGCCCCGACTCCATACCCCCGACCGGCATCTGCCGTTCCCCCGGGCGATACAGGAACCCTTAGCCAACCGGTGCGAAAACCGTCCCGCGAGCCCGAGACCCACAACAACGTTCCGTGAACCTGGGGCCACTTTCAATCGCCCCTCTGGGGCCAAAAATACTTGACACAATCAGCCCAGCAAGCTTGTCAGTGACAGCACCTATACCGGCCCTGCTGGAGGCGGTATCCATGTACTTAAACACCGAGGTTTCTGAAGCCTCTGGCGGAATTACCGGATAAGTGCGTGCCGTGGCGGCTGCGTCTATGGCCTGAGCCTGGCCTTCGAGAATCCGAATATACGTCGTCATCTTCTCGTAGTAGTCCACGTAGCGGCCCGAGCTCGGCTTACTGGAAAACGAATATGATGCCACGACGCCGGGCGCGATGACCTCGTTTGCTGTGCTGTTGGCTCGAAAGGGACGCCGTTGCTAGTGCACGGAGTCTCACCCGCAAACCGGACAGTATGGTCAACCGGGCTCTGAACAATGTCCGCGCTGACTTCCAAAGAGGAGGCCACCACTCCATAGCTGACCACCCTGCTGGGGCTTACGTATGGAACGTGCCGCACAACGAGGTAGCCGGCTTCGATCGAAACTTCGTATCCCTCGTCGCGGAGGCGCTTGAGTGGAGGATTACGACTTATCAGTTGCTGTGACATTGAAGACCATCCCCTTCTTGACCTTGACCGTGGAGCCGTAGGTCATGGATCCCTCGGGCTTATTTCCTTCGCCTCGGCGGTAGGTCACTGTAAAGACCCAGTTCGGCCCGTCAGGGACAGAGCTGAACGCAAGGGCAAGGACTTCACCGAACGAAATTTCTTTCACCTCGATCACTCGTTCCCGTCCGTTGACGATAACCGAGGAATCCTTCGCTTCGTTGCTGGTGTTACTGGTTGCCACGTTTACTCCTAAGTTATTGAGGACTGATGCCCTCGCTGGTACTATTGAATCAAAGTCTTCACCCATTGGGTGAAGAACGCAAGTCAAGTAGAGGATCCCGAGCCGAGTGCTGTCAGACGTAAGATACTGTTGACGCTGGCACATCTGCCCAGGGGTGATGGATCGGAGTCGGCTTGCGTGTGGAGTATGCCAGTGACGAGCTGGACCGACTCGCTCGCGATGCGGATTATCGGCCCCCAAAATGGGGTCCGGACGTTATCAGGGCCTACCGCAAGAAGCACCAGTTGATAGAAGCCGCGGTCGATGAGCGCGACCTTAGAGCGATTCGCTCGCTGCGTCTGAAACAACTTAATGGAGATCGCGAAGGAACTTCGTCGATCCGGCTCAATGATCAGTTTCGTCTGATCTTGAATTTCAAGAACGAGGGAGAGCGCGTAGCGGTCATCCTTGAGTTAGTCGACTACCACTGATGGAGACCAAAATGAGTACTGAGTTGGCGGAAGTTTTTCCAGCCGGCGAGTACCTCGCTGAAGAGCTGGAGGAGCGCGGCTGGACTCAAGCCGAATTCGCCGAGATTCTCGGCAGGCCGCCCCAGTTCGTCTCGGAGATCATCTCCGGAAAGAAAGAAATAACTCGTGAGTCAGCGGCTCAGATTGGCGCCGCACTGGGCACCAGTGCCGAACTATGGCTCAAGCTACAAGACAGCTACTTTTTGTGGCGACAAGCTCAGAATGAGAAGACTCAGGGGGAGCTCAATGACGTCCGCCTCCGCGCAAGGCTTAAGGAACTCGCCCCAGTAGCTGTCCTCAGGAAACGAGGTTTGGTCACTGCTTCATCGACCCGCGGCCAGGCGGAGCAGATTCGCCAACTCTTTGGTCTCGATTCAATCTATGACGAGCCTTCATTTCTCGTTGCCGCCCGACGGAGCAACCAGGTGGAGGACCTTTCGCCGACGCAAAAAACTTGGCTGGCTTGCGTCTACCGGAAGGCGGAGTCGCTGTCTGTTGCAGCCTATTCGAAAACAGGTCTGACTACCCTCGCTCAACGTCTAAGCCAGGAAGTTTTGTTGCCTTCCGCCTTCCGGGATCTGCCAAGGCTATTTGGTGAGGTGGGGGTTCGACTGGTCTTCGTTGAAGCTTTTCCTTCTAGCAAGCTCGACGGGGCTTCCTTCTTGCTGGATGGATCTCCAGTCATAGCCATTTCAGGACGTGGCCGAAGAATGGACAAGGTCCTATTCACTCTCCTCCACGAAATAGCCCATGTCGTTCTTGGTCACGTTGACGATCACATGGTGCTTGATGACGAAGACCAGCACACACTTGGTGAAGAAGAAGCTGCCGACGAGCTTGCCGCTCGGTGGATCCTTCCTGACGACCTGCCCGCTCCCCCTGACCGGATCAGTCATGGCTGGGTGACATCACAAGCACATAGCCAGGGAGTGCACCCGGTAATCGTGATCGGTCGTCTCCAAAAGCAGGGCCTGCTTACCTGGCGCAGCGCACTAATAAAGGGCGCACCAACGATCGCTGAGGAGCTTCACAGCTGGAACTAGAGCCGCCTCGACAAAGTCACTTGCCCAAGCGTGAAGTCAAGGATGACTGGAATGGATTCCTGCAAACGTGCAGGAATCCTCTGTCCTCTCTAGCGCTCAAGTCCGCCGCGTTCCAGCGACTTTCCTTTGCCACCCTGCTTGGCCATTTTTGACGTCTTGGCAAGCGATGGTTTTTGAGCGACGGCGGCAGTCGCCGGCGTGCCTTGGTGTTTGTCCGCGAGGAGTCGGGAGTTGACCGCTTCACGGTCGCCTTTGCCCTCGAGGCTTTCCGCCAGCTGCTGACGCCGCTCCGGGGAGTCGTAGCCCGGTTGTTCCTGGGCCTTTTGCGCCGCGGTGTCCTGCCTGTTGGCGCCGGCAACCGCAACTGCGGCTACCGCTTCATCGGTGCGTGCAGCAGAGGCTTTGGTCCGTTCGTTTTCGGCTTCGCTTCGTGCTTGCTGTGCCCGGGTGAGGGCTGCGGACACGGACGCTTCCTCGGCTCCTGTGTTGTTGACGTCGATGCCGTACCGTGCTTGCACCTGGTCTCGGATGTGTTCCGATGCCTTGGCCGCTTCGGGGTCGTATGCCTTCCACGCCGTGGCTGTTTGGTGGGCTTGTTCGATCATGCCGGGGGTGGCTTTGTCCCACCAGTCATCCCTGGCGGTGGGTGCGAGCTGTGCGCGGGCGGCTGCGCGTTGGGCGTCGAAGCGTTCCTGCAGTTGGCGTGCTCGTTGTTCTTCGGCGGCGGCGATGTTGCGTTGTTCTTCTTCCCGCATTCGTGCCAGTTGTTCGCCGATGCGGGCGGCGACCATTAGCCCTGTACGCATGGCCCCGTCTACTGCTTCGTCCATTCCGTCTGCTTCGCTCATGCTTCTCCCCTATCGCTCGATGCCTGGTTTCGGATGGTGGTCCCGGTGTGGCTCCAGCGGGCCGGCAGGTCCGGCCTGCTGCAGTGTCTTCTCTGCCCTGGTGAGTATCGTCGGGACGGGTGAGCCGCCGCGGGACCTTTCGGCGATGAGCCGTGCCCGCAGGGCTTCTTCGCTGGCTCCCGGGTGCTGTTCCCGCAGAGCATCCATCGTGATGGGCTGCGCCTTGATGGTCTCTGTCGTGGCGCTGGCTTCGACGGCTTTACTGGCGGCAGTCACGGCCGCGGCGAGCCCGCGGATGCGTCGGAGGTCGTTGGTGGCTTTGTGCATGTCGTGGATGGCCCGCGCTGTTTGGGCGAGCTGGCGGAACATCAGGGCGTAGGCTGCCCGTTCGCTCTTGGAGGTTGCAGCGAGCAGGATCATTGTCGCGCCGCGTGCCGACGGCAGCGCGACCGCCGGCCGTTTCGGGTAGCGGCGCAGCTGGGCTGATTTGGACAGCTCGCGTGCGGCGTCTGCCAGTGGCCCGGGGGTGGGTTCGATGCGCTTTGACCACGCACCGAAGGCGGCAGCGGTTTCACGGGCGGCCTGCGCCCAGGCGGCGTGGTCGTTGTGCGGGGTGGTGGCCAGTTTCTCGCGGAGAGCGCTGACGTCTTTGGCGTACTTGCTCCACAGATCCGCGGAGGGCTGCAGTGTCTCTCTTCCCGGTGCTACGGGGCGGCGGTTGCGGGCTGCGGCGTTCCATTCCGCGACGGCCGCGGTTGCAGTTTCGGGGGTGCTTTCCCACTCACTGCGGAGTTTGGGCAGGGCCAGATCGCGGCCCAGGGAGTTACCGCCGAACCAGACGGCCCGCTCCCCCTTCCGTGGCCGTTCTGCGACAGAGTATCCGGTCACGACGTCGGTTCGGCCGGCAGCGTAGCGGGGCCGCACAAGAAGGCCTTCCTGGCGGGCGCGGCGGACGAACTCGGCTTCGTCCGTTGACGCCGATGCGCAGGTGCGGACCTTGCGGGCGAGGCTGTGGCGTTCGACCTCGGGCAGTCCCTGACGGGTGGCTTTGGCCTGTTCCGCGGGGGTGTATCCGCGTTCGGCCCGGACCGCTTCGAGTTCGGTGAGTCCGTACTTTTTCTCCAGTAGCCGGGCGACCTGTTGGGACTTGTACTTGCTCTTCCAGCTGTTCCATTTGGTGCCGTCGTCGCGGACCATGCTGGCAACGATGTGGATGTGGTCGTTGCCGTTCTTGCTTAGTCCGTGGCGGACGGCAACCCATCGGGCCGGGGCCTTTCCGCCGTCCTCGGTGAAGTCCATGTCCTTCATGAAGTCGTTAGCGATGGCGCCCCACTGCTCATCGGTGAGCTGGCCTTCTTCGGCCGCCAGGCTCAGTGAGCAGTGGAAGACGTGGCCGCCGGCGACCTCGGTCTTGTAGAACTGCTTGGCGCGGTCCAGGGCGTTAGCGATGTCCAAGGCCACGTCGCGGTTCAGTTCGTTGTCGTCGTGCCACGCCATCAGCGCGGAGTCACCGGCAACAAGGTGCGGTTCCTCGTGTTCGTTGGCACGTCCCGGGCCGGCGAGGTAGATCATCAGGCCCGCCATGCGGTCGCCCTGGGTGATGTTCGGAATCACGCCTGGATCACCGGCCGGCCATGTCAGCGAGCTGGCGGTCGATGCGGATGATGACGCTCCTGGCGTGCGCAATCGCGGGCGCCGCATCAGGCGGTACTTCACCCGTTGAGTTGGCGTGCCGGGCGATCTGGTTGATGTTGTTCGCCACGGACCCGATCAGGCGCTGCAGGTTCGAAAGCTGCATGAACTGATCACGCCGCTCCGACGGGCTTTCGCTGTCCTCGTTCAACGCCGCTTCGATCAGGAGCCGTGGGATCGTGACGCGGTGCTTCTCCGCCAGGGCAAGCAGCTGAGCCTCTTCTTCGGGGCTGACCTTGACCTCGTGACGGTGCATCCTGCCACCGTCAACGTTCGCGCGGCGGCGGCGGGACTTCCAACCGGCGAAGCCATTACCCTCACTCACCTATTCCGCCCCTCCCCTACCTTGCCAGCGCAGCGACCCGGAAACCCCGGGACCAGACACCAGTCTGCCGCGACCGGAACACAGTTCCCGGGAGCGACACGAACTTAGCCCGGCTAAGTTCCCAGCTTGCTCCGCTGTTTTGTCTTCCGCGCGTCGGTTATCCATAGGCGGTGGTTCTGCAAAGCAGCCGTCACCGGCACGCGCGGGCGCTGCCCGGAATGGTCGTCCCGGCGGGCTAGGCTGGTCGCATGGCAACCCTCGACATTGAACAGACCCGCAACCAGGCCAAGGCACTCCTGAACTCACGCATCGATTCTGTGACCGAACTGGTCAAGGCCCGTCAGCGGATCACCGACCTTCGGGAACAGCTCGCCGAAGCGGAACGCGAAGACAAGCGCGCCTACGTGCGCGCCACCAAAGACGGATGGAGCCCGGAGGAGCTGAAGAAGCTGGGTCTCGAATCCGGCGCTGCAGGACGCCGGCGCAAGTCGGCGAACCGCGCCACAAGCGACAGCGCCGCAGCATCTACAGAGGACGACAGCCACGGCGCACATTAGCGTTGCCCCTCGCCCGCATGGGCACGGCAAAAGCCCAATCGCTCCGCTGCTTTTCCCGCACACATGTGGACGACGGGACCCGGCTGACCGGCTGCACACAACCGCCAGGTAACCTTGGAACTCTTCCACTCACCACCGCGTCCGGCGATCATGCACAGCCTGGACACTGCCCGGTCACCTGCGGCCACGTATCCCATGGACGAAGACGCGCCGCTCCCGGCGCCGGTGGGCAGCTACGACGAAGGCTTTTCCAACCGCAGGAGGACCGACTTGTCATCGTCCGCCCATCATCCCTCGCACGAAGGGTGCTTTCCCCAAAGCGGTTCGTTCAACGTGTTCAACAACGTGTACGTCCAACGCCGTGTCGACTACACCGATTTCCTTGAGCGCGCCGGCTACGGCAGTCCGAACACCCTCGGTAGAGGCTCCGGGTGCGAGGCCCGCCAGGAGGACCCGGAGCCCCGAGGCTTCCTGGATGACCTGCCACCCCGAAGCGGCAGCCTGGTCCAAAACATGGTGGAACACGATCGGATGGACACTTACATCGTCTGCTTTGCCTGGCAGCTGCAGGACGTCTTCGATCCGCCCTTCGATGTCCTCCAGGACGGTGAAGGCGCGTCCGCAGGGGCAGCCCCGTCCTCCCAGTCTCACGGTGTCGGACATTTCGTAGCGGATCAGCGGCAGGGTGCGGGAGAACAGGACCGTGACGAGGAGCTTTGCCCCGGTCATCCCCGTCGGCACCGGGTTTCCGTCCTGGTCCACGGGTTCGATGATCAGCAGGTCCTCGTAGACGTGCCGGTTCCGGTAGGTGCACGGGGAGGCGATCCCGGCCGTTTCGGTGGCGGCGTAAACATCGAAAGGGGCACTCCCCCACGCCTCCTCCAGTTCCAACGCGGTGTGCGGGCTGAGCACTTCGGAGGCGGACATCACGCCCTCCGGTGAGATGCGCAGCCTCCCAGCGGTCTGCTCACCCGCGAGGGGTTTGAGCGCCGAGGCGTAGCCGACGAGGATCCTGGGCTGGAACCGGTTCAGCCCGGCGACCGTCTCGTCCATGGGTGCGGTGACGTCAAGACGGAGCGTGGGGACCAGCCCGGAGCGCAGGGACGCCCCGACGACGGCGGACTGGTGCGTGGGCACGCGGGAACTCACCAACGCCATTTTCAACGGACGGGTAGGCCCGGCGGAGATCCCGGCCCAGTCGTTTGCGCGGGCGTAGGAGGCCAGGATCGTCCCCCATTCGGAACGGTTCCAGACGAAGGTCCCGCGCCGGCCGGTGGTGCCGGCCGTCGCCGCAGCCCACCACCGGCCCTTCCACGGCCGCCCGGAGTCTCCCCCGCCCTGCGCCAGGGACCGAAGATAGATCTCCAGATCCGCCAGCCTCAGGTCCGGTGTCGTGACGGCCTCGTCGAAGTGCTCCATCAGGTCCGCTTTCGTCACAGACGGCAGCTGACCCAGAGGGGCATCGTGCAGGCCGGCGTGATGGCGCCGGTAGAACTCCGAGCCGGCGTACGTTGCCCGGCGCAGCTCCCGCAGGGCATGGTCCTGATGGGAAGCGATCCTGGCGGCGTCCCAGTGGTCCCGTCTCCGCCATGCGGCCCGCAGGAACAACACACGGGAGATGAGGCGGAGGTCCATTGCCGGGTTATCTAGCGGTTACCGGCTGGGGCCAGCGGCCGGTCAGCATGCGCGGTGGTGGCCTCCGGTGTTTCGGGCCGGGGCAGCCTGAGCCTCTTGAGCAGCAGGGCGTTGACGGCGACCAGGAAGCTGGACCCGGACATCGACAGGGCCGCGATCTCCGGACTGAGGACAAGGCCGGCGAAGGCGAAGACCCCTGCCGCGATGGGCAGGGCTATCGCGTTGTATCCCACGGCCCAGCCCAGGTTCTGGCGCATCTTGCGCAGTGTGCCTTTGCCGATCCGCAGGGCGATGGGCACATCCAGCGGGTCCGAGCGCATCAGGACGACGTCGGCCGTTTCGATGGCCACGTCGGTGCCGGCGCCGATCGCGATGCCGAGGTCGGCCTGGGCCAGGGCCGGGGCGTCGTTGACGCCGTCGCCGACCATGGCGACTTTCTTCCCCGCCTGTTGCAGCTGGGCTACCTGGGCCGATTTGTCTCCCGGGAGCACTTCGGCGATGACGGTGTCGATGCCCAGCTGGCCGGCGATCCGCCGGGCGGTCGCTTCGTTGTCGCCGGTGAGCATGACGACCTCGATCCCGGCCTCATGCAGGGCCGCGACCGCCGCGGCTGCGGTTTCCCTGGCGGCGTCGGCCAAGGCGATCACCGCGGCGGCTTTGCCGTCGACGGCGACGAGGACGGCGGTCCGTCCGGTGTCGGCGAGTTCTTCGCGCACGGCGGCCAGCGGGCCCAGGTCGATGCCTTCGTTGGCCATGAGTCTGCGGTTGCCGACCAGCACCCGGCGCCCGTCCACGGTAGCGCCGGCCCCGTGACCGGGAACGTTGAGGAAATCCGAGGCAGCCAGGACGGGTGCGCCGTTTTCGCGGGCGTGCCGGACGACGGCCGCGGCAAGCGGGTGTTCGGATTCCTGCTCCACCGCGGCGACCAGGGCCAGGAGTTCGTTTTCTTCGATTCCCTCGACGACGACGTCGGTGACTTCCGGTTCGCCCTTGGTCAGGGTGCCGGTCTTGTCCATCACGACGGTGTCGATCCGGGCAGAGGCTTCCAGGGCGGTGGCGTTCTTGAACAGGACGCCGCGTTTGGCGCCGAGGCCGGTGCCGACCATGATTGCCGTCGGCGTGGCGAGCCCGAGGGCGTCGGGGCAGGTGATCACGACAACGGTGATCGCGAACAGCAGGGCCGTCTCGACGCCGGCGCCGAGGGCGAGCCAGACGGCGAACGTCAGGGTGCCGCCGATCAGGGCGACCAGGACCAGCCAGAACGCGGCCCGGTCGGCCAGCCGCTGGCCTGGTGCCTTGGAGTTCTGGGCTTCCTGGACGAGGGCCACAATTTGGGCCAGGGCCGTGTCGGCGCCGACTTTGGTGGCCCGGACCCGCATCGTGCCGGTGGTGTTGATCGAGGCGCCGATGACCTCCGAGCCGGTGGTCTTGGTCACCGGAAGGCTCTCGCCCGTGACCATGGACTCATCGACCTCTGACTGGCCGTCCTCGACTTCCCCGTCAACCGGGATTTTCGATCCCGGCCGGATCATCAGCAGGTCCCCGGCCTGGACCTCGGAGGTGGGGATCTCGACCGTGTCGCCGTCGCGGATGACGACCGCGACCGGCGGGGCCAGCTCGAGCAGCGTGCGGATGGCCTCGTTTGCCCCGCCGCGTGCGCGCATCTCGAACCAGTGACCCAGCAGCACGAAGGAGGTCAGGACGGTGGCGGCTTCGTAGAACACTTCACCGCCGCCGGTGAAGGTGACCCAGACGCTGTAAAGCCATCCGGTGCCCACGGCGATCGCGACCAGGACCATCATGTCCAGGGTTCGGGCTTTCAGCGCCCGGTAGGCGCCGTCGAAGAAGATCCATGCCGAGTAGAAGATGACGGGAAGGGACAGGATCAGGGCCATGACGTCGTCGCGGAGCCCGAACGGGGCCGGCGCGGTGAAGCCGAGCATGTCCCGGCCCATCGGGGACCAGAGCGTCACGCCCACTGACAGGATGGCGGCGACCAGGAACCGGTTGCGCATGTCCTTGACCATGTCATCCATCGACATTCCGCCGTGGTGTCCGCCGTGGCCCATGGTCTCCTGCGGGGTGCGGGGCATCGCGCCGTGGCCGGCATGGCTGTCCGCCGGTGGTTGGGCATGCCCGGGGTGGGGTTCCGCCGTTTCCGGTGCATGACCGGTGTGCATTCCCTGGTGATCAGGCTGCGTGGGGTGCACATGTTCCATTGGGTGTGTTGCACCGGGGTGGACGTGCCCGGACGGCTGGACTGCTCCTGCCCTTCCGGCGGCGTCATACCCGGGAGTGCGTCTGGTGTCTTCCATCGGGTAGCAGACGTGGTCGGGGACCGCTTCGCCCCGGCAGTGGTATCCGCAGTCCCGGATCCATCCGGAGATCTGCTGTATGGAGGTCACGGACGGGTCAAAGCTCACGGTCGCGGTCTGGGCGACCGGGTTCGCGTCCACGGCGGCGACTCCGGGCCGCTGCAGCAGGACGTGTTCCACAACCGCCTTGGAGGTGGCCCATTGCAGGCCGCGGACTTCCACGACGGTGCGTTTCAGAAGCGTGGTCACCGCTCCTCCTTCAGCGCCGGTGCTGCCCGGCGGGTCGGCCGGATCAGCAGGCCGGCTGCGCCTGTTGGCCGGTGCCGGTTGGTGATCGGGTGCGGGGCTGGAGTCGGAAGGCAAGGTGAGTCCTTTGGCAATGAGGGAATCCGGGGAGGGCTGCGGGCTCTGTCCACCCGTAGCCGGACCTTCATTGCGTATGGGCTTTCGCCCGGGACGTCGTTTTCCGGTTAAGCCGAACATATACCCCCTAGGGGTATGCGTCAACGTCTCTGCCCTGCCATGGCGGCGGATGACGTTCGACGTCTATGGCGGCCCCATCAGGATGTAGCCCAAGGCGCCCAATGATTGCCTCCTGACGGCGCGCAGGGGCACGGGTGCCCTTGCCGTTCATTATCAACCCGCCCGATCTGCCGCATCAGAGTCTTTTGTCCCCCTGCCCTGGCCTCGCCGGCCGCGGGTCAGGCGGCCGCTTTCTCCAGGAGGACCCGGGGAACTCTAAACCAGATGACGGGGCCCTGGTCTCAGGGGTTAAACGGGAGCCCGCGGCTCCTGTGAGCCACACCAGGAACGCTGCCCCCTCCGAGGAAAGGTATAGCAGAAAGCACTAGTGATTCTTGCGACTCATACCCCTAGGGGGTATGCTGGGACTGTTGTCAGTGACGTGGTTTGTCCGGGCCCCAGGCCGCTACAGCCGTTCAACCACAACATCCCCCTTTACCCCTCGCTGCGAAGGAAAAACTGACATGTGCGGAACAACCGAAACACGAACCCAGCTCCCCCTTTCTTCCACTGCGGATAACGGCTGCAGCTGCTGCGCTCCCGCTGACGAAACGCAGGCGGCGGTTGCAGCCGCCGAAACGTCAAAAGCTCAGGCATCCGGTGCGCAGTACGCCTTGGAAGGGCTGACCTGCGGGCACTGCGTCCAGACCGTCGAAAAGGCCGTGTCCCGGGTATCCGGGGTCGAGTCAGCGGCCGTAGACCTGGTCCCGGGCGGCACGTCACGTCTCAGTGTCACCGGCACCGTAGACCGGGCGGCGCTGACTGAGGCCGTGCGCTCCTCCGGCTACGCTCTGACCGGCGCGAAGTAGGGTTCCACGGTCCCTTGGCTCCGGTGAGGACCATGCCTCCCGGGGTCCAGGGGTTTCCTGGGTGTTCAGTGGCCTCCGGTGTGCTCGCTGGTGTGGCCCGGGGTGGGTACCGGGCCCGGCGCCACGTCGCCTCCGGTGCCGCTGATGGCCGGGCCGATGACAAACGCCGACAGGGAGAACATGGCGGTGAAGACCAGCAGTCCCAGCGCCGGTGCGATCCAGCTGCCGAACCGGCGGTAGAGGCGGACCAGCATGGGGATTGATGCCAGAAGCCCGAGTGCCCCGAACAGTGCGGTGCCACCGGATCCGGCCACGAGGGCGGTTCCGGCGAGCAGTCCGATGTGGTGCAGGACGTGTGGAAGGAGGCCCACGATCAGGCCCACCGCTCCGACCACCGTGTGCCACAGCGCGTGGAGCCTGCCCCGAACGGTCCGCCCCGGAACGGCTCCGCCGTCGGGGACGGCCGGCGGATCCCGGTGGGAGGAGTGGTTACCGGTCACGGCCCGCTGCTTTCGCCGGATGGGTTCCCCTTGCGGGTCAACTGATCACTCATTCTTCGCCGGCGTTCCGGGATCGGTTCCGGACCACGAGCACCGGGCAGGGGGCGTGATGGAGGACCTGGGTGGACACGGAGCCGAGTAGCAATCCGGTAAATCCTCCGAGACCGCGGGAACCCACAACCAGCAGGTCAGCGCTCCCGGCCGCCCGCAGGAGCACGGCGGCCGCGTTTCCCTGGACAACATCCCCGGTCACCGTCACGCCTTCGCTGTCCACGCGCTTTAGGGCCTCGTTCTGGAGCTCGCGTGCGGCCTGAGGGAAGACGTCCGGGTCCCAGACCAGGCCTTCCATGCCGACGGTGACGGGCGGGAACTCCCAGGCGGTCACGGCCCTGACCTGGCCGTTGCGCAGCCGGGCCTCCGTGATTGCCCATTCCAGGGCGAGGCGCGACGGGGCAGAACCGTCGACCCCGGCCACGATACTGAATACACCGTCGCCGCCCATGAGCGCCGCCCTCCGCCAAGTCCCGCAACTGTTGCCCTCAGTGTGGTCCCCGCAGGGTTTTACCCGCAAGATCGAACGTCCCGACCACGTGCCGGCCTGCGACAGAAACAAAGTCCTTTACAGGATCGTTGTACCGGTACGTGCCCTGCCACAGGGCCGGTAACCTTGAAACAGATAGCCCGCCACAGGAAGGGAGGACCGTCATGACCGCACCGGCACACGCCCCCGCGATCGCGTTCCTCCGTCGTGCGGGCCTTTTTACCGCGGTGCTGGCCCTCATTGCCGGGATTTTCGGTATGCACGTCATGACCGCCACCCATGCCGTGCACTCCCCGGCCACGGCGGCAGCAACCGTCAGCGCCCACCCCGACTCATCCCCCGCCGGCCACGCGGGAGAAGCTCCTGTCGGACCATCCTCTGCCCCGCACGCGGCACAGGACGAAGCGGGTGCCCGGAGCGTTCAGTGCACGGACTCGAACACCTGCACCAGCATGCAGTCCATGACCTCGAGCTGCACCCCGTCAGCGAAGACGGGCTCCCTGGCCGCACCGCTGCCCGGCACCGGAATCATCGTCCGGAACACCAACGCAGGGTCACAGAGCACGATCAGCGCGCTGTGGTCCTATCTCCCCGGCAGTCCTTCACCGGGCGATCTCTGCATCAGCAGAACGTAAAACGGGGCCCCGCGCTGTGACCTGACCGGCGCCCGCCCCTGCCTGACTCTCCTCTTCTGAGCCGGGCGCATCACTGATGCACACATCCCCTGGCGCCCGCGCGCCCACTAATGTCTTGAAGGACTTAAACAGCCATGATGAACACGAAGTTTCTGACCCTTTCCGCGACCGCCATTGCCGGCGCACTGGCCCTTGCCGGCTGCTCAACCGGCCCCTCCGCACCGTCCGCCACCTCCAGCAGCCCTGCGTCCTCCGCCAGCTCGACGCCAGAAATGGGCCCGGGGATGATGCCCAGCAGTGCACCGGCCGCCGCTACCGAACACAACGAGGCCGACACCATGTTCGCCCAGGGAATGATCCCGCACCACGAACAGGCCGTGGAGATGAGCGAGATGATGCTCAAGAAACAGGGCATGGATGCCCGGATCACCGCCCTCGCCACCAAGATCAAGGCCGCGCAGGCCCCCGAAATCGAGCAGATGACGGGCTGGCTCAAGGCTTGGAACGAACCGGCCAAGATGGCTTCCGGCCATGGCATGGGCGACGGGATGATGGGCGATGACGATCTGAGCAAGCTCGAGGCCGCCCAGGGCACCGAAGCGGCCAAGCTCTTCCTGACCGGGATGATCGCCCACCACCAAGGCGCCGTCATGATGGCCCAGACCGAAATGTCCCAGGGAAAGAACGCCGACGCTATCAAACTCAGCAAAGACATTGTGACGGCCCAGGAAGCCGAAATCAAGGAAATGCAGGACCTGCTGGCCGCCCTCTGACCGGTGTCCTAAGGCGCCGGCCCGTCGCGGGCCGGCGCCCAACCCTGCCTTCCATTCCCGTCCGAATCCCTGGAGTCCCCATGTCCAATCCTTCCCGTCCCCGGGTCCGCGCCAAAGCTGTTCTCGCAGCCGGCGCCGGCCTCATCCTTGCCCTGTCCGCATGCAGCCCGTCCTCCGTCCCGCCAGACCCCTCCCCGGCAGGCAGCACCGCCAGCTCCCTGCCGGACGCCCACGTGCACGGGCTGAGCGTCAGCACAACCGGCCAGGTGCTCCTGGCCACCCACGATGGCCTGTTCGACATCACGAAACAGCCCGCTGCCAAAATCGGCGCCACCAACGACCTGATGGGTTTCACCGGCGGCACCGATCACGGTGTCCTCTACGCTTCCGGACACCCCGGGGAAGGCTCCGACATGGCCAACCCGCTCGGGCTGATCAGATCCACCGACGCCGGTAAAACCTGGGAAAAGCTCTCCCGTCAGGGTGAATCCGACTTCCACGCGCTCACCGCGACTAAATCCGGAATCGTTGGTTTCGACGGCGCACTGCGCACCAGCCCGGACGGGAAAACCTGGAACAGGGTGGCTGCGGATTTCGTCCCGGCCGCCCTCGCCGGAAACCCCACCAGCGACACTGTCCTGGCAACCACCCCCCAAGGGATCCGCCGCTCAACAGACGGCGGTAAGACCTGGACCGCCGTGGACTCCGGACCAGTGGTCCAGTTCGCCGCTTTCGCCAGCCCCGCCGAGGCGGTCGGAATCGAACCCGACGGGACAGTCCACACCTCGGCAGACGCCGGCGCGACCTGGACCCGAAAGGGCAAAATCGACGACACGGTCCAGGCGGTGGCAGCAGCGAAAGGCCCGGAGGCAAGTCCCAGAATCTGGGCCGCCACGGCCAGCGGGCTCGTCGCCTCCACCGACGGAGGAGTCACGTTCCGGCCCGCCGAGGCTTCCTGACCGCACCACGCGTGGCCGTACACGGGCCTCGCCATTGTGTGGTCCACCTTCCGCGAGGAAGTCCTGCGCTCACAGTTGCGGCTCGGCACAGCCCTTTGAGACCTTCCAAGGGCCGCAGAACCTGCCCACGTCGGGGCCGGGGAACACACCGCCGCGTTCCAGCGCATTCTGTTGTTCCTTCCTGGCCTCATCATCGTGGCGGGGCCAGGCTAGTGCTCCGCTGGCAGGCGGACCCTGGTCCCGTCCTCAGAGAGGGGCTGACGACGTGACCATCAGGGGTTTAGGGTGAGCGTGACGGCCGGACAGGCCGGCCGCCCCATCGCCGCGCGACAGGAGCTGCGTCATGACCCACCACATCACTGCCATGCTCGACGTCCACCCGCAGGCGGCAGAAAGCGCCGAGAAAACAAAGCTGGCCGAATGCATCGCCGCGTGCATTCAGTGCGCCCAGACCTGCACAGCTTGCGCTGACGCGTGCCTTGCCGAAGACATGGTCGCTGACCTTGTCTCCTGCATCCGCACGGATCTGGACTGCGCGGACATCTGCGCCGCCACCGGCGCCGTCATGACCCGCCAAACAGCGTCCAACGCTGGCATCAGCCGCGCAATTCTGGAGGCCTGCCGCACCGCCTGTGCCGCCTGCGCCGAGGAGTGCGAGAAGCACTCCGGTATGCACGAACACTGCAGGATCTGCGCCGAAGCCTGCCGTCGGTGCGAAGCGGCCTGCGCCTCCCTCCTGGCTGCACTGGCCTAAGTATCATCCGGCCCATCCGCCGGCCGGTGCGGATGCGTTGAAACCGGCCCGCGTGGACCGGGACCTCGGACTCTACCTCTCAGCCGAGGCCGGGCGAAGAGTCGGAGTATCTCTGAAACGAAAGGCACCGGTCATGATGTGGGGTTACGGACAAGGCATGGGATGGATGTGGCTCTGGGCTCTTCTGCTACTTATCGGGATCGCGCTGCTGGTGTTGCTGGCGGTCAGAGTCTTTGGCGGCGGCGTCCGTAATAATGGATACGGACCTCCAGGCCCCCAGGGGCCAGGAGCACCGCCGCCGGTCGGAGGGAGCAGGGCCCGCCAGATCCTCGACGAGCGCTTTGCAAGAGGAGAACTCACCGCAGACCAGTACCGCGAAAACCTCAAAGTGCTCGGTGAGGGCCCGTAGTGAAGCCCATCAGCCGCCGACAGGCGGTGCTGCTGGGCGGGCTCGGCATTGCGGGAACGGTGGCCGGCGGCGCCGGAATGATCTGGACCCTGTCGTCGCGGCAGACTCCCGTTACGGGAAGCGACCTGACCCAGCCGCCGGAGGAACGAAGCACCAACGGCCAGCTGCAGGTGCGGCTTGAAGCCGCACCCGGACAGATTCTGCTGGCAGGCCGGCAGGCCGCGGCCCTTGGCTACAACGGCGGAATCCCCGGCCCGACTCTTCGCGTACGCGCCGGGGATGTCCTGCGCATCGGGCTCGTCAACAAGCTGACCCAGGCCACCAACCTGCACGTGCACGGCCTCCACGTTTCCCCCGAGGGCAACGGGGACAACGTCTTCGTCTCGGTCGAACCTGGCAGCACCTTCGACTACGAATACAAACTTCCCGGGGACCATCCCCCCGGCGTGTACTGGTATCACCCCCACCACCACGGCATGGTCGCCGATCAGATCTTCGCCGGGCTCTTCGGAGCAATCATCGTCGAAGACCCTGAACCCATCGAGGCAAGTGCGGAACGGGTACTGGTCATTTCAGACACCACCCTGGACGGCCTGGGCAACATCCCGGAAGTCCCTGCGATGGAACGGATGATGGGCCGGGAGGGTGAACTGATCCTCGTCAACGGTCAAAGCAACCCGCAATTCAGTGCCCGCCCAGGACAACGCGAACGGTGGCGCATCATCAACACGTGCGTGTCCCGCTACCTCCGCCTACGACTCGACGGACAGCAGCTGCAGCTCCTCGGCATGGACTCCGGCCGCTTCCCCACACCCGAGAGTGTGGATGAACTTCTCCTCACGCCCGGAAACCGGGCGGACCTCCTCGTGACCACAACGACCGGGGACTCCGTGCTGCGCGCGCTCTACCAGAACCGGGGAAGCATGCCGGGAATGATGGGACCGGGGTCCGGAGCACGCAACCCTGCAAACCAGCCGGACGGCGCCGCGCTGGCCACCCTCCGGGCAGGCGGCGAACCGGTCGCAGCCCTGACGGCCGTGCCTGCCCAGCAGGGGCTGGGCGACCTCCGGTCAGCCGCCGTGGCGGCCCGCCGTCAGATCGTCCTGGCCGCCGGCATGGGCATGGGCATGGGCGAACGCGGGGGCATGATGCGTTTCACGATCGACGGCAGGGAATTCAACGAGGCCAGAACAGACACAACGGTAGCCGCCGGGAATGTGGAGGAATGGACGCTGACCAACACCAGCCCCATGGACCACCCCTTCCACCTGCACGTCTGGCCGATGCAAATCATCGAGGAAAACGGCCTAGGGACGAACACCGCCATCTGGCAGGACGTGGTCAACGTACCCGCAAACGGGCGTGTAAAGGTCAGGGTAGCTTTCAAGGACTTCCGCGGACGCTCGGCTTACCACTGCCACATTCTGGATCACGAGGACCTCGGCATGATGGGGGCTATCGAAGTCCGGTAAAAACGTTCGGACCGTTAGGCATTCCCGCCTTCCTGGTACGTGATCAAGACCACCGCAGATGCAACGTATTGGACCGCCACTGGGCGGACGGACTGCGAAGACCCAGTTGGAATGCCCGCCGGAACTGAAGTCACAGCGTGGGTACCCGACTCAATAGACCAGAGTCTGCTGCCCTCCTCTTCCAGCAGACTCAAGGTACCGGCGAGTGAGTCATCGAGCATTCTCTGGAGGGCCATCATCGCTTCGGAGATGGAATGGAAGCCATCGGTGGCGACAACGAGGGATTGCGTTTTGGTCATGACAAGAGACTTTCCGTAGACCCACGCGAACTCAGCGCGTGGCGTGCATGATCTGAAAAGGGGGCTTGAAGCAGTGGAAGCGGAATCACCGGTCTCCCGCGAGCTCCGGCGCCTAACGGGAGCAACAGCCGACGGCTCGACGGAGCTGCGGGACGGCCAACGCAGGTGCAGGCCAGCCGGCCGGAATAGGGCGGCTTCCAGTGCGCTGGTTCTACGTCCGGCGGATCGAAAGTTGAACGAGCGAAAGGCCAACGGGCACGGCATCTTGAACTCCGGCGAGCCGACCCTGCACATTGCCAACGCGGACGGGTCCGCCAGAGGTTGCGGACAGAATTAGAACGTCCGGGGCTGCGCTGCGGACTAGAGTTCCGTCTCGAGGATCGTAAATGTCGTGCGCGCACCCTTCGTCATCGGCAGGTAACGACTCCGCTGGTTCGACGTGGACATTTGCGGGGTCTACCCCGGGCACGGCCGGCCCCTCGCGGCTCAGAAGATCTGGAGCTGAGGTATCAAACGCGTGTTCGTGTGAGAGATGGTCAGCGCTGGCTATTGCGTGCGATTGACTTCCGGTGTCTACTCCCGCGCCCGCGTGCATCCCGGCCAGACAGGTCACTGCAGAGCAGGCAACCAGCAGAACCATCGTGATCAAGGCGGCGACGACTGGCAGCGACAGCCCTGATTGACGCATGTTGGAGCCGCCAGCAAGCCCGCCCACGTGCGCCCCCTCTGCTCAATTGACGCCATCATACTGGACTGCCCCTCGCACCGACCCTCCCCGATAGCCGGGGCCTAGCGCGTTGGCGCTCCCCATGACCGCTACCGCCCCCCGCAGCTGCTGCCAGTGGGTGCTCTCACAAACGAAGGATTTCAAGAACAGGTTGATTTGAGAATCGTGGTGTTCCCAGCGAGCTGTTGCAAACGGGCATCTTTCTGCGGAAAACCGCCGTTGGGACGAAAAACCGAGCTCAGGGCCGGTCGTTCTCACAAATAGTTCTCAAAACGGTACAGTCGAACCAGCGCACCGGACTGAGTTTTGAGAAGAGAACACCCCCATGACCGCACACCGAATCGGCTACGCCCGAGTCTCCACCCGGGACCAGAACCTGGGCTTGCAGATCGACGCCCTGAAGAAGGCCGGATGCGACAAAATCTACGAAGACACGATCAGCGGCACCAAGTCTCACCGCCCCGGACTCGACCAGGCACTGGACACCCTGCGCGACGGTGACACCCTGGTGGTGTGGAAGCTAGACCGCCTGGGCCGGAGCGTGAAAGACCTCCTGGACTTCGCCGGCGGCCTAAACAACCGCGGCGTAGGCTTCGTCAGCCTCACCGACGCGATCGATACCACCACGGCTTCCGGGCGCTTTTTCTTCAACGTGATGGCATCCCTGGCCCAGATGGAACGGGAGCTCATGGTCGAACGCACCCAAGCCGGGCTGCTGGCCGCGCGCGAACAGGGACGGGTCGGCGGCCGCAAACGCATCATGACGGAAGCCAAGATCCGCTCAGCCCGCAAACTACTCAACCAGGGAACACCGCCCCGGGAAGTGGCCACGAGCCTCGGCGTCTCCGTCCCGACGCTCTACCGGTGGGTCCCGGCAGCAAGCGCGACGGGGCCTTCGACGCAATAGTCGCTGCTGTTTGGTGCAGGCGACTTCTGAAAAGTGACGGTTGGTGCAGAGGACTATTGAGCGGAATGCAATTCCGTGCAGGGGACTTGTGACATCTCCATGTCCGTACTCGTCTGCACTACCCCGGAATTCCGCGGGAGCGAGTGCAGACGACTTCTGAAAACGACATTTGGAGGGCTCCCGGTCTTCCATCTCGACACAGGCACAAAGGGTCGTTTTTGAGGTGAGCTCGGAGTCGCGGTGAAGAGTTGGAACTGACGGCGATAGGTGAGCATCGCCAGGCATCCTGCACTCAGGTCGGCCCAGAGGCCGACACAGAATGCACCTCAGTTCATCCGTTCTTCTACTGGGGAGGACTCACCACTAAGTGCCATAAAGGCAACCGAGGTGATTGAAAGCCGGCTGGTACAAGTCGAGGAAGCATCCCGACATCAGGCTCACTCGCTAGCGACGTGACCGATCCAGAATTCGCCGTCATTGACATATACAGCGAGGAGTACAGCGAACTCAGAGCACCCACAACTGCAAAGTTCTGACGGACTTCTTGTTCGGGAGGTCTTAGAGTCCAGCTGATCCTCTTGAGCCGGCCCCCATCGTCGGATAGGACAATTTCCTCATCTTCCTCCCAATCTGAGTGGAGTAGCAGAAACATCACAAGGTCGTTCTCGATCTTGGTCTGCATCAGCTGGTTCCCGCACCATTTTTCGACTTTGGCAATCTTAAAGTTCGCTCCGTCATTAGTGGCCTGGTTCTCCTCAGGACTATCGGAGGGGTGGATGACAAGCTTCAGAGGGGGAACAACTCCCAGCATCCGGTCCCCTAAAATCGACATCTCACTCCACATGAGTGCCGATTTCAGAGGGAGCAGGATCTTCCTCGTATTGGGAGCTGCGGAAAGCTTGTGAATGGGAACGAGTGTCCACTGGTTAATGCCGGACCAGTAGCACGCCAAATACGGTTCGCATCCCATCATGGTCGCGTAGCGAGCAATCCCTTCAACCTCACCTGCGCTTATTTTCAGGCCTTTAAAGGTGTCCTTGGGCCCGACACTCTTCACCTCTACCAGCAGCCTGCGCCCGTCATCCAGGATCAGCGACCAGTCAGGGATCTTGATTTTTGTCCCCGCGTAATATGCTGTTCCGGCGTCTTCTTCCTTCAGCAGCTGAACACCGTCCAAAGCTGCCACCAAGGCACCAAAGAAATTCTGCGTGTGCCAGCCGTACACCGTTGAAGGGCGCGAGAGTGAGGCTGAAACACCGTCGTGAACTCTCGAAACAAACTCCTGAACCCGTTCGGGATCATCTAGGCGGCGGGAATCACGGAGCCCTGCCCCCAATGTGGCATAAAGGTTCAGGGAATCCAGTTCTGCCGGATTCCGGTGGAGTTTCTGCAGCGGCATAGACCGATCCTTACATAGAGCCGGTCAGATCCTCCCGCCGCTCATTCGGCGATGTCCAGATCTGGCAGTTGACCGACAATCTTCATCGACGCCAGCGAGACTGTGACGATACGCCTGATGAGGTCCAGGATGTAGCGCGGGTTCCCGACTTCGCGGCAGTAGCTGTTCGGGTTGTTGGTGATCTGCGAATCCTTGTGCGTGGTGACCTGGTAACGCTCCAGGATCCACTCGACTGCAGACTTGCCATTTACCTGGTAGTCGAACGCCTCCGCGGGGATGCCGGCAAGCGTGATGCGCGAGTTGAAGATGATGCTCGAGCGATCCTTGCGTGCCCCGAAGGACATCTTGGTCACACTGTAGAAGTCGTAAGCTTCGTCGGTGACTAAACCCGTCGGAATCGCGGCCCCGTTCAATATCTCCTCCAACGGATACGGTTCAACGGTCTCATAATTCAGATGCAGGTCCGCCAGCTCGCGCCCCGCTGTGCTGAAGTTCCGGAAATCTTTCACCTTGGGGATCCGCGGCAGCATCTTCATCAGATCGGCCTTGTATTGCTCCTTATAAATCGGGCTGTGGAGAACACCGTAGACATAGTAGAAAATATCCTCCTTGCTGATGTCTGAGTCCTCATAAAATCCGCGATAGGTGACCAGCGTGGCGTCCGTAATGTTGTCCCTCCGGATATACCCATCAAGGGCGACGGAGGTTCCCAATTCAAGCGCGAGCTCACCCTCGGGCGCGGGCTCGTAGGTGTACAGACTGAAGCACTGAGTGTCGCCAATTGCGTGTAGATCTGGAAGCTGATCGGTCAGGAGCACATCCGATGCCCTGCGCTTATCCGCGTTGACCAGAATGACAAGGTTCTGATGAGCCCCTGTGGGGAACAACTTCGGCAACTGGTACACCATGTCGTTCATGTCGCGGCTGAAGTAGGCCGTTTGCCGACAGAACGGCCGGTACATCGACGAGACAACGGCGTCAGTCTTGAAGGAGTGTTCGACGCCTTTTGCCCGGTCACCTAGAAGTGCACGGTTCCAGCTGATTTGCGTTGCATTCATGTCCGGAGCTTCATTGCCGTGCTGCGAATTGTAGAACCCGATCATGCGGCGCATGTTGGACTCGACGGCGGCCCTGGAGAAGTTGTAGCACCAGGCATCGCGGTTCGTCTTCAGGCCTGAGGAATAGTTCTCGAAGATGGCGGGCGTGCCCAGCTTGCCTTTGGTTGCCTTGTCTCCGAGGGGCTGATAAGTGTCGTACTCTTCGTCGCGATGGTTGATCCAGTCCCCATGATGGTTTGGGGTGATGGATTCCCATTCCGTCCCTTCGAGGGACTGTTCGATTGCGAGGATGTCGAGCTTCTGGTCCCGGGTGAGGTAATCGCCAATGTCCCGATACTGTATGTCGGCGGGACCGGACCTCGCTGAGTTCTTGATCAGGATGCAGACGGCTATCTGTGTACGGGCACCTTCACCGAAGACGTTCCCCGACTCTTTGCGACGCGGCTCTCCTGACGTACGTGCGTTTCCCCGGAGGTTATAGACAAAGATCCGGCTGAACTCGTTCGCGAAGGTCTTGCGGATGCCGTCCGCGGTGTTGCCGTCGATGAAATATCCGTTCGATACGAAGGCGATGACTCCGTCGTGCTTGATGCGGTTGGCCGCCCAGCGGATGCCGCGGATGTAGGAATCGTAGAGGCTGTTTTTGTTCGTCGCCGTAGACAGCTTCGCGTAGCTTTCCGCAATGGATGCGTCCAACAGAGGGTATTTCTGGTTTTGGTTGTTGTCGTTCGCGCTCGTCTGTCCGGTTGAGTAGGGCGGGTTCATGACGATGACGCGGATGTCCTGGTTCTTCTGCCGCTGCACCCGCTCGGAGTTTTCTGGGAATACGACGGAGTCGAAGGCGCCATCGGATTCGTTGAGCTGGAAGGTGTCGGTGAGGGCGATGCCGTCGAATGGCACATAGCCGTGGTCGAGGCCGTGCTTGGTGGATTCCTCGGCGAAGACGGTCTCGATGTTGATGGCGGCGATGTAGTAGCTGAGCAGGACTATCTCGTTGGCATAGAGCTCCTGTGTGTACTTGCGGTGCAGGTCCTCAGGCTTGATCAACCCGGACTGGAGCAGCCTCGTCACGAAGGTGCCGGTGCCAACAAAGGGTTCGAGGATGGAGACGCCCTCATCCGAGAGGGACTTGCCGAACTCGAGGCGCAGGGCTGCATCCGCGGACCGCAGGATGTAGTCCACCACCGGAACCGGGGTGAAGACGATGCCGAGGCGGTCCGCGACGCGGGGGAAGGCGTTGCGGAAGAAGTTGTCGTACAGCTCCAGGATGATTTTCTGTTTGGCTGCGGCGTTATCGATGGACTTCACGCGGGCCCGGACCGAGTCGTAGAACTTCTCCAGACCGGCGCGCTCCTTTTCGAACGCGGAGTTCTCGTCCAGCTGATTCAGGATGTTCTGCATGGCAAGCGAAACAGGGTTGTGTTCGGTGAAGTTTGAGTCGGCGAACATGGCATCGAAGACAGGTTTGGTGACCAAATGCTGGGCGAGCATTTCCACGGCCTGGGCCTGATCTATCTCCGGGTTCAGGTTCTCTTGTAGGCCCTGAATGAAATCGTCAAAGGCTTTGCGATGTTCGGGGTTCGCCCCGGCCAAGAGGTTGTTGATAAGCGCGATGTGCTTGTTCGCGATGTCCGCAATGTCCTTGGACCAGTCTTCCCAGTACATGCGGTTGCCGCACTTGTCCACGATCTTGGCGTAGACGGAGTCCTTCCACTCCCCCACCGGGAACTGGAGCGCCGGCTGCACGTAGCTTGGTTCACCCTCTCCGTCGTCGCCATTTCCGCCCCCTGTGGCTTCGCCGCCGCCGGCGTTACCGCCCACATTCGTCTTTGCTTTCTTCTTCGGGGAGAGGTCGACGGTGTCGACAAGGATGGATTCGGGTGCTTTGGCGTTGAGCTCGATCTGGTTGATCGCTGCGTCCATGCGTTCATCGTGAGCTCGGAGGGCCTGGAGGACCTGCCAGACGACCTTGTAGCGGTTGTTGTCCCGCAGGGCCTCGGAGGTGGACATGCCTTCGGGGATGGCGATGGGCAGAATGATGTAGCCGAACTGCTTGCCCTTGGCGATGCGCATCACCCGGCCCACGGCTTGGATGACGTCGACCATGGAATTGCGTGGGTTCAGGAACAGGACGGCGTCCAGAGAGGGGACATCCACTCCCTCGGTGAGGCAGCGGGCATTGGTGAGGATTCTGCAGACGGGCTGATCCTCGGGGCCATCGATGTCTTCCTTGAGCCAGTCGAGCCGTTCAGCCCGGGTGATGGCGTTGAAGCCGCCGTCCACGTGCTTGACCTCGACCTTTAGATCATCGGTGGGGTCATCGTTGTCGAGGTTGGCAAGGTGCACCCGGACCAGATCCGGGAATTCAGACTCGACAAGCTTGGAGGACTTGATGTCCCGGTTGAATGCCACCGCGCGTTTCATAGGAGCCAGGTCGTTGCCGAAGGACGCCTCGTGGGTGCCGGAGCGGCGCTTGGCCAGGCCGTTCCAGCAGCCGATGAGTTTGGCGACGTCGTCGATCTGCAGTTCCATGTCCGAATCCGCCAGCTGATCCTGGAAGCTCGCGACAACCTGGCTTTGCTCCACGCCAAGGACCAGGACCTTGTAGTCGGTCAGGAGTTTTTTCGTAACGGCTTCGCCGAAGCCGATCCGGTAGAACACCGGCCCGTACATGGTCTCGTCGTCCATGGAACACAGGATCGCGTCCCGCTCCAGCGCCTTGTTTTTCGTGTCGTCGTTGAATAGGCGCGGGGTGGCCGTCATGTATAGGCGCTTGGCGCCCGCGACGACGTCGTTCCGGTGAACCTTCACGAAATGGGAATCCTCGGTGCCGGCCAAGGTGGCGCCGGTCGTGCGGTGGGCCTCGTCGCAGATGATCAGGTCAAAGTCCGGCAGCCCGGCTTTCTGTGCCTGGGACACTGCATCGATGGACTGGTAGGTGGAAAACACGACCGTCATTCCCTCATCCAGCTCACGGGTTCCCATGGCCTCCAGCAGGGTGGCCCCGTCCGTCGTGGCCGGGATCTGCAGGTCATGGATGGCCACATCAGTAAAGTCGGAATTCTTTTGCCGGCCCACCTTGTTGTCGGAGCAGACGGCGTAGGCGTGCATCGCCTGCGTGGTCTCATCCGACCATTCCTTCAACGACTGGGACATCAACGCCAGCGAGGGCACAAGGAAGAGCACCCTGACGTGGGTCTCCTGCTCTGCAAAACGCTCGGCAATCTTTAGTGCGGTGAAGGTCTTACCGGTGCCGCACGCCATGATGAGCTTGCCGCGGTGGTTGGTTTCAAAACCCGTCATTGCGGCGTTGACTGCTTCGTGCTGATGAGTCCGCAGCTGCTTCTTCTCATGCAGCTTGGGAGCCTTGGCAGGGTCGGTAAGTTCGTACGTTGCCCAGTCGATGTTGGAGTTTCGGAAGTCAGTGAGCCCGATGCGCTGAATCGGCAGGTGCTGACCGTCCAGCATCTCCTCCGCGTTAGGAGACCAGTCCCGGCCCGTGGTGTCCACGATCAGCCGGTGAGAGAAAGCCAGCTTCCCCGACGCGGAAATGAACGAATCAATATCGGATTTCTGGATCCGGTGACCCTCGGCATAGAACTTGCACTGGATCGCTGTGAGACCGCCATCCTGACGCTCGGCCACAAGGTCAATGCCGTTGTCCTTCTTACCGTCACGGGCCGGCCAGTCCCTCCACAACCACACGTTCCGGTACTGAGGGGCCTGGACGCCGTCCTTCTCCAAGTACCGGCCCACGAGCTGCTCGAAGTAGTTCCCCTTCATCCGCTCCGAGTCCGCTAGGTCACGGTACGAATCAAGCAGTACATCGAACGTCGTTGCCATGAAAGGACCCCCGGAGAAGAGAAAACAGGTGAAATCGGCTAAAACCGACGTCTCTGATCATATGGTCCAGCCGCGGCATAGGGGCGAAGCTTACGCGGCGGCAAGTGCATATGCCCTCCGATTCCGACGTCTAAAAAGTTCCTGACGGATGTGACAAGGGCCATATCCCTTTGCTACTGCCAGGCCGCCGTCGCCGCACACCAATGGGCATGGAGACCCTAATTGTTGCCCTCGCCTTGGTTCACCCGTCTGCCACCACGCAGGGCCACGTGGATTATGGGGGTCTTCTGGCCCACGTCAAGGTTCTGTGGTGGGCCACCAGGAACGACGGGGGCGCCCCCTTAGACTCTCCAGAGAAATAGGCTGCACACCGTGCACTGCAACCTGTCTGTCCCCTCTCCACCTGTAGCATGGGCAAACTTGTTCATTGCTATGGGGAGTTCCGTGAGTAGCGCAACACCAATAGGGTCGACGTTGTCCCCAAATGCCCGGAAGGGTCGCTACGGGATTGCATACTTCCAGAACGTTTGCGCGCAGTTTGGCGTTGGATTCGATGAAACCTCCCCAGACGAAGATGTGCTTGCAATCGACGGCTCAGTCCAGTTTCCGGCGCTTCCTGTGCGCATTCAGGTGAAGTGCACGAAGAAGAGCTTCGGATCCGCGGGTGTCCTATCCTGGCCGGTCACTGAAGAGTGGAAAACCAAATGGTCTAGGAACATCGGCCCGGCCTATTTTGTGGTGGTTCAGGTGCCAACGGATGTGCCCAGCGACTGGATCGACTACGACGGCGCGGACATCACGACGCACCGTTCCTCTGCTTATTGGGCGAAAATCGATCCGACATCCATGGGCGCCTCGATCACGATCCAACGAACGAACAGACTCACGGCCGAAACACTTGCATCCTGGAACGCGGACCTCCTGGCCTGCTTCTCCGAGGAAGATGCCGCATGATGGCCTCGGAGAGCCTCGAATGGTTCCTGACCAGGCACGAGTGGCGGCCCATGAACCAAGGATCAGCAGGCAAACTCTGGAGGCATGATGAGGGGGCCGTGGTTGCCATCCCATGGGAACTGTCACCAAGTGACTTGCAGTGGGACGGGGTTATCGCCCGCATAGCAGCCCCCCTACGTGAAACTGCGCCCACCGTGTCGACAGCAATTCGGAACGCATATGTCGATGTGACAGATTTTCGGGCAGCAGACGACATCCTCATTGAAGGTTCGATCCCGGTCGAAGCCGGGTTCTCTCTAATTTCGACAGCAAGAACAATCCTCAGGGCCAGTGCCACGACGTCGCGTGGGCCCAGAGCCCAAATTGGAGGTAACTATTCCAAGCCAGCAGAGAGAATTGTGGAGCAGGCCCGCTTTGGTCACACCAAGAAGGGGTCGTACATCCTTCCAATGCTTGTGCCCCTAGACATCAGTTCCATCAAGGGCAAAGACGCGTCGGGACATCAGCTTTTTTCCTACGATCATGAGCCTGAACAGCGGCGGGCCACGCGGACCATGGCGCAAGCCCTCACCGCAGTACAACGGCTGGTGGTAGATCCAGCTAAGGAGCCCTCAGCTGGAACCATGGAGGATCTGATTACCGCCGGCGTAAGCCGGGAAATGGTTGCGGCCCTACATGACATCGTCTCCGCCGAAGCCGTCTCAGTGTTCTCAGCCGAATTTGTATGGGCTGCCGCTCTGGAGTCCAACTCGACTCTCCCTAAGTCTGTATCGATAGCAGCCGGGGCATCGGATCTTCTAAAGTTGACGGCCAAAAAGATGCGCCCTTCCCCCAAAAAGCAGACGGAATCCTTTACCGGACCCATCGTCCAACTTAGAGACGAAGAGTCCCTGACGTTCGGTGAAGTAAAGATCCAGACGGTCCGAAAGGGACGCAGTTGTGAAATAGCTTTGCTTCTCTCCGCCGACAATCTCCGCAAGTCCCATGAGTGGTTCAGCACAAAGGAAACCCTCGTAGTGGAGGGTGAGGTGACCTCCATTCCAGGCAAAGGACTGCACATCTCTTCCCCGGCACGAGTCCAGCCGTTGCGCGAGACGATGTTATTCAGCGCGGATTAGCCCGATTTTCCGCGACTGTCTGAGATAAAGAGGAAGGGCCGGCACGTGAGTGCCGGCCCCTCTGGTTTTCCCTCTGCAAAGGAAATATGTGGTTCAGCTTAGCTGAAGGGTTTTTCGAGCTGCCCCAGCCTGGTACCTCGTTGTTCCTGGTCCCGCGGGTGGTTGTCCGCCAGTCGCGTTGACGCGGTTAATGGCGGTCCGTCGCTGGTGAGTGGCTGCTGTGGTTCCCCCAGGGCGGCGGACCGCCCGACCTCCGGGAGGTTCCCTGCCCTACTGGGTGAGCGGCCGGACGGCTGTATTGGGGGATCAACCGCCCGGCGCACTTTCAGGCTACTCCGCTTCGGCGGTGTGGTTATCGATGATTATCTGCTCCACGGCGCTGGCCGTGTACCCCCATGCGGTGAGCTGGTTCAGGTAGTGGAAGTGCCGCTTCTCGGCGGACCGCCATGAGTCTTTCTGGATGGTCTTTTCATACCCTGCGCAGATCAGTGCGATGAGGGAGAACTCGGGCCGTGCGGTGGTTTTGGCGGTGTGGTCCCGCAACGGGTTCCAGCCCCACCGGTCGGTGTCCTCCCCGGTCTTGGCCCCGATCATCTCGGTGGCGACCTTGCCGTCGTAGCCGCTGGCGGTTTCGGGGTCGTGGGTGATGGCGTGGACGGTGAAGTACTGCCAGCCCTTCGGTGCGGTCTTCCGCGACAGCAGGGTCTTTACGAATTCGCGCCTGACCTTGGTGGCGCTTTCCATCTCGCGGTTATTGGCTATCAGGGTCTTCCGTTCGGCTTTCTGTTCCTCGGTCATCGGGCCTTTCTGGGCCTGCGTGCCGCCGTCGTAGCGTTCGTACTTCGGGGTGAAGCCCAGGTCCTTCCAGCCGGTGATGACGGGGTTGGCGTTGTGCTGGCCCCGGTAGTCGGTGCTGATCAGGTAGGCGTTGGCGTCCTCGTCGGTGGCCGGTTCCCCGTCGGCCCGCTTCGCGGCCGAGACGTACAGGTTCTCTTCGTTGGAGTAGTGCCCGGCGTCCTCCACGATGGTCTTGCCCTGCGCCTCGAGCTCGGCGATGAGGGCGGCGAGGGCGGCGGCGCGGTCGCGGCGGTCCCGCAGCATCTGCGCGACGTGCAGGAGCTGATCGGGTTCGTCCGCGATCACGGACTCCAGCTCATCCGTGGCGTCCTGGCTACCTTCAAATTCGGCCATGATGAGCGCTTCATCAATCGTGTATCCCTTGCCCAGGGCGGCGGATCCGGCGGTCGAGGACTTGGCTTTCAGCGCCCCTTCCACGGTGGTCTTGGTCCGCCCGGTCTTCTTGGCGATCGCGGCGGCCGAGACGCCAATCAAAGACAGCTGGTGGTAGGCGGCGGCCTCGTCCGCTTCGGTCAGTTCGGCGCGCTGGATGTTCTCCACGACCTGGGTCACGATGCGTTCGGCCTCCTCGGGGGACTCGATGATCATCACCGGGATGCTGGTCCGTCCGGCTTCGACGGCAGCGCGGGTGCGGCGCTGTCCCATCAGGACGTGCACCACGCCGTCGTCCTTGCGGTGGGCGATGACGGGTTCCATCACGCCGTGCTCTTTGATGCTGGCAATGAAATCGGCGGTCAGGGCGGCGTCCTTGCGGACGTTGATGTCCACGGTCAGGGTGGTCGGGTCGAGCATTTCGAGGGTGGGTGTGGTGTTCATGGTGTTGCTCCTTTTGCAGAGGATTCCGGTGGGTGGGGCGGCTCAGGTGACCGGCCAGCTTCCCCTCTCCCCCGTTGTTTTTTTGGTTGCTGGCAAGCTCGCTTGCTCGGCGGCCGACGGAGCCCTGTCTACCCGCAGGGCAAGGGGCGGGAAATCCCGGAGGAAATCAGCGACGCAGGAGCGCCGGAGGGAAATTCCTGCACCGCGGGCCCCGACGAAGGAGGGGCTAGACGGGGTGGAGCGGACGCCTAGAATCCGAAGGACAGCAACCAAAAGACGTCGTAGACAAGACAGGGCCAGGGCGGGCCGGAGCCCTGCGACGGACAGCACTGGACCCAACAGCCGGCCGCGCCAGCGGACGCCCGAAGGGATGCGAGCCCTGCGAGCATGTCCCTTGCTTCGTCTCCCCTGGATCCGCCCATGCCGGCCCCGCTCTTAGCCTGGCCGGCCCGCTGGCTGTTCCACCGGCGGTCCTTCACCGGAATGGCGGTCCGTCGCCGGTGACCAGCGACGGCAGCCAATCACCGGCGGCGGACCGCCCGAACCTTTCGGCGGCCCTGGTCCTTTGTTGGGGAGGGACAGACCTTGCCGGGCGGTGGTTCCGCCCGGCAAGGTTTCAGCAGGTTTAGGCGACGTTGGCCATGTACGGCATCCGGTAGCGGCTGGGCAGTTCCGCGGCGGCTTCGGGCAGGTCGTCCGGGCCGTGGGCCTGGCCGTTCTTCCAGTGGAAGAATGCCTGTTCGCTGATCGCGTCCCATTGGCGGGCCTTGGTCCGGTAGTAGGTGCAGCTCACGTCGCCCTCGCAGTAGGTGGCGACGCCGAACAGGTTCCCGATGTTGTCCGCGGTGCGGGTGGCGGAGACCATGACGTAGGGCCAGTTGCCGAGGTCCCAGCCGTCGCTGCCCCAGCTGGGGATGACGGCCCAGCCGTGTTCGCCGATGAGTTCCATCCAGTCGTAGCCGCCGTTCTCGTGGTAATCGCCCAGCACGGTCGCGCCGTCGATGGTTTCCCCGGTGTCCTGGGTGGTCACCGTCTTGGTGGTTATTGCGTTCATGGTGTTGCTCCTTTTGCAGAGGATTCGGGGGGTGGGGCGGCTGTGGTGACCGGCCAGCTTCCCCTCTCCCCCGTTGTTTTTTGGTTGCTGGCAAGCTCGCTTGCTCGGCGGCCGACGGAGCCCTGTCTACCCGCAGGGCAAGGGGCGGGAAATTCCCGGAGGAAATCAGCGACGCAGGAGCGCCGGAGGGAAATTCCTGCACCGCGGGCCCCGACGAAGGAGGGGCTAGACGGGGTGGAGCGGACGCCTAGAATCCGAAGGACAGCAACCAAAAAGCGTCGTAGACAAGACAGGGCCAGGGCGGGCCGGAGCTCTGCGACGGACAGCACTGGACCCAACAGCCGGCCGCGCCAGCGGACGCCCGAAGGGATGCGAGCCCCGCGAGCATGCCCTTCCTGAGTAGGGTGAGGGCATGACTGAACCGGCTCGGCGTGATAACCGCCCGGACCGTGCGGGGCGCGGTCCTGGGCTGGATTCCCCGCGGGTCCTCCGGGTCCTGGCCGTGGTGTTCACAGTTGCCGCAGCGGGGGCGCTGACGCTGGTCGTCCTCGATCTTGTGATCGCCCGGCCGGCTGCGGGCGATGTCTTCATTACCGCCCTGAATGCCCTGGCGGCGTTCCTGTTGTGGCGCCGGGTGTTGGAACAATCCCGGGCATGAGGAAAGGGCGGCACCGAAGTGGCGGCCTTTCGCCGTTTCCCTCTGCAAAGGAAATTTGGGTGGGCAGCGTCTCGCTGCCTGGTGGTTAGAGGTTGTGGTGTTCCTGAGCCCAGCCGATGTTCGCGGGCCCGGTTGGTTCGCCGGCGGTGAGCAGACGAATCTCGACGACGTCCTCAGCCACGCTGGGCTCAGCCGCCGGCTTGTCGTCGTCGGTCAGGATGTATTCGGTTCCCATGCTCACGCTTCCCTGGTCGGTGCAGTGTTCCTGGGGTTCACTGTAGCCGTGGTTTCTACACGCTAGCTGGGTTCTGAGCTGCGCCCGCGCGAGCGTCCGGCGGCCGGCGGAGCGCAGCGGGGGAGGCCGCCCCGCCACCGGCAAAACGCCGGGCCGGGATCTCTTGGTGATCCCGGCCCGGCCCTGTCCGGTTAGTTGTTGTGGCGCTGGTAGGAGGTTTCCGGGTCGCGGGCGACCTCTGCGACTGAGCCGCGGTTGATCAGTTCCAGCAGCAGCCCTGCCAGCCGGAACCCGGGGGCGTCCGTGTCCGCGTGCTTGAGGTACCGGGCCGCTTGGGTGCCGTTGCCTTTGAGCCATTCCAGCCAACCCGTCAGGGTCAGCATCGGTGCGCGCTGGCCCGTGGGGACTGCCTTCATCAGCTCGAACGCTATGGACTGGGCCCGGTCCACCCGGGTCCAGTCGGGGCGTCCGGTGAAGGTCCCGAGGATGACGTCGGCGAAGTTGCCGTTCTGGGTGGTGATGGTCTCGCGGAACAGGAAGTCCCGGACCATCTTGTGCTGGAAGGCTCCCGCGATGCTCCGGGCCGTGTCGTGGTCGGGGGTCCCGGTGCTGTCCAGCACGGCCGCCCACTCGGCGCAGGCTTCCTCAATGTCCGCCTCCGTGCCTTCGGGTGCCTGCACCGGCATGGCCCAGGTGCCCAGCAGGGCGGGGTTGTAGACGTCGATGTCCGTGGCGCTGCCGAAGAAGGTGAACGTCGCGTTGGCTTCGCTGTCGGTGATCTGCGCCAGCGGGTGCTCCTCGTCCGTGCCGAACTCCGTCCAGTGAGTGGAGGTCACGAGCCAGACGTTCCGCACGGGCATCCGGGCAGCGGCCAGCTCGGACACCAGCGCGGCGACGTGTGCGGCGTAGGGGTAGCTGTCCTGGTTCTCGTGGGTGTAGACGACGATGTAGGACGCCGTTGCCTTGTCGTCGTTGGCGGCGTGGCTGGTCAGTGTCTGCGCGTAGTTGACCGGCTCGACGTGTTCGGGTGCATCTACCCGCAGGGTCGCGCCGAGGGCGCCAGCATTGGCGGTGAGGACCACGAACGATTCCGAGGGCGTGATGCCCAGCAGGTGCGGGATGGTCGCCAGCAGGTCGGCGGGGCCGGTGAGGTTGATCTTTTCAATCATGGTGTTGCTCCTTTTGCAGAGGATTCCGGTGGGTGGGGCGGCTGTGGTGACCGGCCAGCGTCCCCTCTCCCCGGTTGTTTTTGGTTGCTGGCAAGCTCGCTTGCTCGGCGGCCGACGGAGCCCTGTCTACCCGCAGGGCAAGGGGCAGGAAATTCCCGGAGGGAATCAGCGACGCAGGAGCGCCGGAGGGACATTTCCTGCACCGCAGGCCCCGGGAGGAACGACCGGGGCTAGACGGGGTGGAGCGGACGCCTAGAATCCGAAGGACAGCAACCAAAAGACGTCGTAGACAAGACAGGGCCAGGGCGGGCCGGAGCCCTGCGACGGACAGCGCTGGCCCCCACAGCCGGACGCGCCAGCGGACGCCCGAAAGTACTGTCTGTGGACCTGCGGTGCCCGTGGGCCGGGCCGGGGGTGTCCTGTTCTGCCTTCGGGCCCTGGACCTGTGAGCGGCCGGTTCCTTCACTTCGTTGTCACCGGCGGCTGCTAGGGTCCGGGCATGGATGAACTGTTGCCGGGACCGGGCCCTGCTGCTGCACGCGACATGTCGGGCCGGTCCGGTTTCGACACCGGCTTCCTCGGTGTGCCGGTGCTCGTTCCGACCCTGGCAGGGGTTGAGACGGTCCTTCTGCCCTACACGCATTTCTCCGTACTCATGCGGCCGGACAAACGCCTTGCCGCGGTGACGGCCCTGGGGATTGACGGGGCGAAGCTGATGAACCTGGACCGTTCCGGCATCCAGTGGCGGCTTGATCCCCGGCTGGGCGAAGACCAGCAGACCGGCGAGAGGGTTTACGCCCGCAACGATATTGACCGGGGCCACCTGGTCCGCCGGGCCTCAGCCGTCTGGGGCGAGACCCGGGAAGAGGCCGCCCGGGCCAACGAGGACACCTTCCACTACACGAACGCCGCGCCCCAAGCGGCAACGTTCAACCAGGGCCTGGACCTCTGGCTCGGCCTGGAATCCTATCTGCAGGAGAACGCAGCCGACAACGGGCGACGGCTCGTCGTGTTCACCGGCCCGATCTTCAGTGACACCGACCCCGCCTACCGGGGCGTGAACATTCCGCTGCGGTACTTCAAGGTCGCCGTCTTCCTCCATGACGGAGACCTCGCCGCAACCGGCTACATCGTGGACCAGACACCCGAGCTCGCAAACCTGCCTGACGTCCCGCGGCCCGGCGCCGTCGACGAGGCTCCCCCGCTTGGCCCCTTCCGCACCTTCCAGGTCCCCGTCCGAGACATTGCCGCCCTGACCGGGCTGAACCTGGACCAGCTCGTGGCCGCAGACCGGATGCCGATCGCCCGCGCGCTGACCACCACCCCGGTCACCTCCACCTGGAGACGGCTGACCTCACCGCTGGACCTCGACCTGGACTTCGACCTCCACGGCACAGACTGACCTCCCCCGACCTGACCTGACCCGGCACCGGAGCCACCCGGCAAGGCAGGCCCCGACAGGTGGCAAAAGCAACAGTTTTAGCAAGGCAGGCCCCGCGATGGGCGGCCACACCGACCAGGCCGCCGGCCGCACCGGCGCACGCCCGAAGCACTGTCTTTAGTCCCGCGCGGTGCCCGCCCGTCTTGTGGGAAGGGCCGTGGCAGGATGGGGTCCATTATGGACAGGCGGTTGCGGCGCGCTCCTGACGCGGAATGGGTGCTGATGTACCGGCTCGGACTGAGCCGGAAACGCATCGCTGAGCTCGTGCGCGCCGAACCGGCCGCCGTCGGATACCACCTGGTCATCGCCCGCTGCCAGGACCCGGGCCTCGAGGCGGAACACCAGGCAGCCGCCGGTGCAGTACCTACCCCTTACCCCTCCCCCGCGGACCTTTCCCGCATGGAAGAGGTCGTCGCCTGGGCCTTGGTCGAAGGCCGGCTCCCAGACGGCCGTTCCTCAGACCGGGACGAAAGGTCGATGGCCCGGTGGCTCTCTGATCGTCGGCGCGAAGCAGCCGAAGGCACCCTTGACCCGGCCTACAGCCGCGGTCTTGCCCAGGTGCCGGGGTGGGCCGAGAACCCAAGGGCAGCAGCGGACGAAGAGCGTTGGAACCAACGCTTGGCCCAACTCGTGGACTTCCGTCATGAGGGCAATGACTGGCCCCGCCACCACGACTATGACTCAGAACGGGAACACACCCTCGGGGTCTGGATCCACACGCAGCGGTACAAACGCCGCCGCGGCGACCTCGACCCCATGAAAGCCAAGCTTCTGGACGCCGCAGTCCCGGGATGGCAGACGGGGAGGACCCGGGGCCGCCGTCCCCGGTCGTGATCGGAAGGTCGCGTTTCCCAGCGGCGAAGCGTCAGGGCGCCAGTAGAATGGCTTCGGTTCTCCAGTCCCCCCAGCTTGGAGAACCGGGAGCCTCCGCGCTTGAGTCCCCGGACTCGCGCAGAGGCTTCCTCATCGGCCCGATAGATGTCGTCACCCTCCGCGCCGCTCCCCCGGCTGCCCGCCGGGAAACAACCCCTCTCAGGACCGGCGATGACGTCAGCCGAGGACGTCATGCCGGCAGCAAGGACACCCACTGGGTTGTGCCCACTGTGGACAGGTGGAGCCCTCCGCACAGCTCAAAGCTGTCCCCACTGGCGTACAACCCGTCCCGCCGGAGGCCGGAACCAAGACAGTGAATAGTTATTCTGTCGGGCCCAGGAGCTACACTTAATCGAACATATATTCGAATAAAAGGTGTGTTGTGGGCGTTGTTGTTGGTCCCCGTGTGATAGACGCGGGCGCATCCTTGTTGTCGGTGCTGATCTCTCCGGTCGCTGTTGCGGCCGGCTATCCCTCGCCCGCGCAGGACTACTTCGATGGCCGGATCGACCTGAACGAGCACCTGATCAAGGACGTCACGAGCACCTATGTCGTGCGGGTGTCCGGGGAGTCAATGGCCGGCGCCGGGATCAGCGACGGTGATGAACTGATCGTCAACCGTGCCCTGGAACCGGTGGACGGGTCCGTGGTCGTTGCGGTCCTGGACGGGGAGCTGACCATCAAACGACTGCGGATCACCGGAGCCGGGGTCGTGCTGCAGGCGGAGAACCCGGCCTACCCGGATATCCGGGTGCCGTCCTTGTCCGATCTGGTGGTGTGGGGCGTCGCAACCCGATGCCTCCATGTCGTCTAGGGCCGGCCGTGACTAAGCCGGCGGTGATGCGGCACATGCCGCAGATCGCGCATGTGGATGTGAACTGTTTCTATGCCTCGGCCGAGCGGGCCTTCAACCCGTCCCTGGAGGGACGGCCCGTCATCGTCCTGTCCAACAACGACGGCTGCGCCGTCACCCGCTCCCCCGAAGCCAAAGCCCTCGGCATCCCCATGGGTGAGCCATGGTTCAAAATCGCCCCGCGCGCCAAACAATGGGGCCTCGTTGCCCTCTCGAGCAACTACGAGCTCTACGGCGACATCAGCGCACGGGTCATGGAACTGCTGGGCCGGTACTCGGCCTGGCTGGAGGTCTACAGCATCGACGAGGCGTTCCTCGGCGTCAAAGGCACCCCGCACGAACTCCTGGCCCTGGGCCGGGACATGAAGGCCACCGTGCGGCGGAACGTGGGCGTGCCGGTCTGTGTGGGGATCGCGCCCACGAAGACGCTGGCGAAGCTGGCAAACAAATGGGCCAAGAACAACCCGGCCTTCGACGGGGTCTGCCATTGGGACTCCGTGCCCGCCGCGGACAGGGAAGGGTTGATGCGCCGCCTGTCCGTCATCGAGATCTGGGGTGTCGCCACGCACCTGACCAAACGCCTCAACGCCATAGGGATCCATTCCATCCTTGACCTGTCCCGGGCCGATCCGGTCATGATCCGGGACCGCTTCTCCGTGGTCATGATGCGCACCGTCCTGGAGCTGCAGGGAACCCCCTGCATCCCGATGGAAGAAGAACGCATCGGCCGGGACCAGCTCATCTTCTCCCGCTCCTTCGCGACCCCGATCACCACCGCCGCCGGGATCCGGCAGGTAATGAGCGTCTACGGCCAGCAGGCCTCGGCCCGGCTGGCCAAACACGGCCTCCAGGCCAAGGTCCTCACCGCGTTCGCCGGCACCTCACACTTCAACCCGAAAGACACCTCCTACCCCTCGGTCTGCGTGCCGCTGCCCATGCCCACCGCCGACCCCGTCCTGCTGACCAAGGCCGCGCACGCGCTCCTGCCCCGCATCTGCGAGGGCATCCGCTACGCCAGGGCCGGCATCATGGTCACCGACCTGCGCCCCAGCGGCAACCAGGCACCCCTGGCCCTGTTCGAAAACCCGCACGAGGAACGCCACGTCGGAACCCTCCTGGAAGACATCACCCGCCGCTACGGGCGCGGATCCATCGGCCTGGGCCACGGAGGCATCCGCGGCGGACCGGACTGGACCATGAAACGGGACATGCTCTCCCCCCGCTACACCACCCACTGGGACGAACTCCCCCTCGTCAAAGCCGCCTAAAACACCCGCACGACCGCACCACGAAAGAACGCACCCCCATGACCAGCACCATCGAAGCCCCCACCCAGACCAACGAGCTTCAGGTCCGGACCGACCCGGCAGGCAAACCCCTCGCCATCCGCCACGACGGACGGATCTGGCTTGTCGATCCCGCCACCGACTCCCAGCACTGGTACGGGAGAGACACCTGGTGGGACACCCGCCGCACAGCAGCCGTTGGAAGCGGTGACCTCGTCAGCATCGAATATTGGCGCCTCCAGGTCAGATCCGACACTCATTCGGCCCTTCGGACCGCGACGCTGCGCCGGAACCCGCTCTCCACCCAGTGGCTCCTGGAAAGCATCAGCGACGCCGACGAAACAACGGAAGAAGAGTGAACGGCCAACCCATCAACGATCAAACGTGGGCATCGATCCGGGCGGAATTCACCCTGCCGGCCCTCGAGCAGGTGCACCGCCGGCTTTCCGAGCTCATGGAAGACCCCGAACCGGTGATACGGCAACTCGTCCGCGTCTTCATCGCCGACGGGACCTTCTGCCCAGGATTCCAGTTCCTCCCCGGCGGGCAGCTCCAGCCGACGGTTACAGCACTCTTCCGCAGAGCCATGGAGCTGGATATCCCGCACAACTGTGAGTCTTAACAGTGGCTGGTCTGGGACTGGCTGGCAGGATAGGTGCAGGCCGTTCCGCCCCGTCGACCAGCTGAAAGGCAACCCCGCTCCCCTGCTGCGCGCGCTGGAAGCCCACGCTGGCACTAACACCGGCCCTTGACCGCACCGGCGGGCTGCGCGGCGGCCGTCGGCAGCCGCGACCTGGTCAGCATCAAATACTGGCGCGTGCAGGTCCGCCTTATCTACCCTCGGGCGGGGTTCTCAGCCATGTGTGTTCTGAACTAGGGTCGTCTCGGAACGCACGGATTATCTACCCCTAACGAGGTACGTTCGTATGGCGCAGTCCCTGATTCCGTTTCCTTCGACCAACCACCCGAACGTCCCGATCCGTGGGTGGGATTGGACTATTTTGTGGCGTCATCGAGCAGCTGCCGGAACTGCTCCTCGGTGTTCAGCGTCAGTTTCTCGCCGTTGAGGAAGAACGTGGGAGTGCCGGTGACGCCCAAGGCGGTACCGTCCGCAACGTCTTTGCGGATCCTGTCCTTGGTCGCCTCATCGGCGACGGCGGCATCATATTTGTCCAGGGCCAGGCCGAGCTCCTGCGCAAACGTGCGGAACAGGGCGGCCTGGGAGTCCTGTTTTTCGCCCCACTGCGGCTGCGTGTCGAACATTTTGGTGTACATCTGTTCATACTTGCCCTGCTGGGCGGCGGCTTCGACGGCGAGGGCGGCGGTGCCGGAGTTCCGGTGCCCGGGCAGGGGGAAGTAGCGGTTCACGAAAGTGACCCGGTCCCCGTATTCCTTCTTCAGTTCCTCCACCAGCGGCACGGCCGCACGGCAGGATTCGCATTCGAAGTCCAGGAATTCGACCAACTGCGCCTTTTCGGTGGCCAGGGCGGTCACGCGGTGGCTGTCCTCGCGGACGAGCTGGGCGTCCGCCGCCGGCTGCACGGCTTCCGGTGACGGTTTGCTAGCGGCGAAGACCGCGTACCAGATCAGGCCACCTCCGAGGATGACTCCGATCAGGATCCAGAGGACCATGCGGACTGTCCGGGCCGGGTCGGTGGTTTTCGGAGACGTGGATGGTGCTTGAGTCATTAGTGGGGCATGCTTTCCTGGTCGCGGTGGGCGGCGGGTTCGATCTGAAAAGGTGAATATTCGGCGGGCATATGGATCCTGAAAAACCCAGAGGACCGAAGATCTGCGGGAAGGACAGGACCGGTCTGCCCTTCTACGGGGGCAGCGGGACGACCGTGCGGTGCTTGCCGCCTGGAGTGAGTCGCGGTGGCCCGGGGTCCCTGGTGATGGTGACGTTGCCCAGACCATGACTCGTCAACACGCGGGTGATTTCGGAGCGGGCGGCTTCCCAGACGCTCTCGGGATCCGCGCCAGCGGAGGGCTGCAGTCGGAGGCTGAGGCTTTCGCGTCCTGTCTGGACAATCTGGCCCTTACTCAGACCCTGGACCCTGTCGAGCACCGTACTCAGCGTAAGGGGTGTTACTGAGACGGGGAGCCGGTCATTCCCTTGGAGGGTCAGCAGCTCTGCGGTTCGTCCCTGCACGTGGATGGCCGGCGTCGGGTCCCCGCACGGGCAGGGGGCGGCCATTACGGTGACGCTATCGCCGAGGTCGTAGCGCAGGACGGGTTGAACGCGGTTGGCCAGGTTGCTCAGCAGCACGGTGTGCGAGGGCTGCCCGGGAGGGACGGGTTCATGGTTTGCATCGACCGGTTCCAGGATGGCCCAGTCGCTGTTGACGTGGAGCCAGCCTTCCTGGCAGCTGTAGCTCAGGAAGGGGCATTCCGTCGCTGCATAGCCTTGACGGACCTTGGATCCAAACGCTGCGCTGATCCTGGCGTACTCTCCCGCGGGCAGTCCCTCGGCGGAGAGAATAACGACAGCGGGCTGGATATTCAGTCGTCCTGCTTCCTGCTCGGACGCCAGCAACCGGCCGGTGGAGGCGTAGGGGGCAAGAAGGGCCGGGCGGAAGCTGTTCAGCTGGGCGACGAGGTCCGGTATCGGCGTCTGGACCGGGAATACGCCCACGCTCTGCCGGCCTGGCCCCTTTCGGAGCGCGGCCGCGGCCGCCGCGGAGGCAAAGTGGCCGCCGGTGGCGATGACCATGGCTATCCGCCCGCGCCCGCGGATGATCCCTATGATGTCGGCTGTGGTGAGCCATGAACTGAGCATTCGGAACGTCAGGGCCTTGGCCACGGCCAGGGTTCTGGTGTCAAGCAGGAACACTCCCCGGGTGCCGGTCGTCCCGGACGTCGTAGCGACCGTGTAGCGGTTGAGGAATTTCTCACCCACCAGCGACGGGTCCTCGATGAACGACTGCGTTCCCTCCAGTGTCACGGCAGGGTCGGTGACCCACTCATCGAAATGGGCCATCAGTCCGGCCTTCGTCGTCACAGGCAGCAGGCCCGGGTCGGTGATCAGGGCCGGCAGGCCCTGATAGAGCCCGCGGTAGTACGGTGAGCATGTCCGTGCGTAGGTCACCATCTTTGACAGCCGCTTCCGTTGGCGCTGCAGGATCGCAGCACTGCCCTGTTTCCGGGCGGCACGGGCATCAAGCAACAGCCCAAACGGTGTTTCCCTCATGGTTCCTCCTGACCCTGGCGATGTTTCGTCCCGGTGACTCGTACTGCTCAGGCACTGAACAGCCGGGTGATGACGCCGGAGCTGAGGAGGATGAACAAACCCAGCCCGATGAACACCGCAGGGACCAGCCAGTGTTCGATCTTCTCGAGGGTCTCAGTGACTTTCGGGTGGGTTCCCACAACACGTCCCAGCGCGCACCAGAGGGCGACCAGGATGAGGAACACAATGATGGTTACCACGGTGTCCTGAGGCCGCATGGTGCGGAAGATCGGGGTGTAGATGGCGATGTTGTCCGCGCCGTTGGCGATGGTGATGCCGGCGACGCTGAGCAGGCCGACTGCGCTGACGGCCCCTTCCGCTTCCTCTTCCCCGCGTTTGCGCAGGAAACGGATCAGCCCGGCCACCCCGATGAACAGGGGGACCAGGCCGAGCCAGCCCACCCATTCGTCCGGGACAAGCGCCAGCCCAAGGGCAGCCAGAACGCTGATGCCGACCAGGGTGATGAATCCCAGATACTGCCCGCCGACGATCTCCCAGGGCCGGGGCCGCCCTTTCGCGGAGGCCAGGAACAGGACGGTCAAAACGACGATGTCGTCGATGTTGGTGGCGGCGAACATGGCCGCTGCGGCCGCGATGGTGGCAAGCATGAGTGCATCCTTTCCAAGGCCAGCGCGGCCGGTGAAGGGCGGAAGAGGGCTTAGTCGCCGGTCCGTGCCCGCGGCGACAGCACGGTGCCGAGGACCAGGAGGGCTACTCCGGTGGTGACGAACACGTCGGCGAGGTTGAAGGTGGGAAACCAGCCGCTGTGGAGGTAGTCCACGACCCCTTGCCCGTCGAGCCTGTCGATGAAGTTCCCGACGGCGCCTCCGAGCAGCAGGGACGCTCCTGCCCGGGAGAGGCCGGTCATCGATGGGGCCGAAGAGACGGTGTACCAGATCAGGGCCGCAATGATCAGGCCGGTGGCGGCGATGACAATCCACGGTGCCAGGTCCGCGCCGAGGCTGAACGCGACACCGCGGTTATAGAGCAGCCTAATGTTGATCGGTCCCAAATCGGTCGTCGTGCCGGTGGAGAGCAGCGCTTCGGCTACGGCTTTGACAACCAGGTCGGCTGCGGCCAGGACGGCTGCCACCAGAAGCAGCACCGTCCTGGACCGTCGGGCCTGCCGGGCGGGCGCGTCCGGCACAGCGGTTTCGGCGCTCACGCTGCCGGTTCCAGCGCCGGGGTGGGCTTGGCGGCGTTGGACGTGGTCTTGCGGCTGATCCGGCCTGCCCTGACGCCGTTGGCGATCACGACGATTTCGGCCAGTTCGTGGATGAGGACGACGGCGGCCAGTCCGAGCATGCCGAACAGCGCCAGTGGTATCAGTACCGCGATCAGCAGCAGGGACAGGCCGACGTTCTGGAGCATGATGCTCCGGGTCCTGCGCGCGTGATCGAGGACCTGGGGAAGGTGGTTCAGGTCCTCACCCATCAGGGCGATGTCCGCGGTTTCGATCGCGACGTCGGTGCCCATCGCACCCATGGCGATGCCGCTGTCGGCGGTCGCCAGGGCCGGGGCGTCGTTGACGCCGTCGCCGACCATGGCGGTGGGGGCACGGCCCTGGAGCGTGCGGATGATGTCTGCTTTGTCCTCGGGCCGGAGGTCGGCGTGGACCTCTGTGATGCCTGCGGCCTTACCCAGCGCTGTGGCCGTGATGAGGTTGTCTCCGGTGAGCATGGCCGTGGTGTAGCCGGAGGCGCTCAGCCGGGCAATGACTTCCCGGGCTTCGGGCCGCAGCTCGTCACGGACCGCGACAGCTCCGATGACCTGGCCGTCGTCCTCGATCAGGACGGCGGTTGCGCCGGCGTGCTGCATCCGCTCGACCTCGGCGGCCAGGGGGCCTGCGTCGATCCAGCCCGGCCGGCCGAGGCGGACGGTCCTGCCCTCGAGCAGGCCTGTCAGGCCTGCGCCGGGGACGGTGTCGACATCCGTGACTGCCGCCCGGTCCTCGGCGGCGGCGAGGATGGCGCGGGCTAGCGGGTGTTCACTGCGGGCCTCCAGGCTGGCAGCCAAAGCCAGGACGTGTTCCCTGGTGGCGGTTCCCGTCGCGGCGACCTCGATCACGGCGGGCTTGTTCCGGGTGAGCGTTCCGGTCTTATCCAGCGCAATGGTGCGGATTTTGCCTAGGGTTTCCAGGGCGCCGCCGCCCTTAATGAGCACGCCGATGCGGCTGGCTGCACCGACGGAAGCGACGACAGTGACGGGGACGGAGATGGCCAGGGCGCAGGGCGAGGCCGCGACCAGGACGACGAGGGCGCGTTCGAACCACAGCAGCGGTTCGCCGACGATGAAACCGAAGACGATGATCAGGGCCGCGGCGATCAGGATGCCCGGGACGAGCTTCTTGGCGATGGAGTCGGCCAGGCGCTGGCCCGGGCCCTTGCGGGACTGCTCGGCCTCCACGATGTGCACGATCCGTGCCAGCGAGTTGTTCTCCGCTGTGCTGGTCACTTCGACCTCGAGCGGGCCGGTGCCGTTGATCGACCCGGCGTAGACCTCGCTGCCCGGCCCGGCTTCGACCGGGACGGACTCACCGGTCAGCGCCGACGTGTCCAGGGAGGTACGGCCGGTGAGGATCCTGCCGTCGGTGGCCAGACGTTCCCCGGGCCGGACAACCATCCGGTCCCCGAGGACGAGTTCTGCCGGGTCGACCGTGACCTCGGTGCCGCCGCGCAGGACGGTCGCCTCGGCCGGGACAAGGTCCAGCAGGGCGCGCAGGCCACGGCGGGTTTTCGCAAGCGAGTACTCCTCCAGGCCCTCGGAGATGGCGTAGAGGAAGGCCAGCATGGCCGCCTCCTCGAACTCCCCGAGGGCGACAGCGCCGACGGCGGCGATCGTCATCAGCGTGCCGACCCCGATTTTCCCCTTAACGAGGCGGCGGAGGGTGGAGGGAACGAACGTCCACGCGGCCACCAGGAGCGCCCCGATCTCCAACGGAAGCGTCAACCACTGCGGCGCTCCAACCAGCGAAGCGATCCACGCCGCGAGGAGCAGCGCACCGGAAACCGCGGCCGCCCGGACCTCGGTGACCTGCCAGAAACCTACGGCTTCCTCCGCTTCTTCGGATTCGCCGGTCTCTGTCTTCTCGTCGCTGCAGCCGCAGGCGTCGCTCATTGTGCGTTCTCCTTCGTCAGGGCGGCGCCGGTGCTGCCGGTGCCGTAGTTCGGGCACAGGCTGACCGCGTTGCCGGTGGCGGCAAGCAGGACCTCGGCCTGGGCGAGCATGTCCATCAGTTCCGGGCGGGACAGTGAGTAGTACACGCTGCGGCCCTGCACCCGGCCTTCCACCAGGCCGCAATCGCGCAGGCATGCGACGTGGGCAGAGACGGTGGACTGGGCCAGGCCCAGCTCTGCAGTGAGGTCACCGACGCGGACCTCGCCGCCGGCCATGCGCTTCACGATGCTCAAGCGGGTCGGGTCCCCGAGGGAATGGAACAGCGCCGCGGCTGGACTGAGTTGGCTGCACGGATCAGCGGAAACCACAGGTTCAATCGTCATATGACGATGATAGCGCATATTAATGATGTCATCGCCGTCATGCTGTAACGTCGAAAGGGCCGCCGCGACGCTCGCCGGAGTTTCGAACGCTTCCACACGTAGAGCCCCGGACATGAGTGCGGCCTTCGCTCAACCGGTGGGCGGGGCGATGCTGTTGCCGGTTTGGCAGAGCTTCAGACATTGACCGAGGAGACACCGATGAGCATTGGCGGATATTTCGCCGAGATGGTGCAGTCAGGAGCCTTGTTGGTGGCGATGCCGCTGGCCATGACCGCAGGGACTGTGTCGTTCATTTCTCCATGCATCCTTCCGCTGGTGCCCGGGTACCTGGGCTACGTCTCCGGACTGGCCGATCCCTCCCGGCCGGACAACCGGCGCCGGGTCCTGACCGGCGTCGGACTGTTCATCCTCGGATTCGCCGCGGTCTTCACTGTCTACGGGGCGGCGTTCGGCGTGATCGGCGGCTGGCTCGTGCAGTGGCAGGACACACTGATCCGTGTCCTGGGCGTCTTCGTTGTGTTCATGGGCCTGGTCCTGGTCGGCGGTTTCGCGTTCCTGCAAACCACCCGGAAACTCTCCTTCAGGCCCCGAACCGGCATCGCCGGAGCCCCGCTGCTCGGCATCGTCTTCGGTCTCGGATGGACCCCGTGCATGGGGCCGACCCTCAGTGCCGTCCTGGCGCTGAGCACCACCACCGGTGACCCCTGGCGCGGGGCTCTGCTGGGATTCCTGTACTGCCTGGGGCTGGGCATCCCCTTCGTGCTGGTGGCTCTGGGCCTGAACTGGGTGACCAGGACTCTGGGCTTCGTCCGCCGGCACATCCGCACGTTCAACATCATCGGCGGTTCCCTGCTCATCCTCGTCGGAGTCCTGATGGTCTCCGGGGTCTGGATGCTCTGGATCTACCAGCTGCAGAACCTCGCCGCCACCATCACCACCCCCGTCTGACCCGGAAGAACCAGCATATGAACACTCACAGACCCGCACTTCCGACCAACGCGTCTCTCCCCGGACGCCGCAGCCTCCTGCTGGGCGCGGCGTCCGCCGCGATCCTCCTTGCCGGCTGCGCGGCCCCGGACTCGCTGGCAGCCCAGGCCAGGGCCGGGGACAACAAGAACTACATCGCCGGGGACGGCTCTGTCTCTGAATACACCGCCGACACCCGGGCACCAGCCGTTGAAATGACCGGCAAGCTCTTTGACGGATCGGTCATCAATTCTGCCGGCTGGAGAGGGAACGTCACGGTCCTGAACGTCTGGTACGCCGCCTGCGCGCCCTGCCGCAAGGAAGCCCCCGACCTGGAAGCCCTGCACCAGGAATTCAAGAACGACGGCGTGGCGTTTTATGGGATCAACGTCCGCGACACCGCCGCCACCGCGGCGGCCTTTGAACGAACCTTCGGCACCACCTACCCCAGCTTCAACGACGCCGACGGCAGCATCCTGCTCGCCCTCGCCGATCACGTTCCTCCGCGGGCAGTGCCCACCACGCTCGTGCTGGACAAGCAGGGCAGGGTCAGCGCCCGGGTCCTCGGCCTCGCCGAGAAAAGCACCCTCAAAGCCCTCATCAGCGGCGCACTGAAGGAAACCTCCTAAGAGTCAAGCCTCTTCCAATCGTCGCAGCCACGTCGGGGCCGATGAAGGCCCACAGGAACACCGGGAGCAGGAGCACCTGCACGAGCATCAGTATCGGAGCGGCGGCCAGGAGCCGGTCACTGGCCCCGTCCATCGTCCAAAAATGAAGTGTCATCGGCTCACTCAGTTGGAACGTCCGGACCCGATAATAGTCACATTGGACGATGGGACGGATTGCGATGTTGATGAACCGCCCGGAGACTCCCCTGGTGAATTCGATGCCTCGACGGTGGCTCCAGCGTTTCTATGAGATCCAGGTGCTGCTGCGGTTCGGCGGCCGGTTGCTGCCTGGGGCGCGGGCGCTGGAGATCGGCTGCGGCTCCGGCTACGGCTCCCAGTTGGTGTTGGAGCGGTTCGGCGCCGCGAGGGTGGACGCTGTGGATCTGGACTCGGCGATGATCGAGCTCGCTGGGCGGCGCCTTGCCGGCTACGGAGATCGGGTGTCACTGGCGCAAGGCAGCGCGACCGACTTGCGTTCCGCGCTGAACGCTGGCGACGGCGGCTGTGACGCGGTGTTCGACTTCGGGATCGTCCACCACATCCCGGACTGGCGCGCGGCCATCGCCGAGGTCAGCAGGGTCCTGGCGCCCGGCGGGAGGTTCTACTTCGAGGAGGTCACAGCCCACGCCCTGGCCCGTCCGATCTATCAGCGGTTGTTCGACCACCCCACCGAGCACCGGTTCACCGCCGAGCAGTTCCTCGACGAACTGGCCCACCGCGGGCTCGTGGTGCTCGGCTCGGTCACCCGGATCTCCGGCGATTACCTGCTCGGTGTGGCCGCCAAGCCCGTACCGGCCAGGAGTGGCTGATGGCCCTCGCCGCCTTTGCCATGTTCGCTGCTTTCATACTGCTCACCGGTGTCCGCTCGCTGATCCAGCGACGCCGCACCGGCGACTGGGGGAACCGCCAGAGGTTGATGCCCCGGCGCTCGTGGGGGTGGTGGGGGCTTGCCCTGGCCGACCTCGGATACCTGATGGTGGGGCTCGGCGCCCCGGTCGCCGCCATGGCCGGCATGCCCCCGCTTGCCGTCGCCGCCCACCCGGTCGTGCACGGTCTGGGCATCGTGCTGGCGATACTCGGGATCCTCGCGACCTTCGATTCCCAGCTGGCGTTGGGGGCCTCCTGGCGGATTGGCGTCGACGAGGCTGAACGTACTGCGCTGGTGACCACGGGCCCGTTCCGGCGGGTGCGCAACCCGGTCTTCACCTCCGCAGCCACTGTGTTTCTGGGCTTGGCGTTCATGGTGCCCAACCTCCTGGCGATCGCTGGCTTGGCGGTCACGCTCACCGGGATCGAGATGCAGGTGCGCTTGGTCGAAGAGCCCTACCTGCGCGGTGTACACGGCGCCGCGTACACCGACTACGCCTCGCGAGTCGGCCGCTTTCTTCCCGGCATCGGCCGCCTGCGGATCGACCACCTGCCCAGGAGTTGACGATGTGGCAGGGAACAGTGGCTCTTCTGCCCGGCCCCGTACATTTGATGAGTCACCAGGATCTTTCACAGCACGACGGCCCGGCGTACTGTAGGGCGCACTTGGGGCCATGAGCCGGTTCTGGCCCTTGCCAGCAACGCGAAGGAGCAAAGTCGTGGAACCTCGATTGAAACGAATTCACGAACTCGTGCAGGGCATTGAGGCTGACGGCATGGCTGTGCCCTAAGCGCTACGCTCCAGGTCGTCTCTCAACGCTAGGAACCGTACTGCCTAGAGAAGATATCGATAGACAGTGGCGCGGGAGACTCCGAGCATCTTGCCGATGTCGGAGGCACTGATTCCTTTGCCTTTGAGGACGGGGGACGAACCGGATCGACTGACTGACCGCACCGCGGCCGGGCAACAACAAAATAGGGCTGACGCAGACAAATCTGCCCCTACCGTTTGCTTAGTGGGTATCGTCGTAGGCCTTTCTGATGTCCTCGCTAATGCGTCCGCGGGCATTCGGGCTGTACCCATTGGCTATGGCCCACTCACGGATCTTCTGAGTCTCTTCCCGGCTGGATGGTACGGTCCTGGTGCTCCGGCTCCCTGGGACGCTGCGGACGCGCCGACCGTGGGCGATGAACGGTGCCAGGGCCGCGCGCAATCCGGCTGCATTCTCCTCTGCCAGATCGATTTCGTAGTCGGCGCCGTCAAGGGAGAACCGGAGGGTTTCCTGCGCGTCCTCACCTGAAATGTCATCGATCAGCTGGACATGGATTTTACGGGCCAACGGGGGTCCTTCGTTCGAGATTGATGCTGTCGTCTCCCCCAAGCCAACGCCTGCCTTTGACCTCAACACTATTTCACTTACGAACACCATCGAACCCGCAAAGCGTCCGTATGCGCCGAAAGGGCGCGGCGGGGACGAGCGATGGTCTTAGCAGACACCGCAGTCATCCCGGCGCCTCCGTGGTGGGCGTTGTCTTTCATGCATGCATCCATGCATTCAGGCATTCCCGCTTGCTTGCTTGCTTGCTTGCTTGCTTGCTTGCTTGCTTGCTTGCTTGCTTGCTTGCAACGATGCCCACAACGGCCTTTGCCTTGTCAATTCATGACAATGAAAATCCGCATCGGCGCAATTGTCTAACTACCGGGATTGCATGCCCACAACCAAGAGCGACTGGGGATTTCGGCTCGTTGCTTGCATGCATTCTGCCTTTCATGCATGCAAGCAAGACAGCTGGCTTTCATGCCAGCTTGATCACAGCGGAGGAGTAATCGGCGTGGCTCCTTGTAACGCACATATGGATCCGGAAGGCTTTCAAGCATGCAAACAATCATGGTTTACAGCGAGTCTGGCGGTGCCACAAAGACGACAACAGCGGTGTCCCTGGCAGCTGTCACCGCCTCTTCAGGACGCAAAGTTGTACTCGTCGATCTCGACCCGCGTGCCGCGGCAAGCAAGTGGATCGGTATCGAGCCTAAAGAGGACGGCCTCCACGTCGGCGCCATCCTTGGCGACTCGGATCCGGAAGGCTGGGCCCAGGACCTCGCGGTGGAGTCGAGCTGGTTCCCGAACCTACGTGTCGTTCCGTCTGCCCGCAGCGTCTCCAACCGTGAAGCAGACCGCGCTGACCATGCCGAACTGCGCCTGCGCACCTCGCTCATCGGGATTGACGCCGATGTCGTCATCATCGACTGCCCTAACCGCCAGGGCGGCCCGCTCACCCTCTCGGCGCTGAACGCCGCCGACACGATCGTGTACGCCGCCGGGGCCACCGTCGACGGGGTGGACGGCGTGGCCGGCGCCCGCAAGAGCGTCGAGCAGTTCCGAATGTCCCGTAAGCGCATTGGAGCCCCGGACAACTTGCACGAGGTCGGCATCGTCGTCGGTGCCGTCGCCTCGACTGTCATGTCCCGCATCGCGGTGGCCAGCATCGAAGAACTCCGCGAGACCGGAATGCTGCTCACCCCGCTGGTTCCGCACCGGACTATCGTTCAGGAGATGCGCATGACGCAGGAATGGTATGGCGAGTACCGCAAGGGCCAGCCCGTCGTGGACGCCTACAACGAGCTGATGAAGGAGATCATCCGATGAGCGAAGACCTGAAGGACCGCCCGGCAGTCCTGCGCCGTACGCCGCGGCCCGCCCCTGACGAGAAGGTCGACCCGGTCGATTATTCGCCGGTGGCTGCGGCGCCGGCACTGGTGAAGACTGAAGATCCGGCCTTGGCCGCCGGGGGAGTGGAAGCAGTGGCCCCGGATGCCGCTCCTAGTCCCGTCCCCGACCCCCTCCAGGCCTCTGTGGCCGAGCCCATCGTTCAGGCTGCTGCCCCTGCTGCCCCGAAGCAGGCTCCGCCGCGCCAGGCGTCAAAGTCGACGAAGGCCCCCAAGCCGACCGCGAACCGGAAGACCACGCGCCGCGAGGTAACGTTTCCGCTGAGCACACGCCTGTCCCAGGAAGTCATTGACGTGCTGTACTCAGCCGCCGAAGATGAGGGCATCTCAGTCCGTGAAGCGATCGAGCAGGCCATCAAGTCCCGCTGGGGGCAGAACTAGGAGAGTGGCGGGGGTCAGGCTTGCGTGCGGACTTTCATGCATGCATGAAAGTCCGCAGCCCTCCGACGCCGAACTTACCCGGCCATGGTGAACGCCAAGTCCGCGAGCGACCACTCATCCGGTGGGCCCTCAAATGCCTCCCACGGATAGTCTTCACCAGGGGAGAGGAGCTCCGCGACGGTGTTGACGTTCTTGGACAGCCATTCCTTCCATAGGATCCGTTCGATCCGGTAGCGCTGCAGCTGCGCAGCGACGGCTTCCAACACGCCGAAATGCTCGGCGAGATCCTTCAGCGACGTCGTAGCCACCACGGACCAAACCCTTGCGGTGTCGCGGGCGATCATATTCCACGCGGCCATCACCTCGAGCGCTTCAGTGACAGCTGTTCGGGAGAGCCTGGTCAGCTTCACTATCTCAGCCGTTGACAGGCCGGGAGAGTGCTCCAGCGCTTCGTAAACAAATGCCGCCGGCAGACCTAACTCTCTAAACACGGGGCGCAGGGCATGAATCTTTCCCTTGCGCCATGTCAGGTCCTCGGCCGCGGTTTTTACGTCCTCCGGGACGGTGAGCATGTAGAGGTCACCTTTAGTGCCCCGGCCCTGCTCAACCAGAGTCACGAGGGGATCGTCCTCTGCTCTCAACACCCTAAGGTGTGAGCCCACGGTGGTGTGGTCAAGGCCGGTGGCCACAGCGATGGACCGATCCCCGAATTCAATGAACCTGGACGCCGTCATGTGGGCTGCCTCGCCCAGCGCCCTGAGCACCATTCTGCGGGCCAGCCCCGTCCTGGATTCCGTGTAGCTCCGTTCCTTGAGTCTGAGTCCGTTCCTCCAGGAACGGATGAACCGCTGCTCAGCATCGGGATTCGATGAGAGCGGAGCCCCTTGTATTACAGGGGGCTGTGTATTTGGCTGGCTTGTGGGGGAATTACGGGCATTGTTCTTTCCCGCCCGTGTTTGGCGGTTTTTGCGCAGATAGGTGACTGCCTTCAGCCAGTCCCTTCGCAGTGCCGGAACCCGGTGGCGGGAAGCGTAACGGGCATAAAAGGAGGCCAAGCCGGGCCAAGTCCCCTGCATCATCCGGCGCTCGACCTCGGTCAGTTCCATGCCGGCGGCCGCGGCCCCCGTGACGATGGCTTGGCGCGCCTCGGAATCGGAGACATACCGGTTCGTGTCGTACAGCCCGGTTTGGGCCATCAGCTGCATCGTCCGGGACATCCGCCCAGTGGAGTGCTGGATCCGGGGCGCCTCTGCAGCCGGCGTAGTCGTCCCTTCGAGACGCAATGCCTTGACTCCGGCGATCTCCCCGGCGAGGTCGGCGTTCATGGCAGCCCAGACCTTGGCGGAGTTGGGCCTGCGGGCTATGTCGTAGGCCATGTTCAGGCTCATGGCGAGTTCCTGGTGGCCGCCGCGCTTGTGCGGGGAGCCTGGTGTACGCATGCAGCCATGCAGAAGGTTCTGGTGCGGGGTCTTGTCCAGGCTCCGGTACCGGGTGCCCAGAGCCTCGACAAGATCACGCGCTTCGGAGAAGGTCACCCGCTTCTCGAGCGGAATGTAGACGTGCCGGCCGCCATTGGGGGAGTAGTCCTCAATCCACCGCGCCCCGCAGGAATGTAGCCAGGTCTGGACGGCGCGGACGTCGGCTTCGACCCAGTCGATACCTTCGACCGAGGAGTCAAAGTCCAGGAATATCGCCTTGCACGTTCCGTCCTTCCCAAAGATCCGGACCGCCGCAGGGAACGTGGGGAGCGCCTCAGTGAGGGCTCGCTCGTGTTTCTGCGGATACGTCTTACCGGCATCCCTAGAGAGGCGGACCCTCGGCTGACCTGCGATAAGAGGAGCCAAGGCAGCCCACGCCTGGGCGGGGCTGTTCGTGGAGGATGGCCCGTGCGACACGCCAGCGCCGTATTTGGCTGGCAGCACGCGGGCGTGCTGTTGTACGATGATTCTGTTCCTGTCCAGGGAATGACTGAGGGCCGATCTTGCAGGATCGGTTTTGCAACACAATTGAAGGCCTGTGAAGGTCTTCCATCCGATTTACGATCTGTTCGCCGGCAAGCTTCCCGGATCGTTGATCTTCAGCTTCGAAGGCCCGCCTAGTGCGGGCCTTCTTCTGTTATGAGGCTATGCGGATGGGCAGTTCCTCCTGGTGCGCGAAATGATTCAGCAACGCCAGATCTTCGCGAAGCGACCGGTCGACGGCAGATGAAACGTAGTCAGTGACCGTCATACCTTTAGCGGCAGCGATCATTTGAACGTCCTCCGCGGTCTTGGCCTGCGTGCGGAAGCCAATGTATTTGCGGAGGCCCTTGCTGGGCCGTCCGCCTCCACGATTGATTACTGCGCTCATGGTCATGTCCTTTGAATCTCGCACAACCTAGGGTTGTGGCTGCTTCATCGCTGGGTGCTATTTGCAGTCGATCACTGTGAGGTTTCTGTTTACAGCTATCGACTGAATCGAAAATAGCACTGCCTTCAGGGGCATTCGGGGATTTGTTTACAGAAAACGGTCCCGCGTGTCGTTCCGCACTGATCTCGCGCCCTGTCGATCCGCGCTGAAACCCTACCTCCCCGGCGGTGTCGCTGCCCACCGTGCCGACATGAGCCCGCCTTCGGCGGCCCCGCGGAACTGAAAGAACGCCGTCGGGACTGCTGCGTTTGGACGCAAGTTGTGGGCGGCGTACATATACCGGTGTCGACCACGGACGGCCCTCCTTCTCGTGACGATGACAAGCACTTCTGAGTCCCTCTTGATAAGGTTGGGCCCGTTCTACCCGGGAAATGGTGAACCCTAAACCAGACTAAAACATGTTTGAAACATGTTTCAAGCTAGTCTATCCCCATTGAAGCTATCGAAGGGTCATGTTGTTGTGACGCAAGCTCTGCGTTCCTTGCCTGTAACTACGTCTGAACAGGCCTTCCGCGATGCGTCCGGTGCATTCGCCGCATTGGAACTGCCAGGCGGCCTGACTTTGAGTCTGCTCCTGGGCGTCATCGAAGACATCCGCGGCAAGCGGATCCGGATTCGTGCCACCGAGAAGTTGGTCGGCACATCCATCTGTGGTCTGTGGCTGCCGGGGGCGAAGATCGAGTGGGTGTTTCATCCCCCGACGCCCTGGGAGCTGCAGCGTCAGCAATTCATTCTTCACGAACTTGCTCACATGGTCCTGGGCCACGACACAACGCCCGGTGCGGGTACCGTCTTGAAGAGCGGCTTTCGTGGCCTGTCTCCGGAGATTGTACGCAGGGCCCTCATGCGGACCGAGTTCCGGACCTTGGAAGAGGCCACGGCCGAGTACCTTGCCGATCTCATGGCTGAGGCCTTGAGGGCGGGGCCTGGTGAACCGGGCGCCTTCGAGGACGTCTTCGGCTGATGGAGATCATCGCAGCGGGGCTGATGATCAGCCTGACGCTCGTCGTCATCGCATCACGCGGCCAGGGTAAAGACACCAGCATTCTATGGGCCTCGGTGCTGATTTCCGTGTCCATGGTCCTCAATATTAACCCTGTTTACCTGCTCGCAGACGGGTGGGTCGGCGGGAGGAACTATGCGGACTTGGGAGCAAACCTTCTCCTGCTGGCGGGTGTCTATTTTCTAGCCCGGGCTATTCATCGGGCCGCACAGCCGGCATCCTACGGCAGGAGATCCTCGTACGAGGTTGCGGCCAGAGCAGGACTTGTGGGCACGGCGATTTCGGCAACCATCCTGTTCATCTTGATCGATGCTCCAGTTTCGTCGACGTCGTTCATGCGGGACTACGGAGGGCAGTGGGCGGCGGCCCTGTATTCGGCCGGACAATATTTCTACATAGGCGCGGTCATGGCCGCAGCAGGCTGGACCTGCGTGCGTTTTCGGAAGGCTTGGAGCACCGGAATCTACACCGTAGCGTTCGCGCTCGTTGGCTTGGGATGCCTGTCCGCCGTTCTGTTCGTCGTTGATGTGCTCGTACTCGATGCACTTCACGTGCTCGGTATGGTTGAGGCACTCTCCGCTTTGTCCGGGATCTATACGGTGTTGAATTCGACTACGTTCCTTTTTCTTTGCACCGGTATGGCTTTGCCTCCCGCCAGCCGCAAAGTCACTGCCATCTACGAAACGGCCCGAACCAGCTCAGTGCTTGCGGGCCTGGAACCTGTCTGGGGACAGGCAGTGGCCGGAAATGCCGGTCTGACGCTGGACCTTGGTGTGGTTCCGAAACGCCCGGACCGCAGGCGCAGCGAGCTGCACCGCATGATTGTGGAGATCCAGGACTCCTTGGCCCGGGATCCCGAAGTAAGAGACAGAATTGGCGCCGAGGGCCTGGGAAAACTAGCCAGCGCATCCGACCACCTCGAGCGGCTGTCGTGGCGTCCCCGCTGAAGGCTGTTGCCTGGAGCGGCTTACTTGGTGCGGCGGGCGCCCTCGCCGGTGCGGCATGGGCCGCCCGTCAGGCGACTTCAGCGACGAACAGACGCCGCTATGACATCGTCCCTTTGGCAATTTCCGATAACGAGATCGAGCTCCCGGCCACGAGACACACGCTGGCGCCTGGGCAGTTCGGCCTGCAGCTCTCGACAGGCGGCCCTCCGGCCGTCATCGGTCCGGTCATATCCGCCCGTGCCGGCAAAGTCACACGGGGCCTCCTTCATCGGCCCGCGGGCCTGTCCCTGGAGTCGAGGGGAAGGTGGAGTGGCATTGTCTCGGTCGATCCATCGTCCGTTGCCGCTGACGTGGTCGAGACTTTTGTCGAGACAGCTCTCGGCCCAGCCCCTGCGTGGATGATCGACCGGGGAACTGGCCGCTGGGCCATTCATGTCCATGGGCAAGGAAGTGCCCGGGCGCAGACGCTGCGTGGGGTTGAGAGTGCATCGCGTGTAGGACTCAGCTCATTGGTCATCTCATATCGCAATGACGGCGAGGGCCCTCGCTCAGGGGACGCTAGATCGCACTTGGGCGAATCCGAGTGGCGTGATCTAGAAGCAGCTCTTCGGTTTGTTGCGGAGCGCGGTGGAACTGAATGTGTGGTGTTCGGCTGGTCACTCGGGGCAACGATGGCTCTAAATACAGTGCAGCGGTCGTCGTTGGCAGAGATGATCAAGGGCCTCATTATGGTCGCGCCGGTATTGGTCTGGGAGGACGTGCTGCGTGCCAACGCCCGCCATCAACGCTGTCCACGACTCCTTGGCTCACTCATAGCCCGACTTCTGGCGCGCAGGGGATTCAGCAGACTGGCCGGCCTCGAGGGTCCGTTGGAGGTGCGCTGTCCTGACCGGGCCAGATTCAAGGGGGCCCTGAGTATCCCGGTCCTGATCCTCCACAATAGGAATGACTGGTCCGTTCCTTTTGAAACTTCCGCTCGCTTCGCGCGAGCACATAAAGACCGGATCGAACTCGTGGAGTTCGACTGTTCCGGACACACACAAGAATGGAATTCCGACCCGGTAGGGTGGAATCTAGCTGTCCGCCGCTGGTACGAATATTGGTTCCCGCCGGGCTCGGCCGGAGAACAAGCTGCGGCAAACAGCGAATGAAATTGGATGGGGTTGAATTTATGGTTGGCGGTGACAGTCCCCGCGATCGGCTAGAGCGGGCGGAGACCCTTGCTCGCAAGGTGAACCTCCTACTGGACGTCGTGGTAGCCGAAGGCGGAGAACCCTATGAGTTCGCCGACATCCAGGCAGGCGTGCGCGAAAACGGGTACGAGCTTTCTCGAACGCGCTGGTGGCGAATTCGCACCGGTGAGTCGCCCGATACCGTCCCCAAAGAAGCCCTGGTCGCGATGGCCAAATTCTTCAACGTGGAACCGGCATACCTGACCGATGAATCCGGTGAACTCCCGGAACGGATTGAGCGGGAGCTGCAGCTCCTGAAGAAGATGCGCCGGAACAAGCTGAAGAACATCGCGGCCCGAACTCTCGGCGACATCGACATTAAGACCCTCGAGGCGATCAACGCACTCCTGGACGATGTGGACGCCTACGAAAGCAACGACTCCGAACAGGACTGAATCATGGTTGAAACATGTTTCAATCCTGTTATCGTGGACATGTGCCCACCACGATAAGTCGTACGACCCGCCGCCGAGCACCGGCGTACGGCCGCCCCGCCCCGGGGCGGTCATGGTCACAGGCCTTCGACATAACTGATGTACTCCTGGGTCAACTCTCGGACACGAGAGGATTGAACCATATAGACGACATCCTTGCCGTGGCGCATACCTGCCGGAGGATCGGTCTGCACCAGACCCGCCTCGGCGAGAAAATCGAGGTGGCGGTTCAGGCTTGGTCGGCTGATATCCACCGCAGCCTGCAGTCGCCCAATGGTCGATGGGCCAAGCATCGACAGGCGGCGCAGGATATCTACCCGGGCACGGTTGCCCATGAGACCGATTGCCACCTCAACTCCGGGCGGCAGTTTGGGTCGAATCAAGCTCGGCATGGATCCATCTTGCCTGACGCAATGACGAACCAATGCTTCTTTCGCCGCCTCACTCTATTACTAAGCAAAAGAGTTAGTAACAGTCCGATTCTGTGGCCGGCATGAAGCCGACGGGACTGTTGATCTGCACTGCGATTATCGTGCCGGCGATCTTCCTGGGTCTGGTCCTGTCGATCGTTCTGCTCTTCGAGCCGACTCCGGATCCCGCCGATTGCGGCCCCGCCGTGTCCGTGTCGATGAGCGACGACACCAAGGTCGACGGATACTCCACTGAGCAGCTGACGAACGCTGCAGCGATCATAAATGCCGGTAAGACCCTGAACCTATCGGCCAAGGGCCAGATGATCAGCATGATGGCGGCCCTGGGGGAGTCCGGCCTGCGCGTTCTGGACATCGGCGACGGGGCAGGTCCGGATTCCCGGGGTCTGTTTCAGCAGCGGGATAACGGCGCCTGGGGTTCCTACGCGGACCGCATAAGCCCGACCATCAGCGCGGTCAACTTCGTGAGGGCCCTGCAGAAGGTCGACGGCTGGGAGCTGTTGGAACCGAGCCTTGCCGGTAACAAGGTCCAGCGCAACGCCGACCCGTACCACTACCAGAGGTACTGGCCTGAGGCCGTCAAACTCGTTCAGGCGCTCTCGAACTCGAAGTTCTCCCTGCAGGGCAGCGACTGCGCCATCCCCGGACAATCCGGCGCGGGGGATGACTACCCGTGGAAGAACTCTCCGACCTGGTTGCAGATCGGTGCGAACGCGGCCAGCACGTCCCCGCTGGGCATGTACTACCGCGAGTGCGTGGACTTCGCCCTGTGGCGGGTGAACCAGCAGATGGGTTCAACCGGCGCACCGTTCAAGTTCCTCAACGGCACGTTCCGCCCGGATGGGCAGGGCCTCGGCTCGGCCCTGACGTGGAAGGCCGGCTGGGATGCCAAGGGCTGGCCCGCAGGCAGCACGCCCCGGGTCGGTGCCGTTGTCTGGTACGCACCCGGGGCCGGGGGAGCGGACCCGAACTTCGGCCACGTCGCCGTAGTCAAGGAAGTCAAAGACAACGGCACCTACGTCGAAGAGGGCTACAACGGCAACCCTGCCCCGGCGGACCACAGCTACTACACCCGGACAGTGACCAACTCTGTCCCCTCAGCTTTCCTGTACCTGCCCACCCAAGAGGAGAAGAAGTGAAAAAGCCCGTGACCTTGATCGGTGTGGCGCTGCTCTGCGTTTCGTGCGCACCGGCAGGCAACACCACGGCAGCGCCGTCGGCATCAGCGGCCGCCAGCCCCATTTCATCCGCGCCGGTCTCGCTGAGCGCCAACAGTGGACCCCAGGCGCCGGGCGGCACTATCCCCGCCACCATCGGCGTTACCTGGGATCAGGCCAGCAAGGACGAAGCCATGCACGTCGCAGAGAACGCTATGACGGACTTCGCCCGCCCCGCCGTGGAGGACAAGCAGTGGGCCAATGACCTGGCCCGCTGGCTGACCCCGCAGGCCACCGCCGACTACTCGGCAGTGGACCCGGCCAACATCCCCGCATCCCGCGTCACCGGGGCCGCCACCCTAAGCGTCGATGAAACCAACGGCTTCGGCGTCATGGCAGCGGTCCCCACAAACGCCGGGACCTACACGGTGCAGCTGCTCCGCACCGGCAAGGACGCCCCCTGGAAGGCCAACCGCCTCACCCCGCCCTCGTCCTAACCGCCGCACCTCCATCCCACACACGTAAGGAAGAAGCTCATGGGCACTACACCAACCGAAGTCATGGCCTTTCCCAACATCCGCGCCATTGTCCGGGACAACGGCACCGCCGAGGTCGTCGTCGCGGGCAACTCCCGCATCGTCCCTGGCGGAGACTCCGTGCAGGAACTCCGCAGCAACGCCCTGGCCCTCATCGTGGGCGAAGCACAGACCCTCCAGCGCCCCGTGCGGGTCCGCATCGAGGACCCCGAAGGGCACGGCGAACTCATCGTCCACCCGGACAACAAGATCGAATCCGTCTCCTACGAGCCCGCTCCGGCCCGCCGCCGGGCAGAAGCCCCCGAGACCACACCTGCGAGCGTAGCGCCGGCCGTCATTGATACCGTCCCCGCACCCGCACCGGAGCCTGCGGCCGCTCCTGCCACTGCCACGGCAGCATCGGTGGACGCCCGACCGTGGCCGCCTGCCCCCGCGACGGCCACCCCGGAACCGCAGACAGCTGCCGTTGTTGAGGAAGCCGCTCCGATCCGGCGCAGCCTGAAGGAAACCTCGTTCCTGGTCAGCGCCCCGGTGCTGGAACCGGCTACACAGGGCTGGCGCGGAACACTCACGCGACTGGGGCTCCGGATGGATCCCTCGGCGGAAGAACTCACCGAACGCGAGGACATCCGCACGGTCAGCCAGCACTGGCCCGGCCCCCGGACGATTGCGGTGGTCAACCGCAAGGGCGGGGCGAATAAGACCCCCACCGTGGTCATGCTCTCGGCCATCCTCGCCCGATACAGCGGCGCGGCCACGGTCGCGTGGGACAACAACGAATCCCAGGGCACCCTCGGCTGGCGGACGGAAAAGGGTTCCCACGACCGCAGCGTCCTGGACCTGATCGACGCCTCCACCGAACTGCTCTCCCCGTCCACAAACGCGGCCGAAATCGCCAAGTTCGTCCACCACCAGACCGCCGACAAATTCGACGTCCTGCGCTCGGATGAAAACGAGGAAGGCGACCATGAAGTCACGGCCGAGGAAGTCGACATCGCCCATCAGGTGCTCACCCGCTATTACCGGCTCGTGGTCATGGATTCGGGCAACACGGCCAGGGCCGCGAATTGGCGGCGGATGATCGACCACACCAACCAGCTCGTGGTCCCGGTGACAGCCATTGAGGACCGCGCAGAAGCCGCACGTCTGACGCTGCAGACCCTGGAATCCCGCGGCGGCCATGACGCGGAGCTGGCCCGCAACGCCGTTGTCATCGTCTCGGAGTCCACCGACGCCAAGCGCAGCATGAGCGGCGAGGCGCTGAAGCGGGCCAAGGACGAGGCGCGGCGGATTGCTGACGGCTTCGCCCCGTTCGTCCGGGCGGTCGTCCGGATTCCTTACGATCCGGCCCTGGTCAACGGACCTATCCGCTATGAAGCCCTCCAGCCCGCCACTCAGCGGGCATGGCTGGCGGCCGCGGCCGCCGTCGCTGCCGGCTTCTAAACCACCCACCACGGACTCTGAAAGGAGGCAAGCATGCAACAGTCCCTGAACCCCTGGATTACCCGCCCGGCTCCGGCCGACGGCGCGGACACGGCAGCCCCGGAAGCTCACGTGCCGCCGGCGGCCGTGATCAGTGAACCTCTGAGGGGAATGGTCGAACCGGACGCCGCAGACCGGCTTGGCCGCCGCACACTGGCAGGCTCCGCAGCACTGTGGGTCACCGGGGCCCACGGGGGATCCGGCGAAAGCCGCATCGCTGATCTGATCGGCGGGGCGCAGGCGACCGGTCACTGCTGGCCCGTCCTCCAGGACGGCAGTAGGCCCCGGGTGCTGCTGGTCTGCCGTGCAGACATGCGGGGCCTGACAGCGGCCCGGAGCGCCCTGACCGAGTGGGCATCAGGCGCGGCGCCCGCGGTTGATCTGCTCGGCCTCGCCGTTCTGGCGGACGCGCCGGGGAACTCGCCCAAACCCTTGCGGGACTTCACCACCATCGTCGGCGGGGGAGCCCCCCGGTCCTGGACCCTGCCCTGGGTCGAAGCCTGGCGACACGGGGAATCCACGTCCCCACCGCCGGCCCGCGAGTACCAACGCTTCATTACTGATTTAGCCGCCCTGTCTACCGACACACCCAGCACCACCAACTGAAAGGTCTCACCATGAACTCCTTCTCCGCATTTGCAGCAAGCGTCATTCCGAACCCGACGCCCACCGTTCCGGAACAGGCCAAAGGCCTGCTGACTGTTCTGAACTGGGCCTCCGGCATCGGCCTGGTCCTCGGCGTCCTGGGCGTCATCATCGTCGGCATCGGCATGGTCATCCAGCTCCGCCGCGGCGAAGGCGGCGAGTCCATCGGCAAACTCGGCTGGGTCTTGGCCGGCTGCATCATCATCACTGGCGCCTCCGGCATCGTCCGCGCCTTCGTCTAAACCCGCAACTACCGGAGAGGTTCATCATGAGCGAATCCACCCAAAGCAGTACCGAACGCAACCCGTTCACCAAGCCCGGATTCATCATCTCGGCCGCCCTGGTCGTCGCACTATTCGCCGCCGTCGTCGTGATTTTCTTCCTCCCCAAGGCAGACAGCACCGCCCAGCCCGCCCCGGCCTCATCAGCGGCCGGCGCCTCCTCGACGCCATCAAAGTCAGCCGACGCGGCGGGAAAGAGTGTTTGCGGGCTGCCCTCAAGCACGGAGACGGCTCTGGGCGCAGCACCGAAGTCCAAGTGGGAACTCGTCGGCAAAATGGCAGCCCCCACTGACCCCAAGACATTCGGGCCGGGGCTGACGGACACCAGCGGATTCAGGTCCTGCTTTGCTCACTCGCCAACCGGCGCCGTCTACTCTGCCGTCAACCTGGTGGCCCTTGGCTCGTCCAAGTCACAGCAAATGAATATCAAACTGGCAGACAAGCTCATGACCCCCGGTGCTGGGCGGGACGCAGCCAAACAGCAAGCAACGACGTTGGATCCTTCCACCGGCTCAACTGACACCGTTCAGGTACGCGGGTTCCTGCTCAAGTCGTACACGCCCACCGAAGCCAACGTTGACCTGGCCTTTCAAACCTCCGGCGGAAAATTGTTTCACGCAGTTCTTCCGCTTCAGTGGCTCGATGGGGATTGGAAAGTCAAGGTTTCCGATGCCGGACAGCTCATAAACGACGTTGCCCCGCTCAGCGACATGAGCGGCTTCATCGCATGGGCCGGGGTCTGACATGGCCGAGTGCGTTCCCCTGGATGTCATCTGTCAGGGCGGCAATGCGGTTTCCGGGATGCTCGACGACGCCATTGGCAATTTGGCGA